>JAOPKE010000001.1 GCA_025517465.1 Halobacteria archaeon HArc-gm2
AGCGGAGCGAGGAGCGCAGCAAGCCCCGGGACCGGAGCGCGCCGAGGGCTTTCTGGGTGTTGCTGTCAATATTCGTTTCACTGGCTCAACTGAGGACCAACCGTTCAATACACACAACTACTGATCCCTAGTCCCGTCCGTGTCGGGTCAGGCAGTACGGCAGCCCCTGAATCTCCACGGGTTCGGAGTTGTCGGGCGAGTAGACGACCATCTGGCCCTTCTCCATGTAGGGGACCTTCGATTCGAGGTTCGTCGGGATGTTCACCGCCGAGATTGCGTCCTCGTCGCCGAGGTTGAGGACGACCGTCGAGTTGATCTGTTTGAAAACCGGGTCGGCGATGTCCTGGGGGTCCTGGGTGATGAGGAACAGCCCCAGCCGTTCTTTCCGGCCCTGTTTCGCGGCCTCGGTGAACTTCCCGATGACCTGGCGGGCCTGGACGTTGTCCGCGCCGGTGAGGAAGTTGTGGGCCTCGTCCATCCCGACGACCAGGGGCGTGTCCTTGATGCGCTGGAAGTTCGGGTTGTTCGAGAGCTTCTCGTCGACGAGCATCGAGGCGAGCGCGAGGACGACCGTCGTCTTGCTCCGCGAGTTGTTGACGTGGTACGTCGGGACGCAACTCAACTGGCCGGGGCGGACGAACTGGTCGACCAGATCGGTGATGGGCCGGGCGTCCTGGTCGAAGATGCCGTCGAAGCCATAGGCGCGCCGCTTTATGGCGTCGAAGGTGGCCTCGTGGACCCGTCCCTGTTCGTCGAGTTCCTCCTTCAGCACGGGGTCGTCGAGGAACGTCCGGAACTGGTCGTAGGTGCCGCCGGGGCCGTACTCGCGGCGGAAGCGGTCGAGCAGGAACTGGAGGGCGTTGTACTGGTTGTCGTTGAGCTGGCTGCCCGCGATGAGCCAGGGGTTGTCGTACACCATCGTGAACGGGATGGTGAACTCGACCTGCTCGGCGCGGTGGTGGCTGGCCGAGTAGTCGGCGCCCTCGACCTTCGGGACGAACGCCGTCGTCTGCTCGTGACCGCCGTAGGCGATGCCCTCGCGCTCGCAGCGCCGGGCGAACTCCTGAGACAGGTCGCCATCGCCGTGCATCTGGGAGTACTCGTCCTGCGGGTCGAACATGACGACGCAGGGGGCGGCCTCGCGGTTCTCCCCCTCGACGGGATAGGAGCGCTCGTCGGCGAGGTACTGCCGGAGGACGTTCTTCGAGGCGTGGGTCTTCCCCGACCCCGTCCCGCCCGCGACGAGCGTGTGGCGGAAGACGAGCGGGTCGCCCTCCGAGTAGTCGTCCTTCAGCCGGTAGTCGATGGTCGGCGGTTCGGCGGCGGTCCGGACCTTCTCGCCGCCGACTGAGAGGTGGCCAAGGAAGACGCCGTCCTCCGGAATCTTCAGCCCGGTCTTGATCTCGTTCTTGTCGGTGGCCTGCCGAACCACGGTCTCGGGCTTCGGCACGCGGTCGGTCATTCGGCGCTTGAGCCCGTCCTCGTCCTGGTAGAGGACGGCGACGGGTTCCAGTTCGGCCATGAACTTGAAGTCCTGTTCGTCGATGCCGCCGGAACGCATCGCCCGGCGGGCGTGGATCTCGGTAGCGTCGTCGGCGCGGAACTCCTGGGCGTACTCCAGGCCGGTGATCCGGCAGAACAGCCGCTCGCCGTCCGGATAGGGCGCCAGCAGGTACTTGCCGATGCGGACGTCCGAGCGGTTGCCGACGGTGACGTAGGCCCGCAGGCAGGTCTCCATCTCGTCCTCGCTGATGGTCAGCCCCTCCGAGGCCGAGAGGACGCCCAGGCCGTGGTCCTGCCCCGTCGCTTCGACGGCGAACTCCTCGAAGTCGTCCGTGGCGGTGTCGTCAGCCGATTCTCGTCCGCCCGGCGCGTCCTCGGCCGCAGTCCGCTGGCTCGCGGGTCCTTCGTCCCCGCTCGCCCCTTCCGAGGGCTCACTCCGTTCGCCCTCGCGGCCGTCGTCGCCCTCAAATTCCGTGAAATCCCCGAGATCGGACATAGGACTGTGCACACGCTCCCCGGACAAACCGGTTTCCCCCGACGACACGCTTACCCTCGTGGCACCGTATTCCACGAGTATGGATCCCCTGCGCGTGATGACGTTCAACGTCCGTCTCGACACGGCGGACGACGGGGACGACGCCTGGCCGAACCGGCGCGACCTGGTTGCCGACACGATCCGGTACCACGCGCCCGACGTGATCGGCCTTCAGGAGCCCTTCGCCCACCAGCTCGACTATCTGGAGGAGGCGCTACCCGGCTACGAGTGGGTCGGCGAATCGCGGCTGGCGACCGACGGCGAGGGCGAACACGCGCCCATCGGCGTTCGGACCGACCGGTTCTCCCTCGTAGATTCGGAGACGTTCTGGCTCTCGGAGACACCCGACGAACCGGGGAGCCGCGGCTGGGACGGCAACCATCCGCGCGTCGCGACCTGGACGCGACTCGACGACGCGACGGCGGAGCGTCCGCTTGTCCACGTGAACACGCACCTCGACAACAGAGGCGAGGTGGCGAGACGCGAGGGCGCTGCGCTCGTCGCGGAACGCGTGCGGGAACTTGCCGACGGAACGACGCCGGTGGTGACGGGCGACCTGAACTGTCTCGCCGGCGAACCCGCACACGCACGACTCGACGGACTGGACCTGGGCGACGGCCGCCGGCTGGAACCCGCCGCCGAGACCGCGACGTTCCGTCACGGGCCCGAAACCACGCGAACCGACTTCCACGAACTCGACCCCGGGCGCAAGATCGACCACGTCTTCGTCCCGTCTGACTGCTCGGTCACCGGGTACGCCGCGCTCACGGACCGCGACGACACCCGCTATCCGTCGGACCACCTCCCCGTGGCGGTCGACGTCGTTCGTCGTTGACCCGTCCGGCCGGGTGTCGGTCGACGCGTCTGGCAAAAAGCTACCGGGGCAACGCTTGTTACGCCTGGTACCATAGCACAAACGATGCTACAGATCAGTGGGAGTGCCGGTGGAACGACGCTGACGGGGACGCTCTACGAGGACGGCGAGCGCGCGCCCTCGTTCCGGGGTGCACCGGAAGAGAACGCCGCGTTCGTCTGGGTCTGCGACGAGTTCTACGCGGTCGCCTCCGGGGGGGCCGTCCAGCGCTTCGGCGACGAAGACGTCCGCGTCGCCTTCGAATCGCCGATGCCCCGGGGGTTCGAGGACCGCGAGCAAGCCGTCGCCGCCGCGAAAGAACACGTCCGGACGCAGTTCGCCCGGGTCGGCGTGCCAGCGGCGGACGTCGACGTTACCGTCGAACGGTTCGAAGCGGCCGGCGGCACGGCGTGAGGCGCGGGATAGAACCAGCGAAAGCTCTTTTTATTTTACGGCCGACAGTTCGGATCGATACATGGTGGTCGCGCTCCTAGGAACGCGGGACGATCCGCAGGTCCGTTCGGTCGGAGCGGCCCTCGACGACCGGGACGCCGAGTGGGAACTGTGGAACTCGGGAGACTGGCCCGGAGCGGAGCCGGTTTCCCTGTCGGTCGGTTCCGGAACTGGTCCCTCCGAGACAGATTCCCATTCTAACTTCGATTCCGAGACCGCTCCATCGGGGACCCGGACCGTCGTCGGTGAGCCAGTTAATCCGGAACGGATCACGTCGGTGTACCTCCGACGCATCGGCCTCGACCCCCGCGGTCCCGAGTTCGAGGACGACCTGGCCGACCGCCCGTACTCGCTGGTCAACCAGGTCCGGGAGTACCGGGGCCTGGTCACGTCGGTCCTCAGGCACCTCGAATCGCGCGGCGTCCCGGTCGTCAATCCGGTCGCGGCCCAGTCGGTGCACGGACTCAAACCGTACCAGCTCGCCGCGTTCGAGGACGCCGGGATCCCCGTGCCCGACACGCTGGCGACGAACGACCCCGACGCCGCGAGCGCGTTCGTCGAGCGGGTCGACGACGCCGTCTACAAACCCGTCGGCGGCGGCGGGCACGCCCGGTCCATAACGCCGGCTGATCTCGATTCGGACCGTCTCGACCGCCTCGCCAACGCCCCCGTCCAGTTCCAGGAACGCGTCGCGGGCGAGAACTACCGCCTGTTCGTCGTCGGCGGCGACGTCGTCGCGACGGGCCACATCCGGAGCGAGGAACTCGACTACCGCCTCGGCGAGCACGAGGTGGACTCGGCGTCGGTCCCTTCGGCCGTCCAACGTGCCGCGGTCCGCGCCGCCGACGTCCTCGACCTGCGCTTCGCGGGCGTCGACGTCATCGAACGGGACGGCGAGTTCGCCGTCCTCGAAGCGAACCCCTCGCCGATGTTCGCCGCCTTCGACGAGCGGGCGGGCACCGACGTCGCCGGCCACCTCGCCGCCTTCCTCGACCGATGAGCGACGACGCGGAGGGGACGTTCGGGTTCACGTGGGGCGAGACGGAGGGGCTGGTGTGGTTGCGCGACGACGCGGGCAACTACAAGCGGGTCGACCGCGAGTTGCTGGTCGACCTCAGGGCCGTCGCGGCGGGCGAGCGCCGGGTCGCGGACCTCTCCGAGAAGAAGCGCGCGGCCGTCGACCACCTCCGCGAGGCCGACTTTCTCCACTCCGGTGGCTCCGTCACCCGTCACGAGACGCCACCCGGTGTCACGCTCTGGCCGCGGCTCCTCGCGTTCGGTGTCGCGTTCGCCCTGCTCACGGCCTACGTCGGCTACCGGCTCCTGATCACCGGCATGCCTGTCGGCACCGGGACGGCGCCGAGCCTCGGCGGCGGCGTCGTCGGTGACCTGCTCCTCGCCGTCCCGGTGTTCGTCGCACTCGCGCTCGTTCACGAGGCGGGCCACTACTTCGCCGCCCGCCCGTACTTCCGCCCGTCGCTGGACCTGACGCTCCTCAACGGCGTCTTCCCGGCGTTCGTGACGCGAACGAACGACGCCTGGCGCTGCCCGCGAAGCGTCCGCGTCTGGATCAACCTCGCCGGGCCGGTCCTGGACTGTCTGCAGTGTCTCGTCCTCGCGGCGCTCTCGCTGTTCGTCTTCCCCGCGTCGTACCTGCTCGCCGTCCTCCCCATTTTCGAGTACGTCCGGCTCCTCTTCTCGCTGAACCCTTTCGTCCGCGGCGACGGCTACTGGATGCTGGTCGACTGGTTCGGCGCGACGAACCTCCACACCCGAGGCGTCCGCGACCTGAAGAACCTCGAACCGAGCGTCGGTGCGCTATACGCGACGCTCTCGACGGCCGTCACGCTGTTCGGCCTCGTGATGATGGGATACGTCGCCGCGACCCTCGCCGGCCTCGTGTGAGCGACCGGTGTGAGTCGCGACGGTTCGGGGATCGATACCTCAACAACCCGTCTCGAAACACGCCATCGTGATCGGACCGCCACCGCCCTCCTCGCCCACGGCGAGTGTGGTCGGCGTCGCGATGGACGCGTTCGTCCGCTCTTCCAGGTCTTCGACGAAGTGGACTTGTTCGTCTGAACTCATGTCCATCCGACATGTGAATGTGAAGGGGTAAAAATATTACTCCTATAATACTTAATATTAGCTGTTTTTCACAGGGAGGCCGTTCGTCCGGCGACCGCTCACGGGTCGCTTCGCTCCCCGTTCGCTATGAAGATGGTTCCTCCCTGCGGTCGGAACCATCCTACTCCTCGCGTGTCGCTCCTTTCAGTCGCTCCCGCTCGTCGTTGCGGAGGCCCCTCACTTCGTTCGGCGCCTCCCTACTCCTCGAACGCCACCCCCCACCGCTTATCGTTGTATTCCCGCTGTTGCTCGCTGTCGAACTGTCGTTCGATCTCCTCGCGGAGCGCTTCCTTCTCGTCGCCGCCGATGCGGGCGAGTTCGTCGGCCTTGCGAACCGCCAGCGGCGGGCCGCGCTCGGCCGCGACGTCGGCGAGCACCTGGCGGGTGATGGCGTCCCGCGTCTCCTCGTCGCGGGTGATGCCGTAGGGCGATTCCACTCTGTACAGCAGGTCCTCGCGCGGGTCGTAGACGACGAAGAAGGTGACCTCGTAGGCCGCTGGTTCGAGTTCCCGCTCGATACCGAGGGCGTCGCCGCTGGTCGAGAGCACCTCGTCCGTCCCGACGCGCGAGCGGAACCAGTTGGTGAACGTCAGCGCGTCCGTGATGCGCTCGCCCTCGTCGTCGTGGCGTTCGAGCACCTGCCGGAAGAACGCGGCGTCGTTGGCCCACGGCGCGTTGCCCTGTTCTTTCCGCACGATGCGGGTGATGGCCTTCGACGTCGTCGACTTGACGAACCCGGCTAGGGCGGCGTCGCGCTCGACGAACTCCTCGACGAGGGCGACGTAGTTTGCCACCACGTCGAGCACGTCGTCCTTGACGAGCAGTTCGGCCAGTTCCGGGTCGTGGTCGGCCCACTGGAGGAGCCCGGTGGGGTAGACGGGGCCGTCGAGAACGAGGAGGTCGTCGACCAGGTCGGCCTCCTTGAGCGCGTGCTCGCTCTCGGCGAGGTAGAGCGCCAGCGCGTGGACGACGTCCTGTTCGTACCGGTCGACGCGGGGGACCTGGAGGATGCGCTCGCGGGCGTACCCCTCGTCCTGCATCGTCCACTCCTCGCCCAGCGCCACCGAGACGTCGTTCGAGTGGGCGGTCATGACGATGGTCCGGCCGCGGTGGAGGTCCAGGTCGGAGGGCACCGACGCCATCGCGGCCTGGGCCACGTCGAGGACGATGCCGTTCTTGAACGTCGTCGGGTTGATCGTCCCCGAGTCCAGTCCGTGCTGGGTTGGGAACGGGGGCTCCTGAAGCGCCGCGTCCTGGACGTCGACCAGCATCCGGGCCTGCTCCTCCACCGGTTCGAGGACGGGCTTTCCATCAGAAAGAAGCGGGTCGAGCAGGTCGTTCCACACGGTGCCGGCGAAGTCCCGGTGGTCGGTCGAGTCGACCCCCTGCGTGATGCGGCCCGCGAGTCGCGCGATGCCGTCGACGTGGACCGGGTCCAGGGTCATTGCTCGAACCCTTCTTCGGGTTCGGGTTAAGTGTTTTCTCGGCCGTCTACGCTTAGCCGGATTCTTCCTGCAGCAGTCGTTCGAGCACTTCCGCGACTTCTTCGTACTCGCGCATCGTCAGCCCGTCGGTCGTGATGATGACGCCCTGGCGTTCGGTGGTGATCCGGAGGAGATAGCCGTTCTCGAAGACGCGGACGGTGAAGTGATAGGGGCCGAGTTCGGTCGTCTGGTAGGCGTTCTGGGTCTCCTTGAAGTCGCGCCACTCGTGGCCGACGAACTCGTCGAGGTCGGCGTCGCGTTCCAGGTCCTCGCGGAGGTACAGCTGCTGGTAGTTCGCGCGGGTGAAGTACGTCACCGACCGGAGCGTGTCGCTCGTCGCGGCGCGCGAGGACGAGACGATCTCGTCGGCCAGTTCCTGCCGGATGATGCTCCCGCCCGTTTCGTCGTCATCGTCCAGTTCGGTCCCGTCGCTCATGTCACTGTAGTTCGTCGGCCGGGCCTATAACTGCGGCGCTCACGACGCGGATCGTGGGGCTGGGACCCGACGTTCCGCCGCCTGTCCGACGGTTCCGTTCGCGTCATCGAAGGGATATTACGGCGGGCACGCGACCTCTCGACCATGCACGTCGGACTCGTCATCCTGGACGGCTGGGGCCTCAATCCCGACTCGACCGTCCGGGACGCTGTCGCCGCCGCCGAGACGCCGAACTTCGACCGCTACTGGGACGCCGGCGCCCACGGAACGCTCACGACGCACGGCCGGGCGGTTGGTCTCCCCGACGGCCAGATGGGCAACTCCGAGGTCGGCCACCTCAACATCGGCGCCGGCCGCGTCGTCAAGCAGGACTCCACCAGGGTTACGGACGACATCGAAAGTGGCGCCTTCTTCGAGAACGACCGACTGCTCTCTGCCTTCGAGTACGCGGAGGAGAACGACGGCCGCGTCCACTTCATGGGCCTCGTCTCCGACGGCGGCGTCCACTCCTACCAGAAACACCTCCACGCGCTGATCGAACTCGCCGCCCGGCGCGGGACGGAGGCCCTCACCCACGCCTTCACCGACGGCCGCGACACCTCGCCGAAGGGCGGCGAAAGCTACCTGAAGGCCCTGCAGGACCACATAGACGAGCACGGCACCGGCCACGTCGCCAGCGTCTCCGGGCGCTACTACGCGATGGACCGCGACCAGAACTGGGACCGGACGATGCGGGCCTACGGCGCCATCGTCGACCACCAGGCCGACTACGGGGCGACTTCGGGTGTCGAGGCCGTCACCGACTCCTACGCCCGCGGGGACACCGACGAGTTCGTCGAACCCACGGTTATCGAGGGCCAACCGGGGATGCAGGAGGGCGACGCCGCCGTCTTCTTCAACTTCCGCTCAGACCGGGCCCGACAGCTCACCCGGATGCTCGCGGACATCGAATCCGAGGCCTGGGACGTCCCGACGACGCCGCCGGACGTCCGGCTCGTCACGATGACCCAGTACGACGCCACCTTCGACCTGCCCGTCGCCTACCCGCCGAACCAGCCCGAAGACACCCTCGGCGAGGTGCTCGCCGACACCGGCCACACCCAGCTCCGACTCGCCGAGACGGAGAAGTACGCCCACGTCACCTACTTCCTCAACGGCGGCCGCGAGGTCGAGTTCGACGGCGAGCGCCGCGAAATCGTCGAGAGCCCGGACGTGCCGACCTACGACCTCCGGCCCGAGATGAGCGCGCCAGTCGTGACCGACACCGCCATCGACGTCATCGAATCGGACGACCCGGACGTCCTGGTCCTCAACTACGCCAACCCCGACATGGTGGGCCACACCGGCGAGTTCGACGCCGCCGTCGAGGCCGTGGAGGCAGTGGACGAGCAACTCGGCCGCCTCGTCGACGCCATCCAGTCCGCCGGCGGCCACGCCCTGATCACCGCCGACCACGGCAACGCCGACGACATGGGCACCGTCGACGACCCCTACACCGCCCACACGCTCAACCCTGTCCCGCTGATCTCCCTTGCGCCCGACGGGACGAGTGGTGGGCGGACCGCGCGCGACGGCGGCGCCCTCGCTGACCTTGCGCCGACGATTCTGGAGCTGATGGAGCTCGAGCAGCCCGACGCGATGACCGGTTCGTCGCTGCTGGAGTGACTGGCGAACGCGTGGGATCGGCGGTCTCGCTATGTCCCGGGACCGTTCAGTACAGGGAGTGTCTGTAACGATCTGGTGACTCGGAGAGCACTGACACAGTACCGACACGAACACGAAGAAAGCCCTCGGCGTGCTCCGGTCCCGCGGACCGACTGCGCTCCTCGCTGCGCTGCGGTGCTTATCAGTCCGGGGTTCCCGGAGCCCACCTCGCCCTTTCATTCCTCCAGGGACAGCCTCGCTCGTGCGATGAAACGCACTCACGATTGAGTCCGCCACTCCTCCCCGGTCGCTCGCCGTCCGGCGAGCGACACGCGTCCTGACCGCCCCGCAACCGCTTGGCCGGGAGGCCGTCTCGTCGGCCGACCCACCGAAAGACTCGGCACACCTCGTCTTTCGAGCCCACACTCGCTTCGCTCGCGTGGAAGGGGGAGGGCAGGGCTGCGGTGCTGTGAGGCCCCTGGAGGACTGAAAGGGCGAGGCGGGGTGGAGGAAGCACGGACCCGCAAGCACGCGAGGAACGAGCGCGCGCAGTGTGGTCCGCGCGACTCCAGCGCGCCGAGGGCTTTCGAGGTGTTTCCCTCTCTGGTCTCCCCAGCACCCGTTCTCACAGATTCATCTGATCGTTACACTCGCGTCCTCTGAAACAGATAGTCGAGGTTCGAGCAATCGACGCAAGTGATGTCGACTCAATCCAGTGCGCTCGATACGCTCGCGGAGATCTTAACAGAGTCGCACTTCTCAAGAAGGTGCTCGTGTTCGGTGGCGATGGCGTCGGCGTCGCCCGGTGGGTATCGCTCGGCGAGTTCGTGGGCGCGCTCGAAGCAGTCGCAGGCGTCCTCGAAGTGGTCGAGCGCGTCCGCGGCGTCGCCGGCCTCCGCGGACCAGTTGCCGACTGACCGGCAGTCCCGGGCGCGTCCGAGGTGGGCCTCGACGAGGTCAGCGATGGCGGACTCGGCCTCGTCTCGGGTCGCCACGGTGGCGATGTCCGGGTCGTCGACGACCGTTGTCGCACGGCGGAACGCCTCGACCGTCGCCTCCAGCGCGTCGATGCGGGCCTGGCAGTCGCCGTCCTCGACGGCCGCTTCGGCCGCGTCGCGGTGCTCCCTCGCCCGGGCGAGGAGTTGCTCGGGGATGGCCGCTCGCAGGTGCTCGACGGCGTCGTCGAGTGCGTCGGACTCCCGGACGGTGAACTCCCAGGTCGCGCCGGCCTCCGTCTCCACGACGAGCGTGCGCGTCAGCATCTCGGTCCGGGTGTCGACGTCCGCGAACTCGACGTACGGAATCGACGTCACCTCGTCGCCACCGGACTGGCCCACGACGAACGCCGCTCGCCGGTCGGTCAGGACCGAGACTGCCCCGTAGTCGGCGTCGGGTTCGATCCGCTCGGTTCCGTCGTCGTCGTCGACGCGCTCGATACCGACCCGGGTGTTCGTCAGCGTCGCGCGGACGCGCTCGTCTTCGCCAAGGTACTCGCGCACCGGGTGCTCGGTGAGGGGGTCGCTGCCCGCGATTTCTGGGTCGGAATCTGCCGTCGGCATGTCACACTGGTGGGTATCGCGGCCGGACGAATACTCACTCGCACCCACCGTCATGTCGAGAATAAAACTACCGGTCCGGGTCAGGACCTGCCGGTACTCCTCGGAATTCTGACTAAAAGATCGACAGGGTCGACGGCCGATTCCGAGGGGCTGGAGCTACCGATCGATCCGCCGGAGGTACGAGGGCGGGACGTGTTCGGTGGTGTACGTCGACAGGCCGCGCGCGACGACGTCGAGGCCGTCTCTTCGCATGCCGGCCGCGTCGACTTCGAAGACGGCGGGGTCGTCGTCGTGGCGCGCGCCCACCTCGCGCGCCTCGTCGACACTCCCGGAGAGGTGGACCTGCTGGCGCTCCATCGGTCTGAGCCCCTCCGACAGAATGGCGTCGAGGTTGCGGGGCGCCGTCCCGTGGTAGAGTGTGTCCGGGACGGAACCGTCCGCCGCCTCCAGGTCGACGTCGACGGAGTGGCCGTACGCCGCGCGAACCAGCAATCTGCCGTCGCGCTCGTCGCGCTCGAAGCGCCCCTTCGGATCTGTGGCGACCACGGCGTCGAGATGCTCGGCGGTCGCCCAGTCGTACTTCGACTCCACGGTGGCGACCAGTTCTTCGCGGGTGGTCCAGCCCGCGTCGTCCAGTTCGATTCTGACGTCGCCGGGGAAGTGTCTCAGCGCGCCCGAGACGAACTTGGAGAGTCGACGGCGGCGGTCGACCGAGAGAACGAGTTCGCCGGACCGCTCGCAGAACGGGCACGTCGACCCTTCGTGGTAACCGTGGTCGTCGCAGGTAGAGACGGAGTCAGTCATCATCGACACGTCGTCCCCTCGCGGCGAAAAGTTCCAGGCTTCCGCCCACTGAGTGTGGCTGGTGGAGAATAATCGCAGTCCACAGATCTGGCAAATCATCTGCGAGCATCCACAGCCCCGCAAACTTTTCTCTCGGCACTGTCTGGCCCGATGGTATGGGTGCCGACAAGAACTACGTCGTCGTCGAGACGACGACCGGTGAGAACCACGACGCCGTCCGGACCGATCTGCAGGCGGCAGAAGAACTTGACGAGCCAGAGCAGATTCACGACGAATACCTGGTGGTTTCAGGGTTAGGTGGGATCGCTCCGGTTCGGAACAGGCTGCACGAGCTCGACGACCGGATAGAACGCGCTTTGCTCGTCCACGTTTACGACACGGCCATGACGACGACTGGTTGGTACTACGAACGGGAACCATCTGGACTCGTCGAAACGGACGAATTCAGTATCGAGGGTAGCTACGGTGCCCCGGTATTCGATTACTTCACCCGCGAATATGACATCCCAGCCGCCTTCTGAGTCGCTCGACCGATTGACAGATGGCGACCGGGAGCAGCGACGGCTCGCCGCGCGGACGCTATTCGAACAGGCATGTGGAGACGCCCAGTCACTCGATGGTCACCTCTCCCCACTTGCGGCCCATCTAGGAGATGACGACCCGCTCGTCCGAGGTCACCTCGTCGCCGCGGTGGGAATGGCTTCGTTCGCCATCGTCGAGTACGATCAACCGAAACCATACCTCGACGTTCTACTGGATAGACTGACGGACCCTGACTCCACTATCCGCCAATCCGTACTGGGCGTGCTGTGGAACCGTCCCGACGACAGGCTCTGGGAATCGCCGGCGGTGTACGACGACGGTGACCGGATCCGAACACTCGCGGCGGTCGGTTTCGCGACGTGTCTAGAGGACGATACTGATGTCGTCCGCCGACGGGCGAGCGATCACATTTCGGCCGAACTCGTCTGCGATCACCCCGACCCCGAATCAGCTGTCGTAGTACTGTTCGACCGACTCGACGACGATCAGGGTACCGTCCGTCGGGCGGCGGCTGACTGTATAGTCGACCTAGCACGGGGCGAGCCGGCGCTGGTCCGACCCTACACAGCCGAGCTGCTCGACCGTATCGATGGCGACGACGACCCAGTACGGCTCCGTGCTGCCGAAGCACTGGTCGCATTTGAGGACCACGACGTCAGCGAAACTGTCGCGACCGAGCTCGTCGACATGCTAACTGGTGAGCGGAAACAGCGCCAACGGGCGATCGAAGCCTTGCAAGCAGTCACAGAGCGGTCACCAGCGCTGGTCGACCAGACATTCGACGTGCTGGTCACTCAGCTCGGCACGTTCGACTTCGACGTGCGTGGAACGGCCGCAACGAGTCTCGCCCGACTCGCCGACCGCTATCCGGAGCAAGCGCCCGACCCCGCCCTGACGCTTGCTTCTCTCGATAACGACGAACCCTACGACGCGAAAGGCGTCTTCCCGCTGGCTCTGATCGCGAACGAATGCTCTGCGTTCGTCGGAGACCGTCTCGCCGACGCAGCCCACGCTGTCGGAAGAGGCGAATACGACGGACACGTGACCGGCCTCATTATCGAACAGGTGGCTGGAGAGAATCCAGCGGCACTCGACTCTGCAGCCGACGCCTTCGGGGAACTGCTCGGCAACGAGGATGATGGCGTCCGAGAAATAGGGGTAAAACTCGTCAGCACACTCGCCGTCGAACGACCATCCGCAGCAGAACCGCTGGTCGATGAGTTCGTGGCCACGCTCGACAAGGTTCGTTCGTACGAGTGTAGCGTCGCCACGGAGGGGCTACTCTCGCTCGCGATTTGGGCTCCCGATATACTCTGTCCGCACGCAGACCGTATCGCGGACCTGGTTCTCTCTTTCGAGGACGCGCGTTCCAAACGCCGACACAACGCCGCAGTTGCACTCGCACGTCTCGCCGAATACGACCCCACGTGTAGTCCTGACCTCGGTAAGACGCTCGCGTCACACCTTCAGTCGAAGCACCCGGACCGGTCGTGGGAGTTCGACCGATTCGTGTACATCACCGGGTACGACCGCAAGCAGCTGGAGGATCCGTTCCCACGTACGGACATCGCTTGGCCGCTTGGCGTTGTCGCCGACGACCGCCCGGGCCTGATCGACACCAGTGCCCTTGCGGATCTCCCAGACCGTGATGACCGGAACCAGGCGACAGCGGAAATAGCAACTTTGATCGTCGAAACCGCCGCCGGAAGCGTTCAAGTCGTCGAACCTCTCCTCGACCGCCTCGTTGACGATCTCCTCACGGATCCCGGGTACAATGCGACCCAGTATTTCGTCAAGATCGCGAGAAAGAATCCGCAGGTGTTAGCCTCGTACGCCGAAGATATCGAGTCCGCCTCGAAGATGGATGGCGCAGATCACAAACTGACCGAAGTGGTCTCGATGATCGACGAATCGGGCGGTGACGGACTGTAGTCGAGGGAACCACGAGATGTATTTGACGGGTTGCCCGGCGCGAGCATCGACGACATAACCCAGTCGTAGTCCACCGTGGCTCGAAACGAAACGTTGAGGGAGGGCCGTTCGGACTGTCAGCCAAGAGAGATCTATGGGTAGCGTCCTGGGCCGTGGGTGGTCCCCCACAAAGCGACAGTACCGGTTCCTCCGATTCGGCCTCGCCATCCTGCTGGTCACGTCGCCCGCCCTGGCGTACGTGAGCGGCTATGGGCAACCGAGCTATCGCTACGAGTCCGTCGAGATCCGGCCGACCGACGGGGGATTCGAACACGACAGGGATCGATCGTTCGTTGAGGGATTCGAAGGTCTCGGTTGTTACGGGTGGGAGCGGTCTCGGCTGTGCCTGCTCGAACGCGAACTTGTCGACCGAAATTACACGTACGACGATCCACCAGGAGTCTTCGATTCGCCCGGGGAACGGTACACGTACGTTGACGGGCGGTTCTACGAGCGGATACACGAGGGTCGATACGACGACGTCACTGTCGGCCTCCGGCCGGTTTCGTCCCGAGAGGTTCTCGACGCCATCGCGCGGGACGTCGACCACCTCGAACCACCGCTCCAGCGAGTCGTACCGGACGGTACCGGGACTGTTCACCGCGACCTCGACGCGACCGGACGAATCGTCCGGTACGAAGGGAGTCACTACGCGATTTACCGGGCTGACTACTCGGAACCGGGTAGCTACATTCCCTCACTGTTCGCGTTCCTCGCGGGGTTCGGACTGCTCGCTCGGGCCCTCCGAGACGAACTACGCGGGTGATCGAACGCGGTCGGTCCGCGGGGAAGGAACGGGACGACTCACCCGGTCCGGAACGAGTAATCCAGCGTGTCGGCGGAGTGCGTCAAGCTACCCATCGAAATCACGTCCACGCCCGTCACGGCATAGTCCGGAACGTCCGCCACGGTAATCCCGCCGCTCGCCTCGGCCAGAACCTCCGTCCCTGCCTGCTCCCGGAGCAGGTCGACAGCTCGCTCGGTCACGTCAGGACTCATGTTGTCCAGCAGGACGATGTCTGCCCCCGCCTCGGCGGCTCGCGGCGCGTCCGCCGGCTCCTCCACTTCGACCTCTATCTTCGTCGCGAACGAGACGCGCTCGCGGAAGTGGGCGACGGCCGCTTCCAGCCCCATCTCGGCGACGTGGTTGTCCTTGACCATCACCATGTGCGAGAGGTCCAGTCGGTGGGTGTCGCCGCCGCCCGCGACGACGGCCCGCTTCTCGATCCCCCGGAGTCCGGGCGTCGTCTTGCGTGTACACGCTATTCGAACGTGATCGCTGACGGATCTCGCGGCGTCGACGGCCTCCCGGGTCTTCGTCGCGATGCCGGAGGCGTGGCCCGCGATATTGACTGCGACGCGCTCGCCGCGAAGGACGTCCCGTGCAGCCCCTTCGGCGCGCAGGACGGCGTCGCCGGCCTCGATACGGTCGCCGTCGTCGACGGGCGTCTCGGCGTCGACGTCCAGGTAGTCGAACACTGCGACGGCGGCGTCGAGTCCGGCGACGACGCCGTCATCCCTGGCGACGAGTCGACCGGTCGTCTCGCCGGGCACCTGGTTGGTCACGTCGTGGTGCCCCAGGTCCTCCTGCAGCCAGCCCTCTATCTTGGAATCGGGGATCATCAGTCGTCGGCGGTCGGTTCCGTCGGCTCGTTCTCGGGCGCTCCCTCCGCGGCGTCGTCGACGAGGTGGTGAGTACCCAGGCTCTCCTCGTTCTCCAGCGCGTGGCGGGTGACGAGCAGCGCGACGACGCTGGCGTGACGGAGTTCGTACAGCGAGCGCGACGTTCGCGTCCGGACGTACGCGTCGACCTCTCCCTTGAGGCGACGGAGGACGGCCAGCGCGCGCTGGAGGTCCCCGGGGTCGCGTTCCAGGCCGACGTACTCGTCCATCACGCGGCGGAGGCGGTGGAATTTCTGGCGCGCGAAGTCGTCTGGAAGCTCGGGATCGCGTTCGAGCAGCTCCGGCGCTTCGATGACCGACGGGTCTTCCCCGGCGGCGTCCTCCCCGGCGCGCAGTCCCCAGACGAGCCCTTCCAGCAGGCTCGTCGACGCCAATCTGTTCGCGCCGTGGACGCCCGTGCGGGCGCACTCGCCGACGGCGTAGAGGCGGTCGAGCGAGGTGCGGCCGCGGTCGTCGACCGCGACGCCGCCACAGAGGAAGTGCTCCGCCGGGCCGACTGGGATGCCGTCTTCCCAGTCGATGTCCCTGTCTTCGCACTTCGCGGCGAGGTCCGGGAATTCGTCGGCGAACTCCAGCGGCGACACGTCGAGGGTGACCTCGCCGGTCGCGTCGCGTTCGGCCGCGACTGCCCGCGCCACGACGTCGCGGGGCGCGAGTTCCGCGTCGTCGTGATACTCCGGCATGAAGCGCTCGCCGTCGCCATTCCGAAGGAGCGCCCCTTCGCCGCGGACCGCCTCGCTGACGAGGAAGGGACCGTCCTCGGGATTCCCGTCCTCACCGGGATAGACCGTCGGGTGGAACTGCACGTACTCCATGTCCTCGACGTCCGCGCCCGCGAGCGCGGCCATCCCGACGCCGTCACCGGTGGAGTTTGCCGGGTTGGTCGAGCGCGGGAAGAGGTCGCCGATGCCGCCCGTCGCGAGGATAGTCGACCCGGCGTAGACCGGTTCCACGTCGCCGTCGTGTTCCAGCATCGCGCCGTGGACGCGGCCTTCGTGACGGATCAGTTCCAGCGCGGCGGTGTCGTCCCGGATCTCGACGGAGTCGTTGTCGTCCAAGTAGTTCAGGAACGGGACGTGGATGTGCTTGCCAGTCGAGGCGTCGACGTGGAGGATCCGGTCGTCGCTGTGGGCTGCCTCGCGGGCGAAGTCCAGGTCCTCGCCGTTCTCATCGAAGGACACATCCAACGTATCGACGAGCACGTCCCGGACGGCGTCGTTCGCGTTCTCGACGAGGACGTCCACAGCGTCGGGGTCGGCGGTGCCGTCGGAGGCGTCGAGGATGTCCCGCGTGAATCCCTCGGGGTCGTCCCGGGTGACGGCGATGCCGCCCTGGGCCCACCAGGAGGAGGCGCCCTCGGGGCGCTTTGCCTTCGTCGCGACGACGACGTCGCTCCCCTGCCGGGCCGCAGCGAGGGCGCTCGCGAGGCCGGCGATGCCGGAGCCGACGACGAGGACGTCCGTCGTTTCGGCGGAGTTCTGGTCGGTCATGGCTCAGATCTCCAGCATCCGGTCGAGGGCGACCTGCGCGAGTTCCTTCTCCTCCGGGGCGACCTCGATGACGTTGCGTTCGCGGCCCTCGACCAGTTCCTCCAGCACCCAGGTGAGGTAGTTCGGGTCGATCTGGCGCATCGCGTTGCAGTCCATGCACGCCTCGCCGCAGAGCGGCAGCACGTTCACCTCGGGGTGCCAGCGCTGGAGGTGGTGGGTGAGGTGGATCTCGGTCCCGATAGCCCACGTCTCGCCGGGGTCGGCGTTCTCGACGGTCTCGCAGATGGTGGCCGTCGAGCCAGTCTTGTCGGCGGCCTCCACGACCTCGCGGCGACACTCGGGGTGGACGATGACCTTCGCGTCCTCGTGGTCCGCCCGGATCTGTTCGATGTGTTCGACTCTGAATCGCTCGTGGACCTGGCAGTAGCCGTCCCAGAGAATGACGTCATTCTCCACGGCCTTGCTCGCGTCCTTGGACTCTGGATCCCAGGGGTCCCACTCGACGATCTCGTCTTCGATGCCGAGCCGGTAGGCCGTGTTCTCCCCGAGGTGCTTGTCGGGGAGGAAGAGGACCTTGTCTCCCTTCTCGAAGGCGTATTCGAACGCCTTGTGCGCGTTCGAGGAGGTACAGACCAGGCCGCCCTGCTCGGCGCAGAAGGCCTTGAGGTCGGCGTAGCTGTTCATGTAGGTGATGGGGATGATGCGTTCGTCGGTCTCGGCGGTGATCTCCGCCCACGCGGCGTCGACCTGGAGGGCTTCGGCCATGCCCGCCATCGGACAGGAAGCCTCCATGCTCGGGAGGATCACCGACTGGTCGTCGTCGGTGATGATGTCCGCGGACTCGGCCATGAACGTCACGCCGCCGAAGATCACGTAGTCGGCGTCGGAATCGGCCGCCTCCTTGCTCAACTGGTAGGAGTCGCCGATGAAGTCCGCGTGCTCCACGATCTCGCGTCGCTGGTAGTTGTGACCGAGGATGACGACGTCGTCGCCGAGTTCGTCGAGCGCGGTCTCGATGCGCTCGGTCCGTTCGTCCTCCCCGAGGTCCCGGAACGGCGCCGGGAGCTGTTCGAGGTTGTCGTACTTGAAGAGACTGAGGTCAGTCTCGAAGTGGGCTGTTTCCATTTCGGGCACGATGGGACACCTGTTGGTACTCGAAGCTAACGAAGCGCACTATTGAAAAGATTTTGCCTTCAATAGTTCGGACCGGTGGGTATTCTCGGCCAGAGCTCGGAATCGAATCGTCATCGCCGGTGTTGTCGGGAGGCGTGAAGGATTCGCCCGTCCGGAGACGTTCTCGATGGGAAGGCAACTGTTAGGAACCAGCGCACCGACCCATCCTGCATGACCGACCACGAGTCTCTCGCCGAGCGCGTGCGCGAGGGCGAGTTGCGCCTCTACGAACTCGAAGACCACGCCGACGCCGAGACGGCGGCGAAGGCCCGCCGGACGCTCCTCGAAGCCGAGACGGACGCCGACCTCTACCCCGTCGGCGACTACACCTTCGAAGCGAGCGACGCCGACTCTGCCATCGAGAACATGATCGGTGCAGCGCAGGTGCCGATGGGCGTCGTCGGCCCGCTCCCCGTCGACGGCGGCGCGGCCGAGGGCGAGCACTACCTCCCGCTCGCCACGACGGAGGGGGCGCTCGTCGCTTCGGTCAACCGGGGCGTGAGCGCCATCAGGAACGCGGGCGGCGCGACGGCGCGCGTCCTGAAGTCCGGGATGACCCGCGCGCCCGTCTTCAAGGTCGACGACGTCGCCGAGGCGGGCGAAGTTTCGGCCTGGGTCCGGGAGAACGTCGATGCGCTGGCCGAAGCCGCCGAGGCCACCACCAGCCACGGCGAGTTGCAGGACGTCACGCCCTACGTCGTCGGGGACAGCGTCTTCCTGCGCTTCTCCTACGACACCAAGGACGCCATGGGGATGAACATGGCCACCATCGCCACGGAGGCCGCCTGCGACGTCGTCGAGAGCGAGACGCCGGCGGACCTCGTCGCCCTCTCGGGTAACCTCTGTTCGGACAAGAAGCCCGCCGCGATAAACGCTGTCGAGGGCCGGGGCCGCACCGTCGCCGCGGACGTCCTCATCCCGCACGACGACGTCGAGGAGCGGTTCGGGACGACCACCGACGCCATCGCCGAGGCCAACACCCGGAAGAACCTCGTCGGGTCGGCCAAGGCCGGCGCGCTGGGGTTCAACGCCCACGCCGCCAACGTCGTCGCCGCCGCGTTCCTCGCGACGGGCCAGGACGCCGCCCAGGTCGTCGAGGGCTCCAACGCCATCACCACCGTCGACGCCCGCGAGGATGGGCTGTACGCCTCGGTCACCATCGCCTCCCTGGAAGTCGGCACCGTCGGTGGCGGCACCTCGCTCCCGACGCAGGCCGCGGGCCTCGACGTGCTCGGCTACGGCGGAAGTGGCGATCCGCCGGGCTCCAACGCCGACGCGCTCGCCGAAGTCATCACCGCCGGTGTCCTCGCCGGCGAACTCTCCCTGCTCGCCGCGCTCGCCTCCCGGCACCTCTCCAGCGCCCACGAGGAGCTCGGCCGATAGCGAGACAGTCGGCCACGTCGACAACTTTTACTTTCACTCCGGTGCTGGCTGTGGTTTATTCCGATGCCACCGGTAGTTCGTGATGGCGTCCGCCGGTCAGCACCTGCGGACGTCTCCAGGTGATAGCATGCACAGCCACGAAACCGACGACGACGCGGTATCGCTCGCCCACCGCCTGTTGACCCTCGCGAAGCTCGCCGCCACCACGCTCGCCGCGCTGGGCGCCGCAGCGAAGGCGTTCGGCCTGGTCTGACGCGACGACGGCCACCACGCCGGAGCGCTGCTAACTGTTTTGGGCCCGCGCTGCGAGCGCCCGGGCATGGAACCCCGAGAGTTCGCCTCGCTCGCGGCGGCCGGCACCGTCCTGCCCGTGGCGACCGTCGCCGCCGTGCTCATCGCGACGGTGACGTACGGTCTCCACTGGATCGTGCCGCTCTTTTTGCTGCTGTTCAGCCCCGTCTCGGCCGCCGTCGGGTTCTACTCGTACGGCGTCCGGACCGGGTCGCTGCGCCGTCCCTCCTGGTGGCCCGCGGGTGAGCGACGGCAGTTCGGCGACCAGATCCACGACCGGTACCACGAGGAGTTCACGGCGGAGATGCTCGCACAGCCGACGGTCGACGACGCCGGTCCCTCGGGACGGCTCCTCGCGCTGGCACTGGTCTACCTGGTCTCGACGCCGGTCTACACGCTCCTCTTCTGGGGACTGTTCGGCTGACGGTCCAGCCAACGCGGCCGTCTCGGCGGCTCAGAGCAAACGGTACGTGCCGCGGTTCTCGGAGACCTCGCCGCGGCGGACGAGTTTCGCCAGCGCGTCGTGAACGTAGTCGGCGGGGACGCCCCGTTCGGTGGCGTAGGCCTCAACGTCCTCGGCGGTCGGTTCCTCGAGCGTCCGCAGCGCCGACAGTACCGTCTCCTTCCGGCTCTGACTCCCGTTCGACCCGCTCTCGACGCGTTCGCCCGCCGCGGCGACCTCGTCGGCGTCGAGCCCGGACCCGGTCAGGAACTCCTCGTCGCTCACCCCGGCGTCGTCGAGTCGCTCCTCCATCTCGGTGAACGACTCGAGTTCGGCGAACTCCTCGCCGTGGCCCTGGCGGTTCGCCAGCATCGACGCGCGTACCTCGCGGGCGTGGTCCTCGTCGTCCGTCTCGACGAACTTCCGGCGCTTGGCGTGTTGCCGGCTCGCCCCGCACCGCGGACACTGGGTCGTTTCGGGCCGTCCCTCGACGATCCAGAGGGCCTGGCAGTCGCTGCAACCCACGACGGCGTACATGGACTGACCTGGGTCGCGTTCGGATTTCAACGTTCGGACTCGGCCCCAGACGCGGCCAGTCTGTGGGCGGCCCCGGAGTCAGGTCTTAGGTGTCGCGCGCCCAACGAGCGGGTATGGAGGAGGTCCCACACGCGTCGCGGGAGACCGTCGAGGCTGTCGAGGGGGTCCACCTGACCCAGCTCGCCGTCGGCGAGCGGATGAGCGTCCAGCACTTCCACTTCGAGCCTGGCGCCGCCGTGCCCGAGCATAGCCACCCTCACGAGCAGGTCGGCTTCGTCGCGAGCGGGGCGCTCACCTTCACCGTCGAGGGCGAGGCGTACGTCGTCGGCTCTGGCGACTCCTATACGATCCCGGGCGACGAACCCCACGCGGCGCGCAACGAGGGCGAAGAACCCGCCAGCGGCATCGACGTCTTCAGTCCGCCGCGGGCGAACCCGGACTGGCGGGACTGATGAATCGACCCACGCCGGCGATTCTGGTCGCTGGCCTGTGCGTGTTGGCGGGCTGTGGCGGGTTCGGCGGCCAACCCGGCACCGAGGTCCGGGACACCGTCACGCCGGCGCCGGTCCCGACCGTCCCGACCGAATCTCCAGAGAGCGCCTCGGACGGTGTGATCGACGCAGATAGGATCGCCGCCGACCACTGGCGCGCTCTCGACGGCAGGTCGCACACTGCCCGGACCAGCGTTCGATGGCGGTATCGCAACGGCTCAGTGTACGACGACACGACGGTCCACCGGGTCAGACCCGACCGCGAGCGGTTCCACGCCGTCGCCGTCTACGCTCGCCCGCGCGGAGCGATCAACCGGACCGGTCACGAACTGTGGTACGACGGGGAGCGTTCGTTTTACCGCGTGGAATCACAGGACGACGGTCCGGTGTTCCGACAGTTAGAGACCGAGGTCGCCATCCAGTACCCGGGAGCGAGCCTGATAAGGGGCCTCTTCACCCGCCTGCGACCGGTAGACGTCCGACAGACGGCCTTCGGCAGCACCGTCGTCACCGGCCCCGTTTCGGGGGTCTACGGACTCCAGGGTCTCTCGCAGTTCCGCGACGAGCGCAACGTCACGATGGCCGCCCATATCACCCCCGACGGCTACGTGGGTCGCATCGCTATCGGGTTCGACGCGATCGTCCGGGACCGACCCGTCCAGGCCCAGATAACGGTCGCGTTCACCGACGTCGGATCGACGCGCGTCACGGAACCTGCCTGGGTCGAGAACGTCAGCGGCCAGTCGGGAACGTCGACGCCGGTCGTGGGGCAACCGCTCGGCACGTGACGGCGAAGGGGACGAACGAGCGAAAAGTGGCGCGACGGTGCGGTGGGACGGTCCCTGGGGGGCTCCGTTCCCGGCTCGACTCGGTACGCGAGTCGCTCGATGTTCTGGCGGTTACGCCGCCAGAGGACGAGACGCTCTCTTCACGACAGTTTCTCGATGTTCTCGACGATGGTTTCGGCGTACTCGGTCGTCCCGAGCTTCTCGCCGCCCTCGATCTGGCGTTCGAGGTCGTAGGTGACCTTGCCCGAGGAGATGGTCTCCTCGACGGCGTCGCGGACGAGGTCGGCGGTGTCCTTCCAGCCCATGTAGTCGAACATCAGGCGACCGGAGAGGATGAGCGCGGTCGGGTTGGCCATGTCCTGGCCGGCGCGCTTGGGCGCGCTGCCGTGGACGGGTTCGGCGAGGACGCGGGCGTCACCGAAGTTGGCGCCCGGCGCGATTCCGAGACCGCCGATCTGTGCGCCGGCTGCGTCCGAGAGGTAGTCGCCGTTGAGGTTCGGCATCGCGAGGACGCTGAACTCGTCGGTCCGCAGCTGCATCCACTGGAGCATCGCGTCGGCGAGGCGGGACTCGACCATGACGGCGTCCTCCGGGATGTCGATCTCGTCCTGGGTCTCCCACAGGGAGTCGGGCGCGGCGAAGACCTCCTCGTCGGGGTACTCCTCCTCGGCGACCTCCATGCCCCACTCGGTGAACTGCCCCTCGGTGAACTTCATGATGTTCCCCTTGCCGACCAGTGTGACCTTGTCGCGGTCGTGCTCGATGGCGTAGTCGATCGCCTTCCGGACGAGGCGCTTGGAGCCGAACTCGGTGATCGGCTTGATGCCGATTCCGATGGGGCCGTCGTGCATCACGTCGTCGAAGCCCATCTCGTCCTCGACGAACTCGCGGACCTGCTCCACGTCGTCGGTGCCGGCCTCCCACTCGATGCCGGCGTAGACGTCCTCGGTGTTCTCGCGGAAGGTGACCATGTCCATCTCCTCGGGCGCCTTCATGGGCGAGGGGACGCCGTCGAGGTAGTACGTCGGTCGGACGTTCGAGTAGAAGTCGAGCGTCTGGCGCAACGCGACGTTGAGCGAGCGGAAGCCGGCGCCGACGGGCGTCGTCAGCGGGCCCTTGATGGCGACGCGGTGTTCGTCGATGGCGTTGACGGTGTCGTCGGGGAGGTTCTCGTCGTACTTCTCCCGGCCGGACTCGCCGGCGTAGACGCGCATCCACGCGATGTCGCGACCGGTGGCGTTGGCGGCGGCCTCCAGCACTTTCTGTGCCGCGGGGCCGACGTCCTTGCCGATCCCGTCACCGTGGATGATCGGGATGATCGGGTTCTCGGGAATCTCCAGCTCGTCGTTGTCCTCGTCGATAACCTGAATCGTCTCTCCGTCTTCCGGCACTTCGACCTTGTCGTACTGATATCCCATAACCCATGCTACGGTGAAACGTGCCTAAAGGGCTGCTGTTTCGTTTCCGTCATGGTATTTCATGACATTGTTCACCTGAGAGGCAAGTCCGAAACTCGCGGGAGTCGCCGACAGGCGACGTTTACGGTTGTGGGTTCCGAAATCGGACCCATGCACGTCATCGCCCACGGTGGCGCCGGGAGCGTCCCGGACGAGCCCGCGAAGCGACAGCGAACCCTGGCGACGGCGGTCGAGGAGGCGACCCGGTCCGACGACCCACTCGAAGCGGCCTGTGCAGCGGTCCGGGCGCTGGAGGACGACCCGCGGTTCAACGCCGGGATCGGCAGCGTCGCCCAGAGCGACGGGACGATTCGGACGGACGCCGGGCTGATGGTCGACGACGGGACGACGGGGGGCGGGACAGTGGGTGCGGCGTGCGGAATGCCCGGCGTGGCCAACGCAGTGGACGTCGCTCGCGTCGTCGCCACCGAGACTCCCCACGTCATGGTGGCCGGCGAGCCAGCGGTCGATCTGGCGGCCGCGTTCGACGTCGAGACCGACGTGGACCTCTGGACTGACCGCACGCGGGAGCGCTGGGACGCCGCCGACCCGCCCTCGGGCGGCCTGGACGAGACGCTTCCGTGGGTCCGCGAGCAGTTCGGCCGCGGCAGCGACACCGTCGGTGCGGTCGCGACGGACGGCGAGTCACTCGTCGCCGCGACGTCGACCGGTGGCCGGTGGTTCGCCCTCGCCGGCCGCGTCGGCGACGTCCCGCAGGTCGGCGCCGGCTTCTACGCCGACGACCGCGGCGGGGCGAGCGCGACCGGTGCGGGCGAAGCCATCGCGCGGTTCGGCCTCGCTCGCCGCGCCGTCGACGAACTCGAGCGCCGAAGTTCCCACCAGGCCGCAGAAGAAGTCATCGAGGCGTTCGCGGACGCGACTGGCGAACGCGCCGGCCTCGTCGTCGTGGACCACGACGGTCACGCGGGGTCGGCCACTAACGCCGCGTCGATGCAGACCGCCGAACGGCCCTAGTCGCTCCAGGGGTCGATCTTGTTGTCGTATCCCGGCTGTCGGATCTCGTCGAGAAAGCGTGCTCCGACCGCCAGGGCGATGATGCCGATGATCCCACCCAGGAAGATTCCGACACCCGAAGTCAGGTCGAGAACGATAACGCCTGCCCCCGTCGACACGAGCACGAGCGCCCACAGATACGGATTCGTCAGAACGGGCTGGGAATGATATTGGCTTGCCACGTCGTTCACTTCGCGTTGTCCCCAGTTTCACCTACAACAGTAAACCGTTTGCCCCCACACTGAAGCCACTCTGGATTACGAATCGACAGATTCGAGTTCGGACATCCGGTGTCCCCCACACGGTTCGGGCCTCCTGTCGGTCGGCGCCGTCCTACTGCCTACGGGTCGCGTTGCTCCCCGCTCGCTTTGTAGATGCTCCTCGCTACGCTCAGACCTGCCTATTGCTCTCCCATCTTCTCTCCAGCCACCCGCCGTCCCTTCGTCGTCAACGCGACTTCCGTCCGCTCGCGCCGGAGACTGATCGCCTCCAGTTCGATGAGTCGGTCGAATATCTCCTCAGTCTGGTCGACCGAGATACCGACGAAGCTTGGCACGTCGAATGGAGAGATGCCGGAGTACAGCGCCATGATGACACGCCGCTCCGTGCTCGACAGGTCCAGGTCGGCCCTGTTCCGCTCGGCGCTCTCCTCGAGCATCACCTGCAACACTGTGGCGTGGAAGTCGTCGCCAGCGAGGTGGGTCTCGACGCTGATGTCGTCCTGCGTGTGTTCGACCTCGATGACGGTTCGCTCCTCGCCGGAGACGGTCTTGTCGTCGAAGGAGAGGTCGCCGATGTCGGCGCGTTCGATGGGGACCGCCTGGCCGTCGGCGAGCGCCAGCTGCAGCGCCTCGTCGGTCACCTTCATCCGGCCTTTGGTCCAGCCGGCGTTCTGGACGACCCCACCCTCCACGGCGGGGTGCTGGACGAGGATGATCTCACCGTCGAGCGCCGCCCGGTAGAGGTCCGTCTCGAAGGACTCGTGCTCCTTTGCGGTGACGAGCAACACGTTGTCGCCGAGGTGGAGCACGACGTAGTTCGACACGCTGGCGCTCTGCTGGTTGACGTCGAACCGGTCGGCGATGCGGTCGATCGCGGACAGGGGGAACTGGCGCTTCTCGTCGGCGATGAGCACCAGGCGCTCCGTGGTCAGGACTATCCGGCAGGTCTGCCAGCTCGCGTCGGTGAGCCGCTGGCCCTTCTGGACCGCCTGCAGGTACTGCCCCTGTGTGTCCGTGATCTTCTTCTCCGTGTCACTCATGATACGCGCGCCGTTCGTCTCTGCGGAGGTAGCCCAGTCGGGGGAATATAACTTCCGCCCCCATTTTTGTGAGAGAGAATGGGGCCGCTGTTCGGCTTTTCGTGCGACGCAGTCTAATTTTCGCTCATCGCCTCACTCGCCATGTTCCGCCCCTGAGCGTTCAACGCGACTTCCGTCCGCGTTCGAACCTCGTCGACGGCGCCGACGTCGAGCAGTTTCTGGTATATCTCCTCGACCTCGTCCACGGGCAGGCCGACGAAGTCAGCCATCTCGAAGGGGGAGACGCCGGAGTACAGTGCCATCAGGACCTGGTTCTCCGTCTCGGAGAGTTCGTAGTCACCCTCGCGGTCCTCGATGACGCGCTCGAACAGCGACTGGAGCGCGGTGGTGTGGTGGTCCATTCCAGAGAAGTGGGTCTCGACGCTCCGGCCCTCCTCGTCGGTGTGCTCGACTTCGAGGACGGTGCGTTCATCGCCCATGACCTGCCGCGTCGCCGTCTCGATGGTCCCGACGTCGTCGACGGCGAAACTGGTCGACCCGCCGCCGGGGAACCCCAGCGTTATCGTCTCGTCGTCCAGGCGGAAGCGGGTCTTGCGCCACTCACTGTCGTCTTGGACGACGCCGCCGACGACTGCGGGGTGGTTCGCCAGGATGATTTCGCCGTGGAGCGTCGCCCGACAGTACTCGCGTTCGAAGTCCGAGACGCCGGTGGCGTCGAAGAGCACGACGTTGTCGCCGATGCGGAGCGGCGTCGCGCCTGCCGCGTCGATGGTCTCGGGGACGACGTCGTCGTCGACGATTTCGATGTTCGAGTGGGGCAGCGTCTGCTTGCCGCTGTTGTTGGCGAGGACGAGCCGCTTGCTGGTCATGACGAGGCGACAGGAGTTCCACTGCGGGTCGGCGACTGGTTCGCCGTTCTTGACGGCGTAGCAGTAATCCCCCGCCGTGTCGACCAGTTTCTGTTCGTCCTCGCTCATGGCCCGCCGTTCACACTGTGGATTGTCGTTCGGCGCTATATATGTTCGCCACCGCGACGTGCGAGCCCCGCTCAGACGACCAGCAACGCCCCGCCGAGCACGCCGAGCGAACCGAAGCCGACGCAGACCGCCCAGAACGGGACCCGGCGGACGAGCGCGACGAGCGCGCCGACGGTGAGGTAGCCGACGACGGCGCTGACCGCGAGCGCGAGGAGGGCCGCAGTCGGCGAGATGGCCGGCACGCCGTCGTCGACCAGGACGAGGACGTTCGCCGCGAGCGCTGCCGGAATCGACAGCAGGAAGGAGAGCCGCAGCGAGGACTCGCCCTCGTGGCCCCGGAGCAACAGCGCGCTGACGGTGGTTCCCGAGCGCGAGACGCCGGGGAGGATAGCGAGTCCCTGGAGCGCACCGACCAGGACGGCGTCGAGCCAGTCCGGCGTGGCACGCGGGTCCAGCGTGACTGACTCGGCGAAGCGCTGGAGGAGCCCGGTCAACACGAGCAGGCCGCCGACGAGCGCGACGAAGGCGCCGCCGGTGAGGTCGTTCACGAGCGCGTCGAGCAGGACGTACGCTGGCAGGCCGGTCACGCCCGTCGCCAGCGTCGCGAGGACGAGAAAGGACAGGTCGGCGCGGTCGCGATCGAACGCGGTCCGCGGGCGCCACTCCGGGACTTCCCGGAGGACTGCTCTCACTTCCTCGCGGTAGTACGCCAGCGCCGAGAGCGCGGTGCCGGCGTGGAGAAAGAGCGCGAATCGAGTCGCGACGACGGGCGACGCGCCGGTGACGCCAGTCACGACGATGGCGACGCCGCCCTCGCTGGAGACCGGGAGCCACTCCAGAACGCCCTGGACGACCCCGAGGAGGACGGCGATCAGCGTCTCGTTCATGGACAGAGGCGTGGTGTGGCCGGGTAAAGGTCATTCGGTCCGGGACCCGTCGTGTGATAACGGCGATGGCGGTGCAGCGGCCGGACACATCTGACGGCGTAGCTATATACTCCTGGGGCCTTCGTGAGAGCAAGATGCAATGGAACGGGACGCTTGGGACGGTCAGGGAGGGGATAGAGGCGTTGCCTGACTGGCAGGGGTTTCTCGTGGTCGCCGGCGGAGCGGTCCTGACCGCCGCATTGCTACAAGTCGCGGGCGACCGGTACCTCAAGCGGGTCACGGCACGCATCCCGGGCGAAGTCGACGACGTGGTGCTCAGGGGCGTCCACCCCGCGCTCTACCTGACGGTCGCCATCGGGGGCGTGTTCGTCGGCGTCGACCTGTTCGACCTGGCCGAGACAGACGCCGCGACGCTCGAGGCCGCGGTCCTCTCCCTCGTCACGGTCATCTGGCTGGTGACGCTGGTCCGCGTCGGCCGGAATGTGTCGAACGCCGTCACCGACAACCGCTACATCGACCGGCAGGTGGTCCCCATCTTCCAGAACGTGTGGAGCGCCGTCGTCGTCGGCGTCGCGGGGTTCCTCCTGCTCACCTACTGGGGTATCAACGTCACGCCGCTACTGGCCTCGGCCGGCGTGGCCGGTATCGTCGTCGGTCTGGCCGCCCGAGACACCATCGCGAACTTCTTCGGGTCGCTGGCGCTGTACGTCGACGGCACGTACAAGGTGGGCGACTACGTCGTGCTCGACTCCGGCGAACGCGGCCGCGTCGAGGACATCTCCGTGCGCTCGACGGTGATCCGGACCCGTGACGACATCCTCATCACCGTCCCCAACGCCACGCTGAACAACGCGGCCATCGTCAACGAGTCGACGCCACGCCGGAAGCGCCGCATCCGCGTCCCCGTCGGCGTCGCCTACGGAAGCGACCTCGACGAGGTCGAGGAGATCTTGCTCGACGTCGCAGCCTCGACGGAGAGCGTCCTCGACCGTCCCAGCCCGCGAGTCCGCTTCCGGGAGTTCGGCGACTCCGCGCTGGAACACGAACTGCTGTGCTGGGTCCCGAACCCGGCGCTACGGGCGCGCGTCACGCACCACCTCAACAGGGGGATCTACCAGCGGTTTCAGGAATCGAACGTCGAGATTCCCTTCCCGCAACGTGAGGTCCGGATGTCGTCGACCGTCGCCAGTGGCGAGAACGGGGCGGCGTCGCCCGCCTCGACTAACGGAATCCAGGCCGATACCGAAGTCCCGGAGGATCCACGGGTCGACGACTGAGCGGTCGGAGTAGCGGGACCGAGATGGAAGCGCGGAACCGTCAGGAGTCGTTGAGGTAGACGGCGATTCTCGTGATCTCTTCGTCGTCGGCGTCGAACTCGAAGAGGTCGCAGAAGTCGGCCTCGACCGGGCCGTCGTCGCTCTCGCCGGTGACGGTGCCCTCGACGGCCGTGGCGTCATCGCCGTGGACCCGGTTCGTTAGCTCGTGTTCGGTGTTCGAGAGCCCGCGGAGTTCGTTCATGTACGTCTCGAAGCCGGAGAACCCCTCCAGTGGGCCCGAGAGCGACTCGAACACGACGTCGTCGGCGAGGGCCGGTCGGACGAGTTCAAGGTCCTCGGCGTCCATCGCGTCGAAGTACGCGTCGATCAGTTCGTTTCGGTCTGCGTCTGACATGCCCGAACCGTCGGCTGGTGGTCCAATAAGCCCTTGCGTCTCGACCGTGGGAACACATTAGATTCGGGAACGGATCAACAACCGAGACACCGAAAGCCCTCGCGGGGCTCGACCGCTCCGGGCCTCGCTGCGCTCCAGCGGGTGCTTGCGTCGGCCGGGAGGGTTCGAGCGCGGTTGCGGGAACCCGGACCCCACAAGCACGCGAGCGTAGCGAGCGCGCGCAGTGTGGGTCACGCGAGCGGAGCGAGTGTGACCTCGAAGGACGAACGAAGTTAGTCCTTCGGTGGTCCCGGGACCGAAACCGTACGAGGGCTTTCGGTGTCTTTGCGTCATAGTTGGACGCTCATCTGAGCGCTGCCACCCCAGCTAGCCTTCGAAACTGAATTACCGGCCGCGCCCGTTCCGTTGTCCAATGACGATACTCGAGGACGCGCGCGCGGCGCTCGACACCGGCCCCCTCTGCGATCCCTGTCTGGGCCGGCCGTTCGCCGACCGCAGTTTCGGCCTCACGAACGCCGAGCGCGGGCGTGCGCTCCGGACGACGCTGGCGCTCGACGACGACGAGCCGTACGAGGGGAGCGAGGACTGCTGGGTCTGCGAGATGGAGACCGCCGAGTACGACCGGCTGGCCGAGCGCGCCGCCGCGGCCATTCAGGGCTACGAGTTCGAGACCTACCAGCTCGGGACGCGCGTCCCGCCGCTGCTGGAGGAGAACGACCACCTGCTCTGGGAGGAAATCGGGCTGGAGGACGACGAGGGCGAGGCGCTGAAGACGGAGTTCAACCGCGAGGTGGGCAAGCGCGTCGGCGAGTTGACCGGGGCCGAGGTGGACTTCGAGCGCCCGGACATCCAGCTCCTGCTCGACCTGGCAACCGACGAGATAGCGGTGAACGTCAACTCGGCGTTCGTCTACGGCCGGTACCGCAAGCTCGTACGCGACATCCCCCAGACGGAGTGGCCCTGTAACGAGTGTCACGAGACGGGGATCAAGCGCGGCGAGGAGTGTCCGGGGTGTGACGGCACGGGGTATCGCTACGACGAGAGCGTCGAGGAGCTGACCGCGCCAGTCGTGCTGGAGGCGATGGACGGCGAGGAGGCGGTGTTCCACGGCGCCGGCCGCGAGGACGTGGACGCGCTGATGCTCGGCGGCGGCCGCCCGTTCGTCGTCGAGGTCAAACAGCCCCGCAAGCGCGACGTCGACGTCGAACAGCTGGAGGCGGACGTCAACGAGTTCGCCGACGGCAAGGCCGAGGTGGAGGGGCTGCGCCGGGCGACCTACGACATGGTCGAGCGCGTCAAGGGGCACGAGGCCTCCAAGACCTACCGGATGGACGTGGAGTTCGACGAGCCCGTCGACGAGGACCAGCTACAGGCTGCCCTGGACGCGCTCGAAGGTGCGACCATCGAACAGGAGACGCCCCAGCGGGTCGACCACCGCCGCGCGTCACTCGTGCGGACGCGGGAGGTGTACGCGACGGACGGCGAACTGGTCGACGAGCGACACGCGGACCTGGAGATACACGGCGCTGGCGGCCTCTACGTCAAGGAACTCGTCTCCAGCGACGAGGGCCGGACCGAACCGAGCCTCTCCGGCGAACTCGGCGTCGACGCCGTCGTGACAGCGCTGGACGTCCTCGACGTCGAGGGTGAGGCGGAGTCGTTCGAACAGCCCGAGTTCTTCCGCGACGGCGACGCCGAGTGACGTCGCGAATCTGTCCGGTGGCTCTCCGCCGACAATCGTCAGACGCACGTACGACGTCGGTGCAAGAGGTTTAACCCGGGGGGTTCATGGCGGGGACATGAGCGTGGATTCACCGTCGAGCGGGGGCGACCACCCGTCGGGGGGCGTCGCCTGTTCGCTGTGCGGACATCGACTCGGTGCGGACGGACGCTTCGTCGGTTTCTATCCGGCGAGCGACCGCCCCGCTCCGTCACCGGCGGCCGACGACGGGTTACTCGCCGTCTGTGGGGACTGCGCCGTCGAGGTGGACGAACTCGTCGACGCCTGGGCCGGCCACGACGCCCCGCCGGTCGCCGACGAGTGGTCCATCGGCGCCGGCTACCGCCGCGTCGCCGAGGACTGTAGCTTCTGTGACCGGGCACTCGACGGAGACGACGTGCTCGGCGTCGAGTACTTCGACCGCGAGGCGGCCTACGGCACCGGCGACGGTCCCCGCGAAAACTTCTCGCTCTGTGACGGCTGCGCGACGGTCTTCGAGGAGTTCCTCGACAACGTCGGTGGCGACGGCAACGTCTGAGGTGATCTACGGAACTGCACGTCGGTTACGCACCGACTGCAGCGGGTAATCTGCAAAATCAGATGTGAGGGAGTGCGGAGAGTTACTCGACGGTGGCCCGCATCAGGACCGCCGACTCGCCGTGAGCGCTCCAGACGACGCTAACGGTCGTCCCCGGCGCGGCGTCTACCGCCGTCGAATCGCCCGCCGTCACCTCGCCGTCTCCGTCGTCCCACGCAACTGTTCGGTCACCGGTCTCGACGCTGAGTTCGTCGGCCGGGATGGCGTCACCGCCGTCGTGAGTTATCTCCGCCGTCTCGCCCGCTGCGTCGTAGTCGACGGTGAACGAGGCCTGGGGCGTCGCCGCCGCGGACGACTCCCCCATCCCGAGGACGAACGACCCGAGAACCGCGGCGAGGATGATGAGCAGGATCAGCCCCACCACGAAACTGAACGTTCCGCAGTCACCTCTAGGCGGTGCGGTCGGTGCGTTCACCCACAGGGTCTCACGAACGCATTTGAGTGACGCGCCCGAATCAACAGATATGTCCACGTCACTCGGCGGCTTCTGGAACGAACTCGAGCCGACGCTGCTCATCGTCGTCGGCTTCGTCCTGTTCGTCATCCCCGAACCGGCGACGTCGACTCTCGGCGTCGGACTGATGCTACTCGGCGCCGCGTGGTGGTTCTACGAGTGGGAGCGGTGATTCTGCCCGTCGGCACCCACAGTTATTGGCGCGGAACGTCCTAGAGCGACCGTGGCTGGCAAACTCACCGACACGTACGTCGCTGCCATCCAGCACGACCTTGCGGACCTGCCCGAGGGCGCGCGCCGCGTTGGCGTCGTCCGGAAGCCCACGCCCTGGTTCCACGGGGCCGTCGACGAGAATCGGCCGGCGCTGGGCCCGCCGCGGGACCTTCTCGAGGAGTTCCAGGCGCGCGAGGAGGAGTTCAAACTCGACGGGATGTGCGACGAGGGCGCGCACAACGCCGCGTGGGAGGAACTCGACTTCGAGGATCGCTACTGCGAGTACCTGGAAACCGAGGAGGCCCGATCGGCCGTGGCTGATCTCCGCGAGACCCTCGCCGACGGTACCGACGTCGTCCTGGTCTGTTACGAGAACACCGACCAGAAGCGCTGTCACCGGACGATACTGCGCGAGGAACTCGCGGACGCCCGCGAGTGATGGCCCGGCGACTGCGCTGGCGTGACGCTCGTCCTGAAAAACGACTTTACGGACGCCAGCCCTCCGTTCGATCATGGAGTACACCCGACTCGGTAAGACGGGACTGGAAGTCTCACAGCTCTGCCTGGGCACCTGGCGCTTCGGCAAGGAACACGAAGACAGCGGCGTGATGGAGACCGACCGCGAGTCGGCCCACGAACTGCTGGACGCCTTCGCCGACCGCGGCGGGAACTTCATCGACACGGCCAACGGCTACGGCCAGGGTCGCAGCGAGCAGTGGATCGGCGAGTGGCTCGCCGACCGCGACCGCGAGGACTTCGTTATCGCGTCGAAGTGCTACTGGTCGGACGTCTCGCGCTTCCAGGAGAACCTCTCCCGGAAGAACGTCCGCGCCGAGGTCGAAGGCTCGCTCGACAAGCTCGATACGGACTATCTCGACATTCTCTACCTGCATCGCTTCGACGACGAGACGCCCATCGAGCGCACGCTCCGCACCGTCGACGACCTGGTCAGCGAAGGGAAGGTCCACCACGTTGGCCTCTCGACGGCCGACGCGTGGAAGCTCACGAAAGGACTCTGGCAGGCCGACGTGAACAACTACGAGGCGTTCACCGTCACCCAGCCCCTGTTCCACGCCGCCTACTACGAGGACGTCGCCGAGTACCTGGACGTCTGTGCCGACCAGAACCTCGCCGTCTGCCCCTACTCGCCGCTGGCCGGCGGCTTCCTGACGGGTAAGTACGAACGCGCGGGCGACGGGACGTACGAACTCGACGCGCCCGAGGACACCCGAGCCGCCCTCGACGACCGGTTCCTGGACTTCTACGTCTCGGAACGGGGCTGGCACGTCCTCGACGAGGTGCGGGCCATCGCCGACGAGGTGGACGCGACGCCGGCCCAGGTCGCACTGCGGTGGCTGATGGACCAGCCCGACTTCGACTGCGTCCCCATCGTCGGCGCGCGAACGGTCGACCAGCTCGACGAGAACGTCGGCGCTATCGACGTCGAACTGAGCGACGACCAGTTCGCACGGATCGAAGACGCGCGCTACGACGACTCGGGCGCGCTGTACCAGAGCAGTACGTGAGATACTCGTCGCCGATTCCCGGCCGGCCGCTTCAGTAGCCGGCGTCTACAGCCGACGATGGGCACCGTCAGGAGCCACCTTCGTTCTGGCAGCATTTGCCCACACAATCGTTTACTCGCGGGAGAATAATTTAAAGTATGTCTGGTAATGTCCCACATTCCGGAAAATATGCAAAATATATACGGTAGGCCCCCGCAGTAGCTGACACGATGTCAGATCTCGGGATGACGGTGCAGCCACCGGCCGAAACGCTGCCCAACCCCGCCGAGGCGGACAACGTCATCTACAACCCGTCGTTCGACCAGCTCCGCGAGTTCTCGCGCGAGCTCGAAACGACCACGGAGTTCGGCTCACCGTCGTACGTGAGCGAACACCGGTCGCGCAACGCCGACAGGACGAAGAACGCCGTCGACGACGAGTTCGGCGCCGAGGACTACCGCCACGTCGAGACGGCCTACGACGCGGTCCACGAGGAGGAGATGGTCTGTCTCGACCGACAGCTCGGTCGCCATCCCGAGAACAGCTACGTCTGCCGCCTGTTCGTCCCGAAGGAGTACGGACGGATCGCACTCGCCTGGGCGAAGCTCTTCGAACCGGTCGCAGACGAGGCGAGCGAGCCGGACTTCTACACCGTCCAGCTTCCCGACCACGACGAGGTCGCTATCCGCGTCGTCCCCGACGAGGGGATGACTGCGGTCCTCGGCAGCGACTACACCGGCGAGGCCAAGAAGTCCTTCCTCCGCCTGTTCATGTTCTACGCGAAGGAACAGGGCGGCCTCGGCCTCCACGCCGGCACCAAGCGCGTCGACCTCCAGACCGACGACGGCATGGAGACCGTCGGCCAGGTGTTCCTCGGTCTCTCCGGCACCGGGAAGTCGACGCTGACGGCTCACGGGCTCGGTCTCGAGAAACCCGAGGAGGCGACGATGCTACAGGACGACGTCTGCGCGCTGCTCCCCGACGGTTCCGTCGCCGGCAGTGAGGGCCAGGGCCTGTTCATCAAGACCATCGGCCTGAACGCCGACGAACAGCCCGCCCTCTACGACGCGGCCACCCACGAGTCGGCCGTCCTGGAGAACGTCGACGTCGCCGAGGACGGCACCGTCGACTTCGACGGTGACGAGTACACCACCAATACGCGCGCGATCATCCAGCGCGAGCACCTCTCCTCGGCCGACGACGAGATCGACCTGCCCGAGATCGACCAGGTCTTCTTCATCACCCGGAACCCCGCGATGCCGCCAATCGCGAAGCTCACGCCCGAAGAGGCCGCCGCCGCGTTCATGCTCGGCGAGTCCGTCCAGACCAGCGCCGGCGACCCCTCGAAGGCCGGCGAATCCATCCGCGTGGTCGGCACCAACCCCTTCATCGTCGGCTCGAAGGGCGAGGAGGGCAACCGCTTCCGCGACCTCATCGCCGACCTCGGCGTGGAGTGTTTCGTCCTCAACACCGGCAGCGTCGGCGACCGCGACGTCGGCGTCGACGACACGGTCACGCTCCTCCGGGAAGTCTCCCGCGGCACCGTGACCTGGGGTACAGACGACGCCACCGGCCTCGACGTTCCCGAGTCGGTCCCGGGGATGGACGTCGAGCGCTTCGCCGTCGCCGACGCTCTCGACGACCACGAGGACCACGTCGATCGACTCCGGAACGAACGGCGCGTCCACCTCTCGAAGTTCGAGGACCTGGCCGACGACATCGAAGACGCCGTCTACTGACCGGCGCCGCACGTTCCCGTTTCTGGCGTCCCTGTCACGCCGTTGCGAACCACTTATTGTCCGACACTCGCGCCGTTGAGCCATGCGCGAGGTTCGCCTGCCGCTGTTGCCGGCCTGGATTCGCTGGTTGGGGGTGGCCACTGTCGCCGGGGTGATCTTCTATCTCTCAGTCATCGCTGCACCCCCCGCGAACCCCATCGTCGAACCGCCGGAACTCATCCCGCTCGACAAGTGGCGCCACTTCCTCGCCTACGCCGCCTTCGGCGGGAGTCTCGCCTACGCGACGACGGACTGGGGCTGGTCGACGCGACGGCTGGTGATCTTCGTCCTCGGTCTCACGGTCCTCTACGGCGTGGGCATCGAAATCTGGCAGTCGTTCGTCCCGGGCCGGTACATGTCGATCGGCGACGCCTACGCCAACGCGCTCGGCGCGGTGCTCGTCAGTCCGTGGTACGTCCTCCGTTCCCGACTATCGTTCGTTCCCATCCGGTCCTGGCTGGATTCGGTTCTGGCGTTAGCCGACGGCTCGTGACGGCCACAGCTGACGGACGTTCTCAGTCGTCGAGCGAGCGTCGCGACTGGGCCGGGGAACCATGGATGACCGTCCCCCCTGGAACATCCTCGGTCACCGTCGCGTTCGCACCGATGACTGCATTCTCGCCGATTCGGACGCCGGGTAGCACGACCGCGCCGGCGCCCACGAAGGCACCGTCCTCGATCACCACTTCCTCGAAGGTATCGTTCTGAAACTCCATCCCATTTTCCGAGAGGTCGTGCGTTACGCCGGCGACGGTCGCGTTCGGACCGATCTGGACCCGCTCGCCGACGGTGGCGTTCTCGACGTAGACGTTCGCGTTGACGTCGACCGGTCCCGCCAGACGAGATCTCTTGATAGAGGTTCGCTCGTAGATTTGACAGCCGTCGCCTATCTCGGAATCGTGAACGGTCGCGTACTCCCGTATCTCGGCGTCGCCGATGGTCGAATTCTCCACCATCGCGGTGTCGAGGACGGTCATGGCGGCTCCTGCCGCCGGCTCGTGTAAATCAGTTGCTACTCCGTAGTCTCGACAGAATCGAGGAAGGAGTCCGTCGCGTCACGCCAGGCGGCGATGATCTGATCGTCGTTCTCGCTGTCCCAGTCGTCGATTTCGCCCTCGTCCTCCAGCCACTCGATCGTGCGGCGGATCCCGTCCTCGAAGGGAATCGTGTACTCGAAGCCCAGGTCGCGGCGGGCCTTGCTGTTGTCGAACACCGTCGAGAACTGGAAGTGGGCGAGCAGCATGTCGGTCCGGTCCGGGACGGCCTCGGCCAGAATCTCCGTCGGGATGTGGACGAGTTCGGGGTCCGGTGCGTCCATCACGTCTGCGACGGTCCGGTATAACTGCCCCCAGGTGATGTTCTCCTCGCTGGTGACGTGGTAGGCCTCGCCGTAGGCCGTCTCGTTGCCGACGGCGTTGACGAACGCGCGGGCGACGTCGTCTCGGTGACACGACCCCCACAGCGTCTGGCCGTCGCCGTGAACGACGACCGGCTTGCCCTCTCGGATGCGATCGAGGAAGTAGCTCCCTTGCCCCAGCGTGTGGAAGAGGGTACCGCCCTCGCCGTAGGTGCTCCACGGGCGGACGATCGTGGTTTCGAAGTCGCCCCGTTCGTGGGCGGCCATGAAGATGTCCTCGCACTCGGCCTTGTCGGCGCCGTAGTCGCTGACCGGGGGCTCTCGCGGGGCATCTTCCTGCACGGGGTTCGTGTCGAGCGGCCGGTGGTAGACGTCCACCGTCGAACAGAAGACGAACTGCTCGACGTCGTCCGCGAAGACGTCGACGGCCTGTTCGGCCTGGTCCGGCGAGAAACACACCATGTCGACGACGCAGTCGGGGGCGACCTCGTCGCGCGCGTCGGCCAGGTCCCCTCGCTCGTTGCGGTCGCCGTGGACGAACGCCACGGAGTCGGGCACCCTGGCGTCGCTCTCGCCCCGCGTGAAACAGGTCACCTCGTGTTCGGAGTCGGCGAGCTGTCGCGTGATTCCAGTGCTGATGAGGCCCGTGCCGCCGATAATGAGGACGTCCATACACTCGCTGGGTGCGGGCGGGGTAAAGGGTCTATGTCACTGCATTGAGCGGTTTTTGGACGACCGGCCGATCCGCGACATACTTTTGCGCCGACCCGGCGACGTTCCGACATGGACCGCGACTACGCCGTCGGCGTCCAGAGCGTCGTCTTCCAGGACTACTCGCTCGCCGGTCTGCTGGAGGCACTCGGCGAAACCGGCATCCGACACCTCGAACTCTGGGACCACCACCTCTCGGCCGACGACGACGAGAAGACCATCACCGACGCCACGGCCGCTATCGAGGACGCGGGAATCGACGTCTGCGGCTACGGCGTCGTCGACCTGGACGACGTGGGCCAGGCGCGTCCCCACGTCGCCTTCGCCGACCGGCTGGGGGCCGACTACGTCACCGTCAACTACCCGCCGGACCGGGACGACGTCACCGAGGAACTGATCGACCTTGCCGAGGAGTTCGGCGTCGACGTCGGCATCCACAACTACTCCTCGGTCCACCACGACGACCTCTCGCAGGTGTTCTCCTCCATCGCGGACGTCCGCGGCGTGCTCGACCGGTACGACCACCCGCGCCTGGGCGTCTGTGTGGACACCGGCCACTTTCTCGTCGAGGACGTCGCACCCGACGACGTCATCAGGAATCTCGGCGACCGGATCAACGCCGTCCACCTGAAGGACACCTCCGCGGCCGAAGTGGAGGACCTTCCCGGGGCCGGGCAACTCGACCTGCCCTACCTCCTGGCGCTGCTCGACGAGCACGCGGACGTCGACGCGCCGCTCGTCATCGAGTACGAACTGCCAGAAGACCGGGTGATCGAGGCGCTCGAAACGGCCGAGAAGAACGTACGAAGGGCGATAGCGGCCGACGGTGAGTGAGCGGCGAACTGCCGATTCGTCAGCCGGTTCGGCTGCTCGACTCCCGATCAGTCGTCGCTCAGTTCCTCGAGGACGCCGGCGGGCATCTCCTCGCGCATCCCTTCCGGGATGTCCTCGACGGCCACGCCCTCGGCGAACGACGGCGGGGCCTGGCCGTCACCGTCGGGTCCGAAGTTCGGGTCGAACAGCTGGAGCGCGGTGTGGATGGTCGACCAGTCGTCCTCCTCCGCGGCGTCCCGGAGGCTCCGGGTCGGCGCGGAGAGCAACTGGGAGACGATGGCGTCGGCCATCGACTCGACGACCTGCTGCTGGTCGTCGTCGAGGTCGAGTTTCCCCAGGGCGGTCTCGAGCTCCCGTGCCTTCACGCGCTCGGCGCTCTCGTACATCGCGGAGATGACGCGGTCGGCGCGCTTGCGCTTGTACTGGGTCAGCAGGTTGTCGAACTCGGCGTCGATCATCGACTCGACGGCGACGGCGGCCTCTCGGCGCTCCTCGCGGGTCTCCTCGGTGACGGTCTCCAGCGCGTCCAGGTCAAGCACGGTGACCTCGGGGAGGTCGTCGACCTCGGGGTGGGCGTCCCGTGGCTGGGCGACGTCGACGACGATAGTCTCCCCGGCGTCCGTGAACGCGTCGGCGTCGACGACGTGGTCGGGGCTGTTCGTCGCCGTGACGACGACGCGGGCCTCTTCGGCGGCCGCGGTCAGTGCGTCGAGGGCGACCGCGCTGGCCTCGACGTCGACGGTGTCGGCGACGTACTCTGCGTTGGGAACCGTTCGGTTGGCGACGATGAGGCGGTCGACCTCCTCGGCGAGGGCCTCGGCGGCCAGCCGACCCATCTCGCCGGCGCCGACGACGACGCCGGTCGTGCCGTCGAGGGCGACTTCCCTGGCTGCGAGCCGGACCGCCGCGGAGGCCAGCGATAGCGTCCCCTCGTTGATGGCCGTCTCCGAACGGGCGCGCTCGCCGACGTGGAGCGCCTTGGTGATGCCGTCCTCGAGGATGGGCCCGACGCCGTCGACGGCCCGGGCGTCCTCGTAGGCGTCCCGGACCTGGCCGAGGATCTGGTCCTCGCCGAGGACGACGGATTCCAGGCCTGCGGCGACCCGCAGCAGGTGGCGCAGGCTCTCCTCGTGATCCATCGACACCGTGACGTCCCCCGGGACGCGGTCGGTGAACAGCGAGAGGGCCTCGCCGGCTGTCTCGTCGTCGCCGACGACGTAGGCCTCGATCCGGTTGCACGTCTGGAGGACGAACGCCTCCTCGACCCGCGAATCCGCCAGCAGCGCCTTGACGGCGCCGCGCTGGCTGTCCGTGGACGCCGCTTCGAGGTCGTCCATGCTCGAGCGTTCGTGGGAGATGCTCACGCCCGAAATGACGCCAATCCCACGCTTCACGACGAATCACCGGTGTTGTTCGAGATCACGGCCGAAACTACTTGGCTTGGATTAGATCTGCCACTATCTAAAGCCTTCCAAACACGGTCAGATTTGACAACGCGCCTGACGGCCGCACGGCGCTCCGCTGGACCCATCCCCTCGTCTCTGAGATCCTGCCGGAGGTCAGCGGTGAGTTCCGCCATCTCGCCCACGCCGGCAAATTCCTCCTCGAACCGCTCCCGGAGGTACTTCGACACCGCCGGACTGGTCCCGTCCGTGGAGACGGCCATCGTCACCGGGCCGTCCTCGACTGTCGCCGGGACGACGACGCTGTCGACGTCTCGCTCACCGCTCCGGTCCGTCTGGTTGACGAGGACGCCGCGCTCGTCCGCCGCCACGGCGATGGCCTCGTTCAACGCCCCGTCGTCCGTCGCCGCCACGACCAGCGCGGGGTCCGTCCGGTCGAACCAGCCTCCGACGTCTTCGGCGTCTGGCACCTCGCGAACGAGCTCCGCGCCGCCGAACTCGACGTCCGCGAACGCCGGGCTGACGACCACGACGTCGGCCTCTTCGGCGAACCGCCGGGCCTTCCGCGCGCCGACGGGCCCCCCGCCGAACACCAGCACCGTCTCGTCCGTGAAGTCGTGGAAGAGCGGAATCACGCTGCCCACCTCGAAATCAATCGCGAACAATCCACCGTGGCGCGCGCTTGCTCGCATCTCTGTGCGAGCCGAAACTGTGCGAGGTCTTCGCGAGCCATCGGCGAGCGAATGGCTCGAAAGACGAGCGAAGCGAGTCTTTCGGTGGACGAACGAGCGAAGCGAGTGAGTCGGCTGGGGAGGGTGTGGCTCTTGCGGTCGCAGAGGGCGGGAATGGAAGGGGCCGCGTCCTCGACGAAGCCCGGCACCCCAAGCACCGCAGGAAGCGAGCGGAGCGAGCGACGAGGAGCGCAGGGTGTGCCGCGCGAGTCGAGGATGCGGGGGCTTCCAGGCTGTTCCCCGTGGTGATTCCCGTCGGCACGTCGCGGTTCACCATCTCCAAGACTCATACTCATCTCTCTCATTCGACCTCTGCCGGATCGATAACGTTCGCTTCGGCGCGTTCGTCCATCCGGATACCGGTCTTCTTGAGGATCTGGGTGGAGAACAGCGAGTCCCAGTCGTCGTCGCCGACGTCCCAGAACTCTTCCATCCGCTCTCGAACCTGCTCGATCCGCTGGTCACTCTCTGCCTCGCTCCGGCCGTGGGTCATCGCGAAGAAGTTGTACGGCCAGACGCCGTCGTGACGCGGGCGCTCGTAGCAGTGGGTGACGAAGTCGAACGACGCGATGGCGGGCCCCACCTCGTCGACCACGTCGTCGGGGACGTTCCAGACAGTCATGCCGTTCTCCGAGTAGCCCAGCGCGTAGTGGTTGGGCACCACGCCGACGCGGCGGACCTTGGCCTCCCGGTCGAACCGTTTGATAGTCTCGACGACCCACGAGGGTTCCTGGCCGATAGCCGACGCTACGTCGGCGTAGGGCGTCTCGGTGATGGGCAGGCCGCCCTGAATCTCCAGCACCAGGTCGAGTTCGTCGGGCGTGAGCCCCCGCCGCTCCGTCGGCGTCACGTCCGGCCCCAGGTCCGACAGGTCGAGACCGTCCGGCAGGTCTTCCAGCGGCCCCTCGACGGGGAACTTCGCCTCGACGCGGAACTCCTGCTGTTTCGGGAGGTTGTACGTCGCCTGACCGGTCTCGTCTTCGATGTCGCCCAGCACCTCCGCCACGCGCTCCTCGTCGGCCACCGACACGACGAACCAGACGTTGAGGTGGGGGTGCTCGCGCTCGTAATTGTGGGCCACCTCGGGATGGTCGTTGACCCGCTCGACGACCTCGTCGAAGCGCTCGGCGGGGGCGTGCATCGCGACGAGCGTCGCCGTGCCGCCGATGGCCTCGGCGTCGATGAGCGCCCCGAAGCGGGAGAGCGTCCCCGCCTCGTCCATCGCGGCGACGCGGTCGACGAGTTCCGACTCGGTGACGTCGATGCCCTCTTCGCGGAGCGCCGCCGCCGCGGGTTCGAACGGCCGCTCTGTGACGGGGAATCCCCCCTGGAAGGCGTTGAGAATACCCCGGTCCACGGGGTCGATATCCTCGGTCATGGGCAATCGTCGGTCCCGGGACGGCATAAGCGCCCCGGCGGCGCGGTCGCCGTGTCGACCGACCGCACGGCCGACGCCGAGATGCTCCGACCACACGGATCCGCGATGGGAGTGTTTGCCCGTTACCTCCAGTCACGTACCACTCGTCCTTCACTCTCGACGAATCAAAACAGTTGGCGATACAACACCTTCGCGTGCTCCCCGACGTCACGCTCGGTGCGAACTTCTTCGTCTTCGTCGCCCTGGGCCTCGCCGTCCCGCTGTCCTTCGCCGCGGTGTACCGGGTCGTCAATCGGCTGTCCATCGGCAACTACGTCGACCAGTACCAGACCGTCGCCCCCGAGGCAGGTCGTGGGCTCGAAGCACCGCCGGCCGCAACCAGTTGCGACGAAGAAATCTGTCCCCGCTGCGGCGAACGCAACGATCCGGCCTTCGAGTTCTGCCGGTCCTGTACCGCCCGCGTCGCGGTCTGACGGCTCTTTCTCAGCCCTCGACGCTGGTGACGTCGTAGCCCGCGTCGCGGACGTCCGCGACGATGCCCTCCTGGTCAGCGCTGGCCTCGTAGTAGAAGATGAGGCGGAAGGCGCCGTCGCGGAGCAGCTGCTGGCACTCCCAGACGAACTCGTCGCCGTCGATGGTCTTGCCCTGGTGCTGGTTCGAGGAGAAGTCCGGGTCGTCGTTGCCCGAGTAGACGTACACGTCCTGCGGGTCGTGGCCCGCGTGCTCGGCGATGATATCGCCCACTTCGAGGGAGGCTTCCATCATCTCGATGTCCTCCTGGCCGTCGTACTCCGTGTGGACGATGACGCCGTTCAACTCGATGTCGCCCGGCTTCAGGAGCGCCTTCGTCCGCTGGTAGAGGTCGTTGTCGAGGGTGTCCGTCTCCGCGTCCTCCTCTGTCGTGCCCATACTCCGAATCGACCGTCTTGCCCCATACCTCTCACGATTCCCCGCTCGAAGCCCGGAGAACATGTTCGAACGGAATCGACAGGCCACTCCTGATAGCGTCGCCACTCACCGATTACCTACCCAAAGAAATCACAACTGGAAGCTACGCAGCTTACAGTCGCGTCAGGTTCTCCGCGCGCGGACCCTTGTCCGCCTGCACGATGTCGAACTCGACCTCCTGACCCTCTTCCAGGTCGGGGCCGCCGACGTCTTCCATGTGGAAGAAGACGTCGTCGTCGGCATCGTCAGTCTCTATGAAGCCGTACCCTCCGGTATCATTGAAGAAGTCGACTGTGCCAGTCGCCATGGTCACAGTCGCTCCACGTTTTCAGCCCGCGGACCCTTGTCCGCTTGCACGATGTCGAACTCGACTTCCTGACCCTCTTCGAGGTCTGGACCGCCGATGTCCTCCATGTGGAAGAAGACGTCCTCGTCGGAGTCTTCGGTATCGATGAAACCGTATCCGCCTGTGTCGTTGAAGAAGTCAACCGTACCGGTCGCCATTGCAACCGTCTAAAAGCGATTCAACTATTAAAATCCTGCGCCTGGAAGACAGCTTCGGTTTCGGGCCCACAGCGGAGGCGTACGCGGAGCACAAGCTACTTATCGACTGCCTGAAATCATTCACACAATGCTAACGCGGGTCCGCGCGCTCGCCCAGGGGGTCTACGAGCGCATGCTGGAGTGGGAGCTCTCCTCGACGCCGTCACACGTCGCCGTCATCCAGGACGGCAACCGCCGGTACGCGCGAAAGGAGGGCAAGGAGACGACCGAGGGGCACGTCGAGGGTGCCGAGACAACGGAGGCGCTGCTCCACTGGTCGGACGAACTCGACATCGACGAGGTGACGCTGTACACCTTCTCGACGGAGAACTTCAACCGGCCCGAGGACCAGCTCGAGGCCATCTTCGATCTCGTCGAGGAGAAGCTCACCACCTTCGCCGACGCCGACCGCGTCCACGAGAACGAGGTGCGGATCCGCGCTATCGGCGAGATCGACATGCTCCCCGAGCGCGTCCAGGACGCCATCGAATACGCCGAGCGACGCACCGCGAGCTACGACCGCCTCCACCTCAACGTCGCGCTCGCATACGGCGGCCGGAGTCAGCTCCTGAACGCCGCCCGGGACGTCGCCACCGCCGTCGCCGACGGTGACATCGCTCCCGAGGACGTCGACGTCGACGCCGTCGAGGAACGCCTCTACGAGGGGCCGACCCGGGACGTGGACCTCATCGTCCGCACCGGCGGCGACGAACGGACCTCTAACTTCCTCCCGTGGCACGCCAACGGCAACGAAGCCGCCGTCTACTTCTGTGCGCCCTACTGGCCGGAGTTCCGCCGGATCGACTTCCTGCGAGCGATCCGGACCTACGAGAACCGCGAGGCGTCGTGGCGCAAACACCGCGCCCGGCGCGCACTCGCGCTCGTGCGTGCGGTCGGGTCTGCCGAGGCGCCGAAGGCCCGCCAGGTGCTCGGCCGGTTCAAGGATGCGCTCCCCAGCGCCGAGCGGGAGGCCATCGAGGACGAAGTCGAGCCGGCTGCGGACTGATCGAGTCGCAGACGCTCAGCGCCCAAACTGGCGTCAGACTGCGTCTGACGTGTCTCGCCCTACCGGCCAAACTTCCGAAAGACTCGCTTCGCTCGCCTTTCGACGTTTGGGCGCTTCGCGGTGCTCAGCGCCCAAACCTGCGCTGTCTGTCCTGATAATCACGCAACGCTCGCAGGTAGTCGCGCTCGCGGAAGTTTCGCCAGTTCACGTCGGTGAAGTACAGCTCCGAGTAGACCGATTGCCAGATCATGAAATCGGAGAGCCGTTCGGCGCCGGTCTTGATGACCAGGTCCGGCGCCGTCGGGAAGACGAGCCGGCGGTCGACGTCGTCCTCGTCGATGTCTGCGGGGTCGAGGTCGCCGGCCCTGGCCTCCTCGGCGAGGCCCTTGACCGCCGTCGCGAACTCGTGTTTCCCGCCGAGGCCGATGGAAATCTGGACCGGCGCGTCGACCTGCTCGTCGTCGTCGGGGCCGCGGACGGCGACCTCGCCGGGCGCCCTGACGCGTTCGAGTTCTCGGCGGAGCGTCGGGACGGCGCCTTCGTCGAGGACGCTGACGTAGACGACCACCTGCTCGGTGCCGAACTGGAACGCGAGGTCGAGGAACTGTTCCAGCGTGTCGTAGGCGTCCGGTTCCAGCAGGTCGCGCTCGGTGATGACCAGTGCGACCGTCTCGGGCAGGTCGGCGTCGCTGGACTGGAGGCGGGCAGCGAGGTACCGGTCGTAGAGTGGCACGCCTGTCACTTCGGCGGGGGTACTCCTAAACCTCACTACTCGACGGGGGTCCCCGTCGGCGACGCCGCTCCGAACGCGAAAGTGGTGATACGTCGACAGGCGGAGCCGCTGGCGGGCGCTGACGTAGGGAAGTCCGGAAAGGGTAAGTGCCTCTCCGCGGAACGGCGGGACGTGACATCGACTGTCCGGCGGGCCGTGGCCTTCGCACTCGTCGGCAGCCTGGCGCTGCTGGCCCCGGTCGTCGTCGGCGCCGGATCCGACACGGTCGCCGCCCTCGCCGCGCCGCTGGGGGCGGCACCGTCGCTCGTCGCGACGGCGGCGATGGCGGCACCGTTCGTGCTCGTCGCCGCCGTCGCGCTGACCGTCGACGACGACCGCGCCCTGTTCGACCTGTTCGCCCGTCCCGGTGACCGACAGGACGGGACGCTGTACGGACTCGCCGGATTCTCGCTCGCGGCCGCCGGTCTCGCGCTGCTGGCCGGCCAGTTCGGGCTGCCCACGTGGGTGTTCGTCGGGAGCGTCTTCGTCCTCGGCGTCGGCAACGTCGCCGGCAACGCCACCGACGCGTTCACCGGCGAGCGCATCCTCTCGACCGCCGGCTTCGTCGTCGGCGGGTTCGCCGGGGCCGTCGTCGGCCAGGCCGTCGCCGCACGGCTCGTCGGCATCGACCTGACCGGCGAGTTCGTCGCGGTCGTCGCCTTCCTCGCCGCCAGCGGGGCGCTCCTGGGGGCGCTCCTCCGGTCGGTCCTCTTCGAGCGCGACGACCCCCTCGTGATGGTCTCGATAGGACTCCTGCTGTGGCTCCTCTCCGATCTGCCCCTCGAGGACGTGACGACCACCCGTATCGCCGTCGCGCTCGCCGTGACGGTGGCGCTCGGCTACGTCGCGTACGCGCTCGATACGGCGTCGCTGCCGGGGATGCTCACCGGCGTCTTCCTCGGCCTGCTGACGATGGTGCTCGGCGACTTCCGCTGGTTCGCCATGCTCATCACCTTCTTCGGCCTCGGGGGACTGGCCTCGAAGTTCCGCTACGAGGAGAAGGAACGCCGCGGCATCGCCGAGGAGAACGAGGGCGCCCGGGGCAGCGGCAACGTCCTGGCGAACTCGCTGGTCGCGCTGGTCGCCGTCATCGGCTGGGCGGCCAGCCAGGACGTCCCCGACCTCGATTCGCTCCTGTTCCTGTTCGCCTTCGCCGGGTCGCTGGCCGCGGCGATGAGCGATACCCTCTCCTCGGAGATCGGTGGGCTCTACGACGACCCGCGGCTCATCACCACGTTCGAGCGCGTCGACCCCGGAACCGACGGTGCCATCACCTGGCAGGGTGAGGTCGCCGGGCTCGTCGGTGCCGGCATCATCGCGGGCATCGCCGGGGCGCTGTTCGACCCCGTCGACGCGGTGGGCGCGGCCGTCGTCCTCGGCGCCGGCGTCGCGGGGATGACAGTCGACAGCGTCCTCGGCGCCACTATCGAGGGGCGCGTCGTCGACAACCAGGGCGTGAACCTGCTGGCCACCGTCGCGGCGGCCGCCGTCGGCGTGGCGCTCGCCGTCCTCGTTCTCGCATGATCAGACCGGCCGAACCGGCCGACTACCATGCGCTCCGCGCGATTCAGGAGGCTGCACTCGACGAGTACTGGCCCGAGCTTCTCGAACTCGGCGTCGACGGCCCGCCGATATGCCTCGTCGTCGAGACGGACCGGCCGCTCGGCTACGCGCTCGTCGTGGGCGGCGACGACGTCGCGTACGTCGCCGAACTCGCCGTCACACCAGCCGAACAGGGGCAAGGGTACGGCTCCGAGTTGCTGGCCGCGCTGCTCGACAGGCTCAGACCGGCGGGGTTCGAAACTATCCGGCTGACCGCGCGGGCCGACGACGACCGGGTGCGTTCTTTCTACGAAACCTTCGGTTTCGACGTGGTCGACGAGGTGGCGGACCACTACGACGACGACGGCGACGCGGTCGTGCTGGCCAGGTCCCTCTAGTATCGCCGGGTCCGGCCCCGCTAGAAGTCGTCTATCGTCCGCACGCGGACGTTGGTGGGCTGTTTGACGTACTCGCCCTCGCTTCCGCCGACGACGTGCCGGACGCCGCGCTGAGCGGCCACGTCGAGCAGGCGCTGGGTGACGGGCCCGTCGAGGACGACCGTCTCGGGGACGGCGTCCAGTTCGTCGACGAGGTCGAAGGCGTCCTCGACCGCCCCTTCCTCCAGCACTCGCGCCGTCTCGTCGAGCAACCGAACTCGGCCGGTGTCGTCGGCGATGACCGCCTGGACGTGGCCCGCCACCGTGTTGGTCGTCTCGCTCGATGCGGTGTCCGTCGCTGTCGCGGACGACGACTCGGCTGTGGTGGTCGTCTCCCCCGCCGTCACTTCTACCGTTGACGCCGTTTCGGCCGGCGTTGCGCTGTCGCCGGGCGTCGTGGATATCGGAGCGTCGGTGCGCGCAGACTGCTCCGCGGTCCCGCCGTCCGCCTCGGCCATTTCGCCAGTGGCCTGTTCCGCGGCGGAGTCGCCCGCGCTGGACTCGTCAGTGGTGGATCCGTCGCCGTCGGGCCCGTCTCCGACTGCATCAGGGCCGCCGCCGCGCGTGCCGTCGCCGGCCGTACCCTCGTCGTCAGATAGCTGCGTGTCGGGTTCTCGCTCGCCGAACGGGCCGGATTCTGTCGCCTCGACGACGGATTCGGCGGTCACCTTCTCACGGAGTGCGGCGGTTATCTGGCCGCGCGAAAGGTCCTCGACGCCGGTGCCCGGCGGGGCGAACGCGACGTAGTCGACCGAGCCGACCTGTGTGAGTTCTTTCATGATGAGTTCGCCGCCGCGGTCGCCGTCGAGGAACGCGGTGACCGTCCGCCGTTTGGTCAGCTCGGCGACCGCTTCGGGGACGTCGGTTCCCTCCACGGCGATGGCGTTCTTGACGCCGTACTGCAGGAGCTGGAGGACGTCGGCGCGGCCCTCGACGACGACGATGGCGTCGCTGTCGGCGACGCGCGGGCCGGCGGGGTACCCCTCGTACTCGGTGACGTTCTCGACCCGGACGCGCTGGCGAACCTCGTCGACGATGTCGACGGAGGTGACCGCGTCCGCTTCGAGGTCGGCGAGCAGGTCCGTCGCCCGGTCGACGACGGTGCGTCGTTTCGCCTGCCGGACGTCTTCGAGGTCGCTTACCTCGATAGTCGCCCGGCAGGGGCCGACCCGTTCGATGGTCTCCAGCGAGGCCGCGAGCAGCGCCGTCTCGACGCGGTCGAGCCCGCTGGCGATGGTAATTTCGCCGAAGGACTGGCCGCCTTCCGAGTCGACGTCGACGTCGATGCGGCCCACCTTGGAGTGGTCCTGTAGCTCGCGGAGGTCAAGGTCCTCTCCGAGGAGCCCCTCGGTCTGGCCGAAGATGGCACCGACGACGTCGTTTCGCTCGACGACTCCGTTGGCGGTGATGTCGGCGTGGATGAGATATTTGGCTGAATCGTGCATACTGTCCTCTGGGTGCGGCGGCGGTCGACACTCGCGCCACCGCGTGGATTGGTATTAAATTCGGTGTCGCGACTCAAATAGCTGCCGACCCGGGCGAAAACGACGATACGACTGAGGACAGTGGCGACCGCCAGGATCAGACGAGCCGCGACAGCACGTCGGCGCCGTGGGGGATCGCCGCGACCGGGTCGCGGGGCTGGTCGTTCTCGTAGACGAGCCACTCGGCGCCGATCTCGTGGGCCGCCTCGGCGACGGCGGGGATGTCGAGGTCGCCCTCGCCGAGCGCCGGTACCTCGTCGCTGTCGAGGTTCACGTCCTTGAGGTGGACGTGTGAGACCCGGTCGCTGTACCGGTGGAGCAGTTCGACGGGGTCTGCGCCGCCCGCGAGCGCCCACCCCGCGTCGAGTTCGAGCATGAAGTCGGTCTGGTCCGCCATGAGTTCGAAGGCGACGCCCGCCTCCGTCTCGACGAACTCCTGGTCGTGGTTGTGGTAGTGCATCGTCAGGCCCGCCTCCGACAGCTTCTCGGCGAGCCCGGCGAGTCGGGCGGCGGTCGCCTCGACCGCCTCGACGGTCTCCCAGTGTTCGGGGTCGAGCCACGGCACGACGACGTCGTCGTAGCCGAGCGCGTCGGCGGCCGCGACGACCGCGTCGAGGTCGGCTTCGATGGCGTCGATACCGACGTGGGCCGAGGCGGCCTGGAGGCCAGCCTCGTCGAGCGCGGTCCGGACAGCGTCGCGGTCCGCGTCCTCGACTCTGTAGGCGAACTCCACGCCGTCGTAGCCCGCTTCCCCGACGTCGGTGACGATCTCCGGCAGCGGCTTCTCGACGTCGCGCACTGTGTACAGCTGGATAGCGGTCTGCATGCCACTGGTTTCGGATCGCGCCCTGAAATAGCTACGGCGACGCGCCTGCTACCGTCACCGGGCCGACACAACAGTTTACGTCGCCACGGTTCAGAGTCCAGTATGGGCATCGACGAAGAGAACATCGATCCGGAACAGTTTCTGGAAGGCGTGGAGATGCGCGTCGGCGAAGTCGTCTCCGTCGCGGACTTTCCCGAGGCGCGCAAGGACGTCTACAAACTGGAGGTGGACTTCGGCGAAGCGGTCCGCCAGTCCGCCGCTGGGCTGACGGACAACTACGACCACGAGGACCTGCTCGGGAGCCAGGTGCTCGCCGTCGTCAACCTCGGGACAGTGAACATCGCGGGGTTCGAGAGCCAGTGTCTGGTCACCGGCGTCGACGACGCGGACGGCGACGTCGTCCACCTGCAACCCGAACGCGAGGTGCCCAACGGGACCCGGCTCTACTGACGGCCGTCCTATTCTCCGATCAGACGATTCGAACAGAATTTCTCTTCGATACCTCTCTTCTGAGAGATTCGTCATTACTATGTGCGACCAGCCCAACGATACGCCAATCATGAGTGGCGCGAACGCGGCGCGTGGAGAACGAGAGGGCCGACTCCGGCTGGCGGGCTGGGCTGCCGTGGCGTTCGTGCTCGTCGCGCTCGCCGTCCCGTGGTTCCTCTGGCGAGACGCGACGGTCGTCGCCGGCCTGCCGCTGTGGGTCTGGTGGCACGTCGGCTGGATGGCGCTCGCGTCGGTCGTCTTCTACGTCTTCACGAAGCGCGCGTGGGGAATCGGTATCGTTCGAGCCGACGCTGGACACGGCGAGACGACCGAGGCGGACGACCCGGTCGACGCCGAGGAGGTGAGCCAGCGTGGCTGACACCGCACTCCAGCTTGCCATCGTCGGGGGATACATGGTCCTGGCGGCGGCCATCGGCGTCGTCGCCTACCGGCTGACCGACCGCACCGCCGAGGACTACTACCTCGCCAGTCGAACCCTGGGAACCGTCGTCCTGCTGTTCACCACGTTCGCGACGCTGCTGTCGGCGTTTACCTTCTTCGGCGGGCCGAATCTGGCCTTCTCCGCCGGGCCCGAGTGGATCCTGGTGATGGGACTGATGGACGGCATCATCTTCGCCGTCCTCTGGTACATTCTGGGGTACAAACAGTGGCTCGTCGGCCAGAAACACGGCTACGTCACGCTCGGCGAGATGCTCGGCGACCGCTTCGGCTCGCGCTGGCTGCGGGGCGGCGTCGCCGCGGTCAGCATCTTCTGGCTCTTCCCCTACGTGATGATCCAGCAGCAGGGGGCGGGCCAGGCCATCGTCGGCCTCACCGACGGCGCGGTGCCGTTCTGGGTCGGCGCGGGCGCTATCACCCTGTTTATGATCGTCTACGTCGCCGTCTCGGGGATGCGCGGCGTCGCCTGGACCGACACCCTCCAAGGTCTGGTGATGCTCGGGCTCATCTGGGCCGCCGTCGCGTGGGTCCTCTCCGCGGTCGGCGGCCTGAGTTCGGCGACGGCCAGCATGGGCGAGTCGAACCCCGAGTTCCTCGCGCTCGGCGGCGGGCTCTACTCCCCGCAGTACGTGATTTCGACGGCGGTGAGTATCGCCTTCGGCGTGACGATGTTCCCCCAGATCAACCAGCGATTCTTCGTCGCTCGCTCGGAGAAAGTGCTCAAGCGCACGCTCGCGCTGTGGCCGATACTCGTCGTGCTTCTCTTCGTGCCGGCGTTCATGCTCGGCGCGTGGGCCGCCGGCCTCGGCGTCACGGTGCCGGAGAACGGCAACGTCATCCCAGCTATCCTGAACGAGTACACCGCGGGCTGGTTCACGGCGGCCGTCGTCGCGGCCGCGATGGCGGCGATGATGTCATCCAGCGACTCGATGCTGCTGTCCGGTGCGTCGTACCTGACGCGGGACATCTACCGGCCGCTGACGGGTGCGAGCGCGACAGGCGAGGCGGGCGGCCGTGAGGCCCTGGTCGCAAGGGTCGGCGTCGTCGTCTTCGCGACGCTCTCCTTCGTCGCCAGCCTCTACTCGCCCGGGACACTCGTGGAGATCGGCGACACGGCGTTCGGCGGCTTCGCCCAGCTCGCGCTCCCCGTGCTGGTCGCGCTCTACTGGTCCCGGACGACGCGCTGGGGAATGTACGTCGGTCTCGGCGGGGCACAGCTGTTCTACATGGTGAACGTGTTCTTCGTCGACGATCCGTCCCAGTACTATCTCGGCTGGTCGGCATCTATCGTCGGCATGCTCCTCGGCCTGCTGTTGACCGTTGTCTTCTCGCTCGCGACGACTCCCTCGCCAGGCGAGGACTCGTCGCTTTACGTCGTCTCCGGCGTCGAGAGCGACTGATAGTGGTGGTTGTAAGCCCGTACCCGCGTTCGACGCGGTCGGTGCCGTCGAACGCCGGTACAAAGTTACAACCACCACTATGAGTGGAACACGCCTTCTCCGAAGACGAATCCCGAACCGTCGCTTCCGGTTCGATCCCCGGTCGAACTCTCGCGCCGTTATGGAACCAACATTTACGTCCGTTCCACCGATGATTCGTTCATGGGTGAGGGTGAGAAGTCGGGCGGCGACCCACAGACGCTCGGACGGTGTCGCAAGTGCGGAAGCATCTATCCAGTGCAGTCTACGGCGTCGGGGGAGCTACGCCCCATCGGAACGGACGGCGTTTGCGAGTGCGGGAACGACTCGTTCGAGCCCGTCTCGGAGTAGTCGTGAGGCCGATCGGATTCGATTGTGACTGGGAGGCCGCCCCGAAGCCATCGAGATATCGCAACCGGCCGAAATCCGGACGCAGAGGCCTTCGATACAGTGCCTGACGCCGAATCGGTTTGTTGGAGCGATCGCAGACATTTTTCCCGGTGGTTTTACCGTAATGTATGGGCCAGATCACCGCGCTCGACGCGTTCCGGTATGCGACCAGTGGAGAATTGCTAAAACTCTACGCCGTGGCCGTAGTCGGCGGCATCTGTTCGTACCTGAGTGCAATCGGATTGGTCGTTGCTCCGCTCCCGGTCAAGCTATTCGCGCTGGTGATATTCGCCGTGGGAGCGACGCTGTTGTTCGGTGGCCTCCTCGGTGCGCTGTACAAGGTGTTGACCGACTCTCGCTCCGTCGAGGAGGCGTAGGATCGATTCTGGTCCTTTTTATACCCACAGGCCCGCTATGTCAGGTATGCAGACCCACATCGTGCCGGTCGGCTTCGACTACGACCGGCTCATCGCGCCGCTCGTGCGCGAACACCTCGAAGTGGACCGGGTCATCCTGCTGGAGGGTGCGGTGGGCAGCGAGGCAAACGTCGAGTACTCGCGCAACCTCGCCGAGAAACTGGAGAAGGACTACCGGAACCTGCTCGGCGCCGAGACCGAGCGCGTCGTCGTCGCGGACGTCTACGACTACGACGCCGCCTTCGAGCAGGCCTTCGCGCTCATCAACGCCGAACTCGACCGGGCCGACGACGCGGCGGTGTGGGTCAACATCTCCGCGATGCCCCGCACCGTCTCCTTCGCGTTCGCCACGGCGGCCCACTCCATCATGGTCGAACGCGAGGAGGACCGCCAGCGAGTCCACACCTACTACACCGTCCCCGAGAAGTACCTGGAGACCGAACTCGCCGAGGAACTGCGCAAGCAGCGCGACCTCCTCGACGACGTCGTCGAGGCCGTCGACGACGACGACCTGGCCAAACGGGTGGACGACCGCCACGGGGCCGCCGAGGACCTGCTCGACGAGTTCGACGAGCGCGGGACGACCATCGGTGCCAAGGAAGTCGGCGGCAGCCACGTCGTCGAACTCCCCGTCGCGCTCTTTTCCAACGTCAAACCGTTCGAGGAGGTCATCCTCTTCACGCTGGGCGAACACGGCGAGTTCGAGAGCGTCAGCGAACTGGCCCACGAGCTCGCCCGCGAACTCGGCGAGGAGTACACCGACAGCTTCCGCTCGAAGGTCATCTACAACGTCGACCGCCTGGGCCCCGGCGGCAAGGGGTACATCGAACAGGAGGAACACGGCAAGTCCTACCGGACGCGTCTCTCCCGCATCGGTGAACTCTGGGTCCGCGCCCACTCCGGCGACGAGGACGACGAACTCTCTGTGTAAAACACGGCTTCGCAATCGATTCTGCGTAAGTGAACTACTGTGTTACTCAATCGGTATCTGGGCAACTACTAGAACAGCCACCGAGAAAGGAAAGCCACGGCTGGCTCCGGTCCCGCGGCTCGCTGCGCGCTCACTTCGTTCGCGTGCTTGCTTCGCCGGGGTTCCCGGAGCCAGCCGCCCCTTTCATTCCCACCCGAATCGGCTGGTCCCTCAGGAGAAACGGGTGGGAATGAAAGGGGCCGACCGCCTGGCGGCGAAGCCGCCAGGTTATAGAAGGTCGGCGGAGCCGACCTTCCGACCGCCTGGCGGCGAAGCCGCCAGGTTATAGAAGGTCGGCGGAGCCGACCTTCCGGTCGGGGAAGGCGGCCCCGGCAAGCGATGCGAGAGCGAAGCTCTCGCAAGTGCCGCAGCCGTGGCCTGCGGCCACCGGAGCGAACGGAGTGAGCGAGGAGCGCAGTCGCGGGCCCCCGACCCGAGCGGGAGGGGGCTTTCGGGCTGTTGTTTGTCGCTCCTGTAGCCCTCTCTGCCCGAACTGCTCAACACAGTAGTCCCGTCGCTTACTCGCGACCCGGGAGTACTCGCGACACGTATCAGGAGTATCCGACATGAAGGTAAACCTGAAAGAGAGGAAAGTGGTAAGTAACGGAATCGGTGTCTGTGAGGTAATCGATGTCCCAGTGGGCCGCGGTCCTGGTTTCCGCCCTTCTCTTTACCAGCACAGCCGGTGCCCTCGGTACGACGAACGCGCTCGACGTCGACGGCGACTCGCGTCCCGTCGCGACGGAGTTGCTCGAGGGGACGGACCCGCTGACGGCCGACACCGACGGCGACGGGGTCGACGACGACCGGGAACACACCATCGGAACGGACCCGACGGTCGCCGACACGGACGACGACGGGCTCTCGGACGGGCGGGAACGGTCGCTCGGGACCGATCCCAGCGCTACCGACACGGACGCCGACGGGCTGGACGACGGTCGCGAAGTGGCACTGGGATCGGACCCGACGCTCGTCGACTCTGACGACGATGGCCTCGACGACGCACGCGAAGTTGAACTCGGAACCGACCCGGACGCCGCCGACACTGACGGTGACGGACTCTCGGACGCTCGGGAAGTCGAATCGACGGCCGTGAACGCGACGGTGGCCGACACGGACGACGATGGTCTCGGAGATGGCGAAGAGGTCGACGGACCCACCGACCCAACCGACCCGGACACGGACGGCGACGACCTCTCCGACGGCCGGGAGGCCGAAATCGGCACCGACCCGACGATGGCGGACACGGACGGCGACGGCCTCACCGACGGCGCGGAAGTCACGGGCGAGACGGCGGCGGGCGTCGCCATCGCCGACGCCGACCCGCTGCGGATGGACCTGTACGTCCAGGTGTACTCTGACACCGCGTCGGCCGCTCCCTCGTCCTACGACGCCATCGAGGACGACTGGGCGGAAATGCCGGTCCCCAACCCGGACGGGTCGACGGGCATCACGCTCCACGTCGACGACCGGGGAACGGTCGAGCAGTCGCACACCTTCGACGGGTCCAGCAGTTCGTTCCGCGCGCTCGTCGAGGACGGGAAGGCCCGCGCCGGGGACGCCTACGGCCCCTACCGCGTCGTCATGTTCGTCGAGTTCGACGCCGGCCGGTACGTCGGGATGGGACGGGTCGGCGGCCACTTCTCCATCGTCAACGGCGACCGGCCGGACCTGAAACAGCGCAAGACGATGAACCACGAACTCCTCCATAACGTCGTCGGCCGTATCGAGGCCGACGGCCGGTGTGCGGACGACCCCGCACACTACTGCGAGGGCGGGTGGCTCGAACCGACGACCAACAGCGAACAGTACCTGCCCGCGGCTATCGGCGAGCAAATCGCCGAGAACGGCTTCGCGGAGTGACGGGACCTCGGCCGGGACGACCCGACCCTACGCGTCGAGTTCGACCGGCAGGTCCGTCCGGCGCAGATAGTAGTGGGGCGGGTCGAACGCGGTGACGAGTGCGTGAACCTCGACGCCGGCGGCGCTGACCCGGGTCAGCAGGTCGGCGAACTCGGGGTCGACCTCGCGGAACGGCCGGAACCGCTCGACGTCGGGTCGCTGGACGACGAACGCGAGGTGGGCCTCGGTGCCGTCCTGCTCGCGAGTCGCTCCGCTCCCCGCTCGCTCAGTCGGCGCCCCCTCGCTACGCTCGGCGCCGCCCGCGACCAGCGACTCCAGACTCCGGAGGTGGCGCCGGCCCCGCTCGGTCTGGCGGTCCGGGAACTTGACGACCCCGTCCTCGACGTGGGTCGCCGACTTGACCTCGACGAACGCCTCGCGCGACCCGTTGGCGGTCGTCAGCCGGAAGTCGGCGCGACCGTGGTCCGGGAGCGGGGGTTCTCTGACGATTTCGTCGGCCCAGTCGAACTGGGGGAGGTGACCGCCGTCGAGCGCGCGAGCGAACAGATCGTTGGCGAGCGCCGTACGGAGACTGACGTGGACCGGCTCGCTGGCGTCGGCAGTGGTTGCCTCGGGAACGCGAATCGCGATAGCGTCGTAGTCGGTGGCCCGCTCCGGGTCGTCGACGGGTTCACAGAGGACCTCGTAACCTGGTACCAGAACGTCCCGGAGCGCGCCGGGGTCGCCGAGAAACGCCCGCCCGACCTCGTCGCCGAAGTCGACGCGGATCACGAAGCGGTTGTCCCGCTCGACGAACTCGCCAACGATCTGGTCGGCATCGCGGGTCAGGAGCCGTTCGTTCATCGCGAGTGAGTACTCAATTCGGGGTTCTATGGATTCCGTTCCGTCGCCGCGGCTGAACGGGATCGGACGTCGCGGACGTCGTTACTCGATGGCGCCCGCGTCCCGGAGCGCGGCGATTCCGGTGCTGACCGCATACATCACGACGATGGCGACGCCGGTCCAGCCGAACGCGAAGGCGACGAGCCTGAGGAACTGGCCGACGTACTCGCCGTGTACCCACGGCAGGGTGACGACGAGCCAGGCGACCAGTAGCCACGGACCGGCCGCAAACAGCGCCGTCGCGTTGTCGCGGAGGACGCCCTTCGGTGTCGGATCGCTGTAGGCGGGAGCGGCGTGCTCGGCGATCGTGACGCCCCGAATCGCGGCGTAGAGCAGCGCCATCACCGTGCCCGCGTTCGTGACGAACGACTGGCCCACTGGCGGGAAGAGGAAGCCGACGGCGGCCCAGAATCCGAGTATCGTCACGAGGCGCGTGCCGTCCTCGAGGAACCGCCGACTGACGTCCAGGGACATGCCCGGATGACCGGCGAGTGCCGTAATAAAGCCCGTGGAACCGTCAGTGCCCGTGTTCCGCGTCAGCGGTCCAGTTCGAGCTTCTCGACCCGCGTCGTCAGCGCCAGGAAGGTGGCCAGCACGGTCAGGAAGACGGCGGCCGCCGCAGCCAGGTCGTGGGCCTGCGACGCGTGGTCGAACGCCGTTCCGGTCCACTCCGCGCCGATGGTGGTGTGGTGTGGGTCGCCGACGAGCGGGAGGAAGTAATCGACGATGTCGTTCCAGAGGTACCACCCGACGGCAAGCGCCACCGCGCCCACCGGGAAGTCGCTGTAGCGGTGGATGAGGAACGCCTCGACTGCCATGGCGAAGTGGCTCCAGACGAGGAAGTGGTACATCCACAGCGGGGTGTCGCCGAGGCCGTTGATCACCAGCTGGACCCACGGCGTCCACAGGCCGAGCTTGATACAGCCGAAGAAGGCCAGCGCGTGGAGCCACTCGGCGTTCCACCCGCGCTTCCAGGCGATGAGCGAGAGGGCGATGAACAGCGTCGCCACCGGGCTGTCCGGGACGAAGGGCCACATCACGGTGGGCGTCCGCGCGAACTGGCTGACGAAGAGCGGGTCCGACAGCGGCAGGGGGTGGAAGCCGTAGTACCAGAACCCGAACAGCGTCCCCAGCAGGTTGACGATGGCGATGGGGTACGCGAGTCGGAGACCCAGATCCTCCAGCCACCCGGGGAGGGGCGCGACGTAGCGCGGGAGGTCCTCTCTCGGTGGGAGAGGCGCGTCGAAGTAGCGGGCGACGAGTGCTTCGAGTCGGCGACCCGCGTCGTCGATGGCTGCCATGTGACGGTGCTTGGCTCGCGACAGGAAAACGATAGCGGTGTTTCGGGATGGAGATGTTTGGCGGGGTCTCTCGGGAGTGGACTCTCGAGGGCTGCTCGATAGCAGTTCTACCTCGACTGCAAACAACTCGAAAGCCCTCGGCGCGCTCGCGCTCGCTCAGCGGGATACCCTCACATCCGTTCGGGTAGGGCCCGCTGAGCGACTGCCCTTCGGCGCGACCGGCCCTCGCCCTTTCAGTCCACCAGGTCCCGCATCGCTCGCGCGATGAAACGCGCTCGCGATTGGATCCCCACTCCTCCCCGAATTCGCGCCGTCCGGCGCGAATCACGCTTCCAGACCGCACAGCACGGCCGGGAGCGAGTGGCGCGACGACGTCGCGCCCTCGCGACCCACCGAAAGACTCGGCACACCTCGTCTTTCGAGCCCACACTCGCTTCGCTCGCGTGGAAGGGGAAGGGCAGGGCTGCGGTGCTGGCCTGGGGTCCTGCCGAGCGTAGCGAGGCAGGGCTCGTCAGAGCTTGCTCTGACGGTGGACTGAAAGGGCGAGGTGCGGTCCGGGAACCCGGGCGCAGCAAGCACCGGAGCGGAGCGAGGAGCGCAGCAAGCCCCGGGACCGGAGCGCGCCGAGGGCTTTCTGATTGTTGGCGGTCTCGATTCCGTCTATTGAGAGCGCGCCGAGGGCTTTCTGATTGTTGGCGGTCTCGATTCCGTCTATTGAGAGCGCGCCGAGGGCTTTCGAGGTGTTTTCGGTAGTCTCGTTCACTGCTCCCGAGCAATCCGAAGTCGTTCAACAGTCCTTCGTCGCCCCCGAACACCCCTCGCCGACCACACAAACCGCCGTCGCGAGAAGGACACGCGTTAAGTGACCCCGCATCCAATATTCGCCAATGACGGAAACCGATCTCGAAGACCTAAAGCGCGGGACCGAACTGGTCAAGCGCGGCTTCGCGAAGATGCAGAAAGGCGGCGTCATCATGGACGTCGTGAACCGGGAGCAGGCCCGGATCGCCGAGGACACTGGCGCGGTCGCGGTCATGTCCCTGGAGGCGGTCCCGGCCGACATCCGCAAGCGCGGCGGCGTCGCGCGGATGGCCGACCCGGCCGACGTCGAGGAGATCATCGACGAGGTGTCCATCCCGGTGATGGGCAAGTCCCGTATCGGCCACACCAAGGAGGCCCAGATCCTCGAAGCGGTCGGCGTCGACATGGTCGACGAGTCCGAGGTACTCACGCCCGCGGACGACAAGTACCACATCGACAAGCGCGACTTCACGTCGCCGTTCGTCTGCGGCGCCCGGGACCTCGGCGAGGCCCTGCGCCGCATCGACGAGGGCGCGGCGATGATCCGGACCAAGGGCGAGGCCGGCACTGGCGACGTCAACCAGGCCGTCCACCACCAGCGCACCATCAAAGGCGCCATCCGCGAACTTCAGGGCAAGACCTTCGAGGAGCGCGAGCGCTGGGCCCGCGAGAACGAGGCCCCCGCCGAACTCGTCCACGAGACGGCGGAGATGGGCCGCTTGCCGGTCGTCAACTTCGCCGCTGGCGGCATCGCGACGCCCGCCGACGCGGCGTTGATGATGCACCACGGCTGCGACGGCATCTTCGTCGGGTCGGGTATCTTCGGCGCGGAGGACCCCGAGGCGATGGGCACCGCCATCGTCGAGGCCGTCAACAACTGGGACGACCCCGAGACGCTCGCGGAGATCAGTTCGAACATCGGCAAGGGGATGAAGGGCGACGCCAACGTCGACCTCCCCGAGGAAGAGAAGATGCAGGGTCGCGGGGTCTGAACGGTCAGCACGCTTTTGTCGGTACCGGGTATCGACCTGGATCATGGGTGGTAGAGAATTCGTTATCGTCGACACGGGTGACCATCCGGTCGACGAGGTGCGAACAGCAGTCGAGGACATCGACGAGGGGGAGGTGTGGTTCGAAGACGGCCGCCTGTTCTGGCGGCCCGAATTTGGTGAAAGGCAACTCGACGACCTGGACTTTCCCTGTCGGCGCGCACTGTTCTTCTGGCAGCAAGATACGACCATGGTGGGGGGCGGCACCCTCTACGAACACGTCGACGGCGGACTGGTCGAGACCGACTCGATAGGTGACGTGTCGTACGGTCGTGAGTCCAGAGAGTACTTCTGGGCCGAATACGGGATCGAGGTGCCGAGACGATGAGCGCGGGCGAGTCTGCCGGGGCGTTCGCGGCGGCGGTGCTGGACGCGGGGGCCGCCGAGGCAGACGTCGAGACGGCACTCACCAGGCGTCCCGACGCGTTCGCAGCGGCGGTCCGCAGGCGTCTCGACAGTCCCGGCGGCGTCGAAACTGTCTCTCGCGTGACTCGGTCGCTCGGTCCGGATATATGGGCCGAACCGGCCGTGGCGTGGGCAGTTGTCGACGGACTGGAGCCCCACCGCTGGGACGATGACGTCGGCCCTCACGCCCGCGCTGCACTCGAGGCGATCGACGACCGCTGGGAAATTGGGACGGTGCTCGTCCCCCGATTACGAGACGCAGGTTCGAGGGCTACTGTCGCCCAGTGGTATCGCTATCAGACCGTGCCCGACATCAGCGGTCCGATGAACAAAAAAGAGCGGATCGTCCCGCTGACCGACGCTGTCGTCGGCGCACTCGTCGACGTGGTGGCGAACGACGACGCGGCGCCCAGGGCTCGACGAGACGCGGCCATCGCACTTGACCAGACGGAGAACGGCCACGAAGGCCCGGCGCTCCGCCTGGAGGACGCGGCTATCGACCGACTGGTGAGTGCCGGCCCGGACCTGTCTCCCATGGGATCCCTGGCGATCGGCTCCCTCGTGTTTCACCATCTCGTCTTCGACGCAGCCGTGCCGGACCGGCTCGAGGACCTCGTGCTGTCGATGCTGGATGCGGTCGACGCCGACGATCCGACCATCTGGACCCGGGCTCTGTTGACACTGGACCGCACCTCCTGGGGAAGCAAAGAGGAAGTCGTCGAGGCACTGTCCCTCGATTGCCGGATCGACCTGGTGCTGACCGCCTGTCGGCACACGGACGAGAACCTCCCCGACGGCATCGACGAGCGACTATCCTTCGCGCGAGTCGACGCGCTCGTCACTGACGAGCACATCTGGCGACGGTTCGACGACTTCCTCGAAGCTGGCTGGATTGATCCCTCCGGACCTGTTCGAGACACCGTCATTCCGCAGGGGCCTGCAAAGGCCAGGAAGCTCATCGCCGACGCCGCCGAGCAGTCGCCCGAACGCGTCACACCCGCACTACGCGAGGCCGTCCTCGAGGAATTCGGTCCAGAGACGGACTCTCACACCGTCAGAGTCATCGCCACGATAGCCGAGACGAACCCGGAGTACGTCGCGTCGACGGCCTCCGAGCTGGAGAGTCTGGCTGCCGGCCGTGGACCAGTCGTCAGCCCGGCAGAGACGGCCCTCGAGAGCTTGCGAGAGGCCGACATTCTCGACGACGGCCGCTAACGAACGTTGCCGATACCGAACCGTGGGTGTGAACGTGGACCTGTCCGGGAATGCAGAGCTCCGGAGCGGCTTCGACAGAACAGACTGAATCAAAGTCTCGCCGGCTGAAACTGGTCGTTCATCCCGCAGCCAGCACGTCGTCGATACGGTCCTCCAGCGTCTCGATCTCGTCGCGCAGTTCCTCGCCCTCCGTGCCCTCCAGCTCGGCCAGCCTGTCCTTCAATCCCTGTAATCGCGAACGCTTGGCGTCGCTCTCGACGCCGGTCTTCTGGACGTAGTACTGTTCGTGGACGTCGTACACGTCCGACTCCGCGACTTCGGTCGTGGCCAGCACTACGTCGAGTTTGTCCTCGTCGACGCCGAGGACCCACTCCCGTGGAACGCCCGCGTCGTCCAGTGCGTCCAGCACGGCGTCCTCGTCCTTCAGCGTTCGGCGCTCCCGGCGCGTCCGCGAGACAGTCCCGTACTGGCCGTGCAACTGGCCGTCGGGGCCGACGTGGTCGAGCAGGTCGCCACCGACGTGGCGCCGCAGACCGTCGGCGCCCCACTGGACGTCCGAGAGGAGAACGTAGAGGTCGACCAGTTCCTCGGGCGGTAACTCCTCCAGCGCGGCGACGTCGTGGCGTTCGAGGAAGTCGGCCACGAGCAAGGCGTCGTCGTGGACCTCCTCCGGCGGTCGGCGGACGTCCCAGCGGGACCGGACGAACGGGCTCTCCGCCGGGACGTCGTCCGACTCCACCCGTCGCAGCGTTCCCGCGCCCGTCCCGTCGACGGCGTACTGGGGCGCGAGGCTCAGAACGGTGACGTACGGCCCCACGCCGGGCGGGAGCGAATCGAGGTCGAGCCCCTCGTCGTCCACCGATTCGGCGAGGACGTCGAACTGGTCGCGCCGGAGGTCCCGGCTCCCGCCGTCGAGGAACTCGACGGTCACCCGGTCGTCCTCGATGCGTTCGACGACGAACACGCGCTCGTCGCCGGGCGTGACGAGCACCTCGTCGGGGTCGAGCGATTCACACCGCTCCCGGATCGACTGCCACGCGGCGTCGGTGGTCATGGCCGTCCGTTGGGGCGCCGTGCGCTAAACGTGTTGTCTCGGCGCCACGACGGTTGAGAACCGCCGGACGGCGTATCCTCGCAAACGAAGGTAACGCCCAAGTTCTCCGAGGCGAGAGTGAGGGGCATGCAAGCGACGGCGACGTCGAACGAGACGTCCGGTGGATCCGCGACGGAGACGCCGAGCCTGACGTCCGGTGAGTCCACGGCGGGGGACGGGCTCGTCGAGGTCGCCACGGGATTCCAGCGGTTCCTGGAGGGGCTCGTCGCGTCCGAGGGCCGCTTCGTCGCCAGCCTCGTGCTCGCGGGCGCGCTCGTCGTCGGCATCTTCGTTCTCCCCGCCGTCGCGGGTCGCGTTCGCTCGCTGCTCGCCGAGACGGGCCAGACCGACCGGGCCGTACGTGGGGTCGAACGAGCCAGTCGGTACGTCCCAACCAGTTTCGCCGAATTGCTCCTCCGGACCGCCCAGCTGACGGTGCTGGTCGCCGTCGTCACGGCGTTTCTCGTCGTCTGGGGGCTGGTCGACCTCTCGACGACGGCCGACGACCTGCGGACTGCTGTCGGACCCAACCTGTACGACGCCGTGAAGACGGTCCTGATCGTCGCCGTCGCCTTCGTCGCCTCTGACCAGTTGCAGCGGTTCATCGCGGAGGTCGCACGGCAGGTCGACGGGATGACCGAGCACCAGGAGGAGATACTCCTCCGCGTCGGCCAGGTGACGATTTTCGTCACGCTGGGGGCCACCATCCTCGCTGTGTGGGAGGTCAACGTCGGCGGTCTACTGGTCGGGGCGGGGTTCCTCGGCATCGTCGTCGGTTTCGCCGCGCGCCAGACGCTCGGCTCCCTCATCGCCGGTTTCGTCCTGATGTTCTCCCGGCCGTTCACCATCGGCGACTGGGTCGAGATCGGCGACAACCAGGGCGTCGTCACCGACATCACCATCTTCAACACGCGCCTCGAGAACTTCGACGGCGAGTTCGTCGTCATCCCCAACGACCAGGTGAGCGACCGCTCCATCACGAACCGGAGCCGGAAGGGACTGCTCCGACTGCGCACCGACGTGGGCGTCGACTACGAGGCGGACGTCGAGACGGCCAGAGCGGTCGCCCTCGACGCGATGGAGGACGTGGACGCCGTCGTGACCTCGCCCCAGCCCCAGGTCGTCCCGAAGGCGTTCGGTGATTCGGCCATCCTCCTCGAACTCCGCTACTGGATCGACCACCCCTCGCCGCCCCGGAAGTGGCGCGCCGTCTCGGCCGTCGTCACCGCTGTGAAGGCAGCCTTCGACGAAGAGGGGATCACGATTCCGTACCCCCAGCGGACCGTCTCGGGTCGGGACGCGACGGCCGCCGCCGAGGACGCGAACGGATCGCTCGCGGACGGCGAGGCCGACGGCGACGGTATCGACGCCAGCGTCGGGAGCGTCGACGACCACCCAGTCAGGGAACCAGACGACTAGTCCGCCAGGCCGGAGACGACCAGTCCGGCGCCGACTAGCCACGCCCCGGCGAGCACTCCGAGCACCGCGACGTGGAGGAGCCAGCCGAGGCCGCCACCCATTGCGAGGGGGCCGGTGGTCGCCGCGACGGCGGAATCGAGTCCGGCGTTCATCGTCGGCGCGTCATCGAGGACGAGAAGAAACGTGACGAGTGCGAGCGGCGCCGCCGTCAGGGCGACGACTGTGCCCGCCCGCGTCAGGAACCGACCGGCTGTCGCGAGGCTCGTCGGCCGCCCCCGAGCCCCCGCGTCGAACTCCGGCCGGATCCGTGGCATGACAGCACGTAACACGCCGTCGGTGATAAGTGTCACTCACGGAGACGATGTGGTGGGGGAAGTGGAGTGCGAAGCGACGGAGAGTGCTTTCCGGCGAGTGTGAGCGGAGAGTGGTCCAGACCTGGAGAATCGATCGTCCGGGCGCAGTGGGCCTACGCCTCGTCGTAGATGGACGCGCCGTTGCCGATGCGCGTCTGGTACACCGTCGCGTCGGCGCCGGTGTCGTCGAAGGCGTCGAGCATCGCCGTGCCGATGGCGCGCTGGTCGCGCTCGTAACAGGCGGCGATGACCGCGGGGCCGGCACCGCTGATGGTCACGCCCGTCGCGCCGGCGTCGAAAGCGGCCTCGCGGACGGATTCGTAGCCGTCGATGAGTTTCGCGCGGGCGGGCGTGACGACGCTGTCCTCCATCCCCCGGCCCACGAGTTCGGGGTCGTCGCGGTGCATCCCGGTGGTCAGCGTCGCCGCGTTGCCGACGTTCTCGACCAGCTGGGAGACGCGGGCGCCGTCGGGGACGACTTCTCGGGCGTCCCGCGTCGAGACGACGATGTCGGGGAGACAGGCCACCAGCGGGATGTCCGCGGACACCTTCGTGACGCCGTCGGGCGTGGCGATGGTGAACCCGCCCATGATGGAGGGGGCGACGTTGTCGTCGTGGGCGTCACCGGAGACGACGGCCTCCCCCTTGGCGGCGATGGGGACCAGTTCCTCCCGTGAGTGGCCCCGGTCGTACAGCTGGTTCAGCGCGACGGCGGCCGCGGCCGCGCTGGCGGCCGAGGAGCCGAGGCCCGACGCCGGCCGGATGCCCTTGTCTATCTGGATGTGCGCGGGGGCGTCCAGGGCCTCGGCGACGGCGCCGACGGTGTTCTTCTCGGGGTCCTCCGGGATGAACTGGCTCCCCGCACCCGTGACGTCGATGGTGGTCCGGTCGGCCTTCTCCACGCGAACGACGTCTGCCGGGCGCTCGAGGGCGACGCCGAACACGTCGAAGCCGCTCCCGAGATTGGCACTCGTCGCCGGCGCCCGGACGGTCAGCATACCTCGCAGTTTTCCCAGTGCCGGCAAAAAGGTAGCGGACCGTGGTGGTCCGCCGACGGCTCGGACTGTCGCGACGACAGGCTGGCCCGTTCGCCACCAGTGGTATCCTCGCCAGTCTCACACGTGAAAATTCGCCCGGAAGCACTAAGCCAGCGTCTGGCAATCAGGTGGTATACCGACTGCTATGGGTGCCCACACGCTGACACTCGTCGCCGCCGGGAGCCTCGCAGGCGCGTTCGTCGGCCTGGTGGTGGCCGCGATCGCCTGGAACAACCGCGAGCGCCCCGCAGCGACGCAGTTCGCCCTGCTCATGGTTGCCGTGGCCAGCTGGTGCGTCTTCGCCGCCGCCCAGATGGTCGCCCCGACGACGGCGGAGGCGTACCTGTTCGACCGGCTCGTCCGGGTCTCGTCGACGCACGTCCCCCCGCTCGCGCTCACGTTCGTCCTGGCCTACGGAGGCCTCGACGAGTGGCTCACGCCGAAGTGGCTCGCGCTCCTCTGGGCGTACCCTGTGATCTACACCCTCCTCTCGGTGACCGCCCCGTTCCACGGGCTCGCGACCGGTCCGGCCGCCGTGACGTTCCAGACGGTCGCCGGCGTGACGGCGCCCGTCGTGCCGGTGGGTCCCGCCAAGGCCGTCCACCTCGCGTTCGCCTACGTCGTCATGGTGCTGGTCTACGTCGTCCTCTTTCGACTCCTCCACCGGACGCGGACGTCCCACCGGGGCCAGGCAGCGGCCGTCGTCGTCGGCTCGGTCGCCCCGTTCTTCGCGAACGTCGCGTTCTACACCGGCTTCCTGTCTCATCCGGGACTCGATCCCACGCCGATGACGTTCGTTCTCAGCGGCGGTATCATCGGCTGGGGGCTGTTCAGGCACAACTTCCTGTCCGTGACGCCGCTCGCCAGCGACGTGCTGATCGCCGGGCTGCCCGACCCGGTTCTCGTCCTCGACAGGGACGACCGGGTCGTCGACAGCAATCCCGCGGCGGCCGCGGCGCTCGTCGGTGACGACGTCGAGGGCGAGTACGTCTCCGACGTCGCTCCCGGACTGATCCGCTCGCTCTCCGAGGAGGGCATCTACTCGGTCCCGACCGAGCACGCGACCGACGGGGGCCTCACGCGGTTCTACGACCCCCAGGTCGAGACCATCGACGACCAGCACGACACCGAGCGAGGCCGGCTCGTCGTCCTCCGGGACGTGACCGGCCAGCAGCGTCGGCAGGACCGCCTCGAGGCCCTCCAGGCGGCGACCCAGCGGTTCATCGCCGCGTCCACCGACGAAGAAATCGCGTCGCTGGCCGTCGACTTCCTCGAACAGGCCCTCGACCACCACGGCGCCGGGGTCTTCCTCGTCGACGACGCGGACTCGACGCTCCGACCGGCCGCGCTCACTGATACGACTGCCGGCTACTACGACGACGAGGACCTGACACTCGGCCCCGAGAGCGTCCCTTTCGAGGCCTACGAGACGGGGGAGCAGCGGGCCATCGTCGCCGACGACGACTCGCCCTTCACCGTCTTCACCTTCTTCCCGCTCGGTGACCACGGCGTCGTGGCCATCGCGTCGCGCGAGGAGTCCGGCTTCGCCAGCGACGACGAACAGTTCGCCGCCATCCTCGCGCGGACGACCCAGGTGGCCCTCTCGCAGGTCGAGCGCGAGGGGGCGCTCAGACAGAGCAGGGCCTCCGTCGAGCGCCGGAGCGAGCAGATAGAGTTCTTCAACGGCGTCCTCCGCCACACCATGCGAAACGCCCTGCTCGTGATCCAGGGCCGGGCCGACCACCTGCGCGACCACGTCGACGCCTCGGAGGAGTCCCACCTCGACGTCATCGAGCACTGGTGTGAGGACCTGTCGACGCTCAGCGACGAGATCAAAGCGCTCAACGACACCGTCACCGCGACGGAGAGCGAGCGCTTCGAGGCGGTCGACCTGACGGCGCTGCTGCGGTCGCGGGCCGAGCGGGTCGCACTGGAGTTCGAGTCCGTGGACGTCACACGCGACGTCGGCGACGACCTGGAGGTGCGGGCCAACGAACTCGCCGGCCGGGTCCTGGACACTGTGATCCGCAACGCCGTCGACCACAACGACGCGGCCGAACCGCGCGTAGAGATTTCGACGCAGCTGGCAGCCGACCGGATCCAGGTCCGCGTCGCCGACAACGGGCCGGGGATGTCCGACGAGATGAAGGAGTCGGTCTTCGAGCGGGCCCTCGCGACGAACCAGACGGCGAGTGGCTTCGGGCTCTACTTCGTCTCCGTCGTGATGAACCTCTACGGCGGTACCGTCTGGTTCGAGGACAACGACCCTCGGGGGACCGTCGCCGTCCTGGAGTTTCAGTCCACCACGGCGGAGTGAGAGCGACGGCTGCGACCTCGTCTCGTCACGAGAACAACTGTTTTCTCACCCCCGGACCAAGCGCCTCACATGTCCCGTCTCGCCCTCCAGGTCGCGGACCCGACACCGGCCAGGCGATCGGACCCCGTGTTCGGCATCGCCGCGGGCCTCTACCTCGCCCTGCTACTCTCGCCAGCCGTCCTCCTCGCGGTGTCGGTCGCCGGCTGGAGCGACCCGGCGCTGCTGTACGGTACGTTCCTCGCGACGGGCGTCGGCGCGCTCGCACTGGCCGGCGTGGTTTTCAGCCGTCGCCCCGGGCTGGTTCCCTGGCTCGGGTCCTCGCGAGTGGCCTGGCTTCCCGCTGTCCTGGGCGTGGTGGTTGCCGTCGGCTCGTTGGCCGCCTTCAACGCCCATCTACTCGGCGGCGGTCTCTCGGTCATCGGCGCCTTCCTCGGGCTGTTCGCGGCGCTCGGTGGACTCGCGCTCGGTGGGCTCGCCCGTTCGCGGTACGCGACCGCCGTCCTGGAGGACGTCGACGAGGAGACCACCGTCGAAGGGGGCTGGCCGACGACCGCTCGAAACCGGCTGTACGCGGTCGCAGGCGTCCTGGCCGGCCTCTCCGCCATCGGGTGGATCGCCGGCGTCGTTGCGGGGTTCGACTGGCTGGCGACCCTCGGGCAGATGGGCTTTTCCCTCGGGCTCGTCACGTCGGTCCTCGGCCGCTCACGCACCTACCGCGTGACGTCCGCCGGGCTGGCCGTCGACGAGCCGCTCCGGACGCGACTGGTTCCGTGGTCTGCGTTCGAGGGCTGGGACCGGACCGACGACGCCATCGAAGTCCGTCGTCCCTGGCGGGTGGACGTTCGGCTGGCGACCGACGACCTGGCGGACCCCGACGCCGTCGCGGACGCGCTCGCTCGCCACCTCCCGGCACGGGCCTGATACTGCCGGCTGTCCGTTCGCAACGATACTCGGTCCCGCGTGGTGGCGAGTCCTTTCGAGCTGTTACAGCCGGCAGGATGAGCTTCGCCAGCGTTTAATCACCCGTTCCCTTACCCACTCCCGTGAGTACACACGTCCCGACCGGCTGTGAGGCCATCGACGAGCTGTTCGGCGGTGGCTTCGAACGGGGTGCGGTGACCCAGATATACGGGCCGCCCGCCTCGGGGAAGACCAACCTCGCGCTGAGCGCCGCCATCGAGGTGGCCGCGAGCGGCCGGTCGTCGCTGTACATCGACACCGAGGGGCTCTCCGCCGACCGGATGCAGCAGGTCGCCGGCGCCCGCGCCGAGCGGACCGACGACAGCATCGAGGACCTGGCCGGTCGCATCATCATCTCCGACGCGCTGGACTACGAACAGCAGGAACAGGCCGTCCAGGACGCCGCAGACCTGGCCGCCGAACTGGACCTGATCGTCCTCGACAGCGCGACGGGGTTCTACCGGCTGGAACGCACCGCCCAGGAGGAGGGCGAGGCGCTGCGCGACGTGGCCCGCCAGATCACCCACCTGCTCTCGCTGGCCCGCAAACACGACCTGGCGGTCTGTTTCACGAACCAGGTGTTCTCTGACCCCGACGGCGACCGGAGCCGGGCCCTCGGTGGCCACACGCTGAATCACTGGTCGGGTGCGATCGTCCGGCTCGAACGGTTCCGCGGCGGGAACCGCCGGGCGACGCTGGAGAAACACCGTGCACAGCCGGCCGGCGAGAGTGCCCGCTTCCGCGTCATCGACGCGGGGCTCGAGGGCGTCGAGGACGGTCCTCGCCAGTGACCGACCGCCGCCGCTGACCGGACCGTTCCCGTCTCCACGCGAGGGTTTCGCGGGCTCGGATTATCCCCATCGATAATGGCCGAGGTAGGTTTATCCCGGAGTATCATGATCGATGTGCCAATAGGTGTCACTACTGATGGCAGACCCACGCTTCACACGCGTACGCAGGTGGCTGGCGCGACGATGGGGGACCGGGGAGGCCCGATCACTCGCACCGGACGGCGGTGCCGTGGTCGACGCTCCCACCGCAGCCCACCTCGATACGATAGCGAGGGGCTACGACCCGTCGCTCGACGCGCTCGCGGCGCTCTACGGGTCGGCCGACGGGGCGGCCGTCGGCGATGCCCATCTGACCGATCTCTTCGAACTGGAGGATGCCGACGTCGCCGCGCTCGTCGACGACTACCGGGAGGCCGGCATCGACGCGTCGTCGTTCGTCGCCTCCCAGCGCGTCGCCAACGAGGCTATCGTCGGCGCCGTCTTCGACGAGCTACGGGAGCAACTCGACCCCGAAGCGCGGGCGGCGCTCGACGAGAGCGAGGCGACGCTGGTCGACGGCCTCGGCGCGTCGACGGACGTGTTCGCGGCCGGCGTCGGGGCCTACGACGTGGCGGGCGGCGGTGGTGACGAGGACGCGGCGACGGTCGGTGACTCGTCAGACGGCGACGGACTCGATTACCACCGGGTACTCCACCACGTCGGGACGCCGCTGTTCGTCCTCGACCCGGACGGCGAGATTCTGAACTGGAACTCGCAGCTGGAAGACCTCACCGGTGTCTCCGAGGCAGCGGCCCAGTCCATGGAGATGGCGAGCATGGCCTTCTATCCCGACGGGCGGCGCGGACAGACGCTCGCGGACAAGGTGCTCGACGCGCCCGAGGCGACCGACACCGAGTACGACGTCCCGAGAGTCGAGGACGCCGACTTCACGCTGTACCGGGACACGAGCGTCATGGTCGACCCCGACGGCGAGGAGGTCCACATCTCCTTCTCGGCGGCGCCCATCTACGACGACGACGGCGCGTTGCTCGGCGTCGTGGAGATGGTCCAGGACCGGACCGACGACGCGCTCCGCCACGAGCAGACCGCCGCCCTCGTCACCGAACTCGAGGAGACGATGCACGACATCCAGAACGGGGACCTGTCGGCGCGGGCCTCCTTCGACAACGAAGGCGGCCACGTCGACGAGTCGCTGCTCGCCGTCGTCACCGAACTCAACGAGATGGCGAGTGCGCTCGAAGGTCTCATCGAGGGCGTCGACCGGAGCGCGAACTCGCTGGCCTCGGCGACCGACCAGTCGGCCGACGCCGCCCACGACGTCGAGGCGTACGTCACCGCCCAGAACGAGATCCTCTCGGAGGCCGCAAACGACGTCCAGGACGTCAGCGCGAGCATGGAGGAGATCGCGGCGACGTCGAGCGAGGTCGCCTCCGCGGCGACCCGGGCGCTGGACGCGGTCGACGACGGCGCCACCGCGAGCGAGGAAGCCCAGGCGGTGACCGACGAGCTGACTGCGACGAGCGACGACCTGGTCGACAGCGTCGGCGAACTGGCCGACCGGATGGACCAGGTCAACGAGATCATCGACATCATCGCGGACGTCGCCGAGCAGACCAACATGCTCGCGCTCAACGCCAACATCGAGGCCGCCCGCGCCGGCGAGAGCGGCAGCGGCTTCGCCGTCGTCGCCGAGGAGGTCAAGACGCTCGCCAACGAGACCAGCGAGTACACCGAGGAGATCTCCGGGAACATCGAAGCGATCCAGCAGCAGGCGACCGACACCGTCGACACGGTCGAGGAGTCCAACGAGCAGATCCTCCGCGCCGAGACGAAGATAACCGACGCGCTGGACGCCCTGGACGACATCTCCGCGGCGGTCGAGGAGGCCGCCTCCGGCATCAACGAGGTCGCCGACGCGAACGACAGCCAGGCCAGCGCCGTGGAGGGTATCACGACCACGATCGAGGAGGCCCGGAGCCACGCCGAGGACGCGGAGGCCGCCGCCGCCCAGATCGTCGACGCGACCGGCTCCCAGTCCCAGTCCGTCAGGGAACTCGTCGACAGCGTCGAGGAACTGTCGACCGACGACTGAGTCTCCGTCCTTCCGTTCTTCCGTCCTTCCGCCCTTCTCTTCTTCCTCGACTCGGTAGGCGCTCTCGCGTCGCGCTTCGCGTACGTACTCACTCACACACAGACAATTCTCAGCTGCGGTGACTCGCCGTCTGTCCAGAAATCGAACCGCGTGGCCGGTCGGTCGGGAGACGAACCCAGTACCGGCTCACTCGATGTCGTAGACGTCCGCGGCCCACTCCGCGAGCGTCTCGGGCTCCGTCCGCCCGGTCCGCACGTCGAGCATCTCACAGTCCTCGAACAGCACGACCGCGGGGGCTGCGTTGACCTCGTACTCCTTGCAGAACCCCGGGCACTGTTCGCCGTCGAGCCCGGCCACCCGGGCGTCGCCGGGGAACGCGGCCAGGACGTCGTCGAGTTCCTCCTTCATCGCGTCGCAGGGGGCACAGCCCCGCTTCCACACCGTCACGACGGCCCGGTTGTGCGTGGTGAGGAAGTCGCCGTAATACTCGTCGTCGAGTTCGACGAGGGCCTCGGGCACCGGCGACTGGGGACCGACCTCGGTGACGATGCTCGCCATCTCGGCGAGTTCCGCGACCGAGCAGTCCTCGAGCGTCGCGTAGAGCGTGAGGTACGTCGCGTACTCCTCGCGCGTTACCTCGTGTCGTTCGACGTGTTCGGCGGCGGCCTCGGCCGAGTCGAAGCCGAACGTGTCCGCGACCGCCTGGTGGAACTCCGCCTCGGTGACGTCGAGGTAGGTGTCGTAGTAGACGTGGCGGTCCTGCTCGAAGTCGTCCGTGGTCGCCAGCTCCCCCGTCGCTTCGTCCTCGACGAGGACGTCTTTCGTGACGAGCACGTCGACGTAGCTGTCTACCTGGGCTTCGTTCACTGTGTTAGACCCCCAGGTACCGCTGGCGCGTCTCGTCGTCGTTTCGTAGCTCCTCGGCGGACCCGCTGAACACGACCGCACCCTGGTCGACGACGTAACACCGGTCGGCGATCTGCATCGCCGCCGCGGCGTTCTGCTCGACGAGCAACACCGTCGTCCCGTCGTCGCGGATGCGTTCGATGGCGTCCTCGACGGTCTGGATGATCTGCGGCGCGAGCCCCTCGTAGGGTTCGTCCAGCATCAGCAGGTCGGTGCTCTGCTTGAGCGCCCGGGCGATAGCGAGCATCTGCTGTTCGCCGCCCGAGAGCGTGCCGGCCTGCTGACTGGCGCGCTCGCCGAGTCGCGGGAAGTCCTCGTACACCTCCCCGGTCGTCATGCCGGTGTGTTCGAAGTCGAGGTCCCGGCCCCAGGTGTTCGAGGGGTTCGAGACGACCTCGGCGAGGTGGAGGTTCTCCTCGACGGTGAGGTTGGCGAACACGCGCCGCTCCTCGGGGACGTGCGAGATGCCCAGCGCCGAGATGTCCTCGGTCGGCAGGTCGGTGATGTCCCGGCCCTTGTAGGTGACCGTACCGTCGCGGACCGTCGGCGGGCGGGCGCCCGCGATGCTCCTGAGCGTCGTCGTCTTGCCCGCGCCGTTACGACCCAGCAACGCGCATATCTCGCCCTCCTCGACGTGCATCGACACGTCGCGGAGGATGTGACTCTCGCCGTAGTAGCTGTCGACGGCGTCGAGTTCGAGCAGGCTCACAGTTCGACACCTCCGAGGTACGCCTCCTGGACGTCGGGGTCGCCCTGGACCTCCTCTGGCGTCCCTCTGGCGATGATGTCACCCTGGTGTAACACGGCGATGCGGTCGGAGATGCTGAAGACGATCTCCATGTCGTGTTCGACCAGCAGGATGGTCAGCCCCATCTCCTCCTGGACTCGTTCGATCAGTTCGACCGTCTCCTGGGTCTCCTCCGGCGACATGCCGGCGGTCGGTTCGTCCATCAGGAGGAGCGACGGTTCGCTCGCGAGGGCGATACCGATCTCCAGGCGACGCTTGTCACCGTAGGGGAGGTCGGCCGCGGTGACGTCCTTCTGCGGGAGCAACTCCACCGCGTCGAGGACGTCGCGGGTCCGCTCGGCGACCTCCGGGTAGCTGTCCCGGTGCCGGAGGAAGTTGAACCGGAAGGCGCCGTGCTCGGCGCCCAGCGACGCGATGTTGGCGTTCTCCTCCACGGTGAGTTCCGGGAAGATAGAGGCCGTCTGGAACGACTTGCCGACGCCGCGCTGGACGACCTCGTGGGGTTCGAGGTCCGTTATCGACTCGCCCTCGAACAAGATGTCGCCGCTGGTCTCTTCGAGCATCCGGGTGATGAGGTTGATCAGCGTCGACTTGCCCGCGCCGTTGGGGCCGATCAGCGACAGCAACTCGCCCTCCTGTATCTGGAGGTTCACGTCGTCGGTGGCCGTGAGGCCGCCGAACTCCTTGACCAGGTCGCGCGTCTCGAGGATGGTGCTCATTCGTCGTCACCTCCGAGTTCGTCTGCCACCTTCTCTCGCACCCACGAAATCCCACCCCAGATGCCGTCGGGCATCGTGACGACGACGACGATGAAGACGACGCCGAGGATGAGGTGCCAGAAGTCGCCGATACCGGCCATGCCGCTGACGATGTTCGCGACGTACATGTACAGCCCGGCGCCGAATATCGCGCCGAACAGGGAGCCGGCGCCGCCGAGGACGGTGATGACGACGATGTCGCCGCTGACCGTCCACTGCAGCGTGTTCTCGATCGGCACGTACGAGCGCTGGATCGTGTAGAGGCTCCCCGCCACGCCGGCGAAGGCCCCCGAGATGATAAAGGACATGAGCTTGTATCGCCAGACGTTGAGACCGACGAACTCCGCGCGCTGTTCGTTCTCCCGGATCGCCCGGAGGACGACGCCGTACGGCGAGTTGAGGATGCGGTAGCCGACGACGACCGCGAGGACGAGCGCGGTGCCGGCGAAGACGTACATCCAGTTGCTGACGAACGCCGTCGGGACGAACGGCACCTGACTGCCCAGGTCGATGACGCCGAGCAGGTTCCCGACCTCGACGCCGGTGAATCCGTTCTCGCCGCCGGTGACGGTGGACAGCGGCGAGAGGAAGATGTAGTAGATCATCTGTCCGAACGCCAGCGTGAGGATGGCGAAGTAGATGCCGCCGCGGCGCAGCGAGATCCACCCGATGACCCAGGCGAGCACCACCGCGACGGTGGTCCCGGCGATGATCATCGCGATGGGGCTCCCGAACACTTCGGCGCTGAAGATGCCGGAGGCGTACGCCGCAGTGCCCCAGAACATCGCGTGGCCGAACGAGAGCAGCCCGGTGTACCCGAGTAGCAGGTCGTAGCCGATGGCGAAGATGGCCCAGATCAGCGTGAGCGTGATGAGGCTGTTGTACCACGTCAGGTCGCTCGGGAGACCGATCGCGTCCGGGACCGTCACCAGGACGAACGGCGCCAGGAGGACGCCGAGGATCGTCAACACGGCGACGGTGGACTCCTGTTCGCGGATCGCTGTCCAGCGCTCGTACAGCGACGGCGACTGTTCGCCGTGCTCGGCGCTCTCCGGTTCGGTCTGTGTCTGAACCTCGTCGCTCATGCGGCCACCTCCTCCTCACCGAGGAGGCCCTGTGGCCTGGTGAGCAACACGACGACCGCGAGCACGTAGATGCCGACCTGTGCCCACGGCGTCCAGTTGACGGTGATACCGAGCAGCGAGACGCTGCCAAGCGAGATGAGCGCCACCTGAACCATCCCGATGAGCGTCCCGCCGAGGACGGCGCCTCGAATCGACCCGACGCCGCCGATGACGACGGTCAGGAACGCCGGCACGAGGATCGACATCCCGATCTCGGGGTTGATGTTCGAGAGCGGCGCGCCGACGACGCCGGCCACTCCGGCGAGCGCGGCACCGATGCCGAACATGACGATGTAGGGCCGGGTGATCTTGATGCCCAGCAGGCGCACCATCTCCGGGTCGCGCGTGCCGGCTTTGACGACCAGTCCGAAGTCGGTGTACTCGACGATGGCGTACACCGCCAGGACGAGGATGGCCGTGATCACGATGACCCAGAGTCGCCAGAGACCGAGGCTCACGGCGGTGAACGGGATGTCGGTGGGTCCCGAGAGCGGGATCACACCCAGGGCCTCCGGGGGGATCACCAGTTTGTAACTGCGACCGCCCACGAGGGCGTGGAGCGCCTCCTGGACGACGATGGCGAGCCCGAACGTCACCAGAATCTGGTCCGTGTCGGGCCGGTCGTAGAACGGGCGCGCGACGTACCGCTCCATGGCGAGCCCGACGACGAAGACGAAGACGGGGACGAACACCAGGGCGGGCAGGAATCCCAGGTCGAGGCCGATGGTCTGGTATCCCCAGTCGGCCAGTTTCCCGTTCGAGACCGAGATCTCCTGGGCGATCAACAGTCCGGCGTACGCCCCGATGACGTACAGCGCGCCGTGGGCGAAGTTGACGAACCGCAACGTCCCGAGAATGATCGACAGGCCGATGGCCAGCAGGACGTAGATAGCACCCTGCTGGAGTCCGTTGACCAGCAATACGATGATATCCCCGAGGATGTTCACGAGTCGATCACCTCGGAGGGAGCGAGACAGCCGCACCGTCTCCGTCGAATTCGATTGTCAGTAACAGGCATGGTAATGTGAGCCTCCGTCGATGAGGTATGTCAATGTAGGTAGTTCAGCAGACCGCCGACAGTTCACTCGTCTCCGTACTCTCCGAGTTCGCACTGCGACGCGGGACCTTCGTCACAGCCGTAGCCGACGTCGTCGCGCGAGGTGATGTCGACGATCTCGAAGAACTGCCCGTCGCCCTGCTCGGACTCGGGGAGTCCGCGGACGACCGGGATCGCGCGCTGGGCCTGGTGGTCGCAGGCACGCATCGTCTCCTCACCCATCCCGATGTTGTCGTACTCGAATCCTTCGAGCTGCCGGATGACCTCCGGCGGGTAGAACGTTCCGGCGCGTTCGACCGCTGCGGCGTACTGGAGCGTGCCCGAGTACGCGAGCTGGGCCGGCCCGGACGGGACGCGGCCGTCGTACTCCTCGCCGAAGAATTCGGTGAAGGAGTTCGAGGGCTCGTTGTCGATCTGGGAGTCCCAGGCGATCGTGCCGTAGATACCGTTGATTGCGGAACTCGCGGCCTCCGCCATCGGCCGGTTGTACAGCGGCATGACGATCTCCATGTCCTCGTCGATACCGGCGTCGATGGCCTGGTTCAGCGAGTTCGCCCCGTCCAGCCCGTAGTGATTCAGGAACAGGACGTCGGCGCCCGAACTCTGGGCCTCCGAGAGGTACGAGGAGAAGTCGCTCGTGTCCAGCGGCGTCGCGACGCTGTTGACTTCTTCCCAGCCCGCCTCGCCGAAGAACTTCCGGATGGACTCCTCGACCGTCTTCCCCCAGGAGTAGTCCGCGTACAGCTGGTAGAACGACAGGTCGTCACCGTACTCCTCGGTGACGACGGGCGTCAGCGCCTGCCCAGTCATGTACGCGTTGAACATCTCCCGGAAACTGTAACGGACGCAGTCCTGTCCGGTCGTGTCGTTCGAGTGCGTGAGACAGCACGTGAACATCACGTTCTCGCGCTGGGCCACGCCCTGCTGGGCGATGGCGACCGCGCTCGAGGAACCGCCGGCGAACATGATCACGTCGTCGCGCTGGATCATTCGCGAGGCGGACTCGTCCGCGGTCGAGGCGTCCGTGGCGGTGTCACCCTCCACGTAGTCGATCTCGTAGTCGAGGACGCCGTCGCCCGAGAGGTCGTCCCAGTTGTCGACCCAGCCGCCGCCGTTGTTGAGATGCTTGACGGCCAGTTCGTACGCTCGGAGCTCGTCCTCACCCTCAGAGGAGTACGGCCCCGATAGCGGGACGTTGAAGCCGAACGTCGCCGTGTCGCCCTCGATCGGGTAGTTCCCGAGCGCGGGGTATTCGTCGTCACCGTTGCCACCACCATCGCCGGAACAACCAGCTAGCCCAGCCAGTCCGAGTGCACCAGTCGCGCCGGCCTGTTTCAGCACAGAGCGTCGTGAGACGCTCTTGTCATCGCTTGACATACACAGTACCACCTGTCGAGTACCCTCATAATAGTTGGGTATAATTATTCCAAACGTACACGAACGGGTCGCGAAAATACGGCGTACGGTGGCCGATCTACCGGAATAAAGGTCTCGACGGAGGCGGCTCAGTCCCCGCGCATCCGGTCGCGGATCTCCTCGGGGACGCTCGGATCCCGGAGCGTCGTGGTGTTTCCGAGTTCCTCGTCGTTGGAGATGTTCTCCAGCAGCCGGCGCATGATCTTGCCCGAGCGCGTCTTGGGCAGGTCGTCACAGAAGATGACGTTCGACGGCCGGGCGAACTTCCCGATCTCGTCCTCGACGGCCTCGACGATGCGGCCGCGGACCGCGTCGCTCTCCTCGACGCCGTCACGCAAGACCACGTAGACGTCGGGTACTTCGCCCTTCTCGGCGTCCTCGCGCGCGGCGACGGCGGCTTCGGCGACGTCCTCGACCTCGGCGACGGCGGACTCGAGTTCCATCGTTCCGAGGCGGTGGCCCGCGACGTTCATAACGTCGTCGAGCCGTCCGAGCACGCGGAAGTAGTCGTCCTGGCCGTGGACGGCGCCGTCGCCGGCCTTGTACACCCAGTCCTCGGGGTCGTCGGAGTCGGTGTCGGAGAAGTCCTGCCAGTACTCCTCGATGAACCGCTCGTCGTTCCCGTACACCGTCTGGAGCATGCCGGGCCAGGGGTCCTCGATGACGAGGTTGCCGGCCTGGCCGGACGCCGGTTCGATCGGTTCGCCGTCGTCGTCGTAGATGGCCGGACTGATGCCGGGCTGGGCCTTGCCGGCGCTGCCGGGCTTCATGTCGTCGAGGGCCGGCAGGTTCGTGATGAGGTGCCCGCCCGTCTCGGTCTGCCACCAGGTGTCGACGATGACGGCGTCCTCGTCGCCGATGTACTTGTAGTACCAGAGCCACGCTTCGGGCTGGATCGGTTCCCCGACGGTCGTCATGTGCCGGAAGTCGAAGTCGTAGTCCTGGACGTGTTGCTCGCCCCACTTCATGAACATCCGAACCGCCGTCGGTGACGTGTGGAAGATGTCCACGTCGTAGCGTTCGGCGATCTCCCAGATACGGCCCTTGTGCGGGTGGTCGGGCGTGTCCTCGTACATCACGCTCGTGGTCCCCAGCGACAGGGGGCCGTAGACGATGTAGCTGTGGCCCGTGATCCAGCCGATGTCGGCTGCACACCAGTAGGTGTCCTCGGGCTTGATGTCGAGGACGTTCTTCGACGTCGCGGTGACGTAGGACATGTACCCGCCCGTGCGGTGCTGGCACCCCTTGGGCTGGCCAGTCGTCCCGGACGTGTACATGAGGAACAGCGGGTCCTCGGCGTCGCGGGAGACGGGTTCGACGCGTCGTCGCTCGTTGTTCTCGAGCAGTTCGTCGACCAGCACGTACGGGTCGTCACTGTCGATCTCGACGTCGTCTGCCGGTTCGTCGTGGCGCGTCCACAGCAGCACGGTGTCGGGGTCCGAGTCGGCCAGTTCGAGGGCCTCGTCGCACTTCTCCTTGTGGTTCAGGAACTCGCCGCGGCGGTAGTAGCCGTCGACGGTGACGACGACGTCCGACCCGGCGCTGTCGATGCGGTCCGCGAGCGCCTGCGCGGAGAAGCCGGCGAACACCTCGGAGTGAGGCGCGCCGATGCGCGCACACGAGAGCATCGTCACCGGCAGGGACGGCAACATCGGGAGGTGACAGGTGACGACGTCGTCCTCCTCGACGCCCACCTCTTTCAGCACCGCGGCCATCTCGTTGACCCGGTTGTACAGGTCCTGGTACGTGATGTGCTCGCGCTCCTCGGCGTCGGCCCCCTCCCAGATGAAGGCGGCCTGGTTCTTGCGCTCGTCGAGGTGCCGGTCGATGCAGTTGTAGGAGGCGTTCAGCTTCCCGCCCGTGAACCACTCGTAGAACGGCGGGTTCGAGTCGTCGAGCACCTCGTCCCAGTGCTCGTCCCACTCCAGGAGTTCGGCGTACTCCTCGAAACACTCCGGATAGTTCTCCTCGAAGCGCTCGTGGATGGAGGGGTCGGTGACGTTGGCCTGCCCGACGAACTGCGTCGGCGGCCGGAAGTACTCCTGCTCGGTCAGCCGGGCCTCCAGTTCGGCCTCGGCCTCGACGTCCGCGTCGTCACTCATGGCGGACCGCCTCCGTCCCCGCGTCGGATACGGCCACCCGGTCGGTCGCCCGATGATCACCCTCCACGTCTGCTGCGGCCCGTGTCGCGTAACCTGTTGGCATAGAACGTGCGGAACATGTCGAAGGACGCTCTTAAGATGATCGTCTAAATAGCAAAAAGATCGTTACAGTAGCGGTCCGGGGGCGCCGGGATCACCGCTCGGCCTCGTCGAAGAACGCCGTCAGTAGCTTCTGCTGGGCCTTCCGGAGGTGGTTGTGGAGCGTCGGCGAGGAGACGCCGATGGAGTCGGCCAGTTCCTCGGCCGTACTCCCCCGGGGCCACTCGAAGTAGGCGGCGTGGTAGGCCGCGGTGAGCACCGACTGCTGTTTGTCCGTCAGGTCGTCCTCCAGCGAGCGACGGAACCCGTCGGCCGTCTGGACGGAGCGTTCGACCTCCTGTTTCGACAGCAACTCGGCCGTGCGGTAGGACGATTCCAGTCCGCTGAGGACGGCCCTGACGTCGGTCTTGGCCGTGAACTCCGCCTCGATGCGCTGGACGCCGTCTTCGATGACGAACTCGTTGACGTGGCCGCCCAGTTCGATGAGCGTCGTCGCCGGCTCCTCGCCGCCGATACTGAACTCCAGGAGGTACCCCTCTCCGTAGTCACGGATCAGGCGGGCGTTCTCGACGTCCGCGACGTCGGCGGCGTAAGTGAGCGCCTCGTCGGGCGAGGCGCCCGTCATCGTCACGAAGTACAGCAGCGACTGGCCCTCGCCCGGGACGAGCCCCTCGAGTTCGAAGGTGGCGTCGAACCGCCGGGAGGCGTCGATCAGGACGGCGTCCTCGTCGCGGACCCGGAACTCCAGTTCGAGCACGCTGTCGGCCAGCAGGAGCTTCTTGCGCTCGATGTCAGTCACCGCCTGCCCGACCTGCCAGCCGAGGCCGGCCAGCACCTCTCGCTCGTCGCTCCCGAAGGCGTCGGACGCCTCGCTACCGAGCACCAGCAGACCGTGAGTCGTCTCGCCGTACGTGAGCGGGACGAACGCGACGCTGGCGACAGTGTCCCTGAGCCCGTCGAGCCGGCCGTTCCCGTCCTCGGGCACGTCGGTGCGTACCACGACTTCGTCCGTGGCGATGGCGGTCTGTCCTGGCGGGTCATCGAGGCGCGCGGTCGCGGAGACGAGCGCCCTCGCCACGTCGTCGTCCACGCCGGCCCAGGTGCGCGGCTCGACGTGGCGGTCCCCGCTCGCGCCGGTGACGAGTGCGAAGCGGTAGGCGTCGTTGGCGGCCAGGCGCTCGCAGACGCGGCGTTCGGCCTCGCCCCTGTCCGCGGCCGAGGGGAGCACCTCGTTGACCGACCGGAGGCTGGCGATGGCGTCCGCCAGTCGGCCGTTCGTCCGCTCGGTGGACGCTTCGACGGCGCCAGCGGCGCTTCCATCGGGACGGACGAACACGGTGACCGTGCCGACCGGCGCGCCGCGGTCGTCCACGACCGCGGCCGAGGACCGGAAGGCGCGAACCTCCCCGCCGTCGGCGCGGCCGAGGCTGACCCAGGAATCGTCGTCGCTCACGTGCGCGTGCGTCCGCGCTTCGTCCTCGGAGGCGTACGCGACGGCCGCGTCTCGCCCGACAAGGTCGTCGAGCGTGCGTCCGGTGAGCGCCGCGAAGCCGTCGTTGACGTACTGTATCCTGCCGTCGGGGTCCGTGACCAGTACACCGAACCCGGCCTGGTCGACGGCGCGTTCGACGTCGCATCCCGCCCAGCCGCCGGCGCCGTTCGCGAGGTCGGTCCCCTCCAGCGCGCCGAGGACGTCGCTCGCGTCGACGGAGCCGGTGTCCTGCAGGAGGCCGTCCAGGTGGTCCCAGCCGCCGACCGCCATGACTACGCACGGGTCGACGCCCTCCCCGTGGAGGAGGCGGCGGCCGTAGTACCGCCGGAGTTCGCGCGAAGAAACCGCTCCCAGTCGGGGGTCGTCAGCGGCTTCGGCGGCCCGGTCGGACACCTCGGAGACGATCATCTGGACGCGCCGCGCCGTCAGGTCGAAGACGGGCTCGTCCTCGCCAATGCCGTGTTCGTTGACGTACCGCTCCACCGCCGAGCGGACGTCAGCTGGCACGTACGCGGTCCGCTCGTCGCCCTCCTCGTCCGACAGCGCGAGGAGGTGGTGGCGCGCGTTCCGTGTCGACCGCCGTGAGAACGACGCCGGCGTGACGCGACAGATTTCGGCCGGGCGAAGTCCGACCTCCCCGCAGAGGCGGACGAACAGGGACTCGCGATACGTCTCCGCACACCGCCGGATAGCGCGGTAGTCCTCCTCGCCCACCGTAACGCCGTCCCCGCCGGCGACGTCAGTTCTGGCCGTCCCCATGAGTCTGTTTCGCACAAACACGGTACTGCGAAATAAGTCATTCGGCGCAGTGTGTCTGTAGAGGGCAAATATGACTGGAGTACGGACGCTGTGTGACGCTGGGGCGGGACATTAGTTTCGCCAGAATGCAACTCGGCGAAATGAGTTCGGTCGCCCATTCCCGCGGCCGACGCGGGGGGCAGCGCGCGGTCGACGCCGGTCGGTTGTCACTCGCCGTCGAGGGCAGATTCGATCTCGCCGACGATCTCCGGGTTCCGCAGGGCGCTCGTGTCCCCGAGCTCCTGGCCGCTGGCGATGTCCTTCAGGAGTCGCCGGAGGAGTTTCCCCGAGCGGGTCTTCGGGAGTTCGGGCGTGAACACGACGACGCCCGGCGTGGCGAAGGAGCCGATAGTCCGCTCGACGTTCGCGGCGATCCGTTCTCGCAGCCCCTCGACGCCCTGGTGACCCTCGTCGGTGCTGACGAAGGCGTGGACGGTGCTCCCTCCTCCCGGGGTCTGGACGTCGACGATGGCAGCCTCGGCAACCCCCTCGACGTCGGCGATGGCGCTCTCGAGTTCCATCGTCCCGAGGCGGTGGCCCTGGACGGTGACCGTGTCGTCGATGCGGCCCAGCACGGTCACGTAGCCGTCGTCGTCGATGCGCGCCGCGTCCTCGGTGACGTACCGCCAGTCCTCGTCGTCCGGCGCCCCGTCGGCGGCGAGGTCCAGCGGCATCCCGGGCCAGGGTTTCGTGACCGTCAGGTAGCCGCCGGTCTCCGGCGCGACGGACTCACCGGTCTCGTCGACGACCGTGGCGTCGATGCCCGGCAGCGGCGGACCGGCACTGCCGGGTTTCATCTCGTCGACGCCGGGCACCGTCGAGACGAGGATCGACCCCGTCTCGGTCTGCCACCAGGTGTCGACGATGGGACACTCGCCGTTCCCGACGTGCTCGTAGTACCACCACCAGGCGTCGGCGTTGATCGGTTCGCCGACGGTCCCGAGCAGGCGCAGCGAGGACAGGTCGTGGGAGTCCGGATGGTCGGCCCCCCACTTGATGAACGCCCGGATGGCCGTCGGCGCGGTGTAGAAGACGTCGACGGCGTTGCGCTCGATCAGTTCCCACACCCGGTCCTTCTCGGGGTGGTCGGGGACGCCCTCGTACAGCATCGTCGTCGTCCCGAGCGCGAGCGGCCCGTAGACGAGGTAGGTGTGGCCCGTGATCCAGCCGATGTCGGCCGAACACCAGTAGGTGTCGTCGGGCTTCAGGTCGAGGACGGCGTGGCTGGTCCAGGCCGCGTGTGCCAGGTAGCCGCCAGTGGTGTGTCTGATCCCAGCTGGCTGGCCCGTCGTCCCGGAGGTGTAGATGACGAACAGTTCGTCGTCCGCCTCGCGCGTGACGGGGTCGACTTCCGCGCCGTGGTGGTCGGCGACGAGTTCGTCGTAGTCGTGGTAGCCGTCGCCGAGGTGGACCTCCTCGTCGCCGAGGCGGTCGACGACGACGATGTCGCTCACCTCCTGGGACGCCATGATGCGGGCGTTGTCGGCCTTGTTCTTCTGGTGGACGGCGTTCCCCCGCCGATAGTAGCCGTCGCAGGTGACCAGCAGTTCGGAGCCGGCCCGGTCCATCCGCTCGGCCAGCGCCTGGGCGGAGAAGCCCGCGAACACGACGTTGTGCGGCGCACCGATGCGCGCACAGGCCAGCATCGCGACCGGAAGCTCCGGGATGGCGGGCATGTACAGCGTGACGACGTCGTCCTCCTCGATGCCGAGCGACCGGAGCGCCGCGGCGAACTCGTTGACCTCGTGGTAGAGGTCGAGATAGGTGTACGTCCGCGTCTCGCCGCGCTTGCCGACCCACTTGATCGCTGCCTGGTTCTTGCGCTCCGCGAGGTGCCGGTCGACGCAGTTGTACGCGGCGTTGATCCGTCCGTCGGGGAACCAGCTGACGCGCTCTCCCGTCCGGCCGAGGACCGCTTCGGCGGGCATCTCCCAGTCGAGCAGGTCCGCGGCGCGTCGCCAGCACTCGGGCCAGGAAGCGTCGAACGCGGCGACGTCCGACTCGTCCACGTTGGCCTGCTCGACGAATGACTGTGGCGGTTCCACCGGCGTCCGGCTGGTGAATCCCGTCTCCACGACCGGGTCGTCGTCCATCTATTACCACGTACTCGCGCCGCGCCCTAATAAAATGGGCCCCGGACGCGCGCGTGACCTGGAGCGGGGCGGCACGTCGGCGAGGTGTTTGGCAGAAACGGTGGCCGTCGAGCGCGGCGGTAGCCGAATCGGCGCCGGTCAGTAGATGAGGTCCGCGTCGTTCTCGACCATGTAGAGGGTCCGGGCGGCGATGTTGACGGCGTGGTCGCCGACCCGTTCGAGGTCGCGGATCGTCAGGAGCAACCTGGAGACGTCGCCCATCAGTCGCTCGACCTCCTCCTCGGTGGCCTCGTCGGTGACCTCCCGCTCGATGAGGTCCCGGACGACGGCCTCGGAGGCCCTCTCGCAGAGCGCGTCGACCTCGTCGTCGGTCTCGGAGATCTGGTAACAGGTTTCGGCGTCCTGGTTCGCGTACCCGTCCATCGCGGCCTCGACCATCTCGATGGTGACGTCGGCGACGGTCTGGATGTCGACCTCCGGGAAGACGTCCTCCTCGGCCTCCAGCGAGTAGTCGCCGAGGTTGGTCGCCAGGTCGGCGATGCGTTCGAGGTCGGTGATGATCTTGAACGACGCCGCGATGAAGCGCAGGTCGCTCGCGACGGGTTGCTGGAGGGCCAGCAGGTCGATGCAGTCCTGTTCGAGTTCGAGGTACATCTGGTTGACCTCGTGGTCGCCCTCGATGACTTCCTGGGCGAGGGCCTCGTCTTTCTGTTCGAGGGCGTCCAGCCCCAGGCGGAGCCGTTCGAGGACGACTTCGGACATGTAGAGGACGTCCTCTCTGAGGTCGTCTAGCTTGTCCTGGTACGATTCGCGTGGCATACCTGAAGTGCGGCTGACGGGCGTATCAGCCTTTCCCTGGCCCCAAGTTTCCCCTCTATTACTCCCCGGCCGCACGGGCGCTCGCCACCGCGTCGACGAGCCCCCGGAGGTCGGCGAACTCGTGCGTCGGCTCGACGGAGAGGGTCAGGTCGCGGCGGTGCTCGCGCCGGAGGAACGCCGAGTCGATCCCGGCGCGCTCAGCGGCGACGAGGTCCTTTTCGCTGTCGCCGACGTACAGCGCGTCGGTCGTTGCCAGTTCCGCCAGCGCTCGGTCGATGTAGTGCGGGTCCGGCTTCTTCCGTTTCGCGCCCTCGACCGTCGGGTCTCGTCCGTAGTACGTCTCGAACTGTGCGTCGAGTCCGTGGTGGTCGACGATGAACTCGATCGTCTCGTGCTGGTTGTTGCTGACGATGGCCAGCGTGTGGTCCAGTTCGCCGAGTGCCGCGACGTCGTCGTAGAGGGCCTTCGACCCCGCCCGGATCTCCTCGCGCTGGATCGCGACGGCGGCCGCCTCGCGCCGACGCCACCACTTGTCCGGATCAAGCCCGTGCGTCTCCCGCACGTCGTCGAAGGGCAGGTCGTCCTCCTCCACGGCCCGCCGGACGAGTGCCTCCTCGGCGACGACGTCGAAGTGCTCGAAGCTCCGGTGGACGGCCTCGTACAGCCGCTCGCGGTCGGTCGGCTCGATCAGTACCCCGTCGTTGTCGAAGACGATTGCGTCGTAGTCAGTCGAAATCATGAACTTCGCCTCGAACGTGACTCCCGTTACCGTCGAACCGATCGTTCTCGACGGTCATACCTTCTCCGGAGTTACGAACTGGTTCCTCCCCCGTCGTGAAACCGCTTCGAAAACGGTACTGCAACCGCGTCCGTGCCATTCGGGCCGATACCGCAGGGACGGCTACTGCTCGGCCAGCCACTCGACTGCCTTCGATTGCGAGCCGAACGTGCGGTACTCGTAGGCTGGATCGATCGAGTTCAGCTTCTCTTCGATCCGTTCCATATCGCCCTTGGAGATGACCGAATCCGCGTAGACGCCGGCTCCCGCCCGGACTCCCTGGTCGATCAGGTTCGGAACCCACGTCTTTCCGAGCCACTGCTTGTCATCGTCGTTGTGTGCGGCGATCTCTTCGGTGTTGACGAGATACCGTTCGGCGTTCTCTTCCTCGATGATTTCGGCCCATCTTCGGGCGACCGCTCGAAGGTCCTCTCCCGACACGTACTTGTTGTACGTGAAGAGGGGAATCCCGTGCTTGCCGTCGATCTCTGCCGTGTACTCGTCAGTTTGCTCGATTGTTTCGGTCGGCATACGTCTGGCTATCTCTACACCGCTCCATTATGCGTTCCGGGCCATTTATCAAATTCGATACGACGATCGTCGTATTATTCGTGACGAACGTGCCGATTCGCGGCAACGATCTGATCGGTGGTCGACTGGTCACAAAACCTGAGCTATCGGAAACACGGGTCAGCCGTCGCAGAAACCTGTCCCGTCGCCGGGCGTCGCTAGCCGAACTTGCCGGTGATGTAGTCCTCGACGCGCTCGCTCTCGGGGTTCTCGAAGATCTCGTTCGTGTTCCCGAACTCGACGAGTTCGCCACCGGTGAGGAACACCGCCGTCTTGTCCGAGATGCGGGCGGCCTGCTGCATGTTGTGGGTGACGATGACGACGGTGAACTCCTCGGCGAGCTCCTCGATGAGGTCCTCGATCTGTGAGGTGGCGATGGGGTCGAGCGCGGACGCGGGTTCGTCCATCAGGATGACCTCCGGGTCGACGGCGATGGCGCGGGCGATGCAGAGTCGCTGCTGTTGCCCGCCGGAGAGGTCGAGGGCGGACTCGTCGAGCCGGTCTTTCACCTCGTCCCACAGCGCTGCCCGCTTGAGTGCCTGTTCGACCTTCTGGTCGAGGTTCTCGGTCTTGTCCTGGATCTTCAGCCCGTAGGCGACGTTGTCGTAGATGGACTTGGGGAAGGGGTTGGGGTGCTGGAACACCATGCCGATGCGCCGGCGGAGCGCGACCGGGTCGACGTCGTCGTCGTAGACGTTCTTCCCCTCGAACAGCAACTCCCCCTCGACGCGGGCGATGTCGATGAGGTCGTTCATGCGGTTGATACAGCGCAGGAACGTCGACTTGCCACAGCCGGAGGGACCGATCATCGCGGTGACCTGCCGGGCCGGAATTTCGAGGTCGATCGACTGGAGGGCCTGCGTGTCGCCGTAGAAGACGTCCAGATCCTGCGATTCGATGACGGTGCGGACCTGGCTCTCGTCCGGGACGTCGCCATCGGCGTCGTCGGTGGACACGTCGGTCGAAATCAGTTTCTCGCTGTCCGTCTCGGGGTCTTGGGTCACGTCCTTGGACATGGGTTTATGTACTCCGTTCGTAGCGGTTGCGCACGAAAATCGCGACCGAGTTCATGGCGAGCAACACCGCCAGCAGCGTGATGACGCCGGCCGGGACGACGCCGTGCCGGAAGCCGGGGTCCGGGTAGAACGCCCAGCCGTAGATCTGCATGGGCATCGCCGTCACCCGGCTGAAGACGCCGTCGGGCGCCCAGGTGACGAAACTCGCGATGCCGATCAGGATCAGCGGCGCGGTCTCGCCGATGGCCCGGCCGAGCGCAAGTATCGTCCCCGTCAGGATGCCCGGCAGGGCCTCCGGCAGGACGACCGTCTTGATGACCTGCCACCGCGTCGCCCCCATGCCGTAGCCCGCCTGGCGCATGTCGTCCGGTACCGACCGGATCGCCTCCTGGGCAGAGATGATGACGATCGGGAGGATGAGCAGCGATAGCGTCAGCGCGGCGACGATGACCGTCCCGGCCCCCATCCCCAGCAGCCGCAGGAACAGGGCGAGGCCGAGCAGTCCGTAGACGACCGACGGAACGCCGGCGAGGTTCGAGATGTTCACCTGGATGAAGCGGGTCACCTTGCCGACCGGTCCGCTCGAAGAGGCGTACTCCTCGAGGAAGACCGCGGCGCCGACCCCGAAGACCACGGTGAACACGGCCACGAGCACGATGATGAACACCGACCCGATAATGGCGGGGTAGAGGCCAGCGTCGGCCGGCGTCGCCGAGGCAGAACTCGTCAGGAGCTGCCAGTCGAACCAGGGCTCGGGCCGGGCCACCCCGAGGACGTCGACGACGAGCCGGCCGGCGAACAGGCCGGCGAGGACGACGAGCGGGAATGCGAGCCCGAGTCGGCTGTCCGAGTCGGCAGCGTTGAGGGCGACGTAGACGCCGAGGGGGGTGAGAAATCCGACGACGACCAGGAGCCAGGACCCTCGCGAGACGGCCGGAACGGTGTCGACGAGGGGGACCGCGGCGAACGTGACCAGGACGAGGGCGACGGCCAGCGAGTGGCCCCGGCGGTCGTTCGATCGCGACGCGACGTACCGGTCCGCGAGGACGACGGCGGGGACGAGGACCGTGAGGAAGTAGACGCCCGGCGTCCCCAGCAGGATCGCGGCCTGGAGGAGGAGTTCTTCGGGCATCGTGACGAGGTCGAACGGACTCGCCAGTTGTTGGCCGAACACGAGCAGCAGGTCGTCGATCGCCGTCAGGACGGCACCGACGAACAGCCACACGCCGGCGGCCGTCCCGGCCCAGACCGCGGAGTCGTCGACGTATCGGGCGTAGCCCAGTAGCGCGAGCGTCGGGCCGAGAATGAACAGCGAGTGGGCGAACCACACGTCCGGGCCGACGATGATCGAGAGGACGACGACCAGCCCCAGCGCGACGAGCGTCCCACCGAGTATCACCGACAGGACGCCGCTGATCGACGAACGCACCGTCGACCGGTCGCGGACGTACCAGAGGAATCCGGCCGAGGGGGCGACCAGCGTGAGCAGGAAGACGACGTACCAGGCGGGGGCGGCCGCGTCGAGGCCGAACGCGTCGTAGCTGACGTAGGAGAGCAGGATGGCCAGCGAGACGATGCCGAGCAGCGACGCGGCCAGCGTGAGGTACTCGAAGACGACGCCCTTGACCCGGCTGACCTGTCCGAACCCGTCGTCCGTCGTGGTGTCGGTAGCCATCTCAGTACTCCTCCCTGTAGCGCTGTGCGACGAGGTCGCTGATGAGGTTCATGATCAGGGTGATGGCGAACAGCGTCAGTCCGATGGCGAAGAGGCTCTGGTAGGCCAGCGACTGGGTCGCGATGTCGCCCACCGCGAGGTTGACGATGGCGACGGTCATCGTCATCCCCGGTTCGAGGAACTGGTCGAACAGGGACGTCGGTGAGACGAATGGAAGCCCGCCGATTGAACTGGCCTCCGGCAGGTTCGCCTGTGCTCCGACGATGATGACGACGGCCATCGTCTCGCCGATGGCCCGCGAGATGGCGAGGATGAACGAGGAGACGATGCCCGAGACGGCGGAGGGAACCACGACGGTCGTGGAGACCTCGAACTTCGTGGCCCCGAGCCCGTAACTCGCGTTGCGAAGCGAGTCGGGCACGGAACTCATCGCGTCCTCGCTGATGGAGGAGACCATGGGGATGATCATGATGCCGACGATGATCGACCCGGAGAGAATGTTGAACGTCGAGATGGAGGGGAAGATAACGGAGAGGGCGGGGGTCAGATAGACGAGACCGAGAAAACCGTAGACGACGGTGGGGATGCCGGCCAGCACTTCGAGCGCGGGTTTGAGTATCGACCGCACGCGCGGGCTGGCGTACTCGGAGAGGTAGATGGCCGTCAGGAGGCCGACTGGGAGTGCGAGCGCCGCGGCCCCGAGCGTGACCATCACCGTCCCGAACACGAGCGGGAGCACGCCGTACTCGACCGGTCGGATGGTCGGACTCCAGCGCGTTCCCGTGAGGAAGTCGAGAACCGGCACCTCGGCGAAGAAGCCCAGTGCTTCGGTCAGGAGTGCGATGACGATCGCGAGCGTGGTCAGGACGGAGAGGAGCGCGCAGACGAAAAAGAGCGCGTGATAGAGGCGTTCGCGGACGGTCTGGAATCCCCGGCCGCCCGACAGGTCCGGCGTTTGCGCCTCGTCACTCATCTTGATGGGTCTTTCACGCACTGTTTGAAAAATGGCTCGGGTTCGTTACGTAGCGGGTACATAGTGTGAGCTGAACCGCGCGGCGTCGGGCTATTCGCTCGAACCGATGAACTCGTTGAGCTGGTCGAGTTGCGTCTGCATCTCCTCCTGGCTGTTCGGGACGTACCCGACAGTTTCGGCGACGAGTTCCTCGTCGGCGCTCCGTTCGACGAAGTACCGGGCGAACTCCGCGACGTGTTCCTCCTGGAGGGCCGACTTCGCGGGATAGGTGAACAGCGGCCGCGATAGCGGCGCGTACTCCCCGCTCTTCGCCGTCTCCAGCGACGGTTCGACGCAGCCGTCGCCGTTGTCGATGGCCAGGGCCGTGACCTGGTCGGGGTTGTTGTAGTAGAACGAGAAGCCGAAGTAGCCGATGGCGTACTTGCTTCCGGTGACGCCCTGGACGATGATGTTGTCCTTCTCCGTCGGCTGGTAGTCGCTCGTGTGAGCGCCGGCTTCCCCCATAATCTCCTCGCTGAAGTAGTCGAAGGTACCGGAGGTGTCGGCGGGACCGTAGCGCTCGATGTTCTCGTCCGGCCAGTCGGAGTTGACGTCGCTCCACTTGGTCGCGGCGTCCGGGCCCCAGATCTGTTCGAGCTGTTCCGGCGTCGCGCAATCGATCCAGTCGTTCTCGTTGTTGACGATGACGGTGAGTGCGTCCGTGGCGACTTTCACTTCGTGCCACTCGACGCCGTTTTCCTCACAGAGTCCCTCTTCGGACTCCTTGATCGGCCGCGATGCGTTGTTGAACTGGGTGTCGCCGGTACAGAAGAAGTTGCTGAACCCGCCACCCGAACCCGTGGACTGGACGCTGATCTGGACGTCGCCGTGTTGCTCCATGAAGTCTTCCGCCACCGCTTCCGCCAGCGGATAGACGGTACTGGATCCCGAGATGGAGATGTTCCCGGAGAGCTGTCCGTTCCCCGACCCGCTGCCCGTCGAGCCGCCGTTACCGTCACCGTTGGCGTTCTCTCCGCCGGTGTCGGCTTGCTCCGTACAGCCGGCGATTGCCACGGCGCCAGCGGCCCCGGCACCGGCGATAAACGAACGGCGCGACAGCGCGTCGGTCTCGTCCTGTGTCATCGTCCGATCGGTACTTTCGGGTAAGTAAATACTCTACTATGAATTCTATGGATAGATACAAAGTCTATATAGACAAACGTTTGTGACAGATGAGCACCCTCCGGTATTGCTCCGTCCGTACTGGCTGCTGCCACTGGAATGAGTAGATACGAGGTCTGCGAACACCTTGGGCGTACGGATCACTTTTTCCGCAGGGAAGACCGGCTGTGCCCAATTTCCGTACCGGTTCTCGTCTATGCGTGGCCGGCTACCCGGTCGATACCGAGAGTGGAGTAATGTATATAGATTTAGAATGATTTATGGTGTTTTGAGCGTCACACTTCGACATGGAGACCCGCAAGGTCCAGGTGACGGGTGGTTCGACGTACACCGTCTCCCTGCCGAAGGAGTGGGCGACGGAGAACGACGTCAGCGCCGGGAGCATCGTCGAGTTCCACGACGAGGCGGACCTGCTGTTGCTCTCGCCTCGCAGTGACGACGACCACGTCGAGGGGACCCTCGACATCGCGGGCCTGGAGGAGGAACACGAACTTACCCGCGCCGTGATGACGATGTACGTCAGCGGCTTCGACGTCATCAGGCTCGAAACCACGCGGATCACGCCGACGCAACGCCGCGTTATCAGGGACGCGACCCAGGGACTCGTCGGCCTGGAGGTCATCGAGGAGACCGCCGACCACGTCGTCCTCCAGGACCTGCTCGACTCCTCGGAGCTGTCGGTCCACAACGCCATCACGCGCATGCGCCTGGTCGCGCTCACGATGCTCGACGACGCCGTCGAGGCGCTCATCGAGGACGACGACGAACTCGCCAACGACGTCATCCAGCGCGACGACGACGTCGACCGCCTCTGGTACATGGTCTCGCGCGTGTTCCGGACGGTTCTCCGGAACCCGACGGCCGCCAACGAGATCGGCTTCCCCAGAGAGACCGTCTTCGACTACCAGTCCAGCGCCCGCCAGCTCGAACGCATCGCCGACCACGCGACGAAGGTAGCGAACCTCGCCCTCGAACTCGACGAGATCACCGGCGAGACGGCCAGCCTCCTCCGGGAACTCCGCGAGGAGGCGGTGTACGTCCCCGAGACCGCGATGGACGCGCTCCTGGCCGAGGACTCCGACGAGGCCGTCGAACTCGCCAACGAGGCCCGCCGGAGCATCCGCGACCTCGACGACACCGCCCGTGAGGTGGACAAGGAGGTCCGCGAGTCGGACCCCCAGAGCGCGCAGGTGCTCGGCCTCGTCGTCGACTCGCTCTCCCGGACCGCCGACTACGGCGGCAACATCGCCGAGAGCGCCCTCCAGCAGGCCGCGCCCAGTCCCTGAGCGGCCGCCGGATCGTCCACGCGACGGACCGTTATCGTTCCGCACCCGCGCCGATTTCGCGCTCGAACCGGGCGAAGAAGTCGTCCATAAACTGGCGTCGGTCCTTCCCGAGCCGTCGTCCCGGTTCCGTGTACAGTGCTTCCAGCCGTTCGGTGGTCCACTCGCGGAGGATCGAGACGTCCGGCCGGTCCGTCGTCTCCACGCCGTGAACCGACGCGTCGTCGATCGCGGCGTACGCCTCTCCCGCTCTGCCCGACCGCTCGCCGACGATACAGGCAAGTCGAACGATACCAGTCGCCCCGCTGGCGTCCAGCTTGTCCGCGTCGAACAGCAATTCGGCCTCTGGCGTCGTCGGCTCCGGCGAACTGGCGCGGATGCTGTGCGAGCGGAGGCAGTGCTGGACCGCCTCGATCTGGTCGGTCGCCACTCCCTCGGTTTCGAGCAGGTCCGCCGCTTCGACGGCAGCCCACTCGCCGTGGTCGTCGACCTCGTCGGTTCGCTCGCGCGGCCGACCGATATCGTGGAGCCAGGCCGCCGCCGAGAGCACGTCCGTTTCCACGGTCTGTTCGTACTCCTCGGCCAGGCGCAACGCCAGGTCACGCACTCGCTTCGCGTGGAACCGGTCGTGTGCAGGGAGGGCGTCTTCGTAGTACGGTAGCGAGAGCGTCCGGGCCAGGGGACCAAGCGATTCGGTCATGAGAGCCCGGAACTGCCAGTCCGTGGGCCAAAGTGGTTGTGGAAATGTCGATCGGTCGACGGAACGCTGGACCGAATCTCGACCGCGCCGGCGCTATCGCTCGCCAATCTCGAAAACCGCAGAGAAAGCGTCTCGCTCTATTCGACCGCGACGGCGTTGACCTGCCCGTCCTGGCCCGGTCGCGAGGTCACGCGGGCACGGCCTTCGCTCGTCTCCAGCACGGCGCCCTTGGTGATGATGTTTCGTCGCGCGTAGTTGGGGTTCGAGGGGTTCTCCGCGACGTTGTCGATGGTGGCCTCGACGACCTCGCCGCCGTCGGCGACGCTCGCGACGTCGGTTGTGACGGCGCGGAACTTGGTCGTGTTCCCCTGCGTGTCGACGACCTTCAGCTTCTGTTCGCCGACCTGGGTCTCGGTGGACTCGTTGCCGAGTTCGTACTTCTTCTTCTTTCGGAACGGTCGCAGTCGCCCACCTGTTCGCTTCCGCGTCGAGCGTCCGTGGTCTTTCATATGCGTGTGAATTGGCCAGCCGATACTTGAACCGTTCGATGCGAGTTCGATCACGTGGAATCTGTACGGTAATCGAGAACGATGCTCACGATACCGCAAACAGCCAGAAAGCCCCCGGTCGCTCGTGGGCTGCGACCGGACCTGCGCGCGCCTTCGGCGTGCTTGGTGGGTCTCGCTCCACGAGCGCCCGGCCCCTTTCAGTCCCGCCCGGTTGATCATCCGAGCGGACGGGACTGAAAGGGGCGGCCGTCTGCGCGAACCCCGGCGAAGTAAGCACGCGAACGGAGTGAGCGCGCGTGGTTCGAGAGAGCGGAGCTCTCTCGTCATCACGAAAATCTTCGATTTTCGGACGACAACGAGCCGCGGGAGCGCAGACGGTCGGGGCTTTCTGGCTGTTTGCGGTAGTAGATGCATCATCGATTGCGGTCGGAACTCCGAAGTCATTCACGACCCACCGAATTCACACTGTAGAGACACGAACGTATCCTAGTCGAAATCCTCATGCCGGGCCCGGAACCACCCACAGTCGATGAGTTTGCGCACCGCTGTCGCCGCGCCGTTCCGGACGCGGGGCAGCGACCGCATGGGGGAAAGCGAGTTCGTGGTGGCGCTGTCGCTGGACCGGGACTGGTTTTCGCCCGACCAGGCCAAGCGCCTCGTCGACGTCGCGGCGAGCGAGGGGCTGCTGGAACGCGACGGCGACGAACTCGTGGTCGAGTTCGCGGCCGACGAGGTGCAGATTCCGGAGGGCTTCGTCCCCAAGGAGGACGTCCTGCGGGAGCGCTCGACGTTCGAGCGCGTGCTCGACGCCGTCGTCGAGACGGGAATCAAGAAACAGGAGGCGGTGGCGGAGATCAACCGCCTCCAGAGTACGCTCGGCGTGACGCTGGAGGCCGCGGCGGTCGTCTACGCCCGGCGACGCGGCGTCGACGTGGCGGAGTTCGCCGAGCGCGCGCGAGGTGACCTCTGATGGTCGAGGACCGGATCACCGACGGCAAGCGGATCGCCCAGTTGCTCGCGTCGGAACTGTCCGGGCTCTCGACGGGCCACGTCGCGCGCCTCGGCGTCGACGACGCAGACCCGGACGCCGAACCGTCCCCCGAGGGGACCTTCGCCTACGATATCGTTCTGGACGGCCAGCGCGTCGGGTCGGTGTTCGTCCACGAGGAGACCGCACGCGTGGACCTCTCGGTCGGCGATGGGGCGGCAGATGAATCCGAACTCGGGGGGACGACCACCGACGGACTCTCCCTTTCGACGACCAGCGAGGACCACCTCCGCATTCACGTCGAGTACGGGGCGGCCGTCAAACGGACCGTCGACCTGCTGGTCGACGTGCTGGACGAGCAGTCCGGATAAAACCTCGACCGGATCCCGATGCTACCGCGACGGCGCCGATTCCCCGATTCGGCGGGACGTCCACGCGAGGAACCCCGTGAGGATGAGCACCGAACCGGTCAGCGCCAGGAGCGCCGCCGTGAGCCAGACGCCGGCCGCGAAGTCGAACAGTGGACCGAGCGTCGCCACGGTGATGGGTGAGACGAGGACGAGCAGCGACCCAGTGGCGACGGCGCGTCGCTGGTCCGGCGTGAGCTCGATACCGAGGGTAAACAGACCGTCGGGTTTCTCCGGTTCCGGCGCTGCCAGGCCGACGCAGAACAGCGGGACCCCGACGAAGACGAGGACGCCGGCGACGACGGACGACCAGAAAGTGTTCCACGGGGAAATCTGTAGCAGTGCGCCGACGACGACGAGCGAGGACCCGCCGACCAGTCCGATGGGTCGGAGCCGCGGGTCGGCGAGGAAGGTGTTCAGGTCGGGCAGCGTCTCCGCGACGTGTCCGACGTCGAGCGAACGGGCCATACTATCGCCGTTGATACCCAGAAACATATACTCTCCGGGCCAGTTATTATCGTTCGATCTCGGGGGAGGCGGAACGACTCTCGAAGAACTGGTGCCGTTCCAGTGACTGGGCACGGTATTCATATCAGGATTGATTCTCAAGTGAGCCGGTCAGGACGGACCTGTGTCGCCTCGGCCGCGTCGATGAGAAAGGCTTGTGTCGGTCGGCGACCCGACCAACGCTATGCACTTCTTCGAGCGACTGGACGAACGGATCGAGGCGGTCGACAGCGTCGTCTCGGTCGGCCTCGACCCCGATCCGGACCGACTCCCGCCGAGCGTCGCCGACGCGGACCTCCCGCGCTGGTCGTTCAACCGCCGTATCATCGACGCGACGCACGAGCACGCGGCCTGTTACAAACCCAACGCGGCGTTCTACGAGGACGCGGACGGCTGGCGAGCCCTGGAGGAGACTATCGCGTACGCGCACGGGAAGGACGTCCCCGTGCTGCTCGACGCCAAGCGCGGCGACATCGGCAACACCGCCCGCCAGTACGCGGAGATTCTCGATATGGCCGACGCCATCACCGCGAACCCCTACATGGGCCAGGACTCGCTCGCACCCTTCCTCCAGCGCACGGGCAAGGGCGTGTTCGTGCTCTGTCGCACCTCGAACCCTGGCGGTGCGGACCTGCAGGACCTCGAACTCGACGACGGCGGGACGCTGTACGAGCGCGTCGCGGGGCTGGCCGCCGGCTGGAACGAGTACGGTAACGTCGGCCTCGTCGTCGGCGCGACGAACCCCGACGAACTCGAAGAGATACGGGAAATCGTGCCGGATATCCCGTTCCTCGTCCCCGGCGTCGGTGCCCAGGGCGGCGACGCGGAGGCCGCCGTCGAGTTCGGCCTCGCCGACGGCGTCGGCCTGGTCAACTCCTCTCGTGGGATCATCTTCGCCGGTGAGAACGGCGCTCGCGGCGGCGAGCCGCCGGAGGAGGAGTACTTCGGTGCTGCGGGTCGCGCGGCGAAGCGACTCAAGCGGCGGCTCAACGAGTTCCGGTAGTCGAACGCGTTCCCCGGCCCGGTCCGTCCGCTGCTAGAACTCGTAGGTGTCGACGCCGTCCGGCAGGTCGTCGGGGTCTAGCGTGTCGGGGTCGCGCTCGCCCATCTGGACGGCACACTCGACGCAGACGCCGTGGCTCTCGTCCCAGTGGCGCTCGCAGACGAGTTTGCCACAGCGGTCGCAGGTGTGGACGACGTCCCGTTGCTCACAGATCTCACACAGGCCCGAGACACTCATGTCACTACGTAGCACGTCAAGCGGTTTGAACCTGCTGTCGCCCCGGTCGCTTCACCCGCGCGGTGTCTTGCGAGAGGCTTACAGTCCTCCCGTGCGAAGCGCCCCTGTGCAGTACGACCGTCTCGTCACGGGGCTCGCGGGGGTGCTGGGTGGTATCACCGTCGTGATGACGGTGCTGGGGCTCCTCTTCGAGCCCCCCATCCTGTTCGTCGCGCTCACCTTTGCCGCCGCGACGTACCTCGTCTACTTCCACTCGAGCGGCCGGCTGGCGGCGCGTGTCTACCGGACCGTCGAGCGACAGGCGGCCGTGAACGCCGAGCGCGGTGGCCGCCGGCGCCGGCGGACCGACCGCCGGGGCCAGGGCGACGCCGGGGCCGGTCCGCGCGAGGAGTGGACGCCGCCCAGAGACGGCGCCACGGCCCGGGAAGCGGCGGCCGCTGGGGGCCAGGCTCGCCAGGGAGCGACTCACTCGGGCCGGTCTGGCCAGCGACAGGCGGGCCCTCGCGGCCAGCGTCAGCGCCAGCAGCGACGTGGAAGCCGACAGCGCCAACGGGTGCCGAATGCGAACAGCGGCCCGACCGCGGCAGAGGCCTACCAGACGCTCGGGCTGGACCCCGGTGCCGACGAGTCCTCGGTCAAGCGGGCCTACCGCGAGAAGGTCAAACAGGTCCACCCGGACGCCGACGGCGGCGACGAGGAGGCGTTCAAGGAGGTCACCGCGGCCTACGAGCGGTTGACAGACTGATTCTCCTGCGCGGGGCGACACAATGACCAGAGCCGGCGACCGCAACGCCGATAGTGACACGCGCGCGAGCGAGTCCATGAACGACGTACCGCCGCTGGTCGTCGACGTCGACGGGACACTCACCGGCCCGGACCGCGCCGTCGACCCGCGTGTGTTCCCAGTGTTGCGCGAGTGGACAGCACCGGTCGTCGTCGCGACGGGCAAGGCGTTCCCGTTCCCAATCGCCCTCTGTGATTTCCTCGGCATCGAACTGTGCGTTATCGCCGAGAACGGCGGCGTCGTGTTCGTCGGCCAGACTGGCGCGCTGACCATGGCAGGGGAGCCAGAGGCAGCGGCGGCTGTCGCCGACGCGTACCGCGAACGGGGCCACGACCTGGGCTGGGGCCCGCTGGACTTCGCCAATCGCTGGCGCGAGACGGAACTCGCGGTCAGTCGCGACCAGCCGCTGGAACCCCTGCAGGAACTCGCGGTGGACCACGGGCTGGTCGTCGTCGACACCGGCTTCGCCTACCACGTGAAGGCGCCCGACGTCGACAAGGGAACAGGCCTCGAAATCGTCGCCGACGAACTCGACCTGTCGCCCGAGGCGTTCCTCGCCGTCGGCGATTCGGAGAACGACGCGCCGACGTTCGAACTCGCCGGCGAGTCGGTCGCAGTGGTCAACGCCGACGACACGGCGAAAGCGGCCGCAGACCGGGTGACCGACGAAGCGTACGCCGACGGCTTTCTGGAAGCTATCGAACCCTACGTCGACTGGGACGGGAACTGACCGTCAGTCGGCGCTACCGCCGTCCGTCTCGGCCGCGCCGATGCTGTCGACCTCGGCGTGGCGCTCCTCGCCTAGCGCGGTCTGGAGTTTCCCGGCGACCACGGCGATGACGTAGATGGCGACCGCGACGAGGACGATGACGCCGCCGGCGGTCGCGCCGCCGTAGTAGGAGACCCCGATTCCCAGTGTAACGGCCAGTTCCGCCAGGACGACCGAGACGAGTAGCGACTCCGAGAAACTCCGGGATATCTGGGTCGCCGCCGCCACTGGAACCACGAGCATCGCGGCGACGAGGATGACGCCCATGATCTGCATCGCGCCGACGACGACCAAGCATCGCGGCGACGAGGATGACGCCCATGATCTGCATCGCGCCGACGACGACCAGCGCGGTCAACATCACGAGGACGCGGTTGTACCAGTCCACCGGGATGCCCGAGACCTCCGCCGCGGTCTCGTCGAAGGTGACGTACAGGAGCTGATTCCGGGTTACCGCGACCGTCGCGACGATGACGAGGAAGAGGACGAGCAGTATCGCCGCGTTCTCCGCCGAGACGGTCGAGAGGTTGCCGAACAGGTACTGGTTGATGCCGACTGCCAGCCCGCCGGCGTTGACGCTGATGAGCGTCGTCCCCAGGGCGAACCCCGTAGAGAGGACGATAGCCATCGAGACGTCGTTGTAGGCATCAGTCACCTCGGAGATCAGCTCGATGGCCAGCGCGGCGAGCACCGAGACGACGACGGCGGTCAGGTACGGCGAGACGCCGAGTTCCAGTACCGCGTTAAGGAACAGCCCGACGGCGACGCCGGCGAAGGCGGTGTGGGCCAGCGCGTCGCCGATGAGAGCGAGCTGTCGGTGTACCAGGAAGGTTCCCACCAGGGGCGCCATCACGCCGATGCAGAGGCCCACCAGTATCGCCCGGTGCATGAACTGGTACTGGAGCAGTTCCAGCCCGGTCCACCTCGCGAGCCAGAACATGCCATCCGACCAGAGCGAGAGGAACCAGTAGATCGGCGTGAGCAGGAGGTCCAGCGGCCCGGTCTGCAGGGCGGTGACCCCAGCGACGGCGGCGCCCGTCATCGGGCATCACCGGCCAGCGCGGCCGCCGTCCCGAAGGCCTGGCGGATGGCGTCGCTCTCGACGAACTCGGCCGTCGGGCCGTCGAACCGAACAGTCCGATTGAGACAGACGACGCGGTCCGCGTGGTCGGTGACCGTGCCGATGTCGTGTTCGATGAGGACGACGGTTATCCCTTCCTCGTTGAGCGATTCGAGCAGGTCGTAGAACGCCGCGACGGATTCGGCGTCGACGCCGACGGTGGGCTCGTCGAGGACGAGTAGTTCCGCCTCTCCCGCGAGCGCACGCGCGATGAAAGCCCGCTGGCGCTGGCCGCCGGAGAGGTTCGCGATCCGCCGGTCGGACAGGTCGCCCATCCCGACGGTCTCGAGCGCGTCAGTCACGATACGCTGGTCGCGGCCGCCGAGCAGGCCGAACCCGACGTGGGAGAATCGTCCCATCTCGACCACTTCGCGGACGGTGATGGGCATGTCTGTCGCGGCGCTGGCCTGCTGGGCGACGAATCCGATCCGGTCACCGTCGTCGAACGCGTGGGCCGGTTCGCCGAACAGCCGGGCGGCACCCTCGTCGGGGCGGCGCAGGCCCAGTGCGAGTTTCAACAGGGTCGACTTCCCAGAGCCGTTTGGTCCCACGACCGCGACGTACTCGCCGGGGTCGATGCGGAGCGAGATGTCGTCGACGACCGGCGTCGCTGTGTAGCCGAAGGACACGTCCTCCAGGTCGATAACCGGGTCGTCCGGGGCGGCGTCAGTGGGTCCGTCTTCGGCAGTCGCGTCGCTGGCGGCCTCTTCTCCCGTGATTCTGCTCATTCGAAGTTCCTCCACTGCTCGGCCCAGCCGTCGGGGCCGACGTCTTTGGGCGATTCGTTGCCGAGGACGACCTCGAACGTCGGCATGTTGACGTTGTACGCGATCTCCTCGTATCCCCACTCTTCTTCGACCCACTCCTCGCGGACGCCGGCGTAGGGCGTCACCGGAAAGTACGACTCGACGGCAGTCTCCGCGATCAGCTGTTTGGCCGGTTTCCGCGTCTCGAAGACGCCGGCGCCGACGTACCTGATGTCGTTGTCCGCGATGACCTGCTTGGCCTCGGTGATGTCGGAGGGCTTGACGTCGCCGCTGGCCGCGAGGTTGACGACGAGCGGGCGCATCCGGACGCCGTACCGGACGCCGATGTACTGGAACGCGTTGTGGGCGGCGAGCTGGACGACGTCGCGCTCCGCGCGGTCGAAGATCGACTGGTAGTCCGCGTCGATCCGGTCGAGGACGTCGGTCTTGTACGTCTCGGCGTTCTCGCGAAGGGACTCCTCGTGGTCGGGAGCGAGGTCGACCAGCCCCTCGGTGACGTTGTCGACGGACTGCTTCGCCCGCCGTGGGTCGAGCCAGAAGTGCGGATCTTTGCCACGGTTCGCCCCGACGCCCTCCTCGTCGCGGTCCAGGCTGGCCGCCAGGTCGACCAGTTCGACCCCCTCGCGGACGTTGATCAACTGCGTGTCGACGTCGTCGTCCTCTATGGTCCTGATGGCCCGGTCGGCCCAGGGCTGGAAGTCCTCCCCGACGTGGATGAACGCGTCGGCGTCGATGATGTCACGCGTGACACTCGCGTCGGGTTCCCAGCCGTGGCCGTGCAGCCCCGTCGGGACGAGATTCTTCACCGTGACGGGCGTCTCGCGGGCGATCTTCCGTGCGAAGTCGTAGAAGCTGAAGAAGGAGGCCACTGCCACCGGGCCGTCGTCCTCGCCGCCGGTCCCGCTGCCGGCCCCACCGACCCCGCCGGCCCCACCACAACCCGCGAGTCCGACGGTGGCCCCGATGCCGACGGCGGACCCGAGGAACGCGCGGCGGGTCGACGACTGGCCCGAAAAACCGCTCCCGTTTCGTGTCATGGAATCCCTCCGGCCGGTATCCATCCGCGTCTGTCTCGCTTCCGCTGATCCGGTCTGCAGTCCGCCGGTTCGACTACCGACCGAACGCGAACTGCGGTCGACGTAAGAGTCATACACAGAATTAGACGCGTCTAATCCTTATATCTATCGGGCCCTAAAACACCGTACGGGAGCTTAGACGACCGTACGCTCGGTGGCGATACCGACGCTGTCCCTGTGTTCCAGTCACGTGCCCGGGGAAGGTTTTTATTGCGCGCCACGGTACCCACCCCCATGAGCCCTGACCGGGCCGTCCTCGACCGCGCCCTGGAGCGCGGCGAGCAGGAGGGCGGGAGCGTCGAGTTCAAGGAGCGGCTCACCGAAGACCTCCACCTCGCAGACGGTCGCCTGGAGAGCCTCGCCGCACAGCTTCGCCACCGCGTCCTCTCCGGCGAGGGCGAGGCGACCTACGTCGTCGGCGTCACCGACGCCGGCGGCCTGGCGGGCATCCCACCCGAGGAGTTCTCGGAGTCGATGGACGTCCTCTCGCTGATCGCCGACGAGGCCGGTGCGCACATCGAGGAGGTCCAGACCTGGGGCATCAACGACGTGCGCGACGCCGACCACCCCGTGGCCGCCGACTCGACGGCGGACGCCGACCGCGGCATCGTCGGCGTCGCCACGATCAGGGAGGGCGCCGTCCTCGAGGACGACGACCACATCGTCGTCGGCACCGCCGGCCACGTCGACCACGGGAAGAGCACGCTGGTCGGCACGCTCGTCACCGGCACCGCCGACGACGGCGAGGGCGGCACCCGCTCCTTCCTCGACGTCCAGCCCCACGAGGTCGAACGCGGTCTCTCGGCGGACCTGTCCTACGGCGTCTACGGCTTCGACGAGGACGGCCCCGTCAGGATGGACAACCCCGACCGGAAGACCGACCGCGCGGCGGTCGTCGAGGAGGCCGACCGCCTCGTGAGCTTCGTCGACACCGTGGGCCACGAGCCCTGGCTCCGGACCACAATCCGGGGCCTCGTCGGCCAGAAGCTCGACTACGGGCTGCTCACCGTCGCGGCCGACGACGGGCCGACCCAGACCACGCGCGAGCACCTCGGCATCCTGCTGGCGACAGACCTCCCGACCATCGTCGCCATCACCAAGACCGACCTGGTGAGCGACCAGCGGGTCGCCGAGGTCGAACGCGAAGTCGAGGCGGCGCTCCGGGAGGCCGAAAAGACGCCCTTGCGGGTCGACCGTCACGGCGTCGACGTCGCCGTCGAGGAGATATCCGAGACGGTGGTGCCCGTCGTCACCACCAGCGCCGTCACGATGGACGGGATGGACCAGCTCGACGAGCTGTTCGAACGCCTCCCCAAGGTCGCCGGCGAGGACGGCGAGTTCCGGATGTACGTCGACCGGAGCTACAACGTCCAGGGCGTCGGCGCCGTCGCCTCCGGCACCATCAAGTCCGGCACCGTCGAGGCCGGCGACGAACTCCTGCTGGGCCCGATGCAGGACGGCGCCTTCCGCGAGGTGACCGTCAGGTCCATCGAGATGCACTACCACCGCGTCGACGAGGCCCGCTCGGGTCGCATCGTCGGCATCGCGCTGAAGGGCGTTCAGGAGGCCGACGTCGAACGGGGGATGGTGCTCCTGCCGAGAGACGCCGACCCGAAGCCCGTCCGGGAGTTCGAGGCGGAGGTAATGGTGCTCAACCACCCGACCCGCATCGGCGACGGGTACGAGCCCGTGGTTCACCTCGAGACTGTCAGCGAGGCCGCCCAGTTCTATCCCGACGGCGGTCAGCTCCTCCCCGGCGACTCGGGCTACACCCGCGTCCGGTTCAAGTTCCGACCCTACCTCGTCGAGGAGGGCCAGCGGTTCGTCTTCCGGGAAGGGCGGTCGAAAGGCGTCGGGACGGTGACTGACGTGACCGGCGTTCAGTGATCGGCCGATTCAGGACTCCATCTTCTCGATGATCTGGTCGGCTTTGTCCCTGGCCTCGTCTTCGTCGGCGACGCCGTCTATCGGGATCAGCACGCTCTGGGCCGTCCAGTCCTCGTTGCCGTGCTCGTCGCCGGTGCGGACCTCGCCGCCCTCGACGACCGATCCGGCGACGTTCGCCGCCCAGTCGGGCGTCCGTATCTCGTCGAAGCCGTCGGGGTCGCGGTAGGTGACGTGGTAGTACTCGTCGCCCGCTTCGACGTCTTGCGCGGATATCTGGGGCATACCCGTTCGTTGGGCCTTCAGTTGCAAGAACGGCGTCCCAGCAGTAGCAAGGGCGCGGTTCCAGAGCGGCCGAGTCGTCACGCCATCTCTATCACTCGAACAGCGACCGCAGCACCTTCGACTCGGCCTTCCGGAGGTGTTCGGCGGCCGTCGAGGGGGCACAGTCCAGTCGCTCGGCCACGTCGTCCTGACTCCCGGTTCGCGGGACGTCGTAGTAGCCGACCTCGATGGCCGCTTCGACCGCCGCGCGCTGGCGGTCGGTCACTTCGTCGTCCGGTGCCGTTCCGTCGTATCCGCCGACGCGTTCCACGGTGGTTCCGATACCGTGGGGGACCTCCTCGAGCGCCGCCTGGAGGTCCGCGTCGGCACCGACGAGTTCCAGGGTGATTCCGCGCTCGTCGTAGCGGATGGGCGGGATGACGATCAGACCCTCGACAGTGAACGCCTCGAACAACTGCCAGGCGACCGGGGTTCCCTCGTCGACGAAGTAGACGTAGAACCGGTCTTCGTCGACGGGGACCACGTCGTACTCGGCGACGACGGCCGTCGTCTCGGCGGCGGCCACCACCGCCTCGCGGTCTCCCTCGACGAGTCCCATCACGGTCACCGCGTCGTTCGTCAGGTTCCAGTGCAGGCCCAGGGCTCGATCAACGGCGTCGCCGCCGGTCCACAGGGAGACGAGCGGGTGAACGTCGACGCCGGCCACGTCGAGGTGCAGGCGGAGGTGACGCACGCGCGTAGGCTCGACCAGGGCGCTCATAAACCCACCGAGCAGGCTCGGCGATACGCATTCCCGGGGTGGACGCTTCGATAGACACACGATGCGAGTCTTCGTCGCCGGCGCGACTGGCGTCCTCGGCCACCGACTGGTCGCGCGACTGACCGACCGCGGACACGACATCGTCGGCCTCACGCGCGACGAGGCCGGCGACGTGACGGTTCGGGAGAACGGCGGAACACCGGTCCGTGGCGACCTCCTCGACGCGACGTCAGTCAGCGAGGCAATGCCCGACTCGGTGGACGGCGTCGTCCACGCGGCGACAGCCATCCCGACGAAGCGCAAGCCTGATCGCACCGACTGGGAGGCGACGGACCGTCTCCGTCGCGAAGGGACCGAGCACCTCACCGCCGCCGCGGCGCGTGCGGATGTCGACCGGTACGTCCAGCAGAGCGTCGTCTGGGTCGCTCGGCAACCCGACGGGTCGCAGTTCGACGAGGCCTCGACGCCCCATCCGGTGCGGACGACTGCTGCCGCACTCGACGGTGAGGAGATCGCTGCCGACGCCGCCGACGAACACGGCTTCGACGTCCTCACGCTCCGTGGCGGCTGGTTCTACGGTCCAGACGCTGCACACACCAGACAGATGGGTGAGGCGTTGCTCGCCCGTCGCATGCCGATACCGGGCGCCGGCCTCCTGGGTCGCCGGGACGCGGTGCTCTCGCCGATCCACGTCGCCGACGCCGCGCGAGCGTTCGCGGCCGCCGTCGAGGGCGACGCGACGGGCCTGTATCACGTCGTCGACGACGAACCCGTGACCTTCGCGCAGTTCCTCCGGACCTTCGCCAGATACCTGGAGGCGCCGACGCCGAGACGGATCCCGGGCTGGCTGGCACGCTACCTCGCCGGTCCGGACACGGTGGAGCTGGTGACGAACTCGATGCCGACGACCAACGACCGGTTCCGGGCGGCGTTCGACTGGGAGCCCGAGCACGCCACGTACGAGTCCGGGCTCGCACGGGTGGTCGACCGGTGGCGAGCGGACGGTGTCGTTCGCGAGAGGGACGGGGGTGTCGAATGGACCGGTTGAGGGGTATCTTGGCCGGCGTACTCACACTCCACTACGTCGCGAACTTCGCTCACGGTGTTGCCCACGGCGGCGTCCCCGTCCCGCTGACGCCCGGTCAAACGGCGTTCGTCGTTCTCGTCGTCACCGTCGGTCCGGTCGCTGGCGCGGCGCTGTTCTGGCGGGGCCGACCCGTCGCTGGCGGCCTCGCTCTCGCAGCGGTCTTGCTCGCGTCGTTTCTCTTCGGCGTCGCGTTCCACTACGTGCTGTCGACCCCCGACCACGTCGGCGCGGTCCCGGCCGGCTGGTGGCGTACCCCGTTCCGGTGGACGGCTGCCTGGGTCGCGCTGGCGGACGGTATCGGCGCGTTCGTCGCGCTCGCACTGGCACGTCACGCCCAGGGCTCCTCCAGCAACTCGTCCATCCCCTCGATGCGGTAGTGGGGTTCGGGGTCCGGATTCGTTACTCCTTCCCGGTCGATCCAGACCGACCGCAGGCCGGCGTTGTGGGCACCTCTGACGTCGTTTTTCAGCGAGTTCCCGATCTTGATCGCTCGCTCGGGGCCGACCCCGACGGCGTCGAGTGCGACCTCGAACGGCTCCGGATGGGGCTTCGCGGCCACACCGTACCCGGCGTATACGGCGGTCTCGAAGTGGTCGTGGATGCCCAGCCCCTCCATCTTCGCTCGTTGCATCTCCGGCCCGCCGTTGGTCACCGCCGCGACGGTGTATCGCACCCGGAGCGTTTCGAGCGCCTCGCGCGCACCGGGGAGGAACCGAACGTTCGTCTGGTCGCGTTCCGCTGCGTAGGCCTCGGCCACGGCCCGACCCATTTCGGGGTCGTACCCCGCCTCCTCTGCCAGGACGGCGAAACAGCGCTCCCGGTTCTCGACGACGTCCTCGCTGTCCTCGACGTAATCGTCGAAGACGGCATAGTAATCCTCCGCCGTGAAGATGGGGTCGACGCCGACGTCCTCGAACGCGAGCGCGAGTACCTCCGAGCCCGGCCGGCAGTACTCGCAAATCGTGTCGTCGAGGTCGAAGATGAGCGCCTCGACTGGTTCGCTCATGTGTGAGAGTGTTGTCTGATTGAGCTTCAATGATCTGGAGGAGTTTCGAGTTGCGTGAGAACCGCAAAGACTGGTTCCGGGAACAGCAAGAAAGCCCCGCCTGAACTATCACCGGGCGGGACTGAAAGGGGCCGGGCGCTCGTGGAGCGAGACCCACCAAGCACGCCGAAGGCGCGCGCAGGTGCGGTCGCAGCCCACGAGCGCCGGGAGAACAAAGCTCTCCCGAGGAAACGGCGCTCCGCGCCGTGACCGCCCGGGGGCTTTCTTGCTGTCATTGGTTTCCGTCAGAGCGCCGTGGTTGACTGTCGATACCCGTCCGCAGAACGCTCCACCAGCCCAAATTCGACGGCCCACTCCAGCAGGCGTTCGGTGCGGTCGAGCCACTCGGCCTCCCAGTCGGTGTGTCGGTCCCGCTCCCACTGGGGAACCAGATCACGAATCTCGTCGAAGGCTTCCCGGACCGTCTTCTCGCCGTCGGCAAGCACGTCTACTATCTTCCGAGCGCCGAAGACGTGCTCCAGAAACCGCTGGGCCAATTCGTCCTCAGGGGGGTCCTCCCGCGTCCGGTGAAATCCGCGGTCACCCTCCGCGGCGAATCCGAGCGCCTGGGCGAAGGTCAGGTACTCGCGGGCGACGTCGCGCGACGGAAGGCCGGTTCGGTCCCGAATACGGCTACAGCAGTCCTCGACGGTGCCGGGGACGAGCGGGAGCGCGGCCTGCACGTCTCGCAGAAACTCGACGGACCTGGGCTCGGGAACGACCTTGTAACGCATGGCGGTGACGCTCGGACCTCCGCGTTAGAGCCCGAAGCTCTCGGCCAGGACGTCCTCGTGTGTGTCGCCGAAGACGTACGTCTCGCCGCCGAGGACGTCGACGGTGACCTGGGCGGGTGCGAACACGTCGACGGGGACCTCCGAAAAGTCCCAGTCGGCGTCGTCGAACGTCTCGCCGAGCGGCGTCCCGTACTCCTCGGCCGCGGTGGAGACCACTTCTTCGAAGCGGTCGAACTCCTCCTCGACCGTGACGTGGACCTGGGCGCCGTAGGCCAGGGCGTCCGTCGTCCGGGCGATGGCGGTCTCCTCGTCGCCAGCGACGGGGGCGACCGGTGCCTTGCCCGTCACGGAAAGGATTTCGATGGGGTCGTAGCCCAGTTCAGAGAGGCGGAAGGTGGCCAGTTCGGCGGCGCGGGCGGCGGCGACGACGCTGCCGGTGACGCTGGCGGTCGAGAAGGTCGGGAGGAAGACCGCCGATTCGGGCACGCCGGTCCGTTCGGCGACGTGGGCGGCGACGTCCTCGTCGGGAAGTTCCTCGCTCTCGACGACGAGGACGGCGAAGTCCGAGGCGTCGTGGTAGCCGACGCGGTTGAACTCCTCTTCCTCGGCGACGAGCGCGCGGGCGGGACCGCTCCCGAGTCCCTCGAAGTCGTCGACGCTGAGCTCCCAGCCACCTTTCTGCGAGCACAGCAGCCCCAGGGCGGGGTGGTCGGTCGATAGTTCGACGTGGGTCAGCGGCGCGCCGGCGACCTCGTCCATCGCCGTCTGGACGGTCGCGAGGCCGCTGGTCTGGATCTCGGCGAGCAGTAGCCCGGCCTCGACTGCGCCGGGGACCTCGACGCCGAAGTCGAGGACGGCGGCGTCCCCCTCCTGCTGGTGGACGCCGATCGTGAGTTCGTCGGCGAAGTCGATCGCCTCGTCGACGAGCTCGGTCGCCATCCGGTTGAGACTCTCCATACCGGTGATTCGGCCGGCCTCCCTTTTAGGCTGATTGTTGTGGTCGGCGCCCGTCGCTGGGTCGGGATCTCAGGGACCGAGTCGTCCGAGACTCGCCGTCAGGGAACGGGCCGTCAGGGAACGAGACCGAGAACGAGAACTAGACCGAGCAGCGCCAGAGCCACACCGGTTATCCGACCGATCAGGACCTCGGTCGTCGATTGCTCGTCGTTCGTCTCGGCCATCCCAAAGTAGAGGTACTTCGCCTGCAGGTCCCGCATCCGCGTCGGCCAGACGGCCCACGCCACGCCCACGACGATGCCGAGGATTCCGGCGACGAGTTCGACCGTAGTTGGCATGACGACCGTTCGTCGACCCTGCAATACGTCACTTTCGGTCGGGCCGGATCGGGTCGTAGGCCGCCTCGTTTCCAGTTACTCGCCCGGACCCGCCCGCCCGGACCGCGCCGCACGGCCGAGCACGTCCTCTACGGCGTCGACCTTCTCCGCGGCCGACTGGTCGACCGTCCGCTTGTCGTCGATTTTCAGGAACGTCTCGACCCGGTCGGCGTCGACCGCCTCGTGGGCGGCGTGAGCCGCGTCGAACAGCTCCCGGCTGTCGTCGGCTTCGACGATGGTGCCCATCGGCGTCGTCTCGTAGGAGACGTCGAAGTCTTCCAGGGCGTCGACGGCGTCGGCGACGTACTCGGCCATGCTCCCTTCGACGACCGGTGCGACGGAGAGGAATCCGATACAGGTCATAGCTGACGCTACGGGCCCGAGACCATAATCGTCGGGGGACTGTGCTTTCTTCAGCCCGCTGTTCAGACGACGTTCAGAAAACCGGCCGTCGCCGCCTCGACGTCGTAGGGTCCCATGAACGTGTTGGCGACGATGCGGTTGAGCGCCGTCACCTTCTCAGGGGCCAGCGCGAGGCCATGTTGCAGCGTCGGCGGGCGATACTCGGCGTTCTCGAAGTCCTCGGCGACCGCCTGGAGATACGGGTCGAACTCGCTCACGTCGACGTCGGTCCGGGTCGGAATCGAGCCCTTGTGCTGGTTGAACGCCACCTGTGCGGTCTCGCTGCCGACGAACGCCAGCCAGCGTTTCGCACGCTCCGGCGTCGGGTTGGTTCCCGGATAGAGGAACGAGTCGAAGTGGAGCGTGTACATGTTCTCCGTCCCCGGGAAGGCGTTGGCACCCCAGTCGTCCCCGTACTCGAAGTCAGTGGCGTTGGCGAAGGCGCCGGCGGTCCAGTTCCCCTGGTGGATGAACGCGGCGTCGCCGTCGACGACGTTCTGGTTCGAGGCGGGCAAGCCCAGCGACTCCGCGTCGTACGTGACGTACGCTTCCAGAATCCTGGCGGTCGTCTCGAAGCTCGCTCGGACCGCCGCCTCGGGCCGTCTTCCCTCGACGAAGTCCACGTAGGGCTCGTAGCCCTCCTGTCCGAGGAAGACGGCGACCCAGAGCTGCGTCGTCGGCCACGGGGCCGCCATCGCGTGGGTCATCGGCACCGCGTCGGTTTCGGCGGCGACGGCGTCCATCGCGTCGAAGAGCGCATCCAGACTGGCGATCCCTTCGGGTTTTACCCCGGCTTCCTCCAGGACCTCGACGTTGTAGAACAGGTTGTTGAGCCGGTGCGAGCCCACCGGCACCGCGCGGAACGACCCGTCCTGGCGGTGCAGGTCGACGGCCTCCTCGACGTGGACGGACGCGAAGTCGTTCTCGGCCCAGACGTCGTCGATCGACCCCAGCGCTCCCTCGTACCGCTGGAGGTTCTTCCCGGGCCAGTTCGCGAACGCGCTCGGGGGATCGTCGTCGTAGAGGCGGTAGTCGACGACGGTGTTGAGGTTCTCGTTCCCGCCTCCTTCGATGGCCGTGAACTCCGTCTCGACGTTCGGGGCCGTCTCCTCGAAGGCGTCGACGAGTGCGCGGACTGCGACCGCACCGTCGCCTTCGGCCCACCCGTGGAGCACTTCGAGCGGCCGGGTCGAGCCGGCGACCAGTTCGTTCACCTCGTCGACGCATCCAGCGAGCGCAGCCGTCGCTCCCAGGCCCGCTATCTGAACGAATCGCCGCCGGGTCACCCGACGTCCTGGCGGGGATTCCATTCTCTCACCCGTCCGTAGGCCGTCCACGCAAATCAGTCATCTCTTTCTGGGACGTACCTCGCAGCTTCGTGTACACGCGGAGTGAGCGACACAGCAAGCTGGTCGCTCACGAAGTAGCGTTCGGAAGAAGTGCGACGGAGGGGATTTGAACCCCTGTTGTGACCATGGCAAGGTCACGTGATACCACTACACTACCGTCGCCCTGTCTGCATTCAATTGTGGCGGGGGAGAGGGATAAAAGGGTTGCGAATTGAGGCCTAAACCGTGGCAAGGCTCCCCGGGACACTGGCTCACAGGTTCTCCATCGCCGACAGCTTCTTGTCCAGACTGTCCCGCTCTGGACGCGAACCGAACGGAGAATTTCCCGAATACTGGCCATCTAGAGCCGTGTGAACGGTTCTCAACGCGTGCGCGAAGCGGGCTCTTTTTAAGGTAGGCAAGATGTGTTATCGCTACAGTCTAGTGGCGTGACGTGGAAGCGTCACGGCATGACGACCAGCGTACTCGTGCCGTCTTCCCTCGTACGGGAAGCCGAGGACAGACGCGAGGCGACTCGCAAAATCGGATACGTGGCCCGCGCGGCCACGATATTCGACGTCGATCGGCTAACGGTCTTCCCGGACCCTGACGGGGCCGGGAAGTGGGAAGACGGGTTCGTTCGTACCGTCCTGCGGTACGCCGCGACGCCCCCCTACCTCCGAAAGGAGGCCTGGGGCAAGCGGGACGAACTGGAGTACGTTGGCGTCCTGCCGCCGCTCCGCGTCCGTTCACAGACCGGCTCCGGATCTGAGGGTTCGGGGTCGTTAAGACAGGGAATCGTGACCGAGGTCGGAGCTGATGGGCGCGTTCGGGTCAATTGCGGACTGCAACACCCAGCCTCCCTCCCCGTTCCAGACGGTATGGACGTGGGCGAGGGGGAGCGCGTCACCGTCAGGGTCTCTTCGCGACGGCCAGTCCGGGCGAAACTCGTCGACGTAGCCCCACCGGGGTACGTCGTCGACGCTTCGGACCTCTCTACGGCGCTCGCGCGTGACGACGCAGGGCTCACTATCGCCGCTTCGCGGTACGGTGAGCGCCTGACCGTCACACGGCTCGGCGATCTGGTCGAGCAGCGTGAAGCCGACGGCGGCATGACAGTCGCCTTCGGGGCACCCGAACGCGGGTTGCCCCCCATACTCGGATTGGACCCGGACGACGTCTGCGGAGACCACGCGGACGACGACACAGGGTTCGACCTCTGGCTGAATACGGTTCCAAACCAGGGGAGCGAGGTCGTGCGAACCGAAGAAGCGATGTTCGCCTCCCTCGCCCCGCTGACCCTCACGGAGTGAGAATCCGATGCCACAACCAAGCAGACCACGAAAAGGCTCGCTGGGCTTCGGCCCACGCAAGCGCGCGGAAAGCGAAACGCCGCGCTTCAACAGCTGGCCCGACGACGACGGCCAGCCAGGCGTCCAGGGGTTCGCCGGTTACAAGGCGGGCATGACACACGTCACGCTCGTCAACGACGAACCCAACTCCGCCCGCGAAGGGATGGAGGAGACCGTCCCGGTGACGGTCGTCGAGACGCCGCCTGTGCGTGCAGTCGCAGTCCGAGCCTACGAAGACACGCCGTACGGCCAGCGTCCGCTCACGGAAGTCTGGGCCGACGAGTTCCACTCGGAACTCGATCGCGCTCTGGACGTTCCCGAGAACAACGACGCTGACGCCGCAGAGGAACAGATCAGAGACGCACTGGAAGCCGGTAACCTCGGAGACGTGCGCGTCATCACGCACACTGTCCCCGACGAACTGGTCAACGTGCCCAAGAAGAAGCCCGACGTGATGGAGACTCGCGTCGGCGGTGGATCGGTCGAGGACCGCCTCGACCACGCCCTCGACCTGCTCGCCGACGGCGGCGACCACTCGATGAACGACGTGTTCCGCGCCGGCGAGTACGCCGACATCGCGGCCGTCACCAAGGGCAAAGGGACCCAGGGCCCCGTCAAGCGATGGGGCGTCCAGAAGCGGAAGGGCAAGCACGCCCGCCAGGGCTGGCGCCGACGTATCGGCAACCTCGGCCCGTGGAACCCCTCGCGGGTCCGCTCGACGGTCCCCCAGCAGGGCCAGACCGGCTACCACCAGCGCACCGAACTCAACAAGCGCATCATCGACATCGGCGAGGGCGACGACGCCTCCGTCGACGGCGGCTTCGTCAACTACGGCGAGGTCGACGGGCCGTACACGCTCGTCAAGGGCTCGGTGCCCGGGCCGGACCAGCGCGTCGTGCGCTTCCGACCGGCGGTGCGTCCGAACGACCAGCCGCGCCTCGACCCCGAGGTGCGCTTCGTCTCCACCGCATCGAACCAGGGATAATCTATGCAGGCAACTATCTACGACCTGGACGGCGACGACGTGGACGATGTGGACGTACCCGAGGTCTTCGAGACCACGGTACGACCGGACCTCATCGGCCGCGCCGTTCGCGCAGCCCAGGCAAACCGGAAACAGGACTACGGGAGCGACGAGTACGCGGGTCTCCGGACCCCGGCCGAGTCCCACGGCAGCGGCCGTGGTATGGCCCACGTCCCTCGCGAGAACGGGCAGGCGCGACGCGTCCCCCAGGCAGTGTCGGGTCGCCGCGCACACCCGCCGAAAGCCGAGAAGGACCAGTCGCTCGACCTCAACACGAAGGAGCGCCAGCTCGCGACCCGCTCGGCCGTCGCGGCGACGGCCGACGCCGAACTCGTGGCCGACCGCGGTCACCAGTTCGACGACGGTCTCGACCTGCCGCTCGTCGTCTCCGACGACTTCGAGGACCTCGAGAAGACCCAGGAGGTCGTCGACGTGCTCGAATCTCTCGGCGTCGATTCCGACATCGAGCGCGCGGACGAGACGAAGATCAAGGCCGGACAGGGCAAGTCGCGCGGACGTAAGTACCGCCGACCCAGCTCCATCCTGTTCGTCACCAGCGAGGAGCCGTCGAAGGCGGCGCGCAACCTCGCCGGTGCGGACGTGACGACCGCCCGCGAGGTCAACACGGAAGACCTCGCACCGGGCGCACTCCCGGGCCGACTCACCGTCTGGACCCAGAGCGCGCTCTCGGAGGTGGCAGAGCGATGACGTGGGATATCCTCAAGCACCCCCACGTCACGGAGAAGGCGATGAACGACATGGACTTCCAGAACAAGCTCCAGTTCATCGTCGACTCGGGCGCGGCCAAGCCCGAGATCTCCGAGGCCATTGAGGACCAGTACGACGTCTCGGTCGAGGGAATCACCACGCAGAACACGATGGACGGCGAGAAGAAGGCGGTCGTCCGACTCTCCGACGACGACGACGCCCAGGAAGTCGCCTCCAGGATCGGGGTGTTCTAACCATGGGACGACGCATTCAGGGACAACGCCGCGGTCGCGGGACGCCCACGTTCCGGGCCCCCTCGCACCGCTACAAGGCGGACCTGTCGCACCGTAACGTCGAAGACGGCGACGTCGTCAACGGGACGGTCGTCGACATCGAACACGACCCGGCACGCTCGGCGCCGCTCGCGGCCGTCGAGTTCGAGGACGGCGACCAGCGCCTCGTCCTCGCACCCGAGGGCGTGGGCGTGGGCGACAACCTCCAGGTTGGCGTCTCCGCCGAAATCGAGCCGGGTAACACGCTGCCGCTGGCCGAGATCCCGGAAGGGGTCCCGGTGTGCAACGTCGAGGCCAACCAGGGCGACGGCGGTCGGTTCGCCCGGGCCTCCGGCGTCAGCGCGCAGCTGATGACCCACGACCGCAACGTCGCGGTCGTCAAGCTCCCCTCCGGGGAGGTCAAGCGGCTCGACCCGCAGTGTCGAGCCACTATCGGTGTCGTCGCCGGCGGTGGACGGACAGAGAAGCCGTTCGTCAAGGCCGGCAACAAGCACCACAAGATGAAGGCGCGAGGGACGAAGTGGCCCAACGTCCGCGGTGTCGCGATGAACGCCGTCGACCACCCCTTCGGTGGCGGCGGCCGCCAGCACCCCGGCAAGCCCAAGTCCATCTCGCGAAACGCACCGCCGGGCCGCAAGGTCGGGGACATCTCCTCGAAGCGGACCGGACGAGGTGGTGACGAATGAGTTCAGAGTATCAAATCGGCCACGAGGGGGAGTTCTCCTACCGTGGTCACACGCTCGAGGAGTTGCAGGACCTGTCGCTCGACGAGGTCGCGGAACTGCTCCCCGCACGACAGCGGCGAAGTATCACGCGCGGCCTGAGCGAGGAGAAGCACAAGCTCCTCGAGAAGGCACGCGACGCAGAGCCCGAGGAGACGGCGAACAACCCGATCCGGACCCACCTGCGCGACATGCCGGTGGTCCCGGAGTTCGTGGACCTCACGTTCGCCGTCCACAACGGGCAGAGCTTCGAGCGCGTCAGCGTCGAACCGGAGATGATCGGCCACTACCTCGGTGAGTTCCAGCTCACCCGCACGTCCGTCGAACACGGACAGGCCGGTATCGGGGCGACGCGGTCCTCGAAGTTCGTACCGCTCAAGTAAATCATGGGAATCAGCTACTCAGTCGACGCGGACCCGGACACGACGGCGAAAGCGATGCTCCGGGAGCGTCAGATGAGCCACAAGCACAGCAAGGCCATCGCCCGCGAGATCAAGGGCATGAAGGCCGACGACGCCGTCTCGTACCTCGACGCGGTCATCGAGGGCGAGCGGTCCGTCCCCTTCAAGTCCCACAACTCGGGCGTCGGCCACCGGAAGGATATCGAGGGCTGGGACGCCGGCCGCTTCCCCGAGAAGGCCAGCAAGGCCTTCCAGGACCTCCTCGAGAACGCCATCGGCAACGCCGACCACCAGGGTCTCGACGGCTCCACGATGGAGATCATGCACGTCGCCGCCCACAAGGTCGGCGAGTCCCCGGGCCGCAAGCCCCGTGCGATGGGACGAGCCTCGGCCTGGAACACGATGCAGGTCGACGTCGAACTCATCCTGGAAGAACCGGAGGGTGAGGAATAATGGCGGACGAACAGCAGTTCATCGAGGACGGGCTCCAGCGGACGCAGATCGACGAGTTCTTCCAGGACGAACTGGGTCGCGCCGGCTACGGCGGCATGGACGTCGCCAAGACGCCGATGGGTACCCAGATCGTGCTCAAGGCCGAGAAGCCAGGGATGGTCATCGGCAAGGGCGGGAAGAACATCCGGAAGATCACGACCACGCTCGAAGAGCGATTCAACCTGGACGACCCGCAGATCGACGTTCAGGAGGTCGACGAGCCGGACCTCAACGCCGCCATCGTCGCGGACCGCCTGGCCAACGCCCTCGAACGGGGCTGGTACTTCCGCAAGGCCGGTCACACGACGATCGACCGGATCATGGAGTCCGGCGCACTCGGCGCCGAGATCGTCCTCTCCGGGAAGGTCACAGGCGCGCGCTCACGCGTGGAGAAGTTCAACCGTGGCTACATCAAGCACAACGGTGAACCCGCCGAGACCATCGTCGACGCCGCCGTCGGTACCGCGGTGATGAAGCTGGGCACCATCGGTGTCCAGGTGAAGATCATCCCGCCGGACGCCGAACTGCCCGACGACTTCGAGGTCTACGAGGACGCCGAAGTCGAGGACTACGTCGCCGACACGGACGGCGAGTCCGTCGAGGAACTCCTCGAGGGCGAACCCGAGGAGGCCGACGAGGCGGAAGCCGAGGCCGACGAGGCCGACGCGGACGACGCCGAGGCAGACGAAGAGTTCGAGGAGGTCGAGGAAGTCGTCGACGAGCCCGAGGCGGACGAGGAGGCCACCGAGGCCGAATCCGCGGACGCCGAGGACGCGGTCGAAGACGACCTCGACGAGGAGACCGCCGAAGAGGCGGCCGAGCTCATGGAAGAGATGGAAGCCGAGGACGACGCGGACGCCGACGACGAGGGTGACGACGAATGACGGTCATCCACGTCGAGGAGGTCCGCGACATGACGCCCGCCGAACGAGAGGCGGAGCTCGACGACCTCGAGACGGAACTGCTCAACACCCGCGCCGTGAAGGCGGCGGGCGGTGCGCCGGAGAACCCCGGCCGCATCAAGGAGCTGAAGAAAGCGATCGCGCGGATCAAGACGATCCAGAACGAGGAAGGCGACTTCGAAGACGAAGCCGCTGAGGAGGCAGCCTGATGCCCCTCACGCCCGAGACGCTCCCGCGTCACGAACTCGTCGGCCTCGACGTCGAGGTCGTCGCCGCGTCCAACCCGGACGCAATCGGCATCGAGGGCCGGGTCGTCACCGAGACGACGCGGACTCTCGGCATCGAGGGAGCAGACCGGGTGTGGCACGTGCCGAAGGACGGCGCGACGTTTACCTTCGACCTCCCCTCGGGTGACCGCACCCGGGTGGAGGGGTCGAAGCTCGTCGCCCGACCCGCTCGACGCACGGAAACGACAGGTGATTCACAATGGCGATAGGACTGAACGTAGCAGAACCGGACGAGACCTGCTCCGATGCGGACTGTCCCTTCCACGGAGATCTCTCCGTGCGAGGACAGACCATCGAGGCGGACGTCGCGTCCACAGACATGGAGAAGACCGTCGTCGTCGAGCGCGAGTACGACGTCAAGGTGCCGAAATACGACCGCCAGATGAAGCGGCGGAGCCGCATCCCGGCACACGCACCCGACTGTCTCGACCTCGCGGTCGGCGACGCGGTCACGATTGCAGAGTGTCGACCACTCTCGAAGACGAAGAGCCACGTGGTAGTCAGCGTGGCTTCTGCCGACTCGGGAGGTGAAGAGTGATGGAGGCGCTGAAAGCCGACGTCACGCAGGGCCTGGAGAAGGGCTCGCTGATCACGTGCGCCGACAACACGGGCGCGCGAGAGCTCAAGGTCATCAGCGTCTCGGGCTACTCCGGGACGAAGAACCGCCACCCGAAGGCGGGCCTTGGCGACAAGATCACGGTCTCGGTGACGAAGGGGACGCCGGAAATGCGCCGGCAGGTCCTCGAGGCAGTCATCGTCCGACAGCGAAAGCCCATCCGCCGACCGGACGGGACCCGCGTGAAGTTCGAGGACAACGCCGCCGTCATCATCAACGAAAACGAGGAACCGCAGGGGACCGAGATCAAGGGCCCGATCGCCCGCGAGGTCGCCGAGCGGTTCGGTAGCGTCGCGTCCACCGCGACGATGATAGTATGACTCGACAACCGAGCAAACAGCGAACGAACCAACGGCGCGCCCCGCTGCACGAGAAGCAAAAGCAGGTGCGGGCGACGCTGTCCGACGACCTCCGCGAGGAGTACGGACAGCGAAACGTCCGCGTCAACGCGGGCGACACCGTCGAGGTCATGCGCGGCGACTACGCCGGCGAAGACGGCGAAGTCGCGGCCGTGAACCTGGACGACGCCACCATCCACGTGGAGGGCGTCACGGTCGAGGCCGCGGACGGCGAGGAAGTGCCGCGTCCGGTCGACGCGAGCAACCTCCGCGTCACCAGCCTCGACCTCGACGACGACCGTCGCGAGGCGCGCCTCGAATCGGAGGAGGATAGCGCATGACGAAACACCAGAAACGACTCTCGGTACCCAAGAGCTGGCCAGTCGAGCGGAAGACGGAGACGTTCACCGTCAAGGCCGACGCCGGCCCCCACGGCGAGGCAGGGGTTCCCCTGCTCATCGTCCTGCGGGACGTGCTCGGCTACGCCGACAGCCGCAAGGAAGCGCGCTACGCGCTCAACGAGGACAGCGTCGAGATCAACGGGAAGGCCGTCTCCGACGAGGAACGCCCCGTCGGGATGTTCGACATCCTCGCGTTCACGGAACGCGACGAGTACTACCGCGTCTTCCCCGGCGAGGGCGGTCGCCTGGCCCTGACGGCCATCGACCCCGACGCCGCGGACTCGAAACTCGGCAAGATCGTCGGCAAGCAGTACGTCTCCGGCGGGGACGTCCAGTTGACGCTCCACGACGGCGAGACGCTGCTGGTCGAAGACGACGACGAGTACACCCCGAACGACTCGCTGGTCGTCGACAACGAGGACGGCGAGGTCGTCGCCCACTTCACCTACGAGGAGGGCGCGCTCGTCACCGCCGTCGACGGCGCACACGCCGGCGAGATCGGCACCGTCGACGAGATCCAGGTCACCCCTGGTAGCTCCTCGAACAACGTGATCGTCGAGCAAGAGGACGGAGACGGCTTCGAGACGGTCGAAGAGTACGTCGTCGTCATCGACGAGAACTTCACCGGAGGTGACGACGAATGAGCTCCGAGAGCGAGACCGGCGGTGAGTTCCACGAGATGCGGGAACCCAGCGTCGAGAAGGTCGTCGTCCACATGGGCGTCGGCCAGGGCGGTCGCGAGCTCGCGAACGCCGAGGAGATCCTGGCGGAAGTCGCCGGGCAGGAGCCGGTTCGGACCGTCGCCCGCGGGACCGTCGCGGAGTTCAACATCCGCGAGGGTGACCCGATCGGGACGAAGGTCACGCTGCGAGCCGACGACGCACACGAGTTCCTGGACAAGGCGCTCGAGAACGTGAGCCTGTCGGCCACGCAGTTCGACGACACCGGCAACTTCAGCTTCGGCGTCGAGGAGCACACCGACTTCCCGAGCCAGGAGTACGACCCGAGCATCGGGATCTACGGGATGGACGTGACGGTCAACCTCGTCCGCCCCGGCTACCGCGTCGCCAAGCGGGACAAGGCGTCGCGTTCGATCCCGTCGAACCACCGACTCGACGCCGAGGACGCAGTGGCGTTCGTCGAGTCGACCTACGACGTGGAGGTGAGCGAATGAGCGAGAGCGAAACAGAACAAGACCAGGCGGCCGACGACGAGGCCACCGAGGAGTCCGTCCCCACGGGACAGCTCGAGGAGTGCCAGCGCTGTGGCCGCGAGCAGGGGCTCGTCGGCAAGTACAACATCTGGCTATGTCGCCAGTGCTTCCGGGAGATCTCCCGGGGTATGGGCTTCAAGAAGTACAGCTAACCATGACAGGAAACGATCCACTCGCCAGCGCGCTTTCGGCCGTCGACAACGCCGAGAGCGTCGGCCACCTGGACCAGACGCTACAGCCCGCTTCGAACACGATCGGCAGCGTACTCGAGGTCTTCTACGACCGCGGGTACATCGACGGCTTCCAGTTCGTCGACGACGGCAAAGCCGGCAAGTTCGAGGTCGAACTGAAAGGTGCCATCAACGAATGCGGCTCGGTCAAGCCCCGCTACAGCGTGGGCGCGGACGGCTACGAGAAGTGGGAGAAGCGATTCCTCCCCGCCCGTGACTACGGGACGCTCGTCGTCACGACCAGCCACGGCATCATGAGCCACTACGACGCCCGCGAGGAGGGCATCGGTGGCCAGGTCATCGCCTACGTATACTGACAATGCCACGAATAGAACTCGAAACCCCGGAGGACGTCGACGCCGAGGTCGACCACCTCGAGCTGACGGTCTCCGGTCCGAACGGTAGCGTAACGCGGCGCCTCTGGTACCCCGACATCACGGTCTCCGTCGACGACGGGGCCGTGGTCATCGAGTCCGACGAGGACGACGCGAAGACGATGTCGACGCTCGGCACGTTCGAGAGTCACGTCGAGAACATGTACCACGGCGTCACCGAGGGCTGGGAGTACGAGATGGAGCTCTTCTACTCTCACTTCCCGATGCAGGTCGACGTGGAAGGCGGCGAGGTCGTCATCGAGAACTTCCTCGGCGAGCGGGCGCCGCGGCGCGCCCCCATCCACGGCGACACCGACGTCTCCGTCGACGGCGAGGAACTGACCCTCTCCGGCCCGGACATCGAGGCCGTGGGCCAGACCGCCGCCGACATCGAACAGCTCACGCGCGTCAACGACAAGGACGTCCGTGTGTTCCAGGACGGCGTCTACATCACGACGAAACCGAGCCGAGGTGACGCCTGATGGCAGAAGACGAGGAAGGAAACAACGACGTCGAAGAGGAAGTCCAGAACGACTCCGACGAACCGCAGGAACTCACCGACATCAGCGGCGTCGGCGGGTCCAAGGCGGACGCGCTGCGCGACGCCGGCTTCGAGACGGTCGAAGACGTTCGCGCGGCCGACCAGTCCGAACTGGCCGAAGCCGAGGGCGTGGGCAACGCGCTCGCCGCCCGTATCAAGGCCGACGTCGGTGGCCTCGAGGTCGATACGGAGACCGAGGCCGAAGTCGAAGAGGAAGGCGCCGAGGATGTCGAGGAGGCCGAGGAGGACGTGGAGACGGAACTCCAGCCTCGCGGACTCGTCGACAAGACGCCCGACCTCTCCGAGAAGGAGTCCGAACTGCTGACCCAGCGCCGACGCGTCGGCAAGCCGCAGTTCAACCAGCAGGACTACCACAAGAAAAAGCGCGTCCCCACTGCCTGGCGACGACCGCGCGGCCAGCTTTCGAAGCAGCGCCGCGGCGTCAAGGGCAAGGGCGACAAAGTCGAGGCGGGCTACCGCACGCCGACGGCCGTCCGCGGCAAGCACCCCTCCGGCTTCGAGGAAGTCCACGTCCACAACGTGGACGACCTCGACGGCGTCGACGGGGACACCCACGCCGTCCGCATCGCCTCCAAGGTCGGCGCTCGCAAGCGCGAGCGCATCGAGGAGGTCGCGGAAGACGAGGGCATCCGCGTGCTCAATCCCACCTACGTCGAAGTGGAGGTGAGTGAGTGATGACGGATCTCTCCGCACAGAAGCGACTCGCGTCGGAAGTGCTCGACGTCGGGAAGAACCGCGTCTGGTTCGACCCCGAGCGCCAGGAGGACCTGGCCGACGCCATCACTCGCGAGGACGTTCGCGAGATGATCGACGAGGGCGCCATCCAGGCGAAGGACGCACAGGGTAACTCGCGCGGTCGCGCGCGAGAACGCAAGGCGAAGCAGGCGTACGGTCACCAGCAGGGCGCTGGGTCCCGGAAGGGCAAGGCCGGCGCGCGACAGGACCCTAAAGAGGACTGGAGTTCCCGCATCCGCGCACAGCGCGAGACGCTGCGCGAACTCCGCGACGAGGGCGACCTGTCGAGTTCCCAGTACCGCGAGCTGTACGACAAGGCGGGCGGCGGCGAGTTCGACTCGGTCGCCGACCTCCAGCGGTACATCGACAACAACTACGGTGAACAATAATGGCGACAGGACCACGATACAAGGTGCCGATGCGGCGTCGCCGCGAGGCCCGAACGGACTACCATCAGCGGTTGCGCCTGTTGAAATCAGGCAAGCCACGACTCGTTGCTCGCAAGAGCAACAACCAGGTCAGGGCGCAGCTGGTGACCACCGGGCCCGACGGTGACCGAACACACGCGGCAGCAGCGTCGAACGACCTGCGAGAGTACGGCTGGGAGGCCCCGACCGGCAATCTGCCGGCGGCCTACCTCACCGGTCTGCTCGCCGGCCTCCGGGCCGTCGAGAACGGCGTCGAGGAGGCGGTCCTCGACATCGGTCTCAACAGCCCGACGCCGGGCAGCAAGGTGTTCGCGGTACAGGAAGGCGCAATCGACGCAGGCGTCGAGATTCCCCACAACGACGACGTGCTCGCCGAGTGGGAACGGACGCGCGGCGACCACATCGCCGAGTACGCCGAATCCCTCGACGAACCGCTGTACAGCGGGGACTTCGACGCCACGGACCTCCCGGACCACTTCACGGAGACCCGGGAGACACTACTGGAGGCAGATGAACTATGAGTAACGGATGGGAACCCCGCACGCGACTGGGCAAGAAGGTCGTCGACGGGGAGATAGAGACGATGCAGGAGGCCCTCAACTCGGGCCTCCCGCTCAAGGAACCGGAGATCGTCGACCAACTCGTCCCCGACCTCGAGGACGAAGTGCTGGACATCAACATGGTCCAGCGCATGACGGACTCGGGTCGCCGGGTCAAGTTCCGCTGCGTCGTCGCGGTCGGTAACCGCGACGGCCTCGTCGGCTACGCCGAGGGGCGGGACGACCAGGTCGGCGGTGCGATCCAGAAAGCCATCGAGATCGGCAAGCTCAATCTCATCGACGTCTCCCGGGGCTGCGGGTCCTGGGAGTGTGGCTGCGGCCGACCGCACACGGTCGCGCTGCGCACCACCGGCAAGGCCGGCAGCGTCGAGGTCGAGCTCCAGCCCGCACCGCGCGGACTGGGCCTGGCAGGCGGGGAGACCGTCCGCCACGTGCTCGAACTCGCCGGCATCGAGGACATCTGGACGCGCTCCAGCGGCAACACGCGCACGACGGTGAACTTCGCGAAGGCGACGTTCAACGCCCTGCGCAACACGGCCGAGGCGCGCGTGCCGGAGCGAACCTTCGAGAAGCGCGAGGTGATCGAGTGATGCAAGCGCTCGTTCAGCTCCGCGGTGACGTGAACATGGACGGCGACGTCCACGACACGCTGGGGATGCTCAACATCCACAACGTGAACCACTGCACGTTCGTGCCCGAGGAGGACACCTACCGCGGCATGGTCACGAAGGTCAACGACTACGTCGCGTTCGGCGAACCGAGCGTCGAGACGGTCGCGCAACTGATCGCCAAGCGCGGCGAGCCCCTCGAGGGTGACGCCGACGTCGACGACGCCTGGATCGACGAGAACACCGACTACTCGGATATCGAAGCGCTCGCCGAGGCGCTCGTCGACGAGGAGACCACGCTCCGCGAGCAGGGTCTCTCGCCGACGCTCCGTCTGCACCCGCCCCGTGGCGGCCACGACGGCGTCAAGCACCCCACCAAGGAAGGTGGCCAGCTCGGCAAGCACGACACCGAGCAGATCGACGCACTCCTGGAGGCGATGCGATAATGACGAGCAAGAAACGACGACAGCGCGGCTCGCGAACCCACAGCGGTGGCACGCACAAGAACCGACGTGGCGCCGGCCACCGCGGTGGTCGCGGAAACGCCGGGCGCGACAAGCACGAGTTCCACAACCACGAGCCACTCGGGAAGAGCGGCTTCAAGCGACCCCAGAAGGTCCAGGAAGAGGTCGTCGAAATCGACGTCCGTGAACTGGACGAGGACGCCACGCTGCTGGCGGCAGACGGGCTCGCAGAGGTCGAGGGCGGCGCGTTCCACATCGACGCCCGCGACGTCGTCGACGACGCCGACACGGCCGACGTCGTGAAGGTGCTCGGCGGCGGCCAGGTCCGCAACGAACTGGTCCTGACCGCCGACGACTTCTCCGAGGCCGCTCGCGAGAAGGTCGAAGAAGCCGGCGGTGCCGCCGAACTAACCGAGTTCGGCGAGGAGCGCCAGGCCGAACCGGAAGACGCAAACGATTCGGACGAAGACGAAGCATAAAATGAGCTGGAAGGACACCGCCGAACCGGTCCTCGTCCGCATGCCGGCAGTCCGCCGACCGGAGGGACACGTTCCCTTCAAGCGGAAGCTCATGTGGACGGGCGGAGTGCTGGTACTGTACTTTTACCTCTCGAACATCCTGCTGTTCGGGCTGAACTTCGACCCCAACCAGGGGTCGATCTACGGTCAGTTCAGTTCGATCCTCGGCGCGAACCAGGGGTCGATCATGCAACTCGGGATCGGTCCCATCGTCACGGCGAGCATCGTCCTGCAACTGCTCGGCGGTGCCGACCTGCTCGGACTGGACACGCAGAACAACCCACGCGACCAGATCCTCTACCAGGGGCTCCAGAAGCTGCTGGTGCTCGTGATGATCTGCCTGACCGGGTTGCCGATGGTGTTCGCGGGGAACTTCCTGCCGGCACAGAGCGTCAATCTGTTCGGCGCACAGCTCGGCGTCGGCGTCGTCCAGTGGCTCATCTTCGCCCAGATCTTCGTCGGCGGCGTCCTCATCCTGTTCATGGACGAGGTCATCTCCAAGTGGGGTGTCGGCAGCGGTATCGGCCTGTTCATCATCGCCGGCGTGAGCCAGCGACTGATCGGCGGGCTCTTTACCTTCCCGGCTATCGGCGGTCAGCAACGGGGATTCTTCGCCACCTGGATCGGGATAATCCTCGGCGATATCCCCACCGGGCCGATCCTGGCCGCTGACGGGCTCCAGTTCGTCTTCAGCAACGAGGGCGGGATGATCCTCCCGCTGATCACGACGGTGCTCATCTTCGTCGTGGTCGTCTACGCGGAGTCCGTCCGCGTCGAGATCCCGCTGTCGAACGCGCGGGTCAAGGGAGCGCGTGGTCGCTTCCCCGTGAAGCTCATCTACGCGAGCGTCCTGCCGATGATCCTCGTCCGGGCGCTTCAGGCCAACATCCAGTTCCTGGGTCGGATCCTGTACTCTCAGCTGGGCGGACTCCCGCCGTGGCTGGGGACGTACGCGACGCGGGCCGGCAACCCGACCCAGCCGACGGGCGGGCTGTTCTACTACATGGCGCCGATACAGTCGCCCGAACAGTGGATGTGGTGGGCCGGTGCGAGCCAGGAGATCTGGCAGATCCTCATCCGCATCGGCATCGACCTCACCTTCATGGTGATCGGCGGTGCCGTCTTCGCCGTCTTCTGGGTCGAGACGACCGACATGGGCCCGGAGGCGACGGCCCAGCAGATCCACAACTCCGGGATGCAGATCCCCGGCTTCCGCCAGAACGTCGGCGTCATCGAGAAAGTGCTCGAACGCTACATCCCGCAGGTGACGGTCATCGGCGGTGCGCTCGTCGGCCTGCTCGCCGTCATGGCGAACATGCTCGGCACCATCGGCGGGGTCTCCGGCACGGGCCTGCTGCTGACGGTCTCCATCACGTACAAGCTGTACGAGGAGATCGCCGAGGAGCAGCTCATGGAGATGCACCCGGCGATGCGCCGGATGTTCGGGTAACGCCCCCCCTTCGACTGCCGTTCCGGTAACGACTCATTTTTCGGGCGACGCGCGACGGTGAGCGGTCCGGCTCGGTTCCGATGCCAGCTATCGGTCGGGTCACTGACCGTGTGAACGCGGCTCGGTACTGACCTTCCATCGGGATGCTCGCTGCGAAGGCGTTTCGCGGTCGTCGCCGTCAGTCACCGCGCCGCTCCTCTTCGACGATGACGTCGGGTCCGCAGCGCTGGCACCGGCGGCACCGTCGGAACCGGTCGTAGTTGTAGCCGACAGTCAGGAGGACGCACGCGAGCAACAGCCCCTCGACCCACGGGGTCCCCGTTGGCGGTGTGAGGAGAACCGTTCCGAGCTGGTCGAGACCGACGAAGACGACGATGGCGACGCTCAGCAGGCTGTAACCGTGGCCCCAGACGGACGTTTCGGCGGACGGATAGAGCCTGATTCGGTCCGCTTCATCGGTCGGAGTGACGAGGTTCGCCTCGGTGTCGTGATCGATCAGCCCGGCGGCCTGGAGTTTCGGGAGGTGTGTCTGTCGCAAGGCGTTGTGGACGGACTTCCGGTGGCTCTGCGTGACGTTGTCGGCGCCCCGCGGGCTCTCCCACGTCGCTATCTGTTCGACCAGCTCGTCGAGTAGAATCGGTACGTCCACCCGTTTTGCGTAGTACAGGACGTACCGCCGCCGGATGTTGCTCAGTACGGCGTACAGGTCGTCGTTCGAACGACACTGTTCGGGCGGATCATTCGACGCCATGGTTCGTCACTCCACTCTCCACTATCTGGGTACTGACACGTGACACTCCCATGCTTTCTCTCACATCGCGCGTGGTGTATATAGGTTGCTGACAATTCAACTTAATATCATATATAGTCTGATACGTAATCCTGCAAAGGGCGTGCTACTTCGGGCGACGGGGTTTCTTCGATCCGGAAACTGCACGACGTGAACCGCATCATACTCTCACTGGGTCGGTCCGAACGCCGGTGGCTCAAAAGATAACGAATTGACACTTACTCGGGCGGAAGCATCCATCAAACGTCCGTGCAGTAGTGTATGGGGGCTCTTACGGCCGCTAACAGGCTGTCGTCGGTACTTTCGGCGTCGGGAACTGACACGCCGATCCCTCGACGGACGGAGTTAAGCCGATCATTGCGTGGGTATCTCCGGGACGACGACGTCTCGCGACCGGCTTCGAACGTCGCCGGGGTCGCTGGCTGCGAGATCCTGTCCGACGACTCGTCGAGAACACTACGCTGGGGACGTCCGGTTCGTACGCCAGCAAAAGAAAACGGACCGCGGAGTGATGGCCGGGACTGGCCCGGCGACCGCTCTCGCTCAGTCCTGCGTCTGGCTCGTCGTAAGCGTCGTCGACTGACTCTGGTCCTGGTCGTTGTCGTCGCCGCTCGTCTCCTGATCCTGGGACTGGTCTACCGACACGTCCGAAGACAGAGACTGTTCTTCGTCGCCGTCGGCGTCCTGTTCGAACTCCTGATCGATGCTGATGCTCTGTTCGCTGTCCTGTTCGTTGTCGTCACCGTCGGTCTCCTGGCTCTGTTCCTGATTCGTCTCCGCGTCCTGGTCGGACTCCTGCTCGTTGTCGACGCCGTCGGCGTCCTGGTCGCTGCTCTGCTCGACGTCGCTGCTCTGTTCGGCGTCCTGGTCGTTGTCCTCACCGTCTCCCTCGACCTCTTGCTCCTGCTCGCTATCCTGTTCGACGTCCTGTTCACTGTCCTGCTCGTTCAGGGCGCCGTCAGCGTCCTGGTCCGACTCTTGCTCGGCATCTTGCTCGTTCTCTGCGTCCTGTTCGTTGTCGTCACCGTCGCCGATTTCCTGTTCCTGTTCGTTCTCTTGCTCAGCGTCCTGTTCGTTCTCCTGTTCGTTCAGGAGACCGTCGGATTCTTGCTCGTTCTCCTGTTCGTTCTCTTGCTCGTTCTCGGCTTCCTGCTCGTTGTCGTCACCGTCGTCGACTTCCTGTTCTTGCTCGTTCTCTTGCTCAGCGTCCTGTTCGTTCTCCTGTTCGTTCAGGAGACCGTCAGTATCCTGTTCGTTCTCTTGCTCGTTCTCTTGCTCGTTCTCGGCTTCCTGCTCGTTGTCGTCACCATCGTCGACTTCCTGCTCCTGTTCGCTATCCTGTTCGCTATCCTGTTCGTTCTCTTGGTCGTTGGCGAAACCGTCGCTCTCCTGCTCGTTCTCCTGCTCGTTCTCTTGTTCGTTTTCGGCGTCTTGCTCGTTGTCGTCACCGTCGTCGACTTCCTGCTCCTGTTCGTTCTCTTGCTCACCGTCTTGATCGGACTCCTGACTGTTGAGGAGACCGTCTGATTCCTGTTCGTTCTCCTGTTCTGCGCCCTGTTCGTTTTCGGCGTCTTGCTCGTTGTCGTCACCGTCGTCGACTTCCTGCTCCTGTTCGTTCTCCTGTTCAGCGTCCTGATCAGAATCCTGGTCGTTCAGGACACCGTCGGAGTCTTGTTCGTTCTCCTGGGCTGCGCCCTGTTCGTTCTCGGCGTCCTGGTCGTTGTCGTCACCGTCGTCGACTTCCTGTTCTTGCTCGTTCTCCTGTTCGGCGTCCTGGTCGGCGTCCTGGTCGTTGGCAAGACCGTCAGTGTCCTGGTCCGACTCCTGGGCTGCGCCCTGTTCGTTTTCGGCGTCCTGGTCGTTGTCGTCACCGTCGTCGACCTCCTGCTCTTGCTCGTTCTCCTGTTCGGCATCCTGGTCAGAATCCTGCTCGTTCAGGGCGCCGTCAGCGTCCTGGTCCGACTCCTGGGCTGCACCCTGTTCGTTTTCGGCGTCCTGGTCGTTGTCGTCACCGTCGTCGACTTCCTGCTCCTGTTCGTTCTCCTGTTCAGCGTCCTGATCAGAATCCTGGTCGTTCAGGACACCGTCGGAGTCTTGCTCGTTCTCCTGGGCTGCGCCCTGTTCGTTCTCGGCGTCCTGTTCGTTGTCGTCACCGTCGTCGACTTCCTGTTCCTGTTCGTTCTCTTGCTCAGCGTCCTGGTCGGCATCCTGATCGTTCGCGACGCCATCGGACTCTTGATCTGATTCCTGGTCGGCACCTTGGTCGTTCTCTGCGTCCTGTTCGTTGTCGTCACCGTCGTCGACTTCCTGTTCCTGCTCGTTCTCCTGTTCGTTCTCCTGGTCACCGTCCTGGTCGTTCAGGGCACCGTCGCTCTCCTGGTCGGCGTCCTGTTCACCGTCCTGGTCGCTGTCGGATTCCTGTTCGTTGTCGTCACCGTCGTCGACTTCCTGCTCCTGCTCGTTCTCCTGTTCGTTCTCCTGGTCGGCGTCCTGATCGTTCGCGATACCATCGGTGTCCTGGCTCGCGTCCTGGTCGCCGTCCTGGTCACTGTCTGATTCCTGTTCGTTGTCGTCACCGTCGTCGACCGACGCTTCCTGGTCGCTCTCCTGGTCGCTCTCCAGGTCAGCGTCCTGTTCGCTGAAGTCGCCGTCGGCCTGCTGGTTCGTGTCCTGTTCGGCGTCCTCTTCGCTCTCGGCGTCCTGGTCGTTGTCGTCACCGTCGTCGATTTCGAGGTCCTGGTCCGAGGACTGCTCGGCGTCTGTGTCGGACGTCTGATCGACGTCGTCACCGCCGATGATCAACTGGACCTGCTGCTGATCGACGTCGTTGTCGTTCTGTTCGGCGTTCTGCTCGTTGCCGTCACCGTCGTCGACGGACTGCTCCTGGTCGAAGTCCTGCTCGGCGTCCTGCTCGGCGAGTTGCTCGTTGTCGTCGCCGAAGAGGACGAGCTGGACCTGCTGCTGGCCGATGTCGTTGTCGTTCTGTTCGGCGTTCTGTTCGTTGTCGTCGCCGTCGTCGACGGACTGCTCCTGGTCGAAGTCCTGTTCGGCGTCCTGGTCAGCGACCTGTTCGTTGTCGTCGCCCAGAATCGTCAGCTGGACCTGCTGCTGGCCGATGTCGTTGTCGTTCTGTTCGGCGTTCTGATCGTTGTCGTCGCCGTCGTCGACGTCTTGCTCCTGGGTGAACACCTGCACCGCGCCCTGGCCACCCGATTGCTCGTTGTCGTCACCGGCGATAGACAGCTGGACCTGGAACTGACTGATGTTGTTGTCGTCCTGTTCGGCGTTCTGGACGTTATCGCTCCCGGTTCCGGAGCCGATGGACTGGGACTGTTCGAGCAGCTGGGCGGCGGCCTGTGCGTTCACCTGCTCGTTATCGTCTCCGAGGATGACGTACTGAATCTCCTCCTGTCCGACGCCGCCGCTCTGGGAACTGTTCTGGTCGTTGTCGTCACCAGTCGTCGTCTGGTTCTGGGTGTAGAAGACGACGATACCCTGTCCTGAGGCCTGGTCGTTGTCCTCACCGGCGATGACCCACTGCTCCTGGTTCTGCTGGTAGTAGAGCGTCTGGGCCTGCGCCTGACAGCTTCCATCGCCGTCAGACTCCTGGTTTTGTAGCAGGTCCCCGTCTACCGTCGCCGTCCCCTGCTGGTCGTTCGTGTCTCCCGAGGCGTTCTGGACGGAGTCCTGGCTCCCCGAGACGACGTTTATCTGTTCCTGGCACGATCCACTTTGCGCGTACACGGTGCCGACGCCTGATAACAGCATCCCGAAGCCCAGAACGAGGACGAGGGCTGCTGTGAGGAGGCGCCTGGCGTTTGTGGTTCTCGATGTCATTGTGTTTCCAGTAGGAAACCCTACCGGGAGTGTGCTTGCTCCGACACCTGTTTTGTTATAATCGGGAATTCGACCTGTAACGACCGTTACCGCCGGCGGTAACGGCCGTTACGGGCATATATGAAACCTTACCAATCATTTCCGGCGCGCTTCGTCTGGATATTCCTCGGCTAACGTCCGCGGACGAACCGATTCAGAGGCACACCGCAGTTCCGTGTTCAGGCCGTCCCACCGTTCGCAGTCGTCTTCGCACCCGGTGCGGTCGATGCAGCCGTCGACGTCTCGGCCGTTCTGACGGACGTCGGCGGCGTCGTCACCGGATATGCAGTTCTGTCTGGCGCGTCGGTCCCCGTGAGCGAGGGCGTCGAGAGCGACGAGTCGACGGGCGTGGCCGGCGGTGTGACTGTCACGGACGGCGTGTCTGTAGCCGAGACCGTCCCCGCAGGTGTCGACGTGTTCCACGGGGTAAGCGTGTCCGTGGGAGTCACGACCGCCGTCGGTGTCTCTGGGGGAGACGGTAACGGTGTCTGCGTCGTCGTCGACGTCTCTGCCGCCGTCGGCGTGTCGGTCGGTAGCGGCGTCTCCGTCGACGTATCGCGCTCTGACGACGTCTGCTCGCTGGTCGCGGCTGGCGTCTGCTCGGGAGTCGTGCCCGGTTCCGTCGCCGAAGCGTCTCCATCTGTCGCGGCAGGTGTCTCAGTCGTGCGTTCGTCCGACGGTGTCGGTGCCGACGCGGGAGTCGAGCCCGACGGCGCCGTCGTTTCGGTCGCCTCGGCGGCCGAATCTGTCGCTGGCGGGGGCGCCGTCGCCTCGGCATCCGACCCGTTCGTCACCGTCTCCGTGCTAGTCGCGGTGACGGACTCGGTCGAGTTGTTCGACCGTGGACCCGGTTCGCTGTCCGGCGATGCGGTAGCCGGGGTGTTCGACGTTCCATCGGTCGCTTCGTCCGTCGACTCGACCGTCGAATTGTCCATCGACGCGTTCGTCGCGTTATTCATCGACGCGTTCGTCGAATTGCCCATCGACTCGGCCGTCGAGTTATTCATCGACGCGTTCGTCGAATTGTCCATCGACGCGTTCGTCGCGTTATTCATCGACGCGTTCGGCGATCCGTTCGTCGCGTTCGCCTCCGGGCCGTCCGCGAGGTCGCTCGCGGTCTGGTTCTGGCTCTGGTTCCGGTCCGCGGAGATCGACTGTTCCTGACGCTGGGCCCCCGTCCCCGACTGGTTCTGGGTCTGATTCTGGGCGCCGTCGAAGGTCGCGTTCTGCGTCTCCTCACCGCTCCCGTCCGTGTAGTTCTGGGACTGCTGGATTCCCGATTCGACCGACTGGTTCTGGCTTTGCGTCTGGTTTTCCGTCTGGTTCTGTGTCTGATTCCCGCCGCCGGACTGGTTCCCCGACTGGGCGGCGACGACCGACTGGTTCTGGCGCTGGGTCTGGGTGACCAGGGAACTGTTCTGTGACTGGTTCTGATCCTGGTCGACCGCTACCGTCTGGTTCTGCGCCTGCGCTCCGTCGGTGCCGTTCTGACTCTGTCGCTGGCCCTGGGCTACCTCGACGCTCCCGTCCTGCGACTGGTTCGTCGCGTTGGCGGTCTGGACCTGGGCCTGTCGCTGAGTGCTGTTCACCGACTGCCGCTGTGACTGTCCCTGCTGGTGGCTGCGGACCTGTTCCTGGCCCGCGTAGACCACCGAGACGTGCTGGACCTGCGTCTGGCGCTGGTCGACGCCCGCTTCCTGACCCTGGTCCTGGTCCTGGTCGACGTGGACGGTCTGTTCCTGGGACTGGCTCGCGTCGTCCGCACCGGCAGGCGCCTCCTGGTCCTGGCTGAGGAACGTGACGGTGAACTGCTGGATCTGTCGCTGGGACTGGCCATCGCCCTCCTGGTCCTGGTCCTGGTCCTGGTCCTGGTCCTGGTCCTGGTCCTGGTCCTGGTCCTGGTCCTGGTCCTGGGACTGCGACTGGTTCGCCCGGCCAGACGAGCGCTGGGTCTGGATCCAGTCTCCGCCCTCGCCCTGGCGCTGGCTGGCGAAGCGGATAACGAGAGACTGGCGCTGGTACTGGTCGTTGCCCGACCCCGTACCCTGGTACTGACACTGGCTCTGGTCGACGTAGATGTCCTGTGACTGGTACCACTCGCCGACGTCGCCGTCCTGGTGCTGGTCGACGGTGACGCCCTGTTCCTGGTGCTGGTCCTGCTGGCCGTCACCGGTCTGGGTCTGGCACTGACGCTGGGTGACGTGGATTCCCTGCCGCTGGGACTGACTCGACTGCTCACCGGCGTCGGGCGTCGACTCACTCTCGTCGTCGGTCCCGCTCCCGGCCGATTCAGTCGAATCCTCGTCGTCCTCGGTCGACTCCGCCGGACCCTCGTCGTCGCCCGGGTCTTCGTCTCCGGATTCGGTCTCGTCGTCGCCATCGCGTTGTTCGTCCCCACTACCGTCGTCGTCACCCTCCTCGGTGCTGGCATCGCGGGGGGTAGCGTCATCCTCGTCGACGTTCCGGTCGGTACCGTCGTCGTCGACGTCGGTGGCTTCGTCGCTCTCTTCGTCTGTCCTTTCGTCACTACCGTCGTTGCTACCGCCGTCGTCGGTTCCAGTGGGGGTGTCCGCGCTGTCGTCACCGTCACCGTCGGCGTCGTCCCGGTCGTCCCCGCCAGTATCGTCCCTGGCCCCGTCCTCGCCGGCCTCGTCCCCGTCGACACGCTCCGTCTCGGTGTCTACGGCGTTCGGCTGCTCGGACGACTCCGCTTCGGCGGGATCGTCGTCGTCCCTGGTCGACTGGTCGGCCTCGCAGGCGCCCGAGACCAGATACGCCGAACCGCCCTGGGAGTCGTTCCCCGCGGCCGGCGCGCCGACCAGGACGCCGTCGGCGTCGGTTCCGTCGGCGGTACCGGCGGTCGCGACGTCGTATCCAGCTTGCCCTCCGGGCGATTCGCCGACGAGTTTCGCCGCCTGGAACTCGTCGCTGTCGGACCCGCCGTAGAGGAGGTAGGCCGCGCCGGTAGTCGCACCGTCGGCGTCGTGGTACGGCGCTCCGACGACGACGTCGGACCGTTCGTCACAGTCGAGGTCGCCGGCACCGGCGACCGACCAGCCGGTGTGGTCGCCGGCCGCTTCGCCGTACACCGATATCGCGGCTCGTTCGACCGTCACCGTCCCCCGGAGGTTCTCGCCCCCGGCGACGACGTAGGCGGCCCCGGCGTCGTCACCGGCGCTGTCGTTGAACGGCGCCCCGACCGCGACGTCGCCGACGCCGTCGCCGTCGACGTCGCCGGTCCCGGCCACCGAGAACCCGGCGCCGTCGTCCGCCGCGGCACCGACGATCTTCCCGGTGGCCGAGTCGAGTGCCATCGAGCCTTCGGCGGGGATCTCGACGACGTACGTCGCGCCCGCTCGTGCGCCCGCGTCCGCGTCGTGATCGACAGCACCGATCAGCGCGTTCGTCGTCCCGTCGCCGGTGACGTCGCCGCCCCAGTCGACGGCCCAGCCGGCCCTGTCGCCGTCGGCCTCACCGACGAACGACGCATCCGCCACCTCCGCGGCGGCGCCCTCGTCCGAGTCGTGGAGCATCGACGCCGAGAACGCGTACGCGGTCCCACGGTCGTCGTCCGTTCCCGGGGCACCGACCAGGACGCTGGCCCGGTCGTCGGACCCGTTTCGCGCGGCCAGTGCGTGGCCGAGTCGGTCGCCCGCCCCGTCGCCGACGACGGTCGCGTCGGCCGTCGAGAGGGCCCGCTCACCGGTCAGGGACTCGCCGCCACGGACCACGTAGACCGCGCCGGCGTTCGCTCCGTCCCCGTCTGCGCCGGGCGCGCCGATTACGAGGTCGGCGACGCCGTCGCCGTCGACGTCACCACTCGCCACGGCCGCACCCGCCCGGTCGCCCGCCTCCTCGCCGTGAAGGACGATGTCCGCATCGGCGGCGGAGACGGTCGACGGGTCGACCGGCCCGTAGAACACGTACGCCGCTCCCGTCCCGTCGGCGCCCGGCGCACCGATCACGACGTCGCTCGCGCCGTCGCCGTTCACGTCACCGCTCGCGACCGATCGACCGAACTCCGCGTCGCCCGCCTCGTCGTCGAACCGGGTCTGGTTCTCGCCGAGATCGACGAGTCCGGTCGGCGGACCACCACCGCTGGCGTCCATCTCCGCCGTCGCCGCGCCCACGTCGTCGCTGGCGGCTGGCTGGTGCGCGGGCCCGGCCGGTCCCGAGGTTTCACCAGGCACCGCCCCGTAACTTCCGCCGACCGCGGCGGCGGTTCCACCGGTGCCGATCACGACCACGACCGCCAGCAGTAAAGCGATCGTTTTCGCGCGGACCGCGGGAGAATTCCAACGATACCTGTCGCCGTCTGTGAGGTCTCCGGAGTCCATCCTCTGGAAAGTTCGGAATACTGGGACCGGATTTGTTATACGCGGCCGATACTCGTCGTAACGCCCGTTACGCGCTCGGGGTCGCGGTATTTGACCTGCGTTACCACTCGCATCGACGGACTGGTGACTGCCGGATTTTCGATCCGCGACTGGCGGTCCGTCGTCGTGCCAGTCACCGGAGTAGACCGAACGCCGCGGAGCGACGCTACGATCGAGATGCCGAATCCTGGTTCCGGTACGCGAGGAAACGAATGCTTACCCCGGTATGGCCGTTTTCGCGGCCGGGAAGCCTGTCTGGTCGCCGTCTCCGGATTCGTTGCCCGGTCTCCGGTCGCGGTTGTAATCAGTCGGTCGTCGATTGGTGGCGTGCGCTTGCGGAGTTCGTACCACTCCCTGCCCGATCGAACACGGCTGGGAAGACCCGTCGTTTCTCGGGTTGCGCTAATTCGGGAACGGCCCAGTCACAGCGGCCCGGCCGGAAACTATCGCGTACCGGGGCTGTTGGGTCGTCCTACCGATGGTCGACGGCGCCAGTTCGCCGTCTCACCGGGACTGCCGTTCCCGACGAGCGCGCGCTCCTGCCTGCTGGGATCTGCTCGCACGGCGCGATGGTAGTCTGGGGCCCGCGGACGCCGCCACGGCGTGCTGTCCTCGCGCGTCGCCGACCGGGTCGGGAACTGGGCCACCAGTGGTACGTATGCGGCGTGATTGCGTACGGAGCTGGGGTCAACGCTTAGATATCAGACGACCGTCCTGACAGGTGTTCTACGAATGCGCACCGACTGGCTCCGGTCTCACCGGGCGAACAGCGCTGGCTCCCACGGGTGGTCAGGGTGAGCGTCTCGCTCGACACCGAATTTCGCCGGGACAGGCTCGTCCTCTGGGTCGTGGCGCTCCTGCTGCTGGTGACCTTCCTGTGGGTGGCGTGGCAGTACGTCGGCGCGGTGATGCTCGGGCTGTTCGCCTACTACGTCACCCGGCCGGTGTTCGACAGGATATACGGACGGGTCGGCAACCGCATGCTGGCGGTGGTGGTCTCGCTGTTCGCGGTCGCGCTGCCGGTGTTGCTCCTCACCGGGTGGACGGCGGCCATCGCCATCCAGGGGCTCCTGGACCTGCTGAGTTCGACCGGGTTCGAGGAACTCGCCGAGATGGTCGAACCCTACGTCGACCTCTCGACGCTCCAGGCGGACCTGATCGTCGCCGCCGAACAGATCGCTGCCGACCCCCAACAGGTCACGGCCATTGGGGGCAACGGCGTCGGAGAGGTCTTCGCGACGCTGCTGGGGACCTTCGTATTGCTGTTCAACGTCCTTCTCCAGCTGTTCATCGTTCTCGTCATCGCCTTCTACCTGCTCCGGGACGACCACAGGGCGGCGTCGTGGGCCAGGGACGCGTTCGCGCCGCGGGGCAGCGTCGTCGAGCGCTATCTCGTGGCGGTCGACCGGGACCTGAAGAACGTCTACTTCGGCAACATCCTCAACGCGATGGTGACGGGCGTGCTCGGCGCCGTCGTCTACCTCTCACTCAATCTCGTCGCACCGGACGTGGTTTCGATTCCGGAGCCGGTCTTACTGGGACTGCTCACCGGGGTGGCGAGCCTGATACCGGTCATCGGGATGAAGCTGGTCTGGATCCCCATCGCCGTGATCTTGCTCGTCGACTCGCTGGTGACCGACCCCGCGACGGCGTGGTTCCCGGTGCTGTTCGCCGGAGTGTCCATCGTCGTCATCGACTACATCCCCGACCAGTTGCTCCGGCCCTACGTCTCGGGGCGCTCGCTCCACGTCGGCGCCATCATGCTCGCCTACATCGTCGGTCCGCTCCTGTTCGGCTGGTACGGTCTCTTCCTGGGGCCGCTCGTGCTCGTGGTCGTCTTCGAGTTCGCTCGCATCGTCGTCCCCTGGCTGGCTCACCCGGAGCGGGAGTCCGGGCCCGCGCGGCCGGGCGAGTCGTCCCCGGTCCGATCGCCGAGCGGCGTGCTCCGGGGCATTCCGTCGGCGATGCTCAGGCCGCGTGAGGAGTCGGAGTCGGGCACCGCCGGGGAGCGGACCGACGACTGACCGATGCGTCTCCCCTCGATGTCGGTTCCACGTCCGCAATCCGCCCCTTCTCATGGCCGGGTCCGACGGGGCGCGGGCGTACCGAGGGTCGAACGCCGGTGCGCAACGACCGCGAAGCCCGCGGGACTGTTGGGGCTACCGTTGCCCGCCGAAGAGCCGTTCGAGCAGGCCGCGCGAGCGGTGTTTCTCGGCCATGATCACGGAGCAGTCCACGTCGTCGACGACGTCGAGGACCATCGACCGAGAGACGAGGCGCCTGAGCAGTCCCTCTTCCGTCGCGCCGATGACGAGCAGCGTCGCGTCGTCGCTCGCCCGCTCGATGGCTCGCTCGACGTCGCCCCGTTCGACGCGCAGGGTGGCGTCCTCGAGGTCCTGCTCGGCGGCCCAGTCGGCGAGGAACGCCTCGCCGGCGGCCTCGTCGTCGTTGACGTTGAGGAGCGTGACCTCGGAGCCGTACTCGCGCTGGAGGATGCGAGCGATGGCGGCGGACAGTTCGGAGTCCGGGCCGCCCGCCGTCGGGACGAGCACGCGAGAGGGGTCGAGCCCGCGGTCGCGCATCACCAGGAAGTCACAGGGGATGGTCTCGGTGATATCGTCGAACGCCGACTCCACGCGGCCGGGTGAGCCGTGGGAGTCCTCGCCCCAGCCCATGACGACGAGGTCCGCGGCGTGGGTGCGGGCGGCGTCGAAGATGGCGTCGAAGGACTGGTGGGAGACGATGGTGTGGGTCTCGACGGGGACGCCGAACGTCTCGGCGTCCTCGCGGGCGCTTTGCAATAGACGTTCGGAGTCGGCGTCCAGGTCCTCGACGTGGTCGGCCGCGCTCGCGAGGGCGGTCTGGTCGGGGACGGTGACGACGTGGGTTGCGACGACGGTGCCGCCGCGCTGTTTGGCGATGGCGCTGCCCAGTTCGATGAGTTCCTTCTCGTGTTCGGGGTTGGCGAGCGGAACCATCACGCGGTAGGTGCCGCCGTCGGGCTGGACGGTCGCAGCGGCGCTGACCGCCGGGTCCGGCATCTCGTCGGCCCGGCTGAGGATGTACTCCGAGAGCACGCCCTGCCTGGGCGTCTCGGTGCGGGCGTAGATGAAGTACCAGACGACCGCCACGAGGACGAACGCGCCGGACAGGGCGATCTCGATGGCGTCCATGTAGGCGATCAGCCCTAGCGACATCACCGCCCCCGCGATCGGCGTCAGCGGGTAGAGCGGGACGGTGAAGTCCGGGTCGTACTCTGGGACGTCCGCCTCACGGAAGACGATGAGCGCGACGTTCATCAGGGCGTAGACGATGAGGTGGAGCACGCTGGCCGCCTTCGCCAGGATCTCGATGTCCTGTCCTAGCCCACCGATGAACACGATGATGAGGATTCCGGTGACGAGGATGGACCGATACGGCGTGGCGAAGCGCGGGTGGATCTCGTTGAGCCAGTTGGTGACGATCTTGTCCCGGCCCATCGCGAAGTTGATGCGAGCCGAGGCGAGGATCGACGCGTTGGCGGAGGAGGCCGTCGCCAGCAGGGCACCGACCGTCATTACGGCGGCCGCGGCGCCCGCGAATCCCGCGGGGAAGGCCAATTCGGCAGCCTGGGCGACGGGTGCTTCCCTGCTGAGGTCTGGCCAGGGGACGACGCCGAGCATGACTGACACGAGGACGGCGTACATGACCGTCACGAGGGCGACGCTCCCGATGAGGGCCAGGGGCAGGTTCCGGCCGGGGTTCTTCAGCTCCTCGGCGACCGTCGCGATCTTGGCGTACCCGAGGAAGGAGACGAACACCAGCGCGGTCCCCGGGAGGATTTTGCGCGTACCGAACGGTGCCAGGCCGCCCTCGCTGACCAGGGTCGCGTAGTCGAACGTCGTGAGGCCGGCGATACCGAACGCGGTGAGGATCGCGAGCAGGACGAAGACGATGACCGTCTGGATGCCGCCGGTCTCCTTGGCACCGATGTAGTTGACGCCGACGAACGCGGCCCCGGCCAGCAGCGCGCCCACCTGGAAGGAGTTGAGGAAGGGAACCTCCGGCAACGGCAGGAAGACGTTGAGGTACTGGCCGAAGCCGATGCAGTAGAAGGCCGAGGCGAACGCCAGCCCCATCCAGTCCCCCATGCCGGCGATGGAGCCGAACATCGGCCCCAGCGCCTTGTTGATGTAGTAGTAGCCGCCGCCCGCCTTCGGCATCGCCGTTCCGAGCTCGGAGACCGACAGGGCGTTCACCATCGCGATGACGCCGCCGGCGACGAACGAGAGGACGACGATGGGGCCCGCCTCCTGGGCCGCGACGCCGGGCAGCACGAAGATACCGGCACCGATCATCGTCCCGATACCGATGCTCAACGCGGAGAACAGACCCAGGTCCTTCGCGAGTTCCTCGTCCGTCACGCGGCCCCACCCCCGCTCTTCTCTTCGTTCTCGCTTCCGTCCTCGTCGTCAGGCAGGACGACGACCGGCCGGTCGGATTCGGTCACGAGCGTCAGGGCGACGTCGCCCGTCAGGAGCTGGACCAGCCGGTTCCCGCCCCGCGGCGTGATGACGATGCTGGACACGTCGTGGTCCTCGGCGGCGGCGAAGATGGTGTCGGCGACGTCCGTCCCGTAGCGTATCTCTGTCTCGATATCGCCGAGGCGCTCACGGAGGGCGTCGAACGCGGCTTCCGCCTCGAGTTCGAGCTGTTCGACGGAGGCCTTGTCCGGCGCGCCGCCGGCTTTCTCGACGACGTTGACGGCGATAATCTCGCCGTCGAGGTACGGTTCGACGGCCGCGGCCGTGGTGGCGGCGTCTGTTTCCTCTGCCACCGGAAGGAGGACCCGGTCGAAGACGTCAGTCATCGGCCTCCTCGGAGCGGGGGACTGCCTGTCGGCGATGCGATACCACTGTGCTGGCGTCGCCGGCGGGCGCTAACATGTGCGTTCGCTTGTTTCGACTGAACGTAACTGTTCCGCCTCACGAGTCGGATGGTCGTTCGAACTAGACGTCGCGATTGCCGGCCGGGGCCCAACAGTGGCCCAAGACGTCGCCACGGCCGACCCCTCGCGAACAAGGGTTTAGGAGCTACCGCTGCTACTGATGGGCAACTGGGTATTTATCGAATGCGCGAACTTCGCGACCTGGACATACGGAGTCCGCGGGATCTCACGCACCGCCAGCGACTGCTGGTCGTCTACGCGGCCGGTCTCGTCTCGATTGTGCTGGCGTTCACGTTCGCATACGCCTACGGGATGCAGACGCTCGAAGACCGCCCCCGGTCGGTGTATCGCGCGTTCAACTTCGTCATCGAGACGATGACGACCACCGGATACGGCGCGGACTCGCCGTGGGACACGCCGGTGATGAACGTGGTCGTCGCGACCATGCAGATATCCGGCGTCGTCATCGGGTTCATCACCCTCCGCGTGCTGGTCATCCCGCTGTTCGAACGCACCCCGCTCAACCTCGACGACAGACTCACGATCAAGAACGACCACGTCGTCGTCGCGGAGTACCAGCGCGACACCGAGGTCTTGCTGGACGAGCTCGAAGCGCTCGACGTCGACTACGTCCTCGTCGAGTCCGACGAGACGGAAGCCATGCGACTCTCGGACGACGGCTACCAGGCGATCAACGGCGACCCCGAGGACCGGGAAGACCTCGACCGCGCCACTATCGAGCGGGCGTCACTCCTCATCACCGACGCCGGCGAGAGCACCGCGAGCGTCGTGCTGACCGCCCTGGAAGCGAACGATGACCTGCGGGTGCTCAGTTTCACGGCGTCGACGCGCCGGAAGGCAGCCCTCGCGGAAATCGGCGTGGATCGGAGTGTTGCACCCCACGCGCTCATTGGCCGGCGACTGGCGGAGAAAGCGACGACGCCCGTCACGGTCGAGCCCCGGGCCGGCGAGAGCCCCGTCGCCATCCGTGAGATTCTCGTTCGCCGGGACAGTCCGCTCCACGGCGTCGAAGTCCGGGACTCTCCCCTCGCGGCGCACCCGGACCTCACGCTCGTCGCCGGCTGGTTCGACGGAGAGTTACGGATGCCCCCGTCTCCATCGGACCGACTGACGCCCAACACCGTCCTGGTCGTGGCCGGGCCAAGTAACGAAATCGACGAACTGACGGGGGAAGTGTCGGGCGTCCGCGCGCGCAAGGCCACGGCTCACTCCCGCATCCTCGTCGCCGGTGCCGGCGAGGGCGGGACGGCGGCAGTCGATGCGTTTCCGGACGACGTCGACGTGACGACTATCGACGACTCGGAGGGAGCGAAGCCGGACGTCGTCGGGGACGTCACCGAACCCGAGACGCTCCGGGCCGCCGGCATCGACGAGGCCACCGCGCTGGTAGTCACGGTCGACGACGACGCGACCGCCCTGCTGACCGTCGCGATGGCCCGATCGCTCTCCGACGACGTGGAGATACTGGCTCGCGTCACCGACGCCGAGAAGGCCTCCCCGGCGTTCCGGGCCGGCGCGGACTACGTCCTCTCCGTCCAGCGGGTCTGCGCCCGTCTGGCTGCGGCCGAAGTCCACGGCGAGCGAGTGATGGATCCGGTCAGCCAGATCCGTCTCGTCCGGGCAGACGCGACGGCCTTTACCGGCGAGTCGCTGGCGGACGCACGCGGCCGGCCCGACAGGGGCTGGACGGTGGTCGGTCTCACACGGGACGGGACCGTCTACACGGACGAGCGCACGACGATCGAGACCGGTGACGAGGTGTTCGTCGCCGGCAGCGACGAGACGATCCAGGACTTCGAGCGGGAAGTCGATCGCTCGTGACCGCGACGCAGTAACCAGAACCGGGCGCGTACTGCCCCTCGGCGTCGCGATCGGATAACGGGAGATTTACACGGCGGGACCGGATACGTGGTTTCATGTCAAATCGGGGGGATCGACCGTGCGCATCGTGATCGTCGGTGCGGGCCAGGTCGGGTCCAGTATCGCCGAGAGCCTGGCCGATTCTCACCAGGTCGTCGTCGTCGACCTCGACGGTGACCGCGTCGAGTCGCTCCAGTACAACGTCGACGTGCTCGCCGTCCAGGGCGACGGCGCGTCGCTGGAGACGCTCTTCGAAGCCGACGTTCACGAGGCCGACCTCCTCATCGCCAGTACGGACGACGACGAGACGAACATCGTCACCTGCGGGACGGCGAACACGATCAACGACGACTGTTTCACCATCGCGCGGGTCCGCGACACGAAGTTCCTCGACACCTGGCGCGGGTCGCCGGACGCCTTCGGCGTGAACTTCATGGTCGGGACGAACCTGCTGGCCGCCGAGACCATCGCGCGCGTCATCGGACTCCCGGCGGCCAGGGACGTCGAGACGTTCGCCGACGGCCAGGTCCACATGGCCGAACTCGAGATCAGCGAGGAGAGTCCCGTCGCCGACCAGACCGTCCAGGAGGCGGACCGCTTCGAGTCGCTCACGTTCGCCGCCATCATCCGGAACGGCGACGTGGAGATCCCCACCGGGAGCACGCGGATCCGCGTCGACGACGACGTCGTCGTCATCGGCTCTCGCGAGAGCGTCCAGCAGTTCGCGACGGCGGTGGCGCCGGACGTCGAGGGCGCCCGGAACGTCCTCGTCGTCGGCGGGAGCGATATCGGCTACCACACGGCGCGACTCCTCGGCGAACGCGGCCTCAAACCCCGTCTCATCGAACGTGACCCCGACCGGGCCCGCGAGATAGCCGAAGACCTTCCGGAGACCACCGTGCTGGAGAGCGACGCGACGGACCGTGAGTTTCTCGAACGCGAGAATATCGACGACGTCGAGACCATCGTCGCAGCGCTGGACAACGACGAGAAGAACCTGCTGGCGGGACTCCTGGCCAAACGGCTCGGGGTCGACCGGGCCGTCGCCATCGTCGAGGACGGCGAGTACGTCCCGCTGTTCGAGGCCGTCGGCATCGACGTCGCGGTGAACCCCCGCGAGGCGACCGCCGAAGAGATAACCCGGTTCACCCGCGCGCGGCGTGCGGAGAACGTCGCCCTCATAGAGCACGACAAGGCCGAAGTGCTGGAGATAGAGGTCAACGCCGACAGCGTCCTGGTCGACCGCCCCATCAGCGAGTCCGTCCAGGACCTCCCGCCCGGCGTGGTCATCGGCGCGATAACGCGCGACGGACGGTTCATCATCCCGCGCGGTGACACGGTCGTCCGCGAGGACGACCACGTCGTCTGCTTTCTCGACGCGTCCGTCATCGACGAGGCGACCAGATTGCTGTGATCGGCTCACTGTCGACAGTGGTCGTCCGCCCGTCTCCACGAGTCCTCGCATCCAGTCACCTTCCCGCTGTCGACAGATTCATCACCCGATCCCCACACGTTGTGTCTGTGTTATGCCGGCAGTCGCCCTCGGCCCACGGTGATTCCTGATGGCAATCTACGTCGAATGGCGCCAGAGCGTCTCACTCACCGGGACCGTCGTGAAGTGGCTCGCGGTCGCCATGGTCGTCCCGTTACTCACGAGTCTCGTGTACGGCGAGGACTCCCTGGTCTTCGTCGCCTCGATGGCGATCGCGGTCGCGCTCGGCTGGGGACTCGAACAGGTCGACGACAGCGATGACCTGGGCACCCGCGAGGCGTTACTGTTCGTCGCACTCGCCTGGTTCGCCGTCTCCGTCGTCGGTGCCGTTCCGTACGTCGTGGCGGGCTGGGGGACCGAGTCGGCGCTGGCTCACCCCGTCAACGCGCTGTTCGAGGCGACCTCGGGATTCACCACGACCGGAGCGACGGTCACCGAGGAGATATCCTTCGACCGTCACTCCCACGCGCTGTTGATCTGGCGACAGCTGACCCAGTGGCTCGGTGGCATGGGGATCATCGTGCTGATGATCGCCATCCTCCCGGAGGCTGCGGTCAACGGCGCGCAACTGATGGACTCCGAGGCGCCGGGCCCGCGACTCCAGAAGCTGACCCCACGCATCGCGGCGACGGCCCGAGTCCTCTGGCTGGTGTACCTCGGGTTCACCGTCCTCTACGTGCTCCTGTTGCTCCTGCTCCACTACTCGGGGGTCGCGCCGGAGATGAACGTGTACAACGCCGTCGCCCACGCGTTCACGACGCTCCCGACCGGCGGTTTCTCGCCGCAGGCCGAGAGCATCGCCTACTTCTCGCCGGTGGTCCAGTGGCTCGTGATTCCCTTTATGCTCGTCGCGGGCGTGAACTTCGCGCTGTTCTGGCACCTGCTCAACCGGGACGTCGACCTGTTCCTCGGCGACCCCGAGTTCCGCGCGTACGTCGGCGCGAACGTCCTGGTCACGCTCGTGGTATTCGTTCTCCTCTTCCTCGGTTCGGCCCCGACGCTGGAGATCGGCGGGACGACCGCCGGCCAGGTGGAGAACGCACTCAGGCAGGCCGCCTTCCAGGTGGGTTCGCTGCTGAACTCGACCGGGTACGCGACCAGCGACTTCGCCCAGTGGGACACGGACGCGCAGGTCGTCCTCCTGTTCGCGATGTTCATCGGCGGCTCGGCCGGATCGACCGGCGGCGGCGTCAAAGTCGTCCGCTGGCTGGTCGTGATGAAGGTCCTCCGCCGCGAACTGTTCACCGCGGCCCACCCGGAAGCGGTCAAGCCCATCCGCCTCGGACGGCACGTCATCGACGAGGACGCCGTCCGCGGCGTTCTCGGGTTCACCCTGCTGTACCTCGTGCTGTACGTCGTCGGCACCGTGTTCCTCGCGCTCGACGCCAGTCGGGTCGGGCTCGCTATCACCCCCCTCGAAGCCACCAGCGCCAGCCTGGCGACCCTCGGGAACATCGGCCCGGGATTCGGCTTCCTCGGACCGTTCGGCAGCTACGTCAGCTTCCCGGCGACCTCCAAGCTGTTCATGGTGTTCCTGATGCTGGTCGGTCGCCTGGAGATAATTCCCGTCCTCGCCCTGTTTACGGGCGGCTTCTGGCGTCGGTGACGGATTCGGACGTCACCCGTCCGAGGCCATCTCCGACTCCCACTCGATCTCTTCGTCGTAGTCCTCGAGGTCGACGGCGTCGACGTCGTCGCCCCGCCGGAGGATGAACGGGCCGGCGGCCAGCGTCCGGAGCGAGACGGTCGACGCCCGGAGGACGTAGGACGTGAGGACGACGTAGGGCGCGAGCGCGATAGAGTACGCGAGACTGATGAAGAGGAACAGCGGCGGAAGCCCCAGTACCCAGGTGTCCGGGAACCGTTTCGCGTCGACCGCGAGCAGGACGTAGGAGATGAACACGATCACTGGCAGGGATACGTACAGCAACCGACTCGACAGCTGGGCGAGCTCGCGCTTGTAGTACAGCGATTTGAAGTACTCCCGTCCGGTCGTGAAGAAGACCAGCGAATCGACGAGGTCGTCGAGCGCGTCCACCTCTTCGTCAGTGAGGTCCGCACCGTGGGACCGCTTCAGGTACCGGACCGCGTGGAGCTGGCCCGCGTAGTCGTAGTTCAACCCCGCCAGCAGCACCCGGAACGTCCCGTACTTGGCCTCGCCGAGGATGTTTCGCGCCCGCTCGACGTCGTTCGAAATCTTCTCGCCCAGGTCCTCGACCTGTTGCTGGAACTCGTCGTTGGCGGTGTCTGCCGCGACCCCCTGCAGTTCGTTGGTCTTGTGGAGGATCGTGTAGAGGACGACGCGGACGAACTCTCCGGGCCGGGCCGGCGTCACGTCCGACTCGATGGACTCCTCGATCCGGCGGCGGAACTCCAGGGAGGCCGAGGTCCGCTCTTCCTGGGCTTCGATGTCACCGATCTCCTGGGAGAGGACGATAGAGTTGATCGAGACGACGACGGAGACGAGCAGTATGACACCGCTGAGAAGCGTGTTGAACAGCGTCTTCACCGTGTCCGTCTCCGTCAGCAGGTCGCGAAGCTGGACCGGTCTGATGAGCGACCCGCCGAGGAGCAACAGGAAGACGGCGCAGAGCAGCGCCAGCGTGACGACGATCCGTCGTCCCTCGATCAGGACCCATCGCTTGACCCGGTTCTCGCCCGGCCGGCTCAGCGCGGATTCGAGGTCCTCCGTGTAGTCCCTGACGGCTTCGGCCCCCTCTTCGGCGATGTTCTGGTCGTCGTCACTCATCCTGTGGGTGCGTACACAGTACGCGTCTAATCCGCATAAGGCGACGTGCCAGGTCGATACTGGTCGTACGAGGAGTTCGCTCCGCGTAGGCCCCAACTGTTCCCCGGCCGACACCGTTACAGAACGGCTCAGTCCGCGAGCGTCGCTTCGGTGTCGATGCCGTACACTCGCGCCGGCGTCTGGACGTGCGCAGTCGCGACGGCGTCGTCCCATCCCTCCTCGAACATCCAGCGCACCCGTCGGGGGACCGTCTTCGGTCCGAGCACCGCCCCGGGTCGGTCGGGGTCGTCGATGTAGTCCGTCTCCATGAAGAACGGGCCGCCCTCCTCGACTGCCACTTCGAGGTCCTCTCGGTTCGAGATGACGCTCTTGACTGGTCCACTGAGACGCCCGCCGGAGTAGTGCTTGACCACGCGCTCGCGCGGGAGCCCTTCCTCCTCGGCCCAGTCGGCCACTTCGGTGAAGTCCTCGCCGCCCTCGGTGTGCAACTGGACGGCACAGCCGACCTCGCCGGCGAGTTCGAAGGCGTGGCGCATCACCTCGTTGGAGGCGTCCCACACCGCGTCGTCGACGTCGTAGTGGGGCCGGCCCGATTTGATGGCCAGCGCCGGGCCGTCCGCGACGAACTCCGCGGCGATGTCCAGCCCCGCCTGCATGATGTCGCGGGCCTCCTCGGGCGAGTAGCCGTCGTCGACCAGCTGTGAGATCAGCGCGGGATGCACTCCCAGAACCGGCCAGGCGTTCCCGTCCAGCACCTCGCTGGCCGCCGCTGTCACCTCGACGGTCAGGTCGAATCCCTCGCGGAACGTCTCGGCGTCGGTGGCCGTCTCGACGAGGTTCCAGGAGGGCTTGTTGAGCACGAGCAGGTGCGTCCCGCCGAACCTGGCGAACTCCTCGGCGGCCTCGACGCCCCGGCCGTTCACCGGGTCGAGGTGCATGTGGTTGTCAAGCACCGGCGTGTCGAGTTCGTCCATGCCCGTGAGTGGGACAGCCGGCGGGAAAAGCGGTTCGTCGGCGGCCGGTGACACGCGCCAGTTCGTCGCTCTCTCCTGGGCTCCGTTACTCGTCCAGCGTCACGGCCTCGTGGGCGGTCTTCTGGAGCGCGTCCGACCGGCCGTACTCGCCGGGCGCGATGGCGACCGTCCTGATTCCACGGTTCGCGGCGGTCTCCAGTGCGGGCTTGAAGTCCGTGTCGCGCGAGGCGACGGCCAGGGTGTCGATGCGGTCCCGGGTGGCGGCCGCGGTGGCGTCGACGGCGAGTTTCACGTCGACGTCGCCGCTGGTGACGACCACCTCGAACCCGTTGGCCTCGGCGGCCTTGATCAGGTTCGGCGTCGCGTGCTCGTCGAGGTAGAGGCGCGCGACGGTGACGCGACCGTACTCGGCGGCGGCCGCCCGCAGGTCGTCGAAGTCGACGTCGAACTCCGAGCGGAGGACGTTCGGTCCGTCGACGTACAGCCCGACGCGCGGCTGTCCGCCGTCGCCGCCGAGCAACCGGCCCAGTAGGCCCATACCTGTCTGCTAACCGCGGCGGCTTAGCCACTTTCGGTCCGGGACGACCCGGTCGGCGACGGCCTCGGGGCGACGGCTGAGACTCCCCTCGTCTGAATGGCGGCCCGGAGTTAACTAGGCAGGTGGTAAGCTGTCCGGTTCAAACCTGACAACGGTCGAATACCAGTACGTTTATTCGGCTACTGCGCGGGGTTGCGAACCGAACCGAAATGTCTGCCCTCCGATTCGAACTGGACCCTCCCCCGGACCAGCGCGGTGACGCGGACGGTCCGTCCCGTCGCCGAATCCACGTCAGTGGCCGGTTCCTCCTGATCGCCGCAGTGGTACTGGTGTGCTCGACGCCTGCCGCCGGCGCCCTGACCGCCGCTGACCGTACCGTTCCAGGCGCGATCGGCTCCGACGAACCGAACTCGCCGCTCGCAACGAGTGGGCCGGTGTTCGCCCAGAGCGGCTCCTCACAGAACGAATCAGGCACTGCGACCGACACCGCGTCAGCGACCACGACGACCGCGGCGACGGCGACAACGACGACCGAGACGTCGGCCCCAGCGTCGGCGGAATCCCCGTCGGACACCGAAACCAGCGAACCGACCGCGACGTCGACCGAATCGCCGACTGCGACCGACTCACCGACGGCAACGGCGACCACGACGTCGTCGACGGCCACGGCCGGGACAGTGGGAACGTCGTCGTCGACTCCCGAATCGGCCTTCGTGGTCTCCGACGTCAGCGCGCCAGCAGCCGTCCGCGCCGGCGACGAGGTCACCGTGACGGCGACCGTCACGAACGCCGGGACGGCCGACGCGACAGCGCGGGTCAACTACTCGCTCGCTGGCCGTACCGCCACCTCGGAGCGCCTCTCCCTCGACGCCGGCGAGTCGACGCGAGTCACGTTCACGGGGGGTACCGCCGAACTCGGCCCCGGAACGTACGTCCACGGCGTCCGGAACGCCACGGGCGCGGGCGTCGCCCAGCGGCTCCGCGTCACCCCGGACGTCGACCTCACGGTTCAGAAGATGGCGGCCCCGACCGAGATTTCACGCGGCGACCCGTACGTCGTCCTCGGGACGGTCGACAACCCCGCGGAGTCGGCGATCACGCGGAACGTGAGCTACGCCTTCGACGGCGTCGCTATCGCGACGAAGCGGGTGACCGTCGCCGGTGGCGAGAGCGAGCGTGTCGCCTTCGAGATCCGACCGGACAGGCTCGAGCGTGCCGCCGGGGCTATCGCCAACGGCTCGACCCACACCCACGCCGTCGTCGCCGACGGCGGCTCCCGCGACGGCGGGGAGGTGCTCGTCCGACGCGGCGCGGGCGCCGACCCGTCGGCGCTCGCCGTCCAGCAGTTCCGGGCCAGCGACGACCTCCGTCCCGGCGAGACGATGACCGTCAACGTCTCGGTACTGAACGTCGCCGACGCTGCCTTCGAGGGCCAGATCGCCTACCGGGTCAACGGTTCCGCCGTCGACACCGCCTGGGTTCGGGTCCCCGTCGACGAGCGCCGGACAATCACCTTCACCGTGCCCCACGACGCGCTCGACCGCCGGGACGTCCTGGCAACGCCGGGCGAGACGGACCACGGCGTCTGGGTGGGTGAAACCGCCCTGCAGTCGCGCCCGCTCACCGTCCACGGACCGTTCGAGACCGAGACGGCGACGGCCGCGGCGACGTTCACCGACAGCGACAGTCGATCGAACGGCGCTCGCGGGGACAGTGATGGGTCATCGACCGGTCAGACCGATACCGAGTCCTGCCAGCGCGGCATCCTCACGCCCTGTGGGGGGACCGGGCTCGACGAGACGACACTGACGCTGATCGGCATCGCCACGTCGGTGATCGGGATCCTCTACGAGATGACTAACGGGTGACCATGGCACGTGGACTTCCAGCGGTATGGAGCGGCCTGCTCGCACTCCCGTTCGTCGCGACCGGGACGTACGTCGCGGCCTTCCAGGCGCAGTATCCGATCGCCGACGGACAGGCCACGGCACCGCCCGCGGCTGGCGTCGTCCTGGCAGTCTTCGGGCTCTTCGTCCTGGGCCTCGGCGTCTACGTCCAGTACGTCACCGCGCCCTCGGCGCCGACGCTCCGCCGGGGGGAACGCGTCGTCGACGAACGCGTCCCGGCACTGCGGAACGCTCTGAGCAAAGCGTTCGCGTCGTTCCCCGTCCTCGGCGTGGGTATCTATCTGCTGTACTTCACGGAACTCCAGTACGTCTACCCGATCGTCGCGCTGGCCGCCGGATTCTACCTCTTCTCGACGGGCTCGTACACGTACTGGCAGAACACGCTGACGAAGTACTACGTGACGAACCAGCGCGTCCTCGTGGAGTACCGCTTCATCTCGCTGGTCCGCAACGAGGTGCCCCACGACAAGGTCCGCGGCGTCGAGGAGCGCCGGACCTTCTGGGGGTCCATGCTCGGCATCGGGTACGTCGTCGTCAGGTCCGGGTCCGGCGGGGGCCTGGCCGTCTCGATCGGTGGGATCTACGAGTCCGACGAGTTCGCGGACACCATCCGGATGGAACTGGGGTCTCACGGCGACACCACCGGCGAGGAGGCGGACCTCGTTCCCGGCCCGGAAGCGTAAGTGACGGCCGTCACGTCAGGTCCGTCTCTCCGACGACGACCCCTCGAACGACGAACAGTTCTATCCCGTTCCGCCGTGAACTGCTGTCCATGTACGAGCGCGTACTTCACCCCACCGACGGCAGCGACGCGGCCGACGTCGCCGCGGCCGACGCCATGGAACTGGCCGAACGGTACGACGCCCCGCTCCACATCCTCTACGTCGTCGACGTGACGGTCGGCCGGACGACCGACGCCTACGCCGGCCAGGTCGTCGAGGAACTCGAGACTATCGGGCGGGAGCACGTTGACTCGGTCACCGGGCGCGCTCGCCGGGCGGGCCTGGACGTGACGAGCGACATCGCGGAGGGGACGCCCGCGACGACTATCGTCGAGACGACGGAGCCGGGCGACGTCGTCGTCATGGGGACCCACGGTCGGAGCGGGCTCGACCGCTACCTCGTCGGCAGCACGACGGAGAAGGTGATCAGGAGCGTCGACGTTCCCGTGCTGACCGTCCCGCTATCGAGGGGCGAGCGGGGCGAGTCCGAGTGAGAGCGGCCGAATGAGGCCGGGGCAGTCGAGCGCCGTCCCGGTTCTCAGCCCCATCAGTCGTCTGCTGATCGTGGCGTCACCGACCGCGCCTGGCTCGTCTGTGTTATCTCGAAGACGGTCATCAGGTCGGTCCGGGAGACGAGCCCGACCAGGGTCCCGTCGGCGTCGGTGACGAGGATCCGCCCGATCCCTTCACGCTGGAGGGTGTTCAGCGCCTTTGCGGCTTCGGAGGTTGGCGTGACCGTCACGAGATCTGTGGACATGACGTCACCGACAGTTACCAGGTCACGTTCGCTCGGTGCTTTCACCTGAACGTCTTCGAGCGTGACGATGCCCACTAGCGCGCCGCCGTCGAGGACTGGATAGCCGGTGTGGCGCTCGCGCACCATCCGGTCGAGCAGGTCCTCGATGGAGGCCTCGGCCGTGACCGTATCGAGTTCGGCTTCGGGCGTCATGATTTCGCCGACGGTCAGCCCCTCGAAGGCGGCCTCCATGACGACCTGCTGGGTCTCGCTGGTCGCGGCGACGAAGATGAAGAAGGCGATCACGATCCAGAAGAGGTTGAGCGTGAGGATGCCGGCGATACCGAGGAGGAAGGCGAACCCCTTGCCGACCGCCGCGGCGATGCGGGTGGCCCGGAGACGTGACCGATTCCGGGAGAGCAACGCCCGTAGCACCCGTCCGCCGTCCATCGGGAACCCCGGTAACATGTTGAACGCCGCGAGGACGACGTTGAGGACGGCGAGGTAGCCGACGACGAACAGCGCGGCGGGTAGCTCGGCCGGGAGCGCGGTGAAGAGCCCGTAACAGGCGACGCCGAGAATCACGCTGACGGCCGGTCCGGCGACCGCGATGGTGAGTTCCTGGCGCCAGTCCTCGGGGAACTCGGCGAACTGGGCGAGGCCGCCGAGGAACCACAGCGTGATCGATTCGATCTCCAGTCCGTACCGGCGCGCCACGAGCGAGTGGCCCAGTTCGTGCAGGAGGACGCTCACGAACAGCCCGAGCGCTGCACTCACGCCGAGGAGCCAGGGGAGCTGGCCGTCCGTGAGTTCGCCGGGAGCGATGGCCGTACCGAAGACCTGGTTCAGCAGGTCGACGGTCGGCGTCACCTGCGTCCCGATGAGATACGCCAGCAGCGGGAGGACGAGCAGAAAGGAGGCGCCGAGCTTGATCGGGATGCCGAACAGCGAACCGACGCGAAGACTTGCCATACCCGGCATTCGGGCCAGAGACCAATGAACTCCATGGCTGACCAGATGTGCTGGCTCCCGTGACATGTGGCCCCGGGCTGGTGACCCGCTAGCGAGCCCAGTTTCTCGGTCCAGTACCTCTCCCCATTCGGTCGAAAACGCCTTCTCGAACTCTCTAAATCCATCTTCCGCCCGATTGTTCGTTGAAACGGATCGGCTTTTCGCCGGCGACGCGGCGGCCTTCCCGAACCGGCTTCAGAAAGGCCCGGGGGTCGAAATTCTTGGACATTTGCTATCGCGGTATATAGTTTATAAGAACCGCGTGAAACGGCGATTCCAGGCGGCTTGGGGAATATGTAAGGCGGTTCCGACCGATTTACCGACCATGACCCTCCGGTCACCGCCGCTACGTTCGACCCACGAGCGGGCGGACGCGAGCTTCACCGACTTCGGCGGCTGGGAGATGCCCGTCGAGTTCGACTCCATCCGGACCGAACACGCTGCGGTCCGGGAGTCTGCGGGGAAGTTCGACGTCTCGCACATGGGGGAGATCGTCGTCTCGGGCCCCGACGCCGCTCGCCTCACTCAGTTGCTCACCACCAACGACGTGACGGAACTCGACCCCGGCGAGGCCCACTACGCGGCCATTACGCGCGACGACGGGGTGATGATCGACGACACGGTGGTCTACCGCCTGCCCGAATCGGTCGACGGTGACTACCTGTTCGTCCCGAACGCGGGCCACGACGACGAGATGGCCGCCCGCTGGCGCGACCATCGGGACGACTGGGGCCTGGACGCCGACGTCGACAATCGCACGACACAGTACGCGATGATCGCCCTCCAGGGCCCCGAGGCGGCGGAACTGCTCGCGGAGGAGACCGACCTCGACCTGGACGACCTCTCGCGGTTCGACCTGGCTCAGGGGGTAGTGGCCGGCGTCGAGACGCTCGTCGCGCGCACGGGTTACACCGGCGAGGACGGCTTCGAGCTGGTCTGCCCCTGGGACGAGGCCGAGACGGTCTGGGACGCGCTCGAGTGCCAGCCCTGCGGCCTCGGCGCACGCGACACCCTCCGCCTGGAGATGGGCTTTCTCCTCTCCGGGCAGGACTTCCACCCCGAGGACGAGCCCCGGAACCCCTACGAGGCGGGCATCGGCTTCGTCGTCAAACTCGACACGGAGTTCGTGGGCCGCGACGCGCTGGAAGGGGTCGACGCCGAGGGGCCCGAGGAGAAACAGGTCGGCCTCGCGCTCATCGACCGCGGCGTCCCCCGACAGGGCTACGAGGTGACGACCGCCGACGGTGAGCACCTCGGACACGTGACGAGTGGGACGATGAGCCCGACGCTTGGAGACCCCATCGCGCTGGCGTACCTCCCGAGCGAGGCCATCGAGTCGGGGAAGATCGTCCGCGTCGTCGTCCGCGGCGAACCGAAGAAGGCACGTATCAGGGCCACCCCATTCCTCGACAGATGAGCTTCGACGTCCCAGACGACTGTCTGTTCCTCGAATCACACGAGTGGGTCCGCGAGACGGACGGGGCCGCCCGAATCGGCGTCTCCGCGTTCGCCCAGGACGAACTCGGCGACGTCGTCTTCGTCGAGTTGCCGGGCGAGGGCGAGGACCTGGCCGCGGGCGACGACTTCGGCGTCGTCGAGTCGATCAAGGCCGTCTCGGACGTCTACGCCCCCGTCTCCGGAACAGTCGCCGCCGTCAACGACGACCTGGTCGACCAGCCGGAACTGGTCAACGAGGACTCCTACGGCGACGGCTGGCTGATCGAGGTGGAACTCTCCGACGAGAGCGAACTGGAGGACCTGCTCTCCCCCGACGAGTACCGCGATCAGATTGAATGAGCCCGTGGGTCTCGGTTAGACCACGTTCGTCTTTTGGCTCCGTCTCTGATGATGGGCGGGGCTTGGTAGTTTACTCTTGACTTGACAGCGTATCGAAGAGAACAAAGCGGGGGCGTTCAGTAAGCTCCTCCATGGGCATCATCGGCGCGCTTCAACTCTTCGTGATACTATTCCTGATTGTTCTGGTGGGGTATCTTATGCTGGATTTTTTCAGGCAACAGTGAGCCACAGGCCGGGAGCGCGAACCGAGCAGACGCGAGGATTCGCGCGACCCGGGGAAGGGCAGTGCTGCCTACGGTTCTACCTGGCGGACTGCAAGGGCGAGGCCGCAGCGAGTCGCGGGACCGGAACGGGCCGAGGGATTTCGACGTGTTTGCGGTATCGCAGCCCACTGCTAGCCATCGAACTGAGAACTCTTTCACTCAGACACCGCGAAAGGCCACAGTGAAATAGCGCCGGCCGCTAACTCGGGCCAATGACGCGCGTCACGGGAGGCTATTCTGATGTCTGAGGGGAGTCCGTACGCACCGCATACGCCGGAGACGACCGCAGAGATGCTGGAAGCGGTCGGCGTCGAGACCGAGGCGGACCTGTTCGACATCCCCGCGTCGGTCCGGTTCGACGACGAGTTCGGCATCGAGGCCCGCTCGGAGCGCGAGACGCGCCGGCACGTCGAGCGCATCCTGGAGCGGAATGACGACGTGACCGAGTTCCTCGGGCGGGGCCACTACGACCACTACGTCCCCTCGGTGGTCGACGACCTGGCCGGCCGCTCGGAGTTTCTCACCTCCTACACGCAGTACCAGCCCGAAGTCGCACAGGGGTTCCTGCAGGCGCTGTTCGAGTTCCAGTCGATGCTCGTCGAACTGACGGGTCTCGACGTCGCGAACTGCTCGACGTACGACGCCGCGACGGCGCTGGGTGAGGCGGCGACGCTCTCCCGGCGCGTCCGGAGCGTCTCGGGCGACCGCGTCCTGGTGCCGGACCTCCTCCGGGAGGGCAAGCGGGAGGTACTGGAGAACTACGCGGCCGGGTCGGATATCGCGGTCGACAGCTACCCGATGGACGACGGGAACGTCGACGTCGACGGCCTCGCGGACGCGCTCGACGACGACGTGGCGATGGTGTACGCCGAGAACCCGACGGTCCGAGGGACCATCGAGGAGAACCTCTCGGCAATCGGCGAACTCGCCGACGACCACGGCGCGCTGTTCTGCCTGGGTTCCGACCCGGTCGCGCTCGCACTGCTCGAAGAACCCGCCGCCGTCGGCGCCGACGTGGTGGTCGGCGACGCGAGCACCCTGGGGACGGGCACGGCCTACGGGATGGGCCTCGGACTGTTCGTCACCCACGAGGACTATCTCCGACAGGTGCCCGGGCGACTCGTCGGTGCGAGCGACGACGACTCGGGTCGGCGGGCGTACACCCTCACGCTCCAGACGCGCGAACAGCACATCCGCCGCGAGCGCGCCACTTCGAACATCTGTACGAACCAGGCGTGGGTCGCCCTGCGGACGGCCATCCACGCGGCCTGGCTCGGACCCGACGGGCTGGTCGACCTGGCCGAGTCGTGCGTCACGCGAGCGCGCGATCTCGCAGCGCGACTCGACGAAATCGAGGGCGTCAAAGCTCCGGTTCACGACCGCTACCACTTCCGGGAGTTCGTCGCCCGGACCGACCAGCCCGCGGTGGCGGTGCGCGCGGACCTCGCGAAGGAGGGATACGCCGTCCACGCCGTGGGTGAACACCTGATCCAGGTCTGCGCCACCGAGACGACGGAGCACTCGACGGACGACTTCGTCGAGACGTTCGAGGAGGTGGCGCCATGACGAGATACGACCAGGCACGCTGGATCGACGACGAGGACGGCGAGGCGTACGAACCGCTGCTCTCCGAAAAGTCGACGAAGACGGTCGAGATCAGTGGCGGTGACGACGGCCAGGCGGACGGTGACAGTGACGGTGACGACGGCGACGCCGGCGACGAGGGGGTCCTCCCCGACGACCTCACCCGGGACTCGCTCGAACTGCCAGCCGTCTCAGAGCCGGAGATCGCGCGCCACTACACCCGGCTCTCCCAGATGAACTACGGCGTCACCTCGGGCCCGTTCCCGCTCGGCTCGTGCACGATGAAGTACAACCCACCGGTGACGGAGGATCTGGCCGCCCTGCCGACGGCCGCCGTCCATCCCGACCGACCGGAGCGGTACGTCCAGGGGACTCTGGAGATCATGCACGGCCTCCAGGACTATCTCGGGCGCATCGGCGGGATGGACGCCGTCTCGCTCCAGCCGCCGGCGGGCGCCGCCGGCGAGTTCGCCGGCATCCTCGTCGCGAAGGCCTACCACGAGGCAAACGGGAACGACCGCTCCGAAGTGGTGATCCCGGACTCGGCCCACGGGACCAACTTCGCCAGCGCAGCGATGGCCGGCTACGACGTCGTCGAACTCCCCTCCGACGACGACGGCCGTGTCGACGTGGACGCCCTCGAGGCCGCTGTCGGCGACGACACCGCCGCACTGATGCTGACCAACCCCAACACGCTGGGGCTGTTCGAGCGCGACATCGAGGCCATCGCCGACCTGGTCCACGACGCCGGCGGGCTGCTCTACTACGACGGCGCCAACCTCAACGCCCTGCTCGGTCGCGCTCGCCCTGGCGACATGGGCTTCGACGTGATGCACTACAACGTCCACAAGACGTTCGCGACGCCCCATGGAGGCGGCGGCCCCGGCGCTGGCCCTATCGGCGTGGCCGAACGCCTCGAACCGTACCTTCCGGCGCCCCGCGTCAAGGAACGTGGCGGAACGTTCGAACTGTTCGACCCCGAACACTCGATCGGCAAGGTCCACGGCTTCCAGGGCAACTGGCCCGTGTTGCTGAAGGCCTACGCCTACATCGCGCGCCTCGGTGACGGGGGCCTCGCGGACGCCAGCGCGAAGGCCGTGCTCAACGCGAACTACCTCGCCTCGCGACTCTCCTACGACGTCCCGTTCGGCCCGTTCCACCACGAGTTCGTCGCCTCGGCCGGCGACCAGGACGCCGCCGACGTCGCCAAGCGGATGCTCGACTACGGCGTCCACCCGCCGACGACGAAGTGGCCCGAGATCGTCCCGGAGGCGCTGATGACCGAACCGACCGAAATCGAGAGCAAGCACACGCTCAACCAGCTTGCAGCCGCCTTCGACGCGGTCGCGGCCGAAGACGACGACGCGCTCGCGTCCGCGCCGACGCGGACGGCCGCCGGGCGCATCGACCAGGTCTCGGCCGCTCGAGAGCCACGACTCTCCTGGCGCGAACTGTCCGAGTGAAGACACCGCCGGAGGTGCGGTGCTTCACCTCCCGTCGCTTCAACGGTCTTGCCGTCGAAGTACCGGGAGGGCTGTGGGCGGATGGTGATGCCGCGAGAGAAGCCTGCAGTTGTAGAGAGTGAACGCCAGCCGGGTACCGCCCGGTCGCGGTCAGGCGACTGCGTTCCGGATGTTCTCGGCGAGCGTCTCGTACTGTTCGGTGCCCGTCCCCTTCCGGACGAAGCCGGTCACGCACTCCTTGCCCGGTGAGTCGTCGATTTCGGTCTCGTCACGACCGGTAAACAGGAAGAAGGGGACCTCACGACCGGCCTCGCGCACGCGCTGGCACAGTTCCAGCCCGTTGAGGTCCGGCATGGTCAGGTCGCTGACGACGGCGTCACACTCGCCGTCGATGATGCGCTCGGCCGCTCGCTCGGGGTCCATCTCCGAAGCCACGGACAGCCCGTCCTGTCGGTCGAGAAAAGTCTCGGTGATGTCGAGGACGTCCGCCTCCTCGTCGACGACGAGTACTTCGATTGCCATTGGTTACATCTTGGAGACTTTTCCCGTTAAAACCTGCTGATCACCGTCTCGCCGCCAGAGATTCCACGATCGACGTATCAACATTCGACTATGTCCGCGTCAGCGGGATCGATGGCTCGTTGCCCTGGGAGACGGGAAAGGGACCGGACTGGTGTGCGTGTTCGCCGATGGCAATCCGGAGCGGTAACGTTCTGGCCGGTGGCTCCCGACCGCCGTCGGAAGCGTCGGCCCAGTCGGGATCCACGTGGTGGCCATTCGACTCCACGGACAAATGCGCAGCTCGGAGGGCTATCGAGCAGTATCGAGTTGTGGAGAACGCTCCGTCCGGTACCGAACTCCCTGGTCGGGGCGTTCAGGCCGAGACGCTGGTGTCGACGGTCTCGTCGATCCTGACGAAGCCGTAGTCGCATTCACCACAGTTCCACTTCACCTTCTCCCCGAGGTGCATCTCGGTGCTCGCGACCCGCCAGAACGTCTGTTCGCCGCCGCAGTCCGGGCAGTAATGCTGCATTTCGAGGGCCATAGCGGACGTTTTTCGCCGTCGCAGTTCAAACTCCCGGTTTAGAGGTGATGAATTCTATTTCGCTATATCAAATCGATCTGGCGTAGCTTACGGTTTCCCGTCTCTCGCCAGCTATCGTCGGCCTGGCAGCGAGCCGTAAACGGTTTATTAGCCACATTGCACGTTCGATTCTCAAAATTACGGCTGAACACAACTGATAAGGTCTCTGAAAATAGAGGGGTGATCGATGGTACGATCAGGGGGGTTACGTATCGAATTCACCGTCTGTGGCGGTGAACGGGTGGAATCGGGGGTCGGATCGAGGCTGCAGGCGTGGGCTGAAGACGGAGCGGGGGTGCACCGTGCCGGGTGAGAATCGGGACGCCGTGGTCGTTCCGGCCTCGCGGTATCCGCACGGCTACGCGTCGGTCCGGTCGTTCGGTCGCACCGACGTCCACACCATCGTCGCCGTCTCGGACGACAACCTCCCGGTCACCGCGTCGCGGTACTGCGACGAAGTGGTTCGGGTGCCGCCGTCGCACGATGTCCTGGCCTACAGGGACGCGCTGCTGGGCATCGCCGCCCGGCCGGAGGTGCGAACGATAATCCCGCACCGACCCCAGGGCCCCTACGTCCTCTCGAAGTTCTACGACGCGTTCGACCGCCACGTCGATCTGGTCGTCCCGCCGCTCGACACGTTGAAAGCCGTCCACGACCGCAAGCGCCTCGCGGAAATCGCAGCGGACGCCGGCGTCGCCGTCCCCGAGACTCGACTCCTCGAGGACGCGGTCGACTGGGACGCCGATCGGATCGTCAAGTCCCGGTACAACCTGCTCGTCGACGAGTACGTGGACTCCTTCGGGCCGGGGGAGTCCCACATCGCCAAACCGACGTACCACTTCCGCGCCCCTGAGGTCCTCGATACGGACGGAATTCGCGCGGAGATGCAACACGAACCGATCGTCCAGGAGTACGTCGACGGCACCGACGAGTACGTCTTCGGGGCGCTGTACGACCACGGCGACCCGCTGGCGACGTTCCAGCACCGGCAGCTCCGCGAGGACTCCTACACCGGCGGTGGCGGCGTCTACCGCGAGACGGTAGACGTCCCGGAACTGGCGGAAACAGGGCGCGCAATCCTCGACGAACTCGAGTGGCACGGGCTCGCCTGCATCGAGTACATCGAGGACGCAGAGACCGGCGAGTTCTCGCTCGTCGAAATCAACCCGCGGACGTGGCAGTCGCTCGCCTGCGCGATCCGGGCCGGCGCGGACTTCCCGTACTGGTACTGGCTGCAGGCGACCGGTCGGCCGGAACGGATCTACCCGGAGTACGAGGTCGGCGTCGGGACGCACTACCTCTTCGGCGAACTCGAACACCTCGTCAGCGTGGCGCGCAAGCGCTCCTCGCTCGTCGACCGGCCGCCGCTGTCCTCGACCGCGCTCGACATCGCTCGCTCCTGGTTCGAGACGACGGGGTTCGACTACCTCCACCTCGACGACCCGTTGCCGGTCGTCAGGCAGGCCCTCACTGCGAGTTCCGGCGCTGTCGACAGGCGAATCGACTGATCGGCAATCGTCTCGTCGACGTCTCGCCCAGCCTTGATGAAGTCGATTCCTTCGGTTAGGCCCGTTCGGCCCGATTCGTTCAGGCCCGTTCGGCAAGCGGCGGAGAACGCCAGCGGGTTCAGAACGGGTTCAGAGCGGGTGCGTGCCGACCTCGTCGCCCGTCGGTTCGGCGGTTGCCGTCTCCGGAACGGCGTCCCCGTCTTCGTCGCCAGCGGACGGGGCGAGGTGGTCGGTGAGGGGCATCTCCAGAAGCGTCAGCAGCGAGTACAGGGTCGTGTGGTTGTCTTCGTTCACCTGGTGAGACTGGAACGTCTCCCGGACGCCGTCGTAATCGAGGAAGGGAAGGGCGCGAATGAGGTCCTCGTTCTCGCGGATGGCGTCGATGGCGAAGGGAAACGCCCGGAGCAACTCGCGGCGGTCCGGCCACGGCCTGTGGTCGAGATAGGGGGCCGGGACGGGTTCGTCGCAGACGTGTTTGCGGTAGAGCCCGATCAGGTTCTTCCGGACGTACGCGACCGGGAACGACGTCGACGGCGGGACGCCGGTCCCCGCGTGGGGGATGTCGGCGAGGGCCGGGTCGACCGTCCGGAGTCCCGCGCCGACCAGGTCGCGTCGCAACATGTACTTCACCGGGACCTGTTGCTGGAGGTCGAGCAGTCGGTTGTCCAGGAACGGCGTCCGGTACGGACGGATCTGCGTGAGGCTCCGCGAGAAGATGGCCTCTGTGTCGGCGCTCAGCGGATAGTAGTCGCCGTACATCACCAGGTCGCGCAGTGAGTCGTAGCGAACGCCGTGGCTGACGACGCCGCCGTCGGCCGTCCGTCGGATACCGTCGGCGACGACGTCGGAAAGCGACAGGTCCGGCGTGAAGTAGGGTATCTCACCGCGGTCGCCGGTCTTGGCCGCGACGTAGTCCCCGACGTCGTCGACTCGTCGACCGATCGGGACCGAGAGTTTGCCGACGGGCCCGAGCGAGTAACTCCTGGTCTGGATGGGGCCGCCACCGAACAGCATGTCTGCGAACAGCCCCGAGACGAGGACGTCGACCTCCTCGCGGATCTCTTCCTCGAACTCCGCACAGTAGGCCTGGTCGAACCAGCCGCTGAAGTTCGAGAGCGGTGGCGTGGTTCCGAGGGACCTGGCTTCGTGAACGTCGTCCCGGTAGAGCGGGTGGAAGTCGTCGCCCGCCGTCTCGGCGACGTGTCTCGCGACCCTGGTCTCCCGGTTGTTCCAGTCGGTGACGTGGAACGCGGTGACGGGCTGGTCGATGCAGGCCTCGACGAGGCGGGAGTCGCTGCCGCCGCTCAACAGCAGGCCGTAGTCGAGGTCGTCGCGCGTCCACTCCTCGAAGATGGTCCGGAGCGTCTCGGTGAAGCGGTCGACGAACCACGAGGCGGACCTGTTCACCGGCTCGTAGTGGGGCCGCCAGTAGGATGCCTCGTTCATCGTCAGGTCGTCGAGGTCGATCGACGTGACCGACGCCGGCTGGAGCTCTCGAACGCCGGACAGCGGCGTCTCCACGCCGAACACGCGCCGGAGCGCCAGGTACTCCTGCAAGTACGGTTCCTGAAACGCCACGTCGACGTCTGGGTGATACGGCAGCGCCTGCAGGTTCGAGGCGAAGACGAACGTCTCCTCGTCCGGGCGCGCGTAGTATATCGGTCGCGTCCCCACCCGGTCGGTGACGAAGGAGACGACGTCGGCGGTCCGGTCGTAGACGACGAGCGCGAAGTCGCCGTTGAGCGCTTCGACCATCTCGATGCCGTGTTCCCCGTACAGATGGGCACAGAAGCTCGCACTCGTGCCCGCATCGTGTGGTCGCGGGGTGTAGTCCTCACCGCTCCCGTGGCCGTAGACGTCCCCCCAGACCCACACCAGTGTGTCCTCTCCCGTCGCGAAGACGGGCTGGTCGCCCGCGAGCCGCGGGTGACAGGACACCACCAGTTCGACGTCCTCGTCGGCGTACGAATCCGTTCGCTCGTCGTCGCGCCAGGTCACCCACTCGGTCATTTCGCCGGGGAGTTCACTATCCGTCCCGAGTACCCCACAGAGTCCCACCATCCGTTTAGTGCGTCCCCGGTGACGTTCGGTCGTCCCCCACCATCCCTCTGCCAGTCAGTGCCGGTAGTCCAGCTCTACTCATTCCTCGATTTCACCGTAAGAGCTAATAACGCTTTTAATTAACGGTTAAAACTTTCATACGTATTATGATTAATCGGGCGTAAGAAACATGCCGGTTGTGACGTGGCGCCGCGTCAATCGCCGGACGAAAGCCCTGGGCGTGCACTTCTAAGTGTGTACCGTGCGACGATAGCCTATGCCTATCTACACCGGTCGCGGCGACGAGGGCCAGACCGACCTGCGGACGATGGACCGGGTGTCCAAGGACAGCCGTCGCATCGAGGCGTACGGCACCGTCGACGAGGTCAACGCGCTGGTCGGATCGGTCAGGCCCACGGGGTACGACGACATCGACGAGCAGTTGCGCGATATCCAGAACCACCTCCACGTCGTCCAGGCGGATTTCGCCAACCCCGATCCGGACGAGGACCACCCGCAGGTCGCGGAGGACCACGTCGACGAACTGGAAACGTACATCGATTCGGCGGACGACGAACTCGAACCCCTCACGTCTTTCATCCTGCCCGGCGGATCCGACTCGGGTGCGAAGCTCCACCACGCACGCGCGGTCTGTCGCCGCGCCGAACGACGCGCCGTCTCGCTGGCCGCCGAGGAGTCCATCAACGAGACTGCCGTCGCCTACCTGAACCGCCTCTCTGACGCGCTGTTCACGCTCGCCCGCCTCGTCAACCAGCGCGACGACGTCCCCGAAGAGAGTCCCGAGTACTGAGTTCTCGGCGACCAGTTACGACCGCTCGCAGGAACTGCGACCCCTCGCACTGGATAGAAACGCCTTTGGCCCGGACAGACACATCGCAAAGCATGAGCAACGGGGACGACGCCGAAGACGCCGACGGCGACGAGTCGGCCGCCGCAGAAGGGCCCGTCGTGACGTTCGAGCAGCGGCTCGACGACGCGGCGGCGGACCTGGAGGCGGCGGAGACCGAGGCGGACCTGGACGACGTCGAGGCGGAACTCGACGGCATCGAGTCCGACCTCGAAGCCGCCGACCTGCCCGAACCGGACGAGGACGAGGAGGACGCCGAAGACCCCCGGGAGGACCTGGAGTCCCGGCTCTCGGACCTCCGCGACGACCTCGAGGCCCAGCGAGGGCCCTACGTCGAGGACGTCGCGGCCGTCGTCGAGGACGCCGAGGCCACCGTCGCCGATAGCGAGTGGACGGCCGACGGTGAAGACGAGGCCATCGCCGCCGTCGAAGAGTTCCTCGAAACCGCCGACGAGTACGTTTCCGTCACCGTCTCGGCGGGCAACACCACCGACGACGCGGCGAGCGCGCTCGACGCCGTCGCCGGGACCATCGCCGATTCGGGCCTCGACCCGGACGACGACAGCGAGGAAATCGCGAGCCTGCTGGAGGCCGCCGAGACGCTGGAGGACGACCTGGAGGCCGCCGAGACCTGGCAGGACCTCACCGTCCAGGAGCAACTCGCCGCCCAGGGGTTCTACGACGTCCTGACCAACGAGAACCGCAAGGACTTCCCGCCGGAGTGGAACGCCATCAAGCTCTACGCCAACGACGGCGAAGTCGAGCCCATCCTGCTGGCGCTCGAAAAGCTCGGCGACTCCGACTTCTTCGAGGAGTACGTCTTCGACCAGCTGCTCCACATGGGCAAAGACGCCGCGCCGGCGTTCGACGAACTCCACCAGCGGGCCCAGAAGCGCAACAAGGCGCCCATCGAGATCCTCGGCAAGATCGGGGATCCGGCGGCCGCCGAGACGCTCCACGACTTCATCGACGGGGACGGCGATGCGTCGCTCCAGAAGATAGTCCTGCGCGCGCTCGGTGAGATGGGCAGCGAGGAGTCGACCCAGCCGGTCGCCAACCGACTCGACGCCGACGACCCGGAGATCCGGTCGATGGCCGCCCGCGCGCTGGGGTTGCTCGGCGACACGCGCGCCATCCAGCCCCTATCGGACGTCCTCGCGGACGACGACGAGGACGCCGTCCGCGCCTCCGCGGCGTGGGCGCTCCGCCAGATCGGCACCGAACGCGCCCTCGAGGTCGCCAGCGAGTACACCGACGACCGCGCGTACCTCGTCCAGGCCGAGGCCGAGAAGGCCGCCGGCGTCTGAACTGCGAACGACTCGCTTCGCACCGCTGCTACAGTTCCCGCTTCCACGTCGTTTTCTCCGAGCCTTTATCCCCGATGAGGGGACCAGACCGTCGCGATGCGAAGACTGCTGGTCGCCCTCGTCCTCGTCTGCAGTCTCCCGGTGACGGTAACGGGGATGGGAACGGCCGCATCCACTGCAACGTCTGCTCCCGAAGCGACGCCTGCAGGGTCTGAGCCCGTCATCGTCGAACTGTACCCGAACCCCATCGCTGACGACGACGCTGGCGAGTACGCCGTCGTCTCGCTCCCGTCCGGCGTCGACCCCGCCAACTACGTCTTCACCGACGGTGAGGCGACCGTCTCGCTGGCCAACGCGTCGGCCAGCGGTCGCGTCGCCGTCGCGAACGACCCGCGTGCGACGAACCTGACTGACCACCCGGTTCTCGTCGAACCGTCGCTCTCCCTGGCGAACGGCGGGGAGGCCGTCCGAATCGAGCGGATCGAGACTACCGGCCAGCGGAACGGAACGGACAATGGAGGAAACGCCACCGTCGTCCACGAACGCCGCTACCGCGACGCGCCGGAGGGCGGGGTCGCGACCTGGAACGACTCCCGCATCCGCTGGCAGCAGGTCGGCGCAACCGACAGACCCGTCGTCCGCGGTGACGCCGGACGAGTCCGGGCCTTCGTCCTTCCCGATTCGCCCGCCGTCCCGGCCGAGACGCTCCGTGGGGCCGACCGGCGTATTCTCCTCGCTGGCTACACTCTCACCTCCCAGCGAGTGGTGGACGCGCTCGTTCGCGCCCACGACCGCCAGGTTACGGTTCGAGTGCTACTGGAAGGCGAACCGGTCGGTGGCCGAACCCAGCGTGAGGCAGAACTGCTCGACCGTCTCGTCGCGGCCGGCGTCGAGGTGCGGCTTCTCGGCGGCGAGCACGCCCGGTACGACTACCATCACGCCAAGTACGCCGTCGTCGACGACCGCGCGGTCGTCCTCACGGAGAACTGGAAACCCGCGGGAACGGGCGGGAACAGCAGCCGCGGCTGGGGCGTCGTGACTGGCCAGCCCCGCGTCGTCGACGGGCTGGTGGCGACGTTCCGGGCCGACGCGGGCTGGCGCGACGCGAAGTCCTGGGGAGACTTCCGACGAGGTCGCCAGTTCGAGCGCGGCGAGCGGTCCGTCGGCGACTATCCGACGCGCGTCGAGGCCACCAGGGTCGGCGTCGACCGGACCGACCTGCTGGTCGCGCCCGACAACGCCCAGCAGCGACTCGTCCGCACCATCGATTCGGCCGACGACTCCGTCGACGTCGTCCAGGTCACACTTGGCGACTGGGACTCGCCGCTCGTCACGGCCCTCCGCCGAGCGGCCCGCCGCGGCGTCGACATCCGGCTGCTGCTCGGCAACGCCTGGTACAACCGGGAGGACAACCGGAAACTGGCCGACCGCTTCGAGGAGTGGGCGAGCGACCGGGACGTCTCGTTCTCCGTAAAGCTCGCCGAGCCAGGGGATCGATACGAGAAAATCCACGCGAAGGGCGCCGTCGTCGACGACGACCGGGTCGTTCTGGGGAGCCTGAACTGGAACGAGCAGGCGGCGACGAGGAATCGCGAAGTGGTCCTCCTGCTCTACAGTGACGAGGTGGCCGACTACTACGGCGAGGTGTTCGACGCGGACTGGGGTGGCGGGAAGCCGGAACTACCGGTCGGATTGATCGGCGCTGTCGTTGGATGTTTGATCGTCGCCGGTCTGGTCGCGCGCCGTCTGGAGTTCGAAGGATGACGTACTGGTCAGTACAGTGTATGTAGTGAGCGATCTGGTGTGTTCGAGAGAGACGGAATAGGAAACGGCAACATTTCGAAAGCCCTCGGCGCGCTCGTCTCGCGCGTCTCGCTGCGCTCCTCGCCTTCGGCTGCGGTGCTTGCGTCGCCGTGCTTCGCCGACCGCACCTCGCCCTTTCAGTCCTCCAGGGACAACATCGCTCGCGCGATAAAACGCGCTCGCGATTGATACCACCAAACCTCCCCGGTCGCGCCTGGCGGCGCGACACGCTTCCTGGCTCCGCAACCGCCCGGCCGGGAGCGAGTAGCCGAGCGAAAGCGAGGCTCTCGTGACCAGGGGGAGGGCAGGGCTGCGGTGCTGTGCCTGGAGGACTGAAAGGGCGAGCGGCGGTCGAACCCTCCCGGGCGACGCAAGCACCTGCTGGAGCGCAGCGAGCCCCGGAGTGGTCGAGCGCCGCGAGGGCTTTCGAGTTGTTGCTGTCTCTATTTGTTCCAACTGAAACCCAGAAGAATCACCCGTTCACTTCACGCGTAGACTCGACAGAACGGGACCGAAACCACAGATCCGGAAAAACTAGCCGAAACAGCTAGTCGTCGGAGAGCGCGCCGGAGTGTTGCAGGTCCTCGTCGATTTCGGCGTCGGCCATCTTCTCGACGAGTGCGTCGATGACCTCCTCGCGCATGCCCTCGACGAACTTGATGGAGCCGACGACGAGGTGGCCGCCGCCGGAGACGCCGCCGCCGGCGATTTCGTCGGTGAGTTCGGTGACGTACTCGGGGATGTCGAGGCGGACGCCGTCGGAGCGGAGGACGGCGAAGTCGGGGCCGTAGCCGATGGTGATGACGGGGTCGCCGGTCTCCTCGACCTTCTCGTCGTGGATCTTGCCCGTGGTCTTCCCGGGCGCGGGGTACGTGAAGCGGTAGGCGTGGTTCTCGACGTCGAGGCGGTAGAGGTGGGCCCCGCTGTCGAGGGTCTCGTGTTCGACGTGGCTCATGGCGGCGTCGAGTTGCTCCTCGACGTCGCGCTCGGCGCGGGTCGCTAGGAACTCGACGATCTCCTCGTGGCGATCGCGGTCGTCGCAGTCGACGTTGAGCACGTCGTTGATGAGTTCGCGGCCGTCGCTGTAGCGCAGCCAGTGGGTTGCGTAGTCGAGCGCCTCGCCGACGTCGCGCAGGTCCTGCTCGTCGTAACCCTCCTCGCGAGCGAGGTCGACGTAGTCGGGCATCGCCTCGCCCTCGGAGCGGTCGGAGACGCCGGCGACGGCGGGGACGTGCCGGAGGTCGTCGGTCAGCGACGGGTCGATCATCCGGGCGAGTTCGACGCACATCATCCCCGTCGTGATGCGGTAGTCCTCGTCGTGGAGGTACGGATTGACGTGCTCGTCGATGAGCGGCTCGACGGCCTCGGGGTCGGGGTGGTGGTGGTCGACCACGAGGATGGGGATGTCGTAGTGGCGGAGGTTCCGGTAGGCGGGCGTGTCCTCCTCCGTGGACCCGTTGTCGAGCATGCACAGCATCGGGAGCTTCTGGCCGTGGCGCTCCCGGTTCTCGAGCGCGAAGTTGAGGTCGCGCGTGACGTCCTCGAGTTCGTAGAAGGGCGCCTTGCTCGGCAGGCGTTTGAGCATGTGTCGCGGCGCCTCGTCGTCCTGGTAGTGCTCGGCGATGAACCGTTCGAGGGCGAGCTGGAGCGGGACGCTGGCACAGAGGCCGTCGCCGTCGGCGTGGTGGCGCAGGCGGATGGGCCGTCCTTCCAGCACTGTGCGGCGGAGTCGCCGGGCGACGTCCCGGAGGTCGTCCCAGAGCTTGTCGAAGGCCTCCCACTCGACGAGCGGGTCGATCGCTTCGGGTTCGGCGGCCTCGTCGAGGGCGGTGTCGAGTTCTTCACGAACCTCGTCCGCGGTCTCCTCGTCGACGACGGTTATCTCGTTGGCCTCCAGCTGGATACCGCCGTTACGCTCCTCGACGTGGCCTGCGAGTCGGACGATGTCGCCGAGTTCGACGTCGGGGTAGGCGCGGACGCCGGCCTCCTCGAAGGCGGCACAGGGCACGATGCCGGAGCCGTCGCGGACCTGGAAGATGGTCGGCCCGCCGGTCTGATTGATCTGGAGCACTTCGCCGGTGACGACCACTGTCTCGCCGGTCATTCCCTCGAGATCGGCGACGTCGGCCTCGTCACCGTGGGCGCGGTACTGGGTCTCGTACTCGGCGAGTTCGACTTCGTCGAAGCTGACGTCGCCGTCCTCGCGGACTTCGCCGAGTTCGACGACGAGCTGGTCGCCCACCTCGGGGTCAGAGCGGAGGTTCGATGCGTGGACGAGCCCGGAGACCGGGCCAGAGAGGTCGACGAAGACGCCGTACTCCATGACGCCGTTGACGGTTCCGAGATACAGTTCCCCCTCTTCGACGTCGTCGAGCGTACAGCTGTCGGCGAGTTCGTAGACGACGGCTCCCGCCTCGGGAGCCTGGGCACCGTCTTCGGTGCCTGTAGGCGGAGACATTTGACCGTTCTTCGGCGTTACCGGCTTTTTATGCTTCGGTCTGGTCCTGCGAGTTCTGAGTAAAGCAGTTCGCAGTGACGGACGCTGGCAACACCAACAACTCGAAAGCCCCGACCGTCTCGACTCCCGCGACTCGCTGTGGTCCTCACCTCACTGCGTTCGGTTGCGGTCCTTGCTTCGTCGGGGTTCGTCGAGACGGTCGCCCCTTTCAGTCCGGCCCGGTTCGGTAATCCAGGCCGGGTGGGAATGAAAGGGGCCGGGCGCTTTCGAGTTGTTGGCGGTCACTTCATCGTCGTCAGTTGCTGGGTCGCGTACGAGTACAGACCCGCCATACCCACCGTCCTTTTAGCGGTCGCCTAGTCGGAACGCTTAGAAAGCGGCCGGCACGAAAAGCATGCTATGCCGCTGTTTCGCTCGGGTGGAATCCTCGGCATCGCCGAGTCGGCCCTCGAGTTCGCGCTGGCAGCCTCGGAGGAGAGTCACCCCAACGAGTACATGGGGATGCTTCGCGGCGAGGACGCGAGCAAACTCGGGCTGGACGAGGACGGCACCGTCCTGACCGACGTCCTCGTCATCCCCGGGACCGAATCGAATCCCGTCAGCGCGACGGTCAAGACGAACATGGTTCCCAACGACCTGCGCGCCGCGGGGTCGGTCCACTCCCATCCCAACGGCGTCCTCAGGCCCAGCGACGCCGACCTGGCGACGTTCGGCAAGGGGAAGGTCCACATCATCATCGGGGCGCCCTACGGCTGGGACGACTGGCAGGCCTTCGACCGCGACGGCGAACCGATCGACCTGCGGGTCCTCGACGTCGACCCGCCGGAGGAGGCCTTCTTCGACTTCGACCAGGCGGACATCGACGCCGAGCTGCGGGAGGACGAGTGGTGACTTCCCGCGTCGTCGCCCAGGGGACGTTCGACATCCTCCATCCGGGCCACCTGCACTACCTGGAAGACGCCGCGGCGATGGGTGAGGAACTCCACGTCATCATCGCCCGGTCGACCAACGTCACCCACAAGGCGCCGCCCATCGTCCCCGACGAGCAGCGCCGGGAGATGGTCGCTGCGCTGGACCCGGTCGACCACGCTCGCCTGGGCCACCCGGACGACATCTTCGTCCCGATCGAGGAGATAGAACCCGACGTCGTCGCGCTTGGATACGACCAGCACCACGACGACGAGGCGATCGCGGCCGCCCTCGCCGACCGGGGTATCGACGCCGAAGTACGCCGGGCGTCGGGCCGCGAGACGGACGACGACTATCTGCTCTCGACGGGACGAATCATCGACCGGATTCTCCAGGAACGGGGCTCCGACTAGCGGCGAGCCGATCCGTCAGTGGTGTGGAGCGGCGCCGGAACGAACTCCAAAGATCGCTTCCACGGACATTTTGACATTCACGCGTTCGAATAGGTTCCGGCGTGCCAGGCAATTACCGATACGCGTGACAACGACCGTCGTTCTCGCGAACACGATCGGCTCGGCGAGGACTGTGTCAGGACGTCGTCACTCGGGGAATCACACAAACGTAAAGGAGGTCACTCTCGAATACATACCCAGTTCACTGCGGGTGTGGACGGTCGAAGGGTGACTGCGATGCGGCACAGGGACGGTCACGGAGCGCTATGACACGTGAAGGCAGGAAACTGCAATCGACTGCGGTTCGGAATCTGCACGCGCTCGGGTTGAGTGAGTACGCCGCGAGGACGCTCGTGGCGCTCGTGCGAATCGACGGCGGGTCCGCCCGTGAGGTGAGCGACTCGTCGTCGGTTCCACGGACGCGCGTCTACGACGCAGTCGAGGAACTCGCCGACCGGGGCTTCGTCAGGGTGCGCGAGACCCATCCCAAGGAGTTCACGCCGGTCTCTCCCAGGCGGATCCGCCGCGCGTTCTACCGCGAGTACGTCTACAGGCAGGTCGTCGCGGAACTCGGTCTGCGGGCCATCGGCACCCCGAGCGCGGACTCCAGCGATAGCGGCCTGGTCGTCGCAACCGGGACCGAGGTGGTGGCCCGGCGCTTCCGTTCGTCGATAGCCGGGGCGGACGACCGCCTCACGTACGTCTCGGTCGGCGACGCGCCGTCCGCGGGCGTCCTCGACGCCATCGACGCAGCCAACGACCGGGGCGTCGCGGTGCGAATCGTCGTCGTCGGGGACGCCGGACCGGTGGACGTCGATACCGCCGTCCCGGACGCGACGGTCCTGTCGGTCCGCGACACGGCGACGCCACCGAACGACCGCAGTCGCTTCCTCGTCGCCGACGACACCGTCGCGCTGCTCGGAACCTGGGTCGACGGGACGACGGAGGTGGGACTGTTCAGCGAGGGCACCGGTTCGGACGTCGTGGCGCTCCTCCAGCAGGTCGTCGACACCTGGCTGGCGGACGCCGAGTGACCGCACCCGGCTTCCGTCTGCCAGATGATCCCGTAAGCAGTCCAGAAATTTATTCAGACAATCACAAAATGCTTTTCACCTGTCGTTCCGGTCGAGTGAGTATGGAAGGTGGCAGTCGAGGATGGTGGCAGCAATGAGTCAGCCGACAGACGACAGGCAACCCGAGGGGTCGGTCTGTGGTGGAGAGATGTACGAGACCGAAGTCGGAGACCGAGACCCCAGCGAGGCCGTCGTCGACGTCGTCTCGGCGATTCGCGACGTCGAGCCCGCCGACCTCGACCCGCTGTACCGGACCGTCGACCCGGACGCGCTCGATTCGCTGTGTACGAACGAAGACCTCGGTGCGCAGCCGACGATCCGGTTCGACTACGAGGGGCTGGTCGTCACCGTGAGCGCGTCGAACACGATTACCGTCGTCGAACCGTAAGCGTTCCACTCCGCTACAGGGCGCTCCCAGGGAGTGCGAACGTAGCGAATTCTCGTCGAAACCTGAACCCGAAAGCGATTCTTCGAACGAGGAGTGACGGTGCCGACCGGTTAGATCAGGTCGGCGTCGGCGAGGCGGTCGACGGCTTCTTCGAGTCGTTCCTTGCTGTTCGCGTAGGAGAAGCGGGCGTAGCCCGGCGTGCCGAAGGCGCTCCCGGGGACGGCCGCGACGTGGGCCTCGTCGATGGCCTCCTCGCACCAGGCGGTGTCGTCCTCGTCGACCTGAGGCATCATGTAGAACGCGCCCTGGGGCGTGGCGACGTCGACATCGTGGTCCCGGAGCAGGTCGAGCAGGAAGTCACGGCGCTCGCTGAATGCCGAGACCATCTCTTCGACGGCCTCGTCGGTGTTCTGCAGGGCCTCGACGCCCGCGTGCTGGACGAAGTTGACGGCACAGGAGACGGAGTGACCGTGGACCTTGCCGGACTGGGTGACCAGGTCTTCCGGGCCGGCGAAGTAGCCCAGGCGCCACCCGGTCATGGAGTAGGCCTTCGAGAAGCCGTTGACGGTGATGGTGCGGTCTTCCATCCCATCGAGAGTGCCCAGCGACGTCGCTTCGACGCCGTCGTAGGTAATCTCCTTGTATATCTCGTCGGAGATGACGGTGATGTCGTGGTCGACCGCCAGGTCGCGGACGGCCTCGAGAGCGTCGTCGGAGTAGACGGCGCCGTGGGGGTTGCCCGGCGAGTTGACGACCAGCAGTTCGGTGTCGTCCGAGACCGTCTCGGCCAGGTCGTCGAGGGCGCCCGAAAGCTGGAATTCGTGGGCGGCGGTGTCGACGCGGGCGAGCGAGCCGCCGGCGAGTTTCACCATCGCCTCGTATGAGACCCACGCGGGGTCGAGCAGGGCGACCTCGTCACCGTCGTCGATGAGCGTCTGGAAGATCTCGTAGAGGGCCTGCTTGCCCCCGGGTGTGACGACGACGTTCTCGGCCTCGTACTGGGTGAGCCCGTCGGCGTGAAGTTTCTCGGCCAGCGCCTCCCGGAGCGCCGGGATGCCGGGCGTCGAGGTGTACCCCGTGTGGCCGGCGTCCAGCGCGTCCTTGGCCGCCTGCTTGACGTTCTCCGGCGTGTCGAAGTCCGGTTCCCCGACCGAGAGGTCGACGACGTCGACGCCGTCGGCCGCCAGTTCGGCGGACTTGTTGCTGATCGCGAGCGTGGCGCTCGGTTCTACGCGTCCGACGCGGTCTGCGAATTCGAGAGTCATAGTTTGAGTTCCTCCGCGAGGGCGACGGCGCTGCGGACGGCCTCGCCGCCCTTGTCCGTCCGCGCCTCGGCTTCGTCCTGGCTCATGCCCGGGCCGATGATGCCCATCGTGACCGGCGTGTCGCGGTCGAGGCTCACGTCGGTCAGTCCCTGGGCAGCCGCGGCGCCGATCACCTGGTCGTGGTCGGTGTCGCCGCTGATGATCGCGCCCAGCACCGCCACGGCGTCGACGTCGTCGCGACGGGCGAGCCTGTCGGCCGCGAGCGGCGTGTCGTAGGAACCGGGCACGTCGAGGCTCGCGACGATGTCGGCGTCTCGCTCCTCGGCGGCCGTCCTGGCGGACTGCGCCATCGCGTCTATCACGTCGCCGTGTTTGTCGTACTGGGCGATTACCAGCCCGAGCTGGACCATGTGCGACCGGGCGTGTGCGGAACTAAAAGAAGTACCGTTGTGCGGTGGCTACTACGCTTCCGTCCCTTCCACCGACGGGTCGCCGACGGTCCGCCGACGGGTTGCCGGTACGAGAGTGGCGAGTTAGCTGTTAGATAACTACAAATCCAGCGTGACAAACCAGAAGCATTCTAAAGCCACCACTGGTCAGTGGCGGGTATGGCAGCGTCCGACAGCCCTGAATCGTCGACTTCGTCGGGCGAGCGGTCCCTCCCCGACTGGGCGCCCGACAGTGACGACGTCGTGCTCCTGGTCGCCGGTATCACCCTCCTCGCCCTCCTGGCCCGGCTGATCCTGCTGGGCGACCGCATCGCCCACTGGGACGAGGGGCGGGTCGCCTACTGGATCGTCCACTACCAGGAGACGGGGTCGTTCGCCTACCGGCGCATCATCCACGGCCCCTTCATCCAGCACGTCAACCGCTGGCTGTTCCCCATCTGGGGCGCCAACGACTTCACCATGCGCGTACCCGTCGCCGTCGTCGGCGGCCTGTTGCCCCTCTCGGCGCTCCTCTTCCGCGAACATCTCCGGCGCGTCGAAGTGGTCGCGATGGCGCTGTTCCTCTCGTTCAACCCCGTCCTGCTGTACTACTCCCGGTTCATGCGCAGCGACGTGCTCGTCGCGGCGTTCATGTTCGTCGCCTTCGGCATGTTCGTCCGCTTCTACGACACGCGCCGGACGCGCTACCTCTACGCCGCGGCCGCGTTCGTCGCCTTCGGCTTCGCCTCGAAGGAGAACGCCGCGGTGTACGTCCTGACGTGGCTCGGCGCCGCCGGCCTTCTGGCCGACCAGGCCCTCTACCGGCCCCGGAACCACGCCAGCGGGTACGACCTCCTGCGCTCCAAAGCGAGGGGCGTCCGCGACCGCTTCGACTCCTCGCGGGACGAGATTCTCTCGTTCGTCCTACACTACGCCAGCGACGCCGCCTGGGCCCTGATCCTCCTCTTTGGCCTCCTGCTGTTCTTCTACGCACCGCGGGGCGCGGGGATGGAGGGCGTGACGTACCCACCCGCGACCGCCGCGGAGGGGACCGTCGGCTTCTGGCAGGGCTTCGCCAGTCCCTCGAACTTCGTCGACATGGTCCAGGCGACGTGGAACCACTCCGCCGAGGAGTTCGGTACGTGGTTCGAGCGGTCGACCGAGGCCGGGGACGAGGGCCTCGCAGCGGTGTACGTGGACTTCTTCGACCAGTTCGTCCAGGTGATGATAAACAAGGCGGCGCCGCTGACGGCCTTCGCCATCTTCGGGTTCGTCATCGAGCGCTACGGTGCCGAGCGCTCGCGCAACCTCGTGATGTTCGCCGCCTACTGCGGCTTCGTCTCCGTGCTCGGCTACCCGCTGGGAACGGACATCTTCGGCGCCTGGCTCGTCGTCCACGCGCTGGTGCCCCTCTCGATCCCGGCCGCGGTCGGCCTCGCGCGCATCTTCGACTGGGGGTACGAGGCGTTCGTCCTCGACGACTCGGTCGGCGTCGCCATCGCCGCCGTCCTCCTGTTGCTCGTCGGAGCCCAGGTCGCCGCCGTCGCCGTCCCGGCGGTGTACGTCAATCCCCAGTCCGACGACAACAACCTCGTCCAGTACGCCCAGCCGGGCGGCGACCCGCGGGCCGAACTCCAGACTATCGGCGCCGTCGCGGACCGCGAAGGCAACGGGACGGACGTCCTCCTCTACTACGGCGAACAGGGCGACGCGTACGACGACAACCTCGCCTTCGTCAAGGACGACCCGAACGAGTGGGACTCCTCGTCGCTCGACACCAGGCCGCTGTGTGCGCGGTGGTACAACTCGCTGCCGTTCCCGTGGTACTTCGCCAAGGAAGACGTCCAGGTGAACTGCTCGCGCGAACGCGCGCAATTGGAGTCCAGAATCCAGTCGAACCCGCCGCCGGTGATAATCACCCAGGACGCGGACTCGACCGTGCCGACCGGCGCCCTCGAATCGTCCTACACCGGGACGACCTACGAGATGCGCGCCTGGGGCAAGGAGACGACGTTCTGGATCCACGAAGACGTCCCGAACGAGAGCGGGTAGGGACTTTCACGACCTGACCAACCGCTTTTCACGCCGAACCGACAATCCGGCATCCTGGTGGACTGAAAGGGCGAGGCCCGGTCGTCGCCGCCCCGGGGAAGTAAGGACCGCAACGAGCGCAAGCGAGTGAGGACCGTGGTTCGAAAGACCTCCGGTCTTTCGTCATCACGAGAGAGCGGAGCTCTCTCGAACGACAGCGACCCGCGGCGGTACGAGCGGGCCGAGGGCTTTCTTTTTGTTTGCGGTATCGGTGGCAACTAACTACGAGTACACACCAGAAAATCATCGTCACGTCAAGCAACGTTTAAGCGCGCAGGTCGGAATCCGTCGCACATGACACTCTCCACACCGGGCCCGACGCTGGGCGTCGTCGGCGGCGGACAGCTCGGTCGGATGCTCGGCGAGGCGGCGGCGCCGCTGGGCGTCGAACTGGTCGTCACCGACCCGACGCCGGACCCGCCCGCGGCACCGGTCGTCCGCGACGCGCTCGTCGGCGAGTTCGACGACGAGGGGACGTTCCGCGAGCTGGCGGAGCGCGCGGACGTGCTGACCTACGAAATAGAGCTGGCCGACCCGGACGTCCTCGAACGCGTCGCCGAAGAGACCGGGACGCCGGTCCACCCGGACCCGGAGACGCTACGAACGATCCAGGACAAACTCGTCCAGAAACGGCGCCTCTCAGAGGCCGGCGTGCCCGTCCCCGAGTTCCGGCAGGTCGATTCTGCGGACGACCTCCGCGAGGCCTGCGAGGAACTGGGCTACCCGGCGATGCTCAAGGCTCGGGAGGGCGGCTACGACGGTCGCGGTAACGTCCCCGTCGAGTCGCCCGAAGACGTCGAAGGGGCCTTCGCCGCCATCGACGGTCCGGCGATGGTCGAGGAGATGGTGGACTTCGAGCGCGAACTCGCGGTGATGGGCTGTCGCGGCGCCGACGGCGAGCGCGACACCTTCCCCGTCACCGAGACGATACATCGGGAAGAGATACTGCGGGAGTCGGTCTCTCCGCCCCGAGTCGACGACGGCGAGGCCGGCGAGGCGGTGCTCGACCACGCACGCGACGTCGTCCTCGACGTCCTCGACGCGATGGACGGCCGCGGCGTGTTCGGCGTCGAACTGTTCGAGACGCCCGACGGGGAGATCCTCCTCAACGAAATCGCCCCGCGTCCGCACAACTCGGGCCACTGGACCATCGAGGGCTGTCACACCTCGCAGTTCGAACAGCACGTCCGCGCCGTGATGGGAATGGCGCTGGGGACGACAGAACGGCGGGCGCCGACGGTGTCGGCCAACGTCCTGGGCGACGTCGAGGAACGACGGCCAGCTACGCTCTCCGGGGAGGAATCTGTGCTCGCGACGCCGCGGGCCCACCTCCACTGGTACGGGAAACACGACGTCTACGAGCTCCGGAAGATGGGTCACGTGACGCTGGTGGGCGGGGACGACGGAGACGACGAGTCAGACACGGACGACCTGCTCGGGGAGGTTCGAGCGCTTCGGGACGAGTTAACGTTCCAGCAGTAGCGTTCACCCCAGGCCGTTTTCTGGCCGCGAGGGACCCGAACTCGATTCTGGCGACGATCGATCGCCCACACTTACGTCGGCGCCACGCAGAGGGCCAGACATGACCAACGCCGACTCGGTGCAGTCGCTGATCGACCAGCTCCACGCGGAGGCCGAGATGGACCTGCCCAGCGAGGAGACGCCCGACGTGGGCATCGTGATGGGGTCGGACTCGGACCTCCCGACGATGGCCGGGGGGAAGGGGAAGCGTCCAGGCGCGTACGCCGCGTTCACGGAGGAACTCGGTTTCGCGGAACAGACCGACTACGAGAGCGCTCCCGAGTCCCGGTTCACCTTCGAGACGTTCGTCGTCTCGGCCCACCGGACGCCGGAGCTGATGTACGCGTACGCGGAGACCGCCGAGGACCGCGGCATCGACGTCGTCATCGCGGGCGCTGGCGGCAAGAGCGCGGACCTGCCGAACATGACCGCGAGCATCGCCTACCCGCTGCCGGTCATCGGCGTCCCGGTCCAGGAGAAGTCCGTCGACAGCGTCATCGGCATGCCCCAGGGCGCACCGATCACGGCCGTCGACGCGGGCAAGTCGTTCAACGCGGCGCTGACGGCGGCACAGATTCTCGCACGTCAGTACCCCGAACTGCGCGAGCGATTGCAGGCGTACCACGACGGCCTGCAGGAGGCGGTCGGCGACGTCTCGCGGGACCTCCACGAGCTGGGGACGCCGGGATTCGAGGACGAGTACTGGGAGTGACGCTGCGGCCCCGCCCGTCTGGAACCCCGGATCGCGCGAGTGAAGCGCGTTCTGTCCTCCTGACGGGGCCTATCCGCGTTGGGATGGGCTTATCTGTCTCACGTCCGTTTCATTAGCCGATCGCACGATGTCTGAGCACTCGGCCGACGCGACCGGACCGGCTTCGTCCGACTCGTTCGAACGCTCGCATGCGACGCCGCTCGACGCGACGTTCGACGTCCTATCGAACCGCCGTCGGCGGGAGGCCCTTCGTTGCCTGGCGGCGCACGACGAACCGATGGCGCTCGCCGACCTGGCCGACGAAGTCGCGGTCGCCGAACGCGGAGCACCCATCACCGACATCTCCGCGGAGGTAGTCAAGCACGTCTACGTTACGCTGTATCACAGCCACGTTCCCAGTCTCGAGAACGCTGGCTTCGTCCGGTACGACCAGGAGCGCGACATCGTGGCACCCGCGCCGGATCGGCCGGACCTCGACCAGTTCGACGCGACCGCCGTTCAGACAGATCGAAAATCCTGAAAAACCGGCGCGACGGTCGGCGAGCGCAACAATCAACCCTTATATGCGAGTGTTCCCAACCCCAGAACGTTAGGAGATTTCGGAATGAGTAATCCATGGATCGCGATCGGCGCGCTCGCGCTCGTAGGGGTTCTCATCCCAGTGGGGATGATGGCCGCTTCGTACCTCCTGCGGCCGAGCGTCCCGGAACAAGGAAAGAGCGCCACCTACGAGAGCGGTGAGGTCCCGACAGGCAGCAGTCAGCAGATCCAGTTCAACATTCAGTACTACATGGTCGCACTGCTGTTCGTCGTCTTCGACATCGAGACCGTCCTGATCTTCCCGTGGACGGTCGTCTACCGCGACGTCGTCGCGAACGTGGGACTCGCCGAGGCTCTGTATCCCATGCTCGTCTTCGTCGGGATACTCGTCGTCGGTCTCGCGTGGGCGTGGCGCAATGGTGCAGTGAAGTGGGTGCGGAGCCCGCGTGCCAGTCGGCAACTCGACCACAAACCATGAGTAGTGACCAAACGAAGCTGGCGGACGCACAGTCTACGCAGGAGGCCCGAATGGGTTCGGGCGCCGACGACCGCTTCAACTCGAAGCTGCGGGAAGCGTTCGGCTCGACGCCGTTTATCCTCACCAAGTTCGACAAGTTCATGAACTGGGTGCGGGGCTCCTCGATGTTCATGCTGCAGTTCGGGATCGCCTGCTGCAGCATCGAGATGATCCACACGTACGCCATCAAGCACGACCTCGACCGCTTCGGCGCCGGCGTCCCGCGCGCCTCGCCCCGCCAGGCGGACGTGATCATCGTGCCGGGGACCATCGTCTCGAAGTTCGCCCCGCGGATGAAGCGCGTCTACGACCAGATGCCCGAGCCCAAGTTCGTCGTCTCGATGGGCTCGTGTACGGTCTCCGGCGGTCCGTTCCAGGAGGGGTACAACGTCGTCAAGGGCGCCGAGGAGGTCATCCCGTGTGACATCCACGTCCCCGGCTGCCCGCCCCGTCCCGAGGCGCTCATCTACGGCGTCGCCAAGCTTCAGGAGCGCATCGCCGAGGGCGAGTCCTCGCCCGTCACCGTCAAGCCCTACGAACTGGAGCAGTTCGGCGACCTCGAGCAGGACGAACTCGTCCAGAAGCTCGCCGACCAGATCGACGAGGAGGATCTGGTCATGCGTTACAACTGGGGGGACTCGCCGTGAGTTCCGATAGACGTTCCTGCTCGCTCACGTCCGTTCACTGTGCGGGCTGCGACTATCGACCTCACACTCGACACCGGAGGTGTCTCGCGTGAGTCTCGAAAAAAGGACGCCGGTCGTCGACGACGTCGGCGTCACCGAGGACGGGGTCGACTACGACGCGCTCGCCGACCTGCTCGGGGATTCGATTATCGACCGTGAACACCACGTCAACGCCGAAGGGTTCGTCATTCGACCCGACGACGTCCAGTCGGTCCTCCGGACGCTGAAGGACGAGGCCGGTTTCGATCACTGTTCCTGCGTCACCGCACAGGACTACGACGACCGGTACGAGTCCATCTACCACCTGAAGAAGTACCGTGACCCGACGCAGGAAGTCTCCGTCGTCGTCCCGACGCCGAAGGACGACCCGCGCCACCAGACCGGTTCCGACGTCTACGAGACGGCGAACTGGCACGAGCGCGAGGCCTACGACCTGGTCGGCATCGAGTACGACGACCACCCCGACCAGCGACGTATCCTCCTCCCCGAGACCTGGCAGGGCCACCCGCTCTCCCAGGACTTCAACCAGGACCAGCCGCAGGTCGTCTCGCTGCGCGAGCACGCGAACCCGCTGCAGGACGACAAACAGAGCCCGGACGACCCGGACACGATGTTCATCAACATCGGGCCCCACCACCCGGCGACACACGGTGTCCTGCACGTCAAGACGGTGCTCGACGGGGAGCAGATCGTCGACATCGACCCCGACATCGGCTACCTCCACCGCTGCGAGGAGCAGATGTGCCAGCAGGGGACGTACCGGCACCAGATCATGCCGTATCCCGACCGCTGGGACTACATCTCGGCCGGCATCCTCAACGAGTGGGCCTACGCGCGCGCGGCCGAGGACCTGGCCGACATCGAGGTGCCGGAGTACGCGCAGGTCATCCGGACGATGTCCGCCGAGATGTGTCGCATCGCGAGTCACTCCCTCGCGCTGGCGACGTTCGCACTGGACGTCTTCGGCGACTTCACCGCCGTCTTCCAGTACGGCATCCGCGACCGCGAAATCGCTCAGGACCTCCTGGAGGATCTGACCGGTCAGCGCCTGATGTTCAACTACCTTCGACTGGGCGGCGTCGCCTGGGACCTGCCCGAACCCCGCGAGGAGTACTTCGAGAAGATCCGGGACTTCCTCGACGACCTCCCGGAGAAACTCGCGGAGTACCACGACCTCGTGACGGGCAACGAGATATTCCAGATGCGCTGTGTCGACACGGGGATCCTCACGCCCGAGAAGGTCAAGGACTACGGCGCGACCGGACCGGTCGCTCGTGGGTCCGGCGTCGACTACGACCTCCGCCGCGACGACCCCTACGGCTACTACGACGAACTCGACTGGGACGTCGTCACGGAGGACGGCTGCGACAACTTCTCGCGGGTGCTCGTGCGCCTGCGCGAACTCGAGGAGTCGGCTCGCATCATCGAACAGTGCGTCGACCTGCTCGAAGAGTGGCCCGAAGACGACCGCACCATCCAGGCCAACGTCCCGCGGACGCTCAAGCCCGACCCGGACCGCGAAATCTACCGCGCGGTCGAGGGCGCGAAGGGCGAACTCGGTATCTACATCCGCTCGGACGGCACCGACAAACCGGCGCGGTTCAAGATCCGGAGTCCGTGTTTCAGCAACCTCCAGTCGCTGGCGGAGATGTCCGAGGGCGAGTACATCCCGGACATGATCGCCTCGCTGGGTAGCCTCGACATCGTCCTTGGGGAGGTGGACCGGTAATGCAGTCCGAGACGCCGCTGCCGTCGGCGATGGCCGACCTGCTCGGGCTCGACCCGTCGAACCCGCTCGTCATCTTCGTGATGGCGTTCGTCGCGTCGCTCGTGGTCGCGTCGGGACTGCTCACCCTGGTCGCCGTCTCCGGCATCTGGGGCAAGCGAAAGATCACGGCGGCGTTCACGGACCGCATCGCCGTCAACCGGCACGGCCCGATGGGGCTGCTCATCATCCCGGCCGACGCGCTCCGGCTCCTCTCGAAGGAGCTCATCATTCCCGAGGGCGTCGACCGGCCCGCGTGGGACCTGGGGCCGCTCATCATGGTGTTCTCGGCGCTCGCCGGGTTCGCCGTCATTCCGATGGGCAACGGCATCCAGATCGCCGACCCCGAGGTCGGCCTCGCGTACGTGTTCGCGATGGCCTCCGTCGCCTCGCTCGGTCTCGTGATGGCTGGCTACTCGTCGAACAACAAGTACTCGTTCCTCGGCGGCCTGCGCGCGGTCGCACAGAACCTCGCCTACGAGATTCCTCTCATCCTGACCGGGATGTCGGTCGTCATCTTCGCCGGCTCGCTCCGGATGAGCACGATCGTCGCCGAACAGGCCGACACGCTGATCGCGCTCGGTCCGGTCGCGATCCCACAGTGGTACGCGTTCGTCAACCCGTTCGCGTTCGTGCTGTTCATGGTCGCGAACCTCGCAGAGGTCGGCCGGAATCCGTTCGACATCCCCGAGGCGCCGACCGAGATTGTCGCCGGCTGGCAGACCGAGTACTCGTCGGTGTACTTCGTGCTGGCGTACCTCTCCGAGTTCATCCACATCTTCCTCGGCGGGGCCATCATCGCCACCATCTTCCTCGGTGGCCCGGCGGGCCCGGTGCTCCCGGGTATCGTCTGGTTCCTGATCAAGATCGTGGCGGTGTACCTGTTCACCCAGTGGGCCCGCTCGGCGGTCCCCCGGGTGCGCATCGACCAGCTCATCGAGATCGGCTGGAAGGGGATGCTCGTGCTCTCCTTCGCCAATCTCGTCCTCACGGCGATCATCGTCGGGGTGATCGCATGACTCGAGCTGGTCCTCGGGTGACTGTCCCCGACACGAGAGGTGACCTACAATGATCGGCGTCCTCAAATCGATGGCCACGACGATGAAGCACGCACTGGACGGGGAGACGTTCACGGTCGAGTACCCGGACGTCGCGCCCGAAGTGAGCCCGCGCTTCCGCGGGGTCCACAAGTTCAGCCAGGAGCGGTGTATCTGGTGTCGTCAGTGCGAGAACGTCTGTCCGAACAACACGATCCAGATCGTGACGGACGACCAGCGCAACGGCGAGCAGTACAACCTCCACGTCGGCCAGTGCATCTACTGCCGACTGTGCGAGGAGGTCTGTCCCGTCGACGCCATCATCCTGACGCAGAACTTCGAGTTCACCGCGGACACGAAGGACGACTTCGCGTACAACAAGGAACAGCTGAAGAACGTCCCCTGGTACAAGGACATCGACCCGCTCGCGTCGCGTGAGCCCGATCGAGGCGTCTGGATCGGCGAGGGTGAGGGCGAAGTCGACTACCAGTAAGGCCCGGTACCGACCGCGAACGAAGTGAGCGGTCGGCATCCACGCGAGTCAAGTGAGTGTGGGCTCGCGGGAGCTTTCCTCCCGCGGTGTTTTTCGCCACCGGGAGAGCAAGCTCTCCCGAGCCCACGCTCGCTTCGCTCGCGTGGACCACGTTTTTCGAGGAGCGGGTCGCGGGCCGACGGCCCGCGGCCGCATGAGTTGGCGACGAAGCCGCCAACCGGTTCCCGCAGCGAGCGTTGCGAGCGAGGAAACCCGACGACGAAAAAAAGTGGTTGTGATATTCTCCCGTTAATTGTTAGTATGGTGGTCCGAGGCGGTGCTCTGCCGAGACGAAAGAGGAATCTTCAAAAGCGCGCCGAAAGGAGACACAAACAACAATGGCACCACTGCTGGAGACAATGGCGTTCGTGCTGTTCGCGGCAGTCACCATCGCGAGCAGCTTAGGCGTCGTGCTCGTCAGGGACGTCTGGCACTCGGCGCTCTTGCTGGGCATGGCGCTGCTGAGCGTCGCAGTCCACTTCGTGATGGTAAATGCGCCGTTCGTCGCGGCGATGCAGATCCTGGTGTACGTCGGCGGGGTCCTGATCCTCATCAGCTTCGCCGTCATGCTCACGCGCCCGGACCAGGGCGCCGTCGAGGTGACGCCATGACCCGCCCGCGCCTGCGGACGGGACGACACCTCGTGCCGGGACTGGCCGCGGTGGCGCTGTTCGTCGTGTTCGCCGCCGTCTTCCTCACGGCGTCGTTTCCCGAAGCGGCCGGCTTCGGCGCGGACGCGGCCATCATGAAGAGCCTGGGTGCCGCACTCATCGGCGTCGAGGCGAGCGCCATCGTCGGGGAGGGAGCGGCCGTCCCCAGCGAGGGATTCCTCGTCTCGTTCATCGTCATCGCCGTCGCACTCGACGCGGCGCTCGACGGCTCACTCATGCTGGCACGACGCGAGGAGGCCGGCGAGAACGTCACCGTCGGAACGGACGTGGTCGGTGGCGAAGAGTCGCCCGCGACCGCGACCGACGGCGGCGTCTCCGGGGGTGAGGACCGATGATGCCGGCCGAGTACTATCTCGTCCTCTCCGCGGCCGTCTTCTGTATCGGCCTGTTCGGCATCCTGACTCGTGAGAACGCGCTCATCTTCCTGATGTCCGTCGAGTTGATGCTCAACGCGGCGAACATCAACCTGGTCGCGTTCTCGGCCCAGTACGGCAACCTGACCGGGCAGGTGTTCAGCCTGTTCACGATGGGGCTGGCGGCCGCCGAGGTGGCCATCGGCATCGGCATCATCCTGGTCCTGTACCGCAACTTCTCCGACGTGAACGTCACCGACGCGACGACGATGAGGTGGTAAGATGGCAGGAGCATTCACATACGCGCCCGCGATCGCGGCGCTTCCGTTCGTATCGTTCCTCGTTGCACTGTTCCTCGGCGACCGGATGCCCAAGGGCGGCGCGCTCGCGGGCATCGCGGCCACCGCCGGGTCGCTACTACTGTCGGCGTGGGTCGCGCTGACCGTCGCTGGCGGGGCGACGTACAACCAGACGCTGTACACCTTCATCGAGGGGATCGACACCTTCGAGCTCACGCTCGGGATCCTCATCGACCCGCTGACGGCCCTGATGTTGCTCATCGTCTCGCTGATCGCCTTCCTCGTTCACGTGTTCTCGCTGGGCTACATGAACGACGAGGGCGAGACGGGCCTGCCCCGGTACTACGCCGGGCTGGGCCTGTTCACGTTCTCGATGCTCTCGTTCGTCTACGCGAGCAACATCCTCATGGCCTTCATGTTCTTCGAACTGGTGGGGCTGTGCTCGTTCCTCCTCATCGGCTTCTGGTTCCGCGAGGCGGCCCCGCCGAGCGCGGCGAAGAAGGCGTTCCTGGTCACCCGCTTCGGTGACTACTTCTTCCTCGTCGGCGTCGTCGGCATCTTCGCCACGTTCGGCACGGGCGCGTTCGCGGGCGCGGAGTCGTTCCCGGCCATCGCCGAGCAGGCGCTCAACGGCGAGGCCGAGGTGACGACGTTCTTCGGCATGGACCCGCAGACCTGGTTCACGGTGCTGGGACTCCTCGTCCTCGGTGGCGTCATGGGCAAGTCGGCGCAGTTCCCGCTGCACACGTGGCTCCCCGACGCGATGGAGGGCCCGACGCCCGTCTCGGCGCTCATCCACGCGGCGACGATGGTCGCGGCCGGCGTCTACCTCGTCGCGCGCATGTACGGGTTCTACGCCCTCTCACCGACGGCGCTGGCCATCATCGCGCTGGTCGGCGGCTTCACGGCGCTGTTCGCGGCGACGATGGGCGTCGTCAAGCAGGAACTCAAACAGGTGCTGGCGTACTCCACCATCTCCCAGTACGGGTATATGATGCTCGCGCTGGGTGCGGGTGGCTACGTCGCCGCCGTCTTCCACCTGACCACGCACGCGATGTTCAAGGCGCTCCTGTTCCTTGGCGCCGGCTCGGTCATCATCGCGATGCACCACAACGAGAACATGTGGGACATGGGCGGTCTGAAGGACCGGATGCCCGTGACTTACTGGACGTTCCTCTCTGGCTCGCTCGCGCTCGCGGGGATCGTTCCGTTCGCCGGCTTCTGGTCCAAGGACGAGGTGCTGTTCGAGGCCCTCATCCACGGCCTGGGCTCCGACGGCGGCCTCGGCACGGTGCTGCTGGCCGCGTACGCGATGGGCCTCCTGTCGGTGTTCTTCACCGGCTTCTACACCTTCCGGATGGTGTTCCTCACGTTCCACGGGAAGCCACGGACCGAGACGGCCCGCAAGCCCCACGGCGTCGGCTGGAACGTGAAGTTCCCGCTGGCGGTTCTGGGCGTCCTCGCCGCGACCATCGGTTTCCTCAACATGGTCCCCCTCGAGAAGCTGACCGGCATTCACCTCTCCTTCCTCCACGACTGGCTCGCACACGGCGGCATCGAGATGACCACCAGCGAGACGTACGGGACGCTGCTCCACGACGTGGCCGGCGTCACGGCGCACTACCCGCTCGGTGAACTCGGCACGACGCTCGCCTCGGCGGCCGTCTCGCTCGGCCTGGCGCTCGCGGGCGTCGGGACCGCGTGGTCGCTGTACAACGTGGACGAACCGACCGAACACACCGACAAACTCGGCTCTCTCAAGACCGTTCTCATGCACAACTACTACCAGGACGAGTACCAGGTGTGGCTGGCGACCGGCGTCACCTACCCGCTGGCTCGTGCGGCCGACAAGTTCGACCAGGGCGTCGTCGACGGCGTCGTCAACGGCGTCAGTAGCGTCAGCCTGTTCGGCGGCGGGCGGATGCGTCGCCTGCAGTCCGGCGTCGTCAGCAACTACGCGACCCTCATCACGACCGCGCTGGTCGTGTTGCTCGTCGCCTTCGGACTCATCGGGGGGTGGTTCTAGATGGTGATGATCGCCGCACTCCTCGGTATCACGCTTCTGGGCGCGGTCGTCACGTTCTTCGCCGACGACCGCTACGCCGCTCGTCTCGCGACGGCCATCAGTTCCATCCCGGCACTGCTGAGCGTCTGGATGTACTGGCAGTACTACCAGAACTTCCAGGAGGCGGGCAACGCCTTGCTGACGCCGGGTGAGGCCGCCTTCGTCCAGCAAATTCCCTGGATCGAGCTCGCCGGGTTCGAGCTCCAGTACTACGTCGGCCTCGACGGCGTGAGCATGCCGCTGCTGACGCTCACGACGGTGCTGACGACGCTCGCGCTCGTCAGTAGCTGGACGCCCATCTCGGAACGGCAGAACCAGTTCTACGGGCTGATGCTCCTGATGGAGGCGAGCCTCATCGGCGTCTTCGCGGCGCTGGACTTCTTCCTCTGGTTCGTCTTCTGGGAGGGCGTCCTCATCCCGATGTACTTCCTCATCGGCGTGTGGGGCGGCCCGCGCCGGAAGTACGCCGCGATCAAGTTCTTCGTCTACACGAACGTGGCGTCGCTGGTCATGTTCGTGGGCTTCTTCAGCCTCGTCTTCGGGCTGGGCGACGAGATTTCGACGCTCGGCCTCCCGGCCATCGCACAGGCGTTGCGCGGCGGCGCCGAACTCGGTAGCCTCTTCGGCTTCCCGCTGGCGACGGTCGCCTTCGTGTTGATGTTCTTCGGCTTCGCGGTGAAGGTGCCCGTCTTCCCCGTCCACACGTGGCTGCCGGACGCTCACGTCGAAGCGCCGACGCCGGTGTCGGTGATGCTGGCCGGCGTCCTCCTGAAGATGGGGACCTACGCGCTGCTCCGGTTCAACTTCACGATGCTGGGGGACGTCGCACAGACCCTCGCCGTCCCCATCGCAGCCATCGGTGTCCTGTCGGTCATCTACGGCGCGATGCTCGCGCTCGCACAGCGTGACCTGAAACGCATCGTCGCCTACTCGTCCATCTCGTCGATGGGTTACGTCATCCTGGGGCTAATCTCGTTTCAGGAACACGGCGTCGGCGGCGCGACGTTCCAGATGATCTCCCACGGCCTCATCTCCGGGCTGATGTTCATGGCCGTCGGCGTCATCTACAACGAGACGCACACGCGCATGGTCGGCGACATGTCCGGCCTCGCCGACCGGATGCCCTGGACGGTTGGCATCTTCGTCAGCGCCGCGTTCGGTTACATGGGCCTGCCGCTCATGTCCGGGTTCGCGGCCGAAGTGCTCGTCTTCCTCGGCTCCTTCCAGTCGACCGTGCTTCCGTACGCACCGCTGTTCACCGGGGTGGCGATGTTCGGCATCGTCGTCGTGGCGGGCTACCTGCTGTGGGCGATGCAGCGCTCGGTGTTCGGTCCGTACCGGCTCGAAACCGACTACGAGGTCGCCGGGGCACCGTTCCACGACGTCGCGCCCCTGGTGGTCCTCCTGTTGCTGGTCATCGCGCTCGGCGTCGCGCCGGATCTGTCCTACCGGATGATCCAGCACGCGGTTAATCCGATCCTCGATGTCGGAGGTGGTATCTAATGACACAACTCGCACTCCAGATGACGCAGTCGTCGTGGACGGCGCTCGCGCCGACCTTGTTGCTCGGCCTCTCCGCGCTCGCCCTCCTGCTCGTCGACAGCATCAGCCCCGAGGAGAGTGACAGCACCTTGCTCGCCGGCGTCGCCGGCCTCGGGTCGCTCGCAGCGGCCGTCACGACGATGGTGTTCCTGTTCGGCGGACGGGGACTGCCCACGGAGCAGGGCGGTCAGGGAATCGTCTCGCTGTTCGGCGACCAGATCGTCGTCGACCAGATGTCGCTGTTCTTCACGTTCATCGTCGCCAGCGTGGTGACGCTGGTCGTCGTCGCCAGCAGCGACTACCTCCGAGACCACCGCTACAAGGCCGAGTACTACACGCTCGTCCTGCTGGCGTCGACCGGGATGAGCCTCCTCGCGAGCGCGAACAGCCTGGCCATCGCCTTCATCAGTCTGGAACTGGCATCGCTGCCGTCGTTCGCTCTCGTCGCCTTCCTCAAGTCGAACAAGGGGAGCGTCGAGGCGGGGCTGAAGTACTTCCTCATCGGCGCGCTGTCGTCGGCGGTGTTCGCATACGGCATCTCGCTGGTGTACGCCGCGACCGGCGCGCTCCAGTTCGACGCCGTCGCGACGGCCATCGGCGAGGGCGTCCAGACGGGCGTTCTCGGCATCGGCATCCTGATGATCGTCGGCGGCGTCGCGTACAAGACGGCGAGTTCGCCGTTCCACTTCTGGGCGCCGGAGGCCTACGAGGGCGCGCCCGCGCCCATCTCGGCGTTCCTCTCCTCGGCCTCGAAGGCGGCCGGCTTCGTGCTGGCGTTCCGCGTGTTCCTCACTGCCTTCCCCGTCGACGTCGCCGGCGCGGCCATCGACTGGGTGCTGGTCTTCCAGGTGCTGGCCATTGTCACGATGTTCGTCGGGAACTTCGCGGCGGCCACCCAGGAGAAGGTCAAGCGGATGCTGGCCTACTCTTCCATCGGCCACGCGGGGTACGTCCTCATCGGCCTCGCGGCGCTGACCGGCGGCGTCGATCAGAGTCAGGTTCTGGGTGCCGGGATGGCCCACCTGCTCGTCTACGGCTTCATGAACACGGGCGCGTTCCTGTTCGTCGCGCTGGCGGAGTACTGGGGCGTCGGTCGGACGTTCGAGGACTACAACGGCCTCGCGACGCAGGCGCCGCTCGCCTGTGCAGCCATGACCGTCTTCCTGTTCAGCCTGGCCGGCCTGCCAATCGGCGGCGGCTTCTTCTCGAAGTTCACCCTGCTGATGGCGACGGTCAACTCCGGGACGTGGCTGCTGGGCGCCGCGCTCATCATCAACAGCGCGCTCAGCCTGTTCTACTACACCCGGGTCGTCAAGGCGATGTGGATCGAGGACCCGGCCGACGGGCTCGAACTCGACGACTACCCGGTGGGACTGTACACGGCCGTCGTCGCGGCGGGCGTCGTCACGTTCCTGCTGCTCCCCGGATTCGACGTCGTCATCGGCTTCGCCGAGAGCGCGGCGTCGCTGGTCTAGACTCGTTCGTAGACGACCAGTCCGCCCCGTTCTCGTTTCGTAACGATTTCGCGGTCTTCGAGCACGTCCAGGTGCCCGACCGCCTCGCTCATGCCGGAGAACTGCTCGGTCGCCGGGAGATCACCGAACAGTTCGCCCATCACCTCGACGGGCGCCGTCGGGCCGTCGACGATGGCCGAGACTTCGTCCGTTCGCTCGTCGTGTTCGGTCAGAATGGCGTCGATGCGGGCGGCGGGTGCGTCGATGGGCTCGCGGTGGCCCGGGAGAAATCGGTCGAACGAGTCGGCGCGTAGTGTCCGGAGTGACTCGTTGTACCCGGGGAGGACCCGGGGCCGCGGGCCGCCGGATTCGGGCGGCGGCTGGAGAAATGGGTTCGGCGTGATGTCGGCGAGCACGTTGTCTCCGACCAGCGCTACGCGCTCGTCGCCCTCCTCGAAGGCGAAGAGGAGCTCGCCCGGAGCGTGGCCGGTGACCGCGTCGGCCGTGAGATGGACGTCGTCGACGTTGACGTCGTCGCCCGCCTCGAGTTCCCGGTCGACGTCGACGCTCGTGGCGTAGGCCAGGAACGCCTCGGGGAGGTTCGTCACGGTCTCGGCCGTCTCGCGTGCCATACCGCACTGTTCGAAGAAGTCGACGAAGTAGGCCTGTTCGTGCTCGAGGCGTGCGGGAAAGTCCTCGACGATGGACCTCGCCTCGGGACTGGCGAGCACGCGGGCGCCTCGTTCACGGAGCCGGTGTGCGACGCCGAAGTGGTCCGGATGGGGGTGCGTGATCAGGACCTGTTCGACGTCGTCGGGCGAGAGATCCCGTTCTTCGAGCGCCGCCAGTAGTTTCGCCCACGCCTCCTCACTGTCCGGTCCGGGGTCGACGAGCGTCCGTCCGGCGAGGTAGGCGTTCACCGGTCCGACCTGGAACGGCGTGGGAATCGAGAGTCGACTGAACATGGCCGTGCTTGTGAGGGGAGTGGGTTAACGGTTCGTCCCCTGTGTAAACGATGGAGGTGGTTCGGGGCGTTCGGACCGGGTGAGACGAACGGTGGACGCGGCTCACGTCGGCCACTCGACTGCAGGACCACGAGCTCCAACTCCTCGGAGATGTCTGTGTTGCAGGGGTTCGAACCACTTTCACGTCCCGTTCGTTCATCGATTACCTCGAAAACGTTCCATCTGGGCACAAAGGTTATATCCGTCGGAAGGCAAAGGACAGATATGAATCGACACTTCGAAGATGCACGGTACTACCTGAAGCGCGCGGGCGAGACCGCCACGAAGGGCGTCAAGACCGAACTCGAACCGGTCCGCGAGCGGTTCGACGAACTCACCGGCCGCGAGGAAGAACCGGACCCGAGCCGGCTCGAGGAGATCAAGGCGGACCTCCGGGAGGTTCAGACCAAAGCCGAAGGTGAGGCCCGCGAGGCCATCGGCGACGCCCGGGAGAAACTCGACGAGTACCGCGGCAAGCAGTCTGCCTGACGCCGCGACGGCGGATTTCGGCTGGACAGGTTGTCAGGCACAGCCCCCGTGTCGAGTGGACCACCCACCCCGGGAGGGGTTCTCAGTCGTCCGTCGGAAGACAATTCTTAAGTCCGGGCCTCGGATACTGGAAAACGTCAGGGTTGGTGATCTAGTCCGGTTATGATACCTCCTTCACACGGAGGAAGTCGGCGGTTCAAATCCGCCCCAACCCATTTGCTCCGCTGACGCTCCGCAAGTAGACCGCAGTAACGCCGTACTGCGATTTTCGTCGTACCGACGATTTGATTTCATGCGTCAAGCGGTTGTCTGTGTCCAAACCCGAAGAGGGCTTGCGGTTCGCGTAGAAGGACGGTGCGCACTGAGAAGAAACTGTTGGTGAGTAGGGGTAAACAGGGGCCAAGAGGGTTAGCACACGAATCGAAATGGTAACCCAAAGTCATTGGTAAGCCGGAGACAGAATTTTTCATCAATTTCCTACGATTTAGCCAACTGCGACGTTGTTATCCCTGTTTTGGAGTGAAGATTATTCTGCCCAAAAGTGATATGTGCTGCAAATTTAAACGTGGCTCATGGCATTTACAGACCGGCTTGTGGGTGATTGCCCGGAGTGTAATAGTTGTAATTGGGAAACTCCTGGGCTTACCTCTAACCAATCTGATTTCCAATGTAGCGTCTGTGGATACGAAATCGACCCTGAAGACATTAATAAGGGGCCAAAGGCAACAGTGGACAGAATTCTTAGGGGACAGTCCAAAAAGTCCAGTCAGAACTACCGGGACTACTCCGAGGACCTCCGCAATCGGATTCGCGACAAAGAAGCAGAGGGGTTGGAAGTTCTGGAAGTAAACAGCGACCACGTTATCATGGGGAAACCTGAGAATGCAGGACTAATTCGTCACTTCGTGATGTTCATTTTGACGGGATGGTGGACATTCGGATTTGGTAATGCAGCGTACCACGAGCATAAGAAACGGCAGTACGAGAAGACTGTTCTCAGGGAGGACAAGGAATCAAATCCTGATAGTGGTTCAGCAGATACTCTTCGAGAAATTGAAGAATTGCACGAGGAAGGACTTCTTTCAGAGGAGGAGTATGAAGCTAAGCGGGAAGAAATAATTGAAAATCTATAATGGGGTCTCTCGATTTTCTGTTCTCCAAAACGGTCTAACTTCGAGTACCAACGCGAGGAGGGGGCGGCCGTTCTCCCTTGTCTAAACCCGAGGAGAGCTTGTGGCTTGCGTCCACTATTAGGTCAGTTTTCTGAGCCGTATTCGGCTTTTAGACCACTAACCAGTGGCTTGTATCTCCAGTCACGCTGATTGAACTCAATAGTGATGAGTCCTAAGTCATCCCGGTGAGCGAGAGTCAATATCTGGTTACCTGTGTCTCCAAACAGTCCACCGGAAGTCTTGCTCGGGTCAAAGAAAACGATAGTATCGCTGGACTCGTTAACTTCTAACCCTATTTCATCTGCTTCCCTTTGGAGTTGCTCCTTGATTTCTGAAAAGGCGCTTTCGGCATCATCTGGAAGTCTAAGATGAGCAGAAGGGTCGACGTCGTATCGGATGTAAAGACGGTATGCACCAATGAGAGCGGCAATAACCAAAAACCCGAACATCATAGCGATTATGAAATATTGTCCGGGGAGTAGGCTCGTCAGAATCTCAGCACTTCCATAACTAACTGTCCCCTCATTGAAAGACAATGGTTTGAAAATCAACTGGAGTGGTGTAGAAACTATCGCACCTATTAAAACCCCGAAGAACAAGGTTCTGAACTCTTGGAACTTCTCACGGCGCCTTTCTGCTCTTGAAAGGGCCTCATTGAGGTTCTGAAAATCAAGTTCAAAATCGCCCATATTGGTTACCAATTACTTGTAGAGTGTAAATGTTTCTACGCTGAATCTCCATTACTGGTCACGAGCTTCAGTCACGCCTAACCTCATGAAGACGCGGGTAGAATACGCTCAGAGCAATCCCACCAGGGAATCTATGATAGTCAACCGGGGAGGCGTCGTTGCCGACGATACGCACGGCAGCTAATTTCTCATACCCGAATCCCGAGGCTCTTGGAGGGGAGACGAATTTCTATCGGAGTTGATTTTCCGCCCCTTGTAAACATATACGGAATCTGACTATGACAGAAAAATTGAAATCGGCCCGATTCCAGACGAAAACACGGCTATCGGTCGACAGTATGTGGGGATGGGGAACAGCCACTCAACCGGCCACCATTCTTGTTCAAGCAAAGGGGGACTACAGGGGGTTAACAATAGTGGTACAACCCAAGGGGGCTAAACAAGCCTCACATAACATAGTAGAAAACACGGTCTACAAAACAAGGGTCGTATACAAGTACCGGTAGAACGCCCCCTCCTCGGATTAAGCCCGTTTTTGGAAACCCAAGCTGGAGAAAACATACTTGTTGTGTCCGTCGCTGATGGAGGGCCAAATTGAGGGAATAGTTCCATAGACTCCAGCCCTCCTCTCACATTTTGACGCTATGCCCTCCACAAGCGCCCCTGTGCCCCGTTTGCCGGCCCACATGACCCATCCTACCTGCGGATGCTGAAATTGCACCACGGGCCGCACAGACCCTCTCAGTCAAAGCCGGCCCATTGTGACTTCAGAAACTCCTGAATGGCTTCGCACCCTCTATTATATCACAATTCTGGAGGTATTCCGAAACTATATAGAAATTGATAATGAATTCGGGAGTGTGCCAGCGTTATAGAGGCACTACAGGTTGATAGTGAGGAAGACCGTCTTGGCTCCTCAGCTACTGAATCGAATTGCCTTCCATGTTGAACGCTTCAGCCCGGAGTTCCCGTTTTTCGCTTTCCGTTCGTGCGTCGTAATGCTTCTCCAGTGTTTTCGTGCTGACGTTCATACGGTCCGAGAGTAATTCCTTGCTGTGTCCATCGTTTAGCCACGCAGTTATCGCGCTTCGACGGAGAGCGTGCGGCGGAACGGAAGAGGGACATCGCTGAGCATATTTTCGTTCCTGTGCCGCCTCACAGCGACTTTGGTCTCTATCATGGGGACAATCACCTGAGTAATGACAGGGGCGGGTGAGTGTGTTGATGTGCGCCCTGAGGTTACTATCGACTGGACGTCCTTGGCGGCTCGTCAAGAGCGGCTTGCGCCCCTCCTCGGATTCGACCTCGTACCTGTGCATCTGGATGTAATCATTGAGGACACTGCAAACCCACTCATGGATGTTCACCTCGCGCTCGGCCTTGGCCTTATTTTTCAGAGGTGTGCCGCTCTCTGGACGGTGGTGGACTTCGAGATACTGTTCCTCCGGATGGTAATCATCTAAGTCAAGCGCTCGGATGGTTCCAAGACGGAATCCGGTATCCCAGAGGAGTGCAAAGAGTACGTGGCGAAGAGTCGCATACTCGAACTTGTCCAGATATTCGAGGACGTTCTCGGCTGTATCGGGGTCTATCTTCGTGTCTCTGGTGTCGTCATCAGGGTCTGGGAGAATCATGTTCTCTGCGACGTCCGATTCTATAACCCCCATCGATTCCATCCAGCGGAGAAAGACGCGGAGTGCACAGAGGTTGTTATACAGCGTGACTTCGTTTACGCCCCCCTCCTCTCGGCGGTGAATTTTGAAGTCGTGGATATGGAATCCATCCAAGTTGGAGACGTCATCAATCGGCGCCTCCTCGCACCAGTCCACGAACTGCTTGAGTGCGTATTTGTGATTCCGATAGGTCGATTTGGCGACTTCGGGTTTGCGTTCTTTGAGATACCGTTCTACTGCGCGTTCGGGTGTCATGCTTCGAGTCATGTTATGCCCGAACCGCTCACCCTTGGGATTGGATACAGAATTGACGTCGCGAGCGGGTTGATATCTGCTGTCCGTTATCAGCAGTACTTCACAGTGCCGCAGCGGCCGGAGGCGGTCGAAGACCGCCGGAGGGCGCGAGGAAGTCGGCGGTTCAAATCCGCCCCAACCCATTCTTCGAGGGAAGGACGAAGGGAGTGCGTCGTTCAGACGAACATGGAATGGAATTCGTCGGTAGAGAGTCGAATGGTCACTGACGAGTGATCAATACAGATCAAGGACTGAGTGATTTGGCGGAGCCGCTGTGACCACGACGTCAAAGAACTCGAAAGCCCTCGGCACGCTCGACTCGTGCGAACCCACTGCGCGCGCTCGTTCCTCGCGTGCTTGCGGGTTCGGACTTCGCCGACCGCACCTCGCCCTTTCAGTCCTCCAGGTACCGCATTGCTTGCGCCACAGGGGCGCGCGCGATTGAATCCGCCAAACCTCCCCGGATTCGCGGCGTCCGCCGCGAATCACGCGTCCTGACCGCTCCGCCGTCAGAACGAAGTTCTGACGAGCATCGCCTCGCCGTGCTCGGCTCAACGCAACCGCGCGGTGGTCGGCCGAGAGCGCGTTTCATCGCGCGACCAGGGGAAGGGCAGGGCCGCGGTGCGGTTTCCTGGTGGACTGAAAGGGCGAGGTGTGCTCGTTGGCTCCCCGGCGAAGTAAGCACCGGAGCGGAGCCAGGAGCGCAGCGAGCCGCGGAGTCACGAGCGCGCCGAGGGCTTTCTGGCTGTTGGCGGTCTCGTTTCTTCCAGCTAAAAATCACAGAACCACCCGCTCAGTACGCGCACCTACAGATCGGGTGGAGCAGGCCCAAACGAGTCTGAAGCAGGCAGTTTCGACTCGCCCAGCGTCGCTTACGCCCGCTTCCGGTACCAGACGAGGGCAGCGAGGGCTGCACTGCCGACCCCAGCGACGGTTCCGTAGAGCGGGAGGTTCGCCGAATCCTCTTCTTCCTGCCGCTCGGTTTCGGTCGCCGTCTCCGTCGGCGTGGCGGTGGGCGTAGGCGTTGGAGTCGGGACGGCGAACGACGCCACGACGCCGGCGTGGTCGGCGGGCCAGAGTTCGACCGACTCGCCGTCGACGGCCGTGGTGACGCGGGAGTCCGGATCCGCGCCGACTCGCTGGACGCCGGTGGGGTCGACGTCGCCGCGGGAGAGGACGTGGTCGACGCGGCGGGAGAGGTCCGACGTCTCGTTGCGCAGGTCGCTGGCCTGACAGCAGGTCGGGTCGGCGGCGTCGGACTCGCTGTCGGAGGCGGGGTCCGCGAAGGACTCGGTCAGCAGGTCGTAGGCGGCGGTCGGGCCGCCGGGGCCGCTGTTGAGGTCCCCGGCGAGTACGACCGGCCGGTCCGTCGGCAGTTCGTCGCGGAGTTCCTCGGCCTGGTCCAGGCGGGTGTCGTCGTCCGCGGATTCGAGGTGGGCGCTTGCGACGGCGACGTCGGCGCCGTCCAGGGAGAGGTCGACCTGGCAGAAGCCGCGCTGGATGGCGACGGTGGCGCCCTGGACCCGATACCGGAGCGCGTTGTCGAAGGTTTCCGAGCGGCTACCGGTCGTCTCGAGGTCGCTCCGGACGAGCAGGGCGGTTCGGTCGGTGAGGCGGACGTCGGTCGTCCCGCCGTCGTCGTCGGCGGGGACTTCGATGTCGGTCGTGACCGTCTCGGCGGCCACGTCGTAGGACAGGCCGCGGTCGTCGAGGGCGGACGCGAGTAGGTCGAGCAGGTCGACGACGGTGGTCGAGGCGTTGGGAATCGGACTTTCGGAGAAGTCGCTCTCGGTCTGGACCCGCAGGTGGGCGGCCTCCTGGACGCCGACGACGTCGGGCTGGCTGGTCTCTATCTCCGCGGCGATGGCGTCGACGCGGGCCTCGTAGGGATGTGCTCGAATCTCGTCGAGCATCTCACCAGCAATGTGGCGGACGTCGTTCATCGAGGTCGCGTCGAAGAGTTTCGAGAGGTCGACGCCCAGATAGAGGTTTCGCGTCAGTACCGACAGGGGCGCCGACGACGGCGCGGCGAGGGCGGTGCTGGGGAGGGTCTGGTTCACGGCGAGTCCCGCGACGCCGCCGAGGAGGGCGCGACGCGAGTGCGATACGGGACCAGTGTCGGGCGTTCTCATCTACTGATGGCTTCTTCCTCATCACTGAAAAACGTAAATGCGACGTACGTACCAGAACGCTTCTGGGGGCTACGGCGTCGAACCTGTTCGTTCGGTCGGGTCAGTGCTTCGTCGAAACGCGCTGTTCGGTACTCAACAGCCCTCGCTCGTGATGGTGACCTGTTCTGCGGTCAGGGACGTGTGGTCGTAGGTGGCCTGTCCGTTCGAGATGGCCGTCCAGTACCTGATGGTTCCGTTGTAGTGGTGACTGTGCAGTTCGGCGTCGGTGTTGAACGCCGGGTCGATGGTGACGGTGAAGTCCTCGCCGAGGCCGGTGTACGCGCCGCCGTCGGTCTTGCCCTCGCCCCAGGTCCAGTTGACGCGGTGGACGCCGTCGGCCTCGCGCCACGAGTCGTAGTTGTGTTTGCCCTCGTAGGAGTCGTCTTTCACGGTCCAGTTGCCGTCGTCCGGCAGGCCGGCGATGGTGAAGGTCGCGGCGCCGCCGTCGGAGGCGTTGCCGGTCGACCCGTGGAGGAAGACGAGGCTCAGGTTACCGTCGCTATCCTCGTACAGGAAGAAGCTACTCGTGTCGGGTTGCTGGAGCGCGATCGTCCCCTTGGAGCTGTAGGAACGCCCGGTCTGGTTCGTGGAGGGGTTCTCCGGGATCGGCGACCGGTAGTCGTAGAACGACTTCACCGACTCGTTGCCGTAGAGCGGCGATAGCTCCGTGCAGTCCTCGCCCTGCACGACCGCGTACGTGTCGTTCGTCTCCTGTTGCTGGACGTCGGCCGCGGCGATGCCGGCCGTCATCCCGACTATCGTGACGACGACTACTGCGATCGTCGCCACCTGGCCGAGAACTGTCTCCGTTCGTCGTTCGTGGTCGCTACCTCGTCTGCTGTCTGTCGAACCCATGGAGGATCGCACTCGTGTCTGGTGATTAGTTATACTCGCCGTAGCGGTCACACGGGGACCGATTAACGCGCGACCGGGACCGATTATCTGACTTATCGGCGGATATAGTCAGTATACGATCCGTTTGAATTGCACTGCAGTCGGTGGATTTTGCAGTATCCTCTACCGAATCGTATGTGTTCGACGGCACGCGCTCCCCCGTTCACCTGAGACAACGTGTGACCGGGACGACGGAAAGCGATCATCACGTACTCACACGCCGTGGCGAACTTCTCCCTGAAAACGGTCTATTGGCTACCAGGTCGAGCGATTCGCGTGTGTCTCGCCGTCGCACCGCTACTGAAAGCCGATCGTTAGCGGATCGGTCGACCAGCGTATCCGGGCGGAAAACTGGCGGGGTCGTTGCGGGTTCCCGCTCTCGTGCTTTCCACGAAGTCGCCGGTGAACGCGCGCCCTGATCGGCGGACCGATGGCGGCCGAAACCGCGGAGTGGGGCGGATGACCGTCGCACCGCTCGACAGATCTGTCCGCGACGACTTCGGTCCGACGGCGGGTTCGTCATTTCTTTAGGCGCTCGCGGCCGAACGGCGAGTATGAATGCGCCGTTCGACCCCGACCAGCCGGCCGGTTCCTCGCACACGAATCCCTCGCGCGGCCGGTCGCTCGCCGTCCGCCAGCGCCGGGTGATCGCCTGATGGGGCGTCGCGACAAGATCGCGTTCGGTCTCACGCTGGTCGCGATTATCGTGATCCCGGGGGTTGCCAACGCCGTCCTCTCCCAGATTGGCTACGGCACGCTCGGGAGCGTCGTCTGGGCGGTCGGCTACGGGTCGGGGGCGCTGTTCATCTGGTACGCGTATATTCGGCCCCTGAATATCAGGGCTCCCGAGGGCGTCGAGACCGACGAAGAGTAACCGTTCGTCCGGCCCCTCAGCGGTCAGGTCGTTCGACGCTGCCGTTCCGTGACGAATCGATCGGTGCCACCTCGCCCGTCTCGTCCGTGTGCCCTTCACTGTCTGGCGCGTCTTCACCGTCCACCGAAACTGTCGTATCGGCTTCGCCATCGCCGATGGTGGCCTCGACGTCGAACACGCCCTCGGCGTCCTCGTCCGGCGTCGTGACGGGGCCGACCTCCTCCCCGTCGCGCAGTGCAGTGGCTCGCTCCAGCCGGGACTCGATGGCCTCGCGCTCCACTGTCAGGTGGTCCGTCGCGCCGGCGTACCGTTCCCGCGCGACGGCGAGTGCCAGGTCGTACTGGTCGCGGGCCGCCTCGAACTCCTCGATGGCCACCTCGTACTGTTCGGCCCCGACGTACCAGTCGCCGGCCCGCTTCGCCTTCGACGCGGCAGTCCGTCGGGCGGAGACGAGGCGCTTGACGACTTCGCCGAGCCGCTCTCGAAGCTGGTCGGGCTCGCCCTCGAAGCGCCGTTCGTCGGCGCCCCAGTCGAGTTCCAGGACGGTGCAGTAAGCCTCGAGCGCGTCGTCCCAGTGGTCGGCGGCGTCGGCCGGGTCGTCGGCGTCGGTGGCGTCCCGGTCCGCCTCGACGGCGCGTCGGAGCGGGGCCGCCGCCAGTTCCGCCGCGACGCGCTCGACCCGGTCGCGTTCCTCGTGAACCGCGTCCCTGTCCGATACGGCGGCGGAGTCGTAGGTGAGCACGGTCTCGAGTTCCTCGCGCGCGTCGTCGAACGCGTCGTGGGCCGCCTCGAACTCGTCGTCGCGCCAGTGGGACTCGGCGTCGTCGCTGAACCGGCGGGCGCGCCCCAGTCGCGCTTCGGCCAGCATGCTCGCGCACCGACGCTGGACCTGGTCGACGCGGGCGACCATCGCGCTCGCCGTCCACTCGCCGTCGAACCGGTTCGCCGCGCGGCGCGGTTCGTTCAGCCCGTGGTAGGCCTCCTGTGCGGCCTCGAGCGCCGCGTCGTACTCGCCGGCGTCGCAGTGGCCGGTCGCCGCGACGAGTGACCGCTGGACGTCGTCGAGCGTGTTTTCGACGTGTATCCAGGCCTGGGAGGCCGCCGTGAGGTACGCCGCTGCTGCATCCAGCCCGTCGGCACCGGCGTGGAGCGTGAGCGAGCCGCCGCTGGTCCGGGTAATGGAGAGTCGGCCCTCGCGGCGACCGGTTTCGGCGGCGACGCCGTCGACGTCGACGAGTCGCACGGTGAGGCACTGGTCGCCGTCCACCGACGTGGCGTCGCTGTCGCCGACCAGGATCACCATTCGACGGTCGGTGAGGACGGCGATCGTTCGGTACCCCGAGCCGGCGGTGAGCTGTTCGGTTCCGTCTTCGCGGCCGATCTCGACGCCTCGCTTCCCGTTCGTGAGCAGGAAGACGGGAGTCTCGTCGTCTTCCAGGTACGACCCCGCCGGGCGGTCGCGGAGATATCCCGCGGAGAACAGCCCCCCTGTTCCTGTCTCCGTGAGGAGGGGGTGTGTCTCCCCTCTTTGGTTATCTACTTCGATAACTTGACCCATTATAGCGGTGTTGTATCCGGATTACTATCATTCCCTCGTCTCAGGATCTGATAACTCGTGCAAAATTAACGACGGTCGGGGAGAACGAATCTCCGGCGAGGCGGCGGGATCCCACCTGTCAGGGCGGACGCGCGGACGTCTGGCAGACGGTCGTCTGACTGGCCTTTACGGGACGGGCTGCAGTCAATGTTGACACTCATGGCACGAGCGACGACGGACTGTCACGCGGACGTGCAGCCGAGACGGGACGGCGGCTCACCCACTATCCGAATCGACGACGAGACGTTCGCGGCGCTCTCGCTCACCGGTGACGCGGCGTCGGAAAATCGGCCTCGGATCGTCCGGTGGCTCGGCACCTGGGCGGGCGTCGACCGCTAGCTGTTCTCGACGAGTCGCGTCGCGATGCGCTGGGCGCCGACGGTGGCGGCCATGTCGGGTTCGTCGGCGGCGATGGCCTCGACGTCGCGCTGGAGTTCCTCGCTGAGCCGACGCTCGAACTCCTCGAGGATGCCCGGGATACAGGCCATCCCGCCCGTGAGGACGATGGGTCGGTCGAGGGCGAGCTGGTAGACCTTCATGTAGTCGTTGGCCAGTTCGGGGAGGAAGGTGTTGGCCACCTCCTCGACGACGTCGTCGAGGTACTCGTCGACCGCGTCCATCACAGAGCGCTCGATGGTGAACTCGTGGGAGCCGCCGCCGGGCTGCTGGATGACGTCCGTGAACGGCTCGAAGTCGACGAAGTCGGCGTGGGTCTCCTTGTACTCGCGGGCGGTCTGGGTGTCGATGTTGACGCGGCCCTGGGTCTCCTCCTCGACGTAGTTGGCGATGACGCGATCGACCTCGTTGCCGGTGACGGCGCCGGTCGTGAAGGGTGAGAGCTGTTCGCCGCGGCGATAGGCCGACGCCTCCAGGTTCGTCGACCCGAGGTTGATGGCGACGAATATCTCGTCGATGGCCTCCAGGTCGTCGCCGAAGGCGGGGATGGCGCCACACAGCGACTCGGGGTAGCTCTCGACGAGGCCGTTGCCGATGGAGCTGTCCTCGATGACGTAGCGGAGGTTGTCCAGCCCGCGCGGGTTATCGATGGTCGGGATGGCGTACACGACGGCGCTGTTCTGGGGTAGTTCGTTCTCGGCGATGAGCGCCTCGAAGAACGTCTGCGTGAGGTCCGCCCGGTCTGCGTCCTCCGGCAGGCCCGACCGGAGCATGAACTGCACGCGGTCGGGGTACTCCGTCGCGGCCTCCTCGCCGTAGAGGACCTTCTCCTCGCCAGTGAGCGCGTCCTCGTACGTCGCGAGACAGGTCAGCGTCCGGATGAGGTCCTCGCCGGCCTCACGGTCGGGCCGGGAGATAACCGTGCGCGTGCTCCCGAGTTTCACGCCAACCGGCACGGCTGACTGGGGTTCGGTACTCTGGGTGCCGCCAGCGGCGGTCACCGTGCCACCGTCCGTGTCCACACCGTCGACGTCTGCGCCTTCGTCGGCGTCCTCGCTCATACGAAGACGTATTTCGAGAGGGGGTTTGTATACATTACTCGGCAGCTATCAGAACTGAGAGACGGACGGGCTCGAACGCAGTGAGAGGCCGTCGAATGTTCGAACGGCGAGTGAAACGAGCCGTGAGACGGACGACGCCGAGCGGAAGCGAGGCGTCGTCGAACGATCGAACGGTGAACGAAGTGAACCGTGAGACGGACGGCGCCGACAGGGCGGTGCGAACGCAGTGAGCACCGCCGACCGAGCGAACGGCGAAGCCGTGAGCAGCGAGGGGCCGTCGAACGATCGAAAGCCGAAGCGACGAGAGAGCAGAGAGAAACTATCGGGAGAATCAGCGAAATTCCGAGAGACTACACCATGGCGCTCAGCTTGGCGATGTACACCAGGCTGAGCATGTGGTCGTCGACGCCCAGGTCGTTGCCGTCGTTGGAGCCGGCCTCGTCGATGCCGCGCAGGTACTCGGCCAGGTCGGACTGGACCTCCTCGGTGATCCAGTCGGTCGACTCGTAGTAGTCCAGCGCGTCGTTGGCGCCCTGGTAGCCCGAGTGCATCAGGAGGAACTCCAGCCACTCGAAGACGACGAACTCGGCGGCGTACTTCTGGGGCAGGCTCCGGAGGTACGGTTTCTCGGCGTCGTCGTCGAGGAACGGGAGGAGTTCGCGGTACAGACCGGCGCGGAAGGAACTCCCCGCCGCGACGTCCTCTTCGCCCTCGAAGGCGACGTCCAGATCCGCCGGGTCGGGTTCCTCGCCCTCGCCGAGGCCGTTCGGACGCTGCTGTCTGGCCATCTTCCGCAGCTCGTCGAGGTCGTAGTCCCGCGGGTTGATCGTCATGATACTGTACGTGTATCACTACTCCGTGTTAAATCTTGCACACCGTCTGACGGCCGGCTGACCGGGAATTTGGCCGTTGCCGATAGTCGGCTGAACTGGGCTGGGAGTTACGTCGCTGATAATCGGGGGCGTATCTTTATAATCCGACACGGACCAGGGACTTGTAATTCGACGATGAGTAGTCAAACTGCGGCCGGACCTGCGCGCCTGTGCGTGACAAACGCCAAGGGTGGGACCGGCAAGACGACGGTGGCTATCAACGTCGCCGGGGCGCTCAACGAACGCGGTCGCGACGTCCTCTTCGTCGACCTCGACCCGCAGGGCAACGCGACGGAGGGGCTTGGATTGACCGAGGCGTACGACGCGGCGCCGCCGACCCTCTTCGACGCGCTGACCCGGGCCGACCGCCGGTCGGTGGTGTCGGACCTGATCGTCGAGCACCCCGAGATGGACGTCCTGCCGAGCAACATCGACATGCTCCAGGCCGAACACGAACTGACTATCGCCGACCTCATCGCGCGAGCGAAAGCCGGACAGACGGGGCTCGACCCCGACGCTCTGGCCTCGCTGGCTGTCAACGTCACCCCGGAGGCTGTCGACGGTCCTCACGCGCTGGACCTGTTCGCGAAGACGCTCGCCCACGTCGAGGACGACTACGACTACGTCGTCGTCGACTCGCCGCCGTTCTACGGCAAACTGACGGACGCGGGCATCTTCGCCACCCAGCACATCGTCGTGCCGGCGCTGACCGAGGCCACCTCCGAGCGGGCCATCGAGTTACTCATCGACCAGATGGCCGCCCTCGAAGGGCAGGCCGACATCACGGTCGACACCCTCGGCGTCGTCGCCAACCGGGTCGAGAAGACCAACGAGGACCTGACGATGATCGAGTGGCTCGAGGAGGTGTTCACGGACTTCCCGGTGTGGCAGGTCCGCAAACGGGTCGCGCTCCAGCGAGCGTTCTCGGCCGGCCAGTCCATCTTCGCCTACGACGCGTCCGTCGACATGGCGGACGTCTTCCTGGAGATCGCGGCGTCGCTCGACGACCGATTCGGCTACGAGAAAGTTCCAGCATGACAGTGATACAATGACCGACGAGACGGACGAACGGATGGACCGGGCCTCCCGCATCCGCCAGATGCGCGAAGGCCAGCGGGCGAATCGCGAAGACGACGCGACGGACGCCGACGGCGACGGCGCCGACGATGCGAATCCCTCCGACGACCAGGGTGGTACCCTCGACGATGCGGACGCGTCCGTCGAACAGCGCGTCGCCACCAACGACACCGGAAGTAGCGCCGGTAACGCCGACGCACCCGCCGACGCTGACGCACCCGCCGACGCCGACGCACCCGCCGACGCTCCGGACAGCGACGACGACCCGGGCGGGAGCGGGAGCGCCGACGAGGACGCCGCCGCCGCGGCCGCCCAGCGCGCAGCGCAGGCCGCCGCACAGATCACCGGTAGTGGGCCTGTCGACGCGGCGGTTGCCGGAGGTGGCGCGGCCGCCCAGGAGTCGGCGGTCGAACCGGACGCCGCTGACGGAGCGGCGGTCGCCCAGACCCAGCAGGGCCCGACCGGCGTCGAACTGCCAGACGAGGCCTCGATCCAGTCCGCCATCGCCGACGAGGTGCTGGAATCCGAGGCCGATGGCCCTGCCACGCCGGCGACCAGGCGCGGCGTCGACGCTGCGAACGCGGCGACGGCCGAGGACAGCGTCCGCGTGCTGGAGTTCACGCTGGGCGACGAACACTACTGCCTCGACATCGCCCACGTCGAAGAGATCGTCAAACGGGAGACTATCACACGCGTACCCAACACCCCCGACTACGTCGAGGGCGTCGTGGACCTCCGCGGCCAGATCACGACCATCCTCGACCCGAAGCTACTGCTCGACATCGACCAGGAGGGCTCGGAGTCGCTGCTGGTCGTCTTCGCGCCCGACGAGTTCGAGGACCAGGGGGCCATCGGCTGGGTCGTCGACGAGGTGCGCCAGGTCGCGCCCATCGTGAAATCGGAGGTCAGCGCCGCACCGGTCGACGCCGACTACATCGAGGGCGTCATCGACCGCGACGACGAGGAAGAGTTTGTCATCTGGACTGACCCCGGAGTGGCAATCGAACTCGCGACGGGCGAACAGAGCGACGACTGAGCTTCAGGACTCTCCGTTCGGGTCTCAAGACTCCCCATCCGGATCTCGGGATTCCTCGTCCCGGGTCTCTTCTATCGACTCGCTGTGGGACTCGTCCGCCTCCACCGCGAGGTTCAACTCCTCGCGGACCAGGTCGACGGCGTTCTCCACGGCGCCGACACTACCGAGGTAGCCCGCACCGACCGACGTCTTGAGCGCCAGCGCGGCCCGACCGGTCAGCACGCGCGAGCCGACCTGTGCGACGGCGCCGTCGCCGACGCTGACGAGCCAGCCGGGGGAGTCGAACGCGTAGCGGTCGAGTTCGGGCTCGAACCCGCTGCCGCCACCGAGCCGGTCGTCGACGAGCGCGGTGATATTCCGGGCCGCGACGCGGGCCTGGCGGACGGCCGTCTGTGCACTGGCCGGGACTGCCTCCCCGTCGACGTCGACGACGCGGCCGGCATCACCGACCACGAACGTGTCGCCGGCGAGTCGCAGGTCGCTGCGGACTACCGGGCGTTCGGCGTCCATCGCGTCGGGGCCGCGGATGCCGCCGGTCCAGACGAACTGGTCGTAGGCGAGTTCCTCGCCCCTCGCGAGCGTGATTGCGTCGGCGTCGGCCGATTCGACGGCCGCGCCCGTCCGGACGTCGACGCCGACCGCTTCGAGCTGGTCGTGAATCGCCCGCTGGAAGTTCTCGGGAAACGACGGGGCCACGTCGTCGAGTCGCTCCAGGAGGACGACTTCGGGGTCGGCGTCCGCTTCGTCGGCCATCGCCGCGAGTTCTCCCGCGAGCTGGACGCCCGACAGGCCGGCACCGCCGACGATGGCTCGGCCGTCGGCGTCCAGTACGTCCAGGTACGCTTCCCGGATCTCTCGTGCGTGCGCGAGGCGCTTGAGCGGAGTCCCGTAGTCGGCGACCCCCGGCAGACTGTGGTCGTTGGTCTCGGCGCCGAGACAGACGGCACCGACGTCGTAGTCCAGCCGCTCGCCGTCTTTGCTGTCTGCGGCGTCGTCGCCGTCGAGAGTCACCGTCCCCTCCTCCGGTTCTACGTCGATCACCCTGGCCTGTCGAATCTCACAATCGAGTACGTCTTCAAGCGGTATCGTGATCTCCTCGGCCAGGGCGGGCCGGCGGACGACCCGGTGGAGTTCGTGCTGGACGAGGTGGGAGTCGGACTCGTCGACGACGACCAGCGTCGCGTCGTCGGGCAGAGTGGTCTGGAGCTTCCGGGCGAGGGTCAGGCCGGCGTAGCCGGCGCCGAGGACGGCGACGCGCATGCAGGACAGTCGGTCGCAGTCGGGAAAAGGTCACTGGAGGAACACGCCGGTGACGGTCGGGAGACGGTGGTATGTCTACCGCTCGCACGCGCCGTCCGGGAAAAGCAATCCTTAAAACCGGCGCGCCGGTTCTGTGAGACATGGCTGGAACTATCGAAGTGCTCGTCCCGGGCGGAGAGGCCAACCCTGGCCCGCCGCTCGGCCCCGAGCTCGGACCGACGCCCGTCGACGTTCAGGCGGTCGTCCAGGAGATCAACGACCAGACCGAAGCGTTCGACGGCACCGAAGTGCCCGTCACCGTCGACTACGACGACGACGGCTCCTTCAGCATCGAAGTCGGCGTCCCGCCGACGGCGGAGCTGATCAAGGACGAGGCCGGCTTCGACACCGGCTCCGGCGAGCCCCAGGAGGACTTCGTCGCCGACCTCTCCGTCGAACAGGTCAAACAGATCGCCGAACAGAAGAAGCCGGACCTGCTCGCCTACGACACCAAGAACGCGGCGAAGGAAGTCGTCGGCACCTGCGTCACCCTGGGCGTCACCATCGAGGGCGAGAACGCCCGCGAGTTCAAGGAGAAGGTCGACGCCGGCGAGTACGACGACGTCCTGGCCGAGGAAGTCGAAGCGTAGCGAAGACGACGAGGACAGGGCTCGAAAACGAGCGCAGCGAGTTTTCGGTGTCCTCGCGAGCGAAGCGCCAGCGTAGCGAGGCAGCGAGACGAGGGCTTGAGGGACGAGCATCGCGAGTCCCTCGGTGTCTTGGCGGACGAAGCGGCTGCGTAACTGCTCGGTCGAACTTCTCTTTCGACCGTCGACTCGACTGGTTCGAGCGACGGCTCTCGCCTCCGGTTCGACGGTTTTAAGTGTCGCATCGGCTTCGTTCCGCACGAGACAGCGGCCGTACCGTCGCTTCGGGCGACTCCGTCCGACGACAGTACCCCTGTTTCACTGACCCGTAGCAGCCTTCGGGCGTACTACGGAGGTGAACAATGGCAGACGAGAACATAGAGAACGCAGTTTCTCGCGCACTAGAGGAGGCCCCGCCTCGGAACTTTACCGAGACAGTGGACCTCGCCATCAACCTGCGCGACCTAGACCTCAACGAACCGTCGAATCGCGTCGACGAGAGCGTCGTGTTGCCTGCCGGCACTGGGCAGGAGACCAGCATCGTCGTCTTCGCGGAGGGCGAGACCGCCCTGCGTGCAGAGGACGTCGCTGACCAGGTGCTCTCCGGCGACGAACTCGCCGAACTCGGCGACGACGACGACGCGGCCAAGGACCTGGCCGACGACACCGACTTCTTCCTCGCGGAAGAGAACATGATGCAGAACATCGGTCGGTATCTCGGGACGGTCCTCGGACCGCGCGGGAAGATGCCGGACCCCATCGGTCCGGACGACGACGTCGTCGAGATGGTCGAGCGGATGAAAAACACCGTCCAGATGCGGAGCGGGGAACGCCGCACGTTCCACACCCGCGTCGGTGCCGAGGACATGTCGGCCGAGGAGATCGCCGACAACATCGACGTGATCATCCGGCGCCTTCACGCCGACCTCGAGAAGGGCCCGATGAACATCGACTCGGTGTACATCAAGACCACGATGGGTCCGTCCGTGGAGGTGGCCTGATATGAGCGCCGAGGCAGAACGCAAGACTGAGACGATTCCGGAGTGGAAACAGGAGGAAGTCGACGCCATCGTCGACATCCTGAACTCCTACGAGAGCGTCGGCGTCGTCAACATCGCCGGCATCCCGAGCCGCCAGCTCCAGGACATGCGCCGCGAGATTCACGGCTCCGCAGAGCTTCGGGTCTCGCGAAACACGCTCCTGAAGCGCGCGCTCGACGAGGCCGACGCGGACCTGAGCCAGCTGGCCGAGTACGTCTCCGGCCAGGTCGGTCTCATCGGCACCGACGACAACCCCTTCGGCCTGTTCAAAGAACTCGAAGCCTCGAAGACGCCCGCGCCGATCAACGCGGGCGAGGTCACGCCGAACGACATCGTCATCCCCGAGGGTGACACCGGCGTCGACCCCGGGCCGTTCGTCGGCGAACTCCAGAGCGTCGGTGCCAACGCGCGCATCGACGAGGGTTCGATCAAGGTCATGGAGGACTCGACGGTCCTCGAGACCGGCGAGGAGGTCTCGGCCGACCTCGCGAACGTCCTCAGCGAACTCGGAATCGAGCCCAAGGAAGTCGGGCTGGACCTGCGTGCCGTCTTCGCCGACGGCGTGCTGTTCGAACCCGAGGAGCTCGAACTCGACGTCGAGGAGTACGAGGCCGACGTCAGGGCCGCGGCGTCTGCCGCGTGGAACCTCTCGGTCAACGCCGAGTACCCCACCACGCAGAACGCCAGCGTGCTCCTGCAGCAGGCCAGTGGCGACGCGAAGGCACTCGCGATCAACGCCGCCGTCGAGGACCCGGACGTCATGCCGGATCTGGTCACCAAGGCCGACGCGCAGGTTCGCGCCATCGCCTCGCAAATCGACGACGAGGAGGCCCTGCCGGAGGAACTCCGCGGCGTCGAGGCACCGGCCGCGACCGCGCAGGACGAATCGAGCGACGAAGCAGACGCATCCGACGAGAGCGACGCCGACGACTCCGACTCAGAATCCGACGAGGCCGAGGCGGCCGAGGACGACGATGACGACGACGAGGACGCTGGCGACGCGCTCGGAGCGATGTTCTAACACACCCACTACACAACAATGGAATACGTTTACGCAGCACTCATCCTGAACGAATCGGGCGAAGAGATCAACGAAGCAAACCTCACCGACGTGCTGGACGCAGCGGGCGTCGACGTCGAGGAGTCCCGCGTCAAGGCCCTCGTCGCCGCGCTCGAGGACGTCGACATCTCCGAGGCCGTCGAGGAGGCCGCCGCCGCACCCGTCGCGGCCGGTGGCGCCGCAGCGCCCGCCGAGGGCGGTTCCGACGACGGCGGTGCGGACGAGGAGGAAGCGGCCGAAGAGGAAGAGGCAGCCGAGGAAGAGGACGACGACGAGGACGACGGCGAAGGCGGCGAAGGTCTCGGCGAACTCTTCGGTTAGAGCGGTTCGACGAGCCGTTTCTTTTGCGCGACGCGAGTTCGGGAGCGGCAGCGCTACTATCGGCCGTCGAGGGCAGTTTGCGACCGGCGAAACTCCGTCCGACTGCCTGACCACCCCGGAGACGCAGGTTTATGACTGAAGGCGGGACCAGAGGACCCAGATGCTCCTCCCGGTCCGGTTCACCGTCACGCCCGAGGGATCCGCTGCAGTGCTCGCCGCCATCCTGGCCGGGGTCGCCCTCGGGACGGTGAGTGGTCTGACGCCGGGACTCCACGCCAACACGTTCGCGCTCGGCCTCGCGGCCGTCGCGTCGTCGGTTCCGGGCCCGCCGACGCTCGTCGGGGCGACGATGCTCGCCGCGGGCACCACGCACACGTTCCTCGACGTGGTCCCCGCGCTTGCGCTGGGCGTGCCCGACCCGGCGATGGCTGCCAGCGCGCTGCCGGGCCACCGACTGGTTATCGCCGGCCGGGGCCGCGAGGCGATCCGGCTCTCGGCGCTCGGAAGCGGCCTCGCCGTCGTCTTCGCCGTCCCGCTCGCGGTTCCGGTGACGCTCGCGATGCGGCGGGCCTACCCGCTCATTCGCCAGCACCTGTCTCTCCTGCTCGTACTCGTCGCTGTGTTGCTGGTCGTCACCGAACGCACGCCGGGCGGCAAGGTCGGTGCGACGATGACGCTCCTCGCCAGTGCAACGCTCGGTTTCGTCACGCTGGACCTCACGCCCCAGGCGCCGCTCCCGGTCGGCGGGATGCTCGCACCGCTGTTCGCCGGCCTGTTCGGCGCGCCGGTCCTGATCGAGAGTCTCGGTGGCGGCGGCGTTCCGCCGCAGGACGAGGCGAGGCTGGCGTTCTCCCGCCGGGACGTCGGCGCCCTCGCGCTCCTCGGGACCGGCGCCGGCGCTATCGTGGGGTACATCCCCGGCGTCTCGGCGGCCATCGCCTCCGCGGCGGCGCTCGGCGTCCTCTCCGGGTCCGGACCGCGAGCGTTCGTCGTCACGACCAGCGGCGTCAACACGGCGACGGCCGTCTTCGCCCTCTTCTCCCTGGTCGCACTCGGGAGCCCCCGAACTGGCGTGCTGGTCGCAGTCGAGAGCGCCGGCGTCCCGCTCGACCTGCCGGTCCTGCTCGCGAGTGTCGCCCTCGCGGCGGTGATCGCAGCGGTACTCGTTCCCGTGCTGGGTGATCGATACCTCGAATGGGCCCGACGGGCGAACCAGAACCGTCTCGCTGTGGGGATTCTCTCACTGCTGGTGGCACTCTCCTTCCTCTTCGCCGGCTTCGTCGGCGTCGCGGCGTTCGGCGTGGCGACGCTCGTCGGGTCGATTCCTGCACATTTCGGTGCCAAGCGAGCCAACTGCATGGGCGTCCTGCTCGGCCCGCTCGCGCTTTCATGAGGAGTTGAACTACTGTGTTGATCAACGAGAACCTCAACAGACACAGCGACCACCAATAGAGGAAAGCCCCCTCCCGCTCGGGTCGGGGCCCCGCGACTGCGCTCCTCGGCTTCGCCTGCGGTGCTTATCGGGGCCGCCTTCCCCGAGCGCTCGGCCCCTTTCATTCCCACCCGGGTCGGCTGGTTCGCCAGGAGAAATGGTGGGAATGAAAGGGGCGGCGTGCTCCGGGAACCCCGGCGACGTAAGCACGCGAACGGAGTGAGCGCGCGCAACGAGTCGCGGGACCGGAGCACACCGGGGCTTTCCTCTGTTGGTAGCCGCACCATCTGCTCAGCTGTATGCGAATGATAGACACAGTAGTTGCACCACTCGACCGAATTATTCTCTCAGATGTATCCGCGTCGCCGAAAGTGGACGGTCATCGCCGCGGCGATAGCCCCCATCAGGACGAGGACGGCCGGATACCCGTACGCCCAGCCGAGTTCGGGCATGTTGTACGGGCTCGCGGCCGGATCGAAGTTCATCCCGTAGACGCCGGCGACGAAGGTCAGCGGGATGAAGATGGTCGCGACGACGGTGAGGGTCTTCATCACCTCGTTGGTGGACTGGGAGAGGGCGTTGAGGTAGATGTCGCGGGCGCCGCTGACCAGGTCGCGGTAGGTCTCGGTGAGGTCGGCGAGCTGGACGAGGTGGTCGTAGACGTCGCGGAAGTACTTCTCCGTCTCCGGGTCGACCTGGGCAGGGTCGCCGCGGGCGAGGACGCCGACGGCCTCGCGGGCGGGCCACACCTGCTTGCGGAAGGAGAGCAGTTCGCGGCGGACGCTGTTGATGCGTTCGAGCGTCGCCCTGTCGGGCGTCTCCAGGACGTCCTCCTCGATGGCTTCGATCTCGTCCTCGATGCGGTCGAGCAGGTCGAAGTAGTCGTCGACGACGACGTCGAGGATCCGGTAGGCGGTGAAGTCGGCGCCGCGGTGGAGCAGGCGCTCGTCGCCGGCGGCGACGGCCGATCTGACGCGTTCGACGACCGGCGCGTCGTCCGGGGTGACGGAGACGATCCAGTCGTCGCCGAGGAAGAGGCCGACTGGCGAGGTGGCGACCTCTTCCCGGAACGTAGTCTCCCCGCGGGCCAGCGTCGCGGTCTTGAACAGGACGAACGTGTGGTCGGGGAACTCCTCGGTCTTCGCCCGGACGTCGTTCCCGAGGTCCTCGATAGCCAGGCCGTGGATATCGAACTCGTCAGCGATGGCATCGAGTTCTGCGTCGGTGACCGCCGTCGCGTGGACCCAGGTCGTACCGGTGGCGCTCCTGGCCGCGGCGAGTTCGTCGTACTCGGTCGTCTCGCCGTCGCCGTAGACGATAGCGGTGATCATGGGGAACCGGTGGTTCTCGTCGCTCTCGCGCCAGCGCGTGCGATTGGCATGGCTCTCGAATGTCTCTGGTCGCCAAAAAGCGTTGGCGCGTCGGGGATCCGATCCTCACCCGGCACCGGCCGGTCCCGCTCAGTGCTGGATGCCGCTGAGCAGGACGTCCTGTCTGTCTTCCTCGTCGGGCAGTTGCTGGGGGTGGACGGCGATTCCGACGACGACGTCGCCCTCGTGGGTGAACTTGGTCACGTGGACGTAGACGCCGACGTCGTCCCCGCCGACGGTCGTGGTTCCCGAGAACTTCACGACCTCTCGCTCGGCCCCGAGGATGGGGACCGTCCGATTGCTGTCCCGCGAGACGTCGTCGATCCCGGCGTACCGCTGGGCGACTTCGGTCACGACGCGGCGTTCAGACCAGTCCGTGGCCGGATTCAGCGCCTGACCGGCCATCTCGATTTGCGGCGTCGTGAACACGATGACGCGGCCGAGTTCCCGGTCGCCGAACGGACCCAGCGAGAGCGTCCGGTTGTACTGCGTGACGTGGTTGATAACGCGGACGGTCCGTTCCTGCCCGGCGACGGAGACGTTTCTGGAGATGACCTGCGTGTCCGAGCTCGACAGCTCGTAGCCCGACCCGTCGAGGGCCGTCTCGGAGACGTTCGCCTCTGAGGATTCGAACGTCGGCGTGTTGCCCAGTACCAGGTCGACGCAGCCGGCCGTCGCGACGAGCAGTGCCAGCAGCGCGATTCCCAGCGTCTTTCGGCGGTTCATACCCAGTTGCTAGGCGTTACTCACCGATAAAGGTCGTCACTGGGGACAGATCCTGACGGAGCGGCGACGTGTCGCCCGAAACGAACGACCTGCGAAGGCCCTGGAGTGGCCTCACTCGATCCGGTACGTCGGGCCGTCGTCGGTGTCCTGCACTTCCACGCCGAGGGCCGCGACTTCGTCGCGGAGTTCGTCCGCCCGCTCGTAGTTCCCGGCCTCCCGTTCGCGTTCCCGGAGGTCGAGCACGAGTTCGACCAGGTCCTCGGCGACGGAGACGTCGCCGCCAGCCGACCCGTCGCCGAAGGAGAGGCCCAGCACGTCGCCGCCGAACTCCTCGAGAGTCTCGATGGTCTCCCGGAGCCCCTGGTAGTCGAAGGTGTCCGCCCCGTCGACGTGGACGTTGACCGCACCGACGAGTTCGGTCAGCGCGCTGAGCGCTTTCCGGGTGTTGAAGTCGTCGTTCATCGCCCGCTCGAACTCGCCGCGCGCCGTGGCGACCGCCGCGCGCAGCGACTCGTCACGCGTGGTCGCGTAGGCGTCCACGTCGTCGCACGCGCCGACGGCCCGCTCGTACCCCCGTTCCAGCGTCTCCCAGCGCTCGGTGGCCTCGGCGATGGTCTCCTCGCTGTAGACGGCGCGGTTGTGGTAGGCCGTCGAGAGCAGGAACGTCCGCACCACGTCGGCGCCGTACTCCTCGACGGCGGCTTCGGTGGTGAAGAAGTTCCCCAGCGAGGAGGACATCTTCTCGCCTTTCGTCTCCAGCAGGCGGACGTGGAGCCAGTAGTTCGCGAACTGCTCGCCGGAGGCGGCCTCGCTCTGGGCGATCTCGTTCTCGTGGTGGGGGAAGACCAGGTCCTGCCCGCCGGCGTGGATATCGATGGCGTCGTCGAGGTGGGTCATGCTCATGGCCGAGCACTCGATGTGCCAGCCCGGTCGTCCCTCGCCCCACGGCGAGTCCCACGTCTGGGCCGTCTCGCAGGCCTCCTCGGCGGGCGCAGCACCCTCGTGGCGGTGGTCCGCGATGGCGGACGGGTCGACGCCGCCGGCCTTCCAGAGCGCGAAGTCCGCGGGGTTTCGCTTCTCGGACTGTTCGTCGGGCTCACCCTGGGCCTCGATCTCGTCGACCTGCTGGTTCGAGAGCTTGCCGTACTCTTCGAAGCTGGTGACGTCGAAATACACCGACCCGTTCGATTCGTAGGCGTACCCCTTCTCGACGAGCGTCTCGACGAGGTCGATTATCTGGGGGACGTGCTCGGAGACCCGCGGGTACACTTCGGCGCGGTCGAGGTTGAGCGCCCGCATGTCGTCGATGACGGACTGGACGTAGTGGCGGGCCACGTCGGCCTCGCTGTCGCCCACTTCACCGACGCGGGCGACGATCTTCTCGTTGACGTCGGTGAAGTTCTCCACGTGGCGGACGTCGTAGCCCAGCCAGCGGAGCCACCGGCACATCACGTCGACGTGGACCCAGCCGCGCGCGTGGCCCAGGTGCGAAGGGTCGGAGGTCGTCAGACCGCAGTAGTAGAACAGCACCGAATCGGGATCCCGTGGTTCGAACTCCTCCTTCTCACCCGTCAGCGTGTTCGTCACGCGCAGCGTCATTGTGGACGAAAAGTCGGTCGGGGCGCTTCAAACCGTCGAATGGCGGCGAACGAGTGTGTCGTGTCGGTCCGCTCCAGTGGGGACGGAGAGTCGTCAGGATTATGTCGTGACTGCAGGTTTGCACAGTCGATGCCCTCCAGACGAGCTTTCCTCTCCGGCGTGGGAGCAGCCACGACCACCGCGACGGCGGGGTGCCTCGACGGCGCGACGCCGTACTACGCCGGCCAGGACGACCCCGATACCAGCTGGTGGCCCCAGCCGACCTTCGACCGATACGGGACCTGCTACAACCCGCAGTCGGTCGGCCCGACCGACGGCGTCAGTGAGCGCTGGAGCGTGGAGATATCCAGCCCGTCGGCGCGACCGGTCGTCGCCGACGGCACCGCGCTCCTCCCGACGGCCGACGGCGTGGTGGCCGTCTCGGCAGCCACCGGCGAAGAGCAGTGGCGCGAGCGCGGCGATGGTGACGACCCGGTGCTGTGGCCCCGCGACGTCCTCGTGCACGACGGCACCGTCTACGTCGCCGTTATCGGCGAGCCGGGGCTGTACGCACTGGATCTGGAGACGGGCGAGCGTCGGTGGACCTTCTCCGAACCCGACCACGGCGTCCAGACGCTGCTGATCGAACCCCGCGACGGGTATCCGATACTGTTCGCCGGCGCCCACGACGCCGTATACGGGATCGACCCGGAGACGGGCGAGCGTCGATGGAGCCGCGAGGTGTTCGGAGAGGTGATGAGTCTCGTGCTCGGAATTCCCGAACTGCTCGTCGCGACGCAAGGTGGCGAACTGTACGCACTCTCCCGCGACGACGGGAAGGGATACTGGCGGCGGAACTTCCACGGGATGTGTACCGCGCTGGGGACGACAACCTGGGGTGGGCCGTACGTGAGCTTTTTCGGAGGCCCCACGTATCGGCTCGACGACTACGGGGAAATCGAGTGGCGGGCTGACAGTTACACCAGGGGCTCGTTCGTCCTCACTGGCGATACGATATTCACGGCCGGACACCGGCTCCAGGCCCGGAAATCGAGCGGCGGTGACGAACGGTGGACCGCTGGTGAGACGACGGACTGCGGTCCGGCGGCAGCGGGCGAAACGGTCTACGCCGCCAGCGACACCGCGGTGACTGCCTACCGATTCGACGGGGGCACAGGCGTCGGACCACTCCGCACCGGTGCGAAGCGGTGGTCCCACGAGGTTGAAGGTCGGCCGGCAAAAGGGATCGCCGTCGCAGACGGTGCGGTGTTCGTCCTGACCGAGGGCGGCAACGAGACATCTTCGATGGCCTACGCGCTGGAGTCGGCGTGACGCAATTCAGGCGTCGACGGCTGCCTCGACCGCCCTGATCGCGTCGGCGCCCACCCGTCGTTCGACGACGACCACCAGCGCGTCCTCGGTGACGCCTGCCGCCTCCACCTCGATGCCGGCGGTTTCGAGCCGCCCGAGCACGCGCTGCAGGACGCCCGCGTCGACCGATCCCGAGCCGACGATGGCCGTCGACCCGCCGCCCTCTGCCGCGAAGTCGACGTCCCCGACGGCGAGCAACGGCTCGGCACCGGCAGCGGGGCCAATTCCGCTCTGCATCGACACCCGGACGTCCCCGCCGGCCGGTTCGAACTCGTCGAGTTCGTCGCCGAAGCGACGCAGCGCGGTCGCGATGGCGTCGCGTTCCCCCTCTACCGGGAGGTACCGGGCCGCCGCGCTGTAGTTGAGGACGCCCGCGCGAAGCGCGTCGTAGAGGAACGGCTCGTCGCGGACCGCGTCCCGGGTCCGCTGGGCGAGTGATTTCGATCGCATGTCCCTCATCGAGTGGTGTATCCCCAAAAGTGGCGCGGGTTTGGAGGTGGGTGGTTGCCTTGCGTATCGAAACAGCAGGAGATGAGGCCGGTAACAACCAGAAAGCCCCGGCCCGCTCCGGTCCCGCGTCTCGTTGCGCGCCTCGTCACTCGCTACGCTCGTTCCTTCGGTGCTAACATCGTCGGGGTTCCCGGAGCGGGCCGCCCCTTTCATTCCCACCCATTTCTCCTGACGAGACAGCCGAACAGGTCGGGGCTTTCTGGTTGCTCGTGCGGTTCTTGTTTCACACGAACACAGCTTCTCGTACCCAACCAGTCCAGCGAAGCCCCTAAGTCCCGTCTCACGAAAGATATGCCTAGCATGCAAGCGCTGGTCATCGCGGCCCACGGGTCGCACCTCAACGCCGGGTCCTCGCAGCCGACGTTCGACCACGCGGACACCATCCGGGCGGTGGGCGCGTTCGACGAGGTTCGCGAGTCCTTCTGGAAGGAGGAGCCCTCCTTCCGGGAGGTGCTCAGGACCGTCGACGCGGACGAGGTGTACGTCGTCCCGCTGTTCATCTCGGAGGGGTACTTCACCGAGCAGGTCATCCCGCGGGAGCTCCGCCTCGACGGCTGGGACCCCGAGGACTGGGACTCCGACGGGACGAGCGCGACCCACACCACGCTGACCGCCAGCGACACGGACCAGACCGTCCACTACTGTGGACCGGTCGGGACGCACGACTCCATGAGCGACGTCATCGTCCAGCGGGCGGAGTCGGTGACCGGCGACACCGACGTGGGCGACGGGTTCGGCCTCGCCGTCGTCGGCCACGGCACCGAACGCAACGAGAACAGCGCGAAGGCCATCGAGTACCACGCCGACCGCATTCGCGAGTCGGGGCGCTTCGACGAGGTCCAGGCGCTGTTCATGGACGAGGACCCGGAGGTCGACGACGTCACCGACTTCTTCGAAAGCGACGATATCGTCGTCGTCCCGCTGTTCGTCGCCGACGGCTTCCACACGCAGGAGGACATCCCGGAGGACATGGGGCTGACCGACGACTACCGGACGGGCTGGGAGACGCCGGCCGAAGTCGACGGCCACCGCATCTGGTACTCCGGCGCGGTCGGGACGGAGCCACTGATGGCCGACGTGGTACTTGAGCGGGCGGCCGACGCGGGCGCCGACGTCGACGCCGCGATAGACGAAGTGCGGTCGACGACCGGCGGATCGCCGGCCTCGGGGGACTGACGATGCGGGACGACCAGGTCGCGGCCGCCGAGGACGCGGCCATCGACGGCATCGACTTCGACGGACTCCGGCTCTCGCCGGCCGGCGCGGAGTACCACCTCCTGATCGGTGACGGTGAGCCCCGCTCCGTCGCGAACGACGAACTCGGGGCGGCGCTGTCGGCCCACGCCGACTACGTCACGAACTGGTACTACTGGCACGCCGTCGCCCCGCAGAAAGCTGACCGCTGGGCGTTTCTCCGGTGGGTCGAGCACGCCGGGGACCTCGACGTCGAGCGGCGCTACGCCGCGATGGGCGACGGCAAGTTCGCCCGGAACTGGGGACAGCTCAGGATAACGGTCACCATCGACGCGGACGGCGAACGCCGGTACGGACTCGGCCACGTGGACGACGCCGACGAGCCCGAGACGGCCCTCGATTCCTACGACGACCCGCTCGACGCGCGGACGCTGACCAAGTACGACGACGACGGCCATTTCCGGCCGCTCAAGACCGCGCCGACGCTCCAGACCGGCTGGCAGTTCACGGATCTTTCCGGCGCCGACCTCGTGACTGCGGTCGACTTCTTCTACCCGGCGACGGTCACCAACTGGCATCGGGAGCGAGGGACGAAACGGAGTGACGCCCCGGCCGGGCGAGCGGGAGCGGAGCGACACGCGAGCCAGGAGGGCGAACTCGACGTCTCCCACTGGCGCGAGACGATGGCCCGCCAGACCGGCATCTACGGGCTCATCGAGACCTGGGACCGCGGTGAGGGCCACGAACACGTCGAGTGGGTCGCGGAGGCCTGCTGTGACGACTCCCAGTGTCTCAAGCGGCGGGAGTGGCAGTACGACGAGGAGACCGAACTCGACGCGCCCGGCGGCGAGGGTGAGTTCCCGTGTCGCGAGCCGTGTTCGCTCGTCGTCGCCGCCGCGCGCAAGTGGACGAAGCTCGAATCCGAGGAGTCACGGACCTACGAGTTCGATCTGACGCCCAGCGAGAAGGAACAGATCGAGGCTATCATCGACGCCGTCGCCGACGGCACGGCCGACGAGATCAGGGACGCGGACGTCTACGACGGCGCCAATCGCTACCGGGCCCGGTTCCTCCGCGCGAAGCTGTTCGACGAGGACGGCAACCTGAGCGGCGTGGAGACGGGCGAGTAGTCACTCCGAGAACGCCAGGAAGAGACCGACGAGTACCGCGAAGAAGACGACGGCCGAGCCGAACTGGACGATCGGTGACTGGACGACGACCACTACCGCGGCGGCGAGTAACAGCGCGACGCCGGCCAGCAGGAACACCGGTGACCCGATACGGTCGGCCAGGGAGGGACCGCTGCTCGACTCGGGTTCCTTCGGCTGCGGCTTCGAGAGGGATTCGTCGACCTGGACCGGCTGTTCGGATTCAGCAGGCTCCACGAGGTCGACGTCGACGTAGCGCGTCTCGGCGCCGTAGCTCGTGACGACCTTGAGCTTGCCGTGGCCCGTCGCGCCGCGGTCGACGGTGACCCGGACGGGGCGTTCCGACTCGGCCTGGACGTAGTGGTTGTTCGCGTCGAGGGTCGCCAGGCGTGAGAGCGGGTCGTCGAGGTGGAGGTGGACGTGGACCGCTTCGCCGTGGTTGACCAGCAGGACGTCGAAGGACCCGTCGGTCTCGATTCCGGTCGGCACGTCCAGCGAGTGGAGGGACTCGCGGTTGAGGTGGACGGGCAGCGTGTCTGGCACGATACCGTACCTCCGGCGGGACGGTAGAAAAAGGTTGATACTGCCCGAGAACCGGCGAACGATACCATCAGCGGGTGACGAACCAGTAGCGCTCCGTCCGGCGTTGTCATAGTGTCGGTCGTACCCTGTACCGACGTTCGACGCGACCGGTGCCGTCTACCGCAGGGAAGAAGTTACGACCGACAGTATCAGGCGGGGATGTCGTCGCGCATATCCGGCGGCAGGAGGTTCGGGATGCCCTCCTCGATCGGATAGCTCTCGCCGCACTCGGTGCAGGTGAGCGTGCCGTCGATGACGTCGTCGCCGTCACGCTCGTCGACGGTCAGTTCGAGTTCCTGCTTGTCGAGGGGACAGCAGATGATGTCCATCAGGTCCTCTTTCATACCACGGTATCCGGACTGACCCGTGAAAAGAATGCCGGGTGTCGAGAGCGTCGTCTTCTCGGCTCGGCAACTGATACCGCGCGAGCATCCCGTACTCTCACGCGCGATACTAGAGGCGGTATTCTTACAATTCCACCCCAGGTAGTACCGGTGTGGAACTGGCCAGGGATTCGTTCTCAGCGGCACTCGCGGAAACACCGGCTGTGAGACGAGGTTTACCGTTGCAGAATGTACACGAAGCGACGTCGGTCGTGGGAGGGGCGAACTCGGCTGCACTGGCAGCTACCGTCTTCTCTCTCGCAACCGTCGGTGTGCTTCTGTACGCCACGACCCGGAGCCTCGACGACGTCGGTCGCCAGCAGTATCCCATCCTGGCGAAGTGGACGGTCGGTGGGTTCCTGGGAGCAGTCGTGGTCGGGGCCCTGGTGCTCGGGTTTCAGCCGGTAACCGACCGCGTCGAACTCGCTGTCGGGGTCTTCCAGCTCGCGCTCTGGGGCACGGTCGGTGGAGCCCTCGCGGGCGTGCGTATCGCGCAGGGGGAAGCCGCTCGGGCCACCAGCGAGCGCGAGCGGGACCGCTGGCGCTCGCTCTTCAGGAACGTCCCGGCGGCGATCGCCGACCTCACCGTCGAGAATGGCACGCTCGTCATCGTCGCCGCCAACGACGCCTTCCGGGACTGGTTTCCCGTCGTCGAAGACGACGAGAGACCGGAGTTCAGGTCGGTCGTGGCCGTCGATACCGACGACGTCGACCTGATCTCAGCCGTGGAAAACGAGCGTACCGTCGTGGTCAATTTCTCCCTGTCGACTGCCGACGGGCGGCGATACTACCGACTTCGCCTCTCTCCCTACAGCTACGGGAACGTCGAGCAGCGCGCGCACGTCATGCTCACCGACGGTACCGAACTCAAAGAGCTGGAAAAGGAGCTCCAGCGGACCGTCGCAGAGCTTTCGAACAAGAACGACAGACTCGAACGGTTCGCGAGCGTCGTGAGTCACGACCTGCGCAACCCACTGAACGTCGCGGCCGGGCACCTCGAACTCGTGGACGCACCCGACGAGGCGGAGCGACTCCAGAAAGTCGCCAACGCGCTCGACCGAATCGACGACCTCGTCAACGACCTGCTCGACCTCGCCCGGGAGGGCCGCACCATCGACGACCCCGGCCCGCTGGACCTCCGTGAAGTCGTCCATGCCTGCTGGGAAACCGTCGATACGGGACAGATGGACCTGGTTCTGGACCTCGACGCCACCGTGCTCGCGGACGAAGACCGACTCATGCAGTTGTTCGAGAACCTCTTCCGGAACGCCCGCGAGCACGCGGGCGACGACGTCACAGTCACGGTGGGCGAACTCGACGACGCGAACGGCTTTTTCGTCGCTGACGACGGGCCGGGGATTCCCGAGGACGAGCGCGACGACGTCTTCGAACCCGGAACGACGTCGACGTCGGACGGAACCGGCCTGGGATTGAACATCGTCCGCGATATAGCGCGAGGCCACGGCTGGACGGTCGAACTGACCGAGTCCGCAGACCACGGCGCCAGATTCGAGTTCGCCGGTGTCGACCGGCGGTAACCGGACGGGACGTCCCCCTTCGTCGAGTCGAAGTGACGACTGACAGCGGTCGGTGGCGGCGAGAATCCGAAAACCCGACGGGACGGTGACCCGCCCACGAACCTCAGAACGGTCGTTCGCGAACGATCGTCTCGGACCGGCCCGGGCCCAGACCGATCGCGTATATCGGTGCGCCGACCTCGTCCTCGATGTATTCGAGGTAGGTCCGCGCGTTCTCTGGGAGCGCCTCGTAGCCCTCCTCGGCGACGGCGGCCCAGTCGGCCGCTTCCCAGCCGTCGAACGACCGGAAGTTCGGTTCGCAGGCGGCCCACTGTTCTGTCGTCGCGGGCATCGTCTCTCGCTCTTCGCCGTCGAGGGTGTACGTGTGGCCGACCTTCAGTTCGTCGAGGCCGGCGAGGGTGTCGACGTGGTTCACGGCGAGGCCGGTGAACCCGCTGACGCGGGCAGCGTGGCGGAGCATCGGCATGTCCAGCCAGCCGACCCGCCGCGGGCGGCCGGTGACGGTGCCGTACTCGTCGCCCTCTTCGCGGATGTGCTCGGCCAGTTCCTCGTTGCGGCCCTCCGTGGACTCGTCGTAGCCGGGCGTGTCGCCGACGACGCCGCCGAGTTCGGTGGGGAGCGGGCCGCTCCCGACGCGGGTGAGGTAGGCCTTCACGATGCCGATGACGTCGCCGTCGCCGACGACGGTCGGACCGAGGCCGGTGCCGGTGCAGGCGCCGCCGGCCGTCGGATTGGACGAGGTGACGTACGGGTAGTTCCCGTGGTCGATGTCGATGATGGTGCCCTGGGCGCCCTCGAACATGACGTTCCGGCCGTCGTCGATCTGTCGGGCGAGGAAGTCGCCGGCGTCGACGAGCATCCCCTCCCGCTGGAGACGCTCGCCGAACTCGCTGAACTCCTCGAACAGCGCGTCGACGTCGAACTCCTCGCCGACGTCGACGCCGTACACTTCCTCGGCCAGCGCCCGCTTCTGCGGGACGACGTACTCCAGGCGGTCCCGGAGGACGTCGGGGTCAGTCAGGTCGCCGATGCGGACGCCGCGCCGTCCCGCCTTGTCCTCGTAGGTCGGCCCGATGCCGCGGCCGGTGGTGCCGACTTCCTGGTCCGTCTCGCTCTTGACGTCCTCCTCGATGCCGTCGAGGACGCGGTGGAACGGGAGGATCGTGTGTGCGCGCTCGGCGACCCGCACGTCGGGTTCGAGTCCGCGCTCGCGGAGGGCGTCTATCTCGTCGAACAGCGTCCGCGGGTTGACGACGCAGCCGTTACCGAGTACGCCGACCTTGCCGCGTACGGCTCCGCTCGGAACGAGCGAGAGTTTGTACTCCTCGCCGTCGTCGACGACGGTGTGGCCGGCGTTGTCGCCGCCCTGGTAGCGAGCGACGACGTCCGCGTCGTCGCCGTACAGGTCGACGATGCCGCCCTTCCCCTCGTCGCCGAGCTGCGAGCCGACGATGGTTACGGTCATCAGTCGGGACTTTCGGGGGCCGTGGTAAACAGATTACGGTCCGAAACGCCCCGTCGGGGTCGCCCGCCTCCGGACCACGATAGCTTTATACACACCTTACTCGAAAATTAGACCAGCGAAGGACCCGGTCGGACAGCAACTTTTAAATCCTGCAAACACAAGTTAACAATTGCCATGATAGACAGGCTTGAGAAGGAAGTAGACATGCTGGAGCGACATCTGCAGGTTCTGCGGATGGTCATCGAGAACGAACCGATCGGGATCGTCAAAATGTCCAACGAGACGGGCTACCCACACCACAAGGTTCGCTACTCGCTGCGCGTGCTCGAAGAGGAGAACCTCATCGAGCCATCCAGCCAGGGCGCCATCACGACCGAACAGACCTCCGAGTTCGTCGAGGACCTGGACGACAAGGTCGACGAGATCATCGACAAGCTCGAAGGCATGAAGATCGAAGACGCCGCGGAGATCGAAGGGTAACGCAGCTTTTCGTTTGCGTCGTTACAGTTCGGGGACAGCGAGGTGGAACTCCTGGTTTCGCGCCTCCACCAGGCAGAGGTGGTAGCCGCCCTTGCGCGAGAGGTTGACGAAGCTCTTGCGCTTGTCACGGCTGAACAGGCCGCTCGAGGTGGCCTCCTCGGCGGTTTCGAGGGCTGCGGGTTCGAAGAAACTCTCCGTGACGAGGAACGCGCCAGCGAGCGAGTCGCTCGACTCACCGACCCGCGAGGCGCGCTTGACCAGGTCCGTCATCATCGCGTCGGTCGCGGGGTCCCGGGAGTTGTTGATGTTCGCGAGGAGGAGCGGGTTGCCCATGCGGTCGCGCACGACGATGTCGAAGCGTTCCTGTGAGCGGTGTTCCTCGCCGTCCTCGGTGTAGTTGACGCTCACCTGGCCGTTGAGCTCCGCGCGGTCGATCTTCGGGAGCGCGTTGTAGAGGTCGGCCATCCCGTCGGCGTGGCCGGTGTCGCGCACCTCGTACAGCAGGCTCCCGATGATCCAGTCGACGAACCGGTACTGGATCGTCCCGGTCAGGAAGTCGTCGAAGGGCTCGTTGCCGACCGCGGCGTCGTCGGCGTCGAACTGCGTGTGGTACTCCAGACGCATGTTCTCCGCGACGGCCGACCGGTCGGCGTTGCCCGAGTGAGCGGTTTCCAGGGTCGCGTCGCCCTTGGAGTTGTACCGGACGAATAGGTTGGTGTTGTCGATGGCCTCGCTCGCACTGACCTGGGTTCCGGCCCCAGCGGCGCCGTCCTCGGCGAAGTCCTCCAGACGCTCGGTGAGGCGCTCTATCTCGGCGCGCGCCTCCTCGAGTTCGGACTGGAGGCGGTCGCGTTCGGTCTCCAGATCGGCGAATTTCGTCTCGAGTTCGTCCCGCTCGGCCTCGACGCGCTCGAGGTCCGTCCGGAGGTCGTCTACCTCCTGTTCGCGCGCCTCGAGTTCGCTCGCGAGTTCACCCGCGTCGTCACCGTCCGCTGCGGGGTGGCCGGACTGGTCCTTGTCTGGGTCGGTGGACCGGGAATCCACAGGCGCAGAGCCCTGCTGACCGTTCTCCGGTGTGGCCGCCGCCTCGTTCGGTTCACGTCGAGCGTTCGGTTCTGCTCTGTTCGCCGACCCGTTCACCGACTGGTCGGCGGTTCGCGACGAGGGCTCCTCGCGCTGGTGGGGTCGCTGTCCGCCCTGGGGCCGCTGCGTCTGGGCAGACTGCGCACTGCCACCGTTTCGGCCCACAGACGGGTCCGACGGCGTGGATCTACTCGCCGCGCTGGTCAGGGATGGGTCGAGTGACGGTATCGACCGGACCTCCAGGTCGCTCGCCGACCCGCCCGCGGGTGAGCCGCCGAGTCGCTGTCCGTCGTTCGGCGTCCCTGGTGCCGGGTCGGTCGTCTGTGACCGTCCACCTGGCGCCGGATCGGTCTGTCCCGAGTCGCTGCCGGGCCCGGGGGACTGCTGGCCCGTCGACGACGCGGACGTGGCGCCCGGATGGGGCTCGTCGGTCGTACCGGGTTCGCTTCGGGCAGCGGTGTCGTTTCGCTCGGGCGTCGGGTCGTCCGTCTCTGTCGTCGAGTCGTCCGACTCCGCCGTCGGGTCGCGCGTCTCGGCTGTCGACTCGTTCGTTCCCGCGTCCCGGCCGGTCTCGTCCGGTTTCGCCGACCGGGCCGGGACCTCGTCGTCGACGGACGCGGGCTCGTCTGCGGAACCGGTCGCCGTGGCGTCTGCCGGTTCGTCCGGTTCGGCCTCGGCGATCGGCTCCGTCGATTCAGCGGGGGACGTCCCGCGGTCCACTGGCTCGTCATCGATGGTGCTTGTGTCGTTGGTGCCCTCGACGTCCCGGGACGCGGTATCCGTCTCGGTGCCTGTGGCCACGGAGGCATCTTCCTCGTCCGTCGAGGGAACTGCCGCAGGGTCCGGATCGAGCTCTGTTGGGTCGTCGCCGGTCGGATCCTGTGCGGGCTCGTCGATGCCCGCGTCGGTAGACGCGTCAGCGCCGGGATCCGGGTCGACCGATGCCGAGTCGTCCGCGTCGGTCGCGGGCTCCGGAACGTCGATGGGCTCGATGTCTACCGGTCGGACCTCGTAGATGCCAACCTCGTCGTCGGCCTGTTCGAACGCCTCGTCGTCTGTGATCAGACGTTCGCTGGCGCCCACGTAGGCGACGCTCATCGAGCGTCCCTGGTGGTACACCTGGTAGTAGTCGCCCGAGAGGACGTTCTCCGACAGCTCGACGAACCCGGTGAAGGAACCGTCCGACAGGGTCCGGTCGACGTCGGCGATCGGCGTGTCTTCGGTGTAGTACTTGGCGCGGACCTCGTCGGAGCGCTCCTGCATCACGGCGAGCAGTGGCAACGCGGGGTGGGGCGCCTCGCGGGCGTTCCCACTCGCCTCCTCGAAATCGTCTATCGACCCCTCGAGGATGCCGACGACTGTCCCCCTAATCATGAACAGTCGCGTGTGTCCGGCCGTCACGACGCCGGAGAACTCCGCTGAAGCGAGGTCGCGCAGGCCACTGTATCCACCACCGAACGGAACAGTCTCCCAGTCGTCGACCCGTTCGACCGTGCGCGGACTCATGATCAATGCAAAGCCCCAACCGGGACAAATAGTTTGCGCCGTCTCCGTGGGTTGTCACGCCAATACGTCCCGTTCTCGGGACGTGTAATGTCGTTCGCGGAACAACTCGACGGGCCAGGACGCCTGAACCCGGAACGGCTGGCATCGAACTGGCAGCTCACTGGTGTAATTGTGTGTCGACGATGCTCGATACGACCGGTGTCCGTCGACGGACCTGCTTCGATGCACCTTTTGGTTCCGGCGCGCAAGCGCATCCATGAACGAGCAATCGGGGTTGAGCGATCAGTACAAGCGGGCGAGTCCGTGGCCGCTGTTCGTCGCGCTCGGGCTTGCACTCTCCGAGATCGGGGTGTTCGTGGGCGTGTTTCCCGTCGCCGTCTTCGGCCTGTTGCTGTTCGGAGGCAGCGTCGCCGGCATCCTGACGGAGTCGGGATACACGGAGCGACCGTGGTCGGCGCTGGTCGCGCTGGGCGCCACCCTCGCCGTGGCAGGCGTCGTCCTGATCGGCTGGCAGGTGCCGGTCGACCAGCTAACGCTCGAGAACTTCGGTCGGAACGGGATCCTCTCCCGGAGCCTCTCCCTCGTCGCGGCGGGCCTGACGATGGCCGTCGCCGGCGCCGTGGCCGCCGCGGTCGAGCAGACGAAGCACTGACGGTAGCACGCGTGCGTGCCTGGCGAGTTGTCACCTTCCGTCGTCGACGGAAATCAATACTCTATTAGTCCGGGTCGATGAACTACTGTCCATGTCACTACTGGGATTCGAACGGGAGACGCTGCTCGACCTGACGGTCAACGTGATTCCGATGGCGATCATCGTCTTCTTCATCGTCGGTTTCGGCGTCGTCCCCGCGTTCGGCGTCGATCCGGTGCTGACGACGGTGCAGTACTCGCTGCTCCTGGTGCCGCTCGCGGCCCTCGCGGTGCTGACGTACTACGCGGGCAAAGTGGTCGAGCGCGACGAAGGAAACCACCAGGAAGCGGCCGACGCCGCGTCGGAGTAGATCGCCGACCCGTCTGTACACTCCCGTTTTTTACACCGCCCTTTCGAGAGGAGGAGCCCCGCGTATCCGCCGAAATCGACAGACACGCGCGGGAACGACCGGCCGCGGATCGACCCTTTCATAATGCATCAAACCTCAGTTTGAGCCATGGCAGGAGAGCAGCTGGCGCTGACGGTTTTCATGGCAGTGCTCCTCGTCGCCATCGTCGCCGTCCTCACTCGTCTGGAGGACTGGCGGTCCTACACTCCCCTGGCGGGCGGGGGCGGCGTAGGCTACGGCGACGAGGCCACGCACGGGCACGAGGAGAAGCCAGGCGGACTGGTCCGCTGGCTCACGACGGTCGACCACAAGGACATCGGGATCCTGTACGGGACCTTCGCTATCATCTCGTTCGCGGTCGGCGGGATCATGGCCTTCCTCATCCGGGTCCAGCTCGTGGTTCCCTCCGGGGCGATCGTGGAGAACGCGTTCTACAACTCCATCATGACGAGCCACGGGATCACGATGTTGTTCCTCTTCGGGACGCCCATCATCGCGGCGTTCGCGAACTACTTCATCCCGCTGCTCATCGGGGCGGACGACATGGCGTTCCCGCGGATCAACGCCATCGCCTTCTGGCTGTTGCCCCCCGCGGCGTTGCTCATCTGGGCGGGCTTCTTCGTCCCGACGATCGACCCGGCCCAGACGGCCTGGACGATGTACACGCCGCTCTCTATCGAACAGTCGATGTTCGGCATCGACCTGATGTTGCTCGGGCTCCACCTCTCGGGCGTCTCGGCGACCATGGGTGCGATCAACTTCATCGCGACCATCTTCACCGAGCGCGGTGAGGACGTCAACTGGGCGACGCTGGACATCTTCAGCTGGACCATGCTCACGCAGTCCGGCCTCATCCTCTTCGCGTTCCCGCTGCTCGGGAGTGCGCTCATCATGTTGCTGCTCGACCGGAACCTCGGCACGACGTTCTTCACCGTCGGCGGCGGCGGCCCGGTCCTCTGGCAACACCTGTTCTGGTTCTTCGGCCACCCCGAGGTGTACATCCTGGTGCTCCCGCCGATGGGGATCATCAGCTACGTGCTGCCGAAGTTCTCGGCGCGCAAGCTGTTCGGGTTCAAGTTCGTCGTCTACTCGACGCTGGCCATCGGCGTCCTGAGCTTCGGCGTCTGGGCCCACCACATGTTCACGACTGGCATCGATCCACGCCTCCGCGCGTCGTTCATGGCAGTCTCCCTGGCTATCGCGATACCGAGCGCCGTCAAGACGTTCAACTGGATCACGACGATGTGGAACGGCCGGCTCCGCATGACCGCGCCGATGCTGTTCTGTATCGGGTTCATCTCGAACTTCATCATCGGTGGCGTCACCGGTGTCTTCCTCGCGTCGATTCCGATCGACCTGGTGCTCCACGACACCTACTACGTCGTCGGCCACTTCCACTACATCGTGATGGGCGCCATCGGCTTCGCCGCCTTCGCCGGCCTCTACTACTGGTTCCCCATCTTCACCGGGCGGATGTACCAGCGCACGCTCGCGAAGTGGCACTTCTGGCTCTCGATGGTCGGGACCAACCTGACCTTCTTCGCGATGCTCGTGCTGGGGTACCTCGGTATGCCCCGGCGCTACGCGAGCTACGAGTTCGACGGCGCCATCGCGCCGCTCGCCCAGGTGACCACCTGGCACCAGATCGCCTCGCTCGGTGCGTTGCTCCTGCTCGCTGGGAGCGTCATCCTCGTCTGGAACCTCGTCCAGTCGTGGCTCGAGGGACCGGTCGTCGAGACCGGCGACCCGTGGAACCTGGAAGCAGACAACATGAAGGGTCGGGACTTCGCCTGGTTCGAACAGAAGTTGAAGCGGGAACGAGCGATTACGGACGGGGGCGAGGAATCGTCGGAAGACGATTCCGAGCCTCGATAGAGCGAAGCTCTATCGTCGGTCGAAAATCACGGAGTGATTTTCGAAGAGGATTGTCAGACGAGTCTGACTCCGAGCCTCGATAGACCGCAAGGTCTACCGGAGTCACGTTTTCTGCGAAGCCTTCAGTCACCGAATCCGGGGACTGGCCCGAGAACCCCGGCGACCACGTCGCCTGCTGTTCAGTCGGGTTCGTCGACGACAGTCCAGCGGGCCGACGAGAACGGCTCCTCGAGCGGCGGCTACAGACCGCCGGCGATGAGCACGATACCGGTGATGAACATCATCGCGGCGATGCCGGCCAGCACGAGAAACAGCAGGTCCTTCTCTGTCATGGCTCGCCCTTCGACGTCGAGTGAAAAAGGCTAATCGTCTCGCGGTCGAAGCTCGGTTCGTGAGTAACTCGAACCGAACGCGGCCCGGGGACCGCGTCGTCGGACAGCTGTACGTTATCATCGTCGCTATCGCCGGCGTGATGGGGTTCGTGCTCGGGACGATCAGCCCGGCGGACCTGGAGCCCGAACTGTTCGGCGTCGTCGCGCTGCCGCCCACGCCGCTGGGCGTCGCGCTGTACGGAATCGTGACCGTCGGCGTCGGCCTCGGCGTGCTACTGGCGCTCGTCGTCTACGTCTCCGACCGGTACGCGGACGCGTAACGCGGTTCGCTACCAGGTTCTCCGTCGCTGACGCCGCGAGCAGCGGTGCGTCCGGAAGAGGGCTCCGGCGCTGGACCCTGCCTGGCTGGAAAAGGTGGTCGCCGTCGACCGTTACCGCGGAAGCTGGTCGTAGTAGGCGACGTAGAACGCGTGCGAGACGGCGTACACTATCGTTCCGAGAACGACCGTCATCGCCAGATAGATCCCCAGTTCGGTGGTCGAAAGCGCGTGGAGCGCCGTCTGGCCAGCGGTTTCCAGACTCGTGGGATCGTCCGCCGAGAGGGCGAACATGTACACGGTCGGGATGTAGCTGACGAGACTGATCAGGAACGCCAGCAGGTCGAAGCCGACGACGGAGAGGAAGTTCCCTTTGACGATGCTGCCGCTGCGCTTGAACGAGTCGACCAGTCCCAGGTCGTCGACGACGACGGCGGCGGGGAAGAACTGGAGGACGAACCACGGCAGGAGGACGACCAGCATCGAGGCGAGGACGCCGACGACGAGGACGGCGACGGCGGCGGAAGTCACGTCGGCCATACTCCCGAAGCCGAGGACGAAGATGGAGAGGATGAGGCCGACGATACCGACGACGAAGTAGAGGAAGAAGGAGACGATACCAAGGACGACGGTGCCGCCGAAGATGGACAGGTAGTTCGACGTCCCGGCGGAGAAGAATTGGCCGACGGTAGCGCTGCCGTGGAGACCCTCCTCGATGGTTCCGACGATGCCGCCGATGTAGAACGGGACGACGAACAGGAGCACGGCGTAGCTGGCGAAGACCAGCAACGGATCGATCAACTGGAGCGCGGCCAGCCCCGCGCCCGCGAGCGAGTACGCCAGGACGAAGGCCCAGATGACGGGGTTTCGTTTGAGCGTGCCGATACCGGTCGAGAGGGAACCAATCACACCCATAGGGTGGCAACCTTGCCCACAGGTGATAAGGTTATTGAGACGAACTCGAAATGAAGGGAGACTACGAGACGCCGGCGGTTTCCCGGTACGTGCCGTAGTAATCCTCGAAGACGGCCATCACCTCGCCCATCGTCGTCCCGACCTTCACTGCCTCGATGATTGCCGGAACGACGTTCTCGCCGTTCTCGGTCGCTCGACGGACCTCGGACAGCGCCGCGTCGACGGCGTCGTCGTCCCGCGACGCCTTCACGTCGGCGAGTCGCTCGCGCTGGCGTTCCTGGACCGTTTCGTCGACCTCGAGGATCTCCGGCTCCGTCTCTTCCTCGACGGTGTAGGCGTTGACGCCGACGACGGTCTCGTCGCCGTCCTCGACGCGCTCCTGGTAGTCGTAGGCGGCGTCCTGGATCTCGCGCTGGAAGTAGCCCTGCTCGATACCGGCGAGGACGCCGTCGCGCACCGACCCGTCGCCCAGGTCGTCTCTCACGTGGTCGATGTACGCCATGGCTTTCTCTTCCATCTCGTCGGTGAGGGCCTCGACGGCGTAGGAACCACCGAGCGGGTCGACGATGTCGGCGGCGCCGGACTCCTCGGCGATGATCTGCTGGGTCCGGAGCGCGACGCGGACCGACTCCTCGCTGGGTAGCGCGAGGGCCTCGTCGAAGCTGTTGGTGTGAAGGCTCTGCGTGCCGCCTATGACGCCGGCCAGCGCCTGGATGGTCACCCTGACGACGTTGTTGAGCGGCTGCTGGGCAGTGAGTGACTGGCCGGCGGTCTGGGTGTGGAACTTGAGCTTCTTGCTGTCGGGGTGGGCGGCGCCGTACCACTCGTCCATCGCGCGAGCGTAGATGCGACGGGCCGCGCGAAATTTCGCCACTTCCTCGAAGATGGAGTTGTGGGCGTTGAAGAAGAAAGATAGCTGGGGGGCGAAGTCGTCGACGTCCAGGCCGCGGTGGAGGCAGTCCTCGACGTAGGCGAACCCGTCGGCGAGCGTGAACGCCAGTTCCTGGACCGCCGTCGACCCGGCCTCGCGGATGTGGTAGCCCGAGACCGAGACGGGCTTGAATCTGGGCGTCTCTTCGCTGGCGAACTCGACGACGTCGGTGACGAGTTTCAGCGAGGGCTCTGGAGGGACGGCCCACTCTTTCTGCGCGATGAACTCCTTGAACATGTCGTTCTGGAGGGTGCCCCGCAACTCCTCGCGCGGGACGCCTCGCTCGTCCGCCAGCGCGACGTACATCGCGTAGACCACGGGCGCGCTCGGGTTGATGGTGAAACTCGTCGAGACGTCGGCCAGGTCGATGCCGTCGAAGAGAACTTCCATATCGCGGAGTGTGTCGACGGCGACGCCCTCGCGACCGACCTCGCCCTCGGCCATCGGGTCGTCGGAGTCGATACCCATCAGCGTCGGCATGTCGAACGCCGTCGAGAGGCCGGTCTGACCCTCCTCGACGAGGTAGTGGAAGCGCTCGTTGGTCTCCGTGGCCGTGCCGAAGCCCGCGAACTGGCGCATCGTCCACGGCCGGCCGCGGTACATCGTCGGATAGACGCCCCGGGTGTAGGGTTCCTCGCCGGGGAACCCCAGATCCTCGCCGTAGTCGAGGTCGGCGACGTCCAGCGGCGTGTACAGGCGGTCGACCGCCAGGTTCGACACCGTGGCGAACCGCTCCCGCCGCTCGCCGTAGTTCTCCAGGACCGGCCCGAGGGTGTCGTCCGTCCAGTCCTCGTGGGCCTCCCTGATAGCAGCGAGGTCCTCCTCGTCGAACATACCCTGCTAGTTGGTAGCTAACGACAATAAGGCTCCCGGGGACCGACGTCTCCTTACTCCGGGTCTTCTTGCAGTCGCTTGGTCGTCTCGACGAGCGGGTGTGCTCCGTAGTCGACCACCTCGATGTCCGCGATGGAGGAGAGATCGGACTTCTCGGCGGTGCGGGCCATCCCCAGGTCGACCGGCTGGTCGAGGACGATGACGTACGCGTCCATCGTGTCGACGCCGATCCGTTCGGCGGCTTTCACCCGGTGGTGGCCGTCGGCCAGGAGGAGCGTCGGCTGTTGCTCGTCACCGGCGCTCCCTCCGAAGTCCTCCACGGTAGACTGTGAGGGCGAGCGACCGCCGCCGTTGTCGATGACGACGAGCGGTTCGGCGAGACCGCGCCGGAGTTCGTAGATCCGTCCCTCCAGTTCGTCCGCGTAGACGGTGTCCTGGGTCGGTGTCAGCGCCGCGAGGTCGACCTGGCGGCGCTCCTCGCGAGCGGTGACGTCGTGGATGCTCTCCAGCGTCCGGGTGAGCTTGTCCACCTTGCTCGGGGTGGCGCGTTCGATCTGTGAGCGGATGACGTCGGCGTTGGAGATGATGCCGACGAGGTGGCCGGCGTCGTCGACGACGGGCAGCTTCTGGATGCCTGAACGGAGGATGACGCGTGCGGCGTCCTGGACGGCCATCTCCGGGTGGGCGACCAGGATGTCGTCGCTCATCACCCGGAACATCGGCTCGTGGTCGTCGGCGAGCAACAGGTCCCTGGAGCTGACGAATCCTTCGACTCGGCGGCCGTCAGTGACGGGAAACCCGCTGTGGTCGTCGCTCTCGTCGATGCGACGGGCGACGTCGGCGACCGTGTCGTCGAGCGACACCGTCGACACCTCGCTGGTCATGTACTCCCGGACGCGGGGCTTGCCCTCCTCGGCCATTGGTGGGATCAGACGCCGGTGGAGGAAAAAGACCCCGTTCGGCGGCGGGGCGGTTCCCCGGCGCTCACTCCTCGGTGACCTCTTCGAGGAACTCCCGGTCGCTCTCGAACGTCTCGGGGCCGTACACGGACGTCAGCAGGCGGTCGGAGTTGCCCTGGAGCGTCTCCAGGAAGCGGTCGTCGACGACGGCACGGACGACCTCGTGGAGCGACTCGTCGCGGTCCTCGATGGTGTCGAGGACGCCCAGCGTGATCTGCGCGCCGGCCATGTCGGCGTGGCCGCCGGCGCTCCCGATCTGGCCGAATGCGTCCCGGAGCGTCTCGCCCAGATCGATGTCCGTCCCGCGGGCGCGTGCCGAGACGTAGATGGTGCCGTCCTGGACGCCGTAGACGAGCGTCGCGTTGACGTCTTCCAGCGTGAGGAGCCTGTCGGCGGCCTGGGCGAGCGCGTCCCGGTCAGAGAGTTCGCCGACGCAACTCAGCAGGACCGAGCCTTCCTCCCGGCGGTTCTGTATCGCGCGGCCCACGGTCTGGAGCGTCTCGGCGGTGATGCTGGGTTGTTCGATGCGCTGGAGCGCCTCCATGTCGGCGTGTGGGAGGAGAAACGCGGCGGCCTCGAAGTCGTCCGGCGAGACCTCCCGGCGAAACTCCTTCGTGTCGACGCGGATGCCGAACAGGAGCCCGGTCGCCACGGTCTGGTCGACGTCACCGCCGAGGCGGCGGACGTAGTCGACCAGCAACGTGCTCGTCGCGCCGACGTCGCTCCGCAGGTCGACGAACCGCGCCTCGATGGGCGCCCGGGGCGGGTGGTGGTCGATGACGACGTCGATCTCCGTCTCGTGGGGGAGCTGGTCGTTGACGCCAGGACGGGAGTGGTCGACCAGGGCGAAGCCGTCGTACTCCGAGAGGTCCGATTCGTCGTCGAGATTGTGGAGGTCGAACTCCAGCAGGTTCACGAACGCCCGGTTCTCCTGGTGGGATATCTCGCCGTAGTAGCAGACGTCGGTCTCACAGCCCACCGCCTCGGCGATGCGGGCGAGCGTGATGGCGCTGGCGATGGCGTCGGGGTCCGGGTTGTCGTGGGTCACGACCGCCAGCCGGCCGTCGACGTCGCGCAACACCCGCTGGAGCTGGCGCACCTGCAGCCCGCCGTCACCGATGGAGTGGCACAGCTCCTCGGCGACGACGTTGCCGGGATCGACGACCTGGTCCGCGACGGTCGCGAGCGCCCCACTGGTCTCCGGCGTCGGGTTCCGTCCGGCGTACGCCAGGACCATCGACTCCGGGAACACCGTGGCGACCGCCCTGGCGGCCTGCAGGTTGGTCTCGCCGTCCTCGGCGGTAATCAGCACCGAGTCGGGGTCGGCGCCGAGGTCGCGCAGCGTCGCCTGGTCGCTCGGGTCGCCCGGAACGACTCGAATCCCGCCCGACCGGAGCGTGTCCACCCGGTGCTCGTCGTCCGTCACGACGAGCAGGTCCCCGCGCTGGTCTTCGAGCGCGGAGAGCAGCCTCCTGCCGAGGGGACCGGTCCCCAGCACCAGGCGAGAAGTCATGGAGAGTGTTCGGCCTTCGAGCGTCTAAAAGGCACGCATCGACGTACGGTGGACATCGGGCGAGACGGACTCGGTGATCACTTCAGTCGTTCCTGGAGGAAGGAGGGATGGGCCGCCGTGACTCCTTCGACGCCGAGGATCGACTCCTCGATGACGTCACCGACGGCGCCGCCGTCGGCCGCGCGGACCTCTGCCATCAGCATGTGGTCGCCGCTGGAGGTGTACAGCGACTCCACCTCCTCGAGGTCGGCGAGTTCGCGGGTGGACTCTACGTAACAGTCGCTCGCGACGTCGATGCCGACGAGCGCGATCGTCTGGCTCGCGAGCTTCTTCGGGTCGACGTCGGCGGAGTAGCCGACGATGACCCCCTCCTCTTCGAGTTTCTGGATGTACTTTCGAACCGTGGGTTTCGAGACGTCGGCCCGGTTCGCTATCTCCGCGTACGAGGCCTGCGCGTCCTCCTCGAGAACAGACAGAATGCGACGCTCCGTAGACTCCGCGCTCATAGCCAGTTCTTTTTCCCGCGTATGAAAATATGTTCCGGATTCGCAAACGACGGTTATTTGTGGTGTTCGAGCAGCTCGTCGGCCGCGCGTTCCCACTGGTAATCCTCGTCGAAGTACCGCTCCGCGAGCGGTTCCTCCGGGGCCTCGCCGAGCGCCTGCTTCTCCTCGCCGTAGGACGGCCGCTCGTCCTCGACGTAGTAACGTCCGGTCAGCACCTCGCCCTCGTAGAGCTTGGACTCGGTCTCGAACATCATCTCCGCCGCTTCCTCGCGGTTCGAGACGTCGAAGTCGTAGTCGTCGGACTGCTGGACGTCGGTGTAGGGGACGTACTGCTTCGCGTCCTTGTTCCAGGTCGGACACTGGGTCAGGAAGTCGATGTGCGCGAAGCCGTCGTGCTCGATGGCCTCGGCGATGATCTCCTTGGCCTGGTTCGGGTTGACCGCGGCCGTCCGGGCGACGTACGTCGCGCCGGAGGTCAGGGACAGCGACAGCGGCCGGATCGGCGACTTGGCGCTGCCCGAGGGCTGGGTCTTGGACTTGTGGCCCTTCGGCGACGTCGGGGACGTCTGGCCCTTCGTCAGCCCGAAGATCTCGTTGTTGAAGACGATGGAGACCATGTCGTGGTTCTCCCGGGCAGTGTGCATGAAGTGGTTGCCGCCGATGCCGTAGTTGTCACCGTCGCCGCCTGCCGCGATGACGGTCAACTCGGGGTTGGCCAGCTTCGCTGCGCGTGCGACCGGGAGCTCACGGCCGTGGATGGTGTGGAAGCCGTAGCTGTTGAAGTAGCTGTTGAGCTTCCCCGAGCAGCCGATGCCGGTGAACAGCGCCACCTCGTCGGGGTTCTTCCCGACCTCGGGCATGGCCTGTTTCAGCGCCTTCAGGACGCCGAAGTCGCCACACCCTGGACACCACGTCGCCTGCGGTTCGATGCCGGGCGTGAACTCGTCTCGTTCGGTCTCTCGTTCGTTGCCGATTGCTGAGAATGCACTCATTGTTAGTCACCTGCCGCGGGGACGTACTTCATGTTCGTCGCGGCCAGTTCCTCGCCGTCGATGCTGGTCTCGAAGCCCTCGACTATCTCTGCCGGTTCGAACGGGTTGCCGTTGTACTTCAGCAGGCTGGAGAGCTTCGGTCCGAAGCGGCCGATCTCTTTCTGGGTCAGTCCGCGGAACTGACCGGAGGCGTTCATCTCGACGACGAGCGCCTCGTCGACGGATTCGAGCCACTCGCTGACCTCCTCGACCGGATACGGCATCATGTCGGAGACGCCGAGGGCCTTGACCGAGTGGCCGGCGTCGTTGAGCCGGTCGACCGCCTCGAAGGCCGTGTCCTGGTGGCTGCCCCAGATGAGGATGCCGTGGTCGGCGTCCTCGGGTCCGTAGTAGGTCTGGTGGGAGCTGTTCTCGTCCAGGTCGGCGCGGATGTCGTCGAGCTTGTCGAGCCGACGGTTCATCTGCGCGATGCGGTTGTCGGGGTCCTCGCTGATGTGGCCCGACGGGTTGTGCTCGTTGCCGGTCGCGAGGTAGCGCCCGCCCTCCTGGCCGGGAACCGACCGTGGACTGACGTTCGAGCCGTCCTCCGGTTCGTGGAGGAAGCGCTGGAACTTGCCAGAGGAGTGGTGGGCCGCCTCCGCGATCTCCTCCTCGGTGAGCACCGAGCCCGGGTCGGAGTTGGGCTGGCGGTCGAAGAAGCTCTCGTCGACGTTGCGGAGTTCGCCCTGGAGCTTCTGGTCGTAGACGACGATGCTCGGGATCTGGTACTCGTAGGCGATGCGGAACGCCTGGCGCGTCTGGTCGTAACACTCCCGGATGTTCCCGGGCGCGAAGACGACGCGGGCCGAGTCGCCCTGGCTCGTGTAGAGGACGTGCTCGAGGTCGGCCTGTTCGGGCTTCGTCGGCATCCCCGTCGAGGGGCCGGCGCGCATCGCTTCGACGAGCACGATCGGCGTCTCCGTCATCTCGGCGAGGCCGAGGGGTTCCGACATCAGCGCGAAGCCGCCGCCGGAGGAGCCGGACATCGCCTTGACGCCGGTGTGAGACGCGCCCAGCGCGAGCGCCGCCGCGGCGATCTCGTCTTCCACCTGTTCGGAGATCCCGCCGAACTTGGGCAGGTGCTGGGACATGAGCGTGAACACGTCGGTCCACGGCGTCATGGGGTAGCCGGCGATGAACCGGCAGCCCTCGTCCAGCGCGCCGTAGGTGATGGCGTTCGACCCCGAGAGCAGCACCTGGTCCTCGTCGTGGGGCTCGGACTCGGGGATGCGGAGCTCGTGTTCGTGCTCCATCTCCTGGACCTGCTCGTAGGCCTGGTCGAGCACGTCGAGGTTCGCCTCCATGATGTCGCCGGACATGTTCTGCTCGATGAGCTCCTCGAAGTAGGAGAGATCCATGTCCAGCAGCGCGGCGGTCGCCGCGACGCCGGCGGTGTTGCGCATGACCTCGCGGCCGTGTTCCCGGGCGATAGAGCGCAGATCGAGCGGATACACGTGCCAGTCGTTCTCCTCGGCACGCGCCTCCAGCTCCGTCACCGCGACGTCGTCCTCGTCGAGGAGCCCCTCGTCGTAGACGATCACGCCGCCCTCGCGGAGGTCGTCCAGGTTCTCCGAGAGGGGTTTGAGCTCTTCGTTCCCGTAGTACGCTTCTTCCTGTGGATTCCGTGCGAAGGAGTCTCCGAGGGCAAGAAGGAAATTGTAGCCGTCGCCGCGAGACCGGACGTCTTCCTGGCTCGCGCGTACCTCTACGTAGGTGTGGCCGCCCCGGATGCGCGAGGGATAGTGTCGATGGGTGAAAACGTGCAGTCCCGAGCGCATCAGGGCCTTTGCAAAGTTCTGACTCGTCGAGTCGATCCCGTCACCGGAACCGCCCGCGATTCGCCAGATTAGTTCCTGGCCTGTCATGGTAAATCATCGGCCCCAGATCGGGTGCCGTGTATCGGGCTTAGGAGGGCCGTGACTAAAGATTTTCCACTATAACGCAGTTCATTAATCGTTATCGATAGCAAGATGGGGTTCAACTGAACGATTTTGACTCCGCGAGTGGTCAGCTAGCACGTCGAACGCGCCACCCGCTCACTCGGGTGATACCCAGCCGCACGGCTCCGGTCTCTCGAACCGATCTCTCCACATTCTGTCAAAACCGTCGACCCGCTCGGAATACGTGTCAGGATCATGGTGATCAATCGTGTGGGTTCCTTCGTGGGTAGCGACCTGTCGCGCGCGAAAGCGGCTCGCCTGCGTCCTCACCTTGGCGCCTGTCGGTAGATGAGGTTCCGCTGGACGTCGTTGGCGCCCTCGTAGATGACCGGGATCCTGGAGTCACGGAAGACCCGGGAGATGCGTCGGTCGGTGAGGACAGAGCGGCCGCCGTGGAGTTGCATGCCCGTCTCGGCGCACTCCGTCGCGGTTTCGGTCGCCTTGGTCTTGGCCAGCGCCGCCCAGTAGCCTGCGTCGTCGCTGTCGGCGACCTTGTCGGCAGCGCGCCAGACGAGCGTGCGCGCGGACTCGAACTCCAGGCGCATGTCGGCGAGGTGGTGCTGGACGGCCTGGAACTCGTCGACGGTGCGACCGAACGCCTCGCGGTCGTGGACGAACTCCGATGCCTCTTCGATAGCCGCCGCGGCGAGGCCGACGCCCTGGCCCCCGACGATGACGCGGCCGTGGTTGAAAAAGTCCGCGAGCATGTAGAAGCCCGCACCCTCCACGCCGATAAGGTGGTCCTCGGGGATGCGACAGCCGTCGAGGGTGATGTGGGCCTGCTTCGACGCCCGCATGGCCATCTTCTCCGGGATGTGTTCGGCCTCGTACCCCTCGGCGTCCGTGGGGACGATGAACAGCGAGTAGTTGCCGTACCGGTTGTCCTCGTCGTCGCCGGTCTTCGCGTAGAGGGTCACCCAGTCGGCCTCGACGCCGTTGCCGATCCAGTACTTCTCGCCGTCGATGACCCACTCGTCTCCCTCCTTCTCGGCGGTCGTGGCCATCCCCGCCAGGTCGCTCCCGGTCTCCGGCTCAGACACCGCCAGACCGGTGATCTGGTCGTTCTCCGCGACGGGCCGCAGGAACTCCTCTTTCTGCCAGTCGTCGCCGTGTTCCTCGACGATTTCGGCCCCGAAGCTCGCCAGCTGGAGCGTCAGCGCGATGCCAGCGTCGGCGCGGTAGAACTCCTCGGCGATGGCCAGCACCTGGTGCAGGGACAGGCCCCGACCGCCCCACTCTTCGCCGATGTCCTGGGCGACGAGGTCCGCGTCCATCCCCGCTTCGAGTATTTCGTGGGGGTACTCCCCGGAGGCGTAGTACTCCGCCGCGTTCGGCGCGATGTGTTCCTCGGCGAAGGCCCGCGCGTCCTGCTTGACCTCGCGTGCCGCTTCGGGGACGATGTCGTCGTCGAACAGTTCCATACACGATAGACGATACCCCGCGCCAAATACACATTGAAACAACTACAAATCTAAAACGAGTTTACTCGGCGGCCGCGAGCGTAGATCGTAGAAATTGTCCCGGTCAGACGTCTATCTGTTGCATCAGTGACACGAGTTCTTCGAGTTCGGGGAAGGTGTACACCGTGACGTCGATGTCGGAGTTCAGCGCGTGGACGCGCGAGTCGAACATCAGCGACATGTCCGTCTCGCGGCCCCCGACGAGTCCGTCGACCATCCCGCTGCCCGGGCCGAAGGTGAACTTCGGCGGCCCGATGTCGATGGTCGTCTGGAGGACGTTCGCCCAGCCGTCGATGAACGCCGAGGTCATGATGTTGCCGATCTCCTGGATGGCGGAGCGCTCCATGTCGGTGAACCCGCTGCCGTTCGGGTCCGTCTCGCCCATGTCTCCGACCATTCCCTGGGCGAGTTCCTTGGCGCTCGAGCCGTTGAACAGAAAGAGGATGTGGCCGTGGGGCGGTTCGAGCAGCCTGATGCTGATGCCGATCTGTTTCTGGTCGCCGACGTGGGTCTTGATGTCGGCGACGTCGATGAAGTTGATCTTGGTTATCTCCATCTCCGTCTCCATCCCCGTCATCTGGCTCAGGTGGTCCGCGACGGTGTTCCCGCCCTCCTTGGCCATCTGGTTGAACAACCCCAGTTTGCGTATATCTATCTTCAGACTCATGGGCGTAACACGAACGTTGCGGGTCGTTTCCCGGCCACCCACATAAGCGATCCACCCCGATTTTCGCAGGCGAGAATTGGAGCGACGACGGGGCGAGACCGGTCAGATCCGGATCGAGACGGCGACCCCCTCTCCCAGGGGCAACAGACCCGTCTCGAACGCGGGGTCCTCGCCGACGGTCCGGAGGTAGTCGGCGATGCCGCGGCTCATCTCGTTGGCGTCGACGTCCTCGCCGGCAAGCAGCGCGCGCACGTCGTCGAAGTCGAGCGGGCCCGCTTCGATGGCGTTGTCCGCCGCGACGATTCCACCGACGGGAACCTTGTCGCGGACGGCCTCGAACGCCTCCGCGTAGCGGTGCTTCTCGTTGTCGATCAGGACCACGTCGAAGGGACCGTCGTAGCGCTCGACGGTCTCGATGGCGTCGCCGTGTTCGAAGCGGGCGCGGTCGGCGAACCCGCCGCGTTCCAGGTTCTCGCGGGCGTCGTCGAGCTCGTCCGCGTCGATCTCGGTCAGGACGATCTCGCCGTCCTCGGGGAGCGCCGGCGCCATCCAGTACGCCGAGTAGCCGTAGCCCGAGCCGAACTCGAAGACTCGCTCCGCGTCGACGGAGCGGGCGAGCAGACGGAGCCACCCGCCGACCGCCGGGCCCACCGTCGGGAACCCCTCTCGGTCGGCGCGGGCGTCCATCTCCTCGATGACCTCGTCGGAAGTCGGCGCCAGCGTCCGGGCGAACTCCTCCGTCACGTCGGGCAGCGGGTCACTCATGGCGCCCACTACAGCGCGCGGTCACAAAACGACAGGGGCCGGCGGAACAACCGGCCTCCCGTCAGGGTCGGGTTCCGTTAGCGTCGACGGGACCGTCGTAGCGGACGAAGAATCCGGTTGCACCGTCCGTCTGGCGAATCGACCTGAGGTCACCGTCGACGAGGTAGGCGTCGCCCGCGGACGTCGCTCCGGTCACCGTGACCGTCCCGTCGGTCCGCGATATCGCGTCGGTCTCGTCGGCGGTGACGCCGCCCGTCGTGACCTTCGAGACGTTCCCGTCGACCGCGAACGTGTACTCGATGGCGTCGTCGACCGCCGCCGGCCCGATGACGAGCGTCTGGGTCCGATTCTCGTCCTGGGCCGCGGCGGGCGCGCCGACGTCGGCGAACCGGTCGTCGTCGAACGCGTACCGTCTCGCGGGCAAGGGGTCGCCGCTCTCGGTCCCTGTGTTCGCCCCCGCTGTCGCCTCGTCCCCTACTGACGCCCCGTCGCTCGCGGCGAGTTCCTCGTTCGACGCTGCGTCGGCGCGGACGGTGTCGTCGCCCGGTTCGTTCTCGGTCGCCTCGCCGCCGCCGGGGGCAGTCTCCGTGCCGCCGTCGGGCGTCGCTTCGGTGGTCCCGCTGCCGGCACTCTCGACGACGGGGACGACGGTGCCGCTCTGCGTGACTGACATCTCCGCTTCGCCGTCTGCCACCGTGACGCCGTCGACTTCCTGCCAGGTCCCGTCGACGCGCTGGTAGGCCGTGACGTCGCCGTCGGCGTCGACGGGCACCGTCACCGTCGCCGCCGCGCTGTCACCGTCCCGGACCATTACTTCGACGGCGGGTCCGACTGCTTCGGTCCCGTCGGGCAGCGAACCGGGAGTCCCCACCGACGCGAGGTGGGTCACGCCCTGGTCGAACTGGACCGAGGTCCCGCCGCCGAGGCTGACGGTATCGGCGACTGCCCCCGCTCGCTCGGCCTGGTCGCGGTAGGCGCCGTCGCCGTTGTCGGCGATCTGGACGTTCTCCAGCCTGTCGCCGCCGGCGGGGTAGCTCAGCACGCCCGGACCGTCGTTGCGCTCGATTCGGCTGTCGGCGAGCACGTTGTTCGAACTGTCCGCGAACTCGACGCCGGGACCGCCGTTGTCGGTCACCGTCGCGTCGCCGACGAAGTTGTCGACGGCCCCCGTCGCGACGTGGATGCCCCGGTCGCCGTTGTCGGTGGCCTGGACGACGCTGAAGGAGCTGTCGGCGACGCCGCGGGCCAACCAGAGACCCGTGCCGTCGTTGTCGTCGACGGTGACGTCGCTCGCCTGCACGTCGGCGGTGTCGACGAGCACGACCCCGTCACCGTTGTCGCGCGCGGTCACGGCCTGCATCGCCGAGCCGTCGGCCTCCGTCAGGCGGACGCCGGTGTCGCTGTCCGTCGCCCGGACCTCGACCAGGTTCGCCGTCGGCCCGCTCGCGCCGCTGCCGCCGAGCGCGACGGCCACGCCCCAGCCGCTGACGTCGACGTCGCGCACGGTCACGTCGGAGACGCCGCCGGCGACCCGGATGCCAGTGCCGCTGCCCGAGCCCGCGACGGTGTGTCCGTTCCCGTCGAGGACGACGCCGCTCGCCGCCACGACGAGGCAGGTTTCAGACTCGCCCGAGACGTCACCGGTCAGTTCGTACTGGCCTGGCTCGTCGATGACGGTACACGAGGCCACCGATCCATCCGCCGCACTCCCGTTTGGCGTCTGTGTGTCGTTCGCGCCTCCGCTCGCGCTGATCTGTCCAGCGTCGTTCTCCACCGTGGTGGCGTTCGCCTCGTCAGTCGCCGCGTCGTTAGTCGCCGCCTCGTCAGTCGCCGCGTCGTCGGGCGTCGACGTGTCCCCGTCGGATGACGCTTCCGTCGACTCGGTCGACTCCGTTTCGCTCACAGTCGCCGACTCCGTCGCCGTCGTCTCGTCCGCCGGTTCGTCGGCGGTGGAACCGTCATCGTCTGCTGTGGAACCGTCGCCACCGTCGGCGGACGCGCCCGCGTCGCTCGATTCGGTCGCGGCCGACTCTGCGGGCTCCGTCTCGGTCGCCGTTTCAGAATCGCCGCCGGCGCCGTCGCCCGATTCGTCGCCGGCCATCCCCTCGGTGACGTTCTCACTCTGGAAGCCGTGTGCTCCGGCGTCCACAGACGGTCCTCCGAGGTCCGCGACAGCCAGCCCACCCCCCGCTCCGACGGCGACGACGGTGATCACGACCAGTACGAGTGCCACGCCCCTCGTCCGTATCCCTTCGTAGCGCATGGCAACACCGATACCGACTACCGGTCATTAGTATTTAGCGCCAAAACCGCAGTAAGGCTGGCTTACGGCGGGCGAGGGTGGCCCACCGAAGGGACGCGGAACAGCCCGTCGCCGAACTGGGATGTTCGGAGACGTCCGGACCGCTTCGCCACTCTCGTGTTGGCACATGCTAACCTTCAAGCCTCGCAGGGCGTACACACGGCTATGCAGGAGTTCGAGTTCGTCGTCGCCTACGAGGCGGGCGCCGACAGGCTGATGGACGTCTTCCGCGAGCACCCGTCGCTGTCGGTCCGGTCGTCGGCGTGTTACACCGACGACTCGTCGATGTGGCGGATGGACCACGCCAGCGGGTCCCGCGAGGCGATGGCGCGCTTCGACGAGACGTTCCTCGACGACACGCGCTGCAACGAGTGCCTGAACGCGCCGGACTGCAACACGACGCGAGAGTACCACGTCCTCGACCGGCAACCCCGCGGGCGGACCGTCTACACCTTCCGCGAGGAGGTCCACAGGTGTCACTCCGTCCCGCACTTCGTCGTCGACCACGTCGGCGACGGCGCCGTGCTCCAGTCACACAGGACGGGCAACGAGTACCGCTGGAAGGCCCTCTTCCCGGACGAGCAACCCGTCGGCGAACTGTTCGACGCCATCGAGGCCGAGTTGCGCGACGGGCTGTCGCTCGAACTGGCCCACCTCACGCAGTCGGGCAACTGGAGCGCCGAGACGCGGACGACCCACCAGCTCTCGCCGGAACAGCACGAGATACTCGAAGCGGCGGTGGCCGCGGGCTACTACGAGCGCCCGCGGGAGACGACAGTCCAGGAACTGGCCAGCGAACTCGACGTCGCCCGTTCGACCGCCCAGTACCGCCTGCGCGAAGCCGAGGACGCTATCGTCACCGAATTCGTTCGCGACGCGCTGTGAGAGCGTGGGACCGAACGACGCCGCCCGGAACCCCGGTTCCGGATGACCGGGAGTCCGACGCGCCCGGGGACTTCGTCGAACGCCGGCCGGTCCCGTCGCAGCCGACGTCTCGGAATCAGCTGTTCCAGTAGTCGGGTTCGTTGCCGTCGCGCCACTTGATCGAACAGCCGCGGGAGGGCCGCTGCTCGGCGGTGACTTCCTCGCCGGCCAGCACCGTCTCGACGTGCGCTTTCATCTCCCGCTCGGTGGGTTCGTCGTCGGGGTTGGTGGCGTCGTCGAGGCGGCCGTGGTACGCCACGGTGAACGTTCCGCTCCCGTCGTTAGCGAGCAGGAACGGATCGGGCGTACAGCGGGCGCCGTAGCCCGCCGCGACGGCCTGGGTCGCGTCGAAGAGGTAGGCGTCGTAGTCGATGGTCCCGTCCTCGACGAGTTCCTGCATGCGTTCGAAGGAGTCGTCGGGGTACTCGTCCGGGTCGTTCGAGTTCACGCCGACGACAGCCAGGTCGTCGTACTCGTCGGCGAGGGCGTTCAGTTCGTCGAACTTCGCCTTCGCGTATGGGCAGTGGTTGCACGTGAACACGAGCAGGACCGCCTCGCGGTCGGCGAAGTCGGCCAGCGAGTGCGTCTCGCCGTCGGTCCCCCGGAGTTCGAACTCCGGTGCCTCGTCGCCGCGCTGGAGTACGTCCGCTTCGGATTCGAGTTCGACCATGTGAGGGACTAATCGCGCTGGAAACTAAGTAGTGCAGGGCCTGGCGCGACGTCCGGCGGGCCCTCACGCGGGTTCGGTCTCCGGTTCGACCCGCTCGACGTCAGAGAAGTCGAAGCGGGCGCCGCCGGAGGGACTCTCGCCGACGGCGACGCCCCAGCCGTGGGCGTCGACGATGCTCCGGACGATGTCGAGGCCGAAGCCGGTCCCGTCCTCGTTCGTCGAGTAGCCCACGTCGAATATCGCTTCGCGCCGGTCGGCCGGAATCCCGGGACCGTCGTCCTCGACGGCGAACCCGCCGTCGGTCCGGCGGACGGTGACGGTCACGTCGGGGCCACCGTGTTCGATGCCGTCCTCCTGAGCGTGCGAAGGAGGGCTCGTGGAGCCATGCTCCACGGCGTTGCGGAAGACGTTCTCCAGCAACTGACGCAATCGGCTCCGGTCGGCAGACAGCGTCCCGAGGTCGTCCTCACAGACGAGCGTGGACGAGTCGGATCCGGTCGTCGCCCACGCCTCCTCGACGACTTCTCGAAGCGGAACCGGTTCGAACTCGTCGATGGCCTCACCCTGCCGGGCCAGCGTCAGCAGGTCTGCGATGAGTTCGTCCATCCGTTCGAGCGCGTCCGCCGCCTTCGAGAAGCACTCCTCGTCCCCGGTCTCGCGGGCGAGCTGGAGGTTGCCGACCGCCACGGTCAGCGGGTTCCGGAGGTCGTGGCTGACGATGCCGGCGAACTCCTCCAGGCGCTGGTTCTGTCGGGCCAGTTCGCGCTCGCGCTCGGCGAGGCGTTCGTTCGCCTGGATGGAGGCGATGGCGTGACCGATGGTCTCGCCCAGGTCGGTGAGCACCGCCTGTTCGCGTTCCTCGAACACGTTGGGTCGGTCGGCGTAGATGCTGATGAAGCCGTAGACAGTCCCCTCGTGTCCGATCGGAACGACGGCCATCGACTGGACGCCACGGCTCTCCAGGATGTCCCACCACGGCTCCATGGACGGGTCCGCGAAGACGTTCGGCACGCACTGGATGTCGCGCTCTCTGATCGCGCGCCCCCCGGGGCCGCCGCCGGTGGGACTGTCGTCGACGGTGACGTCGATCGATTCGTAGTAGTCGTCGTCGAGCCCGGACCACGCCGCCGGACGGACGACGCCCTCGGCATCGTCGTACCGGCCGACCCAGACGGACTCGTAGGCCGCTGACTCACTCAATCGGTCGCAGACGGCCTGTTCGAGCGACTTCCGGTCCGTCTGGTTGACCAGTTCCTCGGTGGCGACGCGGAGCGTGTCGTTGATCCGGTTTAGCTGCTCGACGGACTGCCGTTGCTCCAGGCGCCGGACGTCGTAGAGTCCGACGAGGAGCCCGACGAGCGCGCCGAACGTCGCGACGTTGACCATGGGGACGATGGAGTTCGACTGCGTGACCTCCAGCACGAGGGTGACGGCGAACATCCAGAGGCCGAACGCAAACAGGACCGTGACGCCGACACCGGTCCAGGCCAGCATCCGACCCGCGAACCGGTCCGGAACGAGACGGCCCCGGGCGACCTGGACGCCGACGGCCGTCATGACGAGCGAGAACACGACCGGAAGCAACGTGACGAGCACCGCCAGTGCGCTCGTTTCGAACCCGGTGGCGCTGGACAGGTGAAAGCCGGTCAGTAGCAGACCGGCGCCGGCGATTATCGTGCCAGCGCTCCGGTTGGCAACGACACGCATTGGGGGTAGTCGGCTATTCTCACAGATGAAACTTCCCCTCGAAGGGGTACGAGCGACGGTGACGCGGTCGACCGATTAGCCGTCCGCCGCCGCGATCTCGAACGCCGCCGCCGCCTCGAACACCGGTGACTCCGGGTCGATGCGGAACGTCGTCTCCTCCCCGTCGCGCTGTTCACACTCCAGGAATCCGGCGTCGACGAGCGCCTCGACGGTGCCGTCGAGATAGAGCGTCTTGTAGGCGACGCCCGAGGCGTCGCTCAGTTCGGTCTTGGTGTACTCCGAATCGGCGTCGAGTTCGAGGAGCCCGGCGATGAGCGCCGCGGCACCGTCGTAGTCGGCCACGAGGTCCCAGCCTGTCGCGTCGTCGTCCTGTCCGTCCATCCCACCCACGGTGCCCGTCGAATCGAGGGGGTCCGACCCGTCCATGCGGTGGGAGACCGACCGGACCGGGATAAACCCACCTGTCCCCTCGTGGGCCGATAGTCAGAGTGACACACCGCCACACACATGTAGAAATCCTTTAGTCCGCGCCCCCGAGGGTGTAGGTATGGATAGTCGCGGCGAGATTCTGGAGTTACTCCGTGAAAACGCCCGGTACAGTGTCGAGGACATCGCCCGGCTCAGCGATACCAGCGAGGACGACGTCGAGGCGGCCATCGCGGATCTGGAGTCCGCGGGCATCGTCCGCGGGTACCAGGCGGTGCTCGACTGGGGCGCCGTCGACGAGGACGACCAGCCGGTCCGCGCGTCGGTCGAACTCAACGTCACGCTGGACCGGGAGACCAGCTACGCCGACATCGCCGACCGCATCGCGAAGTTCCCACAGGTCCGCTCCCTGCGCCTGATCAGCGGCGACTACGACTTCGACATGGTCGTCGAGGGTGACTCGATGAGCGAAGTCTCGCACTTCATCAGCGACAAGGTCGCGCCCATTCCGGAGGTCACCCAGACGGTCACCCACTACGTGATGGAGTCCTACAAGGAGCAGGGCATCGAGTTCGGCGACGGCCACGACGACGACCGGCTATCGATCTCCCCATGACCATCGAGCCGGCCGACCGCGTCGACCAGGTGCCACCGTCGGGGATCCGGCGCTTCTTCGAACTGGCCGAGGAGATGGACGACATCATCTCGCTGGGCGTCGGGGAGCCGGACTTCTCCGCGCCGTGGGCCGCCCGCGAGGCGGCCATCGCCTCGCTGGAGCAGGGGAAGACCTCATACACGGCCAACCGCGGCAAGCGCGAACTCCGCGAACTGATCGCCGAGGACGTCGACGACCGCTACGACCTCGACTACGACGCCGACGAGGAGATACTCGTCACCGCGGGCGCGAGCGAGGCCCTGGACCTGGCGTTCCGGGCGCTGCTCAACCCCGGCGACACCGTCGCCGTCGTCCAGCCGGCGTACGTCTCCTACGTCCCGGGCGCCATCTTCGCCGGCTGTGACGTCGTGGACGTCACCACGCGCGCGGAAGACGAGTTCAAACTCACCGCGGAGGTGCTCCGGGAGTCGGGCGCCGCCGACGCCGACGCGCTCGTCTACTGCTACCCCAACAACCCGACGGGGGCGACGATGACGGGCGAGGAACTGGAGCCGGTCGCCGCGTTCGCGCGCGAGCACGACCTGCTCGTCTTCGCCGACGAGATCTACTCGGAGCTGAGCTACGAGCACGAGCACACCTCCATCGCCAGTCTGCCCGGGATGCGCGAGCGGACCGTCGTGTTCAACGGCTTCTCGAAGGCCTACGCGATGACCGGGCTCCGCCTGGGCTACGCGCTCGCGCCACCCGAGGCCATCGCGGCGATGAATCGCGTCCACCAGTACTCGATGCTGTCGGCGCCGACGACGGCTCAGTACGCCGCCATCGAGGCCCTGGAGACCTGCGGCGACGAGGTCGAGGAGATGTGCGCCCAGTACGACCGCCGTCGGAACTTCGTCCTCTCGCGGTTCGAGGAGATGGGCCTCTCGTGTTTCCCGGCCGCGGGCGCGTTCTACGCGTTCCCGGAGTGTCCGGGCGAGGACGCCGACGAGTTCGCCGAGGCGCTCCTGGAGGAGCAGCAAGTCGCCGTCGTCCCCGGGACGGCCTTCGGCGAAGGTGGCGCGGGCCACCTCCGCGTCTCCTACGCGACGGGACTCGGAGAACTCAAAGAAGCGATGGCCCGCATCGAAACGTTTATCAGTTGATAACTATCCGGTTTTCGACCGGTATAACGGCGTAAAGCTTTTTCACCCATACGGGTAGATGAATGATAATGGCTATTGATGATACGGGTGGACAGGCGTCCGACGGCGCGAACCGCGGGGGAGGTTCGCAGACCGACCGTGAGGACGTTTCCGTCGGGGACTACACGTGGGACGACCTGCGGCGCGACCACCACACGGGGGGACGATTCGACCGGAGCGAGTACCTCGGTTTCGAACCGCAGCGCATCCGCGACCGCATCGAAACCGCGGCCGGCGAGGCGAAGGGACTGAACGAAGTCTTCGAGGAGTTCCTCGACCCGGAGGCGACGCCGGTCGCCAAGGACGTCTACACCTGGGAGCACTTCAAGCGGGAGTACTACTACGAGGACGACGGCTCCGTCCCGCGGACTCGCGGCGGCGAAAAGGTACCCTTCGAACCCGAGGAGTACCTCGGCTTCGAACCCGAAGAGACCGAGAATAGACTCGCCCACGCGGGCGACGTCGGGGACCTGATGTCCAACCTGATCGAGGAGCACACGGTCAACGTCAACCCCGAACTCGACGAGGACGAGTTCTTCTCGACCCAGGAGGGTCACACGACGGTCGTCAACCGCTACGACCTGGAGAAGTCCGTTCCCCTGAAGAAGAAGAGCCACTTCCAGGAGATCGAACGCTACTGGGTGAACAAGCCCTACGCCTGCGTCGTCATCTTCCACTCGAAGAAGGAGAACGAGAAGAAGTACTACGTGATTCAGCCCCACCTCAACGAGATCGAGGACGAACTCAAGGGCTTTCTCTCGCGGAAGCTCAAGACCGCGATCAAGTACTCGGAAGACGACGTCATCGTCCAGGGGTCTGACGCGGACCGGGCCGACGTCATCCAGCGCGAGGCCGAACGGCTGCTGGGCCGCTACGACCTCTACGACGGGAGCGTCGAGGCGAGCCAGGGCGGTGGCGGTGGCGGGTTCCTCGACCAGATCGGCGAGCTGTTCGGCGTCGAGGGCGGCGAGGTCGAGGAACGGGCCGGTGAACTCGAGGGCATCGAGGCCCGGCCCGAACCGGCCATCGTCGCCGACGACCCGGACGACCTCAACGAGTACCAGGTCGAGAAGCTCCTGTACATGCTCAAGCGGGACTTCATCGGCTACGCGAAGATCGACCCGGTCAAACACGACATCAACGTCGAGGACATCTCGTGTGACGGCTACGACTCGCGCGTGTTCGTCTACCACACCGACTACGAGCAGATCATCTCCAACGTCCAGCACGGCCGGGAGAGCCTCGACGACTTCGTCGTCAAACTCGCCCAGCGCTCCGGCAAAGGCATCTCCAAGCGCCAGCCCCAGGTCGACGCGACGCTGCCGGACGGCTCGCGTGCCCAGCTAACGCTCGGGCGCGAGGTGTCCGACCACGGGACCAACTACACCATCCGTCAGTTCAAGGACGTCCCGTTCACACCGATCGACCTCATCAACTGGAACACGTTCTCGCTCGACGAGATGGCGTTCCTCTGGCTCTGTATCGAGAACAACAAGTCGCTCATCTTCGCCGGTGGTACCGCGTCCGGGAAGACGACGAGCCTGAACGCCGTCTCGCTGTTCATCCCGTCGAACTCGAAGATCGTCTCTATCGAGGACACGCGCGAGGTCGAACTGCCCCAGCGCAACTGGGTCGCCTCCGTCACGCGCCCCTCGTTCGGCGAGGACGACAAGGGTGACGTCGACGAGTTCGACCTGCTGGAGGCCGCACTGCGGCAACGCCCCGACTACATCGTCATGGGTGAGATCCGTGGTGAGGAAGGTCGTGTCCTCTTCCAGGTCATGTCGACGGGTCACACCACCTACACTACGTTCCACGCCGACTCGGTCGGCGAAGTCATCAAGCGGTTCACCACCGACCCGATCAACGTCTCCAAGACGCTGTTCACGGCGCTGGATCTCGTCTCTATCCAGACCCAGACCCGGGTCGACGGCAAGAAAGTCCGCCGGAACAAGTCGCTCACGGAGATCAACGAGTACTCCGCGGAGAACGACGAGATCAACGTCCGGGACGTCTACGAGTGGCGCGCCGAGACGGACGAGTACATCCAGATGGGCAACTCGAACACCCTCGAGGAGATCAAGTTCGACCGCGGCTGGACCCAGGAGAAACTCGACGAGGAGCTGTTCAAGCGAAAAGTCGTCCTCGCCTACCTCATGGAGAACGGGCTCAACACGTACGCGCAGGTCGCGGCGACGATCCAGGCGTTCGTCAACGATCCCGACACCATCCTGACCCTCATCGCGAACGACCAGCTGGAACACTCGCTCGAGGACCTCCGTGAGATGGAGTCGGTCGAGATCGACATCGACGAGGCCAAAGAGGAGATGGTTCCCCGGCCCGACGCCAGCGGCGAGATGCTGGAGGAGACGGGGGACGTCCTCGAGAACGCACAGCCCCTGTTCGACCGGTACCAGGAGATGGAGACGCCTGACATCATCTCCGCGCTCACGAGCGTCAACTCCGAGAACGGTAGCGGCGAAGCGGGGGAGGCCGAGGACGGCATCGACTTCGGCCAGTTCGTCCCCAAGGCGGGGAAGGAGGCAGATAGCGAATGAGCGTCGACACCCGGGACCAGCAGACACTCGGGAGTGGCGGTGCGCTCGGCGACACGTTCTACCCGGCCTACCAGTGGGCCTTCGACGAGGAGGGCGAGTTCGTCGCGAGCGTCGAGAAGAAACTCGCCCAGGCCCGGATGGCCGACAACGTCGAGATGTTCCTCGCGCGAGCCATGGCCGTCGGCACGCTCTCGGGCGTTGCGCTGTGGCTCGTCGGCACGCTCGTGGGCTATCTCGTCGTTACGATGCTGTTCGCCGGCGCCGGCGACGCGCCGACGTTCCTCGGCCTGACCGGCCTCCCGGAGGGGGTCGTGGCGGTGCTCAACGCCGTCAAGATCCCGTTCCTCATCGTGGTCACGGGCGTCGTCTTCGGCGCCATCGGCTTCGGCATCGGTTTCGGCTCGCTCGTCTCGATTCCGTACTTCCGCGCGTCCGCCCGCAAGCGCGAAGTCAACGTCCTCCTCTCCGACGCTATCTCGTTCATGTACGCCCTCTCCGTGGGCGGGCTCAATCAGCTCGAAATCCTCCAGGCGATGGCCAAGGCCGACGACACCTACGGCGAGTGCGCCAAGGAGTTCCAGTCCATCGTCCTCGAGACCGAGTACTTCGATACGGACTACCGGACGGCTATCCGAAACCAGGCCCTGGAGACTCCCTCCGGGGAGTTGAGCCAGTTCCTGACGGACATGCTCTCGATCATCAACTCCGGTGGTGACATGACGAGCTTCCTCCAGGACCAGAAAGAGAAGCACATGCGGACCGCCAAGCAGGAACAGCAAAAGCAACTCGACACCCTCGAGCTCTTCGGCGAGATGTACATGACGCTCTCGCTGTTCCCGCTCCTCCTCATCATCATCCTCGTCATCATGTCGATGATGGGCGAGTCCCAGGAGACGCTGCTGTACGGTACCGTCTACGGGCTCATCCCCCTCGTGGGGGTCGGCTTCCTCGTCCTCGTCTCGACGGTGACCCAGGACACCATCGGTGACGGTTACCTCCGCCCGAGCGACGGTGACGACGAGTTCGTCGTCGACGAGGGGATGGGCATCCTGGATCTCGGTCTCATCGAGAACTACACCGGCGACTACAGCCTCTTCGACCGGATCCGGAACCGGGAGGGGACCTACGAGCTGATGCAGATCATCACGGCGCCCCACATCTTCTTCCGCGACCACCCACTGATGGTCCTGGCCGTGTCGACGCCGCTGACTATCGTCGCGCTCATCTTCACCGTCGTCTTCAACTGGGCGCCGATGTCGCTCGACGGAATGATAGCGAACCCCGTCCGCGGGACGTTCTTCTGGGTGTACGTCCCGCTCTATCTGAACCTCTTGCCGCTGGCGATCTTCTACGAGTGGAACCAGCGCGCACGCAAGGCCATCGTCGGCAACCTCTCGGAGAACCTGCGGAAACTCGCCAGCGCCAACGACACCGGGATGACGCTGCTCGAGTCCATCCGCGTCGTCGCAGACACCTCCGCCGGCAAACTCTCCGACGAGTTCGAGGTGATGCACGCGAAGGTCAACTACGGGACCAGCCTCAAGGACGCGCTCCGGGAGTTCAACAACAACTACCACGTCCCGCGGCTGGCCCGGACGGTCAAGCTGATCAGCGAGGCCCAGGAGGCCTCCAGCCAGATCCAGGACGTGCTCTCGACGGCCGCGCAGGCCTCCGAGAACCAGGACGACATCGACCGCGAGCGCATCGCCCGGACGCGGATGCAGGTCGTCATCATCCTGATGACCTACCTGACGCTGCTGGGCGTGATGGCGCTGCTCAAGACGCAGTTCCTCGACGTGATGTCCGGGCTCGGCGGATCGGGCGGTGGCTCCGGGGCCGGCTTCGGCGGCAGCGTGGACACCCAACAGCTCTCGATGCTGTTCTTCCACGCGGTGACGATGCAGGCGCTGCTGTCGTCGTTCATCGCCGGCTATATCAGGGACGTCGACCTGATTTCGGGAGTGAAATTCGCGGTGATACTCCCGACCATCGCGCTGGTGGTGTGGATGGCAGTGGGCTAGCGGGCGGAACACGGGTGTGGGAACCAATGTACGACAGCAAATTCGCAGCAGCGACCAGGGGTGTGGGATCCGATGAATAACAGGGGCCAGACGCCGCAGGACTTCGTCGTCGGCGCGAGCATCCTGCTCGTGACGATCATCGCGACGTTCACGTTCGTCCAGGGCAGCGTCTACCAGGCCTACGAGGATCCGATCGACGGTGACCTCGAAACCGCGTCCGGACAGGTGGCGACGTACCTCGTGGAACACTATAGCGTCGACGCCGAGCGAAACGTTCTCCGGTACAACGAGTCCGACGGCATCTACGAGGAACTCGAGGCCGACACCGATCTGCGTAATTTGAAAGCCGCCAGTGGCATCGACGTCGGGACCGACCGACGGCGAACGCCGAACGTCAACGTCACCATCGTCAACAGTTCGGCGATAGAGGACGGGACACGCGCCCCCGCCGAACGCGGTGTGGACTCGGACCACCTGGCCTGGGGGCCCGAATACAGGGGACAGGACGGCGCGGCGAGTACGACCCGGATCGTTCGCCTCTCCGACCCCGGGCACAAGTGCAAGACAGTGTGCTGGCTGACAGTGAGGGCGTGGTAAGATGGACCGAGCCCAGGCGTACACGCTGGAGGGTACCATCGCCGCCATCGTCGTCGTCCTGGCGGTGTTCTATGGCCTCCAGGCCGTCGACACGGGGCCGTGGTCGGGCGATTCGGACCGGGAACCGGACCAGCTCGGTACCCAGGCCGCCGACTTCCTGAGCGTAACCGCCGCCAACGGGTCGCTCGGTGAGGCGGTCAGGTGTTACAGCTCGAGCAAACCGGTCATCGACGGGGATTCGCCCGCCGGGGATCCGGCTCCGTTCGAGCGACAGTTGAACCATACGTTCGATAGACAGGGGGTGAACTACAACCTCTACGTCAGCTACTGGACTGGTTCCGATGGACGAGAGCGTGCAGTACTCACGAGTACCGACGACGATTCGCTCGCCATCCCGCAGCAAAACGCCGGTTCGGCGACGTACCAGCTGGCCCTCTACGACGACGACCGGGCCCGGTACAACGACGACTGTTCGGACGAAGGGCCGCGGATATCCGACCTCGACGACTTCTACGTCCCGGACGTCAACGAGGACTCGCAGCTGTACAACGTCGTGGAGGTGCGACTCATCGTATGGTGAGAACGGACCGCGGCCAACTGTTACTCATCGGTGCCGTTCTGATCGGCCTCACCATCCTCGGAACCGTCGTCATGCTCAACGGTATGCAGTACGCCGACGCCACGGGCACGCAGACCGAGTACCGGGTACTCGACGACGCTGAGCGGACTGAGGAGATGGTCGAGCGCGACGTCGGTCGGCTGACGAATCAGATTCTGGCGAAAAATCCGGATCCCGGAAACGCGTTCACGTACGTCGAAAGCAATGTGACCACGTACCACAACTACACGCGGAACATGACGCTTGACGGTTCCAGTGGGACCGTCAACGTCACGTACAACGACTCGGTCACTCGTGGACACCAGGGTTACCGAATCCAGCAGACGACGAGTCAGCCGTTCGCGCCGGGAACGCCCCACCTCGTCGTCGACGACGTCGAATACGTTCGGAGCTTCGTCCTTCGGATCGACTCGTTCTCTGCACCGGGGCGTACGAACTCGTTCGACGTCGTCGCCAGGAACGCCACGACCGGCGAAACCTGGAAGCTCGAAGCGTACGAGTATCCGCCGACGCCGGCGGCACGGGTAACCGTGACGACGGCCGACGGGTCCGTGACCCACTGTGATACCGATGCGGCCCCAGAGCTGGACCTCGTTCAGGGGACGAACGAGAGCGGTGAGTGTTCGTTCCCCGGCGTCCGTGAGGACATCGGCACGCCCTCCTCGTTCCGGTTTGAAGGGGACGACGACGTTGAGGGAACCTATCGAGCCCTGGTCGAAGGTAACCCGCGTGTAGCCGCCGATGACTACCCCGTCCGCCCCGGTGTAACGGTTCGATACCGGAGCGCCGAACTCTCGTACAACCGAACGATCTTGGTCGAAGATCCGGAGGCACCACGATGATCGACGACCGGGCCGTCTCGACGGCCGTCTCCCACGCCATTACCATCGGCATCACGTCCATCATGCTTACCGGGCTGATGATCGGTGCCAGCCAGATGGTCGACGACCAGCGCCAGTACGTCGTCGAACGCGGGCTCGAAGACGTCAGTAGCGCCGTCGTCAGCGATCTGATGCGGATGGATCAGTTCAACACGACGAACGCGCCGGTGTCGTTCACCGCCGAGCATCCTGAACGGATCGGTGGCAGCCACTACAGTATCGACGTCCATCCGGAGCCGAGTGAGACCATCGTCTTCGTCAATAGCAGTGCGTCGGTCAGGCACGACTCGGTTCCGGTCCGATTCACAGCCGAGAGTGACGTCTGTGAGAGCACTGTCGACGGTGGCAAGGTCGAAGTCGCCTACGACACGGACAGAGACTGCATCGTCCTGAGGGAGAACTGACCATGCGAAGGATACCTCTCCCTGACTGGGCCAGCAGCGATTCACGCGGTGTCTCTGACCTCGTCGCGTTCGTCCTGACGTTCTCGATCATCATCACCGCCGTCGGCGTCGTCTCTATCGGTGGACTCGGGTCACTGGAGGACTACCGCGACGGCGCGCGCGCCGAATCCGCCGAGGTGGCGATGACCGGCTTCGACTCGTCGATGGAGGACATCAGAGTCGACGGCGTCCCACAGCGCTCCCACCAGCTCCAGTTGAACGGTGACCAGCTCGAACGCCACAGTTCCGTTATCGAGATCACTATCTCCGGGACGCCGCGGGGACCGCCACCGCTATCGATTACCGTCGACGTCGGTGCGTTCGTCCGCCAGACCGGCCGTGATACGGAGATTGCCTACGAAAGCGGCGCCGTCTACCGGAGCCAAGACCGCGGGCAGACAGTCGTCAGTAAACCGCCGTTCCGTTGCGGGGCGGATACTGCCAACATCGGTCTGGTGTCGGTGCGCGGCGACGTGAACGTCTCCAGCGACTCGCTGGCGTTGCGGGCTCGCGAGAACGGGTCTATGTCGGCGTATCCCAAGCTGACTGACGGTGAGAACGGGTCCGCGTCGGACGTTACGATCGACGTTAGCCGGACGCACAACCCTGACGCCTGGCAGCAACTCTTCGACCGCGAGATGGACGAGTGGACTGGGGGCGGCGGAACCTACACCTGTGACGACGTCGACCGCGTCTACGTGCATAACACGTCGGTCGAGCTATCTGCTGTGAACTGACGGATCGCTCTCCGTAGCGGCGTAATTTACCATCCGACGACTGTGCGCCGACGAGGAATGAAGTCTGCCTGTTTCGGGATATATCGTTTGCGTGCACGCAGAGCGAAGCGCTCGACGTGCTAGTCATGTGTCGAGATTGGCACCGCGACGTCAGTTACTCCCCACTGAATCAGTTTGAGGACACGGACGGTACGGTGCTACTCGCGCGTTTCAAAACGTGGTCGGAGTTGACGGTCAAGTCAGTAACTGATCAGGCTGACGGGTCAACCGACTACCTGTAAGTGGCGCTGGCCAACTGGCTTCTCGAGCAAGTGGAATCTGATACGGTGCGGGGCAACGTTGTCCAGATCCTGATACACGTGCGTTCTTTCGACGTATCGAGGACTGTTCGGAAATCTTCCAAGGCGTGTCGCCTGTTCAGGCGACGAAAATCAAACCGCTCGCAACCACCCGGTCAGCCCGAGATGACGACTTCGTTCGAGTCGACAGAGATGGGCGAACTACTGTTCTTCGCGTCCCCTGCGTCTACTTCGTTACTGATGAACAGTTCACCCTCCCACGTATCTTCGACTCCCGCGTGGTCCTCCACGGTGAGCGAGTAGTCGTAGTATCCGGTGTCGAGGCCCACGGGGAACGTGAGCCACTTGGGATACGACGAGTAGATACGGCCATCACCGACCTGGACGGAATCCTCGGTGAACTTCTGCTGATCAGTGTCGTTCCCGACGACGAGTTCGACGTCGCGGACGCCACCGACGTCGCCGCCGTTCTCCAGTTTGAAGCTCATCGTGTCCGCGTTGCGGCGTTCGATCAGGTCGCCACCGCTTCCGTACGTCGAAGTTCCGATGGCCAGCGACTCGATGGCGACGTCGGATTCACCGTAGTAGATCCGCTGTTCGCGTGTCGTCGTGTCGTCCGTCGCCGCCTTGAAGTACACCTCGCCGGAGCTACCCCGTGTAGGGAGATCGAGGGTGACGGTCTTCGACTCGTGCGAGGCGAGGTCCATCTGGACGGAGTCGATCTCGTCACCGAAGTTGTAGGGCTCTTCGAGAATTCGAACGTCCTGTGAACCGGCGCTGTTCCCGGTGTTCGTTACCTTGAGTTCGACTGTCGGAGATTCGTGGGTCTCGTTCACGTTGGGCGCTGACATCGACGTGATCTGGAAGTTCGGCCCGTCTTCCTCGCCGATCGTGATTGCCCCGTAGTGGGACTCGCGCGGTGCGGACCCGAGCAGAATGGTGTACTGGTACGTATCTGGATCCACGTCCGTGGGAATGTCGAGTGTCACGGTGTCAGTTTCCCCGGGCTCCAGTTCGTTCGTCTGCCCCTGGATCATGTCCTGGGCTTCCATGTCGAACAGGACACTCGTGTCGCCCGCTGTTCCGCCGGTGTTGTTGACGGTGATCGATATCTGGGCGTCTTCGCCGCGCGAGACACTTTCAGGAGCGTCGACGTCCTCTATCGTGAAGTCCGCTGGAGTCTGCACTGTTCGCTGAACGTCGACTACGCGGAACAGCGCGACGGCGTCGTTGTAGTCTGGGTCGCCCGACCCTGTCGCTTCCTCCGGGCGGGCATTCGGATCCGACAGTTCGTAGAGGAACACTCGTTCGTCGTTCCCCAGCGACAGCGTTCCGTCGTCTTCGATGCGGTGCCCCAGCATGTCGTTGAGGTCACGTTGGTACGCATCGGCGGCACCAAACGCTGGAACCTCGTCACCGTCACTCAGGATGACCACGTTCTGGCTGTTCGAGTCGTCACTGATGGTGATTCGTTCACCCCCCTTTGTACACTTTAGCCCCTCTGCGTCCTCACCGCCAGGCATGATCCCCTCGAATATCACACCCGTCTCAGACGTGTCCCCGCAGTAGTACGACCTCGCGAACAGGGATATCTCGGTACCGGCGCCGAACGTCTGTGTAACGGTGTACGCGCTCGAATTCTCGATCATCGCTTTCTCGGCCGCGGGGTGGTTGACGTCCCCGTCGTATTCGTCTTCGAAGAGATCGACCCGCTCGTTGGAACTGTCGTTCTCGACGTCCAGCCACATCTCCGTCGGCGCCTGTGTGATGTGGTTTCCGTCGTCGTAATACCAATTCCTCCCTTCTAGTTCGGCGCCGAGAACCTGTATCTCGGCCCTGACGTTTTCGTTGACGACGATAGTACCGTTGTCACCTCCACCGATGTTATCGCGTTCCTGAACTATCAGCGTCTTCGAGACGGAGGCGTTCGCTGTCTTCACGGTCACGGAGTTGTGTCCGATATCGAACCGCGAGTCGGTAACGTGGCCCTGTTGATGGATTGTCTCACTTTCACCTGGGTCGACAGAGACGAACTCCGAAGCGATGGTCTCGCCGTCTTCGTTGCGAACTTGGACGTGCTGGTTCGCAGTCTCAGGTCCGGCGTTTTCGACCGTCACGTTGAACCACGAGTACCTGTCGAACGTCGTCGGGTTCGGATCTATTTCGACCGAATCGACCACGAGCATCGGTTTCTCCGGGGAACCGACGTGGAACGTCTCGGACGTCGTCTCGTTCGGCGTCTCGATCGTGTACCGGTATTCACCCTGTCGAGTGAACGTATTCCGGTAGGTCACGTCGTCTTCGTTCGACGAGTAAGCAGTCCCGTCGATCGTTCGCGTCACACGTTTCGTATCCACGTGTGACCAACCGGAACTCGCGTTCCGTTCGATGATGACGTCGACGGGCATTTCTCCCTGTAGGTTTCCGATGTTCTCGATGGTGACGTCCAGTTCGTAGTCGTTGTACGAGTGGACCACTGCGGGACTGTCCGTCTCCTTGATTGAGAAGTACGGATTGGACCCGACGGCATACTGGCCGGACTCCGTGCTTCCGTCTATCTTTGCCCGCCAGTCGTACAATCCTGGACTCTCTGTTGGCAAGTCGTATTGGACCGTCTCGTCGGTACCGGGATCAACTACGACTGTCTTCGTCCCCACTGAGGTCCAATCGGAGTCACTGGCGGCTTTGTACTCGAATTCGACGTCCTCGTAGGCAGTCATCCCGCCCGTATTGTCTATAGTGACGTCTGCTTCGACGTCCTCTCGTGTACTGGCGTTCTGTGGCACGTCACTGTCGAGTGCCGCGTTAGGCGTTCCAGTTGGGGACCCGAACGCAATGTCGACGTCCTTCGAGTCGTTCTCGGTCCGGACTTCCAGGTTGTATTCTGGCGGGGTAGATTCGATGTCCCCATCCGGGACGCTGAACGATACCGTTGTCGATTCCCCGGATTCGAGTTCGACATTGTTTTTCGCATCCGAACCAGTCTTTGGGCCCGTGTAGTCGAACTTGACGTCCTGACTCCCGTCGAGGCCGCCGTCGTTGGTTATCTCTGCCTCGACGATCATGTCGGACGTGCCAGTCGCGCGCGACACGTCGTAATCGGTGATGTTGTAGTCCGGATTCGAGACGTCGCCAAGCTGGAACTTGACCTTGACAGTGTCTCCAGGTTCGATCGGATCCGAAGTCTCGACGCTTACCAGCTTATCTTCGTAGTTCGATTCGAAGTACCGAGCCCATGCACTGGCGTACTCGCTGTCTTCTATCCAGAGCGTCGCGCTGTCGAGCTCGGCCGGCGAGCAGACGACCGAGTAACTGCCAGTCTCGTCGTAGTCGAGGTCGGTGTAGAGAGCCTTCGAGAGTCGCTGGTTGTGGAGGTCCTGTCGAGAGACGTTCGAGGAGAGCGAGACCCGATTCGACGTCGTCATCTCTCCAGTGATGTTCGGGAATCGAACGCTGAGAGAACCTTCCTGGTACGTTAGTTCCGGCGGTGTATCCATCGTCGCGCCGGATTCGTCTTTCTTCCAGATGCCGCCACCTTCGTAGCCGACGGTCTGTTCGTCGCTTTCGTAACGCATCTCCCCCATTCGACGCGTTCCGGAGTAACAATCGGAATCGTCGTTGAGTCGCAACCGCCACGACGAGTCCCGGACCTCGACGTCCCCGTTCATCGACTCGGGAAGTTCGACCGTTCGACTGCGGTTTCGATCCTGACGCGCGAACGCCTGGAACGCTTCGTCGGTCTGGGCGAACGTCTGCCCAGCGACCTCTGCCTTGTTGTCCTCGTTGACGTCCCCTATCGTCCCTGTGCCGGCGACGATGATCAGCACGACTGCCGTCATCGTGATACCGATTAGCAGGACTGCGCCAACGAGGTGAGATATGCCACGCTGTTCGGATTCGGGCCCACACCCCATGATTATCGTTAATTGAAGGAGTATGGAGGTACGAAAAACTATCGATCGTTTCACGACTCGTAATGGGAAAAATGGCCCTACGTCGCTGCAATGACAGTTTTCGGCACCAGCGAAGTCGAGTTGCAGACGTTGTTATGTGGGACTCGTGTAAAAAATCGCACCCCGGACCGCCGTTCGCGAGATCTCACGTAGCGCGCCCGCGTCACTGATAGCTCACGTGAAATCGTTCGTCGAGTCCACGATTGCAATGGGCGAGTTGGTCGGATCAATCGATGGCGTCATCTGAGTATCGGCCAGAGCGAGAATCGAGTTCGACGAGCACAGCAGCCAAAACGGGATGGACTCGCCGGGATTTGAACCCGGGGCCTCTCCCATGCCAAGGGAGTGATCTACCACTGATCTACGAGCCCGCACTCATTCGTATCCGGTCGGTTTTGATAAAGGCATCGAAGCGCCGGACGGCGTGTCACACGTTCCCGTTATTCCTCGGGTAGAATCGGCCACAATGGCTAAGAGAGTCGAGACTAACCTGTCTGCAGACACGGTCCGTCGAGCGATTAGAGACGTTCGGCGTTGATTGGATTACCAATGTTTAGGGGGGACGACGATGCGAAGGGAAGCAGCGGAGAGAGTCGCGCCCAGACGACGCTCGATTTCGCCATCGGGATCAGTATCTTCCTCGCGGTGGTCATGTTCATCTTCCTGTTCGTCCCTGGTATCGTCGAGCCGTTCACCGTCGGTGCCCAGGACGAGACGGTGACGGTCAATCGCGTCGCTGACGGGCTGACCCAGGACCAGCTCGGGTCGTCCCAGCGGCCCGGTGTCCTCGATACGGCGTGTACGATCGACTTCTTCGAGCACGCCGAGGACGGGACCGACATCACCGCGTGTGGCCCGTCGAAGGACGACCTGGCCGATTTCGTCGGGATCAAGGACAGACAGAACGTGAACGTCACAGTCCAGGGGAACACGTCCGCCGCGGACGTCGGGTCCGAACAGCTCTGCTGGGACGGCTCGAGCGACGCGCTGGTCGAAGCGGACGACGGGACGTGTGACGTCAGGCTGGCTGCCGGGGAGACGCCACCGACGACCAACGCGGATGCGGTGACGGCGACGCGCGTCGCGTCCCTCGCGGGCGAGGACGTGACGGTCGTCGTGGAGATGTGGTAAGATGGACAGAGGCCAAGCACACACGCTGGAGGGGGTCGTCGCCGCACTGCTGTTGCTCGCGAGCGTCATCTTCGCACTGCAGATGACGGCGGTGACGCCGCTATCGGCGAGTACGTCGAGCCAGCACATCGAGAACCAGCAGCGGTCGGTCGCGTCCGGCGTCCTCTCGGCCGCCGCCGAGCGGGATGGACTCGAAGAAACGGTGCTCTACTGGAACGAGAGCGACGGCGACTTCCACAACACGAGCTCCATCGGCTACTACACGTCGGACCCGCCGAACACGACGCTCGGGAGTATGCTGTCTCGGTCGTTCGACCAGGAGGGAATCTCGTACAACCTGTACGTCAGTTTCCAGTCACCCTCCGGGAAAACCATCCAGAACCGCGTCGTGTATCGGGGCGTCCCGAGCGACAACGCGGTGAGTGCGTCGCGCACGGTGACGCTGGCCGACGACGACCGACTGTACGATCACGACCTGCGGCGGACCAACGTGACGCTCAACGAGTCGTCGTCGTTCTACGCCCAGGACGTGGGGACGGGCGTGTACAACGTCGTCCGCGTGGAGGTGGTCGCGTGGCGGATCTAGGGTCACGGAGTCGCGGGCAGCTCATCCTCGTCGCCGCCTTCGCCCTCGCCGTGACGTTCGTCGCGCTCGCGCTCGTGGTCAACTCCGCCATCTTCACGGAGAACCTGGCGAGTCGCGGCGAGACGGGCGGGAGCGGTGACGCCCTGACGCTCAGACACGACGTCGAACGCGGCGTCGGCCAGAGTATCGCGTCGGCGAACGTCTACAACACGACAGACCAGAGCACACTCGAACAGGGCGTCGACAGGGGAATCGGCAACGTGAACACGGCCTATTCGAGACAGAGCGCGGCCGACACGGCCATCGTCAACGTCTCGCGGAAATCCGGATCTATCGAGTACGGCTCTCGGATCGCACAGAACACCAGCGGTGGCCGGGCGTTCCAGGACAGAAACGGGAACTCCGACTGGCACGTGGTCGACGACGTCGACCGATCCGGGAGCGAGGGGAACGCGACGCGGGCGTTCGAACTGAACGTCACGAAGTCGTCTCTCGAACCCGATGAGAGCGGCGCCTTCCGGATCGTCGTCGAGGAGTGGAAGGGTTCCGCGACCTGGACGATGACGCTGTGGCGCGACGGACCGTCGGACGACGTCCACGTCGAAGTCGAGGTCGACAGCGAGCCCGAGGCACGATGTATGCAGGAGGTGGACGGGGCGTTCGTCCACGTCGACGTCACGGAGGGTCGCCTCGCCGGCGAACCCTGTGGGGCGCTCCGGCAGGGTCCCAATACGAACGGCGACTTCGGGAACTATCGCTTCGCGAGCGGCGTGGGCGACCGGTACAACGTCACTTTCGAGCACGGCGACGAGGCCCGCGGCAACTACTCGCTGGTCACGCGAAACCAGTCGATGGCGAGTTCGAACACCCTCAACGCCAGCGTCGGTTCGGACTCACCGTACTGGGACGACGCCATCTACGACGTGACCGTCCGGTACGTCTACAACTCACCGAAACTCGAGTACGAGACGGACGTCCGGGTCGCCCCGGGTGAGTCACGATGACCGACCGTGCCGTCTCTTCGACGCTGAACTACGTGCTCAGTCTCGGCATCATGGCGGTACTCGTCACCGGGCTCCTGTCGGCGGGCGGCGGCTTCGTCGAGGACCGCCAGGAGGAGGTCATCCGGTCCGAACTCGAGGTCATCGGCCAACAGGTCGCCTCGGACGTCCAGCGCGCCGACCGGCTCGTAACGGCCGGTGACGGCAACCAGGAGGTGACCCTCTCTCAGTCGCTTCCCGAGCGGATCAGCGGAACGGGGTATCGGCTCTCGCTGGAGACCGGGCCTCCGGCGGAACTCGTTCTGACCTCGACGGATCCGGAGATAACCGTCTCGGTCCGGGTCCAGACGACCACGCCCGTGGCGGCGTCCAACGCTGGCGGCGGGACCGTCGTCGTCACGCACACCTCGGCGAACGAACTGGAGGTGACGAATGACTGACCGGGCCGCCAGCGAGGTGCTGAGCTTCGCCCTCGTGTTCGGTCTCGTCGTCGCCTCCGTGGCTATCGTCAGCGTCAGCGGCCTGGGATCGCTCGAGTCGGCGCGCGACGCCGAGCAGATGAACAACGCCGAGCGGGCCTTCGACGTCCTCGGCGACAACATGGCCGACATCTACGAACGCGGGGCGCCGAGCCGTGCGACGGAGGTCAGCCTCGGTGAGTCACAGCTGTACACCGACGAGAACGTCTCGATAAACGTCACCGTGAAAGACAGCGCTGGGAACCCGACGACGGTGACACGCGACATCCGTCCGATCGTCTACGACGGGGACCGGGAACGCGAACTCGTCTACGAGGCCGGCGCCGTGTTCCGCGTCGAGCGTGATGGGGCCCTGGTGTTGCAGGAACCGCCGTTCGTCGTCGAGAACGACCGCGTGCTGCTCCCGGTCGTCGCGACTCAGTCTTCGAGCGTGGAGAGCACTGGCGGGTCGACTGTCCTGTTGCGTGCCAACAACCGTGGGACCGACGTCGCCGTGTCGGACTCTCGCGGCTCCGTCGACTCGCTGTACTTCAATGTCTCTTCGCCTCGCAACGGACTGTGGCGCGACTACTTCGTCGACGACCCCGACTTCGACTGTGGCGCGACGCCGATAGAAACGATCAACGGCGAGGAGTACCTGGAGTGCGAGCACTCGAACCCACGCGTCGTCCACGTCGTCGTCTACGACGTCGGCGTCACCATCGACCGGTGATAGACACCGCCGGCGGCGCGGGTTCCGGGTGAGTCTCAGTTCGTGACGTTGACGCGGTTGACGGAGATGTGGAGGTAGGTGACTTTGGTCGTCCGGGCTGCCTCCGGGACGGCGCGCGTGTTCTCGAGGGCTTTGTCGTAGTGGATGACGCCGTCGTCCAGGATTTCGATCTCGTTCGTGACGATACCGCCGTACACCTCGCTCTTCCGCAGTATCATCTCGCTGTCGCTCCCCGGTGCGTATATCACGCCGACGATCTTCGAGTCTCCGCCGTTCTGCACTGAAGTGGCCTCGAAGTCGCTCTTCCCGTAGAACCACACCTGCGTGGCGTTCTCGTCACCGCCGGTGTGGACGGTACCGCCCTCGACGAGCAAGTTCGGCTCGACCGAGTTGCTGGTCGCAGACGGGGAGAACGACGAGAGCGAGTTCTCGCCCTTGATGTAGAAGCGCACTGGGTGGTCGCCGACCACTTCGATAGTTCCCTGGTTCAGTCGGACGTAGTCGCGCACGCCGATGGAGACGTTGCCGTCAGTCGCGTCGACGGTCAGAGTCTCGGTCGACCCGAGGTCGATGTGGTCGACGTAGAACATCGTTCCGCCGGGCGACTCCTCGCCGATGGTCGCGCTGCTCGTGATCGTGTCGCCCGAGAAGTCGCTGTCACCGTCCCGGTTCTTCCTGATGTGGTCGACGCGCTCGTTGATCGGTCCGTCTATCTTCGAAGTGTCGGCGGTCTCGGAGATTTGCTCGGTCTCGACCCCGGCCGGCGGCGAGGGGTTGATGCTCGTCCCGTACTCGACGCGCTGGCCGTGGAAGTTGTTGGACCAGTCCTTCATGTCGACCGCGCCACCGGCCGAGATGTTCCCGTAGATCTGGACGCCGTTGTCCTGGACGTCGACGTCGCCGGCCGTCGTGAGCGTCGCGTTGTTCCAGCCGTTGTCCTTTCCTTCGCCGGCGTATCCGTCGCCGTCCGCCGACGTGTACGCGTCGATGCTGGGGTCGGTCGATCCCTTGAACGTAATCGTTCCCGACGTCGACGAGGCGTGAACTGCTTGCTTCACTCGCCGGTCACCGACTGGGACCGTGAGCGACGCCGTGACCCTGTTCTCGCCGTGCTGGTAGGTAACCTCGCCGTCAGTTCGCTGTTCGAAGTACGACCCCCAGGCGCGGTAGTACGGCCCACCGACCGTGACGTTGACCTTCCCGCTCACGAGCGGGTTCACGAAATTCGAGTTGATGCTCTCGTTCGGGTAGTACCGCGTCGTCGAGTTGCGGGTGATGGTCGCACGGCGCGTGAGCGAACGGTCACCCTTGACCTGGACCATCGGGAGCGTGAGCGTCGCGTCACGGTAGTGGAACTCCGGTGGGGAGACCATCACGCTCCGGTCCCCGTCGGCCCGCCAGACGCCGCCACCCTGGTAGGCGATGGTCTCGGTCCCGCTCCGGTAGACGATGGCTCCCATCGACTCGTTGTAGATGGTCGTCACGGCGCGCGTGGCCGTGTTCTGGTAGGAGACGTTCATCCAGCCCGACTCGTTCTCGACGCTGAATCCCTCGACCGACTCCGAGTCCAGTGGGATCTGCTGGGTCTTCGAGTCGCCGATGGCGACCATCGCCGCCTGCGAGTCGAGCTGGGTCATCGTGTTCGAGGCTCGCTCGACGTCGAGCCTGTTCTGGGTATCGGTGATGGCCTGGCCGCCGGTGACGACGACCAGCGTGCTCCCGGTTATCACGAGCGCGAACACGAGTATGACAGCGAGCGGTCCCGTCTGCCCTCGCGATCCCCCGATCCCCTTTTTCCGGGGCGTAGAACGGAGTTCCGGCTCACTCATTCTTCTCTCCGTGTTGTGTACCAGTGGCCATAAACTAGCACGTCAGGTTATCGCTCCGTATAATCGTGCTGTAGCTCGGCTTCGATTCCCGCGGTGAGAGACCAGTTCACCGCAGCGTGAGGTGACCCCTGTTCGGATAGCATGCTAGCTGCCCTCGGGGGACACTCATTAGCGCTTGTGGCCACCTGTCTTTTCAGGTACAGCTTCAGGGAGTAGTGAAGTGGGCAGCGTAGGGAGCGGCGAAGGGCGAATCAGCCACTCGTCACGTTGACGCTATTGACGGAGATGTGGAGGTAGGTGACCCGGACGACGTCTGCGTCGGGCGCGAGCGCCTGTTCCGCGGCGAGCGCCTCGTCGTAGTGGAGTCCCGCTTGCGTGTTGATGTTCGCCGTGCCGGTGACGATACCGCCGTACACGTCGCCGTGCCCGACAGTGACTGTGCCTGGGCCGTCACTGCCCGACGGTGCGTAGATGACGCCGGAGAATCGGGCTCTGCTAGAGCCGCCTGCCCCCTGAATCGTCGCGTTGAAATCGTCTTTCCCGTAGACGTAGAGCTGCGTCGCGTTGTTGTGCGGAGTGGCAATCGAAGACTTCTTTCCGACGTGGAGGCCGGTGCTTCCGCCCTTCTTCTCGGAGGTGTTGACGTAGACCCGCACGTCGTTGCCACCGGTAACAGTGATATCGTATCCGCCGTCGCTGACGTGGATGTAATCGTTCACTGCGATGGTGACGTCGCCGCCTGTCGTATCGATCTCGAGTGAGTCGACCGAACTGCTACCCATGTCGATGCGTTCGAGGTAGTACGTACCGCTTTCGAGCGTCGGATCGCTCCCGGTCAGTCGGTCGCTCCCGTCTATCGGAACGCCGGCGTCGCCGTTGTCGTTGTCGCTCTCGATGTCGTTCACACGTCCTGCAACGTGCGTGTTGATCGGACTCGCCGACTCGACGCCGTCTATCTGTTCGACCGACCCACCGACGCGGGAGTTGCTCGGTTCGGATCCCGAGGCGTAGTAAACGTCTTCCGTGACGTAGGAACTCCCTGTGAGGTGGACGTATCCTCCTCCTCGGATACTCCCTTCGAAGTTCGCACTCCCGGACATCGTGATATCGCCTGCGTAGGTGACGTTCCCGTTAGTACCGTGGGTCTGGCTGCAGTAGTCGTCGAGCGTGTTCGAGGAGTTGTAGCTGTCGAGGTAGTTCCAGTCCGCACACGAACCTGGGCCACCACCGGTTCCCTGGACGTTGAGATTTCCACCGGCGCCTGCTGCGAGTGCCGACGTGACGGTCGTGCTCTCGGGCGGAGTCACCAGCTCCAGCGTCACGCGACCGTTCGAGTGGTCGTACTCGACGTCACCGTCGGTTCTCGTCTCGAAGTACTTCCCCCACGCCTCGTAGTACTCGCTCTGGACCGTGACTTCGACCCGTCCGTCGTCGAGCGGGTTTCTGAAGTCACTGTTGTCCCGGTCGGGGTAGTGCTGTGTCGTGCTGTTGTGCGTGACAGTGGCCCGCCGGTTCAGGGACGAGTCGCCCCTGACCTGGACCATCGGGAGCGTGAGCGTCGCGTCGCGGTAGTGGAACTCCGGCGGGGAGATCATCACGCTCCCCTCGCCGTCAGACCGCCAGACGCCACCGCCCTGATACGCCAGCGTGCTGTCTCCCGACGTGCGGGTGACCGCTCCCATCGAGGAGTTGTACACCGTGGTGACGTCGCCACTGGTACCGTCCGTGTAGGAGACGTTCATCCAGCCCGATTCGTTCCGAACCGTGTACTTCGATGCCCCGCTCGACTCCAGACTCACCTGCTGAACGCTGGCACTGCCGATCGCGACCATCGCGGCCTGGGAGTCGAATTGCGTCATCGTGTTCTCTGCCCGTTCCCCGTCGAGTCGGGTCTGCGTCTCAGAAATAGCCTGCCCGCCGACGGCGATGACGAGCGTCGATCCCGCGATGACCATCGCCAGGACCAGAATGACTGCGAGCGGCGCAGTCTGGGCGCGAGAATCCCCCCTTCCCCCAGTCGATACTCCCACCCTGTCCGTAATCCTCCACATCTCTGTGTATTCCCTGTTCCCCGGCGTCTTATATCCGTGCGACCGGTTTCGCGTTCTGAGAAGGCCACGTCGAAATTTTCCCGGCGGCGATTCGGTACAGTTCGCGCGCGAAGGACCGGTTTCGGACGGACAGATGGAAACCGTTTAGTCGGGCGCTCGTCGTTGTAGAGACGGGAACAGCACGACCGCAAATCTGACTCGTCGCCCGTTTGGGCGGCTTCGAGATTGCGGCCGTGTTCCGTGCGTCCGGACGGAGCGAGTGAACCACCAGCGCTCACGGCTCACGCCGTTCGCGTTCGACGTGGTCCTCACTTCGCTCGGACCACGCAACATCACGCCAGACGCTGCTCTGCAGGAGCGTCATAGCGGTCTGTGCCGTTCCAATACGAACAATGGCACGAATGCACACACGCCGCCGAGGCTCGTCCGGTTCGGACAGGCCCGCGGCAGACGAACCGCCGGAGTGGAGCGACGTAGACGAAGACGCCATCGAAGAGCGCGTCGTCGAGCTGGCCGAGGACGGCCACTCGTCGAGCGTCATCGGCCAGAAACTGCGCGACGAGGGCGTCCAGGGCACGCCAGTGCCGGACGTCAAACTCGCGACGGGCAAGAAAGTCACCGAGATCCTCGAGGAGAACGACGCCGAGCCGGAGTTCCCCGAGGACCTGCGCAACCTGATGGAGCGGGCCGTTCGACTCCGTGAGCACATGGACGAGAACCCCGGCGACCACCAGAACAAGCGCGCGCTGCAGAACACGCAGTCCAAGATCCGTCGCATGGTCGACTACTACCGCGGCGACGAGATCGACCAGGACTTCACCTACAGCTACGACACCGCCGTCGAACTCCTCGACTAGATGTCCACGACCGGTCGCGACCAGTCGTCCGCCCCCGCCGCCAGCGACCTCGCCGCCGCGCTCCGCGAGGCCGGATTCGTCCGCCTCGTCGCCCGCGCCGACGGCGATTCGCTGGCCGCGACGGGTGTGCTCGCCCGGGCGCTCGACGCTCGCGGGACGCCGTTCCAGGCGACCGTGGTGCGCCCGTTCAGCGACGCGACTCGCGCGACCGACGCAGACCTGACCGTCGCCGTCGGTCACGACGACGCGACGGCCGACGTCTCCGTCACGGGCCCCGAGCCGTCCAGCGTGACCGCCTTCGAGGCAGCTGGCGAACTCGGCGACCCAGCGGATCCGACCCTCGCCCTCGCCGGTACGATCGCCGCGGGCGACGTGTCGGGGCTGGTTGCCGAAGCCGCCGAAACCGCCGGGATAGAACGCCGTCTGGGCGTCGCCGTCCCGGTCCCGGACCTGGCTGACGGGCTCGCACACTCGACGCTCGTCAACGCGCCGTTCTCCGGCGACGCGGACGCGACGGCCGACGCCCTCGCGGAACTCGACCTGCCGGCGGACGGCGAAGTGCCCGAAGCGCTCGACGAGGACGACCACCGGCGCGTCGCGTCGCTGGTCGCCCTCGCCGTCACGGGCTCCGAAGACGCCGCCGACCGCGCGGGCGAACGCGTCGAACGCGCGCTCCAGCCCTACGTGGGTGGGCCCTTCGAGACAGTCGACGGGTACGCCGACGTGCTCGACGCCGCTGCCAGGGAGCGCCCTGGTATCGCCGTCGCGCTGGCGCTCGGCCACGACGGCCTCCGCGAAGAGGCGCTCGCCGCGTGGCGCAGCCACGCCGAGCGGGCACACGATGCCGTCGCCGACGCGACGACGCGCCGGTACGACGGCGTCTTCGTCGCCCGTGGGGCTGCGATGCCCGTCGGCACCGTCGCGCGACTCGTCGCCGACTTCCGCTCGCCGGAACCGGTGACGCTCGTCGTCGGCGAGGACCGGGCGGCCGCCCGGTCGACGGACGGCACCGACGTCTTTGCGGCGCTTTCCGCCGCGGCCAGTGCGGCAGACGGCGACGCGACCGGTACCGAGGACAGGGCCCGCGCGCAGTTCGCGGGCGAACGCTACGAGTTCGTCGAGACGTTCCGGGAGGCACTATGAGACGCGCGACTATCCGCACGACACACGCCGACCGCGAGACTGCGGAGCGACTCGCGTGCGCCGTCCGCCCGGACAACACCGACGAGATACGAACGACGGTCGAGGACGACGCGCTCGTGACGACCATCGAGCGCGAGACGACTGGCGGGCTGCAGTCGACTGTCGACGACTACGTCGTCAACCTCTCCGTCGCGGCACAGTTATCCGACCACACGACTACTAACAACACATGAGCGAACGATCCGTATCCCGACGCAAGCAACAGAAGCGGTGGTACACCGTGCTCGCCCCCGAACAGTTCGACCGGGCGGAGCTCGGCCAGACCACGGCAGACGAACCGGACAAGGTGCTCGGTCGCACCATCGAGACCACGCTGGGTGACCTGAACAACGACGCCAGCGAGAACAACATCAAGCTGACCTTCAAGATCAACGAGGTCGCCTCCGACTCCGCCTACACGGAGTTCGTCAAACACGAGCTGACGCGGGACTACCTGCGCTCGCTCGTCCGCCGGGGATCCTCGAAGATCGAGGCGTTCATCACCGTCCTGACGACGGACGACTACCGCGTCCAGATCCAGCCCGTCGCGCTCACCACGAAGAGCGCCGACGAGTCCCAGGAGCAGGCTATTCGCCGGACGATGATCGACCTCGTCCGCGAGTCGGCCCAGGACCGGACCTTCGAGCAGGTCGTCGACTCCATCGTCGAGGGGCGGCTCTCCTCGGCCATCTACGGCGAGGCGAAGGACATCTACCCGCTCCGCCGGGTCGAGATCCAGAAGACGACCCTCGAGGCACACCCCGAGGAAGTCGCCGCCGAAGAGGAGGCCTCCGTCGACGTCGACGAGGAGGACGTCGGCGACGTCGTCGAGGAAGAAGAAGCCGCCGAGTAAGCCGGTTTTCGCCGCAGCGTTTCGAATTTTTCACCGTCGACGAGTGGCGATGCGTTCGCTCGTCACTCGTTCGTTATTCGGTCGATTCTGTCTCTGTGTCGCCGACCACGACGGTCCCGGCCATCCCCGCCTGCTCGTGGGGGACGCAGAAGTAGTGGTGTTCCCCGGGGACCTCGAACGTCCACTCGTACTCGTCGCCCTGGTAGAGCGCGCCCTCGGACCCCTGCCTCCAGCCCTCTTCGGCCGCCGTCTGCGAGTCAGAGTCGCCGGACGCGAAGTACGCGGCGTCCGCTGGGATGGCGTCTTCGTAGGCGGTGACGGTGTGGGCGTGGGAACTGGTGTTGCGCCAGACCACGGTCTCACCGGGGTCGATCTCGATACGCGCCGGTCGGAACGCGGACGACGACATCCCGACGTCGTAGGCCTGACTCCCGGTCCCCTGTTCGGCGACGAGTCCGGAACAGCCAGCCAGCCCGACGGTCGAGAGCCCACCCACGGCCCGGAGGTACGCGCGACGGTCCATTGTCCGAGACTCTGTGCCCGACAGGCTTCAAAACCGCGATCGGTCCCGGAATTCGGGAACGAAGCGGAGCGACGTCCTGATCTAGATTCGGTCGTCGTATCCGGCGGTCTGCGCGTCGTCGAGAATCTCCTCGATGACGTCCGACTTGGCCTTCGTGTACTCGAACGGTTCGTCGGCGTGTCGCGCGGCGGCGTCGCGTTTGACCGCCTCGTAGCCCTCGCGGGCTTCTGGGTGTTCGCGCATGTACTCCCGCAACAGGAGGTTTCGTCGCCAGCCGTCCCCGTCCTCGAACCGAACGTTGAGGTTGAACCGCTGTCCGTCCTCGGGCCACCGGCCGAGTTCGAGCCGTCCGTCGGGCTCGTCCCACTCCCCGAAGAACTCGTACCCTATCGATTCGAGTCGGTCCACGCACTCCCAGCCGACGTTTTCGTCTGGGACAACCACGAGGACGTCTACGATGTCCTTGGCCGCGAGGCCGGGCACCGACGTGCTACCGACGTGTTCGATCCGGCGGACGTCGAGTTCAGCAAGGGCGTCGCTGAGGCGTGCCGCTTCGCGCTCGAAGCGGTCTGGCCACGCCGGATCGTACTCGACGACGCTGATGGGCTCGCTGTAGTCGATGTCGGGCTCGTCCATCTCGTCCCGGGGAATCGCCTGCGTCCATCATGGGGGTGTCGATGGACTGTCCCGATCGGGGAAACGGTCCGCCCGGTCGCGGTGTTTGTCCACCGTTCAACGAGGAAACACTGGCAGCTGAGAGACGCAACTGCAAAGTACACCCCACAGAAGAAACCAGTATGAAAGCGACGGCGAAGGCACACCCGATCCAGGGGCTGGTGAAGTACCACGGGATGCGCGACGAGGAGTTGCGGCTCCCCTACCACGATTCGATCAGCGTCTGTACGGCGCCGAGCCACAGCCTGACGACGGTCGAGTTCGATCCCGAGCTCGATGCGGACGAGTACGTCATCGACGGGGAATCGGTGGCGGGACACGGCGCCGACCGCATCCGGAAAGTCGTCGACGAGGTCCGCGACAGGGCGGGCGTCGACCAACGGGTCCGCTTCGAGTCCGAGAACGACTTCCCGACGAACATCGGCTTCGGGTCCTCGGCGTCGGGATTCGCCGCTGCCGCGATGGCGCTGAGCGAGGCGGCGGGGCTGGACCTGACCCGACCCGAGGTGTCCGCCATCGCCCGTCGCGGGTCCGCTTCGGCCGCGCGCGCGGTCACTGGCGCGTACTCACACCTGCGCACCGGCGCGGACGACCAGGACTGCCGCTCCGAGCGCATCGACGTGGCGGACGAACTGGAGGAGGACGTTCGTATAGTCGCCGGCATGGTTCCGAGTTACAAGGAGACCGACTCCGCCCACGCCGAGGCCGCCGAGAGCCACATGTTCGAGGGCCGGATGGCCCACATCCACGGACAGATCGCGGCGATGCGCGGCGAACTCCGCGATGGCGACTTCGAGGACGCCTTCGAACTCGCCGAGCACGACTCGCTCTCGCTGGCGGCGACGACGATGACCGGCCCCGCGGGGTGGGTGTACTGGCAGCCCCGGACCATCGAAATCTTCAACGCCGTGCGAGAGCTCAGGACCGAGGAGGACGTCCCCGTCTACTTCTCCGTCGACACCGGCGCGAGCGTCTACGTCAACACGACTGCCGAGTACGTCGATCGCGTCGAGGAAGCGGTGGCCGACTGCGGTGTCGACACCCGCCAGTGGAAGGTCGGCGGTCCCGCACAGGTCCTCGACGAGTCCGACGCGCTGTTCTGAGGGTTCGCTGGGAACGCTCGGCGCTTCTACGTGCGACCGGCTCTTACCGACGCGACCTACTGTCGCACACTGACCGACAGAATGGGGATTCGAGAACCCCTCTCAGGCGAGGGTGACGCCGTTCATCGCCAGGAAGTCCGTGGCCTCCTTGATCTCGACCGGCGAACCGATGATGCGGACCTGTGGGCCTTCCTGGCGAACGGTGAGGGTAAATCGGGTTTCGAGTTCGTCCCGAATCCCGTCGAGGGCAGTCGCTGGCAGCAGAATCTGCGTGCTGTCGCGAAACCGATCGACGTCTGCCATTGTCGGTTGTGGTGTGGGGCCCCGTATTAGTGTGTCGAAATGCACGTGTGACTGAGAGATTCGCCCGTCAGGAGGAGTGTCGAAGCCGTTCCCTCGAATTCATCGTGTCGGTTGCACGCGGCACCGACGGCCCACGGCGCCGGGTCTCACGAGCCGACGCTGCCAGTGACCCGGCGGGTGACCGCGGCCGGGGGCGCGCCGACCGGAGGGCCGTCGCCGGGACGGTAGGAAAGCCTTATTCGGGACGGCGGGCGGACGTTAACGTAATGGGGCTCGAAGAGGAGATCCGCGAGATCGAAGAGGAGATCGCCAGCACGCCCTACAACAAGTCGACCGAGGCCCACATCGGTCGGCTGAAGTCCAAGCTCGCGGAGCTGAAGGAGAAACTCGAGAACCAGTCCTCCGCCGGCGGCGGCACCGGTTACTCCGTCGAGAAACACGGCGACGCCACCGTCGCCCTGGTCGGGTTTCCCAGCGTCGGCAAGTCGACGCTCATCAACGCCCTCACCAACGCCGACAGCGAGACCGGCGCCTACGAGTTCACGACGCTCGACGTCAACCCCGGCATGCTGCAGTACCGCGGCGCGAACATCCAGATGCTCGACGTCCCGGGGCTCATCGAGGGCGCCGCCAGCGGCCGCGGGGACGGCCAGGCCGTGCTCTCGGTCGTCCGGACAGCCGACCTGGTCGTCTTCGTCCTCTCCGTCTTCGAGATCGAACAGTACGCGCGCCTGCGCGAAGAACTCTACAAGAACAAAGTCAGGGTCGATCGGGACCCGCCGCGGGTCTCCATCCGCCGGAAGGCCAAAGACGGCCTGTCGGTCAACGCCAGCGTCGACCTGGACCTGGACGAGGAGACCATCAAGGGCGTCCTGCGCGAGCACGGCCACGTCAACGCCGACGTCACCATCGGCGAACAGGTCGACATCGACCGCCTCATCGACGGCGTGATGGACAACCGGGTGTACCTCCCCTCCGTCGTCGCCGTCAACAAGGCCGACCTGATCGAGCCCGACTACAAGGGGACCGTCGACGAACAGCTGCGCGAACACGACCTCGACCCGGAGGAGGCCGTTTTCATCAGCGCCGCGGAGGAGAAGGGCCTCGACGCGCTCAAGGACGTCATCTGGGAGGAACTGGGCCTCATCCGTATCTACATGGACAAGCCCGGCCGCGGAATCGACTACGAGGAACCGCTCATCCTCCGGGCGGGCCAGACCGTCGAAGACGCCTGCGAGAAACTCGGCGGCGACTTCGAGGACCGGTTCCGCTTCGCTCGCGTCACCGGTCCGAGCGCCAAACACGACGAGCAACAGGTCGGGCAGTCACACGAACTCGCCGACGAGGACGTGCTCCGGATCACGACGAGCAAGTAGTACACGACGAGCAGGTGGTTCTCCTTCGCGCACGCACGTGAGCGCAAGCCCGGTATCCGAGGATCGATTTCCCACTCGCTCGCTGCTCTGTCACCTGCGCGACCACTGGCGGTACGTTTTTCGGCGGTCCGGACCTCTATACGACCATGTCGTTCACTGTCGACCACACGATGATCCGCGTCGAAGACCTCGACGAGTCCCTCGACTGGTACCAGACCCACCTCGATTACGAGGAGAAGGGCCGCTGGGAGGCCGACACCTTTACCAACGTTTTCCTCGGGCCCGAGGACGTCCACGACGACGGCGCCCTGCTGGAGCTCACCTACAACCACGATGGGCGCTCCTACGAGATGGGCGACGCGTGGGGGCACATCGCCGTCCGCGTCGCGGACGTCACCGAGGCCTACCACGAGCTGATGGACGAGGGCGTCGAGGACTACCGCCCGCCGGAAGAGAACCCCGGCTACGCCTTCGTGAAGGACCCGGACGGTCACGAGATCGAGATCGTCGAACGGGACTACGGCGCCTGCTGGAGCCTCGACCACACGATGATCCGCGTCGAGGACGCCGACGACGCGCTGGGCTGGTACACCCGTAAGCTCGACTACGCTCCCGCGGGTCGCTGGGAGTCGGACACCTTCGCGAACTACTTCGTCGCGCCCCAGGACGCCGCCGAGGAGGCGATGACCGTCGAACTCACCTACAACTACGACGGGCGGTCCTACGAGATGGGCGACGCCTGGGGCCACCTCGCCGTCCGGACGGACGACCTCGACGAGGCCTGGGAGACGCTGATGGAACGCGACGCCGAGGACTACCGCGACCCCGAGTCCTGCGACATGAACTACGCCTTCACGAAGGACGCCGATGGGCACGAGATCGAAGTCGTGACGGCGGAGTAGCGCGAGCGACGGGGCCCGTTTTCTGACTTGATTCGTTCTCGCCACGTTCGTCCAGTGAGCCACGCCTCGACTAGTCGAGCACCTGTGTCGGGGGCAGTCCATCGATTGTCGCGGGCGAACCGACCCTTCATGGCGCAGCCCATAACGTCAATGAGAATTAGTTTACGAATTGTAACACGTCTCCGATCACCGATTCCCTGATGGTAATTGTCTAGACCGGAGGCGTTGAAATATCGAACTTCCATTCTCTCAGTAAATATATTCTATACTTAACAGTATCGACAAGGCTTATTACCACTTAGATAAGACCATTCAAGCACCCCTACCCATGGCGCCGACAACGAGTACTCAGGTTCGGTTCGGACGCGGGGCGACCGCGTCCGTGCTGGGAGGAAAGCTGTTGACGCCGCCCAATCGGACAATCGACAACCTATGACAACGACAAACGACAAACTTCGTAGCCTGTTCCTGGCTGCGCTGATGGTCTTCTCGGTCTTCGCGATGACCGTCGCGCTGCCCGGCTCAGCTGCTGCGAACCATACAAACGCTCTTGACGCTGGCGATTACGACGACGAGCTCGTCAGCGGCACGACGTATTGGCAAGGACAGCAACTCGTAATCTACGACCCTAGTGCTGAGAGCGGTCAGTACGAGCTCCGTGAGTATGACAGCTCCGACGGAGTGGGCTCGCTTGAAGAGCAATTCCCACTGAACGATGACGACACATACGTCATTGACACCAGTGACCTTGATGGTTCATATGTCATTGAGGATCCCAGTGGTGACTATCTAGAATTCGGTGTTAGTACAACCACGGACGGTCACGTTAGTAACGAAGGCGCTACTGACAGCGACGCAGCGTTCGAGGTCACGACCCAGAGCCTCAACGCTGACTTCGACGACAACAACGTGACCAACGAGGACTCCACGGATCTCGAGATCGACTCGAACCGTGGTACCTACACGGTCAACGTGACCGCTGACGGCCTGGACGACGACGACCTCTCGAACATCTTCACCGACGCGACGGATTACTCCGACGCCGAAGACGAAGATGACGACACGGTCTACTTCGACCAGATTTCCGACAGCACTGTCACTGCGGACTTCACCGACATCGACACCGGTGACTACACGTTCGACTTCGAAGTGACTGACACCAGCGCGTCCTCGAGTGACACGGTCAACGTCAGCGAGGCCGGCGATGGTGACATTCAGTTCTCCGAGGACGTTGCCCAGGACCAGGTCGGTGACGTCGCCGACATCACGCTCGAGATGGACAACACCGACGAGGGAACGGTCACCATCGGGAGCAACGACCAGAACTACTACATCGTCGCCCACGTGACCGACGACGACGGTGACGGTGAGGTCAACCTCGAATTCAACTCCTTCGAAGCTGGCACCTACGACGCTGGGTCCGGTAACGACGTCCTGACTGGTGCAGACGCGGACGACGATGTCGTCAACGTTCAGGCCGAAGGTGGGTCCTTCGCCAACAATAACAACGGAGCAGCCGGTGCTTCCCTCTTGGACGCGACGCAGTACGACATGAACGTCTCCGTCGGGCACAACACCCAGACGCAGGACACGGACGATGCGTACTACAACGCTGACGAGGTCGGCACGCTCTCGCTGCAGGAGCGCTCGACCAACAACGCGACCGTCTGGACTGCACCGGACGACGCGAACGTCAACACTGACTGGGACGCCGACACCGTCGCCGCTGGTGTTGGGTCGAACCTGACCCAGGCCGACGACATCGCGACCGACGACTGGATTGTCGTCCAGGTTGAGGCGACCGGCCTCGAAGGTGCACTCGGCGACGACGGCCTGTCGCAGGGTGACGTGACGCTCGCGCTCAACCACACCAACCCCGGTGCGAACCAGAATGGTGACGACGTTGTGCTTGCCGGTGCTGGCGGAGGCAACGACGCGACTGCGGCGTTCATCGCCGATGGTGACAACGACACGTACTACTACGCAGTCGATAGTACGGCATCGACGCTCGACGTGGACCGTGAGTATGAAGTGAACTTTACGGTCGACGCGGGGAGCGAACTCAACACCAATGACGACGAGCCCGAAACTGTCACTGACAGCTTCGGCATCGTCGACATCGACTCCGAACTCAACACGAACGAAGACGACATGGTCCTGGTGGCGGCTGCCGATAACCAGTCGTTCAGTGGCAGCTCGAACCTCGCACCCGGGACGGAACTGACCTCGACGGTCGAGTCCGACGACTCGACGAGTCCGTTCCTGACGCGACCGGAAGCGACGGTTCAGCCCGACGGGACGCTCAGCTTCAGCGCGGATTACAGCGACCTGGCGGTTGGGACGAACCTGACCATCGACTTCGAGACCGGTGACGGCTCCGAAGAGTACGACGGGCAGGTCGTCGAGCAGGTCGAAGAGACTGAAACCGCAACACCTGAAGAGACTGAGACGGCCACCGCTACGCCGACTGAGTCGACTGAGGAGGCTACCGAGGAGACGACCGAAGAGCCGGACACGGAAACCGACACGCCCACTGACGACAGCGGGCCCGGCTTCACGGTCATCGCGGCTCTCGGCGCCCTCATCGCTGCGGCACTGCTGGCAGTCCGCCGCAACAACTGAGGTAGCTAACTACCGGACTTCGTCCGGCTCCTGAATTTCGTTTTTTCTTCGACGCTAACTGACGAGCGGTAGCTGTGGCGATATTTCATACCAAGCAGTCAACAGAACTGCATAATGGGCTGATCCGGATTGCGGAAATTCTCCGCCGAGACAGGGGCTAACGCCAGTTCATTACTGACCTCCGATATAATTAGAAATATAACATATAGTTTCAAAGCGGCCGAAATCTGGCGGTAGTGGCCTTGAGAAGCGATGTCAACACTCCCACATTACCACAAAGGATTTATAACACCCACCATACCGTTTGAATGTACCCCTACCCATGGTGGCATCAACGAGTACTCCTGTTCGGTCAAAAACACGCCGCTCGGACGGCCGAACGGGACGAAAGCTGCTGTCGCCGCCCAATCGGACAACCGACAACCTATGACAACGACAAACGACAAACTTCGTAGCCTGTTCCTGGCTGCGCTGATGGTCTTCTCGGTCTTCGCGATGACCGTCGCGATCCCAGGTTCAGCCGCTGCGAACCACGAAGATGGCGACCTGGACTATGACCAGGAACTCGACAGTGGAACAACCTTCTGGCAAGGCCAGGAGCTCGTCTTCGACGACGAGAATAACCAGAATCTGGAAGACAGTTACGAACTCCGTGAGTTCGACGCCGACGGTGACAATAACGTTGGTACACTGGAAGAGCAGTTCCCATTGAATGATGATGGGACGTACGTGCTCGATACGAGCGATCTCGATGGTGAATACGTCATTCAGCATCCCAATGGAGAGTACCTCGTAATCGAGAATGGTCACGTCACTGGAACTGACGCTACCGATAGTCCAACCAGTGCTGCATTCGAGATCACGCAGCAGAACCTCGATGCTGAATTCGAGGACGACAATGTCACCGACGAGGATGGCGAAGTCGAACTCGAACTCGACTCGAATCGGGGTACCTACGACCTCAACATCAGTGCCGATGGCGACCTCGACACTGATGAGCTGCAGGATGTCTTCGTCAACGAGGACAATGACGACAGCTTCGACAGTGCTGACGTTAACGTTCATGAGGACGACGACATTATTACCGTCGAGGACGTCTCTGACGGCACCTACAGTACGAACTTCACCGACATCGATACGGGCGAGTACACAGTTGACTTCGAAGTGACTGATACAAGCGCGAGCTCAACCCAGTCCATCAACGTGAGCGAAGCAGCAGAAGGCGACATCCAGTTCGAAGAGGACGTTCCCCAGGACGAGGTCGGTGACATCGCCGACATCACCCTGGAGATGGAGAACACCGACGAAGGAACGATCACCATCGGTAGTGAAGACCAGAACTACTGGATCGTCGCCGAAGTGACTGACGAGGACGAAGACGGTGAGGTCACTGTCCAGTTCAACTCCTTCACGGCTGGTGCTGAGGGCCTCGCCGACGAGACGCTCACCGCGGAAGGTGACGACGACGATGTAAACGTCATCGAACAGGGCGGTTCCTTCTCGTACGTCGACTACGTGAACGGAGGGAACGACGACTACACGTACCCCAGCCAGAGTCTTCTGGACGCGACGGAGTACGACATGAACGTCACGACCGGGCACAACGACGGCTCGGACGCTGACGAAGTCGGTGCGCTGTCGCTGCAGGACCGCTCCACCGATAATATGTCGATCATGACCACGCCGAGCGACTTCAGTGACTGGGAGGAGGACGTTATCGCTGCCGGCCTCGGCAGCAACGTCACCCAGACTGACGAAGTCGCGACTGGCGACTACGCGGTCGTCCAGCTCGAAGCATCTGGTCTCGAGGGCTACTACGAATACGCCGGCGAGTCTGCATTCCTCGACAGCAACCTCACTACGATGGTAGTCGAGGAAGCCGACCCCGGCGCCAACGCTGATGCCGAAGGAATCGAACTCGACTCCGAGGACATCGAAGTTGTCGCTGACGGAAACAACAACTCGTACTACGTCGCGATGGATACGGACAACGATAACTTCTCGGAGACGGAATACACCGCTGAATACACCGTCTACGACGAAATCGACGACGGTGAAGACGAAGGCGACGACAACGTCCTGAACTTCGACGAGGACGACGAGGACGAGACGGTCGCCTCGAACTTCGACGTCGTCGAACCCGAAGTCAACCTCGACATGAACGAGGACGACCTCGTGCTCGTCGAGGCTGCCGACAACCAGACGGTCTCCGGCACGACTAACATCGCGCCCGGGTCCGAACTGCGCATCACCATCGAGTCCGACGACTCGACGAGTCCGTTCCTGACGCGGCCGGACCCGACGGTCCAGCCCGACGGAACGTTCAACGCGAGCGTCGACTTCAGCGACCTCAGTGAGGGGACAAATCTATCGCTGACCATCGACGACTACGACGTCGACGAGGACGGTCAGGTCGTCGCCGAAGGCGAACTCGGTGGCCCGACCGAAACCGCCACGGAGAACGGCACGGAAACGGAAACCGACACGGAAACGGAAACCGACACGGAAACCGAGACCGAGCCGGAGGACGGCGACACTGAAACCGACACCGAGGAGTCGCCCACTGACGACAGTGGACCTGGCTTCACGGTCGTCGCGGCACTCGGCGCCCTCATCGCTGCGGCACTGCTGGCAGTCCGCCGCAACGACTGAGGTAACTAACTACCGGACTTCGTCCGGCTCCTGAATTCCCCCCCATTTCTTCGCGTGCTACCAACCCGATAGCGTCAGCCATTCTCGACGCGCACAGTCACGCAACGATAAAGCATATAGCGGGCTTCGGACAACGGTAACGTAGAATCGATGGCACTCCAGGCTGCGTTTCTCGCGATTCAGCCGCTCGACGTCTCAGCGCCGCTGTCGTGGCTGGTGGTGGTCGCGTTCCTGACGGCGGCCGTGGTCGAACGGTGGGACATGGAGCTGGCTCGGCGAGTCGCCGTCGGTGGCTGGGTCCTCTTCGGGCTGTTCTGGCTCGTGCTCGTGCCACACTTTGTCTTCGAAATCGGGAGTATCGTCGAGGGCCTGGGCAGCATCGCCGCGGTGCCGATGTCGCTGTACGCGGGCTATCGACTCTGGAACGGCAGGGACTCGCTGTTCGTACTGACGCGGGCCGTCGGACTGATGGGGCTCATCTACCTCCCCTTCGTCTACGTCCCCGGCATCGAATCGATCCCGCCGCGCAAGTGGCTGGTCGAGACCGTCGCCGGGCAGACGGCCTATCTGATGTCGCTGCTGGGGTTCGACCCGACGCTGGTCGGCGGGATGGCGCACGACGGGTTTCCGATCACCGGGAAGAAGTATCCCGACCGTAGCACCTTCGTCTTCGAGGGGAACACGGCGCCGATTCGGTACACCATCATCACGGCGTGTACGGGCATCGGCAGCATGTCCATCATCGCCGGCGGTATCCTGGCGGTGTCGGCCCCGCTCCGCCGGAAGGCGAAGGCGCTGGCCATCGCCCTGCCGATCATCTACGTGTTGAACCTGTTCCGCAACGTCTTCATCGCGGTCATGTTCGGCCACCAGAAGATGCAGTTCTTCGTTGAGCCGATCATGGGGCTAATCGGGACAGACGACCCCCAGTACGTCTCGTATTTCCTCGCCGACCGGATGCTCGCCCAGTTCGGGTCGGTGTTCGCGATGATACTCATCACCTGGCTGGTCGTGAAGACGCTGCCGGAGATACTGGTCGTCGTCGAGGACCTGCTGTACCTCCTCACCGGAAGCGAGTACGACCTCCAGGACGCGTTCGGCGTTTCGGGTGAGCCGGGGCGGTCGCCGCCGGACGAGGCGGGCGCGGACTAGCGGGAGTGAATGACGGTGAGTTAGCTTTGCTCTCTCTGCGATGAACTGATTGTAGCTTCGGTGTGTTTACTGAACGGGTGGTTCTTCTGAATTACGCTGGCAGAAACGAGACTGCCAACAGCCAGAAAGCCCTCGGCGCGCTCCGGTCCCGGGGCTTGCTGCGCTCCTCACTCCGTTGCGGTGCTTACTGCGCCCGGGTTCCCGCAGCCCGCCTCGCCCTTTCAGTCTGCTCTGTAGGATCGCTAGTTCGCCAGTCTCGAGAGTCGGTTATTGATGGGTCCGAACAACAGTATCCGGCTACGATTCACCGATCATCTACAGCGAAGTAGGTAAAGAGTGAGTGCTTCTGGCGTCAAACTGCTAAGCTATTTTCAGAGGACGATTTCGTTCACCACTGACCCACTCAAGCGATCCTACAGAGCATTTCAGTCCGCCAGGCCAGCACAGCACCGCAGCCCTGCCCTTCCCCTGGTCGCGAGAGCCTCGCTTTCGCTCGGCTACTCGCTCCCGGCCGACCGCCGCGCGGTTGCGGAAGGAAGCGTGATTCGCGCCGGGAGGGTGGCGCGTAGCGCCACCTCAATGCGAACGGCGCAGCCGTGAGCAAGGCGCGAATCCGGGGAGGGGTGGCGGAGTCAACCGCGAGCGCCTCCGTGCGCGAGCTACGGCTGCCCCTGGTGTCCTGGCGAGCGAAGCGAGCCAGGGCTCAGGAGAGCTTGCTCTCCTGGTGGACTGAAAGGGCGAGGGGCGGTCGACGAAGTCCGAACCCGTAAGCACGCGAGGAACAAGCGCGCGCAACGGGTTCGCACGAGTCGAGCGTGCCGAGGGCTTTCTGGGTGTTGGCGGTCCCGATTCCGACTCCAGAGAGCGCGCCGAGGGCTTTCGACGTGTTGTCGTCCCCTACTCAGTCGCAATCTCTAACACACCAAATCACTCACTACACACACTGTACTGACCAGTGAACTAGCACAGAAGGAGGAGCAGGTGAACTGACGAATCCAACACTCACGGCGACCGTCGATCAGACCACGTCGTCCGGAGCATCACCGAGTTCCACGAGCGCGTCGCGTTCCATGTCGTGGAGGTCGCCGGGGACGATCAGGAGGTGGAGTGGTCGGCCGAAGTCCTCGTCGGCGAGCCGGTCGATGCGGTCGGCGGCGACGACGGGGTTGGCGCTCCCGGCGCGGGCGACGACGACGCCGAGTTCCGCACCGAACTCGTCGGCGAGCAGCGAGGCCGCCTGGTCGGCGCGCATGAACTCTTCGTCGCCGTCCCAGTGGGGGTCGTCGACCTTGATGTCGAGGTAGACGAGCGTGTGGAGGTTGCGGTCGCGGTTGTCTCGGATGGTGTCGACGACGCTGTCCGGAACGTCGCCGCCGCCGTGGGCGTCGGGGAACGGGAGCGTCGTCGCCTTGCCGAACCGGTAGTTCTGGAGGCCGGTGAGCGACGACGCGGCGGTCTGGGCCGTCGTCCCGTGGACGATCCTAGTCCTGATCCCGCGTTCGTGGGCGCGCAGGCGGAGATCGACGTGGGTCGTCGAGATCATCGTGTCGCCGGCCGTGACGAACGCGACGTCCGCCGATTCCGCTGCGTCGAGGACGGGCTCGGGGTCCTGTTCGACGCCGGCCCGGTCGAGAATCTCGAAGGAGGCGTCGTGGTAGTACTCCAGTCGCTGGAGGTCCGTCCCCACGAGCTTGCTGGTGTAGAACTCGGCGAATATTCTGTCGGCGGTCTGGAGGGCTTCGCGGCCCTCGACGGTGATAGAGCGCTCGTCGTAGAGGCCGAGTCCGACGAAGGTGAGCATACGCCGGATCGGTCGGGGCGGTGCATAAAGGACGCGAAGCGTCAGCCTTACCGCCGGCCGCTGGCGAAGAGAGTGTATGAGCGTCCAGTGCGTCCGGGTCGACAGGGAGGCTGGCGAGGAGACGCGCCAGCGGCTGGCCGAGGTCGACCTCGTCGAGGACGGCTACGACATCGTCGTCGAGGACGGGTGGCTCTACATCCCGGTGACCGACTCGGCGTCGGTGCCCGCGGACCTCGACGTCGTCGCCCGTGACCTCCCGGTGCGCGAGACGCAGACGATGCCCGCCGACCTGGTGGATTTCACCGCGAGCTACGAGCGCATCGGCGACGTAATCGTGATCGACGAGGACGACCCCGAGCGAGCCGCCGCCCTCGCCGACGCGCTGATGGAATCGGACCTGCCGGTCCGGACAGTCCTCAACCGCGCATCGAAGATCAAGGGCGAGACGCGCGTGCGTGACTGGGAGGTACTAGCTGGAGACGGCACGGAGGCGGTCCACCGCGAGTACGGCTGCGAGTTCGCCATCGACCTGGCGAAGGTGTACTTCTCGCCTCGCCTTGCCACCGAGCGCCACCGCGTCGTCGAGCAGGTCAGCGAGGGCGAGCGCGCGTTCGACATGTTCGCCGGCGTCGGCCCGTTCGTGATACCGTTCGCAACGCGCGGCGCGGAGTGCGTCGGCTGTGACGTCAACGAGTCCGCCATCGAGTACCTCCGCGAGAACGCCGAGCGAAACGGCGTCGCGGACCGGATCACCGCGATAGAGGGGGACGTCCGTGAGGTTGCGCCGGAGTACGCTGACTGGGCCGACCGGCTCGTGATGAACCTCCCTCACAGCGCCGACGAGTTCCTCGACACGGCCGTCGCCCTCGCGGGCGACGACTGCGTGATCCACTACTACGACATCCAGCACGAGGACGACCTCTTCGGACCCGGTGAGCGCGCGATCCGCGAGTTCGCCGAGCCCGAATACGACGTGACGGTCGAAACCCGTCACGTCGTCAGGTCCTACGCGCCACACGAACAGAACGTGGTTCTGGACGTGCGACTCTCTCGCTAACCCGCCCCGAGTCGCAATCCTTATTGCGGTTATCGCCGGACAATTCATTGGTCGCGAGGCCGACGCGCCGGAGTAGCTCAGACTGGTAGAGCGAATCCTTCGTAAGGATTAGGTCGGGGGTTCAAATCCCCCCTCCGGCTTCCTGCTGCGAACAGTTCGTGAGCAGCGGAAGCCGTGGGGGATTTGAACGAGAGAAGTCGCAGCGGCCGAACACCGTGAGGCCGACCGTCTTCGCGTAGTTCACAAACCCCCCTCCGGCTCTTTTTGACCGAGTACCACGAGGTCGGAAGAGACCTCTGTGGGGGGATTTGAAGGAGACTTCTCGTTACGCTTCCGAGAGGCGGCCGCTCCGCCATCCCCAGACGATGTCGAGAACCAGCCAGGTCGCCGCCCAGAGCGTCAGGAACACGACCACCAGCGCCGTCGTCGAGAGGACGTGAAGCGGTTGGACCAGCGCCACGATCCAGCCGTAGAGAACCGCCAGACAGAGCCAGCTAATTGCGAGGCTGAGCGCTCCCGTCGAGAAGTATTCGAGCGAGCCCAGCGTCTCCCGGTCCTCGGATCGCTGCCCGAGCCCACCGTTCCTGTCTAGTGGTACCATCCTTCACGATCGATCGTTCACGGGACAGCCGCATAAGCATTTACTGTGCATTGATTGCCGAATACGTGCCATTCCCGGGCTCGAGGCGTGGTCGAACCGGACTCGGACGGTGCTCAGTGCGTCAGCAACAGCAACTCGTCGTCGGTCCGGACGACGCAGAACGGGCTGTCGGGCTTCCCGAAGGTGTTCTGCCGACGCTCCGAGACGAGGAGACGGTCGAACGGCTCGCCGCAGGCGGGACAGCCGAAGTCGTTCCGGTTCGCGAGGTGCATCTGGCCGCGGTCTTCCGTGAGGAGCTTGAGGCCGTGGCGGTACTCGTGCACGTCGAAGCCGTCCGTGACGTCCAGCCGCGTCATTGGCGGTTCGAGGAGAAGGTTCGGCTTCAAGCTATGGGTGCAGCTATCAGAACTCAGATCGCGAACCGGAGACGGAACACGGCGGCAGGGAACGGCGAACGAAAGCCAGCGCGAGGCAGTTACTCGGCGATCGAGATCTCGGATTCGGGGCCGTACTCCTTGACGACGGAGAGTTCCTCCTGGGCCTCGGCGCGGGTCGGGAACGTCGCGATGCTCTCGGCGATTTCCGAGCCGGCTTCGTCCACGAGTCGCCAGCGCCAGCCGTCGTCGCCCTGGTGGAACTCGAAGGCGGCCGAGTCGATCTCGATGACGCTCGCGTCGGCGATGTGCGCGCGGACGTCGTCGAGTTCGGCCTCGGCGGCGTTCCGGCTCTCGTGGCGGCCCGCGCCCTTGGCGATGACGCGCTGGTGCTCGTCGATGAAGCGCCAGGTCCAGCCGTCCTCGTCCTGGAACAGTTCGAAGGCGACGTCGTCGTAGTCGACGAGTTCCGCTTCCATTCCGAGCTCGCGGGCGTTGGCGGCGTCCTCTTCGGCCTCGGCGAGGCTCTCGAACGTCGACGGCGAGGTCGCGACGACCTCGTGGTCGGCGTCGATGAGGCGCCAGGTCCAGCCGTCGTCGCTCCGGTAGCAGTCGAAGGCGGCCTGACGGATCTCGTACACTGTGGTCTCGCTCGCGTTCCGCTGGAGGTCCTCGACGACTTCGGTCACGGCGTCGCGGTCCTCGTACTGGAGGGCACCGACGGCGATCTGCTCGCGGTCGTGGTCGACCAGTTCCCAGTGCCAGTCCTCTGGCTGGAGCAGGATGGCGAGGTCGCCGATGGTCTCGACGGCCGCGGTGCCTGCGACGGCCTGGATACCCTCGATGGCGTCCTCGGCGGCGTGTCGCGTCCCGAAGCTCTCGGGGGCGTCTGCGATGGTCGTCCCGTCGGGGAGGACGAAGCGCCACCACCACTCGTCGTCCGCGTCGGCGTACACCTGGAAGATGCCCTCACCCATGGCGCGCTTGTCGGCCTCCTGGACGGTGGTGACGAGGCTGTCCATGGAGTTGCGGGCGCCCTCCTCGGTCTCGTGGCGGTCGCCGCCCTCGGCGATGGTGTCACCGATGTCGTCGACGAGGCGCCAGCCCCAGCCCTCGTCGTCCTGGAAGATCTCGAAGGCGGTGTTCTCGATCTCGAGGTGTTCGGCGTCGGGGGCGTGTTCTTTCAGCGTCGTCATCGCGCCCATCGCGCCGTCCTTGGACTCGTACTCGCCCTGACCGCTGTCGGAGAGGACGTTGCCGTCCTCGTCGATGAGCCGCCAGCGCCAGGCGCCCTCCTCGGCCTCGTACACCTGGAAGGCGGCGTTGTCGAACTCGATGAGGTCGGCGTCGGGCGCCTCCTCGCGGACGCGGTCGACGTTCGCTGCGGCTTCCTCCTCGGTGTCGTAGCGCTCCGTGCTCTTGGCGCGGACCTCGCGGTCGGAGGAGACGAGGCGCCAGTGCCAGGAGCCGCCGCGTTCGTACGTCTCGAAATCGAGGTCCTCGATCTCGACGACGTCGGCCGCTGCGGCGTGTGCGCGCATCTGTTCGGCCTGCTCGGTCGCGTCCGACTGTCCGCGGCTGTCGCCGTGGCCGGTCGCGACAGCGGCGCCGTCGTCGACGAGGCGCCAGCCCCAGTCGCCGTTCCGGTCGAACACGTCGTAGGTCGGCTCGCCGGCCTCGACGATACTCGCGTCTGGAATGTCCGCGAGCAGGTCGTAGACGGCGTCTTCGGCGACGCCCTTGGACTCGTAGGCCCCGGCGCTCACCGCCATGTTCTGGTGGCCGCTGTCGCGGAGCCGCCAGGCCCACTCGTCGTCTTGCGGGACGAGTTCGACGCCGTACGACTCGATGACCAGGTCGGTGGCGTCGGCCGTCAGTCCGCGGAACTCCTCGATGCCGTCGACGGCGCTCCCGTGGGCCGAGTATTTCTCGGCACCGCGGGCGAGCGTGGTCCGGTCCTCGTCCATGAGGCGCCAGCCCCACTCGCCGTTCTCCTGGAAGCAGTCGTAGCCCGCCCGGTCGAGGACGAAGACGTCGGCGTCGGCACCGTGGTCCTTCATCGCGTTGATGGAGTCCTCGGCACCGTCGCGCGAGTCGAAGTCCCGGCCGCCCTCGGCGAGGACGGAGCCGTCCTCGTGCATCAGGTACCACTGCCAGGCGTCCGAGCCGGACTCGTACAGCCTGAAGGCGGCGTGTTTGATCTCCAGTAGCCCGGCGGCGGCGACCTGTTCCTTGACCGCGTCGACGCGGTCCTCGGCCTCGATGCGCGAGAGGAACTCCTCGGTACTGGAGGCGACTGCGCTCTGGTCGATGAGGCGCCAGGTCCACTCCGTACCGCGCTTGAAGACGGCGAAGAGACCGCCGCGGTCGGTCTCGCCGATCATGATGTCCGGGTGGTCGTACTCGTGGCCAGCCGTCGTCTCCGAAAAGTAACTGCGTTCGCCCGTCACCACGGGCACCATCACGACGACGCCCGCGACGAGCGCCAGGCCAGTGGTGTAGATGGGGATGATCTGGTCGCTGTAACTGGCTCCCTGGGACCAGTCGTTCGGATACGCCACGGTGAACCAGCCGATCGCGACGAGACAGAGAAGCGCGCCGAAGATAGCGAGTATCGTCCCGCGTCGTCTGACTGGTAGCATCAGGACGATGCCAAGCAGCGTCGCCACGAGCCCGATGGCCGCGGGCGTGATGGCGATCTCCTGGACGAGGTAGGCCATCGCACTGTTCCCCTCGGAGGGTCCGAGCAGGTACAGCCCGATGCCGCCCATCGCGAGCAGGTAGCCCACCACCAGCAACGTGTAGCCGTAGACGTGTTTGGTCGACTCCGGCTCACTGACGTACTTCGTATACAGTTTGAAGAGCGTTCCACCGATCCCCGTGTGTTGCGTCGTTTCTACCCCCATGAGAAGTACCCGTTGAGCGCCGGTGGAATAACTGTTAGGTTTGTTCAGACCAGTGACGACTTTCAGAAAACCCGCAGACGGCGCGTATATTGTTCGATGACCGATGTGAACCGGTCTAGAAGACGGCCGTACCGACGTAGAGGACGACGACGAGGAACACCCAGACGACGTCGACGAAGTGCCAGTACATCGACACCGTCGAGACGGAGGTGTGCCGGTCACTGGAGTACTGGCCGTAGAGCGACCGGATGAAGACGATGCCCAGGAGGACTGCGCCCATCGAGACGTGGAGGCCGTGGAGGCCGGTGAGGCCGTAGAACGCGCTCGCGTAGGCGCCTTCGGCGACGGTGTATCCCTCGTTGACGATGAACTCGTAGTACTCGTACACCTGCCCGCCGATGAAGACGATCCCGAGCAGCAGGGTCGCCGCGAGCAGGTTGATGTAGCGCTGACGGTCGTCGCGCCGGAGCGCCACGTGGCTGTAGTGGAGCGTGACGGAGCTGATGATCAGGATGACGGTGTTGACGAAGACGAGCGGGCCGGTGACGCCGCCGTGGGGCAGCAGGTCTGCGCTCCAGACCGCGCCGCCGCGGATGAAGAAGTAGTAGACGAAGCCGGCGCCGAAGGTCGCCACTTCGCTGACGAGGAACAGTAACATCGCGAACCGGAGGGTCCGGTCGGAGTGGTGGTCCGTCCCGCCTTCCCAGAAGTTGACGACGAAGGCGTGGTAGAGCCAGCCGTACAACCCGACCAGGAAGAGGCCGACGCTGCCGACCGTGACGCCCGCGGCGATGGTCGAGGAGACGAGCGGTTCCTCACCCAGCGCGAGCACGAACAGCGCCGCGCCGAGGTAGAGGCCGGCGGCGCCGGCAGCAGTGATGAACGGCCACCAGCTCGCTTCGCCGAACCCCTGGGGCCAGTCCTCGACCGCAGGGAGGTGGTGCCCGCCGTGATCCTCCGCTGAATCTTCGGCAACAGTCATACGGTCATCTTGCGATTCGACTACTAAAAAGGCATCCAAGTGCGTCTGCGCGACCACAGATCGATGGGTACACACACCAGGAGGACGAATCGCCGCCGATGGATCGTCGCCGTCGTCTCGGTCTCGCGCTGCTGGTGGCCGGGGTAACGCTCGCGGGCCGGGCCAGCGCCCACGGTGGGAGCCTCGACGCCGGTGCGCGCGACTCGCTCGTGGTCCCGACCTGGCTGTTCCTCACGACGGGCGGGGCGGCCGTCGGCGCCTCGTTCCTGCTCGCGAGCTTCGTCACCGACCGGTCGTTCATCGCCGCGATCCACGACTGGCACCGCGAGTTCCCGGTCCCGGGCCGCCGCCTGCTCGCGGGCGCGGTCTCGATACTCGGCGTCGCCGGCCTGGCGGCGGTCGTCGTGATCGGTTTTCTGGGCCCGTCCGAGGCCGTCGAGAACGCCGGCTACCTGCTCGTGTGGGTCGGCTGGTGGGCCGGGTTCACGATGACCACCTACCTCGTGGGTAACTGGTGGCCCGCGTTGAACCCCTGGCGGACGATGGCCGGTCTGCTCCCGTCGCTCGACCGGCCGTACCCGGACCGCTACGGGGCCTGGCCCGCCGTCGTCGGCCTGCTCGCGCTCGTCTACCTGGAGGTCGTCGGCCCGCCCGCGGCGCTGGCCGACACCCTGACACCGCCCGTCTTCATCGCGACCCTCGCTGTCGCCTACTCCGTGGTGGCGCTCGCGGGCGCGCTCTACTACGGAACTAGCTGGTTCGATCGAGCCGACCCGGTCTCGCGCGTCTTCCGGTACTACGGGCGCGTCGCGCCGGTCGCGTTCGAGCGTGGCGCTACCGACGGCACCGCCGGCGATGGTGACGGGAGCGGCTTCCGACTCCGTCTCCCCGGGACGGCGCTGTCGGAGCCCCGCCTCGTCGACGGCCGCGACGAGGTGGCGTTCGTCGTCGCGCTGCTGTGGGCGACGACGTTCGACGGCCTCGTCTCGACGCCGGCGTGGCGGGCGCTGCTCCGCCCGCTCGGGGTGTCGGACCTCGCCGCACGCGCGGTCTACCTGGTCGCCATGGCGGTGGGCTTTCTCGTCTTCTACTGGGTCTACCGGCTCGCCGTCGGCGCCAGTCGCGACCTCTCCGAGGCCCACGTCTCGCGTGCGGAACTCGCCCACCGGTTCGCGCCGCCGCTGCTGGCCATCGCGGCGGGCTACCACCTCGCGCACTACCTGGGCTACTTCCTCCGCCTGTCGCCCGGGATGGTCGAGTCGTTCCTCGACCCGTTCACGGCCTCGGGGACGGTGCTGACGCTCTCACTCCCCGACTGGTTCGGCGGCGTGGGCCTGGCGAGTATCATCCTGGGCCACCTGCTGGCCATCTGGGTCGCCCACGCGAGCGCCTACGACCGCTTCCCGAGTCGCCTGCAGGCGATCCGGTCGCAGTACCCCTTCATCGCCGTGATGGTGCTGTACACGATGACCAGCCTCTGGATCCTCTCCCAGCCGGTAATCGAACCGCCCTTCCTATGACCGAGACTGTCACCGACCACGAACCGGACGCGTCTGACCCGTTCGCCGACGACGTCGAACGCCGCCCGGACCTCCCGGTGTACGAGTGCGAGTACTGCGGTCGGCCGTTCGCCCGCGAATCGTGGCTCGCCCTCCACCGCGGGCAGTCCCACCCGGGCGACCTCGACGACGAACAGATAGCGTCGTTTCGCGAGGCCCACGCCGACGAGGAGGCCGACCTCCGCCGGTTCCGGCTGAAGGCCCTGGGAACGCTCGTGCTCCTGTACTTCGCCCTGCTGATGGTGTACGCGGTCGTGTGAGTGCGGGCCAAGCCAGAAGCGAAGGTTTCAAGCGCGCGAGGGGCCGATTCACCTGATATGGATCTGCGCGTCATCGAGAAGGAAGACACGATGCTCTCTATCGAGGTCGCCGGCGAGGACCACACGTTCATGAACGTCCTGAAGGGGGCGCTCCTGGAGACCGACGGCGTCACCGCCGCGACCTACGACATGAACCCCGAGCAGTCCGGTGGCCAGACCGACCCCGTCCTCACTGTCAAGACGGAGACGGACGTCGATGCACTCGACGCGCTCGAAGCCGGCGCCGAACGCGTCATGGAGAAATCGGACAACTTCACCGACGCCTTCGAAGCGGCGGTCTGAGCGTCGCGCTGGCCTTCTCCGGTCGTTCTTCGATCTTCGTTCTGGATTCGAGACCTGAGAGTACTCGCTGCCGCGTCGCCGGAGTTATCCGGGCTAACAGATAGCGATCGTCACGAACACCCGGTCGTCCGTCGCGACGTGGACGTCGACGCCGACTCTCTCGCGTTCGGGGTCGAGCAGGTCGTCGAATCGGTCACCGTTTTCGACTCGCTCGACTAGTGCCGACGCGGCCGCGTCGGCGCTTTCGGCCTCGACGATGGCCGTACCGTCCGGCCCTTCGAGATTTTGGTGCTGGGGAGTCTGTGGTCGCGACGCACAGCCGTGGTCGAACCGGTCGATGGCGTCGCGCGCTGGGCCGCTCCCGTCGTCGTAGATCGCGTCGACGCTGGCCTTGTTGTAGTAGGCGGCCAGGCGGCCGAGGGTCTCGTCGGTCGCCAGGGGCGAGGCACCCGCCGACTCGCGGCGCTCGTTGAGTTCGGCGACGTACGCGTCCTCGACCGCTGCCAGCGAGAGGTTCCCCGCCGTTTCGGCGTCGCCCGGTGCGTCGGGAATGTCCGGTTCGCCCATGCCCGGCAGGTCGATGACGCCGACGAAGCCCAGGCCGAGCACCACGATGATGATGCCGACGGCGACGTAACCCGCGACGTACTTCGCTTCGACGACGTCTCGCCAGCCTGTCCCGATGTCCTCCAGCGGGTCGTCCAGGTCTGCGACGTCGCGCTGTTCGAGTTCGAGGTTCCCACAGCGACTGCACGGCGGCGAGTGCTTCTGGTGCTGGCGGCCACACTCCGGACAGACCCACACCGACCCCTGTGGCTGGTCGGCCGTCGCTGGCACCCGCTCGACGGCCTTCTCGAACTTGCCGTGCCCGCAGTTGTCACATGGCGGGTCGTCGGATTCGTGGGGCTTGCCACACCACTCACACCGCCACTCCATTGGAGGGCTCTGGGGAAGTACGTGCAAAAGCGTACTGATGTCACTCCCGCCGAGCGACCCTGGGCCCGGTTCGTTTCACGGCACGACACCGGCGCCACCCGGCGGTACGTTTATCTCGGGCGCCGTAATCGGTCGGTACGTGCGCCAGTGGGATCGCGTCCTCGGGCCGCTATCGCTTGCGGTGATGGGCGTCGTCGGCCTGCTCGTCCACGCGCTACCGGCCGTCTCGCTCGAACAGCGTGCACCGCTCGTCGGTCTCTGGGGACTCGTCCTCGCGGTGACCGTCGGTCAGGCCTCTCTGTCGCTCGCAGCTGAACTCGACGAACGGGGCCGTGGAGCGGTGTCGGACGCCGACGCGAGCGAGTACAGGGCGGCCGTCTGGGAGCTCGCCGGCGACCTCGGGATTTCCATGCCGGCGGTGACCGTCGTCGAGACGGCGGATCCGATCGCGATGGTCGACCAGAGCCGCCTCCGACCGCACCTGTACGTCAGCGACTCGCTGTTCGAGCGCCTCCCGCCGGACGAACGGACGGCGGTCCTGGGTCACGAACTCGGCCACGTCCGCTCGCACGACGCGCTCCTGGCGATCGCGAGCAGCTACGTCGTCGAAGTCACGGGCGCGACGGTTCTCTGGCTGGCGGTCCTGCGCCACGCGCCCGTCACCGTCCAGGTCGGCGGGGTCGTCGTCTACCTTGCGACCGGCGTTCTGACGTCGTCCCGGGCGACAGTCCTCTGGCTGGCTCTCGGTGGATTCACTCAGTTGCCGCTACTGGTGCTCTCCCAGACCGTCTCGCGATGGCGGGAGTATCGCGCCGACCAGTGCGCGCTGGCGTGCTGTTCCGACCCCGCGGCAGTCGAGCGCGCGCTCACCAACGTCTCCCTGTCCGCAGCAGCCGCCTCCACGCCGGCGCCCGGAGACGTTCCACGCTACAGCGACAGGCGAACGTGGATCGACCGTCTGCTGGCGTCACATCCGCCCCTCGACGCGCGGCTGGAACGGCTCGTCAGGTGAAACGCTTACGGTGACCGCCTGTGGACGTGCTGGGAACCAGTCGTATGTCGACGACGAACGACCAGGTCCGGGCCCTCCGGGACCCGGACCCCCGCCGGAGACGAGATGCGATAGACGCGCTCGTCGAACAGGAGGCCGCGCGGGCCGTCGGTCCCCTCTCGGCGCTCGTCGAGCGGGAGAGCGACCCGACGGTCACGGCGGCGGCGCTCCGTGCGATAGGTCGTCTCGGAGCGGAGGGTGAAGGCGTTCCGACACTGCTCGACCACCTGGACGACGAGAACGGCGAGATCAGGCGTGCCGCCCGCGACGGGCTTCGGTCGCTCGACGGCGTTGCGGGCGCCTCCACCGTCGAACGTCTCCTCGACGCCCTGGCCGAAGCGACGCCGGCAGACGACGGAGCTGACGCCGCGGACCGGGGTTCAGGTCCCGACGACGCGGCGGCCATCGCGGCCGCTATCGGGGCGATCGACGACCAGTCCGCCCTGCCGGCGGTCCGCACTGCGCAGTACGAGGACGACGACGTCGCGGCGGCGCTGGCGGACGTGTCCATCGCAGCCGCCGAACTGGTCCGCGAGGACGTCACTCTCACCGACCAGGCGGCGTTAACCGCACTGGATCCGTTCCTCCGGCGAGACGCGGTCCGGGCCCACGCGGAGGCGCACGGGAGCGAGGCGAGAGCGCCGATCGAGGCACGTCTCGACGACGACCACCCGGCGGTTCGCGTCGCGGCCGCCGAGGCACTCGGCTCTATCGGCGATCCGCGGTCGCTCCCGACGCTCTGTCGTCATCTGGTCGACGAGCGAGACGAGGTATTCGACGCCATCAACGAATCGGTCGACGACGTGACGGGCCCGCGCAGAATCCAGCGTCTGTGCTGGGTCGTCGAGACCGCCCCGCGAGACAGCGCGATCGCCGCCGAGGCGCTCCTCGAGCGCCGGATGGGACTGATCGCCTCGCTGGGGCTGGAATCGCGTTCTAGCGCCCGCGAATCGATCCGCGAGGTCGCGATAGAGATGGTCGAGACGGACGTCACGAGCGAGCGCGCCGAGGGCCTCTCGCTGTTAGCGGTATACGGGACCGCCGACGACGTCGGCCGCTGTGTGGACGCACTCTCGGCTGACGACCCCGCGGTCCGGGAGCAGGCAGCGCTCGCACTCGGTCACCTCGGTGTCGACCACGGTCGGATGGTCCGTTCCGTCGCGGGCAGACGTCTCCCGCTCACTGGGGCGGCAGTCGGTCTCGATGCTCCGGGCGAACGCGTGAGACCGTTGCGCGACCGACTCGACGGCGAGACCGACGACGACGTCGTGGCCCAGTTGCTCGACTCGCTCGGCGTCCTCGGCGACGCGTCCGTCCTCCAGACGGTGGTCGGCCGGTTGACCCACCGCGATCCGGTCGTCCGCGAGCGCGCGGCGTTCGCGGTAGCGAAGCTCGGTGACTGTGACACGCTGCCGGCGGTCCGGTCGGCGTTCGACGCCGAGTCGGCGCCACGGGCGCGAGCCGCCCAGGCGGCCGCCATGGGCGTCCTCTACGAGACCGACTGTCCGGCCGCGGGAGACGTTCGGGCGGCCCTGGAGACCGCCGCAGTGGAGGACGAGGCGGCCACTGTCAGGCGGTGGGCGACGATCGGGCTGGGATACGTCGGCGATTCGAGCGCGGCGGAGACGATCCGGGCCGTTGACGCCACGGATCCCTCGCCCCTCGTGACGACGGCCGCCGACAGCGCGCTCGCTCGCATCGCCCGCCGGAACAGCCGCCTGCTACGCGCCGCCGATAGGATTATCGGTGCGACGGCGGACGCGACCGACCGCGTGATCCGGTTCGGTCTGGAACACGAGCGCATCCTGTCTACGGCCTGGAGCGGCGTCGCTGTCTCGCTGGGTCTGGTCTGGCGACTGCTCGCCTTCGTGATCAACGGCATCCTCGGGTGGCTCCTCATCCTCCTCGTGCTATCGGTCGGGTTCCTGGTCCTGGACTTCCTGCTCGGGCTTCTCTAGTTCGAGAGACGAACTGATTCCTCGATTCGCTCGCTCGACCCGCTCGATGGGGTCGACTGGTCACGGTCGGCCCCACAGAAGCGTGTGCTGGGCGCCGCACATATGTTGTTGGCTGTCTAATATGTTCGACATGGCCCTCGAAGACTACTTCCAGCCATTCTCCCGGCGCGACTGGGAGCGAAAATCCGTCGACGGGACCGTGCGGATGGCCGTCGTCGGCCTGGGCGGCTTCGCACTGAACCGCGCACTCCCCGCCATCGCGGCCGGCGAGTACTGCGAGACGACGACGCTGGTCAGCGGGTCGGTCCAGAAGGCCGCGCGGACGGCCGACCACTACCGCGCCGACCACGTCGTCGACTACGACGAGTTCCGCCGCGGCGAGGTCTCCGACGCCTACGACGCGGTGTACGTCGCGACGCCGAACGCGCTCCACGGCGAGTACGTCAGTGCCGCGGCAGACCAGGGCAAGCACGTCATCTGCGAGAAGCCCCTGGAGACGACGGCCGAACGCGCGCGGGAACTCGTCGAGGTCTGCGCCGACGCTGGCGTGACCCTGATGACGGCCTACCGCATCCAGCTCGGACCGACGGCCAGGCGGACCCGCGAGATCGTCGCCGACGGCTACATCGGCGACGTCGTCCAGGTGTACGGCGGCTTCTCTCACCCCGTCCTGGAGGCGACGAGCCCGGACACCTGGCGGCTGGACCCCGACCTCGCCGGCGGCGGCGCGCTCGTGGACCTGGGCATCTATCCGCTCAATACCACGCGATATTTCCTGGAAAGCGACCCCGTCGCGGTCAACGCCTGGACCTGCTCGATGGACCAGGCGTTCGCCGAAGTAGACGAACACGTGACGTTCACGCTCCGGTTCCCCGGCGAGATCACGGCCTCGTGTACGGCCAGCTTCGACGCGCACGCGAGCAGCCACCTCCGACTCGTCGGGACGGACGGGATGATCTCGATTTCGGCCCCGTTCGGCGGGGTCGTCCCGCAGAGCATGGTCGTCGAACGCGGCGAGTTCAGCGTCGAGTACACTGGCAACCCGGACGACGAAGTCGAGGAGGAGTTCGACTACTTCGGCTACTGCGTCCTCACCGGGACCGAACCCGAGCCGAGCGGCCGAGACGGCCTCGAAGACGTCCGGGTCATCGACGCCGCCTACGAGTCGGCCGAGACGGAGCAGTGGGTCGAACTCTGAATGAGACTCGGCCAGAAAAAGCGGCCTCGGTTCGCTCGGCCGATCCTACAGTCGGATCGGCAGGCCCTTCTCGTCGAGGTATTCTTTCACTTCGCGGATGGAGTACTCGTCGAAGTGGAAGATGCTCGCGGCGAGTGCGGCGTCGGCCCCCGCGTCGGTGAACACTTCTTCCATGTCCTCGGGGCCCCCACAGCCCGAGGAGGCGATGACCGGCGTCGAGACGGCGTCGCAGACGGCCTTCGTCAGCGGGATGTCGTAGCCGTCCTTGGTCCCGTCGGCGTCGATGGAGTTGACGAACAGTTCGCCGGCCCCCCGGTCCTCGGCCTCCTTCGCCCACTCGACGACGTCGAGGTCGGTGCCCTCGCGGCCGCCCTTGACGGTGCACTCGAACCAGCAGGACTCGCCGTCGACCGACGCGTAGTACTCGCCTTGCTCGTCGAACCGGCGCCGGGCGTCGACCGAGATGACGATGCACTGGTTCCCGAACGAGCGCGCGCCCTCGGTGATGAGTTCGGGGTTCGCGATGGCGCCGGAGTTGATGGAGACCTTGTCCGCGCCCGCGCGGAGCGTCTCCTTGATGTCCTCTCGCGTGCGGATGCCACCGCCGACGGTCAGCGGGATGAACACCTCGTCGGCGACGGCGGAGACGGTGTCGAGCATCGTCTCGCGGCCCTCCGCGGAGGCGGTGATGTCGAGGAAGACGAACTCGTCGGCGCCCGACTCGTTGTACTTGCGGGCCATCTCGACGGGGTCGCCGGTGTATGCCAGGTCCTCGAAGTTGACGCCGGTGTAGACGGCGGCGTTCCCGTCCTCGTCCAGGTCGACGTCGATGCAGGGGATGATCCGCTTGGTGAGGGCCATTGGATACCTGACGGTAGGCACGCCGAAGGTCAAAAGAAGTCCGAATCGTCCGAATCCTGCCGCGGATCGACCTCCCCTGTCTCTGGATAGCGGACTGTCCTCGCAGCTACGGCTGTCCCTCGTTCGGGCCCGGAATTGCCTGTGGATCGGGTCGTTCGATGACCGTCGTGTTGACGGTCGTCTGCTCGCCGTCACGGACGATAGTGAGATTCACCTGGTCGCCGGGGCGGGTCTCTGCGAGCAGGACCGAGGCCAGGTCCTCGGACGTCGAGACGTTCTGGCCGTCGACCGCGACGATGACGTCGCCGCCGATGGGGACGTACTGGCGGTCGGCGCGTTCCAGCCGGTCACTCCCCTGGAGGACGTCTGCCGCGGGTGCGCCCTCGTTCACCGAGGCGACGATGACGCCCCGGTCGCTCTCGAGGTCGTTCGCGTCGGCGATGGCCGGCGTCACGCCCGTCCCGGCGATGCCCAGGGCCGGATGCGTGAACTCGCCGGTCTCGATGAGCGACGGGACGACGCGTTCGACGGCCATCGAGGAGACGGCGAAGCCGATGTTCTCTGCGCCCTGTGCGGCGATTCCGGCGGTGTTCACGCCGACGACCGCACCGTCACAGGAGACGAGCGGGCCACCGCTGTTGCCCGGGCTGATCGGCGCGTCGGTCTGGACGACGTTGGGGATTTCGAAGCCCAGCTGCGTCGGCATCGACCGGTTGAGCCCGCTGACGATGCCGTGGGTGATGGTCTCTTCGAGGCCGAACGGACTGCCCAGCGCCGCGACGCGTTCGCCGTGTTCGGTCTGGTTCTCGGCGACGGGCAGCGCTTCGACGTAGCCGGGCGTCTCGTTCACCCGGACGACCGCCAGGTCGCTGTAGACGTCCGCGCCGACGACGGCGCCGTTCAGCGACTCGCCCTCCGTGAACTGGACGGTGACGTCCGTGGCGTTGCCCACGACGTGCGCGTTCGTCACCACGTAACTCGCCGACCCGTTCTGGTCGGTTTCGTAGACGAAACCTGAACCCTGTCCGCGCGCTTGCTGGACCGAGACGACCGAATCGATACTGTCCTCGTAGAGCGCGGTGTAGTCGCACGCCCCACCCGCCTGTTGCTGGGACCCACCGGCCTGTTGCTGGGCCGCCGGCCCGACCGGTGCTGCGCCGACTGTGGCCGTCGCGACGCCGCTGACACTGAGCACCGCGACTATCACGACTACCGTCACGTACCCTGTTCTGTGTCGCATCGTTCGGTGGACGGCGGGACCACACAAACCGGGCGACGACCGTTTTTCGCGGTAATCCGACCGAAAGCTTCGGACCAAACCGCTTCCGTGACGTTACTCCCGCTCGCGAACTCGTATCCCTTGCTTACGACTCGCGGACGACACAGTCGTCGTGTTTGGAGCACATTTCTGCCGGGGTCGTCGTCGGCCCCGGCCCGGATCCGTCAGCTACAGGTAGGCGGACGCCGAACCCTGGACCATGAGCGACACCGACCACGAGCACGGCCACGAGGAAGCGGAACGCCCGGACTACGACCCGAAGAACCCCGAACTTCCCTCCCGGGAACCGCCGCTCCGGACGACGGCTCCCCAGAGCGAGTACACCTTCGGTCAGGTCACCACCGGTTTCGCCGTCCTCGCCGTCGGTCTCGCACTGACGTTCGGCCTCGCGCTCGCTCTGGTCTGACCAGACGGAGCGGTGTGGCCGATTTCGCCAGACGTTCGATTTGCGTCCGCTCTCTGGCTGTTCGCAGCTACGTTTCTTCCAGCACCAATACAGCAGAATCTTCCCCTCGGTACACTGCCTCGTCGAGCACGCAGTGTCAGTCAGGGAGCGCCCGGGAACCGGCTTTCGCGCGTCGTCGAGCCAGCGCCATCCAGGGTGGTAGGCTCCCTCACAGATCGGGTATCCGAAAGGCCCTTATGGGGGCACGGCGGAGATTCAGGTGGACTAGGTCGGGGGGTTAGGCCCCCCTCCCTCGCCCGCACTATGGTCTTGAGCGGGGACCGAACCCGGGGGCGTCCGGTCTGCCGGGCGTGGACCCTGTGAGCCAACAGAGAAGCCTCGTCCGCCGGGGCCGACGGTCCGCGGGAGTACGCCTGCAGGGGCGTCCTGCCGCGGTTTACCGAGGGCAGTTCGTCAGGCGCGGAAGCGAGCAGCGAACCCTCGGACACTCGGCGCTCGTCGGATCGCGGGGTGGAGGAGGCGAACGGGACTACCCACGTCCGAACGCCGGGCAATTCCGGCGTCCGCCATTCGTACCGTTTCTCGACCCTCGAGCCGTCGCTCCGTGCATCGAACCGCGTGGAGTAGACGACCTCCGTACCAGTTTCGAGCGGATTGGCCACACAAGCGGTACTTTCATCTCTATTCATATTGAGGTGGCTGTTATGACGACGCAGTCCGGTCGGCCGGAGAACCTTCTGGTAGTGGAGGACAATCCCGGCGACAGTCGCCTCATCGAGGAGGGATTCCGGGAGGCGAACTCCGAGGCGACGCTCCACGTCGTCTCGACGGGCGAGGAAGCCCTCGACTTCGTCCACCTGCGCGGTGAGTACGAGGCTGCGCCCGAACCGGACCTGATCCTGCTCGACTGGAACCTGCCAGCGATGGACGGCGAACGGCTCCTTTCCGAACTCCAGGCCGCCTACGAGGACGTCCCGGTGGCGATAATGACCGGCTCGCAGGCCACGGAAGCGGCCATCAGGTCAGTGGCACCCGACGCTGACGCGTACCTGACGAAACCGACGGAACCGACCGCCTACGTCGACCTGGTTCGCTCGATATACTGACGCCGGCAGACAGGGAACTCCAGACCCGACCTGTCTGGACTTCGCTCGAACTTCTTCGCCGACGTGGACAAACTACTTTGACCAGAGCCGCCTGGCAATCCTATGGACGCAGAACGCACGCTGACGGTGCTCCTGGTCGCGTTCGCGGCCGGGTCGGTCACCCTGTTCGTCGTGTTGACCGTCGTCGGGTCGCTGACCGACGGCGCGGACCTGCTCAGGTTCGGCCTGGCCGGGGTCGCCGCGCTGGTGGCCGCAGTGGCTGTCGGACTTACAGTCCACCGGAACGCGTCGGCTGAGCAACTGACCGGTCGCTGAGGCGCACCGAAATCTGGAGGCGTGACTGCGAAAGCGCGCCGTCGTCAGTCGTCGGCGGGTTCGACGACGCCGTCGACGTTCGAGAGTTCGATGCCGCCGCCGATTGTCCGGTTCGGGTACGGGATGTCGATGCCTTCCGCGTCGAACCGTTCTTTCACGGACTGGACGTACTCGCCGCGGACCTTCACGAAGTCCGACCGACTCGGGTTCGAAATCCAGATGCGGGACTGGAGGGCGACCGAGGAGTCGCCGAGTTCGACGAGCCTGACAGAGGGCTCGGGGTCGTCCATGATCCCCTCGTGGGCGTCGGCCTCCTCGAGGATGATCTCGGTCGCCCTGTCGATGTCGTCGTCGTAGCCGATGCCGAAGTCGAACTTGAGTCGCAGCTGGTTCTTGGCGACGGGGTTCTTGATGACGCCGTCGGTGAGCTGGGAGTTCGGCACCGTCAGGAGTTCGTTGTCGAACGTCCGCACCCGCGTAACCCGCAGGGAGATGTCCTCGACTACGCCGGAGTTGCCGTCCCACTCGATCCAGTCGCCGATGCGGAACGGCTTGTCGGTGTAGATGAAGATGCCGGCGACGAAGTTCGCCAGGACGTCCTGCATCGCGAAACCGATGGCCAGCGTCGCCGCGGCACCGACCGTCGCCAGCGCCGTGAGGATGTTGCCGTAGTCGGCCATCCCGAAGGCCACGGCGATGGCGACGAAGATGACGGCGAGGTTGACCAGTTTGCGGAGCGGTCGCCGCGCGTGGGCGTCGAGTTCTCGCGAACGGAGGGCGCGGTCGACGACGGGCAACACGAACAACCGCCCGACCAGATAGATACCTGCCAGAACGACGACGAACACGATCGCGTTGCCGAGGGGGCCCGTGACCGCTGAGGGAACGAACGGAATGCTGTCGAGCCAGGCACTGATCGCGTCGGGGGCAGTCTGCTGAAGCAACATCGTCACTCGAACACAGCAGTGTGGCCACGCGTCTGGACCACCGTCGCGCTCGCCAGCTCAGCCAGTTCGTCGGCCAGTTCCTCGGTCGTCGTCCCACCGAGCGAGGACCGGAGGAACTTCACCTTCACGAGGTTCTCGTTGTCGAGCTGGTTGCGCAGTTCGTCGGCGACGGGGTCGATGCCGCTCTTGCCGACGCGGAGCGTCGCGTCGAGTTCGTGGATCTTCCGGGTTCGGTCGTCGCTGGTCATGTACTTCCGAGTTCTATCGACTGGAGGCGTTAAACACTTGCCCAACTGGTCGGGTGTGCCGAAGGTTGGACATTCGATCTGGGGTTCTAGTTCAGACGTCCGTGTACTGGATCGCTCAGCGCAGATCAAGGACTTAGTGAATTGGCAGAGCTGCTGTGACCTCGAAGTCAAACACCTCGAATGCCCTCGGCGCGCTCGCGCGCCCTGAACGGGATATCCTCACTGCGTTCGGATAGGGCCCGTTCAGGCCACGCGACCGCACCTCGCCCTTTCATTCCTCCAGGAACTGCATCGCTCGCGCGATGAAACGCGTTCGCGATTACAACCACCACTCCCCGGATTCGGCGCCTCCGCGCCGAATCACGCGTCCTTCAGCAACCGTCCGGCGGTCGGCCGGGAGCGAGTGGCCGAGCAACAGCGAGGCCCTCGCGACCAGGGGAAGGGCAGGGCTGCGGTGCTGTCCTCGGAGGACTGAAAGGGCGAGGTGGGCTCCGGGAACCCCGGGCCTACAAGCACCGCAGCGAAGCGAGGAGCGCAGCGGGGCCGCGGGACTGGAGCGCGCCGAGGGCTTTCTGGTTGTTGGCGGTCTCCTTTCTTACAATGCTATCCCATCAAAACACCCACTCAGTTCACACAGCTAGTCATCGAGAGACAGAGCGCGACAGTCCTCACCCGAGTAGCACGGAAAGCACCCTCCCAAACACTCAGTCGTAGGGATAGCGCGCTTGCGTTCCACAGTCACACGTTATCACGACGTGGCCGTCCTGCAAGCGGACGCGGGCGTTCTTCCCCGGAATCAGGTAGGCGTCACAGGAGTCACAGGTGAAGCGCTTGAACTCGCGGGGGAGGCCGAGACGGTTGCGTTCGGCGACTCTGCGAGCCCGGCGGACGTACTCGCGGGCGCGGTCGGTCTGGCCCTCGCCGGCGGCCTCCTTCGCGAACTCGTGGAGGCGGTCGATGCGCTCGTGGGCGATCTCGGTTTCGCCGGCAGTCATCGCCCGCTAGTCGGCCACCTCGCCGGGAATAGCTATCGCTTCGTCGTGATAGCCCCGGGACGTCGGCGATCAGCCGATCCGTGGGGATCCGACACATCTTTGTCGGAATGTGGAGGACGGAACATCGTGCGCGCGTTGAACTACCTGGAACTGGCGGGGCAACTGGACCGGAGCGGCATCGGCACGTCGGTGAAACACCAGCGGGAGGCGCTGGCCGACACCGGCGTCGACGTCGTCACCTCGCCGTGGAACGGCGGCGACCCGGTCCGGGCCGGATTTTCGAAGCTCGGCGGCGACCGGTTCTTCTCCGACGTCGACGTGGTCCACTGCAACATGATTGGGCCGGGCACCGTCGCGACGGCACGCCACGCGATGCGGACCGACACGCCGCTGGTCCTCCACGCCCACGTCACGCGCGAGGACTTCCGCAACAGTTTTCGTGGATCGAACGCCGTCGCGCCGGCACTCGGCCGATACCTCCGGTGGTTCTACTCACAGGCCGACCTCGTCCTCTGCCCGAGCGAGTACACGAAGGGCGTCCTCGAATCCTACCCCATCGACGCGCCCATCCAGCCCATCACGAACGGCATCGACCTGGGGCGGCTCGACGGGTTCGAGGGGTTCCGCGAGGAGTACCGCGAGCGCTACGACGTCGACGGGATGGGCGTGTTCGCCGTCGGCAACGTCTTCGAACGCAAGGGGCTCTCGACGTTCTGCCGCGTCGCCCGGCAGACTGACTACGACTTCACCTGGTACGGCACCTACGAGAGCGGCCCGAGCGCCTCGGCGACGGTCCGCAAGTGGACGAACAACCCGCCCGAGAACGTCACGTTCACCGGCTGGGTCGACGACATTCGCGGCGCCTACGGCGCGGGCGACGTGTTCATGTTCCCCGCGAAGGTGGAGAACCAGGGCATCGTCGTCCTGGAGGCGATGGCCTGCGGGAAGGCCGTCGTCCTCTCTGACATCCCCGTCTTCCGCGAGTTCTACGAGGACGGCCACGACTGCCTGATCTGCTCGTCGGAGGAAGAGTTCGCCGACGCGCTTGACCGACTCGCCGAGAATCCCGACCTGCGTGAGCGACTCGGTGAGAATGCCCGCGACACGGCCGCCGAGCACGGCCTCGACCGGGTCGGAACCCGGCTGGAATCGCTGTACACAGACTTGATCTGAAGGGTAGCGTCCGGATACGCGAGCCATGCTCGACGTTCCGCCGTCCCGGATCGGCGCGACTAGCAGAGTATCAGTATCGCACCGCTCGCGCCGAACGTGGTCAGTTCCACGTAAGCCCCCACCATCTGGATGGAAAGAACAACCATTTAGCCACTGGTCGGTAAAGCCCTCTCCGATGGAACTCCCGCGCGTCGCCGCGTTCACGGACACCTATCTCCCCACCGTGAACGGCGTCACCTACACGGTCAAGACGTGGCGCGAGCGGTGGGCCGGCCGCGGCAGTCAGATGGACGTCGTCTACCCGCGGAGCGACCACGAGGCGACCGCGGGCGAACACCCGGTGTCCAGTCTCCCGTTCCCCTTCTACGACGGTTTCCGGGTCGGCGTGCCGCAGATTCCCGAGGCGGTCAGTCAGGCCGACGTCGTCCACGCGCACACGCCCTTCAGCCTCGGGGTGGGAGGCTATCGCCTCTCGCGTCGCCTCGACGTCCCGCTCGTCGCCTCCTACCACACGCCGATCAGCGAGTACGCCTCCTACATCTCGTTCAACGGCGCCGTCCAGAAGGCCGTCCGCTGCTCGGCCTCGCGGTACGAGCGCTGGTTCCTCGACCGAGCAGACCTCATCGTCGCGCCCAGCGAGCGCACCGCCGAGCACGTCCGCGAGAACGTCGGCGTCGCGACGCCCGTCGAAGTGGTCGCCAACGGCGTCGACGTCGAGTTCTTCCACCCGGTCGATACCGCCTCGTTCCGCGAGCGCTACGACCTGCCCGAGGGCCCGCTCGTCGGCTACACCGGCCGCCACGGCTACGAGAAGTGTCTCGACGACGTTATCGACGCCGCCGACGGCCTCGACGTGACCCTGGTGTTCGGCGGTGACGGGCCGGCGCGCGAGGATCTCGAACGCAAGGCCGCCGACGTCGGCGTCGACGCCCGGTTCCTCGGCTTCCTCGACCGGGAGGAACTCCCCGAGTTCTACAGCGCGCTCGACGTGTTCGCTTTCCCCAGCCCAGTCGAGACGGAGGGCCTCGTGGCGATGGAGGCCAACGCCTGCGGGACGCCCGTCGTCGGCGTCGACAGCGGCGCGCTGAGCGACACCATCGTCGACGGGAAGACCGGGTTCACGTACCCCGAGGGGGACATCGACGCGTTCCGCAGCGACATCGAGCGCGCGCTGTCCGAGTACGACGACCTGCGGGAGACCTGTCTCGACCACCGAGAGAGCGTGAGCGTCGAACACTCGGTCGACCGCCTCGCTGACGTGTACGGCCGCATCTGAGCTCGTATTTCCGTCGAAATTCTCTCACAGCAGTCCGGGCGGACCCGTTCGAGTCTCTCCCTGGGTACCTGACAACTAACTGGAAGTCGAAACGGCCACAAGGCCCCGCCTCGAACGGCCCCGTATGGGACTGGGAAGTACGGCCAAGAAGGTGCAGAAACTGGCCGACGTGGCAGAGAAGACGTACAAACGACTCAACGAACTGCGGGAACAGGTACAGGACGTCCGTTCGACCGTCGACGAGACGGGTGAACGCGTCGAGACGCTCGAAACCGAACTGGCCGAACAGCGGGCGATTCTCGACGCCGTCGCCGGGGAACTGGACGTCGAAGCGGACGCCATCGCCGCAGACGTCGACGCGACCGCCGGGGAGTCCGAACCGGAGAGGTCAGCGGCCGAGGACGCGCCGGCGGATTCGGAAAGTACAGCGACGGCCGAGGACTAGCCCAGCCGCTCGTGTTCGACCTTCATGCACCGGTCCTGAACGACGTCGAGCCCGGCGTCCTCGGCCCGCTGGGCGGCCTCGTCGTCCTCGATGCCTAACTGCAGCCAGACGGCTGTCACGTCGTCGCGTTCCAGCGTCGCGTCGACGATGCCCCCGACCTCTTCGCTCGGGCGGAACACGTCCACGACGTCGATTTCGTCCGGCACGTCCGTCAGGGAGTCGTAGGCTCGCTCGTCCAGAATCTCGTCCGCGAACGGGTTGACGGGAACGATCTGGTAGCCCTGGTTCTGGAGGTAGGACGGAACGTCGTGAGCAGCCTTGCCCGGCGTCGTCGAACAGCCGACGACGGCGATGGTGTCGTGGTCGAGTATCTCCCGAAGGTCTTCGTCGGATTCGACAGGCATACCCGAATAGAGGGGGAGCGCGCAAAAAAGCGTGCTGGCAGCATGCGCGAGCGCAGCGAACGCAGGGCTCGGGAGAGGAGCGAAGCGAGTCTCCCGGCGTCCAGTCGAACAGAGTGAGACTGGGCTCGATAGACGAACGAAGTGAGTCTATCGGGGATCAAGACCCGCGGATTCTGTCGTCCCCGTCGGTCGATGGGAGGTCGACCGACAGCGACCCGTCGAGGTCGGTCTCGACGACGCCGTCGAACAGCTCGCGGATGGTGCCCATCGCCTCCTCGTCGTGGACCGTCGATTCGACGATGGCGACGCCGATGGCGTCGACTTCCTCGATGCGCGTCGTGAGCGCGTGGAGGAACCGGAAGACGGTCTGGAGCGAGGTGTACTGGAGCAGCGTCGTGACGGAGTTCAACAGGACGCGGTTGTGTTCGACCCCGTGTTCGCACTGGAAGTACTCGATGGACTCGGCGAACTTGATCCCGATGCCGGTCATGTCCGTCGGCGAGGACGCGTAGCGGACTCGGTCGGTGTCAGTCGGTGACCTGCCCACGTGTCTGGTGACGCAATCGACGATACCCAGCAGGTCGTCGTCGGCACCGCTGGCGGTCGCGAACACCTCCTCGACCCGCTCGGCCGAGTCGTGCGTCGAGATGACGATCGCCCCCTCACCGGCTGCCATGCCGTGGCGGAGTATCTCGCGTCCCAGCCGGCGCTTGCCGGTCAACGGCGGCCCGGTGACGAGCACGTTCGTCCCGGGACGGATCGATGCTCCGTCCAGTCGACCACCGAGTGTGTAGCTCACGGGTGGTCCCCCCACAGTCCGTTCGAGTCGATTTCCCGCACTGGTGAAGTGGTGTCAGTCGGCTCCTATATCCTTTTCGTCGTGACCTAACACGTGACACCCCCACTCCGAACCGGGGAGTTTAAACCGGAACCGCAGTATAGCAGTTGGTACAGGGCGCTTAGCTCAGCCTGGACAGAGTGCATGGCTTCGGACCATGTTGTCGGGGGTTCAAATCCCTCAGCGCTCGTAGCTTTTCGCGAACGAACGTGAGCGAAATAGCGGAGGGTCTGAGGGATTTGAGGTAGGCGAGACGAGCGATAGCGAAGTCTCGACGTGGTTCAAATCCCTCAGCGGACGCTCTTTGTTCGTCACGTCCGTTCCTCACAAAATCACGAGCGCTGTGGATTTGAGGGAGACCACGAGGGAGCGGAGCGATCGAAGTGGGCGTGGTTCAAATCCCGAAAGACGCGCAAGCGCGACTTTCGACCTTCGCGAACGCGGGCCGTTCGCTCAGTCCCGCAGCGCTCCGCTACCAGCCACACCGAAAACGAGACAGTAACTCTCCTCCGACGTCGCTACCGCGAAACGCCGGTCTCGACGCGGACGTCCCGGGAGGACCGGCCGACTTCCACGCCGTAGGCACCGGGGTCGACCGTCCAGCCGTCCGATTCGTCGTAGCGACGGAAGGCCAGGTCGTCGAGCGTGACGTCGACCGTGACCGATTCGCCGGCGGGGATCTCGACGGCGGTGTGGCCGGCGAACTCCCGGAGGGGTCGGTCGACGTCGGCGACGCGCGGCGGGCGGACGTACGCCTGGACGACTTCGCGACCGTCTCGCGCACTGGTGTTCTCGACGGTGACGCGGACCGTCTCGTCGTCGACCATCTCGACGTCACGGTAGTCGAACTCGGCGTAGGAGAGGCCGTGACCGAAGGGGTAGGTCGGCTCGGCGTCCGTATCGTCGAAGTGGCGGTAGCCGACGAAGACGCCCTCGTCGTAGCGGACCTCGTCGTCGACGCCGGGGTACTGGTGGGGCTCCGTCGCCGGGTATGCCGACTCGGGCGCGAAGGTGACTGGGAGGCGGCCACCGGCGTCGGCGTCGCCGTAGAGCACCGACGCGACGGCGTCGCCGTCGGCCTGGCCGGGGTACCACGACTCGACGACGGCGGCGACGTCGTCGCGCCAGGGCAGTTCGACGGGACCGCTGGACTGGACGACGACGACGGTCCGGTCGTTCGCGGCGGCGACCGCCTCGACGAGGTCGTCCTGGTCGCCGGGCAGGCGGAGGTCGTCGCGGTCCTCGGCCTCCGTCGTGGCGTCCTGGACGACGACGACCGCGACGTCTGCCGTTCGGGCCGCCTCGACCGCGTCGTCGATGGCGACGTCTCCCGGCTCGCCGTCCCCGTCCTCCTCGTCGTCGCCGAAGATGTCGTCGAAGAACGACGGTATCTCGATCTCGGGGACGCCCTGGGCGTAGGTGACCGTCCCGCGGGATCGTTCCCGGATCCCGTCGACGGTCGGAGTCTCGTCGAACGCCGTCATCTCCGAGGACCCACCGCCGCCGAGCATGGCGACGTTCGCGGCCGGTCCGACCACTGCCACATCCGCGTGGTCGTCGAGCGGGAGGACGCCGTCGTTTTCGAGCAGGACGGTGCCACGGGTCGCGACCGCCTCGGCGATTTTGCGGTGTTCAGGGGTGTCGATCTCCCCTTCGTTCCGCTCGTCGTCGAGGACGCCGAACCGCTCCATCTGGCCGAGGATGCGGGCGACCATGTCGTCGAGGCGTGCCTCGGGAACCTCTCCGGCGTCGATGGCCTCGTCGAGCGGTTCGGCGAACATGCGCGTGCCGGCGGTCTCCGGCGTCGGGAGCGCGTCGGCGTTCCCGAAGTCGATGTCGGAGAGTTCCAGGTCCGGCATGTCGAACGATTCCATCATCTCCTCGCTGGTGATACCGGGCATCTCCAGATCGAGGCCGGCGTTGGCGGCGCCGACGGTGGTCTCCGTGCCGAACCAGTCGGACATGACGAACCCCTCGAACTCCCACTCGTCTTTCAGAATCTCCGTCAGGAGTCGGTGATGGTCGCTCACGTGCGTCCCGTTGACGCGGTTGTAGGCGGTCATCATCGCGCCGGCGCCGGCGTCGACGGCGGCGCGGAAGCCGGGCAAGTAGCACTCCCGCAGGGCTCTCTCGGAGACGTCGGCGCTGACCCTGGTGCGTTTGGTCTCCTGGTTGTTCGCGACGAAGTGTTTCGGCGTCGCGACGACGTCCTCGGACTGGACGCCCTCGACGACAGCGCCGGCGAAGGCGCCGGTGAGCACGGGGTCCTCCGAGAAGTACTCGAAGTTGCGACCGCAGTGGGGGACCCGTATCAGGTTGAGCCCCGGGCCCAGGAGGACGTCTTGCCCACGCGCGTTCGCCTCGCGCCCGATGGCCGCGCCCTGCCGTCGCGCGAGCTCGTCGTCGAACGTCGCCGCCAGCGCGATGGACGCCGGGAACGCCGTCGCGGCCTGTCCGGGGGTTCTGACGCCGAGTGGGCCGTCAGCTAGCTTCAGTTCGGGCACGCCAACTCGGTCAACGCCGGGCAGATAGCCCGTCGCCGTTCCGTCCGGGTCGGGCGCTCCGTGGACGAGAGCGAGCTTCTCCGCGCGAGTGAGCGATTCGACCAGGTCCGCGATCCGATCGCTGTGGTCCATAACTGACTGACTATTCAGTCAACCTCCACTTAATTGTTGCTGGCGCCGTTCGCCAGACACCCCCCCGGTGTGAGGGAGCTAGTCAGGGAACCGACTCGTCGGATTCACGACCGCCGGTGACCTATCAGTCCGCGTCCGGCGCTTCGAGGTCGGTCACATCGATAGCCTCCGCACGCGACTCCTGGCGAGCCGACCTGTTGATTCCCCACTGGGTCATCGCGACGCCGAGCCAGAACACGGCCAGCATGCTCTGGCGCGTCGCGTCGTCGGTGGAACCGGCCAGAAGCGTCCGCCTGGCCCGAACCGCAGTGATGACCCCCAGTAGCCCTGCGAGAGCACCCGAGTGCAACGCGCTGCGGGCGTAAGCTATAGCCGTCGAAGACACGCCGCTCGTCTCGGTACTGTGGCGCTGACGCGTGGTAGACTCCGGTCCGGTCCGTGCCGTCTGTGATCGTTTCATCGTACGTCCGGGTTCGGACGCCCGACGCATACTTTCGTCGGTCAGGCAACACGTCTGCCGGTTCTCGAGGCTCACGACCTGCGCGTCGTGGAGCCGGAAATCAGCTCGCACACAGCCGAATTCGGCAAATTCGTCGTTCACGTCGTCGGTGGCCTCCAGATCGGGTCCGAACAGACTTATTCGGAGTACCCTTCCTGGAGAAAGCTCCCCTCCGTCTCGTAGACGGACAGGAGCTCGCTGATGAATTCTTCTGGCGTCTCGTCGTCCTCGAGGTGTCGTTCGATTCGCTCTCCCAGTTCGTCGTCGAGTTCGATTTCGTAGCTCATTGGTTTGGCTCCCGCACTGGCCTCGACCGGTGCGTGTGGACAGACGGGGTCTGGAGACAAAAGTCGTCCGTCGGTTCGGACAGTGTCGGCAGGGACGAGCGGATCCGGAACCCGGGTCGAACGGTCCCAGTCACTCGCCGTCGTCGGGGACGTCGCGGACCTCGTAGCTGACGTTCTGGTCGCGGAGGCTGTCGGTGTGCGACGACAGCCGGTCGGCAGTCGCGACCAGTAGCACGTCGAGTCCCTTCGTCGCCGCCTCTCGGACGGCATCGGCGCTGGCGAAGCGAATGTCGATAGACAGGCCGGCCCGCCGCGCCGCGACGATGGCCTCGTTCCCGGCGACGGCAACGAGGTCGTGGTCGTCGGCGAACTCGACGATCGCGTCGCCGTCCACCATCTCGCTCCCCCCGTCCTCGATCCGCGGGACGGAGACGATGGTCACCGATCCGTACTCGTAATCGACGACGCCGTCGAAGTCCGTCACGCCGACGTCCTCGCCCGACTCGGCGTCGGTGGCTGCAACTCCGGTTGCAGTTCCCGCCGCGCCCGGCGTCGCGTGGAGGATCCCGTCGCGCATCGACAGCGAGACGCGTTCTCCCTCGCGTATCTCGCCGGTCGCGATCGCCGCGTCGATGTCGACCTGGCCCACGACGTCGTCGGAGACGTGGTCGACGAACTCTCTGAGTTCGGTCGTGTGAGAGATGAGCCAGTCGACGCCCTCCTTGGTGACCTCGTACCGGCCGCGGCCGAGTTTGCGGACGTACTCGCGCTCGACGAGGTCCTGAAGGTAGTTGCTGACCGCCTGCGACGTGATGCCGATCACGTCGGCGATCTCCTGCTGGCTGACCGCCGGCTGGCGGTCCGCTATCTGGACGAGGATCTGGTACTGCGTCGCGTTGCGCTTGTTCCGGAGGACCGACGCGCTCGTCCCGGACGTGGCGTCCTTCGCCATCGACTACCTGTCCGGCGTCGACGCGCAAATACCTTTGCGTTAGTTCGCGCTCGCTTGCCCCTATCGGCGTCCACCGACGCCTTTACACAATGCAGTTTTGATTAGAACAACCATAATTGTTTTACGAGTCACGAAAGTTGCACTAGTCGATGTCCCGCGTTGCGCTCCCCCACGACGCGAAGGCCGGACCGACCAAACCGGAGGTTCGGGCCGTCCTCATGAGTAAACTCGCGCTGTCCGACGCCGACCACTTCGTCGAGGTCGGGTCGTGTACCGGCGCCGTCACCATCGAAGCGGCCCGCCGGGCGGGCCGGGTCACCGCGCTCGAGCGCAAGCCCGACCGCCTCGACGTCACCCGTAAGAACCTCGACGCGAACGACACCGACGCGCCGGTCGACCTCAGGGCGGCCGAAGCCCCGGAGGGAATACCGGACGACGCGACGGCGCTGTTCCTGGGCGGCAGCCGGAACTACGAGGCCGTCCTCGACCGCGCCGTGGCGGCCGGCATCGACAGAGTCGTGATGAACGTCTCGCGCCTGGAAGTCGCCGGCGCGGCGACGCAGGCCTTCCGCGAGCGCGACGTGCTCGACGAGGTCGTCCAGTTCCAGGTGAGCCACGGATACGAGCTGGCGGGCGCGACGAGCTTCGACTCGGAGAACCCCGTCTACATGCTCGTCGGTAGCGCCGACGTCTCCGACGGCGACGACCGGGTCGCCGCGGACGGGGGCCGCACCCCGGCCACCGACAAACAGACCCGTTCCGGCACGGAGGGGTCCCGATGACGCTCTACGGTGTCGGGCTGGGCCCCGGCCAGTCGGATCTGGTGACCGTCCGCGGGAAGCGAGTCCTCGAACGCGCCGACGTGGTGTACTCGCCGGGCCGACTCTCCCGGTCGGTGGCGACGGACCACGTCCCCGAGGACCGCATCGGGGACCTCGACTTCCCGATGACGCGCGACGAGGAGAAACTGCGCAGCGCCTGGACGGAGGCGGCCGCCGCGATCGCGCCGACGGCGCGCGAGGACGACGTCGCGTTCGTGACGCTGGGGGACCCGAACGTCTACTCGACCTTCGGACACCTCCGGCGGACGATGGCGGCGTTCCACGACGACGTCGACCTCGAAGTCGTCCCGGGCGTCAGCGCCGTGACGGCGTTCGCGACGGCGCTCGGCGTCGAGATTCCCGCGGGGTCAGGCCTCGCCCTCCGGGAGGCTGCCGGCGGCCACTCGCCGACTGGACCGGACCGGATGGTCCTGTTCAAAGTCACGGACGCGCCAACGACCCACGAGGGATTGGTCGACGCGGGCTACGACGTGGTGTACGGTCGGCGCCTGTTCATGGAACAGGGCGAGACGCTGGTCACCGACGACCCCGCCGACGTCGACGAGCGCGATTACTACACGCTGGCCTACGCCGATCGCGACGACCCGACGGCCGACCTGGCTACCGCCGCGTTCGAGACGACCGACTCCCCGACTGTGACGGACGGTGGCACGCCGACGGACGGCGGCAGGCCGATGGGCGAGGCCACCCTCGAACAGGCGGAGAGCGAGGCCTGTGGCGACGAACCGCCGGAGGGGAACCGATGACGGACCCACAGGACGCGATGGACGCCGAATCCGTCGAACGCGACCCGCGTGTCCACGAGAGAACCGCAGGCGAGGAACAGGAGGGAATCCCCTTCATCGGTGCCGGCCCGGGCGACCCCGGGCTGCTGACCGTGAAAGGCCGCGATCTCGTGGAGGCGGCCGACCTCGTGGTCCACGCGGGGTCGCTGGTCAACAGCGAACTGCTGGAGGAGTTCTGTGCCGACGCCGAGCAGGTGTCGAGCATCGGCAAGGACCTCGAAGAGCTGATCCCGCTGATGCGCGACGCCTACGAGCGAGGGAGAACCGTCGTCCGCCTCCACAGCGGCGACCCCGCCATCTACGGCGCCGCCCTGGAGCAGATGGACGCGCTGGAGTGCGAGGACGTCCCGACTTACTTCGTCCCCGGCGTCACGTCGGCGTTCGCCGCCAGCGCGACGCTCCGGACCCAACTCACCCTGAACGAAGTCGCCAACCACGTCGCGTTCACGCGCCCACAGGGCAAGACCCTCTCCGAGGACGAGGACCACATCTCCGAGTTCGTCGAGATGGGCGACGTGACGACCTGTATCTACCTCGGTACCCACGCCGTCCGCGACACGATGGACCGCCTGCTCGACGACGGGCACGACCCCGACAAGCCAGTGGCAGTTGTGTACCACGCCTCCTGGCCCGACGAGGATGTCATCGAGGGCACTGTGGGGTCCATCGCCGACAAAGTGGAGGCGGCCGGGTACCGGGCGTCGGCGCTGGTGATCATCGGCGAAGCCGTCGAGGGATCGGGCTACGAGCGCTCGTACCTCTACGACGGCTGGGCGAATCGAGGGTCTGATGGTGAGGACGCTGCCGAGCAGACGGAGGCCGACGATTGAGATGAGCCGGGACCGCAATCCAGAACAGCCTGAAAGCCCCCTCGCGTTCGCCTCGGGGGACTCGCTGCGCGCCTCGCCCTCCGGGCTTCGGTGCTTGCGTCGTCCGCCGTCGCCGAACGCTCGGCCCCTTTCAGTCCCACCCACACGGCTGGTCGGCCGGCCACCGCGTGCGGCCGTTTTACCGGCCGGTGATTTTCAATGAGTACTGACACCAACGACACAGACACCACGGACGCTGACTCGGACGAATCGAGCGGCCACTGTTCCACGCCGGACTCCGACGGGGAGGTGGCCGAGGAGATAGCCATCGTCGCCTTCGAGCGAAAGATGGAGACGGCCGAGGAGATAGTCGACGGCGTCGGCGACCGGTACGAGACCATCGACGTCGTCGAGTACCACGGCGACGTCTTCGCCGAGCACTGGGGCGAGTACGACTGCTTCGTCGGGCTGATGGCCAGCGGTATCGCGATGCGGAAGACCGCGCCATTGCTCGACGACAAGTGGGACGACCCCGCCATCGTCGTCGTCGACGAGGAGTTGACCTGGGCCATCCCCATCACCGGCGGCCATCACGGCGCGAACCAGGTCGCCGACGACCTGGCGTCGATGGGCGCCGTCCCGGCGATGACCACCGCCAGCGAGGCGACGGACAAGCAGGGCGTCGAGAAACAGGCGAAGGCGCTCGACGCCCACGTCGTCAACGGCGACTCGACAGTGGCGACGAATCTGGCCGTGCTGGACGACGAACTCGGTCCCGTCGAACGCCTCGACGGACCGAAAGCGGTCATGGTCGGCGACGACGTCACCGTCCTCAAGCGCAACGCCGACGATGGCGTCGTCCTCGGGTCGGGCAGCGTCTCCGGCGCCACGGTCGAGCAGTTCCACGACGCATGGGAAGCGGCCCTTGCGGAGACCGAGTACGACCGCGAGGACGTGGAGTTCGTCGCGACGGGCACCCGGAAAGACGACGAGGAGGGCATGCTCGCCGCCGCCGAGGAGTGGGGTCTGGGCGTCGTCGCCTTCGAGAAGGAGGACCTGGCGGAGTTCGAGGGCCCGACCCCCTCCCGCTCCAAGGAACTCATCGGCTGGCCGGGCATCGCCGAAGCCTCGGCCATCGCCGGCGGGTCGGAGCACGAACTGATCGGTGAGAAAACGCGCCACGACGACGCCGTGACCGTAGCGGTGGGGCGGTAGCATGACGGTGGAAGGTTCCAGCGCGCCCGACGAATCGACGGCGGAACCCGGCACCCTCTACGTCGTCGGCATCGGTCCGGGGCTCCCCCACGCGATGACCCAGCGGGCGAAGGACGTGATCCAGTCCGCCGACGTCGTCGTCGCCTCGAACCTCTACCAGGAGTTCCTCCGGAAGGACGGGACGCTTCCGCCCGAGAGCGCTGCGGTGGAGGCCGCAACTGACGGTGGCAGCGGTGCCATTGCTGCTCGGAACGACCTGACGGCCGCGGGCGAGGAGGGGTCCGTCCTCGAACGACCCGACGACTCCCGCCAGTTGCTGATCCGCTCGTCGATGGGGCGCCAGGTCGAACTGGCCCGCGACGCCTTCGAACGGGTCCGAGAGGGCCAGGACGTCGCCCACGTCTCCGGCGGCGACCCGAACGTCTACGGCAAGAGCGATCTGGTGTTCACGATGGCCGACGCCGACGACGCGACGGACGTCCCCATCGAGATCGTCCCCGGCGTGACGGCGGCGCTGGGCGGCGCGGCGAACCTCGGTGCGCCGCTGTCCAACGACTTCTGCACGATATCCCTCTCGGACAAGTGGCGCGGCTGGGACGAGATCGAGGAGAAGCTGCGAGCGGCCGCTATCTCGGGGTTCGTCGTCGCGCTGTACAACTGCTGGCGCAACTACGAGCGAGCGGTCGACGTGATTCGCGAGGAGCGCCACGACGACGTCCCCGTCGCCATCGTCAACGACGCCGGTCGCGGCGACGCAGGACGGAACCTCGACGACGAGACGCACACCATCACGACCCTCGGCAAGGCAGGCGACCACGACGACGAGGTCGGCGGCATGGGCACCTCGCTGGTCGTCGGCAACGCCGAGACGGAGACCTGGGAGAACGACTACGAGCGGTACCTCGTCACCCCGCGCGGCGGGCGTGACGTGGAGGACTTCTGAACCATGAGCACCGACAGCGACACCGAGACGGACGCGAGCACAGACACCGGATCGAACTGCGGCGCATCGAGCAGCGAAACGAACGCCGACGACTCCGCGTCGAAGTGCGGCGGGGCGACGATAGGCGACGACGGCGGTTCGTCGTCGGGCTGCGGGGCCTCCTCGTCCTCGTCCTCGAATTCCAGCGGCGAGCAGGAGGTCGAGTCCACCGTCGACGACTTCGACGCCGAGCCGGGCCGGCTCCTCGCCGTGGGCCTCGGACCCGGGCAGCCAGAGGGCATGACCCAGCGCGCGCGAACGGCGCTGATGGAGGCCGAACACGTCGTCGGCTACACGACGTACATCGACCTGATCCCCGACGAGATAACCGAGGCGGCCGACGAGCTGTACGACACGCCGATGTGCGGCGAGGTCTCCCGGACCGAGGAGGCCATCGACCGCGCGCTCGCGGGCAACGACGTCGCCATCGTCGGCAGCGGCGATCCAAACGTCTACGCGTTGGCCGGGCTCGCCCTGGAGATAATCGAGTCGAAGGGCGGGACGGCGTCGATGGTCGACTTCGAGGTCGTCCCCGGCGTCCCGGCCGCCCAGTCCTGCGGTGCCCGCCTCGGCGCGCCGCTGGTCAACGACACCGTCTCCGTCTCCCTCTCTGACCACCTGACGCCGATGGCGGAGATCGAGTCCCGTCTGGAGGCCGTCGCCGGCGAGGGATTCACCATCGCGATCTACAACCCGTGGAGCCGCAAGCGCCGCGGGAACTACCAGACGTGCTGTGACATCCTGCTGGAGCACCGCGACCCGGACACGCCCGTCGGTATCGTCCACGGCGCCGGCCGGGAGGACGAGCGGGTCGAGATCGTCAAGCTGGGAGAGCTTCCCGACCTCGGAGAGACCGATCTGGTCGACATGACCACCACCATCCTCGTCGGCAACGAGGACACCTACGTCTGGGACGACCGGATGGTGACGCCGCGCGGCTACGAGACGAAGTACGACTACTGAGCCATGAGCGACACAGATACCTACGACGTGCGGATCGACCGCGAGGCCTGCGACGGCGTCTTCGCTTGCCTCGTCCGCGACTCGCGGTTCGTCGAGGACGAGGACGGCCTCGCCAGCGTCGACCCGGAAACGGCCGTCTCGGTGGAATGTGACGGCGAGTTCGTCACCGCGCGGTTCGACGACGGGAACCTCGACCAGGCGAAGCAGGCGGCCGCGGCGTGTCCGCTGGACGCGATATCGGTCACGGAGGGAGTGCGATGAGCATCCAGTCCGGCACCCCGAAGGACCTGCTCGCCGCCCACCCGGAGACGGCGTACTTCTGGGGCCGCGTCGCCGCGGACGGCGAGTGCGAAGACGGCTGCGTGACCGTCCGAACGAACGACGAGACCGCAGCCCACCGGCTGGCCGCCATCGCCGGCGCAGACCAGATAGACCGCCGGATCCTCGAACGGGAGTACGCCCACGACACGGCCATCACCCGCAAAGAAGACGAGTACGTCGTCCAGGTGCTCGGCGACCTGGCTGACCGGGCCGGCGCCGCGCTCGGCCTTCCCTTGGAGGGACAGCCGGGGGGCTACCGGTTCGACGTCTTCGCCGACCACGACCGACAGCTCCTCCGGGGGCTGCTGGAGGGCTGTGGCACGGTCTGCTTCAAGTCGGACGACGAGGCCGTCGGCATCTCGGCGAGCGAAGCGAGCCGAGGCTCGACAGAGCAGGGCTCTGTCGTCGTCTCGTTCGTTCACGATGACGAGCGACTCCTCCGGGCCGTCCAGTCGGTCCTCGACCGCATCCCGGTCGACGCGCCCCACGACGACCTCGCCGACGCCTCGTCGGGCTACTGGTTCGGCGTCGACGACGACAGCGTCCCGGCCCTCGGCGAGTGGGTGTACGAAGGCACGGACGAGTCCGGGCTGTTCGCCCCGCCTCGCCGGCGAAAGCTCCGGAAGAGCCTGGACCGGATAGAGCGATGAGCGAAGCGACCGCTGCCCCCGAGACGCTCGACGACGAGGCGGTACTGCTCGTCGGCCACGGCTCCCGCCGCGAGCAGTCCAACGAACAGGTCAGGGAACTCGCTGCCGCGCTCGAATCGCGGCTCCGACTTCCGGTCGACGCCGCCTATCTGGAACTGGCCTCGCCGGCAATCGACGAGGCAATCGCCGGCCTCGCACCGACGGCCTCGCGATTGACGGTCGTCCACCTCTCGCTGTTCGCCGCGAGTCACGTCAAGAACGACGTGCCGCTGGCCGTGACGCAGGCCCGGAGCCGCCATCCGGACCTCACCATCCGGAACGGGGCCCACCTGGGTATCCATCCGGCCATCGTCGACCTGCTGGACGACCGTGCCGCCGCAGTGGAGGCGGAAATGGACGTCGACCGCGAAACCGACGACGTCGCCGTGGTTTTCTGCGGGCGGGGGTCGAGCGACCCCGACGCCAACGCCGACGTTCACAAACTCGCCCGGTTGCTGTACGAGGGCCGAGCGTTCTCGCGCGTCGACCCGAGCTTCATCGGCGTGACGGAACCGGACCTCCCGACGACGCTGCACGACGTCGCGAAACACCGGCCCGACGCCGTCGTCGTCCTCCCCTATATGCTCGGCGACGGCGTGCTGACCGAGCGCATCCGCGAGCGCACCCGCGAGTTCGACGACGAGTACCCCTACGTCGCGGCCGCACCTGGCGACCCGCTGGGCACCGACGACCGGTTGCTCGACGTGCTGGGCGACCGCTGGCAGGAGGCCCGGACCGAGAGCGTCGACATGTCGTGTGACACGTGCAAGTACAAGGTCGAACTCGACGGGTACGAGGAGGACACCGGCGGCGCGCGGGCGATGTTGCGCGCCTTGACTCACCAGGCGAGCCACGCGGACCGCGAGGACGTCGACGACGACCCGCACGTCCACGACGCCCCGGAGAAGCACGTCGCCGTCTGCACGAACCAGACCTGTGCGGCCGACGGCGCGCCTGCCGTCCTCGAACGGCTCCGGCAGGCCGCCCGCGACTCGGAGGCCTGCGACGCCAGAATCACGCGCTCGTCTTGTCTGGGCCGGTGCGGAGACGGCCCGATGGTCGCCGTCTACCCGGACGGCGTCTGGTACGGCGGCCTCGACTCGGAGGACGCCGACCGCATCGTTTCGTCCCACCTCGACCGGGACCGCATCGTCGGCGACCTCGTCGATCAGACGCTGTAATAAGCCGCATACACACCAACCATGACCTGTCACGAACTCGAAGCGCTTCGACTCGGTTTGATGAACGTTGTCGGTACCGAAGACCAGCGCGTCCGCGAACACGCGGAGGCCGAACTGGACGGCGAACTGTCCGGACCTATCGAGGCCCTGGCGAACGCCCAGTCGCTCGCGGAGATAGAACGCCACTTCGACGCCGCACTGGTGGACCTGGAGGAACAGGTCGCCGCCACGGACGCGGACAGCCAGGAGTACGACTACCTCCGCGGCCGTCTCGTGGCCGTCAGGGACGCCGAGCGCGCGGTTCGCCGGCTCCGAACCCAGGGCGAGGACGTCCTGGCGGGCCTCGGCGAAGCTCACCACGTCCTCCACGAGACGTTCCCGGTCGAGGACTGAACTCACGCCCGAGCGAGGCCCGCATTTCCCGGGACTGTGGGCGCGACGGTGATAACCGACTGCCGGCTAGTCGATGACAGCACCTCGTCGGCGTTCTGCTGGACGGGTGTGAGAAATTTTTCGTGGGGCACCGCGAACCGGCAAAGTCGTTCAATCGTTCAGGACAGCGAAATCGGCCGCTTCGGCGGACTGCACAGTAGAATCGGCGAGCCACGCGTGGACCCCTGCGAGCGTCGCCCACAGAACGACCTGCCCGAAGACGACCGTCCACCGGAAAGCAACGACGAGGCCGGCGGGGACGCCTCCGTGGACGGCGTTGGCGGGAGTGAGGACGACCGGGAGGGCGAGCAGGCAGAGTGGGGCCAGCGACGCCGCGGTCCGGACGGCAGGACGGCGGGCCGCGAGTCTGCGGTAGACGACGCCCGCGAGCACCGACACGCCGGCGCCGGCGACCATCATTCCGCCGTACCAGGCCGTCCGGGCCCCGCTCGCGAGCGACTGCTCGACGCCCGGTGGCTGTGGCGGCAGCACGAGCCACGGCGCCCCCGAGACGGTGAGGAACCCGGCGCCAGCGAGGACCAGACGCCTCGTCACCGGGTCGCCGGGAAGGACGGGTTCCAGGAAGTAGTAGGCGATTCCGAACGCGACGATGCCGAACAGCAGCCCCCAGAGGACGCCGCCCCCGATACTGACGAGGCTGGTCGTCAGCGACGAGACGGCCGGTTCCCCGGCGTGGCCGTGCCCGGACTCGAACGTCTCCAGTCCGGCGACGAACGGGTTGGCGACCAGCGCGACGAACAGGCCGTAGGCCAGCCCCCCCACCACGCCCGCGAGCGCGCCGCGTTCGAGGTAGCCGGTCGTCATCGGTGGAACCCCTCTGGCGCCATCAGTGACACGTCACGCCGGCGCCGTGCCGAATGTTGTGGAGTCCGTCGTGGACCAGCGGGTCCTGGACGAACAGGAGCGTGAACCCGAGCGCAGCGATCAGTCCGAGGCCGACGGCCATCTGCGCCGGCGTCAGCGTCGTCCTCGCGCGGTCGATCCGTCGGCGAACGGTGTCGGTGTCTCCGGGCATTTAAATCACATTTGTATTAGAACAAACTTGATTGTAAAACTTTCGCGTCCGCCTCGATCGCTCCTCGACCAGCGGGAACGGCGCACAGGTCAGTCGTCACTGCGGGCCGTGGAAGCGACGCTGTCGATACCACTCGCACGGAGTTCCGAGAGCGGGACCACCGATCCGTCCGTCGCATCCAGGATCACGTCGACCAGACCGGCGCGCCCGTCCTCGCCCGCGTCGACGACGAGTACCTCGTCGCTGACCTGGCGAAGTTCCTCGGCCGCGCTGCGGGTGGTCGCCGTCGGATGTTTCCCCACGTTCGCGCGGCCGTCGGTGACGACCACCGCGACGCCGACGTCCGGGTCCGCGCGGTCGAGAACCGCCGTGGTCGTTCGCAACCCCGCCGGCAGCGGCGTCCGGTCGGCGGTCGGGAGGTCCTTCAGGTGCCGGGCAGCGTGAGTCACGCTGTCTGTCGGCGGGAGCAGTACCTCGGCGTCGTCGCCGGCAAAGGCGACGAACGCCACCTCGTCGCGGTGCTGGTAGGTGTCTTCGAGCAGTTCGAGGACGACGCCTTTGGCGGTCCGCATCGCGGACCGCATCGACGCGCTCGCATCGACCGCGAACACCATCAGCGCCGAGGCGTCGCTCGCCCGAACGGACGACCGAAGGTCGCGCCGAGTGACGGCATCGCTCCCGCGCCTGGCAGCGGCCCGGACCGACGCCGCGGCGTCGACGTCGTCGCCGTCCTCGGCCGACGTCGTCCGGATGCGCGCGCCGCTCGCACCCGTGCCGGCCACGCCGCTCGCACGCGACCCGTGCTCCGTCACCGCGTCGGCGTCGACGTCGACGGAGAGATCGGGACTCGACGCCTCGCCGACGCCGGCCCGGTTCTGCCCGGGAACGAGCGGTGTTCCCGCCACCGGATCGTCGCCCGGCGAGGCGCCGTCGCCGTCGGCGCTGTCGTCCCGCTCGCCATCACTGGTGGTCGATGGTGAACCCGTATCGTCCGGCCCGCTGTCGGGCACTCCGGGCGGCGCCGGAGCGTCCCGTCCGGCCCCGTCGTCGCCGTCTCCGTCTGAGTCCTCACCCCGGGACGTTCCGTCGCGTTTCTCACCGGAGTCCTGTTCCTCGGGTCCCGCCTCGCCAGCTCCCGACTCCGAGTCACTGCTGCGGGTGTCGTCTTCGGAGTCGGTCCCACGCTCGCCACCGGGTTCGTTTCGGGCCTCGGAATCCGAGTCGTCACGGCCGTCTCCCCCGTCGCCGCGCTCCGATTCGCCATCGGCACTCTCGTCGTCTTCGAAGTGATCGTCGAGGACGTCGTCGAGGTCGACGTCCTCCTCGAACGGACGTGACTGGAGCCGATGGGGAAGCGCGAACTCCGCGGCGCGTTCGACGTCGGACTCTAGCACGTGGGGGCGTCCGTCGAGCGCCGCGAGCGTCCGCGCTGTCCGGGCGATGGCGATGTCTCCCCGGTGGCCGTCGACGCTCGCGTCCCGGCATATCCGGGCGGCCTTCTCCGCGAACTCTCGGGGGAGCGCCACTCTCTCGTCGGCCAGCCGTTCCCGCGCGTCCAGCAGCCGGCGTCGCGGGGCGTCCGATTCGGCACCGTCGTCCTTCGCCGTCCCGTCGATGGCCTGCTCGATGATGGCGACGCGGTCGTCCAGGTCGTCACACGAAGTGACGGTCGCCTGGATGGCGAACCGGTCCCGTAGCTGGGGACGCAGGTCGCCCTCCTCGGGGTTCATCGTTCCCACGAGGGTGAACTCGGCGGGGTGGGTGACGCTCATCCCGTCGCGTTCGACGCGGTTGACACCGCTTGCGGCCGCGTCCAGTAGCACGTCGACGAGGTGGTCGTCGAGGAGGTTCACCTCGTCGACGTAGAGGATACCGCGATTGGCCCGGGCGAGCAGTCCCGGGTCGAACTCGGCTGCGCCGTCCATCGCGTCCGCGACGGAGAGCGTCCCGACTACTCGCTCCCGCGTCGCGCCGAGGGGAAGCGTCACGAGCGGCACCTGGCGCTCCTCGACGGACAGGTCGGACCGCCCGCGACAGTCCTCGCACTGGTCGTCTGGGTCGTTCGGCGGACAGCCGTACGGGCAGTCGGCGACGGCGGGCTGGTCGGGAAGCAGACCGGCGAGGCCGCGGACGGCGGTGGACTTCGCGGTGCCCTTCTCGCCCTCGACGAGGAGCCCGTCCAGCGCGTCGTTGGCCGCCACCGCGAGCAGAGCCTCCTTGAATTCCTCCTGCCCGACGATGTCGCCGAACGAGGGCGCCCCCGAACCTTTTTGCCCCGCGCGTAATTCAACCATACTTGTATTAGTGAAAACAGGGGTTTAACAAGCTTATGTCATCCATCGGACTATACACCGCGACGGAGAACGAACTGGGCGCCGTCCAGCGCGCCGCGGGCGAGGTCGAGGCCGACCTGGTCGTCCGCTCGGAGAGCGACCTCGACGACGAACCCGCCGTCGAGTCGTTCGTCGACGAACTCGAGGACGCGACGGCAGCTATCTTCTGGCTCCACGGGGCCGAGGATAGCATGCCGGGGTACGAACGCGCCGTCGAACGCCTCCGCGAGGCCGGCGTCCCGCTCGTCGTGAAGGCCACCGGCGACGCCTTCGCCGTCGAGGACACGTCGGTCCCGGGCGAGGAACGCGAGACGGTCTGCGAGTATCTCGACCGCGGCGGGACGAGCAACGTCGCGAACTGCGTGCGCTACCTCGTCGCCCGCTACGGCGACGCCAACCCCGACTTCGACGACCCCGTGACGCTCCCGACCGAGGGCGTCTACCACCCCGACTATCCGGGCGTCGGCTACGAGGAACTGCTGGCCGCGTTCGATACCGACGCCCCCACCGTCGCCGTCTGGTTCTACGAATCGCACTGGACCCACGAGAACACTCGGTACGTCGACTCGCAGGTTCGGGCCATCGAGGCCCAGGGCGCCAACGCGCTCCCGATTTTCTGCGAACCCGCGACCGACGCCGAGGGCCAGTGGAACGCCGAGCAAGTGACCAGAGAGTGGCTCATCGACGACCAAGGCAATCCCGTCGTCGACGCCGTCTGTTCCTCGTTCATGTTCTCGCTCTCGATGGACGAGCGGGGCCGGAGCGCCAGCGACGAAGGGGACGCCGCAGAGGACGTCTTCCTCGACGAACTGGGCGTCCCAGTCATCCAGACCGTCACCACGATGCGTTCCCGTTCGCGCTACGAAGGAAGCGACACGGGCGTCATGGGCTTCGAACTCGCCCTCTCCGTCGCACTCCCGGAGTTCGACGGCAACGTGATCACGCATCCCATCTCGGGGAAGGAACGGACCGACGACGCGGCCGGCATCGGGAGCGCCCCGAAACAGCACTTCCCCATCGAGGACCGCGTCGACCACGCGGCCCGCCTCGCGGTCAACTGGGCGCGTCTGCGCCACCTGGAGAACGACGAGAAGCAGGTGGCCGTGGTCCTCCACAACTACCCGCCGAGCGACGACGGCATCGGTACTGCGTTCGGCCTCGACTCGCCAGCGAGCACCGTCAATCTCCTCGACGAACTCGCCGCTCGGGGGTACGACCTCGGAGCGGGCGCCGGAGATCACGCACCGATTCCCGACGACGGCCAGTCCCTCGTCGAGACGCTGACGTCGCAACTCACGCTGGACGACCGCTGGGTCGCCCCGGAGGACGTCAGGGACCTGTCGGTGGATACCGTCTCACCCGACGAGTACCAGTCCTGGTTCGCCGACCACGACGAACGGTTCCAGGACAACGTCGTCGAGGAGTGGGGCAAAGCCCCCGACCGCCCGTTCGCCATCCCCGGCGTCGAGCTTGGCAACGTCCTGGTGACGGTCCAGCCGCCCCGCGGCTTCGGCATGGATCCGTCGAAGGTGTACCACGACTCCGACCTGCAGCCGCCTCACGACTACGTCGCGTTCTACGCCTGGCTCCGCAACCAGTTCGAGACCGACGCCGTCGTCCACCTGGGAACCCACGGCAGCCTGGAGTGGCTCCCCGGCAAGACCGTCGGTCTGGACGGCGAGAGCGCACCGGACCAGTTGATCGACGATATCCCGAACGTCTACCCCTACATCGTCAACAACCCCGGCGAGGGCACGCAGGCCAAGCGCCGCTCCTCCGCCGCCGTCGTCGACTACCTCACGCCCGTGATGCGCAACGCGGGCACGTACGACGACCTGGCCGACCTGGAAGAACTCGCCGACCGCTACCGGGAGGCCGGCATGGAGGACGCCCGCGCCGACGACGGCGAGCACCTCGAACAGTTGATCCGCGAGACCATCGACGACCTGGACCTGGCGGTGGAACTGGGAATCGCGGGCGACATCGACGAGCAGGCAGACGTCCGCGGCCCGGACGAAGCGGGCTCCACGCTGGCGGAAGGCGACGTCACCGGCGATGACGTCTCTATCGACGATCTGGTCGAGCGCGTCCACGAGTACCTCACCGACGTCAAGACCACCCAGATCCGGCTGGGGTTGCACACGATGAGCGAACCCCCGGCCGACGAGCGACTCGTGGAGTACCTCGTCGCGCTCACGCGCCTGGAGAACCCCGGCGCGCCGAGCCTCCGGGAAAGCGTCGCCGGCGTCCTCGGCGTCGACTACCAGGCGATGCTCGACGAGCCGGGAACCTACGACGAGGACCTGGGGATGACCTACGCCCAGGCCGCCGACGAAGTGTTCGAGACCAGCCTCGATCTGGTCTCGACGCTGGCCGAGCACGACTTCGACGTGCCCGAGTCGAACGTCGCCGCTGACCCAGCGGACGAGGTGAACATGAATCTCCTCGTCGTCGACGTCGATCCGATCGGCGACGCGCGTGCCCGGTCCGGCGCACACGACGACCTGCGAGAGGTCCTGGCCTACATCTGCGAGGAAGCCGCACCGAGAGTCCGGGGTTCCGAGGACGAAGTGCCACGGACGGCCGACGCCCTGAACGGCGAGTACGTCCCGCCGGGCGGCAGCGGCGCGCCGACCCGCGGCGGCGTCGACCTGCTGCCGACGGCCCGGAACTTCTACACCCTGGACCCGCGGAAGGTCCCGGCAAAGTCCGCCTGGGAGGTCGGTAGCGAAGTGGCCGATGGGGTGGCAGAGCGGCACCACGACGAAAACGACGGCGAGTATCCCGAGGAGATCGGCGTCGTCGCGTGGGGGACACCCACCGTCCGCACGCGCGGGGAGACCATCGCCCAGGTGCTCGCGCTGATGGGCGTCGAACCGGTGTGGACCGACGCCGGCCGGGTCGACGACGTCGAACCGATTTCCCTGGACGAACTCGACAGGCCCAGAATCGACGTGACGACGCGCGTCTCCGGGCTGTTCCGCGACGCGTTCCCCGCCGCGGCGAGCGTCGTCCACGACGCCGTCGACGCCGTCGTCGACCTCGACGAACCCCACGAACTGAACTACGTCAAGAAGCACGTCGAGGCAGAGACGGAGCGGCTCCTCGCCGAGAGCGACGACCCCGACTTCGTCGAGAGCGACGCCCGGGCCGCCGCGAAGCACCGCGTCTTCACGACCCGACCCGGCGGCTACGGCGCGGGCACGAACAAGGCGGTCGACGAGGGCAACTGGGACGACCGCTCGGATCTGGCGTCGGTGTACGTCCAGTGGGGCGGCTACGCGATGGGCTCCAGAGGGAACGTCAGCGAGGCCCACGACGCCTTCGAGCGCCGTCTCTCGTCGGTCGACGCCACCGTCAAGATAGAGGACACGGCCGAACAGGACGAGTTCGATTCCTCGGACTGGTACGCCTTCCACGGCGGGTTCATCACCGCCGTCACGGAGATGGCGGGGGAGGAACCGGCCTCCTACGTGGGCGACTCCAGCGATCCCGACAACGTCGACGTCTACACCAACGAGGAGAAGGTCAGGAAGGCGATGCGCGCCCGCGTACTCAACCCCGACTGGCTCGACTCCATGGAAGAGCATGGCTACAAGGGGGCCGGCGACCTCTCGACGACCGTCGACGTCGTCCTCGGCTGGGACGCGACGACGGGCGTCGTCAGCGACCGACTCTGGGAGGACGTGGCGGAGCGTTACGCGCTCGACGACGAGCGGCAGGAGTGGCTCCGCGACGTCAATCCCTGGGCGCTGGACTCCATCACCGAGACGCTGCTGGAGGCCATCGACCGCGGCCTCTGGGACGCCGACGACGAGATTCGCGACGAGTTACGTGACGTCAATTTGCAGGTGGACGGTGACCTGGAGGCGCGCGCGTCTGGGGCCGGCCCCGAGGGGGTGGCCAGCGATGACGACTAACCCGGAACGCGACGCCAGCGACACCGACGACGAGTTCGAGGAGTACGCTGACCTCGGGGCGACCACCTCGGACGCGATGGAGATAGCGGAGACGAGCATGGATCGGGTCCGCGAACTCGTCCCCGACGAGACGCTGGCCGACCGCATTCGCCAGAAGTCCGTCCACGCCACCGGCGACCCCGAGTTCCAGCACCTCGTCCGGTTCTCGGGCGAGGACGAGGACGAACCCGTCAGGTCGGGAGCGCAGGCAGTGCTCGACGAGCGCCCGATCGTCACGGACATCACGATGGTGAAGTCGGGGATAACCGGCCGCGGCCACGACTGCCCCGTCAGGAAGGCCATCGGCAACGGCGCGGAACTGGCCGCCGAGACCGGGGTGACCCGGACCGCGGCCTCCGTCCTCGAACTCGACAGCGAGGGCGTCTACGACCGTGCGATAGCGGTCGTCGGAAACGCGCCGACCGCTGCGCTCGCGCTCGCGGACTGCATCGAACAGGGTACGCGGCCAGCCGTCGTCGTTGCGACGCCCGTGGGGTTCGTCAAGGCCGCGGAGAGCCGGGCACGGCTGCGCGACGTGGCCGACGAGTACGGCGTTCCGGCGATCACGAACGTCGGTCGACGCGGCGGGAGCGGGCTCGCCGCCGGGCTGACCAACGAACTGGTCCACGTGGCCAGCGACGTCCGGGAGGGCGACGTCGAGTTATAGGCCGCGCCGGTCGAGCTCCGAAGTTTTCTCACTGGAACCGCGACGCTGACTGCGAGTACCGACAGTTTCGTTCGAGAGAAGACGCGCCGTCGGGCTACAGCAGTTCGCCTTCGCCGTCGGTGGCGACGGCGCGCGCCTGCGACGTCAGCGTCGCCTCGAAGGAGCGCAGACTCCCGTTGTTCGCGCCCGTCAGCACTCGCTGCCTGGCGACTTCCGCCACGATGGCGTCCGTCACCAGCGAGTGGTCGCCGAGGGGGTCCGCGTACTCGATACCGCCGCGCTCGAGTTCGAGTTTCGCTGGAATCTCCTCCTCCGTCGCCGCGCTGGGCTCGACGAACAGCGGTGCGGCGACGGCGCGGTCCGTCGAGACGCTGTACCGGGCGCACTCGACGGTCGGGTTCTGCATCAGGTAACACGGCACCACCTCACCGAAGTCGGACTGGTGGCGGATCCGAGCGGCGTGGTACTCGACGGCCTGGCGGTTGTACGGCGTCCCGCCGGAGCCGAACCCGACGAGGACGATCGTCGCGTTCGCGCCGGCCGCGACGTGATTTGTCGCGCGTTCTAGAATCGCCCCCGTGACGGCTGGACTGTGCCCGACCGGCTCGCAGTACGTGACCGAACCCGCCACGGCCGACAGTGCTGACGGGATGGCCTCGGTCGTCTCGCGGGAGTGGGCCAGACACATCGGGACCGCGAACACGCGGTCCGCGTCGAGACCGACGAGCTGGTCTCGGAGCTCCCGGACCGGTTCGTGTTCGTACCGCACGACTCCGATGGCGTCGGCCACGTCGCGACGTCGCAGCCGCTCGCGGTGCGTTTCGACGGCGGACCGACCCTCGCTCTCGCGACAGACGAGAAGGAGCGTGTCTCGTGGCATGGGTGGATTCGGGGGTTAACAATCGAGCTTTAGTTAACCCAAATTGGCTTGGTAAGTTCGTTAGCGGGCACTCACATATACGTTGGGGTCCCGGTTGGCTTCGGAGACGGGAGTCCCGGAGTCACCCACTCGCGGCCGAGGACGACAGTTTAGGGCCTCGCGTGCGTACCGGTCGCGCATGGACGTCGGTATCCACCAGTCGGTCCGGCAGATCTTTCCACCGGGCCACCTCCGCGAGCTGATCGCCGACGTCGGTTCGGTCGCCGTCGTCCCGGACGACCGGCCGGTCGGGGACTGCGACGCGCTGATCACCTTCGTGTACGACTCCGCGTTCCTCGACGCCGACCTCGACTGGATCCACTCCGTCCAGGCGGGCGTCGACCGGTTCCCCTTCGAGGACCTGTCGGACCGTGGGATCCGGTTGACGAACAGCACTGGCATCCACGGCGACGCCGTCGGCGAGACGGTCGTCGGCTACATGACGAGTCTCGCCCGCCGCCTCCACGTCTACCGGTCGAATCAGGAGCGACGGGAGTGGCAGACCCCGGTGTGGGACGAGGCGTTCACCCTCGCTGGCGAGTCCGTGACCGTCGTCGGCCTCGGGACGCTCGGTCAGGGGGTCGCCAGCAGGGCAGACTGCCTGGGGATGCACGTCACGGGCGTCCGGCGCACACCGACGCCCGTCGACCACGTCGAACGCGTCTACACGCCGGCAGCCCTGACGGACGCCGTCGCGGACGCGCGATTCGTCGTCCTCACCGTCCCCCTGACCGACGCGACGCGGAAACTGGTCGGCGAGTCCGAACTCGACGCGATGCGGTCCGACGCCTACCTGATCAACGTCGCCCGCGGCGCCGTCGTCGACCAGGCGGCGCTCCTCGACGCGCTCGAATCGGGTGGGATCGCCGGCGCGGCCCTGGACGTCTTCGAAGATGAACCGCTCCCGGCCGACTCATCCCTCTGGGATATGGACGACGTGATCGTTTCACCGCACGTCGCAGCCGCGACGCGGGACTACGCGGACCGCATCGCAGACCTGATCCGGGAGAACTGTCGCCGCCTGGCGAACGACGAACCGCTGGCGAACGCAATCGTGTGACGTCTCGAATCGATAAACCGGCCAGTCTGTGGCGTATTTTGCGGTTCGATCCGTCGGGTCGGCGCCTTCCTGATCCGGACTAACTGGCTTCGGTGTTCCAGTTCTCGCGACAGTCGTCGTCGCAGAAGTGGGCCGTCTCCACCGTTCCGTCTTCGACGCTGGTGGTCACCCGGTGGGTCGATACCATCGCGACCGTCGCCCCGCAGGTAGCACACGCCGGTGCGTCGGCATCGTCGACGTCCTCGTTGAGGTCCGAAGTCGGATCTACCATTACGTCTTCACACGGCGGGGATAGGTCTCAAGTCACCGGTTGGTGCGAAAATGGCCAGCGGCCGTCAGCGGTCGCGAGTCACCGATTCGCCGGGTCTGGACACTGCGCCGGTCGACAGCGTCACGCCGGGGTTGATGCTGGTGTTGATGCCGGTCTTGACGCCGTCGCCCGCGACGACGCCGAACTTTCGGCGACCGGTCGAGACGCGTTCACCCTTGACCGTGTGGGAGACGGTGGCGTCGTCGTGGCGCAGGTTCGCCACCTGCGTCCCGGCACCGAAGTTGACGCCGATTCCGAGGACGCTGTCTCCGACGTAGGAGACGTGCGGGACGGCCGACCCCGCGCGGACGACCGAGTTCTTTATCTCGACGCCGTGGCCGACGTGGGTGTCCTCGCCGAGCAGCGTCGCGCCCCGGACGTAGGCGTTCGGTCCGATTTCGGCGCCCGCGCGGACGAGCACCGGGCCCTCGATAACGACGCCGTGTTCGACGGTCGCCCCCTCTTCGACGACGACGTCGCCGCGCAGTTCCGCGTCGCCGAGAACTTCGCCGTCGATCCGGCGGTCGAGCACCTTGATCTTCCACTCGTTGGCCTCCAGCAGTTCCCAGGGGCGGCCACAGCCGAGCCAGCGGTCGACTTCGACCGTCCCGACCGAGCGCTCGTCGATGACGCGGGCCAGCACGTCCGTTATCTCGTACTCGCCGCGCTCGCTCATCTCGACGTCGAGCCAGTCTCTGGCTTCGGCGGGGAAGACGTAGGCGCCGACGTTCACGAGGTCGCTCGGCGGGTCGGCGGGCTTCTCGACGATGCCGGTGACGACGTCGTCGTCGAGTTCGAACACGCCGTAGCTCGTCGGGTCGTCGACCCGGTAGGTCCCCACCACCGGACCTTCCTCACCCGCCTCGACGAGTTCCACCACGCTCGCGTCGTCGTAGAGGTCGTCGCCGTTGAGGACGACGAACGAGCCGTCGAGGTGCTCGCGCGCCGACCGGACGGCGTGGGCGGTCCCCAGTTGCTCCTCCTGGACGGCGTAGTCGACGGGGACGCCCCGGTACTCGTCGCCGAAGTAGTTCCGAACTTCCTCGGCCTCGTAGCCGACGACGAGGACCAGGTCCGTGACGCCGGCGTCGACGGCAGCGTCGACCGTGTGCGCCACCAGCGGCCGGTCGGCGACGGGCAACATCGGCTTCGGCGTCGACTCCGTCAGCGGCCGCATCCTGGTTCCCTCACCCGCGGCGAGGATGACAGCTTGCATGCCCGACAGGTCGCAGGGACCCGGTAAATGCCTACCGCCATTCGCACGGCGACGCGTCACAACCGCGTCGCGAATCGGTGTTCAGTGATGGCGCGATCGGTGCACCAGTCCCAGCGTTGACACGACCATGATCATGCAGGCCGTCCGATGAAGTTCGTCACACCCCAACCGGGACCTGCTATGTCCCTGGCAGAGACCGTCTCCAAAATCGACCGACTGAACGACGACCAGCGAGAGTGTATCGAGAACTGCAACGAGGCCACAGAGGTGTGCGAGTGGTGCGCCGACGAATGTCTCGGCGACGCCGACATGGAGGAGTGCGCCCGCCTCTGCCGCGACGTCGCCGACATCGCGTCGCTGCACGCCCGGTTCATGGCTCGCGGGTCGGACTACAGCAGCGACCTCGCCGAGACCTGCGCCGATGCCTGTGAGGCCTGCGCCGAAGAGTGCAGCCAGCACGACGCGAATCACTGCCAGGTCTGTGCCGACGTCCTCCAGGACTGCGCCGAGAGTTGCCGGAGGATGGCCGGCGCGTAACGGCCGTCACCGAACTCCCCGCCTTTTTCGCCCGCCGTCGCTCGCCAGGCGTCGAGGGGCTTTCCTGAACTAGAGTGACTACGGAGTCCCGAACGCCGGTTGTTTACAGGCCACCGGCCCTACCGGGACCCATGACGACCTTCGACCCAGAGAAGTTCGAGGACAAGTACGTCCACTACATGGACGAACTCCAGACCGCCTACCACGACGCCTACCAGCACTTCCACGGCCGGTACGACTCGTCGCTCCTGAAGGCCATCGACCGCCAGGTGCTCGACGGGAGCGAACCGTTCTACGAAGGGGACGGCGAGTTCCGCGTCGAACTCCCCGAGAATCCCCGTGAGCGAGTCGGCGACCTCTCCGTCAGCGACGACCGATTCGACGACGTCCTCCAGGAGTTCACCGCACAGATCGAGGTTGAATTACGACGCGTCTTCGGGTTCGAGGAGGAGTGACGGCGCGCTAACTCGGAGACGTTTGCTCGGTCGGGGATTTGAACCGAGGCGAGACGGTCCGGGCGTGCGGCCTCGCTGCGCTCGGCCGGTCCGGGCTGCGACTCGCGTGTTCAAATCCCACTCCCTGCGCTGTTTCTTCGTCACTACGTTCCTCAGAAACATGCTCGGTCGGGGATTTGAACACGTGAAGACGTTCCGGGTCGCTCGCTACCGCTCGCTTCCCGGGCTGCGACTTCCCTGCTCAAATCCCCGGTGAGCATTCGCTCCTCACGTTCGTTCGTCGTAGAATGCTCGGTCGGGGATTTGAACCACGCCCTGACGGTCCTGCTCATTCGCTTCGCTCACTGCGCGGGCTGCGACTGGTCTACTTCAAATCCCACTCCCTGCGCTGTTTCTTCGTCACTACGTTCCTCAGAAACATGCTCGGTCGGGGATTTGAACACGTGAAGACGTTCCGGGTCGCTCGCTACCGCTCGCTTCCCGGGCTGCGACTTCCCTGCTCAAATCCCCGGTGAGCATTCGCTCCTCACGTTCGTTCGTCGTAGAATGCTCGGTCGGGGATTTGAACCACGCCCTGACGGTCCTGCTCATTCGCTTCGCTCACTGCGCGGGCTGCGACTGGTCTACTTCAAATCCCACTCCCTGCGCTGTTTCTTCGTCACTACGTTCCTCAGAAACATGCTCGGTCGGGGATTTGAACCCCGGTCATCGGCTCGAAAGGCCGAAATGATTGGCCGGACTACACCAACCGAGCGCTGCAATAGAATGGTTCGGCTGGGGGTATAAAAAATCGTCTTTCTTCGTCGGGTATGCAAGGGCGTGACTCGGACCCCCGTCAGTGTTCGCAGCCAGAGCACACGGACTATCTCCGAGCCCGGCCAGAATCGCTACCGGTCCCGGAGCGCGGCGATCCGTTCGTCGGGCTCGGGATGGGAACTCGGGAGGGTCCGTTCGCAGAACTGGTCCCAGCGGGCGGTGATGCGCTCGAACCGGTCCGCGTCGCCGTCGTCGGGGCTCGTGGATTCACCGACGGCGTAGGGCAGGATGCACAGTTCCCTGACGCCGGGTGTCGCCGCTCGCAGGTCGGCCTCCGGCCGACGGTCTCCGGTCAGCGTCTCGAGGGCGCTCGCCAGCGCCGCGGGCGACCCGCAGATGGCGACGCCGCCAGCGTCGGCCCCGTACTCCCTGACGCGGGAGAGGAGGCGATAACAGGCCGAGCTGGCGAAGTAGATGACGCCCGCCACCGGTACGAGGACGACCACGAACAGCAGGTTCCGTAACGTGTTGTAGCCGTGCAGGACGTCTCGCCATCGCCACTCGGCGTCCTCGCCCCGGAGTCTGGCACTCAACCACCCGTCGCCGAGTTCGTTCCCGAACGACCGGACGACCCGGCGCGTCGCCGTCGGGAGGAACGCCGCGGCCGTCATCACGAACGCGTCGCCGTTGTCGAGGTGAGCGAGTTCGTGGGCCAGTATGGCGTCGAGTTCGTCGCCGTCGAGGACGTCGCCGTCGAGTGCGTCGAGGAGACCCGTCGTCACGAACAGCGTCCGCTCGCCCGGGCGACTGACGACGAAGCTGTTCGGCGTCTCGTCGGGGACGACCGAGACGCTCGGGGGCGACATGCGCGCCGTATGGGCTAACTTCGTGACGCGTCCTTCGAGAGCGGCGACCCGCGCTTCGTCCACGGATGCGTCGTCGGCCGAGGGGTCGACCGTCTCGACGTGCCGCAGGGTCTTCCGGTAGCCGAACACGGACTGAGCGATCAGAACGGCGGGCGTCCCGAGGAGGACGAACAGGTCCAGCGGGACAACGTCCATCGCGAGTATCGCCGCGGCCAACTCGGGATTGAACTGCGTCGCCATCACGATAGCCACGAAGAGGTGTCCGAGCACGTACGCGGCGACGACTGCGACGACGTCGAAGACGACGAGGACGGCGAGGAGGGCGACGAGGCGGAGGTGACGTCGGAGGGAGGAGCGATGAGCCAGGGCCATCGTTCGACGCCACTCCCCGGTGAACGAAAAAACTGTCGAACGAAACGAACGTCACGGCGAATCGTCTGCAACCCGCGACGGACTACGCGAGCGCGCTGCCGGCGCGGATAATCGTCTTCTCGCCGAAGGCGGGACCGACGAACTGCATCCCGACCGGGAGGCCGTCGCTGGTCTCTTCGATGGGGACCGAGATGGCAGGCAGGTCGGCGAGGTTCACCGGTGTCGTGTTCGCGTCGGCGAGGTACAGCGCCATCGGGTCCTCGAGGTTCTCGCCCTGCTCCATCGGCGGGACGGGCATCGTCGGCGCGGCCAGCACGTCGGCGTCAGAGAGCGACTCGTCGAAGTCCTGCTTGACCCAGGCCCGGGCGTCCTGGGCCTGCTTGTAGTACTTGTCGTGGTAGCCGGCGGAGAGGGCGTACGTCCCGAGGACGACGCGGCGCTTGACCTCTTCACCGAAGCCTTCCTCGCGCGTCTCGGCGAAGGCCTCGTTCCAGTTGCCGTCGGAGTCACTGGAGTAGCCGTACCGAACGCCGTCGAAGCGGGCGAGGTTCGAGGACGCCTCGGACATCGCGATGACGTAGTAGGCCTCGACGGCGTGTTCGACGGAGGGGAGGTCGACGTCGTGGTAGGACGCGCCCTGCGATTCGAGATCGTCGATGGCCGACCAGAACGAGTCGGTGACCTCCTCGTCGGCGGGTTCGACGAGTTCGGTCGGGACGCCGATGGAGAGGCCGTCGACGTCGCCGTCCGCGGCGGCGGCGAAGTCGTAGTCGGCGCCGTGTTCGGTCGCGTCCTCCGTCGTCGCGTCGTTCGGGTCGGGACCGGCGACCACTTCGAGGAGTTCCGCGGCCTCCTCGACGGTGGGCGCGATGGGACCGATCTGTTCGAGGCTGTTGGCGTAGGCGACCAGACCGTAGCGCGAGACCAGGCCGTACGTCGGCTTGATGCCGACGACGCCGCAGAACGCGGCCGGGTTCCGGACCGACCCGCCGGTATCGGTGCCCAGCGCGAGGTCGGCGTCACCGGCGGCGACGACTGCGGCCGACCCACCCGAGGACCCCCCGGGAACGTGTCCTGGCGCCGCGGGGTTGTCGGTTGGGCCGAACGCCGAGGTCTCGGTCGTGCTGCCCATTCCGAACTCGTCCATGTTGGTCTTCCCTGTGATGGTCGCGCCGGCGTCTTTCAGCCGCTCGACGACGGTGGCGTCGTACGGGGGGACGTAGTCCGCGAGCATCGCGGAGCCACAGGTCGTCCGGACGCCTTCTGTCGAGATATTGTCCTTGACGGCGACCGTCTTGCCGGCGAGCGGCCCGTCCTCGGCGCCGGCTATCTCCGTCGTGGTGACGTAGCCGTTGTAGTCGGTGGCGTCGGCCGTTTCGTCGCCCACGTCGACGACGTCGGCGGGGTCCGTCGCCATGGTCAGGACACCTTCGGGCCCTTGAAGTGGCCTTCCTCGGATTCGGGCGCGTTCCGTAGCGCCTCCGCCTGGCTGAGAGAGTCGTGCACTTCGTCCGGTCGCATCACGTTCGCCAGTTCCTCGTCCCGGTCGACTTCGGGAACCGCGTCGAGGCGGTCGAAGGACTCGAGGATGTCGGCGAACTGGTCGGTGAACCGGTCGACCTCCTCGTCGTCGAGGTCGACCCGGGCCAGGTCCGCGACGTGGCGGACGTCCTCCGGGTCGACGGCGTCGTCGCTCATATCGCTTCGAAACGCTGGGCCAGCGGTAAGCGTTTCGATACCGCCAGTGTGGGAACCGGCCGGTGACGGGTCGGTACGTACCCTGCCGGGAAACGATATGAACGAATCTCCAAATTTGAGTTTCCATATCGAAAACAGGCCTTCACAGATAGGGAAAGACTTTAAGTTCTGACACTCACAATATATCTACCGTACAGTGAGTTTTGCGGGTGTCGACCCGTCAGTCAGTAACCAATGACAGACACTACCATCCGGCGTTATACGAGCGAGGAGGAGGGCGACGAGGAGAGCCGAGCGGACGAGACGCAGGGAGAGCAGATGGTCTGTCCGGAATGTAGCGGGAATCTCGTTTCGGACGGGGAGCGTGGCGAGACGGTGTGTGAAGATTGCGGTCTCGTGGTCGACGAAGACGAGATCGACCCCGGGCCGGAGTGGCGCGCCTTCGACGCCGCCGAGAAGGATCAGAAGTCTCGCGTCGGTGCCCCCACGACGAACATGATGCACGACAAGGGCCTGTCGACGAACATCGGCTGGCAGGACAAGGACGCCTACGGCAACTCCCTGTCCTCGCGACAGCGCGAGAAGATGCAACGCCTCCGGACCTGGAACGAGCGGTTCCGTACACGCGATTCCAAAGAGCGGAACCTCAAGCAGGCGCTGGGCGAGATCGACCGCATGGCGAGTGCCCTCGGTCTGCCCGAGAACGTCCGCGAGACGGCGTCGGTCATCTACCGCCGCGCACTCGACGACGACCTGCTCCCGGGCCGCTCCATCGAGGGCGTGGCGACGTCCTCGCTCTACGCCGCCGCGCGACAGGCCGGTACCCCTCGCTCCCTCGACGAGTTGACGGCTGTCTCCCGCGTCGAGAAAGACGAGATTGCCCGGACGTACCGGTACGTCATCCGCGAACTCGGGCTGGAGATCCAGCCCGCGGACCCGGAGAGCTACGTCCCCCGATTCGCCAGCGACCTGGACCTCTCCGAGGAGGTGGAACGCCGCGCCCGACAGCTCCTCCAGAACGCCAAGGCGGAGGGCGTCCACTCCGGCAAGTCCCCCGTCGGCCTCGCAGCCGCCGCGGTGTACGCAGCCTCGCTGCTCACCAACGAGAAGGTGACCCAGAGCCAGGTCAGCGACGTCGCCAACATCTCGGAAGTGACCATCCGCAACCGGTACCACGAACTGCTCGAGACGGAAGAGGACATCCAGGCGGTCTGAGGGCACTTTTTCGGCGAGACCGAAACGCCAATCTCCCCTGTCGCCGACAGCGATGGCATGGAGACGACCCGACATTTTACCGCGACGATCTACGTCGTCCATCCGAGCGACAGCGGTGACGTAGTCGCCCTGCACGAACACGACAAGCACGGGCTCTGGCTCGCCCCGGGCGGCCACGTCGAACGCGACGAACTCCCCCACGAGGCCGGGCTCCGCGAGGTCCGGGAAGAACTGGGCTTCGACGTGGAACTCGTCGCCGACCGGGATGCCCTCGAAAGCGAGACGACCCGGTCGCTCCCTCAGCCGGCCCACGTGCAACTGGCCGACATCAACGTCACCGACGAGGGCGTCGGCCACCAGCACGTCGACCTGATCTACTACGCCGAGGCCCCGCACCGCGACATCGACCCCGAACCCGGCGAACAGCCGGCCGACCACTGGGACTGGATTACCAAACCGGAGCTGGCGGACCGCGAGGAGATTCCGCCCGACGTGACCGAGATCGGTCAGCGAGCCATCCGGACTGTTGCCGAGTCGTAGCACCAGGACGAAGACCACCCGTGCCCAATGGGAACCCATGTCCCGACGGTGCCCCGATTGCGACGTCGTGATGGGCGAGGTCGACTTCCAGATGAGCAACGCCTACCACCCCAACGTGAAACTTCCCGAGCGAAGCGAGGGTATCCTCGGGTCGCTGGGCGTGAAAGAGCGCCGCGACGTCTCGGCGTTCATGTGTCCGGAATGCGGGTTGGTCCGGTTCTACGCGGACGTGGAATAGTTGAGTGGAGCGAACGCCGTGGCAACAGCCGCGCTTCGTTGGGAAGCGGGCTTCACGTCTGTGAACGGATGCAAATACTCGAATTCTGGGATTTATTGGCAAGTGGGTGAGGATGTCAGTTCATGGCCAGGAACTGCCCTGACTGTGAGGTCACCCTCCAGACGGTTAGCTTCGGGATGAAGGTCGGCGTCAACGACGCCTGGAGTCCGTACGTCAAGACCGAGAGAACCAGCGGTGGACTGCTCGGAACGCTCGGGATTTCCGAGAAAAACGACGTCGATGCACATCTCTGTCCCGACTGCGGGAGAGTGTTGCTCTACGCCGACGTCTGATGGAACGTGCACGATGTCAAACCCAGTCGACCAGCGACACCCAGACCTCAACTTCAAGTAAGAAGACAGGACCAGAGAGCCCGTGCGCTGAGAGCCACTCCGTGACGGCCTCGCGACGCCGGCGGCACACCGTCACGGGCAGTGACCGTGCCGTCCGTTCGCTACAGGAGCGACGCCACGTACTTGCCGACGTGGTCGTCCATCCGGCGCTTGAACCCGGCCTGGCGGGCCAGTCGGTCCAGTTCTCGGGAGACCAGGCTCCCGTACTGGACCGCCTTCTTGTCGCGCTCGGCGATTTCGTCCGGGAGCGACTCGCGAGCTGCCCGCCGGAGCGCGACCTTCCGGGTACCGTCGCCAGAGACGAGCAGGTGTCCGGGGAGTTCGAGCGCCGACTCGACCACTGAGTCGTGGAGCAACGGCGCCACCGGTTCGACGCCAGCGGCCCGCAACGCGAGGACGTCGCGTTCGAGCTGTTCGGGGAGCCCCAGCACGACTTCGCGTCGCGCGCCGCGCACGGTGTCGGCGTCGACGCGGGGGTCGTCGGGCGCCTTGGCGACCTTCGCGTAGCCGCCGAAGAGTTCGTCGGCGCCCTGGCCGACGGCGAGGCGGTCGAACCCGTCGCCGGCGGCCCGGTCCGCCGCCAGGAACAGACCCAGCGCTATCTGGACGTCCATCGCGTTCGTTCGACCGGTGGCGCGGGCGATTCGCGGGACCGCGTCCACGAGGTCGTCGTGGGTGAGTTCGACGACCGTCAGTTCCGCGTCCAGCAGTTCGGCTGCGGATCGAGCCGCCTCGACGTCGTGGCTGTCCGGGAAGCCGGCGACGTACAGTGGTGCGTCCAGTCTGGCGGCCAGAATCGCCGAGTCGAGGCCACCGGAGAACGCGATCGCGAGGCCGTCCGTCGAGACGGCGTCGACGCTCTCCGAGACGGCGTCGCGGACCGCCGCAACGGCTGCTGCGTCGTCCGAACACGGCGATGGGTCGGGGAGCGAGAGCACCTGCTCGCTCCCGGACGCGTCGACGCGATGCCCAGCGGGAACGCTCACCGGGTCGGTCAACTCGGTCGGGTCGAAACTCCAGTCGCCCGGAGCGGCCGGGTCTCCCGCCTCGCGCTCGTAGTACGCCATATGGCGGCCGAGGACGTCGCGGACGAGCGCGCCGTCCAGTTCGCCCGCGAAGCCGCCCGTGCCCGATAGCGGGTCTCTGTCGGAGAGTGCGCGACGCACGTCTGCTGGGTCGGCGCCGTCGATCATGCGAGGAACTGTGTGAGCCAGTTTCTGGCGCGCCGTTTCGCCCCGCCGGCCGCCTGCCGGAAGCTGATGCGCCACGGCGTCCGCTTTCCCTCCACTGTCGTCCGTCCGTCGGCGACCGCGTCGAGAATCGCGTCCGCCGACGACGCTTCGGCGTCGACCAGGGTGACGGCCTGACCGACCATCTCGCTGATGTGGGCGTCGCTGCCGGCGGTCATCGGGAGGCTACGTCGGCGGGCGTACCGGGCGGCCTGGCGGTTCGCTCGGCCGGTCAGTAACCTGGAGTTGTACACCTCGATGGCGTCCGCGTCGGCGAGGTCTTCCTTCGAGATGTTCGCGAGGACGCCGCTGCGGGACTCCTGGAAGGGGTGAGGAACGACGGCGATCCCGCCCTGGTCGCGGATGGCGGCGAGCGTCTCGTGAAACGGGAGGCCGGCAGGGATGGCCTCCTCGACGCCGAGCGCGAGCACGTGGCCGGCGCGACTGGTCACCTCCATCCCCGGAATGCCGACCAGCCCGTACTCCGGCGCCAGTTCGGCGGCTTCGAGGCTTGCGTCGATCTCGTCGTGGTCGGTGATCGCCAGCGCGTCGAGCCCGACGGCCGCCGCCTGTTCGAGCAGGAGTTCGACCGGGTCGCGACCGTCGTACGACAGCGCGGAGTGGGCGTGAAGCTCGACCGATAGCACGCCCGTGGGTTAGCGACGTGGTATGAAAAGCGCCCCGGTCCGCGATACGCCCGTCAGATCCCGCCAAGCCGGCCGCTATCGGGCGAAACAGGGGTTACCGGGCCGGTGATCAGGCACTCGCAACTAGATCGCCAGTAGCAACGTCGAAACCAACGGAAGAGAGGTCGTTACCGCGTCGTGAGCGGGTAGAACGCCCGGCCCGTCACGCGCCGTCCGCGGAGAGACCCACCACCGTGTCCGAGCGGATCCACGCCTCGGGCTGGGACTCGTCGCGGATGACGAAGGCGCCGTCCTCGGTCTCGTAGGCGACGTAGCTGTCGCCGCTCTCCGACTGACGGACTGGGGCCCCGGGTCCGCTGGGGGCGTCGTCGATAGAGGTCATCACCTGCGGCTAGGAGATGGAAGTACTTGAGTTATGTAGTCGTTTCTCACACACTGCGACGGGATCGGGTCGCCGTCGTCCGGCCGTCGTCGCGGGCGGTTCGGAGACGAGAGATCAGTGCAGGAACCGCTCCAGCGATTCGGTGTCCGGATCGTATCGCGTCCAGCCGCGGGCGTCGAGTAGCTCCGTGATCGCGGAGAGGTGGTCGAACCCAACGACGGCGACGACGCTGCCCTGCTGGCGGACGTCGGCCAGGTTCGCGACCATGGTCTCCTCGCGGGCCGCGTCGACGACGTCGTTGGCGAGCGGCTGTTCGAACGCCCGAAGTACCGAGAGACTCCGGGTGAGCTGTCTGTGTTCGTCCTCGGCCTGCATCGACGGCGTCGCGTCCCGGCCGACGTCGTGTTCGTACGCGCGCTCGTGGACGGGGGCGGCCGTCCCGAACCGGCCAAGCGCGGCCGAGAGGCGACAGGAGAGCGCGTGACCGGCGACGTCGGAGACGGAGCCGAGAACCCGTTCGAGGGTGTCGAACGACGCCGATTCTCGACGGAGTTCAGATACGAGTGATCGGGCGAACCGCGGGCCGAGCGTGTCGATGCCAGTTCGTTCCGCGCCAGCGTTCGCCGCGGCGGCGAGGGCGGCGCTCATCTCGCCACCGGCGGAAGGGTCGCCGTTCGCATCGCGACCGACGCGTTCGAACAGCGGGAGGGCAAGGCGGGGAAGTTCGACGCCGACGACGTCCGGCCGGAGCGACTCGACGAGTGCGCTGGCCCGGAACGTGCTCGCCGGATGGTCGTGGACGCATCCCACGACGAGCACAGGGCCGCCGTCGGGGCCGTCGTAGAAACGCAACTGTTCGGAGTCGATGCGGGGATCTGCGAGGAGGGCAGCCGGATCGTGGCGGGGGACGTCCGACATCGTAGCGTTGCCATCGGTTTGCCGTACTGCGGTTTAACTGTTTCTTACCTTGCGATAACATTATCTTACGCCGTCAGGTTCGGGCGGAACGGCGGGGTGGCCGGACAGGGATTCCGAATCCCAGGGCGGAGCCAGCGAGGACACGTGGCACGCTCGTCAGAACGACGTTCCGTCACTGAGGGCAGCGGGTACAACCCCGCATGGAAAGCGATTTAGCCGGCCGGTGGCGACGGGCAGGTAATGAGCCTGTCCGACGCAGACCACGACCTCGTGGTAGCCGAACTCGGTCGGGAGCCGACGCCCGCCGAGGCGGCTCTCTTCGAGAACCTCTGGAGCGAGCACTGTGCCTACCGGTCCTCGCGACCGCTTTACACCGGCGCGTTCGATCCCTCTGGCGACCAGGTAATCGTTGGATTCGGTGACGACGCCGCGGTAGTCGCGCTCCCTGACGGGCACGGGGGGAACTCTGACACCTACATCACGCTGGGGATCGAGAGCCACAATCACCCCTCCTACGTCGACCCGTTCGACGGCGCGGCGACGGGCGTCGGCGGCATCGTCCGCGACACGCTATCGATGGGCGCTTACCCCATCGCGCTCGCTGACTCGCTGTACTTCGGCGACTTCGAGCGCGAGCACTCACGGTACCTCATGGAGGGCGTCGTCGAGGGGATCAGCCACTACGGAAACTGCATCGGCGTCCCGACGGTCACCGGTAGCACCGCATTCCACGACGATTACGAGGGGAACCCGCTCGTCAACGTGGCCTGCATCGGCCTCATCGACGACCCCGAGCGCATGGTCACGGCCGAGGCCCAGGAGCCCGGCAACAAACTCGTCCTCGTCGGCAACTCGACGGGGCGTGACGGCCTCGGCGGGGCGTCCTTCGCCAGCGAGGACCTGGCGGAAGACGCCGAGACGGAGGATCGCCCGGCGGTACAGGTAGGAGACCCCTACACCGAGAAGCTCCTCATCGAGGCCAACGAACAACTCGTCGACGAGGACCTGATCGAGTCGGCACGCGACCTGGGCGCCGCGGGCCTCGGCGGCGCGAGCTCCGAGATGGTCGCGAAGGCCCGCCTCGGCGCCGACATCGAACTCTCGAACGTCCACGAGCGTGAGCCGAACATGAACGCCATGGAGTACCTGCTGGCCGAGAGCCAGGAGCGGATGTGCTACGAGGTCGAACCGGAGAACGTCGACCGCGTGCGCGAAATCGCCGACCGCTTCGACCTGGGCTGTTCGGTCATCGGCGAAGTCACCGACGGCAACTACCGCTGCACGTTCGAGGGAGAGACGGTCGTCGACGTCGACGCACACTTCCTCGGTGAAGGCGCCCCGATGAACGACCTCCCGATGGTCGAACCGGCGGAACAGGAACGCGACCTGCCGGAGGACGTCGACTTCACGGAAGCGTTCGAGGCTGTCGTCGGTAGTCCCAACACCGCCTCCAAACGCTGGGTGTACCGACAGTACGACCACGAAGTCCAGGTCCGGACGTCGATGCTGCCGGGCGACGACGCGGCGGTCCTGGCGGTCAGGGAAGCGGGCTCGGAGCGTAGCGACGAGGGACAGTCGAGCGGTGGTAACCGCGAGACAGGCGTAGGACTGGCATTCTCCTCCGGCGCCGACCCCAACTGGACCGACGCCGCGCCCTACGAGGGTGCTCGCGCCGTCGCGCTGGAGAATGCCACCAACGTCGCCGCGAAGGGCGCCGAGCCGTTGGCCGCCGTCGACTGCCTCAACGGCGGCAACCCCGAGAAACCCGAGGTGTACGGCGCGTTCAGCGACATCGTCGACGGCCTGGCGGACATGTGCTCGACGCTCGACGTCCCCGTCGTCGGCGGCAACGTCTCGCTGTACAACGACTCCGTCGCCGGCCCCATCCCGCCGACGCCGACGCTCGCGCTCGCCGGGACGAAGCAGGGGTACGACGCGCCCCCGATGGGCCTCTCCGGCGAGGGAACGCTCCTGCTGGTCGCCGCTCGCGCGCTGGAGGGCGACGCCGAACCCCGCCTCGGCGGGTCCGAGTACCTCGCCCAGTTCGACGGCACTGACCGCTTCCCGGAACTGCCCGCGGACCCCGCTGGCCTCGTCGCCACTATCGCCGACGTCGCGAACGAGGAGAGCACGCTCGCGACCCACGACCTGAGCCACGGCGGCCTCGCCGTCGGACTGGCGGAGATGGTCACCGAGGACGCCGGCGCGGACGTCACCATCGACGCGCCGAACAAAGGGAGCGCCGCCGAATTGCTGTTCGGCGAACAGGCGGGTCGCGTCGTCGTCGAGACGACCGATTCGCAGGCTGTCCGGCAGGCCTTCGACGGCGTCGCGCCGGTGTACGAACTGGGCGAGGCCGACGACTCCGGTACGCTCGACGTGACCGTCAACGGCGAATCGCTGGCGTACGACGCGGCTGCAATCGCCGAACTTCGGGACGTCTTCGAGCGCGAACTGGCGTAGTTCGGTTTCACGTCCGTCCGAGCTAACGCTCGTCCTTACATTCTCTCACCTCACGCTCGGAGTCGAAGTCACGTAGCAGATGCTCTCGTCCAGTTCCGTTCGGCGACACTCGTCGAGTTCGGTCACGTCCGAGTAGCGCGAGCGCGGTCGCTCGGGTCGAAAAAACAGACCGTGAAGGGGACTTCGGGCTACAGGTGACTCCTTACAGGAGACCGAACAGCCCGGCGTCGGCGTTCCCGGAGACGCTGACGTTGCCGCTGGCGTTCACCGTCCCGTTCGTCGTGTTGGCGTCGACCGTGCTGTCCGATTCGACCGAGGCGTCCGCGTCGGCGTCGACGTCCGCATCGGCATCGACGTCCGCATCGGCATCGGTGTCACCGTTCGCGCTCGCGTCCACACCGGCGTCAGCCGAAGCGTTGCCGGCGTCCACACCAGCGTCAGCCGAGGCGTTGCCGGCGTCTACACCGGTGTCAGCCGAAGCGTTCGCGCGGGCGTCAGCGGACGCGTTCGCGCCGGGTCGGTCGTCGTTCGCCGCGGGGTTGTTCTCCTGTGCGAACGCCGAGACGTCCTGGCCGATGGACGCGCTGGCGTCGACGATCGAGCCGACGAAGGCGGAGATCTGGGCGCCGAAGCCGCCCTGGCTCTCTGCCGCGGACCGGTCGTCGGACTCGCCGCTGGACTGGCGGTCGTCGCCGTCGTCGCTCTCGGTGCTGGACTCGTTCGATTCGGTCGATTCGGTCGGTTCGTCCGACTCGTTGATCTCGGTCTCGTCGCCCGCGTCGCTCGTGACCTCACCCGCCGACGTGGCCGAGAGAGTGACGGTCGTCTCGCCCTCGACAGCGGGCTCGGGGTGCAGGAGGACCGTGCCGTTCGCGCGGACGTCGTCGGACTCGACGGCCAGCTCGACGGTCGTCTCCGCGTCGGGGTGGGCCAGTACGACCTGCCCGTTCGCGTCCGTCGTGTGCGTGCCGTCGCCGCTGTAGGACGCGTCACCGACCGAGTCGACGTGGACGTCCACGTCCGCCGCGGCGGAGCCGTTCTCTTCGACGGTGACGATGGTTGCGTCCTCGGTCACCTCGACGGTCGCCGTGAACGTCTGGCTGGCTGTACCACTCGTCTGGGCGGCCGCGGGCGCCGTGCCCGCGAGGAGCACCGCCGCCGCGACCGCGATCGTCAGCAGGGATCGGTTGGCGAACATTGCACTCGACTCGTGAGCGAGGATGGGAGATAAACCCGGTCGGACGTTCGGTTCCGTTCGCGTCCGTCGATACGAGTGGAGAACGTTTTGTACGGTTTATCGGTGTTTGTGGTCGTTTGTTTATCAGACTTTCTGCGAATAACTAAGAGTGCGCCGTGTGCATTGATTCCATACCGCTCGATCCAGGAAGAGGGGCTAGTGGTCGATCGGCTCGAATTCACCCTCAACGAGTGCTTTAGGTGTCTCTTAGTGCGTTCCGCCGTTCCCAGACTGAGTGATACGTACACATGTGTACTGAGCGGGTGGTTCGGAGTTGGGCTAGTGGAACGAATACCAACAGTAACAACCAGAAAGCCCTCGGCGGGGTCGAGTCCCGGGGCTCGTTGCGCGCGCTCGTCCCTCGCGTGCTTACGTCGCCCGGGTTCCCCGACCCCGCCTCGCCCTTTCATTCCGCCAGGATCTGCACAGCACCGCAGCCCTGCCCTTCCCCTGGTCGGCCGACGAGACGGCCTCCCGGCCGATCGCCGCGCGGTTGCGGGGCGGTCAGGAAGCGTGATTCGCGGCGGACGCACCGAATCCGGGGAGGATTGGCGGACCCAATCGTGAGCGCGTGCCGAACGGAGTGAGGCAGCGCGAGCGATGCGGAACCTGGAGGACTGAAAGGGCGAGGCGTGGTCGACGAAGCACGACACGTCAAGCACCGGAGCGTAGCGAGGAGCGCAGACTGTGGCGCGCGAGTCGAGCGCGCCGAGGGCTTTCGAGTTCTTTGACCTCGTGGTCACAGCAGCTCTGGCAATTCGTTCAGTCTTTCACCTGTACCGATCACGAATCGGCGTATTCAGAAGATCCGGAGCGCACGGGCGTACCAGACAGCGCTCGCCGGCACTCCCAGACTCGTCAGGACGAGCACTGCGCGGTGGTACTCGAGTATCGGGGACGTCGAGAACTCCAGGAGCGGGTTCCCGGGGAGGGTGACGGCCCACAGCAGCGAGATGACGAACATGAACAGGCCGAGGACCAGCGCCGCGCCGGCGACCAGGTCGGGCGGCGACCGGCCCTGTCTGCCGGCGGCAAAGACCATCAGAGCGACCAGGGCGAACAGCCCGACGACGAGCGGGTTGACGGTGCCGGCGGCGTAGTACGTCGCGACCGCGCTCCCGGCCTCGACCAGCGCGTACGGAATTGTGAGCACGAAGAGGACGAGCGCCGAGGCGACGATACCGACGGACGGGGCGAGTCGCGTGGCCTCCATACCGCCCACTGCGACAGCGCGGGTCTTAACGACGGCGTTCTCGGGTCGCTACGGCCGCCGTCTGTTCACTTCCGTCAGAGCACAGCTCTGACGACGTTCGGCTCGCGTTCTCCGAACGCTCGTCTCACTTCCCTTCGAACTCGGGTTCGCGGTCCTCCTGGAACGCGGCCATCCCCTCCCACATGTCGTCGGTGGTGAACAGATGACCGAAGGCGAAGTTCTCGACTTCGAGCCCGGCGTCGGTGTCGTCCCGGCCGGCGTGCATCGCCATCTTGGTGAACTTCTGGGCGACCGGCGGGCCGGCGGCGAGGTCGCTGGTCAGCTCCGTGACGCGGGCTTCGAACTCGTCGTTCGCGACGACCTCGTTGACGAAGTCGTAGTCGTACATCGTTTCGGGGTCGTAGTCCCGGCGTGCTGTGAAGATGATTTCCTTGGCCCGTCCTTCACCGACGACGGCTCGGAGTCGCTGGGTGCCGCCCCAGCCGGGCAGGAGGCCGAGGTTGTGCTCGGGCTGGCCGAACTGAGCGCGCTCGCTCGCGATCCGTATGTCGGCGGCGGTCGCGAGTTCCATGCCGCCGCCGAGGCAGTAGCCGTCGATCGCCGCGACGACGGGCTTCGGGCACTCCTCGAACCGACCGAACGTCTGCTGGCCCTTCCGGGACAGTTCCTGGGCCTCGATGCCGCTCCCGGCCGCCGCGGTCGAGGCGTCGAACCCGGCCGAGAAGGCCCGGTCGCCGGCGCCGGTCAGGAGGACCGCGCGGACGTCCTCGTCCGCTTCGAACTCGTCCATCGCGGCGTCGATTTCGTCGAGCATCTCCATCGTGATGGTGTTCATCCGGTGGGGACGGTCGATCTCTACCCGTCCCACGCGTTCTTCGACGGAGACGGTGATGGTCTCGAACTCGCGGTCTCGGCCTGCGGACTCCTCGGTCCCGTGGAAGCCGCCCGATTCGGCGACCTCGCGCAGGTAGTCGGCGGCCTCGTAGCGCGGGTGACCGTGTCGCTCGTGCCATTCGTCGAGCGTCTCGACGAGGTCGGCCAGGCCGTGCTCGTCGGCCATCTTCGCGGGTCCTTGCGGCCAGCCGAGGCCGAGCATGACCGCCTCGTCGATCTCTGCCGGATCGGCGACGTCCTCGTCGACGAGTTTCGCGACTTCGTTGGCGGCCATCCCGACGAGCAAGGCCTCGAGGTCTTCGCGTCCCTCGCCACGCGGGATCTGGACGCCCTCGCCGTCCTCGTAGTCGTAGAATCCGCTCCCGCTCTTCTTGCCGAACTTTTCGGCTTCGATCTTTTCCTCCAGCAGGGGGCAGGGCTCGTAAGCCCGCCCGAGTACACTATTAACGTAGTCAAGAACGTCGTAGGAGACGTCGAGACCGACCATATCGGCGAGTTCGAACAGGCCCATGGGTAGCCCCATGTCGTATTTCGTCGTCGAATCGACCTCCGCTATCGTCGCCTCGTCCTCGGAGACGAGCCACGCGGCCTCGTTCATCTGGGGGACGGCGATGCGGTTGACGATGAAGCCGGGCGAGTCCTTCCTGACGCGGACCGGTGTCTTGCCGAACGCCTCGGCGAGTTCCTCGACGGCGTCGAGCGTCTCGTCGCTGGAGTGTGCTCCGGAGATGACCTCGACCAGTTGCATTCGCACGGGCGGGTTAAAGAAGTGCATCCCGCAGAACTGTTCGGGGCGCTCCGTGACCTCCGAAAGTTCGGTGATAGAGAGACTGGAGGTGTTGGTCGCGAAGATGGCCTCGTCCGGGGCGTGCTCCTCGACGTCGGTGTAGACGTCCTTCTTGATCGCCATCTTCTCGGGGACGGCCTCGATGACGACGTCGGCGTCGCCGACCGCCTCACCCAGGTCGACCAGTGGCGTCACCCGGTCGAGGGCTTCGTCGGCCTCCTCCTCGCTGATCTGGTCCTTCTCGGCGAGTTTGTCGAGGGACCACTCGATGCTGTCGTAGCCGTCCTGGACGAACTCGTCCTCGATGTCGCGCATCCGGACGTCGTAGCCGGCCAGCGCCGCCACCTCGGTGATGCCGTGTCCCATGTTCCCGGCGCCGAGTACCGCGACGGTGTCGATGTCCTCGAAATCCATGTCACTGATTTCCACTCCCGGGAGCCGTTTCAACGTTTCTCTCGGGAAACAACAACGATCGAGTTTATTCAAGATTAAAAACCATTATGCCTGGGCATCGATAACAAAGAACACATGGAGTTCGATCTCTCGGACGAACAACGACAGGTGCGCGAGGAGGTCCGCCGGTTCGCGGAGAACGAGATCGCCCCCGTCGCACGGGAGCACGACCGCGGGGAAAAGTATCCCCGCGGTATCGTCGAACAGGCCGCTGAACTCGGACTGACCGGCGCGAACATCCCGGTCGAGTACGGCGGCGTCGGCTACGACACGCTCACGAACGCGCTCATCGCCGAGGAACTGTTCGCCGTCGATCCGGGGATCGGCCTGTGCGTCCAGTCCGCGGCGTTCGGCTCGGACGCGATCATCGGCTTCGGGACCGACGAACAGAAGGAACGGTTCCTCGAACCGGTCGCGACCGGCGAGGCCGTGATGGGCGCCGCAATCTCCGAACCGCACGCCGGATCGGACGTCTCATCGGTGTCGACCTCGGCCGAAAAGGAGGGCGACGAGTGGGTGATCGACGGATCCAAGATGTGGATCACGAACGGCTCCGTCGGCGACTTCTTCGTCGTCCTCTGCCAGACCGACCCCGACGCCGAGGGCCGGTACAACGGCTTCTCACAGATCGTCGTCGAGTCGGACCGGGACGGCTTCGAGGCCGAGAAGATAACGGGCAAGATGGGGATCCGGGCCTCCGACACGGCCGAACTCGTCTTCGACGGCGTCCGCGTGCCCGAGGAGAACCTGATCGGCACGCCGGGGGCCGGCTTCCTCCAGTTGATGCAGTTCTTCGACGAGACCCGGACCGGCGTCGCGGCCCAGGCCGTCGGCATCGCGAAGGGCGCCGCCGAGCGCGCGCTCGACTACGCCCAGGAGCGCGAGCAGTTCGACCGACCCATCAGCGAGTTCCAGGCCATCCAGCACAAACTCGCGGAGATGCACACTCGCACGGAGGCAGCCAGGCTGCTCACCTACAGGTCCGCCTGGAGCGTCGATTATTCGGACGACGACCTGACGATGCTCGCCTCGATGGCCAAGGAGTTCGCCTCGCAGGTCGCCGTCGACGTCGCCGACGAGGCCCTCCAGATCCACGGCGGTGCGGGCTACGTCGACGACTTCGACGTCGAACGGCTCTACCGCGACGCCAAGATCACACAGATCTACGAGGGGACGACCGAGATACAGAAGAACATCGTCGCCCGCGAGTTGCTCGGGAAGGGGATGGTCTGAGCGGCCGTCCTGTCACATCCTGTCCCGTTTCGTCCCGTCGCGTCGCCGACGGGTCGCTCTCCGCTACCGGCTAGTCCGACTCGTAGGCCGCCCAGATGTACCGCGCCGCGACCGACCGGTAGGGGCGCCACGCCTCGGCGATTTCGCGCATCTCCTCACGCGTTAGTTCCTCCTCGCCGTCGCCGTACAGCTGTTCGATCCCGCGCCGTATCGCCAGGTCGCCGAGCGGCAGGACGTCCTCGTGTTCGAGGACGAACATCATGTACATCCGGGCGGTCCACTCGCCGACGCCCTTGATCTCGGTCAGCTCGTCGATCACCTCGTCGGGCGTGTGGTCTGCCAGTCCCGCTCGCGTGAGGTCGTTCTCCCGGAACGCTTCGGCGGCGTTGCGCATGTACTCTATCTTCATCCCGGAGAGGCCGGCCTCGCCGAGGGCGTCCTCGTCGGCGTCGAGGACGGCTTCGGGCGTCACGTCCTCGTCGAGCAGGTCGAACACGCGTTCCTTGACGGCCGCCGCTGACGCCGTCGAGAGCTGCTGGTTGATGATGGAGACGCAGAGCCGCTCGAACTCGGTCCAGTTCGCCTCGGCGTAGGGGTCGTGCTCCTCGAGCAGTTCGGCCATCACGGGGTCCTCCCGTAGCACGGGTTTCGCGTCGTCGATCATTGGAGTAGTGGGAACAGGGCGCCGAGGCAGGAAACTCTCTCGGTCCGACCGACGCGGGTCACATCGGCTGCATTTATGGTTGTCCGGCCGTGAGTTTCGAGCATGACACACGGGCGCGCGCCCCCGTCCGAATGCATCGCCGCGCAGCCAGCCGACGCTCCGTCGGCGACCTGTTGTCGGTAAGCGTCTGCTTCTCTCCGTCCGTATCGCGCTCCGTTACCACTCGCTCACGACTGTCGCTCCACTCCACACACCAACCGATGCTCGACCGACTCAAAGCGGACGTTCGCACCGCCAAGGCAAACGACCCGGCCGCGACGGGGACCCTCGCCGTCCTGCTGACCTACCCCGGCCTCCACGCCGTCTGGCTCCACCGGCTCGCACACGCCGCGTGGGGGCGCGGTTTCACGCTCACTGCCCGACTGATCGCCCACTTCGCACGGTTCGCCACCGGCGTCGAGATTCACCCCGGCGCGACGCTGGGTGACCGGGTGTTCATCGACCATGGGATGGGCACCGTCATCGGCGAGACGAGCGTCGTCGGCGACGACGTCCAGCTGTACCACGGCGTCACGCTCGGCGGCAAGTCCTCGAAACCCGAGAAGCGACACCCGACGGTCTGTGACGGCGTCACGCTGGGCGCGGACTCGACGCTCATCGGCGATATCACCGTCGGCACGGAAGCGACCGTCGGTGCGGGAGCGGTCGTCGTCGACGACGTCGCACCCGGGACGACCGTCGTCGGCGTCCCGGCGGAACCGGTCGACGAACCGGACGAACGACTGGACGGCGAGGTTTCCTGTGACGACGTCATCGCGGCCTGAACGACAGGCGGCCGCCTCTGACCTGACTGCCAGCTGGAGGGGCCCTACTCCAGCGCTTCTTCTTCCTCTTCGGACTCGGGGACGCTCTCCTCGTCCGCGCGGCGAGTCACGTCGACCTGGTAATGCTTGAGGATGTCCCGGCCGAGCAGGAGCGGGTAGTCCATGTGGTCGCGGTCCTCGATGCTGGCGGTGACGGTGTGCTGGGTGCCGCCGACGCCGACGACGATGTCGACGACGGGACGCGACCGACCGCTCTTTGAACTCCCTGACTTCACGCGGACGATGTCCTTGATCGGACCCGTCCCGATGCCGGCAGCCAGTTCCGTGTCGATGCTGGTCCGCGTCGCGCCGGTGTCGGACTTGGCGAGCACCGTCTCTGAGCCACGGGTCCCCGAGACGATGACCTCCTCGATGTAGCCGACGGAGACGTTCTCCGACTTCTGGACCTTGTCCTTCGCGGGCATGCTCGACGGCCGCGAGTCGTCGAGGTGCTGGGAGATGCGCCGGACGTCCTCGTCGTCGACCTCGCCGCCGGCGCGCTCGATGGCGAGCCTGGCGATGTAGGGCGCGGGGCTGATGCCAGTCGCCTCGAAGAATCCCTTGAATCCCGCGGTCGGGTTCACTTCCAGGACGTAGTAGCCGTCCTCGCCCTCGACGACGTCGACGCCGGCGTAGTCGAGGCCGACGACCTCGGCCGACCGCCTGGCGATCTCGGCCACCTCGCTCGGAAGCTGTTCGCTCATGTCCTCGACGGCGCCGCCGAGGGCGACGTTCGTCCGCCAGTCGCCTTCCGGCGCGTAGCGGTTCATCGCGCCGATGACCTGGCCGTCGACGACGTAGACGCGCAGGTCGTGGTGCTGGGTCTCGTCGCGGTCGATGAACTTCTGCAGGAAGGCGTGTCGTTGCCCGACCTGCGGGTTCAGCGGTTCGTCGAGGTCGACCATCCACGTCCCGCCGCCGTGGGTTCCGATGGCGGTCTTGTAGACGGCGCTCTCGCCGAAGCGCTCGCGCCCGGCGTTGAGCCGGTCGCCCGAGAGCGCGAGCAGCGCGTCCGGCACCTGGACGTCCGCCTCGATGAGGGCGGCCGCCGTCGCGAACTTGTGCAGCGCCGTGGCGACGGCTCGGGGGGGATTCAGCATGGGCTGTAGTCGTTCCAGCGTCAGGGCCAGGCCCAGCCCCTCGATTGGCTGTTCGTCGTTCGACAGTAGCATTCGGTTGGCGATGACGTCCACGTCCGGTTCCAGCGCGGCGCTCCCGTCGGTGACGTCGACGGCGGTGTTCTCGGTGCGGAGCCACTCCGTGTCGTAGCCCAGGTCCTCGGCCGCGTTGAGGATGGCCTTCGTCTCCTTGCTGTTGTGGAGGCTCAAAACACCGACAGTGATGTCGTCAGAAGCGCTCATACCGTGAATACCAGCGGGCACCTGAAATTGGTGACGGTCGAACCGCGCCGTCGTGTCCCACAGGTTAATGTCCTCCACGTCCTGGTTGCGCTATGAGCGAGGCCGACCCGTTCACCTACGACGGTGGCCGGGTGGACCCGGGCGAGACGCAGAACGTCCGGTACACGATAAGCGAGACGTACATGGGGGACCCGGTGCGGATGCCGGTCACCATCGTCAACGGCGAGCAGCCGGGCCCGACGATGTTCCTCTCGGCGGCCGCCCACGGCGACGAGCTCAACGGCGTCGAGGTCGTCCGCGAGGTGGCCCACGAGTGGGACCACTCGGGACTCAACGGCACGCTCGTCTGCCTGCCCGTGCTGAACGTCCCCGGGTTCATCGCCCAGCAACGCTACCTGCCCATCTACGACCGCGACCTGAACCGGTCGTTCCCGGGCCACGAGACGTCGACGAGCGCCAGGCGGATGGCCTACCGCATCTTCCACAACTTCGTCGAGCCCTGTGACATCGGCCTGGACTTCCACACCTCCACGCGCGGCCGAACGAACATGATCCACGTCCGCGCGGACATGGACGACACGGACGTCTCGCGCCTGGCCAACTCGTTCGCCTCGAACGTCATCATCTCCTCCTCGGGACCGTCGGGAACCCTGCGCCGCGAAGCCTCGGACCAGAACGTTCCGACCATCACCGTCGAGATGGGGGAGGCTCACCGGTTCCAGCGCGATCTTATCGACCGCGCGCTCGACGGCGTCCGATCGGTCATGGCCGAGTACGGACTCGACCCGACCGAGTCGGTCCACTGGCCCGGCTGGCGGACGGTCGTCGACGGCCAGGACGAGAAGACGTGGATCCGCGCCGACGTCGGTGGGCTCGTCGAGATGCACCACGCGCGCGGCGCGTTCGTCCCGGAAGGTGACGCCATCTGTACGATCACGAACCCCTTCAAGACGGAGACGACGACCGTCGAGGCGCCGTTCCCGGGCCTCCTGGTCGGGAGTCTCGAGAACCCCCTCGTCTACCCCGGGAACCCGATCTGTCACCTCGTGGAACTCGACGATCGGACGCAGCGGGCGCTCGCGCGCAACGGCGGCGTGAGCGACGGGGACTGATAGTGGTGGTCGTACGCCCTCATCGGCGTTCGACGTGCCCGATCACGTCGATCGCCGGTGAAAAGTTACAACCGGCACGACGAGGCACGAGGGGCCGACACGATCGCCAGAAATATCGTTCGAGAGACACTAGTTCGTCTCCCTCGTCCGATAACTCACGCCCCTTTAAGGAAACTTCTATTTATCACCGCTCCAACCCCCAACTGTATGAGCCACTCGTACGACCGCGGCTTTATCGAGGACTTCGGGCGGTGGCGTGAGTTCTCGGCCGGGATGTGGGCGTGGATCTTCCACAAGTTCACCGGCTGGGTACTCATCGGCTACCTCTTTACGCACATCGCGGTCCTGAGTACCGCGACCGCCAGCGACCCGGCGGTGTACACCGACACGTTGCAGGGACTGGAGGCGCTCGTGATCGTCCGGTTCTTGGAAGTGGGCCTGCTCGCCGTCGCGGTGTTCCACATCCTCAACGGCGTGCGCCTCCTGTTCGTCGACCTCGGCGTCGGCCTGGAGGCCCAGGACCGCAGCTTCTACGCGTCGCTGGTCCTGACCGGCGCCATCACCGTCGCGAGCGTGCCCACGTTCGTCGGGGGGGTGCTCGCGTAGATGGCAGAACACTACTCCTCGTTCCAGCGCGGCGGCACGCGCTGGCTGCTCCAGCGAGTCACCGCCGTCTTCCTCATCGGCGTCCTCGCGTTCCACTTCTTCCTGTTGCACTTCGTGAACCACGCCTCCGAGATCACGTTCGCGGGCACCGCAGTGCGCATGAGCCAGGTCGGCTACTTCGCGACGATGTGGCTGTTCCTGGTCACCGCGACGTTCCACGGCGTCAACGGCGTCTACAACGCACTGATCAACCAGGGGCTGGAGGGGACCCGGAAGAACGCAGTCAAGTGGCTGCTCGTCCTAGCGAGCCTGCTACTGGTCGCCCAGGGGACCCGCGTCGCTATCGCCATGACGAATCTCGTCTAAACAATGAGCACGCAAACAGAACCCGAATCCGAGACAGAGATCGAAGAGTCAGAGGCCGCCGCGACGGAGACGGAGTCGGCCGTCGAGTCGCCCGGCGACCGCCGCCGCCGCGAGAAAGGCGAGCGAGCCGTCGAGGAGGAAGCCAAGCGGAAGGAGGCCGAAGAGACGCTCGACGAGGAGGACACCGTCCAGATCAAGGTGTTCCGCTACGACCCCGAGGTCGAGGGCAAACAGGAGCCCCGCTTCGACGACTTCCACGTCCCCTTCTTCAAGGGGATGACCGTCCTCGACGCGCTCATCTACGCGCGTGACACCTACGACTCCTCGCTCACGTTCCGCCACTCCTGTCGGCAGGCCGTCTGTGGCTCCGACGCCCTGTTCATCAACGGCAGCCAGCGGCTCGCCTGCCAGACCCAGATCGCCGACCTCGATTCGGAAACCGTCCGCGTCGAACCGCTCCCTCACCAGGACGTCGTCAAGGACCTGGTCGTCGACATGGAGCACTTCTACGACCAGATGGACTCGGTCGAGCCGTACTTCGACGCCGACGAGCTCCCCGACGGTGACGAGACCCAGCGCCAGACGCCCGAGAACCGGGAGAAGGTCAAGATGTCGACCCGGTGTATCTGGTGTGGCGCCTGCATGTCCTCCTGTAACATCGCCGCGGACGACAACCAGTACCTCGGCCCGGCCGCGATCAACATGGCCTACCGCTTCGCCATGGACGAGCGCGAGGGCGAGATCCGCAAGGAGGACCGAATCAAGATCATCGAGCAGGAACACGGCGTCTGGCGCTGCCAGACCCAGTTCTCCTGTACCGAGGTCTGCCCGAAAGACATCCCGCTCACCGAGCACATTCAGGAGCTCAAGCGGGAGGCCGTCAAGTCCAACCTGAAGTTCTGGTAACCAATGTACGAACACGACGTCATCGTGGTCGGCGCGGGCGGCGCCGGCCTCCGTGCGGCGATCGCAGCTCACGAGGAAGGCGCCGACGTCGCCCTCGTGACGAAGCTCCACCCGGTCCGCAGCCACACGGGCGCGGCCGAGGGTGGTATCAACGCGGCCCTCCACGAGGAGGACTCCTGGGAACTCCACGCCTACGACACCATGAAGGGGTCGGACTACCTCGCCGACGCCCCCGCGGTCGACACCTTCGCCCAGGACGCCCCCGAAGAGGTCATCAACCTCGAACACTGGGGGATGCCCTTCTCCCGCGAGGAGGACGGCACCGTCTCCCAGCGCCCGTTCGGCGGTCTCTCCTTCGCGCGGACGACCTACGCCGGCGCCGAGACCGGCCACCACATGCTGCACACGATGTACCAGCAGGTCGTCAAGCGCGGCATCGAGGTGTACGACGAGTGGTACGTCACCAACCTCGCCGTCACCGACCACGACGACCCCGAGGACCGCCAGTGCCACGGCGTCGTCGCCTACGAGATCGCCACCGGCGAGATCGAGGGCTTCCGTGCCAACGACGGCGTCATCCTCGCCACCGGCGGTCCCGGCCAGGCCTTCGACCACACGACCAACGCCATCGCCAACACCGGCGACGGCGCCGCGATGGCCTACCGCGCGGGCGTCCCGATGGAGGACATGGAGATGATCCAGTTCCACCCGACGACGCTGCCGAGCACGGGCGTCCTCATCTCCGAGGGGGTCCGCGGCGAGGGCGGTATCCTCTACAACGACGAGGGCGAGCGCCTGATGTTCGAGTACGGCTACGCCAACAACGCCGGCGAACTCGCCTCGCGCGACGTCGTCGCCCGTGCAGAGCTGACGGAGGTGAACAACGGGCGCGGCATCGAGGACGAGTACGTCGACCTCGACATGCGCCACCTCGGCGAGGAGCGCATCGTCGACCGCCTGGAGAACATCCTCCACCTCGCGGAGGACTTCGAGGGCGTCGACGGCCTCGAGGAGCCGATGCCGGTCAAGCCCGGCCAGCACTACGCCATGGGCGGCGTCGAGTGCGACGAGAACGGCGAGACCTGTATCGACGGCCTCTACGCCGCCGGCGAAACCGCCTGCGTCTCGCTCCACGGCGCGAACCGCCTGGGCGGGAACGCCCTGCCGGAACTGCTCGTCTTCGGCGCGCGCGCCGGCCACCACGCCGCCGGCAAGGACATGAAGGACGCGGAGATTCAGACCGGGTACTCCGCCAAGAGCGAGGACGGCGACGTCGAACCGCCGGTCGAACCCGGCGCAGTCGGTGCGAGCGGCGAGGACGCCGCCGCCGACGGGGCCGTGGTTGACGCCGACGAGGTTCTCGAACACACCATCGAACGCGAGCGCGAGCGCGTCGAGGCCCTGATGGAGGGCGACGGGCTCAACCACGCCGAGGTCCGCTCCGAGGTCCAGAAGTCGATGACGGCCACCGTGAACGTCTTCCGCGAGGAAGAGGGGATCAAGGAAGCTCTGCGCGACATTCGCCGCGCGCGCGAACGGTACGAGGACGTCTCCGTCTCCGACCCCTCGCGCACGTACAACACCGACCTGATCCACACCATCGAGACGCGTAACGTTCTCGACGTCGCCGAGGCCATCGCCCTGGGCGCGCTCGCCCGACGCGAGTTCCGCGGCGCCCACTGGCGCGCGGAGTACCAGGAGCGCCGCGACGAGGACTGGATCAAGCACACGATGCTCGCCTGGAACGACGGGACCCCCGAACTGTACTACAAGCCCGTCCTCCTGGAGAGCCAGTGGAAGGAGTACGAGCCGAAGGAACGCTCCTACTGAGCCGTCGTCCTCGACTTTTCTCACCGCTCGCTGTCGCTTCCCGGAGAGCACTCGCTGGCTCGTCCGTGCTCGCACACTTCCGTTCGCCGACCACCGCTGGCGCTATCGAGTTACGAAAGTAGGAAAGGTGGGTGGGTGGGTGGGTGGGTGGGGTGGCACCGGGATGGTGCCTATCGAAAAATGATGGCTGCACGATTAAAATCGTTGTGGCCGATTATCGGATATGGTTGAATAGATGGAGCGACGGTCCGTTCGAGAACGTAGTCAAGGGCTAGTAGGGGCCAGATATGTGGGCTCCCTCTCTAATTATCATTGGCGATTCTCTGGGGCAGCGTGCATTCGCACGATCCGCCACGCTGGCGGCCCGGTTCGTGACGCCGTTCGCAATCGCTGGCGCGATTGCTCACCGGACGAAGACGGTCGGCCTCACTGTGCTCGGCCGCTGCGACTTCCAGGGTTCGCAATCGCTGGCGCGATTGCTCACCGGCGGCCCCCTCCGGGACAGCACCCTCGAACGAGGGTCTCGCCAGTACGTCGTTTGCTTCGGTAGGAATTGTGCGTGGGTGCTGATCCCGGGTAGGGACAACACCTGCATCGTTCTCGGCGGGTGTGCCGCCGTGCGATGCGTGGGACCGGATTTGAACTTCCGTCACTTCGCTCCGCTCGTGACGACGTTCGCAATCGCTGGTGCGATTGCTCACCGGCGGACCCCACGGGACAGCGCCCTCGATCCGCAGTCTCGCCAGTGCGTAGTTTGCTTCGGTAGGAATTGTGCGTGGGTGCTGATCCCTGGTAGGGAGAGCACCTGCATCATTCGGCGGGTGTGCCGCCGTGCGATGCGTGGGACCGGATTTGAACCGGCGGACCCCTACGGGACAGCGCCCTCAACGCTGCGCCGTTGGCCTGGCTTGGCTACCCACGCTCGCTGTCTCTTGCTCTGCGTATGCTGGTATCCGACGGTTGGATAAAAGCGCTTTCGTTTGCGTGTCCGGACGGCACTCGTTCGCACCCGCTCGTGAAGCGCGTGTTTCAAATAGACACGGGACCCAAAGCGGCCCATGGCCAAGTACTCCACCGGTAGTGGCGGTGGGAGCGAGAGCGACAGTTGCGAGCTCTGCGGCGCGGACGGCGTCGATCTCCAGACGGGGACCGTCGCCGGCGCGACCCTGCAGCTCTGTTCGGACTGCGTCACGCACGGCGACGACGCCCAGTCGCGCCGTTCGGGCGGCGGAAGCGGCGGACAGTCCGGTGGCGGACAGCCCGGTAGCGGGAGCGAGTCAGACCGCCGCCGGCGCGCCGCACGCAACGCCGCGCGGATGCGCGACGCCCAGCAGGCCGACAGCTCCCACTGGGAGGACGGCGCCGACTACGACGACGACCAGCTCCCGTACCTCGTCAGGGACTACGGCGAGCGCGTGACCGAGGCGCGCCAGGACGCGGGCCTCCAGACCCAGGAGCTGGCAGCGGAGATCGACGTCGACGAGTCCGACCTGCTCGCCGTCGAACAGGGTCGCGCGACCAAGGCCGGCGTCGGCGGGTCGGTCATCGGCGCGCTCGAGAAGCGCCTCGACGTCCAGCTCGCCGAAGATACCTGATAGTGTCGGTTGTAACTTTTCACCGGCATTCGACGTGACCGGCCCCGTCGAACGGCGGTACGGGCTTACAACCGACACTATGCTACCGGGGCACACACCTTTTGCGGAGGCCGTCGTAGACCGGCTATGGATCTGTCGCCCGAACAGGCGGCGATACGCGAGACCGTCCGCGACGTCGCCGTCGAGGAGATTCGCCCGACGGCTGCCGAGTGCGACCGCGAGGAGCGATTCCCCGAGGACGTCTGGGACGCGCTCGCGGACCTCGACCTGACCGGCCTGACGGTGCCCGAGGCCTACGGCGGGTTCGACGCCGACCGGCGGACGTACGCGCTCGTCAACGAGGAAGTCGCCTACGGCTCGCTAGCCGTCGCGACGGCGCTGTCTGTCCACAGCCTGGCCACCTCCTGCATCGCCGAATTCGGCGACGAGAACCTGCGCGAGGAGTGGCTCCCGGAGATGGTCGACGGCCGCCCGGTCGGTGCGTTCGCGCTCTCCGAACCCGGTGCGGGGTCGAACCCGCGGGAGATGAGCACCGTCGCGCGACGCGACGGGGACGAGTACGTCCTCGACGGCGAGAAGCAGTGGATCACCAACGGGGAGCGTTCGGGCGTGCTGGTCGTCTTCGCCAGGACGGACTCCGACGACCCCGATTCGATAACGCAGTTTCTCGTCCCGAAGGAGACCGACGGACTCTCGGTGGGCGAGCCGGAGGACAAACTCGGCCTGCGCGCGAGTGACACGACGAGCCTGACCTTCGACGGCGTCCGGATTCCCGAACGCTACCGGCTGACCGACGAGGGCGAGGGGCTGGCCGCGGCGCTCTCCATCCTCACGGGCGGCCGCGTCGGCATCGCTGCGCAGTCCGTCGGGCTCTCGCAGGCGGCCCTGGACGAGGCTGCGGAGTACGCACAGGAGCGCGAGCAGTTCGACGGACCGATCGCCGATATCCAGTCTATTCGGCACAAACTCGCCGATATGTGGACGACGATTCGTGCCGCGAGGCTGCTCACCTGGGACGCCGCACGGGCGATGGACGCCGGAGAGAACGCCCGTGCCGTCGCGAGTATGGCGAAGGTCTTCGCGACGGAGGGCGCGATGGACGTCACCAACGAGGCCGTCCAGATCCACGGGGGGTACGGCTACGTCTCCGAGTTCCCCGTCGAGCGGTTCTACCGCGACGCGAAGGTGACGACCATCTACGAGGGAACCACGCAGATCCAGAAGAACGTGATCGCCAGGGAGGTACTGGGCGGCTGAGCGGTCGACGCGGCTCCGCGGGTCGTGCGAGGGGAGACGCTGCGCTGACCGACGCTCATTTGACGTATCGTCGCATAGATGCTCGCGTGACAGCAGCCGACTACGACGCCGTCGTCTACGACCTGGACGGGACGCTCGTGCGCCTCGACGTCGACTGGGACGCGGTGGCCCGGGACGTCGACGCGGCGCTGGCCGACCACGATATCGACACCGACGGGCACGACCTCTGGGACGTGCTCGAACGCTCCGTCGAGACCGGTCACCGTGACATCGTCGAGGAGGCCATCGCGGCCCACGAACGCGACGGCGCGGAGACGGCGTCGATACTGGCGCTCGCCGAGGACCTGCCCCACGAGGTGCCCGTCGGCGTCGTCTCACTCAACTGCGAGGACGCCTGCCGGCGCGCGCTCGACGTCCACGACCTGGCCGACCACGTCGACGTGGTGGTCGGTCGCGACACCGTCGGGACGTTCAAGCCCGACCCCGAACCGCTGCTGGCCGCGATCGAGGAACTCAGCGCCGACCCCTCGCGAGCGCTGTTCGTCGGCGACTCGGAGAGCGACAGGACGACGGCGGAGCGGGCCGGGACGGACTTCCAGTGGGTCCGGGACCGGGTGTAACGGTCCGACTCCGAGAACGGCGTGGCGGACAGCCGGGTCAGTCGTGGTACTTCTTCGCGTAGCCGAAGGCGCTTATCGCTGTCAGGAACCAGACGACGCCACCGACGCGGATGGCGAACTCGGCGCGGGCCCCCCAGGTCGGCAACTCCGTTCCGAGCGAGAGCACGGCGACCAGCGGCGCACCGACCAGTATCGTCACGACGAACGTGACCTGCATCACCCACCCGAAGTCGACGCCCTCGGGGTCGGTCCGCTCTACCTGCTCGGGCATACCGCCACTCTCGCCGTTCGCGCGGTAATCAGTTACGGATGGCGGCGGAGCGGCCCGTCCGCCACGCTTCCATGACAGTGTTTAACCAGTCGCCCGCCCGAGACGGGGGTATGCGGGCCAAAGACATCCGGGCAAAGGCCGGCGAGGAGCCGGTGACGATGCTCACAGCCTACGACGCGCCCACCGCGAGAATCGTGGACGAGGCCGGGACGGACGTCGTCCTGGTCGGCGACTCGATGGGGAACCTCCGCCTGGGCCACGACTCGACGCTGCCGGTCACCGTCGACGAGATGGCCAGCGCGACCGCTGCGGTCGCCCGAGTCGTGGAGGACGCCTTCGTCCTGGCGGACATGCCCTTCCTCTCGTTCGGCGCGGACGAGGCCACCGCCATCGAGAACTGCGGCCGGATGGTCAAGGAGGCCGGTGCGGACGGCGTGAAGCTGGAGTGTGGCCCTCACACGGTCGATCTGACGCGGAAGCTGACGCAACTCGGAATTCCCGTCCAGGCCCACCTCGGCCTGACGCCCCAGCACGAGAACGAGACCGGTCTCTTCCGGCAGGGGACGGACGAGGAGACCGCCCAGGAGATCGTCGACCTCGCGCGCGAGCACGAGGACGCGGGCGCGTTCTCGCTCGTCCTCGAACACGTCCCGGCCAACCTCGGCGCCGCCGTGACGGAAGCCATCGACATCCCGACCATCGGTATCGGCGCGGGACCGGACTGCGACGGACAGGTGCTGACCGTGGACGAGGTGATCGGACTCACAGAAGGCGCCGCGCCGTTCTCGAAACAGTTCGGCGACGTCCGCGGCGAGATGGAACGCGCCGTCGACGGTTACCTCGACGCCGTCGAAAGCGGGGAGTTTCCCGCCGAGGAGCACAGCTACGTCGAAGACGAACTAGACGATATCTACTGATAGGGACCGTTGTAATTCGGTTACGGTCAGTGTACTGTTGTCGGGGCCTGTCCGTCTGAGACGTTTCTCTTTCGTGGGTATGCTGGCGATAGTTACAACGGTCCCTCTGATTCGAGAAACGCGGCGACCCTCTCGGTGAACGTCTCGGGCTGCTCTACCATCGCCAGGTGAGCCGCGTCTGGGACGGTCTCGAACTGCCCGTTCCACACGTTATCGGCCAGATATTCGTGGTACTCCGGCGGGGTTAGCTGGTCGTACTCACCGCAGACGGCGAGCGTCGGGACGCCGATTTCGTCCAGTCTGTCGCGGACGTCGAACGCGTGGCACGTCAGGAAGTCGCGACGAGTAATCCGCTGACCGACGTCGCGCATTTCGGCCTTCGACCGCTCCACGGTCTCCGCGTCCGCGTCGTGAAACAATCTGTCGTCCCGGTGGAGGAAGTCGACGGCTCCCTCGAAGTCCGTTGCGAGCAACTCCCGGAGATGCTCGTGGACGGCGAGCCTGGCGCCCGTTCCAGCGAGAACGAGCGCCGACGGGGAAACCGCGTCGTCGAGGACGGCCTGGAGGACGACTGCGCCGCCCAGCGAGTTCCCGACGAGGACGTCGGCGTCGGTCTCTCTGGCGACCGCCGTGACGTCCGCCACGTACGCTGTGAGCGTCTCCTTGCCGGGGTCGGTGTCGACGTCCACACTTGCGCCGTGGCCGCTCAGGTCGACTGCAACGGCCGGGTGGCGAGGTCCGCCGGGGCCGTACTGGTGTGCCCACGCGCGATGCGTCGCGCCGCTCCCGTGGACGTAGAGGATCGAAGCGTCACCGGCGGATTCGCCGGCGCCGCTCGTCCGGCGAAATGCCGTGGTCCGACCGTCGTGGGCGACGGTGTCCATACCTGTCGTTCGAAAGCAGTACTGATAAGCGCCGGGCGGCCGAACGGTTCGGTGTGAACCGCTTTCAGTCACTTCTTCTCTGATGCCGCCAACGGGGGACCTATCTGGGCGATAAGTTTATATACTTTCGACGTTTACTATTGGTTAGTATGAATGGAAACCAGCAGCTCGACGACGACGCGCCGGTGCGCCGATTCGAGTACGACGACGGCACGAGAGTACTCGCGGCAGACCTGGGCGTCGCCGGCGACGCGTCCGTCGACGTCGTCGACGAGACGGCCATCGTCGTCTCCGGATCCGACCAGTACGACCTGGCGCTCCCTGCAGGCGACGCGCAAGCGTTTATCAAAAACGGGGTCCTCACTGTCGAAGTGACGAGCGACTCCGAGGAGGCCCACTAATGAAACTCACTGTCAAACCACTCAAGCAGAAGGACGCCGGTCGTGGGCTCGCCGCCATCGACCGGAGCGCGATGACCGAGATGGATCTGGAGAACGGTGACTACATCGTCATCGAGGGCGGCGAGAACCGCGTCGTCGCCCGCGTCTGGCCCGGCTACCCCGAGGATGAGGGCCGGGGCGTCGTCCGCATCGACGGTCAGCTCCGCCAGGAAGCCAACGTCGGCATCGACGACCGCGTCAACGTCGAGAAGGCGGACGTCCAGGTCGCCAAGGCCGTCACGGTCGCCCTGCCCCAGAACCTCCGCGTCCGGGGTAACGTCGGCCCGATGATCCGCAACAACCTCAGCGGCCAGGCCGTCACCCAGGGACAGACCGTCCCCGTGAGCTTCGGCCTCGGCCCGCTGTCGAGCATGAGCGGTCAGAAGATCCCCCTCAAGATCGCCGAGACCGAACCCGAAGGGACGGTCATCGTGACGGACCAGACCGACATCGAGGTCTCCGAGCAGCCCGCCGAGCAGATCAGCGGCGGCGCCGGCCGCGGCGGCGACGGTGGCCGCGAGACGCCAGACGTCGCCTACGAGGACATCGGTGGCCTCGACGACGAACTCGAACAGGTCCGCGAGATGATCGAGCTCCCGATGCGCCACCCCGAGCTGTTCCAGCAGCTCGGCATCGAGCCGCCGAAGGGCGTGCTCCTTCACGGCCCGCCGGGGACCGGCAAGACGCTGATGGCCAAGGCCGTCGCCAACGAGATCGACGCGTACTTCACGACCATCAGCGGCCCGGAGATAATGTCGAAGTACTACGGGGAGTCCGAGGAACAGCTCCGCGAGGTCTTCGAGGAGGCCGAGGAGAACGCCCCCGCCATCGTCTTCATCGACGAGATCGACTCCATCGCGCCCAAGCGCGGCGAGACCCAGGGCGACGTGGAACGACGCGTCGTCGCACAGCTGCTCTCGCTGATGGACGGTCTCGAAGAGCGCGGCCAGGTCATCGTCATCGGCGCGACCAACCGCGTCGACGCCATCGATCCGGCGCTGCGCCGCGGTGGCCGCTTCGACCGCGAGATCGAGATCGGCGTCCCGGACAAGGAGGGCCGCAAGGAAGTCCTGCAGGTCCACACCCGTGGGATGCCCCTGGCCGAGGGGATCGACCTCGACGCGTACGCCGAGAGTACCCACGGCTTCGTCGGCGCCGACCTCGAACAGCTGACGAAAGAGAGCGCGATGAACGCGCTCCGCCGCATCAGGCCCGAACTCGACCTCGAATCGGACGAGATCGACGCCGAGGTCCTGGAACGGCTGGAGGTCAGCGAGGACGACTTCAAGGACGCGATGAAGGGCATCTCGCCCTCGGCGCTTCGCGAGGTGTTCGTCGAGGTCCCGGACGTCTCCTGGGAGGACGTCGGTGGCCTGGACGACACCAAGGAACGGCTCCGCGAGACCATCCAGTGGCCCCTCGAGTACCCCGACGTGTTCGAGGCGATGGACCTCAACGCCGCCAAGGGCGTCCTCCTGTACGGCCCGCCGGGGACCGGGAAGACGCTCCTGGCGAAGGCCGTCGCCAACGAGGCCCAGTCGAACTTCATCTCCGTGAAGGGGCCCGAACTGCTGAACAAGTTCGTCGGCGAGTCCGAGAAGGGCGTCCGCGAGGTCTTCGAGAAGGCACGCGAGAACGCTCCGACCGTGATCTTCTTCGACGAGATCGACTCCATCGCCGCCGAACGTGGCTCCGGTGGCGGCGACTCACAGGTCGGCGAACGCGTCGTTTCCCAGCTCCTGACGGAGCTCGACGGCCTCGAGGAGATGCAGGACGTCGTCGTGGTCGCGACGACCAACCGACCCGACCTCATCGACTCGGCGCTCATCCGCCCCGGTCGTCTGGACCGCCACGTCCACGTGCCGGTGCCGGACGAGGCGGCCCGCAGGGCAATCTTCCAGGTCCACACCCGGAACAAGCCCCTGGCCGACGGCGTCGACCTCGACCAGCTCGCCCGTCGCACCGAGGGCTACGTCGGCGCGGACATCGAGGCCGTCACCCGCGAGGCCTCCATGGCCGCGACCCGCGAGTTCGTCAACAGCGTCGACCCCGAGGAGATCGGCGACTCGGTCTCGAACGTCCGCATCACGATGGACCACTTCGAGCACGCCCTCGACGAGGTCGGCCCCAGCGTCGACGAGGAGGTCCGCGAGCGCTACGAGGAGATCGAGAAGCGCTTCGACCACAACGAGGCCGGCATCGGGGACGAGGAGACGGTCGGCCGGACGTTCCAGTAGTACCTTTTTACTTCGGGGGGTGTCCTCGCGACGCTCCGCGCCGCTGCGGGCACCCCCGCTCGCAAAAATCTACGCTAAAAACTTCCTTCTCGCTCACTGCGTTCGCGAGAAGTGAAACGGCTCGCTTCGCTCGCCGTATGTTGTTCTCACAAGGCCGCAACTGCTGCTCCGCCGCTATCGCTTTTCCAGTGCCGCCCGGTAACTGACCGGATCGAACGGCCGCCGCACCTCATTCACTTTCCAGCCCGTCGCGTCCGCGGCTTCGCGCAATTTGTCGGGACTGAATAGTCTGAAGTAGAGCGCCTCGTCGACCTCGTCCTCGTACTCGAACCACGTGACGCGGTGTGCCAGGCCCGGTGTCGGATCGTCCCGGAATCCGAGCAGGTCCTCGATGTCGTCGGCGCTGGGGTCGTAGCTGTGGAGGACGGCGGTCGCGTCGGGCGTCGTCACGTGGGAGAGGTCGGCGAGGAACCGCCGCAGGCCTTGCATCGAACCTGCGAGGCACATCTGGGTCCCGATGGCCAGCGCGGACTGGAACCGTCCTGCCTCGAACTGCTCGCGGAGTTCGAACATGCTTCCACGTCGTGCGTCCTCGACGCCGCGGTCTTCCATCGCCTCGACGAGGTGGTCGCTGACCTCGATAGCCACTGTCTCGAAGCGGTCCTGGAAGTAGAGCGCGTCCCGGCCGGCGCCGGCACCCAGGTCCAGCAGCGGGCCGTCGAGCCACGAGTCGAGCCAGGCGCCGTAGTCGCTCTCGACGTCGAACTCGCCGTAGTAGAACGCCTCGATGGGGTGTTCGAGGATTTGCTCACCGTCGCGCTGCAGCAGCGGCTCGTCCTGCTCGTCCCGGTGCCAGTCTCGAATCGCGCGGCCGAAGGCGTCCGGCATGGCTAGACGGTCGGGCGGGTGGTTGGTGTGAGTTATTGTGACGAGGTATCGATACCCAAATCCGCGAGCCGATGGCGAGTCCTTCAATTGTTCTAGGCGTATTCAGCCGTTCCCTATCGGCTTATCGCCGTTTAGGGAAGAACATATATACTGGCGTATCGTGCTAACAAGTATCATGCCAGAATGCGACGACTGCGGTGCCACCGTATCGGAGGTATGGCGCCACAGCGAACGATCCGAGTCGATGACGCACCGAACGATCAGCTGGACCTGTCGTGACTGTAACCCCGACGTCGACAGACCGATAGCACCGCTCACCGGCGCTACCGTCGGTTCACGCGGTAGCAACGGCCGCCAGCCGTCGGACTGAGAGTTCGAGAGAACCGTGGACCGTTCAGTCCAGGTCCGCGAGCAGTTCCTCGGCGTGGCCCTCCGGGTCGACGTCCTCGTAGACGTGCGTTATCGTCCCGTCCGTCCCGACGACGTACGTGTTCCGGAAGACGCCGTCGAAGGTGTCGCCGAACATGTTCTTCTCGCCGTAGCTGTCGTAGGCGCTGGCCACCTCGCCGTCTTCGTCGGAGAGCAGCGGGAAGGACAGGTCGTACTCCTCGGCGAACGCCGCCAGATCGGCGACCGGGTCGTCGCTGATGCCCAGGACTGCGACGTCTCGCGCCTGGAACTCTGCCAGGGTGTCGCGGAAGCCGGCGGCTTCGGTCGTACAGCCGGGCGTGTCAGCGCGCGGGTAGAAGTAGAGGACGACGCGCTGGTCGGCGTAATCCGAGAGGGCGACGGGCTCACCCTCCTGGTCGTTCAGTTCGAACTCGGGAGCGGCATCGCCAGTGTCGAGCATGGTGTCCGTCGGGACGCGCGCGACAAAACGCTGGTCATCCCGAGAAGGAAACCGGCTTGTCTCCCGACGGCCAGGGGCAACTATGGAGATGCAGGTCCGCGACCGAATCCCGTCGCTGACTGCCCTACTTACGATCGTGTCGCTCGCTCTCGTCGTCGGTGCCGTCCGGGGCTACGTCCCGGCCGCGGTCCTTCCCCGCGCACCCGACGTCGTCCTCGACGCGATTCCGACGGTCAACGCTGTCGTCAGCGCACTCGCGATCGTCGTCGTCCTGTCGGGGCTTCGCGCGGTCCGACGGGGAAACGTCGACCGCCACCGGCGCCTGATGCTCACCGGATTCGGCCTCTTCCTGGCGTTCCTGGTACTCTACCTCTATCGCGTCTCGTTGCTCGGTCCGACACACTTCGCGGGGCCGGCATGGGTCGAGACCTACCTCTACCTCCCGATCCTCGTCGTCCACATGGGCCTCGCGATCGTCTGCCTGCCCCTGCTGTACTACGTCCTGTTGCTCGCCTACAGTTATCCCGTCGCCGAACTCCCTGCGACGAACCACCCCCGCGTCGGGCGCGTCGCGGCTGTCCTCTGGCTCGTCTCCTTCGCGCTGGGCATCGTCGTCTACCTGCTGCTGTACGTGGTCTACTGAGTCAAAACGCTCATTGCGGTCGATACTGACTCCGTTCGCATGGCTGGTACCGTCGTCCTCGTGACCGTCGCCGTGAGCCTCGTCTTCTTCGGTGGTCTCACCGCTGTCCTCGTCGCGGTGTTCCGCTCGCTCGAACGGGACCGGTATCCCACGACCGGTCGACGGAAACTCGTGCGAAGTTCGTTCGGATTCGGCGCCGTGGCGTCCCTCTCCGCGCTCGTCGCGCTGGCGACGACGTTCACGCTCGATATCAGGACTGTCTTCGGATTCGACGCGGTGCTGGCCGGCGTCGGTGCAGTAATCGTCGCCGCCGTCCCGCTCACGTTCGGCCTCGTGCTCGCTCTCGACGCGGAGAAATTCGACTGGTACTAGACGAGGTCGTTCAGCATTCCCAGCAGGTCGACGCCGACGTCGGCCCACTCCACGAGTTTGTACCCCAGGTAGATGCCGACGATCCCGAGGATACCAGCGAGGTTCGGCGGCGCCGGGATCGGGATCTGGAGCGTTCGGAACAGTGCGCCGGCGACCAGACCGGTCAGGAGCGCCAGCACGAGTTCGAGGTTCATGTGATCGAAGGGACGGGGACGGACCACTCAAAATTTCGCACTGTCTGGCGCGTCCCACCTGTCGAACGTGTTGGACCGGGACTCACTAGTCGTCGGCGCTGACTTCACCGCCGCCGATGACTGGCCGCTGGACGTCCCGATCCGTCTCCTCGCCCTCGATCTCGTACGGATACTCGCCCGTGACGCAACCGAGACAGAGGTCCGACTCGCTCGTCTCCAGGGCGCCGGCGACGGCGTCGATGGAGAGGTACGACAGCGAATCGGCACCGATCTCCTCGCATATCTCGTCGACCTCTTTCTCGGCACCGATCAGTTCCTCGCGGGTCGCCATGTCGATGCCCATGTAACAGGGCGCCAGGATCTTCGGCGCGCCGATGCGGACGTGGACGGCTTCGGCCCCGGCGTCCCTGAGCAGTTCGACGAGCTGGTTCGAGGTGGTGCCGCGGACGATGGAGTCGTCGATGATGGTGACCGTGCGCCCCTCGATGGTGGACTTGATCGGGTTGAGTTTCAGCCGGACGGCCCGCTCGCGCTCGTCCTGGGTCGGCATGATGAACGTCCGGCCGACGTACCGGTTCTTCATCAGCCCCTCGGCGAACTCGATGTCTCTGCCGGCGTCCTGGGCCGCCTCGGCGTAGCCGGACGCGAACGCGCGTCCGGAGTCGGGCACGGGCAGGACGACGTCGGAGTCGATGCCCGATTCCTCCCAGAGCGACCGGCCCAGCTCCCGCCGGACGTCGTACACCAGCTTCTCGTCGATGGTGGAGTCCGGCCGCGCGAAGTAGACGTGTTCGAAGAAGCAGTGGGCCGTGTTCTCCTGCTCGATGAGCTGGTAGGTGTCGTACCCCGACCCGTCGTCGTGGAGGACGACGAGTTCGCCCGGTCGGACGTCCCGGACGAGTTCACCGTCGAGGGTGTCGATAGCGGCGGACTCGGAGGCGAGCACGTAGCCGTCCTCCAGTTCGCCGATACAGAGTGGGCGATTGCCCTCGGGGTCGCGCACGCCCATTACCGTCTCGTCGTGCATGATGGTCAGCGAGTACGAGCCGTGTATCCGGGACATCGTCCGCTTGACCGCGCGGACGAGGTCGGCCTCGAGGAGGTTGCGCGCCAGGTCGTGGGCGATGACCTCCGTGTCGCCGTCGCTGGTGAAGGCGTGGCCCAGCTCCGCGAGTTCCTCGCGAATCTCGCCGGCGTTGACGAGGTTCCCGTTGTGCGAGAGCCCGAGCGACCCGGACTTGAACGAGACGGAGAAGGGCTGGGCACACGAGGAGTCGACGCTCCCGGCGGTGGGATAGCGGACGTGACCGATGCCGTTTGCGCCGTTCAGCGACTCCAGGTCGTCGGGGTCGAACGCGTCGCCGACGAGCCCCATCTCCACGTGGTCGTGTTGCTGGAACCCGTCGTGTGTGATGATGCCCGCCGACTCCTGGCCGCGGTGCTGGAGGGCGTACAGAGAGTAGTAGAGAGGTCGGGCGGCGTCTCGGTCGTCAAGTGCGATGCCGACGACGCCGCACTTTTCGTGCATAGTGTGGAGCTATTCGCCGGACTTGCTCTGCCAGGCGTAGTCTCGGCGCTTCGCGGACTTCCCGAAGCCGCAGGACGCGCAGACGCCCTTCTTCGAGTGGTAGGATTTCTCGCCACAGCGGCGACACTTGACGTGCGTGGTCGTGTTCTTCTTGCCCTGACTCGGAGTTCCTGCGCCAGTCATGTGTTGATTGAAACGACGTTGTCGCCGCGTATAATCGTTGTGTCTTCGCCCTCGATGACCAGGTTCATGTGCTGGTCGTACCCCGAGAGCTCGCCTTCGAATACCTCGCCGTCCTTGAGTGACACTGTGACGGTCTCGCCCAGCGACGCCTCCAGCACGTCGAGCGGTCTTCCACTCATACCACTAACGGGCTGGCGACTCGTGCATAAACGTACCGCTTGAACTCCTATATCGAGACGCTGAACGGAGCGAACTCCTCGGCTCGCACCGCGAAGCCGGCAAGCAGATCCGCGACCGCGTCGAGATCGTCGGGATCGATCACTTCGACGGGGGTGTGCATGTACCGGTTCGGCAGGCCGAGGTTGAGCGAGGGGATGCCGCCGCGGGAGGTGTAGAAGGCGTCCGCATCGGTCCCGGTCCGGCTGCCCGTCGCCTGCAACTGGACGTCGAGGTCGTCCCCGTCGGCCGCTTCGCGGAACCCCTCGACCAGGACCGGGTGGTTCGCGCTGCCGCGGGCGACGACCGGGCCGCCGCCGAGTTCGACGCCGGAGGAGTGCTTGCCGGGCGAGTCGGGCGTGTCCGTGGCGTGGGTGACGTCGACCGCGACGGCGGCGTCGGGGTCGAGGTCGAAGCCGACCATCTTGGCGCCCTGGACGCCGACCTCCTCCTGGACCGTGGAGACGGCGTACACGGTCGCGTTCGTCCCGCGCTCACTCGCGCGACGCAGCCCTTCCGCGGCGGCCCAGGTACCGATGCGGTTGTCCATCCCGCGAGCCGCGAGGCGGCCGTTGGCGAGTTCGGTGACCGACTGGTCGAGGGTGATCGGGTCGCCGCGGTCGACGAGTTCCTCGGCCTCGTCGCCGTCCGTCGCGCCGACGTCGACGTGCTGTTCGCTGATCTCCGGCACGGAGTCCTCGTCTGGGTCACGGAGGTGGATGGCGGTCTGGCCGATGACGCCGGAGACTGGACCGTCGTCGGCGTGGACGGTGACGTGCTGGCCGCGCGAGACCGTCTTGTCCGACCCGCCGATGCGGGCGATGCGGACGAAGCCGTCGTCGGTGATATCGCGGACGATGAAGCCGATCTCGTCGCCGTGGCCGGCGAAGGCGACCTCGCTGTCGCCGTCGCCCTCCAGGACGGCCACCGCGTTGCCGTAGTCGTCCGTCCGGACCTCGTCGGCGTACTCGCTCACGTAGTCGATCCAGACCCGCTGGCCGGCGGTCTCGTACCCCGAGGGGTTGGCCGTCGCCAGCAGGTCGTCCAGGAACTCGCGTCGTCGCTCGTCCATGACCGGTCGTTATCGCACTCGAACCAAGAACCCCGCGCTTCCGGTCGCAACGCCGACGCGTGGGCCCGCGGCTACCAGGAGGTTATCTCGACGTCCCGGAGCGGTCGTTCGAGCGGGACGGCGACCTGGCCGCCGGTGTAGTGGGAGAGGTAGAAGCCGACGATGATCTCCAGTGAACGAGTCGCCTCCTGCCCCGTCGACCGATTGGTGGCTGTTCCGTCGATCAGTTCCTCGACGTGGCGGGCGGCGTTGGCAAACGCCCGCTGGTAGTCGTCCTCCCACGTCCACGAGCCCTCGATGCCCGGGAGCGTTTCCTCGACGTGGTCGCCGTCGTCGAGACGCCAGTAGCGCCACTCGCCGTCGTCGTTGTTCACGTACAGTTTCCCCTCGCTGCCCACGAAGTTGAGTAGCATCGACGAGTCGGCTCGCGGGACGGTGCAGTCGACGGTGACGAAGGTTCCGTCGTCCATGACGACGAACCCGCCGCCGCCGGCGTCGTCGACGTCCCGGTCGGCACCGAGCGAGTCGATCGCCTCGTTCTCCCCGGTGATGTACCCCGACACCTGGTCGGCGCGGGCGTCGAGCAGGTAGACCAGCGTGTCGAGCAGGTGCGTCGAGTTTCGCAGGAGTTCCATGCGGAACTGGGTCGTGACCGAGTGGACGTCCCCGAGAATCCCCTCCTCGTGGACGAGTTCGTGGAGTCGCCGGAGTTTCTCGGTGAACCGGAACGAGTGGTTGACGAGCAACTCCGTGTCGGTCTCCTCGCAGACGGCGACCATCTCCTCGGCGTCGGCGACAGCGGCGGCGATGGGTTTCTCGCACCAGACGACGGCCGGGTCGGCGGCCGAGCGGGCCGCGTCGACGACGTGGTCGTGGTGGAGGAAGGAGGGGGTACAGACGGAGACGACGTCGAGGTCCTCGGACGCGAGCATCGCCTCGTGGCCGACGTACTGTCGGACTTCGGGAATTCCCCAGACGTCACCGAACCGTCGCAGTTTCCCCTCGTCCACGTCCGCGACGGCGACGAGTTCTATCCCGTCTGTCGCGTGGTAGCCGCCCGCGTGGCTCGCCTCGACCTTCTGCTGGCCGAGTTCGTCCTCCTCGTGCATCCCCAGGATGCCCATCCCGGCGATGCCGCCGGTGCCGACGATGCCTGCGCGATACGATGCCATATCGCTCGCTACGGTACAGGCCCCCTTGGTAGTTCGTCTCTCCGCGGGACCGAGGCGGTTTACTCGTAGACGTGGACGCTGCCCGTCGCGTTGTCCTCGATGTAGTCCCAGTCGTACTCGACGCCGAGGCCGGGGCCGTCCGGGACCGGAACGGTGCCGTTCTCGTCGATAGTGTCGATCATGTCGGAGTAGTCGCCCTCGTAGACCGGCGGCTGGGTGTTGGGCGCCTCGGGGTGGACCAGCGCGAGCTCGTAGTAGTTGGCGTTGCGCGCCGCGGCGATGCAGTGCCGTTGTGCGGGCCCGGGCGCGTGGAACTCGACGTCGATGCCGAACCCCTCGGCGACCTTCGCGCGCTTCATCGCACCGGTGATGCCGCCGTCGTACTCGGGGTCCGCACGCACGAAGTCGGTGGCCTCGTTGGCGACGAAGTCGGTCGCCGGTTCAAGTCCCCTGACGTGCTCGGTCTGGAGGATGGGCGTGTCGAGCATCTGCCGGAGTTTGCGGTGGGCGTGCTGGGAGATGCCGCCGTCGCGGTAGGGGTCCTCGTACCAGAAGAAGCCCTCTTCGTCGAGGGCGCGGCCGAGTTTCAGCGCGTCGGCGAACGTCTCCAGTTCGCATGCGGGGTCGTGCATCAGGTCCATCTCGTCGCCGACGCGCTCGCCGACGGCGTGGACCGCCGCGATCTCCCGGTCGAGGTTGCGGAGTTCGTCGCCGCCACCCCAGCCGTGGATCTTGAAGCCGCCGTAGCCCATCTCCAGGCACTCCTCGGCGAAGTCGGCGAACGCCTCGGGGGAGTCGAGGCCGCCGGCGTCGTCGCCGTGGTAGGTCGACGCGTACGCGGGCAGGCGCTCGCGGTAGGTCCCGAGCAGTTCGTGGATCGGCGCGTCGTAGCGCTTGCCCGCGTAGTCCCACAGCGCGATGTCGATGGGGCCGATACCCATCCGGTCGTACTTGCGCAGGGCGCGCTTGATCTCCGACCAGTGTTTCTCCCGCTGGAGGGGGTCCTTCCCGACGAGGTAGTCGGCGAAGGTGTTGATCTGGGCGGCGCCGGGGGAGTTGCCGCCGACGTACTCGCCGGTGATCCCCTCGTCGGTGTGGACCGTGACGCCGAACAGTTTGCGTTCGGTGACCGCGCCGGGTTCGTAGACGAGGTTGAACCCGTTCTCGTCGGTGCCCACGTCCGGAATCTCGTAGGCGAACTCGACGCTCTCTATCTTCGTGATTTCGGGCGACATACTAGCCGAGACCGGTGGCGAGGTGATAAAAACAGGGGCGCCGGCCGTTCGGCCGCTCCGGACCGCCTGCGACCCGTGCACAGGTCGTCGCTCGCGTCAGTGCGCCGACTCGGTCACCTCGTGACCCTTCCGCCGGCGGTCGAGCGCGTCCATCACGTAGTTCGCGCTGATGCCGTGAACGACGACGGAGACCAGGACGACGAACCCGAGGATGGCCCAGAGTTCGTCGGCGGCAAGCAGGAGTTCGATCTCCTGGAACGACGCCTCGTTGAGCGCGTAGGCGAGGTAGTAGAACGAGCCGATCCCCCGGATGCCGAACGCCGAGATGACGAGCCGTTCGGCCATCGAAACGGAGCTGCCGAGGAGGGAGATCATCCCCGCGACGGGCCGGACGACGAAGACGACCACGAGGCCGACCAGCGCACCGGTCCAGGTCAGTGGACCGAGCAACCCACCGGCGATGGCGCCGCCGAACAGTACGAGCACGGCCGCCATCAGCAACCGCTCCGTCGTCACGGCGAAGTCGTGGAGGTCGAAGTAGTAGTCGTGGTCCCACTCGTAGTTCCGGAGGACCAGCGCGGCGACGAACACGGCGATGAACCCGTATCCCCCCATCAGCTCGGCGGCCGCGTACGAGATCAGCGTCGCGGCCAGCGCCTCGGCGCCCGCCATGACGCGCGCCAGGTCGGTCGTCGCCGGCGAGCCGAAGATGAACCAGGCGAAGACCCGACCGGAGACGTAGCCGATCACCGTGCCGGCCGCGATCTTGTAGAGCAGTTCGTACAGTGCCCAGTCGGCGAGCCAGGCGAGCGACGACGTGCCGCTGGCGGCGGCCACCGCGATGGCGAGGTACGTGAACGGGAACGCCAGCCCGTCGTTGAGGCCCGCTTCCGAGGTCAGCGCGAACCGGATCGTCCCCTCCTGTCTGGTGGCGTCGACGTCCTCGTCGACTTCTTCGGTCGGCGGCGTCGCCTGGACGTCCGAGGCGAGCACCGGGTCCGTCGGTGCGACGACGGCGCCGAGCAGGATGGCGGTGGCGGTGAGCGTGCGGAGCACGGTCACCCCGAGCACGGCGGTGACGAAGATGGTGATGGGCATCGCGATCAGGAGCAATCGCCAGGTCGTCGACCAGCCCCGCGGATCGAACGGGCGGTCGATCTTCAGCCCAGCCCCCATCAGCGCGATGATGACGACCAGTTCCGTCAGGTGTTCGGCGACGAGGACCTGTTCGATCGGGTCCGGGGGCGTCGTCTCCAGGGGGAGGGCGAACAGGGCGAAGCCGGCGATGACGTACACCAGCGGGAACGACATCGGTTTGTCCGACAGGACGCGAGGCAGCGCGACGGCGCCCATGATCGCGAGACCGACGAAGAGGAGGGTCACCTCGTAGGAGGCCATTGACACGGAATAGTAGTCAACCAACACGTAAATCTTCATTGACCTGTCAAACTTCGGATCCAGGGGGACGGGCCTTCGTCGCGGAGGCGACGCGCGTGGAACCGTCGCCCGGTACGAACGAATAAGTGACAGACGGCACAAGGGTACGTATGGTTCGATTCACCCTGTTCGAGGTCAACCTGGACGGTGCGGAGTTCAACGCCGCGGCCCCATTCAGCGGGGCCGACGCCGAGAGCGCCACGGAGGGCGTCGGTGAGACGATCGAGGAGCGACTCCAGGGAGACGCGGAGCCGTCGGGTGTCGGGACGTCGCCCGCCGCACTCTTCGCGGGCCTCGTCCTCGCGGCCGGCGCCATCGCGCTCGGCCGGAAACTGCTTTCCCGCAGTCGTTCCGACCACTCGGACGCCGAAGCGACCGAGCGGGTCCCGGCGCTCTAGGGAGAAGGCATATCCCGACTGACACCAAAACGGTGGTATGGGACTGTATCGGAGCGTCCAGGCCGTCGCGAACGCGTCAGGCGACGGTCCTATCGACTGGAACGCCGTCGCCGAGGCGGCCAAGGGGTCGGTCGCACCCGGCTCTGTCGACCTGTCCGAGGCGGAACGCGAGGGCTACGCGGGGGACGTCCGCGACGCCCGCGACCGTGTCAGCGACGTCGCCGCGGTGGAGTTCGACCTCCCCGGGACCGTCGAGGTCCAGGACCGCCACCACTGGATCGACGCCAACGTGACGACGTTCGAGCGCCTCATGCGCCCGCTCGAACAGCAGGCGAAGTTCATGCCCGGCCTCGCCCGCCTCGCCAACACCGGGTCGATGGCCTTCGCGCTCTCCTTCCTCGGTAACAACGTGCTCGGTCAGTACGACCCGCTCCTCCTGGCCGAGGCCGACGACCACGCGCTGTACTTCGTCCACCCGAACATCGAGCGCGTCGCTGGGCAACTCGACGTGAACCGGGACCGATTCCGCCGGTGGATCGCCTTCCACGAGGTGGCCCACGCCGCCGAGTTCGGCGCCGCGCCGTGGCTCTCGACCCACCTCGAGGAGACGATGGAGGAGACCATCGGCGCGCTGACCGACGGGCGTCTGGACCGCGACTCGCTGGGCGAACTCGACACGACGATGACCGCCGTCGAGGGGTACGCCGAACTCGTCATGGACCGGGCGTTCGACGACGAGTACGACGACCTCCGGGCGAAACTGGAGGCCCGCCGGAGCGGTCGCGGACCGATCGCGATGCTCGTCCGCCGCCTGCTCGGCCTGGGCATGAAGCGTCGCCAGTACGAGCGAGGCAAGGCCTTCTTCGACGTCGTCGCAGACGAACGCGGCGTCGCGGGCGCGAGCAAGGTCTGGGAGGACCCCTCGCACCTCCCGACCGACGAGGAACTCGACCACCCCCGGCTCTGGCTCGGACGAGTCGCGGAGTAACTCCTGGTTCGTCGTCCCTCGCGTTCGATACCCGGTCGTCTCAGCTCACCAGCTAAAATATATTTTAGCTAACATATTTTCCACCCCTGCCCGAAGACCGGGGTGATGACGCGACCAGAACTGCGACCGAACTCACCCGCACGATCGATTGGCTCGCCAGCAGACGCCGAACTGATCCCCGGAGCATCCATAGCGAAACGTCCGTCGTCCGGTAGTCAGGCGAACGACGTGTCGCTCGACGCTCCGAGATTCGAAACCGGGACGACCATCGTCGCGCTGCGAGCGGCGGACGGCGTCGTGATGGCCGCCGACCAGCGCATGAGCCTTGGCGGTCAGTTCACAGCGAACAAGGACGTCCAGAAGATAGAACAGGTCCACCCGACGGCGACGATGGCCATCGCCGGGTCCGTCGGCCCAGCACAGGACCTGATCCGGTCGCTCCGGGCCGAGGCGAGCCTGTACGAATCGCGACGCGACGAACCCATGAGTATGACGGCGCTCTCGAACGCCGCCGGAGCGCTCGTTCGAGGCCTGCCCGTCGCCCCGCTGCTCGCCGGCGTCGACGAGTCAGGTGGACACGTGTTCGAACTCGACGGGGGCGGAAGCGTGATGGCGGATAGCTACGCCGCGGGCGGCAGCGGAATGCAGGTCGCTTACGGCGTGCTCGAACGGCGTGTCGACGCCGACGCGGACGTCGAGGCGGCCGCCGACACGGCCGTCGCTGCCGTCGAGGCGGCGTGCGAACGAGACACGGCCAGCGGTAACGGGGTCACTCTCACCACGGTCACCCGCGACGGAGTCGCCTTCGACGAACGGAGGGCCAGCTAATGCAGTCCGATCGCCAGCGTGCCTACGACCGGGGCAGTACCATCTTCTCGCCGGACGGGCGCCTCTACCAGGTCGAGTACGCACGCGAGGCCGTCGAACGCGGGAGTTCGACCGTCGGCGTTCGCACGAACGAGGGCGTCGTTCTCGCGACGCACAGGCGCCGCCGGTCGTCACTGGTCGAACCGGAGAGCATCGAGAAACTCCACGACGTGGACGGGCGCCTGGGAATGGCCACGGCGGGTCACGTCGCGGACGGCCGCCATCTCGTCGACTACGGCCGACAGTACGCCCAGCGCGAGCGCCTGCGGTACGGGGAAGCCCCGGGCGTGGAACCCGTCGCGAAAGCTCTCGCCGACTACGTCCAGGAGTCGACTCAGACCGGTGGAACCCGGCCATTCGGGGCGGCAGTGCTTCTCGGGGGTGCCGTCGACGCCGTTCCATCCCTCTACGAACTCGACCCGTCTGGGACGCCCACCGAGTGGCGGGCGACGGCCGTCGGCGCCGGGAGCGAGGCGATTCGATCGCACCTCGAAGCCGAGTACGACCGGGACGCCGACGTCGAGACCAGATTCACGCTGGCACTCCGGTCGCTCGCCGAGGGAATCGACCGCGACCTGACGGCGTCGGACCTCGACCTCGCGTCCGTCGACGCCGACGGGTTCGAATCGTTCGACCGGGGCCGCCGCCAGCGTGCACTCGACGAGGCCGGGCTCTCCCAGGCGTCGTAAGCCGGTTACCGCTCACGCAGTGGCGTCGTCTTCTCGCATCTCGTCGGCGGGCCCATTCTCGCCACCTGCCGAACCGGTGGCGTCCGAGTTCGCACGGTTCGAGCCGAGACCGGCGTCGCTAACGGTGCGTCGACGGTGTTCGACGACGTTTCCGTCGACGGAAACGTACAGGTCGAGGACGTCGTTGTCGAGACGAGTACTGACCAGTACGCACCATGGCTCGCGTGAGACGACGTGTTCGCGCCACTCGGGGCCGACGTTCCACACCGGCCGGTCGCGGACGTCCTCGTCGTGGTCACGGTAGAACGAGACGACGGCGGGGTGGTCGAGGACTGTCAGCGACAGCGGACAGCGGAGGTCCCTCCCGCACCCCTCGCAGTCGAAGGTCGCCTGCACCGGTCCATGTGCCGTTTCGTCCCGGTCCCGCTCGTCGCCGTCCGCGAGTTCGCTTCCGGACGCGGGTTCGACAGCCACGGTGACTGCTCCCCCGCAGTCCGGACAGATGCCGTCGCCGTACGAGCGGATCCGGTGGCGATAGAACGTGTCGAGCGCGGCCGGGAGCGACCCGTCGTCTCGCGTGGCGTATCCACTGGGCGGAAGTGACAGGCCCAGTATCGGCGTCTCACAGTCCTCGCAGGCAACCTCCGTCACGTTGTCCGCCGCGTGCGCGATGAGACTGGTCTCCTGGCAGAACGGGCATCGTTCGTCGAGTTCGACCGGACCGACGTCCACGCTATCGGTGTAGACGCCGGCACGAATTCCGCGCGCGACTTCCCGGCCGGCCGAGGTCAGTTCGTACCTGTCGTCCGCGCGCTTGCGGACGAAATGGCCGTCCAGTTGCCGGAGGTGATAGGCGAAACCGGCAGAGGTGTCGACGCCGCTGGCGTCGTGCAGTTCGGAGAAGGGCTGTGGTCCGTCGGCGGCGAGCGCCCGGAGGACGGCGGTCCGCGCCTCGTCGCCGAGGCCCTGGAACGCGTCGCTCGGCGTGAACACGTCCGTCTCGGCCGCGTCCTCGTCGTCCTCCAGGTGGTCGGTCACGTCACGGAACTGTGGCCGGCGGACGCAAAGAGCTATCGGCGGGTACGCGAGCCGTAGCGGCTACCGTCCGTGCGATAGCAACGAGCCCGGTGGTGGCGCCTCTCTCGGCTCTGGCCCCGTCTACCGCCGTCTGCGGGGGCCCATCCCCATGCTGTCCGGGAACACCCACCACGCGAGTGCGGCCCCGACGGCGGAGCCAGCCAGAAACGCCCCGGCCATCGTCGTCGCGCCGCCGTCGCCTGCCAGCACGACCAGGGCCATCGACGCGCCGACGAACAGCGAGAACCCGACGCGGAGGCGAAAGAGGAACTGTTCGCGCTCCTCGTCGGTGATGGACGGGCCGACCATCAGATATCGCCCGCCGTGGAGACGTGCATCCCGACGACGCGCCAGTCGCCGTCGACGGCTGGGTCGTCGGCACCACCGCGACGTTCGAGCGTCCCGCTCCAGCGCGTCTCGAACTCGAACCGTATCGGGGGGTCGGAACCGGTCCAGCCCACGAACACCTCGTCCGAGAACCAGGCGTGATCGTCGCGTTCTGTGACTCGCAGCGCACGACTGTCGACCGTCCAGCCGCTGGTCGTCTCGGTCTGTTCGCGCAGTCCGTCGGCCACCGCCTCCCCGCCGACGAGTCGCTCGGAGATGCCGAACTTGACCAGGTCCTCGTCGTCCGCGAAGAACGGTCCCAGCGGGTCACCGTTGCGGAGCGCGTCGTAGTACGCGCGGACCGTCTCCCGCGCGCTGGACTCCGTCCCGACGGCGTCGTCGCTCATACGATATCAGAGTAATCCCGGCGGTATAAATCAGTAGAATCCGCGGTCGACGTCCTCCTCGACCACGTCGTCGAACTCGGCTTCGAGCAGTTCCTCGGCCTCTTCGAAGGTGTCGGCCAGGTCGTCCATCTGCTCGGGGCGGTCGTACTGGTCGAACTCCATCGGGCCGTAGGCCGGCGAGTCCATCGCGTCCATCACGTCCTCGAAGAGGGCGTCCGGGGTCGTCGGCGCGTCGGCGTGGGCCTCCAGTACGCTCTCCAGTTTCCCGGCCACCGCCTCGGCTTCGTCCTCGTCTTCGACGGGCTGCTGGACGCCGAACCCACCCGCGCCTCGGTCGGGAAAGAGCGGCTCGAGTTCGTCGTCGATCTTCCGGGCGACCTGTGACCCGACGCCCTGGACCTCGAAGGGGTTCTTCGCGTAGGTCTTCAGCTGGAAGACGCCGGCCGAGGGGTGGCCCAGGTAAAGGTCCTCGCCGATACCGCTCGCGCGGTCCCCGCCCACCGCGCGCCACTGCCCGGCGTCGGCGTTCGATTCGACCACGTCGTCGAGGATGTCCTGCCAGTCGCGAACGCGCATAGATATCGCATGCGTCCCGGCAGAAAAGTACGTGTCGGTTCCCGCGACGGCGCGCTCCAGGCGACCGTCGACTGCACAGCCAGCATCGAGACCCGTGGCTTCTTTACCACCGAAAGTGACAGTGGGACTAGTTCCAGTACGCCGCCGTTCGGTCGGTCTCCCGTCGTGGGTGCGGGAGTCAGACGAGCGAGCGCCGAATCGGCGGCGTGCACACTACGCCAATGTCACACACCAACCCGACTGGATCCCTCCCCAGGCAGGCAGGCGAGCCCCGACAGCTCGTCTTCCTCGCGCTGTGTAGCCTCGCGCTCGTCGTCGCTGCCTTCGCGGCCCCGCCGACCACTCAGGGGTCGTCCTCCCCCGACGTCCCCCTCGGGGACCTGTTCGGCAACGAGTCCGGGCAGACCGGCGACTGCGTCGTCCTCCTCTCCGAAAATCCCGTGCCGGGACGGGACGTGACGGTCGCCGTCCGTCGCGGCGGCGAACCACTCCAGGACGTTCGCGTGTGGTTCGACGACCGGTCTATCGGCGTCACGAACCGCTCGGGCCAGGTCACTGGCACGGTGCCCTACGTCCGGAAACTGGCGGTGAAAGTGGGGCTGCCCGGTGGCGGGTCCTGCGAGTTCGAAACGGTGACCGGGGGAGCCGCGGTGCAGCACCAGTCCGCCGCGCTCGCCGCCCCCGCCGACTCGTCGAGTCTCGTCGGGAACGCCGCGCCAGAGTTGGGCCAGTCCACGGGCCAGGCCGCCGCGCAGGCGACCGACAGTCCGACCTCCACGCAGCCGACAGACACGGTCAACGTCTCGGACTCGTTTCGCTTCCTCGGTCCCATCGGCGTCGACGTGGTGGGGGAACCCAACCCCGGCGAGACCGTGACGCTCGTCGCCACCATCCGGGGCGACCCGGTCCCCGCGGCGACGGTGTCCGTCGACGGCGACCGGGTCGGACGGACCGACGAGAACGGCGAGTACGCGCTGACGATACCCGACGACGGGACCGAACGGCTCCGGGTGAACGTCCAGCGCGGGGAGATAGAGGGCCGGACGTTCGTCGACGTCAGGCTGTTGCGCGTGGGGGTCCAGGGCGAGCGGTTCCCCCTCCCGGGCCAGTCCGCGACGGTCCGGGCGGCCATCGGCACCGACGCGGCCGCGGACGCCGCGGTGACGCTCGACGGTGAGCGGGTCGCCACGACGAACGCGACGGGGCAGGCGGCGATCACCCTCCCCGGGGATCCGCTGGCGACGGTGACCGTGACCACCGGCGACCGGACCGCGAGCAGGTCGATGCTGTCGGTGTTCGCGCCGACGATCGTCACCCCCATCACCGCCCTCCTCCTGCTCGTCGGGAGTCCGCTCGCGGTCTACTGGGCAGACGGCCGGCGCGGCCTCGCCGTGCTCGTCGCCCTCGCCGCCACCCTTATCGCCGGGACCGCTGGCTACGTCGTGGCCGGCCGCGACGGTGCCCTCGTCGCCGTCGGTTCGACGCTGTTACTGCTGGCGCTCGTCCTCGCCGTCCGCCGGCCCGACCTGGTCTCCGCGGCGGGCGACCGATTCACGTCGCTAGTGACGCCCGGCGGATCGGCGGGTGACGTCGCCCGTTCGTGGATCGACCGCGTGACCGATGGCGTGCTCTGGATCACGCGGCGCGTCGAGCGCTTCGTGGACCGGATCGAGACGAGTCTGGGCGAGGTCCTCCGTCGGCTTCGCGACTTCGAACTCGCAGCGCTCGTCGTCGACGCCCGGGTCTGGATCGGCGGACTCCCTCGACGGTTCGTGGCCGGGATCCGGTTCCTCGTCGGCCTTCCCCGACGCCTCCTCGGCTGGCTCCGACCCGGAACGGCCGAAGTCGAGGCGAACTCGTCCGGTGACGGGCCCGCCCCGGCGTCGTCGAGTCACACACCGGGCCCGGCGATTCGCGAACTCTGGCGCAGCTTCGCCCGGCGCGTCGTTCCGGACCGCTGGCCCCAGCGGACGCCGGGAGAGGTGTCACGCCAGGCCATCGACGCTGGATTCCCGCGAGATTCCGTTGTCGAACTCACGGCGGTGTTCCGCGACGTCGAATACGGCGGCGAGCCCCTCTCCGACGACCGGTACCTGCAGGCACAGCGCGCCTACGACACCCTCGACGCCGAGGAGACGGCGTCTGACGCGGCCGACGGCGCCGATGGGACGAATCCCGGCCAGGGTGATGGAACGGCCACCCGAAACGGCGACGAACCGACCGATGGCGCCGGCCCGACCGGTGGCGACGATGACAGAGAGGTGAGTGGGTCGTGAGAGCGGCCCTCGCTGCGGTGCTCGGGGTCGCGACTATCGTCGGTGCGGTCGTCGCGCTCCTGGCGAGTTCCGGGACGGTCTCGGACAGCGCCCTGCTCCTCTCGCTGGCCGTCCTCGTCGGCGTCGTCGGCGTCATCGGCGCGCTCGTGAAGGTCGCGGGTACAGACTCGGACGACGTGGCGTCCGCGCCCTGGGAGGAGTCCGGCGTCCTCGTCGAACGCGCGCCCGAGCGCTCGCCGGCGGCGTACGACCTCTCGGGAGAGGCGCTCGCCGACGTCGTCGCGGCGGCCGGCGAGGCGGCACGTGAAGACGGCACGGTGGCCGCCGGCGTCGACGTGGTTCGACCCCACCTTCGCGAGGCGCTCCTGGGCGTGTTCGTCCAGGGTGGCACCGACCGGTCCACGGCGGAGGCCCTGCTCGCTCGGGGAAGCTGGACGGACGACGCGACGGCTGCCGCCGTGCTCGACGACGCGGTGGACCACCCGGGCTGGAGCGTGCTGCAACGGTTCGAGGCGTGGCTCTTTCCCGAACAGGTCCTCCGTGAGGAGGTCAGGCGGGCGATGCAGGCCATCGCGACGGTCGCGGACCGTGAACTCCCGACCGTTCCCGGCCAGCACGCTCCCCGGACCGTGCCGGTCCTCGCGCCGACGCTCGAAGATCTCCGTCGCGGTGCCGATGGCCACCTCCAGCGCGCAGTCGAACCGCTCGGGGGACGTACCCGCGGCGACGTCGACGACGGACGGGCGGCCCACCACACTGGCAGTACCACCGGCGAGCTGGTCGGAGACGGACTCAGCCAGTCACAGCAGGACGACCCGCCGGTGGCGGAGCCCCGTCGCGACTCGGCGACCGATTCGCTGGGCGATATTCGGATCGGCGGCCGGCGGGGCGAGGCGGCGGCCGACGACGTAGTCGCCGACGAAGCGGCGGACGAGGACCAGGAGGGAGAGGAGGTGTCCCGTCGATGAGCGACCCGACGCTGCGCTGGCGCGGTGGCGTCGCGGCGACTATCGTGCTCGCCGTCGTCGGCCTCGCGACCAGCAACGGACCGATACTGCTATCGGCGGTGGTTCCGCTCGCCTACGTCGCGTACGGCTCGCTCGCGACCGCGGAGCTCCCGACGGAGCTGACGGCGAGCCGGACCGTCGAGCCGACGCCGGCACCCCCGGGCCGTCCGGTGGCCGTCACGCTGACCGTGACGAACGACTCCGACCGGACGCTCTCGGACGTCCGCGTCGTCGACGGCGTTCCCGGGGACCTGGCCGTGATGGACGGCTCCCCGCGCGTCGGCACGACGCTGGAGCCCGGCGAGACCGTGACCCTGGAATACACGATGGTTGCCCGACGCGGGGACCACGACTTCGACCCGCCGCGCGTCCGCCTCCGGAGTCTCGGCGCCGGCGCGGCGGCGACGGCTGCGCTCCCGGTCGACGGCGACGTCGAACTGGTCTGCCGGCTCGACGCAGAGGCGCCGCCGCTCGCCGACGACGCCAGCAACCACGTGGGTCAGATTACGACCGACAGCCCGGGCCGCGGCCTCGAGTTTCACTCGACGCGCGAGTATCGTCACGGCGACGACGCGAACCGGATCGACTGGCGCCACTACGCCAAGCGCGGCACCCTCGCGACTGTCAACTACCGGGAACACCGGTCGGCCTCGATCGTCGCCGTCGTCGACGCCCGCGAGGTGTGTCGCGTCGTCCCCGGACCGGGTCGGCCGACTGCGGTCGAACTGGAAGCCTACGCCGCGACCCACGCCGTCGGCGAGTTCCTGCGCACCGGCCACGACGTCGCCGTCGCCGTCGTCGGCCTCGACGGGCCGGGGCCCGCGGGACTCCACTGGCTCCCGCCGGGCGGTGGCGACGGCCAGCGCTCGCGCGCACTCGACCGGTTCGAACTGGCGGCCGACGCGGAGACGACGGTGGAGGACCCCGAAGCGCAGTTCACGCAACTGCTCGGGCTCGCGCCGCCGGGCGCCCAGATCGCGCTGTTCTCGCCGCTGCTCGACGACGCGCCGGTCGACGCCGTCGAGGCGTGGCTCGCTCACGACCACTCGGTCGTCGTGCTGTCGCCGGACGTGATCACTGGCAACACCGTCAGTGGCCAGTACGAACAGGTCCGCAGGGGGACCCGGCTGGCGCGCTGTCAGGCCGCTGGCGCTCGCGCGCTCGACTGGCGTCGCGGGACGCCGCTCCCGGTCGCGCTGGAGTACGCCTTCGCCGCCGACGCGGGCCACGCGGCGCGCCGCCGTGCGGACGCTGGTACCGGCGCCGGCACTGGAGGTGACGCCTGATGCCGCTGTTCGGTCCGCGACTCGACAGGCCATCGGCCATCGGCGACGAGGGGCGACCGCGTGCGACCAGTCTCACCATCGCCTCGGTGGTCGTCTTCGCCGTCGTCGCCGCGACCGGCTGGGCCGGTGGGTTCCTGCGCCTGACGCTCGCGCTCGGGACGCTCGTCGGGCTCTTCACCGTCGGACTCTCGCTGCTGAACCGCGAGCGGTTCCTCGCGCTGTTCCTCGGTCAGCTCTGTTACGTGCTCGGCGGGACGGGACTGGTCGGGTTCGCCCTGTTGGTGCTCCTACTCGCGCCGGCGTACGGGCTCGTGCTCACCGGCTTCGCGCTCGCGCTGACCGGGCTGGCGACGACCTGGGCCGACGTCGCTGACGCCGAGAGTACCAAAACCGCGCTGTTCCAGGGTGGGGCCTCCTTCGTGTCGATGATCGTCTGGTTCGTCTGTCTGATCGTCGTCGCCGGGACAGTGCTGGCTCTGTGGACGTTCCTCACCGGCCCGGCGACGTCGGTTCCGCCGACGCCGTCGCTGATCGTCTTCCTGTTCGCGCTCTGTGTCTCCGGCGTCCTGGTCTGGCTCGGGACGCGGTGGCTCCCGTTCCGACAGCTCACGCCGCGGGACCGTCGCCCGCGTCTGGAACGCACCCTCGGCCGGTTTCGTCTGGTGACCGCCGTCGTCGCGCTCGTCGCCTTCGCCGGGGTCGTCTTCGGGCTCGTCGCCTGGCTTCTGGGCGGCTTCGACCGGCTGTACGCGGCGCTCCCGCCGTCCTCGGCCGTGTTCGGCGGCCTCTCTTCGCCGTTCGTCCTCGGGCCGCTGTTGCTCGTCGGTGTCGCCGTCCTCGCCACCGCGGTCGTCGCGCTCGCGCTCCGCCGGGTGACCCGGCCGACCGACAGGCGGGCCAACCAGCTGCTCGCCGCCGTCGTCGCCGGGTTCGCGTTTACGGTGCTCACCATCCCGTTCTACTTCTCCGTCGTACCGGGCATGCCCCTGCTTCGCGTCGTGGTGGCGGTCCTCCTCGTTATCCTCGGCCCGCCAGCGCTGTTCGTCGCGGGACTCGCCTTCCTCGGCGGCGTGACCGTTGGCATCTTGCCCGAGCGCGCCGGCGGCCCGGCCGTGGCCTCGGCGGGGATGGTCGTCGCCACCGTGGGCGCGGGTCTCGCCGGCGTCCCGCCGGTCGCCGTCTTCGCCTGCATCACCGCCGGCATGGTCGCCTGGGACGTCTCGGCGTTCGGCCTCGGCGTGACGGCCGACCTGGGCCACATCCCCGAGACGCGCCGCCTCGAACTGTTCCACGGGGTCCTCGGCGTGGGCGTTGGTATCGTCGTCGTCGCCGTCCTGGCGGGGGTCGACCTCCTGCGGACGGCGGTCGCCGGCGGCCTCGTGGCCGGCCCCGCTATCTTGCTCGCCGTGGTCGCCGTTCTCCTGCTCCTGATCCCCGTCCGCGGGTGAGGTTCCGTCGCCACTTCTCGACTCGAAGTTAGTCACGGGATTGATAGTGGTCGGCATAGAGGTCGTTCGTATGACAGACGAGCTGCAGGGTCGGACGGTCGAGGCCGCCGCCGACACCTGCCTCGACGTGGTCGAACGGGTGGAAGAAGCCGCGGTGGTCGAGCGGGGGGTCCTGCTGGCTATCCTGGCCGCCGTCGTCTCGAAGGGTCACGTCCTCCTCGAAGACGTCCCCGGGACGGGCAAGACCGTCACGGCGCGGGTGTTCGCCGAGGCGCTGGGCCTGGAGTTCCAGCGCATCCAGTTCACCCCGGACCTGTTGCCCGCCGACGTCACCGGGTCGAACGTCTACGACGAGCACACGAAGGAGTTCGAGTTCTCGAAGGGGCCGGTGTTCGCCAACGTCGTGCTGGCCGACGAGATCAACCGGGCGCCGCCGAAGACCCAGGCTGCCCTGCTCGAAGCAATGGAGGAGGGGCAGGTCAGCGTCGACGGGACGACCTACGACCTCCCCGAGCCGTTCGTCGTCATCGCGACGCAGAACCCCATCGAGCAGGAGGGAACCTTCCGTCTCCCCGAGGCCCAGCGCGACCGTTTCAGCGTGAAGACCTCGTTCGGCTACCCGGACGTCGACGGGGAGATGGCCCTGCTCGATCGTCGGGCCAGTCGTCGGACGCTCTCGCCCAGCGTCGAATCGGTCGTCGACCGCGAGCGCGTCGTCGAGTTACAGGACCTGGCCGAGGACGTCCGCGTCGACGAGAAGGTCCGCCGCTACATCGTCGACGTCGCACGAGCGACGCGGAGTGACGACCGGGTCGACGTCGGCGTCTCGCCTCGCGGCGTCCAGCGCGTGTTCGAGGCCGCCCGCGCCGCGGCGCTCATCGCCGGACGGCGGTACGTCGCCCCCGACGACGTCAAGCGCCTCGCCGAGACGACGATGGCCCACCGACTCGTGCTCACGACCGAAGCGACCGTCGAGGGAGTCCAGCCTGGAGACGTGATCCGGGACGCGCTCGATGCCCTCGACGTCCCCGCGGTGTCGCCGGACGCGAGCGAGTCAGCGGACGGGAGCGAGTCGACGGACGCAGCAGCCTCTGCAGGCGACGCCGACGCGGCCCAACCGACCACGGACCAGCCCGACTCCGACGGGTCGACCGAGACCGACGGCTCGCCCGGCGAGGGAGACACGTTCGCCGACAGCCCGTCCCAGGTAGATTAACGCCCCATCCGACGACCGACAGGGTTTTTCCGACCGCTCTCTTGCCTTCGCCCGTGCAATTACGCGGGGTCGTCGTGGACGTATCCGACGCCAAGACGGTGAACACCCAGTACGGCGAGAGCGACCTCTGCGAGGTGACGTTCAAACCCGAGGGCGGCGTCGCCGAACCGGTCACGGCGACGCTGTGGGGCAAGTGGGCGGAGACAACCGACTACCTCGAACCGGGGATGGAGGTGGCCGTCTACGACCCCGAGGAGCGCGAGTACCAGGGCGAGACCCAGTACTCCGTCGGCGGCGACGCCACCCTGGTCGTGGAACCGACCTTCCTCGTCGACGTGACCGACGTCCGCTCGTGGGTGCAGTGCCCGCGGATGTACTACCTCAACAAGATCGGCGGCACCGACCACGCATACCCGGTCGTGAAAGGGACCATCGTCCACGAGGTGTTCGGCGACCTGCTCCGCGGACGCGACCTGGAGGACGCCATCGACGACCACGTCGACGACGCCGGCCTGGATCTGGGCCTGCTCGGACGGGACGCCGACGAGGTACGCCAGGAGGTCCGGGACCACGCCTCCGCCATCGAGGGGTGGCTCCAGCAGGGACTCCTCACCGAAGAAGACGAGTGGCGCTCCGAGATGACGCTCGTCTCCGAGCGATTCGGGATGAAGGGGCGGGCCGACGCCGTCCGTCGCGGGATGCCGGTCGAACTGAAGACCGGGAAGAACACCAAGCGGGACCCGCGCTTCCAGGACAAGATCCAGGCTGCCTGTTACGCGCTCATCCTCGAAGAGCGAAACGGGGAGACGCCCGACACCGGGACGCTGCTGTACACCAAGAACGCCGCCGTCGAGCGCACCGAGGAGTCGGGCGACCTCTCGCCGGCCAAGGAGTTCTCCATCAACGGCGGCCTGCTGAACTTCGTCGTCCGGACGCGCAACGAGATCGCGGCGATGGAGTACGACGCCAGCGTCCCGACGGGCTACGAGGCCGACGCCAAGTGCGAGTACTGCTTCGAGCAGGACACCTGCATGGTGGTCTCCGGCCGCCTCGACCAGGAGTCCAAGGCCGGCAAGATCGGGTCGGCGATTCCCGAGGAAGAACGGGAGTACTTCGACCGGTTCTACCAGGCCATCGAGCAGGAGCGCCGGGCCGTCCACCGCGAGTACGCGAAGCTCTGGGACCAGACGCCCCAGGAGCGGGCCGACGACGACCGCGCGCTCGTGGACCTCGAACCGGCCGGCCAGACGCAGCTCGACGACGGCCAGTGGGAACTGCGGGCGACGGGCACCAGCGCCGTCTCGAAGATCCGCGAGGGCGACCTCGCGCTGGCGAGCGACGGCGATCCGATCACGGGCGCGGCTGAACTCTGTCGGATCGAGAGACTGGACGAAGACGAGATCATCGTCAGCTCAGACGAACCGGTCGAACTCCGCCGGCTCGACGTCTACCCCTCCGAGATCGGGACCGACCGGATGCTCACGGCGCTCCACGACGCCGTGCTCACCCGCCCACCGGAACAGAAGGACGTGCTCTTCGGGCGGAGAGGGCCGGAGTTCCAACCCGTCGAGGAGACTTTCGTCGACAACAACGACGCCCAGAACGAGGCCGTCCGGCTGGCCGTCGGTGCCGAGGACTTCGCGCTCGTTCACGGCCCGCCGGGGACCGGCAAGACCTACACCCTCGCTCAGATTGTCCGGGCGTGCGTCGACCGCGGTGATACGGTCCTCCTCTCGGCCTTTACCAACCGCGCGGTCGACAACTGCCTCGAAGCGCTGGAGGACCAGGGATTCGAAGACATCGTCCGCGTCGGCACCGAGAGCGGTGTCCGCGACGACATGCAGCAGTACCGCCTCGACACCGCCGGCGACCCGGACGAGTGCGTGAGTCAACTCGAAGACGCCGCCGTCGTCGCCGCGACGACGGCCTCGTGCAGTTCGCGCATCATGCGCACCCAGGAGTTCGACACCGCCGTCGTCGACGAGGCCGGCCAGCTAACTGAGCCGGGCACGCTCGCCGCGACGGCGCGGGCCGACCGCTTCGTGCTGGTCGGCGACCACCAGCAACTACCCCCCGTCGTCAGTTCCGAGAAGGCCAACGAGGTGCTCGGCCGGTCGCTGTTCGAGCGCCTCATCGACGAGTACCCCGACGCCAGCGTCCTGCTCGACCGCCAGTACCGGATGGCCCAGCGCATTCAAGCGTTCTCTTCGCGGGAGTTCTACGACAACCAGTTGCGCCCCGCCACCGGTGAGGTCGCCGCCCAGCGTATCGGCGACCTGCCGGACGTCGACCCCGAGTCGCTCCCCGAGAACCTCCGGGACGGCGCGGCGTTCGTCGACCCGGACGGGAGCGCCGAGGGGAACACCAACCCGACGGAGGCCGCCGAGGTCGCCCGCGTCGTCTCCGCGTATGTGGACGCCGGCCTGGATCCGGGTGACGTCGGCGTCATCGCACCCTACCGCGCCCAGGTCGCCGAAATCGGCAAGCACGTCCCGGAGGACGTCGCCGTCGACACCGTCGACCGGTTCCAGGGATCCAGCAAGGAGGTCATCATCGTCTCGTTCACCGCGACTGGGTCGCTCGACGGCCCCATCTTCGAGGACTACCGGCGGATCAACGTCGCGCTGACCCGGGCGAAGAAGGCGCTCGTCCTCGTCGGCGACGCGGACGCGCTGGCGACCGACGAGGTGTACGGCCGCATGGTCGGGTGGGCGCGCTGAATCCCGTCTGTTTAAGCCGCTCCCATCGGACAGGCCGGCTATGTACCGGCTCGAAGCACTCTCGCGGCTGATCTGGGAGTCGGTCCCGGCGGGCGCGGCGGAGCCGTTCGGGGTGATAACGGCGTTCGGGAGCGCGACGTTCCTGCTGTTCGCGCTGTCGCTCCTCTACTGGCTCGACGAGCGGCGGTCGACGGCCGCCGTGGTCAGCTACGCGCTGATCGCGCTGGCAGTCGTCATCGGACTCAAGGCCGCGATGGGGCTCCCACGACCGCCCGAGACGGTTCGACTGATCCCCCTCGAAGCGGACCCGCACGGATTTCCGAGCGGCCACACCGTCGCGGCCGTGGTCGTCTACGGTGGCCTCCTGGCCGTCCGGGACCGCCTCGACGACCACCGGGCCGTCGTCGCCGTCGCTGTCCTCGTCGGACTCGTCGGACTCTCCAGAGTCGTCCTCGGGATGCACTACCTCGGCGACGTGGTCGTCGGGACAGCGCTCGGACTCGTCCTGCTCGCCGTCTGCGTGCGCGTGGTCGGCGACGACCCGACTCGCGGGTTCGCGCTCGCGGCGGTCGTCTCGGTCCCGGCAGTGGTCGTCACGGCGCTCGGTGCCGAGGCGTTGCTCGCCTTCGGCGGGAGCCTCGGTGGTGCGGTCGGGAGTCTCCGTCTGGACGGCCTGGCAGAACTCCAGTCTCGCTTCCACGGCGTCGTCCTGACTGCAGTCGGCGTTCCGTTCGTCTTCTTGACCGACGAACTGGCCGACGGACTCGCCGAACCGGCGCTCGTCGTATTCGCGTACGCGCTTCTCGTGGCGGGGATACTCCGCTTGCCCGCGCTCGTCCGCCGCCTCCCGCTGGACGCTGTCCGGCGAGCGTCGAAGCCGCGATAATACCGGGCATCGAACACTCGTCCGTCCGGACGCGGTGGACACGCCGTCCGGAGAACTCGTCTTTTCGAACCCGCGAACGCTCGACGAGGGGTGCGTGTTCGGGGATCCGACTCGTCCCGGCGGAGTCACCGGAGCGCGTCGGTGCTCCCGTCGCTCCCTTCGGCGCGTCGACGCTGGATGTCCTCCCCGAGACGCGTGCGAAGGGCGTCGTGGAGCGCCCGGGCCGTCGCGTCGTCCACGTCGTGGGCCGTCGCGTCGCCGCCCATCAGGCTCGAGGTGCTGGCGGTGTCGGCGGTGACGCTGGCCAGGTCGCGGTACCGCTGGAACACGCTCCGGCTTCCGATGACCGTCTGGACGCGGTAGTAGGGGACCGCCCGCGTCGTCCGGGTCCAGAATCCGCTGCGGGCGACGAAGACGTCGTCTGTCGTCGCGTGTCCGCGGTGCTTCCACGTGAGGTGGCCGGCAACTGGTGCGAGGACCAGCAGCGCCAGCGGCGCGTACCACCAGCCGACGCCGACCAGCAACCGGTCGACGAGGAGGAGGGCGGCCGTGAGCGCGAGCGGCAGGAGCGCGAACCTGACGACGTATCGCCGGCGCGCGCGTCGGGGTGGCCGCTCGACCGCCGGCGTCTCGAACTCCCCGAGCGATTCGGCCAGCGCGGTGACGGTCGCTCTGTCGTCGAGCGGGATGGCCGTGTTCGACGCCTGTCCGTCGTTCGCGCCGGGCCCGTAGCCTGCCGTCTCCACGGAGAGGCCGGCGTAGCCGAGCGCCCGCATCGGCGCCGTCTCCTTTATCGACACCGTCTGTATCTTCTCGACGGGGATCGACCCGCTGTATCGGTTGAGAAAGCCCCGCTCGTAGCGGAGTTCGTCGCCGACGCGCCTGAGCCGGAAGTCGTAGAACTCGATCATCGTGAGGACGGCACTCACTACCAGCGTGGCGAGGGCGAACTCGACGAGCGTCACCGCTACCACGATGGCGAGTTCTGTCGGCGAGTAAGTCGGCAGCAGTTCGAACGCCACCGTCTCGGGACCGCCGAGGGCCGCGGTCGTCGCGGACAGGACGGCGAGGGCCAGGTCGCCGAAGAAGGGCGTCCCGACGACGACGAGAACCGGCGCGCCCGGTTTCGCCGTCATCGCACCGAGCCGGAGCAAGTCGGCGTGGTCGAGGCGGTAGAGATCTTCTTCCTCCGGCGAGCGTCGCCGAGCCGTCGTTGCCCCGTCGCTCGATGCGTCACAGGCCACGCCACCGCCGGCCGCTCCGTCGCCACCTGTCTCGACAGCGCCTGCTCTGTCGGCGCCGGCCGATGCCGTCGACGGCGCCGATTCGCCGTCCTCGCTGATGGTTCCGCTGGCTTCCTCGACCGCCTCGCGACCGTGGGCAGCGACGAACTCCTGGAGTCGTCGCGCCTCCGCCAGGTCGACGGCGTTCAGGACCGCCTCCGTCGAGCCGCCGCCCGCCGTCTCGAAGTTGACGACGGCGAGGCCGAGCGCCCGCTGGATCAGGTTCCGGCTGACGTCGACGTTCTGGACCCGACCGAGGGGAATCTCCCGTTCCTGGCGGTTGAACACGCCCGACGAGACGGCGAGGGTGTCGCCGGCCGTCTCGTAGGTGAATCGTAGATAGCGGGCGACGCCGTAGGCGGCGCCGCCGAGCAGGCCCGCGCCGCCGAGCGCGAACGTGACCCAGAACGGGGCGAGTCCCAGCGGCCCTGTCAACATCACGCCGAGGAAGAACCCGGTGCTTCCGAACTGGAAGGCCGTCCCGATCACCCGCTGGACGGCGCTGAGGGGGTGGAGTCGCCTCATACCGCGTCGGACCCCTCGCTCTCGATGGCGAGGTCGCGCAGGCGTTCGCGCAGTCGATTCGCCCGCTCCGGCGTGAGGCCGGGGATCGAGATGTCCGCGCCGCGGGTCCCGGCCGTGTAGACGACGAGACTCGACAGGCCGACCAGACGCTCGACGGGGCCTCGCTGGGTGTCGACGTGCTGGACGCGGACGTAGGGGACGGCGGTCTCGACTTCGGTGACGACGCCTCTGACGAGGTACAGCGCGTCGTCCTGTATCTCGAAGCGCCAGCTCCGGTAGTACAGCAGCGCGTGGACAGCGCCGAGGAGAGTGGCGGCGACCCATATCGCCGCGACGAGTGCGGTACTCACGGTGAAGAACCGCTCGGGGACCACCCGACCGACGACGAACGCGACGACGGCCAGCACCGCGGCGGTCAGGAGGGCGCGACCGATCCACAGCAGCCGGACCCGCGAGTGAGGGCGTTCCATGGGCCGAACGGCGCAGGGGAGGTCAAAAAGGGTTGCCGTCGGTCGCGGCGGATCGGCCGGTTTGCGGGCAGCCGTCCGGTCGCTCATACCTCACTCGCTCTCGACTGGCGGGCTCTGTCCGGCGCTCCCGTCGCCGTCTATCTCGTCGAGGACGCAGCGGTGGAACTCCTGCAGGACGGCCGACTCGTCCTCGGCGAGGACGACGTCCGTCGCGGCCAGCGTCGCCAGACCGAACGCGCGCGGTGACGGCGAGTCGACGCGGACCGTCTCGACCGAGAGGTCGCCGCGCTGGATGGCGCCGGTCACCTCCTCGATGCCGGCGACGTTGAGTTTGTCCTCCAGGATCTCGCGGTAGGTCTCCTCGATGACGGCGAACTCCTCCAGGTCTTCCGCGAAGCTCAGCAGCATCTCGGAGCTGACCTGCTGTTCGGCGGCCGATTTCTCGTAGCCCTTGTACCGCTTGAGGATCATCAGCGAGCGCGTCGCGTTGATACGGAAGTACCGCTGGAGGAGGTCCGTTCCCTGGAGCGCTCGCCGGAGGTCGTTTCTCACGCCGTCCGGTTCGATGTCGGTGAGCAGTCCCTCCACGTCGACCTTCCGGTTGAGCGGCATCGAGAGGGTGAACCCGTTGTCCGCGACGGCGACCTTGACGTTGGCGCTGGTAGCCTGGGCGACGCGGTAGGCCAGCAGGCGCGAGAAACCGTCGTTGAACCGCCGGCCGTAGCCCGAGTGGACGTAGTAGTGCCGTTCGTACTCGTCGTGGTCCAGCGCCTCCTCGACGACGAGGCGCTCGTCCGTCGACAGCGAGTTCGATCCCGCGTAGGCGACCTGCTCGGAGAGCATCCGCGTGATAGCGCGGACGCTGTTCTCGTCCAGTGGGTACTCCCGGAGCCAGTGTCTGATCGCCGGCGGGCCGCCCTGGCCCAGTTTGTCCAGGAACTCCCGCTGGAACTGGAGTATCTCCTGGCCCAGGTCGTACGAGAGCGGGAGACGCTCGGAGAACCACGAGGGGACCGTGGGGCGGGCGCTCGTCCGGTCGACGTACACCTTCGACCCGCGCCGGTAGCTGTACTGGAAGTGGTCACCGCCGAGGACGAAGACGTCGCCCTTCTCCAGCGTGTCGAGGTACTCCTCGTCGAGCTGACCGACCCAGTCGTCGCCGCTCCGGGTGTAGACGTCGCAGGTGAACGAGTCCGGGATGGTGCCGATGTTGGTCATGTAGATGACCCGGGCGAGCCGGCCGCGCTTGCCGATCAGCGGCTCGCCGACGGGGAACTGGTCGTAGTGGTGCTCGCCGTCGGGCGCGTCGTTCTCGTCGCGCCATATCTTGGCGTAGACGTTCTTGTCCTCCATCCCGGCGTAGTCGGCCGTCAGGTAGCGCAGCAACTGCTCCCAGTCGGCGTCGTCGTAGTTCCGGTAGGGGTACGCGCGCTGGAGGATGGCCTTGATATCTGCCTCGCGGCGGACGTCGTTGATCGCCATCCCGTAGACGTGCTGGGCGGCGACGTCCTGTGCGTTCTCGGGGACGAACACTCTGTCGACGAACCCCTCGTGGGCCTTCTTCAGCATCACCGCACACTCGATCAGTTCGTCGCGGTCGAGCGCGACGACCCGGCCGGTGACAGTCTGGCCGAGCTGGTGCCCGGCGCGACCGATGCGCTGGAGCAGGGACGCCACGGACTTCGGGGAACCGACCTGCACGACGAGGTCGATGTGGGGCATGTCGATGCCCAGTTCCAGACTCGTGGAGGTCGTCACCACGTCGAGGCTCCCCTCCTTCAGTTGCTCCTCTATCTCCTGGCGCCGGTCCTTCGAGAGGCTGCCGTGGTGGCAGCCGGAGTTCTCCTCGTCGTACCCGTCGTAGTCCTCTCGTAGGTTGTGCAGGACTCGTTCGGCGCCCGAGCGCGTGTTGGTGAAGACGAGCGTGTTCGTGTGGCGCTGGATCAGGTCGTGAAGCTGGCCGTAGAACCGACCCTGGACGACGTCGCGGGGCGTGTTGATGAGGTCGTCCGTCGGACAGGTCAGCTCCACGTCGAATTCGCGGGCGAAACGGGCGTCGACGATCTCGTAGTCGCGACTGTCCTCCCCAGGTTCTTCCTGGCCCACCAGATACTCCGCCATCGTCGACAGCGGCTCGACCGTCGCCGAACAGCCGATGCGGGTCGGCGAACCGTGGGCCATCTCCTCCAGCCGTTCCAGCGACACCGAGAGGTGCGTACCGCGCTTGTTTTCGGCGAGACTGTGTATCTCGTCGACGACGACGTACTCCACCGTCCGGAGTTTCTCGCGGAACTTCGGACTGTTGAGCAGGATAGCGAGCGTCTCCGGCGTCGTGTTGAGGATGTGGGGCGTCGTCTCCAGCATCTTGCTGCGCTCTGCATCGCTCGTGTCGCCGTGGCGGATGGCGTGACGTAGCTCGACGTCCTCGCCACGCTCGTCGAGTTTCTCAGTGATGCCGGCGAGGGGCACCTCCAGATTCCGGTGGATGTCGTTGGCCAGGGACTTCAGCGGCGAGACGTAGAGGCAGTAGACGCTGTTTTCGAGTTCTTCCTCCCGGGCCTTGCAGAATAGCTCGTTGATGATGCCGGTAAAGCTGGCGAGCGTCTTTCCCGACCCCGTCGGCGCGGCGATGAGGGCGTTCTCCCGCTCGTGGATGAGCGGGATGGCTTCCTTCTGGGGCGGCGTGAAGAAGCCGCCGTTGTCGGGGACGAACTCGCCGAATTGCTCGGACCACCACTCCTGGACCACCGGCTCCAGCAGTTCGAGCACGTCCGCGTCGTCGATGGCGACGTCACTGGGATCGAAAGTTGGTTCGACCGCTGCGAGTCGCTCTCGTCCGCCCATCTGCTCTATCGGAAGGGCCGCGCAGTCAAGTGGGTTTGGTCCCCGGAGTGAAAGTGAAACCATATGCGGGTAGCCCCGCAACCGCTCCCATGACCGATTCCTTCGATCTGCGCTGTCCGGTCGTGACGCCGATGAACGAGACCGGATCCGTCGACCTCGACGGCCTCGAAACGCTCGTCGACCACCTCGTGGATTCCGGCGTCGACGGCCTGGTGCCCTGCGGGACGACGGGCGAGTTCTCGGCGCTCACCGACGAGGAGCGTCGCGCCGTCGTCGAGACGACCGTCGACGCCGCCGACGATCGGGTCCCGGTGATGGCCGGCGTCGGGGGAACCGCCGTCGGCGAGGTTCGCCGGCACATTACGGAAGCGGCGGCTGTCGGTGCGGACTCGGTGCTCGTCGTCCCCCCGTACTTCGGCGGCCAGTCGTCGGCCGACGGTAACGAGGCGTTCTTCCGGGCCGTCCTCGACGACTCCCCGCTGCCGGCGTACCTGTACAACATCCCCCAGACCGTTGGACAGGAGCTCCAGGTCGACGCCGTCGCCGAACTCGCCGACCACGAGTCGGTCGTCGGTATCAAGGACTCTGGCGGCGACCTCACGTACTTCGGGGACCTCCTGCGGCGGACCCCCGACGACTTCGAGGTCTACCAGGGCTGGGACGCCGCGTACCTGCCGTCGCTGGCGATGGGCGCCGACGGCGGGATCAACGCCCTCTCTCACGTCTCCCCTGACGCGTTCCACGAGGTGGCCGAGGCGGTGACCGAGGGTGACCTGGAATGCGCTCGCCGTCATCAGCGCGAGACCATCGATCCCGCCTTCGAGTTCTGCCGGGACCACGGGTTCGCCCCGTCGGTGAAGGCCGCGCTGGCCCACCGCGACCGCATCGACTCCCGGACCGTTCGGCCGCCCCAGGAGTCGCTGGACAGTCAGGCGCTCGACGAACTCGGGGCCGTCCTCGACTGACCGGGACCGCCACCCGCGAAAGGTCAAATCGTGACTGAGCGTCCACGAGATACTTAACGGCGGACGTTCCTCTACTGCTGTATGTCGCTGTTGCCCTCGCGAGGTCCGGACGTCAGCACGGCCCAGGAGGGCGAGATGGAGGTGGTCGGCGTCGACGAGGACGTCGACGGCGTGCTCGACGCCCTCGCCTCCGACACCGCCCGGGCCGTGCTGAACGCGATCTACGACGACCCCGGGACCCCGTCCGAGATAGCCGACCGGCTCGACATGTCGATCCAGAAGGTCTCCTACCACCTGGAGAAACTGGAAGACGAGGAACTCATCGCCGTCGCCGGCACCCGCTACTCCGAGAAGGGCCAGGAGATGAACGTGTACGAGCCGCCGGAGGACCCCCTGGTGCTGTTCGTCGGGACCCGCGAGCGCAAGGACTCGCTGCGGACGATGATCAAGCGGTTGCTGCCGACGGTCGGTATCCTCGCCCTTGCGAGCGTCGCCGTCCAGCGGTTCCTCGGCCGCGACGGCGGCGGCGGAGTAGTGTCGCTGTCGTCGGGGGCAGGCGGGGCCGACTCCGGGGACGGTGGTGACCCCGACGTCGAATTCAGTGGTGCCGAGGACCAGGCCGCGACTCAGACCGAGGCGGCCACGTCGACACTCACGGAATCGGGGGCCGACACTGGCGACGGCGGCGGGAACTTCACTATCGAGAGCGCCGACACGACCGAAACCGCGACTCAAACCGTGACCGAGGCGCCGACACAGACGCCCGTCGGCGAGTCGCTCGACACCACCACGCAAGTGACCGAAGCCGTCGCCGGAAGCGCCGGCATCTCGCCCGGTGTGGCCTTCTTCCTCGGTGGCCTGCTCGTCGTCGCACTACTGGTCGGCTGGTGGGGCTACCAGACGTACGGCCGCTGACGGCCGCCGAACCGCTGCCCCTCTGGCGTCGCTCGACCGGGCTGCCACTCTGGCGTCTCTCGACCGGGCTGCCCCTCTGTCGTCACTCGACTGGGCTGCCTCTCGACGCTCTCGACTGGACTGCCTCTCGACGTTCTCGACCGGACCGTCTTTCGACGTGCCCCGCTATCGGTCGCTAAAAATCCGTTTTGAGTCTTGCGCGGTGTTTTGATATGCCGGTGTGTACACTGAATCGCGCCACCGTGGGCCCTCCCCCAGACCCAGACTGCCCGCTGGGTCTGTCGGCCGCTGACACCGCGGCCCGCGGCCGGCCACCTGCGCCCGTCGACGGCGTGGGTCCCTGAGTACGGTTCCCGCTGACGCCAACTGCTTTGGCCCTCCCACGAGTCGGTCCTCGTATGCGCGTCACGTTTCTCGGCACTGGTTCCGCGATGCCAACTGGCCACCGCTTCCAGACGGGTCTCCTCGTCGAGTCCGGCGACCACAGCCTGCTCGTCGACTGCGGCAGCGGCGTCCTCCACGCGCTCGAACGGACGGAGACGGGCTACGAGGGCGTCGACGCCGTCCTCCTGACGCACCACCACCTCGACCACGTCTCGGACCTGGACGTTCTGCTCAAGGCTCGCTGGCTGGCCGGGGCGACGGAACTGACCGTCGCTGGACCGCCCGGGACTGGGGAGTTCGTCGAGGGGCTGTTCGACCTCCACGAGTACATGCAGGGCCGCCTCGATCTGACGGTCCGCGACGTCGAGAACTCGTTCTCCCTCGCCGGGTTCGACGTGGACTCGATGGCGGTTCGCCACTCGATGCAGTGTTTCGCGTACCGGTTCGTGAGCGGTGACGGTGGCCCGCCGTTCGTCTTCAGCGGCGACACGGAGGCGTTTCCCGAACTGGTCGAGTTCGCGGACGGGTCGGCGGTGCTGGCCCACGACTGCTCGTTCCCCGACGACGTCGACGTGTCGAACCACCCGACGCCGTCCCAGCTCGGCGGGGCCCTGGCCGCGGCCGACGCAGACCTGGGTCGCGTGTACCTGACCCACCTCTATCCGCATACGGAGGGCCGTCACGAGGAGATGCTGGACTCCGTGGGCGACCACTACGACGGGGACGTGCGCTTCGCCGAGGACGGGCTCTCCGTAACCCTCGACGAGGCCGACGGCGCTCACTCCAGTTCGTAGGCCCTGACCGTCGAGAACCTCGCTTCGCACGGGTCGCCGGGGACGGCGCTTGAGACGGCGAGGCCGGGACGCACCGGGTCCGCGAGCGCGACCCGCCGCTGGTCGAGGGCCACCCAGTCCGTCCCGTCGACGGAGACGGAGCAGGTGAGTGTCTCGCCCGTGCGTTCCAGGCGGAACCACTCGTGGGGCTCGTCGTCGACCAGCACCGTCCGCGCGACGTCGCCACCGGGCTCGGGCCGGTAGACGAGTTCCGTCTGCCCGCCGACAGTGCGGCCGACGTACCCGAACGCGTCTGTCTCGCCGAGACCGTCTCCGATCCACAGGCCGGCGCTGCTCCGGTCGTGGACGTGGTCGACGGTCCGCAGTCGAGCCTGGATCCGGACCGAGCCGTCCGTCACGGCGTGAGCGACGTAGAACGACCGTGGTCCAGTCTCCGCGGCCGTGTCGCCCCGGAGCGTCCACGTATCGGAACTCGGGTCGTAATCCGCGCTCCCAGCGACCTCGGCGCCGGAGACGGCCGATTCCTCGGTCAGTCGAATGCTGGGGCCGGTCTGGTGTTCGCTCTCGGGCTCCGTAACGACGAGGGCGTCGCGAAACTCGAATCGGGCACCGCCGTCGGCGCTCTCGGTTATCCGGATCGACCAGCCGTTCCGCTCGGCGACCTCCGCGACCAGTGCGAGGCCGGTTCCGCTCCCGTCCTCGGCCGTCGTGTACCCCCGCTGGAGGACCTTCTCCCGCTCCGACGGCGGGATGCCGGGCCCGTCGTCGCTCACGTAGAACCCGTCGTCGAGGGCGCCGACCCGGACGGTGACGTCGGCGCCGTCGTGAATCACGGCGTCCTCCTGAGCGTGCGAAGGGGGGCTCGTGGAGCTATGCTCCACGGCGTCTCCGGGAGTATCACGACCGGAGGCTCGTCGAGCGCCGTGCTCGACGGCGTCGTCACGAGTCGCAGACGAGTGACGGCTTGTCGAACTATGTTCGACAGCGTTCCTGAGGAGGTTCTCGAGCAACGGCCGCAGTTCCCGTGCGGGTGCCCTGATGCGCGTGGGTTCGGGCATCTCCACGACCAGTTCGGCGTCCTCGGTCGCGACGAACGACCAGAGCTGTCGGGCGACGAACGGGACCTCGACGTACTCCCCGCCTCCGGCCCGCGGCGGCTGGCGGGCGAGATGATCCAGGTCGGTGAGCATCTCGTCGACGCGGTCGAGGGCCGCCGCGGCCGTGTCGAGGGCGGCCTCGTCCCCGCGCTCTCTTCCCATCTCCAGGTGGCCGCTGGCGAGGTTGAGGGGGTTCTGCAGGTCGTGACTGATGTAGCTCGCGAACTGTTCGAGGCGGTCGCGCAACTGTTCGGCGCGGCGTTCCTTCTCCTTGAGGTCCGTGACGTCCATCGCGACGCCGATCAGTCCCTTGTTCGACCCGTCGTCGGCTGGCCAGGGAACCTTGCTGACGCGGGTCCAGTGTCGGTTCCCCGGCGGGCCGGACGCCTCGTCCTGCTGGTGTATCGAAACTCCCTGCTCGACGACGCGCATGTCGTCGGCGTAGAACTCGGCGGCGGCCTCCGGGTCGTAGCTGTACACCTCGCGGTCGGTCTTGCCGACGATGGCGTCCTGGTCGGCGCCGCCCGGGACGTCCGTCATTCGCAGGTGTCGGCCCGCCTCGTCCTTGACGAAGACGGGGATCTCGAGCTCAGAGGTGAACGCCCGCAGCATGTCGCTCTCTTCGGCGGTCACGCGCTTACGGTAGTAGCGCTCTCGCGATTCCTCGAGTACCTCTCGCAGTGTCGACTCGGCGACCGGGCGCGGGAGGTACGTCGTGGACTCGAACCGCGAGAGGCGACTGAGCAGCTCTCGGTCGGCCTCGGGAGCGAGGTACACGACCGGCAGCAGGTCGTCCCGTTCGGCGAGTTCAGCCCGGAAGGGGGCGACGTCGGGCACGCTCTCGTCGAGGACGACGCAGCCGATATCGTCGTGGTCCTCGAACGTGTCCAGCGCGTCGCCGGGGTCTGGTTCGTGTTGGACGGCGGTATCGGACGCGTCGGCGAGCGCCGTTCGAATCGTCGCTACCGTCTCCACGTTCTCGCTGACGACGAGGACGGACGACGGTTGCTGGAGTATGACGTTCATCGGAACGCGGGCTGGCGGATGCTACGCACAACGGCACGCGTCTCGGTATTAACTCTTGTTACACGGCCTGGCCCCGGAGAATAATCTCCCGACCGCCCCCGAACCGCGTTTCTGGACGCGCCGCTCACCATCGATCCCCGTTCAGTCCGACCGTCACTGGTCCCCGTTCAGACCCGCTCTAATCGCACGCGGAACGCCGCCCCACCCAGGTCGCTGTCCCCGACGCTGACGCCGCCGCCGTAGGATTCGGTGAGCGCGCGGACGAAGCCCAGCCCGAACCCGGTCCCCGTGCTCTCGGAGCCCTTGGCGCCCATCGCGAAGACGTCGTCGCGAACTCCGTCGGGGATGCCGCTCCCGTCGTCGTCGACGCTCACGACCACGTCACTGGGGCCGGTCTCGTCGACGGACACTCGAACGGTCACCGGCCCGTCGTTGTGGACGGCCGCGTTCGAGAGGAGGTTACTGAACACCGATTCGAGCAGTTCGCCGCCGTAGGTTCGGTACTCGCATGTTGCCGGGTCGAACTCGACGGTGAGGTCGTCGAACTGCGACCGATTGTCCTCGACGACTTTCGTGAGGATGGCCCGCAGGTTCCGCGGTTCGGGTTCGTCCTGCGCTTCGAGCGTCGAGACGAGATCGCCGACGCGGTCGATGAGGTCGGCCGAACTCTCTGCCGCTCGGTGGATTCGCTCGGCGTGCTCGCGAGCCTCGCCGTCGAGGTCGGAGACGAGCGCGTCCGAGAACCCCGTGATGACCTGGAGGTCGTTGCCCAGGTCGTGGCGCAACAGCCGGTCGTACAGTTCGATCATCTCCTTGCGGCTCTCCAGGTCCTGGTGGGCCCGCTGGAGGTGCTCCCGGGACCGGATGTTGCTGATCGCCGTCGCCGCGTGAGACGCGAGGATGCCCATCGGCCGGACGTGCGCGTCGCCGAACGCTTCGTGGGAGGTCGACCGCATCACGAGGACTGCGGTCACCTCGTCGACTATCTGCGCCGGCACTGCCATCGCCGCCGTCACGCCGGAGTCGGGGTCGACGCGTGCCGCCGCACCGTCGCGGACGACGGTCTCGCGGCTTTCGAAGGCCTCGACGGCCATCTCGCCAGCTTCGTCCCCGGGCGAGAGACTGGGGTTCGTGCTGTGGCTCACGCGGAGGGCACGATCGTCTACCTCGACGAAGGTGGAGTGGGCGGTGCCGAACAGGAGCGTCATCGCTTCCAGGGTGAGCGAGACGACTTCTTCGACTGTCTCACACCGGTTGAGCGCCTGGCCGTACTTGTTGAGGTCGGCTACCTGGCTCGCGAAGTCCGCCTGTTCCTCGAATGTCATGTGGTGACGTGGCCCTCCTGAAAGCCCGAATTACCTGAACGAAGCTGTACCGGTAAAAAACGGTTTCGCCGCCGGTATCAGAAACTGAACTACTCGATGCGGTAGCGCAACAGCGCGGCGATGCCGCCGAGGTTCGCGAGTTGCTGCCCGGGGTCGAACTCGCCGGAGAAGACGATTACCTCCCCGCCCTTCTGTTCGGTCGTCTCGATTATCTCGTCGACGTCGACGTCCCACTCCGCCGCCGAGCGCTCGCGCCGGAGGTGTTCGTCGAGGACCAGCAGCTCCTCGATGGCGCCGAAGTCGGCCGCTTCGGCGACGGACTCGGGGCCGTAGGCCACCTTGGCCCCCTCGGCGATGCGCTTCGTCAGTTCGTCTATCTTGTCCGCCTCCTCCGCGATGCGAGTCTCGGCCTGGACCTCCTCGACGGCGCCGCGCTTGAGCACCTCGTGGACGCCGCGGTCGCCGACGCCGCTGGTGTCGACGACGCTCATCTTCTCCGCGACTTCTGGCGCCTCGTCCTGGATGTAGTCGAGCGCGTCCTGTTTGGTGAAGCCCGGCCCAGCCAGGATGTAGGCGTCGACGTCCTGCCGGCGGAGCACGTCGGTCAGTTCGGCGAACAGTTCGTCGCGCGGGCGAGCGTAGTCGCCCTTGCCGGTCGTCGCCGTGATGGTCGCCCGCTCCTCGGTCCCATACTGGGCGACGGTGTGGAGGTGGGCTTCGCCCTCTTCGACGGTGGCGATGGCGACGTCGGGGTTCTCCGTCGCCTCGACGGCGTCCTGCAGGCGCTCCTCCTGGTCGGGCTTCCACCACTTCTCGACCTCAATCTCGGTGTTCGGTTCGACGTTGAGCGTGTGGTGAAAGCCGAGCTGGTCCTCCCGGGAGCAGCCCACGAGCTCGCCGCTGACCCGCAGGCGGTTGGCGAACTTCGCGAACTCGACGTCCTCGACGCGGAGCGCGACCCACATGTGCTCGCGCTCGCCGCCGGTGTCGCGCATCTGGTCGTCGTTGCGCTGGATGCGCCGGGTGGTGTCCCCCGAGACGGTGTCGCCGGGTTCGAGAACGTAGGTGAGGTGCCAGAGGTCGTCGAGCGTCTCCGGCACGAGCTCGACGCGCTCGCGACCCTGCTCCGTCTGCTCCCGGCCCTGGATACGCATATAGAGTGACTTCCGGTTCGCAAAACAAGTGTGCTGTTATTCGGGCCGGGACCTACGCGGCCGACTCGTCGATGGCCACCTCTTCGCGCTCAGCCACGACGGGCAGGTCGCTGATCCCCTCGCCGATGGCGTAGGCGGCCGCGATGGTGCCGTAGTAGACGACGAAGGCGCCCAGGATGGCGCCGATCCCGGTCGCGGACAGGGCGCCGCTGATAGCCGAAGCGACCAGCGTCACCGCGAAGGCGACGACCCAGGCGACCGCGAAGCCGCGGTGGCCGCCGATGGACCGGAGCTCCCGGAGCGAGAACGCCGAGCCGAGGCGGTCGGTCCGGGCGAACGCCGCGATGGCGGCGGGCACGAGGTACGCGAACGCGAGCGCGACGACCATCGAGAGCAGGAACACCACCAGGCCGACCAGGAAGCCGAGGGCCGCCAGGCCGCCGCTGGGTTCACCGCCGTTCGACGCGACTACCGGCACGAACCAGCTGAACACCGCGAAGGCGACCAGAGCGGCCGGGATCAGCGAGTAGACGACCGAGATGACGAACACCTTCAGGCCGTCGACGAACAGCGTCCCCCAGTCCTCCCAGGCCGGCGGTTCCGCCACGTCGCCCCTGCTCACGCGCCGGATGACTTCGAGCCCGTAGCCGAGCACGAAGAACATCGGCAGGAGGAACACGCCGAGGAGGGTAAGGATACCTCCGATTGCGACGTTCTTCACGTTGTCTGCTCCCTTCCACGGATAGCGAATGGCTTCTTCGAACATTGTGTGTCTCCGTTAACTCCGGGAGGCCGTCACCGACCGCGGTGGCGCTGCTGCCGACCAGTAATTAACGTCTAGTGATAGGTACGGTGAGGAGATAAAGCTAGCTGACCCTGTGCTGTCTCATCGCACGATTCAGTTCACGGACAGACTCGCGCCCAGCGTGGGGGAATCGGCGTTAGTTCACGTGAATTTATTTCGCCTCGACACCGGATCGAATGGTATGGCTGCGTCTCTGCGACGCGTCAAACTCGGACTGGTCGGGGTGATTTCGCTCCCGGTCGTCTTCGTGGTCATGCGCGCGGGCCTCGCGGAGGGTGGACCGTGGGACCCGTTCGAAGCCGCCGCTGTCGCGATTACGATAGTCGCGATTCTCGTCTTCAAGGCGACCGAGGCAGAACTTTCGACCCAACAGGGAGGCGTCGCCCTGGCGCTGTTGCTCCTGCTGGTCCTCGGGATGGTCGTCCTCAACGCGATTATCACGGGCGAGCGCGTGAGCCGTGCGTTGCTCGGCAAGTTCGGTATCGGGCTCACAGTCGCAACGGCGTTTATCGGTTGGCCGTTCCCGTCTGGCAGCGGCGACGAGTGAGGACTGGTCGGCCGTACTTCTCTCGTTCGCTCACTCCACGGACCGACTACCGCCCGGTGGCAGGAACTCCTGGATGCGGTCCGGGCTGGCGACCTTGCGCACGAAGGAGTCGTCCGCGAAGCGGGTCTTGAACTCCCGGTAGAGGCGCTTGGCGATGTCGTTCTGTGCGAACTGTCCGGGTTCGACCCGGATGGTCGTCTCGGCCTTGGGAACGATGGCGGGTGTCGGGCCACCGATTACCTGCGTCTCGTCCTCGCAGGTGATGCCCACCGAGACGTCGACTTCCTGGTCGCGGAAGTAGGTGCGGTCGCCGCGGACGGCGAAACCGCCCTTCTCCAGGTACTCGCCGCTCTCGGGCGTCTTCGACACCTGGTCGGGGTCGACCATGTACACGTCGCCAGCGTGTTTCCCGTCCTTCCAGACGGAGGAGTAGGAGACCGCGAACGTGGCCGCCTGGTCGAGGCTGGTATCTGGGAGGTCGACGTCCTTCGCCGCCTCGCTCGGCCCGGTGGCCTTGAGCACGGTGATCGGTCCGCCGTGTGCCTGGGCGTGGAACACCTTGTCCCCGTTGTCGAGGTACTTCTTGACGAGTTCCTCGTTCTGGTCGGCGTTGCGGCCGCCGATGACGAGGAAGCCGTCGCTGGTGTGGAACCAGCGGAACCGCTCGTACCACTGCTCGGTCTGGCGGACCGGGATGGAGTTCATGCCGAGCCAGTCGACGTCTTCGGCCTCCTCGTCCCCGTCGTCTCCGTCGCCTGCGCCGTTCTCCTCCCCCTGGTCCTCGGCTTCCCACCGGTCCCGGCGCGCTTTGGCGTCCTCCAGGTCCTCGCGCGTGTCCTCGATGGCCGCCTGGGCGCCCTCCTTCTTCCCCTCGACGCGTTTGGCCTCCTGGTAGAGCAGGTCGGCGTTCTTCTCGACGCCCATCGAGGCGTCCACGGTGACGCGGGTGTCGTCTATCTGGAGGGTGACCGTCCCCTCGCTGCCGTCGAGGCCGACGACGGCCTCGGCTTCGGGGATGCCCTGCTCTTTCCCCGCCTCGAACTTCGCCTCGATGTCCTCCCACGGGACGTCCTCGTCGCGCGCGCCCTGGACGGTCGAGAGGATCTCGGCGACCAGATCGTAGCGGGCGTACAGCAGTTCGGCCTTCTCGCGCTCGGCGTCTGCCTGGGCCTCGAAGTCGTCGATGGCCTCCTGCTGCTGGCGGATGATGTGCTCGTACTTGTTGATCTCCGCCTCGAAGTCGGGCCGGTCGCGCCCCCCGCCACCGCTCTCGGCCGCGTCGCTCTCGAAGTTGTAGAAGTAGTCGTCCAGCGCCGCGGTGAACGTGTCGAAGGCCTCGCTCCGGAGGTGCGAGTACTCCTCAAGCGAGATGGGCGTCGCGTCGACGCGCCGACCGCTGTCGTCGTCGTTATCCTTGTCGGCGTCGCCCTCGTCGCCGTCCTCGTCGTCCGTCTCGTAGTAGACTCGCGGGTCGAGATCCGACTCCCGCAACTGCGTCGCGAGCCCGTCGACGGCGTCGTACAGCGCCTCGAACTCCTCCTCGGTGGTGTCCTCGATGGCCTGGTTGTACTCGACGCCGGCCCGACTGCAGAGTTCCTCGCCGTAGAGCCCGCCGAAGTTGAGTTGCGTCGCGAGCGTCCGCACCACGTCGGCGTCGGACTGCTTCAGCCGGGCGACGAACCCCTCGTAGTCCACCGTCAGGGGGTTGAACCGTGCCGACGGGAACTCGTAGGTCGCGCCCGGGGCGACGGTCCGGGACTTGAGCCGGATCGTTTCGAGGCAGTCGACGACCTCGCCGTGTTCGTCCAGCACGGCGACGTTACCGTCGCCGAACAGTTCCGCGACGACAGTCGTCGAGTTGTCCTCGCGCTCGAAGTGGAACTGGATGATGCGGTCGAACTCGAACTGCTCGACGCCGACGAGGTCCGCGCCCGAGAGCCGGTTCCGGAGCATCATCGCGAAGTTGGGCGGCCGCCCCGGCGCGTCGGGGACATGCTCCTGTGCGACGACGTGGGCGCGCTTCGTCTCGCCGACCTCTATCAGCAGTTCGACCCGCCCCTCGTCGTAGTCCCGCAGCTTCAGCCGGAGGAGTTCGTCGTCCTCGTAGAGGTAGGCCTTGTCGAGTTTGGCCCCCTCGTACCGTCGCAACTCGCCGACCAGCGCCGCGAGGTCGACGCTCGTCAGTTCCCGCTTCTGGTCCATGGTTGGTGGTACGGTGCGCGACGCAAAACCGCTTCGAACCCGGCTCATAGTGGTGGTTGTAACTTTATACCGGCGTTCGACGGCACTGGCCACGTCGAACGCCGGTACGGGCTTACAACCACCACTATCAGAAGTGGTCCGCGACCGCGTCGCCGGTCTCCAGGCCGCTCCGGACCGCCGCGTGGAGTCGCGCGTCGCCCGCGACCCAGTCGCCCGCGAAAAAGAGGTCGTGCTCGGTGGCGTCGTCGAGCGCGCCCACGGCCGGCCCGCCGTTCGGCAGCGCGTAGCGCCAGTGCTGGTGATCCGTCCAGTCGGGCGTGTCGAGGCGCTCGTCGTCCAGCAGCGCCGCGGTCTTCTCCGCCGCGGCGTCGACGATCGAGGGCGCCGGCTGGTGGTAGTACTCGGCCGACCAGTCGGGCGCCATCTGGACGAGCAAGAGGCTCTCGCCGTCGGGGACGTGACCGGTCTTGCACTCCTCCCGGGCGACCCAGCCGACGTCGTGCCCCTCACCCTCGCCCTCGTTGACGAGCGCGTAGTAGGGTACGTCGAGTTCGAAGGGGTAGTGGAGGACGATCGAGATGACCGTCCGGAACGGGACCTGGGCGATGGACTTCCGGAGGTCGCGACAGTCGCCGTGCTCCCACTCCGCTTGCCCGAGCAGGTCCGCCGTCTGTGGCGCCGGCGGCGTCAGGACGAGCGCGTCGAACGTCCCCCGGTCGTCCCCTTCGTCGTCGACGACGCGCCACGTCTCGTCGTCGCGTACGAGCGTCTCGACCTGCGTGTGGCGGTGGACGCTTGCGTCCGTCGCCGCGAACAGCCGCTTTGCGAGTTGCGTCAGCCCAGACTCGTAGGTCCACATTTGGTCGTTCGTCTCCTCGCCCTCGCTGACCTTTCCGTCGTCGTCGAAGGTCCACACCGGCTCTGTCACGTCGACCAGCCCGTCGGTCGACAGTTCCTCCGTGACGAGTTCGCTCACCCGCTCGTCGTCGCTCTTCAGGTAGTTCGCCCCGTACTCGTAGGTACAGCCGCTGGCCCGACGGGTGGCGGCCCGTCCGCAGACGCCGCCGCTCTTCTCGAACACCGTCACGTCGACCGGGGAATCGCGCAACGCGTACGCCGCGGCGGCGCCCGCCGCTCCGGCGCCGACGACGGCCACCGTGGAACTCATGTGCCCGACGACGGCCGGGTCACACTAAAATACCCCTTCTATCGAACGTTCGGCGACTGCCCCGCTTCTCGCGATGTGTTCGTCCCGCCGCTCCACTGAGGTCTGTCCGTTCATCACCGTCGTTGCAGTGAACGCGCCGGTACACTACCGAGCGCGAGGCCGTCACGGCTCTGGCGGGCAACGACCGCCGACGGCCCGGGAGAGCAAGGACCCGAGATCGGCTAGGAACACCCCGATGGTGCGGAAACGCCGAGAAACTCGAACGGTTCCGTCTCGACGAGTTCGTCGGCGACGTCACCGGCGAACGCGTTCGCCTGCTCCTCACCGAGCGACAGCCGTCGGACTCCCGAATCCGCGCCGAAGTCGACCCCATCGAGCTCCAACCAGAAGACGTTCGGCGAAAGCGCCGACTCGAAGTAGTAGCGTCGGTCTCGGTGATCGGCGACCGTGCGCCAGCGCGTCGAGGAGATATTCGGTTCGGCCGGTGTACTGATGCCGTACGGGACGGAGACGTTACGGATCACGCCGAAGACGCTCGCCGTCGCTTTTCGGCGCTCTCGCGTCTGCGGAATTGCGTCCACGTAGAAACTCGCTCGGGCGAATCGGTCTGCCGGGCGATTCGTCCCCGGTAACATGACTGTGCCACCGATCTCCGACCAGTACTCGTCGAGTGCGAGTTGCTGGTCGAACACGGGGGAGTTCGTCATCACCTGATACTCTCGGCCGTGGTGGATCGTCAACTCGCCATCGACGTACTCGATGACGGCGCTGTCACCCGTGGCGTCCGACATGGAGAGGTGCAAGGTGGCAAGCCTGCCTTCGTCCGGGATTTCCTCGGAGACGACGACGAACTCCTCTTCGCGGTGGTTCTCGACCGCTTCGGCGACCGTCGCGAAGTTGTCGAGGACGTACTGTGCCCACAGAGAGATCGACAATCCGGGCGTGTCACCGGTCCATTCGGGATAGTCGGATTCGCTGAGCCAGAGGACGTTCGCGACCAGACCAGCCTCGTTCATTCCGTCGGTCGTCGCGATGTCGTACGCGGAAGCGATGACACTGCCGTACTCGCTGGTCCACTCTATCGAGGCCGGACCGACGTTGCCGGTTCGCGTTATTCCCTCCGGAAATACCCAGAGGTTGGTCCCGATCTCGCTGTGCCAGTCCATCGACCGAGCGGTGAGCACGACGTCCTCGGGTCCGAGATACACCAGTCGGGTGCACATCTACGGACTCCCTCTCGTCTCTCGAAAGTTATGAATTTCCAACACGTCTCGTGGTACGTCGACCGGGAAAATAAGAATAATTTAGAAATAGTTACATTTCAGGAGAGTAGCGCCGTCTCCCGAATTTGGAACCGAATTCGACGAGTTGACCGCCTGCGCGGTCAGCGTATTCCACACGATTCGGTCGTGATCTCGTGCGAGCGTTTGTTTTATCGGAACGACGGGCTGCGTTCCGGTTCGGCACCGAGCGGGCGACGGTTCCACTTCCCGGTTCCAGTCACAGTCGTTCAGCCAGCGCGAGCAAGGCATCGTCGCCACCAGATAGAATCGGTTCGCCGTGGGCCATCGCCGCGATGTCGAACGGGCCCGATCGCTCAGAGAGGTCACGAATGCTCTCCCGTAGTTCTCGCATATCGTACGAATCCAGCCAGAACGGCGGCGTGAGCGCGCCCTCTTCCTCCCAGACGAGGTCGCCGAGCAGCGCGACGCCGCTGTCGTGGACGTAGACGGCATGTCCGGGGTTGTGTCCCGGCGTCAGGTAGACCGTGAACTTCCCGACCCGGTCGCCGTCGTCGACGGGCTGGACGTCCATCTCGCCGGGGAGCGGAAACAGCCGACGCGTCACGCGGTGGAACAGGCCCTTGTGATGGGCCCACTGGGGGTGTGAGTCGTGCTGGAGGAAGTCGTAGTCCGGTCGACCGAGATATACGGGGCCGTCGAATTCGGGGAGGAGGCGCTTCAGGCCGCCGACGTGGTCCAGGTCGTAGTGGGTGATCAGAACTCTGTCCAGATCACCGACGGCGTAGCCCGCGTCGGCGAGTTCGTCACGGACTGAGGGGCGGTTCCACCAGAGGCCGACGTCGACGAGCGTCAGGTCGCCGTCGGTCTCGGACTCGTCGGTCGCCATCTCCCCGTCGTCGACGAGAAAGGAGTTGGAGGCGAACGGCGGGATCAGTCCCAGGTCCAGGTACCAGACGCCGTCCGCCAACTTCCGTGCCATTGCGACGTGTCTACCGTGTCCACGCTGAAAACCTCCGCGTCTGCTGTAGTGGACCGCCCGGACCGAAAGGTTCTGGTGTGAACCGTCTGTCACTCTGAACGATGGAATCGACCGGCCAGACCGCGATAGGGACGTTCATCGTCGCAGGTTCGGCGGTGATGGTCGCCGTCTCGCTCGTCGCCGGAGACGGTTTTATCGGAATCCTTCCGTTTCTCGGCGACGCACTCGCTGGCGTGCTGTTCATACTCGCCGGAATCGGGCGCACGATAGACGCGGCCGGCCGAACGATAGCGCGGCCGCAACTCGACGGTGCGGCGTGCGTCGTCATCGGCGTCTCTTTCGCTCCGTTCGCCGTCCATGCACTCGACGGCGGCGTCGCGAGTCGTGCTTGGGGGGTCGCGGCCGGTGCCGGCGCCGCGACGATGGTCTGGGTCGGTGTGAGTTTCCTGACCGGTCGGATAGAACCGGCTGCGTAGTCGTCGACGCTACCCCATAGTTACTTGCTCACGTGCGGCCCAGGTCTCACTTTTTCTTCATCAGGTATCCTTGCCGGCCAGCGGCTGGCTGCGGGCACCGCTCTCTATTCACGGGCGTGGTGCGCCCGTTCGCAGGGTCAGCGTGATCGATTGCCCCGCCCGACCCGAAAATCTGGGCCAAAAGAGGGCTCTCACACAGTTCGAGCCCGCACGTCAGATCCGTTTACAACCGCTTGCTCACGTACGGGCCGTCCTGGCGATAGCCGAGCTTCTCGCGGTAGTACTCGCGCACGCCGATGCCGGAGATGACGGCGAGCTTCGAGTAACCCGCGTCGGCGGCCAGCTCTTCGGCCTTCGCCAGCAGGCGGCGACCGTAGCCGCGGTGCTGGTGCTGGCCCACGGCGTCGTCGCCAGACTGGTCCGCCGCGTTCTGCGCTGCGCTCCCGACTCCCACCTGACTCCCGTAGACGTGCAGTTCCCGGACGATCGCGGCGTCGTCGAGTTCCCGCCGCACCGGGTCGTTGGGGAACCGGAGCCGGCAGAAGCCCACGAGGAGGTCCTTCTCGAAGTCCTCGAAGGAGATGAAGTGCTCCGTGCCGCCGCCGGACTCGTAGGTCATGACGTCGAGTTCGACCTTCTCGGGGTCCTCGTCGTTCATCCCGACCTCGCGACAGCGGATGCAGTCGCAGGTCCACCCGTGCTCGTCCATGCGCTGGCGGGCGAGCTGGCGGAGGTTGGACTTCCAGACGCCGCCCTCGATGAAGTCCGCGGGGATGTCCCGCTGGACGCGCTGGAGGCGCGTGTAGCGGGGGATCATGTCCTTGATCTCGGCGACGAGTTCGGCGGCCTCCTCGTTCTCCAGGGGCTGGAACTCGTCCTTGCGGTACCAGTCGTAGGTGACGGTGCCCTCGACGACGAGGGTGGGGTATATCTTGAGGTAGTCGGGTCGCCAGTCGGCGTTATCGAAGATGCGCCGGAAGTCCTCCAGGCACATCTCCTTGGACATCCCGGGCTGGCCTGGCATCATGTGGAAGCCGACCTTGAACCCGGAGTCGCGCAGGCGGCGGTTGGCGTCGATGGAGTCCTGGGTGCCGTGGCCGCGGTGCATCTCCCGGTTGATGCGTTCGAATGTGGTCTGGACGCCGACTTCGACCTTGGTTCCCCCCAGATCGAGCATCCGGTCGATCTGCTCGGGGTCACACCAGTCGGGCTTGGTCTCGAACGTCGTCGCCACGTTGCGCACGTCGGACGTCTCGTTCTCGGCGACGACGTCCTCCAGGTAGCGGAACTCGTACTCGTCGGGGTCCTCGGCGAAGCTGACCTCCTCGGCGGGTTCCGGCGGCGCGTCGACGTCGAAGTCGTTCATCGCCTCCAGCGCGCGCTTGACGAACCACTCCTGGTAGTCGTGCGAGCGAGCGGTCATGGTTCCGCCCATGAGGATCAACTCGGCCTTGTCGACGGGGTGACCGATCTGTCGCAACTGGTTGAGCCGCAGCGTCACCTGGCCGTAGGGGTCGTAGTCGTTCTGCTCGCCGCGCGCGGCCGCGGGCTCGTGGCCCGTGTAGGACTGCGAGGACGAGAACTCCGAGTCGGGCCCGCCGGGGCAGTAGAGGCACTTCCCGTGGGGACACCGCTTCGGCGAGGTCATGATGGCGATGGGGGAGACCCCCGACGCGGTCCGGACGGGCTTGCGCTGCAGAACCTCCTCCAGTTCCTCGCGCTGCTCGTTCGGAACGTAGTCCATCAGCTCCGAGTTCTTCGGGACCTTCGGCGCGGAGTACTCCGAGCACACCTCCATCTTCGCGCTCTCGACGTCGCCGCGTTCGAGGTCGCCCGCGAGGATTCGACTCACGAGTTCCTCACAGACCTGCTCGAACGCCTCCGTCTCCGTGGGCTCGGTCGTCTCGGTGCTCATCGGTTCGGTTGCTCGTGAATGGTCGTTTCGCGCGAATAAGGGTATCGCTCCTCTGGAAGGTGTTCTCAGACTCGGTTCGAACTGTTCAGTCGAGGGTGTGTACTGAGCGAGTGGTTCCGTGATTTTCGCTGGAAGAAACGAGACTGCCATCAACCAGAAAGCCCTCGGCAGGCTGGGGTCGCGGGGACCGCCCTGCGCTCCTCGCTCACTCCGTTCGCTCCGGTGCCCTCAGCGAAAGCTGAGGACTATGCGAGAGCTTCGCTCTCGCGGTCGCTTGGGAGTCCCGGCTTCCCCCAGCCTGCCTCGCCCTTTCAGTCCTCCAGGACCACACGGCAGCCCTGCCCTTCCCCGGGTTCTCGCGGTTACACCGCGAGGTACGGGGGACCTTCGGTCCCCCGGCACGCTCGGGCGCGGCAGTGGCCACGCCCCTCGCTCCCGGCCGGGCGGTTGCGGTCAGGAAGCGGGATTCGGCGCGTCCGCGCCGAATCCGGGGAGGAGTGGTGGTCTAATCGCGAGCCCGGGCCGAACGGAGTGAGGCCGGGAGAGCAATGCGGGACCTGGTGGACTGAAAGGGCGAGGCGGGGTGGCGACGGAGTGCAGTCGCTCAGCGGGCGCTACCCGAACGCAGTGAGGGTATCCCGCTGAGCGACCGCGAGCCCGCCGAGGGCTTTCTACCTCTTGCTACCTTCAGTCACGTCGGCAATTCGAACTCATCCAATCGCTCAGTCCTTCCCCTACACTGACCGACTCATTCAGCCACGACGTCTCAGATCACTCCGCGTCCCAGTAAGGGACCTCGGCGTCGGTTCCCAGCACGTCCGTCCCGTCGCTGTCGAGCACGAACCTCACCTCCTCGTTGCCCCCGTGATAGTGCCGGAGCCAGGCCTGCTTTCAACCTGTACTCCGTGGAGGCTGCGGCAGAGTTCCTCGGCCGTGGTGGCGGCGGCGAGTTGCGTCCGGTGGAACTCATGGTCGCCGTGGTCGTGTTCAGTCCAGTCGAGGTTGCCCTCGTCGACGATCAGGTCCGTCTCGTCCGACAGTGCCGGAGCGAGTCCTCGACGGGGGAATACGTTCGCCACTCACCGTAAGGTCGAATCAATCCGAAGTGACTGGGAAACAAACTTGTACGCTCCTGCATACAGCCCGGCAAGGAGTCACCGAACGTGGACGTCACACCGGAGCAACTCCGCGACACTGGCTTCGCGGTCCAGTTCGACGCCGTCGCCGAGACCGTTTCAGTCGCCGACTGGGACCGCGGGCCGAACCTCGCGGTCGTCTCGGACCCGTACGCTGGCCGGGACCTGCTGGTCGACCACGCCGTGACCCGACTCGATGACCCGACCCGCGTCGCCCTCGAGGGCGTGGCCAGCGGGGAAGAGCTACCCGAGCTTGCGAGCCGGGACGCCGGCGACGCCGTCGTCGTCGAGAACTGTCACTACCTGTTCTCGCGGGAGGTCGGCGGTTTCGGCTGCCTGGAAGGGTTCCTCGAAGCGATCGCACTCTCGGCACCGACGGTCGTCACGTCGTGGAACGCGGCCGCGTGGTCGTACCTGGACGCGGTCAGGGACGTCTCGCAGTCGTTCGACAGCGTGGTCCACCTCCCGCCAATCGACGCCGTCGACCTCGCGAGACTCGTCGAGGCCCACCACGACGGCTCGCTTCCCGAGTTCGTCCAGACGTCTGCCGACGGCCGGGTCAAGACCGTCTCGTTCGACCGCGCGACGGTGTCCCCGCTGGGCGGTCGGGAGGTGACGGTGCCGATGCCGAACCTCAACACGGAGTACCTCCTGTCCCGTGACGCGACGGAGACCGTGGGCGACGTCGAGGCGGTCGTGTTCCAGAAACTGGTCCAGGTCGCGGGCGGGAATCCCGGCGTCGCGACGGCCTGCTGGGACGAGAGCGTCCGCGACGGTCAGGTAGCTCCGGGATTCGTCGCGGAGTACGATCCGCAGTTCTCGCTGGACGACGACGCGGCCTTCGTCCTCGAACTGGTCGTGTCGAACGACCGGATCCGACGCCAGACCCTCGACCAGATCCGACCGACCGTCCAGGTCGACAAGGCGCTCCAGACGCTCGCCGAGTCGGGACTCGTTGCCGTCGACGGCGAGTGGGCGCGCGTGGCACCCACTCACTGGCGGGCGGCGAAGGAGCACCTCGAAGGGAGGCAGTTACTGTGGTGACGCTCCTCCAGACCGTCACCGACGGGTTCTCGCTCGACCCCGCTGTCGTCGTACAGGCCCTCCTCGTACTGGTCGGCGCATACGTGGCCGGGCGGACAGTCAGCGGCGCGCTCACGCGCATCGCCGACCGGTTCCTCGCTCAGCGGTTCCGGGTCACGCTTTTGATCCCGATCGTCAAGTTCGTCATCTACGGCGGTGCGTTGTACGTCACGGCTACCCTCCTGTTCAAACTCACGACCGCACAGCTGGTGGCTTTCTCCGGCGTCCTGGGCGTCGCCGTCGGCCTCGGTCTGAAGGACCTGTTCGCGGACATCGTCGGCGGCCTCGTGCTCGTCACCGAGCAGCCCTACCAGATCGGCGATATGGTGACTATCGGCAACCACTACGGTGAGGTCGTCGACATCGGCATTCGCTCGACGAAGCTGTACACGCTCGACGACACGATGGTCACCGTCCCCAACTACCTGTTTTTCAACGAGGCGATCGCCAACGCGAACGACGGCAACGCCGAGATGCTCGTCACGGTGACGTTCCAGGTCGACCCCGGTTCCGACGCGAACCGGGCGCGAGACATCGTCGAGGAGGCCCTGCTCAGTTCGCAGTACGTCTACGTCTCGGATGCGGCGCCGGTGGAAGTGTTCGTCTCGGACGAACTCCACTACCGGATGGTCGAGGGGCGGGCCTACGTCAACGACCTGCGCAACCAGTTGCGCTTCGAGTCTGACGTCTCCGAACGCGTCCTCGCTGCGTTCGCGGCCGCGGACATCGAGTCGCCGCAAGTGCCGGCCAGCGTCGCGGACGGTGCGGAGGGCTAGCGGTCACACACGCTCGGTCGCGGGCGGAGTCTGGCGCGCTCAACGGAGTAACGGTCGTGTTCGCGGTGCGCACGGCCGTGAGTCTGAATAGCAGGGAACGACGAATCACGGGTATGGCAGCCGAGACCGAAGCGGACGACGACCTCTCGAAGCCACCCTTCCGTGGCTGCGTCTTCTGCTACACGGCGGAGATGGGCGTCTATGGCCTCAGGAAGGGGCTCAGACGCGTCACGGACGACTGATCACGCCTCGTCCCAGTAGGGGACCTCGGCGTCGCGGTCCAGGTAGGTCGACAGCGTCCGTTCGTCCCTGTCACCGCCCGGAGCACTCCCGGCGTACAGCCCGACTTTGTCGTCGTCAGGATACACCGTAATATCGGGCTCGTTCATCGTCGAGACCATCAGGTAGCGCAGCCCGCCTTCGCCCCCCTCGATGGCGTGGGTTCCCGCTTCGCCGCGCGGGAGTGCGACGAAGTCGCCGGCCGAGAGGTCGTGTACCTCGGCGTCGGGCCCGAGAGCGATAGTCCCCGTCCCGGAGAGGACGAAGACGGCCTCCGCGTTCCCCTCGTGGTAGTGGCGGAGCCAGTCCTGCTTGCCCTCGGGTAGCTCGTACAGACTACAGCCGAGTTCGTCGCCGGCAGTCGCCGCCCCGAGTTGCTTCCGACGGAACTCGTGGTCGCCGTGTTCCACGTCGTCCCACTCCAGGTCGTCCTCGTCCACTAGCTGGTCGTCTGACATGCCGAGACGGTACCGGGCAGGACCTCTTGAATCATTCCCCGGGCTGGGAACCGTTCACTCCCGTCCGCGATCGGGAGCGTCGCCACTGGCGTGGAAGCGAATCGGAGGAAGGTGGTCCGTTACTGCTCGCTGGCGACGACGTCGAGCGTCGCGTCGAGCACGTCGTCGCGCTCGCCCGCGAGGAAGCGGATGCTCTGCTCGCGCGCGCTCCGGGCGCTCACGCCCGCGTCGGGGACGCGCTCGGCGACGTCCCAGGCGACCTGGTGGACGTCGACGTGGTCGTCGGTGCGGACGTACAGCGTGTCAGTGTCGACGCCGACCAGGACGTCGACGTCCTCGTCCTGCTGACGGTACAGTTCGTCGAGCAGGAGCGTCGACGGCGGGAAGTCGTAGCCGTGGGTGAACGCCGCCGTGTCGAGGATGGCGACGGAGGTGTCGCCCACCTCGTCCACGTCGAGGTTCGCGCTGGCCGTCTCGACTTCGGTGTCGAGTTTCGTCCGGAACTGCTCGGCGATGTTGGCGGCGAGGCCGCCGACGTCAGTCTCGTCGTCGCCGAACAGCAGGTCGATGACGAGTTCGCGCTTGTCCTCGTAGGACTGGTAGAACGCCTCCAGCGCGACGGCCTCGCGGAGCTGACGGACGGCGTCCGCGTCGTAGCCCGCGTCGGCCGCGGCGTCGAGGTACGCCTCGGGCGTGTCGTCCCAGAAGCTCACCGCGGGGAGGTGGGTGAGGTCGGAACGCACGTCCTCGTTGACGTGGGCGGCGACGTTGGCGGCCAGCGCAGCCGCAGTGGTCTCGGGCGACTCGGACAGCGCCGGGCTGAGGATGGTGTCGACGGAGTCGACCACCTCGTCGTCGGCGTCGGCGTCGTCGAGGACGACGCGCGGCGCGCCGTAGACGTCCAGCAGTTCGAAGCCGTCGAGGCTCTCACGGGTGCCACCGGCGGCGACGAAGACGAACAGCGGCACCTTCTCGTCGTGGCGCTCGCGGTTCTCCAGCATCTGGGTGGCGTCCTTGGTGGCGTCGTCCATGTCGTAGACGCCGCCCTCCAGGGGTCGCCGGTCGAAGTAGTGGTACTCGGCGTCGGCGCGGCGGTGCTCCTCGCGGACGAGGGGCAGGGTCGCGCGCTCGATGGCGACGCCGGCGACGTAGCCGTCGGCCGTCGCGGAGTGGCGGACGATGACCGGGCGGTCGGTGATGACGGCCTTCCGGATGGCCGTCGCGGCCTCGACGAGACTGTCGCTCAGTCCCTCGATGGCCGTGTCGTCTGCCAGCGGGTCGACGGCGTCGGGCCGGGCCCGCGCGTCGAGTGCGTCGGCCATCCGCTCCTCGACCGTCTCGCGCTCGTCGGCTTCGAGCGCCTCGAGCGATTCGGTCTCGACCTGCAGTTCGCCGCGGCGGTCCCGGACCTCGCCGTCGAGGCGGACGACGTCGGCTTCCTCGACTTCGGGATAGGCGCGGACGCCGGCCTCGACGAAGGCGGCGCAGTCGACCGTCCCCGTCTCGTCGCGGACCTCGAACACCGTCGGGCCGCTCGTCTGGCGCACGTTGGTCACCTCGCCCTCGAGGCGGACGTCGTCGCCGACGCTGTCCTCGAGGTCGCCGATCTGGACGCGTTCGTACTCGCGCTCCTGGACGACGGCGCCGCCGGCCGTCGCGGACTCGGCGGCGTCGGAGCCGTCACGGTCGTCGGCTGAACTGGCGCCCTCACTCGCAGCGTCGCCGGTACTGCTCTCAGCGATAGCGCTCGCTGCCTGCTCCACGCGCTCGTCGTCGGTGTCGCCGACCGCGCCGTTCTCGACGTCGGCCGCGCCGGTCGAAACGGTCTGACCGGATTCGTCCGCGTCAGTCGACCCCTGTCGGGAGTCGTCGCGCTCGGACTGCTCGGGGGGAGACGACTGGGTGACCGTTACCTGGCTGGCGTCGTCCTCCGACGCGTCCGTGCCAGCCGCCTCACTCCCGTTTCCCGCTCCGTCCACCTCGTCGGCGAGACGGGCGTGGTCGAACTCGGGGTCGTCGACGAGGACGCCGCGGAACTCGCGGTCCTCCTGTCGGATCGACCAGCCCAGGTCGATGTTGCCGTTGTCGCGGACGTTCTTGACCTTCACGAACACCTCGTCGCCCGGCTCCCAGTCGAGGGAGTCCAGGCGGCGGTCCAGTTCGCTCCGGTGAAGCAGGCCGGTGACGCTGTCACCGATGTCGACGAAGACGCCGAACTCGGCGAAGCCGTCTACGGAGCCGCGATAGTAGCGGTTGTTGGTCAGTTGATTCGGGTGGTCGCCGCGGAACTCGAACAGCACGTCTTCCTGGTGAAGGTCGCAAATGTGACCGTCGACAGACGTGCCGCAGATGATACACGAACCCATTGCACGGTGAAAGAATGCCGCCACTAAAACGGTTGTCGAATCTCCGCGAGGCCGGCGCGGGGAAGTTCGGCCCGAATTCGACGCCGGGATCCCCGTTCCGTCACTCGAATATCGCCCCTGTCACTCGAAAACGGGACTGTCCTCCTCCAGCATCTCCACGCCGCGGGCGATCTCCCGGGCTTGCTCGGGAAAGAGGGCCACCTCGATCTCCGACCCGTCCTCGTCGGTGAAGCCGATCTTCACCCGCTTGTCGCCGTACTCGCGGACGTCGACGCCCTCGACGTCGTAGAGTTTCGCCGTCGCCGTGCGGTTCGAGGGGCCGACGTGCTTGATCGCGCCGTCCTTGAGTTCGAACATGAAGTCGTCGAGGTCGAGCGTGAGCATGGTATCGATTGCGCGTGGGGCGACCGTAAAGCTGGCCGTCGGGGAAACAGAGAACAGGGGCGACGCCGCTGGAGAACCACTCAGATCAGCATCTGGACGGCGGCGACGCCGCGGAAGGCGTAGCCGAACACGAGCAACGCGGGGACGGCCCCGAGCAGTGCGGCCCTGGGAACCGAGAGGTCGTGGATCACGCTCGTCCCGACGACGTATAGCGCGCTGCCCCAGAGCGCACAGGCGATCCGCAGTTCCGGGAACGGCAGGCCCGCGAGCACGCACGGCGCGGTGGCGTACGCGATGACCTGGACCGTCTGGCTCACGCCGCCCCGATCGGGCGCGAACGGCGCGAGCAAGAGCGTCTGGAGGGCGGCCGTCAGGTGCAACACCGCCGGCGCGACGAAGACGACGACGGCCAGTAGCGCGAGCAGGGACTCCAGCGGTCCCAGGTCGCCGATGAGGGGGTACGGAAACGGACCCGTCGAGAGGGCGCCCCGGGCGGCGAGATCGACGACGGCGAACCGGCTGGCCTCCTCGACGAGGACGACGACCGAGGCGAACACGAGGCCGGGCGCCTGGTCGCCGGGGGCGACGCCGCGCTCGAAGAAGCGTCGTGGCCGGGTCAGTACTTCGAACCACGCGCGCGCGAGAGCCGTCGGTCCGCGGTCGCGTCCGCCCGTCGGGTCCTCGATCCACTGTGTCATCGACGTTGAAGCGTTTCCGGTCCCATTAGTCGTCTGCTCCGACGTTCTCCTCGCTCTCCATGCTCGCCGGGTCGGGCGTGATGCCGGCGTACTGGACCGCTTCCTTGCCGAGCGTGGTGACGCGTCGGCGAACCGAGTCGTCGACCAGTTCCTCGCCGCGGAAGGCGCTGCTCGCGCGCGGAATGGCGGCCTGGTGGGGGATGACCCAGCAATCCAGCGAACGGCACACCGACCGGAGGTGGTCGAGCGCAGTGATGGGGAAGCTCCCGCCCGCGACGCACAGCAGGCCGACGGTCTTCTTCTCGAACTCGTCGAAGCCGCAGTAGTCCAGCGCGTTCTTCAGCGGCGCGGAGTAGGAGCCGTGGTACACCGGCGTCCCGAGGAGGATGGAGTCGGCCGCTTGCACCGCTTCGCGGAACGCCTCGCCGTCGCCGGCGTCCTCGTCGTCGGGGTCGAGCACCGGCAGGTCCCACTCGCGGAGATCCAGTAACTTGGTCGTCGCGCCGAGTTCCTCGGCCGCGTCGAGGGCGATCTGGAGCGCCTTTCGCGTGTGGCTGTCGTCGCGGAGGCTCCCACAGAGGGCCACGACGTGCGTCTCGGTCATTACGTCGTCCGAGGGCGCGCCGGGATAAAAGCCCGGCCACTTTGCACCGGCGACCTGCTCTGTCGAGTCGGTTACCGGGCCACACCGCCGATTGCAGCAGTTATTCAACCCTGGAACCCTCAATACGCATACAATCAGCGTTCGCTCACCCCGACGGCGATAGCGACCTGCCCCCGAGGACAGGCGGCCTGAGCGCCCTCGAGGTGGAAACTGCCTGCGATCGAAACCCCTGCGGTAGTTCACTCAGATGAGTCCGGAACTGTCGGTGGTGACGACGGCGATCGCCCTCCCGTTCGTCGGTGCTGCAGCCACGCCACTGATCTACCGGTGGTTCGGCGAGCGGACGGGGTACGCGGCCGCCGCGCTCGCGCTCGTGAGCTTCGGCCTGCTCGCGACGCAACTCGGGGAGTACGGCACGGTCGCCGCCCCGTGGATACCCTCGATCGGCGTCGCACTGCGATTCACCGTCGACGGCTGGGCGCTCCTGTTCGCACTCCTGGCCAGCGGTATCGGCGTGCTCGTCTTCACCTACTCGGCGGCATACATGCACGGTGGTCACAACTTGCAGCGGTACTACGCCGCCCTGCTCGCGTTCATGGGTTCCATCCTCGGCGTCGCGCTGGCCGCGGATCTGGTCGTCGTCTTCCTCTTCTGGGAGCTGACGAGCCTCGCCTCGTTCGTCCTCATCGGTCACCACACGACCGACGGCGAGTCGCGATACGCCGCCCGAATGGCGATGCTCGTCACCGTCGGCGGCGGGCTCTGCCTGCTCGCCGGCCTGCTCGTCCTCTCCATCGCGGCGCGACAGGCGCTCGGCACGGCCTCCTTCGACCTGGCGACGATGCTCGCCAACGACGAGGCGATGCGAAGCGCCCTGCGCGACCAGGGGCTGTTCGTCCCGGCACTGGTCCTGATCGCTATCGCGGCCGCTGCCAAGTCCGCCCAGGTCCCGCTACACTTCTGGCTCCCCAACGCGATGGTCGCGCCGACGCCCGTCTCGGCGTTCCTCCACTCCGCGACGATGGTGAAGGTCGGCGTCTACTTCGTCGGCCGACTCCGTCCGCTCCTGAGCGGGCCGGAGTGGACGCTACTGTTCGCGACGCTCGGGCTGGTGACGATGACGGTCGGTGCGTTGCTCGCCGTCGCCTCGACGGACACGAAGGAGTTGCTGGCCTACTCCACCGCGAGCCACCTCGGTCTGATGGTCGCTGGCTTCGGGTTCGGTGCCGTCGCTGGCGGCGAAGCCGGCGCGTTCCACTTGCTCAACCACGCGCTGTTCAAGGCGCCGCTGTTCCTCGTCGCCGGCATCCTGGCTCACGAGGCGGGCTCGCGCAGTCTCGACAACATGAGCGGCCTCCGGCGAGAACTCCCGGTCACAGCGGCCATCGCCGTCGTCGCCGGCCTCAGCATGGCTGGGATTCCGCCCTTCAACGGCTTCTACTCCAAGGAGCTCCTCTTCGAGGCGGCTTACGAGTTCGGCCACGAGGCGGGGGGACTGGCGTGGCTCTATCCGGCAGTGGCCACCGTCGCGAGTATCTTCACCGTCCTGTACTCGCTCAAGTTCCTCGCCGTCTTCTTCGGCGAGCGCCGCGCGCCCCAGAAGACGGTCCCGCGACCGCCCACAGCGCTCGTGGTCCCGCCCGCAGTGCTCGCCCTCGGCGTGCTGGTCGTCAGCGCCGTCCCGCAGTTCGCCGTCGACCTGATCGTCCAGGGCGCCGTCGACGCCACTGCCCGCGGGCAGCCGGAATTCAGCGTCCACTTCCCGCCGGAACACGTCACGCCACCGCTCCTGATGTCCGGCGTCGCCATCGTCGGTGGCGTCGCCGCGTACCCGGTCACGGACCGCGTCGCGCGCGCTATCGAGACGGTGCGTGACTCGACGGTGCTGATCAGGCCGAGCGGCTGGTACGACCGTGCGCTCTCCGAAACCGAACGCGCTGGCGCCCATGTCGGTCCGCTCGTCCACACCGGCGTCCTCAGGACGTACGTCGTCTGGGGACTCGCGACGGTGAGTGCGCTCGTCCTCGCGGGCTACGTCGCGACCAGTGCCAGTGTCCCCGCCGTCGACGGCCTCGGCGTTCCACTGATCGTCGCGCTCGTCCTGTTGATCGCGCTGCTCGCCGGGTTCGCCGTTCCCACGGCGCCCTCGCACGTCGCGGGCGTGCTCACCCTCTCCATCCTGGGATTCGTGCTGGCGATCTTCTACATCGTCGCGAGCGCTCCGGACCTGGCGCTGACCCAGCTCGTCGTCGAGACGCTCGTCCTGTTGATCTTCCTGCTCGTCCTCCAGCGACTGCCGGAGTTCTACGCGGACCTCGACCGGTTCGTCGTCGGTCGCGACGTGGTCCTCTCGCTCGTCGTCGGCGTGATGGCCTTCGTCTCGACGCTGCTCGTCAGCCCGGACCCGGCGGCAGATCCGACGGAACTGGCCCGCTACTACGTGACGGAAGCCGTCCCGGAGGGCGGCGGGACGAACGTCGTCAACGTCGTCCTCGTGGACTTCCGCGGCTTCGACACGATGGGGGAACTCGTCGTGATCACCATCGCGGCCGTCTCGGTCCTCGTGCTCGTAACGATGCGGACGCGGGGTGAGACGCAGTGACGACGACGATCATGAAGACGACGGCGCGGATCGCGGTCCCGATCATCCTGGTGCTGGCGGTCTCGCTGTTCTTCCAGGGCCACAACCTGCCCGGTGGCGGGTTCATCGGCGGCGTGCTGACGACGACCGCGTTCGTCCTCGTCTACGTCGCCTACGGGCTGGACTACCTCGAGGCCGGTGTCCTCGACCGCGAGGTCGACCCGGGGACCGGTATCTTCGAACACCGCTCGGTCACCGCCTACAGGCGGACGTTCGTGCTCGGGCTCACTATCGTCGTCGGGAGCGGTCTCGCCGGCCTGCTACTCGGCGGGTCGTTCCTGGCCCAGGACTACGTCATCCTCCACGACGTCCCCATCTACCACGAGGTCGAACTCGCGAGCGCGCTGGTGTTCGACCTGGGGGTCTACCTCGTCGTGGTTGGCGGGCTCCTCACGATACTCTCGGTGGTGGGTGCGGAATGAGCGTCGCGCTGGCCGCCGTCGTCGGCGGGCTGTTCGCCGTCGGCACGTTCCTCCTGTTGCGCCGCAATCTGGTCCGGGTCGTCTGGGGCATCGCGGTCATCACCCAGGCGGCGAACGTCTACCTCATCGCGATGGGCGGGGTCCAGGCCCCGACCCACGACCTGGTCCCGGTCCTCGAAGGCCACGGGAGTGAGGTGCCACAGACGGCCGACCCGGTCGTCCAGGCGCTCGTGCTGACGGCCATCGTCATCAGCTTCGGGACAACGGCGCTGGCGCTGGCGCTCTCGTTCCGCGCCTACGAGGAGAACGGGTCCATCGACGTCGCGGAGTGGGGTGAAGAGGGATGAGTTTCCTCGTCGTCGCGCCGGTCGTGGTCGCCATCGCCGGCGTCGTCCTGGCGTTCCTGGTCTCTCGGTGGCCGCGGGTCCAGCGCGCGACGAGCGCCGCGACGGGCGCCGTCTACGCCGGGACCGTGGCGACTGCGGTGTGGCGGCTCGTGCTCGGTCCGGACGCACCCGGCGCGGCGGCCTACCAGCTCGGCGGCCACCCGGCACCGTTCGGCATCACGCTCGTCCTGGACGGGCTCTCGGCGTTCATGCTCGTCGTCGCCGCCGTCGTGGGGCTCGCGTCGATAACGTTCTCCGTCGTCTTCGTCGAGCGGGACAACCAGCGGGTGTACTACCACCCGCTCTTTCACTGCCTCCTCCTGGGTGTCACCGGCGCGTTCCTCACCGGCGACCTGTTCAACCTCTTCGTCTGGTTCGAGGTGATGCTGATGGCCAGCTACGTGTTCGTCGCCTTCTACGGCGGCGCTCGCCACACCGCGGCGGCCGTCCGGTACCTCGTCCTCAACGTCGTCGGCAGCGCGTTGATGCTGCTCGGCATCGGCGGCCTGTACGCGGTGACGGGGACGCTCAACATGGCCGACATGGCGCGCAGACTCGCCGACCCCGCGGCCTCCGGCATCGACCCGGCGCCGGTCGTCGGGCTCTCGGCGCTCCTGCTGGTCGTCTTCGCGCTCAAGGCCGGCCTGGTCCCCTTCCAGTTCTGGGTCCCCGCCGCGTACACCACCGCGCCGCTGCCGGTGACGGCGATGCTCGCCGGCGTGACGAAGAAGGTCGGCGTCTACGCCATCGTCCGCCTCTACTTCACCGTGCTGGCGGGCGCCGCGATTCCGGTCGACGTCCTCGGCGTCGCGGGCGACTCGCCGCTTTCGTTCCTGGCGCCGGTGCTCGCCGCGATGGGCGTCGCGAGCATCGTCGTCGGCGGCCTCGGCGCCGTCTCCAGGGACACCCTGGAAGGAACCTTCGCGTACTCGAGCGTGGGACAGGTGGGCTTCATCGTCGTTCCCGTCGCGATCGCGGCCGCCAGTACCGGTCAACTCCGGCAGATAGCCCTCGTCGCCGCGCTCGTGTACGCCCTCCACCACTCGCTGGCCAAGAGCCTGCTCTTCCTGTCGGCCGCCGCCGTCTCCGACGCGACCGGGACGAACCGCGTGCGAGACGTCGGTGGACTCGCTGGACGATCGCCCGTGCTCGCCGGCGCGTTCTTCGTCGGCATCCTGTCGCTCGTGGGGCTCCCGCCGCTGGCCGGCTTCTTCGGGAAGTTCTTCGTCTTCGACGTCTCGATCCGGTGGTACGCGACGGCGCCGGGCTGGGCTCCCCTCGCCGTCTTCCTCTCGCTGCTGGCAGGCGCGCTGCTCACCATCGTCTACACGACCAGGACCTGGACGGGCTGTTTCTGGGGCGCCGAGACGCCGGCCGTCGAGGGGTCGGTCGTCGACGGGAGACAGCTGGCCGTCCTCGTCGCGCTCGCGGCGGTCGTCGTCGCCGTCGGCGTCGGGTTCGACCCGGTGTACCGCTTCGCCGAGACGGCCGCCACGGCCGCGACGGAGCGCGGCGACTACGTCGAGGTCGTCTTCCCCGACGGAGGTGGGGCGGCGTGACGCGCCGCTGGCCGGTCGCCGGCGTACTGTTCGGCGTCCTCTGGGTGTTCGTCCGGGGCGTCCCCCTCTCGCCGGACCCGATGCTCGGGCAGTTCCTCTTCGGCCTCGTCGTCGGGATGCCCATCGCGTTCGTGTTCAGGCGGCTGTACAGCGAGGGGATCGACCTCCGGCGGACGCTGCGGTCGATCCCGTACGCGTTCCTGTACGTAAGCCTGTTCACCAGAGAGGTCGTCGTCGGTAACATCGACGTCACGTACCGCGTCCTCGCGCCGTCCCAGCCCATCGAACCGGAGGTCATCCTCATCCCGCTCCGGGTCCGGACAGACCTCGGTGTGACCACTATCGCCAACAGCATCACCATCACGCCCGGGACGATAACGCTTGACTACGACGAGGCGGAGAACGCGCTGTACGTCCACGTCATCGACGGCCGCGACCCCGAGGCGATCGTTCGACCCATCAGAAACTGGGAGGACTACGCCCTCCGGATTTTCGACGAGGAACTGTCGCCCGGCGACCCCGCGCCTGACTTCGCCGTCTACCCGCCGGACCAGACCCACCCGGTCCTCGAACAGGCCGGCGGCGGGCCGGACGCCCAGCCCGCAGATCCGGACGAGCACGCTGAATACGGAGGTGAGACCGATGGTCGCTGAGAGCGGACTGGTGACCACCGCCGCAGACGTCGCCATCGTCCTCGTGACGCTCCTGAGCCTCCTCTGTGGCTACCGGGTCGTCCGCGGGCCGACCGTCCCCGACCGCGTCGTCGGCCTCGACGCCATCGCGACCAACGTCGTCGCCATCGCCGTCCTGTTCGCGCTCCGGACCGGCCGCGGCCTGTTCGTGACGGTGAGTCTCGTGCTCGCGGTCATCGGCTTCCTCTCGACGGTCGCCGTCGCGAAGTTCGTCACGGAGGGCGACATCATCGTCCGTCAGGAGTAACCATGCACTGTCAGACCCCACTCGACGACCGTTCGACGCCCTCGCCCAGTGAGCGAGCGGCAACCACCGGCAGCGAGATACTCGGCGGTTCGACGGTTGCGGAGAGGTGGATCTGATGGTCGGGCAGATCGAATCGCTCCTCGTCGTCGGCCTCGTCGCCGTCGGCTGTTTCTTCCTCACGGTCGGGACCATCGGCCTGCTCCGGTTGCCGAACGTCTACAATCGGATGCACGCGACGAGCAAACCCACGACGCTGGGCACCGTCTCCATCTTCCTCGCGGGATTCGTCTACTTCGGTCCCGGCGGCGCAGGTCTGCCGTCGCTCGTCGGCATCGCCTTCCTCTTCCTGACGGTGCCGACCGGTGCGCACATGATTTCCCGTGCGGCGGAGCGGACGGGGGTCCCGTTCCTGGGGGGCGTCACCTGGCCGGGGAAATCGGACGAGGAGTGACCAGTCTGGGCCCCGACTCGCCGCGTCAGAGTTCGGAGTTCGTGGGCGCCACCTGTCCGACGCCGTCGGTCTGCACGGTGGCCGAGGAGGGGCCGTCGACGAGGTCGACGTCGGAGAAGACGAACCGGGCACCGCCGTCGTGGCCGTCGGTCACGTGGACCGACCAGCCGTGCGCGCTGGCGATGGAGTCGACGATGGCGAGACCGAGGCCCGTTCCGTCGCTGTCGGTCGTGTACTCGTACTCGAACACTCTCTCCCGCTCGGCCGGGGCGATTCCGGGCCCGTCGTCCTCGACGTAGAACCCGTCGTCCTCGGGGCCCACGCGGATCGTGACGCCGGCGCCTCCGAACGACAGGGCGTTCCTGAACAGGTTCTCGAAGACGTTCTGCAACCGCGTCTCGTCGGCGAACACGCCGGTGCTCGGGTCCAGTTCGACCTCGAGGGTCGCGTCCGCCGTCGCGGTCGTCTGCCACGCCGCCTCGGCGACGTCGGTCAGGTCGACGAACTGCCGGTCGTCTATCGTGCGCCCCTCGCGGGACAGCGTCAGCAGGTCGTCGATTATCTGCTCGATGCGCTCGACGGCGTCGTCTGCCCGTTCGAGCCGCTCGGTCGCGCCCGCGTCCATCGCCAGTTGGATGTTCCCCTGTGCGACGTTCAGCGGGTTCCGGAGGTCGTGCGACAGCGTGCTCGCGAACCGTTCGAGCTGCGTGGTCTGCTGTTCGAGGTCGCGGATCCGCCGTCGCCGCTCGGTGACGTCGTGGATGATGAGCCCGTAGCCGTGACAGTTCTCCTCGCTGGGGAGGTGGGACACCGTCACGTCGTAGACGCGCGGTTCGCCGTCCCTGTAGGACGTAAACGAGGACGGAACCGGGCCGTCGTCGTCCGACTCCTCGTCGCCGGCGAGTGCGGGAACGAGGTCAGCGACGTCCGAACCTATCTGTCCCTCCAGTCCCGGGAAGGTGGCGATGGCGACGTTGTTGTAGTCTAGCAGCCGGAGATCGCGGTCGACGACGACGACGGCGTCGTTCAGTTCGTCGAACACCATCTCGCGCGCGAGTGGAACCAGGTCGAAGAGGTTGTACCGGTACACCCCCAGTCCGATGAAGAGCCCGGATACGACCGCACCGAACAGGAAGGCCGCGTCGGCAGGGACCGGGAGTATCTGGCCCAGCCAGAGGAACATGACCAGAAATGGGACGGTGAACGCCGCGAACAGCGCCACCGTCTGTGCGCGCGTCACACCGGTGTCCGACATCGCTCTGGCACCCAGCAGCGCCGGCGGGGCCACCATGAACAGCCAGAGCGGGAGCGAGACGATGCTGTAGAGACCAGTCGGCATCCCGTAGACGTACGTGATGGGTCCCGCCACGACCTGGTACTCGGTGTACGCCAGCCCGAACACGGGGTTGGTAATGGTCATCGCCGCGAGCAGGAGGTACCAGGCGGCGAAGACGCCGACGACGCGACGCGACAGCCATCGCGCGCGGCCGGTGTACGCGAGCGTGAACAGAAAGACGAGGAGCGGCACGCCGGAACTGATGGAGACGCTCACGTTGTAGAGGTACTTGGCGTACTGTATGTTCGGGGCAAGAGCGTGTGCGATGGCGAGGACTCCGAGAACCGGGTACGTGGCCGCCCAGTAGACGATGAGATTTGCGGCAAAGCTCTCGGCGTTCGACCGAATCCACACCGCTAGTGACAGCATAAACGTACTCGACAGGAGCACCGCGACGACGAACGTGGTTTCGGCGACGGTCGGACTCACTGCTGATAACAATGCCTGTCTTTCCATATGGCTCTTCGGGCCTCATGCATCCTGAGAGAGAGGAACTTGCAGCAATCTGGTCGCGGTTTTTCATCGTTCTGACCGAAACCGGTCGTTCGCCCGGTTGCGTCCTCAGGCGCCGTCGACTGATAGCCGCTCGGACGCGTCCTCACCCACGCGTTCGGTCGCTTCGGCCTTCTCGACCACGACGTCTTCGAGGACGAGAACGTCCAGGCCCATCCCGAAGAAATCCTTCAGCGCCTCGGTGGGTGTCGTGACGATCGGTTCTGCGTGGTCGTTGAACGACGTGTTCAGGAGGACCGGGACGCCCGTGATCGACTCGAACTCGGATATCAGATCGTGATACCTGGGGTTCTGTCGGTCCGAGACCGTCTGTGGTCGCGTCGACCCGTCCGCCGGGTGGAGGACTGCGGGAATCTCCTCGCGCCTGGACGGCTCGACGTCGGCCGCAGTTATCATGAACGGCGCAACTTCGCCATCGGCCAGGTACTCGTCGGCCGCTTCCTCGAGTAGCGACGGGGCGAACGGTCGCCACTCCTCGCGGTGTTTGACGAACCGGTTCACCCTGTCGCGGGACTCCGCTGTTCGCGGGTCGGCAAGGATGCTCCGGTTGCCGAGAGCCCGTGGACCGAGTTCGAGGCGGCCCTGGAACCACCCGACCAGCGCGCCCTCTGTGAGTCGCTCGGCGACGTACGCCTCGACGTCGGCTGGTTCCGCGTAGGGGATCTTGTTGGTGGCGAGCAGCGACCGGATCTCGCTGCCGTCGTACTCGGGCCCGTAGGACACCGTCTCCATCTCGGGGACGTCACCGGGTGACCGTTCGAGCATCCCCGCGCCGAGGGCGAGTCCGGCGTCGTGGGCGACGGGCTGGACGAACAGGTCGTCGACGGCGTCGGACTCGCGGAGCCGCTTGTTCAGCTTGCAGTTGAGAGCGACGCCACCGGCGACGGCGAGGTTGCTCGTCTCCTCCATCCAGGTGTACGTCTCCGCGATGCGGACGACCGTCTCTTCGAGGAGTTTCTGGGCGGTGTACGCCAGGTCCTTCTCCCACTGGGTGAACGATTTGGGCGTCTCCTTCCGGTCGCGGCCGAAGGCGTCCTCGAGACGCTCCACGCCGTAGCCGGTACCCCACCGTTGCGTGAGGTCGGTGACGTCGTAGTCGACGCCCGTGTCGACGAGGGACCTGAGCGTCCGCTCGATCTCCGGGTTCTCGTTCCCGTAGGGCGCGAGCCCCATCACCTTCCCCTCGCCGTTGAACATCCGGTACCCGAGGAACTCGGTGACGACGGCGAAGAAGAGCCCGAGGCTGTTGGGATGTTCGTACGTGCGGACGCGTTCGAGCCCGTTCTGGTGGCCACGCCAGACGACCGTCGCGTCGTACTCGCCCTTCGCGTCGACGGTGAGGACGACGGCGTCATCGAAGCCCGAGGGGTGGAACGCGCTCGCGGCGTGACACAGGTGGTGCGAGCGGGTCTCTATCGGCGGGACGGCGTCGCCCAGCGCCGCGAGTCTGGACTCGATCTGGCGCGTCGGGAACAGCTGGGCCTGGAGCTGCGTCTTCGCCGTGTTCTCGACCGCCGCGAGTTTGCGGACCGGGTCGCGTACTCTCACCGCGTCCCGCAGGTAGTGAGAGAGCACCTTCGACCGAAGCCGCGGGTCGTAAGGCAGTATCACCTTCTCGACGTCCGAGAGCGCGAGGTCGCGGAAGTCCAGGCAGGCCTGGATGGCTTCCTCGGGAAACGTGTTCACGGCGTGTTTGTCGCGCGTGAGCCGCTCTTCCTCGACGCCGTAGACGAACTGCCCGTCCTCGAAGAGCGCGGCACTGGGGTCGTGTTGCCCGTAGAGACCGATGGCGGGCTTGAACGTGAGCACGTGCGTAGGCATCGGAGATCAGTTACCGTCGCCGGCGTCCTGCCGGGGGAGTGGTCGCTTCGAGCGGTTCGAGTCACGAACGAACTGACGGGAGATTTGTGGTGTCATCGGTGTAGCTATCTATTCTGATGCCACGTCGGTATTCGGAATAAACGTTGTAGCACGTTCGCAGCCGCTGCGAACGCGCTGGAATCACTGAGCCATCAGCGGAACCTACCTGACTATTCACCGCCTAAGTAAGGGCTCAGGAGGGTTCGTTCCGTCACGCCGTGGTAGAAACCGACCCGCGAAACGACCAGATACTCGAACTGCTCAGCGACGACGTCGTCAAGCGGATTCTCACCGTGACGGACCAGCGGGCCACGTCGGCTCAGGGGCTCGACGACTACTGCGACGCGTCGCTCGCGACGATCTACCGACGCATCGAGGACCTGCTGGAACTGGGCCTGCTCAGGGAGCGGACGGAGTTCCAGGCCGACGGGAACCACTTCAAGAAGTTCGAGTCCAACCTTGAGTGTCTCGCCGTGAGCCTGGACGACGGAACGTTGCAGGTAGCCGTGGACAGACGCGACGACGCGCCCGACCGATTGCGGACGATCTGGGACGCGATGCAACCGGGGTGGGAGTGAGTGTACGTCTGGCTGCTGGCGGTGAAAGCAGTCGTCGTCCTCCTCGGACTGGTCGTCGCGTTCCAGGGGTTTCGCGCGGCGCGGCGCGAACGGAGCCAGCGGATGTTGCTCACCGCCGGCGGGTTCACGTTCCTCAGCGTCGGGTCCGTCCTCGGCGGCGTCTGTTACGACGCCTTTCAGCTGTCGCGACCGCTCTCCGGGACGATCCAGAGCGGCGTCGTCGGCGTCGGGATGGTCCTCATCTTCCTCTCGGTGTTCCTCCCCGGCTCGGCGCCGCAGTGAGCCCGGTGGCGTTCCGTCGAATGGCATCCGAGTGACGCGCTCACAGCCCGTACCCGCTAGATGCCCTGGACGGTCTCGATCATGCCGACAGACTCCAGCGTCATCCAGACGAGAAACAGTGCGTACAGTCCCAGGAAGCCGTAGGCCTCGAGGTTCGTGAGTTCCAGGTCCGTCCGCGTGAAGACGACGAAGACGAGCGTCGCGAACGCCAGAAACCCCATCGTCGGGATGGCGGCGAGGAAGTTGATGGTCGCCGACCCGGCCAGGAGGACGCCCACGGGGATGGCGACGAGGAGATTGAACGTGTTGCTTCCCAGGACGTTCGTGATGCTGGTGACGTCCTCGTCGTTGCGCGCGGCGCGGACGCTGACGATGGCGTCCGGGAGGCTCGTCGCCGCGGCGATGACGGTCAGCCCCCACAGGAAACTCGGCGTGCCGAATATCTCGCCGAGGGAGAGCGCGGCGATGACGATGCCCTCGACGCCGCCGGCGATGAGCACCAGGGCCACCGCGAGTATCGCCCACTCGCGACCCGGACGGACGTCGACGGATTCGGTGGCCACGTGCTCGCTGGCGTCCTGCTGGTGGAGGAAGACGTAGATGCCGTAGGTCGCCAGCGGCAGGACGGCGAGGGGCGGCGTCAGTATCGCCGCCTCGTTCGTCCCGCCGGGGACGTACGTCGCCCCGAGCGCGAAGACGATGAACAGGACGAGCACGCTGATGATGTAGAACTGGGCGTCCTTGTGGACGATGTCCCGGGTCGCCTGCAAGCGGTCGCTGACCAGCGCCGACAGCGCCGGAATGACCAGCAAGTTGAAGATGGCGCTGCCGACGATAGCGCCGACGCCGAGCGAGAACTCGTCGTGGACCACCGTGCTAATGACGACAGAACTGAGTTCGGGGAAGCTAGAGCCGATCGCGATGACGATGGCACCGTGGACGGCCACCGGGAGTCCATAGTACTTGCTCAGCCGCTCGGCGGCGCGTTCGAGGAGCACGCTCCCCTTCCAGATGACGGCGGTGCCGACGACCGCCAGCCCGAGGGGGACGAGGAGGCCGTTCACGACTCCCTGTTGTCGTGAACAGGTGAAAGGCGTGTTCCCTCCCGGAACCCGTCGTTCGCCGCACCCGGCAGGGAGGCGAAGGTCGGCGGCGGTCAGCGCCGGAGGCGGGCGACGACCTCGCCCTCGCCTTCGCCGTCGCGCTCGTCGACGTCGACGAGACCGTCGTCCGACAGGTCCGAGAGTAGCCCCCGAAGCCACTCGCGGCCGTACTCGCCGTTGGGGGCGTAATCGACGCGGATCCGCGGGCCGAGGTCGTCGAGCGCCTGCTCGTCGTACTCCTTCAGCACCGAGACGACCTTGCCGCGCATCTGCCGGCGACTCCCCTCGAAACTCGGCTGCGTGGGTACGTCCGGTGCGGTGAAATCGCCCGTCTCGTAGGCGTGACACCACTCACGCCAGGGACACTGCGCCCCGTCGCAGGCCGGCGTCTTCTCGCAGGCCACGCCGCCGAGCTCCATGACGGCGTTGTTCCAGACGCGCGACTCGCCCTGAGGCATGAGCGCCTGGGCCACCTGCTCGAATGCCGCGTCGTCGTCGGGCACGTCGAAGGCGCGGTAGAGCACCCGCTTGACGTTGGTGTCGACCACGGCGTCGCCGTTGTTGAACGCGAACGACGCGACGGCGTTGGCGGTGTAGGGACCCACGCCCATCAGCTCCTGGAGTTCGTCAGGGGTCTCGGGGAACTCGCCGTCGACTTCGGCGGCTTCACCGCCTTCGTGAGGTCGGTCCGATGGACCGACCTCTCCCTCGGTCACCTGCCGGGCGGCCTCGTGGAGGTACTTCGCCCGGTTGTTGTACCCCAGCGAGTGGCTGGTCCAGAAGCCGACGACGTCGGCCCGGTCGGCCTCGGCCAGGTCCGCCGCCGTCGGCCAGCGGTCCAGAAAGTCGTTCCAGGCCTCGACGACGCGGCCCAGCTGGGTCTGCTGGCTCATGACCTCCGAGACCAGTATCTCGTAGGGGTCCTCGGTCACCCGCCACGGGAACTCGCGGTGGTCGTCCTCGTACCACGCTACCAGGGCGTCCCTGACCGCCTCGACGTCGTCGGGTACCTCCCCCGCCAGCTCGCTCATCGAACCTAGGATTGCGATGGTTCGGTTTGGGTTTAGCGATTCCGTCTGATCGTTTTGAACTTGGACGAGTGCTTTCTGGTCAGTACAGTGTGTAGACGTATCGTTTGGTGTGGTTCGAACTGGTGACGTAACTGAAGACGACAATACCTCGAAAGCCCTCGGCCCGCTCGACTCGCGCGGGCCCGCTGCGCGCCGTCGGTGCTTGCGGGTCCGTGCTTCGCCGACCGCGCCTCGCCCTTTCATTCCTCCAGGCTCAGCATCGCTCGCGCGATAAAACGCGCTCGCGATTGAGTCCGCCAATCCTCCCCGGATTCGGCGCGTCCGCGCCGAATCACGCTTCCTGACCGCTCGGCAACCGCCCGGCCGGGAGGCCGTCTCGTCGGCCGACCAGGGGGAGGGTAGGGCTGCGGTACCTGGGGGACTGAAAGGGCGAGGCGGGCTCCAGGAACCCCGGCCCCGTAAGCACCGGAACGCAGTGAGAAGCGCAGCGGGGCCGCGGGACCGGAGCCCGCCGAGGGCTTTCTGGGTCTTGCTGTCGGCATTGGTTTCACTGGCACAACCGAGAATCACCCGTTCAACTCACAGATAGAGTGAGTGCGGAAAACGAAAGGCCACTTGAGCTACGACAAATCGACGAACGCACCGACCATCAGACAACCGTAGTCGAAACTCGTTTCCGCGCTCTCGCAAACACCACGGGTATGACGCTCGACGATCTCTCGGACGACGTTTCGGACCAGTACTCGGACCTCGGCGACGAACTCGCCGTCTCGCTGGACCGCGAGACGCGGAACGAACTGGCGCTCCTGACGACGGCGCTGGAGCCCGAGAGCACGGACGAACTCGTCCGGCGCGCGGTGCACATGCTGTTCCAGACGGCCATCGAGACGGGGAACATGGACTTCCACCTCCGGTCGGGCTACGACTGCACCTACGACGAGTACCTCTCGGGGATGACCTTCGACGAGATGACCGGGGCGAACCAGTTTCCGCAGGCCCAGGAGAAGGACGACCGGCGCTACCAGTTCTGAACGCCGGCGTCCGAACGAGCGACGTCACTACTCGACGACTACTCGGCTTGCGATAGCGTAAATCGGGAATTTATCATCCCCTTATTTTATTCGTAGGTGGCTCTCAAGGGGAATTAACAGGTCCTCGACAGCCAATGGTCCTCCAGCTCGGTTTCGTCGATCCCGCCGGACTCGCCGGTCTGGTAGCGCTGGTGCCGCTCGTGATCCTCTACCTCGTGCGGCCCGACCCGCGGGAGCTGTCGCTGCCGACGGTCCGGTTCCTGGCCGAGGAACGCGACGACGGCGGCGCACACCCCGTGTTGCGGCGGCTGACGCGGGACCTGCTCTTCCTGCTCCAGGTGCTCGTCGTGCTGGCGCTGACGGCGGCGCTGGCCTCGCCGTACGTGATGCTCGACCGCCAGACTGCCGGGAGCTCGACCGTGGTCGTGCTCGACACCAGCGCGAGCATGGCGACCGAGACGGGCGACGGCAGCCGGTTCGACGCGGCCCGGGCGGCGGCCCGCGACGCCGTCGCCGGCGAGACGACTGTCGTGACCACTGCGCCGGCGGCAGGGACGCTGGTCGACGCCGGTGGTCCGGCCGACGCGCGGGACGCGCTCCGGACGGTGCCCGTCACCGATGCGTCGGGCGACCTTCGGGGCGCTATCTCCCGGGCAGCTACGGCGGCTACGTCGGCCGACGACGGCGCCCGCGTCGTCGTCCTCAGCGACTTCGTCGACGAGAGCGGCTGGCGGTCGGCGGTGCGGACGGCCCGGGCGAACGGCGTCGACGTCCGGCTCAGGCAGTTCGACGGCGGTGGCGCGGCGAACGTCGGAATCGTCGGCCACGACGTCACTGAACGCGGCGCGTCGGTCACCGTCCGCAACACCGGGACCGAACGAGCCGAGCGCACCGTCAGTCTCGGCGACCAGTCGACGGAGGTGACCCTCGAACCCGGCGACGTCCGAGAACTCTCCTTCGGCGTGCCGGCCGGGGGCGGTACCGTGGAACTCTCGCCGGGCGACTCGTTTCCCACCGACGATACCGCGCCCGTCGCGGCTCCGGCCGACCCCACCGTGGAGGTACTGCTGGTGACGAACGAACCCGACTCGAACCTCGCGACGGCGCTGGACGTTATCGGGAGCGTCGACCTCACCGTCGCCCAGCCGCCGGCGTCCGTCGACGGCGACTACGACGTCGCAATCGTGGGCCAGGTGGACGCCGGCGAAGTGCTCGACAGCACGGTCGAGACCGTTCGAGCCATCGCAGCCGACGGCGGCGGCGTCGCCGTCGTCGCCCAGCCAGACCTCGCCGACCTCGGATTGGGTCCCATCTCACCGGTCGAGCCGCGACGGATGACCGCCCAGCCAGGCGTCGAATCGCCGGCGGACCACGACCTCACCCGGAACTTCGAGTTTCCCCGGCCGGAGCGCGCGCTGGCGGCGAACCTGACGCGCGGTCGGGCGCTCGTGAACTACACCGACGGGTCGCCGCTCCTGGCCACTGCTTCCCACGGCGAGGGGAGGGTGCTGTACTACGGCTACGTCCCCGACCACTCGTCGTTCCAGCGGGGCGTCCGTTACCCGATCTTCTGGAAACGCGCGGTGTTCCACCTCGCCGACCGGCCGGCCGTCGCCGAGTTGAACCGCGAGACGGGCGCGAAGTTGCAGTTTCAGTCCGAGCGGACGGTCAGTGGGCCACGGGGCGACCGGACCACGACGGTCGCGACGCTGGACGCCGTCGGAACGTACGACGTCGACGATCGGCGCTACGCCGCCGTGCTCGCGAACCCCGCGGAGTCCAACGTGACGGCGCCGTCCATCGACGAGGTCCGGTCGGCCGGACAGTCAGACGGCTCCACTGGTACTGCGTCGGTCCCGGTCGAACTGACGCCGGCGATCGTCGCCCTGGCGACGCTGCTCGTCCTGCTCGAACTGGCCTACCTCCGCCGGCGGGGTGACCTCTGATGGCCGTCGAGACCACTCTCGGCGGCGTCCGCGTCGGGCTGGCGCGCTCGCTCGCACTGGTCGTCACCCCACTGCTGGTCGCGGTCGTCGGCTGGCTCGTCCTCCGTACTTCGGAAGCCGGCTGGGTTCGCTCCCGCCGTCGCTGGCTGCTCTTCGGCTCGCGGGCGTTCCTCGTCACAGTCCTCGTCGTCTCGCTGGCCGGTCCCTACACTGTCCAGAGCCGGACGGTCTCCGAGGAGCCGTCGGTCCGGCTGGTCGTCGACCGGTCGGCGAGCATGGCGGTCACGGACAACGAGACGGGCGAACTCGCGAGGGCCCTCGAACAGCGCGGCGTCGACGTCGACACCACGACGGTCGGCTCCGGGACGGAGTCACGGGTCGGCGATGCCGTCGCGAGTTCGCTCGCCCCGAACGCGACGGTCGTCGTCGCCTCGGACGGCCAGGTCACCGGCGGGCAGTCGCTGGGCGAGGCCGCCGAACTCGGCCGGCAGGTCGACGCGACGATCAGTAGCGTGGACGTGCGCGCGGCGGAGACGGAGCGGTACGTCGACGTCGCCGGCCCCTCGAAGGTCAGTTCCGGGGTGAACGAGAGCTTCCTCGTCACGGTCGACGGGGCCCAGGTCAACGGCACCGAGTCGACGCTCGAGGTCACCGTCGACGGCGAGACCGTCGTCGAGCGGACCGTCACCGGCGCGGGGTCGGTCGAGTTCGAACACACCTTCGACGAGACGGGGAGTCACCGAGTGACAGCGAGAATCGACGGCGACGACCGGTTCGCCCGCAACGACGTCTCCCGGAAGACGGTCCGCGTCGTCCAGCCCCCGCGGATCCTCTACGTCTCGCGTGACTCGTACCCGCTGGAGTCGTTCCTCTCGCAGCTATACACGGTCGAGCACGCCGAGTCTGTCCCCTCCGACCTCGACGGCTACTACGCCGTCGTCGTCCAGGACGTGCCGGCGGGCCAGCTCGGTGACCAGGCCGCGCTCCAGCGGGCCGTCGTGAACGGCACCGGGCTGGTCACTGTCGGCGGCCCGCAGGCGTTCGAGGCAGGCGGATACGGCGACGCGCCTATCGGCGACCTGACGCCGGTCGACTACGACGACCGAGACCGGCAGTCGACGGTCATCCTGGCCGTCGACGTCTCGGGCAGTTCCGAGCAGTCGATGGCCGTCCAGCGCGGCCTCGCGCTCGACGTCCTCTCGCAACTGGGCGACCAGAACCGGGTGGGAATCGTCGCGTTCAACCACAACCCCCACGCCATCGCGCAGCCCCGACAGCTCGGGGGATCACGGGACGTCCTCCGAGACAGGATTCGCCGGCTGCAGAGCGGCGGTGCGACGAGCATCGACGTCGGCCTGGCAGGTAGCGCGGCGATGGTCGACGGCGGCGACGCGACGGTCGTCCTCGTCACCGACGGGCACTCGAACAGAGAGCCTGCAGTCGCGAGAGCGGCGGCGCTCTCCGAGCGGGGGATCGAGGTCGTCGCCGTCGGCGTCGGCGGGAACGTGCGGGAGGCCCGGCTGGCCGCCATCGCGCGGGCCGGCGACGGAACTTACCTCCGCGCGAGCGAGACGAACCGGCTCCGGCTGTTCTTCGGCGACGACCAGCGCCAGTACTCCGGCGACGGGTTGACCGTCGTCGACGGGACTCACTTCGTCACCGAGGGCGTCCGGTTCACCGCCGCGCCGGGGTCGGCCAACGACGTCTCGGTCCGCGACCGCGCGACGTATCTCGTCGCCAGCGGGGAGGGCACGCCGGCGATGTCGGCCTGGCGCTACGGACTTGGCCGGTCGGTGGCGATCACGGCCCACGACGGGAGCGGCCGCCTCGGGGGACTCCTGACCAGCCCGGACTCGCTCGCGCTCACGCGCTCTGTCAACTGGGCCGTCGGCGATCCGGAGCGCCTCGCGACGGACGTGACCGACGTCTCGGACACCCGCGTCGGCGAGCGGACGGCCATCACCTACCGGGGGTCCGAGCGCCCGGGTACGGACGCCCCATCGTTCGTCCGCACCGGCCCGCGGGCGTACCGGGCGACGGTCACCCACGACCAGGCCGGCTACCAGACGATTCGGGAGGCGACCTACGCCGTCGACTACCCCCGCGAGCACGTCGGCTTCGGGCAGTCGCCGGCACTGACCGCCGCCGTCCAGACGACGGGCGGCCGGACGTTCGACGCGGACGACGCGGCGGCCGTCGCCGAGTACGCCCGGCAGCGGTCGGTTCGCGAACGCGCCATCGAGCGCGAGTGGGGCTGGCTCTTCCTGGCCGCCGCGCTCGCGCTGTTCGTCCTCGAAGTCGGCGCCCGGCGCGTCCAGACGATCAGAGACAGGAGGCACGACTCATGAGCTACGTCGGAACGAAACTCAACCTCGGACTCGTCGTGGTGGCCGTCCTCACCACCGCGACCATCGGTGGATCGACGCTGTACTACCAGTCGTCCGTCGGCGACGTGACGGCACAGAACCAGGAGCTCCGGACGGAGAACGAACAGCTCCGGACCGAACTCGCCACCGCGCGCGAGAACAGTACCGAGTTACAGACCCGGCTGGAGAACCTCAATCAGAGCCTGTCCACGCGACAGGACGACCTCCAGACGTTGATCACGCAACTCAACGAGACCGAAGGGGAACTGAACACCACTCGCGCAGAGCTACGTGAGGCCCAGGACGACCTCGAAGAGTCCCAGGACCGCGTCGAGGAACTGGACGACGAGGTGTCCGAACTCGAGCGGACCGTCGTCACGGAGCGCGAAGAGCGCCGGACGCTCGAAACCGAGAACGAGGAGTTACGCGAGCGAGCCACCGAGGTCGAGACCCGCAACGCCGAACTGGAGACGCAAGTCGCGACGCTGGAAGAACAGATCAACCAGCTCGAACGGGAGAACGAGGATCTCAGAGAGCGGATCGACGAGCTCGAATCGCAAGTGGAGGGCGGATCGTGACCGATCCCGAGACGCTCGACGCGGCCGTCGACGAGGTCCGCAGGGAGGGGTACAAGGCGGCCGCCGTGTTCGCGACGGCGGACGCCGTCCTCGCACTGCTGGTCGTCGACGTCGGGCTGACCGTCGTCGCCGTCGACGTGCCCTCGATTTCGGCCCTCCCCGTGGGGACGGAAGGTCTGATCGCGGCCGTCGCCGGGCTCGCAGCCGGGCTGGCGAGCGGCGTCGTCCGGGCCCGCCGGAACGGGGTCGAACGGTTCGAGGCGGCCAACCCCGAACTCGGCGCCGCCCTGCGGTCGGCACGCGATGCGGCTCACTCGGCTCACGACGACACGATGGCCCGGCGGCTCTACGCGGACGCGCTGGACCGCCTGTCCGAGGCGTCGAGCGGGCGTCTGCTGGACGAGCGACGACTGGCACTGCGGATGGTGGTCGTCTTCGTCCTCGCGGTGGGCTCCATCCACGTCACGGTCGCCGGCGTCGCCCTCGATCTGGCCGACTCGCCCACCGTCGGCGGGTCGGATGGGCCCGACAGCGACCAGCAGCCCGACGACCCGCCGCCGGAATCGAGCGACAGCCTCGACTCGGACCCGATTTCGAACACCGACGGCAGTACCGTCCTCGGCGACCCCGGCGAGGTCGCGCGGGGCGACGAGGCGCTGACGGCGAACCTGTCGGACCGGTCGGGCGCCGAATCGGGCGACCAGCGGGCCCGATACGAGAACTCCGGGCACCCGTCGGCCGAGGATATTTCGCCCGAGCGGGCGGGCTACGACGACCCCGGATCGGTCGAGGACCCGGAACTGGTCAGGGAGTACGCGCTCCGTATGAGCGAGGAGAACGACGATGACTGAGAACCTATCCGACGACGAGGCGGTACAGCGACTCCAGGACGCGCTCGACGCCGTCCGGGACGAAGTGCGAAAGCGGATCGTCGGCCAGGAGGCCGTCGTCGACCAGCTGCTCGCGTGTATGCTGTGCGACGGCAACGCGCTGCTGGAGAGCACGCCCGGCCTGGGCAAGACGTTGCTCGTCCAGACCCTGGCCGACGCCACGTCGCTCTCGTTCAGCCGGGTCCAGAACACGCCGGACCTGATGCCCTCGGACGTCACCGGCACCGACATCGTCCGGGACACGGCGGAGGGTCAGGAGTTCGTCTTCGACCCTGGCCCCATCTTCGCGAACGTGGTGCTCGCCGACGAGATCAACCGCGCGACGCCGAAGACCCAGGCCGCGCTGCTGGAGGCCATGCAGGAACAACAGGTCACCGTCACCGGGGACACGTACGACCTGCCGGAGCCGTTCTTCGTGCTGGCGACGCAGAACCCCATCGAGCAGGAGGGGACCTACCCGCTCCCGGAGGCCCAGCGCGACCGCTTCACGATGAAGATACTGCTGGACTACCCCGAAGACGACGAGGAGACGGAAATCGTCGACCGGTACACTCGCCGGCTCGACGACGACATCCCGGTCGAGCCGGTGCTCACGCCGGAGTCGTTCCGGGACGCCCAGCGACTCGTCCGCCAGTTGCCCATCGCCGACGACGTCCGGGACCGGGCAGTCGGCGTCGTCCGGGAGACGCGGCAGGCCGACCGCCTGAACTACGGGGCCAGCCCGCGGGCCAGCATGGACCTCGTGCTCGCGTCGAAGGCGAGAGCGTTCCTCGCCGGCCGGAGCCACGTCGCACCCGACGACGTCGAAGCGATGGCTCGCCCAGTCCTGCGCCATCGCGTCGTCGTCGACTTCCGGGCCGAACGCGAGGGCGTCGCGCCGGACGACGTGGTCGGCGACCTGCTATGATCGACGCCGCGTTCCTCGACGAACTGGACCGGTTCGACGGCTCGCTCTCGCAGGTGACCGACGCCCGTCAGCGCGGCGAGCAACGCTCGACCGAACTCGGCGAAGGCCAGCGCTTCGCCGACTACCGGTCCTACGTCCCCGGCGACGACACCCGCCTGGTCGACTGGAAGCTCTACGCCCGGACCGGTGAGCGTTACGTCAAGCAGTTCGAGGCCGAGCGGGACCTGACCGTCCACGTCCTGCTGGACGCGAGCGCGTCGATGGACGTCGGCGGGGAGGAGATGCACAAGTTCGAGTTCGCCGCGAAACTCGGGCTGGGCTTCTGTGCGCTGGCCGCCGCGGAACACAACGACTTCCGATTCTCCGTGTTCACGGATCGGTTCGACCGAATAGACGCCGGCCGGTCGAATCGCGGGGAGGTCCTGGCGCTGATCGACCGGCTGAACGAGATCGAACTGGCGGGCGAGGCGGACTTCGACCACGCGCTCGTGGAGTACGCCGCCACTATCGACTCGCGGTCGCTCGTCCTCGTCGCCAGCGACTTCCTGGCGGACGTCGACGACGTCGAGGCGGGCGTCGAGGCGCTGGCCCGAAACGACGTCGTCCTCGCCCAGGTGTTCGCCCCAGAGGAGGTCGACCCGCCGACGAGCGGGGACACCATCTTCCGCGGGCTGGAGCGGGAACTGGAGTTGCGAACGTACTTCGGGTCGCCCCAGCGACGGACGTACAGCGAACGCCTCGAAAGTCACGTCGAGCGAGTGTCCGAGACCGCCCGAAACGTGGACGCGCGCCACGTCCGTGTCGAGAGCGACGCCGAGTTCTTCGACGCCTTCGCCCGGACCTGGGTCGAGTGATCTCTCGTCGCCCGGCGATGGAACGGCGCGATCGATTCGAGGGACTCTCAGACCGTGACCACGACCGTCACCGCAGTCGCGGCGGCCAGCAGCGCCAGACTCCAGACGGCGACGCGGTAGGCGAACCCGCGGTTGGGACTCGCGAGCGTCAGGCCGGCCTTCACGACGATGCTCGCGGCCGTGGCGAGGAGGACGGCGATGGTCGCCTCGTCGGCACCGATAGCGCCACCGCGGTAGAGCACGACAGCGGTGGTGGTCGCGCCGGCGCTGGAGACCAGCCCGGACAGTGCCGACGTCACGTAGAGGCCGGCGGAGCCGAACTCGGCCCGCGCCACGGTGCCGGCGACGAGCACGACGAGGAAGATGGCGCCGAAGACGAGGGCGTTCCGGAGTGAGAACGGGCTATCGAGGTCGATGTCGACCTCCTGGGACCAGTCCGCGGTGTAGGCGGCGACGGCGAAGCTCCCGACGATGACGGCGCCGAGCGGGACGACGGCCTCGAAGAGGACGCCCCGCTGGACGGTGAAGGCGACGGCGATGGCGAGGTTCCGGAGCGCCATCGCCGCGTCGGCCAGCAGGATGGCCGCGACGGCGTACGAGACGGCCTCCGGTCGCTGTTTGACCTGGTCCAGCATCGTCCCGACGACGGCCGTCGAGGACGCCAGCCCGCCGAAGAAGCCAGTGACGGCGACGCCACGACCGCCGTAGGACTGGACGACGGCGTAGTTGACGATACCGATGCCAGCGACGGTGACGACCAGCAGCCAGACGATGCGGAGTTCGAGCGCGAGCGAGAGCGAGGCGACGGAGACGTCCAGGGGCTCGGCGGGCAACAGCGGGTAGACGACGAACGCCAGGATGGCGAACTCGGTCGCCGACCGCAGTTCCTCGTGTGTGAGGTCCCACGCGAAACTGTGGAGTTCCCGCTTGAGGACGAGCAACAGCGAGGAGAGCACGGCAACGGTGACGCCTTCGAGGACGTAGCCGTCGGCGACGAGCGCGCCGACGCCGTAGGCGACGAGCATCGAGACGGACGTCGTCAGTGAGAGCCCTTCCTGCTCGTCGATGAGTCCCTCGACGCCGAGGAACACGCCGAGGACGACGACCAGGAGCCCGCCGACGGCGAGCAGTAACTCGCTGCCGACCGTCGTGAAGACGGCCGCGAGGAGGCTCACGAGCGAGAAGGTTCGGATGCCGGCGGACTTCTGGGACCACTCGCGTTCGAGGCCGAGGAAGAGGCCCAGGGCGCCGGCGAGGACGAGACGCTCGACGGCGGATTCGAGCGCCAGGGAGCCGAGTTGGCCGAGAACGGTCACTGGTGGATAGTAGGCGGCCCCGGCATAAACCATTCCGTCATTCCGCAGCGGGAACATTTTTGTATCCCGCTGGACTGTTCGGGGTATGGTCCAGTTCGAACTGGATATCAACTGGCCACGAACGATCTGGATCGTCTTCGGGCTCGTGCTGGCCGGAGCGATCGTCTTCGTCCTCCACTCGTTCGTCGGCACGTTCGTCTTCGGGCTCTTCCTCTACTACGCGACCCGTCGGCTCCACCGCAGGGTCCGCCGTCGGGTCCGGCCGGCGAGTCTGGCAGCCGGCGTCTCACTCACACTGCTCGCGTTGCCGGCGCTCGTCCTGCTCTACTACACCGCGGCCATCGCCCTGGAGGAACTCGCCAGGGCCACGGACCGGCTGAACGACGTGGAAACCCAGGCCCAGATCGGTCCCTACCTCGACGTCGTGGAACCGTACGTCGAACTCTCCACGGTCGTCCAGGACCCGACGGCGGTCCTGACGGACGCCGGTGGTCTCGGCGCGCTCTCCGAGACGCTGACCGCTGCACTGGGCTACATCGGAATCGTCGGAACAGGGCTCCTCCACCTGTTCGTTATGTGTGCGCTCGCGTTCTACCTGCTTCGTGACGGGCCGCAACTCGCGCGGTGGGGAACGACCTTCACCGACAGACGCGGCGTCCTCGACCACTACTTCCGCGAAGTCGACAAGAGCCTCGACAAGGTGTTCTACGGCAACATCCTCAACGCGGTCATCACCGGGACTGTCGGCGCCATCGCGTTCAGCCTGCTGAACCTCGCGCCAGCCCCGTTCAACGTCCCCTATCCGGCGCTGACTGGACTTCTGGCCGGCGTCGCCAGCCTGATCCCCATCGTCGGGATGAAACTGGTCTACGTCCCGCTCGCGATATACCTCGCTGGCCTCGCCGCAGTGAACGGCGATGGCTGGTGGTTCGTGGGCCTGTTCGTCGCCGTCGCGTTCGCCGTCGTGGACGTCATTCCCGACCTGGTCGTCCGCCCGTACGTCTCCGGGGGAAGCCTCCACGTCGGCGCGCTCATGTTCGCGTACATCCTCGGCCCGCTGCTGTTCGGCTGGTACGGCATCTTCCTGGGGCCGATGCTACTCGTGCTGGTCGTCCACTTCGTCAGAATCGTCCTGCCGGAACTCCTGACCGGGACGCCGATAGAACCGTACTCGGTGGATCCGACGCACGTCGTCGACGGTCCCGTCGACGATCCGGAACCTGCTTCGTCGGGGTCCGCCGACGTCTCGCCGCCCGGGGCGGCGGCCGGTGACGGGATGCCTGCGGACGACGTCGGCCCGACGACTGATTAGCGGGCACAGACGGACGCAATACGGGCATCGGCGCGTTCGACCGCGACCGCGCGGTTACGCCTCGACGTACTGGTTCTCCCAGTCCCGACGAGCCTCGATTTCACGGCTCCCCCGACGGGTCATGCTGTAGAAGTTCGTCCGGCGGTCGCGCTGGCCCTTCTCTACGAGTCCCTTGTCTACGAGCGTGTCGAGGTTGGGATACAGTCGGCCGTGGTGGATCTCCTTCTCGTAGTAGTCTTCGAGTTCTTCCTTGATGGCGAGCCCGTGGGGTTCTTCTTCGCCAGCGATGACGTACAGCAAGTCACGCTGGAAACCTGTCAAGTCGTACATCGGTAATGTCTACACGCCCGTTACTGTCGGAATTGCATAAGTATGTCGGATTGGTGGGGAGATTCCGGCGGCTGAACCAGTACGTCCCGCAGAAACTGGTTGCTGGATAGATAACTATGCTGATGATAGTACGCGTTTCGTCACATCATTGACCAGTCATAACCGCTGGGGTTCACGACGAAAAACGTATCATCGTACCGATCGAACGGAGGGTATGCCCGAAGAAATTCTCTTCGAGAGCGAACAGCAGCTGGACCGCGACGCAGTGGCGTCGTACCTCCGGACGATCGCCGACCGACTCGAGGACGGCGATCCCGTCTCGCTGGAGTCGGGTGCAGACTCCCTCTCCGTGACGGTCCCGCCGACCGTCGAGTTCGAGGTCAAGGTCGAACGAGAGGGACCCGCCGACGGCCCGACGGATATCGGGTTCGAACTCGAGATGGAGTGGGACGAGAACGCCAGCGGGGAGCGCGACGAGCGCGGCGGCGGACTCAACATCGAGTAGTCTCGTGGCTCGAGCCGTTTCGGCTCAACGTCCGGAAAACAGACGGCGATTCGACTCGTCGTCGATAGTTCCTCGAAAGTGGTAAGCGAGTCGCGTGGGGAAAAGCCCACGCGACCGCTTGCCGCCCTGAATTGGTCCCCGCTGACGCTTCGGCCCTCCAAGCGAAGCGTCAGTTGAGAGGTGGTATGTGAGTCACTTAAAAGTACCGGCAGCAGACAGAAACGGTCGAACAGCTGAATAGTACGTGGTAGGATCGTCAGATGTGTTCCTCCTCCAGGACCCATCCAAGGGCACGCCGGTAGTGCGTGAAGAGCATCCGGACGCGGTCGTGGCGCATCTCCTCGCTCTCCAGTTGCTCACAGCAGAACTCGTACTGTTCGCGTATCTCGTCTTCCGTGCGCATGGATCCCGGTTCGGGCCGGCGACAGAACTATCTTGAGGCGCTGGCCCACAGGTCCACCTATGAAAGTTCGCGGACGCCGGGAGTGCAAGGAGTGTGAGACGCGGTGGTCCTACTACGAGACGGCGAGCGTCCACTGTCCGAACTGCGGGTCGATGAAGAGCGTCGGCGTCGACGACCGGACGCGACACACCGACTCGCCGACCAGCTTCGACCTGACGCCGGTCCGGAACCGGATCGACGAGGCCCCCCTGCGCGACGTCGCCGGCGCGGCGGTGGACCTGGCCAGGGAGTACGTCCGTGAGCGCGGCTTCGTCGACGCGGGCGAGTTGCTCCCCCTCGACGACACTTTCGTCGCGGCGACAGAACTCCGCCACGTCGGCGCGGAACTCTCCCGCGAACTCCGCCGGACCGAGGCCGAGGAGCTGTACTTCCTGGACCTGTTGGCCGGCGCCGACGGAGGTGAGCGTCCGCCGGCCGAGGAAGTCCCCGACGCCTTCCGGAGTGCGCACGGACTCGCGATGGCCGACGCCGTCGGGGACTACCAGCGTGACCTGCGAACGTACCTGGACGAGCATCCCCACCCGGAGGCTCGCTCGATCTCCGGGAGCGTTCGTGACCACCGAAAGCGAATCGAGGCGCTGGACGGCGACGTCGACCCGAAGGACGCCGAGCGCCTCCTGCACGCGGCGCGAGACGTCGGCAAGTACCTGATCTCCGGCGAGGAGAGCGCGCTCGTGACGGCGGACAACTGGCTCCAGGGGATCGAATAAAAGAGCCGGTCTGCTTCTCAGGGTAGTTCGACGTCGACGCCGGACTGCAGGCCTGCAGCCTTGACTGTATTATAGAGCAACATCGCCCTGGTCATCGGGCCGACGCCGCCGGGGACGGGCGTGATGGCGCCGGCTTTCTCCTTCGCGCTCTCGAAGTCGACGTCGCCGACCAGTTCGTACCCCTTGTCGTTGTCCGCCTCGACGCGGTTCACGCCGACGTCGATGACCGTCGCGCCCTCGCCGATCATGTCCCCGTCGATCAGTTCGGGGACGCCGGCCGCAGCGATTACGATGTCCGCGTTCCGCGTCTTCTCGGCCGTGTCCTCGGTGCGGGAGTGACACACCGTCACCGTAGCGTTCCCGCCGTCGGCCTTCTGGAGCAGGAGGTTCGCCATCGGCTTGCCGACGATGTTGGACCGGCCGACGACGACGGCGTCTTTCCCCTCGGTGTCGACGCCCGCCGATTCGAGCAGCTTCTGGATGCCGTGGGGCGTGCAGGGTTTGTAGCGGGCGTCGCCCGCGACGAGTCGGCCGACGTTCGTCGGGTGGAACCCGTCGACGTCCTTCTCGGGGTCGATGCGTTCGAGCACGTCCCGGTCGTCGACGTGGTCCGGGACGGGCATCTGGACGAGGATGCCGTGGACGCTCTCGTCGGCGTTCAGTTCGTCGATAGTGTCGTACAGTTCCTCGGCGGGTGCGTCCGGGTCGATCTCGACGTCGACGGCGTCGATGCCGACCTCCTCGCAGTCGCGCTGTTTCATCGAGACGTACGTCTCGCTGGCGGGGTCGTCGCTCATCAGCACCGTCGCGAGCGAGGGCCGGACGCCGGCGTCGTCGAGCGTCTCTATCGCGTCGCCGAGATCGTCGCGCACGTCCTGGGCCACCGCGTCACCGTCGATGATGTCGGTCATTACCGGAACAGGCGATTCGGTGACCCTTCAACGTCCCGGATCAGTGACCGACAGTGCGAATCATTCGGGACAGTCCGCTTCGGTGAACGACCTGCGCTCGCTCCCCTGGGTCTCGGCTGCGGTGGTCCCCGAATCGAGGTTCACGAGCATCGCCTGCCCGCCGTACTCGTGGGTCTGGTCGTGTCCGCGCACGACGACGCAGGCGTGCTCGCCGGGCACCTCGACTTCCGCCGACCGCGTGAACTCCTGGGTTCCGTGGGCGTGGGCGAGTTCGCGCCGCCCGAGTCGCGTCCCGTCGAGGGCCTCGACCTGCCACCAGTTCGCGTAGCCGTCCTCACCGTCGTCGTCCTCAGAAATCTTCGATTTCTGATGGGCTGCGAAAATCGCGAACGCGATTTTCGAACGTCGTGAATCAGAGTGACGTCGAATCGGTATCGGTCGCCATCGACTGCTTCGACGGACACCCCGACGACGTTGGCTTCCCTGCGGTCCAGGTCCGTCGAGGACGTCTCGGTCTCCGTCTCCGTATCGACTCCGGCGGGATCGGTGTCGTCACCGGTCTCGGGCTCGCCCTCGGCGTCTGCGTCGGTACCGCCGCCAGATTCAGTCGCCGTCTCTCGACTCTCTGGCTGACCGCATCCGGCGACGGACGCGGCGGTGGCGGCGGTTGTCGTCAGGAACGCCCGCCGTCCGTGCGTGGCTGTCATGGGCGTGGAAACGACCCGCGGGCAGAAAAGCGTCGGCGGCGTCACCGGCGGATCCGATCGGTACCCCACCGGTTCGTGCTGGACCTGCCAGCCCGCGTTCGATCAGGCGTCGTCGACTGGGGACGAACCCTGGCGTCTCTGACGAGCAAGCCGGCCATACACCGCCAGTGAGTGACCCGTACCGCGCAAACCGAGTATTTGACTGTCGGGCTATTACCCGTCGCAAACCGCCCCGGCGCTGCCGTGGACGCCGGACAGCTATCCATGTCTTCACCACTACTGCAGCCACTGACGGTCCTCCTCGTGTCGTCGAGCGGGCTGCTACCGGGAAGCGATCGGTCGCTTGACGACGCTGATCCGATGATCGACGCCGAGGTCTCCGATTCCGCCGACAGGGCAATCGACCGGATCGGAGCGAACGAAGACGACGACCGGATCGACGCGGTCGTCTGCGGACACGACCCGCCGGCAGTCGACGCCGTCGAGTTCGTCACGGCCCTCCGGGAGCGTCACCCCGAGTTACCGGTGATAGTCGCGCCGGCCAGAGAGGCACCGGACTGTGCCGAAGCGGCGCTGACGGCAGGCGCGACCGACGTCGTCCAGGCGCCGCCGTCGGCGGTCTCGCCGTCGGTGCTCGCCAACCGGATCCGTCAGTTCGTCCGGCCTGCCGGTACCGCTGACGAATCGCCGAACGGGGCGACGGCGGCCGAATCGCACCCCGAGGCCGCAAGCGAGGATGCGCCGACGGACGACCACATCTCGGTCCTCTCCGGAGCCGTCCGGGAGATACGCCACGCAGAGGAGCGGGACGTCGTCGCGACGGTCATCTCGGACGCAGTGGCCGCGGTCCTCGACGCGCCCGGCGTCGCCGTCTTCCTGTTCGACGACCGCGACAACCTCCTGCGCCCGGCGGCGATGACGGACGAGATGTGCGAGTACTACGGCGGCGAGACGGTGTTCGGCCCCGGCAAGCCCGACTCCATCACCTGGCAGGTGTTCGTCACGGGCGACTCGCCGCTGTTCGACGACCTCAGGGAGTCGGAGGCGTGCGTCAACGAGGACACCGACGCCAGAAGCAGCGTCTTCGTCCCCTTCGGCGAACACGGCGTCGTGGTCGCGTCCACGGACTCCGTCGGGACGTTCACCGACCGCTCGCGCGAGGTGATCGAACTGCTCACGACGACCGCCGAGGCGACGCTCGACCGGATCGAGAGCGCCCAGAACCTGCGACGACGCGACCGGCGTCTCCGGGAGCAGGAGTCACGGCTGGCGCACCTCGAACGGACTGTCGACCTGGTCTCGTCGATCGACCGGGCGCTCGTCGATGCCGAGTCGCGCGAGGACGCCGAGGCGGCCGTGCTGGAGTGCCTGGTCGAGGACGGCGAGTTCGACTTCGCGTGGATCGGCGGCGTCGACGCCAGGACCGGCGAACTCACGCCGCGGGAGTGGACCGACGGGGGCGGACAGTACCTGGACGAGGTGTCGCTGGTCGTCGACGACTGCGACGAACCGTCGTGTCGGACGGCCCGGCAGTGGCAGCCGGTCGCCGAACGGAACGTCGCGGAGACTCTCGACGGCGACGGCTGGGAACGGGACGCCCTCGCGTCCGATTTCCACTCGGTCCTGAGCGTTCCGCTGGTGTACGAAGGAGTCCTGTACGGCGTCCTCTCGGTCTACGCGAACCGACCCGGTGCCATTACCGAGCCACTCGTCTCGGTCCTCGACGGCGTCGGGGAGACGACGGCCTACGCGATCAACGCCGTCGAACGACGGCGCTCGATGCTGTCGACGGACGTGACGGAGCTCGAACTCCGTATCGACGGCGCCGACGACGTGCTCAACGTCGTCGCCGAGAGCGTCGGGACGACGGTCGACTGTCTCGAACTGCAGCCGCGGCCAGACGGGTCGACTGCGCTGCGGTTCGCAGCCCCGGACGTCTCCGTCGAGTCGGTCCTGTCGGCGACGTCGGGCCTCGTGGCCGTCGACAGCGTCACCCACGTCGGCGGGAACGGCGCGCACCGCTTCGACGCCGTGGTCGGCGGCGAGATGGTCGGGTCGGTCGTCGCGGCGTCGGGCGGCGTCACGCAGACGGTGACCGCCGACGGCCGGTCTCTCGTCGCGACCGTGACCGTTCCGGACAGTCTCGCCGTCCGCACGTTCCTCGATCGACTGGCGCGACGGTATCCGGACACCGAACTCCTCGCCCGACGCGAGCGCGAGAGTGCGTCGATGGCACGGGAGCGCTTCCTGCAGCGGCTCGAATCGTCGCTGACCGACCGCCAGCTAGAGGTCCTCCGGACAGCCCACGACCAGGGGTTCTTCCGGTCCCCCCGCGACGCGACCGGGCAGGACGTCGCGGACGCGCTCGGCGTCTCCCAGCCGACGATCAGTCACCACCTCCGCGCCGGGGAGGGGACGCTGTTCTCGCTGCTGTTCGGCGACGAGTGACCGTCCAGGGCGGTCAACGCAGGATGAGTCGTGGAACCGTCTCTCACGGCCGTCTAGCATAATAAGGGCGTGCAGGCTGGCGATTACGTGTATCGAAGGTAACGCTATGCTGGCGTGTCCGCAATCGAACGGTTGTCACGATGAGTTCCCCCGCAACACACGGATTCGTCCAGCAGCAACTCTCGAACCAGCCGAGCGAAGACGTTATTATGGCAGTCTCGAGGCTCTCCGACGTAGACCCGCTCGACTTCGAACAGTGCCTGCACGACGTCGTCGACCCGGACGCGCTCGACAGCCTGACGGAGTGGGGCGACGACGCCGACGTGGGCGTCTCCTTCACCTTCGAGTCCTACGCGGTCACCGTCGAGGGCGATCAGATAGTCGTCGAGGACCGGCAGGATACCGAGTGACGGCTGCCTTTCGAATCTGTCGTCGTCGATTTCGCTGCTAACTAGCTAGACCGGCAAAAAGCGGAGCGGTCGGTTACGTCAGTCGTACAGTGGGTAGGTGTCGGTGAGATCGTCGACGCGTTCGGCGACCTCGGCGAAGACGTCCTGGTCGTCGGGGGAGTCGACGACTTCGGCGATGAGGTCCGCCACCTCGCGGCAGGCGTCCTCGTCGAAGCCTCGCGTCGTCAGGCCGGGCGTGCCGGCGCGGATGCCCGAGGGGTTGAACGCCGAGCGCGTCTCGCCGGGGACGGTGTTGGCGTTGAGGACGATGCCCGCGTCTTCGAGCGCTTCCTCGACTTCTTTGCCAGTCGTGTCAGGGTGGGAGGGGCGCAGGTCGACGAGCACGAGGTGGTTGTCGGTGCCGCCCGAGACGAGTTCGAGGCCGCGCTCCTGGAGCTGGTCGGCCAGGGCCTTCGCGTTGGCGACGGTCTGTTCGGCGTACGCCTCGAACTCGGGTTCGAGGGCTTCACCGAAGCCGACGGCCTTGCCGGCGACGTTGTGCATGAGGGGACCGCCCTGCATCCCCGGGAAGACGGCGGAGTCGACGTCGTCCGCGTACTCCTCGTCGCACATGATGATGCCGCCGCGGCCGGCGCGGATGGTCTTGTGCGTCGAGCCGGTGACGAAGTCGGCGACGCCGACGGGCGAGCCGTGGACGCCCGCAGCGACCAGCCCGGTGATGTGGGCGATGTCGGCCAGGTGGTAGGCGTCGACGGCGTCGGCCGCCGCCTGGATGGACTCCCACTCGACCTCGCGGGGGTACGCCGAGTAGCCCGAGACGATGATGTCGGGGTCGTACGCCTCGGCCTGCTCGCGGAGGTCGTCGTAGTCGATGTAGCCCGTCTCTGCGTCGACTTCGTACTGCTCCACCTCGTACACCTGGCCGGCGAAGTTGGCCGGGTGGCCGTGGGAGAGGTGGCCGCCGTGGGTCAGGTCCAGCGAGAGGATCTTGTCGCCGGGGTCGAGGACGGCGAGGTAGACGCCCATGTTGGCCTGCGAGCCCGAGTGGGGCTGGACGTTGACGTGGTCGGCGCCGTACAGTTCCTGCGCGCGGTCGATGGCCAGTTGCTCGACCTCGTCGGCGTACTCACAGCCGCCGTAGTAGCGCTCGCCGGGGTAGCCCTCGGCGTACTTGTTCGTCAGCGTCGAGCCCTGGGCCTCGAGCACTGCTTCGCTGACGTGGTTCTCGGAGGCGATCATCGCCAGCGTGTCGTTCTGGCGCTCGACCTCGCCGGTGAGCGCGTCCGCCACTGCCGGGTCCTGGTCCCGGACGTGGTCGTAGTTCATGCCTGCCAGTCGACGCCGGGTCGTCAATAAACTACCTTTCCGTGGAGCAGAGTGCGACGGGATCACATACTGTCGCCGGCCGGTGACCGGCCCTGACCTGTGGTATGTGGCAACAATCTGAGTAGCAATAGTTATGGTTCGGGAAAGTAACACGTACGCCTACATGTTCATCAGGGGTGGGCCGGATGCCAACGACTGGGGGGACGGCATCGATGGGCCCAGCGGTGTCGAGATAGACGGACGAGACATCCTCGTCACTATCCGGGACCAGCTGGGGCCGACGAGCGAACCGGACTGGGACCTGGCGCCGTCCGTCGAACGGACGTGTTCCGGGACCGCGCGCAGGCTCGTGGTTCCGGGGCGGGACGTCACCGTCACCGACGTCGAACTGGGGACGCAGTATCCCATCAACTCGCCGACGGAACTCCCGACTGGCGAGTTCCGACTCACGAGCAGGGGCTCCCGGGGTATCACCGAGCAGAACAGACCCGCGACGGTCCACGTCCGGTTCGACGGTCCCGCGTCGGTCAAACCGAACAACGGTTCGGCCGTTCTCTCGTTCTGGGAGCGCACGCAGGTCACCGTGGGTCACGAGACCAGCGGGTCGTCGTTTCCGGCGCAGATGACCGTCGAGCCCACGGTGCGAGGCGTGGCGAGCGCCGTTTCACACCTCTCCGCGGCCCACCACACCACCGGGCCGGCCCGCTCGCACCCCGGATTCCGCGACCATCCACCGCTCGTTCGCATCGGGGAGGAGACGGAGATCCCCTCGGCCGTCCGCGAGGACACGCCGGACGCAGGCCTCGCCGTCCACGTCCCGGAATCGCTCGACGCCCTGTTCGTGGCCGCGCCGCTGGCGTACTACCTCGGCGCCCACGTCTTCGTCGACGACGCCAGGGACGCCCCGCGACTGACGTCGCCGGAGGCGGACGTCGACTACCAGTTCGACCCGCTCCCGGCGTTCCAGCACCAGTGCGCGCAGCTTCTCAGGCGCGTGTTCTTCCTCGACTGCCAGGTCCGCCGCGTCGCCTCGTGTCGCGACCGGGCGCTGCGGCGACTCCAGAGCCAGTTCGGGCTCGACCCGGCCGCCGTCCAGTCGGGCCGTCCCGCCGAGCGGCTGGCACACTACCTCGACGTGCCGCCTCGCGAACTGGACCCCGAGTTACCCGACTGGCACCTGACGACGTACGTCTCCCCCGAGCCCCATCACGCGCGCAGTCTCCCGTACCTGCTGGACAGACTCAGCCTCGTCTACCTCCCGCAGGCGTCCACGCTCGAACGGAGCGACCTGCTCCAGAGCACGCTGAACGACGCGTACCCGGTCCGCGGCGCGGCGACCCCGCCCGACGTCGTCCAGCCGACGCTCCAGGCGGGTCACGTCCACGCCTGGCTCGCGTCGGGGACGCCCATCGACGCGTTCAAGACGTCGACGCGGGCCTTCGAGAACCAGTTCCAGTACCAGGACCGGACGAACGACCGACTCCGGGTGTCGGTCGTGCTGAACGACGACAGGATGGCTGACGAACACGGAACCGTCTCGGACATCTACCGGGACCGGGCGGCGAACCTCCCGATCGACGTGACGGTCCGCGAACGCCTCCCGCGGGGCGACCTCGCGGACGTCTTCGAGTCGGCGAACGACTTCGTCCACTACATCGGCCACTGCGACGACGAGGGGCTCCGGTGTCCCGATGGAAACCTCGACGTCGCGGATCTTTCCACCTCGCGCACGCAGATGTTCTTCCTCAACGCCTGTGGCTCCTACGAACAGGGGCTGGAACTGGTAGAGCAGGGGTCGGTCACCGGCGCAGTGACGTTCAGAACTGTCCTCGACGGCCAGGCGGCCCGGGTCGGGACGGCCTTCGCGCGCCTGCTCGTCCACGGATTCAGCTTCGAGCGCGCGCTCTCGCTCGCCCGGCGCCGCATCCTCATGGGCAAGGACTACGCCGTCGTCGGCGACGGCACCTACGCCCTGCTGCCCAGCCCGAAACAGCCGGCCGTCGTGTGGATACGGGAGGCGTCCGACGACGAGTTCGTCGTCCGGTGTGAGGTCGTCAACGCCCGGTCGAACGGCGCGCGCTACCGGCTTCCCTTCGGCGAGACGCCGGTGCTGAACGGGTCAACGACGGAGTTCCGACTCTCCCGGGAGGAACTGGCGACGGCGCTCACGGAGACGTCGGTTCCTGTCGTCTACGACGACGACGTCCACTGGTCGGGCGAACTCGTCGACCGGCTCTGAGACTGCCGGACGGCCGTCGTCGTGGCACATTTTCTGTGTCGCGTCGCGAACTGTCTGAAACAGCTACGTTCGTCAGTGTGAGTCTCGCCGGGCGAAGATTTGTGGTTTTCTCGACCTCTCACAATATTTACTCACCCCCTTCAGTGACTCTTCTCTATCAGCTGACGAATTCAACTCGATATGGCCAGTAAAATTAAATATCTTTATTCGCTACTAACTACTAGATGATTCGATCGAATTTGCTCGAAGACGACGTCGGTTCCGTACTATCGACAGCGCTGGCAGACCTCTCGGGAACGATTTACGTCGTCAATCCGTCTCGTGACTCCATCTCTGAACTGGTCACTGTACTGACCGAAAGCGAGGACCCACCGGACGTCCGCCTCCTGGCCGACGACGCGCTCCTCAAGGAAGTGATGGACGACTTCATCGTCGCGAGCAAGGCGGCGGACCTGGTCGACGCCGGCCACCTCGCGCTCGAAGTCCTCGACCACGCGCCGAACCACTCGCTGATCGCCACCGAGGGCACGACCATCTCGATCGTCTCCGTCGGCAACAGCGTCGCCGGCCTCGCCACCGAGGAGTCAGCGTTCGTCGACGATGTCGCCGACTACTACGAGAGCGAGTGGGACCGGGCCGAACAGTACTCGCTCCGGACGCCGCCGCTCGCCCGCGTCCGTGAGACGCTCGAATCCGACATCGGACCGGACGCCGCGGGCGACTTCGACGCCGTGCTCTCGTCGCTCCAGACGGCCCGTGGGGACGGCGACGGACTCGACGAAGTGACCATCAGCCTCCTCGTCGCCGCGCGCAACGGCGAACTGCTGTACGACATCAGCAAGTGGGGCGAGGACATCGGCCTCGCCAGCAAGGCCACCTTCTCCCGGACGAAGACGACCCTCGAGGACATGGGGCTCATCGACACCGAGAAGGTCCCCATCGACGTCGGCCGTCCGCGCCTGCGCCTGATGCTCGGTGACGAGCGCCTCGAAGACGCCAGCACGGACGAACTCGCGAGCGTCGCCCAGAGCCTGCTCGCCTCCTAGGCCTTTTTCCCCCGCGTCGTCGTTGCTCACGGCATGTGCCCAGCCGTCGCTGTCGTGGGGAGCGGCCCCGCCGCCGACGCCGCCGTCGCCACGCTGCACCAGTACGCCGAGCGGGAGCCCGACGAGGCCGACCCGTCCGTCGTCGTCACACGCCCCGAGATAGCCGAATTCGACGACGCGGACCTCGTCGTCGTCGTCGACCGGGTCGGGGCGTCGGCGTTCGCCGACGCGAACCGGTCCGCCATCGAGTCCGACACGCCCTGGATCGCAGTCGAACTCGGCGGGATCGGCGGCGTTCCCGTGACGACCGCGGCCGTCACCGGCTTCGACCCCGACGGCGCGTGCTACGACTGCCTCGCAGAGCGGGTCGCGGCCAACGTCGACGAGGAGACCGACCCGGTCGGCGCGGTCGACGCCGAGAAACAGTACGTCGCGGGCGCCATCGCCGGCGAGGCGGCGGTCACCGTCGTCCGCGGCGAGTCAGACGGGGCTGTGCTCGGTCGCGTCACCGAGATTCCCCACGCAAAGCGGCGGCTTCTTCCGGTCCCGGGCTGTCACTGCGGCGGGGACCGCGACCTGACCGTTCGCCGCGACTACGAGGCCGTCTCCGTCGAGGAGGCCCTGGGTCGCGCCGAGCGGGGGCTCGACGACCGCGTCGGCATCACCACCCAGGTCGGCGAGGTGGAGTCGTACCCTGCGCCGTACTACCTGGCGAATCTCTCCGACACGTCGGCGTTCAGTGACGCCACCGCGCCGCGCCAGGCCGCGGGCGTCGCGGTCGACTGGGACGCCGCCTTCATGAAGGCGCTCGGCGAGTCCTACGAGCGCTACGCGGCAGGCGTCTACCGCTCCGCCGACGCGCAGACGGCCCCGGCGACCGACCTCGACAGCTGCGTCCCGCCGTCGTCGTTCGTCACGCCCGAAGAACTCTCCTGGGACGCCGGGACCGAGACGGAGTGGGTCCCCGCGAGTAACCTCACCACCGACGGGTCGACGCACGTCCCGGCGGACCTTGTCTTCCACCCGCCGCGGAACCGTGCTATTCGGCCGCCGCTGACGACGGGCCTCGGGCTGGGTTCCTCGTCTGTCGGCGCGATGCTGTCCGGGCTGTACGAGGTGGTCGAGCGCGACGCCTCGATGATCGCCTGGTACTCGACGTACGACCCGCTCGGACTGGCAGTCGAGGACGCGGAATTCCAGACGCTCGCGGCGCGGGCCGGGGCCGAGGGACTGGACGTGACGACGCTCCTGCTCACACAGAACGTCGACGTTCCCGTGGTTGCGGTGGCGGTCCACCGAGACGAGTGGCCGAAGCTCGCGCTGGGTTCGTCCGCTCACCTGGACCCCGACGAAGCGGCCCGCGGCGCGCTGGAAGAGGCCGTCCAGAACTGGATGGAGCTCCGGCGGATGGGCCCCGAACGAGCGGCCGAGGCGGGTGGGGCGATCGGCGAGTACGCCGATCTGCCCGACGCCGGCCAGGAACTCATCGACGTCGACCAGGCCGTCCCCGCGGCGTCGGTCGGACCTGCCGACGTTCCCGAGGGCGAGGCTCACCTCGACGCACTCGTCGACCGGATCAGCGACGCGGGCCTGACGCCGTACGCGACGCGTACCACGACGCGGGACCTCGAATCGATCGACTTCGAGGCCGTGCGCGTCCTCGTCCCGGAGGCCCAGCCGCTCTTCCTCGGCGACCCGTTCTTCGGCGAGCGGGCGCGGACCGTGCCCGCGGACCTCGGGTTCGAATTCACGCCCGACCGCCCCCACCACCCATTCCCCTGACTCGCTCCCGCCCACTCGTTCTGCCTTGCCACTCCGCACCCCGACCCGCCACCCTTCCCCATAATCCGTAATTTTATGACACGACCGCGTGAAGATCCATGTGGGTTGGTAGCGCGTGTGCGTTACCGTGAGCGCCGTGATCGAAGAATTCGACCTCCCGTGTGCGGAATGCGGGCACGAACTCGTACGCACTATCGTCGACGACCTGGGGACCGACACCGACGTCACCGTCGCCGACTGTCCGAACTGCGGCAGCCGGTACTATCCGCGAGGGGCGCTCGAACGCCTCTAGATGCCGAAGGTTACTCGCACCATGTCCCGGGTTCCCGGGCCGAGACCGACCGCGGTCACAGCGACGAGCAACAGCAGCGAGTAGCGCGGGCTCTCCTCCATGAACTCGTCGGTGAACAGCCACAGCACGAGCGAGGCGACGACCATCTTCACGACGAGGAACGGCCAGGAGGTGCCGACCACGGCCGAGAGCGACGCCGGCTGGAGGGACTGGGTCACGTCGATGATGAACGCGTTGGCCGGGTGCTTCGGGTAGTAGTTGAAGTTCTCCGGGATGCCGATGTCGTGGATGAAGTCCGCCGAGACGACGTTCGCCACCCCGTCGATGGCGTGGCCCCAGAGGACGAAGAAGCCGACGGCGCCCGTCGCACCGACGACCTCCGGCCATCGGCCCTCGATGGCCCGCCACACGCCGTAGGCGATGGCCGACGCGAGGACGACGGTCACCGCGAGCATCTGCGGGAACAGGTAGACGTACTCCGTCGTCGCACCGAGGTAGGCGAGGTAGGCCATGTTGACGCCGAGCAGCGCGACGCCGACGGTGCCGAGGGCCCGGTAGCTGTCGTCGACGACGCCGCGGTCTTCGAGCACCACCGTCGCGAAGAGAACCGCCAGGGTGAACGCGAACATCACGAAGTAGATGATCGGACTCACGAGGAGCGAGTTCAGCGGGTAACTGATCAGGGGCTCGACCCCGGCGGCGACCGCCTTGTCCGTCGCGTCCTCGACGACCCGGAGCGTCCCGCCGAGGAGCATGAAGGGAACGAGCGGGTAGTAGAGGTCGACGTCACGGGCGAGTCCGTACCGTTCGAGGAAGAAGTACGCGCCGACCAGGAAGAACATCAGCGCGACCACGTAGCCCAGTTCGGAGACGAGCGTGTAGCCCGGCTGAGCGTAGACGGCGCCGCTCGCCTGAGCGGCCGAACACGCGCCCGAGTCGTAGAGAATCTCGACCGTGCCACCCTCGTTGACTGCGCAGTTGGCGGCCTGCGCGTCGGCCGCGACGGGGCCCCAGAAGTACTGCCAGATGAACCTGTCCCAGACGAGTCGCGGGGCGGCCAGCACGCCGACGACGAACGCCCCGAGCAGGGCGACGAACGCCGCCAGCCACGCGCGCAAGGGGTCGACGCCGTCCAGTCGTGCTTCGAGCGTCTGCATGTCCGTGTTGGCATCACCCGCAAGTTTCAGCCTTCCGGTCGTGTGCGGCGCGTGCGCCCGGGCGTTTTCTCGGTGCGTTCTGCCCGGGGGGTGGGACGATCTGTCGAGGGCTATCCGTCGAGGGCCTGCCGTGCCGCTTCGAGGACGACGTCGTGGGCGTTGCCGTTCGAGGCGACGACGCTGTCGCTGTCGTGGCGCCACTCGTTCCCGTCGACGTCGGTCACGGTCCCGCCGGCTTTCCGGACCATGTGGACGCCGGCGACGGTGTCCCACGGGCGCATCGGTCGCGTACAGATTGCGGCGTCGAGGCCGCCGTCGGCGACGGAGGCGAGCGTCGTCTGGAACGACCCCACGCGGCGTTCGTCGCCGAAGCGCTCGGCGACGGCCTCGAAGAGGTCGACGAACTCGTGGCGCTTCTCCGGGGGCCAGTAGCCCACCGGCGACGCGACGAACGTCTCCGGGTCCTCGCGCTCGCTCACCGACATCGTCGTCCCTTCTCGCTCGGCGTTCTCGGGGCCGCCGGCGTAGAGGTCACCCATCGCCGGCATGTACGTCGCGGACCCGACCGCCTCGCCGTCGACGACGGCCGCGACGCTCGTCGTCCACACGCGCGACTGGCGGACGAAGTTCGTCGTGCCGTCGATGGGGTCGACGACCCAGCAGGCGCCGCTGTCGGGGATCTCTTCGACCAGTCGCGCCTCGTCCGCGTCGGCCTCCGGACCGCGCAACACGCCGCTTTCCTCCTCGCAGACGAAGTCGTCGTCGGGGAACTCCTCACGTATCGTCGCCAGCACCTGCTGCTGGGCGTCCCGGTCGGCCTCGGTGACGAGGTCGTTCTTGTCTCGCTTCGTCTGGACGCTGAGGTCCGTCCGGAAGTGTTCCCGGGCGACGGCGCCGCCCGCCCGCGCTGCTCGTTCGGCCATCGCGGCCCGGTGGTGAGCGTCAGTCATACGGCACCCTCGGCCTCGCCCCCTCAAATTCCCGTTGCTTCCGGATCCCGCTTCGTCGGGTTCCGCGCCCTCGCGTCCCGGCCCGCCAGGTCGCGCGTCGCCGGATTCCGCGCCGCCGGATCACGTCTCGTCCGCGTTCGCGTCGTCGACGGCCGCCAGGATGGACTCGGCGATGTCGCGGGCCTCGTCCGGCGTATAGAGCGTCTGGTTGCCCACCGACTGCTCGATACGGACGTACCCGTCGTCCGGTTCGATGGCGAAGTACGCGGTGTTCTCGAGTGGTGGAACCTCGGACCGCCGGTCGCCGGCCGGTTCGTTAGCCATGTGAATTGGTACCGCGCGAGGACGCTTAAAGGTCGGTCCGGGTCACCTGGTCGTCGGTGACGGTTCCTGAATCCGCCATAGTAATCGGGCCCCGGCGAATCGTGGGAGGTATGCAACGAGTTCCGACGGTCGTCGCCATCTGCGGGAGCCTCGGCGACCCGAGTACGACCCAGCGTGCGCTCGGCCACGCCCTCGACGCGGCGGCGGACGCCGGCGCCGAGACCGAGTTGATCGACCTCCGCGAGTGGGACCTCCCGCTGTTCGACCCCGACGACCGCGACCGTGGCGACGCCGCCGAGCTGCGCAGGGTAGTCGGCGAGGCCGACGCCGTCATCATGGGTACGCCCGTCTACCACGGGATGGTGTCCTCGGCGCTGAAGAACGCCTTCGACTACCTGGGAAAGGACGAGTTCGCGGGCAAAACCGTCGGCCTGCTGGCCACCGCCGGCGGCGGGTCGTACGCCCCGACGCTCGAACACCTGCGCACGGGCGTCCGGACGGTCCACGGCTGGACGCTCCCCCACGAGGTCGGCATTCGGGGGGCCTACGACGCCTTCGACGAGGAGGGCGAGTTCGTCGACCCCGACCTGGCAGCAAGGGTCGAGAAACTGGGCCGGATGGCGACCGAGTACGCCCTCATCGAACCGCAGAGGGTGTGAGAAGTCGTCTGCACAGCTATCTACTGACTCCGTCAGAAGTTTTGCGAGGGAAGAGCGCTCCGAGAGCGTCTTCCGCATCACGGGGGTGGGCCCCGACGATGCGAGGGATGCGATTTGAACGCATGGACCACCGGAAGACGCTTTCTCACTCGCTTCGCTCGTTCGCTCGCGCCTTCCGAGCTCTCGTTCGCTCGCACTGCTCGCTCACGAGAACTCTACAGGAGCGGATCTCGAGTCCGCCGCCGTTTCCAGGCTTGGCTACCCGGTTACTCCGTCAGAAGTTTTGCGAGGGAAGAGCGCTCCGAGAGCGTCTTCCGCATCACGGGGGTGGGCCCCGACGATGCGAGGGATGCGATTTGAACGCATGGACCTCTACAGGAGCGGATCTTGAGTCCGCCGCCGTTTCCAGGCTTGGCTACCCTCGCACGCATAGGAGAGTCACGGGCCGGTTAGCTAAAGAATTCCGACTCGGACCGGGGCGCTCACTCGCCGCCGTCGTCACCGGACTCCCGGGCGCCCATCACCTGGGTGACGTGAGTGAGCGTGACCAGACCGAGTCCGCCCGCGAGGTTGCCGGCGGTGACGACGGCAACGGTGATGGCCAGCGACGCGAGCGAGATTTGCGCGTCGAAGAAGAGGCCGAACACGGCGTGGAGCGCGGTGACGACGACGTGGTCGAAGGGGCCGAGCGAGAGGAGGAACCCGACGGCGTAGGCGAGCCACATCCGACTCGTGACGTCGTCCGCCGCGGCGAGCATGTACGAGAGCAGCGAGACCAGCGCGCCGCCGGCGAAGGCGCTCCCGAAGATCGCCGCGGTGTCGCGGCGGAGCAAGTGTTCCGCGTACCGGGCGAGCGCTTCCGCCGTTCCGGCCGGTAAGGCGCCCTCGAACGAGAGGAACCAGGCGAGTACGACGCCGCCCGCGATGTTCAGGACGAAGGTGACGGTCCACAGACGGACGAGCGGACCGACCAGCCAGGAGTCGTCCGCGTCGACGGCCTTCGCGACGGGGTCGAAGAAGTTCTCGTTGAACAGCTCCGCCCGACCCACGACCAGGAAGACGACGCCGGGTCCGAACGCGAGCGCGCCCGCAATCGTCGAGAGTTCCGGGACGACGGGGTGGACCGCCGCCTCGACGATGCCGAGGGCGACGATGCCGAAGAGTATCGTGAATCCGGCGATGAAACCCGTCGAGACGAGTTCGACCGTCGTCTGTTCGAGTCGTCGTTCGCCTTCGTCGACGGCGCGGGCGAAAATCTCCGTCGGCGTCGGCGCCACGCTCATGCCGTACGGTTCGGCTGTTCGATGGATAAGCGTTCACCGCCCGAGACCGATTCCCGACGGAGTTACACGCCTCCAGGGCCACGGTCTCACCATGGACGACCACACGCGCGACCCGAGCGTCGACCCGCCGGAGGGGGCTCCGACCGGGTGGCGCGAGGACGGTCGGTGGGAGCACGCGACGCTCCGCCGTGCCGTCGTCCACGGGGTCGCGCTGTACAACGACGGCGCGTACCACGAATCACACGACTGTTTCGAGGACGAATGGTACAACTACGGACGCGGGTCGACGGAGAGCAAGTTCCTCCACGGGATGGTCCAGGTCGCGGCGGGGGCGTACAAGCACTACGACTTCCACGACGACGACGGGATGCGCTCGCTGTTCCGGACGGCGCTCCAGTACTTCCAGGGCGTGCCCAGGGACTACTACGGCGTGGACCTGCTCGACGTCCGGACCACGCTGACGAACGCGCTGAACGACCCCGACGTCCTCGACGGCTGGCGAATCGCGGTCGACGGGGCGTATCCGGCCGCCGACCGGGCCGACTACCGGTACGCGGACGCGCTCGACTGACGACGGCGTTCTCGATCGACGACGGGGTCCCGGATCGTCGCGCGGTGCGTTTGGCGACCGGACGCGAGCGCGGTCCTCGAATCCTGACGGCCGCCGTCAGTCACCGACGAGCGGTTTAACTGAGTCGATACGTTTTACTGAGACATGAGTTCACGACCGGGGGCCGCCGACGCGGCGTTCTGGGGGGATGTCGACGACGGTGACGACGACGTCGCGCTCGCGCGGTACCGGACGCTCCTCGACACCATGGACGAGGGCGTCTATCAACTCGACGCCGAGGGGCGCTTCGTCGCGGTCGACGACGTGGTCATCGAGACGACTGGATACTCCCGCGAGGCCCTGCTCGGCGAGCACGTCTCGGTCGTCCTCCTCGACGACGACGTCGAACGCATTCAGCGGGAGATCGCGACTCGGCTTGCCGCAGACACTCGAGACGTCGCGTCGTTCGAAGTCACTGCCCGGACCGCCGACGGGAGGACGGTACCGATCGAATTCCGTATGAACCTCGTGGTCGAAGACGGCGAGTTTCGCGGGACCATCGGCGTCGCTCGCGACGTGAGCGAGAGCGACCGCGAGGTGGAAGCCGAACCCGCGGAGTCCGGACGGACGTCCGCGGGATCGATGGCGAACGTCCTCGACGAGGCGAACATCGGCGTCTTCGTCCTCGACGAGACCTGCCGTGTGGCGTGGGCCAACGAGACGGTCGGGACGTACTTCGGCATGGACAGAGACGACCTCGTCGGCCGGGACAAACGGGCGGTCGTGGCCGAGCAGGTGGCCGACAGGGTCGAGGATTCCGAACGGTTCGCCGAGCGCGTGCTGGAGACGTACGACGGCAACAGCGACGTCGAACAGTTCGGGTGCCACGTCACGCCCGGTGACGGCCGGCAGGAGCGGTGGCTCGAACACTACAGCAGGCCGATCGAGTCGGGGCAGTACGCCGGTGGTCGGATCGAACTCTACTACGACGTCACGGAGCGAAAGCGCTCGGCGGACGAGTTACAGGAGACGGAAGCCCGGTTCCACTCGCTCGTCGACGCCGTCGAGGAGTACGCCCTCTTCCGCATGGATCCGGACGGACGCGTCGTCAGCTGGAACGAGGGTGCGAAAGCGATCAAGGGGTACGAGCCCGACGATATCCTGGGCGAGCACTTCTCGACGTTCTACACCGAGGCCGACAGGGACGCCGGCGTTCCCGAACGGAACCTCCAGCAGGCGACCGAATCGGGGTCGGTCGAGGACGAGGGGTGGCGGGTGCGAAAGGACGGGAGCGAGTTCTGGGCGAACGTGACGATAACGGCCGTCTACGACGACGACGGGACCCATCGGGGATTCGTGAAGGTCACCCGCGACATGACCGATCGGCGCAGACGCGAGCGCGAACTGGAGAGCGAACTCCAGCAGGTGCTCGGCCGTATCTCTGACGCGTTCTACGCAGTCGACGACGACCTTCGGTTCACGCACGTGAACGAGCAGGCCGAGGTACTCCTCCAGCAGTCCGAGGACGAACTGCTCGGGACGCACCTGTGGGACGTGTTCCCCTCGGCGACAGACACAGACGCGGTTCGCGACGCCTTCCGGACGGCGATGGAGTCACAGGCGGCCACCAGTTACGAGACGTACGTCGAGGCGTTCGACTTCTGGGTCGAGGCGAACCTCTACCCCTCCGAGACCGGCATCTCCGTCTACTTCCGTGACGTCACCGAGCGCAAGGAGCGGGAGCGCGAACTCGAACGCCGCGCTCGCCAGCAACACGTGGTGGCGGATCTCGGCCAGTTCGCGCTCGAAGCCGACCACCTCGACGAACTCATGAACGAGGCCACGAGACAGGTCGCCACCGTTCTCGACAACGCGTACGCCAAGGTGCTCGACCTGGACGCCGACCGGCAGGAGTTGCTGGTTCGCCAGGGCGTCGGCTGGGACGAGGGAATCGTCGGCGAGGCCACCGTCGCCGCGGACGACGACTCACAGGCGGGCTACACCCTCCTCTCCGAGGGGCCAGTGGTCGTCGAGGACCTCCCTGCGGAGACGCGGTTCTCCGGCCCGGACCTCCTCACCGACCACGGCGTCAGGAGCGGCATCAGCACGACGATCGGGTCGGTCGACGAGCCGTGGGGGATACTCGGCACCCACGACACCGGGCGCCAGCAGTTCTCCCGGGAAGACGTGAAATTCGTCCAGAGCGTCGCCAACGTCCTCGCCGAGGCGATCGAACGGGACCGGTACCAGAGCGAACTCGAGGACCTGGTCGCCGACCTCCAGGAGTCCAACGAGCGCCTCGAACAGTTCGCCTACGCCGCGTCGCACGACCTCCAGGAACCGCTGCGGATGGTCTCGAGTTACCTCCAGCTCATCGAGACCCGGTACGGGGACGAACTCGACGCGGACGGCGAGGAGTTCCTCGAGTACGCCGTCGACGGCGCCGACCGCATGCGCGACATGATCGACGGGTTGCTCCAGTACTCACGGGTGGAGACACAGGGCGACCCCTTCGAGCCGGTGGCCCTGAACGACGTCCTCGACGTCGTCTACGACGACCTGCAGGTCCGGATCGAGGAGAGCGACGCGAACGTCGAGACGACGTCGCTTCCCCGGGTGATGGGCGACCCGAGCCAGTTACGTCAGGTGTTCCAGAACCTCCTGAGTAACGCTATCGAGTACAGTGGGGACGAACCGCCGCGAATCGAGGTCTCGGCGGAACGCGACGGCTCGGACTGGGTCGTCTCCGTCCGGGACCGGGGCGTCGGTATCGACCCCGACGACGCGGACCGGATCTTCGAGGTGTTCCAGCGCCTGCACACCCACGAGGAACACGCCGGGACCGGGATCGGACTCGCCCTCTGTCAACGGATCGTCGAACGGCACGGGGGAGAGATCTGGGTCGACGCAGCGCCCGGGGACGGGGCGACGTTCTCGTTCACGCTGCCGGCGATGGATGCCTGATAGTGGTGGTTGTACGCTCGTCCCGGCGTCCGGCCGAACGCCGACAAAAAGGTACAACCATCACCATGACGCGCCGGTCCGGGACCGGTGATTCCGGGTCCGGATCGAAGCGTACCACTCTAATGGATAGCGTCCGAGGCCTCGTACGTGTACGTCGAGCAGCTCGGCACTGGTGATCCAGAGATAGCCGTCGTGGGCGCCATCCACGGCGACGAGCCCTGTGGCGAGCACGCGGTCAGGACGCTGCTGGACGAACGGCCGGCCGTGGAGCGACCGGTGAAGTTCGTCGTCGCCAACGAACTGGCCCGCGACCGGAACGAGCGGTACGTGGAGGAGGACCTCAACCGGGCGTTTCCCGGCGATCCGAACGCGCCGACCCACGAGGGACGTCTCGCGGCCGCCGTCGCCGAGGAACTCCGTGGCTGCACCGTCCTGGGATTGCACTCCACGCAGTCCTACGAGGGCATGTTCGCCCTCGTCGACGAAATCGGCCCGACGGCCCGGTCGATCTGTCCGTACCTCTCGATCGACGCCGTCGTCGAGACGACCGGCGCGAACGAGGGCCGGATCTACTCGATCATTCCCGAGGCCATCGAGGTCGAGTGCGGCTACCAGGGCTCGGTCCAGGCCGCGGAGAACGCGGTCCAGGTGACGCGCGAGTTCCTGGGCGCCACCGGCGCGCTCCCGGACCAGGACGGCCCGCGACAGGTGGACCTCCCCGTCTTTCGCCTCCGGGGACCGATCCCGAAGCGCGCCGCCGACACCTACGACGTCTACGTCTCGAACTTCGAGGAGGTGACCGCCGGCGAGGTGTTCGCCGCCGTCGGCGAGGAGAACGTCGTCGCGGAGGAACCGTTCCACCCCGTGTTGCTCTCATCGCACGGCTACGAGGACGTCTTCGGCTACCGGGCCGAGCGGGTGGGGACGCTCTCGGCCGAGGACCGCTGATTCTTGGGTGCCGACCCCGCTGCTCTCCCAGCCGTTCGAATCGGGATGTTGAATTCATAGACAAAGGGATTGGATAATCGGACTGGCCTGTCGAATTTCGGCCGATCTGGGGCGCAATATTGGTAAATGCACTTACACTAGAGTGAGAAATTAACAGGAGATCACAAATGTCCAAAGTGGCCTGCAGGGGCGAGACGGAGTCCGTCGTGGAGGTCGAATTCCGTGTTAAGAGCGAAACGTACCCCTTCGTGGGCGTCTCTGCCGACCGGGAGTGTACGATGGAACTCGCGAAGATGCTCCCCCGTCCCGGGGGGCAGTACGCGGAGTTCTTCGACGTGACGGGCACCGATCCAGGCGGGATCGTCTCGCTCGCGTCCGCCCACGAGACCCTGGACGCCACGCTCCTCGCCGAATACGAGCGCGGTGGCCTGTTCGAGTTCACCGTCTCCGGCGACTGTCCGGCCTACTCGCTGGCCGAACTCGGCGCCCTCCCGCGGACAGTCGAGGGGGTCGGGGGAACGGGTCGCATCGTGGCGGACATCCCGACGGGGTACGAGGCCTCGGCGGTCGTGGCGACGTTTCTCGACGAGTACGACGACGCCGAACTGGCCTCCAAGCGGGAGAAAGAGGGCGTCGAGCCGATGTTCGCCGAATCGGCGTTCCGGGCGATCCTCGAGAACGACCTCACCGACAGGCAACGCGAAGTCGTCGAGGCCGCCTACGAGGCGGGGTACTACGACTGGCCCCGCGAGCGAACGGGCAGCGAGATCGCGGCGGACCTGGGTATCTCCTCGGCCACGTTCTCCGAACACATCCACGCGGCGGAGCGCAAACTGCTCACCGTCCTGTTCGGCCGCGGATCCGGTCGTGCGGACTAGTCGGCGGCCGCAGGTGAGACGACCGTTCGCCCGTCCGCGTGGATCGTGACTGTCCTGCCCTGGTATCGGAACCGAACACTGGACCGGGTGTTGGACTGCGTCCCCGCAGCGGTGGCGGTCGATTCGACGACGGTGTCCAGCGCGTCCGGGTCGATCGATTCGTAGAGCGGGTCCATGCGCGTCGGTTCGGTCCCGGTGACGGCGGCGACGGTCCTGACGACGCTCTCGGAGGGCGATTCGTCGGGGTCTCGGGTGTACGTCGTCGCGTTCGAACGGCTGTTCCTCAGCTCGTCGGCCGGTGAGTCGTCGTGCCTTCCCATAAATTCCCGTCCGATTACCGGTGTCAGCACTAGTGAGAGAGGCCACTTGATTCGGATCCCTACAGGTCGAGGGCACCCAGGTAGCCGTCTGCAGTCGTCGGGAACCAGGCCTCGCTCACCCGTCTTCCGACGGTGCGAACTCGACGAGCGTCAGGTCGCGGTCCAGCGCGCAGTAGTCGTGGGGTGGGTCACCGATCACCTCGTCGATTCGATGCTCCTCGTCGAAGTCGGCGCCCGCGGGTTCACAGTACTCGTGACTCGGACAGCCGGTGTACGGGCAGGGCCCAAGGAGCGTCGCCTTGCTGCCGGCGTAGGCGCCCTTCGAGGCAACGTTCGCCCTGACACGCGCGGGCTCGACTTCGACGGCGTTGACGCCGGCGTCGTGGACGGCGCAGTCCAGCGTCTGGCCGTCCTCACGGACGTCGGTGACGCGATACCGGACGCCCTCCGTGAGATTCAGGCACTGGGTCCGGTAAGGGCACCCTTCGCACCCGCTGGCTTCTCCCTGGTAGACGAACTCCTGGTCCACTTCGGCGAGGCGGGACCCGACCAGCGTAACCGTGGTCATAGCGGAGGCTAGTGGGGCGACGAAAGTAAGCGTATGGCCTGGCGCGTGCGAGCGGCGCGTCATAGTGGTGGTTGTAAGCCCGTCCCGGCGTTCGCCGGTACAAAGTTACAACCACCACTATCAGCCCTGACGGCCCGTCAGTTCGTCGAGGCGGTCGAAGTAGTCGGGGCGGGGGACCTGGTAGAGGTCGCGGTAGTCGATTTCGCCCGCCGCGAACGCCTCGGCGAGGGCGACGGCGCCCGCCACGGCTCCCTCGCGGTCCTCGTAGGCGTCTGCCTCGCGGGTAATCTCCGGTTCGAGCGCGAGCGTGACGTACCAGTCGGCCCCGACGCGCCGGCTGCCGGGCCGGCGGTCGCGCTGGCCGCGAGTGAGGTAGATCGTCGGGAGACAGGGCGCGGGAAACTCGTCGCCGTCGAAGACGTCCGGACGGAATGCGAGGACGGCCTTCTCGCCCTCGTCGCTCCAGACGACCCAGTCATCGTCGAGCGAGTCGAAGCTCATGGGCAGCGCTTGGACGGGTGTGCGAAAGAGTCCACCGTTCCGGCGGTGGCTTGCAGGTCGGAACGTTTTAATACGAGATTATTTCGCGTGTGGGTGATGCACACGGACGCGTTCTACCCTGTAGTTTCCACTCGTACCGGCACGGAACGATGATCGTTATATACGCTATCTGGGGAAAGGGTTATACTGGCACAGTCCTTCTACAATAAATAGTATCGGAAACAGTTCCGAACGGCGTATCGAAACAGATCCGGAGCATCGTCCCCGCGTTCTGGATTGACAAGTGATAGCATGGCACGAATCGAGCGCAGTCGGCCCGGGCGGCCGGGCCCCGAGGCGGTTGTCGGCAGGTACGGACGGAGCGTTCGATGTTGGCCACACCGTACTGTTCCCGAGACTCGCGGCAGCGATTCCACGTCGACCGCGTCTGGCACGCGAGCCAGCTACCGACGCGAACTGTCCGTGATAGCATGACAGACACGAAAGAGACACTCGAAGAGCTGAGCCGAGAGTACCAGGACGCCATCCCGTCGGACCTGCGAGCCACCCATTCGTTCGACTGGTACCTCGACCAGCTGTACGAAGACCCGCGAATCGCCCGCAACGCCCACCAGCGCGTTGCCGACATGTTCGACTACTACGGCACCGAGTACGACGAAGACGCCGGCGTCGTCGAGTACGAGCTGGCCTCGGAGGACCCCCTCAACGACGGGGAGAACACCTTCTACGGCCCCGTCGTCCACGAGGCGATACACGAGTTCGTCAACAAGGTCAAATCCGGCGCACGCGGTCTCGGGCCCCAGAAGCGCATCAAACTCCTCCTCGGGCCGGTGGGGTCGGGCAAGTCCGACTTCGACCGCCAGGTCAGGCGGTACTTCGAGGATTACACCACGCGCGAGGAGGGCCGGATGTACACCTTCCGCTGGACGAACCTCTGTGACGTCGTCGGCGACCAGGACCCGGCCGACGACGTCGTCCGGTCGCCGATGAACCAGGACCCCATCGTGCTCCTGCCCCAGGACCAGCGCGACCGGGTGATCGCGGACATCAACGAGGACCTGGACGCGCCCTACACCATCCGCAACGAGCAGGCGCTGGACCCGGCCAGCGAGTTCTACATGGACCGCCTGCTGGCGTACTACGACGACGACCTCCAGCAGGTGCTTTCCAACCACGTCGAGATCGTCCGGTTCATCGCCGACGAGAACCAGCGCCGCGGGATCGAGACGTTCGAGCCCAAGGACAAGAAGAACCAGGACGAGACCGAACTCACCGGCGACGTCAACTACTCGAAGATCGCCGTCTACGGCGAGAGCGACCCGCGGGCGTTCGACTACTCGGGCGCGTTCTGTAACGCCAACCGCGGCATCTTCTCCGGCGAGGAGTTGCTGAAGCTCCAGCGCGAGTTCCTCTACGACTTCCTCCACGCCACCCAGGAACAGACGATCAAGCCCAAGGCCAATCCCCGGATCGACATCGACCAGGTCATCGTCGGACGGACGAACATGCCCGAGTACCGGGACAAGAAGGGCGACGAGAAGATGGAGGCGTTCAACGACCGGACCAAACGCATCGACTTCCCGTACGTCCTCAGCTACGAGGACGAGGCGAAGATCTACCGGAAGATGCTGCGCAACGCCGACCTCCCGGACATCCAGGTCGAACCCCACACGCTGGAGATGGCCGGCCTCTTCGGCGTGCTCACCCGCGTCGAGGAACCGGACACCGAGACGGTCGACATGCTCCAGAAGGTCAAGGCCTACAACGGCGAGATCGGCGAGGCCGACGACGTCGACGTGAAGAAACTCCGCGACGAGGCCGCGGACAAGGCGGAGATCGGCGAGGGGATGGAGGGCGTCTCCCCGCGGTTCATCGGCGACGAAATCGCCGAGGCGATCATGGACTCCATGCACCGCGACCGCCAGTTCCTCTCGCCGCTGACGACGTTCAACCACTTCGAGGACAACCTGGAGAACCACGGCTCCATCCCGGCGGACAAGTTCGACACCTACTACCGCTACCTCGAACTGGTCCGCGAGGAGTACAAGGAGCGGGCCATCGAGGACGTCCGCCACGCGCTGGCCTACGACGTCGACGAGATCCAGCGCCAGGGCGAGAAGTACATGGACCACGTGATGGCCTACATCGACGACGACACCGTCGAGGACGAGATCACGGGCCGCGAACAGGAACCCGACGAGCAGTTCCTCCGCTCGGTCGAGGAGAAACTCGACCTGCCGGAGGACCGCAAGGACGACTTCCGCCAGGAAGTGTCCAACTGGGTCTCCCGTCGTGCCCGCGAGGGCGACACGTTCAACCCGCAGGACAATGACCGCCTCCGCCGCGCCCTCGAACGCAAACTCTGGGAGGACAAGAAACACAACATCAACTTCTCGGCGCTGGTCTCCAGCGGCGAGATGGACGACGACGAGCGCAACCAGTGGATCGACGCGCTCGTCGAACAGGGTTACTCCGAGGAAGGGGCAAAGGAGGTGCTCGAGTTCGCCGGCGCCGAGGTCGCCAAGAGCGAGATGGAGGACTGACCACCATGACGGCTGAGGACTTCATCGGTCGCGCCGACGCGGCGCTCGACGCGACGTACGAGGAGCCGATGACCCTCTCGGAGTACGTCGATGCGATCCTGGAGGCGCCCGGGCTGGCCGCCCACGCCTCGAAGTACCTCCTGGAGGCCATCGAGGAGGCCGGCACCAGGACCGTCATCGAGGAGGGCGAGGAGAAGGAGCGCTACCAGTTCTTCGACGACCCGCACAACGACGGTGAACACGCCATCCTCGGCAACACGGAGGTGCTCAACGACTTCGTGGACGACCTCCGCTCGATAGCGGCGGGCCGGGGCAAGGACGAGAAGATAATCTGGCTCGAAGGGCCGACGGCGACCGGAAAGTCCGAACTGAAGCGGTGCCTGATCAACGGCCTGCGAGAGTACTCGAAGACGGACGCAGGGCGACGGTACACTGTCGAGTGGAACGTCGCCGGCGCCGGCGAGAACAACGCGGGAATCACCTACGGGGACAGCCCGGTCGAGGACGAGGACGACTGGTACGAGAGCCCGGTCCAGGCCCACCCGCTGTCGGTGTTCCCGGACGACGTCCGGACCGAACTCGTCGCGGACCTCAACGACCGGCTCGACGACCACGTCCCCGTCCGCGTCGAGGGGAAACTCGACCCGTTCAGCCGCGAAGCGTACGACTTCCTGGAGGAGCTGTACAGGAGAGACGGCGCCGATGACCTGTTCTCGGCGGTCACCGATCCCCGGCACCTCCGGGTGAAAAACTACGTCGTCGACGTCGGCGACGGCATCGGCGTGCTTCACTCGGAGGACGAGGGCTCGCCCAAGGAACGCCTCGTCGGGTCGTGGATGCACGGCATGCTTCGCGAACTCGATTCACGCGGCCGGAAGAACCCGCAGGCGTTCTCCTACGACGGCGTCCTCTCCCAGGGCAACGGCCTGCTCACGATCGTCGAGGACGCGGCCCAGCACGCCGACCTGCTCCAGAAACTGCTGAACGTCCCCGACGAGGGCCACGTCAAACTGGACAAGGGCATCGGGATGGACATCGACACGCAGCTGGTCATCATCTCGAACCCCGACCTGGAGGCACAGCTCAACCAGCACGCCGAACGCGAGGGCCAGGACCCGCTGAAGGCGCTCAAACGTCGGCTGGACAAACACGAGTTCAGCTACCTCACCAACCTCTCGCTGGAGGCCGAGTTGCTGCGCCGCGAACTCACGAACGAGACGTCGGTGTGGCAGGCCGACTCCTGGGAGGAACTGGAGGAGTGGATCCAGGAGCCACTGACCGTCCAGGTCCGCGATAGCTCCAACGAGGTCACCGGCAAGGAACTGGCGCCCCACGCCATCGAGGCCGCCGCGCTGTACGCCGTCGCCTCCCGGCTGGACGCCGGTGAGATACCCGCCGGGCTGGACCTGGTCGACAAGGCTCTCCTCTTCGACCGGGGCTACCTCCAGGAGGGCGACGAGCGCATCGACGTCGACGACTACGAACTCGACACGAACGCCAACGACGGCGAGCACGGCATCCCCGTCACCTTCACCCGGGACGTCATCGCCGACCTGCTCCACGACCAGCAGGACCGCCACCACGCCGACCTCGACGTCGAGAACGTGATCATGCCCCGGGACGTGCTGAACACGATGGCGGCGAACCTCGGCGGCGCGCCGGTGTTCTCGCCGACGGAGGCCAGCGAGTTCGAGGAGCGCGTCGTCCCCGTGAAGAACCACGTCTTCACCGAGCAGGAGCGGGACGTCCTCGACGCGGTCATGCGCGACAAGCGCGTCGACCAGGCCACCGTCGAGGAGTACATCGAGCACGTCTACGCCTGGGAGGCGGGCGAACAGATCGAGAACGACCGCGGCGAGTACGAGGAGCCGGACCCGCTGAAGATGAAGGTCTTCGAGATCGAGCACCTCGGCCGGTTCGACGACCGCAACTACGAGGGCAACGCGCCCGACGAGGCGGTCCGGCACTTCCGGACCGAGAAGATCATCACCGCGCTCAACCGCCACGCCTGGCAGTCCCGCGACGACGAGTTCCGCGTCGAGGACGTCAATCCCAAGGAGATTCCGGTCATCGAGACCGTTCTCGAGAGCCACGACTGGAGCGCCGTCAAGCGGACCTACGAGGACTTCGACCCGCGCCAGTGGGACAACCCGCCGAGCGGGACGGAGACGGCCGATATCAAGGCGAAGACCGTCCGAAACATGCAGGAACTGTTCGGCTACAGCGAGGCGTCGGCCGAACTGACGAGCCGCTACGTCATGAGCCAGGTGAGCTACAAATGGGACTGAGAGAGGACCTCGAACGGTATCGCGCGGTCGGCGAGGAGCGCCGCCAGGACCTGGCGGAGTTCATCCAGTACGGCGACCTGGGTCAGAGCCGCCAGGACGAGGTACGGATCCCCATCAAGATCGTCGACCTCCCGGAGTTCGCCTACGACCAGCGCGACATGGGCGGCGTCGGCCAGGGCGAGGGCGCCGAGGAGGGCGACCCCGTCGGCCAGCCCCAGCCACAGCCCGGCGACGGCGACGAGGACGGGCAGCCAGGCGAGGAGGGCGGCGAGCACGAGTACTACGAGATGGACCCGGAGGAGTTCGCCCAGGAACTCGACGAGCAACTCGGCCTCGACCTCGACCCGAAGGGGAAGAAGGTCGTCGAGGAGTCGGAGGGTGACTTCACGGACATCACCCGGACCGGTCCCTCCAGCACGCTCGATTTCGAGCACCTGTTCAAGGAGGGGCTCAAGCGAAAGCTGGCGATGGACTTCGACCGCGAGTTCGTCCGCGAGGCGCTCAAGGTCCACGGCTGGGGACCGGCCACCGTCTTCGACTGGGCCCGCGACCAGCACGTCCCGGTCTCGAAGGCCTGGCTGGAGGAGACGTACGAGGAAATAGACGACGCCGAGAAGGCGACCTGGGACTCAATCGAGGAGATGGAGGCGAACGTCGAGCGAACCGACACGGCGGCGCGCATCCGCCGGGAAGGGGTCGACCAGATCCCCTTCCGCCGCGAGGACGAGCGCTACCGCTACCCCGAGATAATCGAGGAGAAGGAGCGCAACGTCGTCGTGGTCAACATCCGCGACGTCTCGGGGAGCATGCGCCAGAAGAAGCGCGAACTCGTCGAGCGGACCTTTACGCCGCTGGACTGGTACCTCCAGGGCAAGTACGACAACGCCGAGTTCGTCTACATCGCCCACGACGCCGACGCCTGGGAGGTCGACCGCGAGGAGTTCTTCGGCATCCGCTCCGGTGGTGGGACGCGCATCTCCAGCGCCTACGAGGTCGCCATGGAGCGCCTCGAAGAGGAGTACCCCTGGAGCGAGTGGAACCGTTACGTGTTCGCCGCCGGTGACTCCGAGAACTCCTCGAACGACACCGAGGAGCACGTCATCCCGCTGATGGAGCGGATTCCGGCGAACCTCCACGCATACGTGGAGACACAGCCCAGCGGGAACGCGATCAACGCGACCCACGCGGAGGAGGTCGGGCGTCACTTCCGGGACGCGGGCGACGTCGCCGTCGCCTACGTCTCCTCGCCGGAGGACGTCGTCGACGCCATCTACGAGATACTGAGCACGGAGGAGGAAGACGCATGAGCAGAAAGGACCGTATCCGCGCCCAGCGCGCGGCCGAGCAACTGGAGGAACCGGTCGAGGAGGCTGCCAACCTGGCCGAGCGCCTCGGCCTGGAGCCGTACCCGGTGAACTACTGGATCGTCGACTACGCCGAGATGAACGAACTCATCGCCTACGGCGGGTTCCAGCAGCGCTACCCGCACTGGCGCTGGGGCATGCAGTACGACCGCCAGCAGAAACAGGGCCAGTTCCTCGGCGGCAAGGCCTTCGAGATCGTCAACAACGACAACCCGGCCCACGCGTTCCTGCAGGAGTCGAACGAACTGGCCGACCAGAAGGCGGTCATCACCCACGTCGAGGCCCACGCGGACTTCTTCTCGAACAACGAGTGGTTCGGGATGTTTGCGGGCAGGTCGTCGCGACGCGACGACGAAAGCGAGGGCGGCGACAGCCGCACGAGGACTCCAGACGCCTCGGCGATGCTCGCCCGCCACGGCGACACCATCCGGGAGTACATGCAGGACCCGGAGATCGACAGGGCCGAGGTCGAGAAGTGGATCGACCACGTCCTCTGCCTGGAGGACAACGTCGACCAGCACCAGCCCTACGCCCCCGTCGGCGACCCCGACGTCCCAGAGATAGACGAGGACTTCGAGGACGTCGCCGACCAGCTGGAGGACCTGAACGTCTCCGACGAGGTGAAGAAGCAGGTGTTCAGCCAGGAGTGGCTGGACGCTCAGTCGCCCGACGACGAGTCGATCACCTTCCCCGCCGAGCCGGAGAAGGACGTGCTGGCCTTCCTCAGGACCCACGGGATGCAGTACGACGAGGACGGCGAGAAGGCCGTCGAGATGGAGGACTGGCAGGTCGACGTCCTCGAGATCCTGCGGCGGGAGGCGTACTACTTCGCCCCGCAGAAAATGACAAAAATAATGAACGAGGGGTGGGCCGCATACTGGGAATCGATGATGATGGGCGAGGAAGGGTTCGCTGGCGACGACGAGTTCGTCCTCTACGCCGACCACCAGTCGAAAGTGCTCGGATCGGCTGGCCTCAACCCCTACAAGCTCGGCAAGGAGCTGTGGGAGTACATCGAGAACAGCGAGAACCGCCGCGAAGTCGCCGAACGGCTCCTCCGGGTCGAGGGCATCACCTGGCGCAATTTCCAGGACGTCGTCGACTTCCGGGAGGTCCAGGACCACCTCGCGCCCGAACCCTGGCTCGAAGACGTCCCGGGGTCGCTCGACGAGATACCTGCCGACGACCCCCGCGTCGACGCGGAGATGTTGCGGGAGGCGAAGGACGGCGAGTTCGACGTCGAGCGGTATCCGTGGAAAGTCCTCACCTACGAGGGCCTCGCCGAGCGCCACTACTCACTGGTCAAGCCCCAGTACCGCGGGTTCGTCTCCCGCATCGGGCAGGAGGACCTCGAACGGGTCTCGCGGTACATGTTCGACGACTCCCGGTACGAGAGCGTCGCGGAGGCGCTGGCGGACGTGGACTTCGCCCGCGGCTGGGACCGCATGCGCGAAATCCGGGAGAGCCACAACGACGTCACCTTCCTCGACGAGTTCCTCAGCCAGGAGTTCGTCGACGAGAACGACTACTTCACCTACGAGTACACCCAGTCCACCGGCGACTACCGGGTGACCTCGACGGACTACCGCGACGTCAAGAAGAAGCTGATGCTCCAGTTCACCAACTTCGGCAAGCCCACCATCACCGTCGCGGACGGGAACTACGAGAACCGCAACGAGCTACTCCTGACTCACCAGTTCAACGGCGTCGTCCTCGACATGGACCAGGCGAAGGACACGCTCGAGCGAGTGTTCCAGCTGTGGGGCCGGCCGGTGAACCTGCTGACTATCGACAAGGTGTTCGACGAGCACGACGTCGAGGTCGCCCGGCGGCGTGACCGCGAGCCCGAACCCGAGGACGTCGGCAAGCGCCTGCGCTACGACGGCGAGGAGGTCACGGTCCAGGAAGTCGACTGGTCCGAGGTCGAACACCTCGCGGCCGACGACGTCGACTACGACACCAAGCCCGAGGAGTGGCTGGCCTGAACGTTCGGTCGCCGACTCGCCCGCCCCCTTCTCTGGACGCCGCGCGCCCGTGTCGCTCCGCTTCACCGACTGGCGGTCCGAGCCAACCGCCGGAGCCACTCACCGGCTGCGCACAGAACACATGCCTGGTGGTTACCGCTTACTTAAACCCTTCGCCGGTATGCGCGACCCCGCGGTCGACGTGCTGTTATGAAGGGGATGGCGGTCAGCCGTTCACGTGCGAAGATGACGCCACCAGACGAGCCCTCCATGCCGACGCGTCGCACCCTCCTCCGGGCCGGCGCGGCGGCCGTATCGACCGGACTGACGGCGAGCGCGGCGGGGTGTACCGCACTCCCGCCGCTCGGTAGCAAACCATCGTACGGGCGCGTAGACGTCCCCGAAGCTGGCCCGCCCGACTACCGGCGATGGCTCCCGGCCCAGTCGGTCGTCGAGACGGACGACGACTGGCTGATCACGTACGCCGAACCGGGACCGTTCGACGGCCCCGCTCCCGAGGAGTTCGTGGCCCGCAGGGCGGCCCTGCGGGTCGAAATCGATTACTTCGGGATCGGGTACGAGAACTACGACCGCCTCGTCACCACGAACCTCGCGACGGTCGTCGTGGCCGAGTTCGCCGCCGACGAGGTCGCGGCGACGCTCGCCGACACGGCCTACGAACCGGACGGCACGTACCGCGACTACGATCTGTACGCCCGCTCCGACGTCCCTCGGCGCCTCGCTGTCCGGGACGGCGTGCTCGTCTGGACGAGCGCCGAACACCACCGCGCTGCGAACCTGGAAGCGACCATCGACGCGGGGCGCGGTGACGTCGAGCGGTACCACGAGGCCGACGACGACTTCGCTGCGGTCACCGAGGCCGTCGGTGCGAGCCGACTGCTGTACGTCGGCGGCGGCCACCCCGGACTCGCTACGGAGTACGCGACGATGGGTGCGGACGCCTTCAGGATCGCCGACGCCGGCTACCAGATCCTCCTGGAGCGATATCCCGGGGGACAAGCCGTCTCCGCGGAACGCATCAGGCGGCTCCTCGAAGACCAGCCGCACGAACTCACGTCCGAGGCCGAGACGCCCGACGTCGGCGTCGACGGTCGACTGGCCAGGGTCGAGGCGCGCGTCCCGCTGGCACCGAACGGGGACCGCGATCCGGTCGACGAGCCGCCGCAGGTCACTTGGGGCGCGTCCTTCGATCCAGACACGCGGACCGTCACGATCCGACACGAGGCCGGCGAGGCGGTCGACGCGGACCTGCTGTGGTACGACGTCGACTCGCCCGACGACTACGGCGAGATCGAGAAGCTCCCGCTCTGGCCCGGCAGGGACAGCGCGGGACCGGGCGACGAAACGACGGTCGACCTGAGCGACAGCCCCGACGCGGACGGCGTGCAGATCGAGTACGGTCCAGCGGGCATCGGGTCGCTGACGCTCTTCCGCTATCAACTGGAGGCGGACGAATGAGCGCGGCCCTCGGCTCTCGCCGTCTCAGTCCGGACCGCTCGCGGACCCCGCCGGTCGAGAGCAAGCTATATCCCCCACGTATGACAGACGAAGCTGTGAACGGGGACCACGACCTGGCCGACGTCGTCGCGCTGCTCGACGACGAGCACGTCCGGTCCATCCTCGTCGCGACGAGCGCGGAACCGCTGTCGGCGAAGGAACTGGGCGACCACTGTGACCTCTCGGTGTCGTCCATCTACCGGCGGGTCGACGAACTGCGCGACCTCGACCTGCTGGAAGAGCGGACGAGGCCCCGACGCGACGGGCACCACGAGACGGTGTACGCCTCGGCGCTCGACCGGTTCGAACTGACCATCCGCGACGGAGACCTCGACTGGACCGTCGAGCGGGCCGGTGGGGACGTCGCCGACGAACTCTCGCGGATGTGGGGGAACTTCTGAGATGATCGCGTTCTTCAGCACCGTCGGACTCGCGGCCGGCGTCGCTGCCACGGGGTCGGCCATCGTCGGCCTCTACATCGGTGTTCACGCCTATCGCGGGCTCCGGCGGAACGAGGACCGGTCGATGCGGTACCTCTCGGTCGGGATGATCCTCCTCTTCGGCGTGACGTACGTCGTGGCCCTCGCCGGTCAGGGCCTCATCACGTTCCGCGTCGTCCCCGTCCGGTACCAGAACGTGTTCCGGCTCGCGGTCCGGGTCCTCCAGTTCGTCGGACTCGTGACCATCGCGTACTCGCTTCGCGTCGCGGCCAGTGACCGCGCGGCTGCGCCACCGCGTCGCCCGCCCCGCTGACGCTAACTACGCCCTCCAGAATCGCAGGTCAGGAGAGGTCTGGGAGCCCGGCCTCGATTTCCCCGCGCCTGTCTTCGAGCCACTCCGGCAGGACGAGTCGCTTCCCCAGTTCTGCGACGTCTTCGTCGACGGTGTAGCCCGGCGACTTCGTGGCGAACTCGAAGAGGACGCCGCCGTGTTCGCGGACGTACACCGACCTGAACCACTTGCGGTCGATTATCTCGGTCGGCCGGAGTCCCTGGTCCTGAAACACCTCGCGCCAGGCCTCCTGCTCGTCGTCTTCGACCCGGAACGCGACGTGGTGGACGGTCCCGGTGCCCGGCTGGCCGCGGGGCGCCTGCGGTTGCTCCAGGACGTCGACGACCGCGCCGATATCGCTGCTGGCCTCGAACCGGCGGCGGTCGTGCTCGCTCTCGCCCGCTGTCTCCTCGTATCCCATCGTTCGGAGGAGGTCGACGGTCGGCCCGGCGCTCTGGAGCGAGAGCGTCACGCCGAAGAAGCCCCGAATCGCGTGTTCCTCGGGGACTGGTCCGTCCGGCTGGTTCGCGGGCGGCGCGTCGGCCGTCGCGACCAGCTCCAGCGGGAGTCCGTCGGGGTCGCGGAACGGAACGACGGTGTCGCCGAACCGCTCGCGAGGTTCGTCGACGTCGGCCCCCTCCGCGGACAGCCGTTCGGTCCAGTAGTCGACGGCGTCGATCGGGATCGTGAACGCCGTCGTGCTGACCTGTCCGGTGCCGACGCGGCCGCTGCGAGCCCCCGGGTAGGGGAAGAAGGTCATGCTCGTCCCGGGGGTGCCCTCGTGGTCGGCGTAGAACAGGTGGTAGACGGAGACGTCGTCCTGGTTGATGCTTCGCTTGACGAGGCGGAGTCCCAGCGTCTCGGTGTAGAACCCGAGGTTCCGGCCAGGGTCGCTGCCGATGGCGGTGACGTGGTGGATTCCGGGAATCTCCGTGGGCATGTGTCACCGTAGGGACGCGACGGGGATAATCCTCTGGCTCTCACGGCCTCCGATACCGCCCGCGGTCGGCGAGCGACCTCAGAGCCAGTCGTCGGCCCAGTCTTCGATGTCGCTGAAGACGGGACAGAGCGCCTCGCCCTTCTCGGTCAGGGTGTAGTAGGTGGCGATGGGCTGGTCCTCGACCCGGCGGTTGACGAGTTCGGCGTCCTCCAGGTCGTCCAGCACGCGCGAGAGCGTCCGGGAACTCGCGTCCGTCGAGCGCTTGAGTTCGTTGAACCGCTTTTCCCCCTCGGCCAGGTCGTGGAGGACGATGAGGCGCCACTGCGAGCCGATCTGGTCGACCGCCTCGATCACCGGACAGGCGCCGGCGTTCTTCTCCTCGACCGTCTCCTCCGATTGCTCGAACGTCGATGACATGGACGTAATCTAGTATCACTTCTATCGCCTAACGTATATATTAGTTCCGGAGGGAACCAGGTAACGCAATGATACCTGCTGTGCGAACCACACCAGTAGTACCGGGCCGAACGACTGTAATTGCCGATACCGCCTCCGAGGTGAGCGCCTGATGGCGTTTACGGGAACCGAGGGTCTCGTCCTCCTCGTCGCGCGCGTGCTCTTCGGCGGCGTCATCGCCTTCACCGGGCTCAATCACTTCGTGCAGACCGAACAGATGACGGGCTACGCCCAGCACAAGGGGCTTCCAGCGCCGAGGCTGGCGGTTCTCGGGTCTGGGCTGGCACTGATCCTGGGCGGCCTCGCCATCGTCCTCGGTATCTTCCCGACGGTGGGCGGCGTCGTCGTCGCCGCTTTTCTCGTCGTCGCGGGCGTGCTCTTCCACGACTTCTGGGCCGTCCCCGAGGACCAGCAACAGGACGAGATGACGCACTTCCTCAAGAACGTCGCGCTGGCGGGCGGCGCGCTCGCGCTGGCCGTCCTCGCCGTGGAACGCTGGGCGTTCAGCGTCGGCCTCGGCGCGTTCTGAGCTCTCTCCTCACCTGCTTACCCACGAACCCGTGACCCCCTCGGGGTTTCCGCGTTCCACACCGACGTGAGCGATGCCGTCGAACCGCTGCCGGCAGGTACCGTGACGTTCTACTGCGCCCCAGTCGAACAGTTTCGTCGATGTCCACGTTCACGGTCGACACTGACCGGCGGCTATCGGTCGTCGACGTCACCGACGACGTCCGCGACGCACTCCCGGCAGACGCCGACGGAACCGCGACGGTGTTCGTCCGCCACACCACGGCCGGTGTCACGGTCAACGAAGCGGAATCGAGACTCATCGGCGACTTCGAGGACTGGCTGGCCGACCGCGTCGCCGACGAAGGGTGGGCTCACGACCAGCTAGACGGGAACGCCGATTCTCACCTTCGGGCCGCGCTGCTCGGTCCGGACGCGACGATTCCGGTGTCGGACGGCGACCTCGACCTGGGTACCTGGCAGTCCGTCCTGCTCGTCGAGTGCGACGGGCCGCGGACGCGGACAGTCGACGTCCGCACGTGAGAATTCGGTGCTCCCGGCCCACAGTTCCCAGCCCTCAGCTGGCGACCGCTTCCTCTTCCTCCTCGTCTTCGCCCCCGTAAATCTCGGCCAGCTTCGATTCGAAGGCGTTCCGGATGTTCCGGCGCTTCTTCTTCATCGACGGGGTCAGCAGGTCGTTCTCGGCGGTCCACTCCTGCGAGACGAGCACGAACTCCTTGATGCGCTCGACGCGTTCGAGGTCCTCGTTGACCTCGTCGACGGCCTCCCCGATCCAGTCTCTCACGCGGTCGTCCTCACAGAGCGCCTCGTCGTCCGCCGGGAGGTCGATCCCCTCGCTGTCGGCCCAGTGGCGAAGCGCCTCGAAGTTCGGGACGAGGATGGCACCGATGAACTTCCGCTCGTCGCCGACGACCATTATCTGGTCGACCCGGTCGTTCGTCGAGAACGCGTCCTCGATCGGCTGTGGCGCGACGTTCTTCCCCGTCGAGAGGACGATGATCTCCTTGATGCGGTCGTGGTAGGTCAGGAAGCCGTCGTCGGTCTGTTCGACGATGTCCCCCGTCCGGAACCACCTTCCGGAAACTGACCCCGTTTCCGACTCCCCCCTCGCTTCGCTCGCGGGGACGTCCTCCGTGAACGCGCGTTCCGTCTCTCCCAGGCGGTTCCAGTACCCATCGGTGACGTTCGGGCCGCGGACCTGGAGTTCGCCGACGGCGCCCTCGACGTCGTCGAACTCGGTGGCGTCGACGACGGACTCGTCCAGCCGCACGTCGATCCCGTAGACGGGGACGCCGAGCGTTCCCGGTCGGATGTCCTCCGGCGGGTTTATCGTGATGACTGGGGCCGTCTCGGTCAATCCGTACCCCTCGACGATGGTGATCCCCATCCCGTTGAACGTCTCGCAGAGCTCCTTCGCGAGGCTCCCGCCACCGCTGACCATGAACTCGATCTCGCCGCCGATGTTCTCCTTGACCGTGCTGTAGACGAGGCGGTCGGCGAGGGCGTGTTTGGTCCTGAGCCCGGGACCTGGATCCTCGGTCCGCTGCCACTCGCGAGCGACCCCCAGCGCCCACTCGAAGATGCGCTTCTTGACGCCGGACTCGCTGGCCTGCTCGCGCATCGTGTCGAAGATGCGTTCGTACACGCGGGGGACGCTGGCGCCGGTGTTCGGTTCGAGCAGTTTCAGGTCGTCCGCGAGCGTGTCGGGGTGCTCGGCGTAGCCGACGGCCGCGCCTGCGGCGAACATGACGAAGTGACCCGCCAGCCGCTCGAAGACGTGGGCCAGCGGCAGGAAGGAAATCGTCTTCGTCCCGGGGGTGAGCGCCGGCAAGTCCGGAGTTTTGTCCGGCCGCGGGGCGAGTCGTCTGTGCACCTGGTTGACGTTCACCCGGAAGTTCCAGTGGGTCAGCTTCACGCCCTTGGGCTGGCCGGTCGTCCCCGAGGTGTAGATGAGGCTCGCGAGGTCCTCGGTGTCGCGGGCCGCCAACCAGCCGCGATACTCGTCCTCGTCGAACGCCTCGTCGCCGAGTTCGTACACCTCCCCGAGCGAGTAGACGTCGTGGCGGTCGCTCTCGTAGGCGTCCATCACCACGAAGAACTCGAGGTCCAGCTCGTCCTCCACCGAGAGGACGCGTTCGAGCAGTTCGCCGTTCTCGACGACGACGCCGGTCGCGTCTGGGTCGTCGAGCAGGTAGCGCACCTGCTTCGTCGAGGATTCGGTGTACACCGTCGTGACGACGCCACCGGCGGCGAGCAGGCCGAAGTCCGACAGCGCCCACTCCATGCGCGTGTTCGCGTAGATGCCGATGCGGTCGTCGAAGTCGACGCCGATTTCACGGAAGCCGGCCGCGAGACGGCGGACGATCTCGCGCATCTCGTCGTAGGAAATATCGCGGTACTGGCCGTCCGGCGCCGTCGGAACGACGTCGCCGCCGAGCGACCGGTCGTACACCCCACCCTTGTATCGCTGGGCCACCCGGTTCGCGTTCCGGTCGGCGGTGGCCTCGAACATCTCAGAAAGCGTATCCTCCCCGATAACTGGGTCGTCGTAGTCGGCCTCGGCCGCCCGCCAGTCCCGGGTCGATGCGTCGGTACCCATACCCCTTGCGTACGAATGGCACGCAAATATAGGCCCCGGTCTCCGGAGTTCGTTCAGTTGTCGGGAGTTTCCTGTCGCTCCCCTCGACGGAAGGACTACTCGACGTCGATCCGGACGGCGTCGCTCGCGCGTTCGTCGACGGGGAGCGTCACTTCGAGGACGCCGTTGCGGTAGGTGGCGCCGACGTCGTCGACCGCTACCTCGCCCGGGATCCGTACCGATTCGGATACCGTCCGCTGGCGGTACTCCTGGTCACCCGCCACCTCGTGGGTGCCGTCGATGGTCAGCACGCCGTCGTCGAAGGTCAGGTCGATCTCTTCGCGTTCGAACCCGGGGAGGTCGGCCAGGACCACGTACTCGCCGTCGCGCTCCTCGACTGTGACGCCCGCGTCGCGAGCGTCATCCGCCGTGAGGGCAGACCCAGCGTGTGTTCCGTCACCGAGCATCGGGTGACCGTCGACGGCCCGGTTCCCCATCACCGAGCGTCGCATCTGCTCGAACATCGCTTCCATCTGCTCGAAGGGGGCGTTTGCGCTTGGCATAACGGGCTATACTTGGCTGCGAGTCTATATATACTCAGCAGGAGCTGTGCTATCATTCGTCCGATACCGGTCCTCTCGGCACCGATCTATCCGGTTTCGTGATCCGGATCGAGGTTCCAGGCCCCCGTTCGAGCGACGTTTCCACGGGACGGATCGCGTGCCTTTTTCGCCGGGGAGGCGCAACGTCGTGGCATGACAGACGGGTGGTTCGCGGGGCTGGACCCCGACGACGTCGACGGGGGAGCCCGCGCGATACGCGACGGGAGCGCGGACGAACCGGCCGACTGGCCCGCACAGGCGGTCGAGGCGGGCTTCGCCGCCGACGAGGACGAGTACTACGACCGTCTCCAGTCGGCCGCCGTCGCAGCCGCGCGAGGAGCCGCCCGGGACAGTGAACGCGCCGACGACCGTCAGCTGATCCACGCCGTCCGAGCCATGGACGACTGTCGGCGCACAGCCAACGAACTCGCCGAGCGAGTCGCCGAGTGGGCCGCCAGCCGGTACGACGACGCGGAATCCGGCGTGGAGTACGCGCGAACGGTCGCCGACAGGTCGCCGGAAGACGCCGCCGACGAGCGACTGATCTCGCTGGCAGACCGCGTCGCGGGGCTCGCCGACGAGGCCGACGCGCACCGGGCGTTCGTCGAGCGCACGGCGCCGGACGTCGTCCCGAACCTCGCCGCTCTCGCCGGCCCGGTACTGGCTGCGCGCCTCCTCGACCTGGCCGGCGGGCTCGAATCGCTGGCGAAGAAGCCCAGCGGGACCGTCCAGGTCCTCGGCGCGGAGGACGCGCTGTTCGCCCACCTCCGGGGCCGGGCGCCCTCGCCCAAACACGGCGTCATCTACACCCACGGGGCAGTCCAGGGCACCCACCCCGAACACCGGGGGTCGGCGGCCCGGGCCCTCGCCGGCAAACTCACCATCGCCGCCAGGATCGACCACTACAGCGGCGACCTGCGGCCGGAACTGGAAGCCCAGCTCGCGGACCGCATCGACACTATCCAGGCCCGCTCCACCGGGGGTGAGGACCAGTGACGCTCCCAGACGGCGTCGAGTACCACGTATTCGGTGATTCCGGCGACGACGAGGGCGACGAATCCGAAGGCGACGGCACGGGTGACGACGGCCCCGGGTCACTGGCGACTCGTGGGGAACCGGTGTACGGGGAACCCACGGACGGGGAGTACCGGCGCTGGGATCCCCACCGCTCGAAACTCGGCGCGATGCTGGCGCTGGGGATGGACACCGGCCTCGCCGGCGCCGAGACGACGCTGTACCTGGGCGCCGCCGCCGGGACGACGGTGAGTCACGTCGCCGACTTCGCCGGCCCGACCTACGCCGTCGAGTTCGCCGCACGACCGATGGGTGACCTGCTCGACGCGACCGAGTCGCGCCCGAACCTGGTCCCCCTGCTGAAGGACGCCCGGAAGCCCGCGACGTACGCCCACGTCGTCGAACCCGTGGACGTCCTCGTCCAGGACGTCGCCACGCGCGGACAGGCTCGCGTCGCCCGCCTCAACAGTCAGTTCCTCCGCGAGGACGGACGGCTCCTGCTGGCGATCAAGGCCCGGAGCGAGGACGTCACGCGCGCGCCGGCGGACGTGTTCGACGACGCCCTCGACGACCTGCGAGGGGGGTACGAGGTCCTCGAAACCGAGCGGCTCTCACCGTACCACGATGACCACCTGGGCGTCGTCGCGCGGCCGACCGCTGACGGAACGCTTTAAGCCCAGGGGACCGACCACCCGTTCGATGGAGGAGACGGGCGCAGCGGACGCGTTCACCCGGATGGGAACGCTCGGGATCGAAGAAGAGTTCTACGTCGTCGACGAGCACGGTCGGCCGACGTCGGGCACCGACGAACTCGTCTACGAGCACGACCCGCCAGCACTCCTCGAGGGACGCCTCGACCACGAACTGTTCAAGTGCGTCATCGAGACGCAGACGCCCGTCATCGAGTCGCTGGGCGATGCGCGCGAGCACCTCGACGCGGTCCGCACGGCGCTCGTCGACCACGCCACGGCCCACGGGTTCGGTATCGCCGCCGCAGGTCTCCACCCGCTGGCGAAGTGGCGCGAGCTCGAACACGCCGAGAAGCCGCGCTACCAGTCCCAGCTCGACCGGATCCAGTATCCGCAACACCGCAACGTCACCGCCGGCCTGCACGTCCACGTCGGCGTCGACGACGCGGACAAGGCCACCTGGGTCGCCAACGAACTCCGCTGGCATCTCCCGGTCATGCTGGCCCTGTCGGCGAACTCCCCGTTCTGGAACGGCTTCGACACGGGGCTGGCGTCGGCGCGCGCGAAGATATTCGAGGGGTTGCCGAACACCGGGATGCCCACGGCCTTCGACTCCTTCGAGACCTTCCAGGAGTTCGAGCGGCGGATGGTGGAGACCGGCCGCATCGACGACCGCGGCGAACTCTGGTTCGACGTGCGGCCCCACTCCGGCCACGGGACCGTCGAGGTGCGAACGCCGGACGCCCACCACGACCCCGACGTCGTGATGGCGTTCGTCGAGTACGTCCACGCCCTCGTCGAGGACCTGGCGGCCCGATACGCGGACGGCGAGTCGGCCACCGACGCCCGGCGGGAGTTCCTCGACGAGAACAAGTGGCGCGCGCTCCGGTACGGCCACGACGCCGACCTCCTCGGGCGCGACTTCACGACGACGCGGGCGCTCGGCGAGATCGTCGACCGCGAGTGTGAACGGCTCGGAATCAGTGGTATTCGGTCGCTGTACGACGCGGAAAGCGGCGCCGCGGTGCAGCGACGAGTCCGGCGCGAGCGCGGAACTGCGGCGCTCGCCGACCTCGTACGGCTGTAGATATAAAAACGGAAACTGGATGCCACCCCTGGCGTCCACCCGTCTGAGTCAGCTTCCCTGCCGATAGCCCACCGTCGTCTGAGTGCCCCAAGCAGCGGTGTCTGCCCTTGCTACACCGCTACGATTCCATTACACGTTTCCTTGTAAATAGATACCGAGCCGTTTCACCGACGATAACAGGCGGCCGATTCGAGGTGGCTTTAAGTCAGATCGGGCGTGAAACGGGTCGGAGACGGATGGTCACGAGTCCGGTCACGCTGCCGGACAGTGATCACGAACGGATCTGGTACGGGCGTCACCCCGACGTCGCCACTCGTTCGACCTCCTGGACGAGTTCTTCGAACAGTTCCCGGGCCTGGTCCTCGTCGTACTCGGTGTGATACTCTTTCGGGACGCCCTCGGCAGCGAGGTTGACGTGCGCGTCCGGCGTGACGTCGTGTTTCGCGAGGCTCTGTTTCGCGCATTCGAGGGGCCATCCGTCTATCACGACGGTGGGTCGGCCAGACGTCGCCGTATCTACCAGCGGACCGACGTTCCCGCCGACGCCCGGGATACACGACATCTCCGCCAGTCACTCCCGGTCCAGCCTGACGGCGAGATCGTTTGCCATCTGCGCCGCGCTCGAACAGCCCGAACACGAGTACACCAGCGGCAGTTCGTCGTACTCCGTGGTCATCACGGAGAGGTGCTCGTGATATCTGTGAAAAGATTCCCCCGAAGTCGTTCGGCTCCGACGCCGTCCGAAGCCGAACGACGATGTCCTGCCGAGCCAAGCTTTTTGGTCCGGACCGGCTTTTGTCCTCCTAGAAACGACGTATGTCTACCGACGAGACTCCGGACGACGACCCGGGCGAGAGCGACGAGACGGGCGGCGAGGGGGCCGAGGACGACCTCGACGAGTCCGACGTCCGCGAACGGATCGAACAGGAAGCCGACCGCGCCGTCGAGCAGTTCGACGAGGGGATCGTCGACCTGCTCGCGTGGGTACTGGATACAGAGACGCGTGCGCGCATCTACGTCCACCTCCGCCAGCGACCACACAGCACGAGCGAGGAGATCGCCGAAGGGACCGGGCTCTATCCGAGTACAGTCCGCGAAGCACTCGCCGAACTCCACGAGGAGGGGACGGTCCTGCGCCAGAAACGCCAGAACGATGGCGCGGGCAACAACCCCTACGAGTACGCGACGATCCCGCCGAGCGAACTGGTCGGTGACGTCGTCGACGACGTCCAGCAGGAACTCAACACCGTCTTCAACCTCGACCGGTACCTCGACACCGACGTCGACGACGGTGACGACGGCGTCAACGGGAGCGGCTCCGACCCAGTGACGATCAACGTCGAGGACGAGACCGACGACGGCGACGACGAGACCGACGACGGCGACGACTGATTTCGGTACTGTGGCCTTCGTCGGTGGGCCTGAACTGGGCGAACGCGTGGCGGCCGCGGGCCGACGTTCCACCAGTTGCCCGAGTCGAAGCCACTAAACCGTGAGCCGTCCTCCCGTGGTGTATGAAGGTCGCGTTGGGTGGGACGTTCGATCCCCTCCACGACGGACACCGCGCGCTGTTCGAGCGCGCGTTCGAACTCGGCGACGTGACGGTCGGATTGACCAGCGACGACCTCGCGCCGAAGACGCGCCGCGCCGACCGCCACGTTCGGTCGTTCGAGGACCGAAAGCGCGACATCGAGAACGAACTGCGGAGTTTCGCGGCGGAGTACGACCGCGAGTTCGAGGTCCGTCGCCTCGACGAACCGACCGGCATCGCGACCGAGGCTCAGTTCGACGCCCTCGTCGTCTCGCCCGAAACCGAGACCGGCGGCAAGCGAATCAACGAGATCCGACGTGAGCGAGGCCACGACCCACTCGAAATCGAGGTCGTTCCGCACGTCCACGCCGACGACGGCGACATCATCTCCAGTACGCGCATCGTCCGCGGCGAAATCGACGAACACGGCAACCTCACCCCCGAAAGCGACGGTCGCTCACAGCCCTCGGACGAGTAATTTTTCACGTCCGCATTCAGGTCGCCTCCCAGGTGTCTCGCCGCCCAGGAGCCTACCAGTCCGGCGCGTCGAGTCCGACGTCTTCGAGCAGGTCCTTCCAGCGCTGCTGGACAGTCAGCCGCGAGACGTCCGCCGCGTCCGCAACGCTGGTCTGTGTCCGTTGCTGGCCGCTGACCAGTGCGCCGACGTAGAGACACGCCGCCATCGTCGCTCGCTTGGACCGCTCTTCTTCCGGCACGTTCGAGAGAAAGAGGTCCCCCGCCCGCGAGCGCGCCTGCTCCTCCAGTCCGAGTTCGTCCGCCGCGGCCTCGAGTTCGTTCAGCCACTCCGCGTGCTCGAACTGGTCGCTCGCTCTGTACATGTCTTGTGCGGCGTTGGTCGCCCTGGTATTTGAATGGTGGGCTCGGAGTGAAACGAACCGTGCGAGGAATCGCTCCAGCGACGCGGGTGCTTTCGGGAGGCTGAACGATGGGACGGTTCGGTCGCCCGAGAGCGATACCTTCATGCCCGGGTCGTGGATACGATGGAGTGCGCGCGGGTAGCCAAGCCAGGAAAAGGCGCAGCGCTTAGGACGCTGTTCCGTAGGGATCCGCCGGTTCAAATCCGGTCCCGCGCATGAGCGAACGTAGTGAGCGAAGAGCAGGACCGGATTCTGAACCCTGCAAGTCACAGCCCGGGAAGCGAGCGGAGCGAGCGACCCGGAATGTCTTGCTTCGGTTCAAATCCGGTCCCGCGCATTGCTGCCACTCGCAATATCGCGAGCGGCGCAATCGTGTTAGGATTTGAACCCTACGAGGAACGCACAGCGAACGTAGTGAGCGAGCATTTCTCGGTCCGGTTCAAATCCGGTCCCGCGCACTGAACGAGTTTTCGAGCGGTTATCCCAACGCTCGGGAATCCTCGCCCTTGGGGGCGGGGAGGATGTCAGGGCTTGTGCGTGAACAGGACGACGCGGTCGTCGTCGGTGGTCGTACACAGGTCGAGTTCGACGTCGAGGTTCAGTGACGTGAACTCCTGCTTGCAGACGACCATGTCGTCGAAGGGTTGCTCGCAGGCCGGGCAGGCGACGGCGGTCGTGTTCTGGTACGACGAGATGGCGTCGTTGTCCTCGCGCGGCGTGAGCGACGAGACGAGTTCCTCTAAGTCGTCCATAGGGGAACGGGGTAGCCGGGACGGTATAAATCATGCGCAGGCATACCACGCGTCGGCGTTTCGGCTGCCTCGCGGATCTGCCGGGGGCGACCGCTGGTGTTAAAGGTGACTTGCGCTAATCCAATCAGCAATGACCAACGACCGGACGCGGTTCGTGTTGACGGCGGGGACGACCCGCACTGCGGCCATCGACGGGATCAGCGCGGCGGGCGCCGACCCCGACGCGATGGTGCACACGCCAGCCGCGGACGCGGAGATTCTGACCTACGGAACGACTGTGCGAGCGCCGGAAGTCCCCCGGAGTCCGACGGGCTGTCTCACGCCGGCGGTGGTGACCCGGGCCGTGCGGGATCTGGTCGGGTTCGAGGCGACGGTGGTCGACGGTGGACTCGCCGAACCGACCGGCGCGCCGACGGTGACGGTCGGGGCGCGCCCGGGTGACGACGTCCGCGAGCAGGACCCCGTCTCCAGCGCGCCCGGCGCGTTCGAGGCGGCGCGGCAGTTCGGGCACGCGCTCCCGGAAGAAGAGGTGTTTCTCGCGGAGACGATTCCAGGGGGAACGACAACCTCGCTGGGCGTGCTTCGCGCGCTGGGCGAGCGCGCCGCCGTCTCCTCCTCGCTCCCGGACAATCCCATCGAGACGAAGCGCGACGTGGTCGAGGAGGGACTGGCGACGAGCTCGATGTCGGCGGGCGACGCGAGCGGCGAGCCGAAGCGGGCCGTCCGACGGATGGGTGATCCGGTGCTCGCGGTGGTCGCTGGTATCGCGCTGGGGGCCATCGAGTCCGACACTGCGGTGACGCTCGCCGGCGGGACGCAGATGGTCGCGGTCGCGGCGCTCCTTCGGCACGCCGGCGTCGAGCAGTCGCTCCCGCTGGCGACGACGTCGTACGTCGCCGACGACGAGACGGCGGCCGTCGAGTCGGCCGCCGACGAACTGGACCTCGACCTGCAAGTGACCGACCCCGGGTTCGGTCAGAGCGGCCACCCGGCGATGGCGACCTACGCCGCCGGCGAGGCCAAAGAGGGCGTCGGGATGGGCGGCGCCCTCGCGCTCGCCGACCGGGCGGGTATTCCGATGGCAGATGTCCGGGAGCGGGTCGCCGCCATCGCCGACGAACTCGCGGAGGACTGACCATGGAAGGTCTCGTCGTCGGCGGCACGGCCTCCGGCGTGGGCAAAACGGTGGCGACGCTGGCGATGACCGAGGCGTTCCAGCGGGAGGGCCTGTCCGTCCAGCCCGCCAAGGCCGGCCCGGACTTCATCGACCCGAGCCACCACGAGGCCGTCGCCGGAGTGCCGTCGCGCACCCTCGACGTCTGGCTCCAGGGCGAGGACGGCCTCCGGCGGAACTACTGGCGCGGCGACGGCGACGTCTGCGTCGTCGAGGGGGTGATGGGGATGTACGACGGCGACGGGTCGAGTACGGCGATGGTCGCCGAGGCGCTGGACCTGCCGGTCGTCCTGGTCGTCGACGCCAAGGCGGGGATGGAGAGCGTCGCGGCGACGGCGCTGGGATTCAGGGAGTACGCTGCCACTGCCGACCGGGACGTCGACGTCGCCGGCGTCGTCGCCCAGCGGTGTCACGGCGGGCGCCACGAACAGGGCATCCGCGACGCGCTGCCGGACGACATCGAGTTCCTGGGCAGGATACCGCCACAGTCCGACCTCGAGATTCCGGACCGACATCTGGGTCTGGAGATGGGGTCCGAGTCGCCGGTCGACGCCGACGCGCTGGCGACCGCCGCGGAATCGCTGGACGTCCGTGCGCTCCTCGACGTCGCTCGTGAACCGTCAGAACCCGACGCGAATCGACCGCGACCAGCGACTAACGCGCGCGTGGCGGTCGCGCAGGACGAGGCCTTCTGCTTCACGTACGCCGCCACCCTCGAACGCCTCCGCGAGCGCGCGGAGGTGGTCACCTTCTCACCCGTCGCCGGCGACGACCTGCCCGATGCAGACGGGGTCTACTTCCCCGGCGGCTATCCCGAACTCCACGCCGGGGCTCTCGAAGAATCGTCGGCGCTCGAGACGCTCGCGGACCGGGCCGCCGACGGGCTCCCGGTGTACGGCGAGTGCGGCGGGATGATGGCCCTGGCCGAATCGCTGACGACGGCCGAGGGCGACACCTTCGAGATGGCCGGAGTGCTCCCTGCGGCCGTCGAGATGGCCGACCGGTACCAGGCGCTGGACCACGTCGAACTGGCCGGGACACAGGCCAGCCCCGTCGCGTCGCCGGGCGACCGACTCCGGGGCCACGAGTTCCACTACTCACGGGCCGACGTCGGGTCGGACGCGACGTTCGCCTTCGACGTCGAGCGGGGGTCGGGCATCGACGGGGACCGCGATGGACTCCTCGAGTACCGGACGCTGGGGACGTACTGCCACTGCCACCCGGCCAGCGGCGCGTTCGACCAGTTTCTCGGACAGGTGTGAGCCCGTTCGACGCGCGGATAACGGAGTTCGAGCGGTGGCTGACGGGCGTCAGACGGCCCGCAAAGCTTTTTCCCGTCGGTACGATTGGTTCTGACGATGAGCGAGTTGCGTGACCTGCTCGACGACGTAGTAGCCGACGCCGACGCACTCTTCCTCTTCTCCCCGAGCGGGTCGTTCTACGAGCGGTTCGACGACCTGGACGACGCCGAACTCGTGGTCGTCGCCCCGGAGAACGCGGTCGATTCGGACGCCTTCGTGGAGCTTCCGATCGACTTCACCGACCTCCAGGGACGCGTCCGATTCGGCATCGAGGGCGCCGTCGATCAGGGGTTCGTCGAGGAGGAAGCGGAGGTCGTCTGCGTCGCCGACGTCTTCGGCGAGCAGGCCGACACGATCACCCGGGTACAGGCCAGCGAGTTCTCCCGGTCCGGCGTCTACGATCTGTTCGTCAACAGCCGGGCCGAACCTGCCGTCATCCGCGACGTGCTTGAGGTGGCCATCGGACTCGGCAAGAAGGGCCAGAAGGGCAAGCCCGTCGGCGCGCTGTTCGTCGTCGGCGACGCCGGAAAGGTGATGAACAAGTCTCGCCCGCTGTCGTACAACCCCTTCGAGAAGTCCCACGTCCACGTCGGTGACCCCATCGTGAACGTGATGCTCAAGGAGTTCTCCCGGCTCGACGGTGCGTTCGTGATCAGCGACGCGGGCAAGATCGTCTCCGCGTACCGCTACCTCGAACCCTCCGCCGAGGGCGTGGACATCCCCAAGGGACTGGGTGCCCGTCACATGGCGGCCGGCGCCATCACCCGCGACACCAACGCCATCGCCATCGTCCTCTCCGAGAGCGACGGGCTGGTCAGGGGCTTCAAGGGCGGCGAGCTGATCCTGGAGTTGGATCCGGAGGAGTACTGATGCAGTTCGACTGGCCGGAGATCATCCGAACGATCTTCTCGGAACAGGGGGCGTTCGTCATCTCCCTGCTGATCCTGGTCACAGGCGCCGTACTCGGCTACGCCGTCTGGCGTGCGACACGTCGCTTGCTGTACGAAGCCGGTGTCGACGAGGCCGTGGAAGGCACCCCGTTCGAACGGACGACCAGGAGCCTTGGCACGTCGACGATCGGTCTGGTCTCGAATCTCGCCGCCCTGTTCGTCTACGTCGGCTCGGTACTCCTGGCGCTCAACGTCTCGCAGCTGTTCAACACCGCTATCTTCTGGTCGCGCCTGACCAGCTTCCTGCCGAACCTGTTCGTCGCTATCTTCGCCCTCATCGTCGGCCTCATCGCCGGCGACAAGGCCAAACTGGTCGTCAGCGAGCGCCTCCGGAGCGTCAAGGTCCCCGAGGTCGGCCTGCTCCCGGAACTCGTCAAGTACAGTATCTTCTACCTCGCCGCGCTCGTCGCGCTCGGCCAGCTCAACGTCGCCATCGAGGCACTGTTGATCCTGCTCGCCGCCTACACGTTCGGGCTGGTGTTCTTCAGCGGCCTGGCGTTCTGGAAACTCCTCGCGGCGGCCGGAGCGGGTTTCTACCTCGTTCTCACGCAACCGTACGGCATCGGGGACGAAGTCGAGATCGACGACCGCCGCGGCATCGTCCAGGAGGTCGGCGTGTTCGTCACCCACATCGAGAACGACGGCGAGGAGTACATCGTCCCGAACCAGCGCGTGTTCCAGTCCGGCATCGTCCGCGTCCGGGAGTGAGTTCGTTTCACCGAGTCGGTAAAACACTCCGTTCGGTAGCGTCTGTCTCTCGCGTCACTCGTCGATCGGTTCGGCCGGAATCCCGGCAACCGTCGTCTCCGGCGGGACGTCTCGCGTCACGACGGAGTTCGCGCCAACCTGGGCGCCCGCGCCGATCTCCACGCCCGGGAGCACGACGGCGCCGGCGCCGATCATCACGCGCTCGCCGACGACGATTTCCCCGGTGCGGTACTCGTCCTGGAGGAACTCGTGGCACAGCAGCGTGGCGTCGTAGCCGATGATCGCGTGGTCGCCGACGGTGACGAGTTCGGGCCAGAACACGTCAGGCGTCGCGGTCAGGGCGAAGGCGACGCCCTCTCCGACGTCGGCGCCCAGCCTGCGGAGGAGCCAATTTTTCAGTCGTAGACTCGGCGAGTACCGGACGGTCCAGACGACGAGGAAGTTCAGCACGAGTCGGAGGGGGTGTTTCGCGTCGGGCCAGTGCAGCAGCGAGTTGTGCGGCCCGGTCGTCGGATGGCGGTCGATGCGGCCGTGACGCGCCGGCGGGTCCCGCTCGGCGTCGCTCCCGCTCTCGTCCGATGCCGACTCTCGCGGGGTCGTCGACCCCGCCTGGCCGTCTTCGGTCACGGTGGCATCTACCGCGGCGGTGGACTTGAACCCCGCGACCCACTGTGGCGCAGAAAAGGCGTTCGAACCGGTGGCTCTCCCAGCTACTCGCTCTGCAGTTCTTCGACGTGGTCGATGCGCTGCTGGACGAGGTCGGGCTTGCCGATGTCGTGGCGCATCCGCAGGCCCTCCTCGCCGGCAGCGTCGAGGGCGTCCTCAGCTATCTGTTCGGCCTCGGAGATGGTGTCGGCGACGCCGACGACGGCGAACGAGCGGGACGTGGTCGTGTAGATGCCGTCGTCGCGCTCGTCGACGCTGGCGTAGAAGAGGATGGCCTCGCCCGCGTTCTCCTCGTTTATCTGGACCTTCGCGCCCGCTTCGGGTTCCGTCGGGTAGCCGTCGGGGACGGCGTACTTGCAGACGGTGGCCTGCGGGGCGAAGGAGAGCTGGGGCAGTTCCTCGCCCTCGCGCGCGGCGACGAGGACGTCGAGGAAGTCCGTGTTGAGCACCGGGAGCGTGTTCATCGCCTCGGGGTCGCCGAAGCGAGCGTTGAACTCGACGACCTTGATGCCCTCGGCGGTGAGCATGAACTGGCCGTAGAGGACGCCCTTGAACCCCTCCAGGGCGTCGACGGTGGCCTCCAGCACCTCGACGGCGTCCACGAACTCGTCCTCGGTCATGAACGGCAGTTCCAGGCTGGCGTCGGAGTAGGATCCCATCCCGCCGGTGTTGGGGCCCTCGTCGCCCTCGAAGGCGCGCTTGTGGTCCTGGACCGCCGGGCTGACCCGGACGTCGCCGTTAGCCACGAGCGCCTGGACGGTGAACTCCTCGCCGACGAGGCGTTCTTCGAGGACGACGCGGTCGTAGTCTGAGCTGCGGAGGTACTCCTTGGCCTCCTCCTTCGTCACCTGGTCGCCGGTGACCTTGACGCCCTTGCCGCCGGTGAGGCCGGCGGGCTTGACGGCCAGGTCGCCGTCGTACTCGTCGATGTACTCGCAGGCGGCCTCCGTGTCGTCGAACGTCGCGAAGTCCGGACAGCCCGGGATGTCGTTTTCCCGCATGAAACGTCGCTGGAAGGCCTTGTCCGTCTCGATACGGGCCTCCGACTCCTGTGGGCCGAAGGCGTAGACGCCGGCTTCGTCCAGCGCGTCGGCGACGCCGGCCGCCAGCGGCGCCTCGGGGCCCACGACGGCGAGCGTCGCGCCGACTTCGTTCGCGTAGGTCGTCACCGCGGTTGGATTGGTCGTGTCGAGCGATTCGAATCCCTCCGCGACGGCCGCGATGCCCGGATTCCGATTCCCTGCACAGGCGTACAGGTCCGCCTCGGAGTCGGCCAGCGAGCGTGCGATGGCGTGTTCCCGGCCGCCGCCGCCGACGAGCAGCACTGTCTCTGTCATACGCGCAACCCCACCCGGTGGACGCCTAAACCTTACCTTTCGTCCGACTGGTTCGACCCCGCTGGCTCGTCGGCGGAGCGATGCATCCCGGCGTCGGCGGGTGGTCTCGGCCTCAGCCCGTCGTCTCTGGCTGCGCGCACGGCAGGTACTGCTCGCGCAAATCCGTAATCACAATTCGTATATGGTCGATATGAAAATCGTGGATAAGTTATTTACTCCTGTCCACCATCTTCGTCGATATGACGGCAGGACCGCCGATCGAAGAGCTCCACTACGCCAGCGCCCCCGACGTCGACGACGTCCCGGGACCGAACACGCGGGCGCTGCTGAAGCGACAGCGCGAGATCGACAGCAGCGCGGTCGCGTACCCGAACGACATCCCGATCGCGTTCGAAGAGGGCCGCGGCGCGACCGTCCGCGACGCCGACGGGAACACGTACATCGACCTGTTCGCCGGGATCGGCGTGCTCAACGTCGGTCACTCGAACCCGTACGTCCTGGAGGCCGTCCACGAGCAGGCGGACAAGTTCGTGCACACGGTGGACTTCCCGACCGAGGCGCGACTCGAACTGATCGAGAAACTCGACGAGATAGCTCCCGAGGGTCTCCGGGGCCGCAACCGTGTGGTGTTCGGCGGCCCGACCGGGAGCGACGCCATCGAGGCCGCGATCAAGCTCGCGAAGTACAACACGGGCGGCGACGGGCTCATCGCCTTCCGCGGCGGGTACCACGGTGCGACTTCGGGCGCGATGAGCGTCACGTCGAACAAGAAGTTCAAGGGCCACTACACGCCGCTGCTCCCGGACGTCGTCCACGCTCCTTACCCGTATCCCTTCCACCTGAAGAAGTCGCCCGACGAGGCCGTCGACCACGCCCTGGAGGAGGTCCGTGCCATCGTCGAGGATCCCTACGGCGGTCTCGCTAACCCGGCCGGGATGATCGTCGAGCCGATGCTGGGCGAAGGCGGCGTCGTCGCGCCGCCCGAGGGGTTTTTGCAGGGGCTCCGCGACGTCGCGGACGACAACGACCTCCTGCTCGTATTCGACGAGATCCAGAGCGGGCTGGGTCGGACCGGCGAGTGGTGGGCCTGTGACTGGGACGGCGTCGCCCCGGACGCGATGACCTCCGCGAAGGCCCTCGGCGGCACCGGCTTCCCGCTTTCAGCCACTATCTACCACGAGGACCTGGACACGTGGGGACCGGGCGACCACGCCGGCACGTACCGCGGCCACGTCGTCGGGATGCGCGCAGGCACCCGTGCGATCGAGTACGTTCAGGAGCACGATCTCCTCGCACACGCCAGGGACCTGGGCGAGTACATCCAGGGACGCCTCCGGGACGTGGCCGCCGACAACGACCGACTGGCAGTGGTCCGTGGCAGGGGCCTGTTCGTCGGCGCGGAGTTCGTCGACGTCGAAGGGAACCCGGACGGCGACCTCGTCGACGCGATCCAGCAGTACTGTTTCGAGCGCGGCGTCCTCGTCTGGACGGCCGGACGGTACGGCAGCGTGCTCCGGTTCTTGCCGCCGCTCGTCCTGACCCGCGCCCTCGCCGAGACGGCGCTCGACGTCGTCGTCGACGCCATCGAGGCGACGACCGCCGAGGCGAAACGGACGGCCTGACCGGGTGAACCGATGTCCGATCCAGCGCAGATTTCAACGGCGGACGCCCCACGCAACGACAACCCCTACTCGCAGGGAGCCAGGGCCGGCGACACGCTGTACGTCTCCGGGTTCGGTCCAGTGGACCCGGACACGGGCGCGGACGTCGACGGCGACGTTCGGGCCCAGACCGACCAGGTGCTCGACAATATCGCCGCGGTCGTCGACGAGGCTGGCGGCGACGGGCTCTCGGACGTCGTCAGGGTCACCGTCTACCTGACCGACCTCGGCGACTACGAGCGCGTCAACGAGGCCTACGGGAAGCGATTCGGGGAACCGCTGCCGGCCAGAGCCTGCGTCGAGGTGTCGCGCCTGCCCGGGGACGTCCGCGTCGAACTGGACGCGGTCGCGTTTCTCGGTGAGGAGTGACGCAGTCGCGGTTCTCGGGTGACCATCGGTCTGACGATCCGGCCGGAACCCGCTGAGTGTGCAAACCCTGCCCGAAACGTGCGTAAACAGTACGTGTTTGCTGCGTATCGTTAAGTGTCTCCGCGCCGTCTCTTCGGTAAACAATGTCACACACGGGTGGAAACAGACTGAGCGAGTTGCGACGCGCGTTCCACCGCCACCCCGAGCCGGGGTGGCGCGAATTCTGGACGACGGCCCGGGTCGTGGAGGAACTCGAACGCATCGGCGTCGACGAGATAGCCGTCGGCCGCGAAGCCCTCGCGACGGACGAACGCATGGCGGTTCCGCCGGACTCGGAACTGGCCGACTGGCGAGAGCGGGCCCGCGAGACGGGCGTCCGCTCGGACATCCTCGAACGGACCGACGACGGCCACACGGGCGTCGTCGCGGTCCTCGACCAGGGCGACGGGCCGTGCCTCGGGCTGCGAGTCGACCTCGACGCCATCTCGATGGAGGAATCGACCGAGAGCGACCACAGGCCCGCCGCGGAAGGGTTCCGGTCCGAACACGACGGCTACATGCACGCCTGCGGGCACGACGCTCACCTCGCCATCGCGCTGGGAACGATCGAGGCGGTCAGCGAGAGCGACTTCGAGGGGACGCTGAAAGTGTTCTTCCAGCCCGCCGAGGAGATATCCGGCGGTGGGAAGGCGATGGCCGAGAGCGGCTACCTCGACGACGTCGACTACCTGCTGGCGGTCCACGTGGGGCTGGACCACCCGACGGGGGAGGTCGTCGCGGGCAGCGACAAGCCGCTGGCGATGGCCCACGTGACGGCGACGTTCGAGGGGGCGAGCGCCCACGCCGGGAAAGCCCCGAACGAGGGGGCCAACGCCATGCAGGCGGCGGCGACCGCCATCCAGAACGCGTACGCCATTCCCCGTCACAGCGACGGGATGACGCGCGTGAACGTCGGCCGGATCGAGGGTGGATGCGCGAGCAACGTCATCGCCGAGGAGGTGACGATCGAGGCCGAAGTCCGCGGCGAGACGACCGGGCTGATGGAGTACGCGCGCACGGAACTCGAGCGCGTGCTGTACGCCGCCGCCGAGATGCACGACTGCGACGTCTCGCCGCGGGTCATCAGCGCCTCGCCCAGCGTCGACAGCCACCCTGCGCTCCGTGACCTCATCGGCAACGTGGCCTGGACGGTGGAGGGCGTCGAGCGAGTCGTTCCGTCCTACGACCTCGGGGTCAGCGAGGACGCGACGTACCTGATGCAGCGGGTGCAAGACGACGGCGGGCTGGCATCGTACGTCCTCGTTGGCACGGACCACCCGACGAATCACCACACGCCGACGTTCGACGTCGACGAACGCAGCCTCGACATCGGCGTGTCGCTGCTGACCGAGACCGCGCTCCAGCTCTCTCGCCAGCAGCCGTGACGTGGTCGTGGCGTCCGCACCCCGTCGGCCCGGCAGTTCGGGCCTGTTCCGTTCGGGTCCGCCCGTCCCCGGGTCCGGAGCGTCCGGTTCCGGCCCGACTTGCCGAGGCAGAAGCGTTATTTCTCGGGCTTGCCGTACGTTCCCTATGAGCCAGGACGACGTGCCGGAGTCGTTGCAGACTGCGGCGGATTCGGACCGTCCGCGCGGTATCCTCACGCCCTCCGACCGTGACTTCCTCATCGGCCGGAAGACGGACTACACCGAGCACTCGAAGAAACAGAAGCGCAACCGTATCCGACGACGGGTCCGCAACGCGGTCCTCGATTTCAGTATCCTCTTCGAGTACATGGAAGACCGTGACCGGGAGACGGTTTTCGACCCCGACGACGAGGATCGTGACGCCTACACCCAGGGCATCACGGACGTGCTCGCGTACCTCCACCTCGGCACGATGGGGTATCACACGCCGTTCAAGGACATGCTTTCCGAGGGCGTCGGCAAAGCCGAACAGCGCCTCGCGGGGTCGAACTACCGCATGGTCGACGTGGAGTTCAACGTCGAGCCGGTGGGCCAGATAGACGTCGACGACGTCGTCGAGAAACTCGAAAACGAGGAGTTCGCACAGCTTACCGACGAGGAACTGCGCGCCTTCGTGCGGCTGTTGACGATGTCCGACGGGTTCTCACCGGAGGACACCCGCGAGGAGATCAAAGACCACGTCGAGGAGTTCGCCGAACTGGTCTCCGAGAGCGACGAGGCACGTGAACAGAAGCTAGAAGAGCTGACGGGCTAAGCTGACCGGTGAAACGTCCGGTAGTCGGTGACTACCGTCTGGGTCCCGGTTTCGTCGGTAGGGTTCGGTGCCTGCGCGACCGCCCGATTCGATTTTCGGTTACTGTTCACGAGAGCCATCGCTGACGGATCGAAGTCAGCACGTAGTCTGGGTCGATCGAACGACGTGGAACGCACGATCCGTTCCAGCGTAAATTGCGTTTCTCACGTGTTAGTGGCTTCCTAACGGTGTCGTGGAATCGGCGACGAACAGAGAGGTGGGCCAGGACAGGGAATTACGAGCACCGCAATTCGCAGTTATCTGGCCAGTCTGGGAAACGTTTATTGTTTACGCCGTCAATGACATTGGTATGCCATTACTCGCCATGGCAACGGGTCGGTGGTGTCACGCACGACCAGTACGCAGTGGTCGGTCGACGGAGGTGCAACGCGATGAGTGACGCCGAGGAGGGGATGTTCGACAAGTTCCTCGACGAGATCGATCCGGCAGTGTTCCTGTTCGGCGCGGTGATTACGATCGGTGTCATCGTCGCGTTCTTCGTCAGCCCGACAGCCGTCGAGAACGGCATCTCGGCGCTGAACGACCAGATGCTCTCGTTGTTCAACTGGGCACTCTTGCTGATCGTGTTCGTCATCGTCGTGTTCCTCCTGTTCCTGATCGTGGGTCCGTGGGGGTCGATCAAACTGGGGGACGAATCGCCAGAGTACAGCTTCCTGTCCTTCTTCGCGATGCTGTACTCGGCAGGGTTCGCCGCCGGCGTCGTCTTCTGGGGACCGACGGAGGCGCTGTTCTACTACGACAGCGTGCCGCCGCTGTTCGGTGGCGTGGAGAGCGGTTCGGCCGGAGCGATGACTGTCGCCATCCAGCAGACGCTGTTCCACTGGGCGCTCCCACAGCTCGCCGTGTTCACGATCATGGGTATCGCCATCGGCTACTTCGCCTACAATTACGAGAACGTCCCCCTCAGGGTGTCTTCGGCGCTGACGCCGATACTGGGGGCCGACAACCTCGACGGCCCGGCCGCGAAGGTCATCGACATCCTCGCCGTCTTCGCGACTATCGGCGGCGTCGCGACGTCGCTCGGCTTCATCGGGAGCCAGTTCATCACCGGCCTCGACTACCAGTGGGGCATCGAGATGGGGAACCTCGGTATCCTCCTCGTGGTGACGGTGATGACGCTGTTGTTCACGACCACGATGGTCCTCGGGGTCGACAAGGGGATCCGCCGCCTGTCGAACTTCAACATGATCCTGTTCGTGATCCTCATGGTAGCGACCTTCGTCGTCGGTCCGACGCTGTTCCTGATCCTGCTCGGGACCCAGGCGATCGGTGGCATGATGACCGACTTCGTCTCGATGAGCCTCTACACCGGTGCCGGCCTCTTCGGTTCAGGGAACCCCGACGCGACCGGCTGGATGAACGCCTGGACGGTATTCTACTGGGCGTGGGCCCTCTCGTGGTCCCCGTTCGCGGGCCTGTTCATCGCTCGAATCTCCAAGGGACGGACCGTCCGCGAAGTCGCGTTCACCGGTATCGTCGCGACGTCTGCCGCCACCATCCCGTGGTTCACCGTCGTCGGTGGGACCGCCGTCTGGTCCCAGCACAACGGTATCGCCGACTTCGGCGCGGTGATGGCCGGCGAGATGGGAGCGGAGGTCTCCGGCTTCATCCTGTTCGAGACCTTCCCCCTGGGTTCGGTGTTCATGCTGGCCTTCATGGTCCTGGTGACGACGTTCTTCGTCACGTCCGCGGACTCGTCGACGCTGGCGGTCTCGATGATGACGACCGGCGGGAAGGCCCGTCCGTCGACGTTCAATCGAATCTTCTGGGGCGTCGTGCTCGGGATGACTGCTGCTATCCTGATGATCCTCGGCGGTACCGGTAGCGCGAACACGCTACAGCAGGCGGCCATCATCACCGGGACGCCCTTCGCCTTCGTCTGCTTCTTCGCCATGCTCTCGCTGATACGAGACTTCGGAAAGACGTCCGGCAAGGTGCTCCTCCAGGACGAGACAGTGCTGTACGGTCCGGGCCAGGAAACCGAGCGGGACTCCTCGTCCGGCCCCGGTCCCGGTGGGCCCATGGAGGCGGACGACGACTAAGTCACTCTGCGCTACCCCGAGGTGGAAACGACCCCCTCGATCGGTCCGCAGTCGTCCCGTTACGCAGCGCACCCTTCGCCCCGTTTTCGCCGCACTGCGCGCCAACCGACACCAAGATTTAATGTACAATGTACACAAAAACTGTTTATGAATAGGGACACGGCGGAGCCCGACGTCGGCGCGTTTCCCGGCCCGAACGCCCGGAAGTGGGTGACCTTTCACCAGACGCACTCGGCACCCAGCGAGTACTCCCACGAGTTCGTCTGGGACGTGACGGAAGCGGCCGACGGCCCCTTCGTCACGGACGTCGACGGGAACGTCCTGCTCGATTTCACCTGCCACATCGGGGCCGCTCCGCTCGGATACGACAACGAGAAGGTCCTCTCGAAGGTCCGCGAGTTCGACCTGGTCGAGCCGATGAAGATCGCGGGCCAGGACCTCTACTTCGGCTTCGGTTCGGACCCCGCGACCTCGGAATTTCCCGGCTCCAGTCACCTGATGGAGCGACTCGTCGACGTCTCGGCTCACTACGGGATGGACACCGTCTTCCTCTCGAACTCCGGGGCTGAGGCCATGGAGAACGCGATGAAGATAGCCCACGACCACCGCGCGCCCGCCAAGTACGGCGTCGTGTTCACCGGCAGCTTCCACGGCCGGACGCTCGGCACCCTCTCGCTGACGAAGTCCAAGGAGGTGTACACGCGCCACTACCCCGAGATCAGCGGGATCGAGACCGTGCCGTTCTGTGAGGACCGGCGCTGCGACGCCAGGAGTTGCGACTGCGGGTTCTTCACCGGGGCGGGGTCCCAGCTCCGCGGCTCACTGTCACCCGAGGGCGGATACCTCGACCCCGACGAGATAGCCTTCGTCGCGCTCGAACCGATCCAGGGCGTCGGCGGCTATCGCTTCCCCAGCGAGGCGTTCATGCAGGAGATCGCCGACGTGACGAACGAGTACGACGTCCCGCTCATCGTCGACGAGATCCAGTCGGGCGTGGGTCGCACCGGCGAGATCTGGGCGTCGGACCACTACCCGATCGAACCGGACGTTATCGCCAGTGCGAAGGGACTCCGCGTCGGTGCGACCGTCTCGCGCTCGGAGATCTTCCCGGACGAGAAGAACCGCCTGGGGTCGACGTTCGGCGGCGGCGACCTGCTCGGGTCGATGATGGGCGCGTTCACGCTCGAAGCCATCGACGAACACGACCTGCTCGACAACGCCACGGTCAGGGGCCAGCAGGCGAAGGAACTGCTTCGAGACGACGCACCCGGCCACGTCGAGGACGTCCGCGGCAAGGGCCTGATGCTGGCGGTGACGTTCGACACCGCCGACCGACGGGACGCCGTCGTCCGCGAGTCGCTGCAGCGCGGCCTGCTGACCCTCGGCTGCGGAAAGAAGACGATCCGACTCCTGCCGCCGCTGGACTCCACGCCCCGGGAGATCGACCTCGGGGTCGGCATCTTCGTCGACGCCGTCGAGGCCGCTGGCGCGGTCGCGAAAGGCGTCTAGCGCGCCCCCAGCTTTCGATCGTTCGGCCCGTCTATTCGAGCGAGTGTTCGACGACGGACACCCCGTCCAGGCTGGCGAGGTCCGCCAGCACGCCCCTGAGATGGTCGGCGCCGCTGCCCTCCACACCGACCGCGACCGGCGTTCGGTTCGGTCGGTCGCCCCCGCCGGGGCAGGCCCGGTTCACGTGGTCGAGTTCGGCCCCCTGGGACTCGATGGCGTCGACGACGTCGGCGAGGGTCGCGGGCCACCGATCGAGTGCCAGCCTGGCGTCTGCGTAACGACCGAGTTCGTGGAGGCCGGTCCGGCAGAGTTCGCCGTGCTCGGTGAGGTCGACGTTCCCGCCCGAGACCACGACCCCGACGTCGTCGCCGGCGACGTCGGTCTTCGCCGACAGGAGGCCCGCGAGCGGCGCGGCGGCCGCGCTCTCGGCGACGGTCTTCGCACGCTCGGCTAGCAGCGTGACCGCCGTGGCTATCTCCCGGTCGGTGACGCGCACGACGTCGTCCACCACCTCGCGAGCGACCGAGAACGTGGTCTCGAGCATGCGCGTGTCGGCTATCCCGTCGGCGACTGTGTCGACGTCGTCGAGTTCGCGTATCTCGCCGGCGTCGAGCGAGGGCTTCGCGTGGAACGCGCCCTCGGGCTGGACGCCGACCACGCGGACGTCTGGGTCCTGGGCCTTCACTGCGGTCCCGATACCGGAAATCAGCCCGCCGCCGCCGATAGCGACGAAGACCGCGTCGAGGTCGGGGTACTGGTCCAGTAGCTCCAGGCCGACGGTTCCCTGCCCGGCGACGACTGATTCGTCGTCGAACGGGTGGACGAACGTCTCGCCGGTCTCGCTTGCGCGCTCGCGGGCGTACTCGTAGGACCGTTCGTAGATGTCGCCCTCGACGACGACCTCGGCGCCGTAGCCGCGGGTCGCCGCGATCTTCGCCGCCGGGGTTATCTCGGGGACGACGACGGTCGCGTCGATATCGAGCAGATCCCCCGCGAGCGCGACGCCCTGGGCGTGGTTGCCGGCGCTGGCCGTGACGACGCCGCGTTCCTGTTCCTCACCCGAGAGCTGGCTCATCGCGTTGTACGCCCCGCGGATCTTGAACGACCCCGTCCGCTGGACGTTCTCTAGCTTGAGCCCGACCGAGGCTGCCCCTGACAGCTCGGCGAAGGTCCGGGACGTGTCGAGCGGCGTCCGGTGAACGACGCCGGCGAGGCGCTCCTGGGCGTCCTCGACGTCGGTGACTGTCACCGGTCGCTCACTCGGCGACTGGTCGCTCGCTGGCCGGTCGCTCTCCGGCCGGTCGCTCTCTGACGGCTCCCTTTCTGATCGGTCGCTCACTGGTCTCCGCCGTCCCGCGGCAGTGGGTGACGGCGCTCGAGTTCCCGAATCGACCCGACGAGGACGTCGACGCCGTGTTCGAGGCTCCGCTCGTCCACGTCGAACGTCGGCGTGTGATGGCTCGTCGGGTGGTCGGTGCCCACGATAAGGTACGAGGCGAGCCCGCCGGATTCCTGGACGCGCTCCATCAGGAAGGTGGCGTCCTCGCTCGCGCCGAACTCCGCGGTGGGGACGACGCGGTCGACGCCAGCAACGCCCTCTGCCACCGCCGAGACGACGTCCACGATCTCCGGGTCGCTGTCGGCCCGCGGACACTCGCTGATCACGTCGAACTCCATCTCACAGCCGTGCATCCGGGCGGCACTCCGGCTCACCCGTTCGAGTCTCGTCTTCACGTACTCCATCAGCTCCGTCGTTTCGCCGCGGACTTCGGCCTCCATCAGTGCCCGTTCGGCGATGACGTTGCTCGCCGTCCCCGCCTCGGCGCGGCCGACGTTCACGCGCGTCATCCCGTCGCCGTGGCGGGGGATGCCGTACGCGTTCTCGATGGCCGTGCCCATCGCGTGCATGGCGTTGTCGCCCTCGTTGGGCGCTTTGCCGGCGTGTGCCGAGGTGCCCTCGATGGTCACGTCGACGTGGGCCATCGCCAGCGGCTTCTCGATGCCGGCGACCACCTCTCCCGTCGGGTGGTCGAGCCCGACGTGGGCCGCCAGCAGGTAGTCCAGGTCGGCGATATACTCGCTGCTGGCCATCGCGTGGGCGCCGCCACCGAGCTCCTCCGCGGGCTGGAAGAAGACGACGAGGCGGCCGGCGAAGTCGCTCGACGCGATGGCGTCGAGGACCGCCAGCCCCCAGGTCATGTGGGTGTCGTGCCCGCAGGCGTGCATCGTGCCGTCCCCCTCCGACCGAAACCCCTCGTCGGCAGGGACGTGGCTTTCCTCTGTCGACTCGTCGACGAACAGTCCGTCGATGTCGACCCTGAGGCCTATCGCCGGTCCGTCGCCGCTGTCGAGGACGGCCACCGCGCCCGTGTTGCCGCCGGCCATCTGTTCGAGGAGGTCCGGGTCCGCGCCCCGCTCACGTGCCCGCTCGAACCACGGCTGGATGACGTCGTCGTCCAGAACGGCCATCCGGTCGGCCGGGTCGTACGCGTCGGGTCCGACGGCCAGTTCGTCGACGCCGATGGCCCGTATCTCCTCGACCAGCCGCGCGGTCGTGTGGAACTCTCGCCACCCCGGCTCGGGGTACCGGTGAAAGTTTCGCCGCACCGACGCCAGGCGGTCCCGTACGGGTTCGCTCATGTGGGAAGCTATCACGCCCCACTACCATAAATACACAGTTTGCGTGTACACCGAGTACGCTAAAGGATAAGTCGGCGGCGGTCGATTATCTGCCAACGGTCACATGACTTCACCGGACGTCGTCGTCCTCCGCGAGGGGACGGAAGGCCTGTCGATGGAATCGTACGCCGAGACCCTCCGGGAGCGGCTTCCGGACCTCACCGTCGGACACGCGCGGACGCCACGCGAGGAGCGCGAACTCGTGCCACAGGCGAGGGTCGTGACCGGGATAACGATCGATGCGGACCTCCTCGACGCCGCCGAGCGCCTCGAACTGTTCGCCTGCACGTTCGCCGGGACGGACCACGTGCCGATGGACGCCCTCGCCGACCACGGCGTCACGGTCACGAACGCTGGCGGTATCCACGCGCCAGGGATCGCCGAGCAGTCCATCGGGAACATGCTCGTGTTCGCGCGGAACCTCCACGAGGCGTGGCGTCGGAAGCAAAACAACGAGTGGCGCCACTTCCAGTCCCGCGAGTTCACCGGATCGACCGTGACCGTCGTCGGACTGGGATCCATCGGACAGGCGATAGCCGGCCGCCTCGACAGCTTCGAGGTGGAGACTATCGGCATCCGGTACACGCCGGGGAAGGGCGGCCCGACCGACGTGGTCCTCGGCTTCGACGAGGACGATATCCACGAGGCGTTCGCCCGCAGCGACTACGTCGTGCTCGCGTGTCCGCTGAACGACCTCACTCGGGGACTCGTCGGCGAGTCCGAGTTCGCGACGCTGCCGCCGAACGCCGTCCTCGTCAACGCCGCCCGCGGCGGCATCGTCGACACCGACGCACTCGTCGCGGCCTTGGAGTCGAACGCGATCCGGGGCGCTGCCCTCGACGTCACCGACCCGGAACCGCTGCCGAACGACCATCCCCTCTGGGACCTGGAGAACTGTCTCATCACGCCCCACACGGGCGGCCACACGCCGAAACACTGGGATCGGCTGGCGGACATCGTCGCCGAAAACGTCGCGGCGCTCGATAGCGGTGGAGCCCTCGAAAACGTCGTCTTCGACCCGGCTGCGGACTGACTGGTCGCCCCCGAGCAGAGAATCCGGCGGGAAAATCGCCGCCGACCGCCGAATCAGGCCGAGAAGAGTCGCCGGGGGAAGTCGGCCAGCGTCTCGGCGCCGTCACTGGTGACGTGGAACGTCTCGCTTATCTCGACGCCGACGTCGCCCGTCCAGATGCCCGGAATCATGTGGAACGTCATGTCCTCCTCTAGCACCGTCTCGTCGCCGGGGCGCAGGCTCGCGGTGTGTTCGCCCCAGTCCGGCGGGTAGCCCAGTCCCATCGAGTAGCCGATGCGGTCTTCCTTCTCGATGTCGTGTTCCGCTATCGTCTCACGCCAGGCTCTCTCGACGGCTTCGCAGGTGACGCCGGGTTCGGCGGCGTCGAGCGCGGCGTCGATCCCCTCGACGACGATTTCCGCAGTCTGCTGCATCTTCTCGGGCGGGTCGCCGACGAACGTCGTCCGGGCGAGCGGCGAGTGGTACCGGTGGCGACAGCCCGAGAGTTCGATGATGACTGGATCCCCCTCGGCGAACTCTCTGTCGGTCCAGGTGAGGTGTGGCGTGTCGGTGTGTTCGCCGGAGGGCATCAGCGGGACGATGGCCGGGTAGTCGCCGCCGTACTCGTCCGTGCCCCGGATCAGCGCGTCGTATATCTCGGCGGCCACCTCGTACTCCGGGACGCCCGCCTCGATGGCGTCCAGGCCGGCCCGCATGGCGTTCTCGGAGATCCGGGCGGCCTGGCGCATGTACTCGAGTTCGCGCTCGGACTTCTTCACCCGGACCCAGTTGACCAGCAGGTCGGCATCGACAAGTTCGGCGTCTGGTAGCTGCTGTTCGAGACGGACGTAGGACTTTGCGGTGAAGTAGCTCGCGTCCATCTCGAGGCCGACGCGGCCGTCGTCGACGTCGAGGTCAGCGAGGACGCCGGCGACGTAATCCATCGGGTGGAGGTCGTGAGGCGAGTGGACGTGGTCGTCGCTGTAGGACCGGATGCTCTCCTCGGAGAGGTACGCGGTGGCCCGGGCGCCGTTGGCGTCCATCGCGCGGCCGACCCAGACCGGTTCGTCCCGTCGCGTCGAGACGATCACGGCCTGGTGGACGTAGAACGACCACCCGTCGTAGCCCGTCAGGTAGTTCATGTTCGTGGGGTCGGCGACGACGACCGCGTCGAGGTCTTCGGCGCGCATCCGCTCTTTGGCTCGCTCGACCCGGCGCTCGTACTCCCGTTCGCTGAAGATTTCCTGTGGCATGATCCCGACACCGGTGTGTGGTACCTCGGCACGTGGTGTCAAAAAGTTTCTGTGGACGTTAGAAACGAATATTGTATACTAACGAGAAGACCTAAGTCCTCGGGCTCCGACATGTAGACCATTATGGAGGCTGTCAACCCGGCCACTGGCGAACGCATCGACACGTACGAGGAGGCCGACCTGGCGGACGTCGAACGGTCGCTCGACGACGGCTGGGATGCCTTTCAGGACTGGCGCGACCGGCCCCTCGCCGACCGCGAGGAACTGATCGAGGCAGCCGGCGAGGTGCTCCGGGAGAACAAGCGCGAGTACGCCGAACTGATGACCGAGGAGATGGGCAAACCCGTCACCCAGGCCATCGCAGAGGTCGAGAAGTGCGCCTGGGCGTGTGACCACTACGCCCAGAACGCGCACGCCTACCTCGAAGACGATCACTACCCGAGCCCGGCCGGCACCGAGGTGAAGACCGTCTACGAACCGCTGGGCATCGTCCTCGCCGTCATGCCGTGGAACTTCCCGTTCTGGCAGGTGTTCCGGTTCATCGCCCCGTACATCACTGCGGGCAACGTCGGCGTCCTGAAACACGCCTCGAACGTGCCCGGCTGTGCGGAGGCCATCGAGGACGTTCTCCGCGAGGCGGGCTACCCGGAGGGCGTCTTCCAGTCGCTGCTGGCGCCGTCGGACCTCGTCGACGACGTCATCGACGACGACCGCGTCAAGGCGGCGACGCTGACCGGGAGCGGTCCCGCGGGACGCGCCGTCGCCTCGGCCGCCGGTGACCGGCTGAAGAAGACCGTCCTCGAACTCGGCGGCAGCGACCCGTTCGTCGTCCTCGACGACGCCGACCTGGACGCCGCCGCGGAGACGGGCGCCCTGGCCCGGAACCAGAACGGCGGCCAGTCCTGCATCGCCGCCAAGCGGTTCGTCGTCCACACCGACGTGTACGACGAGTACACCGACCGGCTCGTCGACGAGTTCGAGTCGCTGACCATCGGCGACCCCTTCGACGAGGACACCGACGTCGGGCCCCAGGCGCGCCAGGACCTCATGGAGGACCTGCACGACCAGGTCCAGGCGAGCGTCGACGCCGGCGCGACCGTGGTCACCGGCGGCGAGCCCATGGACCGCGAGGGCGCCTACTACCCGCCGACGGTCCTCACCGACGTGCCGGCCGGCTGCCCGGCGGACAGCGAGGAGCTGTTCGGCCCGGTCGCGACGCTGTACGAGGTCGAGGACGCCGACGCGGCAGTGGAGAAAGCGAACGAGACTGAGTTCGGGCTGGGCGCGAGTGTCTGGACGGAGGACCGGGACCGCGGCGAACGGATCGCCAGGCGCATCGACGCCGGCTGCGTCTACGTCAACCAGCTCACCAAGTCCGACCCCCGCGTCCCCTTCGGCGGCGTCAAGGAGTCCGGCTACGGCCGGGAACTCTCCGAAATCGGGATGAAGGAGTTCGTCAACCGGAAGACCGTCTGGATCGAGTGAGCGCAGGCCAAGGGTTCGACGGCTCTCGGGTGACTGTCGGTTTCGGACCGGAACCTGATTACACCGCTTCGGCCATCTCCTCCCAACCTATCAGCGACAGTACATCCCCGATTCGCTACCTTCCGGAGGTGAGATGCCAAACGTCTAGAGAAGTACTAAATAAAAGTTACCCACAGAGTGAAACTGGTCCGGGAACAGCGTGTCGCCGTCTTTTACCGCCCGCCGCGCGAATCGAAGGGTATGACTGACGTCGACACCGACCCGACGGCGCGGAACCGCCTCGACGAGGAGGAGAGCCCCTACCTCCGCCAGCACGCGGACAATCCCGTCAACTGGCAGCCGTGGGACGAGGCGGCCCTCGAAAAAGCCCGCGAGGAGGAGAAACCCATCTTCCTCTCCATCGGCTACTCGGCGTGTCACTGGTGTCACGTCATGGCCGACGAGAGCTTCGCCGACGAGGACGTCGCCGAACTCCTCAACGAGCATTTCGTCCCCGTCAAGGTCGACCGGGAGGAGCGCCCGGACCTCGACTCGGTGTACATGAGCATCTGCCAGCAGGTGACCGGCCACGGCGGGTGGCCGCTGTCGGCCTGGCTCACGCCCGAGGGCAAGCCGTTCTACGTCGGGACCTACTTCCCGAACGAGGAGAAGCGCGGGATGCCGGCGTTCCCCGACCTCCTCGAACGAATCGCCCACTCCTGGGAGGAACAACGCGAGGACATGGAGGAGCGCGCCGAGCAGTGGACCGACGCTATCGAGAACGACCTCGCGTCGACGCCCGACCAGCCCGGCGACGCGCCCGACGAGAGCGCGCTCGAACTCGCCGCCGACACCGCCGTCCGCGGCGCCGACCGGGAGTACGGCGGCTGGGGCGGGGGCGGCAACGGTCCCAAGTTCCCACAGCTGGGGCGGCTTCACGCGCTCATGCGTGCGTCCGATCGCCGTGGAACGGGCGACGGCACGGATCCCTATCGCGAGGTCGCGACCGAAACCCTGGACGCGATGGCCAGCGGCGGCCTGTTCGACCACGTCGGCGGCGGGTTCCACCGCTACTGCACCGACCGCGAGTGGGTGGTGCCCCACTTCGAGAAGATGCTGTACGACAACGCCGAGATCCCCCGCGCGTTCCTCGCCGGCTACCAGTTGACGGGCGAGGAGCGGTATGCGGACGTCTCCCGCCGGACACTGGAGTTCGTCGAACGCGAACTGACCCACGACGAGGGCGGTTTCTTCAGCACGCTCGACGCCCAGAGTGAGGGGGAGTCGGGCGAGGACGAGGAGGGCGCGTTCTTCGTCTGGACGCCCGAGGGGGTACGCGAGGCGGTCGAGGACGAGACGGCGGCGGACCTGTTCTGCGACCGCTACGGGGTCACCGACCGGGGTAACTTCGAAGGGTCGACGGTGCTGACGCTCGCGGCGTCCGTCGAGGACCTGGCCGAGGAGTACGGGATGAGCGGGAGTGAGGCCGAATCGATGCTGGAGACTGCCCGGGAGCAAGTCTTCGCCGCGCGCGAGGGGCGTCCCCGGCCGGCCAGGGACGAGAAGGTCCTCGCGGGCTGGAACGGGCTGATGATCTCCGCGTTCGCGGACGGGGCCATCGTTCTGGACGAGGCGTACGTCGAACCGGCCGCGGACGCGCTCGCCTTCGTTCGTGATCGCCTCTGGGACGAAGGGAGTCGATCGCTCAGTCGGCGGTACAAAGACGACGACGTGAGCATCCGGGGCTACCTGGAGGACTACGCCTTCCTCGGCCGCGGCGCGCTGGACCTGTTTCAGGCGACCGGCGACGTCGACCACCTCGCGTTCGCGCTCGACCTGGCCCGGGCCATCGAGCGGGAGTTCTGGGACGAGGACGCGGGGACGCTCTACTTCACGCCGTCCAGCGGCGAGTCGCTCGTGGCGCGGCCCCAGGAGCTCACCGACCGGTCCACGCCGTCGAGCGCGGGCGTCGCGGTGCAGTTACTGCTCTCGGCGGACCACTTCGTCGCCCACGACCGCTTCGAGACGGTGGCCGAGCGCGTACTGGAGACGCACTCGAACCGCATCGAGGCCAATCCGATGGAGCACGCATCGCTCGTCCTCGCGGCGGACCAGTACTCGCGCGGCGCGCTTGAACTGACCCTTGCGGCGGACGAGACGCCCGAACCGTGGCGCGAGACGCTCGCCGAGACGTACCTCCCCGACCGGTTGCTGGCCTGGCGGCCCGCGACGGCCGACGGGCTCGAACGCTGGCTGGAGACGCTGGGGCTGGACGAGGCGCCCCCTATCTGGGCCGACCGGAGCCAGCGCGACGGCGAGCCGACCGTGTACGCGTGTCGGAACTTCGCCTGCTCGCCGCCGCGCCACGACCTGGGGGCGGCGCTGTCGTGGTCGCCGGGCGAGGAGTAGCGGCGTTGCTCTCACTCGGCGCTGAGGACCCAGACGACGAGCCCGGCAGTGATCAGACCGATGCCGAGCATCGACGTCGCGGGTTCGGGAAACAGGAACAGGGCGAACCCGGCCAGGAGGAGCGCCCACGCGAGCCCGCGAGTGAGCCAGGAGTCGTCCGTCTCTCGGCCACCGGCGTACACCATCTCGTCGTCGGACTGGGCCGTCGCGCGCGCTACGTCGTCTCCAGCGCGCGCGTCGTCGAACGCTCCCTCGTTCACGTTGCTGCTGGCCGAGCGGTCGTCGGAGTACTCGTCGTTGCGAGCCATGCCTGCAGAGACGGCCCGCGAAGAGTTAGGCGGTCGACTTGACAATGCAGGGACGACGGCCGTCCGGCGACAGCCGTTCAGGCGAGTGCCGCCTCGATCTCGTTGGCGAGGTAGATGGCGATGGCGACGGGTTCTTCCTCGACGAACCGGGCGATCTCCTGGCCGTCGTGTTCTACTACGACCGTCGGAATGAGTTCGACGTCGTACTCCTCGACCTTCGGCCCAACCTTGCTGCCGTCGTCTGCCTTCTCGACGGCGTAGTGTTCGACGTTCTCGTCGGGGACGTCGGCGGCGTCGAGCGCAGCCCCGAAGTCGGGAAGCTGTGATCGGCAGTCCTTGCACCAGTCGCCGCCCCAGACTTTGTAGACGAGTTCGTCGGAATGTTCCGCGAGGGTGTCGACGGTGTCCGAGTAGGCGTCGGCCACCCACACGGGGTTCGGTTCCATGGTTTCGAGGGTCATGCCCCACGTTTTGGCACCCTCCGATATTAAGCTCCCGCCCGGATCGGTGCCGTTTCGCGACGAATGCTGGGCGACTGTCACCGCTCACGGCACACGCTGCCGGTGGCCGACATCGTATAGTGGGTGAGGGCGTATCCCGACGCAGTGAACTCCAGTATCCTCGAGACTATCGGTTCGCCCCTCGTCGAGGTCAACTCGCCAGCGGGCGCGACCGTCGCGGCGAAGGTGGAGTCGTTCAACCCAGGCGGGTCCGCGAAGGACCGACCGGCGCGGTTCATGGTCGAATCCGCTGAGGCCGAGGGCCGACTCGACCCGGACGACACCCTCGTCGAACCGACGAGCGGCAACACCGGCATCGGCCTGGCGATGGTCGGCGCCGCGAAGGGGTACGACGTCCGCCTGATCATGCCGTCCTCGAAGTCGCCCGAGCGACGCCAGATCATGAAGGCCTACGGGGCGGAGATAGACCTCGTCGATGGTGACATCTCCGACGCGCGCGAGCGTGCGGACGAACTCGAAGCGACCGGCGAGTTCGTCCAGCTGCGCCAGTTCGAGAACCCCGCCAACCCGGAGGCCCACTACGAGACGACCGGACCGGAAATCGTCGACCAGGTCGGCGACCGGACCGTCGACGCGTTCGTAGCGGGCGTCGGCACAGGCGGCACCGTCACCGGTATCGGCCGGCGACTCCGCGAGGTGTTCCCCGCCGTCGACATCGTCGCGGTCGAACCCGCCGACAACGCGGTCCTCTCGGGGATGGAGCCCGGCACTGGCGAGGATAGTTTCCAGGGGATGGGCCCCGGATTCGTCAGCGACAACCTCGACGTGGACCTGCTCGACGACGTGGCGACGGTGACGCTTCCCGACGCCGAGGACGAGTGCCGTCGCCTCGCCGAGGAAGAGGGGATTCTGGTCGGCCAGTCGTCGGGCGCGTCGAACCTCGCTGCCAGAGACGTGGCCGAGCGACTCGTCGACGACGACGTCGAGGACCCGCTCGTCGTGACGGTGTTCTGGGACAGCGGCGAACGGTACATGTCCACCGGCCTGTTCGACTGACGACCTCCCGGAGACAGCTGGACTTTCTGCTGAAACAGCGCGACCGCTCCGGTCAGAACTGCGCGGCCTGGTAGGCCATCTGGATTGTCTGGTACGGGTTCGACTCCACGCTCGGGCCGTGGCCGGTGTGCATCTCGCGGAGGTCCTCGTCGACGGCGTCGAGCACGCGCTCGATGCTCTCGATCAAAGTGGGTCGGTCACCCTCGTCCAGGTCGGTGCGGCCGAAACTGCCGCCGGCGAAGACGAGGTCTCCTGCGAAGAGCACGTCGGCGTCCTCACTGTACAGACAGAGGTGGTCGTCCTTGTGCCCAGGTGTGTGGAGCGCGACGTACTCGTGATCGCCGATCTGGACCGTCTCTCCGTCGCCGAGGGTCTGGGAGACACCGTTCGCCGACCCGTCGAAGGCCACGACGTCGAGGTCGAACGCGTCGAGGACGGACTCCAGGTTCGCGACGTGGTCGTAGTGGGTGTGGGTCAGGACGACGACGTCGAGATCGTCCACGTGGCTCCTGATAGCTTCGACGACGTCGAACTCGTTGCCCACGTCGACGAGCGCGGTCCGCTCGCCGGTCACGAGGAAGACGTTACTCGTGAAGGCGTCGCGGTCCAGCGCGAGGTTTGCGATCATCGTCACATTCTGGTCGTGCCAGGCTATTGGCTATTGCCGTTCGCTGGCCGACGGATCGCCCGCCGCGACTACCCACAGGGCTATGTATGATGCTGATTAAATCAGCCGATAGAGAATAGAATGTCAGACTCGGACCGACCCGTGGTGCTCATCGTCGAGGACGAACCCGACGTAGCGGAGACTTACAGGCTCTGGCTACGCGAGGATTACGAGGTCGAGATGGCACACGATGGCGACGAGGGACTGTCGAAACTCGACGCCGACGTGGACGTCGTGTTGTTGGACCGAATGATGCCGGGACTTTCGGGTGACGAAGTCCTCGAACAGATCCGCGAGCGTGACCTTGACTGCCGCGTCTCGATGGTCACCGCGGTCGAACCCGACTTCGACATCCTGGAGATGGGCTTCGACGCCTACCTCTCGAAACCGATCAGGAGCGAGGAACTCCACGAGACGGTGGAGAATCTCCTCGACCGATCGGCGTACGACGGGCTCTTGCAGGACTACTACTCACTGGTCGAGAAGCGCGCGACGCTCGAGGCGACCAAGAGCAACGCGGAACTCGCCGAGAGCGAGGAATACGACGAACTTAAGGAGGAGATTGCCGAACTTCAAGACGACCTGTCAGATAGCCTTGGAGGTATCGAAGATGACGCAGACTTTATCGCTACCCTTCGCGGGTTGAGCAATGACGAAGCGGAGTGAGCCCCAAGAGACAATGTACGATCTCTCACGAGTACTCGACTTCGACGCGCTCTCGTCGGTCCGGCCCGGCACCAGTCTCCTCGTCGCCGGACCCGCGATGACTGGCAAGGACGAACTCGCCCTGGAGCTGCTCAGGGACGGCGCCCGCGAGGGCGAAGGCGCCGTCGTCGTCACGACGAACGACGACGCCGCCGACATCGCCGCGGACTTCCGCGAATCGGTGCCGGACCTGGAGGACTCCCAGCTGGGCGTCATCGACTGCCGGGGCGATTCCGGGGGCGACGGCGAAGGGACCGAGGGCGTCTACGTCCACCACGTCTCCTCGCCCGGCGACCTGACCGGCATCGGTATCGGCATCACGAAGGCGCTCGAAGGGCTCCACAACAGCGGCCGCGACCAGGGTCGACTCGCCCTGTTCTCGCTCTCGACGATGCTTACCTACACGGACAAGAAGACCGTCTTCAAACTCTGTCACATCCTCTCCTCGCGCCTGGACGCCGCAGGCTACGTCGGCGTGTTCACCATCGACTCCGGGGCTCACGACGACCAGACGCTCCAGGTCATCAAGCAGGCCTTCGACGGCCTCGTCGAGGTCCGGGAAGACGACGGCACCCGACAGGCCCGCGTCCTCGGCCTCTCCAGCGACCCGAGCGACTGGCAGGACCTGTAGTCGAACACCGGCTCACTTCGTCCACTTTCCGTTCTAACCGCTGATTGTCCCTTCTCCTATTGAGTAGAATTATCACGCTCCGCGTGGGTCAACAGATATGGAAGTCCGGCTACTCGAGGCGACCGAGGACCCCGAGGAACTCATCTGCACCGGCGCGCGAAACGACTACAGCGAACCCTTCGTCGGCGACCAGACCTTCGAGGAGACGATGGAGACAGTCGAGGGTGACTCCCTCGAGGAGAAGAAGGAGACGCTCATCGGCCACCTGCTGAGCCACGGCCACTACGGCCCCTTCGAACACCCGCAGGTTACCTTCGCCGTCGAGGGCGTCAGCCGGTCCTGCATGGCCCAGATCACCCGCCATCGGCACGTCTCCTTCGACGTCCAGAGCATGCGCTACGTCTCCTTCGACGACGTCGACCCGGCGGACGTGCGCGAGGGCGAGATGGTCGTCGTCCCGCCGTCGGCCACCGACCCCGACTGGGTCGGGCGCAACCAGAAGACCGGCCAGGTCGACGAGGAGACGGTCGCCGAGCGCGACGAGATCTTCCGGGACGCCGTCGCCGACGCCGTCGAATCCTACCAGGATCTACTCGACCTGGGCATGCCGCCGGAGGACGCCCGGTTCGTCCTCCCCATCGGGACGGAGGTCAACATGGTCATGTCGATGAATGTGAGAATGTTGATGCATATAGCAGATATGCGCGCGGCGGCGGACAGCCAGTGGGAGATCCGGCATATGACGGAGGAGTTGCTCGACCTCGCAGCGGAGTGGTGCCCGATCACATTCAAATACTATGAGGAGAACATGAAGAACCGGAAGAACAGACTGGCTCCGTGAGACGGGTTCTCTGCTCACGACTGAACGCTTCGACTACTCCATCGAGTACTGAGCCACCAGCCCCCGAGCGCCGGTGTTTTAATCCACTCGCCCGCCGAACAGTGGGCTATGGGAACGAGTACGGAGGGACCGGCCGGCGGCCCCGAGAACGACGAACGGGCCGACTACGACTACCAGGCCGGCCACGTCGAACGGCCCGGCTTCGTCAGGGACCTCCGGGAGCGAGTCGACGGCGACGTCCGGTTCGACGACCTCACGCGACAGCTGTACGCGACAGACGCCAGTGCCTACGAGGTGACGCCCATCGGCGTCGTCTTCCCGCGGTCGACGGCTGACGTCTCGGCGGTCGTCTCCTACTGCGCCGAGCGCGGGACGCCGGTCCTCCCACGTGGCGGCGGGACGAGCCTCGCCGGACAGGCCGTCAACGAGGCCGTCGTCCTCGACTTCTCGCGGTACATGGACTCGGTCCAGGCAGTCGACTCCGAGGGCCGGACCGCTCGCGCGGAGCCAGGCGTCATCCTCGCGGACCTGAACCAGCGCCTCGCCGAGCACGACCTGAAGTTCGCGCCGGACCCCGCCTGGGGCGCAAAGAGCGTTCTCGGGGGCGCTATCGGCAACAACTCCACGGGCTCGCACTCGCTGAAGTACGGGAAGACCGACGCCTACGTCGAGGAGTGCGAGGTCGTCCTCGCCGACGGCACGGTCACCAGCTTCGGTGAGGTGACGCTCGACGAACTCCGGGAGCGTGCCGCGGACGTTCCCGGAGAGTCCGACGACTCCGTCGAATCCGACGATTCTGTGGAATCCACAGACCTGGAGGCGCGAATCTACGCCGAAATCGCCCGTATCGTCGACGAGGAAGCGGACGCCGTCGCCGAGGCGTTCCCCGACCTGAAGCGCAACGTCTCGGGCTACAACCTCGACCGCCTGGTCGAGGAGGCCGAGTCGGGCAGCGTCAACCTGGCGCGTTTGCTCGCGGGCAGCGAGGGGACGCTGGCCGTCGTCACCGAGGCGACCGTCTCGCTGGAACCCGTCCCCGAAACGAAGGCGCTCGCCCTGCTGGCCTACGAGGACCTCGTGGACGCCATGCGGGACGTACCCCCGATCCTCGAACACGACCCGTCGGCACTCGAGGTGCTCGACGACGTCCTGCTCGACCTCGCTCGACCGACCGAGGAGTTCGGCAAGCTCGTCAACGAAATCGTCCCCGAGCAGGCAGGCGCGCTACTCCTCGTCGAGTTCTACGCGGAGACCGACCTCGATGGGAAGGAGCACGTCGCCGACCTGCTCGCGGACCGCGTCGGCGACGTCTCGCCGGAGGCGGTTCCGCAGGAACGCGCCGAGGAACTGACGGCGGAGCCGCTGCACGCCTTCGCGGGACGTGAGGCCCACAGCGACGCGGAACGGGGCCGGTTCTGGAAGCTCCGCAAGAGCGGCCTCCCCATCCTCCTGGGCCGGACCTCCGACGAGAAACACGTCAGCTTCATCGAGGATACCGCGGTGCCCCCGGAGAACCTCGCCGAGTACGTCGCCGACTTCCGGGCGGTCCTCGAGGAAAACGGCACGTTCGCGAGTTTCTACGCCCACGCCGGCCCGGGGTGTCTCCACATCCGCCCGCTCATCGATACGAAGTCCCTCGACGGCGTCGAGCAGATGGAAGCCATAGCCGACGCGGCCACGGACCTGGTCCTCGAGTACGGCGGCAGCGTCTCCGGTGAACACGGCGACGGTCGCGCGCGAACGCAGTGGAACCGGAAGCTGTACGGCGACCACGTCTGGGAGCTCTTTGGCGACCTGAAGACAGCGTTCGACCCGGACTGGCTGCTGAATCCCGGACAGGTGTGTGGCGACGTGGACATGACCGAGAACCTGCGATACGACGCGGACTACGAGTTCGACGCCGGCTTCGACCCGGAACTTCGATGGGACAACGACAACGGGTTCCAGGGCATGGTCGAACTCTGTCACGGCTGTGGCGGCTGTCGCGGGCACCAGGAGACGACCGGCGGCGTGATGTGTCCGACGTATCGCGCGAGTGAGGAGGAGTCGACGGCGACGCGCGGGCGAGCCAACGCCCTCCGGCAAGCGATGAGCGGCGACCTCCCGGAGGACCCGACCAGTGAGGCCTTCACGACCGAGATTATGGACCTGTGTATCGGCTGCAAGGGCTGTGCCCGCGACTGTCCGAGCGAGGTCGACATGGCCAAACTCAAGGCGGAGGTGCAACACGCCGAGCACCAGGAGAACGGCGCCGGCCTGCGGGACCGGCTGTTCGCCGACGTCGAGCGACTCAGCAAGCTCGGGAGCGCGCTGGCGCCCGTCTCCAACTGGCTCGCCTCGCTCCCGGGGAGCGACGTCGTCGCCGAGAAGGTCGTCGGCATCGCCCGGGAACGAGACCTGCCGACGTTCCAGCGGGAGTCCTTCGTCGAGTGGTACGCCGACCGCGGCCCAGCGGTTCCGGCCGACGAGGCGGCCCGGAAGGTCGTCCTGTTCCCCGATACGTACCACAACTACAGCGACCCGGCGGTGTTGAAAGCAGCCGTGGACGTGCTGGAAGCGGCCGGCGTCCACGTTCGCGTGCCGGCGAACCTGCGAGCCAGCGGGCGCGCCGCCCACTCGAAAGGGTTCCTCGACACGTCCCGGGAGCGCGCACGGCACAACACGAACGCGCTCGCGCCACTCGTCGCGGAGGGGTGGGACGTCGTCGCCGTCGAGCCGTCCGACGCGGTGATGTTCCAGTCGGACTCCCTCGACCTGCTGGCCACGCCCGCGGCCGAGACGGTCGCTGCGAACGCCTACGGGCTGTGTGAGTACCTCGGCTGGTTCGGCCTCGACGAGCACGTCGACTGGAACCCGCCCGCGGAGTCGCTGACGTATCACGGCCACTGTCATCAGAAGGCGACCAGGAAGGACCACTACGCCGTAGGGGTGCTCCGACGGGCCGGCTACGACGTCGACGCGCTCGATTCGGGCTGTTGCGGCATGGCCGGGAGCTTCGGCTACGAAGCCGAACACTACTCCATGAGCCAGTCTATCGCCCGGATACTCTTCGAGCAGGTCGACGACAGCGCCGGCGACCGCGTCGTCGCACCGGGCGCGTCCTGTCGGACGCAACTCGAGGGTCGACCCGGCGGGCAACCCTCGTCCCACCCGGTCGAACGACTCGCCGCTGCCGTGCCGGTGCGATGAGTCTGTTCCCCTCTGTTAGTCATAGCGCTTTTATTCCATCCTCGGCTGATATACCCTAGATGACTCGCTCGGTCGCCGTCGGTCTCGCCGTTCTCCTGTTTGCCAGCGTCGCTGTGGCTCCTGCACTCGGTGCGTCGGACGCGGGCCCCACGCGCCTCGGGGCGCCGGAGGGGTTCTCCCAGACCGTGTTCACCATCCAGATGTACGAAAACGGGAGCGCACAGTGGACGTTCGAGTACTCTCGCCCGCTTGCGAATCAGTCCGAACGCGAGCAGTTCGAGACCTTCGCCGCGGAGTTCGAGGCGAACGAGTCCGGGATGTACCGTGACTTCGTCAACCGGTCGAGGAAACTGACGACGGCGGGCTCGGAGGTCACCGGTCGGGAGATGAACGCCTCGTCGTTCTCGCGGAGTGCGTCGGTGGACGAGACGACGCTGGCGGACGAGCGGGGCGTCGTGACGATGTCGTTCACGTGGTCGAACTTCGGCGTGACCGACGGTGACACCGTCCGGGCCGGCGACGTGTTCGAGGGTGGACTCTACATCGGACAGAACCAGCGGCTCGTGTTCGAGACGGGGCCGTCGCTCGCCTTCAGGAACGCCGACCCGGACTCCTACTCGCAGTCGGGCGACAACCTGGAATCGAGCGACACCGTCACCTGGGTCGGCGAGAAGCAGTTCACCGACAGGCGCCCGCGCGTGGAACTCGTCGACGAGTCCGCGCTCGGTGGCGGAAACGGTGACTCCGCTGGCGAGACGACCGATTCGTCGACGGATCCCGGCAACGCGAGCAGCGGCGATATGCTCGTCCTCGTCGGCGCGCTCGTCGTCGTCATCGGGCTGGCCGGCGCCGCGGTGTGGCAGTCCGGCGCGTTCTCCAGCCGGGACGACACACCCCCCGACGACGCGGCCGAGGCCGCCGGCGCCGCTGCCGAGCCTGCGACGACCGACACCGAACCGGCCGCGATTCCGGACGAGGAACTCCTCTCCGACAACGACCGCGTCCTCAAGCTACTGGAGGACAACGGCGGTCGGATGAAACAGGTCAACATCGTCGACGAGACCGAGTGGTCGAAGTCCAAGGTCAGCATGCTCCTCTCGGAGATGGAGGACGAGGGCGACATCAGCAAACTCCGCGTCGGCCGTGAGAACATCATCAGCCTCTCGGGTCACGAACCCGAGGCCGCCGGATCGCCGTTCGACGACGAGGAGTGAGAACCACACCCAGGGAGCCGCTAAAGCGCAACCGTTATACCTTACTCTGGGGTACAAATTAGTACGCTCCGTTGGTGTAGTCCGGCCAATCATCTTGCCCTCTCACGGCAAGGACCAGGGTTCGAATCCCTGACGGAGCACTCTTCTGAGGAACGCAGTGACGAAGTAGGAAGCGCACGGAAGGGATTCGAGGTAGACGAGTCGCAGCGCCGTGCGTAGCGAGGCGACCGTCTCGGCGTGGTTCGAATCCCTGACGGAGCACTTCTCCCAACTCGAACCCGTGAGCGACAGCGAGCGGTGTTCGAACTACGCGAAGCGCGCACCGAGGGGATTCGAATGAGAGGAGTCGCAGGGGCCGAACGGAGTGAGGCCGTCGTCTCCGCGTCGTTCGAGTCCCTGGTAGAGCACTCCCACCCTGCCGCCTCCTAGCAGTTTCTCTCGTGCACACAGATGAACTCAAACAATGTAGGAGGGCGAGCCGAGTCAGTCGGCCTGCGGAGCTAACGGGTTACGGGTGGAATATATCGAGCGTCCAGTTACCGTCTGCCTCGACGTTGATCCAGACGGGGCCGCCGGCCTTGTAAGACCGCGAATTCGAGAACTTGCCGTTGCGGCGGACGATAATCTCGTGACTGCCATCAGCACCGTAGCCGTCGACGATGAACGTCCCGTCGCCGTCGTGTGTCCCGACGATCCTGACGGTACCTTCCGTCCACAGCGGGCCGATGAATTCCGAGCCCGTGCCGGACGCCTCGACGGGGAGGTCTTCGAGGTCGTCGGCGTGGACTGCGGGCTGGGAGAGGTCGATCGACCACGCGCCGTCGGCCTCGACCTCGAGCCGGTAGGTGTCGTCGTCGACGGCCATGATCGATTCGCCGTTCGCGTTCCCGGACGTGGTCAGCAGGTTCTCGTTCCGTCCGAGTCCATCGGGTTTCGTCACGTCGACGGTGATCTCCTCGCCGTCGTGGGAGACGGTCGCGACGACGACGCCGTCGTCGAGATCGAACGTCGACGACTCGCCCGAGCCAGTCCCTTCGAACGTGTGGGACTGGCCCTCCTCGAGGATGGTTCCGCTCGGCCGGTTTCCGACCGGGGGTTCGTCGCCATCGAGGTCGAGCGTATCGTCGACGAGGTCGGAGGGGGTGACGACGTCGAGGTTGCGGTGTTCGATGTGATCGAGCAACAGTCCGAAGTCGTCGAGCGACATCCTGTTCCCACTCTCCACGTCGTCCGCGTCGACGATCCGCGGAATCCGCAACACGGTGAGCAGTTCGTACTGGTCGGAGTGGTTGAGGTAGCGGCGAACGCCGTCGTCGATCGCGGGCCCCCAGATGTACGGGATCATGTGCATATCGGTCGGTGGCACGCTGGTCGTCCCGGAACTGTAGAGGAACGTCGACTCGTGGACGTCCCTGGCGACGTCGTAGGTCGTCGAATCCATTCCCCCGTCGGGAACGAACAGGTGGCGCGCCCCGTCCTCGAAGCCGTCGCTCGCGAGCGTGTCGCGGGCGGTCTCGAGGACCGATCGCTGCTGGTCTCCGGACTGCTCCGGCAAGGGTGTCGACACCGCCGGGAGCGAACAGACGTCCCAGCCGCGGTCGCTGACCTCGCGGAGTTCTTCGAGCCCCATGTGACCGCTGTCGCCGATTTGCTCGGGGCTGACCGGGACCGCCCCGCTCCAGTCGCGTTCCGCGAGCATCTCGGCGGCGATCTCGTAGTGCGAGTCGTGGCCTCCGTAGAACGCGAGGACCACCGCGCCGTTGCTTCCCGATTCGGTTCGCCGGAGGTCGTCGACCAGCAGTTTGCTCGGCCCGCCCTCTGGCCCGTCCACGACGATGTTGATGCCGGTGACGTTCGAGAGATCCGGCTCGCCACCGGGTTTTTGCTGGTAGCCACAGTCCAACCGGAACCAGCCGTCGTACTCGTCCGGCACCACACGTATGCTCGAGAGGCGCTCGTCCCGCGTCGGGGCGAGGAACTCCACTTTGATCCGATCGGCAGACTCTGGCTTGACTGCCATCGAGACGTCCCACCCCTCGAGATCGAGCCCGTCCGGGAAGCGGAGCTCCACGCCGGCCGTTCCCTCGTCGCTCTCGATAACCGCCGCCTGCGATCCGAATCGCGCCTCGTCGGGGGCGGCCGAGATTTCGCCGGTCTGGGCGGTCAACTCCTCGAGCGACTCGAAGTCGAAGAGGACCTCGCCGGTCTCGATGGCAGGCCAGTTCGTGGGGCCAGTGGTCACGTCCTCCGTGGCGGTACCAGTTTCCGTGGCGGTACCAGTTTGGTTCTCGCCGGCTGCGCCGTCCGCAATTTCCTCCCCGCTGGGGTCGCCGTCCGAAAATACGCCCATACAGCCCGCGAGCGTAGTCGATACAGCGCCTGCACCGAGTGCGGCCAGTAGTTGTCGGCGAGACGAGCCGTCGTCCGAATCGCGTTCGGATACCATTCACCCGGACAGTGTCGAGGTAGGGCCCTCATTATTGAGTGGATAAACGGGGCCAGAGATTTGCTGACTCGGCAAATCGGAGTCAGGCATTTCGACCATCACTGCAACTTTTCAGCCTGATGGTTCCGCGTGACGCGACCAGGAAGGAGTGCGACGCCTCCCTCACGACGGTCTATCGACGCGCCTCGACGCTTCAGAACCTCGACCTCCTCGAAGAACGGGATACAGTCGACGATGACGGTGCCCACCGGAGCGAGTTCGAAACGACACTCGAGGGGCTCACGGTCGACCTCACTGATGACGAACTGCCGCTGACGCTCGAGACGCGCGACGAACTCGCTGACAATTTCACGTCGCTCTGGGACGATATTCGGGGTGAGGACTGATGGAACCCTCGTTCGTCGTCGCCAAACTGATCACGCTCGTGTTGAGCCTCGTCGTGGCGTATCTGGCGTATCACGGCTACCGGCGAGACGGCCAGACGACGATGCTGTACGTCGCCGCGGGCTTCGTATTTATCGGCGTCGGGGCGATCTGTGAGGGCCTGATCTATCTCGTGTTTCGGACGACGATCGTGTCCGCCGCGCTCGTCCAGGCGGCAGTCGTCTCGAGTGGAATGGTGCTCATCCTCGTCTCGCTGACGAAGTGAGCTATTCCTGCCGAACTCGCTCTTTCACGTCCGAGATGGCGCTCCCGGCGCTGGCTCGCGTCTCGGCCACGACGGCGCCGGCCAGGCCGCCGATGGCGCCGCCGGTGCTCGCGGCGTTTCGGCTGAACAGGCCGCCGATGGCGGCGCCGACGGCGGCACCGATGGCTGCGTACTTCGCGCGGTTGACGAGGAAGAGGATCCGTGATTTCACGTGTAGGGAGACGCACAGAACGCCCATAAAAGTATGCGGTCGGTCCACCGACGAGCTCACGAGGAACGGCTGGCCGAGCACACGCCGCGACACGATGAAACTGAGTCGATTGGCGAACACGTTCGGCCACGGACCCGGTGACTGAGAACTGGCCCCCGTTTCTTTTGTCAGGGTGTAGAATGGTTGGCTGATGGAGTTACGACGCAAAACTATCGCGAAGGTGATCGCCGTCGCGTTCGTGTTCAACCTCGTCGTCATGGGCGCTGGTGCGTGGTTCGCCTACCAGGAAGCGCCGCCGATACCCGATCAGGTGGTCGGGCCCGACGGCGAGACGGTGGTCACCGACGAACAGATCAGGGACGGGAAGAAGGCGTTCCAGAAGAACGGGCTGATGAACCACGGGTCGATCCTGGGCAACGGCGCGTACTACGGTGCGGACTACACGGCCGACGCGCTGGAGTTGAAGACCCGGTACATGCGCTCGTACTACGCCGAGGAGCGGTACGGCGGGGAGTACGATAGCCTGGCGTCCGAGGAGCGGGCGGCGGTGGACGACGTCGTGAAGCAGGACCTTGACGACCAGTACGAGGGCGGTGACATCGAGTACTCGGCGGCCGAACTGTACGCCCACCAGCAGGTGCGCGAGGAGTACGTCGAGCGGTACCACGAGGGAAGTCACGAGCGCGGCGTCCCCGAGGGGATGATCGGCTCCGAGGCCGAGGCCGAGGAGTTCGCCGACTTCGCCATGTGGACGGCGTGGTTCTCCCACACCGACCGACCCGACGGTGACCACTCGTACACGAACGAGTGGCCGTACGCGCCGGGTGCGGGCAACGACGCCACTGGGGCGGCGATGACCTGGAGCGTCGTCGCGATGGTGTTGCTCGTCGCCGGTGCGGGCTTCGGCATCTGGCTCTACAGGTCCGTCGAACTGCCGGAGCCGTCCGCGGACGGACTCTCCGTGCCAGAACCTGGTGACGTGAGCGTGTTTCCGAGCCAGCGGTCGGCGTTGCGCTTCGTCCCGGTCGCGGCGGGACTGTTCCTCGCACAGGTGCTACTGGGGGGACTCCTGGCGCACTTCTACATCGAGCGTGCGGGCTTTTTCGGCATCGAAGAGATCTTCGGCGTCCACATCCTGCAAATCCTCCCCTTCGCGATGGCCAAGACCTGGCACATCGACCTGGGGATCCTCTGGATCGCCGCGACGTGGCTGGGGGCTGGGCTCTTCCTCCCGCCGCTGCTGACCGGTCACGAACCGAAGCGCCAGTCGACGTACATCGACGGGCTGCTGGCCGCCATCGTCGTCGTCACCGTCGGCGGTCTGGGCGGCATCTGGCTCGGGTCCAACGGCTACTTCGGCGACCTCTGGTGGCTCGTCGGGAACGAGGGGCTGGAGTACCTCGAAGTCGGCAAGCTCTGGCAGTTCGGGCTGCTCGCCGGGTTCGGCCTGTGGGCCGTCCTCTCGATCCGCGGGCTGAAGCCGCTGCTCGACCGTGAGCCGGTGTACGGCCTCGCGCACATGATCCTGTACGCCGGCGGCTCTATCGCGCTGCTGTTCACCGCCGGCTTTTTCTTCACCCCGGAGACGAACATCGCCGTCACGGAGTTCTGGCGCTGGTGGGTCGTCCACATGTGGGTCGAGGGCGCCTTCGAGTTCTTCATCGTCGCCATCGTCGGGCTGACGCTGGTGTCGATGAACCTGCTCAAACGGCGAAGCGCGGAGAAGGCGGTCATGCTCCAGGCCTTGCTGGTGATGAGTACGGGCGTCATCGGCGTCTCGCACCACTACTGGTGGGTCGGGATGCCGGATATGTGGATTCCCATCGGGAGCGTCTTCTCGACGCTGGAACTGATCCCGCTGGTGTTCATCCTCTACGAGGCGCTGGGCCAGTACACGGCGATGTCGGAGACGGAGGACTTCCCCTACAAACTCCCGTTCATGTTCATCGTGGCCAGCGGCGTCTGGAACTTCGTCGGCGCCGGCGTGCTCGGGTTCTTCATCAACCTGCCGCTGATCAACTACTACGAGCACGGCACCTACCTCACCGTCGGCCACGCTCACGCCGCGATGTTCGGCGCCTTCGGCTTCCTCGCGCTGGGGATGGTGACCTACATGCTCCAGATAGCCATCGAACCGGACCGCTGGGACGGTCGCTGGCTCCGGGCGGCGTTCTGGTGCTGGAACGTCGGCCTGGCGCTGATGGTGTTCGGTTCCGTCCTCCCGGTCGGGTTCCTCCAGCTGGAGGCGGCCTTCACCGAGAGCTACGCCGCGGCCCGGAGCGTGGCGTTCTACAACCAGCCGATTGTCCAGGACCTGTTCTGGGCGCGGCTCCCGGGTGACACGCTCATCATCCTTGGGACGGCCATCTACGCGGCCGACCTCGTCAGGAAGCGGTTCGTCCTCCGGGCGTCCGAGGAGGACCCCGGCGTCGACGACGTGGCGGTCGCCGAGGGCGTGCTGAGCGACGACTGACGGCCGTCGCCGTTTTTTGTTCGGACGGCGGATACCGTTCCGGTTCCGACCTCACCCGATGACCGGAACGTACACAACGCGGCCGGTTCTTTCTGCCGTCAATGTCACCGACAGTCGACGCCCTCCGGAACGAAATCCGCGTCTCGGTCGGGCGGTACGAACGAGAATATTCCACTGCGTTCACGAAGGAGGCGCTGGCCGCAATTTGCGAGGCCGTGGGCTACGACGTCGACGCGAACCGCCTCCCGTCGAAGCCACGGATGCGGGCGGGAATCCTCTGGAAGATCGGTGAAATGGACGACGACGATCCGTCGGAGACGGAGAACGCGTTCAGAAAAGGCGAACTGCAGGCGGTCGCGGAGGCGCTTCGCGACGAAGCGTGAGCGTGGCAGACGGACGAGGCTCGTCGATTCAGCGCGACTCGACCGCCGCGGGAACGTCGTCGCCCGCATGCTTGCCTGCCGCGTCGACGTGCTCGGCGACCTGCCGCCGGTTCTCCTCGCCGATGCGGTCGGCGACGGTGTCGACCATGTCGAACAGGTCCTCCTGAACTGGACTCTCGTCGTCGCGGACCGTCGGGCCGTCGCCGCCCTGGCTGTCGAAGTCGGGGTGGATGGGCAGACGTGACAGGACCGGGACGTCGTAGTCATCGCGTATCTCGTCGCCGCCACCGTCGCCGAACACCGAGTGGTCGTCGCCGCAGCCGGGACACCGGAAGGTGCTCATGTTCTCGACGACGCCGAGGACGGGAGCGTCGTGGTCGGCGAACAGCCGAAGTCCCTTGCGAGCGTCCGCCACCGCCATCTCCTGGGGCGTCGTGACGATGACGACGCCGGCGACGGGCAGCGTCTGCAGGAGGTTCAGCGAGGCGTCGCCGGTCCCCGGCGGCAGGTCGACGACGAGGTAGTCGAGCCGGCCCCACTGGACCTCGTTGACGAACTTCATCATCACGTTGTTCACCATCGGCCCGCGCATGACCGCCGGCTCGTCCTCGTCGTCGGGCATCATGTGGTGGGTGCTCATCACCATGACGCCGTCCGACCGGGGCGGGACGATCTCCTCGTCGGGCGTGATGCCCGGTTCGTTCTCCGTGGGCAGGATTCGGGGGACGTTCGGCCCGTGCACGTCGGCGTCGAGGATGCCGACGCGGGCGCCCCTGTCGTTGAGCCCGGCCGCGAGGTTCGCCGCGACGGTGGTCTTGCCGACGCCGCCCTTGCCGGAGGCGACGGCGACGACGTTGCGGACGCCCAGCAGGACGTCCTCGTCGAAGCCGTGTTCCTCGCCGACGTTCGCCCGGAGGTCCGGTTCGAGGCCGGCCTCCTCGATTTCGTCGCGGATGGCGTTACCTATCTCTATCTCGGTGGGCGCGTAGGGCGCGTTGAACGCCAGCGACACCTCCGCAGTCCCGTCGCGGACGGTGACGTCGTTCACCAGGCCCATCGAGACGATGTCCTCGTCGTTCGCCGGGTCCTGCACTGTCTCGAGTCGCTCGGTCAGTTCGCTTTCGGTTTCGGTCATGAGGTTCGTTGAGTTCGTAGTCGCGGGTCGCGGTCAGCGTCGGTTCGCCGGAAGCGGTCGGCGGGCGATACCGATGGGGCGGTTTAGAAGAACGCGAACTTGATGACCATCGTCACCACGAACAGGCCGCCCCAGATGGCCGTCGTCAGCCCGGCGACGTAGCCGACGCCGAGCAGTGCCGACTGCCGGTCGCTCGGTTCGCCGAGGAACCACGCGACGAGCATCAGGTACACCGGCGCGAGGACGATGCCGAAGATGAGGTACGTCCCCGGCCCGACGAACGGCAGCGTGTGTGGCACCGACGAGGCGAGCGGGATCATCAGTGGTCCACCTCCTCGTGGTCCGCCTCGATGGCGTGCAGTTCGACCACCGGGATCACCTTCGAGACGACCAGGAAGAACAGCACCGCGATGCCCGCCGTTCCGAGCACCGCCGACAGCTCGACCGCCGAGGGAACGTACGTGCCCGGGACCCCGTCGTAGAGCTGGAAGTGCGCGTGCTGGAGCCCCTCGACGACGAAGAGCGTCTTCTCGACGAGCGTTCCGACGAGCACCGCGAACGAAGCCACCACCATCGCGGGGATGCTGAACAGCGACGGCTTCAGCGCCGAGGCGAAGACGTACGCCAGCGTCACGCCGACGAGTCCGATGGCGACCCAGTACACCGGCGTCGAGAGCTTCACCTCGGTCGCGTGCTGGAGCGTCGTCGGCGCGGCGAAGATGCCGGTCACGACCTGCTGGAGCTGGAGCCAGAGGAAAAGCAGGCTGAAAAAGCCCAGCCAATTCGCCAGGCCCCGGAACACGACGTCCGGGATGAGTTCCTCCCAGTCGTAGGCCCACCGGAAGGCCGCGGCGATGATGATGATGCCGCTGACGGCCGAGGTGAGCGCGATGGAGAGGAAGGATGGGCCCTGGACGCCGCCGCTCCAGCCGGCCATCGACGGTAACAGCGCGAATAGCCACGGGATGACGCCCCCGTGGAGCAACAGCGGCGCCATGATGATGATGGCGAAAGCCACCCACCAGACCATCCGCTCGACGACCGCGTCTTCCTTCTCTGTGTACCCGATCAGCAGGGCCTGGTACACCGGTTCCAGGACGTCCGGGAGCTGGTCCCTCAGGCGATGGATGTCGTACCTGATGGTCAACATGAGGTACGTCGCCGTCAGGACGAAGTAGGCGGTGATGACGGTGACGTCCCACATCAGCGGCGACCACTGGACGCGCGTCGGCCACGCGGGCAGGACGCTCGTGACCAGCCTGTCCGGCCGGCCGACGTGGATCAGGATAAACAGGCCGGCACAGGTCAGCGCGGCGATGGTCAGCAGTTCCGCCATCCGCGCGACCGGCTGGTAGGTGTCGAGTCCGATGAGCCGGACGGCCGCCGACAGGATGATGCCGCCGTGGGCGATGCCGACCCACCAGATGAACGCGCCGATGTAGAGGCCCCACGGGACGCCGCCGCCGGAGCCCCAGTCGGCGAGGTTGGTGACGATCATCCCGTGTTCGAGTTGCTGCGTGTAGAAGAACACCCAGACGCCGATGGCGCCCAGCGACGCCGCCAGCGCGAGGAGGTACCCCTTCGACCGGGACTGGATCGGCCGGACGAGCACCTCGCGACTGACGCCCGAGACGTCGGCGCTCACGCCTCTTCACCTCCGTCGGTTGCCATGGCGCCGTTGTCCAGTACCTCCTGCTTGCGGTCGTCGACCAGGCCCATGTCCTCGTAGGCGACGGGCCCCTCGACCTGACGGGCGTGCTCGGACGGTTCGTTACCGATGTACTGGACGTTGGGGTTCGTGCCCCGTTCCTCCATCAGCTTGAACGTCGACACGATGTCGTCCGTGCGGTTCTCCCAGTCGGAGTGGTCGTTCTGGTGGGCCTGTTTGTACGCCTCAAGATGCTGGTTCGGCGCGCTCTCCTCGTCGTTGAGGTCGCCGAAGTGGATGGCGTCCATCGCACAGGCGTCCTCGCAAGAGGTGGTCCCGATCTTCTCCTCGCCCATCTGGCCGTCCTGGCGGTCGACGCAGAACGTGCACTTGCCCATCACGCCCTTCGGCGGGCGCGAGCCGACCCAGCGGCCGCGCTCGTCGATCTGGTGGTCGTCGTCGATCTCCGCGTCCGGCACGTCGGGTTCGCCCCACTGGAAGTAGTTGACCCCGTAGGGACAGGACACCTCGCAGTACCGGCAGCCGATGCAGATGTCGTAGTCCGTCAGCACGAGCCCGTCCTGCTCGCGGGTGTGGCGCGCGCCGATGGGGCACACCTTCGTACACGGCGAGTCAGTGCAGTGTTGGCAGGGTCGGACGAGGAAGTTCTCGCCGTCCTGGTTCTCGTCCTCGTACGTGAAGACGTACATCCAGTTAGCGCCCCGCGAGGTGCCGTGTTCCTGCTCGCAGGCCTTCACGCAGGCGAGGCAGCCGTCGCAGTTGTTCAGGTTGATGACCATCCCGTAGCGCGTTCCGTCGTAGGACTCGTCGTCTTCGCCGGTCGCCGCCGCGCCGCCGCCCCCGGCAAAGACGCTCAGGGCCATCGCGGCCGCGCCGCCCTTCTTCATCACCTCTCGCCGGGAGACGCCCTCGTCGTCGGCGATGGCCGCGAGACTCTCGCGGATCCCGTCGGGGTCGTCGGCGTCGGCGACGACCTCGCCGTCGACGTCGTCGCGGAGTTCCGGCAGTTCGCGCGCGTCCCGGCCGAAATCGTCGAGGACGTCTTCGTGGTACCGGTCGAAGAAGGCGGCCTCGGACAGTTCGCCCGCCGCGACGCGCTGGGCGTCTTTCGCCATCTCCATGCCGAGTTCGGTGTCGTACCCGGCCTCCGCCAGCGCGCGTTCCATCCGGGCTTCCTCGTCGTCGTCGAACGAGACTGGCCCATCGTCGGTCACGGACGATTCCCCTCCGTTACTACGGTGCGATTTCGCCGATAGCTATCCTCCATCATCGTCACGTTCGGGCGAAATTGCTGCTCACAACCCCTTCACTCGGTCACCCGCCTCTCAGGCCCTGAGAACGTGGGTGAAGATGTTCACTCGCCCTTTTAAGTGATCGAGGGCCGCATCTGCTCCGGCCAGGGGACTGTTCGAATCGTTGTTCTCCCGCACATGCGCCCGTCACTGGATACACGCGAGCACCCTACACGCGAGGATCCCTCGATTCACGCTCGTCGAAACGCGAACAAAAGGACCGTCAAAATACGGGGATCCGGCGCTGAAATATAAACGAACGACCGAACATCTGCGTCGGACGTCCCGGACCACGAGAACAGTTCTCACGAATCTGGAACCCGCTCGGCCATTGAATGGAACCTCCATCGTTCTCTCGGTCTGTAGACAGATGAAAGAAATACCATTCACGGACCGACGCGCGTTCCTCTCGACGATCGGTGTGGGCGGGGCGGCGTTCGTCGCTGGCTGTACCGGAGACGGTGAGGAGGAGGCGGCCACCAGCACGAACCAGGACGAGACCGAACCGGCAGCGGACGACGGACTCGACCCGGCCGAGGACGTGGACGTCGACCGCATCGCGGCGGACCCGCGAGACATTCCGGACCCAGTCGACTGGAACGAGCCGCGCCACCACGAGATCGAGATGACGACCCAGGAGGTGACGGCGGAGATAGAGCCCGGCGTCACCTTCGATTACATGACCTTCGACGGCCGGGTTCCGGGGCCGATGGTCCGCGTGCGCCGCGGCGACACAGTCACGTTCCAGTTGAACAATCCAGAGGACAGTCAGCTGCCTCACAACATCGACTTCCACGCCGTCTACGGGCCGGGCGGCGGTGCGAGCGACACGACCATCGCACCTGGAGAGAGCGCCGAAATCGAGTACAGAGCGACGTACCCCGGCGTCTTCATCTACCACTGTGCGGTCCCGAACATGGACCACCACATCAGCGCGGGGATGTTCGGTGCCATTCTGGTCGAACCCGAGGAGGGGCTCCCGGAGGTGGACCACGAACTGTTCTTCGGCCAGCACGAGATCTACACGAACGGCGCGCCCGGCGAGAAAGGCCACCACGAGTTCGACCTCGGGGCGGCGAAGTCCCAGGACTCCACGTACGTCTGTCTCAACGGCGAGGCGTACGCGTTCACCGAGGACGGCTACGGACCGGTCACGGTCGAGAAAGGGGACCGCGTCCGCATCTTCCACTCCAACGGCGGTCCGAACCACATCAGTTCCTGGCACGGCATCGGGAACGTCTGGGAGACGTTCTACCGCGACGGTGATCTGGTCTCCGAGCCCGACCGGTTCGTCGAGACGGCACCGGTCGCCCCCGGGACCGTCGCCGCCGCGGAGATAGACACGCCGGTTCCGGGGCCGATCAAACTCGTCGACCACGCGCTGACGCGGGTCGTCCGCAAGGGCATGCTGGGCGTCGTGCAGGTCGAGGGCGAGGACGAACCGGATATCTACAACCCCAATCCGTAGCGGTCCCGTCGTCGCGACGCGGGGGCCCAGCGCTCCCTTTTCTTGCGTTCCATCACGCGGGAACGCTCCGGACGTAACGACGCAACGGCTGGCCCGATCCGTCCCGGACTTCAGTCCGCGATACCGGACCGTCCTTACTCGTAGTACGCCTTGCGTTCGACGACTTCCGCGAACCCGAGGTTCTCCTTCACGTCGGTTATCTCGATGGTGACGCGTTCGCCCTGTTCCGTGTCGGGGACGATGACGACGTAGCCGCGTTCGACCCGGGCGATGCCGTCGCCCTTCTCGCCGATGTCCTCGATGTCGACAGTGCGCCGCTCGCCCTCGTCGACTGGCGGTCCCTGGTGAGCCCGCGACCCGTTCCGGGACCTGGACTGGTCAGGTGACCCAGAGCGGGAGTTGGACTGCGAGGACGTCCCCTCGTCGTCTTCCGCCTCGTCGGTGGCGAGTAACGCGATACGATACACGTCCCCGGGCGCGACGTCGCCGACTGATACCTCGGTTTCAGGCACTTCGATGACGTAACTGCCGTCACGCCGCTCCACCTGTCCGCTGTAGAGACAGGCAAGATTGTCTGAAATCTCCATGGTTTCGCTAGTCCCGACAAAATCGGGGGAACCGTACCATGAATCTACCGACTATCAGACCGCCAACGAGACAGTCCTACGACAGGTGTGGACTGCGGTTTTCCCGAGCGGGGTCGAGTGCGCCGACGCGGCGGCGGACTCACCCGCGGAGTTTTGCGTGTCCGGCCGCTACGGTGGGGACATGATCGACCTGCGGAGCGACACAGTCACCCGGCCGAGCGAGGCGATGCGGGACGCCGCCCGGAACGCGAGCGTCGGCGACGACGTCTACGGGGAAGACCCTTCGGTCAACGAACTGCAGCAGCGCGCCGCCGAGATACTCGGTACCGAGGCGGCGCTCTTCGTCGCCTCGGGGACGATGGGCAATCAGGTGGCCGCCCGGACCCACACCGAACGGGGCCAGGAACTGCTCTGCGAGCGCGAGAGCCATATCTACAAGTGGGAACTCGCCGGCCTGGCCCAGCACGCAGCCCTCCAGCCACGTACGCTCGACGGCGGCGAGCGGGGCGTGATAACCTCGACGCAGGTGCACGCCGGCTACGTCGAGGCCGACGGTCACCGGCCCGGGACGGGGCTCCTCTCGCTCGAGAACACCCACAACAGCAAGGGCGGGGCGGCCCACTCCCCCGAGGACGTCGCCGCGGCCGCCGCGGCCGCACACGACCTGGGGATCCCGGTCCACCTCGACGGGGCGCGGCTGTTCAACGCGGCGACGGCCCACGACGTCGGGGCGTCGGCCTTCGTCGACCACGTCGACTCGGTGATGTGCTGTCTCTCGAAGGGCCTCGGCGCGCCCGTGGGATCGATTCTCGCCGGTTCGTCGTCGTTCGTCGACGCGGCACGACGGAACCGGAAACTCCTGGGCGGCGGGATGCGGCAGGCGGGGATGATAGCCGCGCCGGGACTGCGCGCGCTGGAGAATCGGGACCGACTCGACGAGGACCACCGGCGCGCGGCGCGACTCGCCGACGGTATCGACCGGGTCGACGGTCTCTCCGTCACCCCGCCAGAGACGAACATCGTCCTCGTCGAGACGGACCGGCCAGCCGAGGCGTTCCTCGACGACTGCGAGTCCGAGGGGCTCCTCGGCGTTCCCTTCGACGACCACGTCGTGCGCTTTTGCACCCACTGGGACGTCGACGACGGGGACGTCGACCGGGCCATCGACGCCGTGGCGCGCGCGACGTAGCGACTCCCGGCTTGGACGAACCGCCGGCGCACGCGTGGCGACTATCGATGGGGTGACTCAATCGATTGCGTCGTCACACCGAACAGTCGGCCAGTTACTCCCGGGTGACCCGCCTGAACCGCTCCTGTTGCGATATGAGTCGGATTATGTCGACGTTATCGAGGAATCCGGCTTCATCTCAGTAACTCGGCGACAGTAGGCCACTCGTGACAGCGGAGTACCCCCCGTAGATTACCGGTTGGGCGCGGGTGTGAGGGGTCGCCGCCCCCGAACAGGGGCGGGTCGACGTGAGAGTATGGCCGTTGTTACTCCGAGAAACCGTATCTATAGTCCAGTAAACCCACTCTTACTTGCGATTGCCCTTCTAGAACTGACGTGATAGTTATCCGGAGTTCGTCCCAAACGGTTGACAGGGACAGGGACCGAGCCCACCCCGACCGTTCGACGACGCGGCGGTCGGCCGGCTCGCCACCGCGTCCAGATCAAAACTATGGTTGCATCAGAATGGGACGACGTCAGCTACGTCATCAGTTCACGGTACAGGATCGCGACGCTCAAACGCCTCAGTGACAGCCCCGCCACGCCCTCACGGATCGCCGAAGACACGGACCTGAGCGTGGCTCACGTCTCGCGCGCGCTGCAGGAACTCCGCGACCACGAACTCACGGAGCTCCTCGTATCGGAGGACCGGAAGAAGGGCCGCGTCTACGGTATCACAGACCACGGCGGGGCCGTCTGGGAGACGATCGAGGCGGAGAACATGATCTAGACCGGGACGTTGGCCCTGCTGTAGGTCGACTGCCCGTCCGACTGCCGGGACACGTTCGCCTGGCGGTTCGCCACAGCCGGGTGGATCGAGAACCCATTCTGTCGGTCGAATCCGTCGATCGATTCGCCGGTCGGTTCGTGGACCGAGTCGCCGACCGTCAGCCCGTGGACGGATCGAACGGTCCGTCGCTCACCCGTCGAGTTCCGCGAACAGGTTCGTGCCGGCGACGAGTTCGAGGACGGAGGCGGCGTCACCCTCGTCGAACAGCAGCTCGTCCGTCCTGATGACGTGGTCCAGGACGTCCCGTGAGGCGTGTTTGGGTGCCGCGGCGAGTCCCGCCTCCTGTTCTTCGAGCCACCGCATCACGCGAAGGTCGCTCTTGCTGTCGCCCATAACCAGCGCGAAGGGGTCCTCGACGCCGAGCACGTCGAACGCCGCCTCGACGCCCGCGGCCTTGTCGAGTTCGAGACTGACGATCTCGGCGGCGTCGGCCTCGTAGTACGCGACGTCGATCCGTTCGAGGATCGCGGCCAGGTCCGCCGGCGCGTCGTCCAGATCGACGTCGGGGAGCGCGTCCCGGGACCGCAGGACCTGCTCTATCTCTGGGTCCCTGCTGTAGAGCGCTCTCGCCCACGACGCGGGGTCAGTCTCCGCCTCACTCGACTCGCCCGACTCGCCGCCGTGCCCGATCTGTTCGCCGACGGCGTCGGCCAGCAAGTCGATGACGTACACCAGCGCGTGGTCGATGACGTCCCGTGCGGCCGGCGTCCCGGTCTCGGCGTTGGGCTTCAGCGTCACGTTGAACTCGTTGCCCTGGAGGTGACAGCCCCGGCGGATCTCGTCGGGGGCCTCGGTGACGATACGCGAGCGCACGGCCGCGAACACGTCGGTGATCTCGTCGTCGAGGTCCTCGTAGAGGAGTCGCTTGGTGTCCGGGCCGTGGCCTGGCGTGAACACGCCGTTGCCCGACTCGTAGACGATGCTCAGATCGCCGGAGTGGACGAGTTCGTTCCCCAGCCCCTGGATGAGGAAGCCCTTGACGTTCTCCAGCGTCTGGCCCGTACAGACGACGATGGGCACGCCGTCCTCGTGTAACTGGTGGAGGCGGTGGAGGACGTCCCGTGGAATCTCGTTGTCCGTCCGGCCGGCGGTCCGCAACGTCTCGTCGACGTCGAGGACGAGCGCGTTGACCGGTCGCTCGTACTCGGTGGCCAGGTCGAGCGCCGTAAAGGCCTGGTCGCGACTCAGCGTGGCCGCGAGTTCGGCGTACACGTCCCCTTCCTCGTCGAACCCGTCACGAATCTCCGCCTTGCGCCGCTCACGTTCGTCGGTCGCCTCCTCCCAGTGGTCCAGCGCTACCCGCGAATCGACGGGGGGAAACAGGTCGACGAAGTCCTGGTACGCCTCCAGGGTCTCCGTGTCGTAGTCCCGGTAGAGCCGGTAGATCTGGTCGTACCGTTCCATACCTGCCGCGTAGGGACGCTGGGTGATAACGGTGGGGTCACGCGGCCGCGTCCGTCTCGTCCGCGTCGGGCGTCTCCGGCGTCACGCGCGAGAGCCGCATCGCGTTGCCCGTCACGCCCAGCGTCATTCCGGCGTCGCCGAGCAGCACGGCGATGGCGAGGTTCACCACGCCGAGTGGGACGCCGACGGCCAGCATCGCCTTCAGGCCGAGGCTGGCCCAGATGTTCTGGCGGATGACGCCGTTGGCCTGGTGAGCCACGTCGTAGAGGTAGGGAAGCTTCGAGAGGTCGTCGCTCATCAGCGCGACGTCGGCCGTCTCGATAGCGGTGTCGGTCCCCGCGGCACCCATCGCCACGCCCACCGTCGCCGTCGCGAGCGCGGGCGCGTCGTTGATGCCGTCACCCACCATGGCGACGCCCCCCTCGTACTCGGCGTCGAGTTCCTCGATGGCTTCGACTTTCTCCTCGGGGAGCAGTCCCGCCCTGACGTCGTCGACGCCGACGCGGTCGCCGATGGCGCGTGCCGTCCGCTCGTTGTCGCCGGTGAGCATCACCACCTCGACGCCCAGATTCTGGAGGCGTTCGACGGTCCAGGCGGCCTCGGGCCGGACGTCGTCGGCGACGGCGACGACCCCTTCCAGGTCGTCCTCCGTTCCGACGAGGACGACGGTCTTCCCTTCGCTCTGGAGTCGCGGGATGGTGTCCTCGGCGAGGTTGAGACAGCCCTGGCGGTCACAGAGGTCGCGGACCTCGTCCGCGACGCCGTCGTCGCTCTCGACGACGTGGACGTGTTCGAGGTCGAAGCCCAGCGAGTCGAACAGGCCGGGCTTGCCGGCGTAGTGGGCCTCTCCGCCGAGGGTCGCCTGGACGCCCTTGCCGGTGAGGCTCTCGAACTCGCTGACCTCGACGGTTTCGACGCCGGCGTCGCTCGCGTGGGCGACGATGGCCTCGCCGATGGGGTGCTCGGAGCGCTGTTCGAGCCCGCGTGCGCACGCGAGGACGTCGTCTTCGGTGCGGTCGCCGATGGGGACGACGTCGGTGACGGCCAGTTCGCCCCGCGTGATCGTGCCGGTCTTGTCCATCGCGACGGCGTCGACCTGGCCCATCGATTCGAGGTACCTTCCGCCCTTGATGAGGACGCCGTTTTTGGCGGCGCTGGTGATACCCGAGACCACAGTCACCGGCGTCGAGATGACGAACGCGCAGGGGCAGGCCAGCACGAGCAAGGTGATGCCGTTGACGAACCAGGGCATCCACCCTGCCGGGAACGTGACTGCGTAACCGGCGACGCCGGCGGTCACCGGCCCCTCCAGCACCAGCGGCGGGACTGTCGCGACCAGAATCGCGAGTGCGACCATCACGGGCGTGTAGTAGCCGGCGAAGCGGTCGACGAACTGCTCGCGCTCTGTCCTGTTGGCCTGGGCGTCCTCGACGAGCTCGACGATGCGCGAGAGGGTGTCCTCGCCCGCCGCGGCGGTGACCTCGACTTCCAGGAAGCCGGCCTGGTTGATCGTGCCGGCGTACACCTCGTCGCCGTCTGCCTTGTCGACGGGGACGCTCTCGCCGGTGATCGGCGCCTCGTTGACGGCGCTTTCTCCCTCCAGGACGACGCCGTCGAGGGGAATCTTCTCGCCCGGCTGGACGAGCACGCTGTCGCCGACGCGGACCTCCTCGACCGGGACGGTCACCTCCGCACCGTCGCGACGGACGGTCGCCTCGTCGGGCGAGAGGTCCATCAGTTCGCGCAAGGAGGACCTGGCCTGGTCCATCGAGTACCGCTCCAGCAGCTCTGCGACGCTAAAGAGCACCGCGAGCGTCGCCGCCTCGAAGTAGAAGTTAGCCGAAGCCGAGATGACCGACGCGGCGACGGCGCTCACCATCGCGACGCTCATCAGGAAGTCGATGTCGAGCGCGGTGTTCTTGGCCGAGTAGTAGCCGCCCCGCAGGATCTCCTGTCCCGCCGTGGCGACGGCGCCGAGGAAGAGAACGTCCGCGAGCGAGAACTCGGTCACGAGGACGGTCGCGACGACGGGGTCGTCGGCGAGTCCGAGGAGTGCGGGCTCGAAGACGATGCCCACGGCGAGGAGCACCGCACCGACCCAGGTCTTGATCGCGCGCGGACTCGTCCAGACGTTCCGGGTTCCGTCCCCATCCTGCGCGTCTTCGTCGGCGCCGTCACCGCTCGTGCCGGTCACCTCGTAGCCGGCCGACTCGACGGCCCGCGTGAGGTCGTCACCGCCGGCCCGCCCGTCGTCGTACGCGACGCTGACGGTGCCGGTGGCTGGGCGGGCGTCGATGCCCTCCACACCCTCGGTCCCTTCGAGGGCGCTCGTCACCTTGCCCGCACAGGACGCACAGTCCATGTCGGGCACGTCCATGTCGAAGACCGCCTCGTCGGACGATCCGGTCGCTTCGACGGTATCGTCCGGTGGGACGGCGTCACCCGTTCCGTCGGCGTTCGCATCTGTCATTGTCGGGACTAGGCAGCCACGGGTTATTAATTCAGCTGTTAGCGAAAGCGGCCCAAACAACAGTAATTGGCATTGTTACTATGATGGATTATTAACTCGAAGGTAACTCGGCGCGATCGGTCCGGTTCCGAACGGCACCCTCACACGTCGAAGACGACGTAGGCCTGCCAGCCGTCGGCCGTCTCCGAGAGGTTCATCTCGGAGTACGTCACCGCCTTCACCTCGCGCGCCGTGACGGCGGAGAGCGGGACGCCGCGAGCGCTCGCGTCGACGCGCCAGCGGTCACCCTCACGCTCCACCGTGGCCTCGTGGTCGGTCGGCAGGACGCTCTCGACGTCGCGAACGTAGATGAGTTCGTCGAGGAAGTCGAACAGGAGCGCCTCGCGGTTCTCCGCGTCGACGGACAGGTCGAACCGCTCCCCGCGATCGGGCACGTCCTCACACATTGCGGCCGTCAGGCCGTCGGCGACGGCGGCGAAGACGTCACCGAGGGTCTCGCCCGTCGCCGCGACAGCGACGTCCGCGGTGTGGTCACGGAGTTCGTAACCCACGTTCTTCCTCCGTTCCCGTCGGTGTGTCCATATCCAGACCTGCGTGGACGAACGCCAAAAGGCTGCGTCATCTCCGTCGCGGCCGAGCAGGTGAACCGAAGCGTGTGGTACGTTCACATTCGTGAAAAAGGTTTAATATATTGCCACCTGTCGACCTGTGTAACGAGGTGCTCCACGAAATGATCATGACAGTTCCGTCACCGACGGCCATTCGCCACGCGATCGGCGGAGGGCCCGCGGCACGCCACGGTATTCTCGACACCGTGGCGGGTCGCGCACTCGGTGACGGCTGGAATGGTCTGGTGGACACCAGCTATCGCCGGTTCGCGTCCCTCGCCGCGTAGACAGCTTCGGGACGCGGGCCGCCGGCGATTTCTCACGTCGTCTCCCACTGGTGGCCACGGTGCGGTCCGTCCGTCACCGGGTCGCTCACGTCACGACGCGCCAGCATTCGGCGCGTGCGTGGCGTGACCTGTCCAGGCCCGTTCTCCCGAACAGTCCCACGGTGTAACTGGCTAGCACGCGGGGCGTCCGCCCCGAGGCCCGGGTTCGATTCCCGGTGGGACGGTCGAATCCACGGCACCGAGCCGTGGTGGCACCCCTTCGGGTGTCCGCAGCGCCCGGTCGTCGGGCATCTACCGCGGTCCAGCCGGACTGCGGCGCTGACAGCCGCGGGTCTCCCGCTCGCCAGAGGCATCACTGGCGCTCGCGGGGGACTCGCGGCGGCACACTCCCGCGTGACAGGCACGACGCGGCCTCGCAGGCCGCGCCCGCGTTCGACTCGCGGCGGGAACCTATGTCGCTACAAGCGACAACCCCTGTCGACGCATCGGTCGACGTCTCGCTGCGCGTCCCGCGCGGCGAGGCCGGCAACCTCGAATCGGGCGTCGCCGACGTCCTCGCGAACGTCGACGGCGTCACCGCGGTGACCGTCGAGCGCGTCACGTCGGTCCGGCCGACGTGGACGGACATCCGCGTCGACGCCGACGCCCGACTCACGGCCGAGGTCTCCGCCGACGCGGACGACCGGCCGGCCACCGTCGAGGCCCGTCTGGAAGACGGCTTCGGCGTCACCGACGTGAACGGCCTCGTCGTCGACGGGGGCGAATGACCGGCGCATCGCTCGCAAACTCCCACCATCCGTTATCGACTCCGCGCCGTCTTCCGGGTTCGACTCCCGGCGTGGAGCATCCACTCTCGACTCAGGGACTGCCTTCCGGGAGCAGAGAGCGCGCAGGCATCGCCTTCGAGCCGACTGGCGGGCAGTAGCGACCGCTGACAGTGCCGGTATCGAGGGAGTAACAATACCCACGTCGCGCCTCTCCCGAACTGGAGCGGACGTGCATCCGACGCGGAATCGTGCCCGCCCGTCGACACCGCGTCCCGTCGACGAGCGGAACGGATGCCGTCCGGTCCGAGTGTCCGAACCCCACCCGCTCCCGCGGCCGGTCCCCCCGGCCGTTCACAAGCAAGTCAACCCGTATCGGCGGATACCACTCACACCGGACCCGGCGGGCGCGTGACGACCCGCGCCGTTCCCCAGCAATCGTCCAGTCGTGGTATCCGCGGACCGTCGCGCTTGCCACGCGACGGACCGTCTGTCCTCTTTCGGCGCCGCGTGCCACGCGACGCCGAAAACCCCTTTCCTGGGCCAAGCGAACGATAGCAACTGAGAGTTACCTCGACGCGAGAAAACCGCTCACTCGCCGGTCCAGCGCGCGTCCGAGAGCGTCCGCTGGACGGCCTCCTCGCCGACGGCCTGGGCCAGCGTCTCGAAGCCGGACCGCTCGGTCGGGTCCGCGGCGTTGGCGACCAGCCGCGAGACGATGAACTCCGGCGTCGACTTGCCGACGGTCCGAAAGCGCGGCTGGTAGTCCACCTGTAGTTCCAGGTCCTGGCTCAGCCCCTCGGCGAAGATGCCGTCGGTGCGGGCCGCCTCGGGAAGGGGCTCCAGGTCGTCGGCGAGGTGCGTGACGAACACGCCCAGCGCGTCGCGTTCGACCGTGAGCGTGACGAGGCCGTGGAGCAGATTCGCGGCGCTGCCGGGCTCGGTGATGGCCTCGAACTCGTCGACGAGCATCAGCGTGCGCCCGCCGCTGGTCACCGGCGGGACGACCGATCGGAGCGTCGACTCCAGGACCCCCGCGTTGAAACTCGCGTGGCGGCGGTGGAAGACGACGGTGTCGACGACGCTAACCTCTGCCTGGTCGGCCGGCACGGGCAGCCCCATCTGGGCGAGCAACTGGACCTGGCAGAGCGTCTCCAGCAGCGTCGTCTTCCCGCCGGAGTTGGCCCCGGTGAGGACGGCGACGCGGTCGCCCGAGGGCAGGTCCCGGCCCGCGTCGAGCCGGTGGTCGCCGACGGCGTAGCTGATCGGCTGCACCGACAGGCCGCCGTCGACGAGGAAGAGGTTCGTCGCGTTCTGGATGGCGACGACCTGTCGGTCCGCGACGAACGTCGGCCGCGTGAGGTCGAAGGCGACGGCGAAGCGCGCCAGCGAGACGTACAGCGCGACGTCGTCGACCGCCGTCACAGCGGCGTCGACCGATTTGCGCGCGTCGGCGAGGTCGTCCTCCAGCGTCGCGGCGACCGTCTCCTCGCGCTCCTCGACGGCCGAGCGGAGGTTCTGGACGAGCGAGCGAAGCGCGGCGTCGACGAAGTCCTGCGCGTCGGTCGCTTCCGTCGGTGTGGCCTCACGGACGCGGCCGACGTCCACCTCGCTCTCGTCGGTGACGTGGCGGACGAACGCGTCCTGGAACTCGTCGGGTCGGCGCGCGCTCTCCTGGAGTTCCTCGACCACGGTCATCGAGTCCGCCGCCAGGTCTTCGACGCGGCCCAGTTGCTCCCGGAGCCGGTCCAGTTCGTCGTCGGCGCCCTCGCCCACTCGGTCGCTCTCGCCACGCAGTCCGGCGAGCGCGCGGGCTGCGTCCGCCAGCGCCTCGGCGTCAAGTTCGGCCAGTGGCGCGAACACGCCCGACTCGACGCCCGTTTCCTTCAGCGCGATGGCGGTCCGGACGGCGGCGAGTTCGCCGCCACCGCTGTCGTACTTCGTGAAGGCCGCCAGCACCGTCCGCTGAGTCTCGTCGCCGAGTGCAGTCCACGCCTCGCAGGCCGTCTCGACCTCGTCCAGGCGCTCCTCCATCGCTTCCTGCGTCGGGAGCGGCGTGAGGACGCGGATGTCGTCCGCGGCCCGTTCGGTGACGGCGTGTTCCTCGGCCATCTGGAGCAACTCCTTGTACACGTCGCGGGTGTCACGCGTCGCCAGCAGGTCCATCGCCTCCTTCCCCGTCGCCCGCCGGAGGATCCTGGTCGCCCGCCCGCGTGAGAGGCCGGCCTCGGTCAGCGCGCGCGTGTCCGTCGACTCGATGGCGTCGACGGCCCGCTCTATCCCCAGCTCCTCGGTCAGCAGATCGGACGTCTTCGGGCCGATGCCCCAGTACTCCTCCAGTCGCATGTACGCACCCTGACCGTCGGCCGGTTTAGGCGTTTCTCAACCGCTGTCGGGGCGCCGCTGGTCATCGTCAACTTAATTACAGTCCATCGAAATTCGGAGATATGCGCCGCCGGTCGTTCATTCGCGCTAGCGCTGGTGGGATAGTGGCACTCGGGTTCCTCGCGGGCTGTTCGAGCGGTCAACAGCAGTCGCCGCCGCGACAGTCGAAAGTCTTCGGTGAACTGACCGTCTCCGGCGAGGCCATCGAGATTCCCCTCGTCGCGGACCCGACGGTCGAATCCCGGGCCGACATCTCACCGAACCAGGCACAGATCAGTGCGAGCCAGGCGGACACGAGTCCGTCGGTCGGACTCGACGACGTCGCACCGGTCGGTAACGCCCGTGCCGGCGGCCGCGGCGGCCGCGGCGGGCGGGGAGCCGGTGCGCAAGGCCGAGGGGCCGGCGGCTACAGTTCGGCGCCGAAGGGCCGACACGGCCGCGCCATCTATCACGGCCACCCCGACGATGACGACGACGAGTGGCGCGCGGACCACGTTGACGACCTCGACAGATACCAGGCCACCCACCGGACGGCCGCCATCGCGTTCCTCGGGCCGACGGCGTCGTACTCGGAGGACCCGCCCGGCCCCGGGCCCGTCGAGTGGGACGAGACCTGGGAGAATCCCGACCCGAAGACGTTGACGTACAGTAACCTCCAGAGAGGCTGGTATCGCGCCGGTTCGCACCTGACGGCCGAGAACGCGTCGCACGACTTCGGGTGGGAGGTCGTAGACTTCGAGGTCACCGGGTCCGAGGGGAACTACCGGATAGAGAACCCCTGGAAGGTCTCCCCGCGCCTGTAAGTGGCCGTGTCCGATCTTCGCGTCCCGTCGCTGCGGTCAGACCGGATGCTCCTGCTGGGGCTGACGCTCGTCGTCGCCTTCTGTAGCATCGTCTACGAACTCATCTACTCGGAGATGCTGCGGGTCATCTTCGGCGGGACGGTGCTCCGGTATTCGATCACGATCGGACTGTTCCTGTTCTCGCTGGGTATCGGCGCCTTCCTCTACAACTACGTCGACGACGTGGCGCCGAACTTCTTCCGTATCGAGGTTCTGCTGGCGCTCGCGGGACCGTTCGGGCTCGTCGGGATGATACTCGTCAACAGCGCGCCCGGCGTCGAGTTCCCGTTCAAATCGTCCATTCTGCTGGTGGCCTCGCACCTCCCGATCGTCGTCGTCGGCGTGCTGTCCGGCCTGGAGATACCGTTCCTCTCCGAACTCGTCGAGACCGAGCGCTCGGCGTTCAGCGAGGTCCTCGGCGTCGATTACTTCGGGAGTCTCGTCGGGACGGTGGTGTACGCGCTCGTCCTCTATCCGACCCTCGGACTCGTCTCGGCCATCTTCACGCTGGGATTACTGAACGCCGTGGCGGCGCTGGCGTTCTCGGTCAAATTTCCGAGCGGGAGTCGGGCGCTGTTCGCGGTGGCGCTCCTCGTGACGGGTCTCTACGGCGGCGTCCTCGTCCAGGCGGACGCGGTCGAACGTGAACTGACGACGACGTACGTCGAGGCCCAGATCGAGAGCGAATATCCGCCGGGCGCCGCCTCGGCCACGGTGACCGACCAGTTCACGACCCGACACCAGGACGCCGTCGTGTACGAACGCCGCCTCGACGACGTTCCCGGCCAGGAGACGTGCCTCCGGCTCGACATGGCGCTCCAGCTGTGCGACCGGTGGGTGGACTCGTACCACGAGGGGCTCGTCGACGTGCCGATGACGATGTATCCCAACGGGTCGAAGACGAAGGTGCTCCTGATCGGTGGCGGCGACTGGATAGCGGTCGACCACCTCCGGAAGTACGACGTGACAGTGGACCAGGTCGACGTGGACCGGGAGTTCATGAACCGGACGAAGAACCACTCGTTCTTCGAGCAGTACCACGACGACGCCTACGAGTACGACCGCCTCGACACGACGGTCGGCGACGCCGCGTCCTACCTCCGCACGACGGACGAACGGTACGACCTCGTGCTGGTCGACCTGCCGGGCGCCCGGTCCGACGAGATGCTGCCGCTGTACTCGACGGAGTTCTACTCGCAGTTGCGCCAGCACCTGACCGACGACGGCGTCGTCGTCGCCTGGTCGTACTCGAAGTACGCGTTCCCCGACCACCACAAGGCCTACCTCAGCACCGTCCGTGCGGCCGGCTTCGAGAGCTACGTCCCCTACCACTCGTACGACGACCTGGACGGTGATTCCGACCTCGAGCGAGCCGAGGGGTTCTACGTCCTCGCACCGGAGCCGACTCGCCCGGTCCAGTTCGAGAGCGCCCCTGTCGTCGACAGCCAGCGCGAACGGACGGCCTACGAGTCCCGTGAGTGGCGCCCGATCCCCGAGTACCGCGGCGTCGAACCGAACAGCGTCTTCGACCCGAACTACGACGTCATCGTCGACTTCTGACATGAACTACGACGTACTCTGCTTCGGCCACGACGTCCCGGACCCCGACGCGCTACAGGTCTACGCTCGCGGGACGGTCCCGATTGCGGGCCACGAGTTCCGGTTCCGGATAATCGGCAGTTCACACTACGTCCGTGCGCCGAGTCTCGGCTTCGAGGAGATCGCCTCCTGCGAGGAAGCGACCGTCGCCGACGCCCGGACCGTCGCGCTCGACGAGTTCGGATCGACGGCGTTCGACTACGAATCGGACGCCGTTTCCTGCAGGACGGAGATAGACGTCCGACCGATCGACGCGTTCCCGGACGCCTCGTACGACCTCGAACACGCGTTCGAACCGGGTGCCGTCACGGCCATCGACGTCGGCGACCGGTCCTTCGAGACCTGGCACACCTACACCGAGCACGACTGCGCCGTCTACACGGTGACCGAGTTCGACCGACTCGGCTGATCACCCGTAGATGTCGCGTCGCTCGGCGTCGGAGAGAGCGACGTCAGCGTCGGGGACCTGGAGGGTGCAGTACTCGCACTCGTCGGCTGTCGTCGACTCGCCGACGGACACCGAGAGGCCGAGCACCGTGAGCACGCGCTCGCTGTGTCGCCGGACGACGGCGTCGGTCTCCCGGCCGCAGTTCTGGCAGAACTCCTGCTCTGTGGCCTTCGTCTGGTAGGAGACCAGCGAGTACCCGAACCAGCCCAGCGACGCGTACGCTTCCTCCCGGTCCTGACGGATCAGTTCAGCGGCGGCGCCGTCCTCGTCGGTTTCGAACGACTGCCGTGCGATGGAGTTCGCCGAGCCGTCGTCCCGCTCGACGACGAGTTCCAGCGTGTCTGCCACGGTGATAGAGTTCCGCTGGCCGTCGATGCGGAGTCGAACCGTGCCGTCGGACCCACCGACGACGACGGAGTTCCGGTCGCCTTCCACGGCGACCACGAGGCCGTCGGAGGCGTCGGTGACGTCGACCGATCCGCGCGTGCTCGCGACGGCAACGCTCTCGATGGGTTCGTCGATAGTCCTCGACTTCCGCTCGCCGACGACGCGGACGTCGTACTCGTCCATCGCTCAGAGCAGACTACCGTCGTCCTCGACGACGTCCTGTGCGTTCTCGACGGTGACGTCACCGCTCTCGACGGCGCTGGACTCGACGTTGACGTCTTCGGATTGCTCGACGGTGACGGCGCCGCCCTTCACCACGACGTCCTGGGCGCTCTCGATGACGAGTTTTCCACCGACTGCGTCCGCCTCGACGACCACGTCCTCCGCTCCCTCGACGACGACGTCCTCGGTCGCGTTCTCGACGTACACGTCTCCACCGCTGACACGTTCGGTCATGCTGGTGACGTGTTCCACCGGGTGAATAGGCGTTTCGGGTCTGCGGTCTCATAGTGGGTTTGTAATTCTTTTTCGGTGGTTCTCCGTCGACGGTCGGTTCAGCCCGGATACACGCTCGATAGCGTGTGCCCGACGAAAATGGTTCCAACCACCACTATCAGATCTCCGAGCGCTTGATCAGGCAGTAGAGCACCAGGCCGGAGAGGACGACGCTGCCGTACACCTCCAGGCCAGCGAGCATGCGTGCGAGCGCGCCCTGGGGCCCGATACCGCCGTAGCCGATGGTGAGGAAGGTGATGTAGCTGAAGTGCAGGTTCTCGTAGAAGATGGCCTGTCCCGCCGGCGTCGCCAGCGCGGCAACCGATTCGGGTTGACCGGCGCCGGTGAGAAACCGCTGGCCACCGAACGAGTAGAGGAGTGCCGGGATCAGCGGCGCGAGCAGGAAGACGACGGCGATGCGATAGAGCCGCATCCCGTAGCCGCAGGTGACGCCGAGGAAGGCGTTCTCGGCGGCGCGGCCGAGGTTTTTCAGCCGCGTGCGAAGGTCGGTCGACCCGTCGCGCGCGATGTCGACGTACTTCTTCCGGGCGAACTGCTGGCGCTTCACCCGGAACTCCCCGGCCGCCTTCATCTGGCCGGCGGCCGACGCCGCGGTCTTGGCCTTGAGATAGGTCCGTTCGATGGTCTCCGGCGTCATCGCCGTCGCGTGCGACGCGTCGGCGAAGTTCTCGTCGAACTCGTGGAGGTTCCAGTCGTTGCGGTCCAGGTAGTCGGTGTGGGCCGAGAAGTCGAACTTGTAGCCGTCGAACTCGTTGAACTCCGTGTTACAGAACCGGAAGTAGTCGAGCAACTGGCGGTGGTCGTCCTCGACGTCCGCGTCCAGGGTCACGTCGCCGACGCTCGCCGTCGTGAGGTCGTACCGGACCCAGCCCGAATCCGGCTGGCGGACGCGACCCGATTTGAGGACGGCGTCGGTCAGGTCTACGTACGTCTCGTTCGTCACCGGGAGCACGTAGAAGGTGACGTGGTCGAACGACGCCCCCGAGAAGTCGGCGCGTGTCGCGAACTCGCTCCCGTCGAACGACGCGGACGTGAAGGTGGCGTCGTCGAAGTCGACTTCGTTCTCGAACCGGACGTTTGCGAACGAGGCCGCCTCACCGAGGTGGTTGGAGTCACCGCTGAACTCCGCGCCCCGGAACACCGCGGCCGATTCGAACCGGGCGTCGGCGAAGGTCGAATCGCCGACGAAGCGCGCCTCGTCGAAGTCGGCCTCCCCGCCGAACGTGACGGCCGTGAACGCGCTGTCCCCGGTGAACTGCACGCGTTCGAACATCGCCCGGCCGTCGATCTCGGCCTCCTCGAAGTTGGCGTCCCTGAACTTCGCGTCCCGGAAGTTCACGTCGTCGCGGAACTGGACGGCCGCGAACCGCGCGTCGTCCTCTAGCGACCTGGCGCCACCCTCGAACTCCGCACCCCGGAACACGGCGACGGCTTCGAAAGTGGCGCCGTCGAACGCGACGTCCCGCAGGAAATCGGCCTCGTCGAAGACAGCCTCGCCGGCGAACTGCGCGCCGTCGAACGCGGCATCTCGTTCGAACGCGGTGGACTGGAATCGGACCTGGCTCTCGAACGCGACGTTCGTGAACGCCGCGCTCTGGAAGGTCGACTGACGAAAGTCAGTCTCGCCGGCGAATGTCGTATCAGTGAAACTCGCGTTGTCGTCGAGCTCGTTCGACGTGCCCGCGAAGGTCGCCCCGCGAACCGACACGGTCGATTCGAACTTCGCGTCGTCGAAGTACGTGTCGTCACCGAACGCCGTCTCGTCGAACCGGACCGGTGCGTCCACGGTCGTCCCCGTGAAGTCGACGTCGCTGTCGAACTGGGCCTCGAAGGTGTCCACGTCGCCAGTTATCTCGGAGTCGCTGACGGTCAGGTTCGTCTCGAACCAGCACTCCTCCAGGTCGAGGCCCGCGATCGTACACTCCTCGAAACGCAGCGGCAGCTTCACGTGGGCGTGGACGGCGCTGATACCGCCTTCGAACGTGCAGTTCCGGAAGACAACCGGATGATTGTTCTCGCTCGACAGGGTTTCGTAATCGAACTCGAGAGTGGGGAACTCACACCCCTCGAGGACTTTCTCGTCGGCGTCGCCGCGCTCGACGACCGCCACGAGCGCCGCCGTCACGTCGTCGTCGGACACTCCCGCTTCCTCGCGTTCCCGCCGCGTCAACTCGAGTATCGACCCGTCGCTCGACACCACCGAATCTGACATAGACTGGTCTGTTCGGGACGAGAACAAAAAATTTCGGACTTCCGGCCCGTACGATTATCTGGGCGTGCGCTCACTCCATCTGTTCAGTCATCGCGACGACGTCGCTGCGGAGCGCCCCCGGATCGATGCCGAGATCCACTCTGACGACCAGGTCGATGCCGTCACCGGCCTCGCTGGTGATCGAGATGGTGTCCTCCTGCTGGTAGTTCGCCGCCGGGAAGGCCCCGCCACCGACGTAGGCGACGCCGTTGCTGGGCTTCCAGACGCTGACGAGACCGGCAACCGGGAGGGTGTCGGCCGGGATGACGAGTTCCCGCGTCCCGACGTCGGGGACGTCGACCGTCCGACTGATCTCCGGTGTCTCGTACTCGCCGCGGTACTCGTACACTTCGCCGCCGACGTCCGGCGTCGCTCCGCTGGGTTCGACTTCCCTGACGTTCCCCAGGTTCTGGTTGTCGAGTTCGCCCTCGAACCGGTCCTTCGCGAACTCGGATATGCGGTCGACGCCGGCCGCCGCGGTCGCCTCGCCGGTGAGGTTGATCTTCGTCGCGAAGAAGGTCGCCAGGCGCCCGTCGAACTGTCCGCGCGTCTTCTTCGACACCGCGTCGCGGAGCGCGGTCTCCTCGTACACCTTCGTCGACGCGTATCCCTTCACGCCCAGGCCGTACTTCTCGCGCTCGAAGGTCGCTCGCCGGGTGTCGGTCACCTCCCAGCCGTCGGGGCGCTCGTCCAGCGACGGCGCGTGATAGCCGTCGCCGAGGTTCTGACTATCGCCGCCCCCAGACGCGTCCGAGTCGCTCGATCCGAACTCGAACGGCGACGAACAGCCCGCGAGCGCGGCCAGTCCGCCGGCGGTCCCCACCAGTAGCCGTCGTCTCTCCCCGTCCATGGCCGCTCCTCTCTCGACCCCCGGGATAACGTCTCGGGCCGGATCAGCGGTCGATACCGACCGCCTCGCGGTCGGGCCCTGCGAGTCAGGGCCCAGTCAGCCCCAGAAGGACTTCGTCCGCGCGTACTCGCGCTCCTGAGCGAGGATGTCGCGGTAGAACTCGTCCTCGTCCTCGCGGAGCTTGTTGATGATCCGGGCTGCGTTGTGCGGCCCGACCCCGCGGGCGGCCAGTGCGATGACTGCCTTCTTCCCGTGAGTCTGGACGAGGGACGCCGAGCGGTACGCCCGCCGAGTCATCTTCTCCTGCTCTTCGTCTTTGTCACCCGACTTGACGGCCGAGACCACTTCGTCGGCCCAGGGATTCAGTGCGGCGATGCGGGTCGACCCGCAGTCTGGACAGTCCGGCTGGTCGCGCACTCGGCTGACCTTCGTCGTGCGCTGCCAGTCCTGGCAGTGGAGACAGAACAGGATGACGCGGTCGTCCTGAATGCGCTCGCGAACGGTCTGGATGACGCTGGCGTCGGCGTGTTCCGGCGAGAGGAGTTCCCGGCTGGCGGATTTCCCGCCCAGTCCGATGGGCGTCCGGTCGCCGACGGTCTCCAGCCCGATAGTGCCGTCCTGGATATCCCGGAGCACGTCCTTCGTCGCCTCGACGGCCAGGTCCTCGTGGAACACCTCGCGGACGGCCTCGTCGTAGATGGGCGTGTCTTCGAGCGCCGAGGCCAGCCTGTCGCGACCGAAGCTCGTCGACCCCTTGCCGCGCCAGCGCTTGAGCGTCCCGAACTTGGCGGCGACCTGCGCCAGCTTGAACTTCAGCGCGTCGGAGTTCTTGAGGCTGAGTTCGATGATCGCCTCGACGTGGTCGGGGTCCGTAGTTTCGAGAATCTCGACGGCGTCGGCACCGCTGAGGCCCTTCGGGAGTTCGAGTTCGATGCGGTACGGGTCGACCTCCATCGCGACGGTCGACCCGGCGCGTTGACCGAGCAGCGCCGATAGCATCCGGCCGAGCGTCTCGTTGATCTTGTGGCCGAAGCATGCGTTGACCACCGCTTCCCGGCCGCGCATCTCGACGACGACGTCCTCGTCCGTGGGGAGCGCGTCTTCGTGTTTTTCGAGCTGTTCGAGCCCCGCGGTGATCGTCGGCGCTTCGGCGTCGTACCGGCTCTCCAGGTCCTTCGCGACGCGTTCCGTCGACGCGCCGCCCTGCAACTGGCTGCCCGCGACCCGACGAAGTTCACCGACTTCGCGTGCGACGTCGGGCGGCACGGGAATCTCCTGGCCGACCCAGGATGGGACCTCGCCGGCGGGGTCCTCGATGGGCGAGACCGTCACCGTCTCCTCCTCTTCGTCGATTTCGGTGATGCGCCACATCTCGCCGCGCTGGATGAACACCTCGCCCGGCGTGGCGAAGTTGACGACGAACTTCTCGTCGAGGGTACCGATCTGGTTGCCCGACGCTACGTCCTCGACGTCGTAGGTGGCCTCGTCGGGGATCATCGAGAGGTTCTGGTAGAAGTACTGCCAGGTCCCCTGGCGCTTCTCCAGGGTGTCCTCCTCCTCGTCGATCCAGATAACGCGATTCGATCCCATCTCCCGCACCACCTGTTCGAACTGGTCGACGGAGAGGTCGCGGAAGGGGTAGGCCCGCGTGATTATCTCGTAGGCCTCCATCGCGGGAATCTCGCCGTTGTCCATGATCAGCCCCGCGACCTGATTGGCGACGGTGTCGAGGCTCCCGTCGTGGATGCCCGCGGGCTCGACGTCGCCGTCCATCGCCTGTCGAGTTATCGCCAGTCCCTCCAGCGTGTCGTCGGCGTGGGTCGTCACGACCGTCCCAGAGGAGACGAGGTCGCGCCGGTGGCCCGCGCGGCCCACTCGCTGGAGCAGGCGCGACACCTGTCGGGGGCTGCCGTACTGGATCACGTGGTCGACGTGGCCGACGTCGATGCCCAGTTCCATCGAGGAGGTACAGAGCAGCCCGTCCAGTTCTCCGTCCTTGAACGCGTCCTCGACGTCGATTCGGGCTTCTTTCGAGAGCGAGCCGTGGTGGACGCCGATGTTCGTCCCGAGTTCCTTGAACCGCGAGCCGAGTGCTTCGGCTGTCTGTCGCGTGTTGACGAACAGCAGGACGGACTCGTTGGCCTCGATGAGGTCCGCGATGTAGCGGACGTGGCTCGCCACCTCGGCGTCGGTCACGAGTTCGCTCGCCAGTCGCTGGTCCGCCTCGGTGACGCTGGGCTGGACGACGTCGACGTCCAGTCGACTCCCCACGTCCACCTCGATTATCTCGCAGACATCGCCGCCGGTGAGGAACTTACCGACTTGCTTCGGGTCGCCGACCGTCGCCGAGAGTCCGATGCGCTGGAAGGGGCCACTGAGTTCCTGCACCCGCTCCATCGCGACGGTCAACTGCGCGCCGCGCTTGGACGCGGCCAGTTCGTGGACCTCGTCGATTATCACGTGTTCGACGTCTTCCAGCGCGGTCCGGAGCTTCGACCCGGTCAGCATTGCCTGGATGGTCTCCGGCGTCGTCACGAGCACGTCCGGCGGATTATTGGCCTGTTTCTGGCGCTGGTAGTCCGTCGTGTCGCCGTGGCGTACGTCGATGCGCAGGTCGAGCGTCTCGCCCCACCAGTCCAGCCGCTGGCGCATGTCGCGGTTGAGCGCCCGCAGCGGCGTGACGTACAGCGCGCCGATGCCGAACCGCTCCTCCCGGGCCAGTTGATCGAACACCGGCAACATCGCTGTCTCCGTCTTCCCAGTCCCCGTGGGGGCGATGACGAGGCCGTCCTTCCCCGCGGCCAGCGGCGGAATCGCCAGGCGCTGTGGCTCGGTCGGCGTCGAGAAGCCCCGCTCGGACAGCGCCGACCGGACGTCCTCGCCGAGCGCGGTGAAGGCTGCCTCCCCCGCCGTCACCCCGTCAGTCATCAGCAGGAGTATGGGCTTGATCGGATTAAGCGGCGTGGTTCACCACCTTTTTGTCAACTGTCCTGCCACTCCCGCTATGGACGTTCGCCGAGTAAACGCGGGTCTCCTCGCGGCGGCCGGGGCGCTCTGGCTTCTCACTCTGGTCGACGACGTCGGTCCGGACACGGGCCTCGTGACCTGGGTCCTCGTTCTCACCGGCGTCGGGATGCTCTTGCCGGGCCTCGTCGCGATGGTTCGACCGACGACTATCTCCGACGACCGGGCGTCCCCGGTACTCTCCGGCCTCCTCGCGCTGTTCTGTCTGACGCTGATCGTGGTCGTGCTCCTCGCGTGACCGCCGACGCGACGTCGTCAGACCCCATTCACAGCCCTTTTCGTCCTCACACGTCTCCCGTTCGCATGGACAAGACGCAGCTCTATCACGCGCTCTCTGCGACCTTCGGCGCCCTGGCCCTGGTCCTCGGCGTGAACGAACTCGCGTCGTCGCTCACGCTGACGGCCGGCCTGTTCGTCGTCGTCGGTCTGGGTATGCTGGTCACGGGCGCTGCCGCGCTGCTCCGGCCCGATCTGGTCTCCACTGACGAACCGGCGACCTGGAAGATCGTCTTGCTCGGTATCGGCGTCGTGCTGTTCGGGATCGGTGTCGCCGTATCGCTGACGTGACGGAATCACACTATCCAGAAACTGTTATACGGTCGTCACGAAATCGTTCGGTCGTGAACCGCGCACGGCTGGTCTCACTGGTCTGGGTTCTCTACGGAGCGACGCAACTGTACTGGGCGTGGGTGAAGTCGGTCGACTACACCGACGGGCAGGGCGCTTTATACCTAGCCTGTTGCGCGCTCGCGATGGCTGGCGGACTCGTCGGCGTCGTCGACCCTGACCGGTTCATGCCGGACGACGTCCCCGACTGGCTGCTGGTCTCACAGTTACTCGCGCTCGCCGGCACTGTGGTTTTTGGATACCTCATGTGGGGCTAGACCAGGTCGTACGGTCCCAGTCGCGTCCCGTCGAGCATGTACGCCTCGCCGCCGGTCAGGCCCTCGGGGAGGAACGGCGAGAGGAACTCCTGGCCTTCGACGTTGACCCACGTCCCGCTGGAGAGGTCGTTGAACGCGGGGAAGACGACGAGATCGCCGTCGATGGCCGGCGCCTCGTCCAGATCCCAGTCGTAGTGAGCTTCGAAGGTTATCGGATCGAGTTCGCCGCGGAGCCAGACGCGCTCGACGCGGCGACCACCCACCTCGTCTTCCAGGCGAACGACGGGATGCTCGTGGCCGACGCAGACCACGTCGGCCGAAAGGACGTCCTCGCTCGGCCAGGTGTGGCCGTGGACGACGCCCACGTCGCCGATGCGGGCGCCGTCGGTCGGCGTTATCGTCACGTCGGCGTCCACCTCTGGAACGAGTTCCTCGACGTCGCCGTCGTGGTTCCCCTTGGCGACGGTGACGGGGACGTCCAGCGCCGCGAAGAGGTCGGTCAGTTCCTCGCGCTCGACGCCCTTCGACTGACCGATCTTGTGCCCCAGGTCCCCCAGAACGACGAGTCGATCAGGGCCAGTCTCGCCGACGAGGCCGAGCAAGCGGTCGCGTCGGCTTTCGGCCTGACTCGCGAGTTCGACGCCGTCGCGCCGGAGTTCCCACTCGATACCGGCGTGGAAATCCGCCACCAGAAGTACTCGCTCGTCGCCCCCGTCCGCGACGGCTGCGGGCACGTCGGGGACCGGTTCGACGCCCATCAGATCGGCTTGAGGGTGGCGTCGTCGGGTTCGTAACACCGTCCGCCCATCAGCGCGTCCTGGATTGCGTCCTCGACGTCGCCGGGGTCGGCGCCGGTGCGGTCGACGACCGCCGCGAGGACGTCGTCGCGCTGGGCGCCGTCGCCGTCGTCGAGGTCCGCCATCGCGTCCATGACGGCATCTTCGAGTTCGACTTCGTCCAGGTCGACGTCCTCGGTGGACTCGTCGCCTTCGGCGGCTTCCGCTTCGGTCGCCTCCTCGTCTTCGATTGCGTCGTCGTCCGCAGGTTCCGTCTCCTCGACGTCGTCGATCTCCGTCGTCGGCTCGGCACCGGTCGCCTCCGCGGTCCCCGAGGCTTGCTCGTCGGCGTCGTCGTCGGCTTGGGCAGCGTCGGCCTCGACCTCGTCGGGGTCGGGGGTCTCGATCCCTGCCTCGCCTGGCTCTGAGACCTCGGTCCCGCTCTGGAACTCGGTGCCGAACTCCTCTTCGAGTTCCTCGCGTTCGTCCTCGTCGAGGTCGAACTCCGGTTCGAAGTCTTCCAGGTCGTCGTCGCCCGAGGAGGCGGTGTCGGGGTCCGCCGTCGCGTCAGGCGAGTCCGTCGTCGACTCTGCCGACGCCTCGTCCCCAGCAGTTGCCGCGTCTGCGGGTTCGTTCGTGACCATGTCTCCGCCTGTCGACGTGCCCCCGGTTTCGGGCGCGGTGTCGGCCGGCTCGTCGGCCGGTTCCGATGCGGCCGCGTCCGTGGACTCCGTGGTCGGTTCGTCTACCGAGTCGGTGATGGCTTCGTCCGTCGAGTCCGCGGTCGACGCGTCCGCGGCTTCGTCGGCCGATTCGTCAGTGGTCGTCTCGGCCGTCTCGCTCTCGGATGTGGAGCCGGCCTGGCTACTGGACTCCGCCGTTCCGATGGCTGACCCGTTGCCGGCGCCCGCCTCGGCGGCGTTCTCCCCGGATTCCGAGGTGGTCGGTTCCGCGTCGACGGCCTCGTCTCCCGCGTCGCCGACGCCCAGGGCGCCGACGTCGATGGGCCGTTCGACCAGGTCGGCGATGGCGTCGTCACCGCCCTGGCCCGGCATCACGTCCAGCGATTCGGCCTCGTCGACCTCGTCGGCGACGACGCGGGCCGAGTCCAGCGCCGTCTGGCGGACGGCGGCCAGGTAATCGCCGGTGGTCCCGTAGTGGTCGAGCGCGAGTGGGATGCCCGCTGCGAGGCCCTCCTCGACGCCGTGGGCTTCGAGGGCGCTTCGCAGTTCGTCGCCGGCGAGGCCGGACTGTTTGGCCTCGGCCATCCGCGCGACGCGGTTCGACGTCTGCTCGGCGGTCTGGACGACCCAGCGGTCGCGCGTCTCCCCTTCGACTTCGCTGATCGACTCCGGCCGGACGGAGGTGAACACCTGGTCTGAGTCGTCTGGCTGGTAGGTCCGGGCCTTGCCCGTGACGGCGACGAACGTCGGCGGTTCGGCGCGTTCGAGGAACGCCAGCGCGTCCGGCTGGTACTGTCCGGCGTAGATGACGAAGGGGCCGGTCGGATCGACGACGCGGGCGCGCAGGTAGTCCTCGCTGACGGTCTCGATCTCGGTCAGCACGCCCACGACGAAGAGGCGATTGACGCGCGCGCCGGTCGGCGTCACGACGTAGTTCGGGGCGCGCTCCTCGTCGCTCTGGGAGTACGAGAAATCGGCGTCGTCGAACTCCGCGGCGAACAGGCGCCATGCGACCTCGCGACGTCCCGCACCGCCTTGCGATTCGCTCATGCGCCCACCTCCGCGAGGAAGGCCTTCGCACGCTCTGCCGGGTCGTCGTCGGTGACAGCGAACTCCGTCGCGTCGAGGTTCGCGCCATAGTCGTCGACGGACAGCGACCCGCGGACCGTGTACTCCAGGCCGACGATACGGTCGGCGATGCGCTCGGCGACGACCTCCTTGTTCATCGCGTCGCGGGCGTGTTCGGTCGCGTCCTCGAGGTCGCCACCGTACACTTCGGCGGTGAGTTCGTCGTCGAGGACGACGGTCACGGTCCCGGTGCCGTCGTCGAGGATGGCCTTGGTCCGCAGGTCGTCGACGCCGTCGACGGCGCCGTGGCTGCGACACTGGCCGTTCTGGACGACGCGGCCGCAGTCGGGGCATCGCTCGATGAGCCCCGAGCCGTCACGCACGTCGATGATATTGCCCGTCAGTTCGACGTCGAACAGGCCGCCCGATTCGACGGCCTCGCGGACGCGCATCGACTGGGCGCTCTCGCTGGCTTCGACGGTGCGGTCGAGCAGTCGGACGGTCGAGAACTCCGAGACGTTGACCGAGGGCGCGCCGCGGAACTCGCGGACGAAGACGTCCTCGATGCGGATCGACGCGCCTTCCTCGATTTCGGGATGGGGATCCCAGTCGGTGAAGGGCAGGCGGCCGCTCTCGTCGCCGAAGACGCCGCTGAGGATGTCCGTCTCGCCGTTGCGGCCGTCGATGGTCTTCTCCTCCATCTCGAGGACGGTGACCTCGACGTTGATGCCGCGGTCGCCGGGAACGAGGTCGGTGAGTTCACTGTCGCCGCCGATCTCGTAAGGAACGTCGAGGGCCTCGTCCTGAATCGACAGCGACGTCGACTCGCCGAGGTTGAGTTCGGGGCGGCCGTCCCACTCCCGGACGCCGGCGTTGCCGGCCTCGATGGTGTCGCCCGGCGAGAGGCCGAAGTCTTCCCAGGCCGTGTAGGATATCTTCCCGGACTCGTCGGCCAGTTCACCTTCGAATATCACGTGTTCGTCGCCCTGGTACTGGATGGAGCGCTGGCCGACGGTGAGCACTCGCGCCGTGACGGTCACGTTGCCGTCGTCGGGCGAGACGTCGGCGATGTCCTTGCTCGTCGGGCCGCCGCCACCACCCCCGCCGTCGCCGTACTTGCGGCGGAGGCTCTGCTTCGCTTCGTCCATCGGCACCGAGTAATTCACCAGGTTCTCCAGGTCGCGTGTGACCTCCGCTTTGTCAACGCCGAGGTCGGAGGCGAGCTCCTCGGCATGGTCTTCGAGCGTCATCGCTTGGTGGTTCGGAGTGGGTGCTGAAAAGGGTTCTGTGGCGGATTGGACGGTCGTGAAATCCGCCGGGGGGTATAAGAATAACGGCCGATCACGGGCGTATATTTTTATTAGTGATAGCCACACTACTCTGGACATCGTGAATGTACGTCGGCCCGGCACCGAGGACGGACGGCCGAACGGACGAGCAGGCGCTGGATCCGGCCAGGCTGGGCACGGCGACGGCGGCCACGGTCGATCGCCCGGAACGGCCGGACAGGAGGGGTGATACACGTGGTTGGAACGTTCGGACAGAAGCCGACGAATTCGCACGTCGTCTGGACCAACAGAGCCGGCGAGGGGAAAGGGAAGAAACGGTTCGACTTCGAGTACCTGGAGCTGTGGGCGGCCCACTTCGGTATCGATTACGAGACTCGGACCAGGGTCGACCACGACCGCGGGGACGAACCACGCGAGCAGCATCTAGTCGTCTTCGAGTGGTCGACGGCGAAACGCGAAACCGTCGAGATGGGCGATACGACGTGGGAACTCGGCGGCAACGAGACGCCCAGAACGTTCGTCGAGATCGACGAGACGGGCCGAGCCAGACTGAAGAGCTGGAAGCACGAGGCCGTCCTCGACGTCCGGGAACTGTGGATAGACGGGCCCGAGTTGCGAATCAGGACGGCAAATCACGGGAACAAGACGTTCGACACGCGCAAGTTACTCGCGAAGAACCAGCCGTCGGACGGCGCGAACGACGCGCAGTCGGGCGCGTAGTCGCCGGGACCGTCGAAACGTAGCGCGGGGGCGGCCGGGACCGTAAGCGGTTTTCGAGACAGCGCCGTCCGGACTGACATGCACGTCGTCGTCAACGCCGCGATGAGCGCGGACGGGAAGCTCTCCACGCGCGAACGCGAGCAGGTGGCCATCTCCGGCCCCGACGACTTCGACCGGGTGGACCGACTGCGAGCCGAGAGCGACGCCGTCATGGTCGGCGTCGGCACTGTCATCGCCGACGACCCGTCGTTGACGGTCGACGACGCAGACAGGCGCGCCGAACGCGAGGAGCGCGGCCTCCCGGCCAACCCCGCCCGCGTCGTCGCCGACTCCCGCGTCCGGACGCCGCCGGACGCCACCGTCCTCGACGACCGGGCGCACACCTACCTCCTCGTCAGTCAGGCCGCGCCGCCGGACTTCGTCGAGCAGATGGAGGACGCGGGCGCGACGGTCATCGCAACGGGCGAGGACCAGGTCGAACTCGTGACGGCGCTGGCCAAACTCGAGGGCGACGGCATCGACCAGTTGATGGTCGAGGGCGGCGGCGAACTCATCTTCTCGCTGTTCGAGGCCGGCCTCGTCGACGAACTGTCCGTGTACGTGGGCGCCGCCATCATCGGTGGCCGCGACGCGCCGACGCTGGCCGACGGCGACGGGTTTCTCGACTCCTTCCCGGAACTGGAACTCGCCGACGTCGAGCGGATGGACGACGGCGTCCTGCTGACCTGGACCGTCGCCTGAACGGCGAGCGGGACGCTGTCCGTTGCGAGACGGCGAGAGAAGGAGATTTCGGACTCGGCGATTCAGTGATTGTGACCGGTGAGTTCACCGAACGTCGCGCCGAAGCGGTCCTCGAACAGATCCATCGTCAGGTCGTTCAGGTCGGCGATCTGCTGGTCCGGTTCGCCCTCGGCGTGGTGGGCAGCGCCGTGGATGCGCTGGGCGAAGCCCATCATCGCGATGTCGCCGACGACCTCGGGGGCCGTCTCGTCTTCGGACTCCCGGAGCATGTCGACCAGTTCGCGGGGCAGTTCGAGTTCGTCGGTGTCTTCCTCGGATTCGAGCGTCAGCGTGACAGTATCACTTGCCATGCTATCGATTCGGGGCTCCCGGTAAAAGGGCCTGTGGGTATCGGGAGCGGCCACCCGGTGCCGCGTCCGCGATCAGTCGTCCGCTTCGGCGGCGGACTCGGCGGCGGCCGTCCCGGTCTGGTCCAGACTCTCCAGGTACTGGTCGGCGTCGATGGCGGCCTTGCATCCCATTCCGCCGGCGGTGATGGCCTGCTGGTAATGGTAGTCGACGACGTCGCCGGCGCCGAAGATACCCTCGACGTCGGTGGCGGTCTGGTCCCCGCCGTCGCCGCCCTTCGTCCGGATGTACCCTTCGTCGTCGAGTTCCACGCCGGTCCCTTCGAGGTACGCCGTGTTCGGGGTGTGTCCGATGGCGAGGAAGACGGCGCCGACGTCGAACTCGAACGTCTCCGTCTCCTCGTGGTCGAGTTTGTCGGTTGGGTGCCCCTCGGGGTGCTCGGCGAGGACGACCTGGTCGACGCCCGCTTCGGCCGACCCCTCGACTTCCAGCAGTTCGGTGTTGCGCAGGACTTCGATATCGTCCTCTTCGACGTGTTCCTCGACGCGCTCGACCCAGTAATCCTCCGCGCGGAACTCGTCGCGGCGGTGGACGACGTAGACGGTGTCGGCGAACTTGGTGAGGAAGCTGGCCTCCTCCATCGCGGCGTCGCCGCCGCCGACGACCAGCATGTCCTCGTCGCGGAAGAACGCGCCGTCGCAGGTGGCACACGTCGAGATGCCGTAGCCCATCAGTTCGTCCTCGCCGGGGACGCCGAGTGTCCGCGCGCTGGCACCCGAGGCGGCGACGAAGGCGTCGCAGGTGTAGACGGTGCCGTCGTTCACCTCGACGCGGAAGGGTCGGTCGCTATCGTCCACGTTCTCGACGATGCCGTGTTCCAGGTCGGCTCCGAACTGACTCGCTTGCTCTTTCATGTTGTTCACAAGGTCGGGACCACTGATTCCCTCCGGGAATCCCGGGTAGTTCGCCACGTCGGTTGTGAGGGTGAGCTGTCCGCCTGGTTCGTCCCCTTCCAGTACCAGCGGATCGAGGTTGGCCCGTCCGCCGTAGATGGCGGCCGTCAGCCCCGCGATGCCCGTCCCCGCGACGATGAGCTCTCGGTGTTCCGCGACGTCCTCGGTCATGGGGTGATGTACTGTACAGCGGGTTTTGTAGGTTGCGCTGTCGCGGAGTCCGCACGAGCCCGGCACTGCAAGCCAAGCGATTTGTCGCTCGGCCGTGGAGGGGCGACCATGGCCGCCGATCTAGAGGAGAAGACCGACCGTTACGAGGGGTTGCTCGCCGAGGCCGTCGACGCCGCCGAGATTGCACCGCCGGAGGGAACGCCGATGCACGACGCGGCCCTCGAGTGTGCCGAGATGGCCGAATCGTATCTCGAAGACGGCCGCCACTTCCGGGCCGAGGACGACCCGGTCAACGCGCTGGCGTCGTTCTCCTACGGCCACGCGTGGCTGGACGCCGGCGCTCGGATCGGCCTGTTCGACGTCCCGCGCGAGGGCCACCTGTTCACGGTCTGAGATCTCTCACCGACGTCTCTCCGATGCTATCCGTACCCCGGTCGACGCACATGTCCACTCGAAACCGGTCCCTGAAACGTCGGTAATCGCTCTCTTCTCGCGGCTGGCGTATCGGGGTTCACCCGTGCGTCGGATCGACTCGTCGACAGACGCCGGACGTCGACCCGGAGACAGGCGGCGCCGACCCGCCGTTTGGAACAGACTACCACGTTCCGCAAGCCGGTCCCCGTCGTGCGATTAGGTACCACAACTAACGAAACATTTATATGCTTTTCGCACTTACAAAGAGTTAGGCGGATCGCACCGATTTCTTAAGGATTGCGTCCGCGGCAGTCACGAGAGTTCCCCCATCATGAGTGAATCCCCAGTCCGAACCAACGCAGGCGAACAGGTCGACGAACAGGCGGTGAGGAGCGAGCAGACGGAAGAGCAGGAGTCCGAGGAGGTCTGTCCGGAGTGCGGCGGCGACGTCGTGGCCGACACCGAACACGGCGAGACCGTGTGTGAGGACTGCGGCCTCGTCGTCGAGGAAGACGAGATCGACCGCGGCCCCGAGTGGCGCGCCTTCGACTCCAGCGAACGCGACAACAAGTCCCGGGTCGGTGCGCCCACGACGAACATGATGCACGACAAGGGCCTGTCGACCAACATCGGCTGGCAGGACAAGGACGCCTACGGCAACTCCCTGTCGAGCAAGCAGCGCTCGAAGATGAAGCGCCTCCGGACCTGGAACGAGCGGTTCCGGACCCGCGACTCCAAGGAGCGCAACCTCAAGCAGGCCCTCGGCGAAATCGACCGCATGGCCAGCGCGCTTGGGCTCCCCCAGAACGTCCGCGAGACGGCGTCTGTCATCTACCGACGCGCCCTCAGCGAGGACCTGCTCCCTGGCCGGTCCATCGAGGGCGTCGCGACGGCCTCCGTCTACGCCGCCGCGCGCCAGGCCGGGACGCCCCGGTCGCTCGACGAGATCGCACGTGTCTCCCGCGTCGAGAAGATGGAGTTGACCCGGACGTACCGCTACATCGTCCGCGAACTGGGCCTGGAAGTGGCCCCCGCGAAGCCCGAGAGCTACGTCCCGCGGTTCATCAGCGACCTGGACCTCTCGGACGAGTCCGAGCGACGCTCCCGTGAGCTCATCGAGGCCGCCCGCGAGGACGGCGTCCTCAGCGGGAAGTCCCCCGTCGGACTGGCCGCCGCCGCGGTGTACGCCGGCTCGCTGCTGAGCAACGAGAAGGTCACCCAGAGCCAGGTCAGCGAGGTGGCGAGCATCTCCGAGGTTACCATCCGGAACCGGTACAAGGAGCTGCTCGAAGCGGAAGGGATGCCCGCCTGATCGCCGCCAGCACTGGGACGACTCGACTGCCAGGACGACACGACCGCCGGGACGACACCTTTTTCATGGCGTGCTGCGTGCCAACTACACACATGGTCGAGGCATACGTCCGTTTACTGTGTCCGGAGTGTACCAAGGACTGGGAGTCGACGCCGAGCGACCTCCCTCGCCACGACGGGACCTTTCACTGTCCGAACTGCCACGCGAGCCGACGGCTCGCCGAGTTCGCGCGGACAGACCGCGACCTGCAGACGCTGAAGGGGCTCCAGTAGTCGGGACTGGCGTTTCAGTGATCAGGAACTGGTCGAGGAGCGCGCCCCGCAGGCTTCACATCGCAGTATCGGGACGCCCTGGTCCTGTTCGAGTCGCGTATCCGGCAGGCCGCACTCGGGACAGATGACGAACGTCTCTGTGTACTCGTCGATAGCCGACTCGATGCGCCGCTGACCGAATTCGCCGGTGAGGCGCGCCCGACCACTCTCGTCGATGTGACCGTTCGTCCCGAGCTCGTTCTGTAGGAACTTCATAACGTGTTCGTCTTCCCGACCCAGCGTGTCACAGACCGACTGGAAGTTCTCGAAGACGGTCGCGTTGCCTTCCTGACGAACCTCCGGCGTCGGCACCTCGAAGCGTTCGCTGCTCCCCTCGATGTCGGGCGTCTCGTCGACGGCCCTGTCGAGCATGTCGTCGTAGTCCATACGAGACGGTAGGTTGTCCGATTCCTAAAGTGTTTCACGGTCATGAGACGCTACCGGTAGACAGTCCGTACCACAAGTGAAGGGAGTGTGTTAACTACACTCAGAGTACTACTATAACCCTCGAGTTATTAGGAACGGTTGAATATGAAAAAGCAGGAACTCATCCATCTTCACGGCCTGCTTGCACAGGTACAGACTCACTACGAGAAAGAGACTGGTGACGACGTCGAACACGACGAGTACGCGGAACTTGGCGTTCAGCCGACGTCCATCCACAAGTCGAAGACGGACCACAAGGCCGCCGTCTTCGCGCTCGCGAAGGGCATCACGTCGGAGATGCTCGCCGAAGAGAAAGAACCCGTTTCCGCTGCCGCAGACTGAGGTTTCGTTCCTTTCGGTTTCCCTACGCATCTAGCGGTTCGCTTCTCGCTCTCCCGCGCGTGAACGGACTCCAGCGCCCGTACTGTCGCGATTCGGGCGTTACTCGTCGATCAGTTCCTCGAACTCCGGCAGCACGTCCTCGTCGTCGTCCCCCGGTGCGGCTTCGTCGCCATCGACAGTCTGGTCGGCGTCACTGATCGCGTTCGACGCTTCGCTATCCGTCTCTCCCTCGCCCTCCGTCTCTGTCTCGGGCGCATCGCCGTCATCGTCTTCGTCCGGAGTCTCCTCGATCTCCAGGACTTCGAGCGGGATGTTCTCGAGGCGCTGGCCGATCTCTTTGCGGGCGATCCGGGCGGCGTGTTCGTCGCGTTCGACGTTGAACACGGTCATCTCCAGTTCGAGCGCGACCAGGCTCTCGTCGGCGGCGACGAACGCCGGTTCCAGTTCCTCGTGGCAGTGCGGGCAGGCCCGTTCGCCCATGTTGATCTCGACGTAGTTGAGGTCGGGGTTGAGCATCTCGCCCGTCTTCGAAATGGCTATCCTGACCGCCTCGTCGGCCGTTTCGACGTCGTATACGGGGACGGCCGCCTCGACGACGACTCTGCAGTCCATATGTGAGCGGTTCGACACCCACTACCAAGAAGGTTCGGCCGGTTGACTCGAAAGGCCAAAGCCGCCTGACCGACTGGGACCGGTAGATGGAACGCGGGCACGTCGACGTCAGTTCGCTGCCGGGTGGATTCGACCTGCAATCGACCGTCGAGAGCGGTCAGTCGTACCTCTGGGACCGCGAGGACGGCCGGATGTACGACGGCTCAGGCGCCCACGGCGGCGACGCCTGGTACTGGACGACGATACGGGTCGACGGGGCCCCGGAGTTCGTCCGGACGCGCCAGGTCGGCGGAACGCTGGAGTGGGAGTCGTCAATCGACGCTGACCCGCACCTCCGCCGGTTGCTTCGGCTCGACGACGACCTGGACGCGATACGAGCCGCCTCTCCGGACGACGACGTCGTCCAGGACGCCTACGACGCCTACTGGGGACTGCGACTCGTCCGCGACCCGCCGTTCGGCTGCCTGATTTCGTTCATCTGCTCGGCCCAGATGCGCGTCGAGCGAATCCACGCGATGCAGACCGCGCTCCGCGAGGAGTACGGCGAAGCGGTCGAGTTCGACGGGGAGCCCTACCGGGCGTACCCCACGCCCGACGCGCTGGCTGCAGCGACCGAAGCGGAACTCCGTGACCTCGGCCTCGGCTATCGCGCCCCATACGTCCAGCAGACTGCCGAGATGGTAGCCAGCGGCGAAGCGGACCCGGCGGCAGCGCGGGACATGGCGTACGAGGACGCCCGCGAGCACCTCACTCGCTTCGTCGGCGTCGGGGACAAGGTCGCAGACTGCGTCCTCCTCTTCTCGCTGGACTTTCTGGAGGCGGTCCCGCTCGACACCTGGCTCCGGACGACTATCGCCGACTACTTCCCCGACTGCGACCGCGGCTCGTACGCCGATACGTCGCGAGCTATCCGGGAGTCGCTGGGCGGGGAGTACGCCGGATACGTTCAAACGTACATCTTCCACTACCTCCGCAGCGGCGGCGACAGTCGCTAGGGATTTTTGCCGCGCTCGTGAGTACGACCGCCCATGACCGACACTCGCGCACACGTGTTCGTCTCCGGCAAAGTCCAGGGCGTCTTCTACCGGGCGACGACGCGGGAAGAGGCCCGCAAGCGAGACGTCGACGGCTGGGTGAAGAACCTGGCCGATGGACGCGTGGAGGCCGTCTTCGAGGGACCCGAGGACGCCGTCGCGGAGATGGTCGAGTGGTGCCACGAGGGGAGCGACCGGGCCCGGGTCGAGGACGTCGAGGTGGAGTACGGCGAGCCGGCGGGGTTCGATTCGTTCGATATCCGCCGCTGACCCGACGAAGGGGGCGTTCGGTCCACCACAATTACTACGCGGACGGTCGAAGGCAGATCCATGATCACGGGCAGCAGGATGGCCGTCGTCGACGAGAACGCGGACGCCCTCGGCGTCCCGAGAAAGCAGTTGATGGAGTCCTCAGGCAACGCCGTCGCCCGCGTCGTCCGCCAGGTCGCCGACCCCGGTGCGACCGTCACGGTCGTCGCCGGCCGCGGGAACAACGGCGGTGACGCGTTCGTCGCGGCGCGATTCCTCGATGACTACGATCTGACGGTGCTCCTGCTCGGCCGCGCGGAGACCATCACGACCGACATCGCCCGGGAGAACTGGGACGCGCTCCAGGAAGCGACCTACGACACCCACGAGGTGCGCGACTCGCGTTCTCTCTCACTCGGTGCCCCGGACGTGGTGGTCGACGCGATGCTGGGGACGGGCATCTCCGGAGATCTCAGGGAACCCGCGGCGACCGCGGCCGAAGTGATGAACGACAGCGACGCGACTGTCGTCTCGGTCGACGTTCCCTCGGGCTTCGACGCCGACATCGGAACGCTCCCCGAGAGCGCCGTCGACGCCGACCACGTCGTCACTTTCCACGACGCGAAGCCAGGACTCGAAATCCTCGACGCGACGGTCACCGTCGCGGACATCGGCATCCCGCCCGCGGCCGAGTTGTACGTGGGTCCGGGCGACCTCCGCCGACTGAAGAGCAGGGACCGCAGCGCCCGCGTGTTCGTCGTCGGCGGCGGTCCCTACACCGGCGCGCCGGCGCTGAGCGCCCAGTCCGCCCTTCGGTCCGGCGCGGAGCTGTCCTTCGTCGCCGCCCCCGATTCCGTCGCCGGCGAGATTCAGGGGTACGAACCTGACCTCATCGTCCAGCCCTACGAGGGGGATCGCCTCACGCCCGACCAGGTCGACGGCCTCGTCGAGACGGCCACGAAACACGACGACGTGGTCGTCCTGGGTCCGGGCCTCGGGACGGCCGACGAGACGCTGGCGGCAGCGCGGCGGCTCCTCGAATCGTTCGAGGGCCCGGTGGTCGCCGACGCCGACGCGCTCTCGGTCGTCCCGGATGTCGACACCGATGCCGAGGTGATCTGTACGCCCAACAGCAGAGAACTGGCTGCCCTGGGCGGTCCGGAAGTCGACGACATCGCCGAGAACGCCGAGGCGGTCGAGCGCGTCGCCGACGAACTCGGTCACGTCGTGCTCGCGAAGGGGGCGGTCGACGTGATATCCGACGGGGACCGTACTCGGCTGTGCCGCGCTGGCAATCCGGGGATGGCTGTCGGCGGTACCGGCGACCTGCTCTCGGGCGTCGTCGCGACGTACCTCGACAGTCAGGATCCCTTCGACGCCGCCTGCATGGCCTCCTACACCTCTGGTACTGCGGGAGATTCGCTGTACGACGAACACGGGACGGGCTACGTCGCCTCTGACGTCCTCGAACGGATACCGGCGGTGCTCGGCGACCAGGCCGACGGATAACGCGGAAAAGGGACGCTACGCCGATGCTTCGGCGATCTCGCCGGCCTTCGCGCGCGAGCGCTCCACGACGGACGGGCGAGCCTCGAACTCGATGACGACCTGGTCGCCGTAGTCGACGTCGTCGACGCGGGCGTGGTCGTGGATCCACGAGACGACGCTCATCGTCTCGTCGGTCATCGGCAGGACGAGGCGCTCGCGCTCGTAGTCGGGGAGTTCGCGGTCGATGCGAGAGAGCAGTGCGTCGACGTTCTTCCCCTCCCTGGCGCTGACGGTGACCGGGTTCGGGGCGAGCGCGGACAGCGCTTCTTTCTTGCGCTGGACCTCCTCGTCGTCGACGAGGTCGGTCTTGTTCAGGACCGTGACGATGGGGGCCTCGTTGCGCTCGTACAGCGTGTCGTGGCTCGTGACCAGTTTCTCGCGGATCTCCTCGACGGGTTCGCTGACGTCGACGACGAGGAGGACGAGATCCGCCCGGTAGACGGCGTCGAGCGTCGACTTGAACGACTCGACGAGCCAGTGGGGCAGGTCCGAGATGAACCCGACTGTGTCGGTCACCAGAACGTCCCGGCGGTCCATATCGGCCCGGCGGGTCGTGGTCCCCAGGGTCGTGAACAGGCGGTCCTCGCTCTCGGCCGTCGGGTCCAGGTCGGCGTGAAGGTCCTCGTTGGCGTCGACGTCGACGTCCTCGGCGAGTCGCCGGAGTAAGGTCGACTTACCGGCGTTCGTGTAGCCGGCGAGCGCGACCAGGTCGAATCCGGACTCCCGGCGCTGTTCGCGGCGGTGTTCCTCCGTGTTCTGGATGGAGTCGAGTTCGTCGCGGATACGGGAGATCCGGTTCTTGATGTCCTGCTCGCGGCTCTCGTCGTACTCACCCAGCCCCATGAACCCGGGGCGTTCGTCGCGTTTGGCCAGGCTGGCCTTCGCCTCCGCGCGCGGGAGTTCGTAGCGCAACTCGGCGAGTTCGACCTGGAGCTGGGCCTTCCGCGTCTGGGCGCGCTGGCCGAATATCTCCAGGATGAGCCGGAACCGGTCGATGACGCTCGTTCCGTCGGGGAGTTTGTTCCCGATGTTGTACGTCTGGTAGGGGCCAAGCTGGTTGTCGAAGATGACTGCGGTCGCCCGTTCGCGGGCGACGACGTTCGCGAGGCGGTCGACCTTTCCCTCCCCGAGGTGGTAGGCTGGGTCCTCGGTTCGCGTCTGGGTCAGTTCGCCGACGACTTCGTACCCTGCAGCGCGCGCGAGGTCGGATATCTCCTCCGTGTCCATCGTTCCCGCGTCGACGCGCTTTGCGACGACCGCTCGTTCGGTTGGCTGGCTTGGCGTCACTCACCGTGGATTACGCCGCCACCGTATTTAAATCCAGTCCGGCCCCGGCCGGCCGCTCGCCGCTCGCGAAGGGGCACAAAAGACTTAAGCCACGACTGTAACGTGTCGGGTATGGTCGACTTAAACCCGCAACAGCTCGGTCTGGAACTTGGCGGGGGCGCGGTCATCGGCGGCGTCATCGGCTTCGCCGCCAAGAAGGTGGCCAAGATAATCGCCGTCCTCGTGGGCATCCAGCTCGCCCTCTTCAAGTTCCTCGAAACGCGCGGCGTCCTCTCCGTCGACTGGGGAGCGATAACCGGAACGGCCTCGAACGCGACGAGAGCCGCGGGGGACGCCGCGGGCTCCCAGCCACCCTCCTGGATGATGAGCCTGATCTCGGCACTGCCCGTCAGCGCCGGATTCACCGGCGGCTTCCTGCTCGGTTTCCGGAAGGGATAACTGTCAGTCGCCGCCGCTTCTGCCGGCCGTTTACCGCGTCCTGAGGTCGTCTTCGTCCTTGACAATCTGTGTTTCGGCCTCGCCGCTGGTGTGTTCGTTCACCAGGTCGTAGAACTCGTTTTGCATCCCCGCCGGGAACGTCAGGACACCGACCCAGGAACCGTCGTTCTGCCACTCTTCCCGGTCCAGGTCGCCGAACTGGCGGATGCGCGACTGTGCACTGCCGGCGTAGTCCGCAGGGACCTGCACGGCGACGGTCACCTCGTCGAACCGGATGGGGATGACGGGCCGGAGCGCCTCGAGGGCGTCGTCGACCTGGTTCTCGACCGGTTCCATCGGATCGATCCGGAAGTCGGTCTCTTCGAGGGCGGACTCGATGCGCTCCGGCGGATGGGGCGCGTCGTCCATCTGGGGGTTGACGGCGTTGCGCGTGATGGTCTGGACGAGCTGTTTGTGCTTCTGTTCCTGCATCTCGCGGCGCTGTTCGGCCGTTATCTGGATCTCTCCCTGTTTGATGACCTTGGGAATGATCTCGAGGGGGTCGGTCGTCTCGAAGACCTCCTCGAGGGACGTCTCGGGCGGTCTGTCACCCGACGACGCGTCCTCGAAGACGTCCTCCGCCGCGATGACGTCCTCCAGGTCCCCGTCGAACTCGTCGCGCTTGATCGCCAGTGCCGCGTCCGGGTCGACCAGCACTTCGAATCGCTGGCCGTGCGATTCGAGCCTCGCCGCCACCGCCTCGTCAAGAGATATCATACCTGTCGGTATCCGTGGATGGCTTAAAGGCCTTTCTCAGCGAGCCGTCCGACCCTGCCTTCTCTCGCGACGGTGATGGGTATGGATTTATAGCAGTGTAGGCGGAATCACCGCGCCGAATGCGGAGTTTCGAGGTTTCGATAGACGACGGGACCGCGCGGTCGCTCGCGATCGAGGCAGACCTCCTCGAGTTCGAGACGGTCGAGTCGTACCTGGCCTGGGTCGTCGAACAGCGGTTCTCGCTGGAGGGGGAAGGGATGCGCTACGGCCGTCTCGCTGCATTTGCCAGCGAAGTTCGTCGCGAGCGCTCGCGGGACGTCCGCTCCGACGAATCGACCGCGGACGACGTCGACCTCTCGATCGGCGGTGCGGAGGACGCCGTCGCCAGGATCGAAGACGAGGAACTCACGAACGTCGTCGAGAGCCTCGCCGACGTAGAGCGCGAACGGGTCGACGCGTTCGCGCGACGGGCGGTCGCACAGACGAGCGACAGGCTCGGTGAGCGCGGTTGGACGGCTATCGACTACGATCCCCAGTCGACACGTGAGGAGGGGTTCCCCGGAGACGACGTCGCCGACGTCGCGTCCATCGACGTGCCCGGGCACGACGAGGAACTCTGTGATCGACGACGGTGGGCCGTCGGCGCCGCGCTGTGTCTCCTCAGAGAGCAGACCGAGGCCAAGCGGGGCGACTTCGTCGACGAACTGTACGAGGAGCTTCCCGCCGGGTACGGGAGCGAAGACGCCTGGTGGGGCTGTATCAAGACGGGACTTCGTCAGATATCCCGCGTCGAACCGGCCAGAGACGGCGCTCACGTCTGGCGATACAGGACGACGCCGGGTCGGGTGACTCGCATTTCGTTCTCCGACGACTTCTGAAAATACTACGCGTTCGATTATTGAGTCCGTAACGTAATCCGCGAAAAACTAATGGCGGATTAAGCTGAACGGTTCACGTAATGAGGCGGGTTACCGAGCGGGGTGGCTATGACGGGGACTGAGACAGACGGACGACTGTTCGAGTGGTATCGGCGGATAATCGGCGAGCCAGACAGTAACGTCGACGTCTACCTCGGGTTCGCGCTGTTCTTCGGCGCAGTCGGACTCGGACTGGGGGCGTTCGGCGCAGGCGCCGCCGGGCAGTGGGTGGAACTGAGCGATTACGTCGCGCGCGAGGTGGCCTTCGCGCTCGGCATGCTCGCCGTTCCGACGGCGCTCTCGTCGGTCATCGTGTTGCTCCCGGTCGACCGGCGGGGCCTGGTCGGTGGCGCTTCGGGTGTCGTCGTCTGCCTCGTCGCTATCGGGCTGTTCACCTACGCATATCCGTACATGTGGGCCGAGGGGAGTGGTCCCCAGTACAGCATTCACGTCCTCGCCGTCTACGGCGTGGGGCTGACGGCCGTCCTCGCGTCGACCGGCGCCGCGATGGTTGCGTACCACATCGACCGGGCGAGGCCCGCGCCCGCCGATTTCGACCCCGAGGAGACCGAGGACGACGCACAGATCAGTGACGACGAGATCCGTCAGGACATCGACGAGGCCATGGCTGACGTCGAACTCACGTGGGGTGGCGTCGAACGTCACGAGGGGACGGCCCTGACGCTCACGTCCGACGAGAGTGAGTTCGATACCTCCGGTCTGCAGGCGGCCACGACGGAGGTACACAGCACCGGGGTCGACGAGCAGGTGAGTGGCCTCCGAACGGTCAAGGGCGGCGAACAGACGACCGCTCGCTCGGAGACCACCGTCGACGATCAGACCGATCAGCTACGCGAGTTACGTCGCCGGCGCAGGGAGGAGGCTTCCTCCAGCGACGACGAGACGTTCCTCGCGCGTCTCCTCGCACGGGTCGCCGCGACGTTCGGACGCTAGTCACTCACTAAGATTGTTCATTCGGGAATAATTACTCCATAACATGCACAAACATAGATTTAATACGACGGGGTTTAATTTTCGACTCTGTAACCATGGCTAAAGGACTTGACGTGGGTACGATGAACATCCTGTCGGCGAAACAGGAGGGTACTGACACCGTGTTCGTCCAGCAACGGAACTCCTTCGTGGAGATAGAGTACAGCGACATGGCCGAGCAGATGCTCTCTCGGTCAGACGTCCTTCACATCCGGAAGGACGACGACGTGTACGTCCTCGGGGACGACGCGCTGAACTTCGCGAACATCTTCAACCGCGAGACGCGGCGACCGATGTCCCAGGGGATCCTCTCTTCGGACGAGAAGTCGGCGATTCCGATGATGAAGCTCATCATCGAACAGGTCGTCGGGTCGCCCGACCGGCCCGACGAGAAACTGTACTTCTCCTCGCCCGCGGACCCGATCGATTCCGACCTCAGCACGCTGTACCACCAGAAGACGATCGAGTCGTTCCTGAACGATATGGGGTACGACGCAGAACCGATCAACGAGGGGATGTCGGTCATCTACTCGGAACTCGCCGACAACGACTTCACCGGGCTCGGGATCAGCTTCGGAGCCGGCATGACGAACGTCTGCCTGGCCTACTACGCGGTGCCGGTCATGAAGTTCTCCGTCGCCCGCGGCGGCGACTGGATCGACGAGCAGGCGGCCCAGGCGACTGGTACCCAGGTCGACAAGGTCACCTCCATCAAGGAGGACGGCTTCGAACTCGACTTCACGACCGATGTCGGTGGCGTCGAGGGCGCGCTGTCGATCTACTACGAGAATCTCCTGGACTACGTGATCGAGAAGATCCGAAAGGAGGTCGACGAGGAGGACATCGAAGAAGGCCTCGACGTCCCGGTCGTCGTCACGGGCGGCACTTCCTCGCCGAACGGGTTCTCGAAGCTGTTCGAACAGCACCTCGAAGACGCCGACATCCCGTTCTCCATCAGCGACGTCAGGCACGCCGAGGAACCGATGTACAGCGTCTCCCGCGGCGCCCTCGTCGCCGGCCGCTCGGAGGAAGAAGATCAGGACCGTGACACGGCGGGATCCGCTTCCGAGGACGACGAGAGCGAATCGGAACCTGACGAGGAGATCGAAGCGGCGAGCGACGACTGATACCGGTCGTTTCTCAGTCGTCCGCGGTTCCCGGTCGGTAGTTGGTGACGTCTCTTTTCACGCCGTACTGTCGCGCGTTGAACCGGTCGATAGCGTCTTCCCACGATTCACGCGGCGGTTCCTCGCGAACGTGGGACACTGAGACGTCGACGAATCCACACTCCTCGCACCGTCGCGAGACGTTCTCCCCCAGTTCGAACTCCGCCATCGAGCCCCCACATCGTACACAGCCCATAATTTTCCCCTTCGTTCGGACGGTAATAACTCTAGCGGCTAGATCGGTACGGTTTCGCCGGCACAAACGTTCTCGATGCGTGGGATCCGGAGATCGCGCGACGCCGAAAATGCGTGAGCCGACCCGTCGCTAGGATTCGTCGTCAGGTTCGTCGTCGGGCTCGTCGTCGGACGTCTCGGCGGACTCGTCTGTGGCTTCGTCCTCACCGTCCTCCTCGTCGGGGGACCCCAGGATGCCCAGGTCGCTGAGGTGTGTCTCTTTGTCGTCGTCGCTGAGTTCACGGAACTGCTCCGTCTCGACGTCGATGGTGGCGATGCCGATTCCCTCGGGAGCGAGTTCGTCGTCGTTGACGGACGCGAGCGCTTCCAGCGCGAGGTCGATGCCGTCGTCGAGGACCATCTCTTCGGAGTAGTTCGCTTCGAGGTACTCCCGGATGTCGCCGCGGTCGGCGCCGACCGCGAGGGCTTTCCACTCGTAGGGCGTCCCCGATGGGTCGGTCTCGTAGAGGCGGGGTTTGCCGTTCGCGATGCCGCCGATGATGAGCGCGACGCCGAACGGCCGGGCGCCGCCGACCTGGGTGTACTGCTGGATGTAGTCGGTGACCTCCTTGGTCAGCGTCTCGATGCCGATCGGTTCGCCGTACCGGAGCTGGTTGACCTGCGCCTGGCGGCGGGCGAAGTCGATGAGCTGGCGGGCGTCGGCGACGTGGCCGGCGCTGGCGATGCCGATGTGGTCGTCGGCCTTGTGAATCTTCTCGACGGACGACCGCTCCATCAGCGGCGACCGTATCCGTTTGTCCACTGCGAGGACGACGCCGTCACTGGTCCGAATGCCGATACTCGCGGTGCCGCGCTTGACGGCCTCGCGTGCGTACTCAACCTGGTAGAGACGCCCGTCCGGCGAGAAGATGGTGATCCCCCGGTCGTACGCCTGCTGTTGGTTTTGGCCCTGCATAGTTACTGGAAATCGAGTGTGGTCGCGCCCGAGTAGCCCTCGGGGGTCCGCACGTCGACCTTGCCGTCACGGGCGACGGCGGGTTCCTCCGCGTCCTCGAACGCGACGTGTCTCTGGTCCGGTGGTTCCCGTCGGCGATGTATATAGTTTTCTTCACAGGCTCGCACGGTGCCGCTTACTCCCCTCACGCGGATTCCCACCGGGTCTCCGTCGACCGCTGCCACGCAGGCAAGTGCCGCTCTCGCTCGCGGTTCCTCGCCCCGCCGCGTCCGGACCACTGCGGCGCCGTCTCCGTCGGCCAGATCGAATCGGAGTATCGTCATGTCGAGGTCCGCGCTGCCGGCGTCACCGAAGAGATTCTGGGCGGCGTACCACAGCTCCCGCTGGAAGTCGCGCCGGCCGAACGCGGCGTCGGGCCAGGTCTCGATTGCCACCCCCAGGTATCGCCAGCGCTGGCGGAGGTGTTTCGGGAGGTGTTTCACCGCGGTGCCTCCTCGATTTCGTCGCCGCCGGGGACCCGCTCCCCGACCAGGACGCCAACCTGGTCGTGGACGCTTTCGACCGCCGTGAGGGCGAACCCCGCGTCCGTGAAGGCGTCCGCCAGCACGCCGACCGTCGCCGGATCGTCGACTTCTGGGCTATAGAAGGCCTCCTCGGGGTCCGGGTCGCCGAAGAACATGACGTCCCCGAGGACGAACCGTCGGGGTTCGAGGGCGGCGATGACGTCGATGGCCTCGGCCTTCTCCTCGTCGCTGAGGTGGTGCATCGCGAAGTTCGAGGTGACGACGTCGATGTTTTGGTCGACGTTCGGCTCGCGAAAACGGCCCTCGGTGAACTCGACGTTCTCGACGCCGCGGTCGGCGGCCTTCGCCCGTGCTTCGGAGAGCATCCCCTCGCTGATGTCCCGGCCGACCACGAACTCGCATCGCTCGGCCAGCGGCAGGGCGATGGCTCCGGTCCCGGTTCCCAGGTCAAGGACGACGTCGTCCGCGCGCGGATTCGCGTAGCGGACGGCGAGGTCGGCACACTCTCGGTAGGCCGCGGAGTCCTGCTGATCGTCGTACTCGGCGGATTGCTCGGAAAACCGGTCGGCGTGCTCGTCGAGGGACTTCTTCATGTCACACCCGTCGCGGGCGAGGCCAATGAAGCATACGGCTCGCGGAGGCCTGGCTCGTTGGACGGCGACCGTTTCGCCGGTGCCGTCTCGTCAATTCCGTCTCACCGGCTCTGCCTCACCGGATCGTCGACCCGAGCCTGGTCGCGCTGGTCGACTCGTCGACGTTCGACCGTTCCGGTTCGGTGATCGGGTTCCGGAGCGCCAGGTACAGCACGACGAGCAGTGCGAGTCCCGCGTGTGCGACGGGAAACGGCTCCGGAGCCACGAGCGACGGTCGGCCGAACACCGCAACCGCGCCGAAGGCCAGCACCCCCACGTACCGGCCTTGCCGACTCCCCGTCCCCAGGAATCCGGCTGTCAGCATCAACGCGATAGCGGTCGTCGTCGTCACTGGCACCGAGTCCGCCAGCAGTAACACGCTGTTCACCCCCTGCGATAGCAGTGCGAGCATCGCGCCGAAGAGGTGGGCGACCCCGAGCACCACCCCGACAGCGGCGATGACCGCTGCTTCGAAGCTTACGTTCTCTGACCCCATGTCTTGTTAGAGTACCAACTACAACATAAAATCACCGGTCGTTCCGTGCGAAACGATGTATCTAACGTTCAGTCGTGGCCGTCTCCGGTAGCGGACGGGTCCCGTTCGTCGACGCGACGGACGCCGGGTTCGACGAAAGAATCCGAGAGTCGTTCCCGGTTTCGTGAGGCGATTCGACCCCACTCCGCGAGGCCGGTTTCGATCTGCTCGCCGGAGAAGCCGATGGCCTCGCCGACGGCGACGAGTTCGCGCGGGGCCCGGAGTTGCAGGTGGCTCGCGGGGTCAGCGCTGACGACGTAGGGGACGTCGTAGTAGTCGACGAGTTCGCGGAGCTTCCGGAGGGACTGGAGGCGGCGGACGCGTCGGCCACCGGTGCAATCGAGGACGTCGCGGAGCGAGAACTCCACGCGGACGCCGTTCGCCGCGGCTTCCTTCGCCAGTACGTGGTTGAAATCGCCGTCGCCGCGCATCGGGTGTGCCAGGACGTCGACGGCAGCCTGTTCGACGGCGAACCGGTTCATCGCGACGGTCCCACCGTGGACTGCGAGGACGACGGTGTCGGGTCGGTGGTTCCCCACGTAGCCACTGGCCTGTGACGGGTCGTCCGCTCTGACCTCCACGGCCGGGACGACGTCGACGTCGTACGTCTCGCTGACCGCTTCTGGGTCGTAGTCCGCGAGGGCGTCACCGTGGTTCCGGACGACGACGCCGTCGAAGCCGTAGTCGCTCGCGGTCAGCGCCAGCCGTGCGACGGTGCTGTCGCCGTCCGGCCGGGCGTGGACTGCCTCGTACGTCATAGGGCTTCCAGCACTTCACGGGCGTTGGTGACGGCCTTCTCCCGCTTGGCCGGATACGCCTCGACTTTCGCCCGGAGCGTGATCCCGTCGCCGCGCCGGACGTCGCCACCGAAGGCGGCCTGCTTGTCGAACGTCAGGAAGAACGAGCAGTTGTCGTCCACCCGGTCGTCGAGTTCGGCGACGACGTCGTCGACGTCGTCCAGGGTCGCGACCTGGGAGAGGACGTGACGGACCTCGTCCGCCAGTTCGACGCGCGCTGACAGGACGACGATACGGTCGCCGTAGTGACCCTCGGACGTGTGCCGCTGGAGTTCGACGTCCTCGGGAAGAAACGTCCGTAGGGCCTGTTCGATTCGCTTCTCGTCCTCGGTGGCGTAGGAGAATGCGCGCAGTTCGACGTAGTGAAACGGGACCGAGGCCATCGAAATCGTCGTTACTCCTCGTCGACGGGTTCGAGGGAGTCCTCCGGGATGCCCTGCTCCTGACCGTCCTCGAAGGAGACGGTGTAGTTCGCGTCCCCGAACATCGTCTCGACGACCTGTGTGACCGTCCCCTCCTCCTCGTCGTACTCGCTGTGTTCGTCGTGCAAGATGACAGCGTCGTCCTCTTCGAATGCCATATCGATCGGTACAGGGGTGGACGGCAAAAAGGGTCTGATTTGACCTGCTCGGCGGCCGCCACTGGCCCGGGTCGAACACTTATGACAGTGACGCGCGAAACGGGTGGCATGTCACCATCTTCGCCCCTGGACGGATCGGTTCCGAGACCGAGACACGGTGCGATTACCAGACGGCATCGATGACGACGGTCGACGACCTCTGGTACCTCGGCGACGTCGCGCGCCAGTCGGCAGAACAGACGTATCACTCCGTCGCGGACCGCCACGAGGACTTCCTCGAGTGCACCCGTCACCGCAGTGTCTCTCGGCCGCGGTTCAGGACCGTGGCCGACCGCATCCGCGACAACGGCCTCCCCTACGGTGCCCACGCGATAACGTACCGCGAGTCCGGTGAACTCCTGCTTGTCCGCCACGACGACGTGGACATGTGGGTCCTCCCTGGCGGGGAAGTGGACGGCGACGAGTCGTTCCGGGCGGCCGCACGTCGCGAACTGATGGAGGAAGCCGGCGTCGACGCGGCGTTCGAGGGGCTGGCGCTGCTCGCCCGGGTGGAGTTCCGGTGTGGTGACTACAACACGTGGGGCGTCCTGCCGATCTACCAGGCTCGCGCCGAGACGACCGCACTGACCGTCGACGACCCGGACGGTGAGATAACCGATGCGCGATGGTTCGACGAACTGCCCGAGGACGCGCGCGACCGCGACCAGCTCGTTCGGTGGCGAGCGGAGACGCTGGAGCAGTAGTCCTCCTCGGAGGCGGCGTGATCCGGGAGCGCCGGTCCGCGAGTGCTATTTAGCCTTCCAGTAGCTCGTGGCGACACCAGGAACACGCTCGGCCCGCGGGTACGTCACTCTCCGGGCGTTGCCCCGTCCCGCTCGTCTGCAACGCCTCGCCGGGCAAGGGGTGGAGCTGTTCGACGACGTCGCCACATCGAGGACACTGTACCATGCGGACGTCTAGCACGCGGCCGCGGATAACTCCGTTGCCCGTCGATGCAACGACGGCGGTCTCTCACTCGGGCGTGAACGTCTCCCCTTGCCGGGCGTCGGCCTGCATCCGGCGAACCGTCGCGCGGGCGTTGCTCGCGTCGTAGCCGAAGAAGACGTCCTCGCCGTACTCCCCGGCGACCTCAGCCGCGTGAATCAGGTCGTCCACGTCGACGTCGACCGCGTACAACTCGACGCTGAAGGGCGTCGAGAGCCGGTCCCGGAACCCGCTCGCGAGAATCTCCAGCCAGTAGGTCGTGGTGTAGGCCATGTCGTAGATGGGGACGACGAATTCGTCGACGTACTCCTCGAGGGATTCGACGTCGATTCCGGACCGCTTCGAGAGGTGTCCCGGGTAGGGGTCCGGATAGAGCGTGAGGTAGAGTCGTCCGGGGACGCACTCGCGAGCGGCAGCGACGAACTCCGTGATGACGTGCTCGCGCCACGTCGACCATTCCTCGTAGTCGCTATCGGCGAAGCGCTCCTCACAGCGCTCGCAGTGGCAGTACTCCTCGCGGGGGAACCCGACGTCGTCGAGGCGGACGTCCTCGTTCACGGCGGCGGCGTCCTCGATTATCCCCAGTAACCCCTCCCGGTACCGGTCGTGCGTGGGGCAGACGTACGACCAGTCGAAGTAGGGACGCTCACGGGTCGCTCTGTTCCCTTCGTCGTCGACCGGGACGAGGCCGTTCTGGTCTTCCGCGGCGTTGTCGCCGAAACAGGAGATCATGTTGACGGCGTCGGCGACCGGTTCCGCGGCGCGACCGGTCACGTCTTTCACTTCGTAGAACCCGCGATCGAACTCCTCCCAGGCCAGCTCCTCCTCGTTGCGCGTGACGACGCCGTACATACCTGCGGCTACGGCTCCACGGGGGTAAGTCGTTCGGGAGAAAGTGTGGTTGGAGGGCGATACAGCCAGACCCCTTGTTACCGCGTCAGCTTGTAGGCGGCCGCCGCAGCCACCAGGAAGGCGACGAGGATAATCTTACGAGACATCACTCAACTGTAAGGTACTCTCGGGTATAGTTTTTCTGCATGTAACACTCCTTACCAGGTGACTATGCGCCGATCGGTACCGATCCGACTGCAGTCCCGTTGGTAGCAAAACCAGGAGGGCTGCGGTGGGGAACCACGCGCGGCGGCGGTCGGCCGCCCGGTGATCGAGAAATGGGTAGGTGACACTGATGGACGCCTCAGTGGTTCTGCGACGATATTCCACTCGGACGGCCACGAACTATCGATTGCATAAGCACGAGGCGTTCGGCGGAATGGAGCGCCTACTCCTCCCTCTCGGCGGTCGCGCGTATCGGTTCTCAGTCGTCCGCCGACTGCTCCGGCGGTTCCCACTGGTCGTCGATGGCCTCGCGGATTGCGCGCCCGCCGTCGTGGGTCCCCGTCGGTGGACGGTTCACTTCGGCGGCCACCGAGCCAGCCAGGTCCGTCTCGTCGGCGATGTCGCTCATCTCGCCCGCCTCCCTCGGCTGGCCAGATCCCTCCGGGCTCTGGCTGCTTCCAGAATCACGCCGCGATTCTCGAACGTCCTGGTCGATCCGCATCGAGCAGAACTCGACGCCGCACATCGAGCAGAAGCGGGCCTCCTTGTAGTTATCTCCTGGAAGCGTCTGGTCGTGGTAGGACCGGGCGCGTTCCGGGTCGAGTGCCAGGTCGAACTGTTCGTTCCAGTCGAACGCGTAGCGAGCCTCCGACAGTGCGTCGTCCCAGTCGCGCGCGCCTTCGTGCCCGTTCGCCACGTCCGCGGCGTGGGCCGCGATCCGATAGGCGGCCAGCCCCTCGCGGACGTCCTCTTCCTCGGGCAGTCCCAGGTGTTCCTTCGGCGTGACGTAGCAGAGCATCGCCGCGCCCGCCCGGCCCGCTTCCGTCGCGCCGATGGCGCTGGTGATGTGATCGTAGCCCGGTGCGACGTCGGTCACGAGCGGGCCGAGGACGTAGAACGGCGCGCCGTCACAGACGTCCTGCTGGCGCTCGACGTTGTCGGCGATCTGGTCCATCGGCACGTGGCCCGGCCCCTCGACCATCACCTGGACGCCGTGGTCCCAGGCCGTCCGCGTCAGTTCCCCCAGCGTCTCCAGTTCGGCGAACTGCGCCTCGTCGCTGGCGTCGGCGAGACACCCCGGTCGCAGGCCGTCACCGAGGCTGAAGGTGACGTCGTGCTCGCAGAAGATCTCGCAGATCTCATCGAACTTCGTATAGAGTGGATTCTGCATGCCGTTCTCCTCCATCCACTTCGCCAGGATGGACCCACCTCGCGAGACGATGCCCGTCTTCCGGCCGTCGGTGAGCGGCAGGTGGTCCATCAGCACGCCGGCGTGGATGGTCATGTAGTCGACGCCCTGCTCGGCCTGCTTCTCGATGACCTCTAGCAGCAGTTCGTGGGTGATGTCCTCGGGACTTCCCGCCCGCTTGACCGCCTCGTATATCGGGACTGTCCCCACCGGCACTGGTGAGTGCTCGACGTTGGCTTCACGGATCGGATCCAGCCCCTCACCGGTCGACAGGTCCATCACCGTGTCCGCGCCGTAGTGGACCGCCGTGTGGAGTTTCCGGAGCTCCCCCTCTAGATCGCTCGTCTCGTCGCTGTTCCCGATGTTGGCGTTCACCTTCGTGGCGAACTCCCGCCCGATGATCATCGGGTCCAGCGCGTCGTGATGGTCGTTCGCCGGGATGACCGCCTGGCCGTCCGCGACCTGTTCGCGGACGAACTCCGGGTTCTCGTTTTCCCGCTCAGCGACGCGCTCCATGGCCTCGGTGACCTCGCCCGCTCGCGCACGTTCGAGTTGCGTCATCGATTAGTCTGTTGTATTAGCGGGTTATAAAACTACGTCAAAGCAGTGGCGACGTAGCTGGAGACTTCTCTGCGGAGTGCGTGAGCACACCGCTACGAGCGGAGCGAGTAGCGGTTTCATTTCTCGCGAGACGCGGAGCGTCGAGCGAGAAGGAAGTTTGGAGACTAACGTTTACGAGGAGTGGTTCCCGCAGCGAACGAAGTGAGCGAGGAAACGCGACGTGGTTCGACAGAGCGAAGCTCTCTCGTCATCACGAAAATCGCTTCGCGATTTTCGAACGAAAGAAAAGTTTAGTCGCTAGTTGGCCAGGATGTGCGCCGGGAGGTCCTCACGGATGATGGTGTCACAGTACTCACAGCGGACGCCGTCGTCGAGGACGGTGAACGCGGACTCCACCGGTTCGTCCTCGGTCGTGATGCAGTTGTGGTTGGGACACTGTAGCACGCCGACGACGCGGTCGGGGTGGTTGACGTGCTTCTTCTCGACGACGTCGAAGTCGCGGACGATGTTGATCGAGGCGGCGGGTGCGATGAGCGAGAGGACGTCGAGTTCCTCCTCGGAAAGTTCCCGGCCCTCGACTTTGACGATGTCCTTGTGGCCGAGCTGGTCCGAGGGGACGTTCATGACCACGGAGACGGTTTCACCCTCGGTCCCGTCGATGCCGAGGATGGCCAGGACGTTCAGCGCCTGGCCGCCGGTGATGTGGTCGATGACGGTGCCGTTCTCGATCTTGCTGACGCGGAGCTTTCGGTCTGTCATCGTTCTCCCTCCAGGACCATGTCGAGTATCGCCATGCGGACCGGGACGCCGTTGTGGGCCTGCTGGAAGTACTTCGCGTGCTCGGTGGCGTCGATCTCGTGGTCGATCTCGTCCACGCGCGGGAGCGGGTGCATCACGGTGAGGTCGTCTTTCGCGTCCGCGAGCGTGCCGGCGTCGATTTGATACTCGCCGGCCACTTCCCGGTACTCGCTCTCGTCGGGGAACCGCTCGGCCTGGATGCGAGTCACGTAGAGGACGTCGAGTTCCGAGAGGACTGGCTCCAGCGAGGTATGCTCGCGTACGTCCGCACCGGCCTCGTGCAGGTCGTAGCGGACCGACCGGGGGAGTTCCAGGCTCTCCGGGCTCACGAAGTGCTGGCGCGCGTCGAATTCCGTGAGCGCGTGGGCGAGCGAGTGGACGGTTCGGCCGTACTTCAGGTCGCCCATGATACCGATCTTCAGGTCGTCGAAGCCGGCGTTCTCCCGGATGGTGTAGAGGTCGAGCAGCGTCTGGGTCGGGTGCTGGCCGGCGCCGTCGCCGGCGTTGATGAGCGGCACGTCGACGTAGTCGCTGGCCATCTTCGCCGACCCCTCGCTGGGGTGGCGCAGGACGAGCGCGTCGGCGTACCCCTCGACGACGCGAACGGTGTCGGCCAGGGACTCGCCCTTCTTCACAGACGAGGACTCGACGGTACCCATGTCGACGACTTCACCGCCGAGGCGCTTCATCGCGGCGGTGAAACTCATCTTCGTTCGCGTACTCGGCTCGAAGAAGAGCAGCCCCAGCAAGGCGTCGTCGTGGCGGTCCGCGAACGCGCCCGGGTCGGCGGCGATGTCGGCAGCGCGGTCCAGCACCTCTTCGATGTCCGATCGAGAGAGCTGTTTGGCGCTGATAATGTGGTCCTGGCGCATTGGGTAGAGTCCCGCCCCCGATGGCCTTGAATCTCCCGACACGCCACGAACATTCAAAGGGGAAGACGGGGCCAGAGCGCCCATGATCGCTGTGGCCGGTGGCAAAGGCGGCTGTGGTAAGACCACCACGACGGCGTGCCTCGCCCGCGCGCTCGCGACCGCGGGTACGAACCCTGTCGTGGTCGACGCCGACGTGGGAATGCCCGACCTGCACGTCGTCGCGGGCGCCCGTCTCGACGCCGGACTCGCTGCCCTCGCGAGCGGGGCTCCCATCAGTGAGGCGGTCCAGTCGACGCTCGAACTTCCGGGCGTGCGTCTCGTCGCGAATAGCCCCGAACCGTCGGACGACCTGGCCACAGCCCTCGACCGCCTGCAGACGCTTGCCGACCCGGTTCTGGTCGACACCGCCGCCGGCGCGTCGCCGGCCGTGGCGACACCCCTGCGGGCCGCCGACGCCACTATCGTAGTCTCGACGCCGACGACCCAGAGCCTGGAAGATGCGGCCAAGACCGCGGCGATGGCTCGGACGCTCGACGCGCCGGTCGTGGGTAGCGTCGTCACGAGGAGCGACGGCTCCGTGGATCCGGGGCGGCTCCTGGATTGCCCGACCCTCGGCCACGTTCCGTCCGTCTCTGAACCCCTCGCCGACGAACGTGTTCGGGCCGCGTACGCGGATGTTTGTGAGTGTCTCCCCAAGCGGAATATTTAATCAGTTGCAGAATAGTGAGTCTCCACGGGATGGCTAATCGGCTGCGGACTGGGATCGACGTCCTCGACAGGAAACTCGACGGTGGGATACCAGCTGGTAGCATCGTCGCTCTCAGCGCGTCGCCGGCCAGCCAGGCGGAACTGTTCCTCTACGAACTCACCGCGACGCGCGGAACCCTGTGGCTCTCGCTGGATCGTACCGCCGAGGCGGTCCAGTACAGCATCGAGAACACGCCTGCCAACACGGGCGACCCGACGGTGCGCCACATCTCCGGCGAGGCCCCGCTCGACAACGCGGGTAAACTCGTCAGTGCGCTCCCAGAGACCTCGAACCTCATTCTGGACCCGGTCGACGTCCTCGAGGCCCAGGAGCCCCACTCGCGGTACCGCGCGTTCATGAACGACCTCCAGAACCACATCTTCAATACGGGCAGTCTCGCCATTCTTCACAGCCTCGACGGCCACGAGGTTCCGCCGCTGCGAGACACGACCGAACACTTCGCGGACGTCGTCTTCCAGCTGGATACCGGCGTGACGGGCGACGAGATCGTGAACAAGCTCTCGATCCCGAAATTCCGGGGCGGCCGCGCGCCCGGCGACGTCATCAAGCTGAACCTCGTCGAAGAGGTCAGCATCGACACCTCCCGCGACATCGCCTGACGACCTTTTTCTTCGTCGGGTTTCCTCGCGAGCCTTCGGCTCGCTGCGGGAAGGCTCCTCGAAAAACGTCCTCAGAAGTGCTTCGCACTTCTGATGGGCTGCGTCAGAGCTTCGCTCTGACGAACGTCGGGGAAAAAGTCCCGGACGTCTCGCTCACTTCGTTCGCTCGCGTCCGGTGAAACGGCTCGCTTCGCTCGCCGTATGCTTGCTGTCGCTCGTTCTTCGAGTAACTGAACTGGTGAAAAGACGAACGGGCTAACCGATTACTCTTCCTGAGCGCCTTCGATCTCTTCCATGATCTCGTCGGCGTCGACGTCGGCGTCTTCGAGTGCAGCCTCGATGTCTTCGCCGCCTGCGCCGCCGCCCATCATCCCGCCCATGCCGCCCATCATACCGCCCATACCGCCGCCGATCTCCTCCTGGACGATGATGCGGTCGATGTCGAGGATCTGGGTGAGCTGCTGAGCGATCTGCTGTTTGCCCATCATCCACTGCTGGTTCATGGTGAGCTGCGGGGTCGCCTCGATGTAGAGCGTCTCCTTCTCGACTTCGACGGTCTCGAACTCGGGCTCGGTGTCTTCGTCGTCGTCCTCGTCGGGTTCGACCATCTGTTCTTCCTCGACGGTGTCGGTGTCGAACCAGACGTCGAGTTCCATGTCGAGGAACATGCTGATGAGGCCCTGGGCCTTCTCCTCTCGGTCCTCGACCTCGCGGAGGATGTCGTACTCGTACTCGATGTCCTCGCCGGCCAGCGGGTGGTTGAAGTCGACGCGCGCGCGGCCGCCGATGATAGTCTCGACGTGACCGTGCTCGCCGCCGACGTCGACGTGGGCACCGGGGTAGCGGTCGTCTTCCGGAATCTTGTCCTTCGAGATAGTGCGCACTTCGCTCTCGTCGTACTCGCCGAAGGCCTCCTCGGCAGAGACGGTCACGGTACCGCTGTCGTCGGCTTCCTTGCCGTAGATGTCCGCCTCGACGGCCTCGAAGAGGTGGCCCTGGCCGAGGACGATGGTGCGCGGGGCGAACTCCTGGTCCTCGCCGACGCCTTCCTCTTCGGCCACTTCGGGGTGGGTCGTGTCGACCAGGTCGTCGCCCTCGGCGGTCCGTGCCGTGTAGTCCAGTTCGACGAAGTCGCCCTCCTGGAGCCCTCCTTCGGGGGTTTCTTCTTCGGTTGCTTCTTCCTGGGCGGTCTCCTCATCGGCCTCGGTGTCCTGTGCTTCGGTCTCGTCGACTTCCTGTTCTTCGACGTCGGCCTCCTCGGCCTCGGAGTCGTTGCTCATACCCGAATCGTCAGTCGTCGCGCTCTTAAGGACAACGTTTCGCCCCGCCGAGTGATAGATCTGAATCTGACTGCATCAGTCGGTGTGACTGGCCGATTCAGCGGGTCACTGTTCGGTTTCCGCCGTCTCTGGTTCGACGACCTCCACCTGTTGGGATAATTCGTTGTTTGCCCCGACTGCCTCGACGGTGGCTTCGTAGGGCCCTGGATCTATATCTACGTCGACGTCGATATCGACTGTCCTGGTCTCTCCGCTGTCGACTGTGGTGCGATGTTTCTCTCTGAGATCACCAATCTCGACGATAACGGCGGTGTTGATGTCTGCCCTGTCGTCGCTTACGAGGCTCACGCTGGCCGTCGCAGTGTCCCCCGAAGTGACCGATTCCGGAAGTTGGAACGACTCCAGTCGGTAGTTCGGACCGCCGGCTGGACAGCCGGCGATGAGGGACGAACAGCCGACGCCGAGGGATGCGACGTATTCTCGACGGAGCACGTCATCCGGTTTACAGATGGCGTATAAGTGCTTTCTTCTCGCTTTTGCCAGCTGGAATATTCCGCTGGGGGACCCGATTCGGGTTGCTTTTGTCCGGCCTCGCCGACCACATGCGCATGTACGAGGTCGAACTGAAGGTAGAGGCGGACCACGACACCGTTCGCGACCGACTCGAAGCACTGGGAGCCGATCGCCTGGGCGCCGTGACCCAGGAAGACACGTACTACGACGCTCCCCACCGCGACTTCGCAGAGACCGACGAGGCGTTTCGCATCCGCCGGGAGTCCCACGGCGACGAAGCCATCGTGGAGTTGACATACAAAGGACCGAAGGTTGACGCGGCGTCGAAGACCCGGGAAGAGATCGAAACGGCCGTCGAGAGCGGTTCGGACGCCGACGCGATATTCCGTGCACTGGGGTTCGAGGCGGCCGCCGTCGTGGAGAAGGACCGGGACCGCTATCACCTGGACGGCTACACCGTCACGCTCGATACCGTGGACGGCCTCGGCGAGTTCGTCGAGGTCGAAATCGAGGCCGAGGAAGTCGAGGACGCGCGCGAGGGCGCGAAGGAGGTAATGAATGAACTCGGTCTCGACCACAACGAGCAGATCCGGACGTCCTACCTGGGTCTCCGCCTCGGTGATGCAGAGGAGTAATCAGAACGGGTAGAAAGGTTTCCGCAAGTTATAGAACCCGGGACTCCCAACTACGGCCAATGACGGACCGGAATATACACGTTCAGCCCGCCACCGGGCACGCGGTCGAGGACCAGTCGGTGGAGATCGTCGAGCGGAAAGGCATCGGTCATCCCGACTCTATCTGCGACGGGATCGCCGAAACCGTCTCACGCGCGCTGGCACAGGAGTACATCGACCGCTTCGGCAAGGTGCTGCACTACAACACCGACGAGACCCAGCTCGTCGCCGGCACGGCCGCGCCCGCCTTCGGCGGCGGCGAAGTACTGGAACCGATCTACCTCCTCATCGTCGGTCGCGCGACCAAGACGTTCGACGGCGAGCGCATCCCGACCGAGACTATCGCGCTGGAGGCCGCCCGCGAGTTCCTCGACGAGCAGTTCCCCTTCCTCGACGTCGGCAAGGACGTCATCGTCGACGTCCGCCTCGGCGAGGGCAGCGGCGACCTCCAGGATGTCTTCGGCGAGGAAGCGACCGTCCCGATGGCCAACGACACGAGTTACGGCGTCGGACACGCGCCGCTCACTGAGACCGAACAGATCGTCCACGAGACCGAACGCCGTCTCAACGAAGAGTACGCCGCGGACAACCCCGTCGTCGGCCAGGACGTCAAGGTCATGGGCAAGCGCGAGGGCGACCACGTCGACGTCACAGTCGCCGTCGCGATGGTCGACCGACACGTCCCGGACATGGACGCCTACCGGGACGCCGTCGAAGCCGTGCGCGAGTACGTCGCCGACCTCGCGACGGAGTACACCGACCGCGAGGTCACCGTCCACGTCAACACCGCCGACGACTACGAGGAGGGCTCTATCTACCTGACGACGACCGGCACCTCCGCCGAGCAGGGCGACGACGGCTCCGTCGGCCGGGGCAACCGCGCCAACGGCCTCATCACGCCGAACCGGCCGATGAGCATGGAGGCGACCTCCGGCAAGAACCCCGTCAACCACATCGGGAAGATCTACAACCTTCTCTCCACCGAAATCGCCGAGTCCGTCGTGAGTGAGGTCGACGGCATCAAGCAGCTCCAGGTCCGCCTGCTCTCCCAGATCGGCTCGCCCATCGACGACCCGCACGTCGCCGACGCGGAACTCGTCACCGAACCCGGCGTCGCCATCGAAGACATCGAAGCGGAGGTCCGTGCTGCCGTCGACGACGAACTCGCCGACGTGACTGGCATCACGAAGCGGGTCATCGACGGCGAACTCTCCACGTTCTGACCGTCTCGCCATCGGAGCGCAGGCAGACGACACGCGTTTATTCTCCCGTCCGATATCGCAGGTATGCACCCGCCGGGATCCGACGTCGTCCTCGTCCGCCACGGCGAAATCGGCGTCAAGAGCGACCAGGTTCGCCGCAAGATGGAGACCCGGCTCGCGGGCAACCTGAACTCGCTGCTGGCCGACCGCGGCGTCTCCGGCGAGGTCGACCGGCACCGGAATCGGATTTTCATTCACACTGACGAGCCCGAAGCGGCGACCGCGGCCGCGACGGACGCCTTCGGCGTCGTCTCGGCGAGCCCCGCGGTGACGGTCGAACCAACGCTCGACGCTATCTCCGCCGCGCTCCGAGACGCGACCGAAGTACACTACGAGGGCGGCACCTTCGCCGTCAGCGCTCGCCGCGCCGGCGAGCAAGACGCCCACCCCTTCGCCAGTACCGACATCGAATCGGAGGGCGGGAGCGCGGTCTGGGAGACGATCGAGTCGATGGGCGGCGAACCCGAGGTGGACCTCGACGACCCGGGCTTCGAACTGTTCGTCGAGTGCCGCGAGGACGAGGCCTACGTCTTCCTGGAGAAACGCGACGGACCGGGCGGGATGCCGCTCGGCTCTCAGCGACCCGTCGTCGCGATGATCAGCGGGGGTATCGACTCGCCGGTCGCCGCCTGGCAGACGATGCGCCGCGGCTGCCCGATCGTTCCGGTGTACGTCGACCTGGGCGATTACGGCGGGCCGGACCACCAGGCCCGCGCGGCCGCGACCGTCGCCGACCTGGCCCGCTACGCGCCGAGCTACGACCTGGACCTCCGGATCGTTCCAGGGGGCGACGTCGTCGCCGAACTGGCCGAGGAGACCACCGACACCCGGATGCTCCACCTCCGCCGGTTCGTCGTCGCCGTGGGGGAGGCCGTCGCCCGCGAGACCGGTGCGGTCGGCGTCGTCACGGGCGAGGCCATCGGCCAGAAGTCCAGCCAGACGAGCGCGAACCTGGCCGTCACCGACGCCGCGGTCGACCTTCCAGTCCACCGACCCTGCCTCACGATGGATAAGACCGACGTCATCGCGCTCGCCCGTGATATCGGCACGTACGAGGAGTCGACCATCGACGCGGGCTGCAACCGGGTCGCGCCCTCGTTCCCCGAGACGAACGCGGACCTCGACGAAGTTCGGGCGATCGAACCGGCCGACCTCTTCTCGCGTGCGCGTGACGTCGTTGCCGAGGCCGAAATCGTCCCGATCGACACCGAGTGACCGGGCGGAACGAAACCACTTTCCCGCCCGCGGGACTCACCTCGGACGATGACCCGGGTCTGTCTCGTCGGGACGGAGGACGCGAACCTCCGGTACGAACTCCTCTCGCGCGAGACGGCGCGAAACGCGCTCGCGACCTACGACCTCCGGGAACCGTTCGAGAACACGCTCACGCTGGAGACGGTGAGCCTCGGCGCCGCCGTCTCGCTGCTCAACGACCTCAACTGGTACCTGGTCCGCTTCACCGAGACGGCGTTCGTCCTCGAACCCTCGATCAGCGAGACTGAGTGGCTCTCGCGGGACCTGGCCGCCGCGGTGCGCGACGACGAGGTCGACCCGACCGAGACGGACCGATTCCTCCAGGTATACGGCATCGAGGAAGGTGACGAGGAGTTCGATTCTCCTCCCCGGCTCGTCGAACCGATGCTCGTCACCCGGACCGGGGACACGATTCCGGAGTACGACCTGCGGGACGTGGACGACACGCTCGTCGTGCGCGTGACGCAGGAGGAGTTCGGCGCCTGAGAACGGGGATGCGGATCTTCGACGACGGGCACTATTCGCCGTCGAAGGCAGTACCCAGCAGCGCGTCGTAGGCCGGCTCGTAGGCGTCGGCGACCGCTTCGGAGTCGCTGCGCTGGTCGGCGGCGAGCGCTGGCAACTGGACCGTCGCCGCCGACTCGACGAGGTCGACGACGGAGCCGACGCGCTCTTCGAGCTGTCCGGTCCCCGGACCGCCGGTGGCCACTTCGCAGGCCTTCGCGTATCGGTCGCCGTCGTAGATTCTCGCCCGCGTCGGTTCGACGACGGCGACGGCGTCCGGTGCCAGGTCGGCGAGCGGCCGCGCGACGTCGCCGTACGATTCGACGACGGCACGCTGTGCGGCTTCGATTTCGCTTGCCAGCGAGTGGAGCGCGGGCACGTGAAGCCGGGCCATCGCCTCGTTGAACTCGTCGAGTGAGGAGACGGTGTGCGCGTTCACCAGCGGGAGCCTGTTCCGGACATCATCTGGCAGCGAGACCGTTTCGTTGACCACGAATTGGTCGCCGACGCGGTCGACGAGGAACTCCCTGTCTTCGCTCCCCAGGATGCCGGCCCCGCTGCCTGGTGACGGGTGCCACAGCCGGTGGATGGGGTTGACGTCCTCGGGGTCGGCGTCGCCCGGACTCGCGCCGACGAGTCGCTTCGCGTCCTTGCCGTAGAGGCGGCCGTCCGCGCTGGCGCGCTCCCAGTCGTCGTGGTCGTGCCAGTAGTCGTTGCCCGCGCGGGGCTTGTAGCCGACGGCGCCGGTGCGTTCGAGCAGGCCCACGGAGAACGTGGTCTTGCCGGCGTCGACGCGTTCGGACCCGGCGACGAGGAGCGTCATCTACGCGAGCCCGTAGTACCCCGGTTCGTCGTCGGCGTTCGGTTCCGCGAAGACGAACGCCTCGGCGTTGTTCAGCATCCACGGAATGGCCCAGTCCATCAGGACGTTCTCCGTCTCCACGTCGAGTTCGGCCTCGGGGTCGAGGCCCTGGAGGAGCCGTCCGATCTCGTAGATGGTGTACAGTTTGTCGTCGTCGAGCACTTCGTCGGGGTCGCGAAACTCCAGGCTCCGCAGGTCGTCGAACTCGGCCTTCGGTTTTGGCATACTCATCAGTTCGTCCCTCGACGCCTAAAACTCTCGAAACGTCGAGGCGGCTCCCTCCCGGTTACCAGTGCGAAAAAAGCGCGGTGGTTACCGACCTATTCGAAGTGGTCGAGGCACTTCTGATACTCCTCGGCGGCCTTGTCCCACTCGACGACTTCGAAGAAGGCGTCGATGAAGCTGCCGCGGTCGGGACCGTAGTCGTAGTAGTAGGAGTGCTCCCAGACGTCGAGCGCGAGGATGGGGTGGGCGCCCCAGAGCGCGCCCTGGTCGTGTTTGTCGACGGCGACGTTGCGCAGCTGCTTGGCGACGGGGTCGTACACGAGCAGCGCCCAGCCGCCTGCGGCACTGGCGGCGGCCTCGAACTCGCCCTTCCAGCCCTCGTAGGAGCCGAAGTCCTCCTCGATCCGACTCGCGAGGTCTCCCTCGGGATCGCCGCCGCCGTTGGGGGACATGTTCTCCCAGAACAGCGTGTGGAGATAGTGGCCACACCCGTTGTGGGTGACGTTGCCGAGCGCGCCGGCGGAGCCGCCGAAGTCGCCCGACGAGCGGTTCTCGGCCAGGGTCTCCTCGGCGGCCTGGAGACCGTTGACGTAGCCCTGGTGGTGCGTATCGTGGTGCCAGGTCAGCACCTGCTCGGAGATGTGTGGTTCGAGCGCGTCGTAGTCGTACGGAAGCGGTGGCAGCTCCGGTTCGGATTCTTCTGGCATAATGTAAACCCTCCAACGCGAATCGTCGGCCGGACGCCTGTTAAACGTTTAGGAGGTGTACGGTAACTTCTAGCACTAGCGGGCCGTGGCGCGTCGTCCGACTCGCCGCTGCGTCAGGAATCACCACGGGCGGCCTCGAACGCGGCGATGGCCGCTTCGCGGCGCTTCCCGTGGTCGACGATCGGGTCTGGGTATTCGGGCGCGACATTTCGCCGCTGGGTTGCCGACAGGCCGGGCCACTGGTGGATCGTCGCTGGCTCGACGCCCCGGAGTTCGGGAACGTACTCAGTGATGTACTCCGCGTCCGGGTCGTATCGCTCACCCTGCGTCGTCGGGTTGAACACCCGGAAGTACGGCTGGGCGTCCGTGCCCGTCGAGGCCGCCCACTGCCAGCCGCCGACGTCGCTCGCGGTGTCGTGGTCGACGAGGCGCGCGTGGAACCACTCGTACCCGCGACGCCAGTCGATCAGCAGGTCCTTCGTCAGGAACGAGGCGACGACCATCCGGAGCCGGTTGTGGACGAACGCCTCCTGCCGAAGCTGTCGCATCCCGGCGTCGACGAAGGGGTAGCCCGTCTCGCCCGCCTTCCACGCTTCGAACTCCTGGGGGTCGTTCCGCCAGTCTATCGGACGCTCGTACTCTTTGAAATTTTGAGCCACCGTCTCCGGGTTCGTCGCCAGCACCTGGAGGTAGAACTCCCGCCAGGCGAGTTCGGACTGGTACGTCTCGACCGATTCGACCTGTTCCTCGGTCGCGCCGTCCTTCGCGGCTTCCGTCGCCGCGTACACCTCGCGAATCCCGAGCGTCCCGAACTTCAGGTGGGGCGAGAGCCGAGACGTGTTCTCTGTCGCGGGGACGTCCCGCAGGTCCTCGTACTCGTAGATCGGTCCGTCGCAGAACGCCATCAGTCGCTCGCGCGCGGCGGCCGGGTCCGCCGTCGGAATCTCGGCCACAGGTTCGTCGAAGCCCAGTGCTTCCAGTGAGGGGAGTGGGTCCCCGCTCACGTCGGCGAGGGTGGATCCCTCGGGCGGCTCGTAGGGGTCGTCTTTCGGCCGGTCCTGCCACTTTCGTCCGTAGTAGGTGAACACCGAGTACGGCTCGCCGGCGTTCGTCGTGATCGACCCCGGCTCGTGGAGGACGCTGTCGGTGACGACGCGTCGGTCCACGTCCACCTCGTCGAGCGCCAGGCGGACGCGCGCGTCGCGCTCGTTCGCCAGCCCGGAGTAGTCCTCACCCCAGGTGACGGCCGTCGCGTCGTAGCGGTCGGCCAGGTCTGGAAGGACCTCGGCCGGGTCACCGCGAACGACGACCAGGTCGCTCTCCCTGTCGCGATACCACGCGCGTAGCGAGGCCAGCGCGTCGAGCATGAACGCGACTCGTGGCGGCGCTGCGTGGGTGAGGACGTCGTCGTCGAAGACGAACACGGGGACGACTTCGTCGTCGGTCCCAGCCGTCGCAGCCGCTGCGAGCCCGGCGTTGTCCACGGCGCGCAGGTCGCGACGGTGCCAGTGGATCTGCACAGTGGACGTTCCGGCGGGGCGTCCCTCAAACTATCCCCTCACGAACGGACAGCTCCGTGCCCACACGACTTTGGCGCTCGCGTTCGTCGGACCGCTATGGCTTCAGACCTCGTACTGCTCGACGTCTCGGACGGCGTCGCGCGGGTGACGCTGAACCGGCCGGACGCTCGCAACGCAATCTCCGCCGCGCTCGCCGACGAGATCGTCGCGGCCTTCGATACCATCGCCGACAGCGACGCCCGGTGCGTCGTCCTGGAAGGGGCAGGAACCTCGTTCTGCGCGGGAGGTGACGTCCAGGCCATGCTGGACGGCATCGAGGGTGACGTCCCGGCGGCCGAGCGAGTCGACCTGGTCATTCGATCGGTGAACCGCGCCGTCGGTCGCGTCTACGAGTGTTCGCTCCCGACGGTCGCCAAGATAGACGGGCCGGCCTTCGGCGCGGGCGCCGGGCTGGCCATCGCCTGCGACGTCCAGCTGGCCAGTCCCGCGGCCAAGATCAGCTTCGGGTTCCGCCGCGTCGGGCTCGCGCTGGACTCGGGCGTCTCGTTCCTGCTCCCCCGACTCGTCGGACTCAACACGGCCAAGGAGCTGGTTTTCACCGGCGAGCTCGTGTCGGCCGACCGGGCCCGGGAACTGGGCGTCTTCACGCGCGTGTTCGAGTCCGACTCCTTCGAGGAGGGCGTGGCGAATCTGGTCGAGACGATCGCGACGGGGCCGACCGTCGCGCTCACCGCGTCGAAGCGGCTGTTGAACCAGCGTCCCGACTCCTTCGAGAGCGCGTCGGGCTCGGAAGCGATGGCCCAGGGCGTCGCGTTTGGCACCCGCGACCACGCCGAAGGGGCTGCTGCGTTCGTCGACGGGCGGTCGCCCGAGTTCGAGGGGAGGTGAATCTGCGAAAAGTACGATCACTGGGAACCGATATCAACGCGGGATAGAGTCGAAAGAAAGAGGTTTACTCAGTCCAGAGCAACATTCATGTCGACTGACGCTTGTCCCGACTGGGAGTTCAAGGAACGCGACGTGCTCATCCTCAGCGAACTCTCTGACGACCCGCAACTGTCCTCGCGTGAACTCGCGACGATACTCGAAGAGGAACACGACATCTGCGTCTCGCACGTCACCGTGAGCGAGTCCATCCGGAAGATGCGCGAAGAGGGCGTCTTCCGGGAGACAATCGTGCCCAACGAGGCGTACTTCAACTTCGCGCTGTTCGAGTTCAAGTTCAATCCGGCCCACTTCGCCCAGGGCTGGAACGACGCGATGAACGCCATCCGGCACGACCGCCACACGCTCCTGTACTTCCTCTCGGACGGGGAGTACCAGTGGAAGTCGGTGATGATGTTCCCCAGCAGGAAAGCCGAGTCGCGCTGGATTCACGACTTCTACAAGGACCACGGCGACGTCATCGACAACGTGCGCAACTCCGTCGTCCACAACGTTCTCAAGTTTCGGACGGATCCCGAGATGTTCACCGAGCTAGAACAGTAACGCGACGGAGCGGTCGGTCAGATGCGACTCTCGGCGTCCTCGGCGAGTTCCTTCATCCGCTTGCCGACGCGGCCGGCGTCGGAGAACTCGTCCTCGCTCATCGCCGTCGCCAGCGAGTTCCCGAGCACGAAGACGGCGTGTTTGTGTTCGCTCTTCGATTTGTGTACGTCGGACGGCTCGACGTCGAGTTCCTGGTAGGCGTCGAACAGCTCCGGGTCGACGCTGTCCATCTCGTCGCGGAAGAAACGCATGATGTACACCATCTGCTCGTGTAGCTCGAGGAGTTCGTCTTTGTGCATTTGACAGTACTAGCCGGCGCAAACAGCATAAGAATTGCTTGATAACGCGTCACAGGCGGGTCCACGGGCCAGACGGGCCGAGACTGCCTAGAACACGTATTCGTCGTCGTGACCCATCATCCCGTCGTCCTCGAGACCCGGTTCTTCCTCGTCGTCCATGGGCCCGCTGGTCTTGTACGCCTTCAACCCGGTCGAGAGCAGGTCTTCGATCGCTTCCTCGCGGTTGAGAAACTCGCCTTCTTCGACGAGCTGGGCGATCTGCATCTCGAGGTGTTCCGGGATTGTAATCTCTACCTTGGGCATCGCACTGTACGTCGGTTCGACAGAGGTTTATTTAAATCTGACGGGGGAAGTTGGGGCTGTGGCGAAAGAGAGCTACTGATACACCCGTTTTACTTTCCAAACTCCAAGAGTTTATTGGAACTCGATTAAAAACAACTGAATTACGCCCCGTTCGGTGCTCCCCATCGACCGACGGCGGTGGGACCGCTCTGAACGACGGCTCTCGTCACCACGTAGACGTGTTCGGCGCGTGAGGCTAACCGTATAGTTAGGCTCAAAGGCCCCCGGACCTAACTCGCCTGCGATGGATGTACCTCGCGGTGACGAGGCGACGGTTCGGACAGTCGACGCGCCGGTCGTCACGCGTGGCTGTTCGGTGTCGAAACCGCCGACGAGGGCCTTTCTGGCGACGAACGACCGCCCACGGTTCGTCTGGCAGACCCCGACCGAGTCCGTGGCTGTCAGGGGGTCGACGGCGACGGTGACCGGCGACGGGTCGGACCGGTTCGCCGACGTGCGCGCCGACGGTGCCCGTCTCCTCGAATCCTGTTCTGTCCCGGATGGCATCCCGAGCGCCGCGCGGCCCCGGCTGTTCGGCGGCTTCGCCTTCCACGACGACGGACAGGCCGGGCCCTGGGACGGTTTCGGCGACGCGCGGTTCGTGCTCCCCGAAGTTCAGCTGACCGCCGACGGCGACGACTGGTGGCTCACGGTGACGGCCACCGGCCCGGACGCCGACAGCGAGGCCGATTCGAAACTCGGCGTCTGGCGCGACCGGCTCGCCGACGAGACCAACCCCGAACCGACCGGTCCGCCAGGCGTCGCCGATCGGACCCGCACACCCTCGCGAAGCGGGTGGCGCGAACAGGTCGAGGCGGCACTGCAGAGCGTCTCCGAGGGTGCCCTGGAGAAGGTCGTCCTCGCCCAGGCGATGACCCTCTCGCTCTCGAACCGGCTCTCCGTACCGGACGCTCTCGAACGGCTCGGCCGGACGTATCCGGACTGCTACCGCTTTGCCTTCTCGCCCACCGAGGACGCCACGTTCTTCGGCGCGACGCCGGAACGGCTCGTCTCGCTCACCGGGCGGACGGTCAGCACTGAGGCGCTCGCGGGATCGACCGGACGGGGTGACACGCCGGCCGAGGACGAGTGGCTGGCGACGGAACTCCTCGAGAGCGAGAAGGACGGCTACGAACACGAGGTCGTCGCCGACGCGGTCCGCGAGCAACTGGAGCCGTTCGCCTCTTCGGTCGGCACCGGGGACCGAAGCATCCGCCGGCTGGCGACGGTCCAGCACCTCCGGACGCCGATAACGGCCGAACTCGCCGAAGACGAACACGTCCTCTCGCTCGTCGAGGCGCTCCACCCGACGCCGGCGGTCGGCGGCCTCCCGCCGGACGGAGCCCTGGAGACCATCCGCGAGACGGAGACGTTCGACCGGGGCTGGTACGCCGCGCCAGTCGGCTGGTTCGACGCCTCGGGCAACGGGACCTTCGCCGTCGCCATCCGGTCCGCGCTCGCACGCGGGGACGCCGCGACTGTGTTCGCCGGCGCGGGCATCGTCGCCGACAGTGACCCCGACCGGGAGTGGGACGAGGTACAGCTCAAGTACCGGCCGATGCTGGACGAACTCGAATGACTGCACCGAACCTGGCGACGCTGTGGGGCGAGACCATCGTCGACGAACTGGCCGAGAGCGGCCTCGACGCCGTCTGCGTCGCGCCCGGCAGTCGCTCGACGCCGCTGACGGTCGCCTTCGCCGACCACCCCGACGTCAGGGTGTTCTCCCACCTCGACGAGCGCTCGGCGGCCTTCTTCGCCCTCGGTCGCGCCCGGCGAACTGGCGAGCCGACTGCACTGGTCTGCACGTCCGGGACCGCGGCCGCGAACTTCCACCCGGCGGTCATCGAGGCCGACCGCTCGCGGGTCCCACTGGTCGTGCTGACGGCGGACCGACCAGCCGAACTGCGCGACAGTGGCGCGAACCAGACCGTCGACCAGACGAAGCTCTACGGTGACGCGGTCAGGTCCTTCCAGAGCCTCCCGGAGCCAGCAGCGGAGGACCGCCGCCTTCGCTCCCTGCGGACGACCGTCTGCCGTGCCGTCGCGACATCGACCGGGACGCCACCGGGGCCCGTCCACCTCAACGTCCCCGTCGCGAAACCGCTGGAACCGACGGAGACGCCCGAGGGTGTCGGTTCGATTCCCGAGTCGTTCGCAGCGTCCGACTCGCTGGGGGTCACCGGCCGCGACGGCCCGTTCGTCGCAACGTCGCAGGGCCAGCCACGCCTGAGCGACGCGGAGCTGGCCCGTGTCGCGGGCGAGACAGACGGCGCCGACCGCGGCCTGATCGTCGCTGGCACGGCCAACCGGCCGACGCCCGCGCGGGACGCCCTGGCCGCGCTTGCCGGGGCGACCGGTTTTCCCGTGCTCGCGGACCCGCTCTCGGGCGTCCGGTTCGGCGACCACGTGTCCGACGTCACCGTCTGCGGGGGTTACGACTCCTACCTCGGCGCCGCGGGCGACTGGCCCGACCCGGACGTCGTCCTCCGGTTCGGCGCCTCGCCGACGTCGAAGACGCTGCGTCGCTACCTGCGTGACACCGATGCGCGGCAGTTCGTCGTCGACCCGGCTGGCGCGTGGCGCGAGGCCGAGTTCACCGCGACGGATCTCGTGACCGCGGACCCCACCGGCTTCGCCGAGGGAGTTGCCGCTGGCGTCTCCGCCGCCGACGCCACCGAAACCGACTGGACCGAACGGTTCGCGCGCGCAGAACGGGCTTACTGGGACCTGGTCGACCCTGAACTCGATAGCACGCTGTTCGAAGGGAGCGTCGCCGGACGCGTCGTCGGGGCCCTCCCGGACCCGGCGACGCTCTACGTCTCCAACAGCATGCCCGTCCGGGACGTGGACCGGTTCGGTCGCCCGCGAACGGCGGACCTTTCGATACTGGGCAACCGGGGAGCCAGCGGTATCGATGGCATCACGTCGAGCGCGCTCGGCGCCGCCAGCGGAAACGAGGACCCGCTCGTCCTGCTCCTCGGTGACCTGGCGTACTACCACGACATGAACGGTCTGCTGGCCGTCGCGCGCTGTGGCGTCGACGCCACCGTCGTCCTGGTCAACAACGACGGCGGCGGCATCTTCCACAAGCTTCCCATCGAGTCCTTCGACCCGCCCTTTACCGACCAGTTCAAGACGCCCCACGGGCTGGACTTCGAGCCGACCGGAGAACTGTACGACGTCGGGTTCGAACGCGTCGCGGACGGCGACGCGCTCGTCGACGCGCTGTCGTCGTCCGTCGGTTCGGCCGGAACGCAGGTCATCGAGGTGATCACGGACGCGGCGGAGAGTCATCGTTACCGCGAGCGACTGCACGAGCGCGTGTGCGAAGAGATTTGACCGACAATCGGCCCAGTTTGGCCGTCAGGGCCGGACGAGCACCAGCGTCGCGACGGAGAGTCCGAGCGGCAGCCACGTTCCGGTGAGGGCAGCGATGCCGACGAGGCCGGTCAGTGGGACGCCAACGGCGGCGAAGCCGACGGGCGTTAGCAGACTCCAGCTCCCGAAGACGATGACCCCAACTTCGGGCTGGGACTGGAGGTACCCGACCAGGAAGATGGAACAGCAGCCGACGATGACGTTGACGGGGAGCGGGAACGGCGGGAACAGCGCGCTGAACAGCATCAGCGGATAGAGGACGAACGAGACGGCCAGGAGGGTCAGCGACTTCCCGGTGGGAATCAGCCGGCGTCGGTGGCCGACGTCGTGCCCCTGGCGGACGCTGAAACCGCCGCTCCCGTTCCAGGACCGCGCTGCTTCCCCGACGCCACCCACACTCGCGACGTCCGCGGTGGTCGAACCGCCATCGGTCGTCGCCGTGTCCTGTGACGTCGCGTCTCGGGTGGCCCTGTCCTGCCACGACGTGTCCCGGGACGCCGTGTTCCGTGACGAGCCGTCACCGGTCCGGTCGGTCTCACGGTCGACGCGTTCCCTGGCTGCACGCTCCCGTCGCCGTCTATCCCGGGCCCGTCGTCTCCGGTCAGCGGCCGAGCGGCCCGCTCGGTCCCGGTGCTCGTCGGTGGCCGAACGCGACGATGCCGATTCGCCCCCCGTCCCGTCTCCCCAGCCCGCGCGCCGGGCAGCGGCCGCCGCGTCGCTGACGTCGTCGTCGTCCACGGGCGAGGCGTCCTCGCCGACGTACTCCTCGTGGCCCACCTCGTCGTAGCGCTCGCGCTCGGACTCGTCGGTGAGGACGTCCCTGGCACGGATAATCCGCCGCGTCGCCTCGTTCGCGTCCTCGTCGTCGTTCAGGTCCGGATGGGACTCCTTCAGTCGTTCGCGATAGGCGGCCCTGATCCGGTCCGTCGAGGCGTCGGGCGGGACGCCGAGTACGTCGTAGAACGTCTGCGTCATAGAGGGCCTGTTGCCCGGAATTGCACGCGACTGGCTAATAAACCCTCTCGCCGATTATCACCGGGGTTACTCGCGGCGCTGCTCGGCGATGGCTTCGAGAGCCGTCGCGATGCGGTCCAGGAGCTGGAGCAGTACGAAGAACAGGTACACCATCCCGAGCGCGAGGACGACGAAGAGCCCGAGGAGGATCTGCTGGACGATGAGGAGGCTGTAGGCCACCACGAGCACCGCGAGAATACCGAGCGTGAGGAGGAGCCGTTCGTGGTCTATCTGGGGCGGCACGGACGTACCGTGACCCGACCGGAAAAAGTAGTTTTCGACCGCCACGGGAACCTATTTGGGCCGCCCCGACCCAGCACCGACATGGTTTCGGACGTATTCGACCCCGACCGCTGGGAACCGATCGACCGGTTCGACTTCTCCGACATCACCTACCACCGCGCCGACGACGTCGGCGCGGTTCGCATCGCCTTCGACCGGCCGGCGGTCCGCAACGCCTTCCGCCCGGAGACGGTCGACGAACTGTCGACCGCGCTGGACCACGCCAAACGGCTCACCGACGTGGGCTGCGTGATCCTCACGGGGAACGGCCCGTCGCCGAAGGACGGTGGCTGGGCCTTCTGTGCCGGTGGCGACCAGTCGATGCGTGGTGACTCCGGGTACGAATACGACGAAAACGAGGACATCGGCGACGAAGAGGCACCCGAGAACGTCGGCCGCCTCCACATCCTCGAAGTCCAGCGCCAGATCCGACACATCCCCAAGCCCGTCGTCGCTGTGGTGCCGGGCTGGGCCGTCGGCGGCGGCCACAGCCTTCACGTCGTCTGTGACCTCACGCTCGCAAGCGAGGAGCACGCGAAGTTCCTCCAGACGGACCCCGACGTCGCCTCCTTCGACGGCGGCTTCGGTTCTGCGTACCTCGCCCGCCAGATCGGCCAGAAGAAGGCCCGAGAGGTGTTCTTCCTCGGGAAGACCTACGACGCAAAGGAGGCCGCGGACATGGGAATGGTCAACGATGCCGTCCCGCACGACGAACTGGAGGAGACGGCCCTGGAGTGGGCCGGAGCGATCGACCGGAAGTCACCGACGGCGATTCGGATGCTCAAGTACGCGTTCAACCTCGACTCGGACGGGATGGTCGGCCAGCAGGTGTTCGCCGGCGAGGCCACCCGGCTGGCGTACATGACCGACGAGGCGAAGGAAGGTCGCGACGCCTTCAACGAGGGCCGCGAGCCGGACTTCGACGACGTGCCCTGGCACTACTGATCGCTCTCTCCGTCGGCTGGCGCTTCACCCGTGCCGTCGGCCCGCGCCTCCCGGACCGGCCTGGTTCGCTCCTCCCACCGCTCGAAGGCGTCCATGACGGGACTGGCCGTGATGCCGTGGATGACCACCGATGCGAGGACGACGAAGCCCAGCAGCGCCCAGAGGCGTTCGGCGGCGATGACGAGTTCCAGTTCGGCGAACGACGCCTCGTTCAGCGCGTGGGAGAGGTAGTAGAACGACCCGATGCCGCGAATGCCGAACGAAGCGACGATCGCCCGCGAGGGCCAGGAGAGGCCGGAACCCAGCAGCCCGATCGTCCCGGCCAGCGGCCGGACGACGAGCAACAGGGCGAGGCCGATGCCGACCTCTGTCAGCGTGAGCGGGGCGAGCAACCCGCCGGCGAGCGCGCCGCCGAACAGCACGAGCACGACCGCCATCAGCAGGCGCTCGACCATCACGGCGAACTCGTCGAGGGTACGGTAGTAGTCGTGTTCCCACTCGAACTTGCGGACCACGAGCGCGCCGACGAACACGGCGAGGAAGCCGTACCCGCCGACTATCTCCGTCGCGCCGTAGATGAACAGCGTGCCGGAGAGGGCTTCGGCGCCCGCGAGTGCCTCCGAAACCTTCGACGAGGCTGGCAGGCGAAAGATGACTAGCCCGCCGGCGTATCCCAGAACGATGCCAGCGAGCACGCCGACGATTATCTTGTAGAGGACGTAGTAGAGGGTCCACTCTCCCACCCAGGCGAGCGACGCCGGAGCAGTCGCGGCCGCCAGGACGATAGCGAGGTTAGTGAACGGGAACGCCAGGCCGTCGTTGAGCCCCGCTTCGGAGGTGAGCGCGAACCTGACGGAGTGTTCCTGCTGGACGTCGGGTTCCTCCTCCACCTCGGAGAGCGGCGGGCCGGCTTCGATATCCGACGCCAGGACGGGGTCAGTCGGCGCGACGACTGCTCCGAGGAGCACCGCCGTCGCGATGTGGAGCCCGAGGACCCACCACCCGAGAAACACGGCGGCACCGATGGTCAACGGCATCGTGATTCCCAGGAGCCGCCACGTCGTTCCCCACCCGCGCCAGGAGAACGGTCGGTCTATCTTCAGGCCGGCCCCCATCAACGAGACGATGACGACGAGTTCGGTGAGGTGTTCGACGACGACCGAGTTCTCTACCATGTCCGGTGGCCCGACACCGTGTGGGATCGCGAAGAGGACGAAACCGGCGCCGACGTAGACGATCGGGAGGGACATCGGCCGGTGCATGAGCAGCCGTGGTAACACCACGGCGGCGAAGATGGCGAGGCCGAAGATGACGAAGGCGACGTGGTACGTCTCGACCATGCGTCAGTCGGGTACGACCGCGTCCGGTGTAACCACTCGGCTTGCTGATGTATCTGGCACGGCCCAGGCGAGTATCCTGCAATCCGTTCGAGTCGACCCGTCGCCACTGCGGGCTGGCCGAACGATCTGCTTCCCGTACCAGTGGGACCCCGATCGACGACGAGATGCCAATCTTGAACGTGCACCAGTCCTCACATTTCCCCAATGGCTACCGCAGACGCTGACGTCTCGAAGACGAAAGCCTGGCTGATGGCGGCCAGGCCCCAGACGCTCCCGGCCGGGTCCGCGCCCGTCGTCGTCGGCGTGGGCCTGGCCGTCCACGACGGGGTGTTCGCCTGGCTCCCCGCCGTCGCCGCGTTCGTCGGGGCGCTGTTGATCCAGGTCGGGACCAACTTCGCCAACGACTACTACGACGCCGTGAAGGGCGCCGACACCGAGGACCGCGAGGGGTTCACTCGGGTCACCGCTGGCGGTCTCATCCCGCCAGAACGGGTCAAACTGGCGATGGTCGCGACGTACGCACTCGCGGTCGTCGTCGGCGTCTACCTCGTCGCAATCGGTGGCGTGCCCATCCTCGTCGTCGGACTGAGCTCCATTCTGGCCGGCGTCCTCTACACCGGCGGCCCCTATCCCTACGGCTACCGCGGCCTCGGCGACCTGTTCGTCTTCGTCTACTTCGGCCTCGTCGCGGTGACCGGCACCTACTACGTCCAGGCCGTCACGTTCGCCGACGCGGGCCTCTTCCCGCTCGGGCTTCCCGCCGGAACCCTGCCGCTCACCGCCGTCGTCGCGAGCCTCCCCGCCGCGGGCCTCTCGACTGCCCTTCTCGTCGTCAACAACGTCCGGGACCGTGAAACGGACGCCCAGGCCGGTAAGCGAACGCTCGCGGTGATGCTCGGCTACCGGGCGAGCCGCGTCGAGTTCTCACTCCTCGTCGGGATGGCCTACGTCGTCCCGGTGCTTCTCGCACTGGACGATAGATTCGGGCTCTGGGCGCTCGCACCGCTGCTGTCGCTCCCACTCGCGCTCTCTGTCGGGCGGACCGTCATGCGTCGAACCGACGGAGACGCGCTGAACCCGGCGCTCGAACGGGTGGGTCAGACGCTGTTCGTCCACTCGCTCCTGTTCGCTGCCGGCCTCGCCGCCCCAGCCCTCCTATGAGTATCGACGAGTTCTCCCTCGCGCTGTCGTCGCCCCTGGAGACGGCCAGTGGCCCCATCGAGACTCGCCAGGGCCTCCTCGCACGGTACGACCACCGAGAGGAGACAGGCCTGGGCGAGGCGACGCCGCTTCCCGGGTGGACCGAGTCGCTGTCCGCCTGCCGGTCGACGCTGACTCGGGCGCTCGAAACCGCCGATTCGGAGGGACACGCCTCGGCGCTGCTGGACCTGGAAGTCGCCGACGCGCCGGCCGCCCGGCACGGGTTCACGACGGCGCTGTTCGACGCCGACGCGCGCGCCGAGGGCGTCCCGCTCTACCAGTGGCTCGACGACGACCGACGATGCGAGTCGGTGCCCGTCAACGCCACGGTCGGCGACGCCGACGTCGACGAGACGGTCGAGCGCGCGAGAGACGCCGTGGACCGCGGCTTCGACTGTCTGAAGCTCAAGGTCGGTGCGAGGACAGTCGTCGCGGACGTCGACCGCGTCCGCGCCGTCCGGGAAGCGGTCGGTGACGACGTGTCGCTTCGCGCCGACGCGAACGCCGCGTGGTCCCGCGAAGAGGCCGAGTCCGCCCTCGAAGCGTTCGAACCCCTCGACGTCACGTACGTCGAGCAACCGCTCGCGTCCGACGACCTCGACGGCCTGGCTGACCTCGCTGGGGGACCCGTGGGCGTCGCCGTCGACGAGACGCTCGTCGACTACCGCGTCGCAGAGGTCCTCGAACGCGACGCGGCGGACGTCCTGATAGTCAAACCGATGGTCCTGGGCGGACCGGGCGACGCACACACCATCGCGACGCGCGCTCTCGACGCGGGCGTCGAACCGGTCGTGACGACGACGGTCGACGGCGTCGTCGCGCGGACCGCGGCGGTCCACGTCGCGGCGGCGATTCCGGACGTCGCCCCCTGCGGGCTGGCGACTGCCGAACTGCTGGCCGAAGACCTCGGTCCGGACCCGGCGCCGGTCGACGACGGCCGGATTTCCGTTCCGCAGTCATCCGGTCTCGGGATGGAGCCTTCGGAGGTCGGCTCGTGACGCTCCCGGACCCCAGCGAGTGGCCGGTCGACGACCCGGTGGCCTACCCGACGCCGGATCTGTTGCGCGTTCGATCCGACGCGTCCCCCGACAACCTCGCGCTCGTCGACGCCGAATCCGGGGATAGCTGGAGTTACGACGAGTTCGACCGGCGAGTCGCGCGTCGTCTCGCCGGGCTACAGCGCGATTTCGAACTGGGCCCGGGCGACCGCGTCGGATTCCTGCTGAACACCGGCGTTCCCTTCGCAGACCTGTACTTCGCGACGGCGCGCGCCGGTGCCACTGCCGTTCTCCTGAACGTCCGCCTGGACGAAGAGACGCTCGCGGCGCAGTCGAAGCGCGCGGGACTTGACGGGCTGGTCTGCTCGGCGGACACCGCGGACGTCGCCGTCGACGTCGCTCCCGACGGCGTTCCCGTCGCTAGCGTCGACGAGCCGCACTCTCCAGCAGTCGACGCGCTCGAACTCCGTTCCGGCGATGAAGTGACGCCGGTCGACTCCGACGCGGGCGCGGAGCGACTGCTCCTGTTCACTTCGGGTACGACCGGCGAACCGAAGGGCGTCCGACTCACGCTGGACAACCTCGTGTCGAGCGCGGTCGGGTCGGACCACCGGCTCGGCGTCGTCCCCGACGACCGCTGGCTCGTCTGCCTGCCGATGTACCACATGGGCGGGCTCGCCCCCCTCGTTCGGTCGACGCTCTACGGGACGACGACCGTCCTCCAGTCAGAATTCGATCCTGACGCGACGGCCAGCGTGATCGAGGAGGACGACGTCACCGGCGTCTCGCTGGTCCCAACGATGCTCAAGCGGTTGCTCGACGCGGGATGGACGCCGCCAGAGCACCTCCGGTTCGTTCTGCTCGGTGGCGGGCCGACGCCTCAGCCACTGATCGACAGGTGTGAGTCCCGCGACGTGCCGGTCTGTCCGACCTACGGCGCGACTGAGACCGCCTCACAGGTCGCGACGGCGCTCCCCGAGACAGCGTTCGAACACCAGGGAACGGTGGGAACGCCGCTTCGCGGAACCACGGTCACTATCGTCGACGACATGGGGGACTCTCGGAGGACGGGCGAGGTCGGCGAGATCGTCGTCGACGGACCGACAGTCACGCCCGGCTACCTGGACGAGGGCCACACTGCAGCCGCGTTCGGCCGTCACGGCTTCGAGACGGGTGACCTGGGATATCACGACGACGGCGGGCGACTCTGGGTCGTCGGCCGCGTCGACGACCAGATAGTCACTGGCGGCGAGAACGTCCAGCCCGCCACCGTCGTGGCGACGATACGTCGCCTTTCCGGCGTCGAGGACGTCGCGGTCGTCGGGATTCCGGACCCGGAGTGGGGCGAGCGCGTCGGCGCGCTCGTCGACCGGTCCGACGCCTCGCTCTCCGTCTCCGAACTGCGGGACCGCTGTCGCGACGACCTGGCCGACCACGAGGTGCCCAAGACCGTCCGATTCGTCGAGGCGCTCCCGCGCACCGCCTCGGGGACCGTCGACAGGGAGCGCGCCCGTTCGCTGCTCGACGGTGAGTGAGCGTCCGGAGCGTGCGGAGTCGACGGGAGGCTTATTTCCGCCGCAGACGTATGACGGGTCGTGTGTACGCTCGTCTTCGCGTGGCAAGTGTTCGAGGACTACCTCGCTGTCGCAGCGAACCGTGACGAACAGGTCGGCCGTCCCTCAAATCCTCCGGCCGTCCGCGACTGGGAGCCACAGGTCGTCGCGCCAGTCGACGAAGCGGCCGGTGGAACCTGGATCGGATACAACGAGCACGGCGTCTTCGTCGCCATCACGAACCGCTGGATAGACGGTTCGTTCGGCGGCGAGCGATCCAGGGGCCTGCTCGTCCGCGACGCGCTCCGGAGCGAGACGGCCGAGGACGCGGCCCGGTACGTCGAGCGCGCGGTGCGAGAGGACGAGTACGACGGGTTCAACCTCGTCGTCGCCGACGAGAACGCGGCGCTGTACTTCGAGTGGGACGGCCAGCTGGCCGTCTCGAACCTCCAGCCCGGCGTCCACGTCGTCGTCAACGTCGGCGCCGATGGCCAGTACCGGATCCCCGGCGTTCGCCAGGAGGCCGGCGAGGACCAGGCCGCGAATGCCGATCGCCTGCGCGACCACCTGCAACCGAAGCCCGGCGAAGACAGCGCGGCGTGGCTCGACCGCGCGCAGACAGCCGTCTCGGACCACGAGTACGGTGTCTGCGTGCACGGGGATGGATTCGGCACTCGCTCGTCGTCGCTCCTGACGCTCGGCGAGGACGAGCAGACGCACCGCTACGCCGACGGACCGCCGTGCCGGACGGAGTACCGGCAGGTCGAAAGTCAGGTTTAAGCCGCACACCGTACCATTACACTCACATGAGCATGGCAGCCGTCGAGGCGAACCTCTCCGACGACGAGCGTGCCGGTCTCGAACTCATCCGCGAATCCGGGGGTATCCACCAGAGCGACTTCTGGAAGGAACTCGACGTCTCCTCGCGCAAGGGGAGCCGCATCGTCGAGTCGCTGTTCGAGAAGGACATGATCCAGCGCGAGGACACCGTCTACGAGGGCCACAACACCTACTACCTGACGCCCGCCCCACGCGATCTGGACTTCTCGCTGCTGATGGCTGGCGACCAGCTATCACCGTTCGTCGGCGACGAAGAAATCGACCCGAGTAGCGACACGTTCTCCCAGTGGGTCATGAACCTCGCGTACGAAGAGTAACCTACTTTTTGCGACGTTTTGCGTTTTCTCGGTCGTCTTGGCGCTGATAGCTATGGCTGGACCAGATTGGACGTGCGTCGACGGATCCGACGTGCTCAGACCTTTCGGTTACCGCCACGAGGAGCCGATCGCTCGCCAGATCGGTAGCCGGGACCTGTTTCTCGGCAACCTGTTCGCTGCCGACCCGAGTCGGTGCCAGCGTTCGTTCGATAGAGTTGTCTCGCTGACGCGCGAACCCGCTCCGGCGACGACGCACCACTGTCCGATGGTCGACGGACCGGAAAACGACTGGACGGCATTCGAACGCGCTGCTGATGCGGCGCGACGCTCGATGGGTGAGGGAACGCTCCTCGTTCACTGTTCACACGGAATCTCACGGAGTGCCATCGTCACGGCCGTCGTCGTCGCCCTGACCGAGGACCAGTCCCTCGCTGATTCCCTCTCCGTCGTGCAGTCAGTCAGACCTCCGGCCGTCCCCCATCCGGCATTACACGCGCAAGGCGTTACGTACGTCGCTGCGAAAAGATAACGTCCCTAGTCTTCGAGCGCGTCGGCGATGCGGTCGAGCGTGCGGCGGACGTCGTGGACCTCGTCGCGGAGTTTTCGAACCTCTCGCGTCAGTTCCTCGTCTCCACCGCTCTCCTCCTGTCGGCCGGCGCCCGGCGGGCCGCCGCCCATGCCACCGGGACCGCCGCCCATCCCGCCCGGACCGCCGCCGCCCATCATGCCGCCCATCATCTGTGCGAAGGGGTTGCCGCCGCCCCCCATACCGCCGGGGCCGCCGCCGCCCATCATCTCTTCCATGCGCTCCTCGCGGCTCATCTCGCCGTCGCCCTCGCCTTCCTCGCGCTCTTCGGCGCGTTCCTGTCGGATCTCCTCGACGCGCTCGCGGAAGGACTTCTGGTCGTCGTCCTGGCTCTCCTCACCCTCGACGTCGTCGTCCGCAGGTTCGTCGTCTGCCATACGCCCGGATTTGCGCGGGCCGGGGAAAAGGATTGTCGTCTATCGCATCTTGCGGACCAGCAGCGACAGGCCGAGGCCGCTGACCAGCAGGATGGCGAGGTTGAATCCGGCCTTGAACAGTGACCGGTACCGACCGGTCACGAACTGGTCGATGGCCGACGACGCGGCGAAGTAAAACTGGAACGTCGCCACGAGTACGACCAGGATGAGGATGACGAACAGCGCCCACTGCAGGTGGTCGACGATGGTCTTGTCGTCGCCGCCGTCGTAGTCGTACTGGCTGTCCGATCCGGTCGTAGTCTCTGTTGTGTTCTCGCTATCTAGGTTCTCTGTCATTGGTTCCTCCGTGCCGCGAGCAGTGCTGCGCCGACGAGTCCGACCAGGGCGATTGTGGTTCCGAAGCCGGGGCCGCTGCTCCCAGTCGGCGTCTCCGTGCTCCGGTCCTGGCTGCGGTCACGTTCCGTCCCGGTGAAATCGCCGGCGTCGAATGTGACTTCCGTCTGGCGTTCGTCTTCCTGCAGAGTCTCCTGCGGGTCGAGGTTGGCCGGTTCGGTCACCGTGTCCACGATGACGTCGTCTTTGAGCAGCGTGGCGTCGAGCCAGTAGTTGTACTCTTCCGGAACGGTCAGTTCGACCGTCGGCCTGGCCGTTCGACCGGGGCGTATCGACCCCACATCGGTCTGGGCCTGGCCGGCGACGACGTGGGAGTCGGCCTGGCGAGCGGTGACGACGAGCGTCACGTCACCGGCGGTCTCGTCGCCCTGGTTCGTGAGGTGCGCCGTGAGGTCCAGGGTTGCAGTGCCGTCCTCTACAGCCTCGATCCGTTTGTCTATCGTGGGCTTCCCGGACTCGCCGCCCCCGTAGTCGTGGAACTCGACGGGCGACCGGGCGTACGCAGGTTTCAGTGCCTCGACGCCGCTGATCGAACGGCGGTGTTCGGCCTCGGTGACGCTGTCCTCGAAGACGAACGTCTCTATGTGATAGCCGCCCTGTCGTGCGACCGTGAGATTGGTCCGGACGGGCGTCTCCCGTTCGCCTTCGATAGCGCCGAGGTCTGTCTCTGTCCGGTCTTCGAGCAGGCCGGACTCGGAGTCGACGGCGCGAACGGCCACGGTAACGTTCTCACCCACGCCGCCCCAGTGACGGATGCGCGTCTCTACCTGGAGGGTCGCGGTGCGGCCCGACACGTCGACCGGCTGGATCGACCACTGATCGTCTTGGATTACGAAGTGACTCGGACGAATGTCCTCGCGCGGTTCGGCCACGACGCCGGGGACGGCGGTTGCCCCGACGAGCATGGCCAGGAGGACGACCGCGAGGCCACCCACGAATGCGGTTTCCCGTTGCACACTGCTGTGGCCACGTTCACCTACTAAATGTTTTGTGTATGTTCAAAACGAGGCGAATCTAACTCAGCCGAACGCGCCGAGGCTGGACTGCAACTCCCTGTCGCTCCCCTCGTCTTCGATGTCGTAGCCCACCAGGTCACGCAAATCGACGACGTAGGTCGTACCGCCGTTTTCGAGGATGGCGACCCGTCCCTTCGCGCCGACAACGGTCCCGGTCGCGATGGTCTCCGGCATCGGCTGGTCGGTGAACTCCAGCCCGTAGTCGAACGCGAAGGTGTCCTCGTGGTCGTAGTCGGCGAGCAGGTCCGTCCACGCGCCGTCGTCCACGGTCTCGTGGAATCCCCGCATCTTCGTGGGGACGCGAACGCGGTCACCGATTTCGGTCGCGATCTCGGCCTCGATCTCCCGGGCGACGCGGCCGTTGGCGACGGTCCTGAGGTGAGCCGCTCTGTCGGCGCCCTGCTCGCGGAAGCGTCGCTCCAGGCGCCACGGCTTCGTGACGCCGACCTTGAACACGTCCGGCGCGAACGCGGCGAGGTAGATTGCGTGTTCCTCGTGGCAGTTGTCGATGGGCATGTCGCAGTTGCCGGTACAGCGTGCACAGGGCCAGCGCGAGGTGTGGACGTCGCAGTACGGCGCTTTCGCTGCGTCACACGCGATGTGGACGGCGTCGCTCTCGTCGTCGGTGTCGTCGTCGCCTTCCCCGTCGATGTAGTCGACTGTTCCGGCGCAGTGGCGCTCGGCCAGCGAATAGGCGAGTTCGTCGCCGGGTTCGAGCCACTCGTCGCGGACGGTGCCCTCGTCGGCGATGCGGAGGGCCGCCGGCTCCTCTGTCCGTGAGCGGTACCCGACGACTTGCACGCCGCGGCGTAGGTCACGGCCGATTAAAGTCACTTCGTTCCCCGGGCCGGCGGGATTTTTGGTGACGCCGTTCGGATCGGCGTGATACGTCATGGCAGACCTCACGCTCACGAGTCCCGCGTTCGCGGACGGCGACTCGATTCCCGAGGAACACGGCTACAGCGCCGAGAACACGAACCCACCGCTCGAAATCGGAGGCGTCCCGACCGGGACAGCGTCGCTCGCGCTGGTCGTCGACGACCCCGACGCCAGGGAACCGGCGGGGAAGATCTGGGACCACTGGGTCGTCTGGAACGTCGATCCAGAACTCTCGGAGATACCGGCGGGCTGGCTGCCCACCAACGCTGTCGAGGGGCAAAACGACTTCGGCGAGACGGGCTGGGGCGGCCCGGAACCGCCGGACGGCGAACACACGTACCGGTTCCTGCTGTACGCGCTCGACGACGAACTGGACCTCGACGCGGGCGCGAGCAAGGACGACTTCTTCGGCGCCGCCGAGGGTCACGTCGTCGAGAAGGACGAACTCACCGGGACGTACGCGCCCTGAGGGTGCGAACGCGGTCGGTGAGAACCGAGATGGTCTACCAGTCGGCCAGTAGTTCGCGGGTCGCCCGCCGAACGGCGTCGTCGCTGGACAGGTCAGGCCGCCAGCCGAGCGCGGAGAGTTTCTCGATGGAGAGGCGCATCCGCGGGACGTCGCCGGTCCAGCCGCGGTCGCCGCCGGTGTACTCGTAGTCGGGATCGAGATCCATCTCGTCGCTGACGATGTCGGCGATGGTCGTCACCGACGTCGTCGTCCGCGTCCCGAGATTGTACACGTTGAACAGCCGGTCCGAGTTCTCGACGACGTGGCACATCGCGTCGACGCACTCGTCGATGTGCATGTAGGACTTCTCCTGGCGGCCGTCGCCGAGGATGGTGAGTGAGTTGGGTTCCTCCGTCAGCTTCTGGATGAAGTCCGGAATGACGGCGCCGACCTGGAGGCGCGGACCGACGATGTTGGCGAAGCGGAACACCCACGCCGTCATATCGTGGCTGTGGGCGTAGACGGACGCGAGACCCTCCTCGCCGAGTTTGCTCGCGCCGTAGATGCTGATGGGTTCCAGCGGCGCGAAGTCCTCGGGCGTCGGCCGCGGCGCCTCGCCGTATACGGTGGAGGAAGACGTAAACGCGAAGTTGTCGACGCCCACCTCGTCCATCCGTTCGAGGACGTTCTCGGTCATCCGGTTGTTGACGCGATACTGCTCGATGTCGTCCGCAGCAGCGTTCTTGTCCGCCGCGAAGTGGAAGACGACGTCTACGTCACCAGTAATCGCCTCGGCGACGAACTCGGGATTTTTCAGGTCGCCCTCGACGAGCGTGGCTTCGTCCGGTACCCACGACGCCTCACCGTTCGTCAGGTCGTCGGCGACGACGACGTCGTTGTCCGCGACGAGTCGCTCTGCGAGGTGCGATCCGACGAAACCCGCGCCGCCGGTGACGAGTATCCGCCTGTCCGTCAGGTTCATGCCTGCGAGTCCACTTCGCTCCCCCATTGCCTTTGTGATGTCAGTCGCGTGATGGACTGCCGGCGCTCACCGTCCACCCCCGTAATTTTTTGGCCGGTGGGGATCAGTCAATCGCTATGAGCGATTTCGTCGACCGGTATACGCCGTCGGAACCGTATCCGCGGCTGATCGTCCCCGTCGCCCTGACGACGACGTTCCTCTGTCTCTTCGTCCTCTTCGCACTCACTGCCATCAACCAGTACGGACCGATCACCGACGTGCACGTCTCCTACCTGGCGATCCCGGCCGGGATGTTCCTCGCCTTTCTCGCGTCGGCCCGCGTCACCCAGGTATCTCTCCGTGACGTCGCCGATCGGGCGCGCGCTAGCGGGGATGATTTGGGGGCAACGTCTCCCGTCTCCGGCGAACCGGCCGGAGACGGAGGTGACCCGATGTCGACTCTCAAGCGACGGTACGCCACCGGGGAACTGACGGAAGACGAGTTCGAACGGAGAGTCGAACGTCTCGTGGAAACTGACCGGTCCGACCTGTTGGCCGGCGGCGACGGCGTGGAACGAGCCGTCGAGTAGTCCTTCGAGCCACCAGTCCAGAGGCCAGTAAGATTCTTGTCGGCGGTCACGGATTGTCGAGACATGTTCGGTCCCGTCGACCGCTACGTCCCCGACGCCCCTCGGCCTCGCCTCGTCGTCGGGGCGGCTCTCGTGACGTTCGGCGTTCCCGTGACCCTCTACGCCTTCTTCGCGTTGTGGTGGCCCATCCAGATGTGGCTGTACGTCGGCCGGCTCGGCTCGGTGCTCGTGTTGCTGGCCGGTCTCTTCACTGTCGCGGCCGGTAATCACCTCCTGAAGGACGTTGCCGAGCGCGCGACGGCCGGCAAACCGGCCGACGATGCCGGCGCAGACCCAGTGGCAGCGGATCCGGTCTCGACGCTCCGGCAGCAGTACGCCGCGGGGGAGGTAGACGAGGCGGAGTTCGAGCGAAAGCTAGCCAGCCTGACTGACCTCGAGGAACCGGCCGACGCCGTCGAAACCGGTACCAGACAGACGATACGGGAGTAGAACCGACGTCTACAGCTCGAATCTCGTCGAATCGCCACCGGTTAATTTTAGTCCGACCCGGGGGAACGCGATTCCATGCTCGACGTCGTGGACGAATACGCCCCCGACTCCCCGCTCGCGCGCCTCCTCCTCGGCCTGTTTGGCGTTCTGGTGTTCGGTCTCCCCGCGCTCTACATGTCCTGGATGGGGTTTCTGTCGGTCCTCCGACCGGGCTGGACCGTCTTCCTCCCGGGGCTGGTGTTGATTCCGGCGACGGCGTTGCCGGCATTCGCGGGGGCGAAACTGCTCTACGGACTCACGAGGGAATCGTCTCCCGGTGAGACGGCCAGCGCAGGACGGTCCCAGGCGGACGAATCGGAGGCTGACCCGGTCACCGTCCTGCAGCGGCGCTACGCAGAGGGTACCGTCGGTGACGACGAGTTCGAACGGCGCATGGAGCAACTGCTGGAGAGTGACCGCCGGACGGAAGAGAGGGGTCGGCCCGACGGACTCGATCTGCTGACCGAGTGAGTCGCTTCGGACGGCCGTCTGGATTCGGTTCGACGTTCCTGCGTGCTTCCGTAACGGCTTCCCGTGACCACGTCCTCTCGGTCACCATGCAAGACGAACCCGAGGTCGCTGTCCTCCGACTGGGACACCGACCCGGTCGCGACGAGCGGACGACGACCCACGTCGGTCTGACGGCGCGCGCGCTGGGTGCCGACCGCCTCTTCCTGGCCGGTCCGGGCGCAAGCAGACAGGAGACCATCGAAGACATCACGGACCGGTTCGGCGGCCCCTTCGAGGTAGAGACGACCGACTCGCCGACGAAGGTCATCCGCGACTGGGACGGGAGTGTCGCTCACCTCACCATGTACGGACTTCCGGTCCAGGACGTCGAGGCGGAAATCCGCGAGGCGCACCGCGAGAAACCCCTGCTCGTCGTCGTCGGCGCCGAGAAGGTCCCCTTCGAGGTGTACGAGCACGCCGACTGGAACGTCGGCGTGACGAACCAGCCCCACTCCGAGATCGCCGGCCTCGCCGTCTTCCTCGACCGGTTGTTCGAGGGCCGGGAACTCGACCGCGAGTGGGAGGACGCCGACAGCGTGGTCGTCCCGGAGGAGACCGGAAAGCGCGTCGAGTCGGTCGAGGAGTAGTTCTCTCGGTCAGGGCGGTCAGTCCCGGTAGGCCCCCTCGGGCGGCTCGGTGACGTTCTCCGTGTCCAGATCCGCCGGCGTGTCGGCGTTCTCGCTCGCCCACTCGGCGGCGTTGGCGAGTATTTGCTGGATCGTCTCGTCGTGATAGATAGGATGCGTCTCGTGGCCCGGCCGGAAGTAGAAGACGCGACCGAGTCCACGGCGGTAGCAACACCCCGACCGGAACACCTCGCCGCCCTCGAACCAGGAGGTGAAGACGAGTTCGTCCGGTTCGGGGACGGCGAACGGCTCGCCGTAGGTCTCGGCCGATGGAACGACGACCGGGTTCTCGATCCCGTCGACGATTGGGTGTTCCGGGTGGATGGCCCAGAGCCGCTCGCGCTCTTCGTTCTCCCGCCAGGTGAGCGAACACGGCGTCCCCATCAACCGCTTGAACGGCTTGGAGAAGTGTCCCGAATGAAGTGCGACGAACCCCATCCCCTCGTGGACGCGGTCGCAGACGCGCTCGACGACCGCGTGGTCGACCTCGTCGTGGGCCGTGTGACCCCACCAGAAGAGAACGTCCGTCTCGTCGAGGACGTCGTTCGTGAGGCCATGCTCGTCCTCCTGGAGCGTGGCCGTCCGCGTCTCGTGGCCGCGTTCTGCAAGCGCGTCGGCGATGGTCTCGTGGATGCCGTCGGGGTAAATCTCCGCGACGGCGTCGTGTTCGCGCTCGTGGACGAACTCGTTCCAGACGGTGACGGATGCCATGGCGCTAGTCCGTCGCTCGCGTCCGTAAAACTCCGGGTGGCTCTCGGGCCGAGACGGCGCGGCGCTCCCGGACCGAAACGACGGCCAAAGCTAAAAACTTAACCGCACGACGGTCGCAACTGTTACTAATGGCTTTTGAGGACCTTCTGGAGGATCCCGTCATACAGAAATACCTCCACGAACTGGTCGGACCGAAGGGGATGCCGGTCGCCGCCGCGCCGCCGGACGGCGAAGTGACCGACGAGGAACTGGCCGAGGAGCTGGGCCTCGAACTCAACGACGTCCGTCGCGCGCTGTTCATTCTCTACGAGAACGATCTCGCGACGTACCGTCGCCTGCGCGACGAGGACTCGGGGTGGCTCACTTACCTCTGGACGTTCCACTACGAGAACATCCCGGAGGCGCTCGAATCGGAGATGTACCGCCTCCTCGAAGCTCTCGAGGAGCGCCGTGCATACGAGCGCGACAACGAGTTCTACCTCTGTGAGACCTGCGGCATCCGCTTCGAGTTCGCCGAGGCGATGGAGTTCGGCTTCGAGTGCCCCGAATGTGGCAACCAGGTCGAGACGATGGAGAACACGAGACTGGTCGACGCGATGGACGGCCGCATCGAGCGACTGCGCGACGAACTCAACGTCGACGCGGAAACGGAAACGGAAGCTGAGGCCTGATGGTCGTACTCGCAACAAAGCTGTACATCGAAGGCGACGCGCGAGAGCGCGCGCTCGACTCGCTCACCTCGCTCGTCGGCAACGAAATCGGCGACCTCGACGTCAGTTTCGACGTCGGCGTCCGCGACGACGACTTCCCGTCGGTGACCGTCGACGGTCCCGACGCGACGGCGGCCCGCAACGTCCTCCGCGAGGAGTTCGGCGAGGTCGTCCCCGACATGGCCGAGGGCGAGACGTACACCGGCACCCTCCAGCGCTGGGACGACGACGGCTTCGTCCTCGACGCCGGGTTCGGCAACGCCGTCAGAATCTCCGCCGAGAACCTGGAGCTGGGCCGCGGGAGTCCCGAGCAGGTCCGCAAGCGATTCGGCCTGGTCCAGCACATGCCGCTCCGGTTCGTGAACGAAGACCCTGCTCGACTCGCCGACGACGAGGTCGACCGCCTGTACGAGTGGACGCGCGGCGACGGCCGGGTCAACGTCAACAGCGCGACGCGGGCCGAAGTCCGGGCGACGGTGAACCGCGCGGGCCACGCCCAGGATATCGTCACGGTCGAGCGCATCGGCCTGCTCGAACAGAGTATCGTCTGCGGTGAGAACACCGACCCGCCGGGACTGCTGGCGAGTATCGGGGAGTACCTCCCCGCCGAACTGCTCTGCGTCGTTCCATGAGGCGACGGCTGGCGCTGTTCGGACTGCTCGCCGTGCTCGTCGCACTCGCCGGCTGTTCCAGCGTGTTCGGTCCGGGGGAACCAGACCAGGCCGCGCTCAACGAGAACGCCACCTACGAGTGGGACACCGATAGAAACGTCTCCATCGTCGTCAACCGGTCGTCGTACGAGGCGGTATACGACGCCTCCAACACGTCGACCCTGGAACTGTACGAACGCGACGAACTCGGCACCGAGAACAACCTCCAGATATCCGCCCTGCGGTATCGCTACGAGAACGGGACGATAATCGATTCGAACGACTCCGCGCTCTCGGTCGAACAGACCCGCGAACGGACGATACTGGGGCTACCGAACGACAGCACCGGACAGGTCGCATTCACCTCGGAGCGCCACGGCAAGCAGTTCACGACGCCCGTGTTCGTGGAGGGGTCAACCGCCGTCAGGCTCCCGGAGAACGCCCGCGTCGGCGTGCCGTTGCTCTCGCAGGTCAGTCCAGGGAACTACGAGACGAACGTGAACGACGAGGGCTACATGGTCGTCACCTGGGACGACGTGACGAGTCAGTCACTCCGCGTGCGGTGGTACCTCCAGCGTGACCTCCTGCTGTTCACCGGCGTCGCCGTCGTGGCGATCCTCGTCGGGAGCGGCGGCGCGCTGTACTACTACCGCCAGATACTGCAACTGAAACGGCGCCGGGAGGAGTCGGCCATCGACGTCGACGGCGAGGACGACCCGCGCGACCGGGGGCCGCCGCCGGGGATGCGCTAGAGGCTTTTATTCACGGCACCGTTATCGCTCCTATGCGCGTCGCGCTGGTCTCTGTCGGTGACGAACTTCTCACTGGGGACACCGTCAACACGAACGCCGCCTGGCTGGGTCGGGAACTCAGCGACCGTGGCGTCGCCGTCGAGCGGACGACCGTCGTCCCTGACCGAACTGCCGACATCGCCCGGGTCGTCAACGAGTACCACGCCGAGTACGACGCCGTCGTCGTGACCGGCGGACTCGGTCCGACCCACGACGACCGCACCATCGAGGGGGTGGCGGCGGCGTTCGGTCGCGACGTCGTCGAGAGTCAGGACGCTCTCGACTGGCTGAAAGAACACGGCGGGTACTCGCGGGACGACCTGACAGAGCGAACGGGCCACGTCCCAGAAGGTGCCAGGGTCCTGCCGAACCACGAGGGCGTCGCCCCCGGCTGTGTCGTCATGAGCTGTTACGTGTTACCGGGCGTGCCCGACGAGATGCAGCGGATGTTCGCGGAGGTCGCCGACGAGTTCGCGGTCGGGTCCCGGCACGTCGAGGTGGTCGAGACGCCGGAACCCGAAAGCGCACTGCTGGACAGGCTGGCGTCTGTCCAGGAGGAGTTCCCGGTGAAAGTGGGGAGCTACCCCGGAGAGCACGTCCGGATTCGGTTCACCGGCACCGACCCCGACCTGGTGGCCGAGGCCGCTGCCTGGATGCGAGAACGGGTCGAACTCGCCGGCGATTAGCTGTACAGGTCGCGGAGCCACAGCGCGGTCAGGGCGATCCCACCGAGGCCGACGGCCCAGCCCGCAGCGTTGACGACGCCCGCGTTGACGGTCTCCTGGAGTGGAACGAACATGGTGGGGGATTTCACCCCCGGTGGCTTCATACCGTCGATTTCGGCGATCGGCTCCGGGTCGCTTTTGCCGGGGCCGCGCCAACCACGTCCCATGCGACGGATCGGCCTCGTGGTCAACCCCATCGCCGGCATGGGCGGCCGCGTCGGCCTGAAGGGAACCGACGGAAAGGTCGAAGCGGCGCGAGAACGAGGCGCGGAGCCCCGCGCACCCGGACGGGCGCGTGAAGCACTCGACGCCCTCCGGGAGTACGCCGGCGACGAGGGCGTGGAACTGGTCACCTTCGGCGGTCCGATGGGAGCGGACGTAGCCCGCGAGGCGGGGTTCGAACCGGTCGTCGCCGGGCGTCCGAAAGATCCAGCGGAGACCACGGCTGCGGACACCCGATCGGCCGTGCGGACCTTCGTCGCCGACGGCGTCGACCTCGTCCTGTTCGTCGGCGGCGACGGGACGGCGGCCGACGTGGCCGAGACGCTGGAAGACGAGGGCAGTCAGGTTCCGATGTTCGGCGTCCCCGCGGGCGTGAAGATTTACTCCTCCGTGTTCGCCGTCTCGCCGCGCGCCGCGGGTCACGTCGCCGCGACGTTCTCGGAGACCGAACGCGCCGAGGTCAACGACGTCGACGAGGACCAGTACCGCGAGGGCGAGGTCCACACTGAACTCCGGGCGGTCGCGACCGTCCCGGTCGCCGAGCAACGCCAGTCCTCGAAGCAACTCGGCGGCGGGACCGTCGAGACGCTCGCATCGGGATTCGTCGAGGACGTCCGCGACGGCGTGACCTACGTGCTGGGTCCGGGGAGCACCGTCGGGGCGATCAAGGAAGCGCTAGGGTTCGACGGCTCCCCGCTCGGCGTGGACGTCTGGCGCGACGGCGAGGTGGTCGTCCGTGACGGCGGCGAACGGGAGATACTCGACGCGCTCGGCGAGGAGAACGTCGTCGTCGTCTCGCCCATCGGCGGTCAGGGATTCGTCTTCGGCCGGGGGAACCAGCAGCTCTCACCTGCCGTCCTCCGACAGTGTGACGTCGAGGTCGTCGCGTCTCGCAGCAAACTCGACACGATCGGTACGTTGCGGGTCGACACGGGTGACCCAGCCCTCGACGAGGAACTGCGCGGCTGGCTCCGGGTCCGCGTCGGGGCGTTCGAGCGTCGACTCGTCGAGGTCGTCTGATCGCTCGCGCGGAAGGAGGCCCGGAAACCCCCACCTCTTGATTTCATTCTTATCGCCTCTGGACGATATATGGGCGTATGCATAAGACTAAGGTATTCTGCCCTCGACTAAGGACGTATGGAAACCCGGAAAGTCCAGCGCCTGGGTCCCTCGACCCTCGCGATGACGCTCCCCGCGGAGTGGGCGAGCGCACACAACGTCGAGAAGGGCGACGAGGTGTCGCTCAGAATGGGTGGCAAGGGAACGCTGACCGTGCTGCCGGAATCGGTCCAGTCCGAAGAGTCCGAGGCGATCATCTACGCCGAAAACCTCGACGCCACCTCGGTCGAACGGGCCATCGTCGCCCAGTACGTCCTCGGTCGACGCATCATCCACGTCGAGGCCGCCGACGGCGAGACGCTCGATTCGGCCCACATCAACGCCGTCTACAACGCGGAGACCCAGTTGATGGGCCTCGGTGTCATCGAGGAGACGCCCGAACGGATCGCGATCCGCTGTTCCGTCGATCCCGAGGACTTCACCCTCGACAACCTCCTCCAGCGGCTGGAATCGACCGGGAGCACCATGCGGAACGAGGCGATCAAGGCGCTGGCCAACAGTAACCCCGACCTCGCCCAGCGTGCACTCAACCGGGAGCGTCAGGCCAACAAGATATTCGTCCTCCTGTTGCGCCTCATCTTCACCGCCTACCAGAACCCGAACCTGGCGCGGGCCGTCGGCCTGGAGGACGGGTTCCCCCTGATCGGCTACCGCTCGATCGCCAAGAACCTCGAACTCACCGCCGACAACGCCGAGGACATCGCCGAAATCGCCCTGGAGGCCGACGACCACTCCCTGTCGATCGACTCCTCGACGATGCGCCGGATCCGCGAGTTCACCGACCAGGTCGACGAACTCACCGAACTGGCGGTCCAGGCCGCCGTCGAGCGCGACTACGACCTGGCCATCGAGGTGAAGGAGCTGTTCGCTGAGATCGGCGACCGGGAACACGAGATCCTCCGCGACCTGCCGGAGATGTCGAACGAGAGCCTGCTGGAGGTCCGCGAGGTGCTCGTCAGCCTCCAGCAGACCGCGGGGTTCGCCGTCCGGAACTCCGAGATCGCCACGAACCTGGCGCTCAACGAGCAGTCCGAGCACACGACCATCCAGTGAGCGGATAGCTCGCCCGATTTCGATACCCGCTCGCGACCGGGGCAGCCATCCGCTGACGAATGAACTAAGTGGGCGCTCGGGGAATCCCCGAGTATGGCTACGACGACGCAGTCCGACTTCGGCGTCGGTCTCGGACTCCTCTTTTCGCTGGTCGCCCTCGGCGCGGCCATCGCGACGACCGTACTCGGTTACAACTACGCTATCGCCCACGCCGCTGGCGAAGCGGCGGGAACGACCCAGATAACCGCCGCCGTCGCGTTCGGTGTCGCGTTGCTGGCCGGTGGCCTCGCCGTATCCGCCATACACGTCTACGATAACTGATATCCTATCGTGAACGAAAGGAACCGTTAAGGGTCTCAACCCCCTCTGCAGAGGTATGGGTCAGTTCAGCGAGGAAGACCGCCGCATTCTCGATTACCTCCGGGATAGCGTCGCGCGTGGGGAGAGTTACTTCCGCGCGAAGAACATCGCTGAGCAGCTCGGCCTCTCGTCCAAGCAAGTCGGCGCTCGCCTCCCCCGCCTGGCGGAGGAGGCAGAGGAGGTCGACATCGAGAAGTGGGGTCGTGCGCGCTCGACGACGTGGCGAGTCACGCCCAGTTAGTTCGGCGGTTTTTTCGGGGAGCGCCCCCACCGTTGACGTATGACGATCCGGGTCCAGCGCGAGCTCGTCGTGGACGCCTCCCCGGAGCGAGTGTGGGAGTTCATCGCGGATCCGGACAGGCGCGCCGCACCGCTCAGCGTCGTCGAGGACTGGACAGTCCACGACGACGGCTCGGCGACCTGGCAGGTCGCGTTGCCGATTCCCATCGTCGACAGGACCATCACCGTCGAGACGAAAGACGTCGAGCGCCGCCAGAACGAGTACGTGAAGTTCACCGGCAAGTCGAGCGTCATGCGCGTCAACGGCGAACACCGACTCGAGGCGGTCGACGGCGGGACGCGACTCACGAATACGTTCGTCGTCGACGGCCGGTTGCCGGGCGTCGAGCGGTTCTTCGAGCGGAACCTCGACAGGGAACTGTCCAACCTGGAGGACGCCCTCCGTACCGACCTGGAGGACGGGCCGTGAAACTCGCGCTCGCACAGTTTCGTATCGAGAGCGCCGCCGTCGAAGCGAACACCGAGCGCGCGCTGTCGGCCATCGCGGACGCGGCCGAGCAGGGGGCGGACCTGGTCGCCCTCCCGGAAATCTTCAACGTGGGCTACTTCGCCTTCGACGCGTACGCGCGCCGCGCCGAACCCCTCGACGGCGAGACGCTCTCGCGGATACGCCAGACCGCCGTCGAACACGACGTCGCCGTCCTCGCGGGAAGTATCGTCGAGGACCTGGCCGCGAGTGCGGCGGCGGGATTCGAGACGCCGGCCGACGAGGGGTACGCCAACACCGCCGTCCTCTTCGACGGTGACGGGACGCGCCGGACAACGTATCGAAAACGTCACCTGTTCGGGTACGGCTCCGCCGAACAGGACCTGCTGGTCCCCGGCGAATCCATCGAGACTGCCGACCTCGGCGGGTTCACTGTCGGCGTCACGACGTGTTACGACCTGCGATTCCCCGAACTGTACCGGGATCTGGTCGACGCCGGTGTGACCCTCGCGCTCGTCCCGAGCGCCTGGCCGTACCCGCGCGTGGAACACTGGGAGCTGTTCACCCGGACGCGCGCCGTCGAGAATCAGCTCTACCTCGGTGCCGTCAACGGCGTCGGGAGCTTCGACGAGGCGACGTTGCTCGGTCGGTCGGCCGTCTACGATCCGTGGGGAACGACGCTGGCGAGCGCGAACGACGAAGAGACCCTCGTCGTCGCCGACCTCGACCCGGACCGCGTCGAAGAGATTCGGGACGAGTTCCCGGCGCTCGCCGACCGGCGGTAACCCGGAGCTTTATCACGGAAGACGTATCATACTCCAATGCCGGCACGGCGCTTTTCACGTTGCTGCCGGCGCAATCCCGTCTCGCTGCTCGGCCACGGCGACGCGCGTCCGAAAGGCTGTCCGGACAGCCTCCCTCGCAACTCGCTGGGCCTGAACGCTCCGGGACCGGTCCGCACCTGGGCAGTGTGGACCTCCCGCGCGTCCGGGTCCAGTTCCGCGCTATCGCCTTCACGTCGCACCGTACCCGCTTTCGAGTCGCTACTACTCCGATTCCGTCTTGATGTCCGCTGACAGCCCCTGGGCCATCTGTATATCCGTCGAGTTGTTGAGCGTCCACGCCGTCCGCTCGGTGACCGCCTCGATGACCTCGCGCGCGCTGGGGTAGCCGTTCCCCGACTTCTTGACGCCGCCGAAGGGAAGCTGGACCTCGGCGCCGATACAGGGGAGGTTCCCGTACGCGAGTCCGAGTTCCGCGCGGTCGCGGTACCTGTTGATCTGGCGGTAGTCTTCGGAGATGATCGCCCCCGCGAGTCCGTACGGCGTGTCGTTCTGGATTTCGATGGCGCGGTCGACGTCGCCCTCGTACTCGACGAGCGCGACGTGGGGGCCGAACACCTCTTCCTTCAGACAGCGCAGGTCAGTGTCGTACTCGATCTCGTAGACGAACGGGCCGGCCCAGTGGCCGTCCTCGTGACCGTCGGGAATCTCTTCTGGGTCGAGGTCTGCCCGGTCCACGAGCACCTCGCCGCCCTCCGTCCGGGCCAGGTCGTTGTACTTGCCGAACTTCTCGACCATACTCTCCTCGATGACCGGGCCCATAAACGTGTCCGCGTCGAGCGGGTCGCCGACCGCGACGTCTGCCGCGAGGTCGACGAAGCGCTCCTTGAACTCGTCGTACACGTCGGTGTGGACGATGAGTCGCTCCGAGGAGACGCAACGCTGGCCCGTCGTCTTGAAACTCGACAGTATCGCCGAGTGGACGGCGACGTCGAGGTCGGCCTCCCCCGTGACGACGATGGCGTTCTTCCCGCCCATCTCGCAGGCCGCCAGCTTGCCGGGTTCGCCGCCGACTTTGCTCGCTATCTGCTGGCCGACCTCCGCGGAGCCCGTAAAGAGGACAGTGTCCACGTCGTCGGCCTCGACGATGGCGTTGCCCGCGTCGCCGAATCCCTGGACTACGTTGAAGACGCCGTCTGGGATGCCCGCGTCGGCGAACATCTCGGCGACGACCTGCCCGCACCAGGGCGTCTGTTCGGCGGGCTTCCAGACGACGGTGTTGCCTTCCACGAGCGAGACGGCCATGTGCCAGAACGGGATGGCGACGGGGAAGTTCCACGGCGTGATGCAGCCGACGACGCCGCGGGGCTTGCGCCGCATGTAGGCGTCTTTGCTCGCGATTTCGGACGGGACGACGTCACCGTGGGGGTGACGGGCGTTACCGGCGGCCCACTCCACCATGTGCCAGGCCTCGGTGACGTCGGCCTTCCCCTCGCTGATCTCCTTGCCGCACTCCTTCGTCACGATTTCACCAAGTTCCTGGTGGCGGTCCCGCAGTTCGTGGTAGATGTCCCAGAGGTACTCCGCGCGGTCGACGTACGACAGCTCGCGCCACTCCTCGAAGGCGTCGGCCGCGGCGTCGACCGCTCGCTCGACGTCGGATTCGGTCCCGCGCCGGAAGGATCGCAGCGGCTCCCCCGTGGCTGGATTGACGCTCTCGAACGTCTCGTCGCCGTCGCCGTCGATCCACTCGCCGTCGACGTAGTGCCCTGAGGCGTCGTCTTGCTGTCCGCTCATGTCCCGGAAGTTGGTCGCGGACGGACAAAAAGGTGGGTCGAGATTCGTAGACGGCGTCTGTTCGGCTAATCGGCCGGATTACCCAGCCCAGTCGAGTCCGTCCATCGCGTCGTCGAAGTGGCTCCCCTCGATGACGACGTCCTCGGCTCGCTCGTTCGCCTCGTCTGGGCTGGCGCTGTCTGCGACCTCGCGGATGGCGCGCATCGACGCGGCGCGGACCAGCGCCTCGAGGTCGGCGCCGGATCTACCCTCCGTGACCGCAGCCAGTCGGTCGAGGTCGACGTCGTCGCCCAGTGGCTTCCCCTCGGTGTGGACCTCCAGAATCTTGCGGCGAGCGACCTCGTCGGGGTTCGGGACTTCGACGTGCTGTTCTAGCCGTCCGGGCCGGAGGAGCGCGTCGTCGAGGCCGTCCCGGCGGTTCGTCGCGGCGAGGACGACGAGGTTCGGGTTGTCGGTGACGCCGTCGAGTTCGGTCAGCAACTGGGAGACGACGCGCTCGGTCACCTCGTGGGTCTCGCCGCGCTGGCCGGCGACGGCGTCGATTTCGTCGAGGAAGACGATGCTCGGGGCCGTCTGGCGCGCACGGTCGAACACCTCGCGGACGGCCTTCTCCGATTCCCCGACGTAACGGTCCAGCAGTTCGGGGCCGTTGACGTGAACGAAGTTGACGCCGCTCTCGCCGGCGACGGCGCGGGCCAGCAGCGTCTTCCCGGTGCCCGGCGGGCCGTACAGCAGGACGCCGGTGGGTGGATCGGTCTTCGCGGCGTCGAACAGCGGGCCGTAGACGAGCGGCCACTGAACGGCCTCGGTGAGGGTGTCCTTCGCTTCCTCCAGGCCGCCGACGTCGTCGAAGGTGACGGTGGGCGACTCGGCGACGTACTCGCGCATCGCCGAGGGGTCGACGGCCGCGAGCGCCGCGTCGTAGTCCTTGCGCGAGACGTCCGGGTCCTCCTTCTCGCGACGGAGGGCGTTCATCGCGGCCTCCGTCGTCAGCGACTGGAGGTCCGCGCCGACGAAGCCGTGGGTCCGGCCGGCGACGCGGTCCAGGTCGACGTCCTCGGTCATGGGCATCTCGCGCGTGTGGACGTCGAGAATCTCGCGGCGGCCGCCCTCGTCGGGGACGCCGATCTCGATCTCGCGGTCGAAGCGACCGCCCCGGCGTAGCGCCTCGTCGATGGTGTCGACGCGGTTCGTCGCGCCGATGACGACGACGCGGCCCCGGTCTTCGAGCCCGTCCATCAGCGTCAGCAGCTGGGCGACGACGCGGTTCTCCATGTCGGCGTCCTCGTCGCGCGCGCCCGCGATGGAGTCAATCTCGTCGATGAAGAGGATCGCCGGTGCGTTCGCCTCGGCCTGCTCGAACGCCTCGCGCAGTCGCTCCTCGGACTCGCCCTTGTACTTCGAGACGATTTCGGGCCCGGAGATGGTGTCGAAGTAGGCGTCCACTTCGTTGGCGACGGCGCGGGCGATGAGTGTCTTGCCGGTACCTGGCGGGCCGTGCAACAGGACGCCCGACGGCGGGTCGATGCCGAGGCGGCGGAAGCGTTCTGGCTCGGAGAGGGGCACCTCTATCATCTCGCGGATGAGGTCCAGTTCCTCGTCGAGGCCGCCGATGTCTTCGTAGGAGACGTCGATGTCGGCGTCCTCGGGCGAGGGGCTCTCGCCGGTCGGCTCGCTCGGTTCGGCGGTGCGCGAGGCGCTCTCGTCGCCGCCGTAGGGGAGCACAGTGAGTCGGGTGTCGTCGGCGACCCGAACCGAGCCGTCCGGCGTCGTCGTGCGGACGAGGAACGTGCCCAGTCCCTCGACGTGGACCCGCTCGTCGGCCTGGACCATCCGGTCGACCAGCCGATCCCTCACGGTGTGTTCGTAGGCTTCGTTTCCGGGGAGTGGCTGGGCCGGCTGGACCGTGACGCTCGTCGCGTCGTCGACCGTGGCGTTGTGGACGGTGACGACGTCGCCGATGTTGACGCCGGCGTTGGCCCGCGTGTCCGCGTCGACGCGAACGAACTGGCCGTCCTCGTCGGCCGGCCACACCTTGACGACGGTCCGCCGGTCGCCCTCGACGATGACGGGGTCGCCGCTGAGGACGCCGAGTCGACTCCGGGCGGATTCCGGGAGGCGCGCGATGCCCCGTCCGGCGTCGCGCTTGTTGGCCCCCTCGACGGAGAGTTCGAGTCCGGCCGCGTTCTGACCGCTCATGTCGTCGCGTTGGGATCCGAGCGCCTTGAGCGTTCGCGTTGCGATTCTCCGGATCCGAGCGAATGCCCGCGCCGACGAAAGGCCGCCGAACTCGCCCGTTACCGGAGTAATACCTTTACTGTTGGCCAGCCATGAGATTCACATGGTCGTCCAAACGGAGCGGGACGATATGACGTGGTTCAAGTGCGAGTACTGCGGCCTGATGTTCGACGATCAGGACGACGCGCGACAACACGAGGAGAACTGCGATTCGGAGGACCCATCTTACATCCAGTAGACCGGCGTCACCCGCTCGCTCGTGTCACTCGCTCGCGTTCTGATCGGATTCGGACGGAACGATTTCGTAACTCCGCTCACCCATCTCGTCCTCCCGCGACCACCTTTTTCCCCTTCGGGTTCGCTCGCGGTGCTCGCGAACCACTCGGGCAAAAATCTGGACCAAAAACCGCTCGCTCGCGTTACTCGCTCGCGTTCTGATCGGACTCGGACGGGACGATTTCGTAACTCCGCTCTCCCATCTCGTCTTCTTCGAACACGAACACGCGTCCGTCCACCTGGTCCAGGTCCGCCTCGACTTCGACGCGCATCTGGTGGTCGCGCACGACGACGCCGGGGAACAGTTCGTCCTCCTCGTCGTCGAGCATGATCCGCCCGACGCCGGTGTCGTCGAGGATGTCGTCGTGGGTGTTCAGGTCGTTCACGTAGACGAGGATGCCCTGGGTCTCAGAGGCGTCGGTGACGAGCACGTGAGCGTCCTTGGCTGGCGCCGTCCTGACCGTCTCTTCGGCTTTCCTCGGGACGCCGTGGTAGAAGACGGTCCGGCCATCGTTGTACTCGACGGCGATGCCGTCCTCGGTGAGTTCGACGCCGAGCGTGTCCGGGGCGACGTCGTTGCGAGCGCTCATGGCTTCCGGTTGCGCGTGGACCGTCAAAAGCGCCGCGTTCGTGCGACCAACTGCTCGCTATTTCAACGGCCCGCTCGTGTTCACTCGTGCGCCGTTCTACCTTTCAACAACGAGAGAGTCCCGTCGTTTACGACGGGCGTGAATCCTGTCTATTCGGTTACAGTACCGCCACGTTACTGCTGGTCCTGAGTCTCCAACGCTTCCAGCCCTGCTTCTAACACGTCTGCATAGGCTTCCGAGAGGTCCAGATCGTTCGCTTCTGCGTAGTCTTTGACTCGGCCACCGAGTGTGTGTGAAATGTCGATGTTCGGGCGCATGACGAAAAGACTTTTAGACTAAAAGTATAAACATCTGTTGTCGTGAAGCGCACCAACACGTTCGCCGTGCGACCGCTTTCCGATACCAGAGAGCAACTGCTACGGGGTCTGTTGGATGCCTCTGCCGCTCTCTGGAACGAAGTCAACTACGAACGCCTCATGCGGTACTGAACGGAGCAAAGCTCCGCGATGTACGCAAATCTTCGATTTGCTTGACAACGACGAGGATGGCTTTGAGGGTAACGTTTGGGACGCCAATACAGGCCGGCTCGAAGGTCGGTACAAAGGCGTGCTTGGTGCATCAACCGCTCAACAGGTTGTTCGCAAGAACAGCGAAGCGTGGCGCGGGTTCTTCCGTCTGAAAGACCAGTATCACGACGAGTCGAACACGTCGGTCACGGAACACCCGGAACCGCCGGGCTTCCGCGGCAACGAGGACGATGGACGGCAACTCAAAGGCGTCATTCGCAACACGTCGTACACCGTCGAATGGGGCGACCGCTCCCGGCTCGAGAAACTGGTTGGGAGTGAGTTGAAAGACCGACACGACCACATCGGGCGTCTCCGGCTGGAAATCGCTGGCGACCCGACGTGGCCCGACTACGAGAAACAGGGTCGGTTAGACCTGTGGTACGACGAGACTGATTGCACCTTCCGAGCTTCGCAACCCGTGACTGTTTCTGACGACGTCCGGGACACTCCACTGGCCGACGAGACGGCCGCTCTGGATATCGGTGCGAACAATCTCGTCGCCTGTACCACCACGACCGGCCAGCAGTACCTCTACGAAGGCCGGGACCTGTTCGACCGCTTCCGCGAGACGACACGAGCGATTGCCCGGTTGCAGTCCAAGCTACGGGAAGGCAGGTACAGTAGCGAGCGAATCCAGCGACTGTATCGCAAACGAACCCGCCGTCGTGACCACGCCCAGGAAGCGTTGTGCCGTGACCTGCTGGAACGGCTTTACGAGGACGGCGTCGATACGGTGTATATCGGTGGCCTGACCAACGTACTCGAAACGCACTGGTCGGTCGACACCAACGCCAAGACGCACAACTTCTGGGCGTTCAAGAAATTCACCGAGCGACTGGCCTGTACCGCCGAGGAATACGGTATCTCGGTGGAAGTACGGTCGGAAGCGTGGACCAGCCAGGAGTGCCCGCAGTGTGGTTCGACAGACAGGACGACACGGCACCAAGACACGCTCACCTGCCCGTGTGGATTCGAGGGACACGCCGACCTTACAGCATCAGAAACGTTCCTGAAGCGGCATACCGCGAAAGCAGTCAGGCCGATGGCACGGCCCGTGCGGTTCGAGTGGGACGACCACACCTGGTCGGAGTCACCACGCTCTCCCGAGAGGGCACGTCCCAAAGAACAGCGCACAGACCCGAGTACCGTCCACCGTGACGGGAATGTTGCGGCCGGGGAATCTTAGACTCGCTGAGACTCCCACGGAGGAAACCGCGCCGTTTACGGCGCGGAGGATGTCATCGCCACAGGTAAATATCGGCGCGCGGGAGACTCACCTAATGCAGGGGAAGGCATCGGCCCCGGCCGCGGGCACGGTCCTCAACGCGCTCTCGACCGGCGTCGGGTCGGCGTTCGCCATCGACGAGTACACCACGGCGACTGTCGAGCTCTCCGAGGACGCCGAGGGCTTCGAGGGAGACGTCGAGGACGAACCGGACGCCGACACGCGACTGATCGAGACGTGCGTCGAGTACGTCGTCGACGCGCACGGGCCCGACGACGTTGGCGGGACGGTCAGGACCGAGAGCGACGTCCAGATGGCCTCGGGCCTGAAGAGTTCCAGCGCCGCCGCGAACGCGACGGTTCTCGCGACACTCGACGCGCTCGGCAAGTCGGACCGGATGACCCGTGAGGACGCCGCTCGTCTGGGTGTGATGGCTGCCCGCGACGTCGGCGTCACCGCCACTGGCGCGTTCGACGACGCGTCGGCGTCCATGCTCGGCGGCGTCACCATCACCGACAACGACGACGACGACCTCCTCATGAGGGAGGAAGTCGACTGGGACGTACTGGTGTGGACGCCGCCGGAGCAGTCCTTCAGCGCGGACGCCGACGTCCGCCGCTGCCAGCAGATCGCGCCGATGGCCCGACTCGTCGAGGACCTGGCGCTATCGAGCGAGTACCAGCGCGCGATGACCGTCAACGGCTTCGCCTTTTGCGCGGCGCTCGGCTTCGACCCCGAACCCCTCGTCGAGGGGCTTCGACAGGTCGAGGGCGTCTCGCTCTCGGGCACCGGGCCGTCGTTCACCGCCGTCGGTGAGCGACCCGCGCTCGAACAGGTCCGCGAGTACTGGAGCGAGCGCCCCGGCCGGACCTGGCTGACGACCACGCAGACGGAGGGTACCCAGATACTATGAGCACGAATCCCGACGACATGGACCTGGACGAACTGCGCGAAGAGATACAGAACATCGACCGCGAGATCGTCGAACTCATCGCCCAGCGCACCTACGTCGCCGACACCATCGCACAGGTGAAAGACGAGCAGGGGCTCCCGACGACGGACGAGGCACAGGAACAGGCCGTGATGGACCGCGCCGGCGACAACGCCCAGCGCTTCGACGTCGACGACAACCTCGTGAAAGCGATTTTCCGACTGCTTATCGAGCTGAACAAGGTCGAGCAACGCGAGTCTCGATAGCCGGCTCACTGCCCTATCCGAGAGTCCAGATCTGGGAATTCTTGCTCGCCGGCCACGCCGCGCTCCCCAGGCCCAAGGTCCTTATACTCTCCGTGGGGAACCACGGCCATGACGGAGTACGAACTCGACGACGTCGACAGAGAGATCCTGTTCGCGCTACAGGACGACGCTCGCAACCTCTCGTCGGGTGAGATCGCCGAGCGGACGGACGCCTCGTCGAGCACGGTCCGCAAGCGCATCCAGCGGCTCGAATCAGACGGGATCATCAAGGGCTACAGCGCCGACGTCGACTACCAGCAGTCCGGCTATCCACTCCGGATGCTCCTCTTCTGTACGGCTCCGATCCCGGAACGCGGCGAGCTCATCGACGACATCCTGGAGATATCCGGCGTCGTCTCGGCCCAGGAACTGGTCACCGGCGAGAAGAACCTTCTCGTGACGGCCGTCGGCGAGACGGACGACGACATCACCCCCGTCGCACAGGAATTGCTCGACATGGGGCTGACCGTCGCCGACGAGGTACTCGTTCGCAGTCACGAGGCGACGCCGTTCGACGGCTTTTCCTCGCGCTGAATCTCCGTTAGTCGATCTGCGTTCGTGACATGGAACCCCACCGAGTCGCTCCCTCTGAACGAACCGTTCGGTTTACGGGGATTCACTACCGGATCGTTCTTTCAGTGGTGTTTTATCAGCCCGCTTCGAGCCTTCGCTCGATCCGAATCGCGACGCACACGGGCGCGCTCACGTCCGACAGTGGTGCCTGAACGGAGTACGTCGTCGTCGATGCAACGACGGTTGGGGGGATCCGGCCGCCGTCAGTGACTCGTCGTGTCCACCCGCCGTCGTCGACTCCGCCGACCATAACGTTCTTTCATTTTAGTCCAGCGAACATATTGGTAATTTCGATGGATATAATAACCAGTCTGTTCCAATCGATAGTAACGACGACCAGTCGCGCGAGTGACGCCAGACGTCTCGGAGTGCGTGTGGTGACGGAGCGCTGTGCTGGTCGCGCCGAGGAAACGAACAATGGCAGGTCAAACGCGTTCGAACGAGGCAGTGACGCTCTCCGAAACAGCGACGGTGTCTGACTCACTCGTTCCGCGGGCCGCGACCGCGGCGGTCTGGGCGCTGTTTCTCCTCAGCCTGGGCGTGCTCGCGCTGACAGCCTGGGAAAGAGGTGGGTGGTCCGTACTGGACCTGTTCGTCGTCGACGGGCTGACTGCGGTCGTGTGGACAGTCGTCACGTTCTTCAGCGGCATCGTCCACAGCTACTCCCGTCGCTACATGGCCGGCGACCGCTACCTCGAGGGGTACTTCGGTCGCATCTTCGCGTTCACCGTCGTCGTCATGACGATGACGGCGGCCGACCACGTCGTGCTGTTCGTGGCGGCGTGGCTGGCAATGGGCCTCCTCATGGCGTCGCTCATCGGCCACGAACGCGAGTGGGCACAGGCCCAGGCCGCTGCGGGGACCGCTCGCCGGTACTTCCTCGCGAGTAGCGCCCTGCTCGCTGCCGGCGTGGCCATCCTGGGCTGGACGACTGGCGCGACCGCCATCACCAGAATTCTCCAACAGGCCCAGCAGATACCGCGGCTGGCACTCCTCGCCGCCGTCTGCTGTCTCTTCCTCGCGGCGACGATCCAGTCGGCGCTGTTCCCGTTTCACACGTGGCTGCTGTCGTCGATGACCGCGCCCACGCCGGCATCCGCCCTGATGCACGCCGGCTTCGTCAACGCGGGCGGGATCCTGCTGACTCGCTTCGCACCGCTGCTCTCGGGCGAGACGCTTCTCATGTCGGCCATCGTCGTCGTGGGCGCTTTCAGCGCGCTGCTCGGTCAGGCCATGCTCCTCGTCCAGACGGACGTCAAGCGAAAGCTCGGGGCCTCGACCATGGCACAGATGGGCTTCATGATCCTCCAGTGCGGTCTCGGGTTCTTCGCCGCCGCCGTCACCCACCTGGTGCTCCACGGGTTCTACAAGGCGTACCTGTTCCTCTCTTCGGGTGAGGCAGTCGAACGGACGACCCCGGGGGTCGGGAAACACACCGAATCCTCGCTCGCCCGCGTCGGTGTCAGCCTCCTCACGGCCATTGGCGGCGGCGTCCTGTTCGCCGTGCTCACCGGGAAGGGAACGGAACTGAATAGCGGGCTCTTCCTGACGTTCGTCGTCGTCCTGACGACGATGCACGCGACGCGGGACATCCTGCGGCGAGCGGTCCTGTTGCCGTGGCTCAGGCTCGTCAGCGTGCCAGTGATCGTCCTGACGGCCATCGGCGCCTACGCCGCGCTGTTCAACGCCATCTCGACGATAATCTCGGGCGCTCCGATGTCGGAGGCACCGACCGAACTGACCGTCGTCCACGTCGCCCTCGCTGGGCTGTTCACCGGGGCGTACCTGGCGACGGAACTGGGCTGGCACCGCTCGAGTGAGCGCCTGTACGTGGCACTGCTCAACATCTCGCAGCCGGACCCGGACACGATTCTCACGCGCAAGGAGGAGTACGATGACGCTTGAACCAGACGCTCTCACCGACAGTATCGACCGCGCCGCCGAGACCGTCGGCACGGTCTGGCCGCTCCACTCCTTCGTCACGGCCAACCCCCTGGCCGGGTTCGAGGACGATCCGTTCCACCGCGCTGTCGCAGAGGCCGAACAGCTGTTCGGTGGTCGGGGCTATCCGCACCCGTCGGTATTCCGCCAGGCGTGGGAGAACGGCCAGATCGACCCCGACGTGCTGGCGGCGGAACTGGACGCACACGACGTCTCCGGGGAGCCGGAGACGCTGCTCGAGGAGATGACAGCGGCCGAGTCCGGGCGGCAGGCCGAGACGGACGCCGCCGCGGAGACGCTCGACCGAGTCCTCTCGAAGTGGCTCGCCGCGTTCCTCGACCAGGGGCAGGCCCAGTGGTCGATGCCGGGCCGCGATCAGGGGTTCTACGCCGCCTGGCGGGACCTGGTCCCCCACGACGACGAGGTGCCGACCTGTGAGGACCCCGCCGACCTCCCCGAGAGCCCGACAACGGCGCTGGAGACGGTCCTCTCGGAGTACCCACAGGGTCGCTGGGAAGCCCTCTTCGAACATCACCTCGCCGCACTCCCCGGCTGGACCGGCTTCATCAAACAGCGCGCCGACGGCCACGCCGGCCCGTGGCAGGAAGCGTACCCCGTCTCGCTGCTGGAGTACCTCGCCGTGCGGCTGACGCTGGCCGACCTGCTGGACGCGCCCGTCGCCCCCGACGAGGGCGAGGGGGAAGCTGACGAGACCGCTGGAACAGGCGACGAGGACGTCCCGCTACCCGAGATGTGGCTGACAGCGTGGGAGAAGAGCTACCGCGCCCGGCTCCTCGACCACATCGATCGGGGGGCCACGGCGTCGCAGTCCACCGACGACCAGCGCCCGACCGCCCAGCTCGTCTTCTGCATCGATACGCGTTCGGAGGTTATCCGGCGCCACGTCGAGGCCGCCGGCCCGTACGAGACCCACGGCTACGCCGGCTTCTTCGGCGTTCCCATGCGCTACAAGGCCTACGAGTCCGACGTCGAGGTCGACGCCTGTCCGCCGATAGTGGACCCACAGCACCGCGTCACCGAACGTCGCCGTTCCGACACCGACGCCCGAAAGACGCCCCGCGACTGGTGGTCCCAGCTGACGACGGCCGGCCGAAAGCACCTCAAGTCTCTCAAGACGAACGTGGCGGCCGCCTTCACCTTCGTCGAGGGGGGCGGGAGCGCCTATGGAGGCGCGATGGCCGCACGGACGCTCTTCCCGTCGAAGGTCGCTGACGTCTCCGGGGCCATCGACGACTGGACGCCGGACCCCGCCGAGATCTGCAGGCCGACGGTCGATCGCTGCGCCGACCCAGAGGGCGACGAAGCGCTCCCCCAGGGGATGACCCTGGCGGAGAAAGTCAGTTACGCCGAGACTGCCTTCGACCTCATGGGATGGGAGGAGTTCGCCAGACTGGTCGTCTTCACCGGCCACGCGAGCGAGACGACGAACAACCCGTTCGATTCGAGCCTCGACTGCGGCGCCTGCGCCGGGAACCCGGGCGGTCCGAACGCGCGCGTCCTCGCCGCCATCTGTAACGACGAGGACGTCAGGGCGGCCCTGCGGACGCGTGGATTCGACGTCCCCGCCGACACCGTGTTCCTCGCCGGCGAGCACAACACGACGACAGACGAGGTCACCCTGTTCGACGGCCACGTCCCCGAGAGCCACGCGACGGACCTCGAACGCATCCGCGATGACCTCGAACGGGCGCGCGCCGCGGCCGCAGCCGAACGCACGGAGTCGATGCCGGGCAGCGACCGGGCGGACGCCGTCCGGGACACGGAACGACGGACGGCCGACTGGGCGGAGACCCGTCCCGAGTGGGGACTGGCCGGCAACGCTTCCTTCGTGATCGGTCCGCGAGAACTGACAGAGGGACGCGACCTCGACGGTCGGGCCTTCCTGCACTCCTACGACTGGACCACTGACCCGGACGGCGAGGCGCTGGAGGCCATCGTGACCGGTCCGCTCGTCGTGACCCAGTGGATCAACAACCAGTACTACTTCGCGACGGTCGACAACGGCGTCTACGGGAGCGGCTCGAAGGTCACGCAGAACCCGCGCGGCAACGTCGGCGTCGTGCAGGGGAACGGTGGCGACCTGATGACCGGGCTCCCACTGCAGTCGCTCATGGCGGCCGACGACCAGCCGTACCACCAGCCGCTGCGTCTCACGGCGGTGATCCACGCCCCCGTCGATCGGGTCACCGATATTCTCCGTGACCACGCGGAGGTCGCCGAACTGTTCGACAACGGCTGGCTGTCGCTCACGGTCGTGAATCCGGAGCAGGACGAAGAGGCGTTCCACTACCAGGGCGACCTCGAGTGGGAGCCGCAGGTGCGCGAACCGCTCGTTCACTGACCCGACGTCGGTTCTCAGTACGTCCAGAGGCGGTCGATGCGCGAGTCGATCTCGGGGTACTCCTCCCGTAACCGCTCGGCGGAGCGCTCGCCGTCGACGTTGATCACGTGCACCTCCCCGCGACGACCGCCGTAGACGCCCTGGAAGTCGTAGACGACCCCGATGACGTCGACGGTGTCACTGATCTCGTCGCTGTCCCGGAGCACCGACACCTGCCGGTCGACGTTGTACTCCACGAGGTGGTTGACGGCGGCCGACCGGTCGAGGCCGTCGGGGAGCGCCTCGACGCCGGGTTCGACGTGGGGCTTCAGCAGTTCGAGGCAGTGCTCGATACCGGGCAGGTCCGACAGCCCGTGGCTGAGCGCGTCGTAGGTCGCCGTGACGGCTCCACAGCCGGTGTGGCCCATCACGACGACTGTCTCTGTGCCGGTGTGTTCGACGGGGTAGAGGACGTCGCCCGAGACGACGTCGCCCGAGGCCCCGCGCTGGGTGACGCGGTTGCCGATGTTGCTACAGGTGAAGATGTGGCCGGGTTCGTCGTTGCCCCACACGTGGTCGTGGAGGACGCGCGAGTCCGAACAACAGACACTGACGACGTCGGGGTGCTGGTCGTCCTGGAGGTCGTCGAAGCTGAACTGGAACGCCTCGGCGTGGTCGGCGTTCCGTTCCAGGATCTCGACGAAGGATCGCCGCATAGCTAGGCGGACGTGCGCCAGCCCGTATAGTACTTCGCCCGGGGGTCGGTTCGGCGGCGGGTCGGAGATCCGCCGTCGGGGATCCGCTGGTGAGGCCTGTCCGCAGCCCCTCGGCCCGACGACGGACCAACGACCGCCTCGTCCGTGGCAACCTAGGCGGTCAGTGCCTGACTGTCGTTCACCAGCTGGTACGGGCACCCCGTTCGCTCGACGCTCGCGCCGGGATGCGTGACGCCGGTATCTGAGACGGTCCGTGCGGCTCGTCGCCCCAGGTTCGGGACCTGAGAGACGGCGCCGACGGTCACTCCGGCGCGTCGACACGGTTCGTCTCGAACCACTCGACGGCGAAGTCGACGAGCGCCCGCTGGCTGGCGAGTCTGGCCGTCGCCGCGCCGACCGCCCCCGAGACGAGTCCGACCTCTCGTTCGAACGCTGTCCCCAGCGCGTCGAAGTCCCCCGTGCTCGTCTCGAGGGCGGATATCTCGACGTCCACTCGATGGCCGTCTTCGAGAATCGGCGCCGTGCTCACTGTCCGCTCTTTCTGAAAGTCGGCCCGGTGCTCCGCGAGGTGGAACGACGTGTTGCTGTCGTGACCGACGCCCAGCAGGAGGACGTCACCGTCGCGGTCGTAGACCCGGGCCAGCGGGGAGTTCTCCCCGAGAGGGTCGTCCAGGCCGTGATCGGTCACGACGGCGTCGGCCGCCCCACCCCACGCGGCGAAGGAGAACTGTGGGTGGCGGCTGCGAACGGTCCCGGGATAGGTCCGGAAGCACTCCGGTATCGCGCCCATCCCTCTCGTCGGGGTAACGTCCGGCCGGTACGGCGGTCTGGATTCGCGGATCTGACCGACCCAGTCGTCGGGGACCGGTGGCGCCTGCCAGTCTGCCGGGTCGGTGTACTGGCTGGTGTGGGTCGGCATTACCAGCGTTCCCGCGTCGGTCAGTACCTCCTGGAGGGCGTCGATAACGGCCGGCGGTCCCCCCGAAACCCAGCCGAGTGCGCTCGTCGACGAGTGAACCAGGAGCGTGTCGCCCGCTTCGACGCCGAGTTCGCGCAGGTCGGCGACCAGTGAGGAGACGGTGACTGGTTCGTCGGCTCGGTCGATGGCGTCCGCTTCGCTCATGCGGTTCCAGAGTACGAGCGCGCGCTTCAGTGTTCTCCCGGATTGTGGGACGGTACCGTCTGCCGTGTGGGTTTAGTCCCGCGTTCCGATCGAGCGCCGGATCGAAAGCACCTCGTCACGGAGGGCGTCGCGTTTCAATAGCGCGAACCCGGTGACGATCAACGTGAACCCGGCGACGGTGAAGACGGACGGCGTCTCCTGGAGGACGAGGAATCCGGTGACGGCGGCGACGACGGGGGCCGCGTAGGAGACGAAGTTGATCTCTATCGGGCCGAGGCGTTCCAGCAGGTCGAAGTAGACGAGGAACCCCAGTGCGCTCGCGACGACGACCAGATAGCTGAGCGCGAGGACGGCGTCCGCGGTCCAGTTCACGTCGGCCACGGATTCGCCGAGCAAGAGGCTCACGACGTGCATCAGCAGCGCGCCAAGCAGCATCGACCAGGCCTCCATCGTCTCGATGGGGAGGTCGGCGTCGATACGACGAGTGAGGACGCTGCCGAGCGCGAACGACGCGGCGGCCAGGAAGACGAGCAGTTGCGAGACGGTACTCGTCGTGACGAGGTTGCCCGGGTCGGGGTTGCTCAGGACGACGACGCCGGCGAAGCCGAGGAGGAGCCCGGCGATTCCCAGCGACGTGAGGCGCTCGTCCGGGAGCAGGCCGCGCGCGAAGCCGGTGGTCAGGACCGGCGAGAGGCTGACGATGATGGCCGCCGCGGCGCTCGTGGTCCCCTGTTCACCGACGAACAGGAAGGCGTGATAGGCGGCGATCAGCAGAAGGCCACCGACGCCGACCAGCCACCACTCCTGACGGGACTTCGGACGCCACTGATCCGTGGCGTACGCCGCGTACGCGAGCATCAGGACGCCCGCGGCGTCGTACCTGAAGGCCGCGAACAGCACCGGCGGGAAGAACTCCAGGCCTGCCTTGATAGCGGTGAAGGCCGAGCCCCAGGCGACGGCCAGCGCGAGGAACAGGACGAGATTGCGGTACCTCACGCCGGCCCACCTGCCCGACGGTCCGTTTCGACGACTGTTCCGAGCGTCACGGTCTTACTCGACCGCTGACGGCTAAACAGTGTATCGACTGACGCGCGCGTCTGCTGACGAACGAGGTTAGACCGGTCGTCGCACGCCGCAGTCGGTGACCCCTACTCCACCTTCGACCCGTCGGGCCGGAGGAGCCACCAGACGTCGCTGGCGCCGTGCCCTCTGGTGTGGGCTGGTTCCTCGTCCGAGGCGAAGTAGTACAGCGGCCATCCGGCGGCGGCAACCTGCGTCGCGCCGTCCTCCCGCTCGAACGTCGTCAGTTCCGCGGCGACGCCGTCCCCCTTCGACGGCTCCCCGTCGACAGTCAGCGGCGGCCAGCCGTCCGCGCAGTCGGCGCCGCAGGCACTCTCCCCCTCGCCCTGCGAGTCCCTGTCGTACATGTAGAGAGCCATGTCGTCGTTCCCGACGAGGATCTCCCCGTGTTCCTCGTGCGAGCGGACGGTGACAGCCGGTACCGAGTCTGTTCCCGACCCCGCCCCGGAATTCGACCCGGAACCTGTGTCCGAGCCGGAGCCTGAGCCGGATCCAGAGTCAGATCCCGACCCCGACCCAGATCCGCTGTCTGCGTCCGACCCTGACCCGCCCTCTCCGATTCCCAGACACCCGGCGAGCGCGACTGTACTCCCCGCAATCCCCACGAACTTTCGCCGTGTAGTTGGCACGGCCTGACAGTCGGCCGAATTCCCTTTCAGGATTTTCCCAATTCCGTCCCAACTCCGTCCCAACTCGTCGCCTCACTGCGGGCCAATCCGGCTCATGACGGTCTTGCGGTACTACGTCTTCGTTGAATCCGCTGTCCGAATGTGGTCCCAGATCAGGCTTCCTCTTCCGGGACCGTCCCGAGTATCTCCTCGACCACGTCCCAGTGGGCGTCGGCCTGGTCCGTGAACACGTACACTGCCCCGTAGCCGTCCCCGGTCGGTTCGAGCACGTCGTGCTCCATCAGGACGTCGAGGTGGTGTCTGACGGTGGTGTAGTCGACGCCGAGCGACTCGGCGAGCTCGTTGGCGTTCTTCGGTCTCTCCTCGAGTTCCCGGACCAGTCGCGAACGCGTCGCTGCTCCGCGGGAACTGGCGAGCAACTGCCAGAGGACGCCGTCCATCGCCGGGCAGTTTCCCTGGGAGGTACGTAAACGCACTGGAGCTCTGGCGTTTTTATGCAGTATATAACGTCTAAAATATAGGTCCAGAGCCGACTTCGCGGCGGTTCAGGTCGGGTCGTATGCTTCGGCGAGCGCGTCGAGCGAGTCGTGGTGTTCACACGTGTGGGGCGCTGTCAACGGCGAGACGCTCACCTTGCCGTCGACGACCGCGCGACGGTCCGTTCCATCGGGGTCCGGGATGTCGCCCTCGGCCATCCGTTCCCAGATACGGTCGTGGAGCGTGATCAGGTCGCCGTCCTTCTCGGCGCCCATCTCGTAGACGGTCGAGGGCTCGGTGACTGCCATCGGCGCGGGCCCCCATTCGGCGACGGGTGCGTTGACGTTGAGGTAGTCACAGCGCTCGAAGACGCCCGACTGGAGGGCGTTGTCCGCCAGGTAGCGAGTGATCCGCTGGGCCTCGGCGTAGCTCTCGGGGTCGGTCTCGACGTCGGAGAACGCGGTGTCCTCGCGGACGGGGATGTACATCGAGACGGCGATGGCCGGCACGTCGAAGTACGTCGCCTCGACGGCGGCGCTGACCGTCCCCGACCGGCCGAGGACGTACGATCCGAGGTTGGCGCCCTCGTTACAGCCGGCCACGACCAGATCAGCATCCGGGACGAGCGACTCGATGCCGGCGACCACGCAGTCTGCCGGGGTGCCCTCGATGGCGTAGCCCAGGTCGTACTCGTGGACGGTCACCTCGTGGGAGATGGCCCGACCGACGGCGCTCTGGTCCGCTATCGGAGCGACGGCGGTCACGTCGCCAACCTCGGACAGCGCGTCGTAGAGGGCGCGAAAGCCGACGCTCTCGATGCCGTCGTCGTTCGTCAGGAGGATCGACGGCTCCGTTCCTACCATGGTCCGGTCTGTGGGCGTGCCGACGAAAAGCCTGCCGGGTAGTGGAGGCGTGGCGACGGCCGCCGCTGGCTTCCGTCCGTCGCGAGATCTGTCAGTCAAAAATTGACTCGCAAGTGCATCTGAAAACCGAATATCATATAATGGGAGAGGGAGTACCAAGACCGGAATGGTCGAACGACTCGCGAGCATCACCGGTGGGCTACCGGATCTCGTCTTCGCCGTCCGCCAGACCGCTCTGTGGCCCGAGGACGTCCCGTCTCCGTACTTCAGGCGGATGCTCTTTCGCGTCGGTGATGGGTGGGTAGACACGCCGGCGGGGTCACTGGCGACGGCCCCTGCCGGGTTCGTCAGCTTCACCGAGCAGTACTTCGACGACGTCCGGGTCTACGGCGACGCTCCCGTCAAGGCCGTGCTCGACGCCAAGGGAATCACACAGATGGCCGCCTGTATCGACCGGGACGAGCAGACCCGCATCGACCTGTTCGGCGACCCGGAGTGCAGGTATGCGACTGAGTTACGCGTCAGCGCCGGAGAGACGATCATCCGTTTCGACGAGTTACCGGACGAGTCGTTCCTCTCGGACGTCCCCGAACAGATGCCCGAGACGTTCGACGGCGGCCGCTTCCGCCTCGCTGATGGGGAGCCGGCCCCGACGGTGGTCGAGACGACGGCCGCGTCCCTCACACGCATCGTCGACGCCGTGGAGGCCGTCGACGGTGCGACGTACCCGCTCTCGGTCACCGAGGAGGGACCGGCGCTCGACGTGTCCAGGCGCGGCGTCTCCGCGTGCGCCCGCCTCCCGGGACGACGAGTCGAGGGTCCGTCCGTGCAGAACCGCTACGGCGACGCGTTCGCCCACGCCGTCCGGACGCTCGACGGCGATCTCGGGCTCGAGACGGCGCCCGACGGCCCGCTCGCCATCGTCAGCGAGAACGACGAGTACACCGCCCGTGTCGTCGTCCCGGTGCGCTAGGCCGCGTCCACGACCGTCTCGCCGTCGACGACCACGTTGTAGGCTGCTTCGTCGTCGTTCCACAGCACCAGCGCGTTCTCGAAGAAGAGCAAGTCACCGTAGTCGGCCCGCCGCAGGTCGGCGTTGAGCGCCGACTCGTCCGTGAGCACGGCGAAGTGGTCGGTCTCTTGGCTCCCGTCGCCGATCAGGAAGAGCGGGTTACCGCCGTCCGAGAGGTCGTTGCTGAGTTTGACGGCGACGAGGTTGACGCGCTCGGTGACGTGGGCCTCCGCGTCGACCATCTTCGCCGCGAACTCCCTGCTCCCCTGGGCCTCGATGGCCCGCTCGCCGTCTCGCCGGAGCACGGCGTAGGCGTACTGCACGTCGACGTTGACGAACTCGCCGGGTTCGTGGTCCGGGTCGGTCGCGGCCTCGTCGAGTCGTCTCTGGAACTCGGGAACGGTGATGTCTGGCTTCACGTCGAAGGACCAGGACTCGCTCTCGGGAGATTCACCGTGCCAGAGCCTGACCGTCGGCGCGTACACCGTCGCTGGCCCGCGGTCCGCGACGGCTCGCTCGATCTCCCGCAGTTCGATAGCTGTATTCCGATCCGCCGGGGCGAGCGCGACCAGCGAGCCGTCTGCTGCGAGCGCGTCGAGGTATCGCCTGACTACGGCCTCGGGGTCGTCAAGTTCGCTGAGGACGTTGCCGAACAGGATCAGGTCGAACGCCGTCCGGTCCTCCCTTCCGCGCTCATCTGCAGAGCCGGGCTCGAACGCTTCCGCCGTTTCCCGGTGTATCGTCGTGCGAACGTTCGGGCCGTAGTCGTCGAGCATCCGTTCGAGAATGTCCGCGGCGGCGCTCGGTTCGACGGCGTGGTAGTCGACGAGCGCGTCCTCGGGCAACAGGTCGAGGAGGCCGAGCGCAGGGCCGCCGACGCCGGCGCCGACGTCGAGGACGCGGAGCGGCCGTTCGATCAACCCCTCGTTCGCCAGGTCCGCCAGAACGTACTGTGTCGTCGCGTAGTAGTCGGGGAGGTGGTAAATCGCGTAGCCCAGCGCCGTCAGATCGTCGTAGGTCACGTCGACCTGCCGGAGATACCGGTCCTTGATCTGGCGGATCCGGTCCCGGAGGCGCTCGCCGCTCTCGCCCTCGGGCCAGTCCACACCGTACTCCTCGACGAGTAATTCTTCGAGCGTCGCGGCGTGTCGCTCCGGGAACTCCTCGACGCCGTGGAAAGCGACCGAGATCGGTTCCTCGGGTGCCGGCTCGAAAGTCCCGTCGTCGCGCTCGACGACGCCCAGATCCATCGCCTCCTCGCGGATGACCTGCCGGACGACGGCCGGGTGGGGCTGGCCCTCGACGTACTCCGATATCTCGTCGGGGTCGAGCGGGCGGACGTTGCGCAGGTACTTGGCGTTCGAGACGACCTGCTCGCGCTGGTCTGGATTCATGAGAGGCGGTCGTAGAAGTCGACGAATCGGTCGGCGTCGGCGTCGGCGATCTCTGCGGCCGCGGCGGCGACGTCGTCGGCACCGTCGAAGGCCGCCTGGATGTCGGCGTAGACCCGTCCTTCGCCGCCGGTCGTCTGCTCGACGAGGTCGAACAGGCCCGCGGAGATTGGGGTCTGGAAGTGGTCGGGGACGTCCTCGGCGGCAGCGGCGAACGCGAGGACGGCCGTGTGCGCCCTCGCCTGGACGGTCTCCATCGCCTCGTCGTGTTCCTCGGGCGTCGTCTCGACGACGTCGTTCCCGCCGGCCGTCAGCCGCTCGCGGACGGTCTCGCTCACCTCGCCGCCGTTGTCCGTGACGACGGCGACGTTGCCTGGTGCTCGTTCCGGGGCAAAGAGCGGGTGGAGGCTCAGACGCTCGCAGTCGGGCGCGTACTCCCGCATCGCCGCCATCGGGTCGCGCATGCTCCCCGTCACGTCACAGATTGCACGCTCTGCGCGGGGAGCGTACGCCTCGATGGCGTCCCGCGCGGCCGGCATCGGGACGGCGACGCAGACGACGCCGAACGGCTCCTCGGCAGCAGGGTCGACGACGCGGCCACCGACGGCGTCCACGGCCGCCCGAGCGGCGTCCGGATCGGTGTCGGCGAACCCGACCTGGTCGTCCGCGGTGGCGACGCGCTCGGCGAACCACCGACCCATCGCGCCGGCACCCACCACGAGCAGTTTCATCGACCGCGGATAGCCCGTGCCCGTGCAAAAGCGGTTCGGTCCGGTCTATCGCGGCCCCGAATCGGTGTTTCCGTGACCGGTGACGACTCCACCGACCCGAACGACTATTCACGGCTGACGATGGTTCCGTAGACGCGCGTCGAACCGACCGAGGGGGCCGGAACTCCCCTTGTAAACGCTTATCAGGTCAGGTCGTGATCCCCGAGGCATGAAACGCGTCCGATTCCGCGACTCCGCCGGGAACGTCCGGGGCGGCCGGTGGACCGTCGAGGACGGCGAACCCGTCGTCACCGCGGCCGCGGGCCCCTACGGCCGCATCGCCTTCGGCGACGAGTCGTACTCGCCGGAGGAGGTCGAGGTGTTGCCGCCCTGTGAGCCCACGAAGATCGTCTGCGTCGGTCTGAACTACGCCGACCACGCCGAGGAGACGGGCAAGGACATCCCGGACCGGCCCATGCTCTTCCTGAAGCCGCCCAACACCGTCGCCAGTCACAACTCGACGGTGACGCTGCTGCCGGACAAGGAGCGCATCGACTTCGAGGCGGAACTCGGCGTCGTCATCGGCGAGCAGTGCAAGAACGTCACCGCGAAGGGCGCCGAGGACGTCATCGCCGGCTACACCTGCGTCAACGACCTCTCGAACCGGGACGACCAGCGCCAGGAGCAGAACTGGGTCCGCGGCAAGGCCTTCGACAACGCCTGTCCTATCGGCCCGCTCGTCGCGACGCCGGAGCACGTTCCCGAGGACGCGACTATCGAGTCCCGCGTCAACGGCGAGACCCGCCAGTCCTCCTCCCGTGACGAGTTCATCTTCTCCATCCCGGAACTCATCGAGGAGATAACGAGCTACATGACGCTCGAACCGGGCGACGTCATCTCGACGGGGACGCCATCGGGCGTCGGCCCGCTGGAGAACGGCGACCGCGTCGAGGTCGAAGTCGAGGGCGTCGGCACGCTCTCGCACACCGTTCGCATCCCCTGACTGCAACCGGGCAGTTCTTCTCTCCAAAAATTCCGTCGCGACCGCCGTTACAGTCCGAGCAGCGCGCCGGCGTCGAGCAGCAGGAGCACCGAGACGAGCGACGCCGCGAGGAGGAACGGGCGGGCGTTCCGCGCCGGTTCTCTGATCTTCTGCTGTGCGAGTCCGTCCGAGAGCTTACTCGCGGCGATCTCGGTGAACGCCGCCAGCAGGAACCACAGCGCGACCATGGCCAGGACGAGGTTGCCCCGCGTCGTGTTCAGTAGCGACGACCCGGTATAGAACGTCCCGGCGAGGTGTCCACCGGTCAGCAGGAGCAGGAGCGCGCTCGCCCGCGATATCTGTTTGAGCCGGCTCGTTACGAATTCCAGCGGAGCTACGTTTACGTCTCCGTCCATCGCCGTCGGTAAGACGGCGAGTGTGACGAACAGGACGGTGCCAGACCACAGTCCCGCGAAGAGCATGTGCACCCCGAACACCGCGGCTTCGACGAATCCCATGCCAGTTGGTGGGGAGCAGGTCTCTTCAAGCCCGGTGAAACCGGCCGCCATTCCCGGTCGTGTCGACTCCCGTGCGAACCGATCACGCCAGTTGGGCACGTTTAAGCCGCGCCGTCTGCTTGCCTCACCCATGCAACCACGCGACCTCTCCGCCCACACCGTGTACCGGGCGGGTCGCGGCGTCGACGAAGTCGCCCGCGAACTGGGTCTGGACCCCGACGACCTCGTGAAACTCGCGTCGAACGAGAACATGTACGGCCCGAGCCCGGCCGCCGTCGAGGCCATCCGGGAAGGCGCCGACCGGATGCACTCCTACCCGAAGGCGTCCCACGCAGACCTTGTCGACGCCCTCGCTGAGAAATGGTCCGTCGAGTCCGACCAGGTGTGGCTCGGCAACGGCGGCGACGGCGTGCTGGACTACCTCGCCCGCGCGATGCTCGAACCCGGCGACGGCGTGCTTGTCCCCGAACCGGGCTTCGCGTACTACCCGATGAGCGCTCGGTTCCACCACGGCACCGTCGGGACCTACGAAATCTCCAGGGCCGACGACTTCGCCCAGACGCCCGACGTCGTCCTCAACGCCTACGACGGCGAGCGCATCGTCTACGTCACGAGTCCGCACAACCCGACGGGCTCGGAGATGACCAGCGACGACGTCGTCGAACTGGCCGAGCGCACCGACGAGGAGACGCTGATCCTCGTCGACGAGGCCTACGGCGAGTTCACCGAGAACCCGAGCGCCGCCACACTCCTCGGCGAACGCGACGACGTGGCCGTCTTGCGGACCTTCTCGAAGGTGTACGGCCTCGCTGGCGTCCGCCTGGGCTACGGCCTGGTTCCCGCGGAATGGGCCGACGCCTACGCGCGCATCAACACCCCCTTCGCCGCGAGCGAGCTGGCGTGTCGCGCCGGCCTCGCTGCGCTGGACGACGACGACCACGTCGAACAGACCGTCGAGACGGCCCACTGGGCCCGGGAGTACTACCACGAGAACCTCGACGCCCCGACGTGGGACAGCGGCGGGAACTTCGTCCTCTGCGAAGTCGGCGACGCGACGGCCGTCGCCGACGCGGCAGAGCGGAAGGGTGTCATCGTCCGCGACTGCACCAGTTTCGGCCTTCCCGAGTGCATCCGGATCACCTGCGGGACGCGCGAGGACGCCGAGACTGCCGTCGAGATGATAAACGGGGTGCTGGCGGAGTGAGAGTCGCCGTCACGGGGACGCCTGGAACCGGAAAGACGACGGCGACCGAGTTACTCGCGCAGGACCCCGACTTCGACCTCGACGTCGTCCACCTCAACGACGTGATCAAGTCGGAGGGGTTCGACGAGGGCACCGACGAGGACCGCGGAAGCGTCATCGCCGACCTCGACGCCGTCGCCGAGTGGCTGGATGGTCGCGACGACGTGCTCTTCGAGTCGCACCTCGCGCACAACTTCGACGCCGACCGCGTGGTCGTCCTCCGTGCACACCCCGACACCGTCGTCGAGCGCCTCCGTGAGCGCGGCGACAGCGACGCGAAGGCGTACGAGAACGCCGAGTCCGAGGCACTGGACGTGGTCCTCTCGGAAGCTGTCGAGAACCACGGACTCGAAAGCGTCTACGAGATAGACACGACCGACCGGTCGCCCGAAGACGTCGCTGGGGAGATATCCGCCGTCGTCGCTGACGACCGCGAACCGAGCGCCGGCGACGTCACGTACATCGACTGGCTATGACGCTGGACAAGTACCGCGGACTGGCCGACAAGATGCTCGGGCCGTTCGTCGGCGGCGCCAAACGCCTCGGTATCTCGCCGGACGGCGTGAGCGTCGTCGCCTTCGTCGCCGCGGCGGCCGCCGCCGTCGTCTTCTACCTGGCGGGCTCCGACCCGGTCCTCTATCTCGTCGGTGCGGTGCTCGTCTTCGTCAACGGCTGGCTCGACCTGGTCGACGGCGCCCTCGCGCGCGAACTGGACGTCAGCTCCGACGCCGGGGACCTGCTCGACCACGTCCTCGACCGCTACGCCGACATCGTCCTCCTCGTCGGCCTCGCAGCCGGCATCGGCCGGTACGACATCGGCCTCGCAGCGGTCACGGGCGTGCTGATGACCTCCTACCTCGGAACCCAGGCCCAGGCAGTCGGTCTGGACCGCGTCTACGGCGGGCTTGTGGGCCGCGCCGACCGCCTCGCACTCATCGGCATCACGGGCGGCGTCGCGGCGTTCTACACCGACCCCCTCGCCGGACTCACCATCGTCGGCTGGCTGCTTGTCGCACTCGCCCTCGTCGGCCACCTGACGGCCCTGCAGCGGTTCTACTACTCGATGCGCGCGCTCTCCTGACGGTGCGTACGATTTATGCCGCGTGGTGTCGAAGCGACGGATATGGTTCAGTGTGAGATGTGCGGGAAAGACGTCGGGAGTCCGAACCGCGTGAAGATCGAGGGCGCGGAACTCGACGTGTGCGACGACTGCACGGAGTTCGGCACCGAGATTCGGACCGAGGACTCCTCGTCGAGCACGTCCACCAAGTATTCGACCAGTAGCTCGTCGGGGTCATCCGGGTCCTCCTCGAGCACCGGGAGTGGGTCCAGTGGGTCCTCGGGGAGCTCCGGTGGGGGACGCCGCCGCGACATGTTCGACCAGATGGACGAACTCGCCCAGGACTACGACGAGCGCATCCGTAACGCCCGCGAGAGCACCGACATGAGTCAGGAGGACCTGGCAAACGAGCTCAACGAGAAGGCGAGCCTCATCCGGAAACTCGAACGCGGCGACACGCTGCCGAGCGACGACGTCCAGAAGAAACTCGAAAGCGCGCTGGGTATCACGCTCACCGCCGGGTCGAGCGACGCAGACGAGGAGTGGGAAGGCGGCTCCAGCAGCGGGAGTTACACGCTCGGTGACGTGGTCAAGCGGAAGGATTAGGCAGGTCGAGCGGAGCGAGACCTGCGGAAAAGACGAACGGGGAACGGAGTGACCCGTGAGAACTGAACGGTCCGAACGAAGTGAGGACCGTGGTTGACCGAACGGGGAACGGAGTTTCCCGTGAGGACTGACAGGACGGGTCCGAGCCGGTTACAGCACGAGTTCGCGTTCTTCGAGATCGAGTTCAGCGGCGAGTTCGTCGACCGTCTCCTGCAGGTCGCTGATTTCCCGGTGGAGTTCCCGGTAGCGCTCGCTCTGGCTCAGCTCCGCTCGTGAGCGCTCGACGCGGAGGACGTTCCGAGTGAGTTTCTTCCGCGTGAGTCGCTGGAGCGCATCGGTGTACTCGGTGACCGCCAGCAGGCGGTCGACGACGTCGAAGACCTCCTCGCGCGTGACGGGCTTGACGAGGTAGTCGTCGACGCCGAGGCCGATGACGTCGAAGTCCGGCGGGGCGTCCGTCACCATCGCCACGCGGCAGTCGACGTCGCTGTCCTCGATGGCAGGGAGCACCTCGTGGCCCGAGAATCCCGCCAACCGGCGGTCGACGAGGACGACGTCGACGTCGTTCGTGAGACGTTCGATCCCCTCCTCGCCGGTGTATGCGGTGACGACGGCGTACTCGTCACCGAGGTAGTCGGCGTAGAGGTCGGCCAGGTGTCGCTCGTCCTCGATGACGAGGACTGTCGCGTCAGACGTCGCGTCCCCTGTCACGTGTATTCGTCTGGATATCTCCTGCTATACACCTTAACCGTCACTGTCCACTCACTGTTCGAAAACGCCGCGCACCAGGGAAGTCGTTCACTGACTGCGCAACATATATGCGCCACCCGGGTCGTGTTCCGATATGTTCGTACTCGTCAACCTGAAAGCGTATCCCTGCGACCCGGTGGCCGTCGCCGAGGCCGCGCAGGACGTGAGCGAGGAAACCGGCGTCCGCGTCGCGATCGCACCCCAGGCGGCTCATCTCTCTGCCGTGGCCGACACGGGCGTCGAGACGTGGGCCCAGCACGTCAGTCCGGTCGAACACGGCAGTCACACCGGGAGCACGCTCGCAGAGGCCGCCGCGGACGCGGGCGCGACCGGCACGCTGATCAACCACTCCGAGAACCGGCTCAAGCTCGCCGACATCGACGGCTCCATCGACGCGGCCGACCGCGCGGATCTGGAGACCATCGTCTGCGCCAACAACCCCGACCAGATCGGTGCCGCGGCCGCGCTCGGCCCGGACTCGGTCGCCGTCGAACCGCCGGAACTCATCGGCACCGGCACGCCCGTCAGCAAGGCCGATCCCGACATCGTGACGGACGCCGTCGAGGCCGCCGCGGCCGTCGACGAGTCCGTCGACGTGCTCTGTGGGGCCGGTATCTCGACCGGCGACGACGTCGTCTCGGCGCAGGATCTGGGCGCGACGGGCGTCCTGCTCGCCAGCGGCGTCGCGAAGGCCGACGACCCGCGCGCCGCGCTCGAAGACCTGGTCGAACCGCTCGACTGATAGTGGTGGTTGTAACTTTTAACCGGCGTTCGACGGTACCAGTCACGACGAACGCCGGTAAGTGCTTACAACCACCACTATGTAGCGCCGCTCGAATCTGACCGTTCCGAATTTTCGGAGAAGGACCCGCGAGAGACAGTGCTACGCCGACGCGTCGACGATTTCTCGCAGATCGGCGACGGCGTCGGCGATGTCGGGCGCAGAGAGGTCGGCCGGCGCCTCGTCGGTCACCAGTTCACGCAACACGGATTCGTATCGCCCGCAGCTGGCGTGCTCGATAAAGCCGCCCAGTCGAAGCTGACGGTTGTAGGCGTACGCTCTCGTCCGGTCGCCCGACCCGCCCGCGGAGAAGTGGGCGTTGAGCGGCGTGTCCGGCCCCTGTTCGACGTAGTACTGGAGCATCCGTTGGGCCTTCTCGTCCAGCTCTCGCAGGTCGGACTCGACGTCGTGGAGGAACGCCGGGGTCTCGTAGTCGGGCTCGCTGGATTCCCGTTCGACGAGGAGCGCACCACCCGACTCTTTCGACTGGCTCGACGACGCCGAGCCGTTCGACGCAGTCGACTGTCTCGACTCCGTACCGTTGGCTGACGCCGTCGATTGGCCGCCGTCACTCGCGTCGTCGGTGAAGTCCTGCGGTTCGAAGTCGAAGTCGACCGCAGCGGTCGCTCCGTCTCCGTTCTCGCCCTCTCCGTTTGACGCACTCGCCGCGTCCCCAGTGGCCGACGCCGCTGCCGCGGAGGCCGCATCGTCGCTGCCGGGCGCTCCACCGTCGTCGCCGCCGGCCATCGCGGCCCCGTCGTCGGCGAACATCCCGAACGCGTCGCCGAAGCCGCCGCCGGAGGTGTGGTCGGTCGACGGTTCGTCCGGTTCGCTGGCGGCGTCGGCCGTGGCCGTCGCGTCGTCAGGGGACGATTCGGCCGCCTTCTCGCCGTCGTCTTCCTCCCAGCGGGCCCGTCGCCGGCGTTGCTTCTCCTTCTCCGTCCGGCCCGGGTTGTAGCCGTCGACGTGCTGGAGGAGCGCGTCGGTGAACTGCTCGGCCATCTTGCGCATGTCGCGGGCGTCCTGCAGTTCGGTCTCCAGTTCGGCGATGCGGGAGTTCTTCTCGTCGAGTTGCTCCCGGAGTTCCTTCACCCGGTCCTCGGTCTGTTGTTTCTCCTCGCTTATCTCGGAGAGTTCGGAGACCAGGTCGTCACTGACGGACTTGAGCTCCGGACGTTCGAAGTCGTCGAGGCCGGGCGTGGCACCGGCGTCGAAGGTCTGCTTGCGGTGGAACTGGACGCGGCGGATGGACTCGGACCAGTCGGTCATGAGGAACGCCTCGCCGTCGTCGAGGTCCTCGACGGCGTCGGCGTACTGCGAGTCGATGATACGACCGACGACCTTGGTGTCGTTGTTCCAGGTCAGACGGTGCCAGACCAGCCAGTCGCACTGGGTGATGTAGTCCTTCTTCACGTCGGCCGGGCGCTGGCTGATGCCGACCATGCCGAGGCCGTGCTTGCGTCCGCGCTTGCCGATCTTGATGAGCATCTTCCCGACCTCGCCGACGGAGCCGTTCTCCGGGATCCACTCGTGGCACTCCTCGACGAGCATGAGGAAGGGCTGTTTCTGCTTTTTCGCCTTGGCGAAGAGGTGTCGGGCGACCTCCTTCAGGAGTTCCTCGGCCTCGTCGCCGTCGAGGAACGAGGAGATGTCGAGGATGATGGGCACGTTCTGCTCCAGCGCGAGCGAGGCGATCTTCTCGGCGTGCTCGGCGGTCACCTGGATGTCGCATTCGTCGTCTGCGCCGGCGTGGAGGATCTCGTACTCCTCCTTGAGCCCGTAGTACTCGCCGTCGATGTCGACGATGAGCATGCCGAACCCGTTATCGAGCAGTTTCTCGGCGATGACCGACGCGGTGTTGGACTTCCCGGACCCCGACTTCCCGGTGACGAATCCGCGGCCGGTAAGGAGTTCGACGACCGGGAGGTCGACGGATTTGCCGGGTTCCTCCGCCCCGCCGACACCGGGACTCGTCGTCGCGACTGTGATGTGTTCTGTCTCGGCCATTCGATCTTGCTATAGAGCAGTGTCTAGCGGCCCATAACTGTCCGTCAGACGCGTGTCACGCGCGACACAGGTTGGTCGCACCACCACCGCTCGCCGCACAAAACGCTAAACCGAATGGCGCTCATACGTCACCTGTGAGTGGGGAGGCATGACCCGGTACGCGACGTTCGTCGAGGCCGGGACCGTCTACGTGGGGAGCGAGGACGGGCAGGTGGAGGTCGGCGACGTCGACGACATCCTCGACGTCATCGGCGGTCCGGCCTGGACGATCAGTTACACCGACGCCGCGAAGGAGCGCCACCCGGCGATGGACACCTCCGACGAGGGCCTCGTCGTCGACGTCGTGGACATGATTCAGGCGATGACCCACGGCGAGAAGTTCGTCCGGACGCTCCAGGCACACCCGGTCGAGACCGCGGCCGACGACGAGATGGCGCCCCGGACGGGCCTGTTCGTCGGAAAACTGCTGGAGAACCTGGAGAACGGCGTGGCCTGAGGGGTTCGTCTAGAACTCGCCGAGCGTCGACTGACCGTCTGACGAGCGGCCGCTTTCAGCCGCTTCGTCGTCGGCATCGTCGCCAGTCGAACCCGTGGGACTGTCGTCGTCAGACCTGTCTGTTCCGTCAGCCATTGCTTCGAACCCGTCGAGACTCGCCTGCCCTTCAGAAACCGGACCGTCGTCCGTCGTCGCGTTCGTGGGTGATGGCTCGTGACTGCTGCGCTCGAACGAACTGGTCGAATCGGCCGATTCGGCCGACCCGGTCGCGCTCTCGAAGCCGTCGAGGCTGGACTGGTCGCCGCCGGAGAAACTGAGCTTCGAGACGCGGACGCCGACCTTCCGGACGCGGTCGCCCCTGAACTCCTCCAGCAGGTCGAGCGCCACGTCCTCGACCAGCGACGGTTCGTCGACCGGGCCCGGGAGCGAGTGCGCGCGCGTGTGAACGTCGTACGGTGGCGTGACGACCTTGATCCCGATGGTCTGGTAGAGCGCGTCCTTGCTGGTCGCCCGGTCGGCGACCGAGTCGGCGAGCGAGCGGACGCGGTCACGTTTCGCGTCCTCGTCGCTCGTCGCGCTGGCGAAGGCGGACTCCCGCGAGAGGCTCTTGGGCAGGCCCCGGGGCGTGACCTCGCGTTCGTCCTCGCCGCGGGCGTAGCGGTAGATTTCCATCCCGCGTTCGCCGAAGCGGTCCGCGAGCGTGTCGGGGTCGGCCTCGGCGAGGTCGCCCGCCGTCTCGATGCCCATCTCGCCGAGCTCGGCCGCCGTCACCGGGCCGACGCCGTGGACCTCGTCGACGGGGAGGTCGGCGAAGAAATCACGCACGCCGCCGGGTTCGACGACGACGAGGCCGTCGGGCTTGTCGTGGTCGCTGGCGACCTTCGCGGCGCTCATCGTCGGGGCGACGCCGACGCTCGCGGCGACGCCGACCGCGTCCTCGATGTCGGATTTCAGTTGCGCTCCCCACTCCTCGGCTTCGTCCCAGCTAATCTCGTCGCTGACGTCCAGGTACGCCTCGTCGATGCTGACCTCGCGGACGACGTCGGCGCGCTCGTTGAGTATCTCCTTGACCTCGGCGCTGACGGACTCGTAGTAGGACATGTCCACGGGTCGGTAGAAGCCGGCCTCGTCGACGTCCAGATGGGGGTCGTCGATGGCGTCGATTTTGCGGGGGAGTCGTTCGAGGGCCTCCGAGATGGCCATCGCGCTGTCGACGCCGTACTCGCGGGCCTCGTAGCTGGCGGTCGCGACCGCACCGATGGTTTCCCCGGGTTCGAAGCCCATCCCGACGACGAGAGGTTGGCTTTCGAGGGCTGGCTCGCGCAGGCGCTCGCAGGCCGCGTAGAAACAGTCCATGTCGACGTGGGTGACGATGCGGGTCCCGTCGTCCGTCGCCGTTCCCGGGAGCCGCTCCCCGTCCATAGTCGTGTCCTCTCGGGTGGACGCCTATCAAGGTTCGCGTACCGCGGTGAAGGTAGTCACTGGGACGGAGTGAAAAATCGAAAAGCCGTGACGGCGGGCGGCCAGGTCCGCCGTCGACGCTGATCGGAATCCGGTACGGCTTCCAGAGGCGTCAGCGGTGATTCCCGCCGGGAGCTCTCTGGCTCCAGGTGGACGTTAGCGCCTGGCACACTTGAGTGTTACTCCGGTTCGTCGGTCGACGACTGCGCAGCTGCGTCCCCTCGCGAACGGGCTGTCTCGTCAGTCTCCCGGGACGGAGTCCGCTCGCTTCCGGCGCTGTGCTCTGATCGTCGTGACGCCGAAGACAGACGTGGCGAACGCGACGAACCCCGCGGCGGCGAGGAACGCCGCTTCCGCGGAGACGAAGTCCTTGACGCCGCCGATGAGCACCGGACCGATCACCTGACCGACCTTCCAGGAGATGGACCGCAGCGACATGCTGGAGGCGACGGCGTCGTACTCTGCGCCTTCGTCGACGAACAGCGACATGCTCGCGGGCAGGCGGATGCTGTCCGCGACGCCGAGGACGCTGAACGCGGCGAACATGGCGAAGAACGCACCACCTAGCTCCTGTGTGCCGCCGAACGCGGTGAACCGCACCGGATCGACGGTCCCCTCGAAGTACGCGGCGAGCGGTATCAGGGCTGTGCCGAGCCCGTAGAGCCCCGCACCGACGGTCACGAAGAGGTGGCGCCGTCCCAGTCTGTCGGTGAGGTCACCGACGTAGCCCTGGGTCAGCGCCTTCGTCAGCTTTCCGCCGGCCATTATCCACCCGATGGCGAACGCGGAGATGCCGAACTCGGTGCGCGCGTAGATGGGGAGGAAGATGATCACCGCCATCTTGCCGACGCTGAAGGTGAACCGGAAGGTGACGAGCGCCCGCACCATCGGTCTGGCCAGCAGCGTCCGGAACGTCTCGACGCCACCGGCGTCTTCGGGGTCCTTCCGCCCGCCCGGATTCGTGCGGAGGAACGACCAGACGAGGACGAACGTCGCGACAGTGATGCCCGCGAGGACGACGTAAGTGAACGTGAAGCCGTGTGCGAACAGGAGATACCCGCCGACGACGTCGCCGGCGAGCGACGAGATCGCGCCGAACTGGTTGTAGGACCCGAGCCACCGCCCCTGCTCGCCGTCGGGGCTTATCTCGCCGATGATGGTCGATCCGGTTATCCAGAGAACGGACGCGCCGAGCCCCTGGACCATCCGAATGAGAACCACGTGAATGGCGTTGTCGACGAAGACGAACCCGGCGAAGACGCCGAGGTTGAGGACGAACCCGGCGAGCAGGTACGACTTGGCGTTGCCGGTGTCGATCTTGCGCCCCAGCGGGAGCACGACGAGTAACTGGACGAAGGCGAACCCGGTCCCCCAGAGCCCCTCGACGACGCCGGTCGTCCCGAACGCGTCGGCGTACAGCGCCAGGGCTATCAGTATCGTCGAGAACGCCTGGCTCCTGGCGAACGCCGTGCCGGCGAGCGCGGCGAACTCGCGGTCTCTCAGGAGCGCGAGCGATCCTCCGACGCGGGACACCTACCGGATCACCGTCCTGAACGAACAGTCAGTGTGACGTCGTCAAAAAACGCTCGAACCCGGTAGCATTCGGGGACCGCGTTCGTCCCGTCCCATCGCCCCGTCTCACCATCCCACCGTCCCGTCCTGTGCAGTCCCGTCACTCCGTTCTGTGCAGTTCCGTCACTCCGTCCTGTGCAGTCTCGTCCCCCCGTCCTCTCCCGCACCGTCACGTACAGTCGGTTGACCATCGCCACAACTGAGAGACGAAGCCCGGTGTGCGAGTTTGGTCGTCAGCTCCTCTCACCTTCGAGCCAGTTTCACGCCGTGGAGAGCCCCCTACAGGGACCGGTCGTCGCCAGCGGTGGGTACGTACGTCTCAACCACACTCCCGGAAGCGCCGAATTGACCACCAGCTATCGCCGCCACGTCCCTAATTCATTAGGTCAAACGGTCTTGGCCAAGCGCCGCATAGCGACGGGTGATGTCTGGTCCCCTGACGAAGATACGAAACAAGTTCTCGAATCGCCAGTCGACGGACACCGAGGCGGCGCCCGAGGACGAGCAGCCCAAGACCGTGCTACACGAGTGTACCGCTTGCGGGTCGGTGTTCATCCAGCACACCGGTGAGCGGTGTTCGGAGTGCGGATCCGATTCGCTCGTCGAGCAGTAACCTGGCACTTTCTGTCGCACGCCAACGGGTGGATAGCCGAGCGGCTATCCGTGCGTTCTGCCGGCACGTCGAGTCACAGTGGCAGTGTTCGCGGTCCCATCTGTCGTCTACTGCCACGCGCAGGACCGTCGAAAGGCCGATATTGTTTTATCGATAGTCGTTCTTGCGTCGTACACCGATGGAAAACGGACGGGACGGCTTTCGAACCTTCGACGACGTCTCGCCCAGTGAGACGGTGATACGGGAGGTCGCGGCGAAGACCGACACCGATCCGCTGGCGCTCCCACCGCTCTACGAATCGATCGATCCGGACGCGCTGGACGCACTGTTCGAATCCGCTGACGGGACCAGCGTCCAGGTCGAATTCGAGTACGCCGATCGCCACGTGGTCGTCGATAGCTCCGGTCGCGTCGGCGTGAGTTCCTGAGTAGCGGGCGCGTCTCACTACCTGGCTTTCGCCTCTTATCCGACGGCCGGCAGTACTGTCGAGTGCGTATTCTCTTGCATAGTGGCTTCGGTGTGAGTGCCCGAATTCATGGTCCTCGATCTGAATTTGACGATGTGGGTGAACGAATGACATACACGTCCGCCGCTCGAGCTAAAAAGTAACATACTCGGTCAGTCCCCTGTCCGCGCCGGCGCGGTCCACGAGTACTGGACCTGCGATGGGGAACTGCCCGTGGTTTCAGTCCCGTTCGATGGGTGCAGTAGGCGGCAGGGAACACTCTGCCACGGAGATAATCGATGGAATGCCAGGGATCAGCAACGATGGACGAGAGAGACGAACTGCTCGGCCTGTTCGCGGACAGGTACCGCCGCGCGACGCTTCGGTACTTTCACGAGTCCACAGCGGACGTGGCGACAGTGAGCGACGTCGCTGCGGCGCTCAGCGAAAGCCACCAGGAGGACTCCCAACAGATCGCAGCACGACTCCACCATTCGACCCTGCCGAAACTCGCCGAGGCTGACGTTCTCGAATACGACCCCCGGAGTACCAGCGTCCGCTACTGCGGCCATTCCGGGATCGACGCCATAGTCAACGTCCTCGACGAGTTGTGATACCGTCCGAATGGCCACGAAATGTATCAATCGCCTGTTCGGAGACAGCGTATGGTTCGGCCACTCCCCGCCTGCGCCGACGACGTTCGACCGCCGGCGCTGGTCCTGACGCTGCTCGTGGCGACCGTCGTGGTCGGCAACCGCGCGCTCTGGAAGTCCCTCGACGGCGTCGGGGGCGGCCAGGGAGCCGTCTTCCCGTTCTGGCTTCCGCAGTTCGGTTCTCTCGGTCGAACGGTAACGTTCTACGCGATGGTCTTCGATTTCGCCACCTACGTGGTGATCCCGGGTACGCTCTTCTGGCTCGGATACGCACTCGGGCGGTGACAGTCCCCGAAGTGACCAGACGAGTTATCCGCGAGCAACTGGTAATCGACCGCTAGCCATCCCTGGAGCCTCTTTATCAACCTCGACGCGATACGTGTAGCAATGCCGGTAGACGACGAACAGCCGGGCGATCCGATCGACATCCTGCTGGTCGAGCCGAGCCCGGGCGATACCCGACTCTTCACGGAGTCGTTTCGAGACGGCAAACTGGCCAACTGTCTCCACACCGTCTCCGACGGCGAATCGGCCATCGACTTCCTTCACCAGCGCGGCGGGTTCGCCGACGCCCCACGCCCTAACCTCGTCCTCCTCGAACCGAACCTTCCCGCCACGGGCGGACGGGACGTCCTCTCGGAGTTGCAGAACGAACCCGCCCTTTCGGACATCCCCGTCACCGTCCTGACGAGCTCCGACGTCGGCGAGGATATCGCCCGGTCCCACGGCATCGAGGCCGACCACTACATTCAGAAACCCATCGAACCCGACGAGTTCATCGCGTTCGTGCAATCCGTCGAGGATTTCTGGCTCGCGATCATCGAAGAGCCAGTCGCTGATGACTGATTTGCCGCTCCTCGATTAGTTACGGTTGTCTGGGGCTCCCTGGAGACGAGCACACGCTAGACGGTGCTCGTGGATTTCATTCGCTGAAAAAGTGGGGCCGGAGCGAGTTTGAACTACGCCGAGACATTCCTGCTCGCTCCCTGCGCTCGCTGCGCGGGCTGTGACTCGTCTACTTCAAATCCCTCCGGGTGCCACTCGCACCGCTCATCGGAGACGAGCACACGCTACGCGGTGCTCGTGGATTTAATTCGCTGAAAGAGTGGGGCCGGAGCGAGTTTGAACCACGGGAAGACGTTGACCTCACTCCGTTCGGTCCTGCGACTTCCCTGATTCAAATCCCTCCGCTAGACATATTTCAGACTCCTCACGTCCGTTCGTCGTCAGAAAGTATGGGGCCGGAGGGATTTGAACCCACGATCGGCTGATATCTCCGTACCACGCCTCGGTACTCCAGAGGGTCGTCAACGCGACCGATGATCAGTCGGACGCTCGGTATATCAGCTCTGGATATCGTCACCTGGCGTGTGACCTCTGGAGTCAGCCGCCTTCCCGGACTAGGCCACAGCCCCGTGAATCGTCATTTGCCGAGTTGCACTAAAGGGGTTACGATTACTCCCGGTCGGTGTCGGCCCAGTCGCAGTCCTGGCACTTGAAGCCCGTAACGAACTCCGTCACGCTGGGCATGTAGCCGACCCGGATGACGTCGCCGCCGCAGTCGGGGCACTCCCGCTCGGCGTCCTCGATCGCTTCGGCGTCCATGACGGACTCGCCCTCGATTATCTCGGCGAGGCTCTCGGGCGTGACCATCCGTCCCTGGACGACGCGGTTGTCAGCCATGCCTGAGTTGGGGAGGGTGAGGCTCCTAAGCCTTGCTCATCAGAGCCAGGGGAGTCGTTCGTCGCCGTCGTCGTCACTGTCGCCGTCCTCACCGTTTGCGACGTCGTCGCCGAACGGGACTGCGCGGTGGGGTTCGGTGTCGGCGTCGTCGTGTTCGACGCCCTGCGAGGCGCCGCCGTCGGTGAACGCCGCCGTCACGTCGACGCGGTCGGGGTCGAACTCGTCGTCGCGCTGGCGGGCGCGGCCGGGGTCGAACGCAAGCAGCGTCGTCACGCCGAGCACCGCGAGCGCGACGGGGGCGTCCCCCGGAATGGCGCCGAAGAGACTCAGCGGGAGGACCCCCAGCGCGACGGCGCTACCGAAGCGGAATCGGTCGATGTCGACGGCGTTGCGGAGCCACGGGCCGGCGAGGGCCGCGGTCAGGGCAAATGCGACGCCGACGCCGGCGGCAGCGGCCGCGCGGAGCATGAGTCCGGGGTCGGTCTGGACGACGACGGACAGCCCGTTCAGGTCGACGCTGACGACCAGGCCGATGATGAGTATCATCGACGGGCGCGGGAGTATCTCCCCGATGCGAGCGCTGGCGGTGCGGCCCGCGATGGCGAGGATGATGATGGCCGCGAAGCGGTCGAAGACGCCGGGGACGAGCACGCTCCGGATGGTCGGGGCGAGTGCGGCCACGATAACGGCGCCCGCGACGACCACTGCACCGACCAGCAGTATCGACTTCGTCACCTCCCTGACGTCGCCGTCCATCTCGGCGAGGATGACCGCGAGCGTCGCGGACCCGCCGAAGATGAGTAGACCGACCTCGATGATACCGGTGACACTGGAGAGGGCCCCCGCCAGAACGACGGCCGCGAAGACGCCGTCTAGCAGCGGCAACAGCATCACCGTCGCGAGGAGTCGCGTGGCGCCGCCGACGCGCTGCTCGAGTCCGACGGCGACCGGGTGTTGAGAGCTACTCATCGGCCGTTATCGGTGGCCCTCACCCGCGGACCCGTGGGTGCGACGACGCCGATACGCGAGGAGAGCGTCGGGAACCGGGGACGTCGACCGCCAGTTCGCTGTAAAGCGAGTACCCACCAGGAATGTCTTGCCGACCTCTGCGAGCGAAGAGGTCGGTCGTCGGCTGCCGTCCGTGCCGGTGGGGCTGACGGATTGCATATCTATCATTTTCTTTGGTCGAAGTATAAACGTTGTGTGAGAATTGGCCGCACACGGTCGGCATCAGTCAGGTTTCCGACGCGCTTTCTTCCATCTTTTACCGATCCGACGTTCCCGAGTGAGGATCCACATTCTCACCGGATTCGTGTGGGACCGGAGCCCACGCGTCTGTCCGTCTCGCAACGCTTTTGAGCTACCGTCTGTGACGGTTTACATGGCGAACGAGCGCGAGCCCTTCTCGCAAAAACTCCAGGTACCGGAAGCGCTGACGTTCGACGACGTACTCTTGCGACCCAAGGAGTCGCGCGTCGAACCGGACGAGGCTGACACCGCGACGCGGGTCTCGAAGAACGTCGAGATCAACGCGCCCGTCCTCACGGCAGCGATGGACACCGTCACCGAGAGCGACATGGCCATCGCGATGGCCCGACACGGCGGACTGGGCGTCCTCCACCGCAACATGGACGTCGACCAGATGGTCGCCGAAATCGAGCGCGTCAAGCGCGCCGACGAGTTGATCATCCGCGACGTCGTCACCGCCGCACCGGACCAGACCGTCCGGGACGTCGACCAGATGATGGACAAACAGGGCGTCTCCGGCGCCCCGGTCGTCGACGACGACGGCCAGGTCCTGGGTATCATCTCGGGCACGGACATCCGCCCGTACCTCGAGGTCGGCGAGGACGACGCCGTCGACGAGGCCATGACCGACGAGGTCGTCACCGCCCCCGAGGACGTCACCGCCCGCGAAGCGCTCGAACTGATGTACGAACACAAGATCGAGCGCGTCCCCATCGTCGACGACGATAACCGCCTCATCGGCCTCGTCACGATGCAGGGCATCCTCCAGCGCCGCGAGTACGACACCGCGGCTCGAGACGAGAACGACCGACTCGTCGCCGGGGCCGCGGTCGGGCCGTTCGAACTCGACCGCGCGACGGCAGCCGACGAGGCCGGCGCCGACGTGCTGTTCATCGACTCCGCGCACGCGCACAATCTGAACGTCGTCGACAGCGCCCGCGAGATCAAGGAGACCGTCGACGCCGACGTCGTCGTCGGTAACATCGGCACCCGCGAGGCCGCCGAGGACGTCGTCGACTTCGCCGACGGGGTCAAGGTCGGCATCGGCCCGGGTTCGATCTGTACCACCCGCGTCGTCACCGGCGCCGGGATGCCTCAGATCACGGCCGTCTCCCAGGTCGCCGACGTCGCAAGCCAGCACGACGTCCCCGTCATCGCCGACGGCGGCATCCGCTACTCCGGCGACGCGATCAAGGCCGTCGCCGCCGGTGCCGACGCCGTCATGCTCGGTTCCTACTTCGCGGGCACGGACGAGGCGCCGGGCCGCGTCATCACGATGAACGGCAAGAAGTACAAGCAGTACCGCGGCATGGGCTCCGTCGGCGCGATGAGCGACGGCGGCGGCGACCGCTACCTGAAGGAGGAAGACGAGGACGACGAGTTCGTCCCCGAGGGCGTCGAGGCCGCGACGCCGTACAAGGGCTCGGTCCAGTCCGAGCTCCACCAGCTCGTCGGCGGCATGCAGTCCGGCATGGGCTACGTCGGCGCAGAGACCATCCCGGAGTTCAAGGAGCGCTCCGAGTTCGTCCGCGTCTCCGCCGCCGGCCAGCAGGAGAGTCACCCCCACGACGTGATGATCACCGACGAGGCGCCCAACTACAGCCCCGACGGCAACTGAGTGCCCGCCAGCAACTGACTGCGTCCGCTATCTTTCTGTCTCTACCCGTCACCCGGACTGGAATTCGTCGAACGAGACCGCACCTGCGTCGACGGTCGCCTGTTCGTCCGGGACGGCCCCGTCTGGCGGATTGCCGTCCAGTCCACTGGGTTCGCCGACGACGACTCGCCCGACCATCTCGAGGCTCTTGTGGGGAATACAGTAGTAGTCGTACGTCCCCTCGACCTCGAACGTGTGGGAAAACGTCGCCCCCTGCTCGGTGAGCGTCTCGCCGTTCCACCCTTCGGCGCCCTCGGGGATCCGCGTCACCTCCGCCTGCGGATTCCCTTCCACGCAGCCCGTCGAGGAGTGGCTGCCAGCCTCGTTGGTTCACGTGACGCTCGCCCCGGGGTCGACCGCGAGTCCGATCGGGTCGAAGTAGTACTGGTCGCCGTCGGTGATCATCGCGACGGTGGTCGAATCGCCGCCTGCTCCGTCGTCCTCACCGCCAGTAGCGACCGTCCTCGCTGTCTCGTCGCCGTCGACCGCTGGCGATTCCGTCACCGCGGTGTCGTCCGGGCTGCCACAGCCCGCGAGGCCGGTCAGGCCGACGCACGCGCCGGTTCCGATAGTTCTGATGTAGTGACGCCACATCATGACAATTGGATTAATACTTCTGCTGGCAGCGGATGACCAGCGTGCTGGCACCAGCAAGTAGCTCCCGTCGGCCCCTCTACGACGATCGGCGCGCGTGTCAGTCCGATTCGATCCGCGAAACATTCTTGCGCCTCCGACGGCCTATCACCGGGCAGTGACCGATACGTCGATAGAGATCGCCGCCGACGACGAGTCTCGCGACCAGGCCATCGCCGTTCGCGAGGAGGTGTTCGTCGAGGGACAGGGCGTGCCGCCGGAGCGGGAACGCGACGGGCACGACGAGGAGGCGACACACCTGCTCGGTCGCCAGGACGATACGCCCATCGGGACGGCCCGCCTCCGCCGAATCGACGACGACACGGCCAAGGTCGAGCGCGTCGCAGTCCGCGAACCGTACCGCGGAGTGGGATGGGGAAGACGTCTCGTGAACCGCGTCGAAGCCGTCGCCGGCGAGCGCGGCGTCGAGACGCTCGTCCTCCACAGCCAGACTGCAGTCGAGGGATTCTACCAGCGGCTGGGCTATCACACGACCAGCGACGTCTTCGAGGACGCGGGCATCCCGCACGTCGAGATGGAGAAGTCACTCGAATGACCCCAGCGGACGACATCGAGGTAATCGCCAGCGACCGACCCGGTGAGGCGCATGCCATCCGCCGCACCGTCTTCGTCGAGGAACAGGGCGTCTCGGAACCCGTCGAGTTCGACGACCGAGATGGTGCGGCCCGTCACTTCGTCGCGCGCATCGGCTCCGACACCGCCGGCACCGCCCGCGTCCGCCTGATAGACGGAGAGACGGCGAAGGTCGAACGCGTCGCCGTCCTCCCCGAGTTCCGAGGCCGCGGTGTCGGCGAAGCCGTGATGCGAGCGGCCCACGCCTACGCGAGAGACGAAGACAGATCCCGCACGCTCCTCCACGCCCAGAGACGCGTCGCGGAGTTCTACGAATCGCTCGGCTACGAATCTCTCGGCCCCGTCGAGGACGAGACTGACATTCCCCACGTGGAGATGGTTCTGGAGCTGTGAGGCGGGACGAAAACGCAGGCAAACGGGCCGGACGGGACTGAGCGAACGCGGAGTCGTTCGCGAGGGTCGGAGCGGCGTGTTCACTGCTCACTTCGTTCGCAGGAAAACGGGCCGGAAGGGATTTGAACCCTCGACCGACGGATTAAGAGTCCGTCGCTCTGCCGGACTGAGCTACCGGCCCAAGACAACTCAGGATTCCCGGTGGCGGGTAAAATAGGTTTCCTTTCGGTCCCCGGAGTGCGGGACGGCAACGGGCCACTGTGGCGACAGAAAGGTACGGGATAGCTGGTGTGAAATAAATCCGGGACGGTAAAACCGCAAGCGGGCTACGGGACCCAGTGGAGCCATGGAAGAGGTTGATATAAGGGCCTCCACCACCTCGCAAAAGACAACAGATGAGTACCGCTACCGGTATCGCGATGGCTTCCATGTCGCGGTACGCTATCCTCGGCTGTGGGAGTGTTGGCCACGCCGTCGCCGAAGAACTGGTCGAGGAGGGGAAAGACGTCCTCATCCTCGACCGGGACGAGGGTCGCGTCGAGGCGCTGCGCGACCAGGACCTGAACGCACAGACCGCGGACATCAGAGAGCAATCCATCGTCGAGGACCTGGCGGACCGCGACGTCGTGCTCATCCTCTCGTCGGACGTGGACGCCAACGCCCAGGCGCTGGAGAACATCCGTGCCGCGGACGACGGTGACCAGTTCGTCGTCGCGCGCGCGGACGACCCGGTCTCCGCCGACGAACTCACCGACCTCGGCGCCGACGTCGTCATCAACCCGTCGGCGGTCATCGCCGATTCGGCACTGCGGGCCCTGGAGACGGGCGAACTCGAGTACAAGGCGAGCCAGCTCGCCGACGTCATCGACGGGACGGAACGGCGGATGTCGATCCTCATCCATCGCTCGCCCGACCCGGACTCCATCGCCAGCGCCGCGGCGCTCCAGGCGATCGCCCAGGGCCGCGACGTCGAGGCCGACATCGTCTACGAGGGCGAGATCGGTCACCAGGAGAACCGCGCGTTCGTCAACCTGCTCGGCATCGAACTCGTCTCGCGGGGCGCCGTCGACATGGACGACTACGACACGTTCGCGCTGGTCGACACGGCGAAGGGAGTCGAACCGGACCCCGAGAACGTGGACGTCATCATCGACCACTACGAGCACGACCACGACCACGACGCCCGGTTCGTGGACATCCGGCCGAACGTCTCGGCGACGTCGACTATCCTCACGAAGTACATCCAGGAGCTCGACCTCACCCTCGAACAGGAGGTCGCGACCGCGCTGCTATACGGCATCCGTGCGGAGACGCTGGACTTCAAGCGCGACACGACGCCCGCGGACCTGACCGCGGCGGCGTACCTCTACCCCTTCGCCGACCACGACACGCTCGAACAGGTCGAGTCGCCGTCGATGTCGCCCGAGACGCTGGACGTCCTCGCGGAGGCCATCCGCAATCGCGAGGTCAAGGGCTCACACCTCGTCTCCAACGCAGGGTTCATCCGCGACCGGGACGCGCTGGCCCAGGCTGCCCAGCACCTTCTCAACCTGGAAGGGATCACGACGACGGCGGTGTTCGCGCTCGCCGACGACACTATCTACCTCGCCGCCCGCTCGAAAGACATCCGGATGAACATCGGGAAGGTGCTCCACGACGCGTTCGGCGAGATGGGCGACACGGCCGGACACTCCACCGACGCCAGCGTCGAGATCCCGCTCGGTATCTTCACCGGAATCGAGACCAGCGAGGACAGCCGCGACACGCTACTGGCGCTCACCGAAGAGGCGGTGCGAACGAAACTGTTCGAGGCGATGGGCGTCGACAGTAGTAGTAGCAGTAGCGAGTCGTCGAACGGAAGCTAATCAGGCAGCGACTTCTTCTTCATCTTCGTCCGCGGGGCCGGTCAGGCGCTCGACGATACTGTTGACGATGACGACGTCGCCGACGGCCTGCACCCAGCGATACGGGATGATCACGCCGCGCGAGGCGTCGACTTCGCCCGAGAAGAGTTCCCTGTTCAGCTGGTGCAGTGCGAGGCCAGTGACGTCCTGTCTGTCGAGGTCGAGGCGGAGGTCCTCGACTTCGCCGACGAAGACGCCGTTGTTGGAGTACACCTCACGGCCCACGAGCGTCGTAATCTCCTGCGGAACGCTGTCCGGATCCATATATGCTGGCTTGGTTCCGGGGACCTTAACTCTTGGTAGGTGTCTGACGGAGCGCGGACGACGGCGCACCCGATCAGTCGTGCGGTTTCCGGCCACGGCGCCGACGCGCGGACGGGCAACGACGTCCTGACTCGCACCGGCGTCGTGTCACGTGAATCCGGACGCTTAATGTACGCAGTCGCTGACGTGCCCGTATGAGCTTGCAGGTGAGCCGTCGGCTGGGGCCGGCCGACGGGGTGACGCTGATCAACGCCGTCGTCGGGTTCGTCGCCGGCGTCGTCGCCTTCACCGACCCGCGACTCGCGGCCCGGCTCATGCTTCTGGCCGCCATCGTCGACGCCCTCGACGGGATCATCGCCCGCAGCGCCGGCAACTCTGACGTCGGGCCGCTGCTCGACTCTATCACCGACATCGTGTCGTTCGGCACGACTCCGGGCCTGTTCGTCTACGGGGTCGTCCGACTGGAGTACGGCGGTCTCGACGACCTCTCTCCGCTCGTGCTCGCTATCGCGCTCCTCGTTCCCGCGGGGTTCGCCGCCTTCTCCATCCTGCGGACGGCGTTCTACGAGGTGTACGTCGGTGAGGGCGAGGACCGCCCCGGTATCCCGAACGCGCTGGCCGCGGTCATCCTCGCGGCGGCGTACCTCTCGGGCCTCGTTCCGGTTCCCGTGCTCCTGGGGGCGACCGTCGTCCTCTCTGTCCTCATGGTCGCTCCGGTCCGCTATCCCAAACTCGCAGTCCGGGACGCGTTCGCCCTCGGTGCGATACAGGCCCTGGCCATCCTCGTCCCGTCGGCGTTCCACGGCGTCTTTCCCATCGCGCTGCTCGTCGCCGCGATGGCCTACCTGACGCTCGGCCCCTTCTTCTACTGGGGGCCCTCGAACGGGTCGGTCGACAACACCGCGTAGCGACCCACCGGTTCCCGAATCTTTTTGCGGCCGTCAACTGATAGATCGACTGTGGTTTACGAGTCAGGCAACCGGACGATAGACGTCGCCGTCGGTCGCGTCCTCGACGGAGAGCAACTCGACCGGCGCGACGGCCTCGCCCTGCTGGCCCAGCCAGTCGACGAACTGGCGGCCGCGGCCGACGCGGTCCGCGCCCACTTCGGCGACGGCACCGTCGACGCCTGTTCCATCGTCAACGCCAAGGCCGGCAACTGTGCGGAGGACTGCGGATTCTGTGCACAGTCGGTCCACTTCGACACCGGCATCGATACCTACGACTTTCTGGACCCGGCGGAGATACTCGCGGCGGCGAAACGGGCCGAACGGGACGGCGCCCAGCGATTCGGCATCGTCGTCGCCGAGAAGGGCGTCTCGAAGGAGAAACGTCCCCAGGAGTGGGCCGACGTCCTCCGTGCCATACGCCTCGTCCGCGACGAGACCGACGTCGAAGTCGACGCCAGCCTCGGTATCCTCACCGAGGAGGAGGCCCGAATTCTCGCCGACGAGGGCATCAACCATTACAATCACAACATCGAGACGTCGCCGCGGTACTTCCCCGAGATCGTGGATACCCACTCCTTCGCGGACCGGGTCGAGACCCTGGAAGTGGCGAAGGACGCGGGGATGGACCTGTGTGCCGGTGTCATCCTCGGCATGGGCGAGGCGCCCACTGACCGCGTCGACGCCGCCGTCGCTCTCCAGGATATCGGCGTCTCCTCGCTTCCGGTGAACATTCTCAACCCGGTGGCGGGAACGCCCCTGGCGGAACGTGGGTTGCCGGACGTCACGACCGAAGAGATCATCCGTACCATCGCCGTCTACCGCTTCCTCCACCCGCACGCCCGCGTTCGCCTCACCGGCGGCCGCGAGGCCAATCTCGACGCGGACGAACAGCACCTGCCGTTCGAGGCCGGTGCCGACGGTGTCCTGACCGGCGATTACCTCACGACCGAGGGTCAGTCCGCTGGCGACGACATCGAGATAATCGAGCGCGCCGGCCTCGAACCCAACGTTGACCGCAACGAGTTCGATCCGGCCGCTGTGAAAGCCCGTTCCGCCGAAGACGTCGACAACGACGAGACCGTCGACACCGCTGCCGGAACGGCGACCAGCGAAGCCGACGTCGAGTCTTCGGGGTGATCTCACTGGCGCCGTTGTCGAGTTCGCACACGGCAGACGGCGACTGGGCAGGCAAAAATGAGGAAGGTTCGTTCTCCACGTGGCGTACGGCGCCGTCGAGCGAGCGACTGCTGACCCAGGTTACGGACGCTCCGAGTCGGACGGGCACAGGACTGCACGAACGGAAAGGGGGTGGTACCCCCAGCGTGTGACACTACGGAGCCTGGTGGCCCCACGTTAACATTTGCCATCCGTTCCCATAAGTAGTGAATACCGTTCAGGGCCGTAGGAGGTCCCTACGCCCGTTATCTGGTTTTATTCTCCGGCGTCCAGGATCGATTCGACGTCGACGCCGCCGTCGAGGAGTTCCCGCATCCGTTCGACGGTCGCCTCGCTTCGCGTGCGGCCCGAGCGTAGCACTTCCTCGACGCGGTCGATGGTCGTCCTGGTGTCGGACTGGACGAGGAGGATCGGAACGCCGGCGTCCGCTGCCTTCCCGAGGACGGCGTTCGGCGGGCGGAATCCACCGGTCAACAGCATCGCTTCGATTCCCGACGCTTCGAGCGCGGCGGCCTGAACCTCCGACCGGTCGCCGCCGGTGATCATCACGGCGTCGCGGGTCCGACGGAACTGCGTGAGTGCGCTGTTGCCGCCCATGGCGCCCACGGTGAAGCGCTCGACGTGCGTGTCGAGCCCTGCCTCGGACGTGAGCACGTCGCAGCCGAGGCTGTCAGCGAGTTCGCGTATCGTGACGCCCGAGAGCTCCTTGACGTTCGGGAGCGCGCCGAACACCGGGACGCCCCGTCCCTCCAGGAACGGGAGGACGTCGTCGGTCAGCACGTCCATCTGCGCGTCGGCGACGCCGTTGAACAGGACGCCACCGAGGTTGTCACCGATGCGCTCCGCGCTGGCGAGGACGTCGTCCGTGTCGCCCACGGCGTCGAACTCGGAGACGAGCAATACGCTGGCGTCGATCGCCTCGGCGATGTCGACGTCCGTCAGGTCCACCATGCTCCCCGTCGAGAGGTCGTCACTCCCCTCGACGATCATGAGGTCGGTGTCCGCCGAGAGGTCCTGGAAGCTGTCGACGACGCGCTCCCGGAGTTCGTCGGGGTCCTCGCGGCCGCGGACGACCTCCTGGACGAACGTCGGCGAGTAGACGATGGGCTCCAACTCGTGCATCTCGGCGTCGATACCGAGCAGCTCGCGGGCCAGCATCGGGTCCTCGTCGCGGGTCTTGCCCACCGCGCTCTGCAGGCGGGTCCCTTTGGGCTTCATATACCCCACTGTCTTGCCCTGGTCCTGGGCCGTTCGCGCGAGTGCGAGCGCGATGGCCGTCTTGCCGATGCCGTCGTCCGTCGAAGTGACGAGTACTGTGTTCATAGTTCCTCCTGGTCGATCGTGAGTCGCAGGTCCACCGCCGTCGCACCGTCCGGCGTCGCGACGAGGGGATTGATGTCCAGTTCGAGTATCGCCGGGAAGTCGGTCACCAGCTGGGAGAGCCGCTGGACGGTCTCGACGATGGCCGACTCGTCGACGCGGTCCCGGCCGCGCGCGCCGCGCAACAGCGGCGCCGAATCTATCTCGTCGAGCATCGCCGTCGCTTCCGGTTCGGAGACCGGCGCGACGCGGACCGTCGTGTCCTCCAGCACCTCGACGAAGATGCCGCCGAGGCCGAAGAGCACGAGCGGGCCGAACTGCGGGTCGCGGTTGACGCCGAGGATCGTCTCGGTGCCCGATTCGAGGTCGACCATCTCCTGGACCTGAACGCCGAGGATGGTCGCGTCCCGCTGGTAGTTTCGGGCGCGAACGACCAGATCCTCGTAGGTGTCGCGGACGTCCTCGGGGGCGACGCCGACCTCCACGCCGCCGATGTCGGACTTGTGGAGGATGTCGGGGCTGACGATCTTCATCACGACGTCGTCGCCGATATCGCGGGCGATCTGCTGGGCGTCGCTCGGGGAGTTGACGACGTCGCCCTGCGGCGTCGGGATGCCGTAGGCGTCGAGCAGGTCCATCGCCTCCACGCCGAGGCGGTTTCGCCCGCGCTCGGCCGCGTCTTCCAGGATGCCACGCGCCCGCTCCCGGTCGACGTCGAAGGTCTCGGGGTCGACGTACTCGCGCGCCTGGATATCGCCGTAGCGCCGGAGCGCGTCGAGGCTGTCGACGGCCCGGGCGGGGTCGAAGTAGGTCGGGACGCCCGCGTCGTTGAGCATCGGGGCGGCGTCGCCGACGGACTTCCCGCCCATCAGCGTCGCCGCGATGGGCTGGTCGAACGCCGACTGCTGTTCGACGATCACCTCCGCCAGGTTCTCGTAGGAGAGAACCGCCGTCGGGCAGGCGACCACGACTGCCATCGAGACGTTCTCGTCGGCGAGCACCGTCTCGAGTGCCGCCTCGAACCTGGCCGCGGGCGCGTCGCCGATGATGTCGACCGGGTTGTAGATGTTCGCCTCCGCGGGCATCGTCTCTGTCAGCTTCTCTATCGTGCGGTCCGAGAACTCCGCGAGGGCCATCCCCGAATCGCCCACGGCGTCGGTCGTCATCACGCCCGGGCCGCCCGCGTTGGTCACGATGGCGATCTCATCGCCGTCGGGCAGGGGCTGGTCGGAGAGTATCTGCGCGTAGTCGAACAGTTCCTGGACCGTCTCGACGCGGATGGTGCCGGCCTGTTCGAGTCCGGCCTCGTAGGCCCGTTCGGACCCAGCGATAGCACCAGTGTGGGATGCGGCGGCACTCGCGCCCGCGTCGGTCCGACCGGACTTGACGAGCACGATCGGCGTCTCCTGGGTGACCTCTCGGGCCGTCTCGATGAACGCGGCGCCGTCGCTCACGTCTTCGAGGTAGCCGAGGATCACGTCGGTGTCGGGGTCGTCGCCCCACTGGTCGACGAAGTCGCTCTCGTCGAGGACGGCCTTGTTGCCCAGCGAGACGATGTCTTTGAACCCGACGTCGCGCTCGGCGGCCCAGTCGAGGACCGCGGTGACGAACGCGCCCGACTGGCTCATGAACGAGACGTCGCCCTCCTGGGCCATCTCGTTGCCGAACGTCGCGTTGAGACCGACGGGAGTGCTCATGATACCCAGCGAGTTCGGGCCGACGAGGTTGAGGTCGTACTCGGCGGCGACCGCACGCAGCGCTCGCTCGCGCGCGGCCCCCTCGCTTCCCGTCTCGCCGAACCCCGCCGTGATCACCACGACGTTCCGGATACCGGCTTCTCCGGCCTCGCGAATGCTGTCGACCGCCACGTCCGGCGGGACCACGACCACGCCGACGTCGATAGCGACGTCGTCGACGTCGGCGACCGAATCGTGGCACTCGAGCCCGAACACGTCGTCCTGGTAGGGATTGACCGCGACGACGTCACCCTGGAACGACTCGAGGAGGTTCTCGGTGATGGCGCGACCGACCGCCCCCTCGCTGTCCGTGGCCCCGATCACCGCGACACGTTCCGGCGCAAACAGGGTAGATAACTGTCCCATTCCTCGCACGCACGTTCGTTCGTCGCCCGCAAATAACTGCTGCTACTGGCAGGACACCTGCGGATTATACTGGGGGTGTTTTTACCGACTTCGTCGACGTCGGTCTGGATTCGGTTCCATCGGGGGACCAGTGCGTTCGCCGTACCGTTTTTCCACGCTGGTTTCGAAGCCCCGGCTGTGACGACCACTGGTGAGGACTCCGACCCGTTCGACGCCGACGTACTCGCGGTAGCGGCCCGAACCCACGACGTGAGTGAAGCAGATCTGTCGGGTGCCGTGGCGCGCCACCAGGAGAGCGTCGAGGCGCTCCCGGGCGTCGAGAACCTGGCCTACGAGTGGCGAAGACAGTACGAGTCGCCGCTCCTCGAGCGAACTTCAGACGCCTACTACCTCGTGGTTCCCGACCGCGTCTGGGCCGAGTTCGGCGACGCCCTCGGCCTCTCGGACGCGATGCTTGACGCCGTCCGGGACGTTCACCGGCGAACCATCGAAGAGCGAACGGACGCTCCGCCGGATCCCCCTGATCGTCAGGCGTACGTAGTCCTCGACAGATCCGTCGGCGACGGAGCGGCGGGCGAGGGGTGACGTCCCACGCGGACCCACAGAACGCCGGGAGTTTATTCGGTAGACCAAAACATTTGTTATCGAATCGGGAACGAAGTTTTCTGATAGAGGTGTCTTTAAGTGACTGGCGTCCCAATCTATTGATAGCTATGAGCCAGCAAGAGGAGTCCGTCCACCGCAAGTTCGGTAGCGTCGAAGAGAACGCCCTTCGGATCCCCGTCGACAAGGCAGAACAGATCATCGACGCCCTGAACGCTGACCTCGCGGACACGTACGTCCTGTACCACCAGCTCAAGAAGCACCACTGGAACGTCGCCGGGGCGGAGTTCCTCGAACTCCACGAGTTCCTCGGAGACGCGGCCTACCACGCCGAGGAGGGCGCCGACGAACTCGCCGAACGCCTCCAGGCGCTGGGCGGGACGCCCGCCGCCGGCTTCGACCAGATTCAGGACGCCGCGACGGTGTCGCCCGAAGGCGAGGACGTGTACACGATCCGCGCCTCACTGGAGAACGACCTGGAGATCTACGGGGACATCATCGAGTCGCTGCGCGACCACGTCGAACTCGCCCAGAACCTCGGCGACCACGCGACCGCAGAGATCCTGCGCGAGATTCTCGTCGAGGTCGAGGACGACGCCCACCACGTCGAACACTACCTCGAGAACGACACGCTGGTCGCCGAGACGGCGCAGTAGAACGTTCGAGCCGGGGAACCGCTCGGAGAATCGGCCTTCGACTTTATCGGTCGAGTTCGACCGTGAGATCCGTCGCTATCCAGCCATCGGAGTTGCCTTCTTCGGTGAAGACGGTCCGGTCCGGATTGCAACAGTGGGCAGTCACCGTCGTCTCCTCGTCGACGTCTGGCAGTTCGACCGCGTCCGGGGACTCGCTCATCGAGTACGATTAGGCACCCCTAAAGCTAAAAGGATTTTGGTCCGCCTAAACGTCGCGGCGGCTTTTTATGACGTTGCCTCCAACCTATCGACATGAGTTCTTCGCCCGACGACACCGACGTCGGTCCACTGGTCGCCGACCTGGTCCGAACGTTACAGGAACTGGAAGAAGAGTTCGAACCGCGGACGGAGCGCGGCCTGCCGCGCCCGCCGTCGCCGCGCGAACTGATGCGCTTCACGAGCGACGTCGGCATCCCCGGCGTCATCCTCCTCCTGCGGACGAACATCGAGGCGCTGAAGCTACTCCAGCGTGCCCTGCGGCTCGCAGACGGCCGCGCGCCGACGACGGGAACGGGTAGCACCGAGGTCCGACAGCGCGCGGAACGCCTGAGCCGGACGACGCTCTCGCGACTCGACGGAGCGCTGGCAGACCTGCAGGACGCCGTCGAGGGCCGGCCCGAGGACGACGACGCACGCGAACTGCTCGACGAGGCTCGCGGCCTGCAAAACCAGGTCGAAGCGAAGCTACGAGAAAGAGCTGACGACGACCCGGCCCCCGATTCGACCGACTCCGGGGGCTCGGCAGAACCGGTTCCCGACGAGTCCGTCCCCGTCGACGTCGACGCGGAACTCGAGTCGATCAAGGAGGAGTTCGGCGACGAAAACGGCGACTCCGGGGCCGACGGTGACGAGAGCGACGGTGATGGGTCGGGCAACGATGGGGAGACGGACAACTAGGGCGACGAATCCGCCGACAGCGCTGGGAATTGACGAACGAACCGCGAGGAATCGGCATCGCTAGAATTGGCTGCAACCTTCAGCTTGAGCCCGTGGTTCGCGGCTAAACCCGCTCACTGGACGGGACGGAACCGGTACCCGTCCCACCCCTGACTCGCTGGTTCCTTGATCCCGGCTTCGGGGTCCCGCAGTTCTTCGGCGTACACCGGTTCGACCGCGTCGCCGGTCTCGACGTCGTCGTCTTCGGTCACCTGCCCGATGGCGCGGACCGAGTCGTCGCCGCCGTCGGTGGCGTCGCTCACGTCGAACTCGACGATGGCGATGGTGTTGGGCGCGCGGACGCCGGGGGGCGTCGCCGTCGACGTCGTCCACGTGACCACTTCGCCGGTGCGGTCGGCCAGGTCGACCGTGTCGGTCTGGGGTTCGTGGCACTCAGGACACAGCGTGTGCCCGGGATACGTGACGTGACCGTTCTGACAGATGTGCGCGTCGAACGTCATTGGCTTGCCTCCATGATGGTGGTGATGACACAGTTCCCGAAGCCGCCGACGTTGCAGGCCAGGGCCGTGTCGGCCTCGACCTGTCGCGGACCGGCGTCGGCGATGACCTGCTTGTATATCTCGTAGCCCTGCGCGACGCCGCTGGCGCCGAGCGGGTGGCCCTTGGACTTCAGGCCGCCCGAGGTGTTGATGGGGAGTTCGCCGTCCCGTTCGGTCCGGCCCGCCTCGACGTCTTTCCAGGCCTCGCCGTGGTCGGCGAAGTCGAGTCCTTCCATCTGGAGGAACTCGAGGATGGTGAACATGTCGTGAAGTTCGGCGACGTCGACGTCGTCGGGTCCGATGCCGGCCATCTCGTAGGCCTGCTTCCCAGATTCGACGACGCCGCCCATGACGGTGGGATCGTCGCGCTCGTGGACGACGTGGGTGTCCGTCGCGCCGCCGATACCGCTGACGACGGCGTAGTCGTCGGTGTACTCCTCGGCGACGTCGACCGGACAGAACATGAGCGCTGCGCTCCCGTCCGTGATGGGACAGAAGTCGTAGAGACGCAGCGGGTCGGCGACGATGGGCGAGTCCAGAATCGTCTCCACGTCGACCTCCTTCTGGAACTGGGCGTGGGGATTGTCCACGCCGTTGGCGTGGTTCTTCGCGGCGACCTTCGCGAGCGAGTCCCGGGGCGCGTCGAAGCGTTCGAGGTAGTGACGCGCCGTCATCCCCGCGAAGGAGGGCAGCGTCACGCCGTGTTTGTACTCCACGGGGTGCGTGATGGAGGCGATGACGTCCGTGGCCTCAGCGGTGGTCCTGTGGGTCATCTTCTCGCCGCCGACGAGCAGCGTCATCTCGCTGGCGCCCGAGGCGATGGACTGCCAGGCCTCGTAGATACCGGCGCCGCCCGAGGAGGAGGTCTGGTCGACCCGCTCGCTGTAGGCCGGCATCAGCCCCAGGTCGTGGGCGAGCGCGTTCATGATGCCGCCCTGCCCCTCGAACTCGCCGCTGGCCATGTTCGAGACGTAGAGGTGGTCCACTTCGTCCGGAGCGACGGCCGCGTCGGCCAGGCAGGCCTCGCCCGCCTCCGCGATCAGTTCGCGGATCCAGGCGTCGCGTTGCCCGAACTGCGTCATCGACGCGCCGATTACTGCGACGTCCATGTCCGGTGTCTCTCACGGAGGGGTTGTGTTCGTTGCGGTTCTCGCAGTCTCCGCTGGAACCACACCGGCGGAGTGGGTCCGCTGGCAGCAGGATCCGTCAGTCTGGCCAACATATTTTCGTCCGCAGCCCAGACGTCGTGGTATGCCTCGATCCTGGATCGACCTGGAGTGCCCCAGCTGCGGCGAAGACTGGGAAGCGGACCCCTCGGACCTCCCGTCGCCCGACGCGACGTTCGAATGCCGAAACTGCGGCGAGGAACGATCGATGGCCGAGTTCACGAAGACCCAGCGGAGCCTGGAGATACTCAAGGAGTTCCAGTGAGCTGAACGGGGATCAGAAGGGGTACTCCCGACGTTCGTGCTGAAGGGAAATCCACTTCTCCTCGGTGACTTCGTCGAGAATCGCGGTGGTGTTGAACGCGCCGACGCCGGAGGCCTTCGTTCCGCTGAATGGGACGTGGGCCTCGTCGTTGATCGGCTGGTCGCCGACGTGGACCATCCCGGTGTCCAGTCGCTCGGCTATCTGCATCCCCGTCCCGACGTCGCCGGCGTGGACCGACCCCGACAGGCCGTACTGGGTATCGTTGTGGATCTCGACGGCCTCGTCGACGTCCGAGAACGGGATGACCGGTGCGATGGGGCCGAAGTGCTCGTGGCACGCGGCAGACATCTCGTTGGTCATCCCAGACAGGACCGTCGGCGCGACGAGGAGCGAGTCGTCGACGCCGTCCATCGGGACTGTCTCACCGCCCGTCTCGACAGTCGCTCCCTCCTCGACCGATTCGTCGACGTACTCCAGCATCTGATCGCGTTGAGATTCGTCGATGATCGGTGCGACGACCGTCTCCTCGTCGTGTGCGCTGCCGACCGGGAGCGACTCGGCGCGCTCGGTGAGCCGTTCGACGTACTCGTCGTAGATGTCCTCGTGGACGATGTGGCGGTTGATCGAGATGCAGACCTGGCCCTGGTGGACAAACGAGCCGAAGACGGCCGAGTCGATTGCCGCCTCGAGGTCGGCGTCTGCCGTGACGATGTGGCCGTTGTTTCCGCCGAGTTCCAGCGACACCGTCGAGAGGTTCTCGCCGGCCGTCGCGCCGACGCCACGCCCGACGGGGGTCGACCCGGTGAACGTCACCACGTCGCTCTCGGGGTGACCGGCCACCGCGTCGCCGATATCGGACCCGTGCCCGGTCACGACGTTGACGACGCCGTCGGGGACGCCCGCTTCCTCGTACAGTTTCGCGAAGAGCAACCCACCCGATATGGGCGTGTTCGTCGCGGGTTTGACGACGACGGTGTTCCCCGTCGCGATGGCCGGGCCGATCGCCCGTCCGGAGAGGTTCACCGGGAAGTTCCACGGCGAGATGACGGTGACGACCCCCTGCGGGACGCGCCTGACCAGGTTTTCCTTGCCGGGAACGTTCGAGTCCGCTTGTTCACCCTTCATTCGCCGCGGGAAGGTGGCCGCCTCTGCGGCCTGGTCCGAGGCTATCTGGACGGAGGTCGCGCCCATTATCTGCGACCCGCCGGCCTCGTGTGCCAGCAGTTCGATTATCTCCGCCTCGTACTCGTGGAGTAACTGGGCGAACTCCTGGGCCACGCGCTCGCGCTCGGCTGGCGGCGTCTGCTCCCACTCGGGCTGTGCGGCGGCGGCCGCCTCGTACGCCGCGTCGACGTCGGCCTCCACGCCGGCCGGGACGCGCGTTATCTCTTCTCGTGTCGACGGGTCTTCGACGGCTATCTCGTCGTCGCCCTCGGAGGGCACCCACTCGCCGTCGATGTACTGTGCGTTCCAGTCGGCGTCGATGGAAAGGTCTGGAGACATCAGTCCCACTTGTAGTGGCTCACTGATAAGTCGCGCGCGCAATCAGTTCCGACTGTCGGGTGAATAGGGCGCAGTCCCACTGATGTCGGGGCACGAAAACCGACGCCGCCGACGAACTCGATCCGTTACCGGGGGAACGCTCGCCCGGCGGCTTTCCACTCTTCGCCCTTCCGCACGTTTCGGGGGAGGCGGCGTTTCCCGAACGACCGGAGCCTGTCGGCGAAGCACCACTCGTCGACGTACTCGACGGTCTCGGCGTCCCGGGCCGCCGCCGCGGCTCGCTGCTGGTCCGTCAGGTGCGTGCCGACGGTGGCGACTATCGCGGCCGCCTCGGCCGCCGTCGCGTCGTCCGGGACGTCGACGGCGACGTCGGTGTCGCCGAGCGTGAGCGACACCAGTTCGGACGCTGCCGCGTGGTCTCCCTCTGCCGACTGACCGTCTGTCGATTCGGACCGGCCGTCCGTAGATTCGAGCGACGACATGGTCACAGGGGGATGTTCCCGTGGTCCTTCGGTGGCGTATCCTCGCGCTTGCGCGTGAGCAGGTCCAGGTCGTCGACGAGCCGTTTCCGCGTCTCCTTCGGTTCGATGACGTCGTCGAGGTAGCCCCGTCGTGCCGGACCGTAGGGGTGGGCGAACTCCTCGCGGAACTCGTCCATCAGTTCCTCACGGCGGGCGTCGGGGTCGTCCGCGTCGGCGATCTCCTGGCGGTGGAGGATGTTGACTGCACCTCTGGGACCGAGCACCGCCATCTCGGAGCCGGGCCAGGCGTAGTTGACGTCCGAGCCGAGGAACTTCGAGGACATGACGATGTAGGCGCCGCCGTAGGCCTTGCGGACGACGACGGAGAGCAGTGGGACCGTCGCCTCCGCGTACGCGTAGATGAGCTTCGCGCCCCGGCGGATGATCCCGTTGTGTTCCTGCTCGGTGCCGGGCATGAACCCGGGGACGTCCACGAACGAGAGGACGGGGACGTTGAACGAGTCGCAGGTACGGATGAAGCGCGCCGCCTTCTCGGAGGCGTCGATGTCGAGCGTGCCCGCGCTCACGCGAGGCTGATTGGCGACGATTCCGACCGACCGGCCGTCCATTCGGCCGAAGCCGACGACCACGTTGCGCGCCCAGTTCTCCTGGACCTCGAAGAAGGACTCCTCGTCGACGACCCGGTCGATGACCTCCGTCATGTCGTAGGGCTTGCGCGGCGCGTTCGGGACGATGTCGGCCAGTTCCGGCACCTCCCTGTCCGGTTCGTCCCAGGGCTTGACCCGCGGCGGGTCCTCCATGTTGTTCTGTGGGAGATAGGAGAGGAGCCGCCGGATGTTCTCCAGGGCCTCTTCTTCAGAATCGTACGCGAAGTGGGCGACGCCTGACTTCGAGGAGTGCGAGCCGGCACCGCCGAGTTCCTCCTTCGACACCTGCTCGCCGGTGACCGTCTCGATGACGTTCGGGCCGGTGATGAACATGTGGCTGGTGTCCTCGACCATGAAGGTGAAGTCCGTCAGCGCGGGGGAGTAGGTCGCACCGCCGGCACACGGCCCCATGACCGCCGATATCTGGGGGATCAGGCCGGAGGCCTCCGTGTTGCGATTGAATATCTTGGCGAAACCGACCAGTGAGTCGACCCCCTCCTGGATGCGTGCGCCGCCGGAGTCGTTGAGCCCGATGACCGGGACGCCGTTCTCGATGGCCCGGTCCATCACCTTGCAGATCTTCTCGGCGACGACCTCGCCGACAGAGCCGCCGAGGACGGTGAAGTCGTGAGCGAAGAGGAACACCTTCCGGCCGTCGACCTCGCCGTAGCCCGTGACGACGGCGTCGCCGGGGAACGTCTTCTCGCCCATCCCGAAGTTGGTCGAGCGGTGTTCGACGAACGCGTCGACCTCCGTGAACGTCCCGTCGTCGACGAGGAAGTCGACGCGCTCGCGGGCGGTCATCTTCCCCTTCTCGTGCTGGGCCTCGATTCGCGCCTCGCCGCCACCGCGTTCGGCCTCGCGTCGTCGTTCCCGGAGTTCCTCGACCGGGTCCGACGGCTCGGTCGCCTCGGCCGCGTCGTCACCGTCCGGCTCTTCTTGCTTGCTCACCGTCGCTCACCTCGGCGACGCGTCAGCGAGCGCCCCACCGCAGGCCCGCTCTCGGGGTCGAATTCGGGCTCGACGGCGTCGGGTTCCGGATTCGAAATAGTGCCCACGTGGGCGACAGGGCGTCGGGCCGGACTCGACCCGTCGCGTCTCGCGTTCATGTACACAATCGGCGCTCCGAGCCAAATAATAGTTTACCCTGTCCGTCGAAACGGGGCGACTGAATACCGGTGGACTAGTCGGCGACGGTCCCCGGCGGTTCCTCGCGGCCGACGCGGATCTCGAAGGCCTCGATGTCCTCGTAGGAGGCGACCTGGTCACCGACGTCGACGGGCCCGTCGTCGGTGTCGACGGTGAGCGTCGCAACCTCCCGGTTCTGGCCGAACGTCGCCTCCGAGATGCGTCCCTCGACGACCCAGTGGTCGCCGGTTTCGACGTCCCGGCCCTCGATGGTCGCGTAGAACTCGCCTTCGAGCACCTGCAGGTCGGAGATGCACCGGCGAATCGTCCCGTATCGCCGCGGGAACGGGAGGTTCTCGCCGTCGGAGTATATCTCCTCGGCGGTCGTCCACAGCACCATGTTGAAGAAGCCGGAGACGAGGAAGCCCAGTTCCGAGCGGTTGAAGATGACGCCGTAGCGGTCGTTGTCTCCGCGAATACTTTCCCGCGTCGCGTACATCGAGTAGTTCCCGTCCGCGACGGCGACGACGGGTGTCGTGATTCCGCGGCGGGCCCGGACCGTCGACGCGATCGAGGGGTAGTCGACGTCGTCGGTCGAGGGGGCTTCCGTGGCCGGGGAGACCAGTATCTCGATGGCGATGCCGCCCTCGGCCCGCTCTTGCAGTTTCCCCGCGAACCGTTCGAGGAGGCCGGGGGTCAGCGACAGCATCAGTTCGTACTCCGCCGACGCGATGATGTCGTCCAGGTAGCGGAGGATACTCGGTCGCGACTTGACGAGTGAGACCGCCTCCGGTTTCCGCGTCGGCGCAGTGTAGCGCTGGGACAGGTCCTCGACCAGTTCGTCAAGGGACTCCTGGACCTCGTCGAAGGCCTCGCGCGGGTCGATAGCGAGTACCTTCATCGGGCGGGTGTCCTTCAGTTCGACCAGTCCGACGTCACTCAGGCTGCGCACCGTGTCGTAGACGCGCGGCTGTGGGATGTCGGTCGTCTCGGACAGTTCCGACGCCGTCACCTCACCGTGTTCGAGAATAGCGAGATAGGCGGAGACCTCGTACTCGCCGAGGTCGAAGTGCGTGATGACCCGTTCCAGTGCGTCCCTCAGATCGGGGGCAGCCATGGGCGAGCGTTCGGTGACGTTCACAATCAGTCTTCCGACAGGAGGCCACGGGAACCCTCGTCGGTTCCGTCGACGTGGTGGTCTGGCCGGTGTCTGGAGAGGGGCCCTGGGCCGCCGTCTCGGACAGGGACCCTGGACAGGCGGGCGGCCGGTAGGTCGGGATTACTCGATAGCGACGGCTCGTCCTTCCTCGCTCGACCGGTAGATACCGTCCATTATCTTCTGGACCTCCAGGCCCTGTTCGACGGTGTTCATGGCCGGGTGTCTCCCTTCGGCGACGGCCCGCAGGAAGTGCTGCTGTTCGATGCCGTGGGCCTCCCGGTCCGTCGTCTCGACGTCGATGTCGCGGTGGTGGTTGACGCCGTCGTCGGCGGTCTCGTGGACGGTCATCCCCTCTTCGGAGATGTCGAACTGCGCGCCGGCGTCCGTGCCGCGGACGAAAAAGTCCTGGCTGGGTTCACGGTTCGCCGCCCAGGCGACTTCCAGCGAGATGGTGGCGCCGTTGGCACAGCGGATGAACGCGGTGGCGGAGTCCTCGACGTCGAAGTTCCCGACGCCGCGGTCCTCGCCCCACATGTAGAGGTAGCTGTACTCCTCCTCTGAACCGAACTGTGACCGGGTCGTCGCCGACACTTCCTCCACGTCCGGGTAGCCCATGAGGTAGAGTGCGAGGTCGATCGCGTGCGTTCCGATGTCGATGACGGCGCCGCCGCCGGAGACGTCCTTGCGGGTGAACCAGCTTCCCCGGCCGGGGACACCGCGTCGCCGGATGTAGTTGGCCTCGACGTGGGTAACGTCGCCGAGTTTTCCCTGTTCACGGTAGCTGTTGAGCACCTGGACCGGGCCCCAGAACCGGTTGTGGAAGCCGACCATACAGAACCCCTGGGCGTCGCGGGCGGCGTCGGCGATGCGCTGGGCGCTCTCGAGCGTGTGCGCGAGGGGCTTCTCGACGAGGACGTCGAGGCCGGCTTCCAGCGCGGCGACGACGTACTCCTCGTGGAAGCGGTTGGGCGTCGAGACGACGACGGCGTCGACCAGTTCGTACATCTCGGCGTGGTCCTCGAACACCTCGGCGCCGTAGTCCTCCGCGAACATTGCGCGCGCCTCCGGGGAGACGTCGGTGCCGGCGACGACCTGGCCGCCGTAGCCGATTATCTCGTCCGCGTGGAGCTGAGCGATGTTCCCGAGGCCGACGAATCCAACGCGAACGTCCGAGACAGCCGTCATCTCGCTCCTCCACCGGGCCGGTGAGGAGTGGTCGGGAATCGAACGACGGGGGAGGGGTGTTCTGGTATGGCCATCATAATACTCGTTAATTGGTAGTAATGGCTACACTCGCATAAACGGTGAGGTTTCATTTAGTACACCTGTTGTTCCTGGCTGCTATCACTCGATAATCTGGACTATCCCGTCTCGTAACATCGCGGATGCCGCCTTCGACGTAGTAATCAGCTGATTAACTACACTTGCTGTCCAAACTGAAACGAACAGGACCCACAAATTGGGGACGGGTTGTGGTGCCGCCGCGGTGACGCGGTAGTCGTTGCAGAACGGCCCCAGGAGTCTGTACGCGGCCGGTAATCTCCCATTTCTCCCGGCAGCAGTGGTACGCCGGCAGTACTGTGTGGAGAGAATCGGGAGGACGATCCGAGGGCAGATGACCGTCTATACCGCGGTAAGCAGAGCCTACGGCGGCAGAACGCTCTCGAAGACCCTCACTCAGGCCGACCGTTCGATAGGCTCGAGGTTAGATGCGAGGTCCGCCATCGCCTTGCTCGAAGACACCTCCTGACCGACGGCGCGGTTCGCCTGCTGGGCGACGAGGCTCGCCTGGTCGTTCCACACCCGCGTCACCGGCGCCGGCATCGCGTTCGCGCCGACGACGCCGAAGGTCGGCGCGTACTCGCCGACTCTCTCGGTGTTCCACACGTCACCCGACTCGTACAGCGCGGGCCGTGGCGGCAACCACCCCAGGATAGTGACCAGGTCCGTCTGGAAGCCCGGGTCGGTCACCACCTCGAGGACCTGCGCGACCGCGTCCCGGTCCTGGCTGTCGGAATCCACCGTCACGTACCGACCGCGCACGGCCGACGTCGTCCCGCCAGTACCGTCTGCGCGGGCCTCGTTCTCGGTGACGGCGTACGGGAGAGGGATGGCACCGATCCGTTCGGCGCGCTCCGACGCGCCCCCGTCTTCGAGGTCGCTGACGATCGCCGTCAACGTGCTCGCCCAGTTACGGTGGAACACCGCGTCGCCGTTCGTGAACGGAACCCGTGACCCCTCCTCGATCCAGCCGAGTATCTCGGTCGGTGCGAACCCGCCGGCGTACGCTTCCAGCCCCGACACGCCTTCGTCGTGGACGAACTTGCGCATCATGTTCAGCGACCGGACGACCGGGTCGGCGCCGACGGTAATCGGGCGCTCGCCGACCGGGCCGAAGAGATTGTCCCGGCCGCCGAAGTACGCGCCGCCCCACGAACTCATCACCTCGTTGAACGTACAGCAGGCCGTCCCCTCGTAGATGTCCCACTGGGTCGTAAAGCCGTAGTCGACGCCCGCGTGGTCGGTCACGTCCGCCGCGACGTTGGACCACTCCTCCCACGTCATCGGCTCGGTCGCCCAGTCGTTCTCGACGGGGTCGTACCCCGCCGCCTCGACGAGGTCCTTCCGGTAGAGCATCGTCCCGAAATCCGCGGCCACCGGCACGCCATACTGTGTTTCCCCGTCGGGACTGCGACCCAGCGCGGCGAGGGCCTCGAAGTACTCCCCGTCGGATTCCGCCAGGCGCTCCTCGGAGACGAGCGCAGAGAGTTCGGCCAGCTGGTCGCGAGCGGCGAACGGGATCACCCAGTCGGATTCCACGAGGAACACGTCAGGACCGTCTTCGTCCGACGCGAGGGCCTGGTCGAACTCGGCGAGACGCTGGGCCGGGTCCGGGTCTCCGGGCTCGAACCGCACGTCGACGTCGGTGGAGAGGCCGTGGTCGTGGAGCGCGCGCGCTATCGCGTCCCCCTCCGCTTCAGTGAGAGGTTCGAACGCCCACCTGACGGTCGAGTCGTCGGTCGGCTCCCGGGTCGTCCCGACCGTCTCACTCTCGGACCGTTCCGTCACTGTCGCTCCGTGTGGGGTTCTGCGGCCGCCGATCGGACAGCCCGCCAGTGCCGCGGCGAGACCGGTCCCAGCGGTGCTCGCGAGGAACCGACGCCGCGAGACGGGACGCCTTCCGTCGCCGGGGCCGCACTCGTCAGTCATCGACATCCGACATATCGCAGCACGGACGGTTAAAGCGTGAGGGATCGCACGAGCAGACCACCGGCATCGGGGCGGACTGAACCGCGAGAGGCGGGCCCGACCACCACGATTCGCGCACCAACGTTGAAACGGCATCGGCACCTCTACAGCAGATATGCGCGGTCTCTCTCGGCTGCAGGACCCCGCCCACACTGGACCGAACCGGTGCCTGCCGTGTACGGCGGTCAACGGTGCCTTCCTCGTCGTCGTCACTGCGCTGGTCGCCGCAGCGTCCGGCCCCTGGCTCGCCGTCGCCGTGCTCGTCACCGGGGCGGTCCTCGTCTGGCGACGCGGCTACCTGGTCCCGTACACGCCGCGCTTTGCCCCCCAGTTAGTCGAGGCGCTCCCGGTCCCCGACGACTGGTTCCGGAACCCGCCACAGCAGGGGTCCCTCTCGGACGATGAATCGGTCGACGGTGGAGACGTCCTCGCGGCGCTGGGCTCGGCCGGCGTCGTCCGACTGGAGGGTGAGGACGTGGTACTCGAGGATGCGTTCGAACGACGCTGGCACGAGGAGATGGCGACGCTCGCGGCTCGCTCTCCCACGGCGCTCGCGGAAGCGGTTGCAGCGGTTCCCTCGGTCGAGTCCGTCGAACCCGTCCGGTCGGACGGGGACCACTGGTTCGTCGTCGACGGCCGCCACGACCTGGTTCCACGTCCCATCCTGGTGGCCGAACTGGCCGCCGTCAGGACGCTGCCCGACGCAGTCGAGCCGGAAGCGGTACGTATGGCGGCGTCGCGGGTGCTCCGGCAGTTCCTCGACGCCTGTCCGGTGTGCGGGACCGAACTCGTCCCGTCGTCGACGACCGGCTGTTGCGGGTCACCTCGATACGCACAGGAGACGCGCGTCTGTCCCGAGTGTGAACAGCGAGTACTGACGATTCCCGAACCCGAGCCAGAGAGCGATGGGTGACCCGGTCGGGCCGCTAGTAGAGCTGTCGTTCCCGTTCCTCCCGCTCTGCCTCCTCCTCGCGCTCGGCTTTCAGCTTCCGGCGACCGCGCCTGTACTGGACGATCCCCGGGACGATCTTGTTCTTCAGGTCGAACAGGAACGAGACGATACCGTACACCCAGAAGAAAAAGAGGACGACCATCCCGCCCCAGTAGACGAGCGCGACTGTCTCACCCGCCATGGTCAGTCGTCGGTCTCCGCCGGGGACCCGGCCGCGCCGTCGGCGTCCGGCGGCGAGACGATGCCGTGCGTCAGCGCCTGGCCGCTCGCCGCGTCGAAGAGGTGAACGTTGCGCCGGTCGAGGACCACGTCCATCTCCTGGTCCTCCGTGATGTCGGTGTTGGGATCGATGCTCATGAGCAACTGGTCGCTCGTGGCCGCCTCCTGGGCCATCGACGTCTCGCCCTCCCCCATCAGCAGGTAGGTGAATATCTCGTCGCCCATCGGTTCGAGGACGTCGGTGATCACCTCGATGGGTCTGGAACCGCTGGAGAGCGACGCCGCCTCCGACGCCGGGTAGACGTCCTCCGGCCTGACGCCGATGGTCACGGCGTCGCCGACTCCCACTCCCTGGAACGCCGCGTGGTCGAACTCCAGGTCGAAGTACTCGGATTCGAGCCCGGACTCGGTGACGGTCCCCTCGACGAAGTTCATCGACGGCGAGCCGATGAAGCCGGCGACGAAGAGGTTGGCTGGCTCGTTGTAACAGACGAGCGGCGGGTCGATCTGCTGGAGTTTGCCCGCGTCGAGGACGGCGATGCGGTCAGCCATCGTCATCGCCTCGGCCTGGTCGTGGGTGACGTAGATTATGGTGGTGTCCAGTTCCTTGTGGAGGCGCTGGAGTTCCGTCCGCATGTGGACGCGGAGTTTGGCGTCCAGGTTCGCCAGCGGTTCGTCCATCAGGAAGACGTCCGGTTCGCGGACGATGGCGCGCGCGATGGCGACCCGCTGGCGCTGCCCGCCGGACATCTCGTCGGGCATCCGGTCGAGCATCCCCTCTAGCTGGACGATGTCGGCGGCGTGCTCGACGCGGCGGTCGATCTCCTCCCGCGGGTAGTCACGCAGCCGCAGCCCGAAGCTGATGTTGTCGTAGACGTCCATGTGGGGGAACAGCGCGATGTTCTGGAACACCATCGCGACCCCGCGGTCTTTCGGCGGCAGGTTCGTGACGTCGCGGTCGCCGATGGTGACGGTCCCTTCGGAGGGCGTCGTGAGCCCGGCGACCATCTCCATCGTCGTCGACTTGCCACACCCCGACGGACCGACGAGACAGACGAACTCGCCGTCCTCGATGTCGAGGTTCACGTCGTCGACGGCCGTGACGTCTTCGTAGCGTTTCGTGACGTGTTCGAGTTTGAGTCGTGCCATGGTTACTCCTTGAGTGCGCCCGCGGTCAGCCCGCTGACGATGCGTTCCTGGGCGACGACGACGAGCAGGACGACGGGGAGGACCCCGACGATGCTCGCGGCCGCCATGAGGTTGAACTGGGTGGTGTACTGGGTCTGGTAGCTGAGGATGCCGCCGACGAGGGGCGACCAGTTGCCCGCGGCGAACGACGTCGCCATGATCGTGCTGAAGAAGTACTCGTTGTAGACGGCGATGAACGTCAGGATGGCTGCGGTCGCCACGCCGGGCGCCGACAGCGGGATGATCACCCGGAACAGCGCACCGATCCGGGTCGTTCCCTCCACGCGCGCAGCGTCCTCCAGCCCGTCCGGGATCTGTGCGTAGAACGTCGTCAGGATGAAGATGGACAGCGGCAGGAAGAGCGCGCTGAAGGGGATCACCATCGACCCCGGCGTGTTGAGGAGTCGCGGCGGCGTGAACAGCGGAATCTCGGTGAACGGGACCGTTATCGGGACGTTGCCGGTGAACGCCTCGAACAGCGGGATCACGAACGCGGCCGGTGGGAAGTAGCTGATCGCGAGGATACCGAGCATGAGCGCGCCCCGGCCCGGGAAGTCGAGCCGGCCGAACGCGTAGCCGGCGAGGCTGGCGATGACGAGGACGATGACCGTCGTCGTCACCGCGAGCGCGAAGCTGTTGAGCATGAACAGGTGGAACGGCACCTGCTCGAAGACCGAGACGAACGCCGCGGGATTGAACCCCTTCGCCACCGGCAGCGGGAACTCGGCGGCCGCCCCGAACAGGTCGATCTGCGGGAGGAAGCTCCCCTGCAACAGCCGACTCTGGGGCGTCAGCGCCAGCACGAGCAGCCAGTAGAACGGGAACAGCGTCGTCACCATGAAGAAGATCATGACCACGTAGAACAGCGCGCGGTACACCCGCTCGGGGTTCTGCATGGCGCGCTGGGTCCAGCGTTCGAGCGGACCGCCCTCCGGCTCGTCCGGTTCGACCCTGTCGTCGCGTCGGTCTGACGTCGCCATCTCAGATCCCCTCCTTGTACTGCTGGTAGATGATAGCAGTCACCGCGACGCCGATGATGGCTGCAGTGACGAACGCGATGGCCGCCGAGGTGCCCTGCCTGGTCAGGAACGTCGTGACGACCATGCAGGACAGCGACGGCACGACCTCACAGCCGGCGACCGCGTCGATGAGGCCGTAGATGCGCATCGCCTGGACGGTGCGGAAGAGTACGGCGATACCGATGGTCGGCAGGATGAGCGGGAAGGTGATCAGTTTGAACTGTTGCCACCGGGTCGCGCCCGCCACCTTCGCGACGTCGTAGAGGTTCCGGTCGATGCTCTGGAGCCCTGCGAGGATGAGCAGCGCCATGAACGCCGACGTCTTCCAGATGTCGGCGACGGTGACGATGAACAGCGCGCTCGCCGGGTCGTTGAGCGTGTTCCGCTCGGCGAGCAGCCCCAGGTCGGCCAGTGGCTGGACGAGGAACCCGATCTCGGGGTGGAACATCAGGAAGAAGATCATCCCCTGTATGACGATGGGGACCGCCCACGGAATGATGATCGCCGCGCGCACCCAGCGGCGGCCGGGGAAGTCCTGGTCGAGGACGAGCGCCTGTCCCAGGCCGATGATCGTCTCGAACGACACCGCCACGACTGCGAACAGTAGCGTCACGACCAGCGCACTGGATATCATCGCGTCGAAGGTCAGGCTGGTCGGCAGGAACGTCGACGTCCCGGGGAGCCAGCGGTCCTTCTCGCCAGTGAACAGCTGGACGTAGTTGTCGAACCCGACGAACGTCTGGGACGCCTGGTTGATGCTGGTCTCGAAAAGCGACAGCTCGAACGTCCGCAACAGGGGATACAGCGCCACGATTCCGAGCAGGACGAACACCGGGGACAGTAACAGGTACGCGTACTGCGTGTCGCTCAGGTTCTCTACTCGCCGCATCAGGGTGACCAGCGGTCCCGTCCGTCGTGACTCGCGACTGGATCCGGTCGCCTGTTCGGAACTCATCTGCCGGTACCCCGTTCCGTGGCCAGGTCGTTCATGGATAGTGTGTGTCTATCGGCAGTGATGGGGGAGCGGTCGCGTTACCCCTCGATGTTCGAGAGGGTCGATTCGAGCTGGGCCATCGCGTCGGCCGAGGAGAGGTCCTGGTTGACGGCGGCGTTGGCCTGTTCGGCGATGGCGCTGGACTCGTCGCTCCAGACGGCCGTGACCGGTCGCGCCATGGTGTTCTCACCCGCGACCTGGAGCGTGTTCATGTAGTTGCCCATCGGGTCGACGTTCGCGGCCGTCTCGGAGTTGAACAGCTCACTCCGGGGCGGCAGCCAGCCCTCCGTCTCCAGGAGGAACAGCTGGAAATCCTCCTGCATCGACGCGTCGATGACCTGCGCGACGGCGTCCAGGTTCTGGCTGTTGGGGTTCGCCGTGATGTGCCACCCGCCGAGGGCGGACGTCGTCCCGCCGGTGCCCTGGAACTGGGCTTCGCTCTCGGGGACGGCGTACGGAATCGGCATCGTTCCGAGGTCGTCGCCGAACTCGGAGGCCGCCGCGTTGATCGCGTAGGGCCAGTTCCGGTGGAAGATGGCGTTCCCGTTCGTGAACGGCGCCAGGGAGCCGTCCTCGATCCAGCCGAGGATGTTGGACGTCGTGAAGCCGCCGCCGTACCCCTGGAGGTTCTCGAAGTCCTCGTCGTGGACGAACTTTCGCATCATGTTCAGCGACTGGATCACCGGTTCGGAGTTGACAGTGATCGGTCGCTCGCCGACGGGCCCGAAGAGGTTGTCCCGGCCGCCGAAGTACGCGCCGCCCCACGAACTCATCACCTCGTTGAACGTACAGCAGGCCGTCCCCTCGTAGATGTCCCACTGGGTGGTAAAGCCGTAGTCGACGTCCGCGTTGTCGTACGTGTCGGCCGCGACGTTTGACCACTCCTCCCACGTCATCGGCTCGGTCGCCCAGTTGTTCTCCTCCGGGCTGTATCCCGCCGACTCGACGAGGTCCTTCCGGTAGAGCATCGTCGGGTAATCGGGGTAGAGCGGGACGCCGAAGAGGTCCTCTGTCTCCGGGTTGATAGCCGTCTCGGTGAACCCGGAGAAGTACTCTTCTTCGATGGTGGTCAACTGCTCGTCGTTCAGCAGCTCCGAGAGGTTCTGGATCTGGCCGCGCTGGATGAAGATGTTCACCCAGCCGTTGTCCATCATGAACATGTCGGGCGTGGCTTCGCCGGCGTTCAGGAGCCGGTTGTAGTTCGCCCGTCGCTCGCCGGTGTCCGGCTGGCCCTGCTCGAACTGGACATCGACGTTGTCCGCGAGCCCGCCCTCGCTGTGGAGCGCGCTGCTGATCTCGTCGGCGTGGTCCTGGGCCACCGTCGCGTCGAACCCCCAGGTGACTGTCGTCGCCTCGCCCCCGCCCGCGTCGCCGGCCTGTGTCCCGTTCGCGCCTCCACCGCCACCGCCGCCGTTACCGCCGCCAAGTAGCTCCGAGCACCCGGCGAGACCGGTGGCGAGACCGGACGCACCGGCACCGACGACGAACCGGCGTCGGGAGATGCTACTCCGCTCTCGGTCGTGGTCCGTGTTCGCTGCTGTCATGGCTCTCTTTTGTTGTTGTTCTCACAGAAACAAATAGGTTAGGGAACTGATTTGTTATATCACAAGAAAGTTTATTGGGTCACTGGAAACAACTCCGTACGTGGCGTTTCGTGACGCACCGAACGGCGACGAACGAGGCGAGAATATCACTGACATATACTCACGACAACTATTCTCGCCGGGCCACCCGGACGCCGCCGGCGGTGTGCGAAGCGCTCTGAACCCCTGACGAACCCATCGAACGGACAGAGAACCACACACGATGAACGAAGACGACATCGTCGACGGACTCACGCGATTCGGCCTCTCGGACAAGGAGGCGCTGGCGTACCTGACGATTCTCCGGAACGGAACAACCAGGATCAGCGTCGTCTCGGAGGAGGCCAACCTCTCGAAGAGCTACACGTACGACGTCGCGGACAGACTGGAAGCGAAGAGTCTGATAGCCATCGACGACCACGTGGTCCCGACGCAGATACGGGCGCTGCCGCCCTCGCAAGGGATCGAGAACCTGGTCTCGCAGCTGTACACGATGGAGGCGGAACTAGAGAGCATCTTCGACTCGGAGAGCTACGAGGAGGAGACGTTCAGCGTCATCAAGTCCCGCCAGACGATCATCCGGAAGGTCACCGAACTCGTCGATTCGGCGGAGACGGAGGTCGTCCTCTCGCTGCCCGCGGCCGCCGTCCCTGCGGTCACGGATGTACTCCAGGCGGCCCACGAGACGGGGACGTTCTGCCTGCTGCTGGTCACCGAGTACGACGGCGAGACAACCGTCGACGACGGACTCGCCCACGTCGTTCAGACCTGGGATGCCCCGGCGCCAGTCATCCTCACGACCGACCGGACCGACGGGCTGGTCGGGGCCGCCGACGCGATCCTGGACTCGAACTCCAGCGAGTACGCCATCTACCACGCCGACGCCCACATCGCCGCAGCCCTGTTCGACTCCTTCATCGCGAACTACTGGCCGATGGGGAGCGAAGCCCACGTCGCAACTGCGTCGGGGCTCCCCGAGGCCTACGACGGGTTCCGTCGCGCGATATTCGACGCGGCGTTGCACCTCGCCGCGGACCGGTCGCTCGAGGCAGAGGTGGCCGTCAGACCAGCCCGGACGACAGCTGCCGTCGAGACGCTCACCGGACCCGTCGTCGACGTGAACCAGAGCCTCGTACGTCCGTACGCGAACGGATTTCCCACTCAGGAATCCCTCCTCGTCGCGCCGGGCGACGAGACGATATCCGTCGGCGGGCCGCGCGCCTTCGTCGAGGAGTACGAGGCGACGGACGTCACGCTCTCCGCGGGGGACGACTCGTGACCGTCGACGCCGCACAGACCCGGGCCCCCTGCCCACACAACCACTGGAAGACAGCGCCACACGATTCGAGACACGACAATGAGTAACGACACGCATTCGGTACGGCTGGGTATCGTCGGCCTCGGCTTCATGGGCCAGACGCACGCGACGAACGCGACGGAACTCGGCCACGAGGTGGTCGCGGGGGCCGACGTCGTCCCGGAGACTCGCGCGGCGTTCGCGGACGAGTACGGCGCGACGACCTACGACGAGTTCGAAACGATGTACGACGCCGAATCCCTCGACGCTGTCGTCGTCGCGACGCCGAACACCTTCCACGAGGCGGCGGTCGTCCCCGCCCTCGAACGGGACTACGACGTCCTCTGCGAGAAGCCCCTGGCGGACGACCTGGCGAGCGCCGAACGCATCGCCGCGGCCGCCCAGGACTCCGCAGGGTTCTGCCTGGTCAACTTCCACAACCGCATCGCGACGGGCACGGAGGTGTTCAAGGGCTACCAGCGCGAGGGCCGCTTCGGCGAGGTGACCCACGTCCAGGCGAACTACGTCCGCTCGCGCGGGATTCCCGGCGTCGGCTCCTGGTTCACGGACGAGAAACTCTCCGGTGGCGGCGTCGTCATCGACATCGGCGTCCACGCCATCGACCTCGCGCTCTACCTGATGGAGTTCCCGCCCGTCGAGGAGGTGTTCGCGGTGACGCGGTCGGCCTTCGGCGCGCGCGAGGACTACGTCGACCCGGACGACTGGTACGACAGCACCGAACAGGCGGTGTTCGACGTCGAGGACTCCGCGACAGCGATGATCCGCTGTGCGGACGACCGGACCATCTCGCTCGAGGTGTCGTGGGCCGCCAACCAGACGGAGACCGAGGAGTTCGTCGTCCGCGGGACCGAGGCCGGCGCCCGCCTCGAACTCGGTGGCGAGGAACTGAGGATGTTCGACGCCGGTCGGCAGGGGACCGACCACCTCGTCGAGTCGACCATGACCGACGCGTCGCTGGAGTACACCGGCTGGAAGGGTGGTGACAAGCTCTTCCTCGACGCCGTCGTGCGCGGAGAGAAGCCAGCGCGCAACACCGTCGAACAGGCGCTCACGGTCCAGCGGGTCATCGACGCTCTCTACCGCTCGGCGGCGGACGGCGGCTGCGTCGAGGTCGGCGAGGACTCCGGGTGAGCGGCCGGGTCGCCGTCTCGTCGGACGAGCACCGACGTGTGGACCGTCCGGACCCGGTCACTCGTACTCGACGTCGTCGATAGTGATGGACTCGGCCTCTATCTCCTCGAGGATGGCGCCCCAGCCCCCGACGTCGACGACGTCCGATCCCGTGTCCACGGTGAGCGACACGCGGCCCGCGAGGTGCGAGAGCGGCAGTTGCTGGTCGTACTCGGTGGGGTCGCCGGAGTAGGTCACGTCCGTGACGACGCCGTGAATTTCGGTGGGATCGTTCGTCTCCATCTCGTAGCCCTGGACCGTCACCTCGACGGTCGCCCCCTCGTTCAGCAGTGTCTCCAGGTCGCGGACGGCGTACCGGATGTCGACGTACGTCGTGGGCGTGTCGGCCGTCCGCGCGGTGTAGATGGTCTCCCAGCTCTCCCAGAGCGCGGTGAGGAAGAACCAGTGAAAGACGAAGGTGTAGGTTCGGTCGCTCACGAGGACGCCGTACTCGTTGGTCGAGCGCTGGTTCGGCGCGAAACTCGTCGACGTCCGGTCGACGATGACGACGAACGGCGAGGGCAGGTTCCGGTACCGGGCCTCGGTACAGACCCCTTCGAGTTCGGACTCGTCCGGCAGGTCCGCCTTCCCCTCGTCGCTCCAGAGGCTGATCTTGACGGTGACACCCCGCTCGTGGGCGGCGGCCAGTTCCTCGGCCATCGACCGGAACTGGTCAACGTGGCCCGCGAACTGTATCTGCGTCTCCGCGTCGCCGACGAGCGTCTTCGCGCGGTTCATCACCGTGTCGAAGCGCTTGACGATGCTCACCTCGTGTTCCGTGACGGCCGGTTCGTTCCACCGCTCTTCGATCTCCTCGGCCGCGTCGAGGTACTCACTGGACCGCGACCGGAGGTCCTCGAGGACGACGCTCGGGTCGTGGGCCCGGGCCGTCAGGCTGTCCTGCTGGTACGTCTCGACGTAGCCCTTCGCCTCCAGGTCCCGCAGGACGTCGTAGATCCGGGGGTCGGGGACGTCGCACGCGTCGGCGACGTCGGTCGCCGAGGCGTTCCCCAGTGCGAGGAGCGTCACGTACGCCTCGGACTGATAGGGCGAGAGCCCCGCGTCTTCGAGGATCTGAATCAGTTCGCTGTCCTTCATCGGTTCGTGCTCGCTGGTCCGCGCCCTCCCGGTGAGCTTCGACCCGGGTTCGGGGCGTTCGCCGGATGTTCTCCCGCTGCGCACTCACGTCTGCGGTGTGGCCGTTCGCGTCGCGACCGCTGCGCCGACGTCCACGAATCAGCGCCGGCCGTCCCGTGCACCGATTCCCCTGTCAGATCCAACCGTTCCCAGTCCATACAGCACCCACTACACCTGCGAGTAAAAACGTTGACGGCAGCGAGCGTTCAGTCGCGCTGGCCTGCCCAGTCGGTGACCGGTAGACTCTGTCGGTAGATAATTGCAGCACGAACCCTCTCGGCCTGGGACAGGAGTGGCGCAGTCGTCGAGACACCGACGGGGAATGATAGGACCATGGCAGTGTAAACTGCGCTGTTCCCCGCCGGTTCACGACTCGTGGCCGGGCGTGGCGTTTCACGCGGCAGTGGGTGGCAGTGGCGCTTGTTCGAATCGACGTCCGGTGACGACGTCGTCGGACACGACCCAGCCACGTTAGTGTACCACCACACGAAGTAAATAGGTGCCGATATATTACAAATTTGTCATTGGGGAACGAAGGTTCGATTTCGCGATCGATTGCACTGGCTATTAATCCCTCCCCCGCCCAGATACCCCTAGGACCATGAAAAACATCGACGACCTCATCGAGGGCGCGGCCGAGCTGGCCGAGCGCGGCCTCTCGAAGGGCGAGATCGCGGACGAACTGAACGTCTCGCGCGAGACGGCGAGCTGGCTCGTCGAGCGAAGCGACACGGGCGCGGAACCAGTCGTCGAACCCACGAGTGGCCCCCACGACATCCACGTCGACTGGAGCGCCATCGGTCGCGACAGCAAGCGTCTCTCCCACCTCGGTGCGGCGATGGCCGACCTCCTCTCCAAGGAGGGCGAGGACGTCGACCTCACCATCGGTATCGAGAAGGCGGGCGCCCCGCTGGCGACGACCGTCGCCCGCGAGCTCGAAACCGACCTGGGGACCTACGCGCCCACCAAGCACCAGTGGGACGACGAGAAGGACCAGGGCCTCGACGGATCCTTCTCCCGGAACTTCGCCCAGATCCGCGACCGCGACTGCTACGTCGTCGACGACACCATCACCAGCGGAACGACCATGACGGAGACAGTCGAAGCAATCCGCGAGCAGGGCGGTAACCCGGTCGCCTGCGTCGTCCTCGCGGACAAGCGCGGCGTCGGTGACATCGCCGACGTGCCTGTCTACTCTCTGCTGCAGGTTATTCGGGTCGGGAGTGAGGAGTAGGGAGACGCCAGGCGAGCGTAGCGAGCCTGGGGTCTCCGTAAATGCGAACGGCGAACGAAGTGACCCGTGAGCAGGAAGGTCTGCTCCTCACTTCGTTCGTCCCGGACCTTCTTGACATCGAACGGGGAACGAAGTGACCCGTGAGCAGCGGACTTCTTTGAGACCGAGCGGCGACCGCAGTGAGCCGAGCAGGAAGGTCCGGGACTGATTTTCGCGACTGACTACAGTTCTAGCGGCAGGTGCCGCTCGATTTCGAGGTCGTACCCGACGGCGGACACCTCGGTGGTGGGCCAGTCGCCGGTGACCGACATGGGTTCGACGGCCTCCGCCGTGACGAGATGGAGGTCCTCGCTCTTGGCGCCCTGAACGGTCGGGTTCCAGGCGTAGGCCATCGGAAGGTCGACCGGGGCGTCGTTTTCGGGAGTGGCGATCCACTCCCGGCCGGCGAAGCCCGCCGCGCCGCCCTGGTGGTGGTTCTCCCACTCGCCCTCCCACCCGAGGGTCGCGTAGGCGTCCTGGATTGCTTCGAACACGTCGCCCGCGGTGCCGCCGTCACGGCCCACCTCGCGCGTCGCCGCCAGCGCCGTCGCCTCGACGCGCATCGCGTCGTGGGTTCGCTCTTCGAGCCAGTCCGGCGGGTCGAAGGTCACGGTCCGGCTACAGCTGGTGAACAGGCCGTCCCGCTCCGCCGTCACCGAGAGCAGGGCGTAGTCGCCGAGTTCGGCGTCGGTCGAGGTGTAGTGCCGGTAGGACTGGGCGCGTTCGCCGCTGCCCACGAGCGCGACGGGGACGGAGATCCCCTGCGCTTCGAGTTCCCGCCGGAGTTCGGCCGTGACGCCGAGTTCGGTGTCGTCGGCGGACGTCTCTCTCGCGACGGCCTCGATGGCCGCCGCGACGTCGCGGGCGAGCTTCTGGTAGGTGGCGACCTGGCCTTCGGTGAGTGGCTGGCGGAGCGTCGATGCGTCGACGGATTCCATCCCGGGGACGTCGAAGTCCGCCGCTGCCGGCTCCGGGCTGAACGCTGTGAGGGCCTCCCCCAGCGACTGGTCGTACCACTGGAACGTCTCGATAGCCACGTCCCCGGCGAGTTCTTCGTCCCGGAGGCGGCCGGCCTCGATGTTGTCCGTGACGACCGTGACTCCGTCACCGTCGTAGCCCGCGGCGGCGACGCCCACGTCGCCGCTTCGATCGACGACGTTGTCGCCGCCATCGGTGAGCCACGCGAAGGAGTTCGGCCGGGCGAACCAGACCGCTTCGAGGTCGTTGGCGTCGAGATACGAGTCGAGGCGCTCCTGGAGTGTCATATCGACTGTGGCGCCGCCAGTCGCTTAAAACCGCCCGAGGTTACGGTTGGACCGTCGCCTGACTCACTCGACCGTGACCCACTCGCCGTGCTCGTCGCTCCGCTCGACGGCGTCGAGCACGCGCTGGGCCGCGAGGCCGTCCTGGAAACTCGGCTCGTAGTCGGTGCCGTCCCGGACGGCCGAGAGGAATTCGTAGTTCTCGTGGACGAAGGTGTGCTCCCAGCCGATGACGTGACCCGGGGGCCACCAGTGCTCGAGGTAGGGGTCGTCGGGGTCGGTGACGAGGACGCGCTCGAAGCCGCGGCTCCCCTCGCGCACGACCTGGAGTTCGTTCAGCCGTTCGAGGTCGAACTTCAGGCTCCCCTTCGAGCCCTCTATCTCGATCGTGTGGGCGTTGTCGTGGCCGTTGGCGAACCGCGAGGCCTCCAGCGTTCCCATCGCGCCGCTCTCGAACTCGACCTGGGCGGTGTAGGCGTCGTCGACGGTCACCTCGCGCGTCTCGACGGCGTCGTCGCTGCCGGACCCCTCCAGAGTTCCGCCGTCCTCCCCCGGCACCGGTCGCTCGTCCACGAACGTCTTCAGGTGGCCGCTGAGTCGATCGATATCGCCCGCTACGTCGCCCAGCAGGAAGTGCGCCAGGTCGATGGTGTGAGCGCCAAGGTCGCCAAGCGCGCCGCTGCCGGCCATCTCCTCGTCGTTGCGCCAGCTCCAGGGCGCCGTCGGGTCGACGAGCCAGTCCTGGAGGTATCGCCCGCGGAAGTGGTGTATCTCGCCGAGTTCGCCGTCGTCGATCAGGTTCTTCGCGTACTGGATCGCCGGGACGAAGCGGTAGTTGAATGCAATTCCCGCCGTGACGTCTGCCGACTCGGCGGCGTCGGCCATCTCCTCGGCGCCCTCTAGCGTCGGCGCGAGCGGTTTCTCGCAGAACACCGGCGTGCCGGCTTCCAGCGCCGCGATGGAGGGTTCCCGGTGGACGTGGTTCGGCCCGAGGTTGTAGAAGACGTCCACTTCGTCGACGACGTCGCGCCAGTCGGTCGCGGTACGGTCGAAGCCGAGTTGCTCGGCGGCGTCCGCGAGGGCCTCCTCGTCGCGGCCGACGACGACGTCGCGATTCGTCTCCGGCGCGTCGGGGAAGAACATCGGCAGGCGGTCGAGCGCGTTCGAGTGTGCCTTGCCCATGAAGCGGTATCCGAGAATACCGACATCGAGTGTCATGGGTTACCTCTCGTACGGTCAGGGAATAACTCTCATGGTCGCGGAACCTCGTGAGCCGAGGGTCCGGGATCAGAGGAAGTCGTCGACGCCGATGCCGGTGTCGCCGTCACCGCCCCCGCTGTCCCCGCCGGGGAGCACCTCGGCGACGGCGGAGGCGAACGCGTTGAGCCCGCGGGTCTGGTACCAGACGGTGCCGGGCCCGGTGAAGTCGAAGACGAGCCCCTCACCGCTCAACAGCGTCGACTTCATCCCGCCGGGTCGGTGGGCGTCGAACTCTACCGAGCCGTCCCAGGCCACGACGTTCTCGTTGTCGACGTGGTAGGACTCGCCGGCCTCGAGTTCGACCGTCTCCAGGCCGCCGAAGGCCTCGATGAAGACGTCGCCGGTCCCCTCCAGCGTCAGCGGCGTGATGCTGGCGCCAGCGAGCATCGACTTCAGTCCGCCGAACTCCGTCTCGATGTCGATGGCGGGGTCAGAGGCGAGCCAGGCGCCGTCGACGGCGTACAGCTTCTCGCCGTCGAGGTGGTGGTGCATGACGTCGCCAGGCGTCGGCGGCGCGAGCGTCACCTTGCCCGAGCCACCCGTCGCGGTGAACTCGTTGGCGAAGAAGGACTCGCCGCCCAGCATCGACTTCGCCGAGCTCAGGAGTCCGTCGTTGCTGGTCGTCGTGTCCATCGAGACGTTCGGGGAGTGGCTGGTCATCGCGCCGGGTTCGGCCAGTACCGTCTCACCGTCTTCGAGTTCTACGATCACGTGCGTGTACGCCGGCTGGTGCGTCAGTTCGAAATCCATGGTATCACTGGGTGTCTCACCCACCCGACGCTCCCTTGTCCGCCTTGTGTAATAAGATTGTGTAGCGAAACGAGATTCCGGTCCGCGTTCGTCCCTGCGCCTGCCTACGCCCAGTACGCGTCGCCGGGCTGGGTCGAGAAGACGACGCGTTTGAGCAGGTCGACGCCCTTCTCCAGGCCCTCACGGCCGGACGTGAGCGAGTCTTCGTGTTCGATAGACAGCGCGCCGTCGTACCCCACCATCCGCAGCGTGGAGACGACGTCCCGCCAGTGGTCCTCGCCGTGGCCGTAGCCGACGGAGCGGAACAGCCAGGACCGGTTCGGTTCGTCCGTGTACGGCGCCGTGTCGAGGACGCCCTTCTCGCGGGCCTGCTCCTCGTACACCTTGGTGTCCTTGGCGTGGAAGTGGTGGATGGCGTCTTCCTCGCCGAGCAGGCGGATGGCGTCGGTGATGGAGATGCCCTGCCAGTAGAGGTGCGAGGGGTCGAAGTTGGCCCCGATGTACTCGTTGGTCGCCTCGCGCAGGCGGAGCAACCCGTGAGGCTCGTAGACGAGCATGTTCGGATGCATCTCCAGGCCGACCTTCACGTCGTGGTCGGCGGCGTGGTCGGCGGCGTCGCTCCAGTAGTCGGTGGCGACGTCCCACTGGTACTCGAGCGCGTCGCCGTGTTCGGGTGGCCACGGCGCGGTGATCCAGTTTGGAACGTCACCGGCCTCGCTACCCGCTGGCAGGCCGGAGAACGTCGTGACTGCGTCGACGCCGAGCTGACCGGCCAGTTCGATGGCCTCGCGGAGTTCCGTGTCGGCCCGGGCCGCTCGCTCTTCGTCGGGATGGAGCGGGTTGTTGTGCGTCGCGAGTGCGCTGACGTACATGTCGTGTTCGTCGAGCAGCGCCTGCAACTCGGCCTGTTTCTCCTCGTTATCGAGGTACTCCTCGCGTTTCAGGTGGTCGTCGCCGGTGAACCCACCGCAGGCGAGTTCGACCGCCTCGACGCCGATGCCGTCGAGATATTCGAGTGCGTCTTCGAGGGACTGGTCACCCAGCGGAACCGTGAGTACGCCTACCTCCATACTCACAGTTGCGACAGGTGGCGATATAAAAATAGGGGCGCCGACGGGCGCTACTCCTCCGTCTCGTACTGCTCGAACAGCGCCGACAGCTGTTTCGACCGCATCGTCAGCATCTTCACGTTGACGTACATCTCGCCGAGCGCGAGGTTCTGTTCCTCGGCGATGGCAGCGACGTGTTCGGCCGCTTCGACGTTGTCCTGGGACGTCTTCGCCACGTCGTCTGCGATCGAGGCCACCTCTTCGGAGGACGCGGCCTGGTCGTCGGTCGCGTTGCTGATCTCCTTGACGCCGCTGGAGGTCTCCTGGACGTGTTCCATGATGGACTCCAGCGCCTCGACGCTCTCGGAGACGGTCTCGCGGCCGTGTTCGACGGAGCCCTGCATGTCCTGTATCTCCGCCACTGCGTCGTCGGTCTGGTCCTGTATCTCCGCGATGAGACTCTCGATCTGGTTGGTCGCGCCCTTCGTCTCCTCGGCGAGGGACTTCACCTCGTCCGCGACGACGCCGAACCCGTTGTTGTTCGCGCCATTGGAGGCGTGTGCCGCCTCGATCGACGCGTTGAGCGCGAGGATGTTCGTCTGTTCGGCGATGTTGTCGATGAGGTCGACGATGTGACCGACCTCGTCCATCTGCTCGTTCAGTTCCTCGACCGTCTCGACGACCGTCTCGGTCTGCTCCGAGGAGTCGACCATCGCCTCGTGGGCCTCGCGGCCCGCCTCGATCCCCTCGACGGTCCGACGTTCCGTCTTGTCGGCCATCTCCGAGACCTCGTTGCTGGAGGCGGCGATCTCCTCGATCGTCGCGGACATCTCGGACATCTCGTTGCTGATCTGGGAGATCTGATCGTGTTGTTCGTGGAAGACGTCTGCGATCTCCTGGATGTTGCCGGCCACGCGCTCGCTGGCGTCTTTGACCGCCTCCGTCGCGGTCGTGACCTGTTCGCTGGACCCGGCGACCTCCTCTGAGAACCCCTCCGCAGTCTCGATGGTCTGTTCGAAGGCGTCGGCCATCTCGTTGAACCCCTCGGAGAGTTGCGCGAGCGCCTCCGAAGGGATCTCGACCGACATGCGACGGGTCAGGTCCCCTTCGCCAGCGGCGTCGACCACCTGGGCCGCCTCGGACAGGTAGTCGTCTATCTCCGCCATCGACGTGCCGTCTGCCGCCGCGAGGCCACCGTCGGTCGAAACGGCAGTCGGTGACGGTGAGGCAGGGGTGGCCTCGCGCGCGGCGCGAAGGTCAGACTCCACCGTTTCGAGTTCGGATCGGAGGTCTGCCGCCTCGGTTCGTGCGTCGTCTCGCTCTTCACGCACGCGTGCGAGTTCGGACTCCATAGAAGACGTCCGTCGAGTGAGACTCCGGAGCGAATACGCGCCACCAGCGACCGCGGCGAGGAGCCCCGCACCCACCAGTGCGACCCGGGTCCCTGGCGGCGCTACGGCCACGACGACGAGCTGGTACAGCCCGTGGACGAACTGGCCACCGACCGCGACGGCGATCAGACGTTGGAGAGGATTTCTGAGTGTCATCGGTGAAATTTGGTAAATAAACGCACCCAGTATCGCTTAAATCTACCGCCGATCGGGGGCCGAAATTATTAAAATCGATACTGGGCTATCGGAATCTACCAGCATCAGGAAGTTCTCGCCGTCGAGAGAGTCGGGCTGTCCCGTTCGATTAACCAGTACGTAACTGGCATTCGTTCAGGTTGAACGAATCACCTCTGGACTGCAGTCGGCCAGTCTGCCCTGTACGGACACAGTTTCAGCCTCGGTCTCGGTCTCAGCCTCCGTCTGGGTCTCGGTCCTGGTCCCGTCCCTTTTGCCGGCCCCGGTCCTGGTGCGGACAGTACACGGGCAACGGACTTCGTCCAGCCTTTCGTCCACGTCGAACCCGAGAGTCGTCGGTGGCCGCCATTCGTCCGCTTTCTCGGTGGTGTTCTTTCCAACCGGCTGGGAGGAAAGCAGTCGCAATCCGGTGAACAGACGGTGAACAAACGTTCGCTATAACTGAATTCCAACTGTCGACGCTCGAATCCCTCCGTGAAACGAATTGAGGCGGCTCGTCCGCCTACGTCTGGGCTTCCGCTAATGTTTTAGGACTCGCCTCTGCACTCTCGGGTATGACTTTGCACGCCAGAGAGATCAACCAGGACGTCCGAGAACTCGGCGAACTACTGGGTGACGTGCTCGAATCCCAGTCGTCGACGAGCGCGTTCGAGACTGTTGAACAGCTACGGACCGATTCCATCGCGTACCGACGGGGGGACGCCGAGACGCGCGACGCCGTTCGGGAGACGATAGCGGAACTCGACCCGGAGAGACGAGACGTCGTCGCGCGCGCGTTCACGACGTACTTCGAACTCATCAACCTCGCGGAGGAGCGCCAGCGCGTGCGCCAGATCCGTCAGGGGAGTCAGGACGGCACGCTCGACGACAGCGTCGAACAGGCCGTCGAGAACCTGGCGAACCGCGGGGCCGACCCGGAGACGGTCGAGGCCGTCCTCGACGACGTCCTCATCCAGCCCACCTTCACGGCTCACCCGACGGAGGCCCGGCGCAAGACGGTGAAGGCGAAGCTCAGAGCCGTCGCGAGCGACCTGGAGACGCTGGACGAGGTCCGGCTCACCGACGACGAGCAGCGCCACGTCGAGCGCGACCTGGCCGCGGAGGTGACGAGTCTCTGGCAAACGCCGCAGGTACGCGATCGCCGCCCCGAGGTGACCGACGAGGCGCTCAACGTCCAGTGGTACATCGAGAACGTCCTCTTCGACGTCATCGACGACGTCTACGAGTCGCTGGAATCGGCGCTCGCCGACGAGTACGACCCCGACGCGGTCGACGTGTCCAAACTCTACGAGTTCCGGTCGTGGGCCGGGTCGGACCGCGACGGCAACCCATACGTAACTCCTGAAGTCACCGAAGAGACCCTGGAGCGCCAGCGCGAGGTCGTCCTGCCGCTGTACCGCGACCGGCTCAAGGCGCTCTCCGGCGTGTTGAGCCAGGACGCGAGCAACATCGAGACGAGCGGGGCGTTCGACGAGCGTCTCGAAGACCACAAGCAACGACTTGCCGGCGTCGCCGTCGAGGCCGAGGAACGGTATCCGGACGAGCCGTATCGCCAGAAACTCAAGCTGATGCGCGAGTCGGTCCTCCGCGTCGCTGACGTCCGTTCCGGTGGGTACGAGAACGCCGACGCGCTACTCGCGGACCTGCGGATCCTCGCAGACGACCTCCGGCGGAACGACGCCGACGTGATCGCCGAGGCCCACGTCGATCCGCTGATCCGCAAAGTCGACACGTTCGGGTTCACGCTCGCGAGCCTCGACCTGCGCGACCACCGCCAGAAGCACACCGACGCCATCGACGAGGCGCTGGAATCCGAAGGCATCGACTACAAGGCGAAAGACGAGGCGGGCCGGGTCGAACTCCTCACCGACGCCATCCTGCAGGACGAACCCATCGTCGACGTGGACGACACCGACGAACTCTCGGACGACGCCGCTCGCGTCGTTCGCCTCTTCCGGAAGGCTGCCGAGTGGCAGAAAGAGTTCGGCGTCAACGCCATCGACACCTACTGCATCAGCTGGTGCGAGGAACCGTCCCACGTCCTCGAAGTGCTGTTCCTAGCCGACCAGGCCGGCATCGTCGACCTGCCCGGCTACTGCGGTTTCGACGTCGTTCCGTTGCTGGAGTCGAAGTACGCCCTGGACGGCGCCCGGCGCATCATGGGGACGCTGTTCGAGAACGAGGCCTACGAGCAGGCCCTGGAAGCGCGCGGCGGCGTCCAGGAGATCATGCTCGGCTACTCCGACTCGAACAAGGAGAACGGCTTCCTGGCGGCCAACTGGAGCCTCTACCGCAACCAGAAGCGCCTGGCAGCGATCACCGACGACTTCGACGTCGACATGCGGCTGTTCCACGGCCGTGGTGGCTCTATCTCCCGGGGCGGCGGGCCAATGAACGACGCCATGCTGGCGCTGCCCAACGAGTCGGTGTCGGGCCAGATCAAGTTCACCGAGCAGGGCGAGTCCATCGCCGAGAAGTACGCCAACCCGAACATCGCCGAGCGCAACCTCGAACAGATGCTCGACGCCCAGATGCGGGCGCGGTTCAACGCGATGGAAGAGCCGGTCGAGGAGGTCCCCGAGGAGTGGGAGACGGCGATGGAGACGGCTGCCGAGGCCGCCCGCCTCGAGTACCGGTCACTCCTGGAGACCGACGGCTTCGTCGATTTCTTCGAACAGGCGACGCCCATCACCGTCATCGAGAACCTCAACATGGGGTCCCGACCGGCTTCGCGCAGTGGAGACCGGAGCGTCGAGGACCTCCGTGCCATTCCGTGGGTGTTCTCGTGGACGCAGGCCCGCTGTATCATCCCCGGCTGGTACGGCGTCGCGACCGGCGTCCAGGCGTACCTGGACGACGGGGGTGAGATGGAGACGCTCCGGGAGATGTACCGGGAGTGGCCCTTCTTCCGGACGAAACTCGACAACGCGACGCTCGCGCTCGCCCGGACCGATTTCGACATCGCCGAGCGGTACGCGGACCTGGCCGACGACGAGTTGCGCGAACGGATCTTCTCGCGCATCGAAGCCGAGTACGACCACACCGTCGACCTCGTGACGACCATCACGGAACGCGAGGAACTGCTCGACCGGGAGTGGCTCCGGGAGAATCTCGAACGACGGAACCCGTACGTCGACCCGCTCAACCTCCTCCAGGTCCGTCTGCTACAGCAGTCCCACCTCACCGAGTCCGAGCAGCGGACGCTTCGGTTGACGGTCCAGGGCATCGCAGCCGGGATGAAGAACACCGGCTGATCACGCGGTACTTGGACGGGTATCGTCGGGACCCAACACCCCTTCCAGCCGGAGTTCAGTCCCGAACCGGGCCGATCCCACCTCCACGCCGGGGAGCCCTCGTTACGTGTGCCAAATCTCCACATAACTATTTCACGTCCCCGTCCATGTGGTACCAGTATGCCTGAGGAAACAGGCGACCATGAGGTGGTGGTGGAACCGGAACTCGAGGACGCCATCCTCGACGTGTTCGACGAGAGCACCGAGGCGGCCCTGAGCACCCGGACGGTGACCGACGCCGTCGACGGTGAGGAGGCGGTCGTGAGCGCGCATCTCGACAGTCTCGCAGAGCGCGGAGAGCTGGAGAAAGTGGAACTCGGAGACAAGTACGTCGGCTGGGAACGCCCCACCGAGACGTTCGTCGGCCACGACCAGGAGGGGTCCTACCGGATAACAGACGAAAAGACCGGCCTCGTCACCAGGGCGGGCGACAGGACGGCGGCGCTCCGGAATCTCGCCGACAGGATCGAGTTACTGGAAGACGGGTCCCACATCGGCGCCCAGATACTGGGAATCAGCGAGGCGTCGCTCGGACCAGGATACTTCGAATCCGTCGAGGACATCCTCGAATCGTACGTCCGGCCCGACGACCGTCACATCTACGTCTACGTCGAGGACGACGGCGTCGACGAGATCGAGACGGCCGCGCAGCTGACCAGGGAGCAGACGATCCTGGGGTTCACGGTCACGGCCGTCTTCGACCAGGCGTCGTTCTCCGACGTGATGGTCGTCTCGGCCGAGCGGGCGATGGCCGACTCCGACCTCGAACCCGAGCACTTCCCCGTCGGCGTCTTCAAAGCGACGGCCGTCCACCCCGAACATCAGCAGGAGGGGATCGGGACGGCGCTCGCGAGCCACGGCCTGGCGTACCTGGCGGAGACGCCGCCGGTGTTGACGGTCCTGTGGCTCCGTGACGACGGGGCGACGAAGAGCCTCGCTGCGAAGTTCGGGGGAGAAGAACTCGCCACGTTCGACGACGTGGACCTGTCGGGCCGACAGTGCCCCCAGTGTGGGTTCGGCGCCGACTGTTCGTGCACCTTCGCCCTGTACTCCTGGGGACTGGACGAGGCCGAGGACTAGTCCTGTGGACCCGGCGGGGTCGCGTCCGCACGGTGGGCCCGTTCGAGACGGAGTTCGAACTTCGTTCCCCGGTCCGTGTGTTCGAAGTGAGCCTCTCCGCCCGAGTTCCGGACGACCCAGTTGACGGTCCAGAGGCCGAGTCCGTTACTGTGGGACAGCGGGTCGACCTCGCGGTCCTCGAAGACGTGACGCTCGTTAGGCCTGATTCCGGGCCCGTCGTCCTCGACGGTGAGTACGAACTCGTCAGGCCGTTCAGTGACGGCTATCCGGACCCACGGCTCGGCTGAGTCGTTGTGGACGACGGCGTTCTCCAGCAGACAGCGGACCGCGAGTTCGAGTTCCCCGTCGGCGAGTACGAACCCGTCCCGTGGAAGGTCGGTCTCGACGGTGACGTCGTCGAAGTTCTCCCGCAACCATTCGACGGCCTCCGAGACGACGTGGACGAGGTCGGTCTCGTACCGGTCCCGGCCGGCGTCGACGAGTTTCTCGATGGCGCGGGCCTTCCGACTCGTCTCGATGACGTCGTCACACGTGCGGACTATCGTCTCCGCGTGACTGGCCCGCGGGCCGTCGATGTTGGCCGAGAGTAACTCACCGTGGGCCCGGATCACGTTCAGATCGTTACTGAGGTCGTGCCTGAAGACGCGTGCGAACACCTGTTTCAGCAGTTCGAGGTCGCGCTGGTGGCGTTTGAGTTCGGAGACGTCCTCGCAGACCACCACCGACCCCTCCGACCCGTCGCTCCGGCCGAGGAAGGTCTTCTGCACGGAGAGGTACTGGCGACGACCCTCACGCTCCAGGACGATCTCGTCGTCGACCTCGCCGTCTTCGAGGCGTTCGAGTATCTCCGGATACGCCGCCAGCAACGACGGGAGGTGTTTGCCGGTCGCCGTCGGGTCCAGATCGAACATCTCGACTGCGGCCTCGTTCAGATACGCGACGACGTCGTCGTCGTTGACGGCGACGACCGCCTCGTCCATCTCGTCGAGGGCGTGACGACGAGCGACGGGGGCGATCTCCAGTAACCGGAACCGGTACTGTCCCCACCCCCACAGTGCGGCGCCGGCGAGAAACCCGATCGGTGTCGGATTCAGGTAGCTCTGGGGAAAGACGCCGAAGTTGTAGGCGATACTCGTCAGCACTGGAATGGACCAGCCGGCGATCAGAATCGCCGATTGTTTCCGGTAGATGCCCTCGAGTTCCGTGTGGTTGTTCACGAGGAGGACGCCGCTGACCAGCAACAGGAGGTAGTTGAACGTCGCGTGGGCGTAGAACCACGGACCCTGGTCGAGGATGATGCCGGTGGCGGCGTCGAGGGACAGCTCCGGTCCCCAGAGCATCGAGTGGGACGCGTCCGTCATCACGAGTAGCAGCGTCACTGCCGGGACGACGAACAGCGGGAGAACGTGTCTGAGCGCGTATCGTTTCTGTCGCGTGAACTCCAGCGACAGCATGAACCAGCCGATGACAGAGAGGTTCACGAACAGGAGGAGGGTGTCGACGCTGACCAGCGACCAGGTGTGGTCGTCGACGAGCACGAGGAGGGCCCAGCTCACCGACCAGCCGGCCATCCCGACGAGGAGGAGGGCGAGCCATCGGCCACCGGGCTTTTCGCGTTTGTCCCACGCGAGCTGTAGCAACCAGCCTGCCGGGACGACCGTCAGAAGCAGGAGAAGTCCGTAGAGATCGGCACCCGAAACCATTTGATCGAGTTATTCGAGCTATCCATTAGAACCTTTGTTACGGATCGCTGACCTGATCCGCGAACGAGGCCCGGACGTGACGGTTCGGTGAGGGGTATGGGCTGTGACGGCCGGGATTTTTACGTTGTTCGGGCCGTATTTACCTGTATGGCACTCGAAACGATACTTCTGGCACTCGGACCGAACGATAGAGACCGCGTCGAGCAACTGGCGAACATCGTCGTCGACATCGCCGGACCGACGGGCGCGGACGTCGTCCTCGCGCACGTCTTCACCGACGAGGAGTTCCGCGAGGCCGCCTCGCGCCTGGACTTCGACGAACCGGAAGACGCGACTGCCATCGACGTCGCGAACAGGCACGCGACCGTCCGCGACATCGCCGGTCGACTCGATGACGAGAAGGTCGACTACGCGATCGCTTCCGAAGTCGGTGACCACGGCGACGCCATCGTCGACCTCGCGACGTCCGAGGACGCAGACCTCGTCGTCGTCGGCGGTCGGAAGCGCTCGCCGACCGGCAAGGCCGTCTTCGGTTCCACGGCACAGCAGGTGATGCTCGAAGCGCCCGCCCCCGTGACGTTCGTCCGGGGCGACTGAGCGGCCGCTTCCTCTTCGGATCGGACCCCGCGGACACCTCTCAGGCGTCGACCAGCGCAGCTTCGAGCACCTGCAGCGGGTGGCGTATCTCGTAACCCGTTCCGTGTTCCATCTGCATCGCGCAGGTCGGGCACTCGGTGAGTCCCGTCGTTCCCTCGGCCGCTTCCATGTGTTCGAACATCTCCTCGCCGATGGCCATCGAGACGTCGTACCGGTCCGCTTTCCAGCCGTAGGTTCCCGAAATCCCGGAACAGGAGTCGCCGACGTCGGTGACGGTGACGCCCTCCAGGTCGCGGAACAGTTCGACCGCTTGCCGGTGGAGTCCCTGGTTCCGCGCGTGACAGGGTGCGTGATAGGACAGGTCCGGATACTCCACCTCGACGCCGGATAGCGCTCCCGACAGATCCTCGTTGATGCGGAGGTACTCGACCGCCTCGTACGTGTTCGAGGCGACGTCGTCGACGCCGTCGTAGTCGAACAGTTCGGGGTACTCCTGGCGGAGCGCCATCGAACAGGACGTACACGAACAGACCGCGTCGTATCCTTCCTCGACCAGCGCGGACAGCGAGGGGACGTTCGTCTCGGCGTGGCGCCGGGCGTCGTCGAGCATCCCGTTTGCGAACATCGGCGTCCCCGAGCAACCCTGCTCGGGAACCACTACTTCGTAGCCGAACTGCTCGAACACGCGAACCAGGGCCTTACCGACTTCGGGCGTGTTGTAGTTCGCGTAGCAGCCGTGGAAGTAGGCGATCTTCCGGTCGGTCCCGTCGTCTCCGTCGGCTGCTCCGTCTCTGCTGTCTCCGCCGTCTCCGCCATCCGCGGCGGCCACCAGCCCCCGTTCGATGCGGGCCCGCCGGGCCCGTTCACGCGACGCCTCAGCGCCGCCGCGAGACGCCCACCACTCGCGGAACGTCTCCGTCGCGAACGACGGGAACTCCCGTTCGCTCGTGACGCCCATCGCCTTCTCCATGACCCAGCGCGCCGGCCCGAAGTTCATCGCGGCGTTCGCCAGGCGGGGAACGTAGCTCGCCAGCCACGCCGACGTCCGGTAGTTGGCGAGTAACCGATTCCGCCAGTACTCGACGGACGTCTTCGACTGCTGTTCGCGGACGTACTCGCCCCGTGCGGTGTTGTGCATCTGGCTGAGCGGGACGTCGGAGGGACAACTGCTGTCACAGCGCATGCAGTTCGAGCACTTCATAACCGAGTCGTCGACGTCGTAGTCCTCGTCGGTCTGCTTCAATCGCCACTGTTCGGGGCCCTGGAACTTCGGGCCGGGGAACTCGTCGTCCACCTCGGCGACCGGGCAGTTGGTGTCACAGGTCGAGCACTTGTAACAGGAGTCCGCGCCGGGCCGGAGGTCCATCTCCTCGGCCTCGGGGAACACCTGGACCGGTTCGAACGCCTCGTCCGGTCCCGATTCTCCCGCGTCGAACGTCGTCTCGTCAGTTCTGTCTGCGTCACTCATTGGTCACACCTCCTCGGCCGCTCGCCTGCCCGCCTCGTATCCCGTCGCTATCGAGACGCCCGCGCCCGACTTCTCCGCGGCCAGGTCGTAGCCGCCGACGACGCTCCCGGCCGCCCGCAGGTTGTCGAACGCCACGGTGCCCTCGCCGTCTCTCGGCCGCAGGTCCTCGCCGACGTCGACGCCGAACCGTGCGAACTCGTGGTCGTCGAAGACGCCGTCCTCGAACCAGTCGTAGCGGTCAGCCGGGTGGGGGACGTGGCAGTCGAAAATCGGCTCGCGGACACCGGCCCGATCCGACGCTATCCCTTTCCCGACGAGGCCGCCCGTCGCGAGGACGAACTGGTCGGCGTGGTAGGGGACCCGGTTGCCGTTGCGGTCCAGAATCACGCTGTCGACGCGGCCGTCACCGTCGGCCTCGTAGTCGACGACCGGGTTGCCGCTGTCGATCGACGCCCCCGAATCGTCGAGGGCCGCGAACAGCCGGTCCTCGAGGCGCATCCCCGGGAGCGACGGCGGTCCCATCGGGACTTCGAAGACGGGCACGTCGAGATACCGGACCAGGTCGGCGCGGACGTCGTCGTGGTTCTCCTCGCCGAGCAGCGCGGGAAAGCCGACGCGCTCGTGGCCGTCCAGTTTCGCCTTCACTCGCTCGGCCAGATCCTTTCGGGTACCAAGCTGCCGTCCGCCGCCGGTCACTTCCTCGTCCTCGTCGAGTGACTGGGCGTACCGGGTCACCTTGGCGTCGTCGCGTAGGTCGCCCGGGAACGGGATAGTCACGCCGTCGACGTCGAAGGGCACGCCGGCCGCTTCGAGGTGGCGGGCCGCCAGCGGTGCGTCGAAGTCCGTGACCGTCTGGAAGCCGACCAGGAGCAGGTCGCCGCCGGCCGACGCGACGCCGGGCGCGACGCTCGCGGGGTAGCGCGCCGTCGGCTTGACCGTCCCGCCGTGGGTCGGGACGAGCGCGTTCGCGTCCGTATGGCCGCCGCGGTAGCCCGGAACCGAATCGTCGAACAGCGAGAGCCCGTCCCGGAGCGTCGCTTCGCCGAGGATGCTGTAGGGGTGGCCCTCGTGTAGCCGGTCCATTGCCTCGAACGGGTCGGCGACGGGTCCCTCACCGTCGACGTAGCCCAGGACGTCGACGAGCCCCGTCGCCATCCGGAGGGTGCTCTGCTTGTACGAAGTGAGTCGAACGTTCGCCCCCTCGCGCGCGGCCGAGAGGGCCGCCATCGTCCCCGCGAGGCCGCCGCCGATGACCAGCACGTCCGACTCAATCGCCATCGCTGGCCTCCGTGGGACCGCCGTCGGCCATCGCGCCAGCCTCCGGCCCGCCGTCGAACGCGTCGAACGCGATCGAACCGTCGCGGTTCGCGGGATCGCTGTCCCTGTTCTGCGTCGTCGCCTGGAGCGCGTAGTTGAGCATCGCCTGGGAGAGCTGTTCGCCCCAGAGCGCGTGGCGCTGGCCCTTCCAGCGCTCCTGGAGCAGGTCGTCCCACGAGTCGCGGACGACCGGTTCCCCGTACTGGGGGTGGAGTTCGTTCGCCATCCGGTGACAGCAGAAGCCGCCCTGGCAGTTGCCCATGGAGGCCCGCGTCCGGATCCGGCTCGCGTTCAGGTCGCTGCCCGCCTGGTCGATGGCGTCTCGCATCTCCGCCCGCGTGACGCCCTCGCAGTCACAGACGACCGGGTTCGGCGCGTCCGTGCCCAGGACCTCTTCGGCCCGCGACCCGAGTCGCTCGACGCTGCGGCGACCGATCGGTGACCGGAGACCGAACTCGTCCATGTAGTCTCTGAGCACCTGGAAGTCCTCGCTACCGGGGAGGGGAACCTCGGCCGTCCGGCAGTCCGCGTCGATACCGAATATCGCGCAGACGTGGTCGGCAATCTCCTCGCCCATCATGCGGTAGGTGGTGAACTTGCCGCCGACGATGCTCGTCATCCCGGGCACGCCGTCGCGGTCCTCGTGGTCGAGCAGGAAGTAGTCTCGCGTGATGTCGGTCGGATCAGCGGTGCCAGTCTCCGGCGGTTCGTACAGCGGGCGGACGCCCCAGAACGACCGTATCGAGCGGGCCTCCGAGAGGATGGGGACGAGTTCCGAGAGCGTGTCGATCATCTGGTCTACTTCCCACTGCTCCTCGGGGTAGTTTTCGGGGTCTTCGACCTCCTCGTCGGTCGTCCCGAGGATCGCGGTGGTCTCGTGAGGCACGACGATGTCGGCGTCGCCCTTGGGGCGGCAGCGGTTGATCACGGTGTCGACCTGGCGGACGTTCATGATCGTCATCACGCCCTTCGACGGGCGGACCTCGACGTCGAGGCCCGCCATGTCGCCGATCCGACCGGCCCAGGCGCCGGTGGCGTTGACGACGTGATCTGCCCTGATCTCCTCGCGCCCGGACTGGACGCCGTGGACCCGCTCGCCGGGTTTCGCCCCGTGTTCGACGTCGACGCCGACCACCTCCCCGTCCTCGACGATCAGGTCTCTGACTTTCGCGTGCGTCTCGATGCGGGCGCCGTGTTCCATCGCGCTGCCGGCGTTCGCGACGACGAGGCGGAACGGGTCCACGGCCCCGTCGGGGACGGCGATGGCCTTCTCGACGTCGGTCGCGAGGTGCGGTTCCCGTTCGCGGGCCTCGCGGCCGGAGAGGACTTCCGCGGGGATGCCGCACTCTTCACAGCCGCGGAGTTTCTGCTCGAAGTACTCCTCGGTGTCCTCGGGGCGTTTGACGAACAATCCGCCGGTCATCTCGACGCAGTGGGCGGCGATATCCCGCAGGACGCGGTTCTCCTCGATGCACTCGCGGGCGCTCTTCTGGTCGGAGACGGCGTACCGGCCGCCGCTGTGGAGCAACCCGTGCATCCGGCCCGTCGTCCCGTGTGTGAGGTTCCCCTGTTCGACGAGGACCACGTCGAGGCCACGCATCGCGAGGTCGCGGGTGACGCCGACGCCCGTCGACCCACCGCCCACGACGACGACCCTGGGTGTCGATGCCATGCAACTACGTGAACGGTCTCGGGCCGGCCACTTCAATCTTTACCGACACTCATACCCAGACAGTAATCATCACGTTCGTACCAGATTGTTACTTGCCACCGTGCATCACTCGTTGCGGCCAAATTCGCCATTCTGGTACATTTCAGGGAATTCTGTGAGGACGTGTCGGCACGACGCGAAGTTTTATACTGATTCCACATGAACTTTACCGACAAGGCGGTGACGAGCGTAACTACCCGCCAGCTCCAGAGAGATCACCGACATGACCGACACATACGTAGGCGCGATCGACCAGGGGACGACCGGCACCCGCTTCATGGTGTTCGACCACGGCGGCCAGGTCGTCGCAAACGCGTACGAGAAACACGAACAGATCTACCCCGAACCCGGCTGGGTCGAGCACGACCCCGTCGAGATATGGGAGAACACCAAGAGCCTCGTCGTCCGCGCCCTCGACGAGGCGGACATCGAGGCCGAACAGCTGGCCGCCATCGGTATCACGAACCAGCGCGAGACGACGCTCGTCTGGGACGTCGAGACCGGCGACCCGGTCCACAACGCGCTCGTCTGGCAGGACCGGCGGACGACGGACCGCGTCGAGGAACTGGAGGCCGAGGACAAGGTCGAGTGGATCCGTGAAAAGACGGGGCTCGAAGCCGATGCCTACTTCTCGGCGACGAAAGTGGAGTGGATCCTCGACAACGCAGACCCGCTCAAACTGGAGGCCAGTCGCCCGGAGAACCTCCGGGACCGCGCCGAAGCCGGGGAACTCCGGATGGGGACCATCGACACGTGGCTCATCTCGAAACTCACCGGCAACGTCGTCACCGACGTGACGAACGCCTCGCGGACCATGCTGTTCGACATCCACGAGATGGAGTGGGACGACGAACTTCTGGAGGAGTTCGGCGTCCCGCGGTCGATGCTCGCGGAAGTCAGACCCTCCTCGGACGAGGACCTGTACGGCCACACCGACCCCGGCGGGTTCCTCGGCGCGGAGATTCCCGTAGCCGGCGCGCTTGGTGACCAGCAGGCCGCGCTGTTCGGGCAGACCTGTTTCGACGAGGGCGACGCGAAGAACACCTACGGCACCGGCTCCTTCTTCCTGATGAACACCGGGAACGAGGCCGTCGACTCAGAACACGGTCTGTTGACCACCGTCGGCTTCCAGCGATCCGGCGAACCCGTCCGGTACGCCCTGGAGGGGTCCATCTTCATCACCGGCGCGGCCATCGAGTGGCTCGAAGACGTCGACCTGATCACCAACGCCGCCCAGACCGCCGAACTCGCCAGTTCCGTCGACTCGACCGACGGGGTCTACGTGGTCCCGGCGTTCACGGGCCTCGGCGCGCCCCACTGGGACGGGCGCGCACGCGGGACGATCGTCGGAATGACGCGCGGCACGAGGAAGGAACACATCGTCCGTGCGACGCTGGAGGCCATCGCCTACCAGACCCGCGACGTGGCCGAGGCGATGGAGGCCGACTCCGGCATCGAGATGGGACAGCTCCGGGTCGACGGCGGCGCGGTCAAGAACAACTTCCTCTGCCAGCTCCAGGCCGACATCATCCGGACCGGTATCGTCCGCCCGGAGGTCGACGAGACGACGGCGCTCGGGTCGGCCTACGCCGCCGGCCTCGCCGTCGGCTACTGGGAGTCGGTGGACGAACTCAGGGACAACTGGCACGTCGACCGGGAGTTCACGCCGGAGATGGACGCCGCGCGCGCCGACAGGATGTACGACCGGTGGGGCGACGCCGTCGAGCGCTCCCTCGACTGGGCGCGGGAGGAGTGAGATGATCGACGGTGTCGTCCTGCAGGTTCCCCTCCTGGACGTGCCGTGGGAGCACTTCGCTGCCCTCGTCATCGCCGCGGCAGCAGGCGGCGCGTTCGGGGCGGCCGTCGGCGCCCTCCCGGCGTTCGTCTTCACCGGCTTCGTCGTGCTGCTGGGCGAGGGCCTCGCGGCCCTCGCCGGACCGGGCACGCGATACAACGAACTGGCGAGCGCGGAACTGGCCTCCGGTGTCACCGGCGTCATCGGGTTCGGCCCCGTGACCGGGCCGCACATCGGCTTCGCCGCCGGCGTCGCTGCCACCGCGTACGCGGCAAAGCGGTACCCCGAGATGGAGCCCGACTGGGACTATCACTTCGGGAAGGACATCCTGTTCGCGTTCGGGACGAAGCCCGACATCCTCGCCGTCGGCGCTGCCTTCGGCATCCTCGGGATGCTCATCGCCCGCGTCTTCGGCGGCCTCGGCGTGCCGATCGACGGCATCGCCTTCTCCGTCGTGGCGACCGCGTTTCTGGCCCGGCTGGTGTTCGGCTATCCCCTCCTCGGCTCCCCCGCCGGGAACGGCTACTTCGACATGACGCCGTTCGAGCGAGACGAACTCCGGGACGACGGGAGCGACCGGCCCGCCGTCGAGCCGTGGCTGCCACAGCAGTACAGGTGGTCCGGCGTCGCGGCAATCGGCCTGGTCGGCGGCGTTCTCGGCGGCTGGACGTGGATGATCACCGGCACCGTCTTCATGGCCTACGGCATCTCCGCGGCGAGCCTGCTCTTTCTCAACCTCGGCGTCGCGAACTTCCCCGTGACCCACCACATCACCCTCGGTGGCTCCACGTTCGCGGTCATCGCCGGCGCCTACGCCGTGAGCGAACCGACGCTCATGGTCGTCGCCGCGCTCGGCGGGCTCGTTGGCGCGCTCCTGGGCGAAATCACTCAGCGGGTCGCGTACGCCCACTCGGGGACGCACGTGGACCCGCCGGCGATGTCCATCGCGATATACACGCTGGTGATCGGCGTCCTCTTCCTGCTGGGCGCGCTGCCGAACGCGGGGTACCTGGCACTATAGTCGTGATATCCCACCACCGCACTTCCGGCGAAACGGCCGTCGTATCGAAGTACACAACTGGTCGACGGTCACCTAGCGAACGAGAGCATGGACATCGAATCGCGAATTAGTCGGCGTCGCCGCGGCGACGCGGCCGAGCTGATCCTCGATTACGGGGACCTCTCGCCGGTGACCCACGTCGCCGAACCAGCCGACCGGGGGCCGTTCCTCGAACGCCTCCTCGACCACCTGGACCCGGTCTTCGAGGGAGACCTGCCGGAGAACGCCTACGTGTGGGGCCCCCAGGGTGCGGGCAAGTCGGCCGTGCTGTCGGCGCTGTTCGCCCACCTCCGGAATCTGCCGGACCACGCGGACGCCGTCATCCACACGGCTACGCGATCACGACCCGTCTCGACGCCGTCGTTCGTCTCCCTGGACCTCCGGGAGGCCGCCAGCGAGTTCGGGCTTTACCACGGCCTGCTGGACGGGCTCGTCGAGGACCCAGTCCCGGAACACGGCGTCGGGACCGAAGAGGTTTGCAGCCGCCTCTCCGACCGGGTCGCCGACCGACCAGTCGTCGCCGTCCTCGACCACGTCGACGAACCGGCGACGCTGGACCGGGCGACGATACTCGACGCGCTGGAGCCCTTCGACGGGCTCCGCTGGATCTGCGTCGGTCGCGACCCGCCCGACCGCCGCGGGTGGGACGAGTGCGACGCGACGGCACTCGAGGTGCCCGCCTACCGACGACAGGTGCTCGTCGACGTCGTCATGGATCGGGCCTCGGCGGGGCTGGCCACCCGGGTGCTCGCCCACGACCAGGCCCGGGAGATCGCAGAGTGGGCCGACGGGAACGCCCACGACGCCCTCGCCGCTCTGTTCGCCGCCGCTGACGCCGCTGCGGCGGCCGGCCGGGACCGCATCGAACCAGCGGACGTCTCGACCGGCATCGCCGACGTCCCACGTCCGTCCGTCTCGCTCGGCCGGGTGCTGGCGTTACCGTCGAACCGGCAGTCCGTGTTGCGAGAACTCGTGGGCCTCGACGCCGCGGACCGGGCCACGGTGATGGCCACCACCGACGCCATCGCGGCCTCGGACCGCATCGACCTCTCACCGGGGACGGTCAAGCGGTTCCTCTACGAACTGGCGGAGGCGGGGATACTTGCCCGCGAGGAGAACACCGACGCCGACCGCCAGGGGCGACCGCCCAGCCGGGTCGAGCCCCGATTTCCGCCGACGGTGTTCGCGCGCCTGTACGACCTCCAGAACAGCTAGACCTGGTTCTACCGTTTTCCGGTTCCGCCCGTGAGCGCGCTCGCGAGCGCGCCCATGACGACGACGTCGTCGCCGAGGTTCGTCAACTGGACGTCCGGGATGTTGCCGAGGATCATGTCCGGAATGCGCTCCCGGATCGGGTCGAGAATCTGGTCGGGGTTGTGTATCGCCACGGCGCCACCGACGTAGACGACCAGTGGCGCGTACGCGTGGACGAGGTTCGCGACGCCCATCGCGTTCCAGTGGTTGACCTGTTCGAGGACGAAGTCGGCGAACTCGTCGCCCTCCTCCGCGTGGGCGAACACGTCCGCGGCGCCGAAGTCGTCGTCCTCGACCGGGAGCGAGGTCTCCACCGGGTCGTCGCGGTGGAGCTGCGTGGCGTATCGGGGGATGCTGTTACCGGAACTGTACGCCTCCCAGTGGCCTTCCCAGCCACAGCCACAGGGCATGAACCCCGTCGGGTCGAGTTGCATGTGGCCGACCTCGCCGGCGTTGCCGTCCCAGCCGGTGAGGACGTTGCCGTCGACGCAGACGCCGGCGCCGATGCCCGAGGAGATGGTGAGATACACCATGTCGTCGGGGTTTCGGTCGGAGAAGAAGCGCTCGCCGATGACGCCGGCGGTCGTGTCGTTGTGGAGGTAGACGTCCTCTGAGTCGATCAGCTTTGAGACGGGGCCGGTCAGTGGGATGCGGTCGATGGTGTCAGGCAGGTTCGCCGGGTTGTCGATGATCCCCTCGGCCAGGTCCAGCGGCCCGATAGAGCCGATGCCGGCCGCCCGAATGGCCGTCGGTTCGACGTCGGCTTCGTCGGCGGCCCGTCGGACCGTGTCGAGAATGGCCTCGGTGACGGCGATTCCGGTCGGCCCGCGCGGCGTCTCGGCCGCGTGCGAACCGAGTTCGCGGCCGGTCTCGTCGCCGATAACCGCCCGGACGTTCGTGGCGCCCAGGTCGACCCCTGCGTAAGCGGGCATTCTATCTGAGGGGTGTACCTTTCGCTACTTAACTACACAGATCTTCGAGCACGGAACTGAATTAAAAATTCGACGTCGGCGGGGACGGACAACTCCTCGTCCCGCTTTCGACCCTATTCGCGGCCGCCGTGCTCGCCGATGGCGTCCTCGTAGATGACGCCGCGTTCGGCGTCGAGGGTTATCACGTCGCCGTCGGCGACGTGTCCGGGGATCTGCGCGTCCGAGACCATCGGGATGTCGAGTTCGCGGGCGACGATGGCGGCGTAACTCGTCATCCCCTCGTGCGCGTCGACGATCCCGCCGATCGTCCCGATATCGCCCTCGAACTCCCCCTCGAAGTCGGCCGAGACGGAGACGATAGCGCCGTCCGGTATCGACGTGAGGTCACCGTCCGGGACCCGGTGGAGGGGCGCCGAGACGAGACCGTCGACGACGGACCGGCCGCTGGCGACGGTCTCCGCGGCGACGTGGACCTTGAGCGTGTTCGCCGTGTTGAGCCCCTCGAGTTCGGTCATCATGCCCGCGAGGACGACGACGGTGTCGCCGCCCGTGGCCGCGTCCGTGTCCAGCGCGGACTGGACCGCTTGCTGGATGATCGCGTCCGCGCCCTCGTTCGTGTAGTGCGTCGTGACGGGGATGATCCCCCAGGACAGCGCGAGCTGGCGGCGGACCTTGTCGCTCGGCGTCGACGCGACGATGGGAATGGAGGGGCGGAACTTGGCGGCTTTCAGCGCTGTGTAGCCGGACTCGGAGGCCGCGACGACTGCCGACGCGCCGATGTCGCGGGCGAGAAACCGGGCCGAGCGGGCCAGCGCGTCGGTCCTGGTGTCGTCGGCGTTCGGCACGCGCTGTTCCCGCGACTCGGCGTACTCCTCGCTGGACTCGACGTCGCGGACGATGCGGTCCATCGTCTCGACGACGCGGACCGGGTGGTCGCCGATGGCCGTCTCCCCCGAGAGCATGACGGCGTCCGTCCCGTCGAGGACGGCGTTGGCGACGTCGGAGGCTTCGGCGCGCGTGGGTCGGCGCTCGTGGATCATCGAATCGAGCATCTCCGTCGCGGTGATGACCGGGACGCCGGCGACGTGGCACCGCCTGATTATCCGCTTCTGGATGATCGGGACGTCTTCGAGCGGGCACTCGACGCCGAGGTCGCCCCGGGCGACCATCACCGCGTCGGCCGCGTCGATGATGGAATCGAGGTTCTCGACGGCCCCGGCCCGCTCAATCTTCGCGATGATGGGGATGTCCACGCCCCGATCCTCCAGTGCCTCCTCTATCTCGTAGATGCTCTCACCGTCGCGGACGAACGAGGCGGCCACGAAGTCGGGCTCCATCTCCGCCGCGACGTCGAGTTCCCGCTCGTCGTTCTCCGTGATCACCGGGAGGCCGAGTTCGACGCCCGGCACGTTGACTCCCTTCCGGGCGCCGAGTTCCCCGCCGCTCTCGACGGTCGCGTGGACGACGTCGTCTTCGACCCGCTCGACCGTCGTCTCGATTCGACCGTCGTCCAGGAGGACGACGTCTCCCGGTCCGACGGCGGCGATGGACGTCGAGAGGCCGACCTCCTCCGGCGTCGCCGTGTCTCCCTCCACGAACCTGACGGTGGTGCCCTCCACGAGTTCGATGGAATCTCGGATGGGAGCGGTCCGGACCTCCGGGCCCGGCATGTCAAGCATGGACGCGACCGGCGCCTCGATACGGGAATCTACCTCGCGGATACGCTCGATCATCTCGCGGCGGTGCTCCGGCGAGCCGTGACTCGCGTTGAGGCGAGCCACCGACATCCCCGCCTTCGCGAGGGCAGTTATCTGCTCGACGGACTCCGAGGCCGGGCCGAGCGTGCAGACGATCTTCGCGCTACGTATCATCCCACCGACCTCCGGTTCTCGACTCGAGAACGACAGTAATCATACCGGGAAATACCGACGGAGGGGATAAGAACCTTATCTACCGCGAACGGGAGCAGGCGAGACAGAGAGACGCCGTTACCGGGAGATAGCGGCCGTCGAACCTTCGATGACCGACTCGACCTCGTCGGGCGTGACGACCGCGATATCACCGGGGATAGACCGCTTGACGGCCGCCGTCGCCGCGCCGTATTCGAGCGACGTCGGGACGTCGGCCCCGTCGACGTATCGGGACAGGAAGCCACCGACGAACGAGTCGCCGGTGCCGACGGGGTGGTCGTCCGTCGCCTCGAACGTGGGCTGTTCGTACACCTCGTCGTCGATGGCCGCGAGCGCTCCCTCGCTCCCGCGAGTGACGACGGTGACGTCGAAGTCGAACTCCGCCTGGAGTCCACGGGCGATGGCTTCGGCGTCACCGTCGCGCCCGAGCACGTGTTCGGCGTCACGCTGGGCCGTAAAGAGGACGTCTACGTCGGGGAACAGCGTCTCGACCGCGGGTCTGGCCTCCGCCGGGCCCCAGACTTTCGACCGGTAGTTCAGGTCGAACGTCGTGGTCGTCCCCGCCTCGCGGGCGAGCGAGAGCAGGTCTCCCGTCGTTTCGAACAGCGTCTCCGAGAGCCCGGGCGTGATACCGGTGGTGTGGAACGCGGTCGCCTCGCGCACCCGTTCTGTCGGAAGTTCGTCGGGCGTCGCCGTCGTCACGGCGGCGTTCGCCCGGTCGTAGATGACGTTGTTTCCGCGCGGAACGTCACCCGATTCGAGGTAGTACGTCCCGAGCCGTCCGTCGGTGGACGCCGCGGCGTCGACCGTGACGCCGTGCTGGCGGAGTTCGCTCGTCACCCGGCGGCCGACCGGGCTGTCGGGCACTTTCGAGAGCCAGGCGGCGTCGAGACCGAGGCGCTGGGCGGCCACGGCGACGTTGCTCTCCGCACCTGCGACGTGGACGTCGTACTCGTCTGCCGTCTCGACCCGTTCGTCTCCTGGCGGGGAGAGCCTGAGCATCGTCTCACCGAAGGTTACGAGGTCCGTCATACAGTGGGATGGACCGGCAGCGAGTATAAATCCCGACCAACCAGAGTGGGGTCGCGGGAGTGCCGACGGACCACGTGCTACCCTAGTGGTAGCCCGAAACGTCCCAAACCCTTATGTGATCAAATGCTACAAGGAGAGCTATGTACTGCAGGACAGTACGACAAACCGAGCCGTGTTCACGTCGGTCCGACTGTGACACGTCTCGCGATGGAGTCGTACCGACGCAGGGTGGCAGCGGAGGGTATCGAAAATGAGCGGAGACGACTCCGCGGCCGGCGGTTCCGGGGGGATCGCCCAGACGTTGACGCCGAACTTCATCAGACGGAGCTTCGCGCTCAAATTCGGCCTGGTGCTCCTGGTCATGGGGATGTCCGTGGGCGTCATCGGACTCGTCGCGACCGAGCAGGTCAAGAGCGAGACGCAGACGAACGTCGAAAACGAGTACCGGAACGGTGCGCTCCAGGAAGCGGACATCATCGAGCAGTGGGTGTCGCGGAACCGCCTCTCGACCAAGTTGTTGTCCAGCGACGAGGGCTGGGACAGCAACGAGGACCTCAGTCTGAAACTGGAAAACGAGAAGTCCGAACTCTCCGGCGAAGTGGTGGGGATGCACATCGTGGACCTCTCGGGTGACCAGGCCGAGGTCGTCGCCAGCAACACCCTTCGAGAGGGACCGACGCTCTCGGGGCGACCACAGAGCTGGTTCCTCGACGAGTCGTTCTCCAGCGCCAGCGACGTCGCGATGTCGGAGACGTACCTCACGAACCGGCAACACGTCGTCGGCTTCGTCAGTCCCGTCCCGTCCGGGGACGGTCGGTACGTCCTGATCGAGTACAGCCTCGAGAACATCGCCGGATCGCTACAGGGGGCCGACCGGGCGACGGGCGGGTTCACGCGAGTCGTCAACGAAGAGGGCAAGGTCATGATCGACGAGCCTCGACAGGGCGAATCCGGCGTCGGTAACGTGACGCTGTACTCTTACAGTGGCGGACAAGCCGACAAACCACTCCAGAAGGCCATCGAACTTCGCTCGTCTAGCCAGGACGCCGGTGTCATCCAGGAGATGCCCGCCAACGAGAACGTCATCGACGAGCGGTACACGGTGGGCTTCTCACCGGTTTCCGGTACCGACTGGGTCGTGCTCGTCCACGCACCGTACTCCTCCGTGTTCGGATTCGTGCAGGACGTCCAGCAGTGGGGACTGATCGCCACCGGTGGCGGTGTCGTCCTCATCGGTGGCGTCGGTGCTATCCTCGGCTACAGTACGTCGAGTACGATCGACCGACTCACCCGGAAGACCGAGGAGATGCGCGAGGGCAACCTCGACGTCGAGATCAACTCTTCCCGCATCGACAACATCGGCCGCCTGTACGACGGGTTCGCCGACATGCGCGACTCCCTGAAGAACCAGATCGACGAGGCCGAACGGGCACGGAAGGAAGCTGAGGTGTCCCGCGCCGAGGCGATGGAGGTCAACAACTACCTCCAGCAGAAGGCCGACGAGTTCAGCCAGGCCATGGAGGCCACGGCCGCCGGGGACATGACCCAGCGCATGCAGACTGAAGGCGAGAACGAGTCGATGGACCGTATCGCGAACGAGTTCAACTCGATGATCGAGGAACTCGAGAAAACCACGGGTCAGCTCAAGAGCTTCGCCGACGAGGTCGCCGAGTCCGGGGACGTCGTGCTGGCCAGTTCCGAGTCCGTCCGTGACGCCTCCGAGCAGGTCGCCGAGTCTATCCAGAAGATCTCCGACGACGCCTACGAGCAGAAGGACCGGCTCCAGGGCGTCTCCGAGAACCTGGACGAACTCGTCGACACGCTCGAACGGTTCCAGGCGGAGAACCCCTCGGTCGACATGGGCGACTCCATCGACCAGTTCCGCCAGGTCGCGACGACGATGCAGCAGGCAGCCGAGACCAGCGAACGCATGATGGCCGAGTCCGAGAACGTCGCCGGCGCGGCCGAGGAACAGGCCGCCGAACTGAACGAGGTCTCCTCGCGAGCGGAGAAACTCAAGCGCTACGCGCGCCCGCTCGGCGACATCCTCAACCGGTTCGAGACCGAAGCCGAACACGAGTTCGTCTTCTCCGGCGGTCCGTCCCAGGCGACCCGGGACGACGGCGACGACTGATCGACCGGCGCTGCTTTTTCTCGCGACGTCTCAGTACGACCTTCGAGCAGTGCGAGCATCGGTCCGCACACCCGCTTCTTCCAGTCTCACGGCGACGGTAGACGCCGACCTATCGAGTACGCTGGGTCGACCGGGTGCCATGGGATCTCTGCTGGTCGTAACCGACGTCGGTCCGTTCGATTCCGCACTCCTCAAACCTGGCGGTCGGTTCGAAGTTTCCACCGTCTGCACGAACCACGAGGCGCCGTAATCAGTCGGGAACTCCAGTCGGGATCGGATAAGACAACGGCGAAGAAACGAGGAGCGACGCTGCATCAGCGAAGACCGTTTCATGGTGGTGGTTGTACCTTTGTACCGGCGTTCGCCGGTACCGGCCACGTCGAACACCGGGAGACTCGCTTCACTCCTCTCCCGAGCCCGGCCTCACGCGGTTCGGCCGGACGCCGACGGACTCGCTCTACTCGTCCGTCCAGCCCTGTCTCACTGCGCTCGACAGGACGCCGGCACGGGCTTACAACCATCACTAACAGTGGCTTACTGTTCGAGTGCAGAATGCGACGGAAGTAAGTCTATTACCTGAAGAATCGAGGGGGAGGATACGACTCACCGGACCGAGCAGGGACGAGTACCGTAGCTCTGCCAGATGACTCTCCGACGAAACGGGACTGCCCGTCGGCACCTGTCCCTCGTCGTCGACGGAGATCAGTACTCGCAGCAGATGCTTTTCGACCCTCCTCACTGGTTCTCGTTTACCAACTGCCGCCCAGGTCAATCACATCGATGTATCTCGCTCAGACAAACCCACGGACCGACGCGTGTGCAGTCCGCTGGATGTTTTCTGCCGGTCTACTGACCAAATTTTCGTGTAAGGGCCAATTATGTCGCTTCCAAAAGTACACAATCGACAAACGGATCGGTGAGGCCGAATCGGGTAGTAATAATTATAGTTTGTCTCATATAAGACGTACTGCTTGCGTATAGCGCTATACAGTTTACGAGTTCGACATCCACCGTCTCAATTAGCAATCAACAACGAGTTTATTCGTTTAGAAACCTCTGAGATCGCCACTTCACATCCAGTCATATCTCGTTCGATCCTCGCTACGCCGTCTTCGAGACATCCAAGTTCAGACTCACCACTGATCAGGAATTGGTTGTCGTGCCACGACCTATGGCGGTAGATCACTACGAGGCTTTGACGTCAGTAGGCCGGACCTGGAAGGGATCAGGCCATCGCGATCGCCATCGTATCGGAACTACTCTCGCAACCGAGTTCTGCTGAATCAGATGGTGAGCTGGGCGACGTATCGGCTGCGCCGACGTGATGCCCCAGATACCCGTCTGGCCACGCGGATAATTCTCCCGCGTCTGAATCCATACTCGTGGACCTGGTACCTCGTCGATACATCGTAGCCGTAAGTACCGTTGTGATGGCTCTCGATGGCAATGCGCCTGAGCAATGGTCTCTGAAGCTACCTTCCAGGTAACCTGCGCCCACCTACACAGAAACGTCTCGTGACTCCCCAGCGGCCTCAGAACTGCCGCAATTCCTCTGAAGGCATCGGTACGTAGTGATCAAGTCGTTCGGATGCCACTGCAAGTCTGGCATGCCAGTGATCGGATACCGGATTTCGACGAAGCTCGACCATCCGAATTGCGTGGTCTGAACCACCACGATGCCGTCACCTGTCCAGTGTGAGGGTCTAGTGGGGCGGACAATAATCGGCATCCATGGCAAATGAGATTCTCTACGGAAGTTCTGTACCATTGGGCCAATCAGTCCAAAATCGATTTGGAGTTCGTGACGACGGTGGTTCGATGACAGGAGATTGGTGCGTCGTCATATTCGTCTCGTGACGTCTGTTTCCTGAGCCTCGAAGAAGTTCGAGACCTTGCATGACGGATCTGTTCCTGGCTCTGCAATCTCTAGCATAGTAATGCGCTCTGACTTCCGTAACCGCGAGCAATTCGCGAATGCAAATCGGTGAGAGCTCCGAGGTGGCAAGCGCGACCGAAGACTATTATCTGTGTCCCTAAGTTTCATCGGTGAATTTGGGAGTTAGACACACAGATATAATCGACACAGACTGCCGAATTGGAATGCACTTCCACAAATAAGGGTCTTTATCTGGGTGATTGAGTTAGATTGATGTAACTGGGGGCCAAGCCATCGTACATGGCAAGCGACGGGTCCGTCGACACGGGCCGGGCACACGTTCAGACGTACGTGCCGGAATACCAGAAAGACGAGTGGGCCAGAGACGCCGAGGCGATGAACATGAGTCTGAGCGAGTTCGTCCGATCGATGGTACAGGCCGGGAGGAGCGACATTTCGGTGGATACCGACGTTGCGTCAATCGAGCCTGCTGATGAAGCCGCTGCAGCCCCATCTTCGACGCCCGAACCCCAGGGGTCGGGCCTGGAAGACCGGGTCGTCGATATCCTCGAATCGGACGAGTTCTACGACTGGGACGAACTGGTCGCTGCGTTGACCGACGACGTCGAGGAGCGTCTCGAAGACGCGCTCCAGGATCTGCAAGCCGATGGCCAGGTCCAGTACAGCGGCCGGAACGGGGGATACACGCTCGTATGAGCGCTCGAAACGACACTGTCGGGGTGGACGACGATCCAGTCGAGTACTTCCTCGACGACGTCACCTACCACGGAAAGACCGAACGCACTCGTTCGTATTACGAACGCGTCCTCCGGGACTTCGAGGCGTTCCTCGGCGACGGGGCCCGCCCCGTCCCGCTGGCAGAAGCGAGCCATCGCGACTGCATGGCGTTCGTCCACGACCTCCGGGGCGACAAGAGCGAGTCCACCGTCGCCACGTACGCCTCCTATCTCCACCGGTTCTACGCCTACATGACGGAGGTCGGCGCATTCGACGCCAATCCGATGACGCTCGTCATGGAGGAGATGGACGAGTCTATCAACACCGACCCTGCCCGTCGGGAGATCAGCGTCCCCGAAATGCGAGCGTTCGTGGCGGACGTCCGCCACCCGCTGGAGCGGGCAATCGTCGTCACGTTCCTCAAGACCGGGATGCGTGTCGGGGAGCTGTGTAACCTGGACCTCAGAGACCTCCACCTCGAGTCGGGTCCGGCGGTCGGCGCCGACGTCCGCGTACAGATCGAATCACGTCCGGACTCGCTGTTCGTCTCTTCGGAACCTTCGCGGAACGTCGTCGTGAACGGCGAAGAACGAACGGCTTCGAACAAGCGAAAACGGGACACCACGATTCCCGTCGACGACGAGCTCCGGCGGGCGTTACTCCGCTGGCTGACGATACGCCCCGACGCCCGCTCGTCGGCGGAACCGCTGTTTACGAGCACGCGAAGCGGCTGGGGAAAGCGGCTCACTCCGGACATGGTCCACCACATGGTGGAGACGCACGCCCGCGAGCGTGGCTGGTACCGAGACGGTGGCGGGGCAGCGGAGAACGTCACGCCACACTACTTCCGGCACTTCTTCACGACACACCTCCGGGATCGCACCGGCGATAGAGGGATCGTGAAGTACCTCCGTGGCGACGTCGCCCAGGACGTCATCGATACGTACACCCACGAATGGGGCGATCGCGTCCGGTCAGAGTACCTCGCGAACGTCTACGAACTGGGGGTGTGACGGTTCGAGCCGATCATATAAACCGTATGGAGCTATACAGAACCGGGTGTTGACCGTATTGCGAGGCGATGTCCCAAATGCGACGATAGACGGGTCTCAGCGGCAGAATTCGGGTTGAAGGATTCGACTTCGTTACCGTTCGCTCAGACGATCCAGGGCGTTCCAGGCCGGATCGGACTCCGGGGGGTGCCGCTGGTCGCCGTCGACGAAGACGCCGGAGCCGCTGGAGACTTGACCGACGACGGCTGCGCGCGTTCCGCGTCGCTGGAGTGCATTTACGACGGATTCTGCGTCTTCGGCCTGGACGATTATGACGAGCGTGCCCGTGCTCGTCACCTCCCACGGGTCGACGTCGATAGCGTCAGTTACCGGAACGACGCCCGGCGCGGCCGGAACGGCTTCCCCGTCGACGTCGAAACGAACGCCGGCGCCGTGGGCCATCTCGGTGAGCGCACCGAGCAGCCCGCCTTCGGTCGCGTCGTGCATCGCGGTGACCGTCCCGGCGTCGACGGCCGCCATCGTGTCACGAACGACGCCGAACTCTTCGAGACGGCCCCTGGCAGTTTCGAGCGTCGACTCGGCGAGGCCGAGCCGGTCGGGAAAGACGACGGCGAAGAGGGCCGCAACTTCAGCGCCAGGACCAGTCGTCACGACGATGGAATCTCCGACAGTCGCTCCGTCCGGGCGGACGACGTCTCCGGAATCGCCGACGCCCAGCACGGTCGCACCGCCGACCCAGGAGTAGTCGACGCCGGCGTAGCGTGCGGTGTGACCGGAGACGATACTCACGCCGAGTTCCCGGGCGTGGTCGGAGATGCCGACCCACATCTCGGCGAGCTCCTCGTCGGTCATCTCCGGTGGGAGCGTCAGGCTTATCGAGAGGTGCGAGGGCGGGACGCCGGATACCGCGACGTCGGCGAGGACGACGTCGAGGGCGAACCGGCCGGCCCGCTCGAATCCGAGTTGCGGGAGGATCGAAATGGGATCGGTGGCGGTCACGACAGCCGTGCCGTCCACGTCGAGGACGCCGAAGTCGACGCCGTGTCGCGGACCGACGACGACGTCGTCCCGTTCCGCGCCGAGATGGGGATAGATGACCGAGTCGAAGAACTCCCTGTCTATCTTGCCGAGGTCGGGCATACCGATCGATTGCCCGCGACCCACAAGTAGCCCGGAGAATTCACTCGGTGACGGACCGGCCGACGACGTGCACGTCGGGCGCGTCGAACCAGATCGTTGTGGTCTCTCGCGGTATCTCGTCGTGCGTCGTCTTCACGAGAATCGGCATTTCGCCCCACTCACAGTGGACGCGGTACGCGTCACCGAGGAACTCCACCTGTTCGACGGTGGCCGTGATCGCGACGTCTCGCTCGTCGAAGGAGATATCCTCGGGCCGAATCGACAGCGTCACTCGTTCCCCCGGAGTGACCTTGGACGCTGCCGCGAGCGGGACGGTCTGGTCGTCGATAGAGACGCGAGGCGGGTCCGAGCCGTCGACGGCGGCCTCGAAGACGTTGTTGTCGCCGACGAATTCGGCGACGAATCGGGACGCGGGGGATCGGTATATCTGTTCAGGGGAGCCGACCTGTTCGATCTCCCCGTCGGCGACGACGGCGACCCGGTCGCTGATCGCCAGCGCCTCCTCCTGGTCGTGGGTGACGTACACCGTCGTGATGTCGAGGGACTGCTGAATCTCTCGGAGCGTTACGCGGAGGCGTTCTCGGAGGCGGACGTCGAGCGCAGAGAGCGGTTCGTCGAGGAGCAGGACCTCCGGACCCGGAGCGAGCGCACGCGCCAGGGCGATGCGCTGTTGCTGACCGCCGGATAGCTCGGTCGGATCGCGTTCCCCGAGTCCGGCCATGTCTACCAGTTCGAGCAGTTCGTCCACACGTTCACGCCGAGAGACCCCGCCAGGCGGGTCCCGGAACCGGAGTCCGTAGGCGACGTTTTCCCGGACGTTCATGTGGGGAAAGAGTGCGTAGTTCTGGAAGACGACGCCGACGTTACGGTCCTCCGGCGGCCGGCCAGTCACGTCTTCGCCGTCGATGGCGACGGTTCCCTCCGTGGGCGATTCGAACCCGGCTATCGCGCGCAGCGTCGTCGTCTTGCCACACCCCGAGGGGCCGACGAGCGTGAAGAACTCCCCGTGTTCGACGGTGATGGAGACGTCGTTCAGTGCGCTGACGTCACCGAAGTCGACACTCACCCCGTCGAGTTCGACGCCGGCGTCGGTCACGGTTGCCACCGTCCGCCGACGCGGTCGATCACGACGAAACTGCCGGCGGTCACGCCGAGCAGTACCGTTCCCATCGCTGTCGCGGCGCCGAGGCTCGGTCCGAGCGATCGGTTACCAATGTAGCGCTCGAGCGCAACGGGCATCGTGTAGCTGTCGACCCCCTCCGCCAGTAAGACCGTCGAATCGAACTCGCCGACGCTGATGGCGAACGCGAACGCGGCGCCGGCGACCACCCCCGACGCCACCAGGGGGAGTTCGACGTCGAGGAGGGACCTGAATCGGGAGGCACCCAGCGACCGCGCTGCGTCGACCAGTCGCGGATCGAGGCCGCCGAGCGCCGGCGCGACGTTGCGGGTGACGAACGGATACGCGGCGACGGCGTGCGCGAAGACGATGGCGCTCGGTCCGAGCACAGTGATCCGGTAGTCGAACAGGACCGTCCCGAACACGAGCGTCTGGAGGAGACCGAGACCGACGACGATGCCGCTGACGGCGAGCGGGGCCGAGAGGACGGCCTCGGCGCCGCGACTCCCGGTAACGTCGCGATTGGCCACGACCGCGACGACGATCCCCATCGGCAGCGCGAGCACCAGCGTGCCGACGCCGAAGAGGAGCGAGTTGACGATGGCCGGGAGGGGCCTCGTCGTCCCGATGGCAGACGAGGTCTGCTGGGCGAGGAGGAACCGGTAGTATTCGAAGGTGAACTCTCCACCCGGGCCGGTCACGCTCTCGACGACCATGCTCAGGAGCGGGCCGACGAAGACGACGAGGACCACGACGCCGTAGGCGGCGATCGCGAGTCGACGGGGATCCCGGAGCGACCGGACGCCGTCGACCAACTGTCGGCGCGCCAGCGAGGGGCCGGCGCGTCCCGTCGCGACCTGGCGCGCCTCGTAGCGGAGATAGAGGTACGTCAGCCCGAGCGAGATGACGGTCTCGATAGTCCCGAGCGCGGCGGCCTCCGTCAGTTCGAGGTTCTGGACCCGGGCGTAGAGCCACACCTCGACGGTCGCAAGCTGGAGCCCGCCCAGCGCCAGGACGATGGGGAACGTCATGAACGTGAAGACGAACGTAAGCAGGGAGGCCGTTAGCAGCGACGGGAGCAACTGGGGGACGACCACGTCCCGGAAGGCCCGAAACGGGGTAGCCCCCATCGACCGTGCCGTCTCGACCTGCCGGCGGTCTACCGACTCCCAGGCGGTCGTGACGAGCCTGGTAACGAGCGGCGCGTTGTAGAAGGCGTGGGCGACGACGACGATCTCCAGCGTGAACAGGGCCTCGACCGGACCAAGACCGACGACGGCTAGGACGTCGTTGAAGAGGCCGTTTCGGCCGAACATCGCCAGGAAGCCGACGGCGACCATGATCCCCGGGAGGACGAACGGGAGGATGGTCAGGGACCTGATGGTGTGGCGACCGGGGAACTCGTATCGGGAGAGCAGGTACGCGCCGGGCAGCCCGAGCGCCACGCTCGCGACGGTGGAGAGAGCGGCCTGGTAGGCGGTGAACCCGAACAGGCCGATGGACGTCGGCGGGAGGTCGAGGCCGGATGGGGAGAGTTCGACCGCGAGGAACCACTGGATAATTCCCGCCGGGACGCCGAGCGGGTCGGTGAAGATGTGGTGGGCGATGCCTGTGTAGAACGGGTCTGTGAGGACGTCGAGGATGGGGGCGAGCGTCGGCCGGCCGTCGCTGGAGACGGCGTCGGCGAAGACGTTCCCGACCGGGTAGTAGAAGACGACGATCAAGACGGAGACGGTCGTCACGAGACCGAGAGGTACCGCGAACCGCTCGGCCCGTTCGCGCATCGTTACTTGCTCGCGACCTGGCGCGCCCAGTCCTCGATCCACGTGCTCACGTTGCCTGCGAGTTCTTCGTAGGTAAAGGTGACCGGTTCCGGCGGTTCGTAGGCGTACCGGGTGAACTCCTCGTCCATCTCGACGCCCTCGACCGCGGGGAACTGAACGTTCAGGTCCGCGATCTGGGCCTGTGCCTCCTCCGAGAGGACGAACTCGACGAACCGACGGCCCAGGTCGCCGTTCGACGCGCTGGAGAACATCGCCATCGCCTCGGGGTTGGCGTACCCCTGGTCGTTCAGAAAGCCGACCTGGTGTTTCGCCATGTCGACGCCCTCGCCGTGGTAGTACACCTGGTCGGTGGAGTACGAGACGATCATCGGCGCCTCGTCGTTCATGTACGCTTCATACGAAGGGTTCCAGTCGGACATGATCCGCACGCCGTTGTCCTGTAATCCCTGCCAGTAGTCGAGGTAGCCGTCGACGCCCTTCGCCAGGATGGTCCACAGGAGGAAGGCTCGTCCGGGGTCTGACTGCTGAGCGTTCTGAACGATGAGGTCGCCCTCGTAGGCCGGTTCCAGAAGTGCGTCGAAGGTCTCGGGCTGTTCGACCTCGTTCTCGTCGTACACCAGACTGATGTAGCCGGTGTCGTAGGGTATCGCGCGCCCCTCCGGATCGACCTGGAGGCCGTCCTTGATTCCGTCGACGCCGGCGACGTCCTCGCTGAGCGACTGGAACAGCGGGTCGTCGAGCTGTTCGTCGGCCCGGACGAGTTCCCCCGTGTTGAGCCCGACGTACAGGTCGGCCTCTATCGGTGCGCCCTCGTTGGCCCGCTGGATGTACTGGTTCAGGCCGTTCTCCGGCGTCGTGAACTCGACGGTCGCGTCGGGATACTCCGATTCGAAGGCGGACTTGAGCCAGTTCCCGGCGGTCCCCTCGCCAGTGAACGACGAGTACGTCGCCACGCGGAGCGTCCCACCGAGCGACGTGGTCGTCGCCGCCCCCGTCGTCGTGCCAGTTCCCGACTCCGTCCTGCTGGGACGCTCGTCGTCTCCGCCGGGGCTGCTACAGCCGGCGAACGCCGAGACGCCGACGATACCTGCTCCCGCGTTCCGAAGAAATCGTCGTCGTTCCATTACTGGGTGTTCTTACCGAGTGGTGGGTAAATGCGTTCCTATTCTCGGGCCCGTGACAGTCGTTCCGGCAATCGACCGACGCAGAAGCGAGATCGACGTCACCTGGCGGGAATCGCACTGCGATTCTCCGCCTGGAACAGGTCGCGAACGCGCTCGACGTCGTCGTCGAGTTCCGACTGGTTCTCCAGCAAGACGGTCTCGCTGGGGAACAGCTGCGCACCGACGTCCAGGCCGTGGTCGCGGGCCGTGGACCCGGTGACGGTGACGTAGACGCCGAGTCCCGCGTCGGCGATAGCGGCCTCCTCCTCGCGCTCGTCGTCGGGGTACGTGAACTCGACGCCGTCGATGGCGTCCGTGCCGAGAATCGCCTCGACGAGACGCTCGTACCGCGGTGAAATACACAGCGGGCCCTCGTATTCGGTGACGAACTCGCGCGTGAGCGACGGCGAGAGCGAATCGACGACGGTCGGCGTCGCGAGCAGCGTGTGGTACACCGTATCCCCCATCCCGGTCACGACGCGAACGTCCGTGTCGACGGGGTCGATCCGGTCGTTGATGTCGGCGATGTCCGTCAGCGGGTCCTCCCGGAGCTCGACGACCTCTTCGAGGACGAGGTCGGCGCTGTCGAACCCGAGCGCGAACTCGTGTTTACGCAGCGCCCGGAACGGCTCCTCGCGACCGACGAGCTGGACGTCGAGATCGCCGAACGGGACGGTCAGACTGTCGAAGACCACGCGGCGCGGCATCCCGTCGCGGTCGTCACGGAACAGGGTGTACTCGGGTTCGGTCGGGTCGGAGAGGTCGCTGTAGTCGGCCAGGCGGTCGTAGACGGTGTCCTCGGCGGCTGCGTCACCTTTCGTGATCGCTTTCTCGTAGCGCAACGTCGAGATGATCCGGTCGGCCACGTCGGTGGCGTCGGCCTCGGAAGCAACCGTCTCGAGAACGGCTTCGAGAGGTCGCCCCTTGCGGGGGACGGCCACTCTGATCGTCGTCATTGAGAACAAACTAGACGGGCGCCGATAAAACGAGTCCGGTTCCTAGTTGCCGCCGCCGATGACCGAGGAGAGCTGTTCGCGCCACTCCTTGAGCTCTTCGATCTCGTCGTGAATCTCCGCTATCTTCTCGTCGACGTCGCCCGAGCCCATCTCGTCGCGAACGTCGTCGAGTTCCTCGGTGAGTTCGTCCATCCGGGCCTCGAGGTCGTCGACGGTCCCCTCGACATCATCGACCGTCCCTTCGACGTCGTCGACAGTTCCCTCGACCGCGTCGACGTCCGAGGAGATCGTAGAGATCTGTTCCTCGTTGGCTTGAGCCGTGTTCTGGACCTCGTCGAGTTCGCTGTCGAAGGACTCGACCTGTTCGCGGAATTCCGAGACCTCTTCGCGGAACTCGTCGACCATCTCGTCGGCCGTGCCGTTCTCGTCCAGGAACTCCTCCAGGGCGTCCGTGTAGGCGATGACGTTCGTGACGTCCTGCTGGAGCTTCTGGACTCGCGCCTTGACGCTCCCGTCGTTGTCGCTGGCCAGGTCGAAGGCCTTGCGGAGGAGCTGGACGTCGTCCTTCGTCACGTTCTGGTTCCGCAACTCGTTGGCCAGTGCCGCCACGAGACTGTCGCCGGAGAGTTCGACTGCCGTGCCGTCGCCAGAGGCGCCGTCCGAATCTCCGTCGCCGTCGTCGCTGTCGCCCCCCGATCCGCTCGACTGTGCCCCGCCCTCGTTGTTGGGATCCTTCAGGTCGAGCGTCTCGATGTCGTCGTCGTCGACGTCGTCGAGGCCGGGGACGCTGTCGGCGTCGCCGGAGATGACGTCCTTGACGGCGTCGCTCCCGTCGCCGACGATGGCGCCTTCGTCGTCCTCGAGCGGCGGGTCCACCTCGTCGAACTGCGGTTCGGTGAGGAACTGCTCGACGTTGTCCGTGCCGGTGGCGCGGATACCGTACACAGTCGTGTACTCGGCGTCGGGCTCGATCTCTCGCTCGAAGGAGATCTCGTCGTCGTCGATCGTCCAGTACTCGCTGCCGTACTCGGGGTGGAATCCCAGGTCCTCGACCGCCACGTCGTCGGGGACAACGTCTGAGAGTCGAACCGTCACCGGCTCGCTCCGCCTCGATTCGAAGTTGAACGCGATCGCGGGGACGGGGAACTCGTCCGCCTCGAAACGCTTCGTGACGGTCACCCCATCCGAGGCGATTTGAACTGCCTCGTACGCCTGGGAATCGCTCATGTTGCTATTACCTTTTTGCCGTGGTCTTAAAGATACTTACTATCATTATTCTTTCCCGTTCGGTTAGGAAATATACATTCAACAGTCCACTCGGTCGCCAATCTCGACGATTTCGAGGGACTCAGGGTATGAGAAGCTATTCATGTGGTTGTGAAGAACTGTAGGCTCTGTTGTCATTCCCTTCCACATGTCCCAGTGGCTTGGGAGAAGCGTGTCGAGCTGGAGCTCGTTGGCCGCCTCGACGATCATGTTCTCGTCACTGTACCACTGGGTCCGGACCGGTTTGCCCGTCTCCTTGTCGTCAATGTTGCCGATAGCGCCGAAGGCGAGCACGCCCAGGTCGATGTCGTAGTTCTCCCCGATTTCCTCGAACTCGCCCGGACGGGCGTCGCCGCCGTGGAAGAACGTCGTCTCGCCGTGTTCGAAGACGTACGAGATCGGGTGTTCCGCGTCTGGGTCGTTGGCAGGCTCGACGTGGATGGTGAGGTCGCCGATCTCCAGCGTGTCGCCCTCGACGATCTCGGTGAACTGGTCGTCCGTGACGTCCCACTCGTCGGTCCAGCCCTCCTCGTCGACGACGGCCATTCCCGAGTCCGTCGCGTAGTAGTCCGCGCCCGTCTGTTCGAGGATCGGTCCCTGCGACGGCCCGTGGACGTGGTCGATGTGTTCGTGCGTCGCCAGCACCGCGTCGGCCTCCGAGACGTCCTCGGGGTTGAACGGCACCGGAATCATCCGGAGCGTCCGCGGCGGGTCCCCGATACCGAGATAGGGATCGATGTACACCGTCGTCCCGCCGCTGGACTTGACGATGAACCCGTTACACCCGAGATACCAGATTGCCAGTCCGTCCGGGTCGGCGTCTTCAACGGCGCGCGGCAACCAGTCGCCCCAGTCGCTATCGACTGTCATGGACGAGGAGTCGGATGGCTGGGGCTAATGCGTTTCGAAGCCACCTCTTTTCTTCGGCCACAGACGGCGATCCTCGCTTCGCTCAGAACTCACTCACGGGTCGCTCCGCTCCCCGTTCGTAGTATAACTGGTCTTCGCTTCGCTCAGGCCAGCCTGGTCCTCACGGTTCACTTCGTTCACCGTTCGGATTCGAGACGGCCCCTCCCTCCGGTCGGCGCCGTTTTAGTCCTCATGTGTCGCTTCGCTCCCCCTCGGACTGTCGGAGGCCCGCCCTTCGGGCGCGCCTCCCTAGTCCTCACAGCACCCGCCAGCCTTCTCGCCAAAGTCGACGACGAGTTCGTCGGAGACGACTTCGTTGAGTTCCTGAAGGCGGAGTTCGAGTTCGCTCTGGGCGGCCAGGTACTCGCTCATGACGTCGAGTTCGTGCAGTTCCTCCTGGGCGGCCTGGAGTTCGCGAAGGCCCTCCTCGTCGGCCTGGCCCGTCTGGCGGGCGAGCATGAAGTCCTCGCGGATGGCCTCGAACTTCTGGATACGCTCCTGGGCTGCCTCGTCGTTCTCGACGGCCCGCTTGGCCTCTGCGAATCGCTGGTAGATGGGCATCTCGGTGATGGCCTCGCCGAACTCGCTGGCGAGCTGGTCGGCGGGGTTCTCACCGGCATCGTCGCGGGTCTCGGTCTCGACGCTCATTGATCGACGTTGGGGACTCGTCGCCTATAGACCTGCCGGAGACGCCCGAGAACGGGGTCCGGGACCCCCGGGAAGGCTTATAGGCAGCGAGCGTGAACTCCGGGTATGGAGACCTCCATGCTGTTCGGCGGCGGACTGGCCGTACTCGTGTTTGGCTTCCTCGCCTTCCAGGACCGGGTCGTCTCGGTCATGATGGGGCGGCGCGACTCCCGGGTGGACGAGTTACTCGACGAGTCCTGACCGCACCAGACGTTTCTCGGCTTGCGGTCGCCGTGGACTGACCAAAGTGCCGACGGCGAGCAATCGGCGCGGTGTAGAAGCCAGTCGGCTCCGCCGCTCCGTAATCGCTCGTTCCAGGCTACAGTTTGCGCTTAATCTCGCATTTCCGCTGTGTACGGCTGAGTCGTGACCGAATGCCGGCGTCGGCCCAATTACGTGGCGGTTTTCTGGAATTTCGTTTACGACGCAGATAATGAACTAAACCGGGCCAGTAGTGTCCCACGGAGCATGTCAACAGGGGAAGCAGTCCATGACGAATGAGGCGAATCGAACCGCGAATCGACGGGGCTGGCAGCGGATCGGGGTGGCCATCGCCGCGGCGCTGTTCGTCGCGGCAGTACTCGCCGCTGGGGTCGGCACCGTTAGCGCTTCCGAGAAAATCGGTGACGCGTCGGAAGAAAACACGACGGCCGCGAACGCGACGGCTTTCGAATACGTCGAGGACGGGAACTGTTCGGTGTTCATCCCGGACGACGGGTACGGGTTCGGCGACAATTCGCCCGACACACCGGAGGAGGACGACGAATCCAGCGGGACTGGTCAGTCCAGTGAGGAAAGCGACGATACCCGGGAGAGAAGCGAGGATGACGCGCAGGGTGACGACGACGAACCGATAGCAGACGATGGTGACGATGGGGACGACGGCGGGGCCCAAACTGAAGCGACGGAGACCGAATCGAGCACGCCATCGGAGACGGACACTGCTACCGAGACGGAAACGGCGACTGAAACCGAAACGGCGACTGAAACCGAAACGGCGACTGAAACCGAAACGGCGACCGAGTCACCGACGGCAACGACCACCGACTCACCCACGGAGACGGAGACCGCTACCGAGACGGTGACGGAAACCGCTACCGAGACAGAGACTGCTACCGAGACCGAATCGGGGACGTCTACCGAGACCGAATCGGGGACGTCTACCGAGACAGAATCGTCGACAGACGAAGCGTTCGACGAGCGTGCGGTCGAGCGTGATATCCACGCGCAGATCAACGAAATCCGTCGTCAGAACGGGCTGGATACGCTCGAACACGACTCCGAGTTGAGCGCAGTCGCCCGGAACCACAGCCGGGACATGGCGGAGAACGACTACTTCAGCCACACCGCGCCCGACGGCGACAGCTTCGTCGACCGGTACGATCAGGCCGGCTACGACTGCGCTGTCGGGGGTGGCGAGAACATCGCGATGCGGGGTACTATCGGGGAGCCCTCGGAGTCGGCGATCGCGAGCGCCTTCGTGGACATGTGGATGAACTCCAGCGGACACCGGGAGAACATCCTCCGGGAACGGTGGAACGCCGAGGGAATCGGCGTCTACTACGACGGCGAAGACGGGGAGGTGTACGCGACGCAGAACTTCTGCTGAATCACGCCGACGGGACCCCACCGGGTTCCTCACGGCGCGTTGCGGGCACTCACGGAGTCACCGAAACGCGGCTGTTATACGCGCTCGGACGTTACGCCGGGGTAATGAGCCAGGAGCGTACCGACGGAGACCTGCGGAACACAGGTCTCTCGCTGAAGCACGACAGGGAGTGGGACTACGAACTCGACCGCATCGTCGACGCCGTCGACGAACGCGACGCCGAGACCGTGGGCCTCCAGTTCCCGGAAGGACTCAAGCGACGCGGCCCGGCGGTCGCCGACGACCTGCGGGAACTGCTGCCCGAGGACGTCCAGGTGATGATCTCCGGTCAGCCCTGTTACGGCGCCTGCGACCTCGACACCTACATGATGCGCCGGACGGACGTCTTCGTCCACTTCGGCCACTCGCCGATGAAGGAGTCCGAGAAGATCATCTACGTCCCGCTCTTCTCGAACGTCGACGTCTTCCCCATCATGGAGCAGGCCCGCGAAGAGGAATTGGCCTCGCCCGAGGAGGACCCCGACGTCGGCCTCGTCACGACGGCCCAGCACATGAACAAGTTCGACGAGATGAAGGCGTGGCTGGAGGAGCGCGGCTACACCGTCCACACGCGCAAGGGCGACGACCGGCTCACCCACGAGGGCCAGGTCCTCGGCTGCAACTACGCCAGCGCCGACGTCGACGCCGACCAGATGCTGTACGTCGGCGGCGGCAAGTTCCACCCGCTCGGCCTCGCGATGGAACACCCCGACAAGAACGTGGTCATCGCCGATCCCGTCAACAACGTCGTCACGGTCGCCGACACGGAGAAGTTCATGAAGCAGCGCTACGCCTCCGTCCACAAGGCGATGGACGCCGAGCGCTGGGGCGTCATCTTCTGTACGAAGATTGGCCAGGGCCGCTGGGACGAGGCCCAGGAGATCGTCGAGAACAACGACAACGCCTACCTCATCACGATGGACGAGGTGACGCCCGACCGGCTCACCAACTTCGGGATGGACGCCTACGTCAACACTGGCTGTCCGCGTATCACCACCGACGACGGCCCGCAGTTCAAACAGCCGATGCTCACTCCCCAGGAGTACCGCATCGCCATCGGCGAGGAGGACCTGGACCAGCTGGAGTTCGACACCTTCCACGACACCTGGTAAGTCGAACTCCCCGACCAGCGGCTCGATTACTTCTGCGCATCTACAAAACTTTTTGAATGCGCATAATGTATTGTGAGTGATGGCGACAAAACGGGCTCTGGCCCAGCAACTCGGCGTCGTGGCGGGATTCGAGGACCCGCGAGCCCCCCTCGAACAGTACCGAACGCCGCCGGAACTGGCGGCTCACCTCGTTCACCTCGCCGACCTGCGGGGGGACGTCGAAGGAAAGACGGTCCTCGACCTGGGCTGTGGGACGGGCATGCTCGCGCTGGGTGCCGCGCTGCGCGGCCCGGAGCGCGTCGTCGGCGTCGATATCGACCCGGCACCACTGGGGACTGCCCGGGACAACGAGCGCAAGGTCGCCTCGACCACCTCCGTCTCCTGGGTCCGCGCCGACGCGACTGACCTGCCGCTCCGACCGGACCCCGCGGAGACGACGATCGTCATGAACCCGCCGTTCGGCGCCCAGTCGGGGAACGAACACGCCGACCGGGCGTTCCTGGCGACCGCCGCCGACGTCGCGGGCGTCTCCTACTCCATCCACAACGACGGGAGCCAGGAGTTCGTCGAGTCGTTTGCGGCCGACGAGGGCGGCGACGTAACCGACTCCTACCGAACGGAGTTCGAGTTGCCTCGACAGTTCGACTTCCACGACGAGGAGAAACGGACGATCGACGCCGAAGTGTACCGCATCGAGTGGTCGGCTGACGGATAACTCCTTTCAGGCGTAGTTCTCTCGATCCCGTTCGCTCAATCACCGTTCCGTCGGGCGATCTGGACGCGCGTCTCGTTCTCGATGGCGAAGACGCGACTCTCGTCGCGTCGGAACGTAAGCCCGCCGGTCGTGACCGACGTCCCGTTCGCCGGAACGGCCGCGCTGCCCACCGTCTCACCTCGCCGTGTGACGACGAACTCGAACTGCTCGTCGGTGGAACGCATCGTGACGTTACGCCCGGCTATCGTTGGGTCGGCCGCTGCGGGCTCAGACGAGAAGCCGAGCGTCCGGTCCTCGCCCTCGGGGCGGAGGTACACCTTGTACACCTCCTCGTTGCCAGCCAGTATCCACCCGGTCCGGTTGACGACGACGCGTTCACGCCAGCCGAGTCCGCCGACGAGGATGGAGACGCGACCGCGGTTTTCGAGCCGTGCCGGTCCGACGGCCGTCCGCCAGATGTATCGATCTGGACTCGTGACGATGACGCCGCTCGTGTTGATCTGGGGCGAGTAGTCGATGATCGGGATCGAGACGGCGTCGATGTACCCCTCCGGGATGTCTTCGGCGTAGCCGACCGAGTAATCGCGAACCTCGACTGTCCGGTCGGGACCGGGCTGCTGGTCGATGGGGGCGACGTTGTAGAACACCGCCGACCCGGAGAGCGAGGCCAGCAAGACGACGACGAACGCGAGGGCGAACGTCTTGTGCACGCTCCCGAATGACGGAACGGTGACGTCCTCGCGCCTCGTCGCCGCGATCACCACGATCGTCGCGAGGAGGAACACGACCGAGACGCCGGCCCACCTGAAGAGGACGTACCGACCCCCGTCCGCAGGGAGGTACATCGCCCACAGGCCCTGGAACGTGGCGAAGGCGACGAGCGCGAACCAGACTCGCCGGGGTTCGGGCCAGTCGTCACGCGATCGGGCCAGGGCGATAGCGAGCAAGATACCGGCGAGGATCCCGATGGCGTGACCCTGGATGGCGATGTCGGCCCACCAGGGCGTGACGACGCGTGGCGTCGGTGACGCGACAGTCTGGGGGTTCGTCACCGCGGAGAAGGCGAGGCTCAGGACCTGTGAACCGAGGATCGCCAGCGTCGCGAGGACTGGTCGCTGGACGACGGCGAAACCGGCGTAGGCGAAGACGACGCCGGAGAATCCGACGACGGGACCGAGGGCGAACAGGGCGGTGAACAGGCCGACGACGATAGAGACGACCGGAACGGCGAGGATGCGGGCGTACGGGTTCGTTCGCCAGCCCGTGAACGTCTGAGCGCCGCGTTTTTTCGGGTAGTGGCCCCACGCGTACTCCGCGATGGAAGCGTAGGCCACGGTTCCCACGAGGTTTCCGACGACGTGGGACCAGCTCCCGTGGCTGAACGCGGCGGTGACCATTCCGAGCGGGTAAAAGTACGACCACGAGCGGAACGGGATGACGAGCGGTTGTCTCGGATGCGCGAGCCCGCCCTGGACGAAGAGGTACACCGACGCGACGAACCCGACGGTGAGGGCCGTTCCCCAGGGGACGCCGTGCAAGAGTCGGGAGCGAACGCCGTCGGTTCGCCTGCCGTCCCCGGATATCAGCGCGAGAACCAGGAACGAGACGAGCACCGAAGCGACCACCACGAGCCAGCGATAGGGCTCCAGCGCCACCGGCACACCTGCCGACATATACTGCGGAACGGACCGCGGTGGCTTATCAGTGGCGCCCGGTACCCAGCCATTCGAGCCAGGAGCGCAGGTTTTTCGACCCCCAGGGCCGTCTTATTCACTAATGGGAGTCCGCCCGCCGGCGAACGACGACGACGACGGACCCGAGGTCATCGAGTTCGGGATCGCGGCCCTGGACGCCAGACTGAGCGACGCGGCAGTGACGTACCCGACCGATGCACAGTCGCTGCGGGACGAACTGGGCCACGTCGAAGTACCCTACGACGCGTCCGGACACGCGATGACCCTCGCAGAAGCGCTCGAGGAGATCGACCGACGCGAGTTCGAGCACGAGCAGGACCTGCTGAACGCGCTGCACCCCGTGTTCGAATCCAGACGTGAGGCCACCGGCAACAACTTGCTCGCTCAGTTGCGCTCGTTGATCCCGTTCTAGGACTCCGCCGGGTCGACGCCGCTCTCGTCGACCGTCGACTCTTCGACGTCCGCCGACTGACCGGCCGCGTCCTCGCCCACTGGACCCGCATCTTCCCCTTTCTCGTCGCCGATCTTGCGGGCGATCTGCTGGATCTGGTGGGTCTGTTCGCGATTGACGGCGACGATCATGTCCGAGAGGACGGCGAACATCAACAACTGGACGCCGAGCAGTACCGCCGACCCCGCGAGGAACGCGATGACCTCGTGGGAGATGCTCCTGACGAACCACTCGTAGGCGACGTAGGCCGCCAGACCGATGCCCGTGAGCGTACTCAGCGTTCCCACGCTGCCGAAGTAGAACAGCGGGTTGTTCGTCTTGGCCATCTGGTAGAGCGTGAGAATGATGTTCGCGCCGTCGCGAAACGGGCGCAGATTCGTCTCCGAGTCCTCCGGCCGGGGCTCGTAGGTGATGGGGACCACCGCCGTCCTGACGTTGTGTTTGACGCACTCGACGGACATCTCCGTCTCGATGCCGAACCCGTCGGATCGGAGGTGGAGCCGGTTCGCCGATTCGAGCGTGAACGCCCGGTAGCCCGAGAGGATGTCGACGAGGTTCCGACCGTGGATGAGCGAGAACGAACGGTTGATGATTCGATTGCCGACCTGGTTGAGTCGGGTCATCGCTCCGGACTGCATGTTTGCAAACCGGTTGCCGATGACGTGTTCGGCCTCCCCCGAGAGCAGCGGGTCGAGGAGCCGCTCCGCCTCTTCCGGCCGGTACGTCGAGTCGCCGTCGAGCATCAGGACGTACGGCCGGTCGACGTGGCGCTGAAGCGCCTCGCGGACCGCCTGGCCCTTCCCCGTCCCGGACTGTTCGACGACGCGTGCACCTGCCTCGCGCGCGACTGCCTGCGTGTCGTCCGCGGACCCGCCGTCGACGACGAGGACGTGTTCGTACCCCTGGTCGACGAACCCTGTCACGACCGCACCGATCGTCTCGGCCTCGTTGTACGTGGGAACGAGGACGCAGACGTCGTCGCTATCCGCCATTGGCGGTACTCGTCACGCCGCCAGCAAAAAGCTGCGGATCGGAAGTGAGGCGCCGACTCTCCGTCGATCACATGGCGATCGGTCGTCCAATTCGAGTGAGATCTCTGCTACTCGTCCGCGCGGTTCTCGCTCAGGTGCTCCCACACTTCGGTACAGCCACAGCCGTCCTCGACGCCGGCGAGGTGGTCGTCTTCGGCCCGTGAATCGGCCCGTGACGCGTCGTCCGCCGCTGATTCCACCTCCTCCGCCACCGCCTCCGACTCCGCGATCTGCTGTTCGTCCATAGTTACTAATCTTGCGAGTAACTACTGGCGTCGGGTCCATATACGTTTCGGCCCCCTTTTGTACGGGCCGATAAAAGTACGACGTATGACCGGCCGGGCCGACGACGTCTTCGACCTGCTGGGGCTGACGGAGTACGAGGAGACCGCGCTCGAAGAGCTGATATCTCTCGGGCAGACGTCGGCGCCCAACCTCGCCGAGGCGACCGGCATCCCCAAAGCCCGCATTTACGGCGTGCTGGACGCCCTCTCCGACCGCGGATTCATCAAGGTCATTCCCGGGCGACCGAAGCAGTACCAGTCGAAGTCACCCGAGGAAATCCTCGACAGGGCCGTCGAGAACCAGCGACAGGAGTACGAACAGTTCGAGGCCGAACTGGATACGCGCCGCGAGGTGTTCCTCTCCGAGTACGATCCGCTGTTCGAGCGCGCCACCGAGTCGGTCACCCCGACGTCGGAACTGTTTCACGTCGTCGACGTCGGCGAACCCAGCGAGCGGGAGACCCGTCGGATCTACGACGACGCCGACGAAAAATTGCTCGTTATGTCGAAGAGCTTCGAGTACTTCGACTCGGTCCGCCCCGCCTTCGAGGCGGCCCTCGACAGGGGAATCGACGTCTCCGTGCTCCTGGTCGCTCCCGATCGGCTGAGCGATGAGAACAGAGACGTTCAGGCGGGTATCGTCGAGGAAATTTCTGATTCGTATCCGGAAGTCGGGATCCGGTTCAGCGAGGAACGACTCCCCTGGCGGGGCACTGTGGCCGACCCGAGTATGGAGTACGACTCCGGGACGGCGATTCTGCTCGTCCAGGAAGACGAGGTCCCCAACCACATGCGCCAGGCCGCGATTACGGACAACGGCGCCTTCGTCGCCGGACTGAAGCGGTACTTCGATTTGGTGTGGGAGTACGAAAGTAGCCGTTATCTCGAACGATAACGGATTGTTTCTGTCCGTAGATCTGTCGCTGGTTGTCACTTATTCTCTGCCAGGATCTCCCCGTAAATTCGTTCGAGATCTACGACAGTATGGATCGCTTGGAACTTAGATGCGGACCGAAGGGCTGCGGTCGTCAGTTCCTCTAGCTCGGCGAGCCCAGTCTCTAACGCAGCCTGAAGTGAATCGACGTTGCGGGGCCAGAAGGATACAACAGCGTCGTCTGGTGCGTATTCATTGATGCCCTTCTTGTCAGTCACTACAACCGGAGTCCCACAAGCGAGTGCTTCCAGCTGCGTGTTTGGGCCTGCCGTCTCGTCGATAGATGGTACAACGTGGAGATCTGCCTCCCGATACAACTCGGGTAGACGGCTTCGAGGAACGAACCCTTCGACGGTAACCGCGTCTTCGAGATCAAGAGCCTCTATGAAGTCCTCGTTTGGGTCACCGGCCCCAACGAGTCGAGCGGTGACCGGTTCTTCAGTTGCCGCGAGGGCTTCTAGAAAGAGCGAGTATCCCTTGTGCTTGTTAAAGTCACCGACCCACAGTATCTCGGGAGGGTCGGCCACCGATATTTCGTTGTCAGGTGTGAAGCAGTCGGCCACACCGCCACGTAAGATGCTCGTCCGTTCAGCCGAAATCGAGAACGTTGACATAATATCACGGTGGTGTTCGCTAAATGCGACCGCTCGGTCATACGGAACCGTCTTCCCCATTAGATTTTTCAGTCCGAACTTGATTCTGTTCTTCACCCGTTCTGCGGTCGTCTCTCGTGTGAACATCCCCTCACGAATAGGCGACCAGCCGGCGATATCTGGCCCGACGACGAGGGGGACATCCGGCGGCAGCGAGAGGATAGTTGGGAGGACGATAGTATCCATTACCAAAACGTGAATCAGATCGTAATCACCCGCTTGGAGCGCACCCCGAATTCGGGGAGCGTTTAGTACAAACTCGGGCTTGTTCCACTTGGATCCCCAGAGTTCCGCTCCGTCACCTAGATAGCTGTGCGGTGGAGAGGCAATCGTTTCGTCTCCGTTGCAAGCGGTGAAGGCGTAAACATCGAACTCGAATGGAGACTCACCGTCCCGGGCCGCATGTATCCAGTCGTGGAAGCGGCCGAATCGACCATCGCAACCACCGTTGTAGTATGGCGTTACGTATGCGACCTTCATTCGTAGAGCGATAACCGGGTCTCGATAAAAACAGTTGTTTTACGGATCCATTCCGATCTGGTTCCACGATCTAGCTATCTCCCCGGGCGTCCGCAAGTTATCCTCATACCCTGCAACAGCATTAGCGGCCTTCATCGGATCGTCGTCAAGATGAGGATGGCGGACAAGCGTCACCACGCCAATTCCAAGTATGTATGGGGTTATCGCAGGAACGTGGGTCGGGACGAGTGTAATCCCGGACCGTGTCCGTGGAATGGGCCACCTCCCTTCGTTGAGGCAATTAAACTCATTGGCCCGGAGAGCAGACAGTGTACCCGCGTCATATTCGTGCCACGGCGGAACGAATGTCGTCGGTTCGAATCCGTGCGATTCGAGAATGTCTCGCCCTGCACCCACTCTCCGTTCCTGTTCCTCAGGCGAGACCCCGCAGAATTCACTCCGGTCGTGATACAATCGCCCCCCACGGCCCTGGCCGATATCTTCGTGAGTGTAGCCGTGTTGGGCAATCTCCCAACCGTTCTCACGGAGCTCGTGGAGAAATGGGACGACGTCGGCGCTCAGCCGCTCACCGTGATACTTCGGTGGGACGGCGATAAGTCCGCGAAGGCCACGCTCGTCGTGCCGGGTGAGTGTTTCAACCCAGGTCTCGTGATCGATCGATTGATGGTAGTCGTCGAACCGAAGACAGACAGACGATAACGGTGTAATTCCGGGCCAGTTCATGTTACAAGTAACCCAGATCTTTGAGCTGTTTCTCCAGTGACGGATCGTCTGGAGTCTCGAACTCTCCAGGGTTATCTAGGGGCTTTAATTGGGTTTCCATCACAGTACGGAGTCTGTCTGCAATGTCGGGCAGTTCCTCTTGCAAATTATCAGATTCCAGTGGATCTTCGCGCCAGTTGTATAGTTCCTCCTTGCCGGTCGATTCGTGAATGAGTTTATGTTCCTCATCACGGACAGACTGGATGGTCTTCGCGAACTGCGTTAGATCGAGATCTGGATACTTTCGCTGAATCCGCTTGATTGGGCCTTCGAACCCTGCGTACTCACAGAATGTGTGTTCGTGATACTGTCGCTCTTCGAAATCAAGAAGACTCTCCGTTAAGCTGTACTCCGGATTCGGATCGACCCCACCAGCTGCCTCAACGAAGGTCTTGTGAAGGTCGACTAGTGTAATCTGGTTATCGATAGACCTCCCGGCGGGGCCACCAGCAGGCGGTTTGATTACCAGTGGAACGTGCGTGATCGTATCGTATACACAGAAGATATGACTCGTTAATCCATGGTCACCGAAGTGATCACCGTGGTCCGATGTCACCACGAGTAACGTATCGTCGTATACGTCTCTCGACTTCAAAAATTCAAGGAGGTTGCCGATCAGGTCGTCAAGATATCGAATGGCGCCGTCGTACCATGACTCGATCACTGACCACTCGTCGTCGGACATCTCGATGTCCCCCGCGATAAACTCGTCACCGCCGCTATGCGCAATTTGGCGAACCTTTTCGGTATCGTATCCTTCGACAGTTTGAGTTTCCATACCGAGCGCACCCTGGAGACGCTCGATGAATTCGTAGCTTGGTCGGTCGAGCTCGTCCGAGAACAGCTGCTTGTACGGTCGCGGCGGATTGAACGGCTGATGGGGGGTCTTCGCGTTGATGAATCCGAAAAACGGGTCACCCGCGTCCACGGCGTCATCGACGAACCGCTGGAGACGGTCATACTTGTACCGGCTCTTGTCGTCGGGCCCACGAGTGAGAGAGAAGCCCACCTGCTTCGCATACGAGCTGTCGGTCAGTAATTTCTTCACGAACCCAATATCTGGCGAGATGCGGCGGGTCGAGACGTACTCGTCCACGCCCCGGTCGTATCCCCTGCTAGCCCTAATGTGGGCGCCGGCGCTCGCCGCGAAGGTCCGATATCCCTCACGTTGCAATGTCTCTGGGAGCGTCTCCAGATGGCCCGGAATGCCGAGCGAATTCCCGTATATTCCGGTGTGGGAGGGGTACTTGCCGGTGAATATTGCTCCGTGGACCGTAGGCGTCCATATCGAGGGCGCGAAGGCGTGGTCGTACTTGACTCCCTCAACGGCGAGGCGGTCGATCGTCGGCGTCGTCTCACGACCGTAGCCGTAGCAGGACACGTGGTCCTGCCGCACTGCGTCGAGAACGAGAAAGAGGATGTTGGGCTTTGCAGACATGATTACATGTAACCGAGGTCTTCGAGTTGTTGTTGCACCCGCTGACCGCCGCTACCCAGGTCACGGGATTCGATCGACGGGGCGTGCGCTGTGCGGGAGAGCTCCGCATCGATCGCATCCCGTACGTCGAGGACGCTGTCGATGCGATTCACGAGGGTTGGATCGGTCGCGGCCGCCATGGCTTCGTGGGTGTGGACGCCGTCCTGCAGACCGTGGTCACTAACGAGTAGCAGTTCGTCGTCCTCACGGAGATCTTCCCGGAGCTCGCCGACGAACTCATCAATTTCGTCGTACGCCCGGCGCTGCAGTTCCGGCAGGTCGTACGTGACGTGCCCAATCAAGTCGAGACCGCTCGTGTAGGCGAAGACGAGTTCGTGACGGCCACCGCGGAGCGCCCGCCGGGCACGTGCGATTCGGACCATCGCCATTTCCAGGCAGTGCTCGTAGAACTCGTACGGGTCAGAGGAGCGATGGCCGCCGGTGGCCTCAGGGTCGCGCTCGAAGAGGTCGCCGAGGCGCCGGCGGAGGCTGTGTTCCCGGTCCTCTAGATCCGGATCGACGACGTAGTTCGGGACGCCGATGGCCCGGGCCTCGCGGTCGTCGAATACCGTCGCAATATCGTTTTCCTCGTAGTACGTGTCCGGCACGCGGAACGCGTCCTCGTCGGTGTTCGTCAGCAACCAGGCGCCGATTCGGCTCTGGAGGCCATCCGGCAAGAGGTAATCGGCGAGGTCGCTCCCCCAGCGGAGGGCCGAATTTTCCCAGGCGACACCGTCGTCGAGTTCCAGGCCGTGTTCGGTCGGAACGAGACCGGTGATGATGGTCGGCCACAGCTCATGGGTGCTGGGTTCGCCCACCGAACTGTCGATAGTGTCAATGGAGGAGTGGGCGTCGAGCGTCAGATTGGGATGGTCGTCGGAATCGACCAGATCGGGGTCGAGTGCATCGATTCCCAGCACGACTAGAACCATTCGTACTTGTGGGAACATGACGGGTCCGTTAATCTCTTTCGGAGACGAACCGGAATACAGAAGTTGGTACGGCAGTTCTCCGCAATTAAGTCGGTTATGGACTCGACCAATATTCTCTGGATAACGCTGGACAGCGTTCGTGCCGACCACACCAATCTCGACGAGTACGAACGCGATACGACGCCCGAGATTGCTGCGCTTGGCAGGGACGGGCATGCCTTCAGGAACTGCATCTCGCACGGGAAGGCGACCCTGACATCCAGCGGCGCCATTTTGACCGGACTGGCGCCGACCCGGAATACCCTCGGGGTCAGCGGACGGATGCTTCCGGACGGGGACGGGGTCAGGACAGTTGCCGATCGGTTCTCCGACGCCGGCTATCACACAGCCTGCCTCTCCCGAAATTCGTTCGTCAGTTCCGCCACTGGCCTTGACCGCGGCTTCGACCAGATGCAGTGGCTCGCCTCCGAGACCATCCTCGAGGCCGGACCGCTGACACTCGCGAAGTACCTTATGAACATCCGGTCGCACTCGGCCGGACTGACGACGGACACGGCCAAGCACGCGACCCCGTACCTGATGAACGAAACAGCGAAGAAGTGGCTCGGTTCCTTCGAGGCGGCAGATGAGCCGTTTTTCTTCTACTTGCACTACAACGAGCCCCATCGGCCGTACTATCCCCCGCTCGACTACATCGACGAGTACACCGACGGTCTCGGTATAACGGGCCGAGAAGCCGCCGAACGCGCCCTGGAAATCCACCAGAACCTGAAGGAACTCATCGCCACGGGCTGTGACCTCAGCGATCGGGACTGGGACCTCCTCGCGGCGATGTACGACGCGGAGATAGCGTACACGGACGACATGGTCGGCGGGCTCGTCGACCACGTCCGTTCGATGGATTTGGAGGACACCGTTGTCGTCGTCACCGCGGATCACGGCGAGCTGTTCGGCGAATACGGCCTGATGTCACACAAGTACGTCCTCATCGACGCGGTCACCCGCGTTCCGCTCGTGATCTCCGGGCTCGACGATGATCTGATGGTCAACAGCGACGACGTGATCCAACACAGTGACGTCATGACGACCCTCCTTGAAATCGCGGGGGCCGACGCCTCCGGGACCATCGGTACTGACCTTAGGAAGACGGCTCCGGAGTTCGCGATCTCCCAGCGAGGCCCAGTGGAGTTCGACGACCTCTATCAATTCGACGACTCCTTCGACGCGTCCCGGTTCCACCAGCCTACGTTGTCCGCCATCCGGACCGAGGAATACCGGTACCAGCAGAGCGAGGGCGGGGCTGAACTGTTCGCCCTGCCCGACGAGGAGACCGACGTCTCGGACGAGCATCCCGACGTCGTCGACGACCTCTCTGCGAGTCTCGGCCAGTGGATCGAGGAGCACGGCCAGCCGATCGGCAGGGGCCAGTCAAGCGAGTTCTCCGGGGCAGTCAACCGACAGCTGCGCGATCTAGGGTATATAGACTGATGCGGCTCGGCAAGACCGCCGTGTATCACTTCGGGACCCAGATAGTTATCTCTCTGTCGGGGTTCATCGCGACGTTCGTCATCGGCGTGCTCGGCGGCGCTTCGGATCTTGGGTACTACTCCTATGCCGTCGGTCTGGGGTTCTTTTGGCTCGTCATCCCCGCGGATGGAGTCTCTCAGGCCCTGAAAAAGCGAATGAGCGAAGGGGACGAGCCCGCGGCTTACTTCGGCGGCGGTGCGCTGATCAACGCAGCTCTGGCCCTGTCGTTCGGCGCGCTCGTCCTCGTGCTCGGGGCGGCGCTCCGGACGACGGACGCACCAAACCTCGTGCTGGTCCAGGTGCTCACCCGCTACGACGTGGCGGTCGCGACGCTGCTTGTCGCGGCGACGTTCATGAAGACGACGCTCGCAGGGCTCGAAGGCCAGAAATTCGTCGCCCGATCCGGGAGCCTGAAAGCCGTCGACCGCGTGTTCCGTACGACCATCCAGGTCCTGGTCGTGGTCCTGGGGTTCGGTGTTGCGGCGCTCACGTTTGGGCACGCTGTCTCGCTCGTCGCCGTCGCTGCTCTTGGAGTCGCCGTCTCCGGGACCAGACCGGCTCGTCCCGGCTGGGTTCACGTCCGGAGTCTGTGGGACTACGCGAAATACGCTTGGGTCGGCGCGCTCCGCGGTCGCGTCTACGGGTGGATGGACACCATCGTCCTCGGAATGTTTCTCACTGGGGCAGCAGGCGCGACGCTGCTGGGCGTCTACGAGGTGGCCTGGGGGATCGGATCGCTGCTCGCGACTGCCAGCTCCTCGATCAGTGCAACGCTGTTCCCGGAGATGAGCGATCTCAGTTCGAACGGCGACCGCGAGCGAGTGATCCACTACCTCGACGAGGCCCTCGCGTTCAGCGGCGTGATCGTAGTCCCGGGATTCGTCGGGGCAGCCCTCGTCGGTGAGCGGATACTGTTGTTCTATCGGCCGGAGTACGCGGTTGGCACCACAGTCCTCGTCATACTCGTCGGGGCGTACCTCCTCGACGTCTACGCCAGCCAGTTCCTCAACGTCCTCAATGCCGTCGATCGGCCCGACGTCGCAATGCGAGTCAACGTTGCGTTCGTTTTGGCGAACGTGGTACTCAACGTCGTGCTCATCTGGTGGATCGGGTGGACGGGCGCCGCAGTCGCGACCGCCGCGTCGGCCGGTGTCAGAGCGACCGGAGGGTACGTCGCGCTCGCTGGTCTCCTGCACGACGTGAGCGTTCCAGTTCGGACGCTGGGAGCTCAGGCCATCTCGGCCGGCCTAATGGGAATCGTGTTGGTCAGTGTCGAACCGGTGGTTCCACATGGTCGGGTCTGGACACTCGCGCTCGTGCTAGGTGGCGCCAGCGTATACTTCGGGATTTTGCTCGCCGTATCGGTCCGTGTCCGGTCGAAGACGCGCTCGCTGTTGCCTGCCCGTGTGCGAGTTGTTTAATGTGTGCTTCGGAAGCCTGAGATCCGCTCTACCCGAGAGTTAGACACGCCGTCTACGGGAGGTATGAGAATCCTTAATTACGCCGGTGGACATCAAATTTGACATGGAAAACGTCCTCTTCGTTACAATCGATTCCCTCCGTGCGGACCACGTTGGCTATCACGGGTATGAACGGAATACGACACCGTTCATCAACGAGTACGCCTCGCGTGGCAGTCGATTCACCAACGCGTTCGCTCACGCTGGCGGCACCCGCTTTTCGTTCCCGGCGCTGCTGACGGGCGTCACGCCGATGATGTACGGCGGTTACGACCGCGTGTCAAAGGATCAGACCCTTGTCTCTGAGGTGTTCGGCAACGCCGGTTACCGAACCGGTGGATTCCACTCCAATCTCTACATCTCCGCCCAGTTCGGCTATGACCGCGGCTGGAACGAGTTCTTCGACTCGGCGCCGGAGGAGTCGACGACGGCCGGTCTCCGCAAGTGGGCGAAGACGACGTTCTCGGGACCGATCCTCGACGCTCTTCGATGGGGCTACGACTTTCTGGAGTCCTCGGCAGGAGTTAACGTCGGTTCGTACCACGTCCCCGGGGACGAAATCACCGACAAAGCGATCGAGTTCATCGAAACCGACGACGACAGGCCGACCTTCCTCTGGGTCCATTACATGGACGTCCACCACCCGTTTCTCCCGCCAGAGGAGTACCAGCTCGAGTTCCGGGACGAACCCGTCAGTGACCGAGAATCGATCAAGCTTCGCCGGAAGTTCATCGAGGAACCGGAGAAGGTTACCGACGAGGAGTTTCAGACGTTTATCGACCTCTACGACGCGGAAATCCTCTTCAACGACGCCCAGATCGGGCGTCTGATGGAGACGGTCGAGGATGAGTGGGGGGACGACTACGTGATGGCCCTCACATCCGACCACGGGGACCACTTCCTCGAACACGGCTACTTTGGGGGTGCTCGCGGAAAGGACGTCAAGACCCACGTCCCCCTATTCTTCGAGGGATGGGACGACGACGGAACGTACGACGAACTGGTCGCGCTGAACGATATACCGACCACCCTCGTCGACGCCGTCGGCCTCGACGTGCCGAATAACTTCCACGGCCACAGCCTCTACGATCTAGTCTTCGACGGAGAGTGGGACCGCGACGCCATCTACGGCGGCTGGTCGCCCGACGACGGGGATCACTACGTCGTCCGCGAAGATCGCTGGAAGCTCATCGAGCATCCGGTCGACGAAGACGAACTGTACGACCTGATCGATGACCCGACCGAGACGAGCAACCGCGTCGGTGAGGCGGCAACCGAGGAACGCCGCCTGCGCGAAAAGCTCGACCGACACCGACAGCGTGTCCTATCTACCGACGACGCGGACGTGAAGCGGCCGGACATGAGCGAGGACGTCAAGGAACGGTTGCGTCGGCTTGGTTACAAAGAGTGAGTGCCGGCGTCACCGCAATCCTGAATCCAGGATCGACCTGTAGCGCTCACAGGCGGCCTCGAAGCCGTATTCTTCTTCGATCAGTTCCCGTCCGAAGTCGCTGATGGCCTCGAGGTCGTCCCGCTCGAGGATTGCGACAATGCGTGTCGACAGGGCGTCCGGATGACGCGACTCGATGTGGAACCCTGTCTCGCCGTCGCGGACCACGTCAGGCACCCCGGAAACGGGCGTCGCGTAGACGGGCGTCCCACAAGCCAGCGCTTCGAGAATCGTCGTCGGGAGCCCCTCCGTCGGTTGGGATGGAAGGAGAACCAGTTTGAGTTGGTTCAACTCGGCGGGCACGTCGTCGTGGGCGACCCACCCGGCCATCTCGACGCTCCCCTCGTCGATTTCAGCGCGCAATTCGTCCGCGAGCCACTCCCCGAGGTCCCCGTCACCGATGAACCGGAACGTCACATCGTCGGGGAGCGAACGGGCGACGGCCGCGAGTTCTCTGATCCCTTTCTCTTCGTCAAGTCGACCGAGAAACCCGACGACCCGGTCGCGGTCCGAGTACGGGATGTCGACGGTGAACTCGTCGGTCCGAACGTAGCGCGCGCCCGAAGGAAACACCCCGTCGGCGTCCGGGTCGAGGCCGAGTTGCGAGGCCATGGCGGGCGTGTAGGTCACGACGCCGTGGGCGATGGCGAAGCCGGCCCGTTCAAGTCTACTGACGAGTCCGGCGAGGAACGCGGCGATGGGGGACGGGAGCTTCTGTTCCCAGTTCAGCCTGAGGGTCAGGGGGACGTCTCCGCGGGGTTCGACGAGAACGGTTTTCCCCAACGCCCTCGCGACGAGCATCGGAAATACATACGAGGTCGCGCCGAAGAAAAGAATCACGTCCTCGTCGCGAGTGACGACGGTGCGGGCCATCCGGATTTGATTCAGGATGAACCGAGCGGCGGCAACAACGGCGGACCCGCCCACACCCTTTCGCGTCAGTTCGATCACTTCACGTTTCTCCCAAATCTCGGAATCCTCTGGCAGGTTGGCAGTAACAAGCGTAACACCAGTGATTGCGGCGAGGATATCGAGTAGGCTTCGCGTCGCGTTCTCGCCTGCGGCCGCGAGCGGGTGCGTGACGACGCAGACGTCTGGGAGGTTTTCACCGGATGCCTCGGTAGCTTCCATCGTTAGCCCCACCTGTAGATTCCGTACAGATAGCCCAGACCGACAGTTGCCGTGAAGACGACGAGCATGATGAGCTGGCTCGCTCGAGGTAGGGACGGACTGCGGAGGAGCCCGACGACGCGGTCTGGGAGGAACTCGGTCAGTAGCTGTCCCAGGAATGCCGATTCCTCACCAGCAGATCCCGGGACGAGTACCTGCATTCCCCGCTTCGAGTAGCCCTGCCAGAACGCCCGGTCCAGGAGCCAGACCGGGTCGGTGCGGTAGTCGAAGATCTTGTGGGCGACTTTCGCGTCCGGGTTGTAGTAGACGCGATGACCGTACTCGGTATCGAGGCGGGCGGCGAGTTCAGTCTCGCCTCCCTGCAAGTTGGCGTCGCCCTTGCGCCCCCCGATGTCGTCCTCGAAGCCGCCGAGATCCAGGAACGTCTCACGGTCGAAGGAGATGTTCGACCCGAAGGTGTTGCGCACTTCGCCAGGTGTGTCCTCGTCGCCGCCGGCGGGACCGAACCCGCGTTGAGTCACGCCGACGAGCCAGTAGAACTCCTCGGGCAGGAAGGCAGGCTTCCCGGCGACCCATGCGGGCGTCATCCGGCCGCCGACAGCCCGGACATCCCGCTGTTCGTAGACGTCCACTAGTTCCTGAATCCATCGTTCGTCGGCGATGGCGTCGTCGTCCACGAACGCGACGACGTCACCCGTGGCGACTGCCGCGCCGTTGTTCCGACTCTCCAGCAGGCCGACGTTCTCCTCGTTGCAGTGGAGAACGATGTCGCCCTGGTCATCGAAATCTTCCTGGAACCGGTCGTAGACGGCCTCGTTCCCGTCGGAGACGAGGACAAGTTCCACGTCCTCGTACGTCTGGTCGAGAACGCTCCGGGCCGCTTCCGAAAAGTCGTCGTATCGATCGAGCGTGTGCGTACAGAGGACGACCGAGACGCGCATATCACTCCGGTAGCAGTGACGCGAGAAAGGCGTTTTCATCCGCCAACCCACCGGTCGCGTTCGCATCCCTGTCCCGGAATTACGGGCAGTGCGGTGGGCCGTTCGCATATAAGCGTTCGACGCCGGATCCCGGTTATATGACAAGGCTTATGGAGACGATGTGACTCCTTCCGTCCAATGAGTCAATGGCGGGGCCGCCTCGAAGAGAACCCCGAACTCGAGTCAGCCGCCGACTGGGTTACAGCCAACTACCATATCCCGGTCGTCGCACTGTTGCTCGCGTTCATGCTGTGGAATCGGCTTCGGAGCGTCTCCAACTTCGTCGTCGACGGTGAGGTACTGTTTCACGGGAACGACGCCTGGTATCACTATCGGTCAGTCTCCTACACGGTGCGGAACTGGCCGGCGACGATGCCGTTCGACCCGTGGACCTACTTCCCGTACGGCAACGCGTCGGGTCAGTTCGGGACGCTGTTCGACCAGATAATCGCGACCGCCGCTCTCGTCGTGGGGCTCGGTTCCCCGAGTGACCAGACGGTCGCCTTGACCGTCCTCGTCGCCCCGGCATTCTTCGCCGCGGCGGCCGGCATCCCGACGTATGTCATCGGCCGACGCCTCGGCGGTCGGATCGGTGGCATCACCGCCGTCACCGTCCTCGCCTTCTCCGTCGGTTCCTTCTTCAACCGAAGTCGGGTCGGCTTCGCCGACCACCACGTCGCCGAGGCGCTGTTCCAGGCGCTCGGCATCCTGGCCGTGATGGTCGCGATCACTGCCGCCCACCGCGAGAAACCGATCTACGAGCAAGTCGTCGAACGTGACTTCGGCACGCTCCGGCCGACGCTCCTCTGGAGTGCGCTCGCCGGGTTCGCGATTACGCTCTACCTCTGGGTCTGGCCCTTCGGCGTCCTCCTCATCGGTATCGTCGGCGTCTTCCTGCTCGTCCAGATGTGCCTCGAAGTGCTCCGCGGCGAGAGCCCGGAACACACCGCATTCGCCGGTGCGGTGATGCTGGCCGTCACGGGCGTCACGATACTCCCGTCGACGCAGACCGCTACGCTGACTGCCAGCGATTATTCGATCCTTCATCCGCTCCTCGCGTTCGCCGTGGCTGGCGGTTGCGTATTCATGGCGTGGCTGGCTCGCGAGTGGGAAGACCGCGACCTCGACAGGACGCTCTACCCGGTGAGCGTCGGTGGGATCATCGCCGGCCTCGTCCTCCTGACGTGGCTCGTCCTTCCCGGCGTAATCGACTACTTCGTCAATCAATTTCTCCGAATCTTCGGACTGGGGTTCACGACGAGTCAGACGGGTGGGACCGTCGGCGAAGTCCAACCACTGGTCAACTGGGAGCGACAGGGCCTCGGCTACGGAATCCAGCAATTGTTCGACGCCTACGGGTTCGCCCTGTTCCTGGGTTTCCTTGGCGGTCTCGTCGTTCTTGCCCGCCACATCTGGGACGACCACATACCGGCCGAGCAACTGCTTATCGTTGTCTGGCTCGCCTTCATGACCGCGACGACGTTCACCCAGGCCCGGTTCCAGTACTACCTCGTGTTCCCGCTCGCGGTGTTGACGGGGTACGCGGTGAGCATCGTCGTCGGCTGGATCGACCTCGAACTGGACGGCGACGTGACGAACATCGAGGCGTACCAGGCCCTAACTATCGTCGCCATCCTCCTCGTCATCCTCGTCCCCATCGCACCGACGGCGGTGGCCGCAGGGTCCCCCAACCAGGGCTTCAACCACCCCGACGGCGACATCCGGGCGTGGAGTGAAGGTCTCGGCTGGATGGAAGAGAACACGCCCGAGGAGGGCGCATTCAACGGGAGCGACGGTAATCTGGACTACTACGGTACCTACTCGAAAACGGACGACTACGATTACGCGCAGGGAGAGTACGGCGTCCTCTCCTGGTGGGACTACGGGCACTGGATCACTACCATCGGCGAGCGGATTCCGAACGCCAACCCGTTCCAGCAAGGAACACGATCGGCAGCGAACTTCCTGATCGCGCCCAACGAGACGCAGGCCAACGACGTCCTCGACGAGATGGACGAGGACGACGCGAAGACCCGCTACGTCGTCATCGACTACAAGATGGTCGACACGTACTCCAACTACCGCGGGAAGTTCTTCGCACCCACGCAGTTCTACGACGAGGGCGACGTCACCCTGGACGACTACACCCAGCGCATCTACTACAACCTCCAGAACGGCGCGTACTTCCGCCTCCAGTCACAGGAGTTCTACAACACGACGGCCGTCAGGCTCTACCAGCACCACGGGAGCGCCGTGGAGCCCGAACCGTACGTGATAGACTGGAGTCCGACGCAGGTGCAGAACGGCGCGACCGTCAACGCTGTTCCGCCACAGGAGCCGAACTCCACGAGCAGTTTCCGCCAGTTCGATTCGATGGCAGACGCGCGGGCCTACGTCGCGAACGACAGCTCGGCACGGATCGGTGGCATCGGCGGCAAGCCGAGCCAGCGAGTCGAAGCGATGGAGCACTACCGACTCGTGGGAGCCAGCGACAGGTCAGCCACCACGAGCAACAACTACAACCGCGGTCTGCTCTCGACCGGACTGGCGCTGTTCGGCGACCAGGGAGCGACCGTAGTCCAGAACCGAGCGAACTGCAATAGTGACGTGACCGTACCCCAGCGTGGCGGCGGTTACGCCTGCCTCAGCCAGGGCGCCGCTGACTTCCTTCAGCCCACGGAACCCCGCTGGACGAAGGTCTTCGAGCGCGTCCCCGGTGCGACGATCGAGGGGACCGGCCCCGCGGACACGACCGTCCGCGGACAGGTCGAGATGCAGATGCCCGGTTCCGACGAGACGTTCACCTACCACCAGGTCGCCGAGACCGACGAGAACGGGGAGTTCACGATGACCGTCCCCTACTCCACGACCGGCTACGACGAGTGGGGTCCCGACGAGGGACACACCAACGTGAGCGTCCGGGCCAACTCCAGCTACCAGTTCCAGACCGCCACCCAGGCCGACAACGGAACCGTATACTCCTGGAGCGGAACGACCGACGTCAGCGAGGGCCAGGTCATCGGGAAGGACGACTCGGTGTCGACTGTCGACATGGAGCGGTCAGAACTGTTCAACCCCAACGAGCAGGGCAACGAGTCCGACGGCTCGGAGAACGTGACGGCCGGGAACGAGACGGACGGCTCCGACGGCGATTCGACCAGCGACACGTCCGGTGACGAGACGACCGAGAGCGGGACGGACGCCAACACGACCGGATCGCTGGTTCCCGCCGCCAGAGACTAGTTCTGTTACACGAGGAGGTTGCTACCCTCGCCACCGACCGACGCTGGCAATTACTTCTCGGCGACGCTCTCTCGACGCCACTCGACGAAGTCGGTGACGGCGTCCGATTCGTCGATCCGTTCGATCGGGACCACTTCGTAGGGGTGGCGCCGCTCCACCAGTTCGACGACGTCGTCGTAGCGGTCGGCAGTCGTCTTGACCATGAGGAGCGCCTCGTCTGCGAACTGTACCTCACCGTCCCAGCGGTACGTCGACGTACAGTTGACGCTGTTGACGCTCGCGGCCAGACGCTTCTCGACGAGTGCTCGTGCGAGCGGTTCACTCTCCGAGAGCGGAACTGCGACCAGGGCTGTCGGCATAGGCGGAGTATAGATGGCCCGGGGAAAAGAGGTCGAGGTAATCCGGGCAGTACCGCAGTTTCAGCGACGGTGGTCGCGAGAGCGCCGCGACGGGGTCACTCGGCCAGCGGGTTGTAGCTCCCGTTGATGTCCCACTCGTGGAGACAGTACGGGTCGCCGATGAGTTTCTCACCGTCCTCGGAATCGATACGCCAGGTGGAGACGTCCTCGTCCCAGACGTCCCGTCGCCCGCATCGTTCGCAGGTCCGCTCGGTCGGTGGGACCACTTCGTTCATACCTACAAGGATCTCTCCAGGGGCTAATCAGCGTGCCGGTCCGGAGTCTCCTCACTCGAACTGCGGGAGGTCGTCGGGACCGTCGTACTCGCTCTCCCAGTCGACGTACTCGTTCTCGAGCACCTCGCTCACGACGCCGCCGAGTTCCGCCATGGCGGCGTTGATGCCCGAGACCGTGTCCCAGGAGTCGAGATCCGGGTGGATATCCCGTTCGCGCCAGTTCTCCGGGAGACCGGGGGCGTGATAGCCGACGCGGGTGGCGAAGGCGTCCCAGAAGAAGTCGAACTCGGCGATCAGGCCCAGGTCGAGGACGACGCCGAAGGCCGTCTCTGAGAGGTCCGTGCCGTCGGCCCACTCCTCGAACGCCCGTTCCCAGGCGCCGTCCTCGAGAAACGATTCGAGTTCCTCGCGTCGGTACTCGGTCCCGTCGGGGTCGGCGTCGTCGTAGTCCGCCGCGTCCTGGGCGGGGTCGAGCGCCGGCGGCTCCGGAGCGTCAACGTCGAGAGGCATGTCCGAAGAGATGGTCGGTGTCGGGAAAAGGGTACCCGTTAGCAGGGTTCGAGAACGACGGACTCTGGCCGCCGGTACCGGCTCACCGGTCAGCGTGTTCTGCGACTGCCTGCTCGTGGAGTTCGCGGCCTCGCTCGGAGTCGACGGTCAACTCGGCGACAGGCGTCGGATCGCCGTCCTCGTCGACGGCGACGTAGACGGAGTAGGATTCGGTCGTCGGGACGCGGTCGCCCGTCCGCGGATCCTCGCGAAACGTCTCCAGGCGAACCTGGACGCTCGTCCGCCCGGCGTCGAAGACGTACGCCCGGATCAGTGCCACGTCACCGACCGAGATCGGCCGCTTGAAGTTCACCTGGTCCATCCGGGCGGTGACGCAGTTCTCGCCGGAGAAACGCATCGCCGAGAGCGCACCGAGTTCGTCCATCCACTTGAGAACGTTGCCACCGTGGGTCGTCTGGAGGTTGTTCGCGTGGTTGGGCTGGACCAGCCAGCGGTTCTCGATGTACGTGTCTATCAGATCCGGCATAGCGACGAGTTTCCGATGGGAACGAAAGAGTGTATCGACCGCGAAAGAGGAAGACAGAATCGTGTGACTGCGCCGAGCGAAACAGTGGTCAGGCGGTGACGTACTGGGCTTCCCAGTCCTGTCGTGCCGACAGCTCACGCCGACCACGGCTGGTGAGCGTGTAGAAGTTCGTCCGGCGGTCGCGCTGGCCCTTCTCGACCATCCCCTTCTCGACGAGTGTGTCCAGGTTGGGGTAGAGTCGACCGTGATTGACCTCGCTCTCGTAGTAGTCCTCGAGTTCTTCCTTGATAGCGAGTCCGTGGGGTTCTTCGAGGCCCGCGATGACGTACAACAGATCACGCTGGAATCCAGTTAGATCGTACATGGTAACCAACTAGGTATAAGATCTCCGTATATATCACGTTATCTGAGACGATAGAAACCAGATAACCCCAACGTTATCGTCCAGTGTGGCACCGAACGCGTTCGCTCAAGGCGGTGAAAGACGTGTTTTCGAATTGTTATTACTGACATACAGTCCGCGAGCACGCACACCGCCCCTTCGTCGTCCCTGGCGCTTCCCGTCCCGACAACGATAACAGGGGTGAATGAGTAGCGAGGGTGATGACCGAACCCGCCGAGTCCGGCCGGGACCTGCCGCCCCAGGGTGGGGGAGAGGGCAGCGTCACGGTCGTGGGCACGGCCCACGTCTCCCAGGACAGCGTCGACGAGGTCGAAGAGACGATCGAATCCCGCCGGCCGGACGTCGTCGCCGTCGAACTCGACGAGGGCCGGTACAAGCAGATGAAAGGCGAGGCGCCGGAGGACCTGGACGCCAGCGACATGTTGCGGGGGAACACCGTCTTCCAGTTCCTGGCCTACTGGATGCTCTCGTACGTCCAGACCCGTCTCGGCGACCGCTTCGACATCTCCCCGGGGGCGGACATGCTCGCCGGCGTCGAGACCGCCGAACGACTCGGTCTCGGCGTCGCCCTCGTCGACAGGGAGATCCAGACCACCGTACAGCGATTCTGGGCGCGACTGACCCTCAAGGAGAAACTCGTCCTCGTGGGGAGTCTGCTCGCCGAATTCGACGACCCGCGAGTCGTCGGGACCGGGCTGGGGATGGCCATCGGACTGGTGGTCGGCGTCGCCGCCGAATCTATCGCCGGTCCGGTCCTCCTCCCCGCCGGCGCGTGGGCGGGTGGAACGCTCCCGGCGATACCGCTACTCGGTGGGCTCGCTATCGCCGCCGCGGACTTTCTGATCGTCGCGCTCGGAATCGGTCTCGTCGTCGGGATCCCCATCGCACTCTTGCTGACGTCGCTGGGCGGCGACGAGGACATGGAGGAGTTCGACATGTCCGACCTCACCGACGGCGACGTCGTCAGCGCCATGATGGAGGAGTTCCGCCGGTTCTCGCCGGGCGGCGCCGAGGCGCTCATCGACGAGCGCGACGCCTACATCGCTCACCGACTCGTCGCGCTTCGTGAGGCTGGCTACGACGTCGTCGCCGTCGTCGGTGCGGGCCACCAGGAGGGCATCGAACGATACCTCGCCGACCCGGCCTCGCTGCCGCCGATGGACTCACTCGTCGGGCAGGAGGAAAGCGGTCGATTCTCGGTCTACAAGATCGTCGGCTACGCTATCACGCTCGCGTTCCTGGCCTTCTTCGTCCTGCTCGCGCTCGGCGGCGCGAGCCAGCAGTGGCTGCTCGAACTGTTCGCCGCGTGGTTCGTGGTGAACGCCGTGTGCGCGGGCGGACTGGCGCTCGTCGCGGGCGCCCGCTGGACGAGCGCGGCCGTCGGCGGCGGCATCGCCTGGATGACGAGCGTCAATCCACTGCTCGCTCCTGGCTGGTTCGCCGGCTACGTCGAACTCAGGTACCAGGACGTCAGCGTCGCCGACATCGCGACCCTCAACGAGATTCTCGACGACCAGGAGTTACCCATTCTGGAGCTGATCCGGCAGATGCGCGAGGTTCCCCTCTTTCGCCTCATCATGGTCGTCGCACTCACGAACGTCGGGAGCATGATCGCGAGCTTGATCGTCTTCCCGGCTATCCTGCCGTGGCTGTCGGCGCCCATCGGCGGCGTCGAGGCGATGGGCGGATTGCTCCTCGAGGGTGCCCGGACCGGTGCCGACGTCATCTGGTCCGCGGTGAGCGGATGAACTTCAGCGCTCCCGAACTCCGGGACCTCGCCGTGGCGTGGGTCACGCTCGGCGTCGCCTTCACCGTGTTACTCGAACGTGCTGGGATCCAGAGCGCGCTCCGGGGCAACGTGGCCAGCGTCGCCGGGGAACTCGGCTCGACGTTCGCCGTTTCGATGGTCACGGTCGGCGTCGGCTTCCTCTTCCACGAACTCGCCCACAAAGTCGTCGCCGTCCAGTTCGGGCAGGTCGCCGAGTTCCGGGCCGATTACAGCATGCTGTTCGTCGCCGTCGTCGGGGCGTTCATGGGCTTTCTCTTCGCCGCGCCCGGCGCCGTCCACCACCGCGGGCGGATTACGCCCAGGGAACACGGCCTCATCGCCGTCGCCGGCCCGGTGACGAACCTCGTCTTCGGCGCCGTGTTCGTCGGCGCGTGGCTCGTCGCGCCGTCGGGGATACTCTCCGAAATCGCCTGGTTCGGACTGTTGATCAACTTCCTCCTGGCGGGGTTCAACATGATCCCGTTCGGCCCGCTCGACGGCAAGACGGTGCTGGACTGGAGCAAGGGAGCCTACGCCGTGGTGGCGCTCCCGAGTTTCGCCCTCGCCGCGCTGGTCGTGTTCGCCATCTTCTGACCGCCGTCGGCGAGCGAGAAGCTTTTTGATCGCGCTCTCCCCACTCGTGGTATGGAGTACCGTCCCGTCCCGGAATCCCGTCTCCAGGCGTTCGAAAACGTCGCACACTACGCGTTCTCCCCCGAGGAACAACCGGACGAGAGTGACCGAGTAGCGGACCCGTCCAAGCAGTTCGGTGAGCCCCGGGCCATCTTCGAGGGGGGCGAACTGACCGCGATTTGCCGGCTCCTCGAGTTCGAGGCACGCTGCCGAGGCGAGTGGCTCTCGCTCGGCGGACTCAGGGCCGTCGCGACGCCGCCGGAGTATCGACGGGACGGGCGCGCGGCGACGTTGCTTCGGCAGTCCCTCGGCGAGTTCGTCGAGCGCGACATCCCCCTCGTCGCGCTGTGGCCGTTCGACCACGACTTCTACGCCAGTGCTGGCTGGGCCAGCGCCGGCAAACACGCGACGTACCGGTTCCCGCCCGACGCGCTGGAACCGGTCGCCGCGAACGAGACGGGGCGCCTCTTCCGTCCGTCCCCGGACGACTGGGAACGCCTCCGTCGGGTGAATCAGGCCGACGGCGAGGAGACGTCGCTCACACTCCGGCGGACCGAGCACTGGTGGCGCCACCGCGTGTTCGAACAGTCCGGGACCAGCCGCCACGTCTACGCGTGGGAACGTGACGGTACCGTGGAGAGCTACGTCGTGTACACCGTCGCTGGTGGCGAAGACGACCGGACGCTCACCGTTCACGACGTCGCGGCGGTGGACGACAGGGCGTTCCGCCACGTCTGCTGGCTCCTCTTCACGCACGATTCCCAGGTCGAGAGCGTCGAACTGCCAGGTGACCCCAGCCACGCGCCCGGCGAGCTACTGGACCGGGTCGCCGCGCCGGAGACCGTCACCTGTGAACTGGACCACGGGGCGATGGTCCGCGTCGCCGACGTGCCGACTGCGCTCGAAGCCATCCCGTATCCCGACGACGTCGCCACCGAGTTCGTCCTCGACGTCGAAGACGGGCTGGTCGACTGGAACGACGCCACCTTCCACGTCGCCATCGAGGACGGCGACGCCCGATGCCGCCGCGGCGAGAACGCGAACGAATCGGCACACGTGTCGGTGTCCGTCGGCACCCTCTCACAGTTGGTCGTCGGCTACGGCACCGTCGAGCGCGCACAGCGGGCCGGTGACCTGGTGATTCACGACGACGAACTCGTAGAGGCGCTCGACCGGGCCTTCCACCCACGCCCCGTCGAACTCTCGGAGTTCTTCTGACGAAACGGAGCCCTTTTGCCCGCGCCGCGCACCCTCACGCACATGACCGAGGAGGACGCGGACGACGCGGCAGAGGGGCTCACCTACGCCGAGACGGGCGTCGACATCGACGCCAGCGAGGCGGCGACGGCCGCGCTTATCGGCGCCGCGGGCGAGTTCGAAGGTGACTACGCCGGACTCGTCGACATCGGCGAGCAGTACCTCGCGCTCGCGACGGACGGCGTCGGGACGAAACTCCTCGTCGCCGAAGCCGTCGACGACTACTCCACCATCGGCATCGACTGCATGGCGATGAACGTCAACGACCTGATCGCCGCCGGCGTCGAACCGGTCGCTTTCGTCGACTACCTCGCCGTAGAGGAGCCAGACGACGACGAGGCCGAACAGATAGGCGCCGGGCTCCGGGAGGGCGCGAAACGGGCGGGCGTCGCGCTGGTCGGCGGCGAGACGGCCGTCATGCCGGACGTGATCAAGGGCCTCGACATCGCGGGCACGTGCGCGGGACTCGCCCCCAAGGACGCCGTCTTCCCCGGCGAGGCCGAGGTGGGCGACGTTCTCGTCGGCTGGCCGTCCTCGGGCATTCACTCGAACGGGCTCACCCTCGCCAGGGAGGCGGCGACCCGGAATCACGAGTACGGCGACCCCTTCCCGCACGACGAGAGCCAGACCATCGCCGAGGCGCTCCTGACGCCGACGCGCATCTACGCGGAGGTACTGGAACCGCTCCGTGAACACGACGCGAACGCCGCGGCCCACGTCACGGGCGGTGGCTGGACGAACCTGACGCGGATGGGCGAGTTCCGGTACGAAATCGACGACCCGTTCGACGCCCAGCCCGTCTTCGAGTTCGTCCAGTCGGCGGGCGACGTCAGTGACGAAGAGATGCACCGGACGTTCAACATGGGGACCGGATTCGTCGCGGCGCTCCCGGAAGCGGCAGCCGATGCGGTCGTCGACGCCACCGAGGACGGCAGGAGAATCGGTCAAGTTTCCGACGGTGACGGGACCGTCAGTGTGCGAGGACTAGATCTGAACTGAAAATCGGGGCTCGTTACTCGCCAGTGGTCGCGTCACTCTTTTCCGCAATGCGAAGCTGCAGCGCTTCCCGAAGGTGGTATCGCGCCTCGTCGTCGTCGGAGGCCCGAAGCGCCGCCTGCAGCTGACGTTCGATCGGGTCTTCACGTTCCTGCAATTCAGGGGTCATCGAATCGGTCGACGACCCGGTCGAATAAATACAGCGGTCACCGTTTACCGCGTTAATCGCTAACTAACGCGGGCAGCGATGTCGGCTTCGGTGATGATGCCGACGGTCTCACCGCTCTCGACGACCAGCACTGCGGCGTTGTGATTGAGGTAGGCGTCGATTTCGTCGATAGTCGCGGTGGGCTCGACGAGTGCGATGGACTCGTGCATGACGTCCGCGACCGGGAGGTCGCCGACGTTGTCGCCCGTCCGCTGGCGGATGTCGTTGTTGCCGATGAGCCCCTGTGGCATTCCGTCCCTGACCACCGGGACCTGTGAGTACCCGCGCTCGTCCATCAGCTGTTTCGTCTCGTGGACGGAATCGTCGGGAGCGACGCTGACGACGGGGGCGTGCATGAGGTCCGAGGCGCGCAGAATGCCACCCTCTGCCTCTTCGAGCGCGTTGACGATGCGACGGAGCGTGGAGAGCCGCGGATCGACGTCTCCGCCCTCGATTCGTGCTATCAACGGCTGGGAGACGTCGGCGCGCTCGGCGAGTTCGCTCTGCGTGAGCTCCAGTTCGGTCCGTCGCTCCCGCAGATCCTCGGGCGTCGGCAAATCCATACAGAGTAATAACTACAGGTAATACAAAAAGCCATCGGCACTGGCAGCCCAGACGCCTCGCCCCGTGGCGAGCATCTGTCTGCACGTCGGCCTCAGGAGTCGGGTTCGACCTCGGCCTCGTCGCCCTCGAACTCGATGGTCTCGACGACCTTGAGCGGGACGTCCCGCAGCGACCCGCCGATCTCGCTCTTGGCGATGCGCTGGGCGTGTTCCGTCGACTCGGCGTTGAAGATCTTGATCTCCAGGACCAGTCCGACGAGCGCCGTGTCGGCGGCAATGAAGGCCGAGTCGAACGGCTCCCCACAGGCGGGACAGCCGGTCGCGCCGACCTCGACTTCGACGTACTCCATGTCCGACTGGTTGAGCCGCTTGCCCGCTTCGCTCACGGCGACACCGATCGCGTCGTCGATGTCTTCGACGTCACGGACCAACCAGGCTGCTTCCATCGCGACCAGATAGTTCATACCACAACGTGCACGGTCCGTCTACTCTATTGTTTTGATCCCGGTCCGCGCACGTCATCGTCTCCTTCGCCATAAGTTATGGAAATGGCGGGCGACTCCAACTCCGGTATTACCGCTTCGGAGCCAGCGCCGGGACTTTGAAACAGCCCGAGTTCGTTCAAACCGCAGATGTCGTGTTTGACGGCCTCAAACTGTGTTTCACAGCCGAATCGCCTCTGGAGGCCCGTTGCAAACACTTATGTAGTGGAACTCCCCCAGAAGGTAGCGAAGGCGATGGAATCCCGACTGTACCAACTCGGCGTGTTCGCACTGTACCAACTCAGCGTGCTACTCGGCATCTTCCTGTTGCCGGTCGCACTGGCCGCCCAGAAACTGGGCGTCCCGCTCCCACTGCACAGAGTACTCAACCGGCTCGACGAGGCATACGACCACGCGACGCCGAACTAGGTGCCGACACAGCCGACCGGCAGTCCCCACCTGGCGGCCACAGCTACCCGAACGAATGCTTTTATCAGCACTGGAGTGATAGGTGAGTCCAATGCGTGACCCAGAGCCTGGGGCCAACTTCGCCGACGACCCCCTGAACCGAGACCGGTTCCAGCAGGACCCCTACGAGCCCGAACTGGGCTCACTCCCCGACGCGAGCGACCGCGACGAGGAGTCCGTCAACAAGACGGGGACGACGACCATCGGGATCACCACCACCGACGGCGTCGTCGTCGCGACGGACCAGCGCGCTTCGCTCGGCGGTCGGTTCGTCTCGAACAAGAACGTCCAGAAAGTCGAGCAGATCCACCCGACTGCGGCACTGACGCTCGTGGGGAGCGTCGGCGGCGCCCAGTCGTTCATCCGGACGCTCCGTGCCGAAGTCGACCTCTACGAGGCCCGGCGCGGTGCGAACATGAGCATCAGCGCCCTCGCGACGCTGGCCGGGAACTTCGCCCGCGGTGGTCCCTTCTTCGCCATCAATCCGATTCTCGGCGGCATCGACGACGAGGGCCACCACGTCTACAGCATCGACCCCGCCGGTGGCGTCATGGAAGACGACTACACCGTCACCGGATCCGGCCTCACCGTCGCGTACGGGACGCTCGAGAGCCTCTACGAAGCGGACATGAGCAACGAGGAAGCGAAGGAAGTCGCCGCCGCAGCCATCAACGCCGCCGCCGAGCGCGACACCGGCTCCGGCAACGGCGTCTACCTCGCCGACGTCACCGACGAGGGCGTCGACATCCAGAGCTACGAGTTCGACGAACTCCTGTAACCGGATCAGTCCCCCGTCGTTCGTTTTCGCCGCTATCTCGAACCCGCCTGAGCGGTGGGCTCGCACGGCCGTGACCGCCATCGACAAGTAGTCCCCTGCCGAGGACTGGGATATGACACTGTTCGGGACGGCGGGGATCCGCGGCACCGTCGACGACAAGGTGACGCCCGAACTGGCCCTCGCCGTCGGTCAGGCCGTCGGGGCCGACGGCGACGTGTGCGTCGTGGGCTACGACGGCCGGGAGACGAGTCCCGCGCTCGCGGCGGCCGTCGAGGCCGGCGTCGAGAGCGCGGGAGGGTCCGTCTTCCGCGCGGGCCAGGTGCCGACGCCGACGCTCGCGTTCGCGTCGCGCGGTCGACGCGGTGTGATGGTCACTGCGAGTCACAATCCGGCCCGCGACAACGGGATCAAACTGTTCGTCGACGGCACGGAGTACGACAGCGACGCCGAACGACGAATCGAGGACCGGGTCGCCAGTGGCGCAGACACCGCTTCGTGGGACGAATGGACCTCACCCCGGTCGATTTCGCCGCTCTCGAACTACCGCGAGGCCGTCGCCACGTACGCCGAAACCCACGGTGCGACGTCGACCGGCCTCACCGTGGCCGTCGACTGCGGGAACGGGATGGCCGGCCTCGCCACCCCGCAGGTGCTCCGGCGACTCGGTGCTGACGTCCGGGCGCTGGAAGCCAACGTCGACGGGACCTTCCCGGCACGGGAGAGCAAGCCGACGCCGGAGAGCCTCGAAGCCCTTCGCGAGTTCGTGGCCGGCACCGACTCCGACCTGGGCATCGGACACGACGGCGACGCGGACCGCATCGTCGTCGTCGCCGCGGACGGGTCGGTCGTTCACGAGGACACCATCGTCGCTATCCTGGCCGAACACTACGTCCGTGAGTCGACCGAAGCCGATCCGGTCGTCGTCACGACGCCCAACGCCTCCGCCAGGATCGACGAGCGCGTCCGCGAAGCCGGTGGCGACGTCGAGCGGGTCCGTCTCGGTGCGCTACACGAGGGAATCGCCCGGGCGACCGGCCCGGTCGTGTTCGCCGCCGAGCCGTGGAAACACATCCACACGAGTTTCGGACCGTGGATCGACGGCGTGGCGAGCGCGGCAGTACTCACACAGCTCGTCGCCGACCGTGGCCTAGCCGACCTCCGGGGCCCCATCACCGAGCGCCCGTACCGTAAGGTGAGCATTGACTGTCCGGACGACGCGAAAGAAGCGGTGATGGCTACCCTCCAGTCGTCGCTCCCGGACCGGTTCCCCGACGCGACCGTGGACACCGACTACGGCGTTCGCCTGGAGCTGCCCGACGGTTCGTGGACGCTCGTTCGACCCTCCGGCACGGAGGCGTACGTCCGCGTCTACGCCGAGAGCGACGACGTCGACGACCTCGTGTCGGCCGTCGTCGCCGACGTCGAGGACGCCGTCGAAGCCGAGTCCTAGACCGTCGGCGAGGCCGAATCGTAGCCAGTCGTCGCCGCCGAACCGTCGCGCGTCGGTGGCTATTTGGGCGTCCCCGTCGACCCACAGTCCATGGATTCACTGGTCGAGGCCGCCCGGGAGGCGACCGAGTCGTCCTACGCTCCCTACTCCGAGTACTACGTCGGCGCCGCACTCGAGACTGCCGACGGCACCGTCTTCACGGGCTGTAACATCGAGAACGCGAACTACAGCAACAGCCTCCACGCCGAAGAGGTCGCCATCGGCAGCGCCGTCCGCGCCGGCCACCAGGAGTTCGCCAGAATCGCCGTCAGCACGGCTGCCCGCGACGGCCAGACCCCTTGTGGGATGTGCCGCCAGACGCTCACCGAATTCTGTGACGAGGACTTCCCGGTGGTCTGCGACGAGGGCGACGACGAGACGACCGAGTACCGCCTCGGCGACCTCTTGCCCGCCACCATCAGCAGGGAGGACCTCGCATAACGATGGCCGGTGACGGTCCAGACGAGACGGTAGACGACGAGCAGCCCAGCGAAGATCCGAGCGAAGGCGGGGAGCAATATCACCTGGCGGTCGGCCCCGGCGACGTCGCCGAGAGCGTGCTCCTCCCGGGGAACCCCGAACGGGTCGAGAAGGTCGTCGAGTCGTGGGACGACCACGACGTCGTCGCCGAACACCGCGAGTACCGTACGGCGACCGGCACCTACGACGGGACGCCCATCTCCGTCACCTCGACCGGAATCGGCTCCCCGTCGGCCGGTATCGCTGTCGAGGAACTGGCCCGCGTCGACGCCGAATCCCTCATCCGGGTAGGGTCGTGTGGCGCCATCCGAGAGGAGGCGAACGTCGGCGACCTGGTCATCTCCACCGGCGCTGTCCGCCAGGAGGGGACCAGCAAGGAGTACGTCCGCGAGGACTACCCCGCGACGGCGGACTACCGCGTGGTCTCGGCGCTGGTCGCGGCGGCGGAGGAACTTGGCTACGACTACCACCTCGGCGTCACCTGTAGCACCGACAGCTTCTACGCCGGCCAGTCCCGGCCCGGCTTCGACGGGTTCGAAGCCCGCGACAGCGACGAGAAGATCGAGGAACTCCGTCAGGCGGGCGTCCTCAACTTCGAGATGGAGGCCGCAGCCATCCTGACGCTGGCATCTCTCTACGGACTGCGCGCCGGCGCGGTCTGTACGGTCTACGCCAATCGAGTGACCGGTGAGTTCCGCACCGAGGGCGAGCGAAAGGCCGCGAAGACCGCGAGTCTCGCGGTGAAGTTCCTTGCCGAGATGGACGACGTCGTCGAAGAAACCGGCGCGAACCGTTGGCACGCCGGGCTGTCCATCGAGCGGTAGTCGAGAGCAGAGAGATAGCGTTGAGCATACCGCGCGACCAGCGGGAGCGCGGTTCGCCGTCAGAGCAAAGCTCTGACGAGCTCGCGTTCGCGGTGCTCACGCGAATCACTTCACGCGAACGCAGTGAGCGTGAAGGAAGTTTTTAGCGTAGATTTTTACGAGGAGTGGTGCCCGCAAGCCGCCGGAGGCGGCTGAGGACACCCGACGAAGTAAAAAGGTACTACATCTCCGGCCACGCCTTCACGGCGCGGCGCGGGCCGGTGATGGAGTTGATCCACTTGGCGGCGATGGCCTTCTTCAGCGATTCGGCCATGAAGCCGCCGAAGGTGCCGATGGGCGCGCCGACGCCCATGAAGGAGACGTCGTGAGCGACGGCGGTGTCGCCGATGGAGACGACCGTCCCCATGTCGTTGTGGGTCCACGTCCGGAGTGGGCGACCGCGGATGGCGCGGGCGAGGTTCTCGCCGGCGACCTCGGCTGCCTGCCAGGCGGCCTGTGCCGTCGGAGGCGCGGGATTTTCGCCCGGCTGGTCGACGAGCGCGCAGTCGCCGATGGCGAAGATTTGCTCGTTCGTCGTCTGGAAGTCCTGCTCGGCGTTGATGCGGTGGGAGCGCTCGTCCTTGTCGACGTCGACGTCGTGGATGGCCTCGCGGCCGGTGATGCCGCCGGTCCAGATCAGTTCGTCGTAGGCCAGTTCGTCGTCGTCGCCGATGTAGACAGTGTCCTCGTCGACTTCGCCGATGAACTCGCCGCACATGATGTTGATGTCGCGCTCGAGGAGGCGCTTGCGGATAGCGCCCTGGAGTTCCGGGTCGCCGTTGGGCATGACCTCGTCCAGGCCCTCGACGAGGTGAATTTCGATGGGCGCCCGGTGTTCGTCCCGGTACTTGGCTATCTCGCCGGCCGTCTGGATACCGGAGAGGCCGGCACCGCCGACGACCATCTGGGCAGGGTCGCTCTGGGTCGCGTCACGGGCCGCGTCGGCGACCGCGTCGTGGATGCCGAGGGCGTCGTCGAGGCTCTTGAGCGTGTGGGCGTACTCTTCGAGCCCCTCGATGCCGAAGAAGGCCGTCCGGGAGCCGATGGCGACGAGGAGGTAGTCGAACTCGACGGTGGCGTCGTCGGCCAGTTCGACCACGCGCTCGTCGGCGTCGACGTCGACCACTTCGCCCTGCCGGAACGTCGTCCCGGGGGACTTGATCGCCTCGACGGGGACTGTCACGTGTTCCTCGACGGACGGATCACGGATACAGCGGTGCGATTCGTGGAGAACTAGATGGTAGTCGGTGTCAGAGATCCAGGTGACGTCGGCTTCCCCGTCCAGTTGTGCCTCGAGGCTCTTGATAGCGCCCGCGCCGGCATACCCTGCGCCGAGGACGACGACCTTCTCAGTCATACACCGCTAGCTGGGAATTGAAAGGATACAAATGCTTTGAAAGAGCCGTGCTTGCCGCCGTTTGTCTCGATCATTCATAACGAATGCCTGCTCGGCGTTCGTCGTCGGAACTCGCGAAATCCATCGAGACAGGAGCGACCGGAGAACGTCGAGAGGTCGGAGAAGAACGAGTCGAACGGAGAGAAAGAGTGATACAGCTAGTGTTCCGGTTCGCCGGCTGGGGCGCGCATATCGTCGATAGTGAGCACGAGTTTGTTGCTCGTGTCGTCTTTCCCGGCGAGCGTACCGATGATCTGGAGCTTCGAGAGCGGCGTGGGACCGACTGTGATGGTGTCGCCCTCGTGGTAGTCCGCGATGGACCCCTGGAGCTGAATCTCTGCGCGGCACTGCTCGGGGTGGTGGACGCTCGTCAGGTCGATTTCCTCGACGGTGGCGTCGGGCTGGGTCTCGCCGTTGTGCTGGAGGGGGACGTGGGCCGCGTCGTCCATGTCCTGAATCTGTAGCGCGTCGTAGGCGTTAGCGGTCGGCTTGTAGCCGCCCTTCGGGCCGGGGACGCCCTCGACGAGCTGGAGGGCTTTCAGGCTCTGCATCTGGTTCCGGATCGTCCCGGGATTCCGGTCGACCTTGTCCGCGATGTCCTCCCCCTTGACCGCGCTCTCGCTCTCCTTGTACAGGTTTACGAGTTCCTGGAGAATGTTCTTTTGACTGGGCGTCAATTCGATCGATGACATAACGGAAGGTTCGGTATACCGTTCCTTAAACCCGACGGTGGACCGGGCGTCGCCGGCGCGACAGGACGCCGCGCTGGCCGTTGAATCGACCGAAGCGGTACGCCTTTGTCAGTCGGTGGACGTAATTGGTACATGAACGGCCAACGCGTTCTCGTCACCGGCGGCGCCGGTTTCATCGGATCGAATCTCGCGAACCACCTGGCTGCCGACAACGACGTCGTCGCGCTGGACGACCAGTATCTCGGCACGCCCGAGAACCTCGACGACGACGTGGAGTTCGTCGACGCGAGCGTCACGGACGAAGACCTGCCGACCGACGTCGACGTCGTGTTTCACCTCGCGGCGCTCTCCTCGTACGCCATGCACGAAGAGAACCCGACGAAGGGCGCCCGGGTGAACGTCGAGGGGTTCGTCAACACCGTCCACCAGGCTCGCCAGGACGGCTGTGACACCGTCGTCTACGCCTCGACCTCTTCCATCTACGGCAGCCGAACGGAACCCTCCCCCGAGTCGATGGACGTCACCGTCAACACGGGGTACGAAGCCTCCAAGATGGCCCGCGAGACGTACGCCGAATACTTCCACAACCACTACGGCCTCTCGCTGGCCGGCATGCGCTTCTTCTCGGTCTATCAGGGCTACGGTGGTGCGGAGGAACACAAGGGCGAGTACGCGAACGTCATCGCCCAGTTCGCCGACGACGTCGCCAGCGGCGAGTCTCCCGTCCTCTACGGCGACGGAAATCAGACCCGCGATTTCACGCACGTCGACGACATCGTCCGCGGCCTCGAACAGGCCGCCGAGCACGAACTCGACGGTATCTACAACCTCGGGACGAGCGAGGCGTACGACTTCAACGAAGTCGTGGAGATGATCAACGCCGAACTCGGCACCGACGTCGAACCTGAGTACGTCGAGAACCCGATTCCCGACGACGTCTACGTCCACGACACCTGCGCAGACGCCGAGAGGATGCGCGAGGCAACCGGCTGGGAGCCCCAGATCGATTTCGAAGAGGGAATCCGGCGCGTCTGCGCGCAGTACAAGTAACGACGATTCGAGTGGCGATTCTCCCAGCGGACGGCGGCGCCTTTTAGCCGGTCCGCGCCTCAACTTCTCTCGATGACGAGAACCGTCCGTATCCTCGGGGTGCCGATGGACCTCGGAGCCGACCGGCGGGGCGTCGACATGGGGCCGTCGGCCATCCGGTACGCCGGGCTGGCCGACCAGCTGGAAGCCACTGGTCTGACCTGCGTCGACGGCGGCGACGTTGCCGTCCCGCGACCGGAAGAGCGGGACCCGGACGCCTCCCAGCCGGCCGACGGCCAGGCGAAGTTTCTCGCCGAGACGGAGACGGTCACCGGCCGGGTCGCGGACGCGGTAAGCGACGCCGTCTCGGCCGGTCACCTCCCGCTGGTCCTCGGCGGCGACCACTCCATCGCCATCGGGTCCGTCGCGGGTGCGGCGGACGGCGACGACCTCGGTATCCTCTGGTTCGACGCCCACGGCGACTTCAACACGCCCCAGACCACGCCGAGCGGCAACGTCCACGGGATGTCGCTGGCCGCCATCCTCGGCGTCGGCCCGTTCGAAGACGTTCCCTGGGCCGTGACGCCCGGAATCGATCCGGCGAACGTCGCGCTCGTCGGACTCCGTGACCTAGACGACGAGGAGAAGCGACTGATCCGGGAGTCCGACGTCACAGCCTACACGATGAGCGACATCGACGACCGGGGCGTCACCGACGTCGTCGACGACGCCATCACCGTCGCGACGGAGGGCACCGACGGCGTCCACGTCAGTCTCGACATGGACTGGCTCGATCCGACGGAGGCCCCCGGTGTCGGCACGCCGGTCCGCGGCGGCGTCTCCTACCGCGAGGCCCACGTCGCGATGGAGTACGTGGCGGACGTCGGCGACCAGTTGCGCTCGTTCGAACTCGTCGAAGTGAACCCCATCCTCGACCAGCACAACCAGACGGCGGAACTGGGCTGTGAACTCGTCGCGAGCGCGTTCGGCAAGCGTATTCTCTGAGTCTCGGCCGGAACACGGTGTCCAGGCTATCTCGCCGACCGGCGCTGGCGATACTCGAACGCCAGCGCGAGTACGCCGGCGACGACTACCGGACCGAGGACGAACGGCGACGTCACGCGGGAGACGAAGAACTCGAAGAGAAAGGGGAAGAACGGCTGAACTACGTCGACGCCCCAGATAACTTCGGACCGCTCGGCCATTTCCCACACCTGCCAGTAATACCAAGCTGGTTTCGGGAGTCCGCCGACCAGAAATCCACTGACTACTAACGCGCCGGCGATTCGGACGAGCAGGCTTCGATACGCGGCGAGCGGTGGCTGCGCTACCGGGCGGCGGTCCACGCGATATTCGTGTCGTTTACTGGACATCGTCAGCCCCCTCGTTCAAGCACGGCTTCGAACCGACCCCTCCGATATTCGAGCGCGAGCGCGGCGACGCCGGCGGCGACCACCGGACCGAGTACCAGCGGCGACGTCACACGGGAGACGAGAAAGTCGAAGAGGAAGAAGAAGACAGGTTGTCCCACCTCGACGCCCCAGACCGCCTCGCTCGTCACAGGAGGATCCATCGGCAGTCGGTAGAACCACGGGGATTTCGGGACGAGCCAGGTCACGAGGCCACCGACCAGCACCGCACCGGTGATTCTGACGAGCAGACTCCGAAACGCGGCGAGCGGTGGCTGTGCGACCGGATGTGGAACTTCGTCGCGTCCGAATCGATTACGGGACATCGTCAGTCACGTTCCTCCAGCACGGAATCGAACCGGCCCCGCCGATATTCCAGCACGAGCGTGAGGAGACCGAACGCGACGACGGTCCAGACCACGACCGGCGATTCGAGTCGGGAGACGGCGAAGGCGAGCGTGTCCCGGACCGGATCGCCGGTCAACTCGACGGCCCAGAGCGCCTCGATCTGCTCCCGCCAGTTTTCCGGCGGGATACCCATGAGGAGGGCTCGACGGACTTGGCGGCGGAACGACCCCACCCAGGCGCCCGTTACGATGGCGACGGCACCGAGAACGCCCGCGAGCAAGCGCACGTAGGCGCCGAGTGGCAGGTAGCCCGGCACGCGGCCACCGGCTCGGTCGTCGTAGTGGAGGTGTCTCATGGCCTACCCGATAATTTTCGGGCCGAACTCCAAAAAAGTATCTCAGAACTACTCCACGTTTGGACGACTTCGTTCGACCGCGCGATGGCGCAGAAAGCGTGACTAAAATCCGAGCCTGTCCATCCAGAAGTAACTTCAACGGGCCGGGTGTGCTCGATACAGATGCCCGACAAGCGCCCCTCCCGGCGAACGGTCCTCCGGAGCGCTGTCCTCGGTCCGACGACGCTTTTCGGAGGCTGCTCCGCGCTCACGGGCGAATCACAGTCGGCTGCGCTCCCCGACGCGACGCCCGGACCGGAAGACTGGCCCGCACAGGGCTACGACGCGCGGAACAGCCGTTACAACGGCGACACCGCTCCACCGTGCTCCGAACCGGACGTTCGCTGGAGTCGTGACTTCGAACACTGCTACGCGCCGTTCGTCCGGGGCGACCGCGTCGTTCTGAACGCGAACGACCACGTGACGTGCCTCCGTTCGACCGACGGCGAACGCCGCTGGCGGTCGGCATCCGAACCGTGGGGGTTCGAAACCCCGACACTGGGGGCCGAACGGGCGTACGTCACGGGCGTGGACTGCGTCTTCGGTGTGGACCTCGAGAGCGGCGACGAGACGTGGCACGGCGACCCCTGTCACGGAGCCAACACCGCCAGCGGAACCGTCGCCGACGGGCGACTGTACCTGGAGTACGGCGGCTACTTCTCTGCGCTCGATGCCACGGGGCGAGTGACGTGGGCTTGCAGTCACGACGCGCAGGGGACGCCCGCCGTCGTCGGGGACACCGCCTACGTCGCGACGGCGTTTACCGCCGAGGCGGTCGATCTGACCGCGACAGCAATCGAATGGCCCTGGGAAGACCGTGACGACGACGAACCGGCACACGCGTCCCGGGACGCGGCGACGAAGTGGTCCGTCCCCGCCGAATCGAGGATTACGGGCCCACGGATTTACCGGAGTCCGGCCGTCTCCGAGGACACGGTGTTCGCCACTGTCGAATTCGAAGGTAGCTACGGCGGACAACTACGGGCTCTCGACCGCGAAACCGGCGAGGAACAGTGGCGCGTCTCGTCACCCCCGGACTGGCACGCTGGCGAGGCAACCCGCGACCGTCCGGATCCGGTCGGTCGTCCGACGGCACCAGTCGTCACCGACGACCTGGTCGTGACGAGCCTCGGAGACAGGGTACTTCGAGCGTTCACGCACGATGGGGAAGAAGCGTGGGCGAGCGAGTTCGACCACTCAATTATCGATGTCGTCGGCGCCAGAGATACTATCGTCTCGACGGTACACGACCGGTCAGTCGAGCAGACCGCGGCCGGTCACGCAGCGCTGGCGGCTGTCGACCGTCACTCCGGCGACCGACTCTGGAAACGGACGTTCGAGGACCACGTCCATGGCCTCGCCGTCGCCGGCGGTACGATCTACGTCTCGGTCGTGACCGAGCGGCGAGACGACGGGAACGTCGATGGGATGCGACTGCTGGCGCTGGAGTGATCGAACCGTCTCCGCGAAAAAGCCGCTCGCGGTACTACTCTTCGTCAGCGTCCACGTCCGCACCCACATCCGCCGGCACCACAGTCACGCTGGCGACCTGGTCGTCTCCTTCGAGTTCCATAATCGTCACGCCCATCGTGTTCCGGCCGACCTGCGAGACCTCGCCGGCGCGGATGCGCATGATCTGGCCCTGTTCAGACATGATGACGAGCTGGTCGTCTTCGGTTACCGCTTTCGCCGAGGCGACCGGGCCGTTGCGCTCGTTCGTCTTGATGTCGATGAGTCCCATCCCGTAGCGGGACTGGGCGCGGTACTCGCCCAGCAGCGTGCGCTTCCCGTACCCGTTGCGGGTGACGGTGAACAGCGCGCGGTCGTCCGCATCGTCCATCGCGACCATGGCCGCGACTTTGTCGTCGTCCTGCAGGTCGATGCCGCGGACGCCGCGTGCGTTACGACCCATCTTGCGAACTTCGTCCTCGTCGAAGCGGATGGTCATCCCGTCCTCCGTCGCGATGACGAGGTCCCGCGTCCCGTCGGTCACCTCGACGTCGACGAGGGCGTCGTCGTCTTCGAGTTTCGCGGCGATAATGCCGGTCGAGAGGATGTTCTCGAACTCCGTCGCGGCGGTCCGCTTGACGTAGCCGTTGCGAGTGACGAGCGTGATGGACTCGTCGTCCTCGAACTCGTCGGTGTCGACGACGGCGGTTATCTCCTCGCCCTCGTCGAGATCGATGAGGTTGATGGCGGACTTTCCCCGGGCGGTCCGGGACATCTCCGGGATCTCGTAGGTCTTCAACCGGTAGACCTGACCCTGGTTGGTGAAACAGAGCAGGTAGTCGTGGCTGTTGGCCCTGAAGACCTTCGAGACTCGGTCGCCCTCCTTGGGGTCGGCGCCGATGATACCCTTGCCGCCGCGACCCTGGGGGTCGAAGTTCTCGACGGGCATCCGCTTGATGTAGTCGTCCTCGGTGATGACGACGATGTTGTCCTCCTCGGGGATGAGGTCCTCGTGCGTGACCTCGCCCTCGTCTTCGAGGATGGAGGTCCGGCGGTCGTCGTCGTACTCGTCTTTGATCGCCTGGAGTTCGTCCTCGATCACGGCGTCGAGTTCTTCCGCGGAGCCGAGAATCGTTTCGAGGCGTTCGATCTCTGCCTGGACGCCCTCGTACTCCTCCTCGATCTCCTGGGACTCCATCGAGGTCAGGGAGCCGAGTTGCATCCGGACGATGTGGTCGGCCTGGGCCTGGGAAAAGTCGAGGGTGACGTTCGGATCGACCTCGTGGTCACCGTCCAGTTCGTCCGGGTCGACTTCGCCTCGCAGCGCCTCCTTCGCCTCGTTGCGGTCCTCGCTATTCCTGATGACCGCGACGACGTCGTCGACGATGTCAAGCGCTCTGAGGCGACCTTCGAGGATGTGCGCGCGGTCCTCGGCCTCGGCGAGGTCGTACTCGGAGCGTCGGCGGACGACCTCACGGCGGTGCTCGACGTAGTGCTGGAGCGTCTCCTTGAGGGTGAGCACCTTCGGCTGGCCGTCGACCAGCGCGAGGTTGATGACGCCGAAGGTGGACTCGAGGTGGCTCTCCAGCAGCCGATTCTCCACGACGTCGACGTTCGCCCCGCGCTTGAGTTCGATAACGACGCGGACGCCGTTGCGGTCGGACTCGTCGCGGAGGTCGGAGATCCCCTCGAGGGCACCCTCGTTGACGTCGTCGGCGATCCGCTCGACCATCCGGGACTTGTTCTCCTGGAAGGGAATCTCCGTGATGACGATCGTATTGTCCTCGCGGTCGACCTCGTACTCCGCGCGGACGCGGAGTCGACCTCGTCCGGTCGAGTACGCGGAGTAGATGCTGTCCTTGCCGACGATGTTCGCGCCGGTCGGGAAGTCGGGACCCTTGACGTGTTGCATCAGGTCCTCGACGGCGGCGTCGGGGTTCTCGATGAGGTGGGTCGTCGCGTCGATTATCTCGCCGAGGTTGTGCGGCGGGATGTTCGTCGACATCCCGACGGCGATGCCCGAGGAACCGTTTAGCAGGAGGTTCGGGACGGCCGCGGGGAGGACGTCCGGCTCGGTTAGCCGGTCGTCGTAGTTCGCGGAGAAGTCGACGGTGTCCTTCTCGATGTCCTCCAGCATCTCCTCGGCGATGGGGGCCATCCGGGCCTCCGTGTACCGCATCGCCGCGGCGGGGTCGCCGTCCATCGACCCGAAGTTCCCCTGCCCGTCGACGAGGGGGTAGCGCATCGAGAAGTCCTGGGCCATCCGGACGAGCGTGTCGTAGATGGCGCTGTCGCCGTGGGGATGGTAGTCACCCATCGTCTCGCCAACGATGGACGAACACTTCCGGTGTGAAGTGTTCGAGGTGACACCCATGTCGTGCATCGCGTAGAGGATGCGCCGGTGGACGGGTTTGAGTCCGTCGCGGACGTCGGGGAGGGCGCGACCCGCGATGACGGACATCGCGTAGTCGATGTAGCTCTGCTCCATCTCGTCCTCGATGCGGACGTTCTTCACCCGCTGGGCCGGCGATGGGGCGTCGTCGGGCGCTTCGGAGCTCATATGTCCACCCACTCTGCTTCGGGGGAGTGCTCCTTGATGAACTCCTTGCGGGGACCGACCGCGTCACCCATTAGCACGTTGAACATCTTGTCCGCCGCGGCGGCGTCCTCGACGGTAATCTGCTTGAGGATACGCGTATCGGGATTCATCGTCGTGTCCCAGAGCTGCTGGGGGTTCATCTCCCCCAGCCCCTTGAACCGCTGGACCTGGTCCGGGTCGCCGCCGCACTTCTCCTCGACGATCTGGGTCCGTTCGGCCTCGGTCATCGCGTCGTACGTCTCGCCGCCACACCGGATGCGGTACAGCGGGGGCTGTGCCGCGTACACGTGACCCGCTTCGAGCAGCGGGCGCATGTGCCGGTAAAAGAACGTCAACTGGAGCGTCCGGATGTGCGCGCCGTCGACGTCCGCGTCCGTCATCAGGATGATCCGGTGATACCGCAGGTTGTCGATGTCGAACTCGTCGCCGACGCCGGTACCGATGGCGCGGATCATCGTCCGGATCTTGCCGTTCTCGAGGATCCGGTCGAGGCGGTGTTTCTCCACGTTGAGGAACTTCCCGTCGATGGGAAGGATGGCCTGGATGTCAGGGTTCCGGCCCTGCTTGGCGCTGCCACCTGCGGAGTCGCCCTCCACGATGAACAGTTCCGAATCGGCCGGGTCCTTCGTCTGGCAGTCGGCGAGCTTGCCGGGCAACGCCGTGGATTCCAGCGCAGACTTGCGGCGGGTGAGCTCCTCGGCCTTCTTGGCGGCCTTCCGGGCTTTGGCGGCCTCGACGGCCTTCATCACGATGGCCTGGGCCGTGTCCGGGTTCTCCTCGAAGAACGTCGCGAGTCCCGAGTGCATCGCGGACTCCACGACGCCGCGGACCTCGCTGTTGCCGAGCTTCGTCTTGGTCTGGCCCTCGAACTGCGGATCGGGATGCTTGATAGAGATGACCGCGGTGAGTCCCTCGCGGATGTCCTCGCCCGTGAGGTTCTCCTCGAGGTCGTCGAGGAGCCCGTTGTCCGTCGCGTAGTCGTTGACGACCCGGGTGAGCGCGGTCTTGAACCCCGTCATGTGGCTCCCACCTTCGCGCGTGTTGATGTTGTTCGCGAAGGCGTGGATGGATCCCTGCAGGTCCTTCGTCCCCTGCAGCGCGATCTCGACCTGGACGACGCCGTCCTCGATCGCCTCGTCGTCCTCGAAGTAGATGATCTCGCGGTGGAGCGGTTCCTTCGTCTCGTTGAGGTACTCGACGAACTCGCGGATGCCGCCCTCGTACCGGAACGTGTCCGCTTTGTCCTCCTCGCGCTCGTCTCGAAGGGTGATCTCGACGCCGGAGTTGAGGAAGGCCAGTTCGCGGAGGCGAGATTCGAGCGTCGAGTATGTGTACTCGGTCGTCTCGAATATCTCGTCGTCCGGCCAGAACCGCATCGACGTGCCGTTGTCCTCGTCGGGTTCGAGGTCGCGAACGCGTTCGAGGTCACCGACGGGTTCGCCGTGGTCGAACGACTGGCACCAGAGGGCGCCGTCGCGCTTGACCTCGACCTCGAGTTCGGCGGAGAGCGCGTTGACGACGGAGACGCCCACCCCGTGCAGGCCGCCGGAGACCTGGTAGGACTTGTTGTCGAACTTCCCACCGGCGTGGAGGACGGTCATGATGACTTCGAGCGCGGGCCGGTCGTGTTCCGAGTGGGTGTCCACCGGAATCCCGCGGCCGTCGTCCGAGACGGACACCGAGTCGTCGTCGTGGATCGTGACGTCGATGGTGTCGCAATAACCCGCCAGCGCCTCGTCGATCGAGTTGTCGACTACTTCGTAGACGAGATGGTGCAAACCCCTGGAGTCGGTCGAACCGATGTACATCGCCGGCCGTTTCTGGACGGCCTGCAACCCCTCCAGGACCTGAATCTGGCTCGCACCGTACTCCCTGTCCTGTGACATAGAATGTAGCTATCCGTAGATGGTCGGGGGTGATAAATCTCCCGCCCGCGCACGCGCGTGTGAGTTGGAAGCCCCTGGAAACCGGAAGCGTTTGCTTCTTTCCGACTGCAAATTAGTCAACGTATAGTAACGTTCGACCCCGTCGAAGCCCGATCGGACCGCTCGAACCCGGGGGTGAACGCGCGAGGATCACTTTCACCGCGGTGCCGAACACCTTTTAATCCCGCAACTGGTAGAAGCGGCCACGAATGACCTCGCTACAGTCGGAACTCGGGGAGGAGGAGGGGATTGCGGAGGAACTGGCAGAGAGCCAGCGCGCCATCTCTATCGCCGAGTTCTTCGAGAAGAACAAGCACATGCTCGGGTTCGACTCTGGAGCCCGGGGACTCGTCACCGCCGTCAAGGAAGCGGTGGACAACGCGCTCGACGCCTGCGAGGAGGCCGGCATCCCGCCGGACATCTACGTCGAAATCCAGGAGCAGGGCGACTACTACCGCCTGATAGTCGAGGACAACGGACCGGGGATAACCAAGGAACAGATCCCCAAGATCTTCGGGAAACTGCTCTACGGTTCCCGGTTCCACAAGCGCGAGCAGAACCGCGGCCAGCAGGGTATCGGTATCTCCGCCGCGGTGCTGTACTCCCAGCTCACAAGCGGGAAACCCGCGGAGATCACCAGCCGAACGCAGGGTGGCGACGAGGCCCAGTACTTCGAGCTGATCATCGACACGGACCAGAACGAACCGGAGATCGACGTCGAGGAGACGACGACGTGGGAGCGGCCCCACGGGACCCGCATCGAGATGGAGATGGAGGCCAACATGCGGGCCCGCCAGCAGCTACACGACTACATCAAGCACACCGCCGTCGTCAATCCTCACGCTCGCATCGAACTCCGTGAGCCCAACGACCACTTCAAGTACGAGCGGGCGACCGACCAGCTCCCGGCCGAGACAGAGGAGATACGGCCACACCCCCACGGCGTCGAACTCGGGACGCTGATCAAGATGCTCGACGCGACGGATTCGTACTCCGTCTCCGGTTTCATGCAAGGGGAGTTCACCCGCGTCGGCCAGAAGACCGCCGATGACGTCATCGACAGCCTCAAAGACCGCCACTACGGCCGCGAACTCTCCTGGCAGCCGCCCGAAGCGAAGAAGAAGCGAGATTACAAGGCGTTCCTCGAACAGGCCGTCTCCAACAAGGGTGCAGACGCCACCTCGCAGTTCGCGACGAACGTCGCCGACGTCGTGAGCGGCCGGGAGCGCGTCTCCCACCAGGACGTCGTCGAAATCGTCGACAACGTCGCCGACGGGGTCGAGGACGACCACGACGTCACCTTCGGCTCGACGGTCCGCGAGAACGCCGTGGACGCCGTCTGGGGGCTCGTCACGGGTACCGCCGAGGCCGAGGACGAGGACGCGCCCCAGGAGTACCGCGCCGCGGACCTCTACCGGATGATCGACGAGGCCACCACGAGCCGCAAGGACGACGCCGGCATCAAGGGCCTCGCCGACCGCATCGCGGCCAAACTCGTCCGCGAGGACGGCCACCGCGACCGGTTCACGCACGACGAACTCACGGAGTTCGTCCGGAAGTCCGCTGAAGACACCGAGGAGTACGACGACGTCACCTTCGGCGAGACGGCCAGGGAGAACGTTCTCGAACGGCTCTGGGCCATCGGTCGGACCGTCCCGGACGACGCGCCCGACGTCTCGGAGATAGCCGGGGACCGCGACACCGCCAGCGAACTGCTGGAGGCGATGCGGGAGACGGACATCATCGCGCCACCGACCGACTGTCTCGCGCCCATCACCGACGAACTGGTCGAGGCGGGGCTGAAGAAGGAGTTCGACGCGGACTTCTACGCCGCCTCCACCCGGGACGCTTCGGTCCACGGCGGCGACCCGTTCATCGTCGAGGCGGGCCTGGCCTACGGCGGCGACGTCGAGGCCGAGAACAAGGCGACAGTGATGCGCTTCGCCAACCGCGTCCCGCTCGTTTACCAGCGGGGCGCCTGTGCGACGACGGACGTCGTCAAGTCGATCAACTGGCGCAACTACGGCCTCGACCAGCCCGGCGGCTCCGGCATCCCGAACGGCCCCGTCGTCATCATGGTCCACGTCGCCTCGACGAACGTGCCCTTCACGAGCGAGTCCAAGGACGCCGTCGCGAACGTGCCCGAGATGGAGTCCGAAATCGAACTCGCCATCCGCGAGGCCGCTCGCGACCTGAAGTCCTACCTGAACAAGCGCCGCTCGATGCAGCAACGGCGCGAGAAGCAGAACAAGCTCGCCACCATCCTCCCCGAGATGGCCGAGAAACTCACGGAAGTGACGGGCCGTGACGAACTCGTCATCGACGACTCCATCGCCCGCATCATGAACAACGTCCTCGTCGAGCGGAAAGTGGAGGACGGCACAGTCAAAATCGTCGTCGAGAACAACTCCGACACGAACGCCGACGTCGACGTGACGGACATCGTCAGCGCCGAGCCCCAAGACACGAACGGCGCCCAGGTGGTCGAGATGGACGGCGAGTGGTTCGTCAAGTGGTCGGAGACGGTGAGTTCCGGCGAGGAAGCCACGCTGGAGTACAGCGTCGAGGGTGACGCGGAGTTCGACATCACCGTCGACGGCGTCGAGGAGGAACTCCTGACGGTGAACGCATAATTATGAGCACAGACAGCAACCTCAACGAAGCGGAAGCGCGCGAACAGCTACTTGATCTCGCGGCGGACTTTTACGACCAGTTCGCCGACGGTGACGTCCCCCGGATGCGTATCCCGACCCGGACGAAGACCAACATCGAGTACGACGAGGACGAGAAGGTGTGGGTGTACGGCGACCGCTCCAGCACCCGGAGCGCCAAGACGGTCTCCGGCGCCCAGAAGCTCCTGAAGGCGACCTACACGATCGACTTCCTGGCCGACCAGCTCGACCAGGACCGCTCGTCCACCCTGCGTGAGTTGTACTACCTCTCCGAGTCCTGGGACCTCGACGAGGCCCAGTTCAACAGCCAGGACGAGTCGAACAACCTCATCGAAGACCTCGAAATCGTCTCCGAGGTCAAGCGCGAGGACTTCCACATGCGCCCCGAGGAGTCCGGCGCGAAGGTGATGGGGCCGCTGCTCCTCCGCGAGCAGACCCGGCGGGGCGACCGCGAGATCCACTGCCAGGACGACGTCGGGCAGGGCGGCTACCAGATTCCGAACAACCCAGACACCATCGAGTTCCTGGACAACGATGCGGACTTCGTGCTCGCGGTGGAGACCGGTGGTATGCGCGACCGCCTGGTCGAGAACGGTTTCGACGACGACTACAACTCCATCGTCGTCCACCTCGGTGGTCAGCCAGCGCGTGCGACCCGGCGACTCATCAAGCGGATGCGCGACGAACTCGACCTCCCCGTCGTGGTCTTCGCCGACGGTGACCCGTGGTCGTACCGCATCTACGGCTCGGTGGCCTACGGCTCCATCAAGTCCGCCCACCTCTCCGAGTACCTCGCGACGCCGGACGCCCAGTACATCGGTATCCGCCCGCAGGACATCGTCGAGTACGACCTGCCGACGGACCCGCTGTCGGACTCCGACGTGAACGCGCTGGAGTCCGAACTCGAAGACCCGCGCTTCCAGACGGAGTTCTGGGAGGAACAGATCGAACTGCAACTCGACATCGAGAAGAAGGCTGAACAGCAGTCACTGGCCGCTCGCGGGCTGGACTTCGTGACGGACACCTACCTCCCGGAGCGACTGGACGAGATGGGCGTGCTCTAGCTGGGGTTCCGTTTCTACCGCTCGGCCGAAGTCACCGCTCGTCCAGCACGACCGGAACGCTTCTGGACGCCACGTCGTCGACGAACGCGGCTGAATCGCTCTCCAGCGCCTCGAACGTGTTGTAGTGGATCGGGAGCACGAGGTCCGGGTCCATCGCCTCGGCGAGGTCGGCGGCGTCGTGCCGATCCATCGTGAAGCTCTTCGCGATGGACGGGACGAACAGCGAGACGTCGAGTTCCTCGTGGCCGGGGATGACGTCGGAGTCGCCGGGCCAGAAGACGCGCGTGCCGTCGACGTCGACCAGGAAGCCACAGCCGATACCTTTCGGGTGGACCGGCGTGCCGTGGGCGTCCACGTTCGGGCCCTCGGGGTCGTTGTAGGCCGGGACAGTCCAGATGGGAACGTCGCCGGCGAGCAGTTCGTCTTCCATACCGACGGTGACGACGTCGTAGTCGAGGTCGGCCGGCCGGTCCAGGTCACGGTCGCTGTCGTGGACGTTTATCCCCTCGAAGAGCACCACGGTTGCGTCGTCGCTGGCGACCCGGCGGATCCCCTCCGGATCGTAGTGGTGAACGTGTGTGACGCAGACGACGTCTCCATCCTTCGCGTCGTAGTCCCGGGCCGGCGGGTGTCGGATCCCCTCGGCGTGGGGTTCCCAGTCGTCGGTGAGGACGCCGTACCGTCCAGGGTCGACGTAGACGACCGAGTCGTCGCCTTCGATACGCAGAGTCGCGTAGCCGAGCCAGTCGACCGTGAGGTCGTCGTGACGGACTGTCATGGGAGTGTAGTTGGTGATCCACCGGTATAAGGAGGCCGTTCCGGGCTCGTCCGTGTCGCCTCAGCCGCCGATTTCGGCCGGGACGCGGACGACGTCGCTCTGCCCTGGTGCAGGGTACGGCTGGTCCGCCCCGTTCTCGAGCGTCAACGCTCGGTCCCCGTCGCCGTCCTGGTAGGCGACGGCGACGAGCGTGTGACCGTCCGGTAATTCTCTATCCACCTGAATTTCGACCTCCCTGTGGGTACCCGGACCGAGGTACGTGGACTGGCCGACGACCGGCCCCTCGCGGTCGTCGAGGTAGAGGACGACGTAACCGCCCTCGGACAACGACGCGGATTCGACGGTCACGGTCTCGGCGCCCGCGGCGGGGCCGTCCATCGTTATCGACGCGACGGGCGAGGAGAGCAAGAGGAACGCGACGTAGGCGACGCCGAGCAGGACGGCGGCGTGTTTCGCGCCGTCACGGAGCGTCCCTTCCCCGAGCATCCCGCCGATAAAGCCGGAGAAGACGGCGTGGACGAGTGCGGTGTGGAAGAACGCGAGGGTGTAGGCGGCCTTGTCGACGCTGCCGAACCGGGCGAACTGGTCGGCGTTGACGCCCAGCCTGCTGGTCTCCTCGGCAGACGGCGTGGGGACGTGTGACGGCAGCGCCGGGACGAGCACCTCCTGGACGGCGACGATGATGATCAGGAAGACGAAGAAGGAGACGTAGATGACGACGAGGTACGAGAGCATCTGCTGACGGCGGCGCCGTCGGAGCCGCTGGTCGGCCCGCGCCTGGGTCGCGGCGATGCGCAACACCGGACCGAGCGACCCGCTCGCGCGCATCGCGTTGGTCACCAGCGTGACGACGCGGGTGATAGACGTCGTCCGGACGCGACGGCCGAAGCGGACCAGCGCGTCGTCGAGGTTCGACCCCATCCTGACGTCGGCCCAGATGCGCTCGACTTCCGGCGAGAGCGCACCGACGTCACTCCCCCGGAGTCGTTCGAGGCTCTCGACGAGCGTCATCCCCGCCTCGTTGAGGCTCGCGAGGCGTTCGAGGAACTCGGGCGTCGCAGCCTCGATGCGGCGGACGCGATAGGCGTATACCGTCCGGGTGATGGCAAAGCTCCCGAGAACCAGCAGGGCGGCCTGCACGAGGACGTCGTCGAGCAGTCTGACGTTGACGACGCTGGTCTCGAACGCGGGCGGCGCCCGGATCAGGACGGAGAGGAGCGCGATGGGAACCGTCACGTACAGGATCCGGGAGGGATTCCAGAGCAGCGTCTGGAGCGGCGAGCGCAGAACCCCGCTGACCCGCGCGAAGCCGTCGTAGACCGCGAGCTGTGACAGTCCCTCGCGACTGGACGCGACGATGCCGCCGTCGGTCTGCGGAACGCCGTCGTGGGTGACCGACCGGTCGGGAGAGCGAGTCTCCGTCGAGTCCAGCACCGAGGTTGTGTGGTTCGCGGCGATGCCAAGCGACTCCAGTTTCTGTGTGAGGTAGACCATGAACCCGACGTTCGCCAGCGGAACCATCACGTAGCCGAGCAACTGGATGAGCCAGAGCGTGTCCGTCGTCGTCAGCCCGAACACGAGCAGAATCGTGATGAGGAAGAGCACGGCCGCGACCAGCACCGTCACGTACGCCTCGGCGATGGTCGCCAGGTGTTCGAGGATCTCCTCCTGGCGGTCGGCCGCTTCCTCCTGGTAGCGCTCGTACTGGTTCCGCAGGAACGCCGAGAGTCGCTGGCCGCTCTGGAGGACGCTCGCGAGGTTCTCCGAGAACGTCTTGAACTCCTCGCTGGGCGTCCGGCCGGCCATTCGACGGATAGCGGTGATCATGTCGCGACCGAAGAGATCCATCTCCCGGACGGCGACGGTGGTCTCCCGGGCGCTCTCGCCGTATATCTCCTCGTTCTCGGAGAAGGTCCGGAGCGCGTCGGGGAACGCGACGCCGCCGCGAGACAGCGCGTACATGAAGGCGACGGTGCGCGGGAGGCCTTCTTCGACGTTACGCTGGCGGACGGCCGCCCGACTCTTGAGTCGCTCCCATCGAAAGACGTACGTCCCGAGCGCAGCCGAAATGCCGCCGAAGACGCCCCCGAACGCCACGACCAGCAGGGTCTGGTTCGGTGCCAGGACGAGTTCGAACCCGCGGATTCGCAGGGCGGCCACTATGTCGTTCGGTAGCCCCAGCAGGAGGTCGACGATGGCCGGGATGAACAGCAGTATCGCGCCGAAGATGTACGCGCCGACGATGGCGCCGCCGAGGCTGGCGACACCGACGTAGAGGTAGGTACGGGAGGCGTAGGCCCGGTAGGTCTGCGGGACGAACGCCGCTCGCAGGAGTCGCGAGCGCTCCGGTGACTCGCTGACGTAGCGCCCGAACAGCCGACGTGCGTATCGCGTCGCCGCCCTGTCCCACGACTCGTCGACGGTGACGAGGAAGACGGCTGCTGCGAGCGCGACGACGACGGTCAGCGGGACCAGTCCGAGTGGATTCAGCGCCATGTCAGGACGGAACGTCGACGTCGGCGGCGTCTATCTGCTCGATGACCACGTCCGAGTCAGCGTAGTACTTGTTCACCATCGCGGTGAACCGACGGTAGTCGGAGATCCCCTTCTGCTGGAGGAATCGCAGGAACCGCTTCCGGTCGGCGAGTTCCCGGCGGAGTTCCGACTGCGTCCAGCCCCGCTCCTGCCTGATCTCGTCGAGCAGGTCGCTGCTCGAACTGCGGAAGGAGTCGTCGACCGAGTCCCAGGCGTAGGAGTTTGAGTAGTCGAGTTCGCCCGTCCGCTGGTCGATCCCCTCGATCTCGGCGATGGTCTTCGCCCGGCGGACGCGCTCGCCGCCGGACTGGCCCAGCACCTGTACGCAGAGGACGTCGAGCGACTGGACCATCGGGCGCGGGACGTTGATCGGTTCGTTCTCCAGGCGATTGATGACGGTCTGGACCGAGTCGGCGTGCATCGTCGAGAACGTCGTGTGGCCGGTGTTCATCGCCTGGAACAGGGTGATGGCCTCCTCCCCGCGGACCTCGCCGACGATGATGTACTCTGGCCGGTGACGCAGGGCCGAGCGGAGCAGGTCGTACATCGTGATGTCGGAGTCGTCGAGTCGCTCGCGGGTGACCGAGGAGAGCCAGTTGTCGTGGTACAGCGAGAGCTCACGGGTGTCCTCGATGGTCAGCACCTTCGAGCGGGGCGGGACGAACATCGAGACGGCGTTCATCGACGTGGTCTTGCCCGCCGCGGTGCCGCCGGCGAAGATGAGCGACTTGTTGGACTCGATGGCCAGCCAGAGGAAGGCGAGCATCTCCAGGCTGAACGTGCCGTAGTTCAGCAGGTCGATGGGGGTGAACGGCTCGTCCGCGTACTTTCGGATGGTGAACGCCGAGCCGCGGGGCGTCACCTCCTCGCCGAGGGCCAGTTCGATACGAGAGCCGTCGGGCAGCGTCGTCGAGACGACGGGGTCGGAGACGGAGATGTGGCGGCCCGAGCGCTGGGCGAGCTGGACGACGAAGTCGCTCAGTTCGCCGTCGGCGAAGGAGACGTTGGTCTCGATGTCGGTGTAGTCGTCGTGGTAGGCGAAGATGGGGAGGTTCGCGCCGTCACACGAGAGGTCCTCGATGTGGGGGTCGTGCATCAGCGGGTCGATGCGGCCGTACCCCTGGAACGAGCGGTAGAGGTAGTAGTAGAGGCGGTAGAACGTCTCCGGTTCGACGAGGACGCCGTACTCCTCGATGCGGGCGCGAAGCTCCTCTGTGAGCGCGTCCTCGGGATTCTCGTCGACGTCCGCCCGGTAGATGAGCGGGTCACGGACGTCGTCGAACAGCCTGTCGAGCAGGTCGCGCTCGAACTCGTCGAGACTCGGCTCGACGACGTGGTAGCGGTGTTCGTTGGCCTCCGGGTCGTGGTTGATAGACGCGAAAGCGAAGGGCGCGTTGAGCCAGTAGCGGTCGACCTCGTCGTAGCCGTCGAGCCCGTCGAACGAAACGATGGTACCGTGGCGGCTGGGGTCGTAGTTGGAGACGGGCACTGCCGACCCGCTGAGGACCTTCGCCGTGCGGGACAGCCACTCGCGGACGTCGGCCAGCGGTCCGCGCGAGGCGTCGTCTCCGTCTGGGGACTCGTGTTCTGACATCGGTCTCCCGGCGCTCGTGGCCAGTTGCTCCGAGGTTTCGTACCATCGCACATAAATGAGGGGTCCCGATTATCAGCAGACGCAACAGCGACCGACAGTGTTCTACCGCCCAGCAGGAACCCTACGCCCGGTCGACGGTGAGAAGGAGGTAAGCGAACGCGAGCGCGAACAGCGCACCGACCGGTGCGGTCACGCTCTGTTGCGTTGCGAACAGGACACTCGAGGCGAGGAGAAGCGCGCCCACGAGACCGAGGAGGACGCCCTGGACCCTGACCGGGTCGGCGGGGAACTGCGAATCGACGCGGTCCTCAGCCGCGTAGTAGGCGATACTGACACCGACGGGGAGGAGCGAGACGAGTGCACCGGCCACCCAGAGCCAGCTGGCGAGCGCGAGCGACTCGGGGTTGAACGAGACGGCGTCGGTGAACAGCAGGAAGGGTCGTTCCTGGTTCCCGAAGGAGATGCCGAAGATGTACTGCAGGCGGAAGTACAGGAAGCGGATGACGACGACGGTGGCGCCGGCGCCGCGGAACTGCACGTTCATCACCGTCGCCGACCACGGGAGCAATGCGACGAGCCACGTCGACAGCACGGCGAACTCCCCCGCGTACTCTGACTTGACCCAGGCCATGCACTGAGGCGAGTGTCGCGGGGCTTAAATTGTGGGCATCGACGCGCCGACGAGTATCCGGCGGCGTTACGTTCTTTGTCATGGGTACCCAAGGAGAGAATACTCAGATGCGGCGCGACTACTTCGACGCGAACGTCGACGACGACGAGCAGGACCGGCCAGTGATAGCGATCGCTTTCGACGGCCCCGACGGCCTCCTCTCGGAACGGCTCGGGACGGACGACGGCCCGCTCGAATCGAGCGAGATCGACGTCACGTATCGACTGACGAACGGGGAGAACGGGACGGACGAGAACGGAACAGGCGATGACGGGACGACGCGCGGCGGCGTACTCTCGGTGGCGAACCGACTGACGGGGGAGTTCGTCCTGGAGGTACGGGTCGACCCGGGCGCCGTCTCCGACCTCGTTCGGGCCAGCAAGGAGACCGGGGGCGAGGACGGGAGTCGGTACCGGTTGCGCCTCGTCGACGCCGAGGGGAACCCGACGGTGTACGACAAGGGGACGCTGCTCGTCTACGACGCCGACGGGAGCCTGCTGCGCCAGCGGAGCCTCATTCCGGGCGGCGTCGAGTTGTAGGACGACTAGTTGTTTACTCGCTTTTCGATCAATCGCGTCGCGGCCGCGGAGGATATTGCCCGATAGTGATAGAAATCGATCGTTATGAAACGTCGCTGGTGAAATCCAGATGAGCGGGATTTAAGCGGGCCCGAGCCCCGCTTTCGCATGACATGAGATTGCACGAATACCAGGCGAAGCAGGTCTTCGCCGACGCGGGAATCCCGACGCCCGCGGCTCAGCTCGCCGATACCGTCGACGACGCGGTCGCGGCGGCCGAGGAGATCGGGTATCCGGTGGCTATCAAGGCACAGGTCCACGTGGGCGGCCGCGGCAAGGCCGGCGGCATCAAACTCGCCGAGAACGAAGCCGAGGCCGAGGAGTACGCAGAGGACATCCTCGGGATGGACCTCAAGGGCTACGAGGTCAAGCGCGTCCTCGTCGAGGAGGCCGTCGACTTCGTCAACGAACTGTACGTCGGCGTCACGATGGATCGGGGCGAGGGCGAACCCGTCGCCATGGTCTCGACGAAGGGCGGCGTCGACATCGAGGCCGTCGCCGAGGAGGACCCCGAGGCCATCGCGCGGGAGCACGTCGACCCCGCCTTCGGGATGCACCCCTACCAGGCCCGGAAGGCCGTCTACGACGCGGGCGTCGACCGCGAACTCGCCCGCGACGTCTCCAGCATCCTGCAGACGCTGTATCAGATCTGGGACGACAAGGACGGCTCCGACGCGGAGATCAACCCGCTGATGATCACGTCCGACGACGAGGTCATCGCGGCCGACGCCGTGCTCAACACGGACGACGACGCCCTGTTCCGCCACCCCGACCTCGTCGAGATGGAGGAGGAAGGCGAGTTCGAGGGGAGCGAACTCGAGGAGAAGGCCGACGAGTACGGCTTCGACTACGTCCGCCTCGACGGCAACGTCGGCATCATCGGCAACGGCGCTGGCCTCGTGATGACGACGCTGGACCTGGTCGACCACTTCGGCGGCGAGCCCGCCAACTTCCTCGACGTCGGGGGCGGCGCCAAGGCCCAGCGCATCGCGAACGCGCTGGACATGGTGTTCTCCGACGAGAACGTCGACTCCGTCGTGTTCAACATCTTCGGTGGTATCACGCGCGGCGACGAGGTCGCGAAAGGGATCAACCAGGCGCTCGAACAGTTCGACGAGATTCCCAAGCCCGTCGTCGTCCGCCTCGCGGGGACGAACGCCGCCGAAGGGATGGAGATTCTGAACGAGGACCTGGTCACGGTCGAGGAGACGCTGGAGGACGCCGTCCAGCGCTCCGTCGCGTACGCACAGGAGGGATCACAATGAGCGTTCTAGTAGACGAAGACACCCGCGTCGTCGTCCAGGGTATCACTGGCGGCGAGGGCAAGTTCCACGCAGAACAGATGATCGAGTACGGGACGAACGTCGTCGCCGGTGCAGTCCCCGGCAAGGGCGGCCAGGAGGTCGCCGGCGTCCCGGTGTACGACACGGTCGAGCAGGCCGCGAAGGCGGAGGACGCCAACGCCTCCGTCGTGTTCGTCCCGCCGGCCTTCGCCGGTGACGCGCTGTTCGAGGCGCTCGACGCGCCCCTCGACCTCGTCGTCGCCATCACCGAGGGCATCCCGACCCAGGACATGGCCCGCGTCAAGCGCAAGCAGGACGAGACCGACGTCCACCTCGTCGGTCCCAACTGCCCCGGCGTCATCACGCCGGACGTCGCCAAACTCGGCATCCTGCCGGGCAACATCTTCTCGTCGGGCGACGTCGGCCTCGTCTCCCGCTCGGGGACGCTGACCTACCAGGTCGTCGACAGCCTCACCCAGCGCGGCATCGGCCAGACCACCGCCATCGGCATCGGCGGCGACCCCATCATCGGCACCTCGTTCGTCGACGCCCTCGAACTGTTCGAGGCCGACCAGGACACCAAGGCGGTCGTCATGTGCGGCGAGATCGGCGGCGAGGACGAGGAGCAGGCCGCCCGCTACATCGGCGAGTACATGGACACGCCGGTCGCCGGCTTCATCGCCGGCCGCACCGCACCGCCGGGCAAGCGCATGGGCCACGCCGGCGCCATCGTCTCCGGTTCCGGTACCGGCACCGCCGAGTCGAAGATCAACGCGCTGGAGAACAACGGCGTCCCTGTTGGTGACACTCCCGAGGAAGTCGCCGACAACGTCGAAGACCTGCTGTAACACGGTTTTCCCGACACCGGACGTGTCGTCCGAATTCCGGTGTCCGTTTCCGGTACGGTACCGCCGAATCCATGATCAACGCACTGGAGAACAACGGCGTCCTGTGCGAGCGGAGCGAGCACAGGGCTCGATAGACGAACGGAGTGAGTCTATCGGCGTCCCTGTTGGTGACACTCCCGAGGAAGTCGCCGACAACGTCGAAGACCTGCTGTAGGTCGGTCGCGCTAGCGGCATACGGCGTCGATTCGATTTTTCTTCGCGGTAGGAACCCCGGAACAGCGACTGGGACCACCGATTTCCGGATAATGGCCCACTACCGTACGCGGTAGAATTCATCCCGAGAGCGGCCAGCATCTCGATTGACGGCAGCCGACGCGATAGGAACGGGAGAGATCAATCGACGAACGTCCACTCGATTCCGGAGAAAGTGGGAGACCTGTGCCAACCATGGACAGTACGTAAACGTTCCGGTGTCTCTAAATACCGCGCCTGGGAACTTTCGACTATGCCCCACATTTGCCGGGACTGCAAGCGCACGTTCAACACGGAGCTCGAACTCGAGCTCCACCGCGACACGTGCGACGCCGGCGAGCTGTTCTGTGACGAGTGCGGCGAGCGGTTCGCGGAGCGGCGCGCCACCGAGGACGGCTGGCACTATCGCTGCCCCAACGACGACTGCGACGGCGACGGCATCGGCGACGACATCCACCAGGTATCGAACGTACGACTCGAAAAAGCGACGAAGTAATTCTACAGAAAACCACGTTTGCGGAGCCTCGGGTTTCGAGCGATAGACATCTGTCGCACAGTCATTACACAGTCTGCTAGTTACGAGACCAACGAGAGCAGGCTAGAGACCAACGAAAGCAGACTGGTTACTAGGACCGCAACGAGCATTCCAAGAGCTAGCAGTCGCAGGACGCTCGCTGCCCGCCATTGACCCTCTGGCAATGTTTCGGCGACGCCACTGGTTCCCGCAGCGGCCCCGATGACGAGCATTTCTATCATTCCGCCGTTGGCCAGAAACTCAGAGAACGCGTAGATCGCGAAAAACGCGAGCGAACCGAAAATGGAGACGCGAGCGTTCTCCCATCCGCTCGGTGCGGAAAAGAGCTGACCGAGACGCATCGTCATAATACTGGTCGGTGTCGAAACGCAAAAAAGTTGTAGCTATCCAAATTCGAACGGTCAATGCGACCCATCTCATTCGGAAAATCGCAGACTAACGTGCCATCCGATGGTTTCGACGGGCGATAATCGGGGCCGAAGCTATACGGTCGTCCGTTCGAAAGCCGCCACAAGATGATCGACGCGCGGGAACTACGCAAGGAGTACGGGAACTTCGTGGCGGTGGAGGGGAGCACGTTTTCGGTGGATGAGGGCGAGGTGTTCGGCGTCATCGGCCCCAACGGCGCGGGGAAGACGACGACGCTGAAGATGCTCGCCGGGCTGCTCGAACCGACTGACGGCGAGGCCACCGTCGCCGGGTTTGACGCGTCCGATCCGGAGATGCGGAAACAACTGGGCTTTCTGCCGGAGGAGTCCCCGCTGTACGAAGAGATGACGCCGATTTCCTACCTGCAGTTCTTCGCGGACCTGTACGAGGTACCGGGAGACGTCGCCGAGGAGCGGATGCTCGACACGCTCGAAAAACTGGATCTCGAACACCACGACCGGAAGCTCGGCGACATGTCGAAGGGGATGAAGCGGAAGGTCGCCATCGCCCGGTCGCTGATCAACGACCCCGACGTCCTGATCTACGACGAACCAGCCAGCGGGCTGGACCCGCTGACGACGAACTACGTCATCGAGTTCACCGAGCAACTGGCTAAGGAAGGCAAGACCATCGTCTTTTCGGCCCACAACCTCTTCCACGTCGAGTCTATCTGCGACCGTGTCGCGATCATGAACGACGGCCAGATCGTCGCCCGCGGCGACCTCGAAGCGCTACAGGACCAGTACGGCGAGCGACGGTACCGCGTCTACACGACGGTCGAGGTTCCCGACGCCATCGAGGAGAGCGGCACCTGGTGCCGCGTCGTGGACAGCATGGACGGCGTGGACGCCACGCGCGCCGTCGCGAACGACCGCGGCGGCGAGGTCATCGACATCCGGACCGAGGAGTCGAGCCTCGAAGAGGTGTTCCTCAACGTGGCCGACTCGGCGACGCCGAACCCACGCACCGTCGAGGAGGCGTAGATGGACGGGCGACGACTCCTGCGGATCGCTCGCTGGGAAGTGACGAAGAACGCCGGTGGCGTCGACCGGCGGACGGTCGTGGTGATGGTGCTGGCCATCGTCGGGATGGGACTGGTCGCCGCGCTGGCGGTGGGCGGCGCCGGTGCCGGACTCGACTCTGGAATCTACCGCGTCGGCGTCGACCAGTCGAGCCCCTACTACGCGCCAGCTGACAACGACTCGACGTTCGCGACGGTTCCCCCGAGCCAGCCGGGTATCTATCGAGGTGAGCAGGAACTGCTGTTCGTCAGTACGGCGCTGGTCGACCGCTCGCGGACGTCGAAGGGATACGCCGCCCAGTCGGAGTTCCGGGACACCGTCGACGGCTACAACGAGCAACGGATGGCCGATGAGGACAACGCCACGGCTGCGTACCCGGTGTCCGTCGACCTGCAGTACGTCGAGCAGGACGGCGTCACCGAGAGCCTCGCGACTGGGGACGATGGGACCGCCGATGGCAGCGCCGGTGGCAGTGACGGCTCTGGTGGCGGCGGAGGCGGCGGTTCGGCGGCCGGATCCGGGTCGGGCGGGACCGGAACGGCCACCACCGACCAGGACGCCGCCGGGAGTCTCGGCGGCCTCGGCGCAGGGCTAACCGGCGGCGCGACGAGCGGGACGCCGGCGGACATCCAGCCGCCGTTCCCGTTCGAATCCCTGGTGCTCGCCTTCCTCTTCGTCGTCCCGCTGAACTTCGTCATCCAGGCGTACGGGTCGACGATGCTCTCCGAGCGACTCAACCGCCGCGGCGAACTGTTGCTCGTCTCGCCGGCGAGTCGCGCCGAGATTATCGCGGGCAAGACGCTTCCGTACTTCCTCGGCGCTGTCGGCGTCGTCACGGCAATCACGCTCGCGCTCAGGTTCAGCGGCATCGCACCGAGCGGGAGCTACGTCGCGGTGCTGGCTGTCCTGCCCCTGGCGGCACTGTTCCTCGCCGCGACGTTCTGCGGGGCGATGTTCGCCAGGTCGTTCAAGGAACTCACGTTCGTCACCGTGACCATCACCGTCTCGCTGACGAGCTACGCCTTCGTCCCGGCCATCTTCACGCAGATTAACCCGATCGCGCTCATCTCGCCGCTGACCATCGTCGTCCGGGACCTGCAGGGCCAGTCGATATCGCTGCTGAACTTCGCGTTCTCGGTGTCGCCGCCGACGCTGACCGCGGCCGTCCTGTTCGGCCTCGGCGCGGGACTCTACCGCGAGGAAGACATGTTCACCCAGCGGGCCATCCCGCTGAAGGTGCTCGACTCGCTCTCGGGGCGCATCTTCTCGAAGTGGAGCGCGCTGAAGCTGTCGGCGCTGCTCCTCCCGTTCGTCTTCGTCGCCGAACTCGCGGCGGTCGCGATGCTGTTCGCGTTGCAGGAGATCTCCATCCCGCTGGTGCTCCTCGCAGTCGTCGTCATCGAGGAGATAGCCAAGAGCCTCCACCTCTACGCGGGCTTTTCCAGCGGGCGGTACTCGCGGAGCCTCCGCCCGGCGCTGGTGGTCGGCGCGCTGAGCGGCGTCGGTTTCTTCATCGCCGAGAAGTTCGTGCTCATCGCTCAGTTGGCCGACCTGCAGAACGTTCCGACCGGCGAAGCAGCGTTCCTCGGGAGCAACGTGCCGCCGGGTGTTTCCCCCGCCATCGTAGCCGCACTCCTGCTCGTTCCGCTCGCCCTCCACGTCGTGACGGCGAGCGTGTCGTCGCTCGGCGCGCGCAAGGGCAAACGGCAGTACGCCGTCGCCGTCCTCGCGGCGATGGCGATCCACTTCGCCTACAACTACGCGGTGGTGAGCACCCTTGTCTAAGCAGAGTGGCCGGTCGTGGGACCCGCGACTCGTCGTCGCAAGGCGTGACCTATCCTCGCTGTCGCGGGAGAAGACCATCGTGCTCGCACTGCTGATACAGCTGTTCGTCGCGGCGTTCTCGTCGTTCCTCGTCGTCGGCCTCACGTCGCTGTACGACCCCGGGTCGGTCGAGGCCGGCCAGATCGAGATCGGCGTCTCGGGCGACCAGCAGTCCGCCCTCTTCGAGGCCGTCCAGCGCCAGTCCGGCGCGACGCCCGTCGGCTACGAGGAGCCAGCGGGCGCCCTGCAGGCCTTCCACAGAGGTGAGGTCGACGCGGTGCTGACGGCGACCAGCGCGCCCGCAGCCGAGGGCGGCGGGTCGGTGATGCAGGTGTCGGCCACTGTGCCGGACGGGAGCATCAGGACGACAGTGGTCGTCGTCCAGGTCCGGCAGGTCCTGAAGACGCTGGAGCGCCAGGAGCGCGCCGAGCGGCAGGACGACATCGAACACGACCCTCTTCCGCTCCCGCCAGAGGCGAACGCGAGTCCGTACTTCGGGTTCACCTACACGGTCCTCATTCCGCTCTTGCTCTTCCTGCCGCCGTTCATCAGCGGATCGGTCGCCGTCGACAGCGTCACCGAGGAGATAGAGCGCGGAACGCTCGAACTGCTCCGCGTCGCGCCGATTTCGCTCGTCGACGTCGTCGACGGGAAGGCGCTGGGAATGATCCTCCTGGCCCCGGCGCAAGCGGCACTGTGGACACTTCTCCTCGCCGTCAACGGGACGGCGGTGGCGAACCCGCTGTGGACGCTGACGCTCGTGACGGCCATCGCGGCCATCGTCGTCATCGTCGGCGTCGTGCTGGGGCTCCATCTGGGTCGGCGCCGTCCTGCCCAGTTGCTGTACTCCGTCGTGACGCTCGTCGTCTTCGGCGGCGCAGTGCTGTTACCCGAACACCCGGCGACGACGGCGGCGAAACTCGCCATCGACAGCCCGACGCCGACGACGTACGGCCACGTTCTCGGCTACGTGCTCGTCGCCGCGGTGCTGTACGCGCTCACCCGGCGCTACGTCGACCGGATCGAACCCGAGTCGCTGTAGACCGGACCGGTGCCTCGTCGTCTGGCCCGTTCAGCCGCGACGGACGGCATCGGCGACCGACCGAACTGTTCCGAACTCGTCGTCGCTGTACGTGATGAAGCGCACGTCGTCCAGCGTCTCCGGGTCGTACTCGTCGATTGTTTCGCAGATACTGCGCGCACCCTCCTGCAGATCGAATCCCGCGACGCCGCAGCCCAGCGCGGGCATCACTAGCGACTCGGCGCCGAGTTCGTCCGCTGCTGCCAGCGCGTTCCGCGTCGCGTCGCGGATACTCTCGGCGGTCGCTTTGCCGTCGCCGTAGTGGGGCATCGCCGCAGCGTGGACGACGTACTCCGCGTTCAGGTCGTACGCGTCCGTGACCGCGGCGTCACCGAGGTCGACGGGTCCTTCGGCGACGGCTTCGTCGTTGATCGCCTCGCCGGCGCCGCGTCGCAGCGCGCCAGCGACGCCGGACCCCATCTGCAGGCTCGTGCCGGCGGCGTTGACCAGAACGTCGGCGGACTGCTGTGCGATGTCGCCCTGTACGACGTCGAACTCCATACGACGGGGTTCGCGCTCGACCACCAAGTTTCTCGGGGCGACGGTTTCGACGGGAGGACTGAAGCCCGTTCCGCCCCGACCTGACGCCATGCAACTGGCCGGGCGCCCGCTGACGACGACGCTCCGCGACGTCTGCTTCCTCCACTGGCCGGTTCCCGAAGCCGTCGTCGAAGACGTCGTCCCGAGCTGGCTCACGCCTGACGTCGCCGACGGAACGGCCTGGATAAGCGTCCTCTCCACGGCGATGCGCCGTGTCGACGTGTTCGGCCTCCCGGTCCGCGAGAACGTACGCGCGGTGACGGTCAGAACGTACGTCCGCTCACCAGGGGGCGACCGCGGCGTGTACGTGCTCTCGATGGCCGTGGACGACCGCCTGGTTGCTGACGCCGCGAACCGTCTATTTCGGGTCCCCACCTCGACAGCGACCATCGGACGGTCGACGAACGGCGGCGAAATCGCGATTCGCCTGGCCGGCCACGGCGAGTCCACGAGCGCGTTCGAGGTGACGTACGAACCGTCGGGGGCTACCCAGACCGGGTCACCGGACACGCTCCCGTCGTTCCTCGTCGAGCGCTACCGGTACTTCACCGAGGGGGCGCTCGGCACGCGCCTGTGCGGTAGTGTGGGCCACGAGCCGTGGAAACTCAGGACGGCGACGGCATCGGTGATTGGGAGCGACTTGCTGGACGAGTTCGAAGTACAAACGGCCGAGACGGACCCCCTCGCCCACTACAGCGACGGCGTCGAGATGCGCATCGAGCCGCCGGTGCCACTCGCACTGGTCGACTGACGCGTGCCGACCGGACAGCCGCCACTCACTCGCTCGTGAGCGCAGTCAGTTCGTTGATCCCGCTGTCCGGTCCAGCGACGATGACGGAGTCGCCCGCCTGGAAGGTGAACGAGGGCGGGAGATCCGTGAGCACCTCGTCGTCGCGCTCGACGGCGATGACTGTACAGGAGGTCCGCGCGCGAATGTCGGACTCCTCGAGGCTCTGGCCGGCGAGTCGACCGGCCTCGACGCGGACGACCTCGACTTGCTGGTCGAAGGAGATGACGTCCTCGTTGAGAATCGTCGAGGCGAGCATCCGACCGCTCACGGTCGACAGGGCCAGAACGTAGTCGGCGCCGGCACGGTAGAGCTTCGTGACGTTCTCCCGCTCGTTCGCGCGAGCGATGACCTCGACGTTCTCGCTGAGTTCGCGGACGACCAGAGTGGCGAAGACGGCGAGCGTATCGTCGGAGAGCGTGAGAATGACTGTCGACGCCGAGTCGATGCCGGCCGCCCTGAGCGTGTCCGCATCGGTCACGTCGCCGACGACGTCGACCCCGGTCTTCTCCTCGAGGTCGATAGCGTGGCAGGTGAATCCGGCGGCAGCGACCGACTGTTTGACAGTCGAGCCGACCTCGCCGTACCCACCGACGACCACGGCACCGCGACCGTTCTGTCTGGTCTCCGAGCGCGTCCACTCTTTGAGTGTCTCGAGCTGGTGTTCGCGGCCCGCGACGAGCAGTATCGTCCGCTCGTCGATGCGGGCACTCGGCGAAGGCGGCGTCACGAACTCGCCGCGGAACCACGCGCCGATGATGTTGGCACCCGTCCGTTCCCGGATCCCGCTGTCCTCGACGGTGACGCCGGCGATTCGACTTCCGGCCTGCACCGGGAGTTCAGCGATTTCGAAGTCGTCGGCGATCTCCACGGCATCTGCCACCTCGCTCGTGAGGCCGGTCGTCACCTTCGTCGCGATGCTCTCACCGATGAGCTGTCGCGGTGAGAAAACGGTGTCCGCGCCCGCGTAGCGGTGGTAATCTGCCATGTCCGGGTTCTCGGCGAACGTGATGACCTGGACGCCGTCGCCTTCGACCAGCTGGCCGGCCGCGAGCACGACGCTCGCGTTGGTCTCGTCGTCGACGTCGACCACCAGCGCCCGCGCCGCCTGGAGGTTCGCAGCCGCCAGGTCGTCGACCGACTCCGGGTCACCGTGGACGACGGAGAGTCCGCTCTCGAACAGTTCCGTCGCCAGTTCTCGGTCGGGCTCCACGACGACGTAGTCCACGTCGAGGACGTCGAGTTCGTCGACGAGCGTCTGACTGCGATCGGTGTAGGTGCAGATGACGACGTGGTCCTCGAGGTCGGCGACGCTCGTGGGTGGTGTCGTCGAGAGGCGGTCCTCGATCCACGGGACGACGAACAGCGGGAGGGCCATGAAGATGAAGAACACGCCCGTGAACATCATCGAGATGACGAGCAGGATCATCTGCGGACTCTCCCAGACGGCGTCCTCGCCGTACCCTGTCGTCGTGAACGTCTCGACGACGACCAGGAGCGACCGGAAGAAGCCCCGTTCTTTGCCCTCGAACGTCGCCATCCCCCACTCGTACGCCAGCGCGTAAACGACGATGACCGCGAAGAACGTCCCGAGGTAGTACAGCGCCCGGCGCTGGCGACGCTTCATACCTCACAACACTGGAGCCGCCCATTAAGGGTTCCGTCAGACGCCCGCAGCAGTGAGTCTGGGTGAAGCCGCGGACCCAGTTCAGACCCAGAAGGCGAACGGTTTTCCGCCCGACGACCGTGCCATCGGCTGATGCTACGCGGCGCGATAGTCGACCTCGACGGGACGGTGTACACGGGCGACGAACTGGTCGAGGGCGCCGACGACGGCGTCGACGACCTCCGCACCGCCGGCGTGACGCCGCTGTTCTTCTCCAACAACCCGACGCGCGACGGCGACGCGTTCGTCGAACGCCTCGTCGCGATGGGCGTCGACGCTCGGCCCGGCGACGCCTGCTCGGCCGCGGACGTGACAGCGGCGTACCTGCGCGAGGAGCACCCAGGATCGTCCGTCTATCTCGTCGGTAGCGACTCGCTGTCGGACGTCCTCCGCGACGAGGGCGTCACGCTCACCAGCGACCCGGTCGGTGCCGACGTCGTCCTCGCGTCGTGGACGGAGTCGTTCGCCTACGAACACCTCCAGGCCGCGCTCGACGGGCTCGACGAGGAGACGGCGTTCCTGGCGACCGACCCGGATCGCACGTACCCAGTCGATAAGGGACAGTTCGTCCCCGGGACGGGGGCCATCTCCGGCGCTATGGCTGCCGCGGCCGGTAGTGAAGTCGACCGCGTGCTCGGCAAACCGTCGCCGACGGCGCTGGCGTACGCGCTGGACCGGATCGGAGCGCCGCCGGAGGCGTGCCTCGTCGTGGGCGACCGGCTGAACACCGAACTGGCGATGGGTGACCGTGCGGGAATGACGACAGTTCTCGTGCTTACGGGCGTCTGCGACCGGTCGGACGTCGAGGCGGGACCCGTCGAACCCGACTACGTCCTCGACTCGCTGGCGGCCATCGGAACCGTCCTCGACGACCTGTCCGACTGACGACACTGCCGGCGCCTTTATCGTCGTGACAATCGTTACCATCTAGTGTGCTCGTGCGAGCACGGTGTCACCAATGGGAAAGGATATCCTCATGATCGTCGGCGACTTCGGTGAAGACTTAGAGATAATGGTCCCCTTCCAGGCGCTCCAGGCGGTCGGTCACGACGTGGACGCGGTGTGTCCCGACAGGGAAGCGGGTGAGTCGGTCAAGACCGCAGTCCACGACTTCCGCGGCGACCAGACGTACCTCGAAGAGCGGGGCCACGACTTCGAACTGAACGCGACGATGGCGGACGTCGATCCCGCCGACTACGACGCGCTCGTCGTCCCGGGCGGCCGGGCCCCGGAGTACCTCCGGACCTACGACGAAGTTATCGAAGTGGTCCAGCACTTCTTCGAGGCGGGCAAACCCGTCGCGTCGCTGTGCCACGGGCCGCAGATACTCGCCGCGGCTGGCGTGCTGGATGGCTACGAGATGACGTCCTATCCGGCCGTTCGCGCCGAGTGCGAGGCCGCGGGCTGTTCCTGGGTCGACGGCGTCGTCACGGACGAGAATCTGGTGACGGGGCAGGCCTGGCCCGACCATCCGGAGTGGATCGCGCAGTTCCTCGACCTGCTCGGGACCGAAGTGAGCCACGGCGAACCGGTCGCCGCGGACGACTGATAGTGGTGGTTGTAAGCCCGTCCCGGCATCCTGTCGAGCGCAGTGAGACAGGGCTGGACGGACGAGCAGCGCGAGTCCGTCGGCGTCCGGCCGAACTGCGTGAGGCCGGGCTCGAGAGACGAACGGAGTGAGGCTATCGGCGTCCCGACGAGCATGGCGAGTCGGGGCTCGGGAGACGAGTGCAGCGAGTCTCCCGGCGTCCTGTCGAGCGCAATGAGACAGGGCTCGACGGTCGAGCAGCGCGAGTCCGTCGGCGTTCGACGGGATGGGTGCCTTCGAACGCCGGTGAAAAGTTACAACCACCACTATGACGCCCCGGTTCCGACCGCTCGAACGATTTTTCAGCCTCACCAACGCTTTTGGTTCCGTGTCCGGATACACCCGCTATGGTCTCCGAAGACGCGACCGACTCCGGCTGTCCGAAGTGCGGTCACACCGAAACTGACGTCGGCACCATCTCTACGACCGGCGGCGGACTGAGCAAGATGTTCGATATACAGACGAACCAGTTCAGCGTCGTCTCCTGCCTCAACTGTGGGTACTCTGAACTGTACCGCGACACCGGCTCGGCCGGCAGCGACATCGTCGACGTGTTCCTGGGGTGAGTCGTGCCCGGCGTCAGCCTGCTGTTCGCGCTGGTAGCGCTCCTCCTCACCGTCGGTGGCGGACTGGCCCTCTACGCGCTGGTGCGCGGCGAACGGAACCAGCGAACGACCACAGACCGTGAGACCGCCGAGCGGCTGGCTCGGCGTGACACGCGTGACGAGGACGAAGGGGCAGAGCAGACCCGGGACGGTAACGGGCCCATCGAAGGGAACCACTGGGGTTGATACCCAGCCTCAGGCCGGCCGGAGCCGATACACCGCACCCGACGAGCCGCTGACTCCGGCTTCCTCGCTGGTACAGACGAGGAGCTCGTCGGCCGCATCCCGCCCGAACGTGGGCACGAACGGTCCCACGTCCTCGACCGGAACGGTCGTCACCGGCCAGAGCCCCTCCGAGCGCTCACGAGCGACGAACAGCTCGCCCTCCGCCTGCCAGTCGGCGAAGACGTAGGTCCCCTGGAGCGACGGGACAGCGTCGCCGTCGTACAGGTAGCCGCCGGTGACCGAGACGCCGGCGACTCCCTCACCGTCGTGGGGATACTCGATGATCGGGTCGACCAGCGGGTCGCCGTCGGGCGTCTCGTCCGGACAGCTGTCCGCCTCGAAGCAGTGGGTTCCCTCCCGGACGTTCCAGCCGTAGTTGCCGCCGCGTTCGACGACGTCGACTTCCTCGTAGGCGTTCTGGCCCACGTCCGCCGCGAACAGTCGACCATCGGGGCCGAAAGAAATGCGCCAGGGATTGCGGAATCCCCAGGCGTAGTGCTCGTCGAACCCGTCCGCGCCGACGAGCGGGTTGTCGTCTGGGATGGCGTAGTTTCGGCCCTCGCCGCCGCCGTTGCCGTCGACGTCGACGTCGATTCGCAGGATGCTCCCGAGGAGGTTCTCGGTGACGTCCTGGCCGTTTCCGCCCGCGGTAGCGTCGTACCAGTCTTCGACGTGGCCGGTGCCCTGGTCACCGCCGCCACCACCGTCGCCGACCGCTACGTAGAGGAAGCCGTCGGGCCCGAACGTGACAGCGCCTGCGTTGTGGTTCGCCTGGGGTTCGGGAATCTCGAGCAACGTCGTCTCGGAGTCGGGGTCGGCGGTCGTGCCGTCAGGGCCGGTCCGGAACGAGGAGAGGACGAAGGTATGGGAGTAATCGTCCGGCGTGTTCGGCCGGGGTGGCGCGCTGTAGCGGACGAACACGCGGTCGTCGTCCGGGAAGTCCGGATGGAAGGCCAGTCCCAGCAATCCCTGCTCTGTGACCCCGGAGAGGGCGACCAGGCGCTCCGAGACGTCGAGGAACGGCTCGGTCCGCTGGTCGCCGTCCTCGACGAGGTGGATCTGTCCCGTCTGGTCGGCGACGAACACGCGATCCGGCTCCGGAACGGCCACTGAGACGGGCGAGGTGAACCCGTCGGCGAGTAGCTCACCGCGGAGCCGCAGGTCACCGAACGGGTCGTTCTCGGTCTCGTTGTCCTCCTCATTCTCGTTGTCGTCCTGGTTCTGGTCTCGATCACCTCGACAGCCGGCGAGCGCGCCGAGGAGGAGGGTTCCGGTCTGGAGGGCACGACGGCGAGTGACGGGATTCGTTCGCACACCGGAGAGGCTCGGCGAAGCCGATTAACTGTTTTGCAGGTCGGCCCGCGCGCCGATAAACTCGGAACAACGGGAGAGTGTCTCGTAGTCGAACCACTTTTGGGACCAGTGAGCGAACTTTACAACACAATGGTCGACAAAGCGGACCTCAGAGAGCAGTTCACCGAAGCGTTCGAGGGCGCAGACTACCCCATCTCCAGTCCGATGGACCTCGTGCCGGCACTTCCCAACGGCCCGTCGACGAAGTTCGAATCGGGCGATTTCTCCATGACGGCGATGGAACTCAACACGAAACTCTCCGGGGACTTCCCCTACGACGACGTCGAGGCCTTCGTCGACGACGTGATGGCCGACCTCGAAGATCAGGACCTCATCTAGGAGGTTTCTCAGCTCCCGAGACTCGCGAACACGACCAGTAGCGTCGCGACGGTACCGAGGACAAACAGCAGGACGTTCGCGGCCCAGTTCTTCGCGTACACCAGGTCGAGCGTGAAGTGACGGTCTGAGAGCGGCCAGAACGGCCGGATCCCCATCGGCGTGATGACGTCGGCCAGCAGGTGGGAGACGACCGTCAGCGCGCCAACGGCGAACCCGAACCGGCCGAACGTTCGAGCCGCCGCGGCGTCGACCTGCGACCCGACGACCCACCCCGCTGCGCCCACGAGGAGTCCGACGAGAACCGCGAAACCGAACGTGTGAGTCGGGCCACGGTGGTCCACGAACGGAATGGGGCGGTCGCAGTCCGGCGCCATCGCCAGCGCGATGGCGAGCGCGCCACCGACGAGAGCGAGGGCGTCGTCACCGCTGGCGAGGAGAAAGCGGGCGACCGGTGAGTACAGGAGAAGGGCAGTCCCGTAGTGACCCAGCTGCATCATAGGGAAGCAAGGTGGATACCTGCGCCTTTAGGCGCAGGAGGAAACCGACACTTATGAACGATACATCTCTCGATAGCAGGCCGACTCTCGCTTTGTTTATTAATATTTAAGTACATAGTACATATTGTGATACTATATGGAGGTTCGTCGAACCGTTCCCGTCAAACTCGACGTCGACGAGAGCGACGCGGACCTTCTTCACGAGACGATCCAACAGTTCCTCGACGCTGCGAACTACGTCGTCGACGCAGCCTACGACGGTGAATGGGTCGAGACCCGCAAGTCCGTCCTTCAGGAGGAGACGTACAGCGACGTCCGTGAGCGAACGGAGCTCCACAGTAACCACGTGCAGTCTGCACGCGACCGTGCTGTCGACGCGCTCAAGAGCGTCGTCGCTAAGTGGTCGAATGAAGAATCGGCGTCTCTCCCGACCTTCACGACGCCGTTCTGCGAGTACAACCACCGCAACGCGACGTTCTACGACGATCACGCAACGCTGTCGACTGTTGATGGGCGCGTCACCGTCGGGTACCAGTTTCCCGACGACGACCGCGACACGCCCCACTCGCAGTACCTCACGAGCGAGGACTTCGAAACGACCGGCGCCACGCTCCATTATCGCGAGGGCTCGTTCTTCCTGCACGTCCGAACAAAGGCGGACGTGGACGTCCCCGACCGACCCGAGAACGGAACGGTTCTTGGAGTCGATCTCGGGGTCGAGAACATCGCCGTCACCTCGACGGGAACATTCTGGAGCGCAGACGAGCTCAACCACTGGCACCGCGAATACGAGAAGCGTCGTGGATCGCTCGGACAGTGCGGGACGAGATGGGCGCACGAGAACATCCAGTCCGTTGGTCGAACGGAAACTGGACGTTTCGAGCAGCTCTTGCATCGGGTCGCGAACGGGATCGTCGACGAGGCGCTCGAGAATGGGTGTTCGTACATCGCCTTCGAGGACCTGACGAACATCCGCAATCGTATGGGTGGACTCAAGAAGCTCCACGAGTGGGCGTTCCGCCGACTCTACAGCTACGTCGAGTACAAAGGCGAAGCGCTTGGGCTCTCCATCCAACAGGTGAACCCACAGTACACGAGCCAGCGGTGTTCGACGTGCGGATTCACCCACAAACAGAATCGCTCGTCGCAGGACTCGTTCTGTTGTCGGGACTGCGGGTACGAGAACCACGCGGACTACAACGCAGCGAAGAACATCGGTCTGAAGCTCCGTCGCAACCAGACTGGGGGCGGGGGAGGCGCACCCGTAGGCGTGCGCTTGAACAACGGGATGTTGACCACGAACGGGGTAGTTCCCGTACCAGATTCGGTTAGAGTGTGAGTCCATGTTGAATGCCACGGCCGTTAGGCCGTGGTAGCTTACACGCGCCCTACTGCGTTCTGCCCTAAAATTCTACGGAGTGAGCGCCGGTTCTCGCAGCGTCACCGGTATCGATCTGTGGCGCTCCGACCAACGACAGTTATTTCCTGTCCTTGGCGTTAGTTGACCCTAATGCTGAGCGCAAAGATGGAGGACTATCTGAAAGCCATCTATCGCCTCCAGCGCGACGGCGACGGCCCGGTGACGACCTCGGCGCTGGCCGACGCGCTCGACGTGACGTCACCGACGGCATCCAGCATGCTCGACACGCTCGAGGAACGGGGATTCGTCGAACGGGAGAAGTACCAGGGGACGAGGCTCACGCGGGACGGCGAGACGGTTGCGCTCGAGGTCATCCGCCACCACCGGTTGCTCGAGACGTACCTCACGGAGCAACTGGGGTTCGACTGGACGGAGGTCCACGACGAGGCCGATCGACTCGAGCACCACATCAGCGAGGAGTTCGAGCGCCGCGTCGCCGCTGCGCTCGACGACCCCGTGGTCGACCCCCACGGAGACCCCATCCCCAGCGAGACGCTGGAGCCCCTGGACGGAACCCCTGGCATCACGCTCGCGGAACAGGAACCCGGTGACGTGGTTGTCGTCGAACGAGTGAGCGACCGTGACCCCGAGGAACTGTCCTACCTCTCGAAACAGGGAATTACGCCGGACCAGCGGGTGGAAGTCCTCGACGTGGCGCCCATCGGCATGATGACCGTCCGCGTGGACGGCGACGAGGTGTCGCTGCCCGACCGCGTGACGGAGATGATCCAGGTGATCACCGTCGAAGAGGCAGAACTCTGAGGCCGAGGCCTCACCGCCGGCAGAACTGACCCGAGCACCTCGCGTTTACCTGGCGGTCGCCGAGTTCCGCCGGGTGACGTACAGCGAGTAGGCGATGATTCCGAATCCGACCATGGTCAGCCCGTTCTCCAGGACGAGCGCCTGGGCCCCGTCGAACACGAGTAACTGGTCGACGATACCCGCGAGCAGCGAACCGAAGGTGACGATACCGAATCCCACGGCGAGATACGTGAGCCCGGAAGAGCCGGTCTTGCGAGCGGCCTTGGCGGCGAGATAGGTAATCAGGCCGCCCAGGCAGAGCGTGACGGTCTTGAATGCGATGACGACGATTGGAATAGTCCCGTTCATAGTTCCTCACTGATGCGTGACCAGAAGCGTGCGAGCCGTTCGTCGGGTGATTCGGATCCACTCACCACGTCGACATCAAAGGACTGGTCTCCGTCGACGGCGACGAACACCCCGTCGAAGTCCCTGACGTAACAGGTGGCGTGGTGCCCATCGGAGCGAATCCGCGTGCGTTCCTCGACGAGGCCTGCCTCGCTCAGGATCTCCAGCTTGCGGTACGTGCTCGTCTGGGGGAGATCACACTGCTCTGCGACCTCCTTGGCGGAGGCGGGCGAGTCGAGGGAGACAACTATCTGACGACAATCGGGGTCCGCGAGGGCGTCGAACAGTGGTTGATTCGCGTGGTGTTCGTCTGTCGTCATGGCTATCGATCCGTCGCGATCCGTCGGCCGAATCACAGGGTTCGTCGTTCAGGTCCCGGCTGTCGCCTCGGCGGACCCTCACTTCAGAGGGGCGATTGCGGGGGAGGCCCCTCAACGTACCGGTTCGTCGGTCAGCGTGCGGAATTCAGGGTGACGGCCGCGTCCGGACGTATTCGATGACCGAATAAAGTATCGAATACCGATTTCCAGAATCTGGAAACCAGAGCGTCGCATTACGTCGAAGCGGGTCGAACACAGAATCAGGTATGCGCTCCCCGCTTACCAGACGCCACCTCCTCGGTACCGCAGCAGGACTGACGGCCACCGCCGGATGCGTAAGTAGCGGAACCACACGCTCACCGGACACGGCCGAGAACGGTTCCACTCAGACCTCCACTACAGAGCCATCGGAGGACGCGAGCGAGCAATCCGAAACCGACCTCGACGCCTGGCTCGCCGACGCCAACGGGTACGACGGAACGATACCCCGGGCGGGCCACGACGATTCCGTCTCGATCTGGGTCGGCGAGGACGCCGAGCACGATGGCGAGTACCTGGCGTTCGACCCGCCGGCTATCGAGATCGCGCCCGGCACGACAGTCTACTGGGAGTGGACCGGCCACGGCGGCGCGCACAACGTCGTCTCTACCGACGACGCCTTCGAGAGTGGCGACCCCGTCGAGGCCAACACCGGCACTATCTTCGAACACACGTTCGAGGAGACCGGAACGTACCGCTACGTCTGCGAAGAGCACGACGACGATGGCATGAAGGGCGCCATCGTCGTCGCCACGCCACCGTCGACTGACTATCCGGCCGTGGACGAGTGGCTCGCGGGCGTCAGCATCTGGGACGGGACCATCGCCGACGAAACCGACGTCGAGACGACGACCGTGACAGTCGGCGCCGAAGACCACCGCGGCGCGTTCGCGTTCTCGCCGCCCGCGGTAAAGATTGCAGCCGGGACGACGGTCTCGTGGGAGTGGACTGGCGAGGGCGGCGGTCACGACGTCGTGTTCGAGGACGCCGATATCCGGACTGACGACATCCACGTTGAGCCCGGCGTCCACTTCGAGCACATGTTCACGGAGTCCGGTGTCTACCGGTACGCCTGTCGACCCCACGAGGGCGTCGGCATGAAGGGCGTCGTCGTCGTCGAGTAGGGACCAGATTCGAACCGGAGGAGCCGGTCGAGCCCGGTTCGCTGCGCGCGACCTCCCTGATTAGAATCCCGCCATGCCAGTTCAGTCGTCGCTACGCTCCTCCTTGCACGGGCGTGGCGGGACTGAGCGAAACCGAAGGTTTCGCGAAGGTCGCCACGCCCGCGAGTGTGTTTCGAGCGGACGCGAGAAACCACGAAGCGGGCGTGGCGGGATTCGAACCGGAGCGAGACATTCCTGCTCGGGCTTCGCCCTGTGCGGGCTGTGACTCGCAGGGCTCGAATCCCGCCATGCCGGTTCAGTCGTCGCTACGCTCCTCCTTGCACGGGCGTGGCGGGATTCGAACCCGCGATCTAGGGGTTAGGAACCCCTCACCCTGATCCACTAGGCCACACGCCCTGTTCGGTACAACGCAGGTTAGTGAAAAACGCTTTCCGTTCCACTCCGGGGAGTGAAAATAGCAGAAATCGCGCGAATTACTCGGTGGACGTCTCGGTCGTGGTGGATTCGGTGGCGTCCGATTCGACCGTGGTGTCGGCGGACGTGCTCGACTTCGTCTCGCCGTCGCGAATCTCCTGGAGTTCCTGCTCTACTTCTTCGCGGCCTTTCTGGAATTCACCCATCGCCTCGCCGGTCGAGCGGGCGAGCTTGGGGATCTTGTTCGCGCCGAACAGCAGGACTGCGATCAGGAGAATGATCATCATCTCCTGGGTTCCGGGCAGTCCGATTTGAAGGACGGGTGCTACCATCGTAAGCGGAATTTACGCTGTCGTTATTATAGGCTTTTTGCTCGTCTCAGCGGAGCCAGACTACACGAATGCGTGGGGATAGTGGGACGTCGGCAGTCGTGTGAGCGCGCTGGGTCCGTATTCGCCACGTTACCGGCGGTTGAGGTGGTATAAGCGTCAGTTCGACGATGGCATCACTCCGTGCGAGCGAGTGTCCAGTCGCGTGTTCATCGCGGCGAATCGACGTATCGGACACGCGACTAGTAGGTTACTGGCACGTATAGGAGACGATTGCTAAAAGTAAACACGACAGAAATTGTAGGCGTGTGAATACCAGCCGGTACAGGGCCGAATCGACGGTGGACGCCATCACCGGTGTCTTCGAAACCCGTTCACCCGGTTCGATTTCGAGCGTCGATATCGAACATAGTATTATGCCCGCGAGAAATATTTAAACTAGCTGCTGGTTCGATTATACCAGCCTGTGCCACTCGGCCCTCGATAGCCAAGACCCCCACCCCCTTGGTCTCTCGCCGGTGGCCTTCGCGTCACAGGTGAGGTGTGGAGATCTGCTCGGGAACTCGTCGGTCGCTCACACCGGTGCAGGTGACGCGACCTGAAGAGCCGAGTTCTTTTCTCTATGGCTTTCGAATATCCCTTCGATGAGTGACACCGAGACAGACGCCGATAGCGACGGGCACCGTTACGACCCGTCGGCAGACCACGCGTTCCCCGACGAACGCGTCAACGACGTGCTCGATTACGTCGAAACTGACGAGGAGATACAGGCCTATCTCGAGGCGCAGAACGTCAATCCAGTCGAGCGAAAGGGGTACAACGACCACGGGAGCAAACACGTCAGCATCGTCCGACATCGGGCCCTCTGCCTCTACGACCTGCTCAAGCGCGGCGGCGTCACGTTCAACGGCGCGCTCGAACAGGGACTCGACGAGGCGGACGAACCGGTCATCGTCGCACTCGCCGCGACGCTTCACGACATTGGCCACGTCGTACACCGGGACGAGCACCCCTACTACTCCATCCCGCTGGCCGCGGACCTGCTGGACCGCGTCCTCCCGGAGTTCTACGACGTCGCGGACGCGGTGCGCGTCAAGGGGGAGATACTCCACGCCATCCTCTGTCACCACACCCCGGAGGACCCGCTCACACTCGAAGCGGGCGTCGTCCGCGTCGCGGACGCGCTGGACATGGAGCAGGGGCGGTCCCGTATTCCCTACGAACAGGGCGGCCGGGGCATCAACACGGTGTCGAGTCAGGCCATCAAGCGCGTCTTCCTCGAACCGGGCGACGACAAGGCAGTCCTCGTCGAGATCGAGATGACCAACGCCGCCGGTGTCTACCAGGTCGACAACCTGCTGAAGGCGAAACTTCACGGCTCCGGACTGGAACAACACGTCCGAATCGTCGCACTCAACATCCGGGAGGAGACAGAGCCGCTCGTCGAACGAATCGAACTCTGAGTGACGACGGTCGCGGAGCAGAACGGTTTTTAGGCAGACGTGTACGGTTGCAATAAGTACTTACTCGCGGTTTTGGAGGGGTTTACGAACGACTGAGTCAGTTATCGACCGCATGGCTTTGTGTCGTCACGGTGAATATTGCGTATGAGTATCACACCGGTTGACAAGCCCCCCGATGGTGACGAAACGCCGGACGAGGCACTGTCAGACCGTTCCTGGTCCCTGCGCGAGTACGTCAGGCGAGTCTTCTCGTGGCTCAGCGGTCGAGTCTCCAGTGTGACGGTCCACGCCGGCAGCGACGGCAATGCCAGGGATACCGAGGCAGCCGGTGGGCGAGGTGAAACCGGAAGCGAACAGAACCCAGAGCCAGTTTCACCGGTCGATTGCCCCACCTTCCGAGGGTTCCCCAGTCGAGAGGAACCGCTCACGCATCCCGCTCGCAATTCGCCGGGCATCAACGCCCCCGACGTCGTGAGTATCGAGACGGACCAGGGCCTCCGGCTCTCCGTTCCCGAGAATCCCGACGCGGTCCTCACCTCCGACGTCTGGACGACCGTCGACCCCTGATCGTGAACTGTACTACCGCTGCTCGTTCCGTTGTCGTATCCGCAGAATGCACCGGCCGGGAGTTGAACCCGGATCGTTGGCTTGGAAGGCCAAAGTCATGCCATTAGACCACCGGTGCTCGCTTCGCTCGCACCGAGGCTCGCGATTCCTCCGGAATCGCTCACCACCGGTGCACTCACTTCGTTGAAGCGAAGCCTGTACTTCAGCGTATCCCGTCGTAGTTTAAGGGCGTTTCCCTTCCGGTCGCACGACGGCGTAGCAGTTGCCACTGGATATCTCGAAGTCGACGAGGGTCAGGCCGCTCGCTTCGACGTCGGCGCGGAACTCGTCGGGCGCGTAGATGTGGTAGAAGCGAGGGACGACTTCGTCGCCCGGGAGCGTCCAGTCGATGGTCGTGTCGAATCCGTCGTCGCCCGCGTCGTCGAAACGGTCGTGTTCGGTGGACCACGCGCTGACGAGCGCCCGTCCGTCCGGCGCGAGGACGCGAGCCAGTTCGTCGAGACTCCGTCGCCTGTCCTCGCGCGTCGGGAGGTGGTGGAGCGTGGCGACGTAGACGGCGAGACCGGCGGAATCGTCGTCGAGGGGAAGGCTCGCGGCGTCAGCCTGGACGAGTGGGACCCGGCCCCCGAGTGAGCCGAAGCGTTCCCGTGCTTCGAATAGCAGGCCGCGGCTGGCATCCAGCGCGACGACTTCCGCCGCTCCTGTCGCGAGCAGTTCGGCGTGCCGACCGTTACCACAGCCGACGTCGAGTGCACGGTCGACGTTGCCAGCACTCTCGACGAAGGACTCGACTTCCGGCCAGGCGTACTCGCGCGTCTTCGAGAAGTGGTCGGCTATCTCCTCGTAGGTGTCCCGGACGTCACGGCGGGTCGCCTGGTCGTCAACCATGCCCGCTCACTCGTCGGCGTACTTCTCGGGGTAGGCCTCGGCGAGGAGATCGGGCTGTGCGTCGAGTCGCTCCCGAACGGGGTCGATGACCTCGGAGATGTACTCCCCCGCGGCGGGCTTGAGGTCCGCCGGGTGGAGTTCCTCGCTGACGAAGTCGTCTTCGAGGTCCTGGTAGGTCTCGTAGACGAGGTCGCCACCGTACTCGTCGGGGCGCTCCACGACGAACTCCTCACTGCGCTCGTTCAGGACGGGGAAGACGAGGTACTCGAGGTACTCCAGGACGCCGTTGTCCTCCACTTCGCCCATCGGGCAGTAGGCCTCCTGGATCTTGTCGACGACGTCGTCCGGCGAGTCGTTGAGGTTCACTTTCGAAGACTCGTCGGAGGCGCTCATCTTGCCGCCGGAGAGTCCGGAGAGGAGCGGTGCGAAGATACAGATGGGAGCCTCGCCGCCGTGGTTCGGCAAGATCTCCCGGGCGAGCATGTAGATGCCGCGCTGGTCGACGCCGCCGTAGGCGATGTCCGCATCGAGCGCATCGACGTCGAGCGCCTGCATCAACGGGTAGAGCAGGCCGCCCAGGTTCGGGCTCTCGGCCTCCCGGACGACCTCGCTGCCGGCGCGCTGGGACCGCGCGAGCGTCGTCTCAGCGGCCATGCGGTACATCTCCAGCGTGTACGCCTCGTCGAGCTGGTAGTCCGTCCCGCGGACGAAGGAGATGTCCTCGGGGTCGGCACCGGCGGCCTCGATCATCCCCTCGATGGCCTCCTGGTAGTACGCCGAGCGCGCGTCCAGCAGGTCGAACGGGCTCTTCTCGTCGTCGAGGTGGGCGTGCAGGTCGGCGATGAGCACGGTGACGTCGACGCAGGCTCGCAGGAAGTCGGCGAGCTTCCGCATCGTCGTGAAGTGACCGATGTGCATCTCGCCGGTGGGGGCGTAGCCGATGTACGCCGTCGGCTCGTCCTCGTCCGCGAACAGCGTCTCCAGTTCCTCCTCGGTGACGACCTCCTGCGTGTGCCGGGTCGCCAGGTCGAAACGCTCGGCGGTGTCCATACCGTCGCTTCCCCGCCGCGCCGGTTAAACCGTTCCGTTCGAAACTGGAGCGTCGGGCCGGGCCGTCAGGAACCGTCCAGACGAGTCCACTGAACTCTCACGAACGACCGTCGAAAATTACGTGACGACGCTCGCTCCCGCAGTATCCAAACTGTTTTGAGGTGCGGTGGCTCTATGTCAGACGATGACTGTACGCGTAGGCGTTCTCGGTGCGACGGGGGCCGTCGGTCAGCGCCTCATCCAGCTGATCGACCCGCATCCCGACTTCGAACTGGCAGCGGTAACGGCGAGTGAAGCGAGCGCAGGGAAGCGCTACCGCGAGGCGGCGAAGTGGCGCATCGACGCGCCGATCCCGGACCACATCGCGGAGATGGAGGTCGTCGCGACGGACGCGGACGAGGTACCGGACGACGTCGACCTCATCTTCTCCTCGCTCCCCTCCAGCGTGGGCGCGGAGGTCGAACCAGAGTTCTGCGAAGCGGGCTACGTCGTCTCCTCGAACTCCTCGAACGGGCGGATGGACGAGGACGTGCCCCTGATCATTCCCGAGGTCAACGCCGACCACCTCGACGTGCTCGAAGTCCAGCGCGACGAACGGGGCTGGGACGGCGCGCTGCTGAAGAACCCCAACTGCTCGACCATCACGATGGTACCGCCGCTGAAGGCACTCGACGACGAGTACACGCTGACGGACGTCACCGTCTCGACGCTCCAGGCCGTCTCCGGCGCAGGGTACTCCGGCGTCACGTCGATGGAAATTATCGACAACGCCATCCCGCACATCGGTGGCGAGGAACAGAAGATGGAGAGCGAGTCCCGCAAACTGCTGGGCTCCTTCGACGGCGCGGAGGTCACCCTCCACGACATGGACGTCGCCGCCTCCTGTAACCGCATCGCGACCATCGATGGCCACCTGGAGAACGTCTGGGCCGACACGGCCGAGGACGTGACCGCCGAGGACGCCGCCGAAACGATGGCGACTCAGCCGAGCATCGACCTGCCCTCTTCCCCCGAGACGCTCATCGAGGTGTTCGACGAACCCGAGCGCCCGCAGCCGCGACTCGACCGGTCGCTGGGTAACGGCATGACCGTCTCCGCCGGTGGGTTCCGCGAGACGGACGACGGCGTCCAGTTCAACTGTCTGTCACACAATACGATGCGCGGCGCCGCGGGTGCGAGCGTGCTCAACGGCGAACTGCTGGCCAAACACGGTTACCTGTAGCTTCTCGATCGTTTTTTCCGGAGCAGGTCAGTGGTATTCGCATGCTCTCGCGAGAAACACGGGTCCACGTTCTCTGCGTCGTCGTCGGGGTCGCCGCATTCGGCGTCCTCGCCGTCACCAGCATCACGGAGACGCCCGGCGGGCAGGTCCTCGCGATAGGAGTGTTCTACGGGCTGTCACACGCTGGCGCGCACCTGTACTTCGCGTTGCGTGGCGAAGACGGAATGATCCCGGTGTCGAGTCGGTGGCGCTTCGTCGGGGTCGTCGCTGCCCTCGTCGTGCTTATGGTAGTACTCGCTACCGCGAGGGAAATCGAAATAGCGGGTGTTACGGTGGGCTCGATCGCGGGATGGACCTACGGTTTCCTGGTTATCGCGTACTTCCTCGTCGAGGGAGTCGCCGGATACAGACAGACCATACAGGAGCCCTGACCGAACCGCGATCGGTAGGTCCCGTTGGCCCACCATTCTGTGAGACAGCAAACGTGACACCGCAACAGCGCTCTCCGGCGAACAGGGAATTTAAGCCCCCGGGACACACGGGACGGGTATGGAACGCGTAGACGTCGCTATCGTCGGTGGGGGGCCCGCTGGGACCTCGGCCGCCCACGCCGCGGCCCGCCACGGCGCCGACGCCGTCGTCCTCGAGAAGGGGGTCCCACGGGCCGACAGGGACCGCCTGGGCCCCGACTCGACGGACGCGGCGGGGATGCTGGACTACTGGGTCGACCTGATGGACTTCGAAGCGGACGAGGAGTTCCCCGAGGACGTGATCCTCAGCGAACTCGACGGCGCGTCGTTCATCGGTCCCAGCGAGTCCGTCACCCTCCGGTCGACGGGCATCGACGCCAGCTACCCGAATTTCGGCTTCACCTTCCACCGCGCGAAGTTCGACGACTGGCTCCGCGACCGGGCGGAGGACGCCGGTGCGGAGTACCGCGTCGGCGTCAGCGTCACCGACGTGGAGACGGACCAGTCGGACGAGTACTCACACTACGTCTCGCTCGCCGACGGCGAGGACCTGGAGGCGAAGTTCCTGATACTCGCCGACGGGCCGCAACGGACGATCACAGCGGGCGCCGTCGGCCAGTTCTTGCCCGGCGAGGAGACGCTCAGCGACCGCCTCCCCTCGACCGAGGCGAACCACATCGCCTACCAGGAACACCGACGGATGCCCGAGGAGCTGTTCCCCGAGGACACCATCGACTTCTGGTGGGGCGTGATGCCCGGCCACACGGCCTACCCGTGGATCTTCCCGAACGACGGCAACGTCGCCCGCATCGGGCTGACGATGCCCATCGGCCTGGACATCGAAGATTACGACAGGAGCGAGTGGGCACTGCTCCGCGAGGACGACGAACAGATCCCCCGCGGCGCCGAGTACGTCGAACGCCTCCTCGAACGGGAGTTCCCCGACTACGACCTCGACGACTTCCCGCTCGTCGAGGACCGGGGCAAGACCGGTGGCACAGAGACGTACCCGATCTCCTCGACGCGGCCGATCGACTCGCCCGCGGGCGCAGATATCGCCGTCGTCGGCGGCGCGATGGGTGCGACGTCGGCCTTCCACGAGGGCGGGGACCACGTCGCGGTGCGGACCGGCAAGATCGCCGGCACCCTCGCCGCCCAGGATCAGATGGAACGGTACAACGACGAGTGGAAGGCCGCCATCGGCGAGGAGGTCCTGCGCAACGTCGCCATGGCCGAGGTCGTCCACGACTTCGGCCCGGACGACTGGGACCGCACGTTCGAGACGGTGGCCCGGATGGAACACGTCGAAGGGGTTCGGTGGCGCCAGGCGCTGGCCGCCGGCGTCGACGGGCTGGGGCTGCTGGGCCGGTACAAGTGGACCAAACGCCGCTATCGCGACGGCGCATACGTACAGCTGACCGAGTCGGAGTACTCCGTCTGAACCGGCGAGCGGAGGGCTTAATCCGCTGGAGTCGGTATTTTTACTGCGTGCCTCTAGTCCCCGCCCGAGACCCGACATCGGGACGATGACAGCGCGGCGAACCCGGGTGCGCTATAGTACGCGGTTGCAGCAGTTCGTCGTTCCTGACGGAACGACCGGCTCAGCGGCTGACGCCGCTTCGCCAATTGGTCTTGCCAGAGGCGAGACCCGCCCGCCACGAGGGTTATCCGACTGACGCGGCACGCAGCCGAGGATGAGGTCGGTCGTTAGTGTCGCGGGCGACATTCACTTCTCGTCGAGCTCCATCTGCGCGTTCCTCGGCCTCTCTCGCGACGACCGAACACCAGCAGAGACGGGGAAGAACAGTCTTTTTTACCGACTGGTCGTTCGAATCACGAAATGGTCTCCCAGCCCCTCCGAAAACTCCCGGTCGTGCGGGACAGCCCCGTAGCACGCGCCTACGGGTCGCTGTTCGCTCTCCTGTTCGCGTCGCAAGTGCTGGAGTTCCTGTTCGTCAGGGGAGTGGCGTTCGTTTCCCAGCTGGTACCGAACGTGCTCGATCCACAGGTCGCCGGTGCAGTAGTCTACGCCGTGCTCGGAATGGCCGCCTTCGCCGGGATGTACGGTGTGGTCCGGACCAGACGACCGCAGAAGGCACGAGCTGAACGGCACGAAGTCACCCAGATCGGCGGTGTCACGGCGATGTTGCTCCTGGTCGCCGCGTACCTCCTCCACGGTGTCACGGACGTTCCGGTGTTCCCGGGACAGGTGCTCACGTCGCTCCTCGTCGCCAGTGTCGCGATGGGGGTGCCCGCGTTCGCGTATGCGAAGGCGTGTGAATTCGACGTGCACCTCGACTTTCCGGGGCGTGATGCTGTTCCCCTCGCCGGTGTGATACTCACCCTGAGTGCGATCACAGGGCTCGCTCAGTTCGCCGTCGCGGTGGCCCCCGGAAATCCGCTTCTCACCGACGGCGTCGTCGGGCGGTTCGGCCCACAGCTCTCGGCCGGACTCATGGCCTGGCGCGTGGTGGTCCCTGGCGTCTGTGTCGGCCTCGGTATGGGGTTCCTGTACAACGGCGCGGTGCAGGAGCGACTCCGCGAGTGGCTGGGACCGGCCGGCGCGACTGCTGCAGTCACGGCGCTCGTCGGCGTACTCGGGTGGGCGTTCGTCGCCGGAGGACTGACGCCCAGCGCAGTCGGGGTGGTCGGCGCGCTCGCCGCAGTCGTTCTACTGTCATTACTGGGGGCTGCCGTCGCTGTCCGGAGCGTTCGACTGGGCGCTCGACGACTCGACGGCGAAGTGACGCCCGTCGTCGCAGCATCCGTCGGCGTCGCCGTCGTCGCCGTTCCGCTCGCGGTACTGGTCGGGATCGACCCATCTTGGGCCGGCCTCGCGGTCGGCGGCCTCGCCGCGACTGTCGTGGTGGCCATCGCCAGCGTGGCCTACGAACGGTCGCGCTCGGTGTGGATTCCCGTACTGGCGTTCACGACGTCCCAGATCGCCGGCGACAGCGACCTGCTCCTGGCGATAGCGGGATTCGTCGGTTGATCATCCTCCTCGAAACCCCCGACTAGTGACAGGTACCAGTTGCCGTACTGAATACAGGGCGCATCGCTTGCACGAAGGTTCGGTCTGTTTGCGGTCGGTATGCCCAGTCAGTTTCTAAACCAAAGCTACAGTTGCTCTCGAATCGATAATAGAGACATGGCACAGACGATCGGCTCGCGGATCGTCCAGGAGACGACCCTCGAGAGTGGGTACCTCGAACGGCTCGCGGCTCGTATCGAGACGCCCGGCGACGGGGCGTCCATCGACGTTCTGACACCGGTCACCGACGAAATTATTGGAGCGATCCCGGCCTGCACGGCCGACGACGTCGCGGTTGCGGTCGAACGCGCTCGGTCGGCCCAGATCGACTGGGAACGGACGGCGGACGACGAACGGGCGGCGGTTCTCGAGCGGATGGGAACTCTCGTTCTGAAACACCGTGAGGAATTGCTCGACGTAGTGCAACTCGAGACCGGGAAGTCCCGTCTCCACGCCGTCGAGGAGATACTCGACGTCCCGCTGACGTGTTCGTACTACGCGGCGAACGGATCATCGATACTCGCGGACGCTCACCGGTCAGGTGCGGTGCCACTGGTCACGGACGCGACGGTCACGTACGATCCCGTGGGCGTCGTCGGCGTTATCTCACCCTGGAACTACCCGCTGACGCTCGCGATGACCGACGTGATTCCCGCCCTGTTCGCCGGCAACGCCGTCGTGTGCAAACCAGACGAGCGGACGCCATTTACCGCGCTGGCGCTCGCGGGCCTGCTGGCGGAGGCCGGTCTCCCGGACGACCTCTTCCAGATCGTTACCGGCGACGGGCCGACGGTCGGTTCGGCGCTGATCGACGAGGTCGACTACGTCGCCTTTACCGGCGGCACCGAAACCGGTCGAACTGTCGCCGAGCGGGCTGGCCGGAACCTGATCGACTGCTCGCTCGAACTCGGCGGAAAGAATCCGATGCTCGTCCTCGACGACGCCGATCCCGAGACGGCCGCCCGCGGCGCGGTCAAGGGTGCATTCACCAACGCGGGCCAGCTCTGTCTCGCTCCTGAACGGATCTACGTCGACGAGCGACGGTACGACGAGTTCGTGGACGCCTTCGTCGGCGCCACGCGGCGGCTCGAAATCGGTCTCGAGTTCGACTACGGCCCCGAGGTCGGCTCGCTGATCGATGGCGATCACCTCGATAGCGTCCGCGAGCACGTCGAGAGTGCGGTCACAGAGGGCGCATCGCTGCTCTCGGGTGGCCGCGCCCGTCCCGACGTCGGACCGTTCTGTTACGAACCGACGATCCTGACGGACGTCGACCCCGACTCGCGGGTCGCCTGCGAGGAGACGTTCGGCCCCGTCGTCTCCGTCCACCCAGTTTCCGGCGTCGACGAGGCGATCGAACTGGCGAACGACTCCGAGTACGGACTGAACGCCAGCGTCTGGACGACCGACCGCGAGCGCGGCCGTGCGGTCGCCCGTGAAATCGACTGTGGCACCGTCTGCGTCAACGATCCGTACACCGTCGGCTGGGCGGCGACGGATGCGCCGATGGGCGGCGTCGGCGACTCGGGACTCGGCCGGCGTCACGGTCCCGAGGGACTCCGACGGTACGTCGACGCCCAGACGATCGCGACTTCGCGGATCGGTCCGCTGAGCGCGCCAGCGGGCGTCTCACCGCGCTGGTTCGCACGCTTCATGTTCGGACTGACGCGCGTTCAGCGGCGACTCACCAGGTGGTTGCCGTGAGCGATGCCGATATCCTCCTCACCGGCTTCCCTGGGTTTCTCGGGTCGGCACTGCTCGGTCGCGTCCTCGTCCGCGGCGACGGACCAGTCGCCTGTCTGGTCCAGCCCGAGTACCTCGAGACCGCCCGCCGGCGAGCGCGGGAGATCACCGCCAGAGTCGACGGGATCAGCGACGACGCCATCCGCCTCTACGAGGGCGATATCACCGAACCCGGCCTCGGACTGGGCGAGGAATCGCTCGCGGACGTTCGCGAACTCTACCACCTCGCGGCAGTCTACGACCTCGCCGTCGACCGCGATCTGGCGGAAGCTGTCAACGTCCGGGGGACCGAACACGTCCTCGAGTTCGCCGACGGCCGCGACGTGGAGCGGTTCCACTACGTCAGTACCTGCTACGTCAGCGGCCGATACGATGGCGTGTTCACTGCGGACCACCTGCAGGAGGGCCAGTCGTTCAACAATCACTACGAGGAGACGAAGTACCGCGCAGAGGTCGCGGTCCAGGACCGGATGGACGCCGGCCTGCCCGCGACGGTCTACCGGCCCGCGATCGTCGTCGGCGACAGCCGGACGGGCGAGACCGACAAGTTCGACGGCCCCTACTATCTGCTCCGTCTCTTGCTGGCTCAACCCGAGTGGCTCTCGGTGACGTTCACGCTGCCGGACTCCAGCAACGCCGAGCTAAACGTCGTCCCAAGGGACTACGTCGTCGACGCGATCGCCTCCCTCAGCGCGCGCGAGGAGACCGTCGACGAGGTCTACCAGCTCTGCGATCCCGCGCCGCTTTCCGTCCCGCGGTTCGTCGACGTTCTCGCAGCGGCGGCCGGACATCGCACCGTCAGACTGCCGACGACGAAGCCGGTCGCACGGATGGTGTCGAACCGCCTCCCCTCGTCGCTCCCGCTTGCGCCCGCGACGCTCGACTACCTCGACCATCCGACGCGGTACGCCTGTCCGAAGACGCTGCAGGCGCTCGAAGGAAGTGGAATCGCGGTGCCGCCGTTCGAGTCCTACGTCGACCGACTCGTCGCCTACGTTGTCGAGAATCCCGCCGTCGGTGACGAACCGATGGTCTAACTGGGGTTTCCAGACAGACAGCTCTCCCGAGAGACACGCGGGAAAGCATCCACTCTGGCTCGCGCTACTCCCTGCTCGTGTTTGTCAGCGAGGGTTTCAACGAGGACGGGTTATCCGTAAGGGTGGCCCGTTACTCCTGCTCTCTGTCACGGCGAAGGGGACAGATGGCGAATGGATCGCTCAGTGATTCGGTCTACACGACGAACGAGAGCGTGGCCGCCGCCTGGTCCGGCAACTCGTCACCGAACTCTATCACCACGTAGAGCAGCGTGAACAGCGTCGCGTTGTAGAAGCCGTGGATGAGGGACGGGACGACGATGTTGTCGGTGTACTCGTAGCTCGCGCCGAAGACGAGCGACGGACCGAGGAGGATGACGAGGACGACCAGATTGCCAGTCAAGGAGCCACCGGTGAGCGCGAAGTAGTGGAGGCCGGCGAAGATGGCGCTCGGGATGAGAACGCCCGGAACCGGGCCGAACACCTCACGCATGCGCCCCTGGACGACGCCACGGAAGAGCGCTTCCTCGCCGGGGCCGATGAGGAGGATGGACGCCGGCACGAGGAGCAGGATGATCTCCGGATTCTCCATCGCTATCGCCGCGGCCTGGTTCGTGCCGGTGTCGACCTGTACGAGCGACGCGAGGGCGGCGCCGACGAACATGGAGCCGAAGGCGAGGCCGTAGCCGACGACGACGACGGCGACGTCACGCAGTCCCGGTACAGAGAGACCGATACGAAACCTGGGCGGCGTCCCGGAGATATCGAACAGGTCACGGATGGCCGGCGCGATCCGGGGTCGGAGTTTGACGTACGCCGCGGCGACCCCGATACACCCCACGCCCTGGACGAACACCAGGCTGACCACGAGTTGCATCGACGCCGTGAGCTCCATGCCGACCACCGCGATCAATACCAGGAGCGCCAGGAACATCAACACGGCACCGAAGAGCAATCCACCCGCGCCGAGCACGATAGCTGAAACCATCGCGACGGCGATCCGGACGTACGGTCTCTCGCTCTCCAACATAGTATCGATAAAGTGACCCGGAGCGTGAAAACAATTCCCTCCTGGACCGATGTCGACGCCCGAAATTGTAGGTAGTTTATTAAGCTTGTGGCCGAATTTGGTCAGATAGTAAGGGTGTGTACTGTGGAGACGTTTTACAGCGTCCTCGGTGTGGGCCGGGACGCAGACAGACAGACGATAGTCCGCGCGTATCGCGACGAGGCGAAGTCGCACCATCCGGACGTGTCCGACCGATCGGACGCGACAGAGACGTTCAAACGCCTGACGACGGCGAAGGAAGTGCTCGCAGACGAGTCGAAACGGTCGGAGTACGACCGACTCGGCCACGAGGCGTACCTCCGGCGCCACGGGGGCTGTGGGTGGGCCGTCGAATCAGAATCGGGGCCTGAGAGTGCCGCTACGGGCACGAGCGACGGCAGTGAGACGCGATCTGCGGCAGCGAAGGCGGCGGAAGCGTACACCGACGGCGGCGGGACGACCGACGCGACGCCGCGCGAGAACCCGACGAGAGCGGCCAGCGGCGGCACCGCGACCGCGTACTATCGCCCTGGCCAGCGAATGAACCCCGGCCGCGCCCCGGCGAGGGCCGGCGGCCTGCTGTCCCGGTTCCAGTCTGTCGGCCCGTGGCTCTTGCTCGACGTCATCCTGCTGGCGAGCGCGCTGGCCACGGCCTGGGTCATCGTGTCCTGGGGGTCGCAGTCGGCGCTGAGCGTCGTCCTCGCCGTGGTCCTCTGCGTCGTCGCGCTGGCGGCGACGTCGCTCCACCTGTCCGTCCGGGCCTACGCCTGATTCTCGAGCTCGTAACCGACGCGGCGCAGATGGCAAACGGTTTTTCGCGCCACCGCGAACGACGCCTATGAACGTCCGAAGCGTCGCCGACCTCGGGCCCGACGAACGGAGCGCGCTGTTCGAACGCGACGCCGGGGTCGAGGCCGTCCGCGACGACGTCCGCGACATCGTCGACCGCGTCCGCGAGGAGGGGGACGTCGCCCTGCGCGAGTTCTCCGAGGAGTTCGACGGCGTCACCGTCGGGAACCTCGACGTGAGCGACGCCGCCGAGCGGGCCTACGAAGAGATAGACGAGGAGACGCGGCGGGCAATCGAAGCCGCAGCCGAGAACATCCGAGCGTTCCACGAGGCCCAGCTCCCCGACGACTGGCGAGACGAGTTCGACGGACGCACGCTCGGTCGACGCTTCGCCCCCATCGAGAGCGCCGGCGTCTACGCACCCGGCGGGACTGCCGCCTACCCCTCGAGCGTACTGATGGGCGTCGTCCCGGCCAGGGTCGCGGGCGTCGAGCACGTCGCCGTCGCGACGCCGCCGGCCGAGGAGATCAATCCGGTCACGCTGGCCGCCATCCACGTGGCCGACGCGGACGCCGTCTACCAGGTCGGCGGGGCCCAGGCCATCGCTGCGCTGGCGTACGGCACCGAGACGGTCACGGCAGTCGACAAGGTCGTCGGCCCGGGCAACCGGTGGGTGACCGCAGCCAAAGCCGAGGTTCGTGGCGACGTCGCCATCGACTTCCTCGCCGGTCCCTCCGAGATCCTCGTCGTCGCGGACGAGACGGCCGACCCGGAACTCGCGGCGGCGGACCTGGTCGCCCAGGCCGAACACGACGAGGCCGCCTCCGTCGTCGCGGTGACCGACGACGAGTCACAGGCCGACGCGATCGCCGCCGCCGTCGAGGAGCAAGCGACCGGACGCGAGCGCGAGGACGTGATCCGCGCAGCTCTCGACAGCGACGTCTCCGGCGTCCTGGTGGCTCGTTCGATGAGTGAGGCCGTCCTCTTCGCCGAGGAGTACGCCCCGGAGCACCTCTCGATCCTCGCCGAGGACGACGAGGAACTGCTCGACCGCATCCCGTCTGCTGGCTCCGCGTTCCTCGGTCCCTACAGCCCCGTCGCCGCGGGCGACTACGCCAGCGGGCCGAACCACGTCCTCCCGACTGGCGGCGGCGCGCGCGTCGTCGGCGGCCTCTCCGTCGACACCTTCCTCCGGTCGACGACGGTCCAGCGCATCTCCAGGGACGGCCTCGCCGACCTCAGCGACACCATCACGACGCTCGCCGAAGCGGAGGGGCTGGAAGCCCACGCCGAGAGCGTTCGCAAGCGCTTCGAAGAGTAGCACCGTCCGACGTGGGCCCGAGGTGGGCGTCACCGTTAACACGCCCCGTCACGTTTGACCTCCCATGAGCAGTACCGCCGAGCCGGATCCGGACGCGACGCGGATCGACGTGACCGAGCCCGCCGCCGACGAGGCGATCGACCTGATGGATGGCGAGGACATGGACGTAGCGGAGGCCGGGCTCCGCCTCTTCGTCCAGCAGGGAGGGTGTGCCGGGCTCTCGTACGGAATGCGATTCGAACTGGAGCCGGAAGACGACGACGAGGTGTTCGAACACAAGGGACTACGGGTGTTCGTCGACCAGTCGAGTCTCAAATACATCGGGGGCTCGGTCCTCGACTTCGAGGGCGGCCTCCAGGGCGAGGGGTTCCACGTGCGCAACCCGAACGTCGAGAGCGAGTGCGGCTGCGGTGAGTCGTTCCGGACCTGACTCGCCTCGCACCGAGTGGCCGCCCTCCGTCTCTCCGCCGCTTATTCTTCCAGTTCGAACGCGACCATCACTTCCGCCTGGTACTGACGACCCTGTTCGGCGTTGGCGATCTCGACGCCCATCTCCTCGACTTCGGCCCACTTCAGGTTGTCGAGCGTCTCTTCGGCCCGCGAGACGGCGTCGTCGACCGCGTCGTCGAAGCTGTCGGGACTCGTGCCGGTGAGTGATATCTTCTTGAAGACCATTCCACGTGTCCGTTCGGTCGGCGACGGCAAAAAGCTCCGGTCAGCGCTGGCGGTTCTCGATGATGTTCGCGACGATGCCGACGACGTCGGTGAGGTGGGCCGTCCCCCAGACGGCGACGACGACCGCACCGATCGTATTGAACACCAGGTCGAGCATGGTGTCCTCCAGGCCGTACTGGGTGAGGACCGACGTGGCGCCGGCCAGCGCCGCGAATTCGCCGAGCGTGAACTCGATCACTTCCCAGAAGACACCGAAGGCGAGGACGAACAGCAGGATGAACACGAACATGAACCGCGGCGGGAGGTAGATGTCCTCGGAGTGGAGGTCGATGGCGCGGACGGTCGTATAGCCCACGGCGGCGACGACCGACGACGACAGCGCGTGGGTGAGGTGGTCCCACCACCAGATCGTCGCGTAGAAGTTCTGGTCGGCGCCCGGCATCCCGACCGTCCCGACCGCGTGTAACCACACCGCACCGGTTATCCACAGCGTCAGACCCGCGTCGAGCGCGATGTCGTAGTCGCGCTCGAGGACGGCGGGGAGCTGGGAGATGGCGAGGGCGATGGCCGTATTGACGATGATACCGGTGTTCCCGCGGTCGATGCCGATGAAGAACATGCCAACGAGCGAAGCCTCCATCACCCACACGATGCGCCGCTGCCAGAGCTGATTGACGCCGACCCGGTCGCGGACCCTCACCGTGGCACCTCCTCGGGGAATCGCAGGTCCGGTTCGATACGTCGGCGGACGTACAGGGTGAACACCAGTGCCGCGATGACGCCGGCCGCCGTCGACGCGACGAACTCCCACATCAGCTGGCGTTCGATCACGTGCTCGGAGAGCGCCGGGTCCAGCAGGAGCGTCGTCCCGAGCATGAGGTCCGCTACCCAGCGGACCACGGCCCAGAGGCCGGCCATCGCCAGCGTCGCGACGACGACGAAGCCGACGGCGAAGGTGTCGGTCATCCGGACGGGCGTGAACAGGTGGAGTTCGACGGCGACGACGAGCGCGATGCCCGCGACGGAGAGATACGTGGCGAGTTGTCCGGTGAGCGTCACGGTCGACAGCGCCCGTCCGAGGATGGGGAGCGCACACAGTGCAGTCACTTCCCACGGTAACATCGCCGTCGGATTCCGGAGGAGCACCGGCGGCAAGACGGCCAGCACCGCGACGACCAGCGCGAAGCCGGCCCAGATCAGGTCGCCACGAAACAGGCTCGTCGCGACGGCGAGCGCGAGAAAGCCCACGAGGGCCCACGAGAGGGCGGCGTTTCGTCGCGCCCCACTCAGTAGTTGCCCGACGTTGGCACTCATGTCCCCGACCATGACGTCCTCCGTTGAAAGGCTGTCGGGAATCGTAGTGTCGGTTGGACCTGATTTTAGCGGGGACGCGTCACCGAGGGTGGGCTGGGGCCGAACGAACTGGCGACGGAAAACACCGGGAGCGAATGACGACCGACGCTATCAGAACACGACGTAGGCGCTGGCGTACGCGAGCCCGGCACAGGTCACGACGGCGAGTGCCGTACAGAAGACGCGCGGCGCGTCGACCCGGCGGACGCGCCGTCGGGGGAAGGCCACGAAGCCGAACGCGAGGACGGAGAAGACGAAGTGGTACGACGTCTCCAGCGTCGGCGCGGGGAGCAACAGGGCGAGGCCACCGTACGCCAGGCCGAGCACGGCGCGTCGGTCGACGTACGTCCGGACGTCCCTGTTCTTCAGCGAGAAGGCGACGTAGATGGCGAGCCAGACGACAGTGAGTTCGACGGCGAAGGCGGCGAGCAGGTTGAGCGTCGGGTCGGGGTGCAGGACGATCCGCTCGCTCAGGAGCGTGACGTCGAGCGGGTACAGTAACTGCGGCGGTTCGCCGGTGAAGAGGTCACCGAGCGGATGGGTTAGCAATCCGGCGAGCGCCGCGAGCCCCACGGACCTGGGACCGAACTCCCAGCGGTCGCCGAGAACGCTGACGAGGAGGCCGCCGCCGAGGAACAGGGCGGTCACGACGGCAGCCAGTCCGCCGCTGAGCGTCGCGACTGTGGTGACGACACCACCGAGGACGACGAGCGCGAGCGCGCGTGACGTGACGGACCCACGAGCCCACGCCGCGAACGCGCCTGCCGCGACCAGGCCGACGACCATCGAGTGAGTCGGTCCGCGGTGCGTGACGTTGCCGGTCGACCAGAACGTCTCCGCGGCGCCCATGACGCCGGAGACGCCGCCGACGAGGCCGACGGGGCCGTAGAGGATGTCGAGGTCGGGGGCTGTCGCGAAGAGACCGGCTACGACGCCGACCTGTATCGCCCGCTCTGGCTCCCAGCCCCGCCATCGAGCGAACGCCGCGACGAGGGCGAATGCGAGGAGCGCGTGCCCCACGAACATACCCGTTGTTCACCGTCGACGCTTATAAGCTTCTTGTGCAGGGTGTAGCGTGGTACCGATTAGCTCGCCGGGTGGCCGTCCTTGCGTCACTCCTGTTCGATGGCTTCGTTCGCACGGACGCCCGTGTCGCCGTCCACGGGCAGGCGCGTCTTCCGGAGTTCGATGGCGACCACCTCGCCGGTGACGTCGTCGACGGTGACGGTGTCGCCATCGAACTCCTGATCGCGAAGAAGGTAGACGCCGGCGACGGCGCCGCCTAAAAGCTCACGTGGCGTGGGACCGCTCTCGCACCTCGTACTCGCCGTCGTCGTCGACGCCGATGACGGCCCACTCGTAGTCGGGATCGGCCATCGCGACCCGTCTGCTGGTGGACGTGGCCTCCTCGGAACGGGTGACGAAACACCGGAACTCGCCGTCGGACGGGACCTCCTCCGGATAGGAGAGGGTCACGTGGACGACGCGCCACTTGCGCTCCGCGAGAAGTTCGGTGTCGTGCTGTGACACGCTGTACCCGAGGTCGTCGAATATCGACTCGGCCTGCGACGCCAGTGAGGTGGTAACAGCCCCCATCTGATACTCAGTACCAAGGGCGAGGTATTAAGCGTTCGGACTGTCCCGACTGCTGACGTGAATGCGCCGACGGCGACTCATAGTGGTCGTTGTAAGCCCGTACCGGCGTTCGACGTGGCCGGTACCGGCGAACGCCGGTAAAAAGTTACAACGACCACTATCACTCGTGGGCCGCGTCCCACTCGTCGGGCTTGCGGACGTTGCTACAGACGTTACACTGGATACGGCCCATGGCGTCCATGGCGTTATTGAACGTCTGACAGTTGTCGCAGAAGTACCCCCAGCGGGACTCGCGCTCCGGGTCGCCGAAGGCGACGAAGAACGGTCCCTTGGATCCGCGCTCGCGCTGCTCCCGGTCGACGTAGAGTTGCCGGCCGTCTGGGCCGTCGCGTTCCTCCATGCCCGGTTCTGGGGCGTCGAGCGGTTTAGGGCTAACTCTCCGGGCAACGGGGGGAGCCGAAGAGGATTAGTCCGCCTGTGGCGTGGACGGCAGTAGATGCCGCCCTCCCTCGTCCACTACTCCGACGTCGAGAACGCCTACGACGACCCCGAGAACGCCGGCCGTCTCGCCGGCACCATCGACGCCCTTCGCGACGATGCGACCATCGTCTGCGGGACGGGCGACAACACCGCACCGGGCGTCCTCTCCTTGATCACCGAGGGCCGCCAGTCGCTCCCGTTCTACGACGCCGTGGTCCCGGACTTCGAGACGTTCGGAAACCACGACTTCGACCACGGCGTCGACGCCATCCGCGGAATCGTCGCGGACTCACCCCAGACCTGGCTCACGGCGAACGTCGTCGACGGCGATGGCCGGCGACTCCTCGCCGACGAGACCGCCCCCTGGGCCGTCCAGCACGTCGACGGCACGACGGTCGGGTTCGTCGGCGTCACCGACCCGAAGACGACCGCCTACGTCCCCGAGACGGGTTCCCTCGAGTTTCTCGACCCGACAGTCCCCGTCCAGCAGGCCGCCGAGGCGCTCAGGGAACGCGGCGCCGATTGGGTCGTCGTCCTCTCCCACCTCGGCAGACTCGACGAGACGCTGGCAGCCGAGACGGACGTCGACGTCATCCTCGGTGGCCACGTCCACAGCGAAATCGTCGAACGCCTCGACGACACCTTGCTTACTCGCCCCGGCGTCAACGGGGAAATCGTCTACGAGGTAACCTTCGGCGAGTCGCCGACGGTCAGCCGTCACGAGGTCGAGGATGGCCCGCGGCACGACGACGTCGCTGAGGCGATGGCCGAACTGCGCGAGGAGGCCGACCTGGACGAGGTCGTCGGTCACGTCAGCGACCCGATCTTGCGGACCGAGTCGACGGCGTTTCGCGGTGAGAGTCGCATCGGGAACTTCGTCGCCGACGCGTACCGATGGGCCGCGGAGGCGGACGTCGGGCTACAGAACAGCGGCGGGATAAGAGAAGGGCCGCCTCTGGCGGGGGACGTCACCGTAGCCGACCTCGTCTCTGTCGTCCCGTTCGACGAACCCGTCGCCGTCGCGGAGCTGACGGGTGCGGAGCTTCGGACGGTTATCCGGCAGTGCAGCGGGGCGAACGTCGGCTTCGGGGCGTCCGACTGGTGGAACGGCCACCTGAGCGGGCTGTCGGTCGTCTGGGACAGGGCCGACGGAGCGATCGACTCGGTCCACGTGAACGGGACACCGGTCGCCGACGACGCGACGTACTCCGTCGCCACCGCCGACTTCCTCTTTCACACGAGCGAGGAGTTCCCAGTGCTCGACGCGTCCCACCGGACCGGGACGCTCGACACGCAGTACCGGGTCATGGCGGACTACGCCCGCGCCGAGGGGATCGACCCGGTGGTCGAAGACCGACTCGTCTACCGATAGCGGAACCCTTGTACCGTGTGGCAGTGAACGACCCACTGATGACACAGGTGGTCGTTCCCGTCCGGTATCCACTGACCAAACACTCGCGCGCGACGCTGGCCGAGGGCATCCGCGTCGCCGAGGAGCGGGAGGCCAACCTCTCCATTCTCCACGTCAATCTCTACCAGCAGGGTCGGGGTATCACGCGCCGGCAACTGAAAGAAGCCGTCCAGAAGGCGTTCGGCCACCTACCACGGACGCGCTACGTCGTCCGCTCCGGATTGCTCGTCGAGGAGACCATCCTCGAAGAGATCGCCGCCCAGAAGGCCGACGTCGTCGTCATCGGGAAGAAGCAGGCCGGCCGGTGGCGCGCGATGATCCGCCGGCTCGTCGACGACGCCGACGTCGAGCGGTTCCTCCACGAGGAAGTCGACTGTGAGGTCGTCACCGCGTCCGCCGACTAACTGAAGTCGTCGCCCCTCTCGTCAGTTCGCATCGTCACCGCTCTCGTCAGTTCGCGTCGTCAGTTCGTTCGTCCGAACGCACGTCATCTCCCGGTGAGTCGATCCCATCGACGTCGTGGGCCATCGTCGAGGAACCGGTCGGGCCGTTGCGCGACAGTTCGTCCATCCCGACGCCGAGTTGGCCGCTCGTCTCGTCGAAGTAGAGGTGCGAGTGGGGGTAGGCGATCTCGACGTCGGCGTCGGCGAGGGCCTCCCACACGTTCGTCTGGACCTCCGAGCGCGTCGCCAGGAGTTTGTAGGGCTGTTCGATCCAGTACCGGAGCGTGAGGAGGATGCCGTGGTCGCCGAACTCGTCGATGTAGCAGGTCGGGGCCGCCGGGTAGCGCGCTGCGCCGACGCGGATGTCCGGGCCCCCCTGGATGACCACGTCCACCTGGCGGGCGGCGGTCTGTATCAGCCGCCGGGCCTCCGGAATATCGCTTTCGTAGGTGACCAGCACCGGCAACTCGAGTCGCGTTCGAGAGTCCTCGGCCGAGTAGTTGATCACGTCCCGCTCGCGCATCGTCCCGTTCGGGATAACCAGGAAGGTGTTGTCGAGTGTGAAGATCTTGGTGTACCGGAGCGTGATGTCCTCGACGAAGCCCGTCTGGCCAGTGTCGTCCAGTTCGATCATGTCGCCGATCTCGTATGGTTGGTCGGCCAGCAGGAAGAACCCGCTGATGACAGAGCCGACGATGGGCGCGAGGACGATACCGAGCACGGCCGTGAACACACCGACCTGGATGGCGATGTCCCCGAGCCCGAAGTCGTAGATGCTGAGAACGGTCAGGAACGCGAAGAGGAAGACAGTGAACCGGATGCCCCGGATCACCGTCCGGGTCACGCTCGGTCGCTCGAACCGACGCGCGATGCGGCGACCGAACAGCTTGATGAATAGTCTGCTGACGAGGAACGCGAGCGCGACGACGACGAGCGCCGACAGCAGGTCCTGGGCCCAGTACGGAAACCAGTCCGGGAACAGTTCGACCGGGACGGGCGACTCCGGGGTCTCTGTCGTGTTACCGGTAGCTGTCCCCGTCGGTGTCGCAGTCACCTGTCCGAGGAAGGCCCCGTTGCTCCGTCCCGCTGGCATACTCGTGTGCTCTCTCGCCACGTGCGAAAAACGTTGTGACCCGGTTCTCGCGAAATTCGACGACTATTCTGGGTCGTTGACACCAACTATCACGGTCGACGACGATCCTACACGGTCGAAATCGCGGGATAGCACCGTTTGTCAGTAACAATCAAACAAACGCTCGACAGGTATATGACGGACGGTACGCTAGCCTCCGATAATGACGAGCGCCGACGTTCGTACGGAACCGAGAGAGAGGAAGAAGCCCCCAACTGACGGTCAGCGACGCAAAGACGTCCTGTTCTGCCCCGTCTGCGGGCACGAGAGCCCAGTCGACGGATCGTGGGACGTCACGACGGCCGAGACCCAGCAGGAGTACCGCTGTCCGGAGTGCGACCAGGTCGTCGCAGTCCGGTAAGCTAGTATTCGACGAGCGATTCGTCCGTGATTACCGAGTCGACGAGACGCATCGGCGTCGCGTCGTAAGCGGGGTTGTCGATGGTGAAGTTGTCCGCCGGTTCCCGCATGACCTCCGCCGTCGAGCGGAACTCGTTCTCGAAGGCGAAGCCGCCCTCGATGAGCTTGGCCGCCGACCCGACGACGCTGACCGGCACACCGACGTCGTTCGCCGTCGCGGCGATGGGGTAGGTGCCGACGCGGTTGTACAGCACGTCGTCGACGACGCAGTCCATCCCGACGAGAACGCGCTCGCAGGCCGCCAGGTAGTGGCCCGCGGCGCTGTCGACGATGTGGTGGGTGTCGACGGCGTCGATCTCGGCGAGCTTGCGGGTCATCCGCCGCCCGAGGAACCGGGGGCGTGCCTCGGTGACGTAGACCTCGAACTCTGATCCCTGCTCCGTCGCCAGGCGAATCGCGCTCAGGACCGTCGAGGAGTAGTCGTGGGTGAGGAGGACGTCGTGGTCGGCGATCTGGTCGGCACAGCGCTTGGCGGCGCTGAGCTTCGCGGTCTCGACCTGCTCTATGACCTCTTCGATGGCGATGTGCGTCTCGCGCTGGGCGTCCTCGAGGCTGTCGGGGTCCGCGTCGGTGACGCGCTCGACGATCTGGCGTTGCGTCGTGTGGAGTGACGCGTGGGACGGGTTCGCCCGCCGGAGCGCGTTGCTGTTTCGCTCGAGCGAGCGCAAGTACTCCTCGACGGCGGGGAACTCCCTGTCGGTCAGCGACTGGAGGGCGCGGGCCGCTCGCACGGCGACGACCGAGGAGCTGTGGGTCTGCATCTCCTCGATTTGCTCGACGGTCTCGTCTATCATGTCCCACTCTGTGCCCCGGATCGACAAGGGTTTTCCCCTGTCTCCGTCAGCCGAATCACCTATATTCGATGCCCGCACAACCACCGAGGGAATGGAGGGATTCCGCCGCGACGACCGAGCGGTCACCGAGTCGACGGGAGTCGTGATCCTCGTCGGGATAACCATCGTCGTGACCGGACTGGTCGGCCTCAACGTGCTCATCGGCACCGACGAGGGCCCGAGCGGTCCCAGCGCCAACTTCAGCTACGATCACGTCGAAGACAGCGGTGCACTCATCGTCACCCACGTCGAGGGTGACGCGTTCCCCGCCGGCGACATCGTCATCGTGGGGGACGACGCCGAGACGACCTGGGCAGAAGCCGGAAGCGTCGACGAGTCGGAGGAGATCGGCCCTGGCGACATCGTACAGGTGAGCGAAGGGAACAGCTACGGGGAACCCGTGACAGAGCGCTCTACCGTCCGCATCTTCTACGAACAGGGGGAGAACCGCACGCAACTGAGCGAGTGGGTCGGTCGCGACGCGGAGGCGTCCGGATTCCGCCTTCAGCGGCTTCAACCCTTGATGTTACAGACCGGGAACGTCCGGGCCACCTTGTCGCCGATGCCGAGGGCGTCCGAGACCCGGACCACCTCGTCGACGTCCTTGTAGACGCCGGGCGCCTCCTCGGCCACCGTTGCGCCGGACTGTGCTTTCACGTAGATTTGCTGCTGGTCCCGCAGGTCGTCACGGACGTCCTCGCCCCAGTACTCGTTTTTCGCCTGCGTCCGGCTCATCAGCCGCCCCGCACCGTGTGCCGTCGACCCGAACGTCTCCTCCAGGCTCCGGTCGCCGCCGCGGAGGACGTAGCTTCCCGCACCCATGCTCCCGGGGATGATAATCGGCTGGCCGACGTCGCGGTACGCGGCCGGCACCTCCGGGTGTCCTGCCGGAAACGCGCGCGTCGCTCCCTTCCGGTGGACGTACAGGTCCGTCTCCTCACCGTCCACGTCGTGCGTCTCCCGCTTGGCGATGTTGTGGGCCACGTCGTACAGCAGGTCCATCTCCATCGCCTCCCAGTCCCGGCCGAAGACGTCCTCGAACACCTCGCGGGTCCGGTGCATGATCAGCTGTCGGTTGACCCATGCGTAGTTGATGGCGGCGCACATCGCCTCGTAGTAATCCTCGGCGAGCTGCGAGCCGGCCGGCGCCGCAGCGAGTTCCCTGTCCGGGAGCTGGTTCAGCAGCCCCGAGTGGGCCTGTTCGATCTCCCGCAGGTAGTCCGTACACACCTGGTGACCCAGGCCGCGGGAGCCACAGTGGATGAGGACGACGATCTGGTCCTCATCGAGGCCGAAGTCGGCCGCGACGTCCTCGCGGAACACGTCGGTGACTCGCTGGACCTCGAGAAAGTGGTTGCCCGAGCCCAGCGATCCGACCTGGTTCTTCCCCCGATTCCGGGCTTTCTCGGAGACCTTGTCGGGATTGCCTTCTGGTCGGTACCCCTCGTCTTCGCAGTGTTCGAGGTCGTCCCGCACGGCGTAGTCGTTTTCGAGCGCCCAGTCCATCCCGCGCGAGAGGATGGCGTCGACGTCGTCGATGGTCCCCTCGTGGACGCCGCCACCGCCGAGACCCGAGGGGATGGCCTCGAACAGCGCGTCGACGAGTTCCTCTTCGTGGCCCTTCACGTCGTCGTAGGTAAGGTTCGTCCGCATCATCCGTACCCCGCAGTTGATATCGTAACCGACTGCTCCGGGCGAGATACAGCCGTTCTCGGCGTCGATGCCGGCGACGCCGCCCACGGGGAAACCGTAGCCCTGGTGGCCGTCGGGCATACAGAGCGCGTACTTCCGCACGCCGGGGAGGTGCGTCGAGTTCCGAAGCTGTTCGAGCGTCTTGTCCTCGCTGATCTCGTCGAGCAACGACTCGCTGGCGAGGATTCGCGCCGGGACGTTCATCCCCCCGGACTGGGGAATCTCCCAGACGAACTCGCGGACCTGCTCCAGCGTGACGTCGCCCGCCTCGTACGTGGTCATACCCGAAGATGGTCGCGGCAAAGTGAAATGTCGTCCGGTAGTCCGGCGTCGAGTCGGACGCGGCGTCGGCCATCGGCCCCAGCTCAGTCGTCGCCCGGGGCCGGCGTCGCCCTGGCATCAGTCGATCGCTCGAGGCGCTCGTCCAGCGAGAACGGCCCCGCACCGAGTGTGAAGATGGCAGAGGCCATCCCGAACAGCGTGACGTGCGCGAGCACCGGGTCGTCCGGCAGGCCGAACAGCGTCACTGTGAACAGGAGGAACGCCGTCGCGGCGCTCGCGCGGGTCAGCAGGCCCGCGACGAGCGCCAGACCGACGACGACCTCCATCAGTCCGGCACCCAGCACCCACATCCCCGGGTCGACGGGGACGACGGCGGTCAGGTCGTACTTCGCGACAACCTGGAGCGCCCTGTCCGAGGAGCCAAGCTTCTCGACCAGGCCCAGGTAGACGAAGGCGACACCCATCCCCACCCGGAGAATCGTCGGCACGAATCGTCGATACGGTGCCGTCAGGTCGTCGAGCCACGCCTTCAGGTGGTGGACCGGGTCGACGCGGCCGTACAGGGTCGCGTCACTGGCGGCGACGTCCTGGAGCATGTCGTCCGCGCTCGGGCGGCCGCCACCGAGGACGAAGACCGCGACGAACCCGGGGAGGTACTCGATGGCCAGCACGACGTCCGGGTTGGTCGCGAGCGCCCACGAGCGGAAGCCCCAGACTCAGCCGGAGCATCCAGGGGACGAGGTCGTCGTACGTCCCGAGCGTCTCCCGCAGGATCTGAACGTCGGGGACGGTCGGCCGGTATCGGAGGTACGCCGCCAGCACCGCGACGCCGACCAGCGAAGCGACGGCCACCATCGCGGCGTTGACCGGATCGGAGAGGACGTCTGACCCGAACGTGACCGCGTCACGCGCCTGACCGACAGGATCGGTGACGTAGTCGACGTGCGCCGCCGCGGTCGGAACGAACCCGCACGTGGCGAGTGCAACGACAGCGGCCGCGAACGACGAGCGAGTAGTCATGAGCCCGCCTTACCAGCCGCCAGGTTTACCCCATTCGACTTTCGAATCGATGACGTTTCCGCTGTTTCCGAACCGAACCTGCCGGTCGAGTTCCACCGGCAGACTCTCTCCGCTCGTCTCCCGAGCCCAGTCTCACGCTGTTCGACTGGACGCCGAAAGACTCACTCCGTTCGTCTTCCGAGCCCGGCCTCGCTGCACTCGGCCGGACGTCAGGAGACTCGCTCCGCTCGTCTCCTGAGCCCAGTCTCACGCTGTTCGACTGGACGCCGATAGACTCACTTCGTTCGTCGATCGAGCCCGGCCTCGCTGCGCTCGGCCGGACGCCGGTGGAATTATAGTCTTCAGCCGGTTAGAAGGGTGTAGTGAGCGTCAACGTCGAATCGAGGGTCGTCGATCGCGGCGACGACGGGTTCGTGGACGCCGCCTGGCAACTCAAAGAACGGATCCGCCAGGAAGACGGCGTCCTCCGCCAGCGTCGCGGCTTCTTCCGCGACGCCTACCGTCGCTCGCGCGTCTACGTCTACGTCGACCGGACCAACAACACCCTGGTCGGGTTCGCCGCCGTCCGCTCGGACGGCTACGTTCTCTTCCTCGCCGTCGACCCGGAATACCGCGGCCACGGCTTCGGGAAGCGACTCATCGCCCGGGTCTCCGAGGACTTCGGGAGCGTCACCTGCCACGCCCGGACGACGAACGACGACGCCATCGGGTTCTACGAACACCTCGGATTCGACGTCCGCCGTCGCATCGACAACTACTACGAGGACGGCGGCGACGCGTTCTACCTCTCGCTCGGCGACGACTCCATCCGTGCGAAACTGTCGAAGCTACTCGGTAGCTGAACGCGGATACTATCCCGCCTCCCAACTGCTAAGTCTGTCAGGGGAAAACTCCGCTGCCCACGGAGTTCTCGAGGAATTGCTCGACGATCGGAACCTATCCATTTAGGCACATCTACTAACCAGCTACGCTCCGACCGTTTTACCGGATCGGCATTCAGGAACGTCGTCAGGCCCAACCACGAGCCCGTGGGTGCCCCAGCAGCCACCCAGGCTATCGTGTCGACCCACGCCGGCCGCCGGTGGCCGAGCAGCGACCGACGCGAGACCGTCCACCTGGCAGCGAGGCAGTCACACACCGGTCGAACGGTTCAGGGGGTCACACATCCCCATCTCGGGGAAATCCCACTCTTTCGGACCATGCGGGCCGAACCGAGCGCGGCGGGTCCGTCTTCCTCACCAGTTCGAGGACGTCGGTTTTCCGTTCGTTTTGGACGATTAGGGTTGATCGAATCCCGCTCGCTTTATCGAGGTGTTTACTTCGCTCGGACCGCCCTACTCACGGGTCGCTCCGCTCCCCGTTCGCTTTGAGAAGGTGTTCGCTTCGCTCACACCTTCCTATCCACAACTCCTATGACCACCTCCCCCAATCATCTATCCCATGGAAGAGCGGACTCGTCTGTACCTCCGGGGGCGCTTCGGCGACCACTACCGGCGGGCAGATATCACCCTTCCGCCGGACGCCGACGCCCGGGAGTGGGGATTCATCCCGTGGACCGACGGTCCCGGTGAGACGATGGTCCGCCACCGTTCGCTACTCGACCTGGGCGAAATCGGCGACTTTCTCGAACGGAAACGACCCAGGCACGTCTACTTCTCCGCGGGCCGGTACGAGGACCCCAGCGCGCCCTCGATGGACGAGAAGACCTGGCTGTCCTCGGACCTGGTGTTCGACCTCGACGCCGACCACCTGCCGGCCGTCGAACTCGGCGAGGACAGCTACGCCGAGATGCTCGCCAAGTGCAAGGACGCGCTGCTCTGTCTGCTGGACTTCCTGGAGAACGACTTCGGGTTCGACGACCTCACCGTCGTCTTCTCTGGCGGGCGCGGCTACCACGTCCACGTCCGTGACGAGGGCATCCAGCAGCTCTCCCGTGACTCCCGCCGGGAAATCGTCGACTACGTCCGCGCCGTCGGCCTCGAACCGGACGGCATCCAGACGACGGAGATCAGGCCCGGCAACACGGCGGCCTCGCGCGTCCTCCAGACCGAGGGCGGGTGGGGTCAGCGCGTCCACGACAGCCTCCTCGCGTTCGTCGGCGAACTCGAGGCGATGGAAGAGGAGGCGGCCCTCGAGGAGCTACAGCAACTCGACGGCATCGGCGAGGGCCGCGCGAAAACAGTCTACGGCGCCATTCAGGCCAACCGCGAGGCCATCGAGAGCGGCAACCTCGAAGCCGGTGGCGTCGGCATCCGGACGCTCGTCGAGACGCTGCTGGACCGGGTCGTCGAGGAGGACATCGCCCCCATCGACGAACCGGTCACCACCGACACGAACCGGCTCATCAGGCTCCCGGGGAGTCTCCACGGCGGGAGCGGCCTCGCAGTCCAGCGGATCGACCGCGATTCGATCGAGGAGTTCGACCCGCTCGTCGACGCCGTCCCGGAGACGTTCACCGGCCACGAGATCGCGGTCGAGATCGCCGACGACGTCGAGGTCGAACTCGGTGGGGATACCTTTACATTCCAGGCAGGTGCACGATCCGTACCAGAGCACGTGGGCATCTTCCTGATGGCCCGCGGGCAGGCCGAGAAGGGTCCAGAATGAACTTAGACGAACTGCAATCGGTACAGTCCAGGGAGCGACAGACCGACAGCCTCCAGCAACTCCGGGAGTCGTTCTACGAGGACGCCGGCGAGTACATCCAGCAGTTGCGCGAGGAACGCGACCAGGCCGCCGAGCGCGCCGCGGACCCGTTCGACTCCCCCGAGGTGAACCGGCTGAGCGACGACATCAAGACCGCCGAACAGACCGTCGAGGCGCTGTACGAGCGCCGCGTCGGGAAGGTCGTGAAGATGGCGTCGCTCGCCGCCGCCGACATGCCGACGGAAGAGGAGGGTCTCACGCGCGAGGAACGCGACCTCTTCGACACGCTCCTGCACGCCATCGAGGAGAACCGGGACCACGTCCTCGACGTCCTCGCGGGCGAGGCGTCACCCGGTGCCGTCTCCACGCCGACGGACGTTCCGCAGACGGGCCGCGGACAGACCGAGTCGGCCGCCACTGATTCCGCGAGCGAGGCGCCACAGGCAGACCCGACGGCGGACGGGGCGTCGACAGGAGTCGGCGCCGCGGACGTCATGGGCAGCCCCGACGGCGACGCACCCGCGGACGTCCCGCCGGACGTTCCGCCAGACGTGCCGACCGATGGACCCGCCGCAGGACCGACCGATGGGACCGCAACCAGTCCCGACGCCGACGGGCAGAACGAGGCAGACGGTGCGGAGGGGGCGGACGTCGACCGGCGTACCGTCCGCATCACTGACGACGTCGGCGCCATCTTCGGCGTCGACGAGCGGGAGTACGACCTCTCGACGGACGACGTCGTGACGCTACCCGCGGCGAACGCGGACCCCCTCGTCGAACGCGACGCCGCCGAACCGCTCGAATAGAGTCGCGCTGTCGGACGAGTCGTTTTCCGTTTCTCGCGAGGATTACCGACCAGGCTCGGGTCGCGAACCCAGTTCGAGCGTGACGCTCTGGCGGTCCCCGTCGCGGACAACGTCGACGTCGAGTGAGTCGCCCGGGCTGGTTTCGAGTGCCAGATAGGTCGACAGCGCCTGCCGAGTCGGAATCCGCGTCCCGTCCATGCCGACGACGACGTCGCCCCCGACGGGCGCCTGGACACCGTCGACCCGTTCGGTCCCGCCGCTCCCCTGGAGGACGCCGTCGGCGGGCGTCCCGTCGAGTACCTGGTCGATGTACACGCCCTCCGAGACGGAGAGCTGGTTGGCCTCGACGATAGTCGGCGTCACCGGTGTCAGGGTGACACCCAGGTAGGAGTGGTCGTAGTCACCGTTCTCGATTAGCGCTGGGACGACACGGTGGACCAGCGCGGCGGAGATAGCGAACCCGATGTTGTCGCCACCGCCGGAGTTGACCACGCCGACGACGTCGCCGTTCAGCGTGACGAGCGGGCCGCCGCTGTTGCCGGGGTTGACGGCGGCGTCGGTCTGGATGGCGTCGGCGATGGAGAAGCCGTTCGCGGCGGGGAGCGTCCTGTCGACGCCGCTGACGATGCCAGCCGAGATAGACCCCGAGTAGCCGAAGGGGTTCCCGATGGCCACGACCTCCGTGCCGACGGCCGGGTCAGCGTCGACGAGCGAGAGCGGCGTGACCTCGTCGGGGCGGTTCGCTGCCTCGAGAACCGCCAGATCGCTGTAGACGTCCGTGGCGACGACGGACGCCGAGCGCCAGCCGGTGTTCTCGAACCGGAGGTAGACGTCGTCGCTGTCCGTGATAACGTGCTCGTTCGTCACGAGGTACCGCTCGTCGTACGCGAAGGCGCTCCCCTGTGCAGACTGCCCGTTACTGGTGTAGACAGCGACGCTGGCGATAGATGGGGAGACGCCCTCGTAGACGTCGGCGTACCGGCCCTGCGGCGGTGCGCCGGAGTCGCGGTCCCGCGACTGCCCGGCGGTCGCTGTGGACTCGTCTGGGGTCCGCGTCGCCGTGTCGGCCTCATCGGTCGACCCGATAGAGTTGCACCCGGCGATGGTCGCGGTGACCCCGGTTGCCACCGATCCGAGAAATGCCCGACGTGACTGGGGAGGTTTCACACCCGCTGTTTTCGGCGCGAACCGAATAAACCCGTCCCGTCGCGGGGGCAAAGTACACGGTGGTCCTTCACAAAGAGAGTCCCATGGCGAATCGAGACGAACTGCAGGGAGAACGGCGGGAAGTCCCCGCCCCGGATTTCGTCGTTCCCGGCATTCGGTGTGCGCTCGAGATGATCATCGTCGGGAGCATCGTCGGACTGATCGGACTGCCGGCCTCGAGCGCGCTCCACCTCGGCGTCGTGTTGATAGCGATGACGGTGTCGATGGTCGTCGTGCTGTTCTGGGCGCTCAATCACCACATCGCCGAGTGGGTGCGCCGGGCACAGGGGAAGCCGACGCTGACCGACGGCGGTAACTCCGGGCCGTTCTAACCCGCGGAACCCACCGCTCGGCCTCAAACGATTAAGTGCCAGCCCCGAGTAGCCACTGGCGACTCATGGAACTCACCTGGCACGGACATTCGACGTGGCACGTAGAGGTCGGCGGAACGTCGCTTCTGATCGACCCGTTCTTCGACAACCCCCAGACGGATCTGAGCGCCGACGACGTCGACGCGCCGGACTACGTCCTGCTCACGCACGGGCACGCCGACCACGTCGCCGACGTCGGTTCCTTCCCCGACGCGACGGTCGCGGCGACGCCGGAACTGGCGGCGTACGTCGAGGACGAGTACGGCGTCTCCGACACCGCCGGCTTCAACCTCGGCGGAACGGTCGAACTCGGCGACGCCTTCGTGACGATGCACCGGGCCGACCACACCAACGGCCTCGGAACCACCTACGAACAGGGCTCGGGCGGCATGCCGGCCGGGTTCGTCATCAGCGACACGAAGCCGACGCAAGTGAACGACGAAGAGTCGACGACGTTCTACCACGCCGGCGACACGGGGCTGATGACGGAGATGCGCGACGTCATCGGCCCGTTCCTCGAACCCGACGCCGCGGCGGTCCCCATCGGCGATCACTTCACGATGGGGCCGATGCAGGCGGCCGTCGCGGTCGACTGGCTCGACGTCGACCACGCGTTCCCGCAGCACTACGACTCGTTCCCGCCCATCGAACAGGACCCGCAGGACTTCGTCCGCGAGGTGAAAGGCACCGGCAGCGACGCCGAGGTGCACGTCCTCGACGGCGACGAGACGTTCGAACTGTAGCGTCCCCCTCGTTTCCCGGTAGCTATCGGGGCCGAAACCGACCACGCGTTTCGCGGAACTCTGCCGCGCAGATCACTCGGCGTCTTCACCACGCACCGTGACGCTGGTCGTCTCTTCGAGGTGTTTGACGACAGCAGCCATGTCTTCGCCGCCGTGGCCACGGCCCCGGGCCGCGCTGAACAGTTCCCGGGCGGCGGCGGTGACGCCCATCGGAACGCCGTCCTCGCCGGCGGCGTCGAGCGCCAGGTTCAGGTCCTTGAACTGGTAGTCGGCGGGGAATCTGGGCGCGAAGTCGCCGGCTGCGATCTGCTCGCCCTTCGCCGAGAACAGCGGCGAGTCGAGCGCACCGTTCTCGACGACGGTGAGCATGTCCTCGACGGAGAGGTCCCGGTTGGCGCCGAAGGTCAGCGCCTCGGCGAAGGCGCTCATCGCGTCGCCCAGCAGGAGGTTGATAAAGAGCTTCATGTTCGTCCCCTGCCCGACGTCGCCGCAGGAGACGACCGGGTCGCACATCGCTTCGAGGACCGGTCGAACGGATTCGACGTCGTCCTCGTCGCCGCCCGCCAGGCCGACGAGCGTGCCCTCTTCCGCCGGTCCGACGGTACCGGAGACGGGGCAATCGACGAACCGGCCGCCGCGGTCAGTGACAGCGTTAGCTGCTGCTTCCGTCTCGTCGTGGCCGATAGTGCTCATCTGGACGACGGTCGTCTCCTCGTCGACGCCGGCGAGGATGCCGAGGTCGCGGTCGAGTACCTCCGCGACCGCGTCGCCGTCCGAGACTATCAGGCAGACGACCTCGACTCGCTCCGTGAGGTGCTTCGGCGAGTCGGCGACGCTGACGCCCGCTTCGGCGAACGGTCGCTCGCGCTCGGTGGTGCGGTTGTACACGGTCAGGTCGAACCCGGCGTCGGCCAGGTTCCACGCCATCGGCGCGCCCATCGCTCCGAGTCCGACGAATCCGACTGCTGTCATACTCCGGTGTTCGCACGGGCGGGACTTGAATGTCCGCCCAGCGGCGGCCTCACGGCCGAGTTCTCGGCGAACGAGCGCCCGGTCGGACCAGGTCGAGTCTGACCAGGTCGAGTCGCACCGGGTCGATTACCGCGGACGCACGGCCCTCAGACGAACGGCACGAGCGAGAGGACCAGAGCGGAGACTGTCTCGACGAGTCGTTCCCAGAGGGAGACGCCGGTCAGAGTCGCCTGGAGAGTGTCGACGCCGAAGAACGAGAACAGAGCAGCACCGGCGTAGTGAGCCTTCCGGAGGTCGAAGCGAGCGGCGAACCGGTGGAAGAAGTACGCGTTGACGAGCGTGACGGGGACGATGGCCGCCATCTCGCCGACCCAGATGGCCGATACCTGAGAGTACTGGGCGGCGAGGCCGATGGTCACGAGCTGGGTCTTGTCCCCGAACTCGCCGAAGGCCATCATCGCGAAGATGGGGACGAACCCGCCGAGAACGTTCGGGACGTCCCAGTTCAGGACGGGGACCTGGACGTCGAGTTCGCCGTCGCTACCGACGACCGCGCCGCCGTCGGTCTGGAACGACGCCTCGTCCGGTCCCGGTGCGGACCGGTACAGGAGGACGGCGAACAGACAGAACAGGAGACCGGTGAACAGGTCGAGGACGAACGGCGACAGCGCCGACTGAAGGCGGCTCCCGAACACGACTTCCAGGGCGGTCCAGCCGGCGAAGGCGCTGGCGGCGGCGCTGACCACGAGGAGGGGGTGGTACCGGGTCGACAGGGCCGCGACGATGAACTGGACCTTCTCGCCGGGCAACACCAGCAACTGGGTGACGAAGGCGATAGTCGCGACTTCCAGCCAGCCAGTCACGCCGACCGACCCCGCCGCTGGTTTCCGACGGACGCTCTGGTGGGAACCATCATACGACTATGGATCGGATTAGAGTGCTCTAAACAAATAATCCTGTTCCCCGAAATTGGTCGGTCCGACGGACGTATGGTCGTCCAGCCCGCGTCGGATCTGACAACGTTTAGGGGGGAGGGGTCCGTCCACCCGGACGCAATGACAGACATCGAAGTCACCAGCACGTGCGAGGAGGGCTACACCGCCAACAACGTCATCGACGACGAGTGGGAACTCACCGTCGACGCCCTCGAAGAGGACGGGCCGTCGGCACAGCAGGTACTCGTCGCCGATTACGCCTCGTGCTATCTCCCGGCACTCCGCGTCGCCGCGGACCAGACCGGCTACGACGACATCGGCGAGATCGAGATCGACGTCGAGGCCGACCTCGACGAGGACGACGACGTCTCCGCCATCCGCTTCGACCTCCGCGTCGAAGAAGACCTGGGCGACGACGAGCAGGAAGTCGTCGAACTGGGCGAGGAGATCTGCCACGTCCACGACGCGCTGCGCGAGGAACTCCACGCCGACATCTCGATCGAGAGCGGCGTCTAGGTCGGTTCGACGCGCTGTCTTTTTCGCCGTTCACGTCAACTGAGCGTGGGATCTGCGGGAAACGCTGATAGGGCCGCCAGGCCAAGGTCTGCCCATGTCAGACGACTGGACCGGCATGATCGCCGGCGAGCGGATGCAACTCGACCAGGAGTTCGCCGACAGAGTCGAGGCCTCGTCGTTCAACCGCCAGCAGTGGGGGCTCGTGATGACGGCGCTCGACTTCGAAATAGAGAATCCCGGGACGCCGGACCAGGCCACGCTCGTCCCTGACACGTCCAGCGTGCCGACGATCATCCCGGAACTGGACAACCTCGAGCAACCAGGCGCAATGGGCGGCGGGTCACAGTCATCGGACTCCGGCGGCGGACTGATGGACTCGGTGAAAGGTGCGCTCGGCCTGGGCGGTGGCAGCGGCGGCAGCGACCAGGAGCGCCTCGACGAGGCCACCGAACTGGCGACCGACTACTGCGACCGCCTCCAGGAGCGCCTGGAATCCAGCGGTCGCTGGGAGAGCGTCTGCAAGCGCGCGCAGGACTAGTACTCGTCCCCGCCGTGGAACATCGTCAGCTCCTCGGCCTCGTAGATGTTGATCAGCTCGGTGATTATCTCGTCGTAGGACTCGTCTTCGACCTGGAGCTGTTCCAGCCGCTCGACCGTCTCCTCGTCGTGTTCGACGGTTGGCATACGTGTCGAACGACGTGCCGGATTCACTTAATCACGGGGCTGGCACGTCCTGGGCGCCAGCCCTGCGGCCATCCGAACTGCAGCGAAGCGCTCTAATGAAGTCCACGAGATGCACTGGATATGACGACGTTCGACGAGGATACCGCCGGTGCGGTCGCCGGCGCGGTCGAGCAGTTCCCCGCCACGCTCTCGGGCGGTCGCGTCGTGTTCGGCTTCGACGGCTTCGTCGACCAGGTCCGCGAGGTCGTCGCCGACCGTCGGGACCCCGACACCCACGACCGCCTCGACGAACTCGCGGGGTTCAGCGACCGCGTCGCGGCCTCCGTCGCCGCGGACAGCTCCCTCTCCTTCGAGTGGATCCAGCGCGGGACGCGGACGGGCGGCCACACCTGCCACCTCGGCCGCGCCTTCGGGAAGTGGGGCTTCGACCCCGTCCTCGTCGGAATGTACGGTGACCCCATTCAAGAGCCGTTCGAGCGGGAGTTCGCCGACTACGAGCTCCACACGCTCGGCGAACCGGGATACACCGACGCCGTCGAGTTCGACGACGGGAAGCTGCTGCTCATCGAGAACGGCGACTCGATGGAACTCGACTGGGACCGCCTCCGTGACCGCGTCGGTCGCGAGACGCTGGTGAACCGGCTCGACGGCGCGCGACTCTTCGGTGCCGGCTACTGGGCGGAGACGCCGAACCTCCCCGACCTGGTCGCTGGCCTCAGGGAACTCTGGTCGGAACTGGCGGACCCGCCGGAGACGGTCGTCGTCGACCCCGGCGACGTCAGGAAACTCGACCCCGGCCGGCTTCGCGCCGGTCGTGACGCGCTCGGCGAACTGGACGACATCGCCCGGGTCGTCCTCACCGCGAACCGCGCCGAGACCGAGGTTCTCGCGGATACCTACGGCGAGGGAACGGAGTCTGATCGGGACGCCGCGGGCGACGCGGAACTCGTCTTCGACGCCCTCGACGTCGCACTGGTCGTCTGCCACGGACTCGAAGAATCAGTCGTCGTGAGAGAGGGCGGGATCCATCGGGTGGCCGTCCCCGTCGTCGACGACCCGGTCCTGACGACGAGTTCTGGCGACCACTTCAACGCCGGCCTCGCGCTCGCGCTCGTCGAGGGGATGGGCCCCAGCGCTGCCGCAGCCGTCGGGAACGCCGTCGCGGGCTGCTTCGTCCGGACCGGTGAACCACCGTCGGTGGCGGACGTTCGAGCGTTCCTCGACGGGTACGAGGCGGAGTTCTAACTCGCGAAGCGGACTAGTACCGTGAGAGGTCGACTGCCCTCCTCCGCGTGGCGACTTTCTCGAAGGACGGCACGCTCGTTCCCGACTGTTCCACCACTGTCGACGCGACGGCGATCCCGTTCCGGAGGGCGCTCTCCGTCGGTTCTCCCGCGTCGATAGCAGCCAGGTAGCCGGCGGCGAGCGCGTCGCCCGCTCCAACGGTGTCGACGACGTCGGCGTCGAGGGCGTCCGCGACGAGTACGCCGTCGGGGCCGGAATAGAACGCGCCCTCGGCCCCCAGCGAGGCCAGCACGCGTTCGAACCCGCGGTCGCGGAGCCGCTCCGCAGCGGTCGCACAGCCGTCGAGGGTCGAAACGTCCGTTCCAGTCGCCTCCCCGAGTTCCGACCGGTTTGGCGTACAGAGTTCGTATTCTCCGTCCACGGCGGCGAGCAGGTCGCCGTAGACGTCGACGGACGTCTCCCACGCGCCCGCAGTCCCAACGGCGTCGATAGCGTCGACACCGAGTCCGGGCGGCAGGCTCCCGGCGACGTGAACCCGTTCCGGGTCGTGTTCGTCGAGAATTCCGAGCAGGTCGTCGACGGCAGCCTGGGAGGCTTCGGGACCGTCCTGATTGAGCTTGTACTCCCCGTCGGCGGCGAGCGCCGTCGTGTTGAGACGCGTCGGTTCGTCCAGGTCGACGAAGTCGGCCAAGATTCCCTCGCTTGCCAGGGCATCGGTGACGAACCGCCCGGTGAACCCGCCGAGCAGTCCAGTCGCTACCGTCTCAGTTTCCAGCGCGTCGAGGTACTGCGAGACGTTGATCCCCTTGCCGCCAGGGTCGTACCGGGCGTCCGCGGTGCGGCTGACGGTTCCCGGCGCCAGTTCACCGTCGAAGTGGAGCGTCTGGTCGACGGCGGGGTTGTAGGTGACGGTCAGAATCACGGTGTCGTCCCCCGGGAGCGCGAGATATCCATCGCGCGATGGTTCGTTCGGCCCCGGTATACCGTTTGCTTTGGCGTCGAGCGTCCGACCTGGGAGGAGGCCTGGTCGCGGAGCGGTCCGACTTCAGAGCCGGTCGAGAACCGCAGACGTGACCTCGTCGGTGCTCGCGTCGCCGCCGAGGTCGGGCGTTCGCGGGCCCTCGTCGAGGACCCCTTCGACGGCCGCTCGAACGCGGTCGCCCTCGTCGTCGTAGCCCAGGTGGTCGAGCAGCATCGCGGCCGAGAGGATCATCGCAGACGGGTTGGCGACGCCCTGGCCGGCGATGTCCGGTGCGCTCCCGTGGACCGGTTCGAACAGCGCGTTCTCCTCGCCGACGTTGGCGCTAGGGAGCAGGCCGAGGCCGCCGACGAGGCCCGCGGCCAGGTCCGAGAGCATGTCACCGGCGAGATTCGGGCAGATGACGACGCCGTAGTCCTCGGGGTGCATGACCAGGTGCATCGCGAGCGCGTCCATCAGCGCGGTGTCGTGGTCGGCGCCGCGCTCTTCGGCGACTGCTTCGGCCGTCTCCAGGAAGAGCCCGTCCGTCTCGCGCATGACGTTGGCCTTGTGGGCGATGGTGACGTCGTCGAAACCGTTCTGTCGGGCGTAATCGAAGCCGAACTCGGCGATGTCGCGGGAGGCGTCCTCGGTGACGACGCGGGTGAGCGTCCGGACGCCGTCGGTGATTTCGTCCTCGATGCCCGAGTAGACGCCCTCCGTGTTCTCGCGGACGAAGACGATGTCGGTGTCGGGCTGAACCGCGTCGAGGCCGGGGTAGGAGACGGCGGGGCGGACGTTGGCGAACGAGCCGACGACCTCCCGGAGTGGGAGGATGACGTCGGCGGCGGTCTCGCCGGCCGCGCCGAACAGCGTCGCGTCGGCGTCGGCGGCCATCTCGCGGGTCTCCTGGGGGAGCGCTTCGCCGGTCTCGGCTTCCACCGCGTCGCCGGCGTCGCCCTCGACGAAGTCGAAGTCCACGTCCAGTGCCTGAAGTACCTCGACGGCAGCGGGCGTCACTTCCTGTCCGATACCGTCGCCGGGGATCACGGCGATCTCGTGAGTCATGTTCCAGAGTCCTTCGGGACGTGAAAAGAGGGTATCGATGTGGGAGTCGCGAGTATCGACGGCGCTCTGCGGTCGCCACCATCGGCCGGAGCCGTCTCTCAGTCGTCGTCGCCGATGCGCGCCCGTTCGACGAAGTCGTCCGGCAGCGCCTCGACGTTGCCGATCTGGACCCGCCAGAGGTTGGCGTACGTGCCGTCGGCCTCTAGTAGTTCGTCGTGGGTCCCGTCTTCGACCAGTTCGCCGTCGTCGAGGACGAGGATGCGGTCGGCGTCCCGGACCGTCGACAGGCGGTGGGCGATGACGAACGTCGTCCGGTCTTCGGTCAGGTCGTCCAGGTTCTCCTGGATGAGCACCTCCGTCTCGTTGTCGACGTGGCTGGTGGCTTCGTCGAAGACGAGGATGGACGGATCGCCGACGACCGCGCGAGCGATGGCGATTCGCTGGCGCTGGCCGCCGGAGAGCTTCGTCCCGCGCTCGCCGACCTCGGTGTCGTACCCCTTGGGGAGTCGTTCGACGAACTCGTGTGCGCCTGCTTCCTTCGCGGCGCGCTCGACGGCTGCGCGCTTTGCCTCGTCGGACGTCCCGTCTTCGTGAAGGCCGTAGGCGACGTTCTCGGCGACGGTCCCGTTGAAGAGGAACGGATCCTGGTCGACGTACCCGATGGACCGCCGGAGGCTCTCGCGGGTCACGTCGCGGACGTCCGTCCCGTCGACGCGGACCGCGCCCTCCTCAACGTCCTCAGAACTCGGAGAGTTCTGCTGTGCTCGTGGGACGTCAGACCTGCCTGACGTCCCACGAACGTCGTAAAAGCGGAGCAGGAGCTTGATCAGCGTGGACTTTCCCGCGCCGGTCGATCCCACGATGCCGACCGTCCGGCCGGCTTCGACGTCGAACGACATTCCGTCGAGGACGCGCTCGGGTTCATCGTCGGCGTCACCTCCCGAACCGCTTCCGGGATAGCTGAACGCGACGTCGTCGTACTCGACGTCGCCGTCGACGTCCCCGAGTTCCGCTTTGCCAGCGTCGTCGATCCGTCGGTCGACGTCCCGCAGGCCGACGATGCGCTTGGCGGCCGCCTTGGCGCTCTTGAACGTCTCGATGACGCCGGCGACCCAGCGCATGGGCCCCGTCAGTTGCTGCATGTAGAACAGGAACGGGATCAACTCGCCCGCCGTGAGCGTGCCAGTGAACCAGAGCGGTGCCCCGTCGATTACCCAGACCGAGCCGACGACGAACGTGACGAGGAGTGACGCGCCGGAGATGAGTCGCATCGACGGGCGGTGGCGGGCCGAGACGCGCTTTGCGCCCCACCGCGCGTCCCTATGTTTACGGGAGTCTTCAGCGACGCGCTCGCTCTCGAACGGCTCTGCCGCGAACGCCTTGATCACGTCGATGCCGCTGAGCGTCGTCTCCAGCCGGGCGTTCAGGTCGCCGACCTCCGACCGGACCACGTCCTGGAGGCGTTCGAGCACCTGCGAGAACCACCAGTTGACGCCGGCGATGAGCGGCGCCGCCGCGAGCACGAACAGCGCGAGCTGCCAGTTCAACAGGACCATCAGGCCCATCGACGTCACGAGCACTACGACGACTCGCGTTGCACCGGTGATGCCCCGGGTGAGGAACCGTTCGAGCGTGTTGACGTCGTTGTTGAGCACGCTCATCACGTCGCCAGTCCGGCTGTCCTCGAAGAAACCCAGTTCGAGGCCCGTCGCGGTGTCGAACGCATCGATCCGGAGTCCGTGGAGGAACCGCTGGGCGAAGACGTTCCGGGTGATCTGGCTCAGGTTCGCCGCGAGGATGTCGGCGACTTTCATGCCCAGGAGGAGATAGAAGGTGAACCAGAGCTGTGCGAGCGGCTCTTCCTCCGGCGGAATCAAGGCGTCGGGAACCAGGGGGAGCGCGTACACCTGCCCGTTGAACATCGCGTCGATAGCGATACCCAGGACGAAGATGTCGGCCATGTCTAGCGCCGTGCCGAAGGCGAGCGACGTGACGCTCACTCCCAGGTACGGCAGTTGCGGCCGCCCCTGTGACCAGATCAGGTCGACGAGCGGCCAGTCGGTCTCGGCGGCGTCGGCGATGTCGTCCGGGCGCTCCCTCGACTCGCCGTCGTCACTCATCGCGCCACCTCCTCGCCGTCGACGGCGCGGTCGAGGAACTCGTCGGAGACCGACCCCACGTCGCCGACCTGCACGCGCCAGAGGTCGGCGTAGAGGCCGTCGGCCTCGAGCAGGTCCTCGTGCGCGCCGTCCTCGACGAGTTCCCCGTCGTCCACGACGAGAATCCGGTCGGCGTCTCTGACCGTCGAGAGGCGGTGGGCGATGACGAACGTCGTCCGGTCACCGGCGAGCGCGTCGAGGCTCTGCTGGATCTGGAGTTCGGTCTCGTTGTCGACGTGACTCGTCGCCTCGTCGAGCACCAGGATTTCGGGGTCGCGGAGAATCGCCCGCGCGACGGCGATACGCTGGCGCTGGCCGCCGGAGAGCTTCACGCCGCGCTCACCGACGGTCGTGTCGTACCCCTCGGGGAGGTCGGAGACGAACTCGTGGGCGCCCGCGAGTTTCGCGGCCGCGACGACGTCCTCCCGGTCGGCCTCGGGCCGAGCGTAGGCGACGTTCTCCCGGACCGTCCCGTAGAAGAGGAACGGGTCCTGGCTGACGTAGCCCACGTGGTCCCGGAGGCTCCGAAGGTCGACGCCGGCGACGTCCTGGCCGTCGACCCGGATTTCACCCTCGTCCGGGTCGTAGAACCGGAACAGGAGCTTGATCAGTGTGGACTTGCCCGCGCCTGTCGAGCCCACGATGCCGACCAGTTCGCCGGGGTCGACGGTGGCGTCGATGTCCCGGATCGCGGGTTCGTCGGCACCGTCGTAGGCGAAGGAGACGTCGTCGTACACCACGCGGCCCTCGGTCACCTCGATGGCCTGCGCGTCCGGGTTCTCCTCCGCGACTGCGGGACTCGTGAGCACCGCGACGACGCGTTTCCCCGACGCTAGCGCGTTCTCGTAGTTGTCGATAACCCGCACCGCGAGGTTACGGACGGGGTGGAGGAACGACCGGGCGTACATCAGGAAGGTGACGAGCGTCCCGGCTGTGAGCGTCGTCGTGAAGAAGGCGGGCGGACCGAACAGGACCCAGTAGCCACCGAGCAGGAAGAGCCCGCGCTCGCCCGCGCGGCCGAGGAGCCACGTCGTGAAGTCGTAGCCGATGCGGAGCCGGATGGCTGACCACTTCGACTCCTTGTACGCGGCCGAGGCGTCCTCGACGCGCGCTCGCTCGTCGTCCTCCCTGGTGAACGCCTTGACCGTGCTGATCCCGTCGATAGCGTCCTCCAGCCGGGCGTTGACCGAGCCGACGCTCTCGCGGACGGTGTCGTAGCGAGGTTCGAGGAGGTTCGCGTAGAGGCGGCTCGTGATCCCCAGGGCGAGGGGCGTCAGGGCGACGACGAGGGCGAGTTGCCAGTTGAGCAGCGCCATGAACACGAGGGCCACGAGCAACTCGGTGACGTACGTGACGCCGTTGTACGTCCCGGTCGCCAGGTCCTCCATGTTGTCGACGTCGTTGTTGAGCACGCTCATGATCTCGCCGCTCTGGCGGTCGTCGAAGTACCCCATCTCCAGGCCCACGACGGCCTCGTAGGTCGCGGTCCGGACGTCGTGGAGTGTGTCCAGCGTCGCCCGGTCGTACAGCAACTGGGCGAGCCAGTCGAGACCGCTCTCGGCCACGACGGCCATCCCGAGGACGATAACGGTGAACCACAGCTGTTCGGTCGTCGTCATCGTCGACGTGAACGACTGGGGAACCAGCGGAATCGCGTACGGCTCGCTGGCGAACAGTAACCCATCGAGCGCGACGCCGATCATGAGCGCCGGGATCCGCTGGGGGATTCGCGCGAGCGTGAGCGCGACCAGGCCGAGCGCGAATCGACCGGCGTGGGGCCGGGCGTAGCGCTCGGCGAGATACCCCAGCGGGTTGCCGACGTCGCGTTCCCGCAACGCCACCCCACCGTCACCCGACATGCTAGAACGCCCTCCGCTGCCGTCGCGGCGCGGCGGCTACGCCCTCCTGTCCAGCCAGCACGGACGTGAAACGACCAGTACTCATCTCGGCATCGACCTTTCGATTCGTTGTGTTCCCACCTGGGATTTAGTAATTGCGAGAGAGTGACAGAGACTCGCACGCGCGTCCCGGCACGTCGCGAAATATATTTTCCCCAACTAGTCCTCACTGGCACGTTAATTACCTCCATTTAGGGTCGAAATACCACCATATACAGCGTCTCCCGCGACTTTCGGTTCTGGGGCCAGACGATTTATAATTGCGCAGACACTACAGGCACCGATGACAGTCGAGCGGGGCGAACGACGGCGGCTCACGAACGCCGAGCGATATCGGCTCAGAGCCCTCCGACGGGCCGGGTCGCTGGCCGACCTCGTCCCGCTCACGGGCGTCGATTCCGAGCACGCCGCCTACTTCGCTGCCAAGCGAACCTGGAACGAACTCCGCACGAAAGAACTGGCTGCCAGTGGAGGCGGCAGCGGACTCCCGGGAAACACCGTCGCCGTCGACGACACCGAGTTCCACGTCCACGGCATCACGCACGCTGACACGAAAGCGGAGCGCCGGTTTCTCCGGGCCCACGTGACCCGCTTGATCGCCGACGACTCGGCGGTGTACTGCGAACAGGGCATTCGCTCGATGTACTTCGCGGACTTCGACGCGGTGCACGAGATGGATGACTATCGGTGGGCCATGGCAGAGCGCGAGTCCCTCGACGAGAGCAACCGCGTCGCCGACGTGCTCGCGCCGGGTTTCGATAGCCTCTCGGAAGACGTGGACACGCTCACGGACCGATTCCGCGACGGCGTCTTCTCACTCATCGAATCGGACGCGGCGGTCGAACAGAACGCCGTCCGCCGCGCACTCGGCGACGTCGCGTCTTCGCTCCTGACGAACAAGGAATCGATGGCCACCGGCGAGGACTTCGAGTCGTTCCGGAAGCGGCGACTCGCGGCGGCCAATCCCACGTATCTCCCCGACCTGCAGCGCTACTACGAGCGGCGCTTCCTCCCACAGCCCGTCGAACGCGAGTGGTTGCGCCGCCACGACCCGGAACTCGAACTCGTGACGCACGCGCGCAACGAGCGGATGGCCGACTACGCGCTGTACCACGCCGACGACGCGAACGAGATCCACCTGATCGTCGGCGCCGCTCACCAGCCGGGCGTCACCTACTACCTCGAACAGCACCGCGACGGAAACCGGGACCTGTCCGGGTTCGAGCCGATTCCGTAAGTGAGAGTCGCGACGGTCCGCAAAACGAGTTCCCGCGAGCGACGGCGATCAGATCAGGAGTCGACGTACGGCAGCGACCCTGCCGTCTCGTCGATGGCGTTCCGGTTGGCCTTCATCAGCGCCGTCGTGTCCCAGATGCCCTCGACGAGGGCCTGGCGCTGGGCGTCGTCGACCGAGACGCTGACCGACTCGTCGCCGTAGCGGACGGTCTCCGCCGCGACGTCGACTTCGAGTTTTCCGTCCGGGTTGTCGTCGACCCACTGCTGGAGTTCGTTGATCGTCTCGTGGTCGGCGGTGACGGTGGGGATGCCGAGCGCGAGGCAGTTGCCCGCGAAAATCTCCGCGAACGACTCGCCGATGATAGCGTCGATGCCCCAGCGCATCAGGGCCTGTGGCGCGTGCTCGCGCGAGGAGCCACAGCCGAAGTTCGCGTTGACGACCATGACGTTGGCGTCCTGGAACCGTTCCTCGTTGAAGGTGTGGTCCTTCTCGTTGTCGTCGTCGTCGAATCGCAGGTCGAAGAAGGCGAACTCGCCCAGGCCGTCGAAGGTGACGACCTTCATGAACCGCGCCGGGATGATCTGGTCGGTGTCGATATCGTTCCCGCGGACGGGGACGCCGGTGCCCTCGACGTAGTCGACCTCGGGGATCTCCTCTGTCGGATCGCTCATGCTACTTGCACCTCTTCCAGGTCGCGCACGTCAGAGACCTCGCCGGTGATGGCCGCCGCGGCAACCATCCGGGGGTTCATCAGGACCGTACGGCCATCCTTGCTCCCCTGGCGGCCGACGAAGTTGCGGTTCGAGGAGGAGGCACACGCCTCGTCGCCCTCCAGCTGGTCCTCGTTCATGCCGAGACACATCGAACAGCCGGCGTTGCGCCAGTCGAAGCCGGCCGCCTCGAAGACGTCCTTGAGGCCTTCCTCCTCGGCCTGCCGCTGGACGCGCTGGCTGCCGGGGACGACCATCGCGCGGACGTCGTCGTGGACCTGGCGGCCCTCGACGATGCGTGCGGCGCGTCGCAGGTCGGGCAGGCGCGCGTTCGTACACGAGCCCAGGAAGGCGACGTCGACATCGTAGCCCTCCATCGACTCGCCGGGTTCGACGCGCATGTGCTCCTGGGCACGCCGGGCGGTGTCCTGTTTGTCCTCGGGCAGGTCTTCGGGGGCCGGAATCGGGTCGTGGATGCCGATGCCCTGTCCGGGGGTGGTACCCCAGGTGACGACCGGGTCCAGTTCGGAGGCGTCGATGTGGACGACGTCGTCGTACTCGGCGTCCTCGTCGCTCCGGATGGACTCCCAGTAGGGCTTCAGCTCCTCGAACTTCTCGGGGTGCTCCCGGAAGAAGTCCGTCTCCTGCATCCACTCGTAGGTGGTCTCGTCGGGGTTGACGTAGCCCGCGCGAGCGCCGCCCTCGATGGACATGTTGCAGATGGACATCCGACCCTCCATGTCGAGGTTTTCGATGGCCTCGCCGGCGTACTCGTAGACGTAGCCGACGCCGCCCTCGGTGCCGAGGCGACGGATGATCTCCAGGATGATATCCTTGGCCTCGACGCCCTCGCCGAGCTCGCCGTCGACCTGGATCTTGCGGACCTGCTGTTTCTCCATCGCGATAGTCTGGGTGGCCAGCACGTCGCGGATCTGGCTCGTCCCGATCCCGAACGCCAGCGCCCCGAAGGCGCCGTGGGTGGAGGTGTGGCTGTCGCCGCAGACGATGGTCTTGCCGGGCTGGGTGATCCCCTGCTCCGGGCCGACGACGTGGACGATGCCCTGTTCGCCCGACGGCGGGTCCAGGAACTCGATGCCCGCGTCGCGGACGTTCTCCTCGAGTTCGGACATCATGTTCTCGGCCGCGTCGTCCGAGTAGGGTCGGGACTGGTCTGCGGTGGGGACGATGTGGTCCACCGTCGCCAGCGTAAGGTCCGGTCGAGCGACCTCGATGTCGCGCTCCCGGAGCATGCCGAAGGCCTGCGGGCTGGTGACCTCGTGGATGAGGTGGAGGCCCACGAACAGCTGGTCCTGCCCGTTGGGCAGCGTCGTCACCTTGTGGCGGTCCCAGACCTTGTCGTAGAGGGTTCCCGAACTCATACTGACTCGTCCCGACCCTCTGTCCCGCGCTCGAAGGTGCGTTTGGCGCCCTCGGTCGGGGACTCGTGGTCGACGTCTTCCATGGATTCCTCGTCCGGCTGCTGTTCGTCTGCCGATTCCGAACCGTTACGCTCGCCCCCGTCCGCGGCCACGTCGGGGCCGCGACGGAACGCCGCGCCGAACGGTTCGTCCGTGTGTGGATGCGTGTGGTCCACGTCTTGCATGGTACTCATAGTCTCAGTCTGCGTTCACTCTCGTCTGCTCGTCGTCCTCGGACCCGCTGTCCTCCTCGGCCCACGCGAACAGGTCGCGCAGCTTCTCGCCGACGTCCTCGATCTCGTGGTTCTTCTCGGCCTGGCGGAGCTGCGTGTAGCTCGGTCGGCCGGCCTGGTTCTCGGTGATCCACTCCTGGGCGAATCGGCCTGACTGGACGTCTTCGAGTGCTTCCTCCATCTTCTCCCGGGCGTGGTCGTCGACGATGTCGTCGCCCTTGGTGAGTCCGCCGTACTCCGCGGTGTCGGAGACGGAGTCCCACATCTCGCCGAGCCCGCCCTCGTACATCAGGTCGACGATGAGTTTGAGCTCGTTCATGCACTCGAAGTAGGCCATCTCCGGGCTGTAGCCCGCGTCGACGAGCGTCTCGTAGCCGTGCTTGACCAGGCTCGTGACGCCGCCACAGAGGACGGCCTGCTCGCCGAACAGGTCCGTCTCGACCTCCTCCTGGAACGTCGTCTCGATGACGCCGGCGCGGGTGCAACCGATGCCCTTCGCGTAGGCCAGCGCCTGCTCCTTGGCGTCGCCCGTGACGTCCTGGTAGACGGCGATGAGGCCGGGCGTCCCCTGGTCCTTCTCGTAGTTCCGGCGGACGAGGTGGCCCGGCGACTTCGGCGCGACCATCGTCACGTCGACGTGCTCCGGGGGCTGGATCTGGTTGTACTGGATGTTGAACCCGTGGGCGAACTGCAGCGTGTCGCCCTCCTCGAGTTCGTCGACGATCTCCTCGAAGACGGCGGGCTGGACCGTGTCCGGCACCAGCACGGAGACGATGTCGGCCTGGGCGGCCGCCTCGCTCGGCGTCGCCACGGTCAGGCCCTCGTCCTCGGCCGCCGCGCGCGACGAGGAGTTCTCTCGCAGGCCGACGATCACGTCGACGCCGCTCTCGTGGAGGTTGAGCGCGTGGGCGTGGCCCTGGCTGCCGTAGCCCAGTACCGCGACCGTCTTGTCCGCTAGCTGTGCTTCGTCCGCGTCGTCGTCGTAGTAGACTTCGGTAGTGAATTCGTCAGTCATCAGTTTCGAGTGTGTCCGCCCCTCTCTCAAGTGCTGCGGTTCCGGTCCGGCAGACTTCCTGCACGTCGAACTGCTGGAAGGCCTCGACCGCCGCGTCTATCTTCTGCTGGCTGCCGGTCAGCTCGACCGTCACGGTGTCGGTCGTCACGTCGACGGCCTGACCACCGTACATGTCGGCGACGGCCTGGACGTCGTCGGGCTTCTCGCCGTTCACCTTGATGAGGGCGAGTTCCCGTCGGGTGGCCTCGGGTTCCAGCTCTTCGACCGAGATGGTCGGCACCAGCTTCTCCAGTTGCTTCTTCGCCTGCTGGACGCCCGGGTCCGGCTCCTCGATGACGATGGTCATCCGGGCGACGTCGTGGTCCACCGTGGGCCCGACGGTGAGGCTCTCGATGTTGAACTGTCGCCGGCTGAAGAGGCTCGACACCTCCGAGAGGACGCCGGGTTCGTGTTTCACGAGCGCCGAGAGCACCGCCTGTCGGGGCTGGTGGGTCGCCTCGGCCTCGGGGTCGATGCGAATTCCTTGCGAGTTGCGCCGGCCCGCCGGACGCATCCGTTCGTCCGGAGCCGGTCCTGGCATTCCTCCGCCGCTCATAGTTGATCCAAGTGGTCTTCGTTCAGCGCGAACAGTCCGTTGTCTCCGCCGCTGGGAACCATCGGGTAGACGTTCTCCGCGGGGTCGATGATGGCGTCGATGACCGACGGGCCGTCGTACTCGCGGGCGGCCTCGATGGTCTCCTCGACGTCGTCGTAGTCTTCCAGTCGGAAGCCCTGGGCGCCGAAGGCCTCGGCGAGCTTGTCGAACTCGGGGATCCACGGGTACTCTGAGGCCATCCGGCGGCCCTCGTAGAACCCGTCCTGCCACTGGCGCACCATCCCGACGGCCTCGTTGTTGAGGACGACGTAGGTGATGTCCAGGTTCTCCCGGACAGCGACGGAAAGTCCCTGGACCGTCATCAGGAAGGAACCGTCGCCGTCGAAGCAGACGACCTCCTGGTCGGGCGCGGCGAGCTTGGCGCCGATGGCCGATGGCACGCCGTATCCCATCGTCCCCAGCCCGTGGCTGGACACCCAGGTCCGGGGCTCGCGGTAGGTCCAGAACTGGCTGGCCCACATCTGGTGCTGGCCGACGCCGGTGGTGACGATGGTGTCGTCCGGCGTCACCTCGGAGAACTTTTCGACGACGTACTGCGGCTTGAGGGGTTCGTCGTCGGGCGTCTCGTACTCCATCGGGTACTCGGCCTTCCACGTCTGGCACTGCTCGCGCCACTCGTCGCAGTCGGGCGCGGCCGGCATCGCGTCGTACAGCTGCCGGAGCACTGCCTTCGCGTCCCCGATCAGCGGGTAGTCAGCGTGGATGTTCTTCGAAATCTCGGCCGGGTCGATGTCGACGTGGATGACCTCGGCGTCGGGAGCGAACGAGTCGACGCCGCCGGTCAGGCGGTCGTCGAAGCGCGTCCCGATCGCGAGCAGGCAGTCGGTGTTGGTGATGGCCATGTTGGCGTAGCCGGTGCCGTGCATGCCTGCCCATTCGAGGGAGAGTTCGTGGTCCTCGGGGAAGCTCCCGATGCCGGGCATCGTCGTCATGACCGGGACCTCGTAGTCGATGGCGAAGTCGCGCAACGCGTTCGACGCGTTCGCCTTGATCACGCCGCCGCCAGCGAGGATGACCGGTCGATCCGCGGCCGCGAGGGCGTCGGCGGCCTCCTGGACGTTCGCGTCGTCGGCCTCCTCGGGCGGGTGGTACGTGTCGGGCGCCTTCGGCTCGCCGGGCTGGACGTCGGTCTCGCCCTGCGTGACGTCCTTGGGCAGGTCGACGAGCGTCGGGCCCTGGCGGCCCTCCTCGGCGAGTGCGAACGCCTCGCTGACGTCGAAGCCGACGGTGTCGGAGTCGTCGGCGAAGTAGCTGTGCTTGGTGACGGGCTGGGAGATTCCCACCGTGTCCGTCTCCTGGAAGGCGTCGTTCCCGACGAAGTTCGTCGGGACCTGCCCGGTCAGGGCGATCATCGGGTCCGAGTCCATGTTTGCGTCGGCGATGCCGGTGATCAGGTTCGTCGCCCCCGGCCCGGACGTCGCGAAGCAGACGCCGGGTTCACCGGAGACGATGCCGTAGGCGTCCGCGGCGTGAGAGGCGCCCTGCTCGTGGGCCATCGTCACGTGGTTCATGTCCGAGTCGTACAGCGCGTCGTAGACAGGCATGATCGCCCCGCCCTGGACGCCGAAGACGTACTCGGCGCCGGCGTTCTCGAGCGCGCGGACGACGGACTCGGCGCCGGTCTCGACCGGTTTGTCCCCGGTCGCTTCTTCCTCGGCTTCCGTCTCGTCCTCTTGCTGGACGGGCGCACCCTCGCTCATCGGTGCTCACCCCGTCTGGTCTGTCCTCGATACCTCGGTGCTGTGCTGTGTCCGTTCATTGCTAGATCCTGCTGTGTTCGTGAAAGGCCGGTACGACGTCGCGGAGAGAGTGGTGTGTGCGGGGCTAGAGCGCCCCTACAATACCCGCGAGAAGAACGAGTGCGCCGCTGCCGGCGGGGCGACCCCTTCGTGCAGCGTGCGCCGTCATCAGTACGAATTTCTGTTCCGCACCCGTAATAAGACTTCTGTGACAGGCCGTCCCGAAGCGCTGCTGCGCGGCGTCGCGATTCCGCCTCCCGGGACGCGTTCTGCCCGTCAAACACCGCCACCGACACCAGTCGCTGGCCGGCGGTCGAATCCGCGACGGAGGTCATCCTAGAGCCTGACCTCCTCTTCTGTCTCCTCGACGCCGACGTCGTCGGCGAAGCGCGTCAGTTCTTCGACGGTGACGCGCTTCTTCTCGGCGCCGAAGTCCTTGACGCGCCGGGTTACTTCCCGGACCTGGTCGTCGGTCGGGTCGTAGCCCGCCTCGACGAGCCGTTCGCGTACGGAGTGTTGCCCCGTGTGCTTACCGAGGACGAGCTGGCGCCTGGCCCCGACCATCTCGGGGGTCATGACGCCCGGCTCGAAGGTGTCGGAGTTCTCGATGACCCCGGCCGCGTGGATGCCGCTCTCGTGGGAGAAGGCGTTGGTCCCCACGATGGGCTTGTTGGCGGGCGTGTCGATGCCCGACTTCTCCTCGATGACGTTCGAGAGTTCGGTGATCCGGGTCGTGTCGATGCCCGTGTCGACGTCGTACAGGCTCTCCAGCGCCATCACGACCTCCTCGTAGGCCGCGTTGCCGGCGCGCTCGCCGATGCCGTTGACGCTGACCTGGGCCTGTGCCGCCCCGGCCTCGTAGCCGGAGATGGCGTTGGCCGCCGCCAGGCCGAAGTCGTCGTGCGTGTGGACGTCGACCCGGGCGTCGGTGTGACTGACGACCTCTTCGATGAGGTCGTAGAAGCGTCGCGGCGTGGCCACCCCGCAGGTGTCGGGGATGTTGATCCAGTCGACGTCGGCCTCGGTGACGGCCTCGATGACGTCGATGAGGAACTCGCTGTCGGTCCGCGTGGCGTCCATCGGGGAGAACATGCACTCGACGCCGGCCTCTTTGACGCGCTCGACGGACTCCACCGCGCTCTCGAGCGCTTCCTCGCGCGTCGCGTGCATGGAGTCTTCGAGCTGGACGTCGCTGGTGGAGACGAACGTGTGCACCAGGTCGACGCCCGAGTCGAGTGCCGCCTCGATGTCCTTGTCGACCACGCGGGCCAGCCCACAGACGGTGACGGAGCTGGCGTCGGCGATGTCCCGGACGGCCTCGAACTCCGCGTCCGAGTTGACGGGGAACCCGGCCTCGATGACGTGGGTGCCCATCTCGTCCAGGATGGCCGCGATCTCGCGTTTGTCTTCGTAGCTAAACGACGTGCGTGGCGATTGCTCGCCGTCGCGCAGCGTCGTATCGAAAAGTCTTGCTTCTGTAATCTCAGAAGTGGAATCCAGTGTGCCCTGGAAGAACTCGATCCGCCGGGGATCCCGACGTGCCCTCATTATGATTGGACATAATCGTTTGAGTACAGACCCTGCGATGTATTTAAAGCTGTCCATGAACCCGCAGGCGTGAGAGCCGTTGGCGTGGAACGACTCGGTCCTGCAGGCGCTCACGGACTGTAGCGCGTTCGGACGCCGGTCCAGTCACGCCGACTGGAAACAGCGACGTTTTTCAGGACGGACCGTCAACAGTCGTGGTATGGCTGCCCATATCTCCCGGGGAGAATGCGGCGACGCGGCCGACCTCCCGGCGGTCGTGCCCTTCGATATCCCTCATCTGAGTCGACTGAGCTGGGAACTCGGCTCCCGCATCGTGGAAGACGACGAGTCGACCCGTTACGGCACCTGGTCGCACGTCGAGACACCCTGGAGACTGACCGTCTACCGCGTTACGAGTGCGACCGTTCTCCTCAGGCTACACACACCGGTCGGGAGAGAACGATTCTACGGCGCCGCCCTGAGAGACTTCGAATCCGACGGGTCTCGGCTCGAAACGGACCCCACCTGGCGACAGGTCGACTGACCGGACGAGTTCGCGACGACCCAGTAGTCCGCTCGGGGTCGACGAGTCCGGTTCGCCAGGGGAGGATTTTTCTCGGTCCACTGCAACCACTCTCCCATGAGCGACTTCGAGGGACTGGACCTGCAGGCCGTGGAGGACCAGATGGACGAGGGGAACGAGGGAGAAGAGGGGAGTAACCGCGTCGTCCTGGCGGTGCTGGACGACTCCACACCGCCGGAGGAGTGGCTCGACATGATAGACGACGGCGACGTCCTCGTGCTCGACGTCGACGGCGACCTGAACGAACTCGCGTCGACGTTCGCGCGCGACGTGAAAGAGGGCGGCGGCGAACTGATGCACTTCCGGGGGTTCCTCGTCGTCACGCCGCCGGGAGTCGCCATCGACAGGGACCGCCTGGAGTGAACCGATTCGACTGACCGGTTCCGAGATCTATTCTTCGCACAACGTGAGATAGTGGCCGTCGGGGTCCCGGATTCGAAAACCTGACTCCACCTCGTCGATAGCCAGGGCATCCCGTGTCACCCGATCAGCGGCGATTTCCGCGTCCTCGGCGGTGATGCCCCAGTCCACGTGGACGCCGCCGCGGCCGTCGGCGAGGCCGAGCTGAGGTTCCCACAGTTCCAGGTCGACGTCGCCGCCGGTCATCCGCACCCGCCGACGCTCGTCGCCGTGGTCGACCGGTTCGAAGCCGAGGCGCTGGTAGAAGACGCGGGCCGGTTCCAGTTCCTCGACCTCCAGAACGACCTCGAACAGGCCGACGACGACGGGGCCGTCCACAGCGAGACTGTCGACGTTAGACCCGGCGAGTTCCACACAGTGACCGTCTGGATCGTCGAAGTACAGCGACCGGGTGTCACCGAACTGGTGCTCCACGAGGTCGAATCGCTCGTCCAGCCGTTCGTACCAGTCGTCGTACGCCACGCTCGGGACCGACAGCGCGTAGTGGGTGTGGAGGCCGCCACGCGGGACGTCGCCGGGCGCGCGCAACCGGAGTTCGGTCTTACCGACGTCGAAGGCGACCTCCCGTTCGGCCTCGCGCACGACAGGCAGGTCAAGGACCGACTCGTAGAACGACCTGGCCCGGTCGAGGTACTTCACCTCCAGCGCCAGCCACCGCGGCGTCGAAAGCATACCCGCGCTTCGTCCGGTCAGCAGAAAGTCGTTCGCCCGAACGTCCGTGTGCGGGTTCCGCCCGCTACCACGTCAGCAGCTCCGCCGCTCCGCTCGCCGTATTTATACGGCGCACGGGCCTACGTCCGCACATGACGATGAAAGCGTCCGGACCTGCTGCCGAGTGGCGAGAAATCGACCGCTGGGACCACGGGGTGGGCTGGATGGCCCATCCAGAGGAGGAGATGCAACGGGCCAGCCACGCGCTGGAAGCCGACGGCGAGGTCTGGGTCGTGGACCCTGTCGACGCCGACGGAATCGACGACCTGTTCGCGGAGTTCGGCGACGTCGCCGGCGTCGTCCTCCTGCTCGACCGTCACACGCGCGACGCCGACGTCGTCGCGAACCGCCACGACGTCTCGGTCCACGTCCCCCGGTGGATGTCCGGCGTCGAGGAGAAGGTCGACGCGCCGGTCGAACCGCTCCACGCCCAGCTGGGCGACACCGAGTACGGCGTCCACCAGGTCGTCGACCTCCCGTTCTGGCAGGAGGCCGCACTCTACGGGGAGGACACTGGCACGCTCGTCGTCCCCGAGGCACTGGGCACCGCCGACTTCTTCCTGAGCGGAATCGAGCGCCTCGGCGTCCACCCCATGCTTCGGCTGTTCCCGCCGAAGAAACTCGGTCGGCTCTCGCCCGAGCGGATCCTCGTCGGGCACGGCGAAGGCGTCCTCGACGACGCGACAGACGCGCTCGTGGACGCGCTCGGTGGGTCCAGGTCGCGCGCGCCGTCGCTGTACGCGAAGACCGTCCGCGAGTTCCTGCCCGTGTAGCGACGACATTATGTCGACAGACACGCAATTACGGCCGTGATCTACGCGACTCGTGGCCTGGTCGAGACGCTCCTGCGGATGGCCGAGGAGGCCGATCCCGACTCGGTGACGATCTCCATCGCCGTCACGCAAGCCAGCGAGCTCCCGGAGACCGACCTGCCGCCCGAGACGCCCGTGTTCACGCACTTCTACATGCCCAGCGCCGGTGGGTCGGTCAACGCCGTCTTCGGCGTGGACCTGGGGACCCCCGTCGGACAGACCCAGGGGAGATTCGTCTCCCACCCGGACGGGAACCTCTCGCTGACGAAGGCGGACGACCTCCACGAAGTGGTGTTCGTCGCCGTCCCGCCGTGGGAGGAGGCATCCCTGGCCGCCTTCGACCGGCGGGGAGACCAGCAGGAGCTGGAACTGCTCGACGTGGAGCCGCCGGAAGAAGTGCTGGAGTAGTCCCCCGTTCCGCTAGTCCTCGATGTACCCCAGGTCCCTGAGCTGGTCGGCGATGTCCTGGAACTGCGCCTCCGTGAGTTCACCTTCCCGCTGGTGCTGGATGACGATGCTCCGCAGGAGGAACCGGACGAGGTCGCTCGTGCTCGAAAAACTGGTCCCCTCGATGGTCTCCTCGACTCGCTCCGCGAGATCTTTCGGGATGGAAACCGTGGTGTAGTCGGCCATACCCCGGCTTTGCCGTCGGACCGGATAGGCGTTGTGGGGTCCGAAGCGCCGACAGCCATCCCGAAGTCCCGAAACAGAGCTCCCTCGGCAGAGCCTACGCGTCGGATTCGGCTCGAACATCGAGCACCAGTTTCCCTCTGACGTGGCCCGTCTCGCTCTCGTCGTGAGCCGCCGCTGCCTCCGCCAGGGGGTACGTTTCGCTGACCACGGGTTCGACCCGTCCTTCGTCGACCAGAGCGTCGATCTCACCCAGGACGGCGGCGTCCGGTTCGACGCTGAACCAGTGGGTTTCGACGCCGTGTTCGCGGCGAAGTCGGTCCCGCTGTTCGGCGTCAGGTTCCACCGGGAGAGTGACGAGGTCCCCGCCTTCGACCAGAACTTCGGCCGACCGCTCCAGCGTATCGCCACCGACACCGTCGAGCACGACGTCGACGTCGTCGACGACCGCTTTGAATCGCTCGATGCGATAGTCGACGAACTCGTCGACGCCCAGGTCGCGGAGAAACCGCTCGTTGTTCCCAGAGGCCGTGCCCACGACCGTCGCCCCAGCCTCCTTCGCCAGCTGGACGGCGACGTGTCCGACGCCTCCCGCTGCGGCGTGAATCAGCACGCGGTCACCAGGGCCGACGCTGACTTCCTCGAAGAGTGCCCGCCACGCCGTGAGTCCCACCATGGGCACCGCGGCCGCTCCGACGTGGTCGAGGGAGGCGGGCTTCCGGACAACCTCGTCCGCAGGGACGGTCGCGTACTCCGCGTACGTGCTGCCCGACCGAGGCATCCGAACCATCCCGTGAACGGCATCGTGGGGGGATAGCGTCTCGACGTCGGACCCGATCGATTCGACGACGCCGGACAGGTCCCACCCCGGTATCCACGGACGGGTCGCCCAGATCGGGTCGTCGAACTCCCCTCTGCGAACGATCCAGTCGATCGGATTGACGCTGGCTGCGTGGACGCGGACCAGGGCCTCATCGGCCGCTGGCTCGGGCTGTGAGACGTCCTCCAGGGCGAGCACGTCCGGATCGCCGAACTCGTGGGCGCGTATCGCGTTCATCGGTATCGGACGGGTATTCACAGAATAGCGACTAAAGCACTCGCTGAACTGACGTTTTGTAACGAACCCGAGAACTCGACGGCGAGAGCCTCGTTCTGCGTGGGACGACCGGTGATCGCGGAGCGCGCGGCCAGTTAGACGACCAGTTCCATCGGGTAGTCCGTCAGGTTCTCGTAGCCGTCCTCGGTGACGACGACGAGGTCTTCGAGGCGGACGCCGCCGACGTCGGGGTCGTAGAGGCCGGGTTCGATGGTGATGACGTGGCCCGGCTCGAGTTCGCCGCCGTTTGGGCCGACGCTGGGCTGTTCGTGGACGTCCAGACCGACGCCGTGGCCCGTGCTGTGGATGAACCCGGTCTCGGCCGACTCGTCGCTCCGCAGCGTCTGTTCGCCGGCGTCTTCGTACACCTCGCACGCGGCGTCGTGGACGTCCGCCCCGGTCGCGCCGGGTTCGACCGCGTCGAGGGCCGCCTCGTACGCGCGTCTGGTGAGGTCGTACCACTCACGGACAGTCTCGCTCGCCTCGCCGACGAGGAAAGTCCGCGTCATGTCGCCGTTGTACTTCGTCGCCTTGTTCCGCGGGAAGATGTCGACGATGATGGGCTCGTCGGCCCGGAACGGCCCACTTCCCCGGTCGTGGGGGTCCGCCGCGTCCGACCCGCCGGCGACGATGGTCTGGTCGAGGGCGCAGCCGTCCCGCAACAGCGTCACCTCTATCTCCTCCTTGACGCGCTCGCTGGTGAGCACGTCTCCGTCGTAAGTGAGTTTCCCGTCGTCGTCGACGCCGGCTTCCCGAAACAGCCGCTCCGCCGCGGCCATGGCCTTCTCGTTGGCGGCCTGGGCGTCGCGGATAAGCTCGACCTCCGCCTCGGTCTTCCTCGCCCGGACGTCCGTCACGACGCTGTCCCGGTCCGGTTCGACGGTGATTCCCAGGTCGCGGAGCGCGTCCGCGACCGAGACGGGGAATCGGGGTGGCACCGCGACCGACTCCACGCCATAGGAACGCAGGAACTCGGCGAGGACGTGGAACGGCGCCTCGTCGGCCCCGTGTTCGGCGACCTTCTCGCGATAGTTGAAGTCGACGTTCCGCTCGACGGTGGCGGCGCGAGCCTCGCGCTTCGCTCGCCCGTACTCCAGGCTCCGGCCGAACAACAGGTGGACCTCGCCGTCGTACAGCGTCACGAACGGGTCGGGGGCGTCGAACCCCGAGAGGTAGTACTGGTCGGCGTTCTCCGAGTCGGCGTCGATCAGATAGCCGTCGACGTCCCGTTCAGCCAGGGACGCGTCGAGTCGCGAAAAGTCCGGGTCCATACCGACGAGTCCGCTCGCCAGTGCCTTGGCTCTGGCGTCACCGGGACGTCCAGCAGGCCACCTAGAGGCTGGAGACGTACGCTGCCAGGTCTGACGTCGTGACGATGCCGATGACACCCTCCTCGGGGTCGACGACGGGCACGTGGTGGATCCCCCGGTCGACCATCTCCTCGGCGACTTCCTGGACAGGGGTCTGGGCCGTCGTCGTGTACAGGTCGGTCGTCATGTACCGCGAGACGGCCGTCTCGGCCTTCGGGTGGCTCTTGGAGACGATGTCGACGAAGTCGGTCGTCGTCAGGATCCCCTGCAGTTCGCCGTCGTCGTTCGTGACGAGGAGCGAACTGATGTCCTCGCTGAGCATGAGCGTGGCAGCCTCTTCGACGAGCGTCTCGGGCGTGACCGTTACGAGCGAGGTGGACATGAGTCGTGCGACGTAAATATCGTCCATGACAGTTCGTATCGCTCTCTCCTTTATAGGGGTTCGCGTACGGGCGAACGTGACCGCTCCTTCGGACAAATTCCGGGGTTCCGGCGCCAGCGCGAACGCCTGTGGGCCGGGACGATAGTTGCGGGAACCGAAACGACCCGGTCCCGAATCACTCGCTGAGAGAGCACGACAGTATTTGTCGGTCGCGTTCGAGAGTGGAGCCGTGAACGGACATCGCACCGGACCACGGAGGGGGTATCGTGGGTGAGTTCGCCATCGACGTCGACGGGCTGGAACTGACCTACAGCGACGGCACGCGGGCCGTCCGCGACGTCGACCTGCAGGTTCCCGAAGGCGAACTGTTCGGTTTCCTCGGACCGAACGGTGCCGGGAAGACGACGACGATCAAAGTGCTATCCACGCTGTTGCAACCCACCGGCGGGTCCGTCCACGTCAACGGGTTCGACGTCGTCGACCGACCCCGCGACGTCCGGCGCACCATCGGCTACATGGCCCAGGAGACGAGCATCGACAACGACCTCACCGCGAGGGAGAACATCCGGTTCGCCTGCGAGGCCTACGGCGTCCCCCGGAGCAAGCGCGCCGACCGCATCGACGAACTGCTCGAACTGGCAGACCTGGCCGACGTCGCCGACAAGCGCGCCAACGACTTCTCCGGCGGCATGAAGAAGCGCCTCGACGCCGCGACCGCACTCGTCCACCGGCCACCGCTCGTCTTCCTCGACGAGCCCACCACCGGGCTCGACCCTGCCGCGCGGAACCGCCTCTGGGAGTACTTCGAACGGATCAACGAGGAGGGCACGACCATCGTTCTCACCACCCAGTACCTCGAAGAGGCCGACCAGCTCTGCGACCGCATCTCGGTCATCCACGACGGCGAGATCGTCGTCACCGGTTCTCCCGAGGAACTCAAACGCGAGGTCGGCGGCGAAGTGCTCGACGTCGAACTGGCGGAGGACGGCCCGGACGTCGAACGCGCCCGTGACGCCGTCGCCAGCGCCGACGCCGTCGACAGGAGCGCTATCGACGTCACCGACGACGGCCTGAGTATCACGTCGCCCCGCGCCCGCGAGATCGGCACCGACGTCCTGCTCGCGCTCAGGGACGCCGACATCCCGGTGCTCGGGTTCAACGTCCGGTCGCCGACGCTCGACGACGTCTTCCTCGCCGTGACCGGGGAACACGTCGAGGACCTCGACGCCGACGGCGACGGATCCGAACCGGTGGAGGCGTCCCGATGAGCACCGAAAACCCATCCCAGCGGTCCCAGCAGGCGACCGGCAACTCGTTCGTCGGTGACGTCTGGGTCAACTACAAGCGCTGGATGATCAAGTCAGTCCGGAACCCGTTCATCCTCACCGGCTCGCTCCTCCAGCCGGTCATCTTCCTGGTGCTGTTCACCCAGGTCTTCGGCCAGGTCGCGACGAGCGCGATCGGTGGAAACGGCGCGGCCATCAGCTACGAGACCTACCTGGTCCCGGCCATCGCCGTCCAGACGGCGCTCGCGGCCGCCGCGGCGTCGGGAATCGGCCTCGTGAACGACATCGAGGAAGGGATGTTCGACAAGATTCTCGTCTCGCCGATGAGCCGGACCGGCGTCTTCCTCGGCAAGAGCCTCGCCGAGATCAGCCGGATCGTCGCCCAGATCGTCATCATCGTCGGCCTCGGCTGGCTGCTGGGTGCCCGCTATGCGACCGGGATCCCGGGCATCGTCGGCATCCTGATCGTCGGCATCGTCTTCTCGCTGTGGTTCACGGCGTTCTCGAACATCGTCGCGCTCGTGACCAGGGACCAGGAGTCGACGATCATCGGCGCGAACATCCTCCAGTTCCCGCTGCTGTTCGTCTCCAGCGCCTTCCTCCCGCTCTCGGTGATGCCCGGCTGGATCCAGACCATCGCCGCGTTCAACCCGATCACCTACGGCGTCGACGCCGCCCGCGCACTCACGCTCGGCGAGGACGTCATGACGGTGATCGAGGTGACGCGCTTCGGCGGCGTCTGGGACACACTGGTCCCCGCCTTCGCCGTGCTGGTCGCCCTCGACGTCGTCATGGTCGGCGCCGCCGTCGTGATGCTCAACCGCGCCGCGAAGTCGGCCGTCCAGTAGACCGTCGCTCCGGGTCCGACGGGTCCGGTAGCCTCTTGTCGGGTCCCGACGACCGACGCATCATGAACGTCCGACTCTCGCAGTCGACGGTCCGGGGGACCGCACAGGCCCCGCCGTCGAAGAGCTACACGCACCGTGCGATTCTCGCCGCGGGCTACGCCGACGGCGCCCTCGTCCACGACCCGCTCGTGAGCGCCGACACGAAGGCCACGATGCGCGCCGTCACCGCCTACGGCGGCAGCGTCGGCCTCCGCGACGACAGCTCCGTCCTCGACGTAGCGGGCTTCGGCGGCCAGCCGGAGACGCCCGGGAACGTCATCAACTGCGCCAACAGCGGGACGACGATGCGACTCGTCACCGCGACCGCTGCCCTGCAGGACGGGCTGACCGTCCTCACCGGCGACGACTCGCTCCGGTCACGGCCGCAGGGGCCGCTGCTGGACGCCATCGAAGACGACCTGGGTGGTCGCGCAGAGAGCACCCGATCCAACGGCCAGGCGCCGCTCGTGGTCGGCGGCGACGTCACCGGCGGCGACGTGTCCATCCCGGGCGACGTGTCGTCGCAGTACATCACCGCGCTGCTGATGGCCGGCGCAGTCTCCGAAGACGGGATCGATATCTCGCTGGAGACCGAACTGAAGAGCGCGCCCTACGTCGACATCACGCTCGAAGTGCTCGACGCGTTCGGGGTCGATGCCGAGCAGACGGCGGACGGGTTCACCGTCCCCGGCGGGCAGCACTACGAACCCGAAGACGGGGAGTACCACGTCCCCGGGGACTTCTCTTCTATCTCCTACCTGCTCGCGGCGGGGGTCCTCGCCGCGGAGGACGAACTGACCATCACCTCCGCGTACCCGAGCGCGCAGGGCGACACGGCCATCATCGACGTCGTCGACCGGATGGGCGGCGACGTCGACTGGAACACGGACGACGGCGTCATCACCGCGAGGAAGTCGGATCTCACTGGCGTCGAAGTGAGCGTCGCCGACACGCCCGACCTCCTCCCCACCATCGCGACGCTCGGTGCCGTCGCCGACGGGACGACGCGCATCGTCGACTGCGAGCACGTCCGCTACAAGGAGACGGACCGCGTGAGCGCGATGGCCGAGGAACTCACCGCGATGGGCGCCAGCGTCGACGAGGAGCAGGACACACTGACGATTCACGGCAGCGCGAGTGACCTCCAGGGCGCAACCGTCGACGGGCGCGCCGACCACCGGATCATCATGTCGCTCGCCATCGCCGGGCTGGTCGCCGACGGCGAGACGACCGTCGAGGGGGCCGAACACGTCGACGTCTCCTTCCCGGAGTTCTTCGACGTGCTGTACGACCTGGGAGCGACTGTCGACCGATAACATCGGTCGCCTGGCTCTGAAGTAGCGAACAGACGGCACTCTTCTGACCCACGTCGACGTGCCGTGCTACCGCTGCCCGACGCGGGGTGACGGTCAGACCACGGGCAGTCTGGCCCCGTTCCGCTATTTGAACCCTCGGCCGGACTGTAAGCTTGAAATGCCCCCGTGACGCACACATTCGTAATGAACGGAAACGAGTTCGGTCGTCTCTTCCGCTTTACCACCTTCGGCGAGAGTCACGGGGAAGCGATGGGCTGTACCGTCTCCGGCGTGCCCGCTGGCGTGGAACTCTCCGAAGAGGACATCCAGCGCGACCTGGACCGGCGGAAGCCCGGGCAGTCGATGATAACTACCTCGCGGGGCGAACCCGACGCCGTCTCCATCAAGTCCGGCGTCCAGGACGGCTACACCTCGGGGATGCCGATCGGGATGGTCATCGAGAACAAAGACGCTCGGTCGGGGAAGTACGAGCCGTTCATCACGGCACCGCGGCCCTCGCACGGCGACTTCACGTACTCCGCCAAGTTCGGCACCCGAAACTGGGGCGGCGGTGGGCGGTCTTCTGCTCGGGAGACAGTCAACTGGGTCGCTGCCGGAGCGGTGGCAAAACAGGTCCTCGAACAGTCCGAGTTCGATATCCAGATCAAGGCCCACGTCAACCAGCTCGGAGACATCGAAGCGCCCGAAGTCAGTTTCGAGGAGATGCTCGAACACAGCGAGGAGAACGACGTCCGGTGTGGCCACCCCGAGACGGCCGAGGAGATGCGCGACCTGGCCGACAAGTACCAGCAGGAGGGCAACTCCATCGGCGGGTCCATCTACTTCGAGTGCCAGGGCGTGCCCCGCGGCCTCGGCGCACCGCGGTTCGACCAGGTTCCGGCGCGACTCGGCCAGGCGATGTTCGCGATTCCAGCCGTGACGGCCTTCGAGTTCGGCCTCGGGAAGGAGGCCCGCGAGGTGTCTGGACTCGACCGCAACGAGGACTGGGAGTTCGACGAGGACGGTGACCCGACGCCAGTCGGTAACGACCACGGCGGCCTCCAGGGCGGCATCACGACAGGGGACCCCATCTACGGCGAGGTGACGCTCCACGCGCCCACGTCCATCCCGTCGAAACAGCAGACCGTCGACTGGGAGACGGGCGAGAAGAAGGAGATACAGGTCGTCGGCCGACACGACCCCGTGCTCCCGCCCCGCGGCGTTCCGGTCGTCGAGGCGATGCTGTACTGCACGATCCTGGACTTCATGCTCCTGGGCGGGCGGATCAATCCGGACCGCCTCGACGGACAGCCCGGAGAATACGACACGGACTACCACCCGTCGAGTCCGCAGAACGACCCCGACGACGCCGACACCGTCGCCCGGTCCGTCGACGAGGAGTAATCGGCATCGAGCGTTCTCGGCCAGCACATCGACCGGCAGTCGCCGCGGTTTTACGCGACGAACTCGTCTCCGGAGTCAATGGACGCGAGACAGGAATCGGCGTCGAACCCCTTCGGGATGGACGAGGAGTGCGAGAACTGTCCCGAGCTCTGCGAGGCGCGGACGACCATCGCACACGGCTACGGCGACGTCGGCGCGGAGTTCGTCGTCCTCGGTGGTTCACCCAGCGAAGCCGCCGACGAGGCCGGAATTCCGTTCCTCGGCGACGAAGAGCGGGGCGTGCTTGACGTGCTCGCTGCGGTCGACATGTGCGAGGACCCCGACGCGGCCGAGCCCGAGCTCTCGAACGTCTTTCTCACCTACACCGCTCGGTGTCGCCACCCAGAACGCGAGCCGACCGACCGGGAGGTCCAGAACTGCGAGCCGTACCTCAACAGCGAGATCAGGATGATCAACCCGGAGATACTCGTCCCCGTCGGCCAGCGACCGCTGAACGAACTGGCTTTCGAGTACACGACCTTCTCCCAGGACGAACTCGACGTCGAGGAGCGCCACGCGACGACCATCCGCGGGCGCGGGTTCGAGATCATGCCGATGATCGATCCCGCCGAGCAGACCGACCACCAGCGGACGGTATTCCTCGAGCACTTTAGCGAGACGCTCGGTCGCGATTACCGCCAGACCAAGGGCCGCCGCGGGCGATAGGTCAGAATCGCGTTCGTGACTCCCAGCGGTCCCTCACCTGGTCGAGCCGCGTCGCCTCGTCCTCGATGTCCGAGAGGTGCCAGACGATGTCGGAGTGGGTGACGATACCCACCAGATCCAGGTCGTCGACGACGGGCACCTTCTTGACGTCTTCGTCGGCCATCTGCCGGGCGACGCGCTGGACGGTCGCGTCCGGCGACGTCGTGACGATCGGACTGTGACTCACCTCGTCGACCGAGATTGTCGATAGCGGGCGACCGATTCGGAGCGCCACTTTCAGTGCATCCGTCTCGGTGACGATTCCCGACGGATAGCCGCTCTTGACGACGACGACCGATCCCACCCCGTTGCCGACGAGCCGTTCGACGGCGTCGTCGAGCATCGCCTCGTGGTCGACCGTGACCACGTCGTCGGTCATCAGTTCCGCGACGAGCATACGGAACGTCTCGCTATCGACCGGGATAAATCATCTGCCAGCGACGCGCAGTCGGGAGTGACAACTCACAAGGCGCTACTGGCCCCACAGACGGGTATGACCACAGTCGCCGTGTTTGCGAACCCGCCCGAAGAAGGCGCCGTCCTGCCGAGACTGGTCGACGACGGTGTCGTGACCGAAACCGAGGCAGCGACGCTCTACCGGGCGATGGTCGCCGACGTCTGCGAGGCTATCCAGTCGAGCGGGGCCGAACTGCTGGTGAACTACAGACCGGCGGATCAGCTCTCAGTCGACGCCGACGACCCGGAAGAGACGCTCCGTTCCGTCCTGAAAGACGAACTCGACGACACCGACGGGATTCGCTACGAGGTACAGGTCGGGTCGACGTTCGCCGCCAGGGTCGGAAACACCGTCACCCACCTTCTGGAGCGCGAGGAAGTCCAGACCGCCGCGGCAGTCACGCCGACCGCGGCGTTTCTCGGCCGTCAGCACGTCGACAGCGCCGCAATGAAGCTCCGGCGGAGCGAAGTGGTCCTCGGGCCGACGACCGATGGCCGGGTCTACTACGCCGGTTTCTCGGAATCAATCGATTTCGACAGCGCGTACGACGCCCCGGCCGTCGAGTCGCTCGTGGAATCCGCTGGCGAAGCCGATCTCGACAGCGACTTCTTGCCGATGCTCCCCGTGCTCGAGTCCGCCACGGACCTCGGTACCGCGTTACCGCTACTCCGTGCGCGCGCCGATGCCGGGCTACGAGTCCCGCTCCGGACGGCTGGCGTGCTGTTCGATCTCGGGTTCGACGAATCCCGTGACCGATAGGTCAGTCAGTCCGCCGCCCAGATTGCGGACAACCGACAGGCCTTAGAGGGGCCCGACAGTACACTTCGACGCTGACTGGTGGGGTGGCAGAGCGGCCCATTGCGCCTGCCTTGAAAGCAGGACCGCCTTCGGCGGCAGTTGCCCCCCGAAATCATGCGAATTACGGCTTCTACCCTAAGTTATGTTTAGACACCCGGATAAAGCCACTGGTTCGATAATCAAGTCCTTACTGTGCCTCGCTTAATTATATCCAGGTAGTCAGCGATGATTTTTTCTCGTCGTTGCGAGGTCGTACACCGTCTGGTTGATCTGGGCAATGCGGTCTTCGATGTTCGTCTCCTCGATAAAGGATAACACGAAAGTTTCATTCAGGTAGTTGTTTTATTTCCGATCCTCTGGGACGAATCTACTGGTCGGTTAAGTATGCGTATTTATTGTAATTTTGAAACTAACATATTCACTTATGCCATTAACCCATGCCGAGGGATAAGCAGCAGGGAGAAGGGTTCTATCCCAAAACCCGAGCATGGTGACGCCAGGAAAACGTGAATACGATTGCAATAAGTCCAATCCAAAAGAACAATTCGCCTGGTGAGAGAGAAACTATCTGACCGGCTGTTTCCGGATTGAGGGAGGGATTAGTAGCAACTACATTTGACTGAGGGTCGTTAGTTGGCCGAACCAGATGGTCGATCAATTTGCTTGCGATACCCACAATCGCAATCGCCCCCAGAAATCGAGCGAGTGTTTTTCGTAGATTCGATTCATTCTTCTTTTCAGTAGCAAAGATAACAAGTGATCCATTTGTCGGGGCATATACCTTCATCTCACTTCCAGAGTCCGAGTACCATGTATCGACGACTTCTATAAGGTCTGCGTCTCTCAGCTTGTCGAGATGGTACTTCGTGTTCTGAATAGAAGTCTCAACGGTATCAGAGAGGTCAGACGCATTCTGTGGTGTCGTATAGAGTTCTGATAAAATTTCACGGCTCATTTTCGAAGCGAGTGCTGAGAACACATCTTCTGCGGCTTCCTCATTGATGCGCAGTGCATTGAGTTCGTTGGGAGCCTCCTGTCGGATCGGTGTTCGTTGAGGGAGCAGACGCTTCATCGTCGTTACGTCTGTTCATAGAGCCAAGTATAATAGGAGTTGCCTCAGGTAAAATCACTTTTGTAGTTCACTGAAGGCATATATCCAGACCGCAGAAAACGGTGTTTTGTGATGAAACGACGTACTTATCTCGGTGCAATCGGCGGTGTTGCAAGTGCTGGTGTTTTCACAACACTCATTAGAGACGATCTGACCCATGAACCGGAATTGACGGAACCAGACTCGCCATTTCAGACAATAGAAACAGGTACCAGGGACGGCATTGCAAACCCTGGCCAGAACACCCCTCACAGAATCGCCATCTGGAATGCGTCATCAGAAGGCCATCAAATCCAGGTTGAAATTAGGTCAGTCACAAACGAGAGTAGAAGCGTAGTCCTTGACGAAACATATGAGTTTCCTGCCAATTCAGTATTAGAGGTTCGACTTCTTACTCCGGATGAGTACCTCATCGAAATGCGCCGAACAGATAACGAGGCCCAGAAGTCGATTACTGTAGCCCGTGATTGGTTCGATTGCAACAGTTCAAGACATAAAGTCACGATCCCCGAAGACGGTCACATCACAGTGACGGAATCTTCAACACTCCTCGCATGTGATGAATCCACGACTGTAAAGTAGATAGTCTGTACCTATCGAAAAGTCCCACTCCATTGAGCGGGGCGTTACACCGTTCTACTCGGGTAGCTCCCGCTCACCGTCTCTCACGCAGTTCCAGCAGGGGAAGTCGTCGGCGAGGTCGCGACAGTCACACTCTCTGTGTTCCTCTGCATAGAGCGGGTTGGGGCCGCCGCTGATCACCTCGGTAGCAGTACCACCGTCAGTCCGGAGTGGTTCTTCCAATGATTGCGAGGGGGTTTCCGTAGCGTCTACCCCGGGAGTTGGACAGTCAACAGCGGCTTGCAAAACCACTGGGCCACCAATTGTAGCGAGCGCGACTTTATGCTTGCAGTCGTACTCCTCGTTATACTGGTCAGCCTTACACTCGCACTCAGAAGGCACCAGCAGCCCGTCACGGTCTTCAATGCCGACGAGGTATGAATGGTCGTCTTTCTCAAAGCCATACGCTGCGTTCGTCACACGGACGAGATGTGGTGCTTCTACGCTAAACTCCCAGGCCTCCCAGCCCACACGCTTTGAGGTCTTCGCGCCGAAATTCAGATGGTCAACAGCGATACGCTTTTCAGCAGCTGAGTTTTTCGTATTCATGCTTCTGTGTTCCAGAAGCGCGGTCGTGTGTACCAGCACACGGCCATTTCTGCAATGGCGACACCACGCTTCGTACTAACCAGTACAACGCCCACCCACTTAGTAGTTAGCAGATTTGCTAAGGTTAGTAGATATGCAGACTTAACACGCGGGCGAGCGAAGACAGTATATGGCAAAAACTCGCGCTATCCTCACTGAAACGGAACGACAGCAGATCTCCGGGGAACACGGGAACAACCGGAAATATCAGGCCGCCTCTCGTGTTCGCAGCCGTATCGAGGACGAATTACAGACAGATATAGAGATACTACGAAAGAACCATCCTGAGCTATACCAGGAGCTTCGAGAGGTTGTGTGTGAGCCGGAATGAGCTACCGCATCGAGGCAGGGAAGGACCACAGCCCTCGATGCAGTAATCCCCCCCAGTTGGAACATTCATCGACCGCACGCAAGCGCGTAATAAGTGACAACTTCTGCAGAATATCTGCTGAGAGTCAGGGTTTTCGCCATCTGGTTTTGAGTGAAACAGCCGGTAAGTGGGGTTGCGAAGTGAGCAGAGCGTTTCCTTTATTATGGCGGTTTCTTTTCAGTGTTTGTTGCGGTTTCTCCGTCGCTGTCGCGGTGTGTCGCAGTGATGGAGTCAGGGACTGTGGAACGGAAGGAGACGAGAAGTTCGTACGTGTCTGTCCCGAGAGAGTCTGGACAGTTGGACCGAACTTTTTCTACTCCGATTTGTATTGTAAGTTCTGAAGTCTGCTCATCAAACGAGAGCGATTCGAGGGAAGCTTCGTGACATGGGTTCCCCGCAAGCATCGTCCCGGTAATACGAACCTGTGTCTCCTCCGGCAGATACGTGATAGTTGGCGGTTCGGGTTGATTCTCCCCTTCAGCAGTGATAGAGAAGTCAACGGTTGCGACCGTTTCTGGAAGTGTCTGTGGTGTCGTACGCCCACTTGAATCGGTATCGAACCGTGATAAACATCCCGTCGATCCGGTCAAAATCCCGACCGTGAGAAAACAGAAAGTTCGCCTGTCCATAGAGGAGCATCGGAACTCAAACAATTACGTGTGGCGGTAGCTCAAGTGACTTTCACAGCCTTTTGTCCGTTCGGTATGTCACCTGTACTTACCGAAGCGACTCACTACATCGAGACGGGTTCTCCTCCACTCGTCCCCACGACCGAGAGAACAACGTAGTCGTCTCCGGCTCGATGAAGTGAATCCACGGAGTGTTCCCACTCGCCTAAACCGCCGGAATTCAGGAGATAGGGGAATCGGAAAACAGGGTGACTTGGATGCTTTTCAGATTCGATGTATCGACGGCCCACCCAGGCCATCAGTTTGCTTGCTGTTCATCTTCTCGATGATTGACCGGGGATTCATCGCGGGACGAATAGACTACGTGAGAGACTTGCTACTCCCTCAGGGGAACAATGCATAGAGGGGGAGAGTAGTCGAAAGGGATTCTACCAGCTAAACAACCGACGGTCGCTTCACTCCCTCTGGTTCAACTGAAACGTTTGAGCAAACGCAACGGCAACCGCCCGCTCTATGGACTGGAACGTTGAGTAAGGAGTCAACGGTTTCTCTCGTTCCATGTTCGGGAATCTCCTGCGGAGACGAATCCAACCCTCGATGCGGTTAACCGGTTTGAGTAGAATACTCACGAAAGTCGTGGGTTATTCCACATAATAGTTTTTAGTATGGGATACCCCACGACCTCAGGAATCGAAAACGACAAACGCCCCGATCTTACCGCCACCCCATCTCCATTCTGTCGCCCCCTGATACCCGGTTCCCTCTGACTTCGTGACTCTGTCTTGTTGTTCCATTTCACGGAGCCAGTCAAGAATGTACGATTTGTCACTACCAGTTTCTTCGGAGATGATTTTAGCGCTACATCCGGATGGGTGCTGTTTCAACACTTGCACGAACTGCCTCCGCTTATCAGTAGTTGAGCGATACTCCGTATTGATCTTCTCGTCAACCAGTACGTCGGGTATTGCGTCAGTCCAAACGTACACGGTCGCACCAGGGGACGAATCATCGGGATTCCGTGCGTATCGTCCGACAGCTTGCGCCACATTGTTCTCCCGGACTGACGCCAGCAGTTCCTCTGCAACACCAGCATCTGCCCCTTCAAAATCGCGTCCCGTTTCCCGTTTCACCTCCCCGTCCTCGGTTGTCATCATTACAGGTTCAGCGGCCAGATCACGGAGGGCGAGGAGATCGAGGATGTTCTCATCGCCGGGGTCGATGCACGCGAGTGACGCACCAACTGTCTCAGCAGAGAAATCGTTGCGGCTTTTCTGCTCACCATAGTGCATCGTCTTTGGCTCCTTGATTCCTGCATCAGTCATCATTTGCTGAATATCCTGTTCGATGCTACCCGGAGTGATGCATGACTGAAAGTCCCCACCGTGTAGTCTGCGAATCTTCTCGATGAGTGCGCGACAACGTTCTTCACCAGCGCCCTTCCAGTCCCGTGTATAGGCGCGAGTTGCATCTCCGATCTGCTTGATAACCAATCCCCGTTCGTTTCGTCTCCACCATTTGCGTTCTGCGGGAGTTAGCACCTCCACTTGGGTGAGGTCGTCAACGGTGTTGATATGCCACCGTGTTTCGGAGGGAAACGCATCGAGGCCGATGATACATCGCGCTTGGGACAGGTCAGGGGTATGCTGAACGTATCGAATATTGCCATCTTGACCGTCCATTACGACTTCGACACGGCCATCCCTTCCGTGATAGCGCCCCCCACAGACTTCCTCCGAGTCGAGAATGGCCCGTCCGATAGCAGGGGCAAGTCGATGGGTTTCTTCACGTCCAAACAACCAGCCGTCCGTTACTTCGTCCTCGAAATACTTCGCCAGTTCTTCCTTCACCTCTGGATGGTCACGAACAACCGCGTACTTGAGATCGAGCATCGCACGAGGTTCATCTGAGCGGTAATCCAGAAGATTGGTCGTCGCCTGCTGAAATTGCTCTCTCCCCGCGCTGTTGAACGCGAATCCGTACTCCGGGCGCTCGTCAAAGATGACATTCGCCTCCTCGATGAGTTCGTCAACGTGAGCGAAATTTGCGGTGGTGTGGAGTACGTCGTAGTCCGGTTCATCCCCGCAATACTCAATATCCCACCATTGCGTGATACCGTCACAGTACTCCCCACACGGCATGTCAATATGTTGGGCCAACTCCGTGTGGGCTTTCAGAAACGTATTGTTTCGCACGTTGCACATCCAGTTGAACCACTCTGACGGAGCAAAGCCTTGTGGTGCGGTGAACTGCTCGTCGTAGTCGCCAGCCGCTACCGGACACGTATCACTCCGACCGCGAAGGACGCGACATTCCACACCGGGTTCCGCCCGGCTTTCCTGGACTGCATTCTTTCGTGCTTTCTTCGTTTGGTGAATATGGATGATCGGTTCGCCACCGGTTATATCAGGGTAGTCCCGCCACCGAGTCGTCGCAATCTGATAGGTCTTGCCGAGTGAAGTCGGCGCGTCTATGAGCGTGTTCTCTCTCCGTTTAAGCGCCGAGAATATCGCAGCTTCCAGCTTGTCACGGGCTACGTCAGTTGTTACTTTGTTCCTGTTTGTCGGTTCGGTGCAGCAGTCGCTATTCGAGATTGAATCTATCGTCATATTTTGCGTGGTAGAAGTCTCTCAGCGGTTATGTTCTATTCTCCCATCTATGCGCTTAGCCAGCCGAGGCTACAAACAGTAACGACTAATCGACGGAGAGTCCCGCGAGAATTTGCCTTCACTGAATAGACGGCACGCACCATCTTAGTTCTACTGGTAATCGCCTGACAGCGTAGCCATTACCAGTTGAAGGTTCCAAAGATGGAAGGTATATTTCGGCCTCTGACTCCGGGGGTTCACGTCCGAGAAGTTGAGTTCTTGGAATAGGGATAGTGGGTTGTCGATCAGCGCCTCAATGCGGCTTTCCCCTGATCCCTCTATGCTGAGTCGGATGAGTATTCTTAGCCCATGCGATCAAGCGCGTCCCTTCGGTCTTCCACTGGTGCCTGATCGTATTTCATCGTCGTCTCTGCTCGCTTGTGACGGAGCTGGGATTGAGCAGCAGCCAAGTCTTCTTCGCGGGCCATGTATGTCCCGGTAGAATGCCGGAGTGCATACCACGATAGCCCCCGGTCAATGTCTGCGATCTCACAAAGGTTGTCCAACAGGACACGAAGCGACGACGAACTGTAGGGATTCCCGTGTCGGGTTAACCAGAGTGCGTCGGTGTCGTCGTACTTTTCGTACATCTCGCGCTCCTCAAGCCAACGAGCGAGGTACTCTGATGTTTCCTGCCGGAGACTCACAGTCCAGTTGTCTTCGTTCTTTGAGGATTCTCCCTCTGGGATACGGAGTGCTGCGTTTTCTACGTCAACCCAGTAAGTCTGCGCCCGCCCCACCTCTATGGGTCGAAGCCCAGCATCGAGCGAGGCGTTGAAGATACTCGGGTATTTGAATCCGTTCGCCCGTTTGAAGTCGTCGGGTGACACTTCTTTGACGGCCTTCCCGAATCGCCGACCGAGATACAGTTTCCATTCTCGGCGTTCTTCAGGGTCCATCGAGTGATACGCAGGGACAGTCCCATACTCCAGTGCAGCCTCACGGAGTATTTTACGCTCATCCATCGTCACGTAGTCTTTCGGTTGAGAGGCACCAGAGGATGATTTGATAGTCACCTCACACTCCCACTCGTCTATATCGTTGCGAAAGCGGAAGTAGGCCAACAGCGCCAGCTTGATATTGTGAAGGTGGGAGTCGGAGTAATCGTCATCAGCGAGTAGGTTCTCCTGTAGGTAGTCGTCAGCGTGGTCGTGGTCGAGGTCAATGGTGTAGCCCCCTCGATTCTCCCAAGCCCAACGGTGGAACTTGTCGAGGATGGTTGCGTAGTTTCGCGCAGTGTCGTGAGCGTAGCCTTCCATTTTCTCTGGGTCTTTCCCCATGCGTGCAAGCCACTTGATGAGCTTCTTCCGGTGGCCTTCATATGCGATCAACTGACGCTCATTCAGATATTGGCTGCTTGGCCCGGAGATAAGAACGATACCTTCAACTTTTTCGGGTTCAGACATACGCACACACCCCAATGATGGCGATACCAGCGGTTGCATGCCCGTTCAATTTAGGTCGGATGGGTTGAGTCGCGATCATTGTATTCGGTGATGGAAGCCGAATAATCGCATGAAGGCGACGGGGTGGAGATTATCCATGAGGGTGGGGTGGCAGAGCGGCCCATTGCGCCTGCCTTGAAAGCAGGTGGCGTTATGCCTCCTGGGTTCAAATCCCAGCCCCACCGCATTTTGCTGCGAACAGTTCGTGAGCAGCAAATGCAACAAGCTGGGATTTGAATCCTGCCAGTTGCAGCGCTCGAACGAAGTGAGAGCGACCATCTGGGTCCGGTTCAAATCCCAGCCCCACCGCTTCTGAACGAACGGACGTGAGTGAAGAGCGGTGCAACTGGATTTGAACCCTGGAAGTCGCAGCCCCGGAATGGCCGAACAGAGTGAGGCCACAGCCCGGAACGTCTTCCTCCGGTTCAAATCCCAGCCCCACCGTTTTACTCCGAGCGACTACGCGAGGAGCAAACGGTATCCGCTGGGATTTGAAGTAGACGAGTCACAGCCCGCACAGGGAGTGAAGCGACCGAGCAGGAATGTCTCGGCGTGGTTCAAATCCCAGCCCCACCGCTTCTTCGAGGCACGAATCTATATGCAGCAAAGATGCGACGAAAGTTCAGTCCCGGAGAGTCGTAACCGGCCGCGACAGATCCGATCGAAAAACGCGAGACTGGAGTCGGTTCAGTGAAGTGATCACGGAGATAACACGCACATTTATATTCCGGTGCTAACATTCGAAACGTAGGCATCTGGTCAACAATGTGGTCCCACACAACATCGAAGAAACGGCTCATCGCCCTCCCACTCCTGGCTATACTGCTAGCCAACGCCGCCTTCGCCGGCACGGCCGTCGCGGAACCGCGTATCTGGATGTCGAGCGCGAGTCTGGAACGCGACGCGACGCTGGTCGGCGAATCGGTCGGCGTGCAGGTACAGTTACACAACCGCGGTGACGGCGGCGTCATCGGCATCGACGTGTTGGCCAACGGCTCCGACGTGGCGTCGGAACGCATCCACGTTGAGTCGGACACTGACAGGAAGGCCGTGATCAACGTCTCCTTCGACGAACCGGGGACGTACAAGATCAAGGCCAACGACAAAACAGCGGGAACGCTCACCGTGACGCGGCTCCGGGTTGCGTCGGTCACCGAACGCGACGACGGCCAGACGGCCATCGTCCGCGCCGGTGGCGTCGCGGCCGGAGAACCGATGACCGCGAACCTTCCCGCCCAGGACGGTCAGCCGTTCGCCCTCCAGCGAGTGACCATGACCGGGCCGGGGTCGTCGTTCAACCGCAGCGTCGCGACCTACGCACCGGCCGACGGCGCGTCGTTCTCGGTCCCCGGGGGTCAGGGTGCGTCGCTCGTCGGCGCGGTCGAGATGGACGCCATCTCGGGCGTCAACACGAGTTCGCTCCGACTCGCGGTCGACCGGGACGCGCTGAACGAGAACGGACTGGAGTCAGACGGCGTCATCGTCTATCGGAAGACCGGCGATAGTTTCACACCGCTGACGACCGAGCAGGCCGCCACGACCGAGGACGCCATCGTCTACGAGGCGTCGACCGACGGCGGTAACCAGTTCGTCGTCGGCGCGCTGACCCCCGAGTTCGCGGTCCGCTCCGCGGACGTCGGGACCGAGGACGCGAGCGACGGCCAGCGGGTCACGCTAACGGCCACCGTCGCCAACGAGGGACAGGTCGCCGGTGACTACGAGGCCGAGATGCGCGTCGACGGGGTGACCGTCGACCGGCAGAACGTGACGCTCCGGCCCGGCGAGTCGAAGACGGTCGAACTGGACCACGTCGTCACGAGCAAGGGCGAGTACGACGTCGGTCTCGGGGCCGAAAGAGTGAGTTCGGTCATCCTCACGAGCGACGCGATATCCGGCACGGAACAGTCGGACCGTTCGGACACGTCGAAAGACGACGCGGACTCGACGGACGACGGATTGCTGGATGCCGAACCGTCCCTCCCATCCCTCCCGGCAATCGGCGACGTCGGAACGCTGGAGGTCGGTATCGGCGCAGGAATCGTCCTCCTCGGCGGCGGCCTGCTCCTGTTCGTCCGACGGTAACCAGGAGAGAAACCCTTTTGCGTCACCTGGGCAACGCTGAAGTATGGACTGGCCCCACGACCCCGACGGCGAGCAGGGCAGCGAAGGGCGCCGCAAGTACGGACACGCCGTTCTGGCGAAGAAAATCGACGAGGACGAGGACTTCCCGCTCTCGGCGGCAGGGTACGTCGACGAGTTCGGTGACCACCCCGTTCGCATCGACTTCGAGCGCGTCGTCAGCGTCTCCGAGATCTTCGACTACGTCGACCAGGAGGAGTTCGAGGACTTCCCGGACTTCCACAAGGCGGTCGGCCGCGCGCTCCGGGAGGCAGGTTACTGGCCATACGAACTCGAACACGCCTGAGCAGTTCCACGAAGTCGCGTCAGCTGCTTTTATCAGCTCAGTGTGAGCTCAGCGTGAGTTCGTTCACAAGCGGCTGCAGGTTCGAATCGAGACTGCGCCCAGAGGACGTCGTCGTCGACATGCGGGATTCAGACCGACGGCGACGCACTCGGTGAGGAGAGACCCCCAGTTGGACGTTTCGACAGAACAATACCGGGCCGTGTCGAACGCGGAGACAACAGTGACGAACACGCAGGTGACGCACATACAGATCGACAACTACGGCCCCTGGACCGTCACGCCGGAACCGCGGCGGGAAGTCGACCTCCAGACGCTGCAGTCCCGGCTCTTCGCCGACCTCTCGCAGCTGTTCGGGAACCGCGACGGCTACGTCTTCTTCACCAGGTTCGACAACATGATCGCCGTCTCGAACGGGCTCGATATGGACGACCACGCCCTCATCCAGGAGTCCGTCGGGAACCGGTATCCGGTGACGATGAGCCTCAGCGTCGCCACGGGAACCGACCCCGTCAGCGCGCTCGGAACGGCGACAGAGCAACTCCAGGACGCGGGGAGCGCCCAGGACGAACACCGCCGGGAGATACTCCGCGGTCGACACATCGAAGCGGAGTTCAGAACGCCCGAGGACCTCCAGATCGCCCACTTCGACGTCAACGACGCGACCGAGGAGTACACCGACCAGCTCAACGAGTTCGACACGTTCATCCACATCGAACAGGGGTACGCGGAGCTCATGCGGTACATGCGCCAGGCCCACGACTCGCTGTCTTTCTTCGTCGGCGGCGACAACGTCATCGCGGTCTGCCCAGACCTCGATGAGCCCGACTATCGAGATGCGATCGACCACGTCCACGACGAGGTCGACGTCGACCTCAAGGTCGGTGTCGGACACGGTCGGGTCGCATCGGACGCGGGGATGGTCGCCAAACACGCGCTGGAACGGTGCCGCGCGACGGGCGCGAACGTGGAAATCGGCGACTGAGCGAAGCCCCTGATCTTCGCCGCGTACCGGCATAAGCGTGGTGCAGGTAATTTTTAGACTGTTCCACTGGTAACACGCGACATGAACAGGGACGTGACAGTGCAGGAGGTGATGGACCGGGAGTTCGTCGCCGCCAGCGAGTCGGACAACGCGCTCGAAACAGTCGAACTGATGATCCGCGAGGAGGCCGAACCGGCTGTCGTTCTCCGTGGGTCGGAGCCGGTCGGTGTCCTCTCCGACCGCGACGTCCTCGAAGTGGTGGTCGACGACGACACGAATCCGACGACGGTTAGCGTCGGCGACGCGATGATGGAGTCGGTGCCGACCATCACTCCCGAGTACACGCTCGCCGAGGCGCGCGACCGGATGGCCGCCCGGTCGACGAAGTGGCTCGTCGTCTCCAGCGGGGGGAAGCCGGACGGTATCGTCACCGAGCACGACGTCCTCAGCAGTTCGACCATCGGCACCGAAATCGACGCCGCCAACGGGGCGAGCGAGGAGGACTCCCACCTCGTCGACGCCAGCACCAGCACGACAGCCACTGACGCGGGTTCCGCTGAAGCCGGTGGGTTCGAAGACCAGGGGATCTGTGAGAAGTGCGGGTCGCTCAGCCGCGACCTCTCGGCGTTCAACGGCCAGCTTCTCTGTGCCGACTGTCGCGACATCTGAGCGATCGCGGTTTCTGGACGGGCCGTCCCGAACGCGGGCGCGTCTCGTCCGCGGGACAACGCCTTTGACGGGTCCGGTCGAATCCCGGAGCGATACGGGCCGATGGAGATAACCACGAGTACGGTCGACGACGTCGACGCCGTCGTCGACCAGTGGGTCTCGCTCGCGCGTGGCCAGCGCGAGTACGACTCCCACATTACCCCCGAGCGCAACCGGGCCACTATCAGGGAGGCGACGCTCCGGCGGATCGTCGCCGACGAACTGCTGGTGGCCCGCGAGGACGAGGAACTGGCTGGTTTCGTCATGTTCACCGTCGAGTCCGGACAGTACGAACAGGACGTCCAGCGTGGCGTCGTCCAGAACCTCTACGTCGCCCCGACTCACCGGCGACGGGGAATCGGGACGCGACTACTCGCTGCGGCCGAAGAGCGTCTCGCCGACAACGGTGTCGACCGCGTCGCGCTCAACGTGATGGCCGCCAACGAGGGCGCCCGTCGATTCTATCGTCGTCACGGGTACGAACCCCACCGCGTCGAACTGGAGAAGCCGGTCGAAAGCGATACCCTCTAAACGGAGTGTGCGCTATCGTCGAGTGCGCCAGGGGAGCTTGGGTGGTTCAAGCACTCGACTTGTAATCGAGAGTTCGTGGGTTCAAATCCCACCCCTGGCTTACATCAAATTCCAAACAATCTAACGGAAATCTGCGCCCGTTAGGCCTGGAGCATCAATATTATGCGATTTATGCTCGCTAAAGAGTCGTTCACGCCGAATCTTGCAGCCGGGCGTTCTACGATTGATTCGCGCGCGGAGGGGTCCCGGCAATGACGCGGAAGTTCGCTAAACTAATCCCGACTCTCATAAACGGCCAGATGTCTCCCAGATCGGGGTCGGGAATTTTCTCCCCAGAGAATTTTTCCATTCATTAACAATAATCCCATATTGAAATGGTTCGGTAACGATAAGGGCGTGTATCCACAACAATATTACACCGATTGACCACAATCGGTATTAAGTTGTCCACCAACGGCACCAACAACTTATTCGGACCAGCCGCGGAATCACTTGATTCCACCACCACACGGCTGGCCTTTTCGTATGCACTCAGTAGCGACTCGACTCTTCGGTGTCGCCCGGCTCGGCCGGCCTCACTGCTGGGAGTTTCCGCACCTTTGGGATCGTGTGGACCAACGGCCATGCTCACTTGCCACGCCGCCCTGGGTACCGATAAGCTTCGAGGAGAGGTCTCCGCTAGCGTGTTTGGTCACTCGGACGCAGTGGCCCAATAACGTCACGTGCCGGTGATACACATCTGTCACACCGAGGAGCCCTATGGTGTCGCTGAACTCGGGATAGTTTTTACAGTCCCATTCGTCGTCGAACATCCGTTCACCCACTATGAGTTTCTGATGGAGCGATCCGCCTTGTCTGGTGCTCCCCGAACCATGCTATACATCCGATAGCTACGAACCAATTGACCCGAATTAGACCTATGGATTGTTTCATTCGGTCCAAATCAAGGCGTCGTCTGTCGGTTCCGGTCTCGTGTACGCCGGAGAACCCAAAACAGTTTGGCTTGCTTCGTATCAGTCCTGAGCCCCAACGTGTCGTTGGCGGATACGATCCGCCCGACAAACCACCCCACCCCCACACCCTGCGCGGCCGTGCCTCCTCCTTGGCCGCGTGGAGTTTTCGATACGTCGCTGAACGACAGTGCTCGCGGCGGGACCAGTCGCCGTCGGCGAGCGGACACGACGACGGCCGGGAAAACGTCTCGGTCGAGTGATCAGTCCTCCGCAGTCTGTTAGTTTCACTTCCGCTCCACCCTAGGCTGGCTACTTAGTCGCTACTCGCCGTCCGCTTCCGTGCGGATGGGAACCAGTATCGACGCAGCTGCGACCACGGCCGAACGACGGCAGGTCCGCGGCCGGACGACGATAGCGCTGGAGATGGCGAGAGACGGCGGCTGGCGGGCGACCCAGGACGGCGTGGACGTCGTCGGCCGGGGAGAGACGGCCGCCCTGGCCGCCGCGGATTACTGCCGACGCGTGGAGGAGGCAGATGAGTGACGCTCGTCGGAAGGTGCCGCGAGTGCGGTACCGTTGTTGTGTCTACTGGCACGAACCAGTGACGACGCTCCCGTGTGGAGGTGCACTCGATGTCGAATGACGGCTATCGGATCCGGGAGAAACTCGACTCGGAGTATCGCGTCGTCTGCCCCAGCGGGCACACGAGCCTCTCGGCCGCCGACACGACCGAGACTGCGTACTGTCGGGCCTGCGGCCGAGCCTACCCGTTCGGCGAACTGGTGGACCAGCGCTGGGACGACGCCGACGGGGACCCGTAACCAGGAGAGCCCGCAGTATATACTCCTCCAGAACGTACGGTGGCCCATGAGCGAAACAGACACGGACGACCTGCCGACGGACGACGCGGAGTGGCGCGAGCGACTCACCGACGAGGAGTACCGCATCCTCCGGGAGGCCGGAACGGAGCCGAAGTTCAGCAGCGACCTCATCGACGTGAAAGACGAGGGCACGTTCACCTGTGCCGCTTGTGACACTGTCCTCTTCGAGAGCGACGTGAAGTTCGAGTCGGGTACCGGGTGGCCCAGCTTCTCGGACGTCTACGACGAAGGCAACGTCGAGACCCGTCGGGACACCAGCCACGGGATGGACCGAACCGAAGTCGTCTGTGCCAACTGCGGTGGCCACCTCGGCCACGTCTTCGACGACGGCCCAGAGCCGACGGGCAAGCGCTACTGCATCAACGGCGCCGCGCTCGACTTCGACCCGGAAGAGTAACTCGTAGACGCTCGAACCCCGTTTCAGGCGTAGCTGTGCTCCAGATACTCCAGAATTTTCTCGGACTCCGCCATCGTGACGCCCGCGTCCTCGTCGACGAGGACCGGCACGCCGCGCTGGCCGGAGACGCGCTTGACCTCGTCGCGCTTCGAGTGGAGCCCCTCGACCCACTCGCTCTCGTAGTCGAGGTCGAGTTCCTGCAGCCGTTCGTGGACCTTCTCGCAGTACGGACAGCCGTCTAGCTCGTAGAGCGTGAAGCTCATGGTGATACCATCGGACGGGGGTGGAAAGGGGTTTTCGGCGACTCAGCAAGGACCGGCGTGGCGCGTGCGGTCGTGCGTGCCGGAACGCCAGTGGAGGCCGCACGTCGAATCCGCGCGAGGGATGAGGAGCGGAACGAAGTGAGCACCGCAATCGGCTGGGGAGGTGCGTGGCCGTCGTGCGGTGCTGTCCTGGTGTCCTCGTGAGCGAAGCGAACGAGGGCTCAGGAGAGTTTGCTCTCCTGGTGGACTGAAAGGGCGAGGTCCGCTCGCGCCATCGGGCATGCGCTCGTCGGCAGGGTTCCCGCGAACGGAGTGAGCGGGATGTCGACGAGCGTGCGCGAGCGGGCCGAGGGCTTTCTTTTCCCGTCAGGTCCCCAGTAGTGGGGAGTACCGTCTCGAAAGCCCTCGGTCCGCCAGGAAACGAACTATCGCAACCACGAGCCTCCCCAGCCGATTCCCTCAGTCACTCCGTTCCTTCGGTCATCCACCGAAAGACTCGCTGCGCTCGCGAAACCCTCGCGGGTTCGCCGTGCGGTCCTCGCTGTCGCTCGGACACGCACGAACGCACGCGCCGACCCGAAGGACTCATCGTCCAGATACAGACGCCACTGCTGGAGTCCGTTCGTCACCGAAAGATGAAAACCGCGAAAACCGGATTCGAGACCGGAGCGTTACTCGTAGAGCCAGGTCTCGTCGGCCTGCTCCCAGTCGACGAGTTCGTCCTCGTCGAAGAAGAGGTCGATCTCTCGCTCGTTGGAGCCCTCGTCCTCGTGGTCCGAACCGTGGATGACGTTGCGACCCAGGTCGAGACCGAAGTCGCCGCGGATGGTACCGAGCGCGGACTCGGCGGGGTCGGTCTCGCCCATCATGCGGCGGACCTGGCGGATGGCGTCCTGGCCTTCCCAGACCATCGCGAACACCGGACCGGAGGTGATGAAGTCCACGAGGCCCTCGAAGAAGGGTTTGCCCTCGTGTTCACCGTAGTGGTCCTCGGCCAGGTCCCGGTCGATCTGCATGAACTTGCCGCCGACCATCTTCAGGCCGCGGTCCTCGAGGCGGCCGACGACCTCGCCGATGAGGCCGCGCTGGACGCCGTCGGGCTTGACCATCACGAAGGTTCGCTCGCGGTCGGCCATCAGGCTTCGGCCTCCTCGGTCTCCTCTTCGTCTTCCTCGTCGGATTCCTCGTCGGAAGCCGCTTCGTCAGCTTCGGCGTCCTCGGACTCGGCTTCCTCAGCTTCCTGGGCATCCTCCTCGGAGTCTTCGTCGTCAGATTCGGCCTCGGTGGCCTCCTCCTCGGCTTCAGCCTCTTCGGCTTCCTCGGAGTCGACGTCCTCGGTGACGTCCTCCTCGTCGGCCTGGTCCGCGTCGGCAGCGGACTCGGTGGTCTCCTCCTCGGTGATGGTCTCGGCGGCACCGCCCTCGGCCTGTCCGGCCTCGGTCCACTCGAGGTTGCGCGCCTCGCGGCCGAGGTCGGCGTTCTTCTCGCACTTCGAGGAGCAGAAGTGGACGGTCGTGCCGTCCGTGCGGACGAACATCGTCCCGGTACCGGGCTCGATGTCGGCGCCGCAGTAGTCACATTCTCTGGATCGAGGCATCGTTACTGCCCTCCGATGGTGTCGGCCTCGCGAGCCGTCTCGCGAAGCTGGAGCACGTCGCCCTCGCGAACCGGCCCGAGGACGTTGCGCGTGATGATACGGCCCTGGTTCGAGCCCTCCTGGATGCGGCACTTGACCTGCATGGCCTCGCCGTGCATCCCGGTGCGGCCCACGACCTCGATGACCTCGGCGGGCGTGGACCCTCCGTCTTCGGATTCCTCAGCACTCATCGTTGATCACTTACCGGAGTTCCTCGACCTTGCCGGCGATGTCCTCGATGTCCTCCTCGGCCTCACCGGCGTCGGTGACGGCCGCGGCGGCGCTGCCGACTTCCAGGCCGGCGGCGTGACCGACGTCGTCCTGGGACTCGACGAAAAGGAAGGGGACGCCCTTCTCGTCGGCCAGCTCGGGGATGTGCATGACGATCTCCTCGGGCTGGACGTCCTCGGCGACGACGACGAGTTCGGCGTTGCCGCGCTCGATGGCCTTGGTCGATTCGTTGGTACCTTTCTTTACCGTCCCTGTGTCCCGTGCGACCTCGAGGGCCTCGAGGGCGTCCTCTGCGAGGTCGGCCGGAACGTCGAAATCTACGTATACTGGCATTGGTGGATCACCTCCTGCACACGGGCTCGGGCTCCCCCGCCAGTGCGAGAACGCGGTTGTCCGGGACCTCCACGTGAGGCGTGCGGAGACCGGGGCACGTTCCCGCCTCCGTCCGCGACGGACGGCATAGTCCTTGAGAAGGCTGGGAGCTTCATCAACCCGGCGCAGGCTGTATACCACGGTTGCACATCACTCCTTAAAAGCGCTTTCAAACGCCGTACGGCGTGTCACGCCGGAACACGCCAGGGAAGCGCCCGGAAACGATCTGATCAGTACGGTCGCCCATCGGACCGTCACGCCCATGACGCTCCACGGTGGAATCACCAGCATGAACGACCTCGCACGCGCGGTACGGGACGAGGCACGGCGGACGGACGAGCGCAGGGTGCTCGTCCTGGCCGGGTCCCCGGACGCGACGCGCGAGGCTGCACGGAGAGCCCTCTCGGCCGCCGATGTTCCCATCGAGGAGACGACCGTCGTCGGCACCGAAGGTTTCCTGGCCTGCGAGCACCTCGAACCAGTCCACGCCGGCACCCTGCTCGGACGAACGCGGACCGCGGTCGTCCTCGACGCCCACGACTCGTTCCGGCCGAACGCGCTCGGCGCGTCGGTCGGTGCGGTGGACGGCGGTGGACTCCTGATCCTCCTCACGCCGCCGCTCGACAGGTGGCCGGACCGCCGAGACGACTTCGACGACTCCCTGGCCGTCCCGCCCTTCCACGTCGACGACGTCACCGGGAACTTCCGGCGACGAGTCGTCGAGACGCTCCGCGCTCATCCGGGGGTCGCCGTCGTCGACGCCGACGAGGACCGGGTCGAGACGGACGGGCTTACCGACCCGGCACCGCGCCTTTCCCGCGGTCCCTCTGCCCCGCCTGCGGACCACGAATTCCCCGCAACGGCCTACGAGGCCTGCCTCACCGAGGATCAGACCGACGCCGTCCGCGCGTTCGAGCGGTTTCGAGACGACGGAGAGCCGACAACCCACGAGCAGGCCCTCGTCGTCGAGGCCGACCGGGGCCGGGGCAAATCGAGCGCCGCCGGACTCGCCGCCGCGAGCCTCGCTCTGGACGGTGAAGACGTGCTGGTGACGGCCCCACAGTACAAGAGCGCCAGCGAGGTGTTCGCCAGGGCCGTCGACCTGCTGGACGAACTGGACGCGCTCGAAGCCGTCGACCACGAGGACGCGCCACAGCACCTCCAGACCCCGGCCGGACGAGTCAGGTTCGAATTGCCGGACGAAGCGACGGCCCTGCCGGCGGACCCCGACGTCGTCATCGTGGACGAAGCGGCGGCCCTTCCCGTCCGGGTCCTCGAACAGTTCCTCGACGCGCCGAATGTGGCGTTCACGACGACGGTCCACGGGTACGAGGGCGCGGGCCGGGGATTCTCCGTTCGCTTCCGTGACCGACTGGCCGATAGCGACCACGAGGTTACGGACGTAGCGATGACCACACCGATCAGGTACGCCGCCGGTGACCCGGTCGAGTCCTGGGCGTTTCGAGCACTCATGCTCGACGCGCGACCGGCAGTCGAGCCACTCGTCGACGGCGCGACGCCGGAGTCAGTGGCGTATCGTCGGCTCACCGCCGCCGAGTTCCTGGCCGACGAACACCTGCTTCGGGAGGCGTTCGGCCTGCTCGTCCTCGCTCACTACCGCACCGAGCCCGACGACCTGGCGCGTCTCCTCGACGCGCCGAACGTCAGCGCCCGCGCACTCACCCACGACGGTCACGTCGTCTCCGTCGCACTGCTCGCCCGCGAAGGAGACCTGCCCGCCGACCTGCGCGCGGACATGTACGAAGGGAGGCGCGTTCGGGGGAACATGATCCCCGACGTGCTGACCACACAGTTGCGCGACGAAGCGGCGGCCATCCCCGTCGGCCAGCGCGTCCTCCGCATCGCGACTCATCCCGCCGTCCAGTCGCGGGGCATCGGGTCGAGACTGCTCACGGAGATACGCCGGGAGTTCGCCGATTCGGTCGACTGGCTCGGCGTCGGCTACGGTGCGACTCCGGAACTCGTCCGGTTCTGGGCCGCCAACGGCTTTCGAACGGTTCACCTCTCGACGACTCGCAACGACGCCAGCGGCGAGTACTCGGCCATCATGCTCGACCCGTGTTCGGACGCGGGGACCGACCTGGCCGAACGCCACGGCGGGTGGTTCCTGGACCGCGTCGCGAGCGTCCTCTCGGACCCGGTCGACGACCTGGGCCCCCCCGTCGCGCGTGCCGTGCTCGCGTCCGCGAGTGGGACGCCCCCGCTCGACCTCTCGGCGTGGGAGTGGCGCGTCGTCGCGGGCGTCCCCGGCGGCGCCACGACGTTCGACACGAACCCGGCGCCCTTCCGTCAGCTGGCGCTCCGTCACCTCGTCGACCCGGCAGACCCGGACACTCTGTCGTCCGACGAGGAGCGCGTCCTCGTCCGGAAAGTCCTCCAGGGCCACGAGTGGGAGGCGGTCGCCGCGGAGTTCGATTTCGTCTCGACGGCCGAATGTATGCGTTCCGTGGCCCGAACCGTCGAAAGTTTAGTACGCCTCTACGCCGACGATCTGACAATGGAGGAACTCGACGACCGATGATGGAACTTCTCGTCCTCGCCGCCGCGTTCGTCTTGTTGATCGCCGGCGTCGTCGGGAGCATCACACCGCAGCTCCCGGGCGCGCCCTTTTCCATCGCCGGCGTGCTCGTCTACTGGTGGGGCAGCGGCTTCTCCGAGCCCGGCACCGTCGTCCTCGCACTGCTCGTCCTCGCGGGCGTCGTGACGTGGGCAGTCGACTGGCTAGGTGGCGTCGTCGGTGCGAAGGTCGGTGGCGCGTCGACGAAGACCGCTATCGCAGCCGGCCTAGTCGGGTTGATCCTGTTCTTCGTGACGGGCCTCGGCCCCATCGGGCTGGTGCTCGGCGTCGCCGGCACCGTGTTCGCCCTGGAGTTCTACCGCCAGCAGGACGCCCGCGCCAGCGCGAAGGCGGCGGCCGTCACGACCGCTGCGATGCTCGGCTCGGCCGTCGTGCAGGCGCTCCTCACCGGGAGCATCCTCCTGGCGATGGTCGCCGTGTGGGCGTTCTAAGAAGCGATAAGGGTCGCGCGTTCGAAGCCCACGCATGGAGTGCGAAGAGGAGGGTTGCGATGCCGAGGCCGCAGTCGAGTTGCACGTCCCGTGGGACGCGAACATGCGCGTCTGTCCCGGGCACGCACGGACGTGGGCCCAGAAGGACGGCGTCGTCCCGGCGCCGATGGAGGGGCACGAGGATGCCTGGCCGTAGCGGTCGCTCGCGAGCTGCGACACCTGCGGAAAACGGAGGACTCGCCGACTGAACTGGCCAGTGCTGCCGATTCTACAGCTGCTTGGCCAGCATCACTTCGTCGATGTACTCACCCTCCAGCTTGTAGTGGTCCGGGCGGACGGCCTCCGTCTCCCAGCCGTGGGTCTCCAGGAACTCGATGCCCTCCTCGTTCGTCGAGGGAACGGAGTTGTATATCTTCTCGTAGCCCTGCGACCCGGCCCACTCCAGGCCGCGTTCGAGCAGGTGGCTCCCGATGCCGTGGCCGCGGTAGCGCTCGAGGACGCCCACCGTCAGTTCCGCAGTGTGGGAGAGTTTGTCGATTTCGGGGTGTTTGAGGTGGACCCAGCCGACGACCTCGTCCTCGACGGAGGCGACGAAGAAGATGCGCGACTCCAGTTCGTTGTGCCGGAGGAGCACCCCCTCGTTGTCGACGACGTCGGCGACCGTCTCGGCGTCGACGTAGGTCTTCCCGCCGATGGCCTCCCGGATGGCGCCCACGAGCCCAGTGAGGTCCTCCTGGCGGGCCTGCCGGATGACGAACTCGACGCCGTCCTCGTCGAACTCCTCCTCGGCCGTATCCTCGTAGGCGATCCGTAATTCGCCCTCGACTTCCGCGAGCACGCCGTCGCGTTTGAGGATCGCCACGTGGTGACCGAACGGTCGTGGCTCCATGTGCAACGACGTCCGCATCTCCTCGGGGTCGACGGACCCGTGGCTCTCCACGTACTCGTAGACGTCCTTGCGGTCCCTGTGGTCGAACTGCGGTGGCTCGGCGAGCTCCATGACACTCGGTAACACGCGACTATACTTAACTGTTTATCACGATCGACTCGCTTGCCGTGTGGTTCGGAGTGACTCGAACGCGGCCGTCACGCTCGTTCCGGGACGCCCGTGAGAATCTGGGCGACGTCACGGGCGTTGTGCGTGTCGACCAGCAGTTGCGCAGCGTTACGTAACTCGTAGTCCGCGTCCAGCTCGACGCCGTAACAGCGTGCGTACAGCGCCAGCCAGTCGTTCATCGCGTCCTCCAGCCGGTCGTACGGTGCCGGTGGCAGGTGCACCGACCGTCCACCGGTCCTTATCTCGACGAACAGCGACGCCGTCGGACCGAACCCTTCCCGGACGAGACGCATTGCCTCGTCCTCGTCCGGCGGGTCGGGGGGCGAGTCGAATCGTTTGCGGGCGTCGCTGGCGGCGGCCGCGAGATCGTCGATACGTTCCTCGACTGCATCGTCGGTTTCCATGAAGCGTGCTCCGGGGCGCGTTCGCCGCGATCAGCCCTGTTTGTACTCGACGCCCTTGCCGCCGTCGGGGTGTTCCCAGTGCGTGTCGGCGACGACGGCACAGGTGCCACACTCGACGCAGGGCTGGGTGTCGAGGCTCACGAGGTGTTCCTCGCTCCCGTTGGTCTTGACGTGCTCGTCGCGGTAACAGCCGCCGCCGAAGTCCTTCGCGCTGACCGGGCAGGCGGTGACGGCGGTACCCGACGCTTCGAAGCTGTTGTCCACCAGTTCGATGTGCGGGTCGCCGACGTCGTAGGTCAGGTCGCCGATGCGGTCGTCGAGCTCCGGCGGTTCGACCGTGTTGTCGGCGTCGACTCGCTCGCCGAGTTCCTCCGCGATGATGGTGGGGATAGTGACGTACGGCGTCCGGGTATCCGGCATCACCGCCATCATCCGCGGCGAGGAGAACAGGCGTTCGAGGATACCAGGCCCGAGGAGGTTGACGCCGGCGCGGCCGATGGCCGAGTCCGCCACGGCGTCGGTCACCTTCGATATCGGATCGGCCTCCGCGAGTTTGCCGAGCGTCCGGTAGCTCCGCGGTCGGAGCTTCTCCATCACGCCTTCGTCGCGGAGCTTCTGTTCGTACAGGTCGCCAGCGGCGTGGGGGTCGTTGCGCGCCTTCGCGTCGACGAACGCCTCCGCGGCCAGCGCGCCCGCCGTGACGGCGTGGTTCATCCCCTTGATGATCGGTCCCTGGGCCTGCATCTGGCCGGCGGCGTCGCCGACCAGGACGAGCCGGTCCTGGTGGGGCGATGGGTGGGCCGCCTTCTTCGAGTCCGGGACGAGTTTGGCCGAGTACTCCAGTTCCTCGTAGTCGTCGCCGAGCCACTGGGCCAGCAGCGGGTGGGTGAGCAGGTTGTCGAGCAGTTCGTGTGGCTCTGCCTCCTCCTCGGTGAGGGAATCGAGGTGGAAGACGGTCCCGATGGACAGCGAGTCCTCGTTCGTGTAGAGGAACCCGCCGCCGCGGACGCCGTCGAACAGGTCGCCGGAGAAGAGGTGGGCGTGCCCCTCACCTTCCTCGATACCGAAGCGCTCGTTGATGTCCTCGGGATCCATCTCGACGACGGCCTTGACGCCCTGGAACCACTCGTCGGGGTCCTCCCAGTCCATCAGCCCGGCGTCCCGGGCGAGTTCGGAGTTGACGCCGTCGGCGGCGACGACGAGGTCCGCCTTGATCGGGTCGAGTTCCGACGTCGTGACGCCGACGATCTCCCCGTTCTCGCGCAGGAGCCCGTTGACGCGAACCTCGGTCAGCAGGCCGCCACCGGTCTCCCGGGTCATCTCGTGCACTCGCTCGGCCAGCCAGGAGTCCATCTTCCGGCGAAGGACGGCGTCGGACCACTCGCTGTCGTGGTGGTGAAGACTGGAGATGTCGAACGACGCCACCTGGTCGCCGGCGACGTTGTGGATGTAGTTCTCCGTGGTGGGTCGCTCCGTCGCCTCCTCGCGGAAGTCCGGGAAGAGGTCGTCGATGGTGTACGGCGAGGACTCCTCGGCGTAGACGAGTCCCCCCGACACGTTCTTCGACCCGGCGTCGACCCCCCGTTCCAGGACCAGGGTCTCGACGTCGTTGTTCGCCAGTGCCGCTGCCGCCGCCGCGCCGCCGGGGCCGCACCCGACGACGACGGCCTCGTAGTGTTCGTAGTCGTCTGTCTCAGTCATCACTCGCCTCCTGCGCTACCGCGCTCAGTTCTCCCGCCTCGACGGCCTCGGTGAGGCGGGGCAACACTTCGAACAGGTCACCCTGGATGAAGTAGTCCGAGAAGTCCCTGATGTCGGCGTCCGGGTCGTCGTTGATGGCGATGATCGTCTCCGACTCGTCCATCCCGACCTTGTGCTGGATCGCCCCGGAGATGCCGGCGGCGATGTACACCTCCGGTTCGACGACCTGCCCGGACTCGCCGATCTGTCGCTCCATGTTCACGTACTGTTCGACGTGGCCGGCGAACTGGTACGAGGCCGTGAGGACGCCACGTGAAAAGCCCAGATCGGCGTTCTCGAACTGGTCGACGAGGTCGACCCCGAGTTCGATGCCCGCCGTCGGGTCGTCGCCGATACCGCGGCCGAGCGCGACGACGACGTCGTTGCCCGTCAGGTCGACGCCCTCGTCTAGCTGGTCGGCCTCGAGAATCTCGATCTGGAACCACTCCTCGGGCAGGTCGAGGTCGTGTTCGACGAGTTCGCCCTCGCGGTCGTGGTTCGGCTCGGGCAGGTCGAACGCACCGGGGATGACGCTGGCGCCCTGCGGGTGGAAGTCCCGGTGTGGCTTGTCGATACAGAGGATCGTCGAGTACTCGAACCCGGAGAAGTCGGGCCGGGGCATGTGGAGGACGCGCTCGAACTCCCTGGAGTCCCCAGGCGTCCCGGTCTTGGCCGGGTTCGAGATCATCGCGTTCTCGATGTACAGGTCCGAGCAGTCCGAAGCGAGCCCCGAATCGAGTTCGCCCTGGACGAGCGCCGAGAGGTCCCGGCCGTTGTTCGTCGCCGGGAAGACGTTGTACCGGGGTTCGTGGTAGTCGCGCCAGTCGGCCTCGAAGTCCCGGCACATGTGCGCGTATATCTCGGTGTAGGGCTTGTGCCGGAAGCGTTCGAGGCGTTCGTCGTCGTGGTAGACGACGCGGTCGGCGCCGTAGGCGACGGCCTCCTCGGCCAGATCCTCGACGTCGCTGCCGATGACGACGGCGACGACGTCCTCGGGTTCGCCGTCCTCGTCGCCGCCGTAGGCCCCCTCGGCGTCCGAGTCGCTGTTGTACTCGTCCATCAGCTCGCGGGCCTTCCCGAGCATCTCCTTCGCGACGTCTATCAGTTCGCCCTGCTGGGTCTCGCAGTAGACCCACATGTCGCGGTACCTCTCGCCGGAGACGCCCTCGACGTACTGCTTGTCCGCGGTCGGGTGGTCGAGGTCCGGGTACTTCTCCTCCGGCGGGACGTACTCGACTTCGGTCGGCTCCTCGTCGCCGCTCCCCTCGAGGGAGTCGATGCGGTTCTCGATCTGCTCTTTCGCGCCTTTCCGGTCGTTGCCGCCCGCCTCGCGCTCGAGCATGTCCTCGAGCACGTCGACGTCGTCGACGTCGCGGACGAGGTTCGCGATGTCGGCGATGGTCAGGTCGGTGAGGTCGACGGTCTCCGGGTCCACCGCCTCGTCGTCCGCCTCGAGCGTCTCGATCCGGCTCTCGATGAGCGTCTTGACCGGCTGGCGGTCCTCACCGTCTTCCTCCAGGGCGAGCATCGCCTCGAGTTCGTCGACGTCGTCGATCTGGTTGACCTCCGGTCCGAGCTCCGCGATCTCGTGTTCGGTCGGGTCGATGTCGACCACGGTCAGTCACCCCCCGCGTACGGCGTGACCGCCTCGAGCACGTCGTTCATCCCCTCCTCGTCGCCGGGTTCGACCACCTGTGCTTCCCGTTCGGACGGCGCCTTCGGTATCGGGTCGACGCCGGAGACGATAGTCGGTGACCCGTCGAGGCCGATAAAGTCCGGGTCGAGGTTCAGGTCCTCGTGGTTCCAGACCGTGACGTCCTCCTCGAGGTCGATGTCGTCTGCCCGCGCCTGGGTCTCCTCGCGCAGATCCTTGTACGTCAGGCGTTGACTGGCGGTCCGATAACTCGACTCGAACTCGCCGTCGGTCACGACGAACGCCGGGAGGTCGGCCTCGACTGTCTCGATTTCCGAGACGTCGCCTTCGACGAGTCGTTTCGCCCGCACGGTGCCGGCCTCCTCGTCGACGTCCATGGCGATGACGTGGGTGATCAGCGGTCGGTCGGCGAGGTTCTCGTTGATGTCGAAACACCAGTTGGTCTGTGGACCGGTGTGTCCGGTCTCCCCGTCAGCGGTCTTGAACCCGGCGACGATCAGGTCCGGTTCCTCGCCGAGGTGCTCGATGCCGGTCGCGATAGTCATCGCCGTCGCCCAGGTGTCGGCCGCCCCCATCTCGCGGTCCGAGAACAGGTAGAGGTCGTCCGCGTAGACGTCGCGCATCCCCTCCTCGAGAACCTCCTTGTACCCCGGCGGCCCCATACTCATCAGCGAGACGGTCCCCCCGTGGCGGACCTTGGTCTGGAATGCTGCGCGGAGCGCTTGTTTGTCGTTCGGATTCATCACTGTCGGCGTCTTCCCGCGCTCGAGGTGGCCGTCCTCGTCGAAGGAGACCTGCCCCTCGCGGAAGTCCGGAACGCCTTTCGTCAGTACTACCGTGCGCATCGATATCAAATGCCTCGTGGGGAGTGGTGACTAACGGCTCGGTAATAGTCTTTTGTGCTCGTTTTCCGAAGAGAGCCCCTCGAATCGTCCCGGCGGACGGGTAGCAGTAGCTACTGAGCGGCGAACGGCGAGAAACAGATCCGCGTCAGATCCGGCCAGCGCGGCTCGGGTCGACGTCGATGGCGTCGACGGGACAGACGTCGACACAGAGCATGCAGTCGATGCACTGGTCCTCGTGGGTGGGGTCGGCCTTGATCTCCGACTCGGGGTGGCCGGGCGTGTCGACCCACTCGAAGACGTCGACCGGACAGTCCTCCAGGCACGCGCCGTCGGCGATGCAGATATCGAAGTCGACGGCCACGTGGGTGCCGTGGATCCCCTGTTTCTCCTCGGTCGTGTCCTCACCGTCGGGCGTCCACACCCGATGCCCCTCGTGACGCTCGACTTCCTCGTAGTTGTCCTCGAACTCCGGATCTATGGCCATTGATATCTAGACTCAGCGTCGGGAGCCTACTTAAGCTTTTGACAGGGGGTATCGTTCGTCGTCGTGGCGTCGGTCACAGCCCGTGACGCCGTCAGAGATGTGACCCCAGGAACTCGGCGGTGAGTTCGACCGTCTCGTCGAAGGCGTCCGTCGGGAAGCCGTGGCCAGCGTCCTCGAGTGGTTCGAAGCGTGCCTCAGTGACCGAATCGAGGTCTCGGTAGAACAGGTCGGCCTGTTCGATCGGGAGCACGTCGTCCTCGGTTCCGTGAACCAGGAGCGTCGGGGGCGTCTCGAAGGTGGCCTGCCCGACCGGCGAGGCGAGATCGTAGGCCGTCGGCCGATCCTCGCGAGTGCCGCCGAGGTAGTTCAGATGGGGTTCCGGGTCGTCGTCCCACCACTCGAAGTCGTAGACGCCGGCGTAGCCGACGACGGCGTGGAGCTCCGAGGAGGCGCCGGGGTACACCTCGGGCTCGAAGCCCGGTTCGTCCGCCGTCACCGCGGCCAGCGACGCCAGGTTGGCGCCTGCCGACCAGCCCACGGCACCGATTCGACGTCCGTCCACGGCGTGGCCCTCGCCCTCCGACCGGAGCCACTCGATGGCCGCCTTCACGTCGACGAGCGCCGCCGGGAACGTCGCCTCGTCGGCCAGCCGATACTGGCACGTGGCGGTGACGTACCCGCGCCCGGCGAACTCGCGTGCGTACCGCTCTAGCTGGTCCTTGTCGCCCTCCACGAACGCACCGCCGTGGACGAACAGAATCGTCGGACGCGGTCCCGATTCGACGGGCTCGAACAGGTCGATGTGGAGCGTCCGCTCTGGCGTCTCGTGAAACGGGAGGTCGCGATGAACCGTAATTTCGTCCGGTGGCGGACTCATCTGTGGGATCAGGGATGTGCGTAGTAGGCGACGGCGGGGTCGCTCTCGAGGTCGTCGAGCCGTGCGAAACCGATCCGGACGAACTGGACCACGTCGTCGACGTCCGCGTCGACGATTCCGGGTTCGGCCACGCCGTCGACGTCCCCCTCCATCGTCCTGAGCCGAAGTCGGGGGCCGTCGGCCGGTGCCCAGTGGACGACGTCGACGTCACCGTCGCGGACGACGTCGATGTCGTCACCGGTGAACTCCAGGGCGTCGCGAGTGTGCCGGACGCAGCCGTACCCTTTCAGCCAGACGCGCTCGTCGTGGGCCGGCAGGTCGTCGCCTTCCAGCACCACGGCGCCCTCGACCGGGATCTCGCGAGTGCCGCGGTCCTCGTGGTCCGGGTGGACCGGTGGTTCGGCGACGTCGGGACCGCCGACGACCTGCCGCTCGACGAGGCCCCCGGTGTCGGGGTCGTCACGGACGAAGAACGCCCGCGGAGCGGCGTCGTCGACGAGCTCCCTGTTGTTCGCGTAGATGGCGGACATCGCCAGATCGACGTTCGACGTCGACGTGCCGAGTTCGACCATCGCGTCGACGATGGCCTCGCCGCGGATACCCCGGCGGCGGAGGCTGGCGATGGTCGGGGCGCGCGGGTCGTCCCAGCCGGACAGATCGCCAGCCTCGATCAGTTCGATGATGGACGAGGTCGACATCGGCACGTCGTAGGCGTCTATCTGGACGTGGCCCCAGTGCATGACCTCGGGGTACTCCCAGCCGAAGTAGTCGTAGACGAATCCCTGGCGTTTGGCGGAGTCCTGTAGGTCGATGCCGCGGATGATGTGGGTGACGCCGGTGAGGTGGTCGTCGACGCCGCTCTGGAAGTCCAGCATCGGCCAGCAGCGGAACTCGCTGGCTTCTTCGCGCGGGTGGGGCGTGTCGATCATCCGGAAAGCGACCCAGTCCCGCAGCGCGGGGTTCTTGTGCTCGATGTCGGTCTTCACCCGGAGCACCATCTCGCCGGAGCTGTACTCGCCATCGACCATCGCCTCGAACTCCTCGCGGATCGTCTCCTGGTCCTTGTCCCGGTGCGGACACGGTTCAGCGGAGTTCTTCAGCTCGGAGAAGGTCTCTCCGGAACAGGAGCAGGTGTACGCCCCGCCCATGTCGATCAGTTCGCGGGCGTGCTCGTAGTAGGTCTCGACGCGGTCGCTCGCCTTCAGGACCTCGCTCGGTTCGAAGCCGAGGTAATCGATGGCGTCGAGGATCTGGTCGTAGGCGTCCAGGTCCGGCCGCTTGGTCTCCGGGTCGGTGTCGTCGAACCGGCAGACGAACGAACCGTCGTAGCGCTCGGCGTAGGTGCCGATGACCGCCGGCATCCGGGCGTGGCCGACGTGCCAGGGGCCGTTCGGGTTCGGCGCGACGCGCATCTTGATCTCGTCGTACGCCTCGACGTCCGGGAGGTCGGGCAGCGGGTGGTCCTCGCCCTCGTCCTCGCTCTCGAGTTCTTCGAGGCGCTCGGGTGCGAGTTCGGCGAGGCGGTCGCGGCGTTCATCGGCGGACATCCCGTTGACGCGCTCGATGACCGGCGAAATGATCCCGGGAATCTGGTCGCCGTGCTCGCGAAACTCGGGGTTCTGGCCCATCAGCGGCCCCATTATCGCCCCGACCTGCGCCTCACTGTCGTGTTTGACCGCGTTGAGGAGCGCGTCGGCCTCGGCGGCCTCGCGCACGCGGTCTTTGAGATCGTCGTCCATTAGCGGTACCGTCGCCTGCCGGAGTGAAAACGGGTTCGGGTTCCGACGCGGGTCGAACGGTTCGTCAAATCTCCGGAAACCGACGCTCGTGAACGGCTTAGCATCCCCGTAACGATCGAAACGGTCGCCGAACCGCACGTGAAACAGTCGAAACTGTAGTGGAGGAACGAAACGAACGCCGTGAACTGATGCAACGACGTCCCCCGTTTATCTCGTCCCAACGTGTCTATTGGAATGCGACCGGCGGTGGCCTTCCCACCCTGGGCCACCCTGCCGGACGCACGTGAGAGCGGATCGACCACCGCTGACGACATCGACCCTCCATCGACGCAGGGGTGAGTGATCTCGCTCGCAACGGGTACGGACGCTGCCGGACGACGCCAGCGTGACCACTGACGAACACGACGGACCCGCAGAAAACGAGAGAGAACGGAACGACCGGGTGCTTCAGTACTCGCGCTCGACCAGGTAGTCCGCGATACCTTCGAGCAGCCGTCGCGATTCGTTGTCGGGGAGCACTTCCAGCCGACCCTTCCCGTTGTCGATGAGGTCGTGGGCCGTCTCCCGGGCGAACGCGATGCTGCCAGCGTCTTCGAGTTCGGCAACGGCGTCCTCGACCGCTTCCTCCGAGACCGTCTCGACGGAGTCGGCGTCGACCAGCGAGTCCACGTCGACGCCCTGCTGGCGCGCGTGGAGCGTGATGATCGTCTGTTTGTTCTCGACGAGGTCCGATCCACGCTGCTTGCCGAGTTTCTCCGAGGGCGTCGTCAGATCGAGCAGGTCGTCCTGGATCTGGAACGCGCGGCCGACGTCGAGGCCGTAGCCGTGGACCGCCTCGACCGTCTCGTCGTCGGCGCCGAGCAGCATCGCCGGGATGGCCGCCGATGCACCGTACAGAACGGCGGTCTTCAGTTCGACCATCTCCAGGTACTCCTCGGTCGTCACCTCGTCGGCCTGTTCGAACGCGATGTCGAACGACTGGCCCTCGCAGATCTTGGTACACGAAGAGGCGAGTTCCGAAACGGCCGCCACCGAGCGCTCGGGCTCCGCCCCGGTCTCCAGGATGTTCTCGAAGGCCTTCGAGTACAGCGTGTCGCCGGCCAGTATGGCCGTCGAGAGGTCGTATTCGCGGTGGACAGACGGAACGCCCCGGCGCAAATCGTCGTCGTCCATGATGTCGTCGTGGATCAGCGTGAACGACTGGATAGTCTCGACGGCGACGGCCGCGGCCATCACGTCCACGTCGTCCCCGTCCAGCGTCGGGAACGAACGGTAGTCCTCGGAGAGCGGTTCCACGTCGGCCAGCGCCTCGGCGACGAGCAGGAACATCGTCGGTCGGAGCCGCTTCCCACCCGCGTCCAGCAGGTAGCGCGCCGCTTCGTAGAGTTTCTCCGGTCGCGTGACCGGGAGCTCCTCCGGGATGGCGTCGTTGACCCGGTCGCGACGGGCGACGATGGCGTCTTCGACCTGCTGTTGAAGTTCTGTCATCCTACTCGGTGAGCTTGATCATGTTCCCGTTCTGGGTCACGTGGAGGTCCCGGCCGAGTTCGTAGCCCTGACTGGAACAGAGGTCCACGTAGGGCGCGAACCCTTTCATGTCCTGGTGGGCCGGGATGATGTTCTGGGGCTGGAGCGCGTCGATCATCTCGTAGTGACCCTCCTCGCGGAGGTGGCCCGAGACGTGGATGTCGTCGTAGATGCGGGCGCCCTGCATGCCCAGCAGTTTCTCGGACTGGTAGCGCTGGCCCTCGTTCGTCGGCTCCGGGATGACCCGGGCGGAGAAGATGACCTTGTCACCGTTCTCGAGTTCGTACGGCGTCTCGCCCCGTCCCATCCGGGTGAGCATGGCGCGCGGTTCCCCCTGGTGGCCGGTGACGATGGGCAGGAAGTTCTCCTTGCCGTCGTTCATGATCCGCTTGAACGTCCGGTCGACGGACTTCCGGTGACCGTACATTCCCAGGTCCTCCGGGAAGTCGACGAAGTCGAGGCGCTCCGCGGTACCGGAGTACTTCTCCATCGACCGACCGAGGAGCACGGGCTGGCGGCCGATGTCGTCGGCGAACTCGACGAGCGACTTCACACGAGCGATGTGGGAGGAGAACGTGGTGGCGACGATGCCGCCGTCGTAGTCCTCGACGCTCGTCATGACGTCCTTGAGGTGGCGACGCGCGACGGACTCGGAGGGCGTGCGGCCCTTCCGGCCGGCGTTGGTACAGTCCTCGATGTAACAGAGGACGCCCTCGCCCTCGCGACCGATCTCGCGGAAGCGTTTCATGTCGATGGGGTCGCCGATGACCGGCGTGTGGTCCATGCGCTTGTCCAGCCCGTAGACGACGGCGCCTTCGGGCGTGTGGAGGACCGGGTTGATCGCGTCGATGATCGAGTGCGTGACGTTGACGAACTCCAGTTCGGTCCGCTCGCCGATCTGCATCGTCTCGCCGGCGGACATCTTCTGGAGGTCGTTCTGGACGCCGAACTTCTCCTCGCCCTTGATCTGCTGTTTGACGAGTTCGATGGTGAACGGCGTCGCGACGATGGGCGCGTCGTAGCGGTGTGCCAGCTTGGAGATGGCGCCGATGTGGTCCAGGTGACCGTGGGTCGGCACGATGGCCTTGACGTCGCCCTCCAGTTCGGACATGACGCGGTCGTCCGGGATGGCGCCCATGTCGATGAGGTCGAGCGAGTGCATTCGCTCGGTCTCGACGTTGTCGTGAATCAGTACCTTCGAGAGGTTCAGGCCCATGTCGAAGACGACCACGTCGTCTCCGGCACGGACTGCCGTCATCTGTCGGCCGACCTCTTCGTACCCGCCGATTGTTGCGATTTCGACTTCCATGGTTGTAGGTCCGAGGGAAGCCGTCCGCCTGCGGGGGAGTCCGACGCTACGACAGTGGACGGGTCGGTGCGCGTTGCACGCGACGCGTCCACCGAACTCGGAGGCCGTCCGGGTCGACCCGTAGCCCCCGAGTCGTTCGCTTGGGCCGGGGATCCGGTGATCCCCGTGACGGAAGCGTCCGTCGTCCGCCGGCCGTCTCCCGCATCCACGGACGGCCGTGCGCTCGGTTACGAGGGGCTACGTGGCCGGGTGATAAAAACGCTGGTGGTTCCGGCGACGGGGAGTTCCACCGGCCAGTAGCCGCCGTATTCGACGGGACAGATTCGGAAAACAGCGAACCGTCGTGTGGTTCAGTCGCCGCCCGATAGTGGTGGTTGTAAGCCCGTACCGGCGTCCACGCGAACGAAGTGAGCGTGGGCTCGTTGGACGAGAGGAACGAGTCCAACGGCGTCCAGCCGAACTGCGTGAGGCCGGGCTCGATAGACGAACGGAGTGAGTCTATCGGCGTCCTGTCGAGCGTAGCGAGACAGGGCTCATCGGATGAGCAGCGCGAATCCGATGGCGTCCCGACGAGCATGGCGAGTCGGGGCCCGGGAGACGAGTGCAGCGAGTCTCCCGGCGTCCACGGGAACGGAGTGAGCGTGGGCTCGATAGACGAACGGAGTGAGTCTATCGGCGTTCGACGTGGCCGGTGCCGGCGAACGTCGGTAAAAAGTTACAACCACCACTATGAGAGGCGGTCACCGAGCGGGTCGTCGTCGCCATCGACTTCGAAGGACGACACGCCCTCGTCGGCGAGGGTCAGGTCGTCGTCTTCGTCGTCTTCGTCGTCTTCGGGAGTGGCGCCGTCGTCGTCGCCGGTTTCGTCCGGCTCCGGGTCGGTAAAGTTCGGTTCGTCCTGCGCGAACAGATCGTCCGAGCCGTCGTCGTCAGGCAGGTCGACAGCGTCCGTCGACTCGCTGGCGGCGGGTTCGGTCTGGCCGACGTCCGTCGTCTCGCGTTCCGTCTCGATGCCGTTTCCGTCGGAGGCGCTCTGGACGTCGTCCCACGTCCTGACGGCGTCGTCGGAGCTAGAGTCGGCGTCCACCGCACCGACTGGCTCGTCCGTAGCAGTCTCGGCCCTCCTGTCGGGAGCCGGGTCCTCCGCCGGCTCGGACGACTGTTCGAACTCGGCCGGGTCCGGCGGCGTCCACTCGGCGCGGTCCTGATCCGCCGTCTCCGACACGGCGTCGCCGGTATCGTCGCCGGGGCTCCCAGAGTCAGTGGACGCCGCCGGTTCCTCGACGTCTCCGGCCTGGGTGCCGGTGGCGTACTTCGAGTCCGTCCAGTCGTCGGCGGCCGAGGATTCGTCCACGAAGTCGTCGGCGTAGGGATGGCTCTCGACGTCAGTCCGGGACGGCGACGGGCCGGCACCGTCCATCGCCTGTTGGTCCGGTCCCTCGGCACCGGACGGCGGTCCCCCGTCGGGCTGTCCGGCAGACGGCGCCGGCTCGCTCGTCGGTGGTTCCGGTGGGTCCCGGTGGGCCGCGTCGTCTACCGGGCGATCCGTCGCCGGTTCCCCGGTCACGGTCCCCGTGGTGTCTTCGCCGTCGAGCGGCGTTTCGTCCGCCTCGGGGGCCGCCGCGGGCTGGTCGGCGTCGGGAGACTCGTCGTCCGCCGCCGCTTCGTCCGCGTCGACGTCGCCCTCGCCCTCGATCGAGGTGTCAGTCACCGTCGTTCCAGTCGTCGACGCGACGGCGACGGCCGCCGCGTCCGCGAGCAGTTTATGCACAAGGCCGAACAGCCCCGACAGGCCGACGACGACACCGAGCAATGCGAGTAGCGCACCCGCGATGGCGCTTCCCGTCGCGAGAGACGCGAGTGACGGAGCCGCCAGATTCAGGCCGCCGGTCGCCGCGACCGCGACGCCGGCGACGACGAAAACGCCGGCCACCACGACGACGGCGACGAGATATCCCAGAAATTTGGCCCCGTACTTGAACACGCCGGGGAGCCCTACAGCTACCATGTCTGTGACAATCATCAACGTCGGTCAAATATGTTACGCCCGCTCGACCGACTTACCGTGTCTCGATGGTCGTTCCCGGCGACTCGCCCGCGACGAAGGCGTCCAGGGCGTCGGGAGCGAAAATCTGGGCCGGGACCCCCAGGTCAAGTAGAGCGCGGACCTTGCCCGCCATCCCGCCGGTGACGTCCGTCGCCTCACTCGCACCGAGGAGATCGGCCACCTCGTCGAAGGCCCCGATCCGGTCGACGACGGCGTCGTCACCGTCCAGCACGCCGGGTACGGTCGAACAGACGCCGACGCGGGTCGCTCCCACTGCTGGCGCGAGTTCGACGACGAGTTCGTCCCCCGAGAGGACGGTGACGCCCTCGCCAGCGTGGACGACGCCGTCGCCGTGGAGGACCGGGACGAACTCCTCGTCGAGCATGCCCGTGATCTGCGCCGTCGGGAGTGAGAGTTGGCCGTCGTTGTCCCTGGACGCGGCCGAGAGCGGGTGGACGGGCAACGCCGGGACGCCTTCGTCCTGAAGCGCGTCCACCACGACCCGGTTCAGTTCGACCATCGCGCCGTGGATGGCCAGTGCACTGCTCGCGTCTCGGGTTCCCTCGTCCGTACTCACTCCGTGTTGCGCCGCGTGGTGGTGCCCGAAGCTCCCACCGCCGTGGACGACGACCAGCGATCCGTCGAACGCGGCGAGGGCGCGCGCCGCGTCCGCGAGCGCGTCGTCGTCGACGGTCTCCCGTTCCGTCTTCTCCGTGACGACGCTCCCGCCGAGTTTGACGACGAGCGTCTCGTTCTCGGTGGACCGGCCGGCGTTCGGCCCACTCATTCGATCCGGACCCCTTCCGTATCGAGTTCGGCTCTGAACGCGTCCTCGCAGCCCGGCGTGTAGCTCAGCGCGGTCAGGGCGTCCTCGCTCTCGTCGAGGGCGACGATGCAGCCACCGCCGCCCGCGCCCGTCAGTTTCGCCCCGAGCGCGTCGGCGTCGCGAGCAGCCCAGACCATGCTGTCGAGCGAGCGCGAGGAGACCCCCAGCGCGGAGAGCAACCCGTGATTGAAGTTCATCAACCGGCCGACTTCTTCGACGTCTCCTTCGACGAGTGCGCGTTCGCCCTGCCGGACGAGGTCGCCGATGGCGGTGACGGTGTCCGCCGCGAAGTCGTAGCGGTCTTTGACGTCTCGAACCCCGGCCACGAGCGCTCCCGTGTCGCCGGCACCGCCGTCGTATCCCACGACGAGCGGGAGGTTGTCCACGCCGTCGATGGTCCGGCAATCGTCCCCCTCGACGCGGACGGCGCCACCCATCGCCGAGCAGAACGTGTCCGCTCGCGAGGCCTCGCCCTGCTGGACGGCGTGTTCGACCTGATACGCCCGTGCAGCGACCTCCCGGCCATCCAGTTCGATGCCGAGTTCAGCCGTCGCGGCCCTGATGGCGGCCACGGCGACGGCCGCGGACGAGCCCAGCCCCGCCCCGAGCGGAATGTCGCCCTCGACGGTGATGTCGAAGCCCGCGTCCGGCGCGCCCGCGGCTTCCCGGGCCTGTTCGATGGCCTCGTTGACGTACCCCATGCCCGCGTCCACGAGCGAGTCCGAGACGTCGACGTCCGGTCTGTCGTCGTCCGAACTGTCGTACTCGACGGTGAAGCCGTCGATGGTGAGGTCCTGCAGGTTGACGCGGACCCCCTCGTCGCGTTCCTCGACGGTCACCTGCGCCCGACGTTCGATGGCGCAGGGCACCGCCGGTTCCCCGTAGACGACCGCGTGCTCCCCGAACAGATACACTTTGGCGGGAGCGCTCGCTGTTACCATGGGCGGTGCTGTGTTGCGAGGGGGTTAGGCGTTTTCGGGTGCAGGTCGGGGCGCGAGCGAAGCGAGCGGCCCGACGTTTGAGCGAACGGCGACCAGCGGGAGCCGTGAGCAGGTCGGGCTCGAACGAAGTGAGAGGCCGACAAATGTGCGAGCGGGAGCCGAGCGGGCGCGAAGCGTCCGCGTTGCTCGAACGGGGAGGAACGACCCGTGAGAGCGACCGAAGGGAGCGACACGCGAGCAGGTCGGCGCCGAGCGCAGCGAGGGGGCGACGTTTGATTGAACGGCAACACGTCGAACTACCCCTACGAGTCGCGTTCTTCGACCCGCATCCGCATCGTCTGCCGGGGATGGATAGTCAGGGACGGCTGGAGCTCCAGCGGTGTCTCCCCGAGAAACTTCAGGGAGTAGTCGCTCGCGATGGTCGCGAGAATGAGTTGCGCTTCGAGCATCGCGAGGTGTTTCCCGATACAGTGGCGCGGGCCGCCGCCGAACGGGAAGTAGGTGAAGCGGTGTCGATCCACCTGCCGCTCCGGCCGCCAGCGGTCGGGGTCGAACGTCTCCGGATCGTCCCAGAAGCGGTCCGAACGGTGGACGGCCCACTGGGGTAGCATGATCGACGCCCCCTCCGGGATCTGATAGCCCGACAGCTCCACCGGCTCCGTCGGCGTCCGGAAGAGCGTATACACCGGCGGGTAGAGCCGCATCGCCTCGTTGATCACCCGCTCCACGTACTCGAACTCGCGTACGTGCGCCATCGCCGGCCGCTCACCTGCGAGGACGTCGTCGACTTCCTCGTGGACTCGCCGCTCGACGTCCGGGTGCTCGGAGAGGAGGAACCACGTGTACGTCAGGGTCAGCGCCGTCGTGTCGTGGCCGGCGAGCAGCATCGTCATCAGTTCGTCGCGCAGTTGCTCCGGGGACTGCTCGCCCCGGTCGCGAGCCCGGAGCAGGACCGACAGGAAGTCCATCGGGCCGTCGTCCTCCGTCCCCGTCTCCCTCTCGCGCTGTGCAATGATATCGTCGAGCACGTCCTCGAGGTTCGCTATCGCCGTGGAAAACTCACCGTCGCCGGGTAGCGGCATCCACGACGGGGCCGCGAAGCGGAACGGATTCGGTTCGAAGCGCCGACCCAGCGGGACGAGCTGGTCCTGGATGGTTCGAACACGCTCCTCGGGGAGTTCGACCCCCAGCATGAGGTCGAGGATGACGTCGAGCGTGACCGTGGTCATGGCTCGCTCGACGTCCATCTCGTCGCCGGGCACCCAGTGCGCGACGAGATCCTCGGCGTGATCGGTGATACGGTCGCCCACGCCCGCCAATCTGGACATGCTGAACGCGGGATTCGCCAGCGTTCGCTGGCGTTCCCACGTCTCACCCTCGCTGAGCAACAGGCCAGAGCCGAGCAGGTCGCCGAGCGCGTCGTTCTGGAAGTCCGGCTTCCGGAACCGGTCGGCCTCGGAGACGAGGACCTGCTCGATGGCGACTGGATCGGCGAGCATGTACGTGTCGAGGGGGCCCATGTCGAACCTCGCGACGTCGCCGTAGGCCGACTCCACTGCCTCCACGAAGCGAAACGGATCGCGGGAGTAGGTCCGGCTGCTCCCGAAGAGCGGTTCGCCGTTCGGTCCCGGCGGAGTGTGACGCATCGGACGTCCTTCGTGCTGTACAGGTATGAACGGCAGGCCGGACTGATCCGGTTCTCAGATCCGTTCGAGCGGGTCGAGGTCCCACGTCGTGTTCGCGCGTATCCAGACGCCGACGACGCCGCCGAGCGCGCTCAGACCGACCGTGTACAGCAGGAACAGTAGCGCGACGATGGTCAGATAGAGGTCGTACGCCGGCGAGGACGGCGGGACGCCGAAGCCCAGAAACGCCACGACTGCGAACGCGGCCGCGAAGAGAATTCCCAGCGGAAGCGCCGCGGCGACGCCGGCGGCGGTCCCGATCCCGAGTCCCCACAGATAGCCGTCATTGCGACGCGAAGCGGCCGCGATGCCGCCGAGCACCGACGAGAACGGGACGAACGAGAATGCGACGGTGATCGCCGCGCCGACACCGACGGCAACGAGCGCGCTATCGCGGTCCATTCACAGGTCGACGTCCGTGTCGTACTTGATGTAGTTACCGACCCAGCCGCCGAGCGTGCTGAGACCCACCATGACGACGGTGACGGCGAGTACGAAGACGGCGACGAAGGTGAAACTGAACAGTCCCAGGCCGATACCGTCCATTCCGGGACCCATCCCGAGCAGAAGCGATCCGAAGATGCCGAAGACGAGCATGCCCAGGAGCGCCCCGGGAACGACGGCGATGAGGCCAGAGATGAGTCCGACCCGGAGCCCGTCCGAGCGCGTCCCGCCCTGGAGGTAGCCCGCGACGGCGCCGCCGAGGAACGGCGCGACCGGGACCACCGTGCTGCCCACTACGGAGACGACGGCACCGACGACGGCGTTGACGAGCGTCGCGCCTTCTTCCATGGCGTACTGTTGCCGTGGCAGGCAGAAATGCGTTCCTCCCTCACCAGCGGCTCCTCACTCGCGTTCGATGCACCGGCGAGTCGTTCGGGAGGGACGTACCAGGCGCTCGTCGGCGAGCGGCGGGGCTAAAAGTGGTCGCGGAGCGACGACTCATCGAACCATCGGGACGAACGTACCGGCTGGTCGGCGGACGCGTACCGGGAAAAGTGACGAAGTTGCGCGCGAACTAGAGGTCGCTCTCGAAGTCCTCGAGGCCGTAGACGGTGTCGGAACCGCGGCGGTCGAGGGTCTCGTTGGCGAGCAACCAGTAGACGACGGAGAGGGCCTTTCGACCCTTGTTGTTCGTCGGGACCACGAGATCGACGTTCGACGTCGTGTTGTTGGAGTCGCACATCGCGATGACCGGGATGCCGACCGTGATGGCCTCCTTGACGGCCTGGGAGTCACCGATGGGGTCGGTGACGACCACGACGTCCGGTTCGATGTAGCCGTCGTAGTCGGGGTTGGTCAGCGTGCCCGGGATGAAGCGGCCGGTGCGGGCGCGGGCGCCCACGGACTCGGCGAACTTCTCGGCCGGGAACCGACCGTACTGGCGCGAGGAGGCGACCAGAATCTGTTCGGGCTGGTAGTTGGCCAGGAAGTCCGCGGCGGTGCGGATTCGCTGGTCCGTCATCGAGACGTCCAGCACGTAGAGACCGTCGGTCCGGACGCGGTGGATGAACCGCTCCATGTCCTTGGTCTTCTGCTGGGTCCCGATGTGGACCCCGGCGCCGAGGTACTCCTCGACGGGGATGAGGAGGTCCGCCTCTTCGTCGGGCATGACGTCCTCGTCCAGGCTGGGGCCTGACTCGGGCTCCTCGATCTCTTGTTCGGCCTCGGCGTCGGCCTCGTCGGCGTCGGCGTCGGCGGGCGTTTCCTCGGTGTCTGGGGTCTCCTCGGCGTCCGGCGTCTCCTCGACGACCTCGTCCTCGTCGTCGGGTTCTGACGCGTCGAGACCCTCGTTTTCGTTGCCGCTCATACAGCGTTGTCCTCGATTCGGATCAGTTCGTTCAGCTTGGCGGTGCGCTCGCCCCCGACCGCGCCCGTCTTGATGAACGGGGCCGCGGTCGCGGTGGCGAGGTGTGCGATGGTCGTGTCCTCCGTCTCGCCAGACCGATGGGAGACGACGGGCTCGTACCCGCTCTCCACGGCGAGTTCGATGGCGTCGACCGTGTCGGTCAGCGTGCCGATCTGGTTGGGCTTGATGAGGATGCTGTTGGCCGCACCCTGCTGGATGCCCTGGGAGAGCCGTTCGACGTTCGTGACGAACAGGTCGTCCCCGCAGACCAGCGTCTGGTCGCCGACTCGTTCCGTGAGGTCGGCGAACGCCTCGTAATCGTTCTCGTCGAGCGGGTCCTCGACGTAGACCAGGTCGTACTCCTCGACGAGATCGGCGATGTAGTCGATCTGCTCCTCGGTGGAACGGACCTCGTCGCCGTAGACGTAGCCGTCCTCGTCCTCGTCGTACAGTTCGGCGCCGGCGACGTCCAGGCCGAACTGGATGGCGAAGCCGACGTCGTCCGCGACGGTCTCGACTGCCTCGTCGACGATCTCGAACGCCTCGGCGTCGTCGATGGACGGCGCCCAGGCACCCTCGTCGCCCTTGCCGGCGGCGATGCCGCGCTCGTTCAGGACGTCGTGGACTTCCTGGTGGACCGCGGCGTTGGCGAAGATGGCCTCGGAGACGCTCGGTGCCCCGATGGGCGCCGAGAGGAACTCCTGGATGTGCGTCGCGTCCGCGGCGTGTTCGCCGCCGCCGACGACGTTACCCAGCGGGGTCGGGAGCTCGTTGCCCCGGAAGGTCCCGCCGAGGTGCTGGAACAGTGGCGCGCCGAGTACGTCGGCGCCCGCCTTCGCAGCGGCCATCGAGATGGCGACGGCGCTGTTGGCGCCGATGCCGGAGAAGTCGTCCGTGCCGTCGGCGGCGTGAAGCGCCGCGTCGACGTCGCGCTGGTTACCGGCGTGAACCTCGCCGACGAGTCGCGGGATGGCGTCCTCGCGAGCGTTGGCGATGGCCTCGCTGGCCGGCAGTTCGATGGCTTCGTACTCCCCGGTACTCGCGCCGCTCGGGGCCTTGCCGCGTCCGAAGCCGCCCGATTCCGTCAGCACGTCGGCCTCGACGGTCGCGTTGCCGCGTGAGTCGAGGACGCGACGGAGCCGGACGTCGGTAATCAGCGTCATTGGTTCTCGCCTCGTCGGACGGTGAAGGGCAGGACGCCAGCGTCGTACTCCTCGGCCGCGATGAGGATCGGCTGGGTCTGATCGGAGTCGATGAGGACGGGCGCACCGTAGGCGACCTGCAGCGCTCGCGCCCCGATGATCCGCGCCTTCTCGTAGCGATTTTCCTGCGCCATCATTGATACGGTGCCACGATGTCGACCAGATCCTTGTGCGAGACGAGCATCCGGCGACAGCAGTGTCGTTCGACGCCGAGTTCGTCGAGGACCATCTCGGGGTCCTCCGGATCCTCGGCCTCGCGCGTCCGTGCCTTGAATTCTTCCCAGTGCTCGCCGACGACGTTGCCGCACGTGAAACACCGGACCGGTACCATCATATCATATCACCTTAGCGGTAGGATTTCTGGTAGCGGGCCCGCGCGCCGGGGCCGCCCCACTTCTTGGATTCGGACTGGCGAACGTCGTTGACCAGCAGCGAACGGTCGAACTCCATGAACGCGTCGCGGAGTTCGGCGTCGTTCGTGTGGTCGACGAGCGCACGTGCGATGGCGGTGCGGGCCGCGTCGGCCTGCCCCATCACGCCGCCGCCCTCGACGTCGACGTCGACGTCGACCGTCTCGCGGAGCTCGTCGTCCGCGATGCGGAACGGTTCCAGCATCTTGAGCTGTGCCAGCTCCGGCTCGACCAGTTCGACCGGCCGGGAGTCGACGCGTACGCGGCCCTCGCCGTCGCTGATCGTCGCGCGGGCGATGGCCGTCTTCTTCTTGCCAGAGGTGTTCGTTACCATGTTACGTTCGCTCCGATAGATTCGCTGACGTCTCCCAGCGAGACGAACTTGATGTTCGACAGTCGGTCGAGCGAGGTGTCTTCGAGGACCTCCGCCTCGTGGTCGTCGTCGCCCTCGTAGGGGTTGCCGACGTAGACGCGGACGTTCTCGAAGGCCTCGCGGCCGCGGGGTTTCTTGTGTGGCACCATGCCGCGGATGGACCGCTTGAAGATGCCGTCCGGTCGCTTCGGGTAGTACGGTCCGCGGTCGGAGCCGATTTCCCGTCGCTTCTGGAACTTCGCGACGACGTCGTCCTCGTTGCCCGTGATGACGGACTGCTCGGCGTTGACCACGGCGACGCGGTCTCCGTCGAGGGCGCGCTGGGCGACGTTCGAGGCGACGCGACCGAAGATGCAGTCGCGGGCGTCGACGACGAGGTCGGCGTCGAATTCGGCGACGCTCATCGGATCACCCGTACCTGTGAGCCTTCGGGGTTGTTTTCGATTGCCTGTTCGAGTGATACGGCATCTCCGACCTGGTCGATCTTCTGCTCGGCGGTACCGGAGAAGTCGACGGCTGCGACGGTGACGTCCTTCTGCAGGACGCCGGAGCCGAGCACCTTGCCCGGCACGACCACGGTCTCGTCCTCCCGGGCGTAGCGCTCGATGCGCCCCAGGTTGACTTCCGCGTGGGTTCGCCGCGGCTTTTCGAGCCGCTGTGCGATGTCGCCCCAGACGTCGCCGCCCTGACTGCGGGCGGCCGACTTCAGGTCGGCGATGAGACTACTGAGTCTCGGATTGGTCTTGCTCATGACGTTCCTCCTGTGGAAAAGTGCAGGGAGCAGGATTTGAACCTGCGGACCCCTACGGGACAGCGCCCTGAACGCTGCGCCGTTGGCCAGACTTGGCTATCCCTGCGCGTAGTAGTTCGTTCTGGATGCCCCCTAAAACCGCTTTCGGTCCTCACGCTAGAGCCGTGGGGCGTCGCGGTCATCGGTGCGGTGGGGGCAGGGGTCATTCTCGCTTACAGTTGGACTGCTTCGCGCAGTTCGTCCGCGCGGTCGCGAATCGACTCGACGGCGCGGAGGGTCAGTTCGTCCACGGTGAAGGATCCGTCAGTCTCGACGTGGAACACGAACGCGTTCTCGACGTCGGTGACTTCCAGTTCCTTCCCGGGATAGCGGTTCGTGAGGTCGTTGCCGAACTCGTCGGTGAGGATCAACTCACCGTCGTCCTCGATAACGCCTCGCAGGATGTGGGGTTCCTCGTCCTCGAACTCGCCCGTGTCGCCGACGACCTCCACCTGCTGGAGGTGCCGGTAGCCGACCGCGACGCCGCCCTGATGCTTGGCGTGTTCGCGGCCGCGGTCGAGGACGGCGTCGGCCTCGACTTCGAGGCGCTGGCCGTCTTTCAGGTCGATGATCGGGACGTTTTCGTCGGCCGGCTGGACGTAGTCGTCGCTGGTGACCAGGTCACCCGAGTAGGCCGTCTCCGGCCCCTCGACGTCGATGGACAGCGTGACCTCGTCGCCGACCTCGAAGTCGCCGAGATCGGTCGTCAGCGGGACGAGCCCCAGCCGAAGGCCGATCTGTTCGTCGAACATGACGCTCGAGTTCTCGATGACGCGGACCTGGTCGACGCTGAACGTCGGCACGTCCGCGACCATCGCCCGGCGGATGCCGTTGGCGAACGCGGGCGTGATGCCGCGCACGAGGAACCGGGCCTCGCGGTCGGTGCGTTCGACGAACTCGACTTCGTATTCTCCAGCCATAGGTCAGAATCCTGCGTTCTTGGGACCGCGGGTCCCGTCGTGGGGGATCGGGGTCACGTCCTCGATGCGGCCGATCTCGAGGCCGGCACGTGCCAGCGCCCGGATCGTCGCCTGTGCACCGGGGCCGGGGGACTTCTGCTGGTTCCCACCAGGTCCGCGCACGCGAACGTGCACGCCCTCGACGTTCTGGGCCTTGGCCTCCTCGGCCACGACCTCGGCCATCTGCATCGCCGCGTACGGCGACGCCTCGTCACGGTTCTGCTTGACGACCGTCCCGCCGCTGGACTTGGCCAGCGTCTCGGCGCCCGTCTGGTCCGTGATGGTGATGATGGTGTTGTTGAACGATGCGTACACGTGGGCGATGCCCCACTTGTCGTCTTCAGATTCGCTCATTCTTGGTCCTCCGCCCGGGCGGGGTGCAGTTCGTCCGCCAGCGAGCTGTTTTCGTCGAAGCCGAGTTCGCCTTCCTCGTCGACCTCGACCGTCTTGCCCGGTCGCGTGACGCGGGCGTCGCCGACCGTGATGTGGCCGTGCGTGATGAACTGCCGCGCCTGGTCGGGCGTGTTGCCCAGCCCCTTGCGGTACGCGACGGTCTGGAGACGGCGCTCCAGGACGTCGGTCACGTCGAGCGACAGGACGTCGTCGAGCGCGTCCTGCTCGTCGAGGACGCCGTAGCGCTGGAGACGGGCCAGGAACTCCGCGGCCTCGTCCGCTGCGCCCTCGCCCTCGGCACGACCCAGAAGCTTCCGGGCCTCGCGGCGGTAGCCACGAAGCTCGGACTGGGCGCGCCAGAGCTCTTCCTTGTTCTTCAGGCCGTAGCGCCCGACGAGGTTGGACTCGTCGGCGATGCGCTCGCCCTGGTAGGGGTGGTTCGGCGTCTCGTAGAACTTGGTGTTGCTACCGAGCGCCATTATTCGTCACCCTCCTCGCCGGCGGCCTCGTCCTCGGCCATGTCCTCTTTGATGGCCTCGACGTTGACGCCGATGGTGCCTTCGGTACGACCGGTGGACTTGGTGCGCTGCCCGCGGACCTTCTGGCCGCGCTGGTGGCGAACGCCCTTGTAGGAGTCGATCATCTGCATCCGGTTGATGTCCTGCCGACGCTGCATCTGCAGGTCGTTACCCACTTCGTGGGTCGTCTCACCGGTGTAGAAGTCGTTCTGGTGGTTAGCGAGCCATTCCGGGACCTCGTCAGCGTAGCCCTGCACGAGGTCGACGATCGTGTCGATCTCGTCGTCCTCGAGCCGGCCGAGCGTTGCCTGGCGGTCGATCCCCGACTTGTCGGAGATGATCCGCGCGGCGCGTCGCCCGATGCCGTTCATATCAGTGAGGGCTCGCTCGACACTCTTCGTGCCGTCGAGGTCCGTCTGTCCGATACGGACGAAGTAGCGGATGTCCTCCTCCTCATCCGCTTCCTCTTCCGTGTTCTCGGGTTCTTCTGCACTCATGTGTTGTTGTGTTGTGAGCGTCGTGGCGGGGATTCGAACCCCGGAGGCTGTACGCCACAGAGTTAGCAACCCTGCGCCTTGGGCCAGGCTTGGCTACCACGACACTTCGGCGTGCGTCCAACGGACACACAGTCGGTTGTACTCGCGCCCGCTCGTACGGACTCGGGACCCGACGCCCCTACACGAGTTGTATCTGTGACTCCACGCCCCCCATATTTAAACGCAACGAAACGCCGGATCGGGCGTGAACCACTTGCACGCGGCGGGACTATACTCCGGTATGGCACCCACCGTGGTCGACCCCACAGACAGAGCGGCACTCGCCGAAGCACTCGAACAGTTCGCCGACCTCGTCACGGAACGAGGCGACGGGACGCTCGTCGCCGAGTTCGGTGCCACCGCGCACTTCGCCGTGGAACCTGACGGCAGCGTCGACGCCGGAATGCCGCTGCACGACTTCGACGGACCCGCCGACAGGCTCGCCTTCGACCACGACGGCGGATCCGTCGACGTCGAGTTCGACGCCGACTCGCAGACCGTCGTCTACACCTTCCGTCGACCCTGAGTGGCATCGGCCTGTCGACACCATCGCCCCACCGACGTCGTCGTACGCACGTCACAATCCTTTTCGCCGGCCGACTACCTACCCTACTCCATGAACGAAGCGGACGTACGCGAGCGCCTGCGCGTGGTCGACGACCCGGACCTCGGGGACGACATCGTCTCTCTCGGTCTGGTCAACGAGGTCGAAATGGGGGACGACAGCATCGACATCGACCTCGCGCTGGGCGCACCCTACTCCCCCACCGAGAGCGCCATCGCCGCCGACGTGCGGCAGGCGCTCGACGACACTGACAAACAGATCAACCTCACCGCCACGGTCGACCGGGGCGTCGACCCCGAAGACCAGGTCCTTCCGGGCGTCAAGAACATCATCGCCGTCGCCTCCGGCAAGGGCGGGGTCGGCAAGAGTACCCTCGCCGTGAACCTCGCGGCGGGCCTCTCCAAGATGGGTGCCCGTGTCGGCCTCTTCGACGGCGACATCTACGGTCCGAACGTCCCCCGGATGGTCGACGCGGACGAACACCCGAAGGCCACCGAGGAAGACGAGATCGTCCCGCCCGAGAAGTACGGGATGAAGCTGATGAGCATGGATTTCCTCGTCGGCGAGGACGACCCGGTCATCTGGCGCGGCCCGATGGTCCACAGCGTCCTCACCCAGCTCTGGGAGGACGTCCTCTGGGGGAGCCTCGACTACATGATCGTCGACCTGCCGCCGGGCACTGGCGACACGCAACTCACCCTGCTCCAGAGCGTCCCGGTCTCCGGCGCGGTCATCGTCACGACGCCCCAGGACGTCGCGCTCGACGACGCCCGGAAGGGGCTCCAGATGTTCGGCCGCCACGACACGCCGGTCCTCGGCGTCGTCGAGAACATGTCGACCTTCCACTGCCCGGACTGCGGCTCCGACCACGACATCTTCGGCAGCGGCGGCGGCCGCGACTTCGCCGAAGAGACGGAGATGCCGTTCCTCGGCGAGATTCCCCTCGACCCGTCGGTCAGGGAGGGCGGCGACGACGGGAAACCGATGGTCCTCGACGAGGACAGTGAGACGGGGGAGGCCTTCCGCCAGTTCGTCTACCGGACGGCGAACAACCAGGGAATCGTCCATCGCAAGCGACACTCCGACCGCGCTAAAGTCGAACAGTAGTCGCGGTCAGATCGACCGAGAGAGCCGCCACTCGCCGAGATTCGCACGAACGAGCGAACTGCGAGAAGACAGAACTTACGCTTCGACCGTCGCGCCCTGCTTGCTGGTGACGTAGCCCGCGATGCGGTTGCGAACGCCCTTGGACTCGATGTTGGTCAGTTCGGTGACGACGTCCTTGTTGTGCTCGAAGTCGTCGCCGAACGCGTCGGGGTATCGCTCCATCAGGATCTTGGCCGTCTTCTTGACGTATGCCGGTTTGATTGCCATGCGGGAGAGTTTCCTCGTTGGCCCCTAAAAGGATTCGAATCGGACTGGCCGAGTGCGGACGTTTATCACGGAAGACGGGGCCAGCACGCGACGTGAGCTGAGAATTGCTCCGCAGTGGCCAGCGATAGCGCGACACACCACTGCGGAGTACCGAACATCGTCGCCTGTTCGCCCCAAACCCATACACAGTCACACCGCTGACGTCACCACTCGGCGTCGACGTGGTCGGTGAGCACCGCGAACGCTGCCTCCTCACGCTCGCCGCCGCAGGTCTCGACGACCGACTCCAGATGGGCGAGTCGTTCGAGCAACGCCGCGGTGTCGTAGGTAGGGACGTCCAGCCGTGAAGCCGCCACAGTCGCCTCGATTACGGCGTTGAACCCCCGGTTGATCGTCGGGACGATCTCGCGCTCGATGGCGGATTCGATCGGTCGGAGTTCCCACTCGACCCACTGCGTCTCTCCGTCGGTCCCCTCGTCCCGACGGGACACGTCGACGCGAGCCCAGGCGTCCGCGCTCGCGAGCACTGGGTCGTCTTCTTCCCGAACGGTCATCGCTGCCTCGACGAAGTCGACGGGGTCGGCGACGAACTGGACGTACCCTTCGCCGCGCTCGCGGAAGTTCCGCCAGGTCCGCGTTCGTCCCCACGTCCGCGCCGTCACAGACCCGGCGCCGCCGTCGGGGGCGTGGAGACCCAGCGCGGCGACGTTCCACCGTTCGTTCGGCCCGAGCGTCGTCACGACGGACTCGGTGACGCCACGCAGTTCGACCGGCCAGTCCGCGTCGCCATCGAGCTCCGTCACACCTGGAGCCCCCGTTCGAGCGCGATGAACAACGCTGCGGCGATTATGTCGGCCGTCGTCCCCGGGTTGACGTCGCGTTCAACGAACTCGTCGGCCAGGTCGGCAGCAGCTTCCTCGCCGTCGAGGACCGCCCGGGCCCGACGCATCACTTCCTCGGCCGTCTCGCGGTCGTTCCGGGTCACGACGAACGTGTCGACCTCCTCGGCGAGCAATTCGAGGAAGACGTGTGCCGCGCGGTCCGGGACCGGTCCGTCGCGTCGCTCGATGGCAGCGGCCGCCTCGAAACTCCGGGTGAATCCGTCGACCCACTCGGCCGCCACACCGTCGACGTCCGAACTGAGTTCCATCACGTCTTCGAGCGTGAGGCGTCGGGCTTCGAGTTCCGGGATAGCGTCGGTTCCGCGACGGACGTCCAGCCCGTCGAGGTCGTCTGGCGGTTCGTCGACCGCGACGTCGACGTGCTCGAACGCCCGGTAGAAGTTCGCCGCGTCTTCGACGGTCGTTCCCGAGACGACGTCGCTGGCCCGCTCGGGAGTTAGTTCACCGGACGCCCCGGTCGCGACGAGCGGCGTCACCAGCAACAGCGCTCCGAACTGGGTGTTGCCGCCCTCCTGGTCGGCCATTCCCTCGACGGATCGTTCGAAGGCTTCGCCGACTGGGCCACCGTCGGCGGCGAGCCGAAATCCCGACTGCGCGCCGACCGCGCCGGCGACGAAGTGCTCGAATCGCAGGTCGTCGTACTCGTGGCGACGGTCGACGTTACCGGGTTTCGGCGTGCTCGTCACCTCCAGCAGGAGGGCCAGTTCGGCGTTCTGGGCGAGGGACCTCACGGCGGTGCCTCCTCTCGGAACCACGCGTCGGTCGCCTCGCGGACGCGCCGGAGAACCCGTGGATCGTCGCTCGGTCGGCCGACGCTGACGGCGTCGGCACCGTATTCCAGGTACTCCCGCACCGACGCCTCGTCCCGAACCTCGTTGTTTGCGACGACGAAGGCGTCCACCGCATCGGCGACGTCGGCCACGACTGGCTCGGAGTCCATCGCGTCGACGTGAATCAGGTCGGCGCCAACCGCGTCGAGGTCCGCGGCCAGCGCCGGCAGATCGACACCGTCGACCTCGGCGCGTACCTTGACGCCGACCGTGGCGCCGGTCGCCGTGGCGGCCTCGACCTGCTTGCACAGCCGACCCGGCTGGTGGAGCAACGCTTCGCCCGCGCGTGCGTCGCACATCTCCTCCTGGCGACAGTGGGCGTTTATCTCAAGGATCGCATCGTGGTCGCGACAGAGGTCGGCCGCGTCCTCCAGCGGAACCAGCGTCGAACTGCGCACGTTCACCGCCGGCCGGATCGGGACGTCGTCGAGGGCCCGGAGCTGTGAGTTGACGAAGTGGTGCGGGTCGGCCGGGAGGAACTCCTCGCGGTCGCGGTCGACCAGCTGCCTGGCCGCCCGACGAGTCGGCTCGTCGAGGGCGACGCCACCGAGGAACGCACAGCCGACGTAGTCGGCGGCTGCCTCGGCCCATTCGGCGTCGGAGGCCCCGCTGAGACTGGCCGCGGCGACGCGGGGCTCGAACAGGGGCCGGGAGTTCACGAAGCCACCTCCAGCGCGTCGGCGGCCGCTCGCGCGACGCGCTCGGCGTCGGCAGCGTCGTCCATCGTCGTGTCGGACCTGACGACGGGCCGGTCGAGGTCAGTCCCGTCATCGTCGTCGAGGACGAACGCGTCCGCAAAGGGGTACGCCTCCGCGACGCCGGCCGTGCTGGGTTCGCGTCCCGTCGCGGCCATCAGGTCCGCGGCCGGGCCGGAGAACACCTCGTCCTCGACGAACGGGGAGACGGCGACGACGGGCGTTTGCTGAAGACGCTCCTCGAACCCCGGCAGCGCGAGCATCGGCCCGATGCTCGTGACGGGGTTCGACGGACCGACGACGACTGGATCGTCGAGTGCGGTCAGCACGGCGTCGGTCGGCCGGGCCTCGTCGGCGCCGCGGAACTCGACGCGCTCGACGGCGGGGTCGCCGCCGCGGGCGACCCACCACTCCTGGAAGTGCTGAGGGCCGTCTGGCGTGTGGACGATAGTCGCGACGGCGTCGTCGGCCATCGGCAGGAGCGTCCGTTCGAGGCCGAACGCGTCGGCGAGCGACCCCGTCGCTTCGGTGAGCGAGTGGCCTTCGTCGACGAGTCCGGTCCGGGTGAGGTGGACCGCACGGTCGCGGTCGCCGATGTGCATGAACTCCGCCACGCCGGAGAATCGGCGCCATCGCGAGAGAGGGCGTCCGGCGGTCTGGGCGTCCTCCGGGAGGTATCGCGGTCCGGCGTCGAGGCCGGCTGTTTCGGCCAGCCGGTGGAGTTCGTCGTGCGTGGCAGCCGTGTCGTCCGCGATGCCCCACCAGCGGTTCCGGTCGATGACCTCACCGTCGAGAAAGAGGACGGTGTCGAGGTCCGGACAGACGAGGTGGCCCGCGAGTTCGACGTCGTCACCGGTGTTGCCGACGACCGTCGTCTCGGCGGGCGGGAAGACCGGGGCGGCGCCGGCGAGTAGCTTGGGGGTCCCCGTGCCACCGGAGAGGAACGTCACCATAGAGCGACGTAGGGGGTAGCGTCGTGATAAAACGTTACACAATCGGTCGGCTATCCCCACCGTCCAGCCCCAGTTGTCAGGCTTGAGAACTGCGGTGTTACCTTCAAGTCAGTCGAGGGAGACTTTCGCCCTAATGCCCGACGCACGAAACGGGTCCCCCACCGACGTCCACCGGTTCGCACCGGCGGCGCCCGAAGAGGAACACGTCTATGGCGCCTGTTGCCCCGGCTGGCACTCGACGGCGGACCACGACCACGCCGTCGACGAGTGGGCCGACTTCATGCTCGAACGGGGCATCGACCGGGTGTGCTATCTCCTCTCGGGCGATCAACTCGACAGCTCCGACGCGGACCAGGGGCGATACGAGCGAGCGTTCGATCCGGAGAACGTCCGACACGTCCCGATAGCGGACCACCACCTCGCCGATGCGAAGACGCTGGAGACGGAGTTGTTTCCCTTCCTCGACGACGCCGTCGCGAACGACGAACGGGTGGTGGTCCACTGTCTCGCCGGTATCGGTCGCACCGGCCACGTCCTCGCCGCGTGGCTCGTCCACGGCCGGGATTACGACCCAGTCGACGCCATCGAGACGGTCGAGGAGATGGGGCGCTCGCCCGCGGAAGCCGAGGAGAAGGGCAACGCGCGCCGCGGTGAACTGTACGAACTGCTCGCACACTTCGCCTGATCCGGGTGGGATCGGGCGGTCACGGGGCCGGCCAGTCAGGGGGCGAGCAATCGCAGGCCGTTCGAGGAACGCATTTTAAAGCGAGACGGCCCGAACGACCAGCCATGACCACCATAAAGGACAGCGTGCACGACCACATCGAACTCGATGGGGTCGCCGAGGCGCTGCTCGACACCGCGCCCATCCAGCGGTTGCGCCACGTCAAGCAACTGGGGACGGTGACACTCGTCTATCCGTCGGCCAATCACACGCGCTTCGAGCACTCGCTGGGGGTGTACTACCTCGCCGACCAGGCACTGACCCACCTGGGGATCGAAGGCCAGCAGGCCGAACGCGTCCGCGCGGCGGCCATCCTCCACGACGTCGGCCACTCGCCGTACAGCCACAACATCGAGGAACTCGTCTACCGCGAGACGGGGCTGTACCACGACGACGTCGACGAACTGCTCGGGACGGGCGACGTCGCCCGCGTCCTCTCCGAGCACGGCCTCAACCCCGACAGCGTCGCCGGTCTGGTCGCTGGAGAGGGCGAACTCGGCCAGCTGGTCTCCGGCGAACTCGACGTCGACCGGATGGACTACCTCGTCCGAGATGCCCACCACACCGGCGTTCCTTACGGGACCATCGACCACGAGCGGCTGGTCCGTGAACTCCGCTTCGTCGACGGTGACCTGGTCCTCGACGAGGGGAACGTCCAGACGGCCGAGTCGCTCCTGCTCGCACGCGCGCTGATGAACCCCACCGTCTACCAGCACCACGTCGCACGCATCGCGAAATCGATGCTGCGACGGGCGACGGAACGGTTGCTCACAGAGACCCAGACTGACGCATCGGAACTTCGCCGCTGGGACGACAGCGACCTCCTCGTCGCGCTCCGGAACTGCGAGGCGACGGCCGACCTCGCCGGCCGATTGAGCCGGCGAACCCTCTACAAGCGCTCCGTCTGGGCCGAGATGGACGCCGTCCCGGACCCGCTGCTCGAAAGCGACCACGAACGAGTGCGGTCGCTGGAGCGCGAGGTGGCGGACTCGGCCAACGTCGACCCCGAACACGTCGTCCTCGACGTCCCGGACGAACCGTCGATGACGGAGTCGACGAGCCGCGTCGTCGTCAACGGGCAGGTCCGCCCGCTCGCGGAACAGTCGACGCTCGTGAGCGCGCTCCGGGCCGCACAGCACGACCAGTGGCGCCTCGGGGTGTACGCGCCACCGGACGTCGCCGACCGGGTCGGTGACGCGGCCATCCGTGTACTCGGGCTGGAACTGGAGGGAGCTCGCGTGCGCGACGTACGTCCGGGCATCCACGCCACTCTCGACGAGTTCAACTGACCGTGACGGGAACCACGACTATGGAACTCGAAGGGACGATTCTACGCGGGCGATCGTTCGAACCGATGGAGGGACGCGTCGTCGTCGAGGACGGCGAGATAGCGGCTGTCGAGGCCGCCGACGTCGATAGCGACCGGATAATCCTGCCTGCGTTCGTCAACGCGCACACGCACGTCGGTGACTCGATCGCCAAGGAGGCGGGGGGCGGCCTCTCGCTGGAAGAACTCGTCGCGCCGCCTGACGGGCTCAAACACCGGCTGCTCCGCGAGGCGAGCCACGAGGAACTCGTCGCGGCGATGGAGCGGTCGTTCGCGTTCATGGAGCAGTCCGGGACGGGCTCGTTCGTCGAGTTCCGCGAGGGCGGCGTCGAGGGCGTCCGGGCCATCGAGGACGCGCTGGCCGGGTCGGAACTCGAATCGGTCGTCCTGGGACGCGAGACGGTCGAGGCGATGGACGCCAGCGACGGCTTCGGCGCGAGCGGCGCGAACGACGCCGAGTTCGGCCGAGAGCGCAAGGCGACGGCTGACGCGGGGAAACTGTTCGGCATCCACGCCGGCGAGGTCGACCCGTCGGACATCAACCCCGCGCTGGACCTGGACCCGGACTTCCTGGTCCACATGGTGTACGCCGACGACGTCCACCTCGACCGCGTCGCGGACAGCGAGATTCCGGTCGCGGTCTGCCCGCGCTCGAACCTCGTCACCGGCGTCGGCGTCCCGCCCATCGCCGAACTCGCCGAACGGACGACCGTGGCGCTGGGGACGGACAACGTGTTCCTGAACAGCCCGTCGATGTTCCGCGAGATGGAGTTCACCGCGAAACTCGCCGACGTTCCGGCCGCCGAAGTTCTGCGGATGGCCACCGTCAACGGAGCCGAGATGGCGGGGTTGAACTGCGGTCTCGTCGAGGAGGGCCGCGACGCCCGCCTGCTCGTACTCGACGGCGACTCCCACAACCTCGCCGGTGCGCGCGAGGTCGTCCGCGCGGTCGTCCGTCGCGCCGGTGTCTCCGACGTGGACCGCGTCGTCGCCCCCGGCAACGCTTAACCGCTCCCCCGCGTAACTTGTTAGCATAGGACGATGTACGACCGCATACTGCTCCCGACGGACGGCTCCGCGGGGATGACGCGGGTGATAGACCACGCGGGTGAACTCGCCCACATCCACGACGCGTCGGTTCACGCCCTCTACGTGGTCGACACGGCGAGCCTGACGACGATGCCGATGGACGTGTCGCTCGACAGCCTGCACGGACTGATGCAAGAGGAAGGGGAGAACGCCGTGGCGGAAGCTCGGCGTCGCATGCCCGACGGCGTCGACGTCGACCGGACGATCACCGATGGCGCGCCCGCGACGCAGATCATCGATTGCGCCGACGAGGCCGACTGCGACGTCGTCGTGATGGGAACACACGGCCGCGGCGGCCTGAACCGCCTGCTACTGGGTAGCGTCGCCGAGCACGTCGTCCGCCGTTCGTCGGTCCCCGTCGTCACCGTCCGCGTCGGCGAAGAGGTGGACCCGGAGTCCGGCGAAGAATCGCCGCTCCAGCAGGTCGAGAACTAGTCGCGTCGGGGGAGATTAGACCGGACGCAGGTGTTCGCAGTCGCCGGCGGTGACGCTCACTCGTTCGTCGCCCGTCTCGATAACCAGGGCACCGGGGAACTCGACGTCGACGGCCTCCCCCTCGACGGTCCCACCGGGCGTCTCCACGCGGACTCGCTTGCCCAGCGTCGACGCGTACTCGGTCCACTCGTCCACCGCGCCGGGAAGGTCCCCCTGCAATTCGTCGAGCGCTTCGAGCACCCGCTGGGTGAACACCCGCCGGTCGACGTCGCCGACCTGCTCTCTGATGCTCGTCACGCCCCGCTCCGCCGGGAGTGCAGACACGTCGACGTTGGCGTTGATTCCGACGCCGACGACGACCCACGAGACCCGGTCGGCCTCGCCCTGCGTTTCGGTGAGAATCCCCGCGAGTTTGTTCTCGTCGTCATCGACCACGACGTCGTTTGGCCACTTGATCCGTGCGTCGACGCCCGCCTCGCGGGCCGCGCGGGTGACCGCGACGGCGGTCGCGAGCGTGAACGCCGGCACGTGAGCGGCGGGGACTTCGGGCTCGAGAACCAGGCTGAGCCAGATTCCACCGCTCGGCGAGGACCAGGCCCGGTCGAGTCTGCCCTTCCCGCCGGTCTGCTCGTCGGCGAGGACGACCACGTCGCCGGCGCCGTCCTGGGCCAGTTCACGAGCGCGCCGGTTCGTGCTGTCGATGCTGTCGTGGTACTCGACGTCGAACGGCGCGTCCAGGCCGAACTCCACGGCCTCGGCGCCGAACTCGGGGACGCCGTCGAGCACGTAGCCCGCGTCGTCGCTCACTATCGTGAATCCGGCCTCGCGGAGCGCCTCGACGTGTTTCCACACCGCCGCCCGCGAGACGTCCAGCGAGTCGGCCAGTTCGGGGCCCGTGACGGGCCCGTCAGCGAGGGCGTCCAGCACGCGGCGGCGCGTTGCTTGCATATCAATCGGTGTTCGCCCGACGACCAAAAACGCATCCAAGGCGGGCTGGCGAACGGGTGGGATGGTTCTGTTGAAATTCACCTGGTTCACCCACTCTGTCGTGAAATGACTGTTAGGTTCGTTTGCTTCTGTAACGATCAGATGGTTCTGTGATTTGAGTGCTGGACGGGACTGTGGGGACAACAACCAGAAAACCCTCGGCGCGCTGGAGTCGCGCGGACCACGCTGCGCGCCGTGGGTACTTGCGGGTCCGTGCTTCCTCCACCCCGCCTCGCCCTTTCATCCACCAGGCCCGCACCGCAGCCCTGCCCTTCCCCTGGTCGGCCGACGGGACGGCCTCCCGGCCGAGCGGTTGCGGGGCGGTCAGGACGCGTGTCGCTCGCCGGACGGCGAGCGACCGGGGAGGGGTGGCGGAGTCAATCGTGAGTGCGTTTCATCGCACGAGCGAGGCTGCCCTGGAGGAATGAAAGGGCGAGGCGGGCTCCGGGAACCCCGGACCGATAAGCACCGCAGCGGAGCCAGGAGCGCAGTCGGTCCGCGGGACCGGAGCGCGCCGAGGGCTTTCGACGTGTTCGCGTCGTCATTGGCACCAGTCTCACTGAGACACCAAATCGTTACAGACACGCCCTATATCGAACGAATAGACGTCCCGAACCGAGCAGTCGCTTGCAGTCTCAAAACAGCCGGCACGAAGAGAGAAACACACTACAGCGCACACCCGACGACTTCCCGTTACTCGATCACGACGAGTCGGTCGCCCATGTCGACGGAGTCGCCCTCGCCGACGGCGACGTCGGTGACGGTGCCGCCGCGTTCGGCGACGATGTCGTTCTCCATCTTCATCGCCTCCAGAACGCAGAGGACGTCGCCGGACTCCACTTCGTCGCCCTCGGCGACGTTCACTTCGAGGATAGTGCCCTGCATCTCAGCGGCCACCTCGTCGCCGGCAGCGCTCGACCCGCCGCCACCGCCAGAGTCACCACCGCCGCCGGGCCGGTCGGGTCGCTGGGCGCCGCCGGACTGGTCGAGATCGCCGACGGGAATGGCGGGCGCGCCGCGCTCTTCGAGTTCGACCTGGAAACGCTTGCCGTTGACCTCGACGGTGAACTCGCGCTCGACGACTTCTTCGTCGTCGCCGTCGGCGGGTGCGGGCTCGGTGCCCCACTGTTCCTGGGCCTCCTCGATGCGTTCGGGGTCGAGGTTCTCGTCGAGGTACTTCGTCGTGTGCCGGCCCGCGAGGAACTCCTCGTCGGTGAGCATCAACTGGTGGAAGGGGATGATGGTCGGGAAGCCCTGGATGTCGTAGTCGGGGAGGGCCCGCTTCCCGCGGGCGATGCACTCGCCGCGGTCCGACCCGTAGGTGATGAGCTTCGCGATCATCGAGTCGTAGTCGGTCACGAGCGAGTCGCCCTGTCGGGCGGCGTCGTCGACGCGGACGCCGATACCGCCCGGCGGGTCGTACACGTCGAACTCGCCGCCCGTCGCAGGCGCGAAGTCGTTGGCGGCGTTCTCCGCGTTGATGCGGAACTCCATCGCGTGGCCCTCCAGTTCGACGTCGTCCTGGGCGAAGGTGAGTTCCTGGCCGGCGGCGACCCGGATCTGCCACTTCACGATGTCGATGTCCGTCAGTTCCTCCGTGACGGTGTGTTCGACCTGGATGCGCGTGTTGACCTCGAGGAAGTAGAAGTCCGAATCCGCGTCGAGCAGGCCCTCCTCGTTCCGGTCCTCGTCCTCGACGAGGAACTCGAAGGTGCCGGCGTTGTAGTAGTTCCCGGCGTCGGCGCCGCGACGGGCGGCCTCGCCGATCTTCTCCCTGAGTTCGTCGGTTATCGCGGGGCTGGGGCCCTCCTCGATGACCTTCTGCTGGCGGCGCTGGAGCGAACAGTCACGTTCGCCGAGGTGGCGCACGTTGCCCTGCCTGTCCCCGAGGATCTGCACTTCGATGTGGCGCGGGTTGTCGAGGAACCGTTCCAGGTAGACCGAGGCGTTCGAGAAGTACGCCTCACCCTCGCGCTGGGCGGTCTCCAACTGCTCTTCGGCCTCGTCGGGGCCCTCGACGACTTTCTGGCCCATCCCGCCGCCCCCGCCCTCGGCCTTGATCAGAATCGGATAGCCGTGTTCCTCGCCGAACGCCTTGATCTGGTCGACGTCCTCGACTGGTTCGGTCGTCCCCGGGACGATGGGGACGTCGGCCTCCCGCATGATCGTCCGGGCCTTGGTCTTCTCGCCGAGGGACTCCATCGCGTCGCTCGCGGGCCCGATCCACGTGATCCCCTCGGTCTCTTCGACCCGGCCGGCGAACTCGGCGTTCTCGGCCAGGAAGCCGTATCCGGGGTGGATCGCGTCCGCGTCGGCCTTCTGTGCCGCCTCGATGATCGCCTCCTGGTCGGTGTAGGAGTCGGCCGCCCGGGCGGGGCCGACGTTGTAGGCCTCGTCGGCGTACCGCACGTGCCCCGAGTGTTTGTCCGCCTCGGAGTAGACGGCGACCGTGCCGACTCCGAGTTCCTCGCAGGCCCGCATCACGCGAACCGCGATCTCGCCCCGGTTGGCCACGAGCACTTTGTCGAACATCAGACCGACCTCCTCGGTGTGTTCGGACGTGGACGGTCGGGCGACCCAGCGCGAGGGGTCCGACGTCGTCCGTACAAATCCGCACGTCCAGTCCGGGATTTGTCAAACATACCACTCTGTACCGACAGTCCGACCTTAAAACTATGCGGAGCGGCGTCGTCGAAACGGCCGCTCTGTGGTCCAGAACCGGTGCCTTCGCCTGACGTTGTGTCCTCGGTCATAGTCGATTGGATCTACATTCGGTCCGTCCGCCCTGCTGCCGTCCATTCGTCGCCCGGTGCGTCGTCTCGAATCCGGATCGTTCGCTGCTGGGTCGCCTCGATGCGGCCGGCGAAGGTCCACTCCCGACCGTTCCAGTCCGGTTCCTCGCTGCCCGACGAGGCGGCGGCCGCCGCGGCCGCCAGTTCCCCGTCTCGCACGTGGGCGCCGATAGCGACGGCGATAGCGGCCGCCTCGTCGGGACTCGCCGACGGCACTGCCCGCGTGACGGCGTCGACGAGCGCCGGTTCGACGGCGCCTGCACTGTCCGTCGACATGTTAGAGCGGGATATTTCCGTGTTTCCGGTCCGGGCGGTCCGTTCGTTTGCCCCGGAGCGTCTCCAGGTCGCCGATCAGACGCGAACGGGTCTCCCGCGGTTCGAGCACGTCGTCGACGAACCCGCGCTCCGCCGCCGTGTAGGGGTTGGCGAAGGCGTCGCGGTACTCCTCGATGAGCTCCGCGCGACGCTGTTCGACGTTCTCCGCCGCGTCGAGCTCGTCGTCGTAGAGGACGTTGACCGCGCCCTGTGGCCCCATCACCGCGATCTCGGCCGACGGCCAGGCGTAGTTCACGTCCGCGCCGACGTGCTTCGATGCCATGACGTCGTACGCCCCGCCGTAGGCCTTCCGGGTGATGACGGTCAAGAGCGGCACCGTCGCCTCCGAGTAGGCGTACAGCAGCTTCGCGCCGTGCTTGATGATGCCACCCGTCTCCTGGTCCTTGCCGGGCATGAACCCGGGCACGTCGACGAAGGTGACGATGGGGATGTTGAACGCGTCGCAGAAGCGAACGAAGCGCGCGCCCTTCATCGACGAGTCGATGTCGAGCGTCCCGGCGTTGACCCGGGGCTGGTTGCCGACGACGCCGACGCTGTGACCGTCCAGTCGGGCGAAGCCGGTGACGATGTTCCGGGCGAAGGAGTCGGCCACCTCGAAGAAGGATCCCTCGTCCATCACCCCCTCGACGACCCGGACGATGTCGTAGGGCTTCTGTGGCTCGTCCGGAACGACGTCGATCAGTTCCTCGTCGGCTCGGTCGGGGTCGTCCCAGGGCTCGACGCGCGGGGGGTCCTGGACGTTGTTCTGCGGGAGGTACGAGAGGAGGTACCGGATGTCGTCCATCGCCGCCTTCTCGTCGTCGGCGGTGAAGTGGGCGACGCCCGATTCGGTGGCGTGGGTCTGGGCGCCGCCGAGTTCGTCGAAACCGACTTCCTCGCCGGTGACCGTCTCGATGACGTCCGGGCCGGTGATGAACATGTGGCTCGTCTCGTTCACCATGTAGACGAAGTCGGTGATGGCTGGGGAGTACACCGCACCACCGGCGCAGGGCCCCATGATGGCAGAGATCTGGGGGACGACGCCGCTGGCCTGCTGATTCCGGTGGAAGATGTCGGCGTAGCCCGCCAGCGAGTCGATTCCCTCCTGGATGCGGGCGCCTGCAGAGTCGTTGAGTCCGATGATCGGTGAGCCCGTCTCGACAGCCTTGTCCATCACCTTGCACACCTTCTGGGCGAACACTTCACCCAGCGACCCACCGAAGACGGTGAAGTCGTGGGCGAAGACGAACACCTTGCGCCCGTCGACTTCGCCGTAGCCCGTGACGACGCCGTCGCCGGGCACCTTCTTCTCGGCCATGTCGAAGTTGGTGCTCCGGTGTTCACGCAACTGGTCGAACTCGACGAAACTGTCGTCGTCGAGAAAGTAGTCGATGCGCTCGCGCGCGGTCAGTTTGCCCTTCTCGTGCTGGGACTCGATGCGTTCCTCGCCGCCACCCCGCTCCGCTGCCGCCTTGCGTTCGCGGAGGTCATCGACGCGGTCTTCGTGAGTCACGACACACCAGCCCTCCTGCGCTCGTCCATGTACCAGGCCAGGGGAGGGGACGAGAAAAGCGTTATCGGAAACCGAACGATCAAAAATGTAAAATACGGTTCCACCCCCTCCGCCACCACCTATATTGAACTAGTGATTCCCGCAATACTGTCGCAGTCGTCGCCGAGCGCCTCCGATGCGTGGACCAGCACCAGACCGTCGGAGTTTTGACGCCCAGTCGCCTCAGTCCGTGCGTGAAGAACGTCGCAGAGTCCCTCTCGAACCCCTTCGGCTTCGACCCCGGCTGTGACCGGTTCGTCCCCGGATACGGCGACGCCAACGCCCACTTCCACGTCGTCGGCGACCACCCGGGCGTCCACGGCGGCGTCGACTCCGGCATCCCGTTCACCGGGTCCGAGAGCGGCGAGCGACTCCAGCGAGCACTCGCCGACGCCGGCCTGCTCGACGCCGCGGGGTCACCCCCGGAAGTGGGCAAGACCTACCTCTCCTACCTCCACATGTGCGGAGCCGACGGAACGCCCTCGCAGACGTCCTACGACGACCTCGAACCGCTGTTCGACTCGGAGTTCCGCGCCATCACCGCCCACGTCATCCTCCCCGTCGGCGAGCGGGCGACGCGTCACGTCTTTTCCGTCGCGACGGCCGAGTCAGCGGACGACGTCGACATGGACGCCCTGCACGCGACCGAGGTGATGGGGTCGGGGTGGCTCGTCTACCCGATCAAGGAACCGATGGCGTGGACCGACGAGGACGAGACCGCACTGGTCGACGCACTCGTGGCCCTCCAGGAAACGGATTACCGGCGCGAGGCCGACCTCGGCCGGTTCGGGCCCACCGGTGAGTCGTACCTCGTGAGGTAGCCCGGGCCGCGAGTCGGGACGGCGCACCTCGCGCACCGATAGAATTTTGACGGACTGCCGAGGACACGTCGTCTATGCGACGTATCGTCGAGCGATACGGTCCGAACTCCCCGCGCGGCCGCGCCGTCGCGTCGGCCGTCTTCGGGTCCATCGGCTTCACCGCGCTGTTCACGGTCCTCGCGCACCTGTTCGCCGTTCAGTTCCAGTTCACGGAGTCGGCGTCGTTCCTCCTGACGCTGACCGTCGGCCTCGTCTTCACGACGCTCGCCTACTGGGAGGCGGAAGCGGTCGTGCGTCGCGCGGAAGCGGCGCCCGAACCGGCGCGAGACTCGACGCGTGAGACCGGGTACGGGCAGGCGTCCACCGACGGCGACGCGGATCCTATCGCCGACCTCCAGCACCGATACGCTCAAGGAGAACTATCCACGGAGGAGTTCGAGGAGCGCGTCGAACGACTGGTCGAGACTGACAACCGGGTCGAGGCGAGCGACGTCCGTGATCTAGAACTGGACCGGGCCTGAGACCACGGTCCCCGTTCCAGAAAGACCGATCGGGTACTTTATACAATTCTCGTTGACATTACCGGCATGGCTCAACTATCGAGCGGTGAGGGGGCGTCCCGGCGAATCACCTTCGAGGGCGGGGTGACGTGGCTCGCGTTCTTCCTCGTCGTTGCTGCTCTAGAAGTGGCAGCAGGTAACCTGATCGCGAACGTCTGGGCCATCGGTCCCCCAATTCCGGTCGTCGAGTCCAACGCCATCACGACCGGGCAGTCCATGCTGTTCGTCGGATTCGTCTGGTGGGTGCTTCGATCCGAAGGGGTAGCATTCGGCGAGATCGGTCTCTCACCACGGCTCCTGGTGCCAGCGACCGTCGCCGTCGCCGGATCCTACGTCGCTATCAACGCCCTCGGTATCGGACTCGCATTCGCGACGGAGAGACTCGCGTCGGTCGGGTACCACTGGACAGTCCCGCCGGGAGAGGCCGTCGTCGAGTTCCTGCTCCAGCTCGTCACCGTCGCGTTCGTCGAAGAACTGACCTACCGCGGGTATCTCCAGACCAAGGTCGTCGGCCTCCTCACGGACGCGACCAGGAAGCGAATCGCGCTCGGAATCGGTCTCGCGGGCGCTCTCTTCGCGCTGGCGCATATACCGCGAATACTCACGGACGGGTCACCGGGGGGGATGACGCCGCTGGTCTACCTCGTCACGCTCACCCTGAGCGGGATGACCTACGGGGCCCTCTACGAAGCGACCCAGAACCTGTACGTCCCAATCATATTCCACGCCGCGGGGAACATGCCGGGAACCGCTGGCATTCTCTTCTACGACACCGGCGGGTGGCCGGCGTGGGCTACGGCCGTCGATTCGCTCGCGTTCCTGGTCATTCTGGTCGCGATGATCGTCGTCTATAGACGGTGGGCGTCCGTGGCCGAGACGTTGCCAGTGTGGACGAAGCGAGAAGACACCACGGCGACCGTCGCGAGATAGCGGCTGTCCGTCAGGACGTACCGGCGCGGGAACCGACGGACCCCGGGGTCGACCGGGAACCAGCAGGCTACGCCTCACTCGGCTTGATACGCTGCTCGCGCCGTCGCGCTCGTTGGGACTGTCACGTCTCCCCGTACACCGGCACCGCAGCCCCACTCGTCACCGTCGCGGCGTCCGAACAGAGGAACATAACGACCTCGGCGATGTCGGCCGGGTCGACCCACTCGGAGTGGTCGGCGTCGGGCATCATCTCCCGATTCATCGGCGTGTCGATGACGCTCGGCATGACGGCGTTGGCCCGCACCGTCCCCAGGTTCTCCTCGGCGATGGTCTCGGTGAGCAGTCGGACGCCCGCCTTCGTCGCGCGGTAGATGCCGTCGCCCTCGCCGCCTTCGAGCGAGGAGCGGGCCGAGACCGACAGGATCGCTCCTTCGCTCTCCCGGAGGTGAGGGAGTGCGTGTTTCGACGCCAGGAACGTGGTTTTCAGGTTGACGTCGAAGAGGAAGTCGAACGTGTCGACGTCAGTCTCGTGGATGGGGTCGCCGCCGCGCCAGGTTCCGGCGATGTTACACAGCGCGTCCAGGCCGCCGTGGTCCGCGACGACGTCGTCGACGACGCGCTTGACCTCCGACTCCGCGGTGAAGTCACCCTGGTAGAAGTCGACCCGGTCGGGGTCCAGCGCGAACTCCTCGCTATCCGGGGCGACAACGTCGGCACCGCAGACTGTGGCGCCCGCGTCGTCGAACGCCCGCGCGACAGCACTGCCCAGCGCCCCGCCGACGCCCGTGATCAGTACGACGTCGCCGCCGAAATCGAAGTCGACGTTCATGCCCGAACTGTCGGCCGGATAAGAGATAAAGTTTCGTCGGGCTGTCAGGGCTGCGAGGACGGGAAAGCACTTTACCCGCCCCGGCGACGAACCACCATGCGCTGTATCGCCCACCGCGGCTTCGCGGGGGAGTTCGCCGAGAACACCGTGGGAGCGGTCGCGAGCGCCGCCGAGATCGCCGACTGGGTCGAGGTCGACGTCCGTCGCTGTGGCTCCGGCGAACTCGTCGTCGTTCACGACGAGACGGTCGACCGGGTGACCGACGCCACCGGCGAGGTGGCGGAGCTATCGCAGGCCGAACTGGCCCAGCTGAACGTCCTCGGCAGCGGTGAGGGGATTCCCACGCTCGCGGAGGTGCTGGAGGTCCTCCCGCCGTCTGTCGGGATCAACGTCGACCTGAAGGAGAACGGCCTCGCGACCGACGCCGTCGACGTCCTCGGCGCCCACGACGGCGGCGTGCTGGTCTCCTCGTTCGACGCCGGCGTGCTGGCGGAAGTGACCGTGCTCGCCGACTACCCGCGCGCGCTCCTCGTCGAAGCCGACCCGGAGGAGCGACTCGCCCGGGCCGCCGACCTCAACTGCACCGCCATCCACCCCCACTGGGACATCTGCGACGAGCGGTTCGTCTCGCGGGCCCACGACGCCAACCTGACGGTCAACGCCTGGACCATCCGGGACAGCGTCGGCGCCGTCTCGGCCCGGAACGCCGGCGTCGACGGGTTCATCACCGATCACAGCGAGTTCTGCGCGGAGTAGGACGGTCGCTCAGAGGCCGGCCAGGTTCTGCCGGAGTTTGATGGTCGCCGTCATCAGCGCCGTCGCGGTCATGATGACGAACACAACCTGGATGTGGAGGACGACGACCTGGTCCAGGCCGGCGACGACGGCGAGTTCGGCGATGGGGATCAGCGACGCGAACAGCAACACCGGCAGCAGGTGCCGGAGGAGCGTGTCGACGACTGTCCCCTGGACGCGCGAGGCCGACGTCCCGCGCCGGCCGACGACGAAACCCACCGTGAGGAAGACGAGTGCAGCGATGCCTTCCAGGGCGGCGACGGCGTGGTGGTCCGCGTTCCAGGCAGTCCCGACGGTGACGGCGACGACGACGACGGCGCCCGCGAGCCAGAATGGACGGCCCGGACCGACTGCGCCCGACCCCGGTGTCCCGGTCGGCACCGAATTACGGTACAGCGACTGGAGCACGAGTGCGAGCAACAGGACGTGGGCGAGCATGACCCCGCGGCGGTACGACGTCTGGAGCGAACTCACGATGTCGACGACGCCGAGCAGCGCGAAGAGGACGGCCGTGACACCGACGAACGCCAGCGTGCGCCACAGCGCGTCCTGACCGGCCAGTTCCGCCACGCGGTCGTTGCGGTACGCGTAGAACGTGAATCGCAGGCCGAGCACGCCGAGCAGGACCAGCGCGATGAAGAAGATGAACGTGAGGTTCGGGTTCCCACCGACCAGGTCGAGCCCCAGTTCGACGGCAGCGATCACGTCTCGTCCTCCATCCCTATCCGGCGTAACTCCTGTTCCATGTGCGTGACCGCCTCGTAGCGCTGCAGTTTCTGGCGCGCCATTGCCTTCGTTACCACGTCGTCGAGGCCCTCCGGCACGTCGGCGACGTCGCTCGGCCGCGGCGGTGGGTCCGACAGGACGCGGTCCCTGATTCGTCCGTACTCACCGTCGTAGGGCGGGTCCCCCGTGAACAGCAGGTACACCAGTGCGCCGAGGTGGTAGACGTCGGTGGCGTGGTCGATTCGCCCGAAGCGCCGGTCGAAGTACTCCGGCGCGGCGTAGCGCGGGTCCAGCCGCGAGGTCGGATCGAAGTAGTTTCGCACGACGTGGAGCAGACCGACGTCGTCCAGCAGCGGCGGCTGGACCTCGTCCTCGTCGATGACGTTGCCGGAGTAGACGACGTTCCCGGGGTCGATACCACCGTGGACGACGCCGTTCTCGTGGAGGTGGGTGACGGCCGCCGCGAGTCCGCGGGCGTTGAAGAGCGCCTCGGAGCGGTCCAGTCGGTCGCGGTCGGCTAGACTGAAACCCATGTACTCCGTTGCCGTCCACGGTCGCGGGTCGAGGCCCCAGTCGTAGACGGCGACGACGTTGTCGTGGTCGTCGACGCCGGCCCACCGCGCGAGCCGCTCGTCGATGGCTGTCGCGAACGCGTCGGCCCCCTGCGACGGTCGGTGAAGGAGCGACAGTCCGACGGGGAGCTGTTCGCCGTCGACGACGCCCAGCGTCCGGTAGACGTCGGCGTACCGGCCCCGGCGACGTTTCGCGAGGACCGTGAGCTGGTCGAAGCGGCTGTCGGCGACGATAGTTGGGATATCGTCCGCCGGTTGCCAACCTGGGCCGTCGATCGACTGTCCGTCGCTATCGTTCGCGGACGCCGACTTCGCGTCTGGACTCTCGTTAGACACGTCGCCGTCGTCGGCCTCGTCTTCGTCCATCGGATCGCCGGTCGCACCATCGGTCCCCCGTTGCAAGCGGTCGTGGGACGACCCGTCGTCGGTGTAGACGCGCTGTGGCCCGGACGAGTTCCCCTCGCCCGCGAGTCGCGTCCGCCCGACGTCTCGCTCGCCGACGGCCGGCCGGTGGTAGTTCGCCCTCGCCAGGCTCCCCTCGACCGGCCAGTACCGCGGTCGGCTCTCGGCTTCGGTCTCCATCGCCGCGAGTTCCTCGGTGACGGCCTCCGGGTACCGCGCCGCGACGTAGTCGAACGCCAGTTCGGCTTCGAGAGACGGCTCCTCGTCGTCGATCCGGTCGGCGAGACGGCGCGTCAGGTAGGCGGCCGTGTCCGGGAGGTGGGCCGCGACGTGACAGATGGCCCACGCGGCGCCGAGACGCACCGACTCCGCCTCGGCGTCGAGTTTCCCGACGAGCCCGGGGAGCCGACGACGTCCCGTGGTCGGGTCGTCGAACACCGCGAGTAACGACGCGATCGGCTCGTCGCGGCCAGAAGCGGCGTCCTCGGTCATCGATTCGTTCCTGCGTATCGACTGGCCCCCGCCATGACTGTTGCGGTGAGTATCGTCGCCGAGAACTGCTGCAGTCGCTGGTCGCGAATGAACGGACCAAAGAAAACTGGTCGGTCTGCGCCAGCCTGCTCGCGTGTCGCTTCGCTCCCCGTTCGTGTGTTCGTCGGCCCCTCACTGCGTTCGGTGCCGACCTGCTCGCGGTTCGCTTCGCGCACCGCTCGCACAAAAGCTGGCCCCTCACTGGGTTCGGTGCCAGCCTGTCAGTGAATCCCCATCGCTTCGATCTGCTCCTGATACCGGTTGCGGATGGTGACCTCGGTGACCTGGGCGACGTCGGCGACTTCGCGCTGGGTCTTCTTCTCGTTACAGAGCAGCGACGCGGCGTAGATGGCCGCCGCGGCGTACCCAGTCGGAGACTTGCCCGACAGCAGTCCCTGCTCGGCGGTGACGTCGATTATCTCGTTTGCCTTGGACTGGACTTCTTCGGAGAGTTCGAGTTCGCTCGCGAACCGCGGGACGTACTGCTTGGGGTCGACCGGCTCCATCTTGAGCTTGAGTTCCTGGGCGACGTATCGATACGTCCGGCCGATCTCCTTTTGCTCGACGCGGGAGACGTCCGAAACCTCCTCCAGCGAGCGCGGGATACCCTCCTGTCGGCAGGCGGCGTAGAGACACGAGGTCGCGACGCCCTCGATGGACCGGCCGCGGATCAGGTCCTCGTTGAGCGCCCGTCGATAGATGACGGAGGCGACTTCTCGTACCGATCGTGGTACCCCGAGCGCGCTGGCCATCCGGTCGATCTCGGAGAGCGCGAACTGCAGGTTGCGCTCGCCCGCGTCCTTGGTTCGGATGCGTTCCTGCCACTTGCGCAGGCGGTGCATCTGGCTCCGTTTCTTCGAGGATATCGACCGACCGTAGGCGTCCTTGTCCTTCCAGTCGATGGTCGTCGTCAGCCCCTTGTCGTGCATCGTCTGCGTCGTCGGTGCACCGACGCGGGACTTGCTTTGCCGTTCCGAGTGGTTGAACGCGCGCCACTCCGGCCCGCGGTCGATGTTCTCGTCCTCGATGACCAGGCCGCAGTCCTCGCAAATGAGCTCCCCGCTCCCGTCAGAGGTGATCTCCGTCGAATCACACTCCGGACAGGTGCGCTGGGACTCCTCTGTTTCCTGCTCCTGCGTCCCCTCCTGCTCGCGCGTGCGCGTGGGCCGCTCCATGTGTTCTTTTAGGGAGAACGATTTCAGACATATAAATGTTTGGTTGGTAAGCGGTAACACTCGAATCGGGGGCGGGCGGCCCGGGTCGCAAAAGCTTATCCGGTCACGCGACCGGGTACGTCGCATGGAAGTTGCCGTACTTGGCGCCACTGGGGACGGCCGAGCCATCGCGAGCCAGTGCGCGCTCGCTGGCCACGCCGTCGGCCTCCACGACGGGGACGCGAACGTCGTCATGGACGCCATCGACGCTATCGAGCAACGCCACGGCGACGAGGCGCTGGCAGCGATCGACGGGACGACGGGCCTCGACGCCGCGGTCGGCGACGCCGACGTGGTGGTCGACGCGACCGAGGGTGACGAGCGGACGCGACGCGAACTCGTCGCCGACGTCGAGGAGACCGTCGGTGACGAGACGCTGATCGCGACCAGCGGCGCCGCCGTGTCGGTGACAGGCGTGGCCGCCGGCCTCCGCAAACCCGGCCGGGCCGTCGGCCTCCACTTCGTCGACCCGGACGAATCGTCGCTCGTGGAGGTCGTCGTCGCCGACCAGACCGCCGAGACGGCCCGCGAGCGCGCTGTCGAGTTCGTCGAGGGCCTCGACGGCACGCCGCTGGTCGTCCGCGACGTCCCGAGCTTCGCGAGCACGCGCCTGGATCTGGCGCTGATCGTCGAAGCCGTCCGCATGGTCGAGGAGGGCGTCGCCAGCGTCCCCGACGTGGACCGGGCGCTCGAACTGGGCCGCGACCATCCCGCCGGTCCGCTCGCGCTGGCCGACGAGATAGGACTCGGGAACGTCCTCGAAGCCCTCGAAGACCTGGCGAACCGGGTCGGCGGACGGTTCGACCCACCTGGACTGCTCCGCGAGAAGGTGAACGACGGCTCTCTCGGCGTCACGACCGGCGAGGGGTTCTACGAGTGGGAGAACGGCGAGCGTGTCGGTCCAGCCGACCCGAACCCCGTGGTGCGCGGCCGTCCCGATCCGGAGAGTGACGCGGGAACACCGCCCGAGCCGGGCGGGCCGATGGGCTCGGACGACGGATGAGTTCCCGGCGTTCCGGGCGCAGCGCCGACAGGGACGCGCCAGCACCCGAGGACGAGGAGTCCCCGAACATGGGCGACCTCTTCGACGAACTGGCGGAACTCGAAGAGTTCGTCGACGACCCCGACGAGCGCGCGCGAGTTCGCGAGGCGATGCGGACCGCGACCGAAGCCCAGGACGACGCCGTGTTCGGCCGCGTCGTCTGGGGGTTCGACCGGGCCGACCTCTCCGAAGCGATCCTCGGCGCGCTCCTCTTCGGCATCCCGATGGCCGTCGAGGGCGGGACCAACGAGGCCGGCGAGTTCCTCTCGACGCGTCCGGCCCTCCTGGCGGGAACGGTCGGCGCCACCGTCGCCCTGGTCGTCGGAATCCTCTACGTCGCCGACATCCAGGACGTGCGCGTGCGTCGCCGAATACTGGGCGTAATTCCCCTCCGGCTCGCTGGAGTCCTCGGCACGGCGCTCGTTACGTCGGTGTTGCTGCTGACTGCCTGGGGACGGGTCGACTGGGCGGATCCGACGGTCGCCCTGAGTACGTGTCTCGTCGCGCTCTTGCCGATGAGCATCGGCGCCGCGCTCGGCGACATCCTCCCCGGGAGCTGACCGGGTGAGCCGGGCCTAGACAACGACTCGCACGACTGCGACGCGGTTTGGTAACCGTTAAAAGCGGCGGTCCGATAGAGAGTGGTATGAGCGAGAGCCAGCAAAAGCGGGCGCAAAAGTGCGTCTCCTGTGGCATCAACATCGCCGGGACGAACGCGGCGGCGTTCAAGTGCCCGGACTGTGGCCAGCAGATCTACCGCTGCGCCAAGTGCCGGAAGCAGAGCAACCTCTACGAGTGTCCCGACTGCGGGTTCAGGGGGCCCTGATCATGGGGAAAGTCGCAGCCAAGATCAAGGTCATGCCCCAGAGCCCCGACGTCGACCTCGACGCGCTTCAGGAGCGCCTCGAAGGGGCTCTCTCCGAGGGCGCGAAGATCAACGGCTTCGAGCGCGACGACGTCGCGTTCGGGCTCGTCGCGCTGTTCCCGACGGTCATCGTCCCCGACGACTCCGGCGGAACCGAGGCCGTCGAGGAGGCCTTCACCGAGGTCGAGGGCGTCGAGTCGGTCTCCGTCGAGAACGTCGGCCGCATCTGAGCGGTCACACTTTCTCCGGTTCGTTTCCGATACCACCAGTCGTGACCGACGAGTCCCGCACGTGAGAAGACAGGAACGGACGTTTTATTAGGGCGAGCGGACAAGCGAACCGCACGAATGCCGAGTTCAAACGGACCCAAAAAAGGAACCCGGAACAAGCTCAAGAACAAGCCCCGCCAGCGGGGTACCAGCCCGCCCCAGCGCGCCATCGAGGAGTTCGAGACCGACGAGAAAGTCCACCTCAAGACGGACCCCTCCGTGTCGGACGGTCGATTCCACCCGCGCTTCGACGGCCAGACCGGTACCGTCGTCGGCAAGCAGGGTGACGCCTTCAAGGTGCAGATCAACGACGGCGGCAAGGAGAAGACGATCATCGTCACCGCGGCGCACCTCCGACACCAGGAGTAAGGGATGACCATCTTCAAAAAGAAGCTCGACGAGGAGTACCTGACCCTCGCCGAGACGAAGGAGATCCTCGAAGACATCGAGGCCGACCGCGCGGTCGACGAGGAGCGTGAGATGCGCTACGAGCTCGCGCGCGCCATCGAGCACGTCAACCGCTTCGCCGAACTCGACGTCGAGGAGGCCGACGAGTTCGTCGACCAGCTCCGGGAACTGGAGAAGGTCGACGAGGCGACGGCCTACAAGATTGCGAACCTCCGGCCCCTCGACCGGGACGAGCTTCGAGCCGTCTTCGCCCAGGAGCGTTACTCCCTGTCCGGCGACGAACTCGACGATATCCTCAACATCGTCAAGCAGTACGCGTAACCGACTCGACCCGCTTCCGTCCGACACGTCGGCCCGGGTCCGTTCGCGTTTTGCCCGCTGATCGCGACGTCCACAGTTCCGTCAGCGGTAGCGTCACCCCTCGAAACCGGCCAGGTCGACGCTCGCCGTACGGCGCCCCCGTCGACGCGGACGACGAACGGCGAGACGCACGATTCCGTCGTCGGCCGGTTCCCCGGAAGCCATATCGGCGCTGACGGCTAGTCTCTCGCTATGACCGCGGACGTGTCGCTCGGGCGCGGCATCACGCTCGATTTCGCCGACGGCGAGACCATCGTCTTCGACGGGAGCGACGAGGCCGACGTCACCGTCCTGAGTCACGCCCACGGCGACCACACCACCAGCGCGAATCCCGAAGGACTCGTCTGTTCTCCCCTCACGGCGGCGCTCGCGACCCAGCGCCGGAATCTCGCGAATCCGCTCGAAGCCGGGAGCCATCCCGACGTCGACCTCCGGCCCGCCGGCCACGTCGCCGGATCGCGAGTCGCGTACGTCACCGACCCGGCCAGCGGCCGAACGGTCTGCTACACTGGCGACGTCTGCACCCGCGACCGACTGTTCCTCGACGGGTTCGACCCGCGCCCAGCGGACGACCTGATACTCGAAACGACGTACGGAACTCCCGAGTACCGGCTGCCGCCCACCGAGGAGGTGTTCGCAGAGATCCGAGGCTGGCTGCGGGAGACGATGGACCGGGTCGTCCTTCTCTACGGGTACGCCCTCGGGCGAGCGCAGAAACTCCAGGTGCTGGCCAACGAGGCCGGCCGTGACCGCGTCTTCGTCACCGACGCCGTCGCCGACGTCAACCAGGTGGTCGAGGCCCACCGGGACCTCTCGTTCGCGGTCGATCGACTGGACGCGGACGTCGACCTCCAGGCGGGCGACGCCGTCGTAGTGCCGCCCCACGAGAAGCACCGGGGCTTCGTCGACGGTCTCGTCGGCGAGTCCGAGTCCGTGGACGCCGGCTTCTCGGGCTGGGCTGTGGACAGTTCGTACCGGTACCAGCGGGGGTACGACGTCGCGTTTCCGCTCTCGGACCACTGCGACTTCGGCGAACTGGAAGCGCTCGTCGAGTCCGTCGACCCCGAACGGGTCTTCACTCACCACGGCTTCGCCGACGAGTTCGCGCGACACGTCACGTCGGCGTTCGGCGTCGAGAGCCGGGCCCTGAAGCGCGACCAGCACACGCTCGCCGACTTCTGACGGGGAACGGCGCCGTCCGTTTGCGCACAGCCGGGTTCGAGAATCGCTGAGGTCCCGTTCCCCGGACCCTCGCCATTAAGTGGGTTCTAGACATACCATCCGCCATGAACGACTCCGAGGGGGCCGACAGTGGCGAGACGGTGGTCCTGCTGGACTTGCTGCCACACGGGAAGGCAGACGACGACCGTCCGCAGTACCAGAAACAGCCGCTGGCATACGCGATGGGGATCGAGGATTTCCGTCTCTACGAGGCCGTGGTCGCCGAGGACGCCGGCGTCAACATCGGGGACCGGCTCGGTATCGAGAGCGACGCTTTCGACCGGATCCACGAGATCGAGTACGAGGAGCTCTCGGGCGGCGCCCAGTCCGAACTCGACTACGCCGTCGAGGACGTCGTCGCCGGAGAGGAACAGCGCTTCGTCGACTTCTACAACGACGCCCAGCCCATCACCCTGCGGCTCCACCAGCTGAATCTCCTGCCCGGGATCGGGAAGAAGCTCCGGAACACCATCCTCGACGAGCGAAAGCGCAAGCCGTTCGCCAGCTTCGACGACATCGAATCGCGGGTCAGCGGCCTCCACGACCCCTCCGAGGTGCTCGTCGAGCGGATCCTCGAGGAGCTCCGCGAGGACGACCTGAAGTACCGGACGTTCGCCCGCCGCGAGGGGGAAGACGAGTGACCGGCCGGGCCGGAACCACGGACGACCGCGACTTCCGGGACCCCGACGGGCTCAGGCGACGCGCCGGCGTCCGCGGCGACCCGAACAAGGACCAGCACTTCCTCGTCGACGACCGCGTCCTCGACCGGCTGCCCGGCTACGCCGCCCCGGACAGCGGCGACGACGGCTCCGACGGCACCGTCGACGACAACACCTCCGACGGCACCGTCGACGACAACACCTCCGACGACGACGGCCACCCAGACCCGGCAACCCTCGACCTCGGGCACGTCCTGGAGATCGGCGCCGGGACGGGAGCGCTCACGGACCGACTACTCGCGGCCGCAGACCGGGTCACGGTCGTCGAGCGCGACCGGAAGCTGGCACAGTTTCTCCGCGAGGAGTTCGCCGACGCCATCGACGCCGGCGACCTCACCGTCGTCCAGGGCGACGCGCTGGACGTCGACCTCCCCGACTTCGACGTCTCCGTCTCCAACCTTCCCTACGGCGCATCCAGCGAGATAGCCTTCCGGTTGCTCCCCCTCGGCAAACCCCTCGTCCTGATGTTCCAGAAGGAGTTCGCCGAGCGAATGGCCGCCGACCCGGGTACGGACGACTACGGCCGGCTCTCCGTGACGGCGGGCCACTACGCCGACGTCGAAGTCGTCGAGATAGTTCCGGCGGAGGCCTTCGATCCGAAGCCTCGCGTCGAGAGCGCCGTCGTCCGGACGACGCCCCGTGATCCGGATTACGAGGTGCCCGACGACGAGTTCTTCCTCGACTTCCTGAAGGCGATCTTCACCCAGCGCCGGAAGACGATGCGCAACGCCGTCCGGAACACCGCCCACATCTCCGGGCTCGGAGATCCGGATGCCGTGGTCGACGCCGCGGACGGAGAGTTGATGAGCAAACGGGCCGGGGAACTTCCACCGGCGACCTTCGCCGACCTGGCGTCGCTGGCCCACGAGGTCGGTGACCCGGGCGGGTACTGATTCGATGACGGACCGCGACCGACCGTCACTCGCCGACCGCCGCGAGACACCCGACGTCTACCAGCCCGCGGAGGACTCGCACTTGCTCGCCACGGCCGCTCGCGAGGGCGTCGCAGCGGGCGACCGCGCGCTCGACGTCGGCACCGGGTCGGGCTACGTCGCCGACGAACTGGCCGCGGCCGGTGCCGACGTCGTCGCCTCGGACCTGAACCCCGCCGCCTGCCGGCAGGCGCGCGAACGGGGACTCCCCGTAGTTCGGGCCGACCTGCTCGACCCGTTCCGCGACGGCGCGTTCGACGTCGTCACCTTCAACCCGCCGTACCTCCCGACGGACCCGGACAACGAGTGGGGCGACTGGATGGAGACGGCGCTCTCCGGCGGCGAGGACGGCCGCGCCGCCATCGACCCGTTCCTCGACGACGTCGACCGGGTGCTCGCCCCGGACGGCGCCGCCTACCTCCTCGTGAGTTCGCTCACCGACCCGGACGCCGTCCGGGAACGTGCGGCGGCGAACGGACTCGACGCCACCGAAGTCGAGCGGGAGGCCTATCCGTTCGAGCGACTCCTCGTGCTTCGGCTCTCGGTCTCCGGGGAGTAGGAGTCGGACAACGGCCATCGCGTCGCGTTCGACACGCAATTTGATGACAGTTCCCCGCGACGTTCCAGGCGATGACCGACCGAGACCGCTCGACGTCCGCGACGTTCGGCGTCTTTCTGTTGATCGCCTTCGGCTGGTCGTGGGCGTTCTGGGGCCCAGAGGCACTGGTCGCGACCGGGTACCTCCGGCGTTTTCCGACCCTGCCGGCCCTCGGCGCGTTCGGTCCGTCGATAGCCGGCGTGGTCGTGATCGGCTGGCGACGCGGTCGATCCGGGCTGGTCGAACTGGGGCGGCGGGCGGTCGCCGTCGACTTCCCCGGGCGCCTCTGGCTGGCGATACTCGGCCTGTTTCCCGCGCTCGCACTCGTCGCTGCGCTGGTCGCGCGATCCTCGGGCGCCGACCTCCCGACCCCGCCCTGGGCCGGACAGCCCCTTGCCGTTCCCATCGCCTTCGCGTACATCCTCTTCCTGGGTGGGCCCCTCCAGGAAGAGTTCGGGTGGCGCGGATACGCCCTCGACCCGCTGGTCGACCGTATCGGCGCCCTCGGCGGGAGCGTCGTTCTCGGTCTGATCTGGGGGTTCTGGCACCTGCCGCTGTTCTACGTCCCCGGCATGACGATCTACTACCAGAAGCCGATCTGGGGGTTCGTCGCGTCCATCGTCATGGTGTCCGTGGTGATGACCTGGCTCTACGACCGGACCGGCGGAAGTCTCCTCGCGATGCTCCTCGTGCACACGTCGTTCAACTGGACGACGTGGTTGATCCCGGTGCTGGAGACGGATCCAGGCTCGCTCACATTCGTCGTCGGGCAGTTCGTCGTCACCGCAGCCGTCGTCGCCGCGTGGCGCCCATCGCGGCCGATTCGGTGGCCGCTCGGAACGGCGTGAATAACTGCTGTGCATCAGATCGAATGGCAAATATTAAAGCCCGTCATTTCGTACGATTTTCCAATGACGCAGGTAGTCTCCACGACGCCCGGCCTGTTCCCGTTACCCGACTGGGCGAAGGACGAACTGTCCGACCTGAAAGGACACCAGAAGACCGACCTCATCAGCGGCGACGAGTCCGCCGAGATAACGGACGCGTACGACCGCGCCCGCCGTGAGGTCCTCGACGTACAGACCGACGCCGGCCTCGACCGCGTCGTCGAGGGGCAGCTCCGCTGGGACGACATGATCGCCCATCCGCTGGCCGTCGCCGACTCCGTCGACACCCGCGGCATCGTCCGCTACTACGACAACAACAACTTCTACAGGGAGCCGGTCGTCACCGGCGACCTCGAAGCGACGGGCGACGTCGCCGCCGAACTCGACGCTGCCGCGGAACACGTCGATTCGGGACTCCAGGCCGTCCTCCCGGGGCCGTACTCGCTGGCCGACCTGGCGACGGACGAGCACTACGGCGACGAGGCCGCGTTCCTCGACGCCATCGCGGCGTTCCTGGCCGACGAGGCCGGGCAGTTCCCCGACGTCGAGACGCTGTTCCTGCTCGAGCCCTCGCTCGTCGAGAACGCGCCGGGCGACGGCGCGGACGAACGGGCGAGCGAGGCGATCGACCAGGTCGCGAACGCAGTCGACGCCGACGTCGTCGCCCACACCTACTGGGGCGCCATCGAGGAGAAGGTGTACGCCCACCTCATGGACGCCGACGTCGACGCCATCGGCTTCGACCTGATCGCCGACCACGAGCAGACCGTCTACAACGTCCAGGAGTACGGGACCAAGGACTCGGTCGCGCTCGGCCTCGTCGACGGGCAGAACACGCTCGTCGAGACGCCCGAGACCATCCGCGAGCGCATCGACTGGTTCGCGGACCAGACGACCGACTACGACACCGTCTACGCAACGGCCAACACGGAGCTGTTCTACCTGCCCGTGAACAAGTTCGAAGCCAAGCTGTCTGCCCTCGCAGACGCCGCGGAACTCGAGGAGGTGCAAGCCTGATGACTGGACCACGAGAGCAATTCAAGCCGGCGGACCACCCGAACGACCACTTCCTGCTGACGACCGTCGTCGGCTCCTACCCCAAGCCCAAGTGGCACGACCGCGCCCGCGAGCTGTTCGAGGACGAGGACGCGGACTTCGGGAGCGACGAGTGGGAAGAGGCCAAGGACGACGCCGCCCGACTCATCACCGAAGAGCACGAGCGCTCGGGCCTCGACGTCGTCGTCGACGGCGAGATGCGCCGCAACGAGATGGTCGAGTACTTCGCCGAGCGCATCGACGGCTACGAGTTCAACGGCCGCGTGAAGGTGTGGGGCCACAATTACTACGACAAGCCCAGCGTCACCGACGAGGTCGAGTACGACGAGGAGTGGCTCGTCAGCGAGTACGAGTTCACCAGCTCCGTCGCGAGCCGACCCGTCAAGGTCCCCATCACGGGTCCCTACACGCTGGCCAACTGGGCGTTCAACGAGGTCTACGAGGACGAGGAGGCGCTGGCCTACGACCTGGCCGACCTGGTCAACGAGGAGATAGAGGCGCTCGTCGAGGCCGGCGCGCGCTACATCCAGATCGACGAACCCGCCCTCGCGACGACGCCGGACGACCACGCCATCGTCGGCGAGTGCCTGGAGCGGATCGCCGACGAAGTCCCCGACGACGTCCGCCTGGGACTCCACGTGTGCTACGGCGACTACTCCCGCATCTACCCCGAGATTCTCGACTATCCCGTCCACGAGTTCGACCTCGAACTCGCCAACGGCGACTACGAACAGCTCGACGTGTTCAAAGAGCACGAGTTCACCAAGGACTTCGCGATGGGCGTCACCGACGTCCACGTCGCCGAAGTGGAGTCCGTCGAGGAGATCAAGGAGAACATCAAGAAAGGCCTGGAGGTCGTCCCACCGGAGCGACTCACCGTCTCGCCGGACTGCGGCGTGAAACTGCTCCCCCGGGAGGTCGCCTACGGCAAGATGGCGAACATGGTGCAGGCCGCCCGAGAAATCGAGGAAGAACTCGACGCCGGCGAGATCGACCTCGTCGCCGGTCCGGAAGCCAGCGCCGACTGAGCGACCGGTCGACGGTTCGAACCGCCAGACTCCGCGCCGTTCTCGCGGTGGTAGAAAGTATTAATAGCGCGTCACGTCTTCGTCAGCGTGAGAACCATGCCAGCGCTAGCCACCCAGAGCCGGGCCGAACTGTACCTCCGCGGAGACACCTACGGGACGTTCGACGCCCAGCAAGACGTGTTGAACCGCGTCCGCGCGCTGGAGGGCGAGGGCGTCCTCGACGAGGCCGCGGTGGCCGGCGAGTGGCAGCGGATCCGGACGCTGAACGAGGACACCAGGGACGGGGCGATCGAGACGTATCTCGAGTTTGCAGCGTGGGCCGACCGGAACGGTCACTCGCTGGGGCCGGCGTTCGAACGACGGACGCGTTCGTACCTGGGCCTCGACCAGGTCGACGACGTCGTCGTGTTCCCCGTCGTCTCGCTGGCCGTCTACGAGGACGAGCGACTACAGGCCGTCTTCCCGTGTTCAGACGGCGACCGGGCCTACACCGTCCGCGACTGCCTCGACGCCTTCGAACGCGACGACGCCGAGTGGCTCGACCAGTTCGACGCCGTCACCGTCGACCGGGCGGAGCCCCGCCTCGACGCCGGACTGCAGGCCTGAATCGCGCAGTCCCGACGACTCGTCTTCCGGAGCCACTTCGCCGTCGGCTCGCGGCACTGCGGAGTCGAGGCGACGCCGCCCGGAACTATTTACCGGCGGGCGGCCGACTTCTGGACAATGCCGCGGGTCATCTGCGCGGGCCACGTCAACTGGGACGTCACCCTCCGGGTCGACGACCTGCCGCCCGTCGACGGCGAAGCGACCATCTCTGAACAGCGACAGTCGGGTGGCGGGAGTGCCTCGAACGTCGCCGTCGTCCTCGCCGGCCTCGGCGTCTCGACGCACCTGCTGGGGAGCGTCGGCGACGACGAGCACGGCCAGCTGGCTCGCGGGGAACTCGAGGGCGTGGGCATCGACACCACTCTCGTGGAGGCGCCCGACGCCGCCACGTCCGTGAAGTACCTCGTCGTCGCCGACGACGGCGAGGTGATGGTGTTCGGGAACGACGGCGCCAACGAGACCTTCGGCCCCGGCGACCTGCCCGATGGCGCCCTCGCCGAGGCCGACCACCTTCACCTCACGGGCCAGGATCCGGACACGGCCGCCGCGTTCGCGCGGCTGGCGAACGACGTCGGGACGCCCGTCAGTTTCGACCCCGGGCGACGGCTAGGGGACCGGACCTACGAGGAGACGCTCGCCAGCGTCGACGTCGTCTTCCTGAACGAGCGCGAGGGTCGCGTTGCCGCGAGCGAGGACCTGCTCGGCGACGTCGCCGCCGTCGTCGTCAAGCGCGGCGCCGGTGGTGCGGAGCTCCGAACCGGGGGAAAGACGGTGACCCACCCGGGGTACCCCGTCGACCCCGTGGACACCACGGGCGCCGGCGACGCCTTCGCGGCGGGGTTCATCGCCGGCCGGTTCGAGGGGGGCGACGAACGCGCGCTGTCGGTCGGGAACGCCTGTGGCGCGCTCGCTGCGGCCCGGACCGGTGCGCGTCTGCAGGTCGACCGCGAGGCGGTCGAGGCGCTACTCGACGGAGAACAGACCGACTCGACCGACCCGTCCGCCGCGGACGGGGTCGCGTCGGGTTCGGAGGACTAGCGGCGAAGAAGATTAGCGGGAAGGAAGATCAGGGCCGGGGAAGCGACTCGACGAGCCGCTCGAACTGCTGGCGGTACTGGGCCTCGGCGCGAGCCCGGGCGAGTCCGGAATCGTCGGCGAAGGCGTCCTCGAACCCACCCATCCGCCAGAGCAGCGTCGAGAGCTGGTACAGCGGTCGGCGTTCCTCGTACCCGTCGTCGAAGGCGAACGCCCGTTCCTCGCGATAGCCGTCGTGGAGCGTCTCACGGAGGCGGTCGCGGATAGCCGGGTCCTGGAAAGCCGAATCGATGAAGAGGAACTCCGTCTGGGCGAGGTGGTACTCCGGATGGGCGGCCAGCACGTCCTGCCAGTCGAGCACGGCCGTTATCGGTTCCTCGAGACTGGCATCGAACAGCAGGTTCGCGGGTCGGAAGTCGTCGTGGACGAGCCGCGGGACGCCGTCTTCGGGGACCAGCGCGAGCGCCGGTTCGATGCGCTCTCGGGCTCGCTCGGCCACGTCGGCGAAGGGCGTCTCGGCCAGCGCGTCGACGTGGCCCCCGATCAGCTGTTCGAAGTACTCCCGCCAGCTTCCGGTGAGGTCGCGGACGATGATCCGCTCCTGCCAGAGGTCGAGCCAGCCGAAGGCCTCGAAGGCGATTTCGGAGTGGAGGTCACCGAGCATCCGCCCCACCTGGGCGACGGCCCGCTGGCGGACGTCCATCGAGAGGTCGCCGAACCCCTCCGCGAGGTTCTGTCCCTCCAGTCGCGCGGTGATGAAGTACGGCGGCACGTCGTTGACAGGGTCCTGCTCGAAGACGAGTATCTCCGGGACGGGGACGTCGCTGCGCTCGGCGACGAAGTCGTGAATCTTCGGTTCGACCGCGAAGGAGGCCATCTCCGGGGGCTCGAACTTCACGACGACCTCGTACTCCTCGCCCGCGTACTCGAGCGTCACCATGAAGACGTCACTCTGGTGGCCACCGGTCGGCCGCTCGAACGTGAAGTCCGTGTAATCGGGGCCTGACTCCGCGAGCACGGCCTCCAGATCCGCTACTGGCGACGACACAGGAGACGCTAATCGGGGGGAGGGGAAAAAGTTGTCAGTTCCCGTTGCCCGGTACCGGGCGCGACGGACCGTGAGACTGTCATTTTCGATTACACGAACGGAACGTTCGGCCCCACGGCGCACGCTTCGAGACGGGGGGACAGAGGTCGCGCCACCCACGAAACTAACAACCCCGGGCTCGTTTGTACGGGCGAGGACCACTCACGATGACCGTTCCACGCGACGTCTACCTCCCCGTTGCCGCACAGCCCAGCGTCGATACGCTGGTCGAGTTGACCCGCCGCGCCGAAGGGCTGGGCTACGAGCGGGCCTGGCTCCCCGAGACCTGGGGTCGGGACGCGGTGACCACGCTGACGGCTATCGCCGAACGCACAGAATCGATCGGTCTCGGCATCTCCATCGCGAACGTCTACTCCCGGTCGCCCGCGCTGCTGGGCCAGACGGCCGCGACGCTCCAGGAGGTGTCGGACGGCCGGTTCCGCATCGGGCTCGGTCCATCAGGCCCCATCGTCGTCGAGGGGTGGCACGGCGTCGACTTCGAACAGCCGCTCAAGCGCACGCGCGAGGCCGTCGAGATAGTCAAGACGGTCCTGCGGGGGGAGCAACTGAACTACGACGGCGACGTCTTCCAGCTGTCGGGGTTCAGACTCCGTCACGAGGCGCCCGAACCCAGGCCCGGCGTCGACGCGGGCGGGCTTGGGCCGAAGTCGGTCGAACTGGCCGGCCGGTTCGCAGACGGCTGGCACGCGCTCATGCTCACCCGCGACGGACTCCGTGACCGGCTGGACGACTTCGACCGGGGCGCTGAACTGGGCGACCGCGACCGATCCGAACAGCGCGTCACGCTCTCGGTCCCCTGCTGTGTCCTCCCGGACGGCGAACGAGCGCGTACCCTCGTCAGCCAGCACGTCGCGTTCTACGTCGGCGGCATGGGGACGTTCTACAGGGATTCGCTGGCCCGCCAGGGCTACGAAGAGACCGCCCACACCGTCGCCGAACGGTGGGCCAACGGCGACCACGACGGCGCGACGGCCGCGATCGACGACGACCTGCTCGACGAACTCGCCGTCGCCGGGACGCCCGAGGAGTGTCGTGGCCGAATCGAGCGATTTGCAGAAATCGACGGCGTCGACGCACTGTCCGTATCGTTCCCGCGGGCCGCCGAGCCCGACGACGTCGACGCGACGATGGCCGAACTCGCGTCCGAGTGACTGACCGGCCAATCTACTTACCGCGCTGGCGCCTAGGACGTCCCATGGGAGATTCGATGGACGACGGGACAGTCGACCGCCCCGTCCGGTGTTCTGTCTGCGGCCGTGAGTTCGAGGACGAGGCCACGCTCGAACATCACGTCCGCGACCAGGGACTCCTCTGGTAGTCGCTGTGATCGAACGGTCCCGTCCCCCTCGCACGTTCACTCCATCGGGAGCCCGGTCGGGTCGATGCCCGACCGACGGCCGTCGAGGAGTGCGAACCGGTCACCCCGGCGACGTTCCAGCCAGTAGAGCAGGCGCTCGGCCCAGCGGAGTTTCCGCGCTTTCTCCGAATCGACACTCGAGTCGTCGAAGTCCCACCCGGGGAAAACGAGGGCATCGGCGCCGAGGTGGTCGGCCAGGAACGCCGCGCGGTCGCCGTCGGTGAACCCGCCGAAGTTCCGGACGGGGCCGACGGGCGCCGCCTGGGTGGTCGGTATCAGCCGGTCGGCGTCGCACTCGGGGACGTGCTCCTGGATGAGGTCGATATTGTCTCCGTGAGCGTGGACGGCTGCGGGCGTCCCGCCGTGGGTCACCGCTTCGATAGTCTCCGGATGTTTGTCCAGGTCGGTGACGACGCAGTCGACGGCGATTCCACGGTCGAACAGGCGATCCGCCGCCGTCGAGGCGGCGAACACCGCGTCGGCACCTTCGACGAGTGCGAGGTCGTCTTCGAGTGACGGCCCGGCCCCCGCGACTGCGACCGTCTCGGAGTCACTACCGAACGTCGGGAGGGCTGCCTCGAAGCCCGGCGGCAGTATCTCTGCGAGGACGTCGCGAGCCCGCTCGTCGCCCGTCCGGTCGTAGCCGAAGTCCGCGAGGACGGCCTCGTAGACGGGTTCCCACTCGTCGAACTCCATAGCAGTCACTGGACGGTTCGGTCCACGATAAAGCGAAGTTTGAGCCGAAATGGCATAACCGTGTACCCCTACCCGGTTGCCCTTTCGGCCTTCATCGGTTCTTTTCGGGGCATCCGGTATAAGCTTTCTCTTACTCACACCGTCCGAGTATCAGATCGAAGACGTCAGGGAAGCGAGTAGAACGGCCCGCTTGAGACCCGAGACAGGCGATCTGCTGTAACGTTCCAGAATTCAGGGACGTTTCTCCGCCGTCTGACGCGGCACGTCTCGATTTCAGGAGAGATGCGAAGACCGTCGAGAGAGCGGGTGACGCCGTCGTGGTCGAGTGATGCGGGGATTCAGTGCTCACCGACGGTCGGTAGCGAAGGCGTCACCGACGCGGGCGGCGTCCACCGTCTCGGCCACGTCGTGAGTCCTGACGACGTGGGCGCCGCGGTCGATAGCCATTGACGTGGCGGCCAGCGACACCGGCAAGGCCTCCTCGGTGGTGCGGCCCGCCAGGTCGCGGAGGAAGTTCTTGCGGTTGATCGAGACGAGCATCGGCTGCCCGAGTTCGCGAAACTCCGACAGACGGCGGAACGTCTCCCGGTCGTCCTCGAGAGTCTTGGCCTCGGACCAGCCGCCGAAGGCCGGGTCGACGATGGTCTTGTCGGTGAGGCCGTTCTGCGTGAGCGCCTCATACACCTGGTCGACGTAGTCGGCCTCGTCGGCCCACGCCTGCGACCGTCGCTCTGACCACGACGTCTCCTCGACTGCGCCAGGACGCTCCAGATCCGGCGGGCTGGCCATCTTCGCCACGGCGACGTCGTACTCGCGACAGACGTCGGGCATCTCGGGGTCGGCGAAGCCGCAGATGTCGTTGACCATGTCGAACCCGCGGTCGATGGCCGCCTCGGCGACGTCGGCGTAGCGCGTCTCGATCGAGAAGACGGCGTCACCGCTCACCGACTCCATGGCTTCGACGGCGGTGTCCAGCCGGTCGAGCTCCTGTTCGGCCGAGAGGACGTCGAAGCGCTTGTTGGCGGATTCGAGCCCCACGTCGACGATGTCGGCGCCCTCGCCGACCAATTCCTCGTCGACGTAAGCGGCGGCCTCGCCCGAGTCGTCGAAGACGCTCGGGTCGTACGGCGACTCCCGGCTGACGTTGAGGACACCCATGATCCGCGTCGGATAGTCGTCTCCGATGCCCAGCCCGGCCGCGTCGACGGCGTTCATGACTCGCCACTCGGACCGGGACCTGTTAAGCGACCGGATATCGACGGTTCATCCGGCGACACGCTGAAGGCGCATCATCGCGCTTTTATCCGGTTCTATCCTACCGTCGGCCATGGGCAAGGTCAACATCGGACTCCGGGGCTGGCGGTTCGACGAGGACGAGGTCTTCGACGACGAGGGCCGCATCCGCCCGCTCGGAGTGATGGACCCCGACGCGCGTGACCGGATCCTGCGGCTCACCGAACGCGTCGGCGATCCGTGTGACGCCTGCTGGCTGATCCACGGCGAGGAGAACCTCGAGGAGTGTAACCCCGCCGAGGTCATCTACGGCGAACCCCAGGGCGAGGTCGTCCTCTGCAGCGACCACGAGCGCGACTTCGTCTACTGGTTCCGGAACGAGGCCGACGAGGACCTGGTCGGCCACCCCGAACTGGGTGACGCCTTCCACGAGTGGTTCATGGACGGCGGGCGCGCGCCCGACGCGTTCCCGCCGCTCGACCACGTCGACGAATCCCCCGACGAGGTTCCCGACGCCGGGGATCTGCACGACGAACTCCCCGGTCTCGAACAGGAACTGCGCGAGATGGACGACGAGGACCTGGAGGCCCTCGACGTGAACCTCGACGACCTCGACGTATGACCGACGTCAGCGTCGCCGTCGTCGACGCGAAAACCCCGGGAAACGTCGGAACCATCGCTCGCGCGATGAAGAACTTCGGGCTCTCCGACCTGCTCCTCGTCGACCCGCCGGAACTCGACCCGGACGGGGAGGCCTACGGCTTCGCCGGGCAGGCGCGGGAAGACATCCTCCCGAACGCACGCGAGGTCACCTTCGACCACCTCGTCGCAAACTACCACACCGTCGGCTGCACCGCGGTCACCAACGAGGACGAGGACAGCCACGTCCGCTACCCGTTCCGGACGCCAGCCGAACTCGCCGACAGCCTCGCCGGCGTCCAGGGGGACACCGTCGTCGTGTTCGGCCGCGAGCGCGTCGGGCTGACCAACGACGAACTCGCCCGCCTCGACGAGATCTGTTCGATCCCGGCGAGCGCCGACTACCCCGTGCTCAACCTGGGCCAGGCCGCGACCATCGTGCTGTACGAACTCCGCGACCTGACCCTCGACGAGACACAGCTACCCGAAACCGTCAACGAGCGCGCGAGCGAACGGGAGATCGAGGGCCTGTACGACCAGTTCGACCAATTCGTCGCCGCGGCGGGCCACCCAGAGGAGAAACACGCCAAGGCTGGCCGGCTCTTTCGCCGGGTGATGGGACGCGCACACCCGACGGGGCGAGAGACCGTGACGCTCCGCGGGATTCTGCGACGGGCGACGAACAAGCTGGAATAATGGGGTTCGGTCGCAGTGACGTTAAAATCGGACCTGGGAAATCACCGGGCGTCACATCGAGTGCTCAGTGCTTCGCTGAATGTCGATGTTGCCACGAACGATTTCGATCCCAACACCGACGAGGGAGAATGCACCGACGATGACGGCCGCGTAGTACGCTACTCTGGCCGGATACGTTCCCAGATCGACGAAAATTTGGTATCCTCCCACGACAACTGCACCTTCTAACATCGTGGCGACTCCGGCCGCTCTCCGGATATTACCCAAATCGTCGAGAATAGTTCCGGCGAGGATTGTGAGGAACGCGCTACAAAGCAGTAAAAGAACGACAGCGACCGATACGAGACGAATCTGGTGGCCACTAATCGCCAACAGTAGTAATCCACAGATGGCGAGATGGCCTACTCCAACCCACGTTAAATTCCGTTGTTTCATCGTATCATTCGCACTGGTTCTATTACGGATTGTTAATCCTCAGCATCAAATATGACTGGCGTATCTATCCTCTCGTTGGGTAATTAAAAGTTCCAGCGGTCGCTTCGGAGAAGCGAACGATGTCACTCGCCCGCGCCGACGTGCGCGACGTCTGCTTTGCCCACTGGCCAGTCGAGGCCGGCGAACTCGCTGCCCGGTTGCCGGCGGCGCTCGCGCCGGCCACCCGTGACGGCTCGGCGTGGGTGTCGGTCCTCGGACAGCGAACGGGCGCCGGCATCCGGGGGGTTCCCTGGCGCTACGAGTACGCGCAACTCGCCGTCAGAGCGTACGTCGTCCCCGCGGAACCGGAAGAACGGTTTCCCCAGGTCGGCGTCCACTTCCTCGACGTCGAGTCGGGCAGCCGGTTCGCCAGCCTCGGAGCCCGGCTGCTGTACGACATCCCGTTTCGGCACACCAGCGTGAGGCACCGTCGGTCTGGGAACACGTTCGAGATAGACGGCGACGCCTTCCGCGCTCGATTCGAACCGCACGGCGAGACGGCCGTCGCGGACCCAGACACCCTCGCCGGCTGGCTCACCGACCGCTACCGGTACTACCTCCCCGACGGGAGCCACGGCGTCACCGAGCATCCGCCCTGGAAGCTCGCCAAAACGGCGGTGAGTATCGAAGAAAATCGCGTATTAGACAGACTGGACCTGCCCGAGCCGGTCGGTGACGCCGTGTTCCGGTACTCGCCGGGTGCGGAATTCCGGTTGAAGCGCAGACCGTGAGCGAACAAGTGCGGACTGGCGGAGTCAGGCCCGCTTCTGGATCTCTTCTCGCAGCACGTCGCTGACGGTGTCGCCGTCGGCCTTCCCGCGCAGTGCGCCCATCGCCTCGCCCATCAGGCCGGAGAACGCGCCCATGCCCTCGGTCTCGACCTGGTCGGCGTTGCGCTCGACGACTTCGGCGACAGCCTCGCGGACCTCGCTCTCGTCGACGCCGCCCAGGTCTTCCTGCTCGACCGCTTCCTCGGCGGTGAGCGTGGGGTCCTCGGCGAGTGCAGTGAGGAGGTCGTTGACGCCCTCGCGCGGGACCTCGCCCCCGTGGACCAGCAGGATGGTCTCGCGGAGGTGATCGTCGGTGAGGTGCGCGACGGGGACGTCGTCGCGCCGGAGTTCGGTGAGCGTCGACTCCAGGGTGCCGGCGGCGAGGTTCGGGTCGACGCCCTGGCCGACCAGTTCCTCGAAGAGCCGCCAGCGCTGGCCGTAGGCGACCTGTTCGGCCAGGCCCTCGCCCAGGTCGAACTCGGCCTGATAGCGATCGGTCTTTTCGGTCAGCAACTCGGGGGGTTCGACCTCAGTCGGGTCGGGGCGCACGGGCGGGACGTCCGTCTCGGGATACATCCGCGCCGCGCCGGGGAGCGGGCGGAGGTACCGTGAGGTGGCGTCGTCGTTCGCGCCGCGGGTCTCCTCGGGGACGCCTTCCATGGCCGTCTTCGCCCGGTCGGCGACGGCCTCGATGGCCAGGTCCGCGGTCCGGGAGTCGTCCGCGACGATGGCGACGGCGTCCTCGGGCTCGGCGTCGACGGCGTCGCGCAGGGCCTCGACCTCGTCCTCGGTGACACCGTAGGCTGGCAGTTCGTCTGTGTGGAAGATGCCGCCGGCGCCGTGGCGCTTCGCGTGGTCGGAGAACTCCGTCCCGAGGCGGCGGTCCGGCTGAATCTCCCGGCCGACCAGGCCGTCGAACCCTTCGAGGCGGACGGCCTCGACCTCACCGCCGGAGGAGAGCGCGCCACCGATGACGCCGGAGTCCGTGTCCTCGAAGACGTCGGTGACGTTCTGCGGGTCGTGGACGACGGCCTCGCGCTCGGCGAGTTCGCTCTTGATATCCAGCAGTTCGACCTGGCGGCGGACCTCGTTGCGAACGATGTCGTCGATGTCGTCGAGGCTCTGGACGCCCTTCAGCTCGATACGGGCGCCCTCGGCGATGGAGACGTTGACGTCCTGGCGGATGGTGCCCAGTCCACGCTTGACGTGGCCGGTCGAACGCAGGAGCATGCCGATCTGTTCGGCTGCCTCGCGGGCCTGTTCGGGCGAGCGGATGTCGGGTTTGGTCCCGATCTCGACGAGCGGGATGCCGAGTCGGTCCAGGGAGTACCGGACGCCGTCCTCGGTCTCTTCGACGCGCTGGGCGGACTCCTCTTCGAGCATCATGTCCTCGACGCCGACCGGGCCCTCGCTGGTCTCGATCTCTCCCTCGTTGGCGACGAGCATCGAGCGCTGGAACCCGGTGGTGTTCGAGCCGTCCACGACGATCTTTCGCATCACGTGGACGACGTCGACCAGCGTCATGTCCAGCAGCTGGGCGATCTCCATGACGACGTCCATCGCCTCGCGGTCGACCCGGTGGGGCGGTTCGTCGTCCTCCTCGACGAGGCAGGTCGAGTCGTAGCCCAGGTACTCGAACTCGCGGTCGACCATGCTCTCCTCGAGGGCGGCCTGGTCGATCTCTCCCAGTTCGCTCTTCGTCGGGTGGAGGTAGCGGGTGAACGTGCGCGTCGCCTCTCCGGGGTCCCGAATATCGGTCGGACACTCACAGAAGAGTTTGGTGTCCGTGTCGAGCTGCTGGTGGATCTCCAGGCCGGCCACGAGGCCGAGATCCTCGTAATCGTACTCCGTCATTACGCGTAGGTCGGCCCTCCGACGGTAAAAAACCGTCCAGTTCCCGGTAGCGGCCTCCCGGCAGGACCCACCTTTTTGCGCCCGGCCCCGAATGCTCGGCTATGCGCTGGGGGCTGCTCGCCGTCCTCGTCCTCGCGGTCACCGCCGGCTGTGGGACGTTCACGACCGCGAGCGAATCGACGGAGACCGTGACGCCCGTGCCAGTCACCGGCGTCCCGACGGAGGAACCGACACCCACGGGTATCGCGCCGGGGCTATTCGGTGGCGGCGTCCGGGACGTCAACCGCCTGGCCGAGGCCCACACGAACGCCATCGAGGGCGAGCGCTACGTCTGGCACTCGATCCGCCGGACTGATTCCCTGCCGAACGTCTCCGGGCAGGAACACGTCGTCCGCCAGAATCTCAGCGTCGAGAGCGAACAGCGGTATCAGTTCTACACCAACCGACGTGACCTCGCTCAGCGCGGTGACGAACGGCTCCTGAACGACGTCAGCGAGTTCGCCGACGGAGAGACCGTGTATCGCCGATTCATCCCGTTCTCTCAACAGGAGTTCACCTACGCCCGACAGCCCGCCGAGGCGGCGAGCGTCCGGTACGAGAGCGAGATGGCCGGGCCAGTCCGCCGGTACCTTGCGGTCCCGAACGCCACCGTCGCCGAGGCACGTGTCGACGGGGAGCCCTACTACCGCGTCCACTCCGAGCGCGAGATGGTCCCGGGATTCACGAGGGGACGGAACTTCTCGGCCACCGCGCTGGTCTCACCCGAGGGCTTCGTCAGGGCGATGAACGTCTCGTACGTCGTCGACCGACCCGATCGAGCCGTCACCGTCGAGTACTCTTTCCGGTACGAACGGCGTGACGACGTTTCTGTCGACCGACCTGGCTGGGTCGACGAGCAGTGGCCCCAGGCAGCGACCGAGAGCGAACGACGACTGTCCCGCCCGCGGGTGGACGACAACGGTGAGTAGAAGCCCGACTCCAGCATTTATTGCTCCAGGACCCGCCAGTACACAGGTAATGGGCTGGCAGTTCCTCGGTTCAGTCGGTCTGGTCGTCCTCGTGGTCACCGCCGGCTGCGGGTCGCTGACCGACAGCCCCACGGAGACGACGACGGTGACGCCGGCACCGGTGCCGACGCCCTCACCGAGCCCCGAGGAACCGGGCGGATCTCTCGCCCCCGGACTGGACGCGTCTGGCGTCACCGACCCCGGTTCCCTCGCGCAATCTCACGGCGAAATCACGGACAGAACGAGCTACCGGATGGATCGGACGAGTTCCGTCGTCCACCGGTTCGGAAATACGACGGCCGAGAGCGCCGTGGTCCGACGGCTCACGTACGAGAACGCGTCGAGGTATCACCTGGCGGCCGACCCGTACGAGACGGTGATCGACGGCCGCATCCAGAGCCTCGACGACTACGAGGCCTACGTCGACGGCGACGTCGCCTATCGGACCTGGCGGACTGACGACGGCCGAACCGTCCGTGAAAACGCGTCCGCGGGCGAGCGCCCCGCCGAAGCCGACCTCGTGACCGTCGCGATACGACGATATCTCCGCCTCGAGAACGAGACAGTCTCGCGCATCGACGTCGGTGACGCCCCTCACTACGAAGTCGTCGGGACGCGCCCGACGTTGCCGCGGTACGGTGCCCTCGACTCCTATCGTGCGCGTGCCGTTGTGCGATCAGACGGGTTCGTCCGGAGCCTGAACGTCACGTTCACCGTCCGGCGGAACGACGAACGGATCGACGTGCGCGACAACTTCACGTACCGGCAGGTCGGGGCGGCGACGGTCACCGAACCGGAGTGGGTCGCCGACGACGCGAACGAGTCGAAGAGGACCGACGCCTAGTCGTCGCCGAGGATGACGCGCTCGGTCATCTTCGCCGGGTCAAGGACTTCGTCGACCTCGTCCTCGTCGAGGTACCCTTCCTCGAGGACCACTTCGCGGATGGTCTTGCCCTCGGCGAGGGCCTGCTTCGCGACCTTGCTCGCCTTGTCGTAGCCGATGGCGGGGTTGAGGGCGGTCGCGAGTGCCATCGACTGCTGGACGCGCTCTGCGCAGTGTTCGCGGTCGGCCTCCAGTTTGGCGACGAACTTCTCGGCGAACACCTCGCTCCCGTTGGCGATCAGCCGCGCGGACTGGAGGAAGTTGCTCGCGAGGACTGGCTTGTAGAGGTTGAGGTCTATCTGGCCCTCGGCCGCGCCGGCCGACACCGCGGCGTCGTTGCCGACGACCTGCTTGTGGACCTGGTTGACGGCCTCGGCGACGACGGGGTTGATCTTCCCGGGCATGATGGAGGAGCCAGGCTGATTCTCCGGCTGGTCGACTTCGCCGAGGCCGTTCCGGGGGCCGGAGGCCAACAGGCGCAGGTCGTTTGCTATCTTGTTGAGGCTCCCGGCGACCGTCTCCAGGGCGCCGTGGGCCTCGTTCATCGCGTCGTGTGCGGCCTGGGCCTCGAAGTGGTTGTCGGCCTCGCGGAACTCGACGCCAGTCTCCTCCGACATGTACTCCGCTGCCTTCGCGGGGAACTCGGGGTGGGTATTGAGCCCCGTCCCGACAGCAGTCCCGCCCAGCGCCAGCTCGGCGAGGTGGTCCCGGGTCCCCTCGACACGCTCGATTCCCTTCTCGATCTGGGTCCGGTAGCCCGAGAACTCCTGACCGAGCGTGATGGGCGTCGCGTCCTGGAGGTGCGTTCGCCCCGTCTTGACGACGTCGTCGAACTCGTCTTCCTTCTCGGCGAGCGCGTCGCGAAGCGTTGCCAGCGCGGGGAGGACGTCCTTCTCGACGGCCTCCAGGGACGCGACGTGCATCGCGGTCGGGATAACGTCGTTGCTGGACTGGCCGAAGTTGACGTGATCGTTGGGGTGGATCTCGCGCGTCCCGATCTCTCCGCCGTAGATCTCCGTGGCCCGGTTGGCGATGACCTCGTTGGCGTTCATGTTCGATGACGTGCCCGACCCGGTCTGGAACACGTCGACGGGGAACTGGTCGTCGTGTTCGCCGGCGATGACCTCGTCGGCAGCCTCGACAATGGCCTCGGCCTTGTCGTCGGGGACCGTCCCGAGGTCGCTGTTGGCCAGCGCGGCCGCCTTCTTGACGACCCCGAGCGCGCGCACGAAGCGCCGCCCGAAGGTGACGTTCGAGATGGGGAAGTTCTCGACGGCGCGCTGGGTCTGTGCACCCCAGTAGGCGTCCGCCGGCACCTGCATCTTGCCGAGACTGTCGCGTTCGGTCCGGAACTCGTCGCTCATGACACGTGAGACGTCGCTCGCATGCGCGTAAAAGCCACCGTTTCGCCGCCGATGGCAGGTGCGCCGGCTACCGAAACTTTTGCGTGATGCGGTCGTCGTTCGCGTATGAAAACGGTCGCAATCGACCGGATCGAACCCGCCGACGTCGGGAGCGACGCCGAAAAGCAGTCGCTCGGGGAAGGCCTCGGAACCAGCGACATCGCGATCAATCGCTACCGCGTCGAACCCGGGACCCGACTGGCGGGGCTGCACGCCCACGCCGACCAGGAGGAGATATTCGTTGTGCTCGACGGGACGCTCACCTTCGAAACGCTCGACGGAGAAGTCACCGTCGCCGCTGGCGAAGCCATCCGGTTCGAGCCCGGCGAACACCAGTCCGGCAAGAACGACGCCGACGGCGACGCGGTGGTGCTCGCACTCGGTGCCCCCCGGGACACGAGCGAGTTGCTGATTCCGGTCGCCTGTGCGGACTGTGGCCACGACGAGCAGCGTCTGGTGGGGACTGGGACCGGCGGTGCGCTCGTCTGTACCGACTGCGGAACCGAGTCCCGGCCCAGGTGCCCGGAGTGCGACGGGCAGGACTTGCATTCCGTGCTCGGTGAGGACGGCGAAACGCCGGTCTCGAAGTGCAAAACGTGCGGTACGGAGTGGAAGTGATGGGTACGGAAACAGTCGTGACTGCACGGCAGAAATGACGAAAACCCCCGAACAGCGCAGTGGCTGTTCGAGGGTTGAAAGTGGGCGTCCGATAGGGACGCCGAGTATGAATGGCAGGCGGCGAATCGAGTTTCCCAGAGGTTCGCACACTCCAGTACTCACCGAAACGCAGGCGGGCTTATCTTCCGTGTTCGGGATGGGTACGGGAGTCGCCCCGCCGCTATGGCCGCCTTAACGCCGACTCGCGGAATCGAACCGCGATATTCCGAACTCGTGTTCGGGTACCAATGTCGGTGGTAAGATCATCGTGTGTACGTGCAATCCAGTTTACGCCTGGACCCGTTTCAGCGGGTCAGTGCGTCCAGTATGATTGGTGTGGCTTCGGTTGGTTAGTGCTCGCGGACTAAACGCCTCGTTACCTCGGCGCGTACATCCCGAGTCTATCGAACTCGTCTTCTACGAGAAACCTTGAAGCGGTGTCTCTTTTTCGAGGGGGGTTCGAGCTTAGATGCATTCAGCTCTTAACCCGTAGTGCGTAGCTGCCCGGCAGCGCCCTTCCGGACGACCGGTACACCAGTGGCACCCATTCGTAGTTCCTCTCGTACTATACGAACGTTCTCGGCAGACACCAGAACACCCCCAGTAGATAGCAGCCGACCTGTCTCACGACGGTCTAAACCCAGCTCACGACCTCCTTT
>JAOPKE010000010.1 GCA_025517465.1 Halobacteria archaeon HArc-gm2
CGGCCTGAAATCCCATGGTGGGATTCCCGCGCCTTTAGGCGCGGGAGGAGGTCAATAGCTTGGCGTGGTTCTCCCTTGTCATACAATACACAGTCTTCCGGTTCTACGTATACGTCTTCATCACCCAAGCGGACGCACAACCGATTGGACTCGAATGGAATATTTCGAATTAAACGGGCGCCGGGCCCGTCGATTCTCGCGGATTCCGCAAAATCCGTCCAAGTGATCCCATCTTCGTCCACCAGTTCGCGTTTCGCGGATTTCTCATCGCCACTATCGTTGCTGAGAGCCTCGATGGGCTGGTCGTCAGGATACACATCGAGATAGTAGACGAGTCTGGTCGGCGTGATGAAATCGCCAAACAGCCCGAATAGCTGTTCGCAATGGGCTTCCATTTCCGCCGCCTGTTCGGCGAAGGTCGACGCCGATGACGAAACTTGGAACTCCCAGGCGACACCGCTATCCGTAGACACCCGAACGTCCTGACCAGTCATGTCCACGATTTGACCGAGATGGCGTCGCCGTTTTTGAACACGATCCTGATCTCATTTGCTTTTACTTCATTTGCATTAGAGGCGGCGTCACGCACCGCCTCTCTTGCCGATTGCTTACTGTTCGCCTCCCCTCTCGCTCGCAGCTCCAAGACGCTATTGTCTTCCGTAATATCGATATCTGACTGCTGTGCGTTCTTGTACTTGCCGTTAATATCTGATATTATATCGCCGACCCATCTCTTCGTGAACCCGTTACCAGTTCGCGTTTTCACTTCTACGTACTCCGTCTGGCCGTTCCGGGTCACTGCGAGGTCGTAGTCGCCGTTTCCTGCGACCTAGCCACTATTAGTCCAGTTCTCCCACCGGCCCTTATCGTTGGGCCACCGACGAACTGCGGTGCCCCCGGTCGGATAGACGCGTTCGACCTTCGCGGAAGTCCCCGCGGGTGTGCTGGTCTTCCATTCAGCACTTTCGACGACGCGGTTCCCGCCCCCTCACTCGGCGGATTCGGAATCCTCGCTCTCGTTCAGCAACGCTTCCAGGTCCCGCCGAGCATAGGCCGCCTCCTCGAAGAACTGGTCTTCACCGATGCTAAACGTCACGTCTAGCTCCGGGTCATCACAGTATTCATCACATGCGAAAAACAGTGACTCGACCACGTCGTATCGCTCGTCTGTTGGCGGCTCGTGGGCCACGTGCTTGAATGCGTCTATATACTCGTGCATGAACTCCTTCGCAGTCATCCGTCCGTCGGTATACGAACGGATGAGTTCGAGATACATTTCAGCTATCTGATCGTCCATCTTACGATCCTCCCAGGACACCGTCTTTTTCTATTTTCTTTCTCGTAGCGTTCTCGTTCTACGGACGCCGACGAGACGGCGTCGTCTATCTCGACCGATACACCGTTGCGTCAGTGAACCGGAGTCAGTGGTCCAGCAGTCGCCCGTTCTGTGTCACGTTTTCGACTCAGTCCTCTGGGGTGTCTTCGTCACGAACCTCGTCGATTGCCGTCTGGAGTCGCGACTCGTAATCCGAGGCGAATACGTATGGATGCGCCGACTCCAGCATGGCCTCTAGATCCCAGCGCAATCGCAGTGCGGCAGACTCAAACGGGGGCAAACCATCGAGATTCTCCGGTTCTTCCAGCCGGTCCAACCATTCTAACATCACGAGTGCCTCGCTCTCGCTGAGAGCGAGCGTAATCATTTGGTCATCGTCCATGGTATATCGTTTCCTTCAGATCCAGTGTATCTTGTGCGTATCAATCCGAACCAACTGACTTTAATTGAGATAGATCAGCAACGAATTCCTCGCTGCGGTTACCTCAAGTCTCCGGTGGAATCAGGTGCTGTCTCTGGGATTTCTCAACTTCCACTCGAAGGTGAATTTTCCATCTGGATCCAGAATAACGTTGTTGCCGGTATCCGGGTTGTAGAGATGCGTAACGCCATCTCCCTTGCACGTACCTTCGATATGCCTCGTCTCGGGGTCCCAATACAGCTGAGATACCTACTTCGTTAGTTTCGTATCTTTGACTGCACCGGTATCTATGTCTACAATTGCCTGAACACCCATCCAATTATCCGCAACAAGTTCACCGTTGGTGATGTCAATCTCGACGTATGGTTTATCAGTCCTCTCGGAATTTAGTTCTTCGATTCGCCAACGGATTGAGCCATTCTGATCAAGGCCAATGACGTTGCGGTTATTCGTTTCTCCAGTCGGGATGTTCAACAGAACCACGATTATCCCGTTTAGCTGCACTAGATCATCAATACCGTACTCAAATTCGACAGTCTGATTCCCAATCTGAAGAGTATTCCCGCTCGCAGAAATTTCAGTCATAGCGGCAACTCCTTGGGGTTGGTGAAGGAACTTGCATCGAGTCGGTCGAGCAGCTCGAACTGTGTTGCACCCTGTCGGCCACCGAAGTTCGAAGCCACATCACCGGTTCTCACACTCGTCCCTTCAGGAACCTCCACGTCAGAGACAAATGTCGGCTTATTTGGTAGCGAATACTTCTCTTTGATTTCGGCAGGAGAGAGCCCCTCGATTTCACCTCGATCTCGGAACATCCAGGACCGAGCCTGATTTGAGTCTCCGTGGACACGGGCGAACCTCATCTTTTCCGTAGTTTCGAACTCGACTACAATACTTCCCTCGGTGTAGGGATCTTCGGTACTAGAATCGAAATCTCGATCATTAACGTCGCTGGCTTTTCTGTATCTTTCGACCCTGGACCCGTGTTCGATTTCTTCGACTCTGTCGATCGTTCTTCGGACACTGTCGCTATCTATATCCGATGAACCAGCGACACGAAGCCAAGAATCACCCGTCGTATCGTCTGCTGCTAGCCGACGGAACGTGTCTGCACGGTCACCGTCTAAATCATCGAATCGTCGAACTGCCCGGTCCAGTTGAGCGTAGGAATCGATCGCATTGCTGTCTGCTGCCCGAGCCACTGCCCGGCGGAAGGAATGGTCGACGTCACCGGAACCGTCCGCGAGGATACGGACAGTGTCGTCGTCGGCGTTGGCCAGCAACTTCGACCCGTCGTCACCGGTGGACGCAAGCAAATCGTCGGCTGCGTCTTTGCCGCTGGCGTCCAGTTCGTCGTACCGCCTCAATGCCGTCGAGAGTTCGTCGGAATCGACCGCTCCCCGCTGGTGCGCTTTGACGAACCGCCGTTGCGTCGCTGCGTCGTCCACCTCCAGCAGCGCGTCGGCGGCCTCGCGGTCGGTGTCGGCGAGGTCGTTCAACGCGCGCCGCCCGTCGGGCCCGGCGTTGCGGAACAGGTCGGCGGATTTACTCGCCGACGCGTCGACGTCTGTCTCGCCGAGATACCGCTTCGTTTGCGGGTCGAGTTCGTCGAACTGCTCGGTGACTTCGGTCCGCTTTGGGCCTGGCATCCGGTTGAGCTTCGCGCTCAGCGTGCCGGTCCGGACGTTCGTATCCGGTAGCGCGTCGTCGACTTTGCCTGCCTCCCGCAGGACGTGCGGTTTCACCCCGTTCGGCACTCTGGACGGCGTCGCGGAGTCGGCGGCGTCGACGAGTCGCTGGAGCTTGCGCGACTTGGTCAGCCCCTTCTGGACGACGCTGCCGCCGCCCGAGGCCGCTGCCGGCGCGACCGTCCCGGTTGCGTATCCCAGCGACCAGCCGCCACCGAAGGTGGTGTACTGCTCGTCACCCCGGTCGAACGGGTTGCGCGTCTCGTGCTGGGACTGGATCTGGTCGGCCATCAGCCCCGGGAGCTTCGTGATTATTGCGGGGTTGTCGAGGATCATCTGGCCCAGCTGGACCATCTGGTCGACGAACTTCCCGGGGTTGGTCACCATCTCGACGATGCCGATTATGCTCTCGCCGAGCACCGTCGTCGTCCCCGAGGAGAAGCTCATCAGCCCGACGAAGCCGGTCTCGCCCGCGTCGATCGGCATGGTGTCGTAGGCGCGCGCGGCCTGGCCGAACGTGTCCGGCCCCTTGATCGCCTGGCGCTGCTCGTTGCCGTGGACGTCGGTCGTCTCCACGTCGACCGTCGTCGGGAGGAACAGCCCGCTCGCACCGGCGAAGATCGAATCGAGGACGCCGCGGTCGACGGTGATGTCGACACCGCTGTAGGTCTCGGCGGTGGTGTCGACGGCCGTGATCTCCTTCTGTCGATTCCCTTTCTTGTAGAAGGCGACCGTCGTGAAGCCGCTCGGGTCGGAGACGCCGAGGGAGACCGTGTAGCTGGTCCGCTGGACGTTGTCGGCCTCGACGGAGTAGGGATGGACGGCCGGCGCCTCGTGGTCGTGGATGGCCGGGTCGGTGTCGCCGCTGTACTCCTCACCGTCCGGAATCCCGTCTGCGTCGGTGTCTGCGTCGTTCGGGTTCGTGCCGTCGCGGAACTCCGTGAAGTCGTCGACGCCGTCCTCGTCCGAATCCGCGACGAGCGGGTTCGAGGTGACGTTGATCTCGGTCAGGACGGCGTTGGCGTTCCCGTCGGAGTCCGCTTTCGCGCTCGCGTATCGCTCGGCCTGCTGTCGGTCGTGTGCGACGTCGATCGTCCAGCCGTCGTGTTCCTCGCGGTCGGTCAGTCCGTCGCCGTCCGTGTCGGTCTTCGTCGGGTTCGACCGGACGACCGGTTCGACGACGAGTTCGCCGTCTTCGACCATTCGCGTGAACTGGACCTCCTCGCCGTCGGGGACGCCGTCACCGTCCGTGTCGGCGTCGTGGGGGTCGGTCGAGAACGTCTCCCCGGGCCCGTTCGGCATCGTCCAGGTCTGCTCTTCGATGGAGTCGGGGATGCCGTCGCCGTCGGAGTCGAACGTCGACTGACCGACGAGTTCCGCCCTGAGGTTGACGCCGTCGGCACTGACCGTGACCGTCGCCGGCCCGTCCGCCAGCGACGAGACGTTGACGGCTTCCTGGATAGTCCCGACGGTTCCGATGTTGAGGTCCTCGGTGACGGTTTCGCCGTTCGCGCCGGTCACCTCGACGGTCGCCCCGGGCGCGACGTTCGTCTGCTCCGTCTGGTAGGCGACCACGACGCTGTCCGTCCCGTCGTTGAGGTCGTAGTCGAAGGCGGCGCTCCCCGAGTCGCCGTCCGTATCGCTGGAACTGTTCGAACTGGGCGCCTCGGGGACGTGGACGGTGACCGGTTCTGCCCTGTCCAGCGAGACGTTGCGTGGGTCGGTCGCCCGGCCGGTGAGCACCTGCCACACCTCGAGCGTCCCGGGGTCCAGTGGGGATACCTCGGCGTCGTCGTTGAACGCCGGATCGATCGTCACGCTCTCGTTCGTGAGCCCGCCGCGGAACGCACCGCCGTCGGTCCGTTTGACGTTCCAGTGCCAGTTGGCGTGGGTATCGCTGACGAAGTCGTTCGGGTCGTCCTTCGTCACCCAGCTGCCCTGGGCCAGGGGCAGGCCGTCGAAGCGCATCGTGACGGCGCCCCCGGAGCCGTCGCTCGGTTCGTCGTGCAGGAGCACGAGGCTGAGCCCCTCGGGCCCCGACCAGAAGAACAGCTGACTCTTGTCGCTCTCGAAGATAGGCAGCGGCGAGTTGATCTGTGAGTTGCCGTAGTCGTAGAACTCCTCGATCCGCTCGCCGTTGCTCAGGGGGACGACCTCGAAACTGCGGTCGCCCTGTTCGACCGTGATCTTCTGTGCGCTGGGCTCCCCGCCGAGGATGAGCGTCGACTCGTTCTGGACGTCGCACGCCTCGTTGCACGTGACGTTGCGCGTCCCGTTGAGGGAGATAGGCTGGGTGGTCTCGTCGAGCGTGACCGCACCGGTCCACTCCTCGGTGTCCAGCACGGTGAAGTAGGAGAACGACTCCACCGTCGCACTCGCCGTCCCGTTCTCGATGGTCGTCTCGACGGGCGACCAGGTGTCGTTCGCCGACCCGTTCCACTTGTACACGGAGAGGTTCTCGGACGCCGAATCCGGGATCGAACTGTCGACCGGGAGGGTGACCGTCGCGTTCTCGAAGTCGGTCCGGTTGACGACGTGGACCGTCGGCCCAGCACTGGCCGGCTGGTCCGCGAAGTACGTCGGCTTCGGCTCGACCGTCACGTCGTCCGCGAGAGACCCGCTCCCGCGCATGGTCACTGTCGCGCCCGTCTCGTTCTCCGTCGCCGTCGTCTCGAAGGTCTCCTCGCCGTCGAGCGTCCCGTCACCGTCGGTGTCCTCGTCCAGCGGGTCGGTCCCGAGGGCGAGTTCCTCGGCGTCGTTCAGGCCGTCGTCGTCCGTGTCCGCTTTCGTCGGATCGGTGCCGAGGTCGACCTCACGGCCGTCCTCCAGTCCGTCCCTGTCCGTGTCGTTGTGGTCGACGAGGGTCCCGTGTTCGTCCTCGCCGGCGTTGTCCAGCCCGTCGTCGTCCAGGTCGCCGGCACCGTCCTCGACACTGTCGTCGTTCGTGTCGGCAGCGAGTGGGTCGAACGCCTCGTGACGGTGTTCGAACCCGTCGCTCAGCCCGTCACCGTCCGTGTCCGCGACGAGGGGATCCGTTCCGATCGTGTACTCGCGATAGGCACCGAGCGTGTCGTCGTCGAAGTCCTCCATCCCGTCGATGACGCCGTTGTCGGCGGCGTCGTAGGCGACCTCGTCGGAGTCGCTGTCGTTGTTGGTCGGGTCGGTGCCGGTGACGTTGCGCTCGTAGTGGTCCGGGAGTCCGTCGTTGTCCCTGTCGTTGTCCAGGTAGTCGGGCATCCCGTCGCCGTCGGTGTCGTTGGCTCCCTCGACGCCGTCGGGCGTTCCGTCGCCGTCGGCGTCCGTGTCGCGCCAGTTGACCGTCCCGTCGAAGTCGACGTCGTGCGTGAAGTTCGCCCCGTCGAGGGCCTCGACACGCGTCGGGATTCCGTCACCGTCGTCGTCGGGGTCCCGGTAGTCCGGCGTCCCGTCGCCGTCGGTGTCGTTCGTCCCCTCCCGGAGGTCGGGGATCCGGTCCCCGTCGCTATCGTCGTCGCGTGCGTCGATGATTCCGTCACCGTCAGTATCGACCGGGTCGCCGCCGTTCGTCTCCGTCCAGTCGTCGATGCCGTCGTCGTCCGTGTCGGCGGCGAAGGCGTTCGTCCCGAGTTCGATCTCCTCCTCGTTGCTCAGCCCGTCGCCGTCGGCGTCGTCGCTGGCCGGATCGATCGCGTGCACGTAGAGCCACTGGACGTCGCTGTGGTCCGTGCGCCCGTCGCCAGTGAAGTCGTAGCTGGCGGCGTTCCGCTGGACGGCAGGCGACGACAGGTGCGCGAGCAGCGCCTGGCTGTCGACGACGTCGAAGGTGCCGTCGCCGTTGACGTCCTCGTAGTTCCCGTCGCCGTCGGGGTCCGTCGGCTGTGCCGACCCGACGACGCTGTCGGTCGGACTGTTCCCGGCACCCGCTCCGGGACCCGCGTTCCCGGCCGAGCCAGCGGTGACCGTCCCGTTTGTCGTCGCGTCGTTGCCCGCTGCCAGCGCCCCACCGGGGACCCCCGCCACGACGGCGCTGGTCACCAGCAACGCGGCCAGCACCAGCGCGAGCACCGGTTGTCGTCGTTCACTCACTAGTTCTACCCGTCCCTGCCCCGGTTCTCTCACACCCATCCACTGACACCAATTAAACCAATTCTCGAAACACGTGTATTTAACAGTACTCCATTCAGAAGGGAACTATGCTCGACGCACTCCCCGGTGGTGGATCGGTGGTCGGTCTCTGCTTCGTGGTCCTCGTCCTCTCTGGTTCCGTCGCCGCGAGCGGCACGACCGACGTCATGCTCTCGCCCGAGACGGAGACGGTCGAACCGGGCGCGACCGTCTCCTACGACGTCGTGGTCGAGGACGCCAGCGGCGGCGTGGGCTCGTTCGACGCGACGGTCGCGACGAACGACTCCGACGTCGCGACCGTCCAGAACGTCTCCTATCCCAGCGATCCCGCGTACTCCCAGCACCCGAACGGTGATGACGACGCACAGCTGGCCGCGAGCGGGATGGAGACGCTCGACGATGGCCCCGTCCGTATCGCGACGGTCACCGTGGCGACGGCCGAGGCCGGTGTCGTCCGGCTCTCCCTGTCCGTGAGCGCACTGGGCGACGAGAACGGGTCGGCGTACACGGTCGGCGAGACGCAGGGTCGGACGCTCGTCGTCGGCGACCAGGCGACCGCCACCCCGACGGAAACCGACGAGGACTCGTCGGCCGGAAGCGGCGGTTCGTCGGGCGGCGACGCGTCAGACGACGATTCCTCCGACGGCGATTCGTCTGACGGTGATACCGCCGACGGTGATACCGCTGACGGCGATTCGTCCGACGACGACGATTCGACGGAGAGCGAGACGGAGGCTGACGCCGGGACCGAGACCGGTTCGCCGGCCGAACCATCGACGTCGTCGCCGACGTCGAACGCCACGAACACCTCGACGGCTGGCGGTGCGGTGACACCCGAACCAGACACGCCGTCGAGTGCACCGACCACGCTCTTGCTCGCCGGCGCCGTCCTCGTCGTCGCCGTCGCCGGACTCGTCTACTACTGGCTGTAGGGCTCTCCGGTCTCTCGCGATTGCGTCCTGTCGAGAGCACCGAAACTGGTAGTCGATTGCCCCGTGATCGAATTATCCGCTCTCGGGAGATGCTGGACTGTCAACTCGACGTCGTGTAGAATTGGCGGGCCAACCGTTCTTTCAGCTCCTCGTCAAACTATACAGTTCGAGCAGGTATCGCTCTCCCTCGTAGGAAATGTACCAGTGGTCGCGGGCTGGGTCTGGAAGGTCTGAGACGCTGTCCATTCGTTCTCGTAACTGCTCGTAGCCGGATGAGGGCTCGTTGCAATCCTCGTAGTCCTCGTCCTCACCAGCGTCGATAGCTGCTTCGAGGACCGTTCGCTCGTCGGTCGATAGATCCTCCAGCACAGTGAGATACCGGTCGGCAGCGTACATTCTGAACGACTCCGTCGAGTCCGCGACGCGAGTCGCGGTGTAGTCGAAGGTCCGTCGGGTGTTCGTCCTGTCCTCGGTCGAGATTGTGACGCGGTACTCTCGGCCGTCCCACTCGACCCACGTCGTCCCCGCCCCGACGAGTTCTGAGTCTGCAGTGCCCCGTGGGTACGGCGCTGGGCTGTCACCGACACTCAGTCCCTGTCTGGGGAGACCTTCGCGTGAGTACGCCGGCCCGAGCACCAGGTATTCGAGCGCGTGCTGGTCGACCGCAGGGAGGTCAGCGTAGGTGAGGACGCTTTGGTCTTCGGGCGCCTCTCGGCCGTTCTCCCAGGAGAGATCGGCCGTCTTCGCCGGGACCTCTTCGGACCCAGTCTGTTCGTAGTCGATCCGGTAGTACGCGCCGTCACGGCGTGTGTACTGCCCGTTCCGTATCGGCCGCTGACCATACGTCTCGAGGACGACTCCGTCTTCGGCAAAGATTCGATCGACGAGCCGCTGCTGGGCAGGTCGAAATCCCGTGACGAGCTGTTCGGTCGGTGCGAACGGGGAAATGGAGACCCTGTACCCACGCATACACTCTGGGGTTGCTGGTGGTGTCTCGGACTCGTCAGTCGGTGATGGTGAGCGCTGGGCCGTCTCGGACGTCGGCGTCGCCGACTGATCCGACCCTGGAGAATCACCGATGCAGCCGCCAACCAGCAGCGGAGCTGCGGCTGCGAGGAGGGACCGTCTCGATTTCATGGCAATCGATTTCTGAAATAGTATAATGGGCTTTGTGGGGGCGGAAGTGAGACACTCGCTGGTTCCCGTCCTGGTGGCTTCTCTCAGCGACGATGGAATCGCCTCAAAGTACTTGGCACTGCACTTTCGGGTAGTGAGTATGCACTACCGAGAAGCGGGCGCTCTGGTCCTGTTCGGCACCAGCCGCCAGAACTCCCTGCTCGCGACGGGGAGTGGCATCCTTCTCGGTGTCTCCATGTGGCTACTCGATCCGATCCTCGGTGTGGAGTACTGGTTGTGGCCGTCCTCGCTCGTCGATTGGGCCGTTGTCGCTGGATCCGTCCTGCTCGCCGCAGGAGTCACGTTCGACCGGGCGGGCCTCCTTGCGGCGTGCTGGGTGAACGTTCCCGCACACGTTGCGTTCGCACACCACCATTACAGTCAGACCGGATTCGTCGTCCTCCCTTTCCAGAACGACCTCCTGTCCTACGCACTCATCTCGGCCCAGATCGCGGTCTTCTATGGCATACTCGGGTATCTTCTCGGCACCGCAAGCCGATGGGGGATCGACCGCTCGTCTGTCGGTAGCTCGGGGGCCATCGAGAGATAGGCATTCGTGGTGTGCGGTTACTCCAAGCCTTCTTCAGGAGAGTTTGCAAGCCACAATAGTCGCTTCAGACAATGGATTTACCGGTAGAACAGAAGCAACTCGTCATGAAACGACGGCGCGTGCTGGCTGGTATCGGGGCGATGTTCCCTGATTGAGGGCAGTGGCACACAGAATATGTTTAACCCATCTCTCACACGATACCCCAAGTAATGAGGCGAAGAGCGCTCCTGAAAGCGAGCCCGTCGCTCCTGGCTGCTGGTTGTATCGGAACGCCGGGCAGTCAGGGACCACAGAGCGGTGTGGCCGTCGAAGCTACTGTTACCGACCCAGCGGACGAGTACGCGGTAACCGTCGATGTCGTGGACGTCGCTTCTGAGGAGGCACTTGCTGATCTTCACATCACAGTCACGAACACTGGCGACGATACCGTCTCGGTCTCGTCGGGAGCGCCGAAGCCCTTTGGAATACTCGTCGCTGATTCAGTAGACACTGACGCCGCTCTCTTGCTGTGGACTGAGAGATATACTACTTCGAGTGGGATTGGGACTGATGAGTATCGGGTTGAATCCTGGACCGACGGCTATTATACGATAGTACTGCAACCAGCTGACTCGCTATCAGCGACATATACGCTCCGGGAGGAGACCTCGATCGGCGACCGTTCTACAGCGATCGCCGGAGGAAGATACGAGCTTTCGGGTTACGACGAGGAGCCTTTCGAGATAAACGGAACGCCCGCAGACGTCGACTTAGAGATTCTTCAGGCACCCTGACCACTCCCCCTCACAAAACACTCGTACGCCCGTTCTCTCAGAACAGTATGAACCGTCGGCAATTCTGCTCGCTCTCGGCGCTACCGCAGGGTTCTCACTCGGCCGAGACAGTAAACGGCATGCCGATAGCGTACCCTCGATTTTCGAGTTTCTCGGCCGTGATGCCCCAGTAGACGAACCGGTACGTCCCGGGTTCGAGCGTATCGCAGACGTGGTACGTGGCGGCCTCGTTTTCGAACGAGCCCGTCAGACCATCTTTCGACACTGGCAGTTCCCACGTGAATCCCTCTCTCGGTCCGTGACGATACGCGAGATCATTGTACGCCGGCTGCTCCATCTCCGTCCCGAAGATGGAATGCCACCCGCTTTCGGCCTGATACTGGATATCGTATCGCTTCTTGGTTCCTGTCTCCTGGGGCTCGTCAGTGACATTGGAGACGTGGGCAACGAGGGTCTCTCCCAGTGCTAGCGAGCGGGTGTCGAGACTTACGGCGTCCGGTCTCATCGTTTGAGTTAGCGCGCAAGAGACGATCGTTCTGACCCATAATCTCACCGATCGACGATCGTCTTACTCAAAAATTCTCAGCTGAATTTGAGTTACTCGGAAAACACCGCTGTTACTCAAATTCCAATTCAGTAGATTCGTTTCGGCTCGCTCCCGCTATATCGCATCTCGCTACTCGTTCCAACACAAGGTCCAGTATGCATGGAACAGGAGATGATTTAGTGTACTGAGAGATTCGCCTTGTCTCTAGAGGGGGACTCTAATGCGGAACACGGACACTATCCGGAACCTGGGGGCGAAGATATCCTTCGTGAGTGTCTGGGCCGTTTGAACAATGATACTGCTAATTCTTGTTCTGCACCTGAGATGCAGGGAATTCTCAACCTGTGGTTTGCTCATGAATCTCCAGGAAGTTACTGGCACAAAGAGCGGTTTCTACACACTCTGGTGTTGGATAGTCTGAAAGCCCCCTCGCGCTCACGGGCTGCGACCGCACCTGCGCTCCTCGTTTCACTGCGGTGCTTGGCGGGTCTCGCCTCGTGAGCACTCGGCCCCTTTCAGTCCCGCCCCGTGGGTTGTTGCGGAAGGGCTACTGTGTCGGCGAGTAGCTCAGCAGAAATTCCGTGTGGCATACACGCGCGTCTTCCCTCCCTCTTCAGCGACTGCCACGCCGACCCCTTCCGTGTTCCAGTAGGATCGGAGGATGTTCTCGCGATGGCCACTGGAGTTCATCCACTGGGTGGATTTCACCCCTTTCCTCGAACGCACGGCGATTCAACGCTGGCCGTCGCTCTTATATTGCCTGTACCCCTCCGAGAGGGTTTTGATAGCAGCGAGAGCCATCGTTAGTTGGGCTACTTCCCAAACGACAGATGGCAATCCGAATGGGGCACGTGCAGCTTTTTCTGAATGTTGATTGGTGGTCTCTCTCTCATCCAAACTACCACTGTCTCCAGAGGGAGACGGTGTCCGTGAGAATTCTGCTTCCTCTTCAGAGGTGGACCTCTCGGTCGGTGTTTGTGTCGTAGCAGACGACAGCGACTCCGGTTGTCGAGTCGGACTGCTCGTTGGAGACTGTTTATCGGTCGTTACCTCCGTCTTGGAGACGATCTCGAAATCTACCTGTGCGGAATCTTTTGGGTCACTATGCTGATCGAACCCCTGGTTGTAGATGCTGAATTCGGCGACGTACGCACCAGACTCTAGCAAAAGCGTTTTCGTTTGTATCTCTATTTGTTCTCGTCCACCGTTCCCTGGTAACTCGACCGGTTCCGTTTCGGATTCCTCCAAAACCGTTCCGTCACTTTCGTCCCTGATCTGAGTCTGTACCGTTATCTCCTTTCTCTGACTGCTCTCATTCCGTACTACGATCTCGTTCGTGTACCGCTCGTTCTCGTGGATCGTTTTGTTAGCGCTATCGATCGTCGTAATACTGATATTGGTGTGATTGAGGTCGGATAATCCGCTCAATGGTACCAATCCGACCGATCTAATCACCTCGCGACGGTGGACGGTTCTCTTACACCCCATTCGCTTTTCTATTTGCTACGATCAGTCCAGGTTGGAAATACATTTGCCCCGAATTTCCGGATTGTAGCTACTGTCCCCGTGGATTCCTCCAATCCAGCATTTTCAATGAGTACCGTGAATCGACAGCAGTTGAATTGGGATGAACCCCCTGAATACCACGAGGCCCCAACGAGGAATCACTGGTGAGTTTGCACATCCCCGTCCCCGATATCTAGCTGACCTTGGAGTTCGTCTATGAGTTGCTGCCCTTCCTCGTGGAGTTCGTTCGCTCGTTCGAGCGACACCTCACCGTCTTCGATCTGGGTGATGATGTGTTCTAGTCGTTCGGTCTTCTCGCCGATGGAGTTCTCGGTCATGGTGGTCGTTAGAGAGTGGTGATGATGTAGCCCAGTGCCAGGAACAGGAGGAGTACTAACGCCGCGATGGCGATGCGCTGGCGGCGCCTGGTGGCCTCGTAGGCCTCGACTGCCTCCGCGGTCTCCTGCTCGTGGATGATCTGTTGTTTGCGCTGCTCGTGGGCGTGGTCGAGCCGGTTCTGGAGTGAGGTGAGCCGTTCCCGAGTGACCGTCTCGAACGCGTGGTCGAGGTCGGTGGACAGCTGAGCGAGTCGATCCGAGACGAGCTGCTGGTACGCGCCGTCCAGGTCCTGTTCGTAGTCGTCGACGCGGTTCGTCACCGTTCGTCCGTAGGCGTCTTCGAGTCGGTCCGAGAGCGTATCGAGTTCGTCTTCCAGGACGTCCTTCCGTGGGACGACTTCACCGACCTCGGTGGGTGTCATGACGCGCTGGTCGGCCACCTCGTCGGCGAGCGTCCGGTCGTTCTCGTGGCCCACGCCGACGACGATTGGCGTGACCGTCCCGTGGATGACGCGACACAGCGGCGTCTCGTTGAACACCCGGAGGTGTTTGTCGGCGCCACCGCCTCGCGTGAGGACGATCAGGTCGATAGTCGCGTCGTCGTCGAGTTCGCTGATGGCGCTCATCATACTCATCATCGCGTCGTCGCCCTGGACGCTCGTGCCCTGGACGACGATATCGACGTCGGGGTGGCGTTCGTGGATGGACGTGACGGCGTCCGTCCTGGCGTCGCTCTCGGCGCTCGTCGCGATCCCGATCCTGGTGGGGAGTTCCGGGAGTAGTTGTTTCGTGTCGGGGTCGAGCAGGCCGTCCTCCTCGAGTGTTCGTCTGTTCTCCGCGTACACTTGCTGGTAGGTTCCTTCGCCGACCTCGACGATGTCGTCGACGACGATGGAGACCTGGCCCTCTGCCTCGTAGTACGAGAGGTCGCCCTTCACCGCGACCTGCGTGCCGTCGTCGACGTCGAGGGCGAGCGTGTCGAGTTTGTACGAGTAGACGACGCAGTGGACGGTGGCGTTCTCGTGGACCAGGTCGAAGTGGCCGTGGCCGTTCGAGGAGACGCCGTAGCCCGAGACGTCCCCGAGAACGTAGTCGTAGTCGAGGTCTGGGGCGTTCTGGACGAGGGCGGCAATCTCGTCGTTGAGGGCGTCGACGAACGTGACGTTCTCCGAGTCGAGCGTGTCGTGGTAGTGCTGGAGGTCCCCTGGTGGGTCGGTGCTCGACTCGGTGCCCATTGGTCACTGGGTTTCTGAGTATCGTATAAAAATGAAACGGGGAGAGGAGCCGTGGATTTTCTCAGGAAGTCGCTGTGTCATTGTGAGCGGCAGGTTTTCAGGTTCCAGAGCCAGGACTAAGGGTGATTCCCTGCCGACCTCCCGATCCGTGATTTCTGTCGTTACTCGAGCAGGCTCGCGCCACTACACCGCTCGACGAGGTCAGATTGCATCTGGTGCAGTGTACGGCCGTCCGAGCGAAGCGTAACAGTGCCCTGTTCGTGGTCGAAGTCGACAATCCCCGCCTGATCCAGTCTCGGTAGGTGGGTCTGATAGAGACTGACGTAGACGCGTTTTCGCTCCGTATCTGTGAGTTCTGGGATCGGTTTCTCGTTTTCGCCAGCCGCGACTTCCTTGCTGAGTCCCAGCAGGTCCAGCTGCTTGGGCCCACCGTCTGCAGTAGCGAGGAGTTCGATCACCCACCGCCGTCGACGGTTCTGCAACAGATCGTAGGCCAGCGAGAGATCAACGTCAAGCTGTCCCGCGTATTGCGCCTCGATTTGCTCCATGATCTCACGCACTGCTCGGCCATTGTCGGTCACGGTGGGCTCGTCGACATCGATGTAATCAACGAGTCCGGAATCGTCCAGCCGAGGCATGTGTAACTGCCGCAGTGAGGTCCAGACTCGTTTTTGCTTTTGCTCCTCGGACATGTCTTCTGTCGTCTCCCGCTCGGCCACTTCTGTGACGATCTCTGAGAGCGTTCCGGAACCACCCAACTCGGTCAGAACGGCCAGCACAGCCTGTCGCCGATCACTGCTGTAGACATCGAGTAGTTCGTCGAGCTCTAGACCAGTGATCCGACCGACACCGTCGTGGGTCGTCGTCCCTCCGTCGAGCCCGAGTAACTGTCCGTAGTCGTAGCCCGGCCTGGTCAACTCGACGATCCCGCGTTCCCGCTCGAACGTCACGATGCCTTCCCGTTCCATTTCCGGAAGGACGCCGCTGAACAGCGTCGCGTGCAGCGCGGCGTATTCCTGGGTTTCTTCGATAGCGTGGTCCTCGATCTGATGGCCGGCGGTGTCGACGAGCTCGCTGGTCGTCCACTGCCGTGGATCGTCCATGAGTGTCTGCAGGGTCGTCAGTCCCGGTTCGCTGGTGACGATCTGTGCAATGTCGAGCGTCTCCTCGGCCACCTGTTTGTCGTCGCTTTCGTCGTCTTCTACTCGTTCGAGCACCGTGCGGACGTCTCGCGGCGGGGTTCCCTGGTGGAACTCCCGGACAATCGCTGGGAGACTCCCGATGCCAGAGAGGATGATGAACGTCTCGACGAACGCCAGGGACGTGTGTTGGTCGACGAGCCACGCAATTCCGAGTGCCAGGACGATCAACACCCCGACGTAGATACTCGGTCGGAGACGCTGGCGTTCCCTCCGTTCACCGACGCTCCTCGAGGCACCACCCATGGTCGGACATCTCGTATTCCCGCGCACCGGCCTATTAAACCTCCTGTCGCCGCTTTCGTCAGTGAGGCTCTCACTCCAGTTGTCGTAGGATTGATTTCCTACCCCATTCCGTGGCAGGTGCGGACTTGGTTTCGCTCACGAACCGACTCGTCCATGGAGTCTCCTGCCGATTCCACAGATGTGATCCACCTCCGGGTGAGAAGTGTGAGGACAAGGGATTAGTACATCCGATACATACCGATACACCGATGCCGATCAGTACAGACCGCTTCGAAGAGATCAACGACGACGGCGACGCCCCGTCACCGGGCACGAACGCCGGCGAGATCCTCTCGTTCCTCGAAGCCAACGCCGACCAGGCGTTCACGCAAAGCGAAGTCGCCAAGGCGACAGACGTCAAACGGGGCTCCGTCGGACCGACACTCGTCCGGCTCCGGGAGTCGGGCCGCGTCGACCATCGCGGGAAGTACTGGCGGATCAGCGACCACGAACGGAGCCTGAACGACGCCGTCGAGCATGCCAGTGCCGTCGCGGCGAGTCACGAAACGGAGTCCTTCGAGTACGACGAGTGGATGGAGCACGCGGTCGACCCGCGCGAGGACCGTGAGTAGCGCGTACGAGAACGGAGCCGTCTTCTGGGCACCGGATCCCTTCAGGCAGGGATCGAACCCGCGACTGTGGCTCGTCCTCGTCGCGGATTCGTTACCGTATCCAGGCCAGGAGTACATCTGTGCCGCCCTGACCACGAGCGACCTCCCGGCCAATCACGAAGTCGGTAGCGACTGGATCAGCGGCAACGATCCAGCGAAGACGTCGTACTGCTCGCCCTGGGTCGTCGCAACGATCAAACACCGGGCGATCGTCAATCCGCAAGGGGAAGTGACGACAGGCTTCGTCGACCAGATGATCGCCGAGTGTGAGGCCTACTTCGACTCTTGACTGGCTCGCTCTTTAGCTGCGAGTACGTAGGACTGCGACGCGCAGTTGCGACGATTGGCGACGAAAATAAGTATGTGTAGACTCTACACATAGGTGATGGCCGAAGAGAAGACCCGGGTCGATTTCAACGCCCCGAAATCCCTCGTCGAGCGGGCCGACAGTGTCGTCGAGATCCTCGACATCTCGCGAACCCGGCTCCTCATCGACGCTCTCGAGGACGAGCTCGAAGCGTTCGCGAACGACGAGGAGTTCCGTCGTCGACTCGGCGACGCCTACTACGACGACCGCGTCGAGTACGACACCGTCGAAGCGGTCCTGGGTCGCGAGGAGGCGATGCGAATGAAACTCCTTCGAGAGTCGATCGACAGGACGCCTGCCGAACCTCGGCTCGCGGATGCGCTTCCGAGTGACGACGAGTTTTACGACGGCGATGTGCCCGAGTATACCGATTCGGACGGGTCTGCATCGACGGACGACCAGTCGCACACCTGACGATGTCAGAGCGAGCCGTCGCTGTCGTCGACACCAACGTGTTGCTCAATCTCGCAACACCGGTGGTCGACGGACGTCCGCAGGCACCCTCGGGTGCGGACCCACTCAAAGCGCTCCTCACGGCGTACGATGTCCACACACCTGCGAGTGTCCTCGGCGAAGTCACCGGCGCGACAGGTGACGACGACCTCCTGTCCGCTGCCGCCGATCTCGTGCTCCAGGCCGCTCACCATCTGACGACACACGACGTCGAGGAGCGGGCCGACGAGCCGCTCGACTACGGACTCGACCGCGGGGAATCCGAAGGGATCTGGCTGGCCAACGAGTTGGAGGCCGACCTCTTCGTCACGGACGAGTTCAATACGACCAACTACCTGTTCGTGACCCTCGCGCTCGACGACCAGAATACTCTCTTCACAACACCGCACGTTCTCTGCACGCTCGCAACCCACGAGATCCTCCCTGTCGAATACGTCGACGCTGCGCTCACCTACTACGTCGAAACCAAGGGCTGGGATGCACAGTACGTGGTCCAGCTACGGGGACAGTATCTGGGTACTGGTGCCGATCGCCCCGATAGAGAGGATCGATCGTAGAAAGGTGACTCTGGAAGGGCGTGTCCCCCAGCTGTGGTATCTCTTCCTCCCCACCCTCCACTCTGTGCTTACTTCGATCCGTGCGCAGCTACGATCTTAATTGCGGCTACCAGCGCTTAGCGGCCTCAATCCGCTAAAGGAAGTCTATACCCAGAGTTTCTGCAACGAGAGGATCAGCAAGAGAGTAGAGAGTATTTCCCAATATATCTGGAAAACTGTACACTCCGTAGCACAACATTCGCCTGAAGTTGTTACCCACAGTCAACAATAATACGCAGAATGCCGGCATCTAGTATCGCGATACCGGTAGAGCGGTCGACTTTATCAGAGCGAAGATGCCAATCTCCTGTGATTGGTCCAATGAGAGAGCATGGCAAGCCAGAAAAAGTACTATACTCTCCACTCCCGGCTATTTGCTATGCCCACTCCGCCAGCACCGGACGAATACGACGACGTCAACGAGGCAGTCAAGGCCGAGTGGGAGGCCGAAACAACGCCGTACGAGCGCGTTCGACAGGTCGTCAGTCTCATGTATACGCCAACCTCGGTGGATTCCATTGCTGAGGATGCACTGACGACACCGAAGACGGCCCGCGAGCATCTCGAAGCACTCGCAGAAGAAGGGTTCGTGGAGACGGAGAACGGAGAACGCGGCGGGACCGACTATCGTCGCTCGCCGAAGTCACTCGTCGTCGAACAGGCAGTTGCTATCCTGGATACCGTCTCGGTCGAGGAACTCACGGACCGCATCACGGAGATGCGCCACACGATTGCCAGCTTTCAGGAATGCTACGACGTCGAGTCACTTGAAGCGCTGACGGTTGACCAGACGAATGATGTGCTCGGTGATGGGGCCGCCGATGGCGAGGGGATAGATCCCGAGACGCTACGAGAGTGGCAGACGACGCGTCGGAACCTCGCATTCGCGAACGTCGCGCTCTCTATCGCCACTGCCGAGCGTATCGTCGACCCCGAAGCTGGCGGCGCCGACGGAGACGTCGCTGTCGAATAAACTACGAGCGGTCGTATCGGGCCGACCTTACTAAGCACGACGGCCCCACGAAATCGGAATTCGTACAATTCCTGGATACAGGCGTTGTCGAGAGAGACTCCAGAGAGCTTTGTTAGTCGCGTAGCTCCGCGACGGAGCGACCGACCTCACGAACGTGCTTGCTCCGTTCGATGTCGAGTTCCGCCGCGAGGTGATCGACGGTCTCTGTGAGAGTCACGTCTCTCGCTAGGTTGCCTTGCGGCGTAAGTCTAGTGTGACTACTCCCGGTCTTCGAGGAGCGAATCTCGAACGTACTCGGCGGGATAGATTGCCGTCAGCCCTGGCGTCTCGATCTTGAACTGCTGGGGCGGCGTGTTCTGACTATAGGTCTTCTCGACACGCGGGTCGCCCTCAGGCGGGTCGTTCAACGCTGCGAGTACCTCGTGGCCGTCCGTGCGCGACATGACGATCCAGATGGCCTCCTCGGGTTCGCACGCGGCCATCTTGTCGAAGTCGTCGGGGACTGCCCGGTGGATGTCGTTGTTCACCCGTTCGACCTCGAGCGTGACGACGACGTCCCCCTCGCTGTCGAGGCCGGCCACGTCTAGTCGGCGCTGTTCGAAGTCGCTTGTTTCCTCCGCGACGTCGGCGGCGTCACCCATGAACGCCGCTGCGGGGAGCGAGCCCTCCTGTAACTCGTAGTAGGGGACGACTGTCTCGACGGCCGAGTCGGGGTCGGCCGCGTACTGCGCTTCGAGCAATCGGATCCCGAGTTCGACGCCGAAGACGTGTTCGCTCGACTCTTCGAGGTCGCCTTTCCCGTGGCCGTAGTCGACGCCACGCCTGTACGATTCCCCGATCGCCTTCCGGCCGTCCGGCGACACCGAGTAGATGCGATGTGGGTGGTCAGTGTCGTGCCGCACCAGGTCCGCGTCCAGGAGGGGCTGGAGGTCCTCCCTGTCGATCCCGACGTACTCCTCCAGGCGAAGCATCGAATCGGTCAGGAGGTCGTACGCCCGGGAGTCGTAGCGGCGCTGCTCGGCGTTGTAGACGGCCTGGACGAACAGCAACTGCGTCAACGACCACTCAGAGGCCATGACCTCCTCCGGTGTGAGTTTCAGGTTGAACTCGCAGACCGGGATGTCGTCGGAATCGACCTCGTCCAGCGAGTGACAGCACTCGATGGCGCGGTGCATCCCGTCGACGGACGGGTCGTACCGGTTCTCACACCCCTCACAGCGTATCGCGTCCGCCTCGGCGTCGTAGTCCACGCAGTCGGGCATGCGGCGCGTGTGTGGCAGTAGCGTATCGACGCGGAGGGCGGGATACGTCGTATCCAGACGCTCTGGTTCAGATTCGTCCGAATTCGATTCACTACCCGTTCCATCAGTCTCGTCGGTCTGGGCCGATTCGAAGCTCCCGTGTTGTCGAAGTCCCGCGTTCGCGGCTGTCTCCTCGCGTACCTGTTCGAAGGCAGTCTGGAAGTCACGTTCCTCGACTGCCGAGAGCGGGTCGTCACTGGCCGGGTGACCGGCCGCGGCCGGGAGCGAACGGGCGAGGAATGGCCGGACCGCCTCGTCACCGAAGTCAGTCCCGGGACGGACGAGCCACTCACCACGACTCATCGCGGTCAGGCGTTTGTCGACCGCCTCCCGCGACATCGACTCCGTCGCCAGGACGCGCGGCAGGTCGGTATCGACCGAGACGTTCCCGACGACGAACGTCGCCGTCTCGTTGAGCACTTCCTGGTAGGTGTTGTGCTCGGGATCGGGGGATTCGAGCTGTTCGAGAAACTGCAACCCGAGTGCGACGGACAGGCCGAAACTGCGGCCCTCGGCGAGGAGCGTATCGAGCAGTCTGGTCGCCCCGACGTCACGCGCCTCTTCGAGGTAGAGATTGACCTGCGGCAGGTCGTCAGACCCGGAGTGGCGGCGTCGTTGCTCGCGGGCTTTGAGTGCCGTCCAGAGGTTCGAGAGGATCACCAGCGTCAGCGTCCGCTTGACCGACCCTTCCATCCCCGCGAAGTCGAAGACGACGACCGTGTCCTCGTCGACGAGGTCGGTGAAGTCGAAGGACGGCTGTGCCGTGTCCGACTTTCCTCCACCGTTCTCGTCTGGTGTGTGTTCGAAGACCGGCGCGAGACGACCATCCGTCGCGATCCGCTCGACGCGACCGACTGCGCCGCCGAGGATCTTGTTGAAGACGTCCCTGTCGCGCTCGGCGAGGCCTGAGAAGTAGTGGGTCAAGTTCTCGTCTGTCGTCGAGGGCATGGCCTCACCACGCTGGGTCCGCTGGAGGGCATCGTACAGGTCGGCGTGCGATATCGAGTCACTCCCGTGGACTGGGTCGTAGAGCGCTCGCAGGTGATTGCGAATCGCCTTGACCGACTCAGTGGCGTCGCCGTAGTTCTCGGCGCCCATCACGCCCTGAAGGATCTCCGCGTAGTGGCCTGCCTTCCGCGATCGGGCTTCTTCCCTGGGGATGCCCGCATCCAGCAGCGGTTCGATGTCGAAAAACGAGAATGCAGGCAGCACGCGCGACAGGTCGAAGTACAGCACGTCGTCGAGGTCGCCGTACTCGGCGTAGTGCATCCGGAGGTACTCCGCTGCGGTGCCACCGCCCTTGTAGTCGAAGAGGACATCGGGACCCTCTGTCGCCGCGACGTTCGTGACCATCCCGCCCTCCACGAGGACGGACTTCCCCGAGCCAGTGTCGCCGACGACGACGAGATGACGGTCCTGCTGGCTCGGCGTGAGATAGAACGGCTGGCCGTACGGTTGCCGGTCGTGGGTCAACGGCATGCACAGCGCCATCCCGGGCGGGGTGTACCGCACGAGTTGCTGTGGCGGCGGGAGCACGAGTGCGGTCTGTTCGACTGGCCGCGTCGCGAGCGCGCGGTGTCCATCGGGTGTGAGTCCCGTCCCGTCGACGAGACACAGCCCCGGCAACTCCTCGGGAGCGACGACGATACCCCGGCTCTGGCACGTATTCCACGGGAGCTTGTTCGATCTCGATTCGTAGGTCACGGGATAGACCGTCTGTTCGACCAGCTCCTCGAACAGCGCCGTCCCGGGTGGCGTCTCACCGAGTGGCCTGAGATCCCCGTCCGTGACGACGTTTCCCCGTACTTCGTGGTATGGACCGTCGAGGCCACTGAGCGCGGTCCGCAACTGGCGGGCGACTGTCTCGGCCCGCTGTCTGTCGTCTCGCGTCAGCACGACGGCGCGAGCAGAGGCCCGAAGCGTGTGCTGGGGGTCACGCTCCTCGATGGCCTCGATGCGCTTGCGGTCCGACGCCGGTGGCGTGTATCGCTCCCGCTCCTCCCTGGTCCGCGGATAGATGATCTCCCGAATGGTGTCCAGCCCCGTCGCTGCCCCGTTCTCTATATCCGAGAGATACGTATTTGCCTGCCCACTCCAGTCGCCGTGAGTCTGGCAGACCAGCTGGTAGACGACCGGGAGCGCCGCGTTGCACATCGTCTCGATCACTGGTGCGACCGACGGCCGGTGAGACCCATCGTGGTGGTCCGACGACGAGTTCGACCGCCGCGCCGACGCGCTCTGGTCAGCAAACGACGCCAGGGGCGTCTGCCAGTCGCGAGTCCGGTTCGTCTCGCCGTGATATTCGACCCCCGCGACGTACGGATGGACTGTCGTATCGATCGTCTCGCCGGTCGGCAACGAGACCGAGTGGCTCGCTGTCGCTGGATCGCCGATGGGCAGGAACTCCTCGACGTATCGGGGGTGCCACGTAACGTCCCGCAGTTCGTAGGTGTCCGGGAAACACCGTCGGAGGAGGCCTCTCAGGTCCTCGATCAACTCCGGGTTGGACGTACCGACGAGATACCGCAGTTGCGGGTCTGGACGCCCGTCGGAGACGAGTAGCCACTCGACGAGCGGGACCTGTGCTGACCCACGAATCGTATCGAGCACCCCGGTCTGTGTCTGGTCGGCGAGCAGTGCCTCCAGTTGTTGCATCGCTCGCGTCACTACGCCTGGATGTACTGTGCTCTCCGAGGGCCGGATCTCGATGTACGGTCGAGGCTCGATCGGGTCCGTTGCCGGCATGGACTCGTCCGACCGTATCGAGTCCGGAACCGGGATCGGGAGTGTCGACGAGGTATCTGTTGCAGACTCGTCGTCCCCCCTGTCGGGCACGTCACTCGCCATCGGTATCGTTCCCCGCTGGGAGTGTCATCAGCGGCATCCGTCTCTGCCGCCTGGATCGTGTACTGCGCTCTCGGCCAGCAGACCGATGGTGCTGCAGTCTCCGATCCCGGGAACTGAACGGAGTCGATCCACATCGCTGTCGCCCTCGTCGAACGTTCGACCACTGATCGGACGTCCCCATGCCCAAAATATTCGCGTAATTATATTTTAATTCAACTATTTGGACCAGGGTTTCCAGGGCGGCACGAAGTGGCGTGCTACGACTCTGTGGAGTCTCTCGGGGATGAAGAACCCCTGCCAGTCACGCTGGATACAGCAGTTGGCCTCGTTCCGATGTGAGACGACGGAAATTCCATCGGCAATCACCTCTTTCGGCGCGAGCACGTCCCCGAGCGACGTGCGTTCGTGGTAGTGGGTCGCGAAGAGGGCCGTGGCCCGGACCCCCGTTTCAACTGCACAGGCCACCATCGCCCAGACCAACTGACACAGGCTTTCGGCGCCGCAAACGAATTCTCCAGTGCGTTCCGTATCTTCACGATCGGTGTTTTCGGCCGGTAGAATGGTTCTAAGGGGCAGACACTGGTCGTGTGTGAGCGGGCAGAAACGAAGGGCGACAGTCAAGATGCACGTCACAAGTGGACTGTGAGGGGCCTTGAGGGGTGTGAGAGGGCCAATTCGCGAAAAGCGGTGGGCCACCTGGGCGATAGCACGATGACAGTCTGAGACGGGTTCGTGCTTCACAATCGGTTTCCCTCTGGCGGTTTTGTTTGTGAGAGACAGAGAGCCTGGAACTGACCACGAAGTCTCGGCCTGGCGTAACTGCAGAGGTGCCAAAAACAGGGGCTATACAGTCTGTATAGCCTATTTTCCAGAGTATAGTAGTGGCCGTCCACGTCGCATGTCGTTCTTCACACACAGTCCGAGACTCCCGCAAGACCCATTCTACCGGGCTGTACTGCCGATCGTGAAGCACAGACGGCCTAACGAGCGGTGCCGAGTGCCCCGTTCGACGGTCGTGTTCGTGTTACCCCGACTGTGAAGCGGTGCCGAGAGGCTCAATCGCCTCAAACCATTCGGAAATGGAAGACGGGATTCTACCTGCGTTAGACCTGATGTACGACTGCGTTTTCACCCTGGTACGTTTCAGGTAGATCGCCGATCCCCCAGCCGTCGCCAGTCGTTTCGATGTAGTAGTACTCTCGTCCATCTGCCTCCCAGTAATAGCCAGGTTGGTCTTTCCCATAGATCCCGGCAGCCATGTGCCCGGGCGGCTGGATCAACACCATATCGTAGTTAAATGGCTCCGTCTGGAGAATGGCTGCGAGGAGAATCGACGTGTCTTCACAGTCCCCACGGACCTCGACCATGGTTTCCGTCACCGTCTTCGGGTAATCGTCGTATCCGGTATCGACGTCGTCGGTGACGTACGGGAAACTCTGGACCCAGTCGATGACGAACTCGACTTTCTCTCGCTTCCCGGTAAACGAGTTCGCTTCTGCAGCTTCGTCGAGGATTTCAGCGATCGTTCCGGCGTTCCCGTTCGATTGAGCGAGTGCAACGTACTCGCTATACCCTCGTCCCCGAGGTTCGTTCACGGATTGACTGTACGCGGATTTCCAGATGTACAGGCCAACTCGCCACGGCTGTCCCTGAGTTTGCCCGTCGAACTGGAGTCGATACGCGCCCTCGACAGATTTTCGCTCGAACCCATCTTGCGTGGCGTCATCCTGGGCGTAGCTCGGTGCGTCGCGTGTGATCTCGCCTGTGTCCGAGTTTACCCGGAACGGGTCACTTTCGTAGAGGAACGTCAGATCGTCCCCGTCGACGTCTTCTAGATCTTTGCCCTCGGGCATGGCGAAGATCAGGTGATGGAGCCGTTTTCCACGGGAGACATCGCCTTCGGTCATCGAGACCGTGACGCGCGTCGAGTCACCGTCCCTGGGTGTGTCGATAGCATCACTGGAGCCGTACGCTACGCCCTCACCACGGGGGTACTCGTACGTAATGCCCACAATTTGGACACGGTCGTGGGGGATCTCGGGGTACGACGTCACGACAACTGTGGCATCCGTCGCAGAATACGAGTGGAGCCTGGACTGTTCACTCAGATGCTCTGAGACGGTCAACGTGTTCGAACTGCCTGCAGGCGTATCGTTCGTCGGGGTCGGCGACCTCGTTGGTTCGGGTGAACTGGTTCGTTCGGGGGTCGTCGTCGACGTGGCTGGCGTCGGCGTCACTCGGTCAGCTGCGTCAGTCGCTGTCTCTTGCAGATCGGACTTTCGCTGCACGTCGGGATCCGTGGGTGCGTAGTCTTCGCTATCGATCACGCCATCCCCGTCGCTATCTTGAATCGTATCGTCTTCTGGTGTCCCTCCTTCCTCGGAGGTACACCCTGCGAGAAGTGGTACCGAAACCGCAACCCCGTGAATGAATGTTCGCCGCGTACGCCCCGATTGCATACCACCCTAACTCTTGCTTCGTGGCTTCAACGTTCGGATTACCACACTATCCGTTACGTTTCTTTCCGTACAGGGACGGAGTCACGTTGTCTGGTCGCGTTCAGAGAACAGGTGCCTGTCCGTACAGCCACGACCGGGTTCGGGTGAGTGGCATCCTAGATCACCTGGTGTCGGCGTTCGGTTTCACCTATGTACCGTGTTGGACCGGGGCTCCACCGTCGGGCGTCCAGTGAAACGTGCAATCGAACCGAGCCTCTTCAGCCTGCTTAACAATACGTCACGCTCCCGGCTTGCTATCGAGTGTGGTCGTCACGAGACAGAGGTGATTCACGGGCATATCCAGCGCGTGGATTGTATCGAGGACGTACGGCCCGGACTGGTCAATCTGCTTCGTCTCGTAGCCCAGTGTACTGATCGCCCGTAGCTGATCGTAGATCTCCTCACGTGCCCGCCAGGAAAATGCGTTCTCGGGGGGTTGATACTGGTACACCGGGTTCTCACCGGCGTGTGTGAGTTTCATTATGACGTCAGACTCGGCCGCGACGATATCGTCGTCGATGGATTCGGCGTTGGTGATCGGTAGCGATCTGAGACCAGCGAGGGTGAGCTGGCGGTACGGCCAGGGGGCCTGAGACGGGACGGCCCCGTCGGCGAGTGCGTCGAAGAACTCTTCTATCGGCGTCGTATCGAGTGGCATCCCGTGGGCGAGGATGCCGTAGTGGACGTTCGCGGTCGTGTTGCCGTGGCGCCGTTGTGCCTGCAGGTAGAACGTCCCGTAGCTCGTGGGCCAGACGCACGCCCCTATCACTTCGGGCTTGATCGCGTTGCGCGTCAGAACGGGACGGCGCTTATCGACCGTCGGTGCGATGGACGCGACGTCCTCGAAATCGGTGAGAAACCGGCCCGGCGTGTTCGACGAGAGCTGTATCGACCCCGCGCGGACGCCGTAGTGACACGCTTTCAGCCCTGCCGGCGGGTCGAGCATCGATTCGACCGCGTCGAGGGCGGCGGCCATGTCGGCGACTGTCTGGTCGATGGGGCTGATCGAGATGTTCGTGTATTGCGCGCCGCCTTTGTCGATGCTCGGGTAGAAGTGACGGGGGAGGGAGACGACGACATCGAGAGCGCGGTTTCGCGCCACCAGTCGGTCGTCGGGGAGACACTCCGAGAGTGCGTCGTCAAGACGCGGTTCGACCTCGTCGTCTGGTTGTCCGGCGACGTCCCGCGGAAGGCTGTACCGCTCTGCTATCTGGAATTCGGCCATGTGTACTGGAACCTCGTTTTCGTCCACCCTGGGTCGCGACGTGTTCGTGCGTGGCGTCGCTACGTATGTCGATCTGGGGTGGGCGTATCAACTTTTTCTTATTTTCGTTTGCGTTGAATTAAGAGTGCGTCGCAATATCACCTGCCTAGTTACGGACAGTCGTGTCGTGCGTGTGTCCATGGCGCTGGCCGACGAGATTCGCCGGGACATCCACGGGGAACCGATCTACCTGACATGTGATCTGAAACACGAGACATACGTCCCCGTCGATCCCGCTGGGTCCATCCTGATGGACGTCATCCGGGTCGACAATATGCCCAACTTCGCGCAGATGAGCGACCCCCCGGACGGGTGGGTAACTGACGTCCTGCGCTGTGGGGCCCACGCCGTCGAGGAGATTCCGTTCCCGACGGACGGCTACGACGAGGCGCTCGTCTGGGTGGAGACGGTAGACGACGCCCCACCCGGGTTCAGGAGCGCCATCGATGCGTCGGAGCTGGTCGTCGTCGACCACTCCCCGAGTTCCCACGGTGCCGAACCACCACTCGTGGACGGGCAGCGGAGTGCCAGGGCGGCCGCCCAGGGTGACTACGGCTTCCCCCGTATCGGTCGGCAGCGATCGATACTGCCTGTGTACCGGTATCGGGAGCAGGACGTCCTGGTCGAGGGGATCGAACGACAGATAGCGCAAGCGCGGCAAGTAAGAGAGGGCGAGGAGAGTGGCTGACGGGAGGGTGCAGTGTTTCCTTCTTTGGAATGTGGAGACGTCGGAGTTCACGAGTGCAAGAGGACGGTTTTCTTCTCGAAAGCCCCCGGGCGGTCGGCTCGGGAGGCTCGCTGCGCTCCTCGTTTCACTGCGGTGCTTGCGTCGCCTGCCGTCGCCGACCGCCCGGCCCCTTTCAGTCCCGCCCGGGCGGTTTGTTGGTCGCTGGTATCGAAGGACAGGAGGAGTGAGTTGGTGGCTGTCGGAGCACCGGTTCGGCCCCACTCCCAGAGGTGGCGGTACGCTTTTTTGTACGTACTACGAACATACGCTCGTATGTCAGAGACGGGAGTCAACGAGAATGGCGACGGTGACCCGGAGATAGACCGTCTCAATCTCCGGATCTCCAGGCCGTTTCTCGAAGTTGTCGACGAAACGTGGCGGGAGCGTGGCTTCAACAGTCGGAGTGAGTTCATCCGATACGCCCTTCGCACTGCGGTGAACCATCCAGAGGGTGCTGGTGTCTGGAAGGATCTGGCAATTAGCGAGGCACAGTTCTCGGATGGGGAGGGGATTTCGAGCGACGACGTCAAGGCGAAGTATGGGCTCGACGGCGAATGACTGGGACTGGGTTTTCTCCCCACGGGCCGAGGACCAGTTCGCCAGACTCGAACCGGAGACACAGGAACGTATCGTCGGGAAACTCGACGACGTCGTCACTTCTGAGTGGCGCGAACCTGCTGATTTCCTCGAACCGCTCGCGAACTCGCCCTTCCAGAAACTTCGCGTCGGCAACTACCGCCTCGGCTGTCGGGTCCGACGACAGGAACAGCGTCTTCGGGTCGAGAGTATTCGCCATCGCAGCGGCGCGTACACGGCTGACGACTGATCGGTGCGGTCTGACTGGGGTGTGAATATCGATCGGTCCACTACTATCTCTGAAAGGTCAGCCGTTGGCGAACGCCGCCTCCTGCACTAGCGGGTTCCGTACTACTCGCCTTACTCGACCGGAAACCGGAGGAGCGCCCCGAGACCCCCGAGTGCGGTCTCGAACTGGGCACCGCGGTCCGTGTCGGTCGACACGACGAGACACTCACCGCCCTGGTTCGTCGTCGCTGTCTCCAGTTGGCGGATTGTCTCGGGTGGGTGTGCGTCGGCGACGAGGAGGACGTCGACTGCGCCGTACTCGATGGCGGTTCGCGTTGCATCAGTCCCGTAGGCGACGTCGCCATCCCGTCCGAGTGCCGTGAAGAACCGGTCTAGCGCCGCCCGTTCCCGTCGTCGTTGAGCATCGGACAGCACGTCCTCGGCACGCTCGACGAGCTGTGCGAGGCCCTGCTCGGTCGCGTACTCGACCGGATAGACGCCCAGGACGCGGTCCCGCAACTCGTGGTGGAGGTAGTCGCCCTTCTGGAACTCGTCGACAGTGATCGTCGTGCCGCCGAGGACGAGGCCATCGACGGTGGGCTCACTGAGGAACGTACCTTCGACGGCGTCGGCGACCTGCGTGAAGAACTCGTGTTTCTGGCGTTCGCGCTCGCGTTCGAACCGCTGGGCGCTCTGGCCACCCGCGCGGGACTTCCCCATTACCTGGCTCTCGATAGTTCGAGTCCATTACCTGGCTCTCGATAGTTCGAGTGTCGACGATTCGCTCGCCGGCGAGACGGCCGAGGGCGGCGCGGCCCCGTTCGAGGACGACCAGACCGTACACCGTCGACGGGGTGAGCGCCTGTTCGACGGGTGCGGTCTCGAACTCGGCCGCACAGCGGTAGATCGAGACGTCGACTGGCCGGTCGAGGTCGTCGAAGACGTCGTCGCGTAGTTCGCCGTCGACGACGCCCGCGTAGACGACGAGGCCCTTCGGTGGCGTTTCTTCGTAGGCCTGGAGGTGCCGTCGGATGCGCCCGAGGGCATCCTGAACGTTGGTTCGGGTCTTGTCGGATTTGATATTCTCGGCCTGTGTGTGCTCCCGGCTGATGCGTTCGCGGATGGTTCGGAGTGACTTGTCTGGCGGGACGGCGACGGTGACGAGTTCGGTGCCCTCGCCGCGGTAGTCTGCGAGCTGGTCGATTCGGTCGCGGAGTTCGTACTCGGTAGTCTGCATCTGTGTCGGTGACAGCGGCGCCGCTAATTGGTGAATAAGCGATACACCTGCCGGCGCTGTGACGAGCTACGAGAGAACGAGGCAAGCGCTGGTCGTGCGCGTGGTCACCTGTCGCACCGGCGGAGTGTGGTGCATAGACTGTGTTCGTGATGGCTGGAAATAGTGTTTGTGGTGGGAAGCGGTTGAGAACGTCTCTAAAGCCCTCGGCCGCTCGGCATCCCGCGACCCACGCTGCGCTCCTCGTTTCTGCGGTGCCCTCAGCGAAAGCTGAGGACTACGCGAGAGTGGTTCGAGAGACCGAAGGTCTCTCGTCATCACGAAAGAGCGAAGCTCTTTCGAACGACTTCGCTGCGGTGCCCTCAGACTGCGTCTGAGGACTAGCGGGACCTTTGGTCCCGCGTCGCTTGGCGGGTCTCGCTCCGTGAGCACTCGGCCCCTTTCAGTCCCACCCCTCCTCCTTGTGTGGCTGCGGGTCCACCTCTCATCTACAAAATTGTGAGATCGAGGTTGGGTTCTCAGCCGTGGAGGGGTACCTCGTTACCCATCGGCACTCCAGCGGACGTCGATGGAGCCTTCGAGGTCGGCGGCAACCCACCATTCGTCTTGCCAGAGGACATCGAATTCTTGGGCCTGTAATCCCGAGTCCACCTCGAACAGCAGGACGCCCTCGCGACGAACACCTCCCTGGACGTCCCCACCTTCGAAGGCTTCGTACCCCCCTGCAGCGAGGGCCCCATATCGAAACACGTTGGTCAGCTGTTGGTCGCCGAAGACTACCTCCCACGAATCAGTCTGGTCGGGGATAATGCGCGGTTCGTTGGCGGTGTTCTGGGCCTCGACGGGAACCACGAGGAAGCGGTCTCGGTTTTCGGGCACTTCGTCGCCCATCTGGTCGTACAGCGTTCCCTGATACACCGTGGTCTCCACACCGTTCGATAATCGAGCAGTTTCACCATACGGGAGAGTGACTTGTTCGTCGATCTCGTCGACGAACTCACTACTAGACTCGGTCGTTGGAGTCGCTTCTTCGGTTCCTTGCTGCCCCGCTTCAGTAGCTGTGGGAGCCTCAAGTTCCCCACGCCACAGTTGTCGCTTCGTCCGGGCGAGTTCCTCGGTCTGGCCGACGTCAGAGAGACAGCCAAACTGCGTTGTACAGTCAGTGAATCCGACCGATCCGACGCAGTTTACGTCGCGGAAGAGTGCTATCGTGCGTCCGTCGTACCCTGCGATTACGGCTTCTGTTGCCAGGTCGAGGTCCATGATCCGCGCTTGGCCAATTAGACCGAGATACTGCGTGGAGAGTTCCTCGTACAGCGCTACCGCTTCGGCCTCATTCTCTCGTCCAGCCACAGCAGACCTCACGGCCCAGAAATTATCTCCGGCGTCGGTGAACTCGCGATAGAACAAGACGCTTGCATCGAGGAGAGCGTCTTCTCCGACCGCTTCCTGCTCCCATCCATCTCCAGGCAACAGTGAGGCTTCGAGTAACAGGTCCTCGGACGACTCGAACGAAATTGGACTGGTTCCCTCCTGGAATGTGCGAGACCTGGTCTTTGCCGCTCCGTTCCCAACTCCGACTGAAGCGGCTACGGCGGTCCCTGTCAACTGCAGCATCTCACGGCGTTGCATGGCGTCCTGCGTATCACCTTGGAAAAGTGACAAGCGTTCCGCCCAGCTGCACCCCGAGTAGCCGTGTTTAGTCACAACTGGCGTAGGCGGTCTCACAGCCACTCTTCCTGAAAGCGTTTATTTGCGGAGACGGCGACTACCAGATACCGATGCGACTCGACGAGGCAGTCGACGAAGCCCTGGTGACGTACGATATGTTGCGGAGCGATGACGCCGCGGAATCGGGACGCGTCGTCGCGACACTGCAGGACTGACCCGACTTCAGCCGAGTTCCCGGATTGTGGCTGCAAATTCTGTTGTCGGGAGGTCTGGACTGTCTCAAGGGGAATGGTTGAATTAGAGCGGGTTTTGAACAGCCTTATTCTGACTGAATTAAAAAAGGCACTATGGCGAGTGTTCAGAAGGCTGCACAGGAACTCATTGAAATGGAGGCTCTTTGTATGAACCTCCGGTCCCGTCGTAGCGAATGTATCGGGAAAATCAAAAGGGTCAAAACGACCGATGACACGTCCTACTTTCTTGCCGATTCTGAAGTAAAGTATCTCCGAATTTTCGAAGCTCAGTGGGAAGTATACAATTACATCAACACTCTGCACGCGCTCTGGGGTTTCGTGGTGCAGTGTGATCCCTATGTCGATGGCAATCAGTATTCTCTTATGAGTACTGCGCCCGAACTGCTTGCTCTCCGGAACTGTATGCAACACGCTGGCCCTGTTGGTGTAAACTACATACCAAACAAAAATGAATTAGCGGTTCCCGTTCAACGGTTAAAACAGCGAGGGGATTGGGGAGGCAACCACGCAGCGTTTGCCGACTACTTCCCAAACTACCAGAAAGGGGACATTCTTCTTTTAAGGGACTCGATCGAAAGGAGTGACTCTTTTTACAAATCGATTTCACGAGAACTTGAGAGCAAACACGTCCAAAACCACGGTCAAAAAGCTATCAAGCAGGCTGCACGCCAGTTATCGCTATACAGATAAAAGACAGAAGAACGGAGTTACTCTTTCTCAGGGGGATCCGGCATCCTGACCCCCTCAACTCCTTCCATCGTTTCGTCATAGAATTCCAACTCGATGGTCAGATCATCCGTTTCAGGATTAACAACTGTTGCGAGAGATCTTGTCGGAGTCCCATTCGAGTCCGCTGTTGCCATACAAACACTACTGTGGAGGGCGTGCATAAAGCTTTTTGAGGTTTGTGGTAAATCCGCCGGTGTCGACTAGAACTTCGCCTCGGCCTGTTTCACGGCCCGTTCGAGCGGCTCCAGCTGTGGGGTTGGATACTTCCCCGGGCTTCGAAATATCACCGTATCCACGATGTTTGCCGTATACATTCGTCGTCACTCGGCGGCCAACTCGTCTGGGATATCGTCGTCCTCATCCACGACGTCTGCCGGTGTAATGGTCGTCGGACTGCTATCTTCCGAACCGAGACCGTGGGCAGGAATCGCTATCGAATCTCTCCCCAGAGATCCTGAGTAGTTGTGACGGTGCAATTGTCTGGCCTACTATTTTGATTTAGCACCAAAAATGCCACTATTGGCCAGCGTGTTTGGACGGATACCCCTGATGGAGCGAGAGGACTTCGACGAGACGGCTCCCGGTGAAATCGTTCCCACGAGGACACCAAACGGAACGTATTCAGCGTACCGGCCTGACTCGCTCGCCCCCTCGATCAGCACTGAACGACTCGTTACCCCGTTGGCGGAGGCGACACAGGCACTTGGACGGCTACAGGGTATCGGCCCACGTGTCGGGTCACGAGAGATCCTGATCGAGCCGTTCATTCGAAAAGAAGCGCTGGAATCTTCGCAAATCGAAGGAATACGTGCCACCCTCTCGGATATCTACGCCTTTGAAGCTGGACAAGAAGCTCTCATCGGCGAAGACAGGCGGAAAGGCACCCAGGAAGTCGTGAACTATCTGCACGCACTGACGCATGGATTGGATGCGATCACTGCTGGCGATCCAATCACCACCGAGTCGCTGTGTGAAATGCACGATCGGTTGCTTTCGGGTGTCCGTGGAGACGAAGCTGATCCGGGAGAACTCCGCACGACCCAGAACTTCATCGGCAGTACGCCATACATCCAGGACGCCAGGTACGTTCCGCCACCACCGAACGAGATTCCCGACCTTCTCGAAGACCTGGTTGCGTACGCGAACCGAGACACTGATCTCCATCCGCTCCTCCGGACCGGGCTGATACACTATCAGTTCGAGACGATTCACCCGTTTCTCGATGGGAACGGACGGCTCGGGCGGCTATTGATCAGTCTCCTCCTGCAACGTGACGGGCTCTTGCCCGAGCCATATCTCTACTTGAGTTCGTATTTCAACGCACGACGGTCAGCGTATGTCGACCATCTCCTGGCAGTCAGTCAGCGCGGCGACTGGGAAGAGTGGCTACTGTTCTTCTTACGTGGTGTGCAGTCGCAGGCAGATGAGGCCCATCGGCGTGCGAACTTGCTGGTCGACCTCCGTGAGGACTATCAACAGCACTACCAGAGCGAGCGCTCCGAGAACATCCTGGAACTGGTCATGCGGCTCTTCGAAGAACCGTACCTCGACGTGAATACGGCGGCCGAGTGGCTAGAAGTCGAGTACAGTACGGCCAACCGGCTGATCGGACAGCTCGAAGATGACGGGATACTCGAAGAACTCACCGGGAAAGAGCGGAATCGGTTCTACCGGGCGAGCGAAGTCTTCGAGATAATCAACAACCCGATCGAGCAGCTCTGAGGTACTGAGCAGCCGGGTTTGAGTCGTACACATCGAGAGCGCCGGTTTCACCGACTGGAGACACCGATGCCAATTGATGCAGACCGCTTCGAGGAGCTCGACGACGGCGATGTCCGCTCACCGGAGGTGCACGTCGACGAAATTCTCTCCTTCCTCGAAGCAAACACCGATTAGGCATTTACGCAGAACGAAGTCGCCGAGGCAACGTGGGTCAAACGGGAATCCATCGGTTCTCGCTCATGGAAAAGGACCTCTACCTCCTCGAAAGCCCCCGGGTGGTCGGCTCGGGAGGCTCGCTGCGCTCCTCGTTTCACTGCGGTGCTTGCGTCGCCTGCCGTCGCCCACCACCCGGCCCCTTTCAGTCCCGCCCGGGTGATGTGTCGGTCGCTATGTCGCGTGGTTGGCTGGGTTTGTTGATGGCTCGCCCCGCTCGCCGCTGCCGACCGTCACAGCACTCGGCACCGACCGTTCCGGGCTGCCTGCGGTAGCGGGCTGCCGGGCGTCCGGTTTGCCGCCAGCGGGTAAGCGCAGGGGGTTGCGCGCCGTGGGTGCTCACCCCCCACCCTTACTCCGCTGGCCGTTTGTGACGGCCGGGTCGGCGCGCGTGGCTGGTTTGTCCTGTCTCAACAGCGCGTCTCGCTCGCGCCCAGGGGCGCTCGCGAAGGCGCGAGCGAGACGCGCAGACGTGTCTGTCGGTCGTTGTCGTCGGAAAACCGCGATGTTTGGGCATCGCGGTGGTGGCGCAGAGCGCCTTCGTGGAAAATCACCTATCGAGTGATTCCAATGGAAGGTAAGCACGTACTCCGTAATGAAGGATCGGTCGAAGAACAGGCAGTCGAACAGCGACACGAGCGGGTGGCTGGCGATGAGCCGGAACTGCGGCGGTCGGTCGAACAGGAGATACAGGGCAAGGTAGACACGAATCACCCGGACGCTGGACGGACGGGGTTGACGTTAGAGGCGGAAGAGAAGCTGGCAGCACGCGAGTGGGAGATTGAACGCACGCACGAGCGGTGGGACAGTCGGCAGGAATCGAGCCGGGAAGCACGGTCACGACGACGGGCTGGCGCAGGCAATGCGGAACGACGGCGGGAGTTCGAGCGACGCCGAGCGGGCGTAGACCAGTGGGCCGACCCAGAGCGGGTGGATGCTAGGGAGGAGTTGACACAGGCGGAGCTGTCGACAGTGAACGAACAGGCGGCGAGGTTGGCGGAGGAACACGGTGGGTTGACGCGGGCGGCGATATCACGGCAGTTGGCCGAGCGGATCGCAGATGGAATGGACGTCCTGGACGCAGTCGTCGAGGTAATCGAGTTGATTCGCGACGAGGCAGGTGTCATCGTGCCGATCGACCAGATCGAGAACGTGGATCGCATGGAGGTGACGGTTGAGGGGCGTGTTACCCAACTTTGGACACCCTCCTCCCCAGCGATTCGGCAGGTCGGACTGATCGAAGACGAGAGCGGACGAACCAAGTTCACCTCCTGGGTAAAATCCGACCAGTCCATGGTTCGTGAGGGTGAACGCGTCCGATTCCGGGCGGCTGCGAAGAATTGGTACGAGGGCCGTTGCTCGATAGCTCTCACGGGCTGGTCGGAAGTGCATTTCCCGGAACGGGGACAGTGGTGGAGGTAGGTCACGAACCGCCCCCATAAGGTTGGAATTCACATTCTCCCGTAGAGGAGTGCGAAGGCCGTTTTTCGTTGGGGTTAGCCGGATATAGCCGGATGATCTCCACTAACCGTTAATCGAGATAATGGTCAGTTGCTCGTTCTGCCATTTGTTTTTTCTCGCCCTCAAGGACCGAGGGCGTCACTTCGTGCCCTCGAGAATGAAATGACGTCAGAAACTGCTCGCTATCAATGTGACATCTGTGGAGAGACGTTCGAAAAACCCGCGAAATTCGGTGGTCACAAAAACGGCCATCGGATCAAAATCGAACGGGATGAACTGATTGCCGAGGTCCAGCGTCTGTTCGACGAAACAGGCCGGGTTCCAACTTCGGAAAATATGGACCGAGAAGGTCGATACTCAAGAGCGACAGTAAAGAAGAGGTTTGGTTCGTGGAATGCCGGACTCCGAGCTGCCAGGTTAACACCTGTCCACCATCATGAACTCTCACGGGATGACATAATCCAGGATATACAGGGAGTTGCTGAAGAACTGGGGCACGCCCCTACGGTAGCGAATATGAGATCCGAAGGCCAGTATTCTGTGACCGTTGCTCAGTCGAAGTTTGGATCGTGGAATGATGCCCTAGTGGCTGCTGGGTACAAGCCCAATAAGATCAAGCAGATTCCGCGAGATGACCTCTTGGCCGAAATCCGACGACTTTCAGATGTTCTTGGTCATCCTCCATCAACGAACGATCTGAAAGAGCATGGGAAATACTCTGTTCGGGGCTACTTTCGCGAATTTGATGGTTGGCACGAAGCTGTGAGAGAGGCGGGGTTCGAACCCCGTGGATGGCCCTCAGGAGAAGAGAATCCTCGGTGGAGGGGTGGCCGAGATAGCCAGTACTACGGCCCGGACTGGAATCGGCAACGGGAGAGAGCGATCCAACGAGATGACTGGATTTGTCAAACCCCAGGTTGTAGTACAACCCGCGAGTCACACGTCGAGCGATTCGGACATGATATTCATGTGCATCACATCGTACCATTAGCCAGCTTCGAACGGTCTTGCGGGTCAGTAGATTTCCAACGGGCAAATTGCTTGAGCAATCTCGTCACGGTCTGTACTGTTCACCACATAATCTGGGAGCGGATCTCGCCTCTACGACCAGACACTCGACATCTCTAAAACAGACTGGATTTTGGACCTCTGGTTCGTCAAAACTCTTATACATAATCTGTTGCCTGCCGAAATGACTCACCCATTTGATTTTTCTACAAGCGCCTTTAGGGAGATTCTGACAAGCCATTATTCATGAAGGGAAAGCGGATCTGGTTCAGAGCGGCGCGAAGAACTGGTACTAAGGCCGGTGCTCGATAGCCCTCACCGGCTGGTCGGAAGTGCACTTCCCGGAACGAGGGCGGTGGTGGGAGTAGGCTAAGCGGGCGGTTTCTTTTTTTCTTTCGTGCCAGACCGACCCAGACCCCACCTCCCCACCCTCCGCTCCGTGCTCGCTACGCTGCGCGCGCAGCCACGACCGTGATCTCGGTGAGTGGAGGACTGGAGTATGGCTTGCGGTCACCAGATCCAGTCACAGACTGGCCCCTCCCTTTGGACAACAGTCATTTTCGAAGCCACCTCGACTGCAGAGGCCAGCCTGTGCTATCGAGACTGTATGACGGTGAGAACTTCTTTACCACCCGACAAACATGAGTCCTGTATGCTCTCACCAGTGTCAGCCGATGACTGGCCGGAAATCGACAGCTGGTGGGGCACCTTCCAGCAAGGCAAGCCGTTCATATTTGCTCCGTCTTCGATCAGAAAGATGCCAGAGGTAGCGAGGGATCATCACTGGAGTACCGTCGATACACTCTGGGATGCTCTCGAAACGGACCATGAATGGCTCTTTGCAGACCAATCTATTCGGAAGCTCTCGGATGACCCAGCGGAAGATGCCTGGGAAACCGTCGATGAGTTCTGGAATCGCTATGCAGAGCTACAGCAGAATGACCTGCGTGAACTCCGGAAACTAATGGTGGAGCTTCGAGAGGCATGGACCGACGGAGCAAGCCAGTTCGACGAGGACCCCCTCAGTGCGGACTGGCGGTCCGTGAGCCAGTACGAGGGGCCACTCCGGACTACAGTTACCGAAGAAGACTGGTCGCAGTGGCTCGCCCACCTGCTTCGGACGTCGTCCGGCCCGTTTGCGCACGAGTTGCTCGGAACGCCGAACCGGTCGCCGAACAGTGTTCGGCGTGAAGTTGTTTTCTTCGGCAATAACTCCCAGCGCAGGGTGGATATACTCGTTGAGTACGAGGATATTGGCGTCTCCATCGAGGTGAAGCGTGGCGACGAACACTACGGGAAAACGCCAGAGACTGCGGGCCTGGTCGAACGACGTGACCACCGTGACTGGGCGCACTTCCTCCTTCTGCAGGAGGACAAGCTATCACGGCTCCAGCAGACCTTCGGTGATGCTATTGAGCGGTCTGCAGATGGGTTGGCCACGATTCGGTCGGATCAATCGGCCGATATCGACGTTCGGCACTGGCAAGACGTGAGCCGAGTCCTTCGATGGATGCTCATCGAGGGGCGTGAACCCGACAGTCACTGGGAGGCAAGCGCCTACCTCTTCATAACACTCATCGAACAGCGAATACTCGGGCTTCATTCGTTCTCGTTTGTGGACCCTGCGAGCGCTGAGACGGCTCCAGCGACAGACGTTCACCGGCTCATCGCAGCTGAACCGGACGAACAGATCGACTACCTACGTGCAGTCCTTGCCGAAAAATCACAATCATGAATGACGAATTCATCACCGAGGCAATCGAGAACGACCGCTACCTGAAAGCAGCCAGGCTTACTGACCAGTTCGAGGAAGAGATAGCCCGCGAACTCCGTAACTTCCTAAAAGACACCATCGAACAACGGCCAGATTTGTTCGAGGACGATGCGAGTCCGTCGAAGAGCCAGACCAGTGTCCGTACCGAGCCACTGGCACATACACGGATGCAAGCCAAAATGAGCCGTCTCAACAGCGACGGAGACCGGCTGAAATTCTATGTTTCAATCGAGTGGACTCAGCCAGAGATTCACAGCCAGGAATCCGAGGGAGCACTGTGCCTCGTTCTGTATAAAATCAAGAATCTGGCGCGACCAGAGTATGATCGCGTGAAGCAGCAGACCCAGTCAGATCCCGAATGGGACGAGATTCAGTATAGCGATGATGTCTGGAACTATGATTCGGGTATCTTCTATATTCCAGTCACAGATGCACACGAAGTGAAGCAGGGCCTCCAGAGGCTCCAGGAACATTTCTTCGCATTCGGCGAAGCGTTCGGTGTGGAACCAGATTTGGCCTGAGTTTCCCGTTACTTTATTGGAGCGCTGATATGGAAGGCGTTTAGATAACGATTCCAGGAAAATTTATCTAAGGCACCGATTTCTATGGGTGAAGATGAAAATCTGGGCGAATATTAATTAAAGAGGTTGCCATCGCTTTCATTAGATAACCGGACGAAGAAACATACCTGAATCTCTCCCCCATCCGGGCGCGATGTTTGGACCTGGTGCCTAATGCCTGTCAAGTACGGAGATGTCCCTGGTTGATCTGGCTTACATTGGTGTCTGCCAATGAGAGAGACTGTGTCTCCAACGGGTGGCATCTGCCATCTGGTCATGGAATCGTCCTATTGAAGCGAAGAGAGAAGATTTGACAAGATTAGGCATCCGTCCATAGTGCGTGTATCTTTAACTATCAGCCCTGAATTCGCATAACTATGGGATTTGAGTCGAAAGAGCAATTTAATACACCGAATTCGGATGACGCCACAATTTGGCGTTATTTGTCATTCCCTTCTTTCGTGAGTCTGATTGAAAGAAATGCCCTCCATTTCAGTCGAGTAGATTCATTTGATGATGACTATGAGGGATTCATACCAAAGAATCTACTTAAAGTCCTGGTCAAAGAAGCCAACAAAAATAATAAGAATGTTGATAAGACATACAATTGGGGCGGTGAGATTGATACAATTTCGGGGCTTACCCAGAACCCCTTCAACCAATTCGAATATAATCGAAGGTGTTCCTATGCTAATTGTTGGAATTTGAGAGAGTCGGAATCATTCGCCCTTTGGAAAGCAAATTTGCAGTCCAGTGATGGGGTGGTCATAAAATCCACCATCGGCAATCTGAAAGGTTGTCTCCAGACTGCTGATTCAGTTTATATATCAAAGGTAGACTATGTTGACTTTGAGGAGGCTGAAAAATACCATTTTGATCGGAGTATTGATCACCCTTATCTCTATAAGAGAAACCCACTAGAATATGAACAAGAGGTGCGGGCTCTAATCCTGGATCCACCTATAACTGGTCCAGACTATGATTTTTTTGACGACGATGTTTTAGATTCGAGAGAGTGGGAAATGGGGAGTAACCCTAGTGATTTTGATTGGTCGGGTCAAGATGCGTGGAAAAGAGTGGCAATTGATTTGGAGGAATTGATTGATGAGATACGGATCTCACCATCTAGTTCAAAGTGGCAGAAGAAACTGATTGAAGAAGAAATCGTAGAGGATCTTGATATTAACATTGACATTTCCGATCTGAGTATCTCTAGAGAGGAATTCTATGACGATCTCGAAATATACGAGAGTGAGTTTGGATTTGATTGAAAGGAATCCATTATGAGAGACGTGGACAAATTATTTGTCCCTTTGATTACTCGGTTCAGTCCGTGCCGCTTGATGAACTCTTTGAGACCCCCGCGCTCAAAGACCCGTTTATATGTTCTGGGAATGTCGCCGAAGAGGAACGGCTCGTTTACTTCCCTACAACAGCCAGAGTGCATGCTGGATTCTTACACGCGATGGTGGAGCGTAGTCAGGACATCATCATCGTTACTCCTTCTGACAGGGCCGATTTTTTGCACCTACAAGCATTAGAAGCTCTCTTTGGACCACGTGTGGAGGGGCGGAACGCTATCTTTCTCCTGAGTTCCAATACGGAATTTAGAGAACGATTCCGTCAGCTAGCTCCTCGATCCATCCGTCCTCCTCACGATAAGTCCCGGTATGCTCGAGAGGAGACACCGATTGCCAACGTGACCAAAGACGGTTCTCTAGCGAAAGTCACCAAGAACCTCAAGCACCCAAACAAGCCCGCTCAATTTCTCTTCTCTTATACGAGTACACGAATTCCCTCCGACGAAGTAGGTAAACGAGTTCGCTGTGTGATCTACGACGATTCCGTAAAGTACGATCAGGACCGTCTGAAGCGGCTGCTTAGCTGGCAAAATCGCAACGACATTCCGTCTATCGTCTACTTCACCAGCGATCCGACATCAGATCTCGTGAGGCGAATGCGTAAGCGAGCGTTCGTTTGGACGTGGCCTCCTCGCTTACTCCCAGAAGCTGTTGAGGCCGACCGTGATCAAGAAAGCGAATGGCCGGTAGATGGCGAGGAAGCGAGCCCTACCACGAATCGCACACGTATCGTAGCTCACCGCGAACGGAATCGCGTGGATGGGCTCTCGATTGACGTTCATACTTGCGGTGACGGAGACATAGAGACCGCCCTGACGAGAGCGAATGACCGGCGAGCCAGATTTGAGTACCTCACTCAGCAGTTAGATGTAGACGTCCTTCATCGGGGGAAACAACTCGTCCGTTACGCCCTCGGTAACTTTCGAGAACTCTTGACTCCCTTAGACGTCGCAGATTTCCACGCTAGGAGAACGACAATTTCGAGTCGGCTTGCACAACTTGATCGATTCACGGGTCAGATCGCCTCTGATCCAGAAGCAAGTCCAGCCAGCGGTACGTTCCGTGACGTGGTATCTGCGCTTGAGGAACTTGAGAAGATCTGGGACGACAGACCGGCCAGAGAAAAGAAGGAAGGGGTACTGGTAAACAATCTGCTCTACGGTGTACTAGAGCGCGGTGAATCGATCTCCATTGTTACTGCCACCGAGAGTCAGCGACAAGCACTCACGACGTTTCTCCAGTCGGAGCACGCATCGCTCTATCGGGACTTAGGTGATGATCTTTCGGTCCACGACAGTCACAGTATCCGATCTACAAGCCCGACGGATCACGTCGTCCTGTACGGTGCACTCCGTTGGGCTGATCGAGATCTCCTCCGAACCGACGTCGCACCGAACGCGGTTGTGTTGGCGTATCCGATCGAGATGGGTCTACTCCACTCACAGGTTGATGCTGTTAACGACGCGTTCGAATCCATCGCTGAGACGAACTTCTGGGGTGTCATGGATAAGTTGACACGGAAGGTGACCGGGGAAACAGCAGACATAGAACAGCTGACTATTGATCTGCCCGAATACGAAGAACCGAGTACGAGCGATCTCGGGGGTGAAATTTCTGTGGATGAAACCGAGGGAGAAGATTTGGGTGAAATCGTTCGTGGCTACGAAACCGATTACGAAGGCAGCGAGGACTTCGATCAATCGAAATACGAGACCTCGTCAGCTACGCATACTCCCGACCCCGGTGGCCGGATAGAGGAAGATTGCCTCCACATCTACTTCGGAGGCGGGTCGTCAATGTACGTTCGAAAGAACACCGAAGTACACACTGTTCGGGACGGCCACAACAAATTATTCAAGAAGACTGCTTCACGTCTCAAGCAACACGACAGCGTTGCCCACTTGGAAGATATGAACGAGATGCGGGAACAGTTGTACGGATTGATCCGTGAGCGTGGTGATGTCGGGTTGTACTACTACGCGAACCTATGGAAAGTCAATCTTGAAGCGGCTCTTGAGGAGACTGGGGACGAATTGGACGACTTCGTAGAAAAGATGGAACAGCAGGGTCTTGACAAGAACAGGGGCACATACGAGCGGTGGTACAACATGGAGGTTCACCGAACTCGGTCGAAGAAGAGTTTCTGGGCGATCGCAGAAGCATACGAGCTCAAAGGCGTTAAGGAGAACTTCAATCACGTTTGGAACGCGGTTCAGGAAATGGAAACAATATACAGCCGGTTGAAGAGGGCGCTCCGGCAGACGGCACTTCGATCTGCTGCCGATGGAACGCTGGACGATGAAATGCTATCCGAGAGTCCGGATATTAGACTCAGCGACTTCGATATAGGAAAGTACCTCTATCGCTTGGAAGTTCAGTCAGTAGAGGAGGACGCTGAGGCAAAGAGCTCCCAAATCGGGGTGTTGCGTGGCATCTGACCAACCGCCTTACTTAACGTATTCTCTCAACGGATACACCTACCGTCAATAACGTGACACCGGAGGATGTGACTGGACACGTGAACAAACGCCGGTAGCTCTGCTCGGGTTCGAAAAAGACAAATCGATGATTTGGAGACGTACAGTTACTCTCTATCGCGCATACATATAGCCACTTCAGTTCTGCAATTCGTACACCCTAGCCTTATAGCACTCTAAAGAGACGCCAAGCCATGGGCCTGGGGCCACGAGCAATTCCGCCACAGTCCGACTCTCGGCGGTACGTCCGACCACCGGACGAAGCGTACGAGACGGATTCCGAAGACGACGAGGAATACCACCAGTATCAGGCAACGAACAACGTTCTTCTGGAACGACTCACCGAGCGGATCACTGGACGCGGCGAGTACGGCGACACCGTCTACGATGTTAACCCGAAGGATCAGTTTTTCGCAGGCGCGTTGGCGAGTCAGTATCAGTACCGCGAGGCACAAGACTCGGACGATGCATTTGGGAACATCGCAACTCGAGTGGCTCCCTTCACTATGGGACTACAGTTCAAGCTCCCTGGGTCGGTGCCTGACGACGAGACTGTGTCAGTCAATCCAACTGCGAAGGTTTTCTATCGACGGCTGCCGACATACGAAGAGCAACAGGACTTCGGCGGACCTGTTGGATTTGATCCGGAGATTGCGGAGGACGACGCTCTCACGCCTCCAGAGGAAGACGAGGAAGCAGACGAAGATGGACAAGACGACGTCACCGGAGGAGACGAAAGTGAGTATCTGGAGGAGGATGCTTCTCTCGAAGAACTCCGGCCCGTCTACGAACGTGTTCCGATAGACGCCGGTCCATTAACGGTGACCGCGGGTGAGTTGAAACGGGCCGCGAAGTCGGACGGAGCGTTGTCCCCCCTCACTAACGACGACGCCCTGATGGAGGCGATGGAGACGTTCCGACGAGACGAACGTCGGTACAAGAAGTCCGAACCCCCGGAGGAAGTTGACTCCCGCAACGAAGACAAAGTCCCAGAAGCGGCACTCGAAGACGAGGAGACTTTCGAGACGTTTCTGGACCGCCGGTTCAGCGGCGACACCCCGACCCCTGTTTGGGACTTCGAGATCTCCCTCACCGCACAATTCGACGATGATGATATCATCGTCACTGTCTCGTTCGTCAATACACACGGAGTGGACTACCCCGACGCTTTAGACCCGAAGGGCGAGGAGTGGCGTGCGTTCTTCTTTGACGTCAACTTCGACGTTTCCGTCGAGGAGACACCGATCGAACCGTTCGTCTCCGACGAGATTAGACACGAGTACCACTACGATCCCGAGATGGACGGTCTTGGGCGAAACTGTAGCGTTGAACGGACGACTCAGACCACGATACGAACCGTGACCGTCCCGATGCACGAGCAACGGAAGTATCGGAGCCGAGAGTCTCTCTCGGCACCGTTCAGTGACTTTGGGTGGGGGACTATCGAGCCTCATTTAGAACGCATTTCCGAAGAGATGGAAGAGGCGCGTGAACAGTACGAGTCTATGCGCTCGGAGGTATTGGAAGGGAGGAGTGAGAAAGCACGCGCAAAATTCGAAGAGAACCTAGAGGCCTTCGAAAAAGAACGACGCCGATTTGACCAAGGTAGGCGACTCATCCGCGACGACGTCGGGCACAGCCGTGACGCGTTCAAGTTCATGAACCAGACGTTCGACCAGATGGGTGAGAAGTACGAGGAGTGGTACCTCTTCCAGATTATCTACATCGTGATGGCTATCCCCGATATAGTGGCTCAGACTGAGGAGATAGACTCCGAAGATCACTGTTTGGAAGAGGTTGACGTGATCTACTTCCCCACGGGGGGTGGAAAGACCGAGGCCTATCTCGGTCTCGTCGTCTACACCGCTTTCCGAGATAGACTCCGAGGGAAGGATTATGGGACGACCGCGCTCACGAAGTTTCCTCTCCGACTCCTCTCACTCCAACAGCTCCAGCGAATCGCCGACGTCTTCGCGCAGGCAGAGTTGATTCGACGCCGTGAATGTCCGGATACGGACGAGTTCAGTCTCGGGTACTTCGTTGGGAGTGGAAACACTCCGAACCAACTGATGGAGACGGACGAGGACGGTAACCTCACCGACAACATCGGCTTAGTACAGGATGAGGACAGTCGTTATGCGGAGAAGTGGAAGATCGTGACGACCTGCCCCTTCTGTGGTGAGGACTCTGTCGAACTAGACGGGGACTACGATCGAATGCGTCTCCTCCACCTCTGTACGAACAGTGATTGTGACGAGGAGGAGCTGCCAATCTACGTCACCGACCGAGAAGTCTATCGATATGCTCCGACGTTCGTCGTGAGTACGATCGACAAGATCGCTGTCGTAGGGATGCAACGCCGGTTCCGAACCATCTTCGGCCGGCTCAAGAAACGGTGTCCGAAACATGGTTTCTCTGGAGAGAATCGGTGCTTGGTAGCGAACCAGGGTTATTCACGTTACAGATGTGACGAGGACGTAGAAGACGTTGAACCAGTCGATCCGCCATCGATACTGATTCAGGACGAGCTCCACCTCCTCCGCGAAGAGTTCGGCGCGTTTGATTCACACTACGAGACATTCTTGCAGGAGTGGGCTGGCCGTGTCCGCGATGGGTGGATGATGAAGAACGTCACCGCGACGGCGACGATCAAAGGTGCAGAGGATCAGGTCCACGCACTATACTGGAAGGACGTGAACACATACCCCTCTCCAGGACCGCTCCTCAAGCAGTCCTTCTACGCGTACGAAGATCCTCACCGGCTCGGACGCAGAATCGTGGGATCGGTACCACACAACGTATCTCGTACCTACGCCCTGGTCGAAGTTCTTCGGGAGTATGCTGACGTCGTTCAGCACTATCAACGAAACCCAGAAGACCTCTTGAACGAACTTGAGACCGAACGTCATCGAACTACACCGTACGGTGAAGTCGTCGATCTCGGCTTATCCGAAGAGACCTCCGAGCGACGGCAGACAGTACTGGATCTCTTGGAGTACTACGACACGCAGATCGCGTACAACATCCAGAAGGTGGACAGCGACCGTCTCCAACGTGCCGTCCCTTCGATGATCAATCCGTGGTTGGAGACACGAGAGGAAGAGCGAAATGCGCTGAACTCGGTCGTGATGAGTGGTGAGACGGGATTCGACGTCGTCCGAGAGGTTCTAGAGCGGTTGGAGTCTGACGACCCTGACGAACCTGTTGGAATCGTGAATGCGACCAGTATGATATCTCATGGCGTCGACGTTGACACGTTGAACTTTATCTCCTTCTTCGGGATGCCACGTCAGACGGCCGAGTACATACAAGCGTACTCACGGGTTGGGCGTGACGTCACCGGGACCGTCTTCGACCTGTTCAATCCGGTTCACGTCCGCGACCGTTCCCACTACACGCGGTTCGATCGCTACCACGATTTCCAAGATCTACTGGTCGAAGCCACGCCCCTCGAGCGATGGGCCGAATTTGCAGTGAACTGTACTATGCCTGGAATCTTCGCCGCGACACTTCTCCAATACTACGACGAGCAACTAGAGTCCTCGGTCGGTCGGGTATACCTGTACGACTCGTTCCGCGAAGCCCAACGCGCGGGTGATATCGACAAAGACGAACTCTTGGAGTTCGTCAAGCGGTCGTACTGCGTCACGCCCGAACAGCGTCCCGAATGGGCAGAAGACCGCACGGTCGAACTCTACGAGAAGAAAGTAGAGCGCGAGTTCCACGACATTTGGGAGCGGTGTATGTCTGGCCATCCGAAAGATGGGTACCAAGGCTGGATAGGGAACATGATCAAGCGGAGTGACGAAGACAGAGGACCCATGCGTAGTCTCCGTGATATCGACGAACAACTACCGATCGACGTCGATACGGGAACGGCACAGGTGCTGAATATGTTCGACAGGAGGCAATAACGATGGCAGATTCAGAAATGAATCGCGGTCTGGCGCAGGTGATGTACCGGTTCGGTCCCGAGTCACTCTTCGACTACGGGCGACGGGGACTGTCGATGAAAGTATCCCGTTGGGAGACAGATAAGATCGGAACCCTCGATGCGAATTACGTCGCAGAACAGATTTCTACGCAGGCAGCCGGATTCCGGAACGACGACGAGGATCCGTGGGCCGACCTCACGGTTGACGATGTCGACTTTCGCCGACCGAACCGGGTTGTCGGGTCACTGTATCCGCTCGTCATGTATTGCCAGAACCGGAGTTGTCACCGGGTAGTCAGCAAGAAGGAGCCGAGCCACTTCGTCTACACTGACGGCGAGTGTCCCGAATGTAGCGGAGACCTCCGGCAACTCGCGTTCGTACTCGTTCACGACTGCGGGAACATGATGTCGATCAACCCGCAACCCTGTAGTGACCCCGATCACGGGTACGACCACATCTACCTCAACAAGCAGAACATCAACGATCCGCTCTCGTGGTACTTCTATTGCGGTGAGTGCGGTGACTTCTGCGGGAACATGTCGAAGAGATGTACTAAATGTCACTCGGAACGCGTGTACTTCCGACCGATCGCTAGCAATAGCGTATACTACTCACAGGGGGACGTCTTGGTCAATCTCCCGATAGACCAACGTTACAGTGACGATATCGAGTACGGTGAGAGTTGGGCTCGCATTTTGATGGCTGCCCACCTCGGGGATATCGACGACGTCGTAGAAGAGGAGAAGAAGACATACGAAGAGTTGGGGCGGATGAGTGTCGACGAGCGTGACGCCAAAAGACGAGAGAAGCAAATCGAGGAGTTGAAAGAGAAAGTCGGAGCGGACCAAGTCGAGGCTATGATCGACAGTGGTGTTGACCTCGGTGACGTTTTCGACGTAGCAGAAGACACGATAAAGGGATCTACGCGAGAGGAAGTCGTCGAAGAAAACCGGGATCGTGTCGAACTACCGTCGCAACGTGAAGCTGACGGAGACGTCGAACAGGCGTATTCGACACTTTCCCACGAACTCTTCACCTATATCCGTTCGACACAGGGCTACGAAGGCGACCTTGACGTGACGGAGGGGATGGAACGACAGCCGACACCTCTCTCCCTGGACGGCCTTCTCGATCAAGACGACTTCCTCGAGTCGAACCCAGAGGCAGAGGTCTACCCAGAGAAGCTCCAGAAGGTCAATATCGCATCGGCATGGGTCGTAGACAACCTCCCACTGCTGAATTATACGTTCGGGTTCACACGCGACCGACCCGAGCGGTCACGAACAGACCTCCAGCCCTTCCCACACCCCCGTGGAGAAGACACCACACCAGTATACGTCGATCAAACTCCTTCGGAGGCGATCGTCCTCCAGATAGACCGTGGAGCGATCGTAGACTGGCTCGAAGAGAAGGGGTCACTGAGAAGCATCGAGTCTCCCGACACCGATAACGAGAGCGAGCTCAAGCGTTGGTTCCTGGAAAACGTGGATACGAACGAACTTCAGGATCACCACTCGCCGGTCGAAGACGATCTCACGCGAGATGTGTATACTCTTCTACATTCGATGAGTCACGCTCTGATGCGGAAGGCGAGCGGTCAGTGTGGTCTCGACAGCAACAGTATCTCCGAATACGTGATGCCGAGTATTCCGGCGATTTTCCTCTACGCGAGCAGCACCGAACACTTCTCTCTGGGTGGAATGCACACGTTGTTCAAGACTCGAATCCACCCGTGGGTCGACGAGACGATCGCAGACGTACAGCAGTGTGTATACGATCCCGTGTGTTCCCACGAAGATGGGGCCTGTCACGCGTGCCTCTATATGAGTGAGGTTGCGTGTGAGAGTGCGAACGGGAACCTCGATCGACGATATCTGGTCGGTGGTGGCCGCGGGCGTATACCGGCATTCTGGGAATCTGAATACGTGTGACCCGAGATACGAACTTCTCCCACGACCCCGATGCGATATGTACTAATTTCACTGTAAGTCGTCAATTCGACGACTTCAGCCGAGTGGTGGCGATACGAGATGCCATCGTCGAAATCGGCCGTGAAGAGATTTCGCGTGCTGTCGTAAACGAGAAGCTAGACTCTCCACTTACGACCAGGGAGGCCGCGGCGGTGTTCACCTGTCTACAAAAGAACGGTGCAGCCACACAAGTAGCGACTGATGACGGAGGATTCGCCAACTACACGTTCAAGATCCATCCCGAAGAGGCATCAAGCGTGTTGACTCAGCAAGCTGCGGGCATCGCTTCTCGCGGATCCCCTGATCGAATGGAATCGAGTGAAACCGACGTAGAATTCGTCGCAACTCTCCCTGGCGGGTTCAACCCACGATCTACTCAAGTGCGTGCTCTTCCAGACATTGCTTCGACGATTCGAAATCAAGTGTTCACAGCCGACTCGTCGATTCGGATCGCTAACCCGTATTTCGATCCCTCACTCGAACTGGTCGAGGATTTGTCGAGCCTCCCCCGGCGCGGAGTAGAGACACGCCTGCTGACACGGGAGACGGCCGATGAGGAAGGGGATACACACGTAACCCTCGACAAGATGTGGGAATTGATAGATGAAGAACACCGTGCCAACTTCGAGGTCAGGGATCTATACAAGTGGGACAAGGAGAAGGGAGCCCAAGCATATGCTACGCATGCGAAGACCGTTATTGTTGACGATACCGTCTGCTACGTCGGGAGTGCTAACCTCACCGATACGAGTCTCTTCACAAACTTCGAGTTCGGAGTTGTCGTGGAAGGTGACATCGTCGCGGAAGCGGTAGCACTGTTCGACGAAGTGTTCGAGTATTCTCATCCAGTGGAGTTCTCCGAGTAATTCGACGGCACGATAACTGGAAAACGTATTTATATCTCGGCCAATATGCCTTATACAAGACTTCCTGCAGACAACTTCGTGTTGAGCTTTCGAAAAACCATCCGTGCGGTAGACTGGTAATGCACCCGGATACGCCCCCTGACGAGTCTAACGTACTCGAAAAGGTCGAGACTGCCCTGAAACAGGCGGTCCGACAGAGCCCCGACTTGAGCTGGGAGTACGGTACGCGAATCAAGCGCCAGAAATATACCTACTTGGCAGTCGATCATTTCACGGGTGACGACGAACCGTTTCCAGTCACTTACAGCTGGTACAAGTTCGGCGCCGTGATGCCAGCGGCACCGAAATCGGGGACTATCGGTCCCGTGAGCACGCAAATGCCTGCGCCTGACGTGCGTGAGTCAGGAGTCTTCACAGTGACTTTCGACGAGATAGTTAATTTCTTTGAACAGGGAGACTTCACTCCTGGGCTGACCGAGGAATCTTGGTACGCGAGTGATCTGGAGTTCTTGTCGAGCTTCTACGAGCAGCACGCCCCCGACGACTATAGGGAACTGTACCTGGGCAATATCGAACTCCGTCAGAATCTCGACTCTGCTATCAGAGAACTAGAAGAGACCAGATCCGATTCCCCCGACCCGGTAATTCAGGTTGAGGACTACGAAGAAATTGGTCGGGCAGCCGCACGGGTTCATCTCGGCGTAATCCGTGGACCGGCGCTGGGTCAAACGTTAGACGAACTGCGACAGTTCACGAACCTAGTGGAGGACGCCTTCCTCGTACTCAGTCAGACTAATACGGGGGAGGTCACAGGGGACCAGCTAGAGCTCCTCTGTGATTTGAGAGACGTCTACAACGAGTGGGTCTGGGAGTACCCCGCGCTCTTGATGTCGAAGGAGACTGCACAAGGTCCCAACGCCTCGACGCTGCGGAAGTGGTCTTCACAGAAACACTTCTCTGTGGAAGACAATCTACAGGACAAGATCGAAGAGGTGGAGCAGTCGTGTTCGGCGGTTGGCTTGAAGCCGACCTCGTCACAGTATCCGGATCACGACGACGAAGTAGAGACCATCGGACGGAGGATAGCCCTTCAGGCTATGCGTCGGGATGACTGAGTCAAGACCGAGAGGTACGGTGAACGACGTATTTACAGACACGTGTGTACTGTTCGATTACGCGGTTGAGAGTCAACCTACAGCGATAACTGTGTTCGAAGAACGACCAAGCCTAGACAAGGTAATCAGTCAGCGTATCCAACGGGAATTCGACTCGGTAGCGACTCGTCAGCAGGATATCCACCGGGAGTTACTGAATTTCGTGGTGAGGGAAGAACTCGACGAGTACGAACCAGAGAGTGTCGGTAGTCAGAAGAACGACGTCCGCTACGTCGTCGATCTCTACTCGGAATTGACCGAATTGGAGGAAGACGTCGAGGCAGTTCGGCGGTTGAACGAACTGATCAATCGTCTAGAGAAGGCACGTGACGAACTCTTCGGCCCCGAAGGCCGAGTTACTATCTTGACTGTTGATGGCGTAGATGCTCAACTGATGGGGCTGCTCCGTGGAGTTATAGAGAACGAAGCCGACGTACGAGTTCTGTGTGATGTCGTCGCTTGGAGGCGTAACGGTGGTTCAGGCGTGTTCCTTACCGAAGATACCGAAGATATCCTAGGTGACGGCGAATCTCGAGACGACGAGGACGGGGGCGACGATGAGGGCGGAGGAGGAGGGCTACCTGATTCGTTCGACGATTTCTTCGGAACTGAAGACAAGTCAGTACCAGACCGGATCAACGACCAAATCGTGATCCGGTACGATTCTGAATCTAAGTTGTCCATCCTCTCCACAGGGGACTTCATTAACAGAAAGCATTCGAAGCAAGAATCTATCTAACTCCGTCAAGATATTCCGCGACCAAAGCCAGAGCCTCGTGATTGCAACGTTACAAATGACGAGGCCGGAAACACGGTTTTGATGATGTCGGGTTTAGGGACGTTTATCGAGATTCGGCGACGATTTCTCGAATCATCTCTCGTGCCTCATCCTCTGATAGCCCTTCGAGCTGTACGTTCGTCAGTGCGTGGTTGAACCGTCGCGTCGTCTCGTCAATGACACTCGACTTTTCGTCTGCGAGTTCGTCACACATCACCCGAACGGCGGGCTGATAGCGCGCAAACCAGCGGTCGAACACCTTGTTGACCATCGTCTGGTTGGCAAAGACTGCATCTGTTATCGAATAGTCGTCACCACGGGATGTGAGCTCCGCGATCCACCAGAGACGGTGGATCGCATTCGAGTACAGGTCGGTGCCTGCACCGAGGAACTTCTCTCTCATCGCTTCTTCGGACCGATACTTCCAACGGTACCGGACGAGATCGTGATACTTGACGACTGCTAGCCAGTGCCAAAGACCTGGATCGCCGGCGGTTCGTCTCGTGATATCGAGGCCCCGGTGAATGTCTTCGGCGAGTGACCCATCTATAGCTGTTTCGTGCTTCGGGTACTCCTCTAGCGCCTTCTCTACCGCCGAATCGATCTTGTCGAGGTCAGCCGTCGGATGACCAGGCATGGGCTCCACGTACTCGTTCAGCTGTTCTTCGGTGAGCGTCGCCTCGCCTTTCATGAACGATTGACCAACAAGTCGGCGCCCATCTTCCGTCAGTCGGTGTAATTCTGTATCGGTCACGTTAAATCTGGAGGCCCTCCTCCATGAGGTGGATCAGTTGCTCTCGTGGGTTTATGTACTCTTGAAGTTCGCTATCGATCCGCTGTACCACGTAGGGTAGAGTCTGTGGGTCAGAGAGTTCGTCCTTGAGACGGCGGGTCGCTTCCGACGCGTCGTTAGTATCGTAGAGGTTTGGGGCGAACGTCTGGAGCACCATCTCCTGCCACTCGTGCTCGACGTCGCCCTCTACGTCTACCGCACTTCCGGCCCGAACGAGCAGTTGTACCCATACACCGTAGCTTACCTGATCCAGTATCACGTCACGCATACGAGCTTCGGCCCCGACAGATCCTCTATTCTGTAGCACCTCGGCAATACGTGGATGGTCGGAGTTGATCCACAATTTAGGGCGACTCTCATTCCGGAAGTCGAGGTAGTACAACTTGTTCCCATCTGGGAGGTGAGCGTTTCGTGAGAACCGTACTCGTTCACCATCGATGGCGGCATGCTCTTCGCCGTCGGGCCGGTCGACGACGACGTAGTACAGTGGCCCACTGGCGACGCGGAAGTTCTGTTGATCGGCGTAATCGTTCGGTTCTTCTTCCTGGCGTGATTCTGTCCGAACGAGATACGGACGTAGTTCGACTGTCCCTCGGACAGTGCTCTTGGGAACTTCTATCACGACGTCGTATTCACCGGGCGTGGTCGGGGCTTCGGAGATAACGACCCGGTCACGGTAGATTGTCTCGTGGCAGCGAATGGTGACGTATAGCTTGGCTGGAGGCTGTGCCCGCTCGTCCTGGGGAAAGACTGCCTGGACAGTCTCCTCGGGCAGACGTAGTTTCCCGTGGAGAGTGATGGTATTCCAATTCGGCTCGTCACTACTATCAGACGACGATACCGTCGACGCGAGGTCGATCTCTGTTTGTGTCGGTTTCAGTTCGAGCGGGGTCTGATTCCCGTCGTCAACGGCGAACGAGTCTAGCTCGAAATCGACTCCGGTTTCCCGGTAGCTGAATGGAAGGGTCGTAGTCCGGTATCGTTGCGAGTGTCTGGTCACACTTAGTCCCCCTCGGATGTCTGTAACTCTGCGAGTATCTCTAATTGTGTCGCACCGACATCACCGTGCACCAAGTCCGCGGCTTCGTCGGAGTGCGAACGACCAGAGAACGAGACCTCGTCAACGTATTCTTCGGCGACGAGGTGAGCACAACCGTCGTCGTACGTCACGGTCACGCCGGATTGGTCGATCTCGACTTGATCGATGGGAATGTCGTCGTAATGGGATCCGTCTTCCCCAACACCGGTGAGTGAGATGTCGGCGCTCCATCCATCGAACTCCTCAGGGAGTACTATAATTCGACCAGAGACTGCCCACGCGTCGCCATCGAATCGAGACGAGCTTTCGATCTCGAAGGCAGGCTCGGCGGGCGACACCGTGGAACGAGGGTTCCCGCTCCCGTGGATCGGGAACCGATTCAGGACGTTGTCGGAGAGCGAGTCGCCGCTGCCCCCTTTCGAGATCAAGTGACGAAGGCCGTCCCGCAACGTTCCGAACATGTCGTCGAGTGCCATCCGGAAGCCGCGTTGATACTGCTCACGGAGGTTCTCGGTGGACTCCCACTCGTCGTGCTCGGGTGGTTCGGCGAAGCGGAGAAATCGGTCGATCTCTAGATCACTTTCGGACGGGGCCCCTTCCATCCGTGCTTCGCCAGCGGCCAGTACGCCGAAGAAGTTTCGATCACCGTAGGCGACACGGCTCTGGTCGTAGTACTTGACCACCATCCCTGCTCCCCGAAACAGGGCGACGTTGTTCAGGTACGCATCGTCGTCTGCGGGAGATGCGAGACGAGCCGACAACCGTACTGAGCCGTCGGGAGTCTCAGCTCCATCTGCACGAGGTGGTAGCTCGACTGGAATATCGAGTCCGGCGACGTCTCCAGGATCCACTAGCGTCTGGGTGTCTGTCATTCTCTCGTCGTAAGCCTCGACGAAGGGCCTGATCGCCGGGACGCTCTGTACGTCGGCCGTCAGCGTCTCGTCTGGCGTTTCGACCGTGATTTCGAGGTCTCCCCGATAGATCGCTGGCCAGAAGTACTTGACAGAGGCATCTACGAACTCTTGTGCGAGGTCCTGGACGTCAGGTCGTTCGTCACGCGTCGGGTCCTGGAACTCGACTACCATAGCACTCGTTCCGCTATTAACGGGCCGTTCCACGTACAATTGTTCTGCGAGCCGCGACGCGCGCTCTCCCCAGAAGGACTCTGGACGGGGGCCATCGTCCGTCTCGATTGGCTGGCAGAGCCATCCCGCACCTTGGTACGTCGTATCGTCCTCAGGGAGTTGGTGTGTGGGGAACTTGGAGCGGGCGATGAGTCTCGGGGAGTCGTCTCCACGCTCACCGTGTGCGAGGTGCGAGTTGAAGACGACTGTCGAAGCGCCCGAGAAAGTCCAGAGTACGGACTTACCGAGACCGTACGAACCGCCGGCGGTGTCGTCCTGCTTACTACTGTAGAGCTCGTCGCGAACCAGCGCGGCGTAGTTCGAGTCTTCGTCCCAGCTCCCTGTCAAGCCGGTCGTATTGCTGTCTTCGACGACGAGGAGTCGGAGTTCGGCATCGGAGTCGTTGACCCGTTCGACGACCCGCTCGTAGCGATGACCATTGTGTGTGTCTGCGACGGCTCGCATCCGTTCGCCGAGCCCATCGTCCCAGCCGAGTGCGTCCAGGAACTCCTCTTTCTCCTCACCAGTGAGCGTGACGAACCCGAACTCCACTTTGACCGGCTCGCCGTTCGGGAGGCCCTGGTCGTTCGCGTTTTGTAGGACCTCACGTACGAACGCCTCGGAGTCGTGGTCTACGGCGTGTTTGGTCGGATCGTCGCCGTATCGTGGCGCTCCCGGTCCACCACTGAAGAAGAACCACTCGGCAGTTTCGTCGATCGGTATCTGCTCTTGATCCATGTGAGAAACCGGTATACTCGTACGGAACTATGACCACCTAGTTAGTATTATTGTTCCGCGTCGATGGAGTCCGGCCTGCCGAAATGGCCGACGGTTTTAGTCGGAGGACACCATCGCACTCTCAACTTTGTACGAAGTGGCCGGGATGACGACGTTGCCGAACGCTTATGTAACGATACGCAGGAAAGAGGGTTATGAAGGTAGCCGCAGTAGATCTGTTCTGCGGGGCCGGTGGACTCAGTTACGGGCTCCAGCAAGCCGGCGTCTCAGTCGTCGCGGGGATCGATTGGGACCAAGACTGTAAGCATGCGTACGAACAGAACGTGGACGGGGAATACGTGCGAGCAGACGTCAAGGCGCTGGCACAGAATCCCGAACCAATCGCCCAAATGTACCCGTGGGATGCGGATCTAAAGGTCCTCGCGGCGTGTGCTCCTTGTCAACCGTACTCGACGATGGGTCACTCGAAGGGGAAAGACCACGATGATCATCAAAAGTGGGGACTACTGAACGAGGTATCCCGGATCGCCGAGTACGTGGAACCGGACGTAGTGATCACCGAAAACGTGCTACAGGTGAAACAAGAGGACGGCGTCTACGACGCGTTCATCGAGAGTCTCGAGTCCCAAGGTTACCACGTCAACAGCGACGAGAACAAGAAGGTCTACTGTCCCGAATACGGGATCCCGCAGAAGCGGAAGCGATGGGTTGTCATGGCGTCCAAACGTGGTCCGCTCTCGCTGGCCGACCCACCCATTCAGAACGAAGACGACTACCCCACGGTCAAAGACACGATCGATGGCCTGCCACCGATCGAAGCAGGAGAAGTTAGTGACGAGAACGACGTCCATAGAGCACGTTCTCTCTCGGATAAGAATCTGGAACGCATCGACAACATGGAACCCGGTGGAGATTGGACTCTCTGGGAAGAGGAGGGTCTCGACCATCTCCTCGCAGACTGCCACCAGAAGGCGAGTGGACGCTCGTACAAGGCCCCATATAGCCGGATGCGACCCGACGAACCCTCTCCGACGATCACGACGCAGTTCTACAATTACGGGAGTGGGCGTTTTGGACACTACGACACGGACCAGAACCGGGCACTCTCGATCCTCGAAGGGGCACTGCTTCAGACGTTCCCGGAAGATTATGACTTCTACGACGAGTGGGAGGACGTCGGCGTATCGAATCTGGGCCGGTTGATCGGTAACGCTGTTCCCCCGAAACTCGGTGAGTACATGGGTCAAGCAATACTCTCCCACGTCGGCGTCGCAGCGCCGTCTGTCGAGACCACCGCCGCTGGGGACTGAGAGCCAACCCATGTCATCCGAGCCGGAGCGCCGATTTAGGACAGAGCTGCTCGAATGGGGAGAAGAGAACCGCCGCGAGTACTCGTGGCGGGAACCGGATCGAACACTGTACGAGGTGTTCGTAGCGGAGTTCTTCCTGACGCAGACACCGGCTGACAACGTCGGAGCGGTCTATCCCAGGTTCTTGGAACTGTTCCCCACGCTGGACGAAATAGCGGATGCCAATGAGGACGAACTCGTCGAAGTTATCGAACCCCTCGGATTCCAAAATATGCGCGCACAGGCACTGAAGCGAATTGCCTCGACACACGACCACCTCCCCACTCGGGCAGAATCGCTGATGGAGCTGCCGCGAGTGGGTCGGTACGTAGCGAACGCCACGTTGTGCTTCGCCCGTGGTGACCGGTTACCGGTACTCGACAGGAACGTCGAGAGGGTGTACAGCCGGGTATTTCGAGATGTGTGGACCGAGACAGAAGCGGATCAGCTGGCTTTCACGGAAAAACTGGTTCCTGACGAGGCCCGCACGTACAATCTCACCCTCCTCGATTTCGGTGCCCTGATCTGTCAGACTGAACCGTTGTGTGAGCAGTGTTTCGCCAATGAATACTGTGACTATTTCCGAGAATCGTCGAGGGGAACGTAGCTCTACGAGTTCGCCGACCGCTGTTCTCGAGGCAGAGTATCTCTTCTGCCTGTCTTACCCAACTAGGCTCCTCACGGGATGAGAATTCAATAGAGTCGCGTGGATTAGATCCTCTCGAGTCCCACTCTCATATGGGGGTTTTAAACCGAGTCACCGTCTAAGCGGGTAACAGTGATACTCTACGTGCGTTCTATACGGGCATGCTCTACGAAGTGTCTTCGTAGAGGTCTCCCGGACGCTGAACACATGGCGGGTGATCCAGCGTGACTCCGAACGGGGACACCAAACACGAAGAGCCCCTCATCCTCCACTGTTTCGCTGACTACGGAATGGAATCTGAGGTACTCAACGACTTCGGGAACGTAGTCCGTGTCGGAATCGATCCGAAGGACACGAACGAGAGCACGCCGATCAAGGCAGACGCCCACATTGAGGAAAAGGAGTGGGACATCCCCATCAAAGATGACGTCACCTTCGATCTCGGACTGTTTCACCCGGTTTGTTCACGGTGGGCCGCGACGACGAGTATCTCGGGAGACCCCGACGAACACGAGAACATGATCCCGAGCGCACGGACACTCGCGGAAAAATACTGTGATCACTACATCATAGAGAACGTTCCGCGCGCACCGCTTCACGATCCTCTCGTGTTGAACGGACGGATGTTCGGGATGCCGATCGAGTACGAGCGCGCGTTCGAAACTTCCTTCGCGGTTCCACAGCCACCCCGTGAGAAGCGGTTCTTGACGACAGATGGGTCGTCTGAGAAAGCCGAGACCTCGTCGTTCTACTTCTCCGAACGGTCCAAAGAGTGGTGGGCGGCGGTCAAAAATTACCCACCAAGGCCGTATCCGAAGAGTCACATAGCGAAGAACGCGATTCCCGCGCCGTTCATCTACTACTTGGTTCGGCAGTGGTTGATGGTGTACGAGGACGAGCAAGGGATCTCGGAAGGTCGCGTGGACTACTCCAACTACGACAAGCGAATGGACACCAAGCGCAAAAGCGAGGACAATCGCCAGTTAGACGAGTTCTGATGTCCGATAATACAGACATCCAATGTGGAGGTAAGTCGCAGGTTTCGATAAGGGGTACAGTCTGATGGGCGAGAACGAATGTCAAGTATATCTGGATCGGGATTCGAACACTTCGTACGTCGGGGACCCGTTCGTCGGTGTGCCAGTCTCTCGCGATATCGTGAAAACCGTCGCTACTCGGTATCACGTAGAGGCCGATTCACTCGCCAGAGCCCTGAGAGAAGTACGAAGCACGTCTGTGATCGACGTCGAAACCCTCTTTACGGGCTTCGACCCCCTTCCCGTCGGTCGAAGTGATAACGGGCTGTTGTACGTGCTAGCCGAGGCAGACGGGTGTTGGGACACTGTGGCCGGTCGAATCGGATTGACAGAAGACGGTCGTGACGCCGTAGCGACCGCTCACGACCGACAGGTCAGTAAGGTAATAGGAGACAGAGGGGTAGAAGGCAGTGGTGGGTTCGTTGTCTCGTGTTCGGAGTTTCCCACGGAGGCTATCGATGATATTGTAGCGGTGGTTGGGAAGACCAGACTAACGAATCGACAGGCGACGACGTGGATCCTCTCTCAGTATGTCCCAGGTAGTGACGCAATCGCCCGGATACTCTCGATTCCCGAGCCGATCGTGCAATCGGAACTCGCCACCGTCGACAGGGCTACGCGGCGGAGTGTAGCAGAGACGAGAACTCTCGACGTACCTGGACCACTCACTCGCCTGGATCCGGAACCCCAGTCCCCGACGTGGATGGGACTCGATTGGTCGAAGTGGTTCGACCTTCGGGACTGGAAAAGCCTTTGTAAAGAACTACCACGCCGCCCAGGCCTCTACCGGGTTCGGCACTCGGAACTTCCGGGGTTGATGTATGTCGGGGAGTCGGGGGCGCAGGGAGGTGTTCGAGAGCGAGTAGGACTTGGCCTGTCGGCCGGGGTGAGCGGATCGGAACGACAGACTGTAGACCAACACGGTGCGGCGGATCCCCTTCGACAAATCACCGAGATTGCGGGGGGTAACGTGGAGGTTTCTGTTACGACACCTCCGATAACGTCGAATCGGAGACATCGACGTGCAATCGAGGCGACTCTGGTGGCGATCTGTCGGCGAGAGACCGGCTGGACTCCTATGGTCCAATTGAAACGAGAGCCTGCAGACCACGTGAGCGGTAACCACGACGAGGTCCATCGAGAGTTACGGGACATCACAGAACGGTCCTCTTACTCCGTGCCATCGTGGCAGCCCTGGCGTGACGTGACCGCCCCGTACTGGTTGGGACTCGACTGGACCGAGAGCCGTCCGCTCTGTCAGCGAGATACGATCGACACTAGTGGAGTACACGCGTTTCGAGTGTGGCGAGAGGCTCAGGCTGGAGAACGGTGGTGCCAACCACTCCAAGTAATCGGCACGACGGGATCGATATCGAGTCGACTGTTCAAACTACAGAGCGAGTATGGAGACGACGTCCGTTTCTCTGTCGTCCGTCTCGACGGGCTGAGCACGGACGCACAACGTCGGTCGCGTGAACTGAGTGAAGTCCGCTACGACCTCATCGGCGCACACTACTTTGCCACTGGCACTCCCCCAAAGGCACAGTTCTGATATCGAGGGGACGACGGCTGTAACACACCGCACATTTATGGCGGCGGGGGAGAGTTGCAGCAATTATGAATCGTAGCGCGTACTTCTCCGACATGGTTGCGTTCGCACCCGCTAGCGCCGGTGGGGTGTCGTGATGAGCAGCCAGTGGGGATTCACCACTTCTCGACCGACCGATGCACGGTACGGTGACGACGTCGCAAAGTACGCGATGTCGCACGGCGAGCCGGGGTTGAAGACGTTCGTTCGGGAGGTGCTACAGAACTCGAACGACGCTCGGTTGGACAACGATCAACCGGCACGAGTCACGTTCAAGCTCGATTCATTACAGGACGACGAGGCGATAGAGTACCTCAGCGCACTCGATATAGACAACTGGGCTGACCACGCCGATCTAGCGACAGATACCGAGAGTGGGAAACACATCTTGGAGGCCATAGAGCGGATCAAGGACGACGAGGAGATCCGCGTTCTGACCATCGAGGACGAGAACACAGAGGGTCTCCTCGGAGAAGAAAACGCCGACGAATCGAACTTTACCGCTCTGGTCCGAGACGTCCTGTTCAGTAGTAAGTCTGGAGACACCGCCGGGGGGAGTTACGGCCTGGGGAAGGCTGTCCTCTGGCTGTACTCGGGCCTCTCGCTCGTCATGTTCAACTCCACGCTGAGTGAGCCCGACCCGAAAGACGACTCTCCCCGATTGATCGGCCGGACGCGCTTGCCGACGCACAAGTCGAAGGACGGTGACACGGTCTATCAAGGCCACGGTTGGTATGGTAGTCTGAACGGCGATGAAGCGGGTGCGAGGCCGGAGTCTATCTGGGGCGACGACGCCGACGGGGTCGCAGAAGACCTCCAGCTTAGTCGTCCCGACGTCCCCGGGACCAGCATCCAAGTCGTGGACTTCCGCGTGCCCACTGCGGAAGAGCGTCTAGACGACGAGGAGTTAGCTGACCAAATTACAGAGATGGCGATCGAGTGGTTCTGGCCAGCGGTGTATCGTGGTGACCTGGAGGTCGCAGTCGAAGTTGATGGGGAGACGAAGGAAGCAAGTATCGACGAGTATCCTCGGTACGAACCCTTCACGAGCTGTCTGGACAACCGAGAGGACTCGGTTGATAAGTTGGAGGAACGTGGTGATGTCGCGCAGGCGACCATCTCCCTCGACGTCCCCGAGAAAACAGGTGGCAATGGTGGTGCAGATGGCGAACTCGACTTGCTGGTTCGACGTGCAGAGACGGGCGAGTATCAGCATCAGAACGAGGTGGCGTTCGTACGAGGGGCGGGAATGGTGGTCGAATACTACGACCGAGACCGGGTCGTCGTCGGGAACCAGGACTTCCACGCTGTCCTCTTAGGCGGGCGCGCACGGCCGTGGGGGACCAACGAGAATCCAGGAGAAGCAGACACGACCGTAGAGGAGTTCTTGACCGCTGCAGAGCCACCTCAACACGACGAGTGGGTGAGAACGGAGACATTGGCGAACACCTACTCTCGGGGGTTCCGGACCGCAGTAGAAGGTATCAAATCCGACGTGACCCAGAGGCTACGTGGGCTCGTCGCTCCCGACGTCGATCGAGGTGCGACCGGCCCCCAGCGTCTCGGGAACCGGTTCAAGATCGGAAACGAATCCCGCGAAGGCCGTTCTGATTCCGAGTCACCCAGCAGTCAGCGTGTTACCGGAAACACGAACATCTCGTTCGACGAGGTGTACACTCACTGGTCGTTCGACGGCGAGGTGGAGCCATCGAACGACCGTAACGAGATACGATCGGTTACCGTATCGCTAGTTCGAATGGCGGAAGAGAGAGCGACGTCGGATCGCCTTCCTGTACAGAATATTTCGTCAGATACGGCAGGGGTCTCGATATCACTCCCGGAGGAGAACGGCGTGCAAGTGGGACGGCTGGAACCAGCTCCCGGTACATCAGAGATTTCCTTCGAAGGCGTGTCGAAAAGGGACTCTAGACAAGTCGAAACCAGGCTGAAGGTTTCGGTCGACGTGGCAGAACGGAGGGACGACTGATGGCGACTGTCGACGATGCGGCTGAAGGAGCTGAACAGGACGAATCAGGAGACGAGGACGTCCAGACTGGAAGTTTAGTTAGCCAATCACTCCCCCACGAGTACCTGAAAGAAGCACTCGAATTCGACGTCGAATCGTTCCGTCTAGACGGGACTCCTCTCGGTGACCGAGGAACACTCGACGAAGACGATCAGTTTCTATCGCTGGTGGACGAGGGTAACTGGGGGACTTTGGAGATAGACGGCGCGGTTTCCGTTGAACAGGATGTTGTTGAGGACGCCTTCCCCTTCCAAGAGTGGGAAGAGACGCCAGGTCGTCTCGCACTGGTGAAGGAGAACCCCCTCGCGCACACTCGAGACCGGGAGATACTCACCGACTCACCGTCGGGTGGGGAAATCTACGAATTCACGTTGTCCATCGATCGTGACGACTACCGTGGACGAGTGAAGATCAAGCCGTTCCTCACCAGAACCGAGAAAGGCGAGTCCGGTGGGTCGAATCACGCGTCTAAGGTCGGCGCACGAGTCGCTGACGGACTCTCGTGGGTCATCCGACTCGACGATAGTGAGGACGGTGGAGGACTTCTCATGCCGATCATCGAGGACTTTAGCGACTACGATGAATTCCCCGGCGATAATCACATCCACTATCTCAGCCTGGATCCGCCTCGGAACCCACAGCTCTACCTGAACAGGGAACACAAACAGGTGGCTAACGTTCTGAACAACACTGGAACCACGGGTGGGCCACCAAGGCTGCGTGAAGTGCTCTACGACTACATTGAGCACTCAGTCTGGACACAGCTATTGATGCAGACCGCAGGCGACACTAGCCCCGACACAGGCGAACCAGAGTACGCTTGGCAGGAAGACGTATTAGACATCTTCTTGGACGAGTTGTATCCCGATCTCGCCGACGATGAGGCGGCGATTCAACTCGCCGAAGACGTTCGCAGTCACGTCGATATTCCAGACCTCGTCCAGAGAATCGACCGTGCAGTGCATCATAAGTTCGACATCCCGTCCGATGCGACGAATCTAATCGAGGAGGCGATCCAAAGTGACGACTGAGCTACAACACCTACAGAGCGCAGCCCAGCCAATGGTCGACAACCGTTTCCTCGCGGACGAGCGAGAACTCACAGAGGACGATCTTGGTCCCTACCTACAGCCACTGGGCCGGTCCTTAGACCTGAGTCCAATCGACGAGCGCATCAAGGAGATTCGTGCTGACGACGAAATCGAAGCTCAGAGCTCGCTCATTGATGCCGAGCTAGCACCGACACTCCACCGGACTCTCGATCTGACACGTAATGAGGCGGCAGACACCGGACTGTGGCACTATCTTTGCATCGTTCGGTTCCCGGAGTTCGTTCACTACCGGTGGGACCACGTCTACGACCCAGAGAGTCCGGGTAACATGAAAGAGAAGTTCTTGAAGGCCGGTACGGACGCCTACTCCAACGCACTCCACCGGATCTGGTGGGGCGCTGAGCTCACTTACGAGGACGGTGAGTCGGGAGAGGTAGAGGACCGTGACTACAGTAGAACGAAGCGAGTGCTCGGATTCCAGGAACTCGCCAACGACATTTTGGACCACAACTTTGCACGGTACGTCCCGGTTACGCACGCTTGCGGTGACCTCCTCTGCCACGATATGTTAAACGACATCAAGGAAGAGGGTACCTACGACGATCCACCGTCGAACAGTAACATCGTGAGTCGCACGACGACACTACTCCGGGAGGAACTGACGGTTCGACGTGTGGAGATGATGGAAGAAGACGACATCGTGGAGACGATAGAGGACCTCCGTGACGTCGTCATGCGTAGGGAGGCTGGCTGGTCGTAGCGTAGAACTTCTTCTCACACCGGCTTATTCTCCCTTCCGACTCCGGGTAAGGACCGCTTCAAGCGAATAGTCTCTAGCTTTATTTGCCCGCTCTCGATTTGCATCAGAACCCATCTCCTCAGGAGGTGTAAACGTGACTCGCTGACTCTCTCCCATCTCGTCGAAAGGCACGTAGAAAACAGTGTCTTCGGGATGTCCACGTCATCCACTCCTTGCAAACGGGGCTTCACGATGGACTCACTGTAGGCAGTGCCGACGAGGCAATTTTCACTGCGTCAATCGCGGTGGTGATATGGATACCGTCGGAGCCATCACCGGTGCTATCGCTGGCTCACGCTTTGGAGCGAGCGATCTTCCGGAGCCCTGGCTTGCATCGATCGATGCACACCAGGAGCTGATTACGTTGGCGACCGAGTTGCGGGAGCGGAGAGCGAACCAATAACACCAGATAGCCAACGTACGGTAATGGCCATCGCAAAATATCGGATCAAACCTTCGAGAAGACCGGATTCTTGAAAGCGGGAATCGGACCGCTTTAATTCACCTGCCAGGATCCGTATTGCTGCCAAACACCTATAGTAGGGACCATTCATGCACAGGGTAGATGCCGAGTTTACTGGAAATCGACGAGTTCGTCTTCGATACACAAGCGTTGAAAGACGCTATCCAGCTCGTCACAGAAACTGAGCAGTCTCCCGAGGGCGCATATTCAGAAGGGGCACTGCGCGGTGCGCTCCGATACTTTGCCGATTGGGGGCCTGCGCGGACATCCACACAAACAGACCCCGCTGTAACGTCCATCGACGATTTGAGTGGTGACGAGAAACGAGACCTCTACAACACTATCACTCGGCGACTCGCACAAAATCACACAGAGCAATACAGCCACGATGTCGGGCAGAGTGACTTGCAGGTGTTCTTTGCGCAAATCGGTGGCAGTTCGATCCCCAAATCGTTCGCCACGTTTCTCGTTCGCGAACTCTGGGCGACATCCGAGCGGATTGATAGCTACCGAGACGGCTTTGATGACCAACTGCCAGAAGGCGAATCGAAGGGGGCCGAGGCATTCTTCGAAGCGATCCGCCGTCTCCCGGCGCCGTACCTCCAGTCGAAGCTCACTCAGTACGATGGCGATGACCGTATCAACGGCGTTCGATATCAGGTCCTGGAACGCCTCACATCTGGCGAAGAAATAACGCACGACGACCTCACGGTGCTACTCGAGCGCGAAAACGAGCGCCACGACAGGAACATCACGCAGGGGTACACCGATTTCACCGTTCTCGGCTCACTCTATCACGACTATTTCAAACCGCGACTCGACATCTATCTCGACGATCTCGCCGACTTCTTTCAGATTCAGACTGGTGTCGGCGACGCGACCCACCACACAGTCAACCACGCCAGTCCGAGTTACATGCTCGACGACTTCGCGTGGTTAGCTATCTACCCGGAGTCGACTGATAGCCAGACCGACGCCTATCAGCTGTATCTCGGATTCCACTGTGATCACCTCTCGTATGGACTCCACGTAGGGAACGATCGAAGAGACGGCGACTGGAAGGAATTCAGAGACCTCGACGAGATCACTGACCGGTCGATCACAGCGGACCAGATCCTCGCGAAGTTCCAGAGCGTGCGTGGACCGTACTACTCCCTGAATGACCTAGGAGATGGTCCCAGCCCACCGGACAAACCACCCCGTGCGGATGTCGTCGAACGCCAGCTCGATTCCGCGAAGCAAGTCGTTTTCTACGGACCGCCCGGGACCGGGAAAACGTTCGAAGCAAAGCGGTTCGCCGAATGGTGGGTGCACGAACGAACCCAGGGGAAATCAACCGAGAGACAGGTCCAGTCAGTAACGTTCCACCCATCCTTTTCCTACGAAGACTTCGTCGAAGGGTTGACCGCGGATGCCACTGATTCAGGTGACGTCGCATATCGAATCGCAGAGGGGGTATTTAAGACGATTGCTGCAGCGGCTACAGAGGCCCAAAAGGCGGCTGATACTGACGATACCGCACCACCGTTCATCCTCATCATCGACGAGATCAACCGGGGCAATCTCGCACAAATCTTCGGGGAAGTTATCACCCTTCTAGAGGCTGACAAGCGAGGCGACTTCGAGACGGAGCTCGCCCACTCCGGCGAGACGTTCACTCTCCCACCCAATCTGTACGTCATCGGAACGATGAACACCGCAGACCAGTCCATCGCACTGGTCGATACCGCGCTCCGACGCCGGTTCAGGTTCATCGATTTCCCACCGGACCTCGATGTGGTCTTTAGCCAGTCTGAAAGCGTTACAAACGACGCACTGACCGCGGTCAGCAATCGCTCCGGGGATATTTCGGCGTGGGAACGACTCCTCGGTGCAAGCGTCCTCGCTGTCGAAGAATTGAACGGACGGATTCTCCAGACGCCGGACCTCGGCAAAGGGAAACAGCTCGGCCACACGTATCTGCTGAATCATACCTCGACCGACGACGTCGTCGATGCATGGCGATACGACATCCTCCCTCAGCTCGAGGAGTACTACTTCGGTCAGTTCGATCGTCTCCGGGACGATCTGCTGAACGAGACAGACACGCTCCTAGTTGACTGGGACGCCGAACGTATCCAATCGTTCGACGCATACGACCTGTACTCCGCGCTCTGTACTCTCGGTGGTATCGACGACCCCGCGCCGCTGACGATAGCAGAAGCCACACCAGTGTCCGACGGCAGCGGAACGGGCGTGCAGGAACACGCGGACGACGCATGGGAGGCTGGGGAGAAAACGCCACAGACGTTCCGCGAACGAGTCGAACGGACACTCGAGGATGACACTGCCGAACGCATCGACCGATTCCTGGACGTCGGCCAGGAGGTAGGCCGGCTCGATACGGGGCGAGGCGATACAGCCACCGCTCAGATAAAATCGGACTCCGTGGACCCTGGCGTTGGCCCAATCCAGGTCGATCAGAACGGGGAGATCGACTTCCGCTGGGACTGGCTCGCAGGAACGGATTCGAACTCGCTCACGGGCGAATTTATCGACGATGCCGCCAGTGTGTTCGAACCTGTCGACGGCTATACACACGAATGGGACCCGGACGCCGGAGCGGAAGGTGAGTTCGTGACTCCTGATCTGAACGTGCGTGATCTCTCCGATGAGGATATTACGGCGTTGACGGAGGGGCTCCGCGCGTTCGTCGAGCAAGCGGATGAGTTCCAGTATGACTGAAATAACGTCCATCGGCAAGCTCGGGCCGCTGGTTACGTCTCAGGGAAGGAGTGAGACACATCCACCGTCGGACCCGCTTTCACTGGCGGAACACGAAACCTCGGATCCGTTCCCTATCAGCGACGCCGACGCCGAGTTTCTCAAAACACTCGGCACGGAGTACGACCCTGCGCCGCTGACGGTTTCATTCACGAGCGATGGTGAAGCATTCGTTGGGACAGGATCCTATGTGGGGGTACTCACACTCCCGAGTGGAGTCCAGATAGAAATCGCACCAAAGCAGACAGTAACGCGGTTGTTGTGGGCACTACAGTACGCCTTCGATACGCCGGTCGATTCACCGACGCTCGAAACCGAGCTTGCCGGTGCCTCGTCGTTTTTCGACGTGATTGGTGTCCTCTTCCAGGCCGAACTCCAGCAGGTGCTCAACCAGGGACTCAATCGAGAGTACACGCGCACGCAAGACGTACGGAAGCACGTCCAGGGGCGCATCACTGTCCAGCGGCAACTCCAGCGGCCGACTGCTGTCACGACGGATTTTGCTGTTGAGTACGACGAATTCACGGCAGACAACTTGCTGAACCAGTCAGTACTCGCAGCTGTCTGTGTCCTTCTCCAACTAGTCAATGATGAAACTTTGCTGAGCCGTCTTCGTCACCAGGAACAGCGTCTTCGTGAATTTGTCTCAGTCAAACCTATTTCGCTCGCTTCCGTCGACCGAATCGAGTTATCCCGTTTGAACGACCACTACGAAACACTCCTCGAACTAACGAAAACCGTTCTGGCAAGAGACTTTTTCGAGGATATTACTGCGGGTGACCGGCGGTCGCTGGCGCTGTTCGTCAACATGAACGAGGTGTTTGAACGTATAGTCGAACGTGCCTTCCGGAATGCCGCCACGACACTCGGTGGACTCACCGTCTCTGGACAGGCTTCTATACCCAACATCGTCGAAGGCCCGCACGCAGTTTCAATGCGGCCTGACGTGCTCGTCGAACGAACCGATGGATCGCCTGTGACGGTACTCGACGCGAAGTGGAAGACGGGCTCTGTCTCCTCCGGCGACGTCTACCAGCTCACCTCGTATATCCTCGCTCTCGGGACACCAGGGGCACTCATTTATCCAGCACACTCAGGCAGAGAAACAGGGCAGTCGCGTGTAGATGGGGAGTTCCCGCTGCAGTCAGTCGAGCTTGCGACGAACGCGGCTGTGACGTCGTTCGACGACTATGCCAAAGCAATCGAGCGAAGCGCACGCGTTCATCTTGAGACAGTTGTCTAACGATCTTCCTCGCTCCGTAGAAGTTATTTTAGTGGTTCTTCGGCTATTGGCCTACAAAGGACGGCGCCTTGCTTGGGCGGGATCTGGGGGAGGGGTACTTGTTTGTAGAGGGGCAAACATCTGACAATATATTTTTCCATCTGTATATTGAATGGATGCAAGTAGAATGGTTATCATTTTCCGCGATTAATAACTGATTGGGGGTATAACACATTGCACATCAGCTTTGGAAATTGTTGAGTCATTCCCCACAGGCAAATCAGTCTAGAACAGTACATATTCAACGAGAAAGGATTTTCCGGAAGCCGGAAATTCCCCTTGTTTAGGAGGCGGGCCGTCTAGTGGCGAAGACGTTTCACGAGTTCGTCTACACCGACATTGTTGTCTTCGGTGGTTTCCTCGTGAAGGTCTTCGTGTGACGGAACTTCGTAGTCATCGTCGAATGTGGGTGTTTGCCCATCCTTGTCGTGAAGGATGCGCTCGGAATCACCGAACGTACCTGGCATTGACTCGCCGATGATGTGTCCACCGCCTCCTCGGTATTGCCAGCCGTTCGCATCGGTGTTGTTGTTGTTGGAACCCACGATTTCAATTTGCCGTGATAATACTTATAAATGTGCCAGAATGTCACTACCAACCCGTTCGCTGCCTTCGGAGTCGTTGCCGAATTGGGACCGAGTGGATGGTTGTTAGGTCTCTGATTGAGGATTGGCTTCCATCATTTTCCCTTCCTCACGGATTTTCGCGGCTAGTTCTCGATGGAGTTCTGCACAGCTCTCGTCGGGGTCGCGGTGGGATGCGCGGTCACCGAGGGTTTCCCAGTCTGCGATGATGACTAAGCGTTTTCGTGCTCGGGTAAGGGCGACGTTTAGGCGTCGTGGACCTTCGTCTGGGATAGTGAGAAAGCCGCTTGATGCTCGTGAATTGCTGCGAACGAGTGACACGATGATTGCTTCGCGCTCGCCTCCTTGGAAGGCGTCGACCGTGTTCACGGTGACTTCGTGAATTCGGTCGATATCGCTTTCGTTGAGTTGCTGCTTGATTTCCTGGACTTGCGCGCTATAAGCTGCTATGACGCCGATGTCGCTTGGTGAGAGGCCGCTGATTGTGAGGAGTTTGACCTGTTTTACCGCGGCTTCTGCTTCGTCAGGGTTGTAGTACGAGTGGTCTGCAGAGCGTGATTGTTCGGTGCCTTTGATGTTGATGCCCATTAGTGGGGAAAGGTCATCAACGGTCCAGTCGCGGTTCTGGTCGGCGGTGATGAGTTTGCCATCGTAGAAGGCCTCGTTCGGGAATTCGGCGATGGCTTCATTCATCCGGTATTGGGTTCGAAGCATCACGGCAATGTTGTCGCCATAACGGTTCATGAGCGTCTCAAAGAGGGAAAGGCGTTGTTCGTCTCCCAGGGCGTCTTGTGAGGCGGCGAACGGGGGGAGTTGCTTGTGGTCGCCGGCGAGGATCAATTTCTTCGAGGCGTTGAAGACGATTGTTGTGGCGGCGCGGCTGGCTTGTGTTGCTTCGTCCACGATCCCAATGTCGAAGTTGTCTGTTGCGAACTTGGATGCGCCATTTGTGGTCGCTGCGACGATATTCGCTCCGCTCAGTGAGTTGTTCTCGTAATGTCGTTTGACGATAGGGTTCTCAGAATTTGACCCGGCACGCGCGATTGTGAAGTCTGCAGCTTCTGCTTGGGCCATTGCGTGCAGGGTTCCGTCTTCGGGTTCGTCTAGGGTGCTGTCTCCGACGAGAAGATTGTCGACGGCTTGGTTTGAATGAGCAGTGACGAGAACGCGATTGTCTTTGGCTACTGCGTCTCGAATATAGGCAGTGAGTGTTCGGGTTTTCCCGGTTCCCGGGGGGCCGTGAATGCAGAGGCATTGCTCTGCAGCGTTGGCCCAGACGAGAGCTTTCGTTTGCGAATCATTGAGTTCAATTTCTGGGTGCGGGACCGCGTACTTGTCTGCTGAAAATTTAACGGTGCGCTTTCCGTTAATGAGATGTCGTTTTTCAGCGTGGTCTTTGACTTTTGAGATGGCTTCAAGCCGACGCGTGTACGGGAGAGGATTGAGGAGGGCGGCCACCCAGAGGGAGGCAGCATTGTCGGTGAGTGAGTTGTCACGTGCTGAATTTGGGTGAATGTCTTCGCGGAGCGGTCGAAGCCAAAGGTTCGTATCGCCTACGTAGACTGCTTTGAATTCGAACGGATCTTGGTTCCTGTATCCGCGGACACCTCCAATGTATTCGTTATCGGGGAAAATACAGGCATCGTCTCGTAGGTTGGGGTCTGAGTCGTCCTCCTCGTTTTCGTTTACGAGTTGGAATTTGTAGACTCGGTTGCCGTCGGGTTGTGCTGTTCCTGTAGGAAGCAGTGGTCCGACAGCGAAGCCGCGGGCGATCGCCGTTTTTAATCCCGAGTTTTCGTATTTTTCCCGGTTGTTATTCCGTTCAGTGTCTTGTTCTCGTTGAACCAGGCTTCGCATCTCCGCGAAGAACGAGTTCGTCCCTGACTTTGATAACGAGGAAATCCCAGAGACGGATTTTGGTGGTAACGTTTCGTCATCCAGGGTTTCGATACCTAGGTCTTCGTCAGATAGCCACCAGCGAAGACGGCGACCCAGTGTTGTGTTTGACGTTGAGTTAGTGGAAACCCACCTGATTCCATTCTGCTTGTCGTGGAATTTTATTTCCTCCGTCGATGGGCGGTAGTAGACGTATTCATCGGTGGGCTTGGGCGCATCCGCTTCGAATAATGGGATCGCGTATTGATCATCATCGGTGGACTCGAACAATTGCGTCACCGCGGAGTTGCATGCTGCTTGAACGGGGATATCCTCGCCTCGATTATGGTCGAGGCGGGCTCGAAGGAGAGTGCCGTCACTGCGTGACCAGCCGTTAAACGGGTTATCGTCCATTATAGTGGTGAGGTGAACCGTGTCATTTGCGCGTTTGAATGGATAAGTAGAGACCGAGAACCGAATTGTCCTGGAAGGTCATCGTCGCTGATTGATGTTATTCGGTGAGACGCCAGCCCATCTCCTTTGCTGAGACGTCGTGTTCTCGAAGGAAGCGTCGTTTACGGTCATCGGGCCAGGAATCGCCGTAACGCTTTGCGTATTCCATGCGTTTCGTTTGACTCGGTTTCTCTTCGGTGGTGTTGTCACTCTCTGAATGGCGGGGTTCCTGGGGTTTCTGGCCCGTTTCAGAGTTCTTCCCTTCAGGTATTTCTACCTCATCTGGGTTGAAGGTCGGACCTTGGTACCGATCGTGATACGTGCCTTGACTGTCGCCAACTGTTCCTGGCGACGAATCGCCCACATCATGTGCTTTGTCTTTCCGACGTCGCTTCCCCATGGGAAATGAACTTGGAGTTGGCGATAATAACCATTCTGGTGAAAAGTATGACACAATGAGAGAGGTTGCTCTACCAGTTAGTTGGGGTACATAGTGTCAATTGAATATCGTGCAACCAGTTTCGATAGGGACGGTCGCTAATTTAGAAATTAAATGCAGATGCATAGACCTGATCTGACTAATAAAGAGAGAAATCTTAGGAATGGTTTCTTATTTGACGCCGAGCGATGAACTCCTTATCCCATATATCTTCATCTCGAAAGCCCGGGAGTGAGTAGAGATTGAACCTCACATTTCCCGTACTACCCTCGAAAGCGACCGACGAAGCCCCCGATTCGGGTCCAATAATAACTGATTGGTTGGACGCCAATTGGACATATTGGGAATACCGCAGTAGTGACCTATAGATACAATAACCAGTGGCGAATGTTCCGGAGTATGAGACATAGCAGGAAACCCCATTCTTCAACACGTACGTACCGGGTTGGGCCTCCCGAGAATAGTCTGACTGTCAACGCGACTCATCAAATGCTTCAGGAAGCAAATCCACCATTTTCTCGATCCTCGGCTATCTCACCAACACGTCGTTGGGAGAAGATGTGTGGATACGATGTGAAAAACGATCTCTTGGGCGCTGTCTTCCAGTACAAACGGCCCAAGGCACTTCATTCAAAACGTGATGACTTGGTTCGTTTTGATCTCAACATGCACCAATGGCTAGTGCTCCTCCTCCTATTTGATTCGGGGCAGGCATTCTTCGCGCTGCCTGCGGTAATGGAATATGAAGAACTGCCAGATACGCTTAGCAATACAATCTTTGTGGACGTTCACGGTATCCGGTGGAACACGTCCATGGTTTACCTCCCTCCAGATCCCTGCCCCACTTCGACATATGCGGATTGTGACGATTCCGGGAATAAAGCTTCAATCACTGGCAAAATTAACAACGGTGAGAAATACTTGATAGATCCTAAGTACGTCTACTGCTGGGATGATCTAAACGTAGATCTCTGTGATCACGAAATTGGTATACTTCTGCGAAGAGACGGTAATCAGACAGCAGATGCATGCTCATTTGAAGACCGGATAGAGTCAATCGGGAGATTTGCAATGACAGAGACTGATGTGGTGGACGTGCTCTTTCGGGATAAATCAAGGCAGTATGAGTCCACGGATGAGATTCTGCAAGAAGTCAATGACATTAATAATCTCATTAAGTACGTAGAACAAGAAGATCCCATTGCACGGATTCTACAGCTGTTGAGCAGGCAACACGACATCTATGAGGACCATTACGATTCTGGAGATCGCAGAGAAGAGATTGCCTCCATCCTGTTCGCTCTTCAAGAATTTCGACGAGAAGAACTTGCAACAGCCGACGACCCAACGACTCACTTGGTTGGAGATGCAGAGATTGGGATGTTTACTTGAACCAATTCAGTTTGAATGATAAGATAACCGGCGCTAGTAGAGCCCATTACAATTTGGGTTGATTAGGATCCGTCTGTAAACCCACCTCGTTGTACGGGAATACACCGACCTTCTAGAAGACCGACCACCAAAACTCTAGATTGGGGTTATTTTCGTTTCGGCTCTGCGCTCCTGAGTGATTCAAAATTTCATACGAGGATTGGAATTGGAGCTTGCCGTGAGACTTGCAATGCAAATTCTCTGCGTCTAATTATACATGTCCAATCGCCGGGGCGCTACCTGCTTGGGAAGCATGCTATAGCTGTTCTCCTCCTATGAACGACAGTGATGTCACGACCTGAAGGCCATGTTACAACATCTATGTCTATGGAGTAAGTATGGGGAGGTACGATCGTGATGGAGAACGACAAGATCCAGTTCCGGGGGGAAGCAGAGAAACGTGCGAGCCACGTTCTCGACCAGATGCGCCTCGGTGGAATCAACACCAGCGAGCTTGCTCGACGGGGGCTCCAGGAGAAGCTCCGGGACGCCCTCTCAGACGAAGAGAAAGTCACGCTCCATCGACGGTATCAGCAAGGGGAGATCTCAGAAGCGGTCGCAGAGATCCTCATCGGTGACGGCCTCGAGGAGATCGAGCGCGAACGAGAAGCATTCGAAGAGGCTACTGAACTCGACACTGACGGCGTGTTCCAGAGCTAGCACGTGGGCGGGACGACGGACGAATCCGGAAATTGCAGATACTGATGCACTCATCGCTGTTGCCAACACGTCTCTCTGGCCACGAATCGTCGAGACTCTACAATCATACGATTGCCTGTGATGGCGTTGGAAAAACTCTACATAGCGGTGCTTTCAATAGACTGGTAAGATGGACCAAGAGGCCCTCGAGGTCATTCGCGAGAATATCCGCGCCAACAAGGAGCAATATATCGCGATGGGGACGGTCGATAAGACCAGTTCTGAGGAGCACGATTAAGTGACCTGCCGGTTTCGATCGCTCCACGAGCACTCTTACACCTCTTCGTTCCTCTTTCGTGGGTTGACCTCGACTGACAGGTTACGGGACGCTAACGTTCTCGACGCCAGGGGCGGCAGTTAGCCGGTCTCGCAATTCGTCCGTGGCAACGTCTGTGTGGAGCGCTATCGTCACCTCGACGGTCACGACAGTCGCCGAGAGCCCCGGTTCGAGTCCACCCAGTCCGTCGACGACGACACTCACGACGCCGTCTGTCCGTGCGAGACGATGTTCCGCGCTCGTGGTGAGGTCGTCTCCACCGCTGGGGATCCGGATCGAGACGATAGCTGTCGCTGTCGATTCAGTGCGATCGTGGGAAATTGCCATGTGGTTTCACCTCAAATGAAGCGGGGTTCGTGGACAGTACCGACGAGTGACGCTTCGTATGCGCGAGGGGTGATTCGAACACCCGGTTCGGTCGTGGCAGGACCGCGTGCGAGGCCAGACTACACTACTCACGCGCGACGAATCGAAGAAAGATATCTAGCTCAGGTCGGTTCGACGGCACCGATTTCGTCGATGATCTGCGTCGTGTCTTCCGCATGCTCGATGAACTCGAGGACGTTCTCGGACCACCCGGAGACGTTGTAGACGCCCTCGTGCCCCTCCGGGGTCACGAGATCGCCGTACGACGCCAGGTCGATCATGTACAGCGACGCGTCGGGCGCTACCTCGTCACGGTATGCCTCGAACTCCTCGCGGACCGTCCGGTCGCCTTCGACCAGCCACGAGGAGTCCCAGATCTGCATGTCCGTGAACAGGACGACTCGCTCGACGGCGATGGCCTCCTCGCGGAGGGACTCCAGCACCTTCCAGCCGTTCGTCGAGTTCCCGACGTCGTCGTCGATACCGAGCACGGCGTCCTGGCGCTGGAGGATCGGCGTGTCGACGTGCATCGACACCTCGCGGAAGTCGTCACCGAACCCACCGACGCGGGCGCCCTGTTCGGCCAGCACCGCACCGAACAGCGCCCCAATCTCCTTGTACCGGAGCGTGCTGTGCTCCGAGAGCACCATGTCCATCGACCCGGAGAGGTCGACGCCGACGAACGTGTCGCCGAGGCCGTCGGGGACGTGCTCGACCGAGAAGTCGACGGCCTGCTCCAGCCAGCGCTCGACGGCGGGTGCGTCGATCCCGGCATCCTGCAGCGCCGTGTAGGCCTGGTAGTACCGGAAGGGGTACAGGGGTGCGTGGCGCACCGCCTCCAGGTCGAGGTGGTCGACGATGACTTCCTCGTCGACGCCAGCCTCCAGCATGTTCCGGAGGTTCCGGATCGACGCGAAGATCGGCAGCGAGTACTCCTCGTCCTCGATCAGCGTCTCCCAGGCGTCCCGAGTGTTGCCGCGCTCGGAGACGACCGTCTCCCAGGTGTTCGGTGAAGGCAGCGGCTCGACGTCCGGGTAGTCGTCCAGGTCGCCGCGCATGAACCGCTCGAACAGGACCTCCTGTTCCTCGTCGACTGGCGTCGGGTGGACGCGGTTGAACACGTCCCGGAGCGTGACCTCGCGTCGCGAGAGCTCGTACTTGCCGAGCGTGTACGCGTCGGCCATCCCGACGAGGGCGTCCTCGATACCGCGCCGGAGCGGCCACGGTGCCGTCCCGCCGAACAGGTCGTCGTGGACGGCCAGCGCCGTCGCCGTCTCGTCCATCCGCTGGACGATGGCGGGCGCCCACTCGCGGATCAGCGACTCGTCGGAGTCGTCCTTGAACCGGTCGTCGTTCGCGGCGAGCACGAGCAGCACCTGGGGGACGTCCCGCAGGTACAGCTCCTGGCGCGCGTACGCGGCGAGCTGTAGGACGAACTCGGGATCCACGTCGGCCGCGGCGTCGAACCGTTCGGCGACGGCCACGAGGTGCTCCTCGTCGTCCTCGTAGTACGAGTCCTCCAGCAGCTGGTTGATCGTGCGCTTGTACAGGGCGAGTCGTGGGTCGGCGGGGTCGAACGCTTCACCTCCCTCGTGGTTGGTGGTTCGCGTCGCCTCCGCGACCGTCTGTGTGGTGTCGTTGAATCGCATTGCAATCACCGGAGCCGCAAGAGGCGACCCCGAAAGGTGGCCGCTCACGCCGTTCGCGAGCGGTAGACGTCCCCGGCACGATTCGAACGTGCGACACCCGGCTTCGAAGGCCGGTGCTCTGTCCTGGCTGAGCTACGGGGACAAAAACGGTGGCCGGAAAATTACTGGAGCGGACGATAGTGTGCTACCACGTTGCACCAGAGCGGTCAGTCCGCTCCTGGGATTCGAACCCAGATCTCTCGCTCCACAGGCGAAGTATCGCTCCAGATGGACGGCCACCTGGTTGATGAATGTCGGCGACCGGAAAATCGCCAGAGCGGTGTCCATTGTCGGGGCGTACCCTTTGTCTGGACGATACAGTAGACCAGTTGTCTACCGGCGGGATTCGAACCCGCGTTGGCCACTGAAGTATCGCTCCGACTCGACGATCGCCGTGAACCGCGATGAATGATGGGTGGCCGGAAAACCGACGGAGCGGTGTCCGGTGTCAGGGACTAACCCCTTTGTCCGGACGTGACGATAGACCGAATGGTCTACCGGTGGGACTTGAACCCACTGAGGTGCCTGATAGAAGGAACGCTCCGTCTCGACGACCACCAGTTGGGTCGTGTCCAGAGGCGAGCAGGACGCTGTCAGCGTGCCGCGCTACAGCGTTCTGCCTGGACGGTCGTTCGCAAGGACGCCGGAAAACTGGCGGCGAGGGCGCAGGCCGACATGGCCTGGCCGTGTCCAGAGTGGAGACGAAGTATCTCGCCACCTCGACGGCGTCCACGCGAAGGACCGAATCGACTACTCGGTGGAGCGATGTCCGAACTTGGATTCGCCAGCTTTTCTGGCCGGCGTAGTCCAAGCTTCGCCATCGTTCCACCAATACTCCCTCCGGGAATCGAACCCGGCGTTCGGGCTCGAAAGGCCCGCGTGTTGTCCAGTTACACTAAGGAAGCGCAGTACAGCCGCTTTCGCCTGTGGAAGGCGAGATAACGAAGCCACGAGTCGGATTCGAACCGAAGCCAGACGTGCTCGTTTCGCTACGCGCGTCTGGCAGGGCTAAAAGATCGCTCGCGATTTTCGAACCGACGGGTATCCGCTCTGCAAGCGGATGTGTTCGACCACTCTGTCACCGCAGCCTACCGTTTACAAAGGGGTCGAGTTAGAAGGGCCGGGCGGGACTCGAACCCGCGTCGAACAGTCGATTAAAAGTCGACCACTTAGCCGCTAAGTCACCGGCCCGCAAGAGGGCCGCCCGGGAATCGAACCCGGCATAGCGCGGGTTAAGGGCCCGCCGCACCACCTTGGTTTGCTTGCGGCCCGCAATGCTCCATCTCGAAATCGAAGCGAGGTATCCGGATGGGGATCCAGTGTTCTAGTAGTGGCATCACCACAATTCAACCAGCTCGCTCGAACCCCTCCAGCTGGCCATGTGTGAACGTCACCTGGTAGGAGACGAGTGATTCCACGGCGTCGAACGAGTGCGTAATCCGGAACCGACCTTGGTACGAATCGCGGTGGGTCCACCCGTCGTGGATCCGCTTCCGACTTCCGGCCCCGTACAGGAGGTCGTCTTCGTCGACGTCCTCGCGACTCGCGTACGGTCGGTCTTCGGGCGGTACGCGTTCGTAGTGGACCTCCTCCTTGTAGAGGTGGCCATCAGCCATGATGCGAAACGTCTCCATCGCTGGTCGGTCGATGCCTTTCGTCTGCCACGCGACGTCGCTCGCCGGCGCGACTCCGTCAGGGTAGTCAGGGAGGTGCACTCCCTCGAACAGCTCGACGGTATCGAACAGTCCCATCCATGTTCACCTCGATTGGCAGGGCAGGACTCGAACCTGCTCTCTCGCCGAAGTCAGCGGCGCGTCCACTCCACTGGACCGCCTGCCAGCACGCTCCAGTCCGGATTCGAACCGGAGGATCGGCCTCGAGAGGACCGTGAGTTTGGCCACTACTCCACAGGAGCACGGCGGGCATCGCCCACTTCGGGGGTCATCGGCGAGAGGACCGAATCGCTTCGCGGAGTTGATCTATTATCGACAGGGCGTGATTGATCCAATGCCAGTTGGCGCACGCGTGTGCGCCGAGTCTCCCCGGCACGACTCGAACGTGCGTCTCCCCCTCTACAGGGGGGCGTCTTGGCCGCTGGACCACGGGAAGTAACTATGCGAGAGCATCGCACCTCACTGGAACTGGGGAAAACCGTGGGAGGGGGTTGTTTGGCCGACGGATTGCTCCGCCAGCTTACACCGAGGCGTCTCTTCCTCGGAACGAGGGGCTCTCGCCCGTCGTCTGTAAGTGTCAGACGAAGTATCCCTCCCACTCGACCCAGTCTGCTGGTGAGGGGGCCGATTCGACAGGAATGCACCGACCGCTGTCAGCCGTCTGTCTCTCCGATACTGACACCATCGAAGGTGGCTGGTTGTGACTCCAGCGCACCGGTCGGTGCGAATGTCGCCGCCAGGATTCGAACCTGGGTAGGACCTACGCCAGTGGTTCTGAGCCACATCTCGTTGACCACTTGAGTACGGCGACGCGAGAGTGAGAATCGATTGCCGGCAGCGTACCGGCATACCGCCGGAAGACTCGCTCCGCTCGTCTTCCGAGGTTTGCCTCGCTTTCGCTCGGCATACCGCCACCAGGAGTCGAACCTGGGCGTGCCTTCGCACACACGGCCCTCAACCGTGTCCCTTGGGCCACTCGGGCATGGCGGTGCAGTTCCGCGGGAGGGATTCGAACCCTCGAATGCCTACGTAGCGAGTCTTAAGCTCGCCGCCTTCGGCCACTTGGCTACCGCGGAAACGGCGGAAGGGCGATTCGAACGCCCGTGCCCTATGCGGGCACCGTGGTTCCAGCACGGCCCCTTGGCCAGGCTAGGGGAATCCCGCCGACGGTGAGACTGGGAGTCGAACCCAGAAGCCTCGCGGCTCTCGATTTCGAATCGAGCGCAGTCACCCATCTGCCTGTCTCACCTCACACAGGAAGACTCGCTTCGCTCGTCTTCCGAGCCCCGCTTCGTTGTCGCTCAGCGGGACGCCGCAACCCGGATTCGAACCGGGATGCCGAGAGAAATCGGCAACAGCGTAGCAGGCTGGTGGGTTCACCAATACCCAGTCGCGGCACATGGGTCGACGAGGATTCGAACCTCGGTCCCGTGCACCCAAGGCACGGATCGTGGACCGCTGGACCATCGACCCAAAGTTGGTTGTACGTCTATACGTCTGCGCGACGGTGAGAGCAGCAATTGCTCGCAGACTCTCCCGTCGCGTGGGGGCGTGCTTCGACCGCCGAAGCGGTCGGGAATGTTACATCGGACCATGCAGGTTACAGACCCTTCCGGGCCCAGTACTGTCGGAACGGCACGAGGCCGAACCGGCAGGATAGTGCCTGCCTCGATGAACATCCCTATCAGACGCCGACGCTGGGATTTGAACCCAGATCACGGCCCCGACAAGGCCGTATGCTAGCCGGACTACACCACGTCGGCACACCAGCGCGGCAATCGCCCCGGGGAGTCCTGGCGAGCGGAGCGAGCCAGGGCACGAGAGAGCGGAGCTCTCCCGGCGAATCGAACCGGAGCCAGACGGTCGCGCACGAAGTGCGCGCTGCGTCTGGCAGGGCTCAGATTCGCGAAGCGAATCTGAACTCCCGACCTCGGGATCCAAAGTCCCGTGTCCCTCGCCGGGAGGCTCAGACCGCGAGCCTCCCGAGCCCTGCCTCGCCTTGCTCGGCAGGACGCCAACGGAGACTCCAGGGCTTGTGAGCGAACGCGAAGCGTTCGCGAGTCTCGATGGAACTCCGTTCCATCGGTGCGCACAGCCGTCGCTGGTCGTGGATGGCGACTGCGTAGCAGTAGCTCGGAACACCTCGTGGGCGTCAGGAGCTACATGTTCGCACGATACTCACGCGCGAACTGGTCAGAACGCCGCGGCCTCCCCTGGCCAGTCAGCCCGTGCCAGAGTGACAGAACTGTGGCTGGGTGAGGTCTGGCGGCGAGCCCGTGTTCCCCAACCCCGGGCGGGTAGTCCGCGTGGGGGCCGAGTTATGCGGGCAGGTGTAACCGGACATTGCCGGCCTGGTAGACGTACGCTGATTTGCGACGTTCACCAGACCAGTCGTCGATATCCGGAGACTCCGCGTCTTGGGAACGTAGAAGCTCGCCGAGAACGCGACCCGCGGCTACGGGCAGGGGCAAACTGGCCGTCCGCGGTGTGTGGCGAGCGTGTATCATCGGAGTCACCTACTGCGTTGTGTCGAAGACTTCAGTTACTCCTCAGGTGGGTGGAATATTAAAATTAGCCAGGGTGTGGTACACAAACACACGACATTCGTCATGGGCTGCATCGAGAATGTGGTCAATCTCTCGCTCGTCCATGTAGGCTGCGATGAGAATCACCGTCGCGGACGAACTCCATGAACGACCGGGAAACAGCGTGAATCAGGTCCCGTGTGGATTGAACAGGGCGTACAGGAACTTCGGGCCGACGACGACCTGATGGCGAATCCCGCCAGATCGTAAGTGCTTCGCAGTGTCCGTCCCGGTCGGCGTCTCGACTGCCTCAGCCATGTGAGTCAGGACTGTGAGGACGAGTCGTCGGCGAGCGTGAACGCCCCGTCACTCCCGAGCCACTCGTCGACAAGGTCGTCTTCGGTCCGTGCGTCCGTCGATACTCCATCCGGGTTCGATCCCGAGTCGAGTTCGTCGAGGACGGTAAACGCCCGGTCGTTGGGATCGGCCTGCTGCTGGCGTTCGATCCACTCGAGCACGGCCTCGTGGCCGGCCTCTTCGAGGGAGAGGCCGTGTTCCTCTGCAAACTTCCGGAACCGTTCGTACTCGTCCTCGCTCAGCTCTGTCTGGACGTGCTTGCTCTCGTCGCGACTCATCTGTTCCCCCCTGTCTACCCCGATATAGTATCTCATGTCGCATAGGATATTCCATAACTCGACTTGATGGAATACCGGATTCGAGGTGACCGTCGAGACCGCGTTCTCCTGGGTCTTTCTCCGACTCCAGTAATTCCAGACACCCGATAGCTGTCTTCCGGCGTTTTATCGCCCCCCGAGGGGTGCGGGGGCAACCCCGACAGTACACAATGGCACACAGAGCACTGGTCGCGTACGAGCGACCCGACGGACGATACAACCTGCACTACTCACACGAGGGCGCCTACGAACTCCGGCTAGCCACGGATATCACAGCCGAGACGCCGTTCGGCGGAACGGTCCCGAGTACTGACCAGCGAAACCGACTCGAACTCATGCTCGAAGTCCAGCCCGACGGCGCCGCGATCTCGGTCGATAGCGGTCGGTACCGGGCGACGCCGGTCGAGATGGAACCGAAAGCAATCGCCCTCACACTGGAAACAATCTGTGCGGAGCGTCTCTACTATCTCACGCACGAAGCGTTCTACGTCGTCGATCGAGAGTTCAATATCACGGCGTACCGGACGGTCTCCTTCGCGATGGACCACGTCGCCCATCGCACGAACGAGGGCACCACTGCCGGCAACGGCGCACTCGTCCCGGTCCGGTGGAACGACGGCGAACCAGTCGGCGACGGCGTCCTTCGTGGTCGGCTTCGCGCATTGCGGTCGATCACGCGAGACATGCTCGACAGGGACGTCTTCGACGAGGACGAGGCACGGGCCTACATGGTCAAGAAACTCCGGGCGTGGGTCCACGACGACGCGGAGATCCACGTTCACCGAGCGACCGAGTAGCCATCAGGTCCCACTGATGGCGGCCGTCGTCTGGTGACGCATCGCTACTCGATTAACACGCACATTTATGAGAATACATTACGAGTGCTACACCAAAATGGGCGCCGGGGAGGAGATCAAACTAACGAACGAGGGGAACACGGCTCTCTGGACGGCCCTCGACGTTGAAACTGGTGTCGCAAGTCAAGGTGAAACCCGGGAGAAAGCACTCGAAAACCTCGACGAGGCTGTAGTAGGCTACGAAGGTAGTGGTCGGCCACCGGCCAATGAAGAACTGCAGGGACTCGGTATCGACCCAGCCGAGAATACGTGTATGGGCGAACTTCCCGACGTTCTCAAGTAGCCGTTCTGGCGATGGAGCCACGTGGTTTTAGCGACGGTGTGAATCAACAGCAACTAATACTGGCTGACACCACCGAGGGAATATTCAGGGAGCGATTTCGAAATGAAAGACGAGGATGCCTGTAGAGGACTCGATCTCTCTCCCGCTACCAGACACGGGAAGGTATACAGATTCCTCCTGGAGAATGCTGAGAGGACACTTCGAAAGCGAGAGATTGTCGCTGCAGTCGACGTTCCACAGGGAAGCGTCGGCCCGACGCTCAAACGTCTAGGACAGCACGACGTCGTCGACCAGTCTGGTCAATCCTGGACAATCGCTGACCCAGAACATGCCGTTGCATCTGCTGGTTTCCTCAGCAGTTCGAGTACCGACGACATCGACGGTGGCTTCTCCGACGAAGAGGTCGAGACGTGGATGATTTCGGCGGTCGATCCAATTCCGGACGACGATGAGGCGTAACGCGACACCTCCATAGAATCATCGTGTTATCCCCTTTAGATCTGGTCACGCCCGAACGAGCGGCGAGTGCAGGGAACACAGATCCCACCGGTCCACAAGAGAGACAAGTATTCCTGGCCACACTCTCGGCTACGGAGTGAGCCAGTATGCCCACAGTATCCATCACTGTCGACGACGACCTCAAAGCACAGATGGAGGACCATCCAGAAGTCGACTGGTCCGAAGTCGCCCGCAGTGCCTTCGAGGAGAAAATTGATGAGCTGGAGACACTGAAACGGCTCTCGTCGGACAGCGAGCTCACCGACGAAGACGTCGACGAAGTCGCGGTGTTGATAGACAGTAACGTCGCAGAGCGTCTGTCGGGGAAGTAGGCTCCTCATCATCGATACAAGCACTGTTCTTCCGGGGATCGTTGGTGGTGTAACGAGGAGGTTGAACGTAGAGACCGACCGAGACCTCCGCTATCCAGAACCGTCGTTCGAGCAAACACGTCGAAATCGAGGCGGGATTCAGGAGCAGGCAGGTCACTCTGTGACGGCGATCGACGAACTCATCGCTCGCCTCTCCAAGAAGCGACACCTGCATACCTACGATTCCCGCAGGTCCTCGGGACCGGTGACGATTTTCGGGTCTTCTTCTGCGGCTTCGTGAAGCTCTCGACGGCGCACTTCGACCGCCCGCATCTCTTCGGGGTGGTCGTGATAGTACGCCAGTGCGTGGTAGACGTCCGAGGCGGTGAGGTCGAAGCGGTCCGCAACCGTCTGCGCGTCGAGGCCGCGCTCTTCGACCAGCCCGTGGATGTGGCTCACGGTGATTCGCCGATCCCGGATGTGGGGCTCGTCGTGAATCTCCGACTCGTCACCTGAGACGGCGGTGTTCGTCTGCTTCGACATAGTGTAGACTAACTTGCAGTGGGCTTCAGTCTTTGCCGGTATCGGCCGTGACCAGTGAGATTATCCATCGGTCGATACAGGGCAAGCATACACGGCATCGTGCAGATGTGCGTGTCCCAGTTTCGGCCAGTCCAAAGAAATATTATGGCAGGAATCGACTTTGTGACAACTGACCCATATGATTGGTGCCCTCCGAAACTTCGTAACAGACCATCCTTGGGCCTACGCTCTTCCCGCTGGCCTCGGTTCAGCGGCGTACGTACTGAACAACGCTCCGGAAACAGGGGTATTCGACTACAATATTCTCCTCTGGGCAGGACTCATCGGAGGAGTGATGACGCTCGACGGGAGGAAGATGGCGCACCGGGTCGGGCTTCGAACAGGACTGGTTGCCTCGCTGCCCCTCGTCTGGAACATTGCCACTGTCGGCGCTGTGATTCCCACGTTCGACCAGCCACTGTGGTTCGGAATAGTTCAGACGGTTCTGCTGCTCGCAGCAGTCACGATTGGGGTCCTGTTCGTTGCCGTGGCAGGTGCCCTGAGTGCAGCGCTAGGAAACTGGCTATCACAGCAGGTCGGTTCGGGACCTGCTTCATCGACAGTCCAGACCTGAGAACGACTGTCTCCTAGTACCCCGAGACAGGGAAGGACGTAGCGAAGGAGGCGTGAAGTATTTCCGTGGAATCGGTACCTGACCGCTGGTTGTAGAGTGGAGAAATCGACTCCGACAGACCCAGTATACGACTACAACGAAGTTCATCTGAGCCGTATCGTTCCGGCTGTAGACTTACTAGAGCCGCCTAACTGGCTCGCTCACCATCTTTCAGCCCCGCTCCGACGACGGGAATTTATCACCCCCCGAGGGGGTGCGGGGGTTCTCCAACCTTCGCACTCCAGCAATGAGTTCGCACACCGACGAATTCTGGACGATATCGATTTTCACGGAGCACGTCGTCGCCGTGTCTCGGTGTGCCTCCGTCGAACGCGGAGATCATGACTGGCGGCTACCCCTGCTCGTCCGTGCCGGGCTACACGACCGGTCTCGGTGGGTGGAAACTAAGCCCCTCACGGACGGCGTACTCGACGGCCCCTGCTGCGACCATCGGCACGAGGAAGAGGTACCAGACGGTGAGGTAGAGCGAGTAAAACTCGGGCCCGGAGATGAAGATGTCCCCGACCGTCGACAGAGCGACGAACAGTCCGAAGAGAGCCAGCGGCGACACTAGCCCGAACCGCGCCGCCAGGAACGTCGGCACGCCGCAGAGAACCACCATCCCGACCCCGAAGTACGCCAGTGCACCCGCGACGAGCACGACGCCCTCGCCCTGACGGGGGACGCTCTGTCCCCAGAGGAGGACGAAACTGAATATCGTGTACGTGACGGCGTACACTGTCCCCGCTCCGAGCGCCACCGACAGTTGGTTTTTGACACTCATCCATCACAACCGGCGAGCGACACGGGTATCTATCTTGTGGGTCTACATCTGGCGGTTTGCGGTTGAGTGGTGGGGGATAGAATTCACCGGGAAAGACCCCTCAATGTCGAGGGAAATCCTGATTGAACGGCTGCAACTGCATCAACATTCTACTTCGCCAGCACGCAATTCTCATGGCACAACGGTGTATTTGAGCGGCCGGGCTCCTCCCACGCTATTTTATCGCCCCTAGAAGGGGCGAGGGGTGATCGAATTCCCACATTCCAGCTGAGCACGCCCGATTAGCTGCCGGCCGCAGTGGACACAGAAACCACAGTTTCCACAACAGCGGTAAGACGATAGATCGACGTGCCCGATCTTATTCCTGGCCGTTCGAACGGCCGCACTCGAACGGTTCGATCGAGATTGTCGCGGATTCGGGCTGATTGGCGACGTCGCTACCCGTTTCGGCCGCGGGACCGAGGTGAACGGTGAAGGTGAGACAGCCATTCTCGTCGGCCCGAACCATCCTCGGTCGCACAGTCGCAGCGCCGCCGTCTTGATCGACCCGATACTTCTGGCCGGACTCGTAGTCGCCGGGCGTCGTGACGACCGTCTTCCCGCAGCCAGTAATCGTCAGCCCGTCCGACGTCACGTCTTCGAGTGTGAGGAATTCCGCGGTTTGCCGGTTTGTGTCCGCCCGGTCGATCTGCCAGTCCCAGATGTCGAAGTTCCGCAGTATCGTCTCGTGGGTGAAACCGCTGGGATCGACTGGCCCGCTGGCGAAGACGTCCATCATATCCGGCAGGACCCCCTTCAGGTACGTTTGCCAGTAGGGCCAGTCGTGGACGCCCTCGGGGAAGACGTCGAACGTGTAGTCGATCCCGGTCTCGTCCAGATTCTCCACGAACGTCAGGAAGTTCTCGTACGCTATCGCTTCGATTTCGGCAGCGGGCCCACTTGCGCCCTCGGCCTTGCCGACTGCCATGTAGAGCCGGATATTTCGATAGTTCTCGGTCAGCTCGTTCGGATTGAGGCCGCGGACCCTGGTCTCCTGTTCGGACGGGTCGCCATAGGCGTCGACGAACGGTGCGCCAGACGGGAACTGGTCTATCGGGAACGGTCCACCGGAAAACGCGTACACGCCGGCGAACGTGTCGGGATACCGGGCGGCGTACTGCAACGCCCCGGCGCTCCCCATCGAGAGGCCAGCGACGACGCGGCCGCCTCGCTCCGACCGGAGTCGGAATCGGTCCTCCGCCCACGGGATGAGCTGGTGGACGTGGAACGTCTCCCACATCGGCGCGCCAAAGTCACCATCGTTGTACCAGTCAGTGTACCAGCCGTTTTCACCCCCGTCGGGCATGACGACGACGACGTCCTCGTCGACGTAGTTCTGCACCGGGCCGGGACCTATCTCGCCGGGGCTAAGGTCCGGGTCCGACCAGGACGCGGCCGAGTTCCCACCACCGTGGAGCAAGTAAATCGTCGGATACGTCTCGTCTGTCTCGTCGTACCCCTCCGGGAGTAACACCCGGACGTTCGCAGTTTCGAGCGGCGGGTCCACGAGTGGGTTCTCGAAGGAAAACTCCAGGAGCCGGTCACTCAACTCGCTCACCCGCTCGACGTTCGTCGGCTCGAGCGACGGGATGTCCGTATCGCCTTGTGGTGGAGTAGCCGATTGCGGGTTGCCTGTCGCCGAAGCCGTCGTCTGGGCCAAACCGAACACCCCTGCAGCACTGAGTGCTCCGAGGAACGTTCGCCGAGTAGAAGCCCTGTTCGCTTCGCTTTCGTCACCATTCCCTTGCATTCCAGTTGTATTTTACAGTCAAATTGCATTAAAGATTGTCTTGTTTGGAGACTAACTCGTCAAGTTTGACGTGGTTCGAACGATAGATGGATCAAGACTTTGGGGATGCGAATCTTACCATCTCAGTAACCAGTATACGGACTCACCTGGTGTGTCCCACTGAACGCCGATCGCCAACTCGCCTAGCTTTAACACCAATGAACGACTCAAGAACAGCAGAGATGCCAGAATACGTCGACGCGGCTGTCAAATCCCTTCGTGAGAGTAGCAGTGACGGCGAAGTTACGCTTCTCCTCGGCGTTTCTGGCGACCGTGACGAATTTGCTGCCCGAGTCGAACAGCACGATGCAACAGTAAATACGACACTTGGCCGGGCAACGCTACGGGTGACTGCCCCGGAGTCCGCGATCGATGCGCTCTGTGAACTCGAGGGGCTGAAATCGATCGAGGTCGAACGTGAAGACGTCCGGACGCTCGACGAGGGAAACGAGCGCTCCCACCGTCGTGTGACTCGATCCTAGATCTCCGACGATTCGTTTTCGATTCGTACTGCGAAACGCTCGGCCTCCGGGCTTCGAAGAGCGAGGGCCAGAACGTTAGGATTGGCGTCGTCGATTCGTTGCTCCGACCGAGCAAAGATTTGGCCGAGACACTTGCCATCGAGGACGAGACGAATTACGTCGCAGAGGACGCACCGGACACCACCGGCCACGGCGAAGACGTCCTCGAATTGCTTGGGTATTTTGCACCTGACGCGATGTTCGACCTGTTTCGGGTCGTGGCAGGAAACGGCAAGGCCAAGCGAGGGAATTTCGTCCAGGCGATAACGGATGCAAGTCGCCGAGGCGTCGACATCCTGAACCTCTCTATCGGAGTCCACCATCACGAAGAGCCAGGTGGTGATTGTGGTGGTCACTGCCGTGTTGCCGACGAAGCCCGTCTCGCCATCGAGAGCGGCACGGCGGTTGTCGCAGCAGCAGGAAACAGAACGAAGGAGGACTCACTCGCGGTTCACTGTCCAGCAGTCCTCGACGACGCTATCACGGTTGGCGGATTCGTTTCTCACTGCCGAAACGACCTTATCGAATCGAAAGATGCGGGCCAGTACTGGGTACGAAACGACGAGACGCTGGTCGGTCCGTACTGTGGGCAGCGTGGCTGTGGCCCGGCCGACGAGTGTGATGCGTATCGCTACGAGAAGCCGTGGCAAGGAAATGTCTCGTTTCACAATGCAGTTCCTGACGTACTGGCCCCAGTCCACCACCCTGTCGGAACAGAAGCCAATCCAACGCTTCAGTCGGGAACGAGTTTCGGGACACCAGTCGTATCCGGGTCTCTCGCGGCTATCGTCAGCGATCTGACTGTGAGAGGTGTCGTTCCCTCACCTGTGGAGTTGCGGCGGGCCGTGTCTCTAGGCGCCTCTCATATCGATGAAGGCCCGCTGCAGAAATTCGATGCTAGTGATACCTGGGAAACCTTGGCATCGAACGATTTCAGGTGACTCACTGGGCCTATCGCTCGACCTCCACCAGAAGCCAGAGGTATGCGCTCGTATCTCTATCATCTCTCTACTCTCGTTCAGAGTTCGTCCCAACCCGAATGTTCTCACCCGATAGATTGCCAGATGTCTGTGAGTATGAAAGCAGAGAAGAAAGCGCACCCACCGAGGAAGAAAAGAATGCTGGGAGGTACCGCGAGCACGATGCTCTCACTGCCGCTCATGGTAATGGTACCAAACGAGAATTCGTGGTCGAGATAGAGTGTACCACGTCGAGTTGCCCATTCTATACCGAGACTCACCAGTACCAACAGGAGGATACCACCCACAGATGGACGGGACGAAATGAAGGGCATGCAGGTATCTTTCAGTGATGAAAGTGTAAGCTTTTCTCGGTCTCGGAAGGATACTGGTACCGACGTCATCCACGTTCGAATCGGCAGCATCGGTTGGACTGCAAAGTAGCGGCGGGACTCTAGTTTTTAGTTTGAGGAGGATCAATTGCTGAATAATACGGGAAGTCGAGATGACTCAAGATATCGAAGATGACACTAGCCCGCTCGAAGCGTTCCTGAGTGGTCCAGCTCTCGATTACGAATCACTGGAAGATCCGCCACTACGCGATGGCGATGATCCGTTGCTAACACGCGATCGTGTCGATCTCGAATCGCCCGGGGAGTAATCGTGGCTGGAGCAGGCAGTGTCCCACCTGTCGAGGATAGTCTCCTCGAACTAGCCAACGTGGCTGAAACCACGTGACGAGAAGAAACTACAGCAGAACGAGACCAGAGGTTTACATGCCAATCGATATCGAGACGTTCGAATCCACCTCGGAGGAACGACTCCGCGAGAACGACGCCAGGAACACAGAGCGTGTCATGCGTTTCCTGGCGTCGCATTCGGACCAGGCCTTCACGAAGAATGAGATATGTAAGGGGCTGGGTGTCGAGGAGGATCGACTCAGCACCGTCCTCTCACGTCTCGAGGATAGCGCCCTCGTTCGACACAAGGGGGATTACTGGACGCTCGGCGATGGCGAGGCGGTTGCAGCGTACTCCGGACTCGTCGAGAGTAGCCGGGCTGCGAACGACCGATTTGGAGAAGAAGACATGGATGAGTGGCTAAAACACGCCGCCGGTAAGGACAACGGCGGATGAACTGCTGACGTACCTCGAACGCCTGGACCAGCTCTGACCGGCGCTACGCTTCTCTATCAACAGAATGTGGCTCGTTATTTTGTTGGCGCCTGCGATGGGCGCAGGCGCTAGTTGCCTTTCGGCGCCTGCGAGGCATTCATGTCAATCACTGACCTCGACGACGAGCGGTTCGAACAGGTTGCACAGTCACTCGAACGCTGGCTCGCCTCCCAGGCAGCAGACGACGTTCCGGAACTCGTTCTCGTGGGTTTGCTTCGCGGCTACTCCGACGCGATCGAAGAACACGGCTACGTCCCTCGGTCGTGGGGACCACCTGAATCCTTTCGAGCCCGGAAAGGGTGCAATTCCGTCTCTGGAGGTCGACAGTAGCGCCGCAACAGGAAATTAGGACGACGCAGTCGATGGCAGACGACTGGAGATGGAATGTCGGTATGGACATGCTCAAGGGACTCAGGAACGCTACTCTCGAACGTGAACACGCAGCTCCCGGGGGCAGAAGACGGGGGCCGACTCGTCCTCGGAGCGGTCATCGTCAGCACGTTCTTCATCGGCTTCGGTGGCGGCGTGATCTTCCCGATATTGCCGAACCTCGGTGCCGTACTCGGCATCTCCCCCTTTCTCGTCGGTCTCATCTTGAGTGCGAACCGGTTTTCGCGGCTCTTCGCGAACGCACCGGCCGGGAGCCTCGTGGACAGGTTCGGGACGCGAACACCGTTCGTCGTCGGGATGTTCATCCAGGGGATCGCCACGTCGGGTTACGTCGTCGCGATGGTCGCGCCGCTCCCCGAAGCGTGGTTCATGGCGGCCCGGCTTCTCTGGGGCGTCGGGAGCGCACTCGTCTTCGCGACGGCGTACACCATCGCCGACGACATCAGCGACGGGGGCTCGCGAGGGTCGAACATGGGGCTCATCAGGGGCGGCGTCCTCTTCGGGTTCCCGGCGGGCGTCGTCCTCGGTGGGCTCGTCAGCGAACTCTCCGGGAACGTCGTCGCGTTCGTCGTCGCGACCGGATTCGCGTTCTTCGCCAGCGTGGTCGCGTACGCGACCGTGCCCGAGACACACGTCGAAGGCGAGACGAACCAGTCGGTCAGACCGTGGGACGTCAACACGAGTCTCCCCGCGATCACGGTCGGGATGGTGAACTTCGCCGTCCTGTTCGTCTATATCGGCGCGCTGTTCGCGACACTCGTCCTCTTCATCGACCAGAACCAGCTCGGCGTCTTCGGCTTCGATTCCCAGGGCTCCTCGGGCCTGTTCATGGGCATCACGGTCGTCACGGCGGGGCTGTCGATGTACGTCGGTGGCTCCGTCAGCGACCGGAACCAGTCCCGGGTCCCGGTCTTGCTCCTGTTTCTGGCCGTCACGTCGGTCGGGTTCGTCCTGCTCGCCCTCGCGGACTCGGTCGCGACGCTGGCCCTCGCCTGCTTCTGCGTCGGCCTCGGTCAGGGCGGCACCAGTGGCCCACTGATGGCGCTGTTGGGTGACCTCGTCGCCGACGGCGAGATGGGCCGTGCCGTGGGGACGAACAACGTCTTCGGCGACATCGGCGGCGGATTCGGGCCTATCGTCACACTCCCGGTCGTCGACGTCGTCGGCTTCTGGCCGGTGTATCTCTGCTGTGCGGCCATGCCACTGGTCGCGGCCGCGATTCTCCTGGGCGGTGTGAGGCGAGAGACCGGTCACTTTCTCCCGCGTGTCGGGTCCTGACGCGGGATTCGCTGTTGAGCCCCAGCGGCTTCTCGGGATGGGCGTCCCGGGTACACTACTTCCTCGAGGTTCCGTTCGCGAAGCAACAGCACTGCTTCCCCGCTCGCACGTCGCCGGCGTTTTTCTGGCCCCTGACGGGTGCGGGGCCACACGATTCGGGCCTCGCGGATTATCGTATGACTCCACACCCACTCGACGAACTGTCGGTATCGAATAGAGTTCTCAAACGTGCCCAGTACGAGGCCTTCGAGTTCGAACTGCTGGACGCAGACGTCCGGATTCGCAACACCAGTCACGCCGTCCCAGCGGACCACGAGTACCTCGTCACTATCGAGGACGGCCTTCCAGTGGACTGTACCTGTCCTGCCGATGCGAACTACGAGTACGCGTGCAAACACCGGGTTGCGGTTGCGATACGGCGCCCAATCATCGATTTCGCCAACGACGTGCAGTTACTCGCGGATGGCGGGACGCGCCCGCAACTCGACGAGTCGTCTTCGGACTACACTCAGCGTGTCGACTCAGAAGAACCGGACTGCGAGTGTGACCAGCTCCCCAACGACTTTCCATGCTGGGAGTGCGTTCGGGCTGGACGACGATGACGACCCGGTGGCTCTGTTGAAACTCCCCTCTCCAGCGACGACCGGGGTGAAATACCCGCTTAGCAGGTATCCGAAGTGATCACGGACGTGAGCCGAAAGAATAAATGAATAGATGAAATGGACAGCACAAGGATGTGGCCCGACCAATACGACCGCTGGCAGAGCCACTACACTCTGGCGCTTGTGACGGGTCTCATACATCTCGTATTGGGGCTCGCTCTTCAGTTGTATGGTCGACAGGCGCTTCCTGGCTTTTTTCTAATCATAGCAGCGTACGCTGTCTCCGCTCTCGGACTCGTTGTAACCGGAGCACTTCCAGTATACCTGTGGAAACGATACCGACTGGTGGTGCCTGGGATGGCAACTGCCGGATGGTTCCTGTGGGGACTCTTCGGGACATGGAAAATTCGCCATTCACTCCCCCGAGGTGCTTCCTCTGGAATCAATTGGAATAGCCTCCCCCCGTATCCCGACTATATGCTGCTGTGGAACCTACTACTGGTTACAGTCGTGGTTCTAGCAATTCTGGAACTTGGTATCAGAAGAGTGTACCGGGCTATCCGTGAGAGTCAGAACGCGTCTACTGGTTGATTCCCCTGTTCCTCATCTCGTAATATCGTTCACTACCTTCCCTGTAATGGCCGACGAGAGGATTCAATATATTGCTTCCAAGGGTTCAATAACATCAATCGGGCCGGCGTCTATTTTTCCTTTGACGGTCAGTGTTCTCCGAAGGATCCCGAGACTGCGATCAGTTTCACTTCCACTGTGGACTAGGCTGGCCACTTTTTGGTCCCCCTTCGATGCTCCGAGTGGTATGCCCGAACAACGATCCACTGCGGTCTCGGCATCGTCCGGACAGTCACGCCGCCATCTCACGACGGTCATCCTGGAGGAACTCGGTGGCGGTCGCTGGCGAGCCACCCAGACAGGTGTCGACGTCGAAGGCGTCGGCGACTCCGCGGCCGAAGCGGCGACCGAGTACTGTGCCAAAATTGCTGCCAGCAACGATGGCGAGTAGACGCAGTCCCGCCTTCGAGTTCCGGTGTTGCTGCTGCCAGCACACCTTCGTGACCAGCGAACCCGGTGCGGCGCCGTGTCCTCGCTGCCAGGCGGTCGGCGGCCACGACCAGTGCGGGCCTCGATCGCGGTGACCTGCGGGCGTACCACCAGCTGCCATCCACCCTTTCTGGTGTCGTCTCCTGAACTAGCAGCCACAGCGAGACCGCGACAGCGCCGCGTGTGTTTTTCTGGTCCCTGACGGGTGCGGGGCCTGCAGACGGGCGCCCGCGATAACGAATGAGTTCGAGAGACATCTACGAACGTGGCTTCGACGAATCGACCGGGAAGACGACAAACATTGAATCCTCGCGCTCTAGTGCGGGGAGGATGTCAAGCGCTATCTCCGAAGAGAGGGCCGACGGGATTGTCTAACTCGAACTCGACGAGCGAGTCACCATCACTCGCGACGTGGCGTTCCTCGAGGTCCTGAATGACGTCCTCTGCCCGGTGGCGGAACGCGCGGAGTGTCTGGCGGCCGGCGTCGGTGAGTGTGAGGTAGTGTCGCGTGCCCCGTTCTTCGATCTGGATGTACGATCGATCGCGTAGCGGTTCGGTGATCCGTGCTTTGAGGACGTTGTAATCGCCTTTCGACGGACTCCCTGTCCCATCGAGGAATTTGAATCCGTAGCGCATCCCCTCCTCCAGGAGGGTGCGTTTCTTCGCGGACTTGGCGTCGGTCTCGTGGGCTTCGATGATGGCCAGCGAGGCGACCTGGTCCGGTGTCGGGGAATCGATCTGGTAGGTCGTGAGTCGTGCTGCCCCGTCGTAGCCGGCTGTGAGCGGCTGTTCGGTCCCTGCCGGTCGCTCCTCGGGGTCGACGATGTAGGACGTGGCGTCCGTCCCCTCGTCCATGCAGGCCATCGTCGCGCCGACGGCCGATCGTTTCGTGCCGCTGGTGACGTTCACCCGGACCTCGTCGTGGGCGTGTCTGTCGGCGATAGTCGTGACGGCACCCATCACGTCGTACATGTCGAACAGATCGACTGGACACGTTCGAAGCGTGGGGACCGTCGTATCCAGTGTTTCGCGGACGTCAGCGTGATAGTCGGGGGGTGTGACGTCGTCGCTTTCGTGCTCCAGGAGGTAGACGACCTCCGGCGTGTACTCCGCCACCGGTTCGAGTATCCGGTCGACTTCGCGCCAGAGCATCGCGACGTGAACTTCCCGTATCTTCTCCATCTATCGTCGTCATCCTGGTTGGATACTCACATAACGATTCTGCTCTCGCTCTCAAACGTCGATCCAGTGTGCAGTCCATCCCATGGTGGCTCCGCTAGTCAGTCTAGTCATCGTAGTCAGTTACTTACACTGAATTACCCACCCGGCGACGGTACTGATGCCGTCGTCCGGTACCACGGACGACTGGCAGGCTGCCCCTCTGACAAGGCAACCAGTTCGTGTGCGCCCCGCTACTGGGCTCGTCCGGCCCTCCGGGCCGTCCCGTCCAGTCGGCGTGGCACACACGTAACGGACAGGGCGACAAGCGGTATCGAGGACTTCCCACACAGTCACCACGGGCGATGCCACACCGACCGACGAGGAACCAGGCGACGAAGCGACCAGTGACGCCGACGACGCAGGCCCGACAGACGACCCCCGCTGACGTTCGCGGCCCTCCAATCACGACGTTCGACGACACGGCAGGACTGGTCGACGATATCGCCCTCCTCGAACCGGCGGTCATCGACCCGCTGGTCGACCCCGCCAGCGTCGTCCAGACGCACGGAGTCCTGGTGCACGAGCCCACCGGAATCGGGAAGTCGTGGCTCGCCACCGCCTTGCTTGGCGAGTTCGTCGTGACCGAGTTCACGCCCGCGACGTTCGATGCGGTAGCGCCGAGCCCCGACATCGTCGCGAAGTTCCAGGACAGTCTCGAATCGACTTTCAGAGAGTCGCCGAGGATGCAGCCGGTCTGTCGATGGTACAGCTCGGGAGCGTCTACGAGCGATACACGAGGCCGTGACGGCAGTCGGAAATGGTGACTCCTTGGCTGGTGATTTCTCTCCCCACCTTCGTGGTTGTGTGTGAGACCGGCGGCGGGCTATCCCTCTCGAATGATCCGCCAGGCGGGGACCTCCGCTGACTCGGCTATCGACTCCACCTTCTCCCGCTGGAGCGAGCGGATCTGGTCGAACGCGTCGCGCATCCAGGCCACGAACGCCCGGGAGAACCGCTCCCGGACCTGTGCTTCGGAGACCGGCGTGTAGACGTACACGTGGCCGCCCTGCTCGAGGACGCGGCGGCGTCGTTCGACGATCCCCAGTTCGGCGAGGTGGGCAAGGTGGCGGGCGACCACGCTCCGGTCGTAGTCGATTTCGTCAGCGAGTTCCGACACGGTCACCCCCTCGGCCTCCATCACGCAGAGGCAGATCTCCAGTTCCGTACCGGAGACGTCGAAGACGGTCTCCAGGACCGCTTCGAGTGTCGGTTCTCCGAGGACGGACACGTGGGTCACGGACCCCATCGCCCGCCCACAGCAGCGAATATCGCCGGACCCGATGCCGAAGTTCCCGCAGTTGGAGCACTCGACCAGCCGGGGCGTGGCGTCGGCGTCGTTCATACGCGGCAAACGTGTAGCCAGTGCAATAAGTTCAGTAGGAAAGTCGAGGTAACCGGCCCTCTCCCCAGTCTGTTCGATTATTTAACACTATCGGCAGTGTGCAAAGCGAATGCGTGAGTGAGCTACCGCTACGGGGATAGCCCCCCTACCACCAGTTGTATGCCAAAGAAAGACATGCACATACGTCGACGAAGCGTGCTGAAAATGGCCGGCGGCGCGGTGGCGGGCGCCGGGGCGTTCGTCACGCCAGTTGCCGCGGACGACGGGTTCGAGATGGAGACGCTGCCGCCGGACTTCGCGTGGGACGCGGGTGCGAGACTGCTCGGTGAGATCGACCAGCTAGACCAGAGCTGGGTCGACAAGTGGTACTTCGAGTACGGTGTCGCCGGAAACGGGTTGCCGAACGAGACCCGCTCCAGGAACTGCACCGACCGGTTCGGTCGGTGCCAGCGCGAGGGCGAGACGGTCGACAAGTACCTCGTCGGCCTCGATTCGGGAACCGACTACGAGGTCAGGGTCGTCGGCGAGACGGCCGACGGTCGGTCCGACAAGGGGTCGGTCGTCACGTTCACGACGGATACGTAAGGAACAGCACCCCACAGCGGTCCCCGCGCCTACTCGTGGCCGGGGCATTACCATCCGTATTTTCGGGCCCGACCCGACAGCTGGTCCGCGCTCCAGCCCAGGCTAGCGAATGTGTACGGTCACCTCACAACAACCCGTTCGCTTTGTGTCTCGCGCCCGACTATCGCCCATGGAGGAGTTCGATTTTCTCGTCATCGGTAGTGGCTCCGGTCTGGACGTGGCGAACGTCGCCGTCAACCAGGGGCAATCTGTCGCCGTCGTCGAGAAAGGCCCGCTCGGCGGGACCTGTCTCAACCGCGGGTGCATCCCCTCGAAGAGGCTGCTGTACCACGCCGAGGTCGTCGAGACCATCGAACGCGCCGACGAGTTCAAGATAGATGCCGAGGTGACGGACGTCGACTTCGCCGGGATCGTCGACGAAGTCACCGAGGAGGTCGCGGAGAGCGCCTCGTCGATCCAGGATGGACTGGCCTCCTCGCCCCAGCATTCGCTGTTCCAGGGCGAGGCGCGGTTCGTCGACGAGCGCACGGTCGAGATCTCGGGCGGTGCTGACGACGGGACGCAGATCAGGGCGGAGACGGTACTCGTCGCCGCCGGGACGCGCCCGTTGATTCCGGACGTCGAGGGGATCGAGGACGTCGACTACCTCACGAGCACTGAGGCACTCCAGTTGCGGGAGGTACCGGACAGGCTAGTGATCGTCGGCGGCGGCTACATTGCCGCGGAGCTCGGTCACTTCTTCGAGACGTTCGGCAGCGACGTCTCGATCGTCGGACGGCGGCCGCACCTGCTCCCGGAGACCGACGAGGAGGTCGGCGAGGCGTTCACCGAGCGCTACGCCGAGCGGTTCGACCTCTACACGGGGTACGAGGTGGTCGCCGTAGACCAGTCATCGGACGGAATTCGCGTGGAGGCGCGACCGTATCCGCCCGAGCCAGCTGCCGGTGCCGAGGGATCCGATTCGGACGACGCCGTGACCGTCACCGGTGACGATCTCTTGTTGGCGACCGGACGGGTCCCGAACACAGATACGCTGAACGTGGCCGCGGCAGGCATCGAGACCGACGCCCAGGGCTTCGTCGAGACGGACGAGTACCTGCGGACGACCGCGGACGGCGTCTGGGCACTCGGCGACGTCGTCGGCGAGTACCTCCTGAAACACAACGCCAACCACGAGGCCAGGGCGGTGGCCCGGAACATCTTCCGGGACGAACCGGAGCCGGTCGACTACACGGCGATCCCCTACGCCGTCTTCGCCTCGCCGGAGGTCGCCGGCGTCGGCGCACACGAAGAGGAACTCCGAACGGCGGACGCGGAGTTCGCGACGAACGTCTATCGGTACGGGGACACCGCCCGTGGTAAGGCCATGAAGGCGGAGGGGTTCGTGAAAGTACTCGTCGACCTCGACGGCGAGATACTCGGCTGCCACATCATCGGCCCGAACGCCTCGTCACTGATCCAGGAAGTCGTCGTCGCGATGCAGGCCGGGTCCGGGACCGTCCGGGACATCCGCGAATCGGTGCACATCCACCCGGCGCTCCCCGAGGTCGTCCAGCGCGCGTTCTCGGGACAGTTCAGCACCGGTGGGAGCAGCCACCACGACCACAGTCACTAGTCCGGGGGTCTCGCTACTGCGGTCCCAGTGCCACAGCACCGGACCCAGGCCGGCGGAAATCGGCCCCGGCAGAGTCTTCGCAATCGCGCGAACGACACATAGCCGCGTCCGGTATTTACAGTCGGAACGCCAATCCCGAGTCGCTATGGCAAAAGCAGCAATCGTCATTCTCGCCGGTATGGATTCGCACGCAGACAACGGTCGCGTCCTCAACGGACTCGAAGCTGCCAGGGAGTTCGCCGAGGCAGACGGAGACGAAGTCGAACTCATATTCGACGGCGCGGGAACCCAGTGGGTCCCGGAACTCGAGGACGAGGACCACGACTATCACGACGTCTACGCGGCAGTGGAAGCGGAAGCCTCGGTGTGTGAGTTCTGTGCCGGGGCCTTCGGCGTCGACGACGCGATTCAGGACGCCGGCGTCGTCCAGGTCGACGAGAACGACGGTCACCCGAGCATCCGCTCGCTCGTCGACGACGACTACGAAATCATCACCTTCTGAGGGCAACCCGAATCGGGACTGGGGGACGACACCCACGCCAGATCCGCCACTGGAGAATCCCCGCCCAGTGGCGCTCGAAGGGTCGTAGCGCTATCGCGGGTCGACCTGCCTCCCGATCAAGACGAGACTCCCGACGAGCAAGAGAGCCGCGACCGGCAACAGGAACTGGAACGCTGTCAGGAGCACCCCGGACGCCTGAACACCGAGGACGATCAGGACGACTGGGCCACAACAGGCCGTCCCTGAGAGGATCGCCGGCAGACTCGCCAAGATTCCGGTGGAGGACTGGCCGAGGCCGCAGGCCCTGGGCTGGGTCCAGGCGAGGTACGTGAGCGTCAGGTTCAACCCGACCAGCGCTGCCAGGCCGAGTCCGACGAGCGAGTTGAGCGAGAAGAGGTAGGTCACCGGCCCGACTGCGACGCTGGCGACCGGCGTGAACGAGAGGGGGCCGAGCGCTGGCCGGAAGAACGCCGACAAGGGGTCGGAGACGACCGTGACGCCGAAACCACCCAGTCCCGGCGCGAGGTGGCCGATAGCCCAGAGATACACCGCCAGGTAGCCGGCGGTGACGAAGGCGAACACGGTGCGGGCGTCCCGGCGACGGAGCGCCATCCCGGTCGCGGTGCGCGTTCGCGAGACCGCACCGGTGAACCTGGAGGCTGGTGTGGTATCAGGCATAGACGGTCGTCTCCGGGTAGTAGGCGGCCCAGGCGAACCACATAGCGTCGAACGTGTGAACGCGCTTCAGCGGCAGGGCGTCGGGCTGGTGTTCGATCCCCTCGGCGCTGACGACCGACCCGTCGTCGTACTCGTACGGTCGGTCGTCGGGATTCAGGTACACGTAGCCCGTGTCGTACCGCGGGTCGTAGACGGCAATTACTGGCGTATCGCCGAGCGTCCCAGTCGCGAGTTTCTCCTCTCGCAGCGTTCGCTTCCGGACCGCCACAGCGCCGTCCGGCGTCCGTGCGCCCATGAACACCGTCTTGTGGTCGTAGCGGTCGTCGTCGTTCGTCACCGGGAACAGCAGGTTGGCGTTCCGGTAGTAGCCGCCGGCGGGGTTGTACGAGCCGTAGGGGTCACGAGCGTAGTTCCCGGCGTAGCCGGTGTCGGTCGAGAGCACCGCCGTCTCGGGGTGAGCGTCGCGCCACCGCCCCCAGGTCGTCCAGATAAGTCGAAACTCACGCAGCGACCGAATCGGCGGGTCCTCGTTCCACGGGCCAGGGATCGACGTGGCGAGGATCTGGGGCCACCAGGTCTCGGTCGCCCGGTCGTACATCACGAGGTTGTTGTTGATGAGCCGTCCCGACACGCCGAAGGTGGTCTCGCCGCGTTCGAACCCCTGGACCGTCCCCGTGAGCGGACAGTAGGTGACGCTGACCGGAATGCCGGCGAGTTCGTCGTTGACGATCTCGTGGGCGACGAGGATTTTCTGCGGATAGGCCTTCGCGACCCCGTCCCTCGCGACGCCGAAGACCGGGTCGCCGGCGTCGAGAAAGTCGACCGCGCCGGGGACGACGAATCTCGGGTCGTCTATCGACGGAATGCCGTCCTTGGACGGGCCCCCGGACTGGGACGCGTCGCGGAGGTCGTTCGGCGACATCGGCAGCGGCAGTCGCTCGTCCCGCGTGGGTACGGTCAACCCCGGTGACACAGTCTCGCCCTCGGTCTCCGCTCCGGCGGGCGAGGGCGACGGCGCCGCGCCGTCGCTCGTGGACCCGAGGAGTTCGGAACAGCCGGCGAGGCTCGCGAGGCCCGCGGCGGCGAGGAACCTCCGTCGCGATACTGGTGCCATTCGTTCATGAGTACGACGGCGAGTTGATTAACCGTTGAGCGGTTGTGCGAGCGTGACACACACGTCTCGGGCGAGCCGCGACACCGCTCACCCGTCGAGTGGGCGAGGACAGGACCACCCAGCCGGTACGGTTCACCGCTTCCACGGCGATGGCCGAATACTACTGTCAAGTACACCTCTAGTCGATGCGGAGAGTGATAGTGGGACAGTGGTGGAATGCAGGCACTGCGGAACGGGAGTCGACCTCAGTGCTGAACGGTGTTCGACGTGTGGCCACGACGGGATCGCGACGTACGAAATCACGTAAGCTGACTGGAGGTCTCTGGAACTGTCGCGCTCGGTTTCTCCCAGTCGCGCAGGTTTCCAGGTTCGACCCTTGCACCCGTCGAGAACCCCGTGAGAATGGCCGAGTAATGCCGACGCAGACGATGCCGTACGTACCGGTGCGTCGAACGAGGTCTCAGCTCGTCACTTGCCGTACTGTCTGACCTCGCCGCGGAGGAAGAACCACCAGAGGATGGCGAAGATCACGAGCATCGGGATCGAGGCGACCACCGAGACGACGCCGGGCGGGACGGCTTCGAAGGTGAGCCCCACCGGGAGCGTGCGCCTGGCGGGGGTATCGATGAGCAACACGGCGAACAGGAACTCGTTGTACGCGAGCATCCAGGCGAGCACGAACGCCGCCGCGAGCCCCGGTTTAGCGACCGGCAGGAATATCCTGCCGAACGCACCGACCCGGGTCGACCCGTCGACCATCGCCGCCTCCTCCAGCCACTCGGGAATCTGAGAGACGTAGGGGATCAGGAGCCAGGTCGTGAACGGGAGCGTGAACGCGACGTACGCGACGACGAGTCCGACGTGGGTGTCGAAGAGGGGCGTCTCGAGAAAGAGGAGGTAGATCGGGATGGCGACGATGGTCGGCGGCACCATCGGAAAGAGGAGGAGCGCCCCGATGGCAGCACGACGACCGACGAAGTCGAAACGGTCGTAGCCGTACGCGGCAGTCGCGGCGAGGCCGGCACTGAGGACGCCGGTGACAGTCGCCACGAGGACGCTGTTCCAGAGATATCGCGGGACGTCCGTGGCGAACAGCGTGTACAGGAACGCGTCGAAACTGACGCCGTCGAGCCACCAGCGGAATCCCCGGTCGAAGAACGTCTCGGGGCGGACCTCGTTGAGCGACAGCATCACCGGCCAGACGATGGGGAGGAGGACGACGAGGACGAGCGACCAGACGACACAGTGGAACGCGACGGGCCCGAGGCGCTGGCGAATCCCGGCCGTCGCGTCCGCAGTGTCTCCGGTCCTGCTCACGACTGTAAACGGCGGCGTGACGACCAAGAGCATACTGGTTCGATCGGGTGGAACGGGAGTCGGTCGCGTCTGCCTTCGAAGTCATCAACCCACGACTGAAGTCGTGGGCTTGTCCGTGGACTCCCGGTCTGACGACGAACCGTCGTCGGCGGTGTACTCGCCGTTCCCGTTCACCATCCCGGACTTGAGGGCGAGATGACCGTCGCCCAACCCATCGGGACGTTTGCCCGATGGTACAGTTAGCAACTTCAGACCGATGTTCTTCGCCGCGTTGTAGTCGCCATCCACCGAGTAGCCACACTCGGTGCACTCGAACCAGCCAGTTTCGCTGTCGCGGTTCGTACTGGACTGATGTCCGCACTTCGAGCACGTCTGACTCGTAAACGCGGGCGGGATCCGTTCGACACGAATCCCATACTCGCTGGCTTTGTACGCGAGCATCTCTTGAAGTTCGCGGAACGCCCAGTTGTGCATCTGGCGTTTCACCTGGTCGTTCTGATTATCCATTCGCTCGCGGATGTGGGTCAAGCGTTCGACGGCGATGTACGCGCAGTCGTGGGCGTCGGCTTCCTCCACGATGCGTCGAGAAATCGTGTGCAGGCGATCCAGCACGAAGCGGTTTTCTCGCCCCGACAGTCGCCGGAGTACCTGCGTAGCGGAGCGAGTGCCTTTGTGCTGAAGGCTTCGACGCACGCGGAAGTAGTGGTTCTGTCCCCACAACAGTTCGCCACCATCGTAGAACGTCCCTGTACTCGTGACAGCAACGTTCTTGAGATTTAAGTCCACGCCCAGTACCCTGTCGCCGTCTCGTTCTTCGACCGCTTTCTTGACGACGATGTGGAGGTAGAACGCGTCCTCGTCTTCGCGGTAGTGGAGCGTTCCCATCCGTTTTTCGTAATCGTCATCGTCGAGGTACGACCGCTGATAGTCACCGAGAACGTAGTCCACGGCCACTCTGCCGTTGATAGTAGAGATAGTGGCCGACCGGTCCTTGATGGTCACCGTCCGTTTGTCGTAGACGGCGGATGGTTCGTCGAATCGGGGGAGTGGTCGGCTATTTCCTTTCTTCCAGTCCGCAACCGTGGACTTCATCGCTTCGACGGCTTTCGAGTACGCCCGGATGCAGAGGTTCGCGGGCAGGTCTGTCTCGTCTCGCAAGTCGTGATACACTTTGTCGTGTATGGTGGACTTGTTACAAATGAGGTAGCCGTCGTCGTTCCTGCCGTTCTGTATGGTGTAGTTGCAAGCGTGGTTGAACTGCTCGATGGTCTGATGGAGGTCTGCTTCTCGGTCATCTGGAACCGAGAGTTTGACCGGAACGGTTCGGGTGACCTCCATCTGTATCATTACATATGATATGGGGTTGTATATATACTGCGACTGGCAGAGGGAGTCGGGGTTCTATCGCTCGTGGCTTGTATCGAGGAGTGTCAGATTCCTCCCACAGCTGAAGCCGTGGGCTTCCTCCTTGCATCTCTGTGATCAAACTGATAACTGGCCCGCAGGAGATATATACGCCGAAACGAACCATTCTCACGCTAGTACCGGCACAAGTACTGGCATGGGACGCCCCGGCCATCGATAGCCATCCCCCTTGACCCCCCTACTATCGCGCCGGGGCTTTTCGAGACGGTCGGTTAGCAAACCTAACCAAGATGGTGGTGACGTTAACCGTTCGAAACGAGGGAGTATAACTGCCGGACGGCGCTGGTGACCCTTCCGGCAACCGACGAAGGCCAGTCGTCGAGGCCATCACCTTTCACGGCTGGCTTTTCGGGACTCACGCTTCGGTCAGCTGAACGTTCTCCGGCCCTTCTGAGAATCCCCACTGGCGCCCACGGTCGGAGCAGGATTATGGATACACGGTCTCTTTCTTGAATCATGAACCCACTATTCTTCGAATCTCGCAACGAGTTCTGCACCTGGCTGGAAGCACACCACGACGAGGCCGAGGAGTTGTGGGTCGGCTACTACAAGGCTGACGCCGAGCGGTCCGGTATCGGCTACGGCGAGTCGGTCGAGGAAGCGCTGTGCTTCGGGTGGATCGACGGCCTGATCAAGGGCATCGACGACGAGACGTACACCCGTCGGTTCACGCCCAGGAACCCCGACAGCAAGTGGTCGAAGGCGAACACGGAGCGGATCGAGGTGATGGTCGAGGCGGGGAAGATGACTCCGGCCGGAATGGCACTCGTCGAAGCGGCGAAGGAGTCGGGCGAGTGGGCGGCTGCCTATCGGCTCGCCGACGACCACGAAATCCCGGCCGAACTCGAGGCGGGGCTGCGTGAGAACGAAACCACCTGGGAGAACTTCCAGCACTTCTCTAACACTGACCAGCACGCTTTCATCGCGGCCGTCGAGGAGGCGAAGACGGACGAGACGAAGCAAAAGCGCATCGAACGAGCGGTCGAACTCGCGGCACAGAACCTCCGAGCGTACGACGAGAACAACAAGCGACGGCTGTGATGAGGCCTTTGTTGGAGGCAACCGTCCTTCAAGAAATCTCTTCTTCTCGTGTTCCACCTCGTCACAATTGAGGACCAAGTTACGGCTTTGCTTACCGGAAATGGTAGTGCAGTACGTGCCCTGTATCTCTTACTCGTTTGCTAGCCAGACGCCGTCGCGACCGGTCTCGTCGAGATAGTCGTTCAGCGCCTCTTGTTCAGCCTTGCTCAGGTCGCTCGTGTCGACGTCCAGCCGCTTGTAGAGGTACTTCTTCTGCAGCGTCTTTCCGATCGTCGAGCTATCGATGACCCGCCGCGCGGCACTCCACGTGAGCTCTGCACTGTCGGACAGCTTCATCACGAGCCGCGTCTTCGCATATCGGCCGGGCGCGTGCAGCTTGTCCCGGCCTTTCATCAGCAACTTGCCGGCTTTGCGGAGTTTCGGCGTGCTGACCTTGCTGGTCAGTTTCGACAGCTTCTGACTGCTCTTGGCGGCTTTCGTCGCCGAGGCGCCAGCGGCGGTCTTTAGCACTTCGAACGCGACCATCCCCGTGTAGTAGCTCGTCCGGAACTCTTCGTACAGTTCGCGCTGGTCGTCGAAGCTGTAGGGATTCGCCAGCCGCTGTTGTTGTTCGAAGCCCTCGGCCATCGCTTCGATGAGCCGGCCGGGCTGGTCGAGTTGCTTGACCACCTCGACGATCTGGGTCATCGACTCGGCGTAGCCCACCGGGTCGGAGACGAGCGCTTTGACCGTCTCCGCGGTCTGGCCCGCACCGACGCTCACCCCGGAGAGGAGGCCCAGGCTATAGGCGACGCCCGAGGAGTCCATCGGCGCGCCGAAGCGCTCTGCGAGCTGGACGAACGCCACGTCGCGCTCGATAACGACCCGCGAGCGCTGGTTCCCGTGTGCATCCTCGAGGAAGACGCTCGTCGCCGCGCCTATCTACCGAATAGCGTCACTAACTGAAACTACATCAAGAGTAGATCAGGGTGAACGAGAAACGAGCTTATCGAATGTGGCGTTTTTCTATGAGTTCACCGGTTTCCCAGTCGATGCGATGCTCGTGACTATGCCAGCATTGTGCCCATAGCTCACCATCGTCTTCCCAGAGGTAGATGTACTGCTTGTCATCAGCCGCGGTCGGAAGCGATTCCTCTTCTATCTCCCACACTTTCTCCCCCGATTCATCGAACGCCCAGACGTTTCTATGCTTGATCTGCGAAGGTTTTCCCATAACAGCAAACAGGACGACGATCAGTTGATTTCCCTCGACGATAGTGTCGACCTCCTCTGGAAGGTCCAGCTTCTGACTGCCGATGTGGAGAGTGTTGTCCTCGTAGCTTATCTTGGTCATGTTACTTCTTCAGGCAAGCAATCAGACCCATCTCCGAAGTCACTCAATACGCTACCGACCCTTCTGGAGGTCAACGTCGTTCAGGTCCAGGTCACCGATCGATTCGTCGATGAGGTGGGGGTCACTGGCAGCCTGATACGCGACCAGTTGTCGACGGATCTCGCCCTCCTCCCGCTCTTCGGCCAACGTTTCGCCTAATGCCTGCGCTTCATCCACGTCACTCTCCCGTAACCGCTCGATTGTCCCGTCAAGCCACTTTTCAGTCAGTACCGTCCCGTGCTCGTCGGCAGGCAGGTCGTCCAGCGTGATGTCACGGTCGCCGGGGTGGTCCAGCAGACACGTCACCAGCGGGCCGTCGTCCTGGTCCTCAATCGTCACTCGGGCGTCCGTGATGTGACTGCACACGCGTGCGTGGCGGTGAGAACGGGTTTCCGCGGGAGGGAGCAGACAGTTCAATACGTACTCGCTCTCGACCTCCACGTCGTACCCCTGGTGGTAAGCCAAGGCGAGCAGAGCGGTGATGGTCGTACTGATATAGTCGTCTGGATACTCCGGATCGTCATCTGTGTCAGCTCCGTACGCCTCGACCAGCGCGGGAAACTCCGTGCGGAGCGTTGTCTCGTCCGCGTCGACGAAGCCCTGATACACCCGCACTAGCTGATCGAGAAGCGAGTCATCGAGCGGCTCGACCGCGTCCCGGAGTGAGTCTAACAGAGCCTCTTGATCGGGACTACGCCGGATAATCGCTGCCAGCACCTGGACGTTGTAGAACCTGTACGGACTATCCTCAAAGTCGAACTGCTCCAGAAACTCCGCCGAGAAAGAAGGAACGACTGAGAGTGCCTCCCGGAGTTCCGGTTCGGCTCCCGCGATCAGCGCTTCGTCGATTGCACGTATGATGATGCTGGGGTGGTTTTCGAAGTTGATCGTGTCAACTGGTTCTGGATTTTCACGCTCCTGACGGACGTGAATTACGTGATTGTTTGCAGCGTTCTTGAACCATTCGCGAGAATCTTCTTGGTTTTCCAACATCGAGGCAGCTAATGCAGCCTTTTTATAATTTCGGGCGAGGAGCGAGCGAAAGCCAGTCTCGCTGCTATCCTCAATCTCATTATCTTCAAACCGGGTCGAATATCTACTTATCCTGGAAATGGATTTTTTAACTCGGTTGTTTAGCTGCTCCTTGTCAAAGGACATCCTTATGTAGCACCTCCTGTTCTTTCGACAAACACATTTTCGATTACCATGTCGGAAACGCCCTTTGAGATTACACCACCTGACGAACTATCTTGTACGATCAATGCTTCCTTTCTGAAGTCCTTGTCAATTAATATTGCATCTTCGACATCATTACTCACAGTACTCCCATCGATTTCTTCCTCAAATGCATCTTGAATCCAGCCATCGGTCATCTGACGGTCGCCTCCTCGGAACGAATCGAACGTCCCCAGATTGATGTTGCCGTCTTTTCTGGTGAACTTCACCTCGATCACGACGACGTCGTCGCCGTCCTTGGCGATCATATCGATACCGGGGTCAGTGCCACCCTTCTGTTCGGCGTAGAGGACCTCGTAGCCCAGTCGGTCTTCGACGTACTCCGGAGCGATGTCATCCTCGACGACGCCGGCACCGATCTGCTGGCTGGACATGCCCTTTAGGTCGTTCGCCGAATCGATATCGTCGCTATAGGACATGTAGAACGACTCTCCGTCGCTGTGGTACGTCGCTTCGATCGAGGAACCGTGCCGCTCCATCTCGAATCGGATTCCGTCGTCTACTTGGCGAATCTCCGTTATTTCGTCGGACTTGCGCGCCAGTTCTTCGAGCGGGATCTTACCAGTCGCAACGCCTTCCTCGAACGCCCCCGGATCGTCCATCCGCCGATAGGAATCGATGACGACGTTGATATCGTCACCATCCATCGCGGTGTTCGCCCGCGAGAGCGCCCGCAGGAAGTCCTCGTTCGCGTCGAGGTCACAGCTCACATCGCCGACGGCGTGGAACCGATCGCTACCGAGTCCGGAGACCCCACCGACCGACGGCAATCCACAGCTTCCCCGGAGTATGGCCTTTCGATTGTCCGGGTCCAGGTCGTTGACCAGGCGAGCGCCATCGCGTCCGTTCTCCTCCAACAGCGTGTTCAGATTCCGCTGCTGGGTAGCGTCGAGTTCGTCGACCTCGACGTCCAGCCGCTTGTAGAGGTACTTCTTGTGCAGCGTCTTCCCGATGGTCGAGCTATCGATGATCCGTGCAGCGTCGTCGAAACGAATCTGCTTCCCCTTTGAGAGACCGCCTTCGGTTCGATTATGTGATTAGTTTGTTGCGCTTTGCTTCAATGGCCGCCGTATCGCCCGGATCTTCAGTCAGCACTAATAGTGTGCCAAGTTCATCCAGCCGGTGACTACTGTATGCAGTATCTGTGTAGATGGCTGGCCGTTGCTCGGTTTTAGTGGGCAGTAACGTCAGCCAGTGGACAGGGACAGTATCTCCCTCAAATGACGTTCGGATGAGTTCCGGTTCTGGGTTACCCCTCTGGTCCGTTGGATACCCAACAATACGGTCAGGAAGTGAGAGCATCCCAAACGTTGCAACGGCGTCAACGAGATCGGACACTCGATCACTTACTTGACTCTCTGCTCCGAATATATCCGCATCTCTGAAATAGACCTCATCAACTGAACCGACGATGAGGAACGAGTCACCGTGAGTAACATCCACAGAGTTAGTCTCCGGGTTGACCGAGAATAGAATGTCAATTTCTCCGTATCTTAGCTGGAGCGCACCCTGTCCATCTCGCTCGATCCGCTCGAGCGCCTCCTGGAAATCCACAATTTCCGGGAGATGATCAGTTGATTCTCCTATGTATATAGTTTCGCTGTCGTGGTCATCAGCCTGATTACTAAACCCTCTTGAAGCGCATTTCCGAAACAGATTCGAAATTTCTGACGCTTCAAGGGGGCGTTCGAATTCAAACGCGATTTCTATGCCATCCATGCGTCTAGTTAACAGACTTCAAGACCAGTAGACCCTCTTACGTAGCAGTCCACTTGCTTCCTGTTCAACATATTCTTCACGTCCGGGTGAGGAGAGTTAGAGAAGTGGATTTCAACGCTCCCGGTGAGGCTTTCCTCTGAGCGATATTTCTTTAACACAGTCACTTTTTGCGCTAGCCTATTATACTCTTTACTCGTCTTCGATGCGGTACTGAGATCAGACTTTGATTCAACCAAATCATCGTTTTTGGTTCGTATATCAACGTCTGTAGATCCGACAGAAGTCTTGATATCCTGCTCAAACCCTACTACTTTACGGCCTTCAGCCTCGAGCCTAGCAGCTGACCTAAATTCATTTTGTGCCCCTCTGAAGTTTCCTGCATTCGCGTTGCCATTTATTTCTTCTATTACGTTTTCGACACCCCTTGTAGATGAAAACCTGTCAGAATGCCTGGCAAATTCCTCAACATCGGACGGAGATATTTCCCCATCATTTAGAAGATTCGTCAAACTGTCAATCTGGTCGGCACTGAAGGTACCGCTTTGGTGAAGCTTATTGATGCGCTGAACTGTCGAGCTATCGAGATCGGTTGCGTCAACACCGCAATCGCCACCAAGTGACGTCATCGGTCCCTCGACAGCGTGGAACTGATTGCCCTCAAGTGACGTCGGCGCACCGAATGACCCGAACGAGCAGCTCTTGCGCAGGAAGTCTTTCCGAGTATCGCTATCGAGGGAGTCCATGAACCGCGCGCCGTCACTCCCAGTCTCGTCCAGGAAGTCGTTGAGGTTCTCCTTCTGGTTCGCGTCCAGATCACCCACGTCGATGTCCGTCCGCTTGAGCAGGTACTTCTTCTGTAGCGTCTTCCCAATGGTCGAGCTATCGATGACCCGGCTCGCACCGCGCATCGACAATCCAGCGGTCTCGGAGAGCCCACGGACGATCTGCGTCTTCGCGTACCGGCCGGGCGCGTGCAGCTTGTCCCGGCCCTTCATCAGCAACTTGCCCGCTTTCCGAAGCTTCGGCGTACTGACCTTGCTGGTCAGTTTCGACAGCTTCTGACTGCTCTTGGCGGCTTTCGTCGCCGAGGCGCCAGCGGCGGTCTTTAGCACTTCGAACGCGACCATCCCCGTGTAGTAGCTCGTCCGGAACTCTTCGTACAGTTCGCGCTGGTCGTCGAAGTCGTAGGGGTTCGCCAGCCGTTGTTGCTGTTCGAACCCGTCAGCCATCGCCTTGATGAGCCGCCCAGGCTGATCGAGTTGCTTGACCACCTCCACGATCTGGGTCATCGACTCGGCGTATCCCACCGGGTCGGTGACGATTGCCTTCATCGTCCCAGCGGTCTGGCCCGCGCCGACGCTCACCCCGGAGAGGAGGCCCAGGCTATAGGCGACGCCCGAGGAGTCCATCGGCGCGCCGAACCGCTCTGCGAGCTGGACGAACGCCACGTCACGCTGGATCACCACCTTCGACCGCGTGTTCCCGTGGGCGTCTTCGAGGACGACGCGCGTCGCCGCGCCGTTCATCCCGTCGATGACCGACTGCGCGAACACCGTGTTGTACTCGGCGTTGTACGAGTGACGGTTGGCGTCGCCCGGCGTGCGCTCGAATTTGACCTTGTCGTTGTGTTTGACCGCGACGCGGGCGAGGCCGAACTGGTCCTGTGCGTCGAACCCGACGTTGTAGTAGGTTTTCGCATTGAGTTGCGGACTGTATATCGACGAGTAGCGGACGTTCAGCGACGGCGGTCGGTAGTCGTGGACCGTCGGGTCCTCGCCGACCTGCATCTCGCGGCCGTCGTCCACGTCGTCGCCGTCCGTGTCCTCCGTCTCCGGATCGGTTCCGAGGTCGCGCTCCGTTGCGTCGTCCAGGCCGTCGTCGTCCGAGTGTGCGCGAGTCGGGTCCGACGTCACCTCGGGGGAACTGACGTACGCGGAGACGTCGTCACCCTGGCCCAGTGCGGACATGAACTGCTTGGCGTCTCGCTTGCTGTCGATGACGCGGATTTCGCGCTCGCCGGCTTCCTCTAAGTCCGTCAGCCCGTCGCCGTCGGAGTCGACCCTGGAGGGGTCCGACGTAGAGTCGACGATTTCCCACGAGCCGCCGCGCTTGGCGAACTGGACCTCTTCGTCGTCATCGAGGCCGTCGCCATCGGAATCAGTGCTGGTTGCCTCGGTCGTGAACCGATTCCCGGTCTTGGGGTGGTACCAGGTCTGGTCTTCGACGTGGTCCCAGATCCCGTCGCCGTCCGTGTCGGCCTGGACGTCGAACGAGTCGATTGCAGCCCGCGCACCCCTGGTCTCGAAGCGGAACGTGACCGTCTCGCCGGCGTACTCGGAGACGTCGACGCGTTCGGTCGTTGTCCGACCGCCCGTAGTTCCGAGCTGGATGGTCTCGCTTTCCCCTTCACCGCTGATCGTGAGTTCGACGTCCGAGTAGTAGCCGTAGGACTCGGCCTCGTAAGCCAGGTCGGCGACGAGGCGCTCGGCGTCGTCGAGCGACGTCGTAACGACGCCCTCACCGCGGACCGGACAGCCGTTCTCGGCGGCGCCAGCCAGCGCCGGACAGCCGTCGTCGGCGTCCTCGATGCCGTCGTCGTCCGTGTCTGTGTCGAGCGGGTCCGAATCGCCCAACACTTCCTCGCTGTCGTCCAGCCCGTCCCCGTCGGTGTCGGGATCAGTCGGGTCCGTCCCGTAGGCGTCTTCGGCGTCGTCGGTCAGCCCGTCGTTGTCGTCGTCGGGGTCGCAGGCGTCCCCAAGCCCGTCTCCGTCGTTGTCGTCCTGGTCCGGATTCGCCATGTCGTCGCAGTTGTCGCTTCGATTGGCGACGCCGTCGTCGTCGTCGTCTGGGAGCGATGGATTGTCGGGATCTCTCGGGTCGGGATCTTCGTCGTTGTCCATCCCGTCACCGTCGATGTCGTCGTCACACTCGTCGCCTCGTCCATCGAGGTCGAGATCCTGCTGGCCCGGATTCGGCTCCGCCACGCAGTTGTCGTCCATGTTCTGGACGCCGTCACCGTCGTCGTCCATGTTCCCGCCTGGCGTTCCGATCGAACCACCATCGTCGTCTGGATCGTCGTCGGAGTCGCCCGAATCGTCACCGGAATCGTCGGAGTCGTCGTCCGACTCGTCGTCACACTGACTGGGATCGATGTCGTTGTCCTTGTAGTTGGGAATCCCATCGCAATCGTAGTCCCCCATGTGATTCTGGATGGTGAATCCGCCGCCACCACTCGCCGGTGAACCGAGCTTCGAAACGGACGTGCCCCGAGCGGTAGATCCGACGTCACCGATGACGAGCGAGCCGCCGTCGAGTTCGCACGTCTCGCCGCAGGTGACGTTGTTCGCGGTGGCGTTCGTCGGGAGGCGCTCCGGTTCCGTCGTCCCGTCGTTCCACGCCGTCTCGTTCAACACCGTGACGAAGGCGTTGGCACCGATCGTGGCTGTCGCAGTCCCGGTGCTTTCGTTGACCCCCGTTTCGACGGCTTTCCAGGTCGCGTTCGCGGAATCTTCGCGAGCGAACACCGACACGTTCTCGCTATCGGCGTCTTCGTCGATCGGAATCGACACCGATCCATTCGCGGACGGGTTCCGGTTATCGACGTAGACCGTCGAACCGGCGCTCGCGGCAGTTCCGTTGTGGTACCCAGGGGTCGGTGAGATCGTGACGTTCTCCGCGAGATTCCCTTCGCCCGAGACGGTCACCGACACGCCGGTCGAGTCGTCCGACGCGGTCGTCTCGAACGTCTCGTTCCCGTCGAGGACGCCGTCGCCGTCCGTGTCTTCGTCCAGCGGATCGGTACCGAGAGCGAGTTCGTCACTGTCGGAGAGTCCGTCACCGTCCGTGTCGGGATTCGTCGCGTTCGTTCCGTACTGCTCGATTTCGGCCCCGTCAGTGAGCCCGTCTCCGTCCGTGTCGTCGTGAAGGGGATTCGTCCCGAGCGACTGCTCGCGTGCGTTCGAGAGGGTGTCGTTGTCGGCGTCCTCCTCGCCGTCGGTCACGCCGTCGCCGTCAGTGTCGGCGTTCAACGGATCGTGTCCCTGGAGTCGTACCTCCAGTGCGTCGTTCAGTCCGTCCCCGTCGGTGTCGCTCTCGAAGGGATCGGTTCCGAACCGGTATTCGTTGAAGGCGACGAGTCCGTCGTCGTCGAAGTCCTCGTTCCCGTCGGTGACGTTGTCGTCGGCTTCGTTCACACCGGTCCGGGCCGAGTCGCTGTCGACGGCCTCGGGATCCGTCTGGGTGACGTTCCGCTCGTAGGGGTCGGGGAGACCGTCGTTGTCGGCGTCGTTGTCGAGGTACGCGGGGACGCCGTCGCCGTCGTGGTCGACGAGCCCCTCCTCGCCGTCGGGTATGCCGTCGCCATCGGAGTCCGTGTCCCGCCAGTTCCAGACGCCGTCGAAGTCGACGTCGTAGGCGTCTGCAGAGACGTTCGACTTCTCGACGGCAGTCGGGATACCGTCGCCGTCGTCGTCCAGGTCGCGGTAGCCGGGCGCCAGATCGTCGTCGACGTCGTCGCGCCACTCCCAGGCGTCGATCACGCCGTCGCCGTCCGCGTCGTCGTCGAGCGCGTCAAGTATTCCATTGCCGTCGGTGTCGACGTGTGCGCCGCCGTTCGTCTCGTAGCGGTCAGAGATTCCGTCGCCGTCGGTGTCGTTGTTCGAGGCGTTGAGTCCGAGTTCGCGCTCTCGATGGTCGGGAATGCCATCACCGTCGGTGTCGTTCCCGAGAACGATCGGCGTGGGCTTCAGGAACGTCCCGTTCTCGACGATACTGCCTACTTCGTCGCTACGGGCGACGGCGGCGCCGTCGTGGACGCCGTCGTCTGACTGGTCGCCGTCGAGTTCACCGACGTCGCTGTCTGGGTCTAGTGGATCCGAGCCCACCTCCCGCTCGACGTGTTCAGGTAATCCGTCACCGTCGAGTAGCAATGACTCTGTCCCGTTCAGGTCGTTCTCGCCGTCCGGGGCTCGAACCTCGATTTCGGCGACCCGCTCGGCTCGCTCGACTTCGACGAGGAACGTCTGGTTGGCCATCGGCGAGTCCGAGGCCGAGACGACCTCGACCGTCCGGCTCCGGTTGCCGATTGTGACCGTGACGGGTTCCGGTTCCCCGACGACGACGTCGGTGTAGTTCCCCGTCAGGTAGTACGTGTCGGGTTGGCCATCCTGCCACACCGGATCGATCGATGACTCGATGGTGACCTCGGGTTTACTGGCCCCGTCGATGCGTTCGAGGGCCAGGTTCGCCTGCTTCAGAGCGATCTTCAGCTTGACGAGCGCGTTGGCCCGGTGCTTGAACGCCTGCTTTCCGCGAACTTTCTTCCGGGGCGTCTCCGTCGCGGTTGGGGTCGCGGTGGAGTTCGCCTCGGTCGCAGTCGGAGTATTGGTCGCGGTGTTGTTTGCTTCCGTCGCAGTCGGAGTAGCGGCCGCGGTGTCGTTTGCTTCCGTCGCGGACTGCGTACTCGTCGCAGTGGCCGTGAGGCCTGGCGTCGTCTCAGACTCGGTTGGTGTCCCAGGACCGGCTTTGTCCTTGCCTTTCTGCTTGTCCTTCCCCTTCTTTTTGTCCTTACCTTTCTGCGTGCCCCTGGCCTTCCCCTTCTTCTCGCCGTTCCCGTTCTTCTTCTCGGCCCTGTCGTTTTTCTTGCTGGTCTTGTCCTTGCCGTTGCCCTTTTTCTTGCCCTTGGCCTTCCCCGGGTTCTTGCCACCCTTCTTGGCCTTCGGCGCTTGCTGCACGGAGAGCGTCGAGAGCGCACTGTCGAGAGAGATCCCGGCGAACGAGAGTGACTTTTGGGATCCCTGTGAAGCACGTTCCTGGGCGGCGCGAGAGCGTTCGAGGGCGCGCTCGGCGTTCCTGATATGAGCTTTCGTGCTCTGGCGCTCGCCCTTGGACATCGTGTCCTTGCGCGCCTCGTACGCCCGTCGAGCGTCTTCGATCGCCTGTTCGGCCGATTCGTCGTCGGCCGAGACGACGAGCCTCGCGGACCGGTGGGCGGTGTCCGCCGAGTTCGTTCCCTCGAACTTCGCGAGGTTGCGGACGACTTTCGCGTCCCGCTCGAACGTCATCGGGTCTTTCACCCGGACGGGGTCGTGATACTCGTAGCTCGCACTGCTGTTCCGGAGGTACTTTCGCGCACGCTCGGCCGATTCCTCCTGGATCCCCGGCTGTGGATCGAGATTTCGCGTCAGCTCCAGTGCGCGCTGTTTCTTCTCGAACGGCGAGAGACTCTCGTCGATCGTCGGTGTGTTGCCTGCCGATACCATCCCGGTCTGGGTCTGTAACGACCCGACGGCCGGCCCAGCGGCCGTCGCAGTCAGGACGAGTATCGAAAGCGCTACTGCTACCACCTGCCGCCATTGCCCACCCATTGTTGCTGAAGTTACGCTCAGGTAGTCATTATTTAATGGTTCGCAGCTTTACGATTAGTGAAGGCAGAACAGTTATGTGCAAGTGCGGGTTTTCGTGTTCGGTCTGATTGCGCTGGAAGCAACAAGACCGCCAACAACCAGAAAGCCCTCGGCGCGGTCGACTCGTGCGACTCGTTGCGCTCCTCGCTTCGCTACGGTGCTTACTTCGTCGGACTTCGTCGACCGCGCCTCGCCCTTTCAATCCACCAGGGACAGCGTTGCTCGCGCGATAAAGCGCGCTCGCGATTGTGGCCCCACCCCTCCCCGAATTCGGCGCCTCCGCGCCGAATCACGGTCCTGACCGCCCCGCAACCGCCCGCCGGTTGGCCGGGAGCGAGTAGCCGAGCGGAAGCGAGGCTCTCGCGACCAGGGGAAGGGCAGGGCTGCGGTACCTGGAGGAATGAAAGGGCGAGGCGGGCTCCGGGAACCCGGGCGCAGCAAGCACCGCAACGGAGTGAGGAGCGCAGCAAGCCCCGGGACCGGAGCCCGCCGAGGGCTTTCTGGTTGTTGGCGGTCTAGATCCCGACTCCAGAGAGCGCGCCGAGGGCTTTCAAGGTGTTTGACTTCGTGTGAAGAGCGACAATCCCGGAACCCGCTGATCGCTACGTCCGTGATCTCTACTGATCGAGCGGATTGCACATTCAACCGGACCACCAGCAGACCACACGACTGAAAACCTCGCACCAACCTTTATCCAGTTACTCACGAGTGCATTGTGCGTGCCTATTCAGCGCGCGAAGCCTGTGGAAACACTCTACGACGAGGTCGCGGGGTACGACCTTGTCCTGACGCCCGACGCGCCGCTGGCGAGTGCGATCAATCGCCGACTGGACGTCCCGCACTTCGGGACGTTCGCGACGACGCCACGCCGGCTCGCGGCCGGTCGCAAGGAGCGAGCCGAGGACCGGAGTGCGTTCCTCGAAGTCGTCGACCGGACCGACCACGACTGGAAGTCCATCAGCTACGCCGTCGGGAACACGCTCCAGTGCTGGGAACACCAGGGCTCCATCGAGTCGATCCTAAAGTACGACGCGTACGTCGACGACGCCACCGAGGCAGTCGTCGAGATAATGGCCGACCTGCGGTCGACGTCGAGGCGGCTCACCGAGTACTCTATCGAGGCGGAGTCGGTCGCCGTCGTCGGCGAGGACCAGCTCACCGAACTCGAACGGTCGATCCTCCCGGACGAGTACGACCAGTTCGACCTGTTCACCGACGAGCGCTTCGCGTACCCCTCGTTCAATATCTTCGAGTCCTCGGCGGACATCGTCGACGCCATCCTCGACACGGTCGACGCCGAGACGGCCGGCGACGTCGCGGTCGTCCTGGATAGCAACAGTCGCTACTCCTCGCTCGTCGAGTCGGCGTTCGAGGCGGCCGACGTCCCGTACTACGGCGGGCCGGGGTTCGTCGACGACCCCCATCACCGGTCCCTGCTCAGTCTCTGCCGGACGGCGTTCCGGGGGGCGGAGACGCTCGTCTCCGACGTCGAGCCGGTCCTCACGCAGCTGGGCGTCGACGTCGCCGTCGACCACGACGACAAGCGACTCCACGCGCTGGACGTGCCGGAGACCGAGTGGATCCGGGCGTTCTGTTCGACGCTGGAATCCCGAACGTTCGACGAGGCGCTCGCCGCGTACGAGTCCGAGACGGGCGCGTCGCTAGACCTGTTCCGCGACGAACTCGCCCGGCTCGGCCTCGCCGAGACCCGGATAGACGAACGTCGCCTCGACGAACTGGCCTACTACCTCCAGGCCTACGAGGTGCCCGTCGACCGGGCGAACGAGGGAGTCCTGCTCGCCGACGCCAGGTCGTCGGGCTACGTCGACCGCCCCGTCATCTTCCACGTCGGCCTCGACGAGGGGTGGACCCACACCGCGCCCAAGCGGCCCTGGGTCGACACGGAGACGCAGTTCCAGCGGTACATCCAGCAGTTCCAGTTGCTCCTCCAGAGCGGCGTCGAGCAGTACTACCTCGTCCAGGACACGGCGGGCGGTCAGCCCGTCACGCCGTGTCTCTACTTCGGCGAACTCCTCGACGAGGAGTACGAGCGATTCAGCGACCTCCAGTCAGTGTCCCACACCCGGACCTTCGACGACGTCGGAAAGGGATTCGAGAAGGAGCCGATGGACGTCGACGTCGAGCCCGTCCGGAACGTCAGCAACTCGAGTCTCACCACCTACGTCAACTGTCCACGGGACTACTTCTTCGACCGGCTCGTCGACGGCCCGGACAAGGATTATTTCAAGGAGGGCAATCTCTTCCACGACTTCGCGGAGTTCTACGTCACCCACCCCGAGGTCGTCGACGACGCCGCTCTCGACGAGGTCGTCGAGCTCATGCTGGCGGAGGCGACGCCGTACTTCGCGAGGAGCAACCAGCCGCTCCGCGAGCGGACGTACCGGATCGGCCTGGAGACCATCGTCGAGTACCTCGACGACCAGCGGCCGTTCGCGGACGACTTCCTCACCCCCTCCTCGGGCTGGGGCGAGAACGTCTTCGCGGAGTACTTCGACAGGCCCGTCGACTCACCCATCACCGAGCGGTGGTTCGAGAACGCCGACCTCGGGATGAAGGGAAAGATCGACCTCGTCAGCGACCCGACACACCTGCTGGATTTCAAGAGCGGCTCGAAGAAGTCCCGGCGAGACGTGGTCACGAACGCAGCCGTCGACCCGCCCGGGGACACGCCGGACTTCCAGGCGGCGATGTACCTCTGTCACTACCGGACGGAGCGGCCGGACGAGCCCCTGGAGTTCACGTTCTTCCACTTCCTGGCAACGCTGGACGACGTCGTCACGGGCGACCACGACGTCGCCGACACGCTCACGACGGTCTCGTACTACCCGTGGACGTTCGACGAGCACGTGGGTACCAGAGACGCGTTCGACGTCCTCCTCGACGGCTACAACGACTGCGTGGCGACGTTCGAGGACCTGGGCTTCGAGGCCTACGCCGCGATCATGGGACGACTGTCGTTCCCCGAGACGACCGAGAAGGACGAACTCCGGGACTCCTCTTTCGCGACGGAGTTCACGAACGCCGTGATGGAGCGGACCAGCGACTCGGTCGACGCCGAGAAAGGCTGCGACCAGGCCATCCGCGCACTCAACAGCCACCGACAGAAGACGTTCTTCGAGGAGGATCTGGACGCCCTGGAGGACTTCGTCGCGGGACGCATCGAAGAGCTGAATCGGCACCGCGCCGGCGAGGAACGGTTCCCGATCGAGGGTCCTGGCGGCGAGCCGAACTACAGGCGAGTCGACCATCGCGACTGCATCCTGGAGGGAGCCAGCGATGAGTGATCCAGCGGTGAGCGACCCAGAAGCGAGTGAATCAGCAGAAAGTGAATCGGCCGAGAGTGAATCGGCCGAAAGTGCGCCGACGCCGAACGCGCAACAGCGCGAACTCATCGAGAACACCGAAGGCATCTACGTCGTCGACGCTGGCGCGGGGACGGGCAAGACGTTCGCCGTCACGCGACGCTACGCCAGCATCGTCGACCAGCCCGACGTCGAGCCGGAGGACGTCCTCCTCGTGACGTTCACCCGGAGCGCCGCGACGGAGATGAAAGAGCGCATCGTCGACCACTCGTCGTACTCCCTTCGAGAGCTGGCCGACGCGTCGATCCAGACGTTCCACTCGCACTGTCTCGACCTCCTGGAGGAACACGGCTATCGCGCCCCGACCCACCTCGGCATCGACGACCGCATCACCGGGTCGACCCGCGTCGTCGAGGACGAACTGGTCGAGGCGGAACTGTTCCGCGAGTTCCTCGACGGGTTCCAGGACGACCACCCCGAGTACGCGGACTTCTTCCGGGCGCTCTCGGACAGGAGCGACCTGCTCGACGTCGTCACGGAACTCGCGTCCAAGGGCGTCTTCCCCACGGCAGAGGGCTGGTACCGCGACGGCGAGTCGTTCGTCGATGGGGACTTCGAGGCGTTCAAAGCCCTGTTCGACGAGGTGAACGAGCCCCGCAACGGCGGGAGCAAGCAGTCGGTCCTCCGGTCGAAGCTGAACGGGTACGGGCGAAACAGGACCTACCTCCCGGACGCGCCGGAGAAGGGGGCGCTACGCGGCGACGGGACGAAACAGGCCCCGGACGAGACGGCAAAACGGGCCTTCGACGAGGACCGCGAGGACCTGAAGGAATTCGTCCACGACGTCTACTTCGCCTACCTCGAGTTCGCCCTCTCCCGGAGCTATCTCACCTTCGGGTTCCTCCAGCTGTTCGCGTTCGTCCTGCTCTGCGAGAACGAGTCACTCCGCGAGCGCGTCGGCTTCGAGTACGTGATGGTCGACGAGTTCCAGGACACCAGCGAGATTCAGTTCAAGCTCGCGCTCCTGCTCGCCGGCACGGACAACCTCTGTGCCGTCGGCGACTGGAAGCAGAGCATCTACTCGTTCCAGTACGCCGACGTCGAGAACATCCGCTCCTTCGAGGACCGGATCGGCCGGTTCGCGACCGACCTGAACGACGACCAGGAACGCGTCGCCTTCCCCGTCGACGACGTCGAGACCATCGAGCTGGAGGAGAACTACCGCTCGACGCAGTCGATTCTCGACTTCTCCGAGGAGACGCTCGTCACGCCCGCGTCGGGTAAGGAGAACGTCGACGACGAGGTTCTCGACGACGTCGTGTCGCTCTCCTCGAACGCGTCGTTCGACGACACCACCATCGAGGGGATCCATCACCCGGACCAGCACGAGGCCGTCCTCACGAAGGTACAGTCTATCGTCGGGAACGACGACTACGCCGTCGAGGACGAGGACGGCGACCCCAGACCCCCGGAGTTCGGCGACGTCGCCGTCCTCACACGGACGAGAGACTTCGGCCGTGAACTCCTCTCGGTGGCCGACGACTACGACTTCCCGATGGCCTACGACGGCGGGGTCGAACTTTTTCGAACTGATCAGGCGAAACTCCTGCTCGCCTGGCTTCGCATCCTCGAGTTCGACGCCGACCGCGGGTGGGCCGTCGTCCTGGAGGAGGCGGGCTACACCCTCGACGAGGTAGCTCACGTCCTCGACACCGGCAACTATCCGTCGAACATGGTCGCCTTCCGCGAGCGGCTCGACGCGATGGGAGCCGTCGGCGCCGTCGCCAGGCGCGTCTTCGACAGGTACGGGTTCACCGGCGAGTACGCCGACGTCATCCTGCACACGATCCAGTCGCTCCACGACACCTCGACGCTGACGCGCGGCGACCTCGTCCGGCTCGTCGAGCGCGGCATCGAGAACGGGGCCACGCACGACGTCGTCACCAGCGCCGGCGTCGACTCCGTGACGGTCCAGACCATCCACTCGGCGAAGGGGCTGGAGTACCCCATCGTCGTCCTCGCGAACATGAACGCCGGGAAGTTCCCGCCGAACGTCGGCGGGTCGAGCGTCGTCCAGTACGAGGAACCGGTCGGCCTGCGGCAACGGAAGCTGTACGCCGACGTCGAGGAACACGCCCACCCGCACGTCTACGACAACTGGACCCACGACGTCCTTCGACACTGTCTGCAGGACGACAACGACGAGGAGCGGCGCCTGCTCTACGTCGCGGTGACGCGCGCCGAGAGCCACGTCGTCTTCGCCGGCGGCGAGGACCCCAACACCTTCTACGAGGAACTCCCCTTCGAGGGAACGCTCCTCGACCCGGCCGTCGAACCGGTCGACCGGCGCGAGACGGTCCAGACCCAGCTCCCGTTCTCGGTCGTCACGCCGGAGGGGCCGACCGGACACACGCCCCATACGCTGATGGACGACGCGGTGTTCGAGGACGCGGACGTCAAACCCGAAACGGCGGAGTCGATGGAGTTCCGCGGCCGTGACTTCGGCTCCCGCGTCCACGACTTCGCGGAGGCCTACGCGCTCGGCGAGGACGTCTCGCCGACCACCGACGGCCACGACGACCAGCGCAACGTGAAGGCATTCATCGACGGACTGGTCGGGGAACTCCACGTCGAAGAGCGGGCAGTCCTTCCCCTGACGGTCGACGGCGAACAGGTGACCGTCTCCGGCATCGTCGACCTGGTCCACGAGACGGCGGACCGCATCGAGATTATCGACTACAAGACCGACCAGAGCCGACGCGCCGAGTCGGAGTACCAGAAACAGCTGAGCGTCTACTACCACGTCATCAGCGAGTGCTTCCCCGGGAAGGAAGTCGAGGCGAGCCTCTTCTACACGGCGACGAACGAACGCCGTACTATCGAGCCGCTCTCGCTTGCTGAACTCGAAGACGTCGTCCGCGCTTCGTCGTAGTCGGCAGCGGCTCTCTGTCTTTCACAGCCAACCACGATTCCCGGATTGCTTTCCACGAACTGACCCTCAAATCGCGTCTTCTCAGATGGTTCAGTAGCTAGCTGCTGTTTCATCGAGCACTCTCTCGCCGGAAAGCAGACGACCGACGGCGATGGTGACTCTACCAACAGAACTATAGCGTTGGTATTCGAACCAACGAGTAATGAAATCCAATGACACGAACACTCGTCGTCACTGTCGAATCCGACGAAGCGTTCGATGACGAAGTCCGCTCGGCGATCGAGCGATTACAGGACGGAGAAACAGTCGACTCCACGCATACGGTCTCCGTTCCGAGCGAGGAACTCCTCGCGGAGGCGCTCACGGCGACCACACTGGCGCTCCTCAGAGCCCTCTCGACGCACGAGCCGGCGAGTATCCGCGAGACGGCGCGGCTCGTCGAACGGGACGTCAAGAACGTCCACGACGAACTGACTCGCCTCGAAGCGATGGGTATCATCCGGTTCGAGGAAGTCGGCCAGGCGAAGCAGCCGATCTTTCCGTTCGACGAGCTGCTCGTGAACGTTCCGTTCCCCCACTCGCCCCAGGACGACGACCACCACACAACGACGTCGTAGGCTCCCGGAAGTTGCGTACCCACTCCTCGCTACGACCACCCCCTTCTCGGACAAACACCCCCTTCCGGCGACCTCAGATTTAACCGGTCGGTGCGCAATCCGAAACCATGCCCCCTGCCTTCGACCCCCAGACCACGACGTGGTACGACGCGCCGGCCACGGAGTGGCTGGAAGCGCTGCCCGTCGGTAACGGTCGCCTCGGCGCGATGGCCTTCGGCGACCCTCGCGTCGACCGGGTCCAGTTCAACGCCGACACGCTGTGGGCGGGCGGGCACGAGGACCGGACGAACCCGGTCGCACGGGAGCACCTCGAAGCGGTCCGGCAGTTACTCTTCGACGGTGAGGTCGAACAGGCCCAGGCGCTCGCCGACGAGAAACTGCTGGGCGACCCCGTCCGGCTGCGGCCCTACCAGCCCTTCGGCGACCTGGCGCTGGCCGTGGGCCACGACGACGTCACCGACTACCGGCGCGAACTCGACCTGTCGGCGGGCCTCGTGCGCGTCCGGTACGACCACGAGGGGACGACCTACACGCGCGAGTACTTCGCCTCGGCACCGGACGACGCCATCGTGGTCCGACTTGCTGCAGACGGTCCCGACGATGTGGACGTGACGGTTGGCCTCCATCGCGAGCGCGGTGCGCGAGCGGGCGCCCGGGACGACGCGCTCGTCCTCCGGGGTTCGGTCATCGATATGCCGGCCGAGGAACGCGGCGAGGGCGGCTGGGGGATGCGCTTCGAGGCGCAGGCGCGCGTGGACGCGCCTGCCGGGGCGGTCGAACGGGTAACTGGTGCCGACGCACCGGGCGCGTCGGAGGCGGGCCTCGCGGTCACGGGCGCCGACGGCGTGACGATCACGCTGACCGGCTTCACGAGCCACGAGACGGCGGACCCGAGCGGGGCCTGCGAGGACGTGCTGGACACCCTCGCGGGCCGGCCCTCCGACGACCTGCGGCGGGCTCACGTCGCCGACCACCGCTCACTGTTCGACCGCGTGGAACTGGATCTCGGCGACCCGGTCGACCGGCCGACGGACGAGCGCCTCGCCCGGGTGGCCGACGGGGCCGAGGACCCGCACCTCGCGGCGCTGTACGCCCAGTTCGGGCGCTACCTCCTGCTGGCGAGTTCCCGGCCCGGCTCCGAGCCCGCAAATCTCCAGGGCGTCTGGAACGAGGAGTTCGACCCCCCGTGGAACAGCGGGTACACGCTAAACGTCAACCTGGAGATGAACTACTGGCCGGCGTTGCAGGCGAACCTCGCGGAGTGTGCGACCCCGCTGTACGACTTCGTGGACGACTTGCGCGGGCCCGGGGGGCGCGTCGCACAGGCGCACTACGGCTGTGACGGCGTCGCCGTCCACCACAACTCGGATCTCTGGCGGAACGCGGCGCCCGTCGACGGCGCACAGTGGGGGCTCTGGCCGATGGGCGCGGCGTGGCTCTCCCGGCTGGTGTGGGACCACTACGCCTTCACGCGCGACGAGGCGTTCCTCCGCGAGACGGCCTACCCCATCCTGCGGGACGCGGCGGCGTTCCTCCTGGATTTCCTCGTCGAACACCCCGACGAAGACTGGCTGGTGACCGCGCCCTCCATCTCGCCCGAGAACACCTACGTCACCGACGACGGGCAGGAAGCCACCGTCACGTACGCGCCGACCATGGACGTCCAGCTCGCTCGCGACTGCTTCGAGCACTGCGTCGCCGCCGCGGCGGTCCTGGATATCAGGGACGACTTCCACGAGCGACTGATCGCCGCCGCCGATCGTCTCCCTCCGATGCAGGTGGGCGAACACGGCCAGTTACAGGAGTGGATCGAGGACTACGACGAGGCCGACCCGGGCCACCGTCACATCTCCCACCTCTACGGCGCGCACCCCAGCGACCAGATTACGCCGCGGGAGACGCCGGAACTCGCCGACGCGGTCCGGACGTCGCTGGAACGACGACTCGAACACGGCGGGGGCCACACCGGCTGGAGTGCCGCGTGGCTGGTCAACCAGTTCGCCCGTCTGGAAGACGGCGAGCGGGCCCACGAGTGGATCGAGACGTTACTCACCCAGTCGACGGCGCCGAACCTGTTCGACCTCCACCCGCCGTTCCAGATCGACGGGAACTTCGGCGCCACGGCGGGCGTCGTCGAGATGCTGCTGGGGAGTCACGCGGACGAGATCCGCCTCCTGCCGGCGCTCCCCGACGCGTGGGCCGAGGGGTCGGTCTCGGGACTGCGCGCCCGGGGTGATTTCGAGGTCGACGTCGAGTGGTCGGACGGGCGCCTGGACGGCGCGACCGTCCGGTCGGGATCCGGCGAGACCTGTCGCATCCGGGCGACGCCCGACCTCGCGGTCGAATCGGCCGACGGCGGTCCGGTCGACGCACGCCGCGACGACGGCGTGCTGGTCTTCGAGACGCGGGCGGGTGAGAACTACTGTGTGACTCCGGTTTCGGACTCCAGTTGAACGCTGACGAGGACTCCGCTCGCCGACTCCGGAACGGGAACCTCTCAGACCGTCGTGATGAACGCCCGGAGTTCCTCGGTCGCACGCTCGCGCTCGTCCCAGAACACGCAGTGGCCGGCGTCGTCCACGTGTACGATTTGGCCGTCCTGGAGGTACGCGGCTATCTCTCGTTCGCGCTCGCGTTCCGGTTCGTCCGCGTCGGCTTTCACGATCAGCGTCGGCGCCTCGACGTCGCCGTACCGCTCGGTCGGGTCGACCAGGTCGGTCTCGAACACGCGGGCGATTTCGGGTCGGAGCCGGCGCCGAGCTTCGGCCACCCGCCGCGCGAGGTCGGGCTGTCCGCGCTCGGCGAGGTCACGGAACATCGTGTCTGCCTCGAGGAGTTCCTCGACGCTGGCGTCCTGCCACGCCGCGACCTGCGCCTCGATATCGTCGCCCGGTCCGTCCTCGCCGTCGCCCGGTCCGCCCTCACCATCGTCGCCCGGTCCGTCGTCGATAACGTCGTTGACTCCCTCGACAGGCCAGACGGGGTCTTCGAGGACGACCGCTCGCGGCCGCTCCGTGCGGCGGGCCGCGGCCTCTGCGACCGTATCGGCGCCCATGGAGTGGCCGAACAGGATCGGGTCCTCGATCGCGAGCGCGTCGAGCAGACCGAGCAGGTCCGTCGCCCGGTCGGGCGCGCCGTACGCCTCGTCGGGGGCGTCGGAACGACCGTGTCCGCGAGCGTCGTACAGCACGACGTCGAACTCGTCGCCGAGTTCGCGGGCGAGGTCGAGCCGACAGTACCCGTCGTCGGTGAAGCCGTGGGAGACGACGAACGTCGGCCCCGAGCCGTCGGTGCGGCAGTAGTGCAACTCGATGCCGTTCGTCTCGACGAAACCGCGCTCCCACTGGTCCGGGACCTGCGTTCGGTCACTCATCGATTAGAATCTCCCGGCCAGGGTGGAAAAATTAACTGGGGCTGTCGAGCCGTGCGGAGACGCGCGAGTGCCTGGTTCGCAGGTGCGCCAACCGGACCCCGCCGTTTCATAGTGGTGGTTGTAACTTTTTACCGGCGTTCGCCGGTACCGGCCACGACGAACGCCGGTAAGTGCTTACAACCACCACTATCAGGACTCGTAGACGAAGCGTTCGACCACCGCGTCCGTCTCGCACGTGCTTCCGCGGCCGGTCGCGTAGGGACCGAGGAACACGCCCGTGAACCCGGTGGCCACCTCCGTCGAGAGGTAGCGAGTGGCCGCCGACGCGAGTTCGTCGCCGTCGACGTGGAAGTAGTACTCGTCGGTGTCGGCCACCACGGCCAGGTCGGTCGATGCCCCGACAGGCGTCCGGCCGACCACGTCCGTCGCGTCGCCGATGCGGAGGCGGACAACGGCTTCCCGCTGGCCGTCCCGACGGGTCACGCCGAGTTGGTAGTGGTGCCGTTCGTTGGCGACCACCGCGAGGCCCGCCTCCTCGCCGTCGGCCGGGTCGAAGGACAGCGACAGTTCGGCCCGACAGTCGAAGGCGGTCTGGCGCCGGCCGACGAAGGTCGCCCCGGGTTCGTCGAGGGTCTCCGGACCGCCGCGGAGGCGGAGTCCGTCCGCCGTCGTCCGGTAGCGGTCCCGGTCGGGGTTGCGGCGGAACGCCCACTCGACGCCCAGTCCGTCCGCGAACCCGGTGTCGGTACGCTCGATACTATTCGGCTCTGCCCGGCGCTCGCCGGGGAGCGGTGCGTCCATCTCGGCCTGGATCGGATCCCCGTCGTTGACCACCGGCCAGCCGTCCTCCCACGAGACGGGCGCGAGGAACGTCTCTCGGCCGAGGTGGTGGTACTGCGGCCACGGCCCGCGCTGGCGGATGCCGAGGCAGACGAGCCACCACGCCCCGTCTTCGTCCTGGACGAGGTCGGCGTGGCCGACTGCCCGGACGTCGTCTCGTGGCCGGCCCCAGTGGGTGAGCACGGGATTGTCCGGACAGCCCTCGTAGGGTCCCGTCGGGTCGTCGGCACGCGCCGCGACGACCATGTGACCCGCGTGGGTCCCTCCTTCGGCGAGGATCAGGTGGTACGTCCCGTCCCGTTCGATAATGTGCGGCGCCTCGACGTGGGGGTCGCGGAACCCCGTCCAGATCGTCCGCGGGTCGCCGAGTTCGCCGGTCTCCACGTCGAGTTCGGCCTGCTGGATCGGGTTCTCGGTATCTTCGACGTGGTAGGTGAAATAGCAGGTGTCGCCGTCGAAGAAGAGGTCAGGGTCGAACCCCGGCGCGTCCACCCACGTCGGGTCGGACCACTCGCCTGCTGGGTCCTCGGCGGTGACGAAGAAGTGGCCGTCGCCGCTGACGTTCGTCGTGACGAGGTAGAACGTCCCGTCGTGGTGCCGGAGGGTGGGTGCGAAGATGCCGCCGGACGCACCGACGTCTCGAAGGGGGAGCTGGGACTCGCGAGTGAGTGCGTGACCGATGGGCTCCCAGTCGACGAGGTTCTCGCTCTCGTAAAGCGGCACGCCGGGGAAGTACTCGAAGGTGCTCGTGACGAGGTAGAACGTCCCGTCGACCTGGCAGAGGGAGGGGTCCGGATGAAATCCCGGCAGTACTGGGTTCTCGTAGCGCATGGACAACCATTCTCACAGGGGTGGTATATTCCGTTCGCTCCCATGGAAGATTTTGTTGCTACGGTTTCCCCAGTCACGCCCGAGCGGACGGCTCTCGACGCGAACCGACGGAGAGCGCGACCGCGGCGGCGAACAGGAACAGCGTCGGGAACAGGAACTGGCCACCGATGCTGAACATCCCGACGACGGTGATCACGCCGCCGAGGCAGACGGTCGCCCAGGCGAGCAGTCGGCGGTCCGTCCAGACCGAGACGACGCCGACGCCGGTGAGCGCCAGCAGGACGACGGCCCAGAAGAACAGGACGGGCGCGTTGCCTCCCGTACTGCCCAGGAGGTAGTCGACGCCCGCTTCGCAGCCGCGGCTCACCTCGGTCGAGGTGACTCCCCCGCTGGAACTGCCTCGACTGGTCTGGCTGGTCCAGCACGAGACCGGGCCGAACGCTCCCATCAGTCGCAAGAAGCCGTACAAACCACTCAGCCCGGCTGCGCCAGCAGCGATGCGGGCGAACCGTCGAAGGGAGCGTCCGGGATTCATCCCTGGACACCACCTGTCGGGAACGCCGGGCCGAGTACGAGAATCTTCATGGGCGTCTCTGGGCGAGGACGGCACCTTACGTTACTCCCAGTCACTCGGGACAGGCGCTGTCACACCTGCAACGATATGTACCTCCGCGCTCACTTGCGGCGAGGAAACGGCACGGAGAACCGCGAGTCGATGGTCGTCGACTGCTCCACGTAGCGTTCGAACAGTCGTTCGGCCCACTGGTAGCAGTCGGGATCCGTGGACTCGATGCACGCCCTGAGTTGCCCGTCGCCGTCGTAGGCGGCCATCAGCAATCTGTCGTCGCCGAGCGTGAGTCCGAACCCGACGTCGTCGGGGTACTCGTACACCGTGAGGACGTCGACGCTGGTGACGACGTCGAACTCCGTCGGGTTCAGTTCGCGTGCCGCGGCGATCGTCGACGCCGAGAGAACGAGGTCCGTGTGTACCCCGTCGAGCGCGAGGTCGGCGTGGGCCCGGTGGAACGACCGGCTCAGGACCGGCGCGATCATCCGGACGCGGTCGCCGTCGAACGCCCGGACGCGCTCGACGTAGAACTCGACCGGCGCCTGGGGATGTTGCTCCGTCGCCGTCCTGAGCGTCGCGTCCCGAAGCCACCGTAGCTCCGGCGTGTGGTCGCTATCGGGCAGGTGACGGAAGAGCGGACCGAAGGCGTCGATCCGGTCGAGGGCATCCAGATACGTCGTGTGTTCCTCGACCACGAGATCGCCAGTCGTGGTCGACTCGTAGCGCCCGTCCGTTTTCGTCGCCCAGCCCCGGTCGACGAGGTCCTTGAGATGGCGCTGGACGCTTCGTCGCGAGACGTCGAGCGTCTCGGCCAGGGCCGCCGGCGTCGCAGGGTCGGCCGACAGGGAGGTCAGTAGCCGCCGTCGCTCCGGCGACCCCGCCAGGAATTTCGCCGCGTCACCTGCCGTCATAGCCGTCCCTATTCCCGCCTGGGTAAAAAGTGAAACTGTGCTCGTCGTTCCCAGTAGCGTGTCTGCGCAGCCGGAGAGTGGGCAACTGAGCCGTCGAACCGGTAGCCGGACCCTCACGCTCTCGCTTCGGTCTCATTCGTCTGCTCGTCGGAGACCGACTGGCTGACGCTCGCCGACCCGCTTGCGACCCCACGTTCCGAGTCGCCTTCGATGGTCGTGACCGTCTCCTCGTCGTGGGTCACGACGATTCGCCACGGATCGTCGCCCGCGGGGACGCGCATCGTCGCCTCGTACCGGGCGGCGCCGGGGCATTCCCGCGGCGCCTTGTCCGTTTCCTCGATGGGCACCGAGAGAACGTACGTCGATTCGTTCTGGCGCTCGAACGTCGGGCCGCCGATGGCGTACGACGGACCCGGCAACGAGACGTTCCGGGCGTGCGTTATCTCGGTGTTCACCCCGCCGCTGGCGACCGACGTCGAACTGTTCGCAGAGAAATCGTCGGTGCAGTGAGCGCCGGCCGATTCGAACGAGAGGAGCGCCGGTGGCTGGGGGTCGTCTCCGAGCGGGCTACCGGCGCCAACCGGCCAGAGACCGAGCCCGGCGACCACGGCGACAGTCCCGACGATAGCGACGACTCCGACGACTGCGAGGACGACAGCGACGCCACGTCTGGTCATGTCACGCCGTTTCACCGTCGTGAGTATAAGAGGACCGCTAGCTCAAAATCGCGTCTGACCGTTCTCCGGGACTCGTACGGCACTGGTTCTCGCTATCGACGAGGGCTACTGCAGACGACGTTGACGGTGGCTTCTCCGACGACGGCGTCGACGAACTCGCGGCGTTGATCGACAGCACTGTCGCACCATACCGGTAGGGGAGGGTTCCTCATTGCACGATGCAGAGTGCTTTTGCGACCCCAGTAACAACCTCGGGTATGGATTCCGGTTATCCGCAGACGCTGCCCGACGTCTTCGCCCGGGCCTTCCGAAAGTTCGCGGACCGGACGGCGCTGGCCGACGGCGTCGAATCGGTCACGTTCGGCGATCTCGACGACCGGTCGGCACGGTTCGCGACTGCCCTCGCCGACCGCGGCGTCGACGTCGGGGACCGCGTCGGCGTCTTGCTCCCGAACGAGGTGCTATTTCCGACGGTGGACCTCGGCGTCATCCGGGCAGGAGCCACTCGTCTACCGGTAAATCCCGAGCACACGGCGACCGAACTGACGTATCTGCTCGAGGATTCGGAAGCACGAACGCTCGTCTGCGGACCGGCCCAGCTCGACGCCGTCGTCGAGGCCGCCCGATCGGTCGCGGCGCTCGAGACGGTGGTCGTCGCCGGTGACGAGGAGGTGGCGTCGTTTCCCGACGCGGACGTCGAGTGGCACCGCTACGGGGAGTTCCTCGCCGACGTCCCGGATTTGACCACCGTACCGACCCCTGGCCCCGACGACGTGGCGGGACACTTCTACACCGGCGGGACGACGAGCCGACCGAAGGGAGTCCACTACAGCCAGCAGTGCCTGGTCGAGAACCTCCAGGCCGTCGTCACCGAGTTCGGCTTCTCGGGAACCGACGTGGGCCTGCTGGTCCCACCGCTCTCGCATTCGGCCGGGACGTTCTGTTACGCGGCGCTGCTCGCCGGCGGTACCGTCCACCTGCGGACAGGGTTCGACGCCGGGTCGCTCCTCGAAACCGTCGACGACGAGCGCGTCACTTGGACGTTCCTGGTCCCGACGATGATCTACCGACTGCTCGACGCCACCCCGGACGGACTGGACCACCCCTCGCTGGAACGGATCATCTACGGCGCGGCGCCGATGCGCGTCGACAGGCTCCGGGAAGCCATCGAACGATTCGGGCCCGTCTTCCACCAGTTCTACGGCCAGACCGAGGTGCCGAACCTGATCACGTCGTTCCCACCGCGCGAGCACGAGGTGGCGTTCGCGGCGGGTGACGACGACCGCCTGGCCTCGGCCGGAACGCCGTGTCTCCGCGCGACCGTCGAGATCAGGGACGAGGAGACCGACGACGCGTTGCCGCCCGGTGAGGTCGGCGAGGTCGTCGTGGCGGCGCCGTACGTCTTCGACGGCTATCACGAACGGCCCGCAGAGACGCGCGAGACGCTACGAGACGGCTGGGTGTACACCGGAGACGTCGGCGTGGTCGACGAGGACGGCTATCTCACCCTGCTCGACCGGGCGAGCGACGTCATCGTCACTGGCGGGATGAACGTCTACAGCCAGGCCGTCGAGCAGGTGCTCAGGGACCACCCGGCCGTCGACGACGCCGCCGTGGTCGGCGTCCCCCACGAGGAGTGGGGCGAGGCGGTCCACGCCGTCGTCGTCACGAACGACGCAGTCACTATCGAGGAACTCCGGTCGTCCGCGGGCGAGCGACTCGCGAGCTACAAGAAGCCGAAGTCGATGACCGTCGTCGACTCGCTCCCGACGACCACACTCGGGAAGGTCGACCGCAGCGCCGTCCGCGAGCGGTTCTGGGACGACGGAGACCGGTCGATCTAGTGAGGCGAACGGAGCGCTACCGGTCGAGGGACGCCCCGACCTGCTCGAACGTCGCGTGCATGCGGTCGATCAGCTCGTCGGCCGCGTCACGGTCGATCGTGAGCGGCGGCGTGATCAGCGTGTGGTCGCCCCGGTCGCCCGCAACGTGCCCGCCGCTCGGGTACGTGATCACGCCCTCGTCGAGACCGGTCTCGAAGAGGAGCGACTGGAACTCGGCGCCGCTCTCCGGGAGCGGTTCCTTCGTCTCCCGGTCGTCGACGAACTCGACGCCGAGCATCAGGCCCTTGCCGCGCACGTCGCCCACGAAGTCGTACTCGTAGAACTCCTCGCAGCGCTCGCGGAGGTACGCGCCGACGTCGCGGGCGTTGGCGACGAGGTCTTTGTCGTCCATGTACTCGAGGACGGCGTTCCCGATGGCCGCCGACGCGGGGTTGAAACAGTAGGTGTGGCCGTGCTGGAAGCCGTCTTCGACGTCCTCGAACACCTCCGCGATCCGGCGGTGTGGCATCGTGCCGCCGATGGGGGAGTACCCGCCGCTCATTCCCTTCGCACTCGTGATGATGTCCGGCGTCACGTCCCAGTGTTCGATGGCGAAGTTCTCGCCTGTCCGGCCGAAGCCCGCCATCACCTCGTCCACGATGAAGAGGACGTCGTACTCGTCGCAGATCTCCCGTATCCGCTCGAAGTAGCCGTCGTGCGGGAAGGCGGCGGCGTTCGCCGCGCCCGTCACCGGTTCGGCGATGAAGGCCGCGACGGTCTCCGGCCCTTCGTCGAGGATGGCCTGCTCGAGTTCGTCGGCACAGCGGACGCCGCAGGCCTCGCCGCCGTCACCGTCGCAGTGCTCACAGCGATAGGGGGTCCCGGCCGAGATGGTCGGCCAGTCGTCGAAGAGGGGTTGCATCTTCGTCTTCCGGGCGGGGAAGCCGGAGAGGGCCATCGCGATGCCGGTGTTGCCGTGGTAGCTCGGCTGGCGCGAGACGACCTTGTACTTCTCCGTGTTCCCGCGCTCGTAGTGGTACTGGCGCGCCATCTTGACGGCGCTCTCGTTCGCCTCGGACCCGCTGGAGACGAGCCAGGCGTGCTCGAACCCGTCGGGTGTGAACTCGGCGATTCGCTCGGTGTAGGCCATCGCCGGTTCGTTCGCGAACAGCATGCTGGAGGTGTACTCCAGGGTCTCGATCTGTTCGCGCGCGGCCTCTGCCACCTCGGTCCGGCCGTGGCCGATGTTCACGTTCTGGTTCCCGGCGATGGCGTCGAGGTAGCGGTTCCCGTCCGCGTCCCAGACGAAGTGGCCGTCGCCGCGGGTGATCGTGACGTACTCCTTCTGGAACGCCCGCGGGAACATCCCGCCGAGTTCGGTGCCGGGCGTCGTCTCGCGGTGCGGTGCGTCTGATGGGTCGTCGGGCATCTGTCTATCACTCATTCGTCTTGGAGGGTCTTCCAGTGTTCCATCACGCGCTCGCTCCACTCCTCGAACTCCACCTCGTACACGTAGTCGCTCCCGCGGAGGACGGTGTCGGTCGGGTCGATAGTCCGCAGGACGGCGATCTCGCCGCGCGTCGGTTCGGGCGTCGTCACCACGTCGTCGGCCACGCGCAGGTCCCACTGGACCGCGTCACGCACGTCCGCGACCGCGACGCCGGGATGGGTCGACGCGAGCACCATCTCGCCGTCGTCGTCGAAGCGGAACACAGCCATGTCGGTGATGACCGCCGACGGGCCGTCGCCCCGGAAGCCGGCTTCCTCGCGGTCGTCGCCGCCGTCGAGGTGGCCGGGAGCGGTCGTGTAGTCGAGTTCGGTCGTGAACGCCCGTCGCTGCTGGCGCATCATCACGATCGACCTGCCACACGAGGTCATGATGTCGTTGCTGCCGCCGGAGCCCGGCAGGCGGACCTTCGGTCGCTCGTAGGTCGCTTCGTCGCCGGTGACGACGGTCGAGTTCGTGTTGCCGTAGCGGTCGATCTGGCCGGCGCCGATGATCCCGACGTCGAAGAGGCCGCGCTGGTTGTCGGTGAAGATCTGGAGCTGGTTCGTCGCGACGAGGGCGTCGACGCCCAGTACCGTGTCCGAGATGGACTGGACGACGCCCGGCGGGCGCGAACCGACGTAGCCCGATTCGGTGACGAGCTGACAGTCCGGCGCGCGCGTGTGCTTGGCCAGGACGCCGGAGATGAGCGACATCCCGACCCCGATGAACGCCAGTTCGCCGTTCTCTATCTCGTGGGCGGCCGTCACGGCGAGCAGTTCGGTCAGCGAGTAGTCCTCGGACGTCTCGTGTGGTCGCTCGACGTCGACGGGGTAGGCGACGTCGTCGCCGGTCAGGGTGTGCGTCGGGTCGTCGAGGCTCATCGGGACCCCTCCGGTGCGGTCGCGTCGTCGCCTCGGACGCCCGGTACCTCGTTGATCTTGGACTCCATCTCCTCGAGGGTCGCGAGGCGGTCGGCTCCGATCTTTTCGAGGTACTCGTCGTGGGGCAGGACCCACTCGTCTGCCCATTCCAGAAACCCCTCGCGTTCCTTGGACTGCAGCCCGTACTCGCGGTAGAACGGCAGGTCGGCGTAGTAGTAGCCGTAGCAGTGCCAGGGGTGAGAGCCGAAGGGCACCTCGACGACGGCGTCGACGGCGTAGAAGGGGATCCGCGTCACCTCGGGGTGGCGCTGGATGGTCTCCGTCGGCACGACCTCCTCGCAGGTGACGACGACGTGCTCCGCGGCGCGGGCCTTCAGGTGGTCGTTGACGACGTTCCCCCAGATCTGGGCGTTGCCGAGGGCGTCGGCGCGCTGGACGTGGATGATCGCGACGTCGGGCTGTGCCGCGGGGACCAGCGCCAGGTCGTCGCCCGACCCGAGCGGGTCCGCGACGACCTCGAGGTCGGGGTTGTGCGCCGGAATGTCCGTCTCGACCATCGAGCGGGTCGGGACGAAGGGGACGTCCATCGCGCCCGCGAGGAACATCAGCGACGACCCGAAGTTCGAGACGTCGCGCATCTCCAGGTGGTGCGGTATCGATTCCTCGACGGCCCGGCGGACGTTGAACCCCTGGGAGATGAGACTCGTCCCGACCCAGGACCCGGTGTACTGGTCGACGCAGCCGGCGCCGACCATCACGTCGAACAGCGTGGTCCGCGCGTCGTCGAGGACCGTGAGGCCGGACTTCCCCTGGCGAACGATCTCTCGGGCCGCTGCCTCCGGATCACGCCCGCCCATTCCCCCGAAGGCGACGCTCGCGCCGTCGGGGACGTACTCGTCGATTGCCGTCTCGAGGTCGGTCGTCTTGTCGCGACGACTGCGTGCGCCCGTCGGAGTCCCGGACGGGGCGCGGGACGAGAGGCTCTCCAGGGCCCGCTCGCCCCCGTGTGCGCGCCCGTCGCCGTCCGTCCGGCTCACTGTTGGCCCTCCTGGCGGGCCGCCCGGTCGGCGTCGGCCGCCTCGTCGTCGCGGTCGTACCCGCACCACGCCATCGCGATCAACGCGAGCGACGCGATCGCCTGCTCGAGTTCGTCGACGGGGAGGTACTCGTCCGTCCCGTGGATGTTGTGCGCGCCGGGGCCGAAACACAGCGCCGGCGTGTCGGCGTCGTTGACGAAGAACCGGGTGTCGATGCCGCCGGGGAAACCGATCGCGCGCGGCTCGTGGTCGAACCCGTCCGACACCACCGACTGGACGGTTTCGACGATCGCTTCGTCGGGGGCGACGCGAGCCGAACTGCCGCGCCAGCCGAACCACTCGACCGTCGGCGGGTGGGCTTCGAGCCACTGGTCGCCCGCGGCTGCGGCCTGGACCGTCTCCTCGACGAGGCGCCGGATCTCGGCCCGTTCCTCGGCGGGCGCGTGCGAGATGCGTCCCTCGAGGACGGCCTCGTCCGGGACGCTCGAGGGCCACTCGCCGGCGTCGACCGTCCCGACGTTGAGCGAAACGGTGTTCTCGCCGTCGCGTTCGAACAGTTCGTCGTGGACCGTCTCCGTCCGTTCCTCGTGGAGGTCGGTCAGTGCCTCGAAAATTGGGATGAGCTTCGCGACGGCGTTGACGCCACTGTCGGTGTTGGCGGCGTGGGCTCCCTTGCCCTCGACGGTGACCCGAAAGTAGGAGACGCCGTCGTTGGCGATCCAGCAGTCGAAGTCGGTCGGCTCGGGTATCACGACCGCGTCGGCCTCGGGGCCGGCGAGGGCGGTGGCGAGCGAGCCGCCGTAACCGCCGGCCTCCTCCTCGATGACCGACTGGAGGATCAGGTCACCGCGGAGGGAGACGCCGGCCCGTTCCAGCGCCTCGACGGCGTAGATCATCGCCGCGAGCCCTCCCTTCATGTCGGAGGCCCCGCGCCCGCGTATCTCGCCGTCGACGATCGCTCCGCCGAAGGGATCGAACGACCACTGGTCGGCGTCGCCCTCGGGGACGACGTCGACGTGTCCGTTGAACAGGAGCGACCGTCCCTCGCCCGCCCCGTCGACTCGCGCACTGAGGTTCGGACGCCCGTCGTAGGAGTCGTCGGTGTCGGCGAACTCGGGGTGGTCCTCGATGCCGGGGACGTCGTCCGCTTCGAGGCGATCGATCTCGAGCCCCAGATCCGTGAGCGCCTCGGCGACGCGTTCCTGTGCGGTCGCCTCGGCTCCCTGAACGCTTCGCTCCCGGACGAGATCGCCCGTGAACGCCGCGGCGTCGTCGACGACCGTTGCGGCCGCCTCGCGGACGCGCCGTCGGTCCGCCGGTCCGATGACAGACGACCCGGTCATCGTCGGTCCTCGTCGTCGAGCCCGTTTGTGCGACGGTTCTGTGAGTGCATACGTACCATGTTATTTACAGCGTTAACTAAATTTTGCATCCGGCTTTCAATGGCTGTCGCAATTTGTGTTTTCTTACCAAAGTTTATTATACTTCCGGGATAAGTCACCAGTGAACATGGATGATGCGCTTGACGGAACGGGCGGTAACTCCGACGGAGACCACACCACGTCGACCGATTCGAGTTCTCGAGGACGGTTGAGCCGACGCCGGGTTATCGGGGCGTCCGGCGCCGCCATCGCCGGACTCGCAGGCTGTCTCGACGGGTCGTCGAGCGGCGACGGCACGGAAACGTCCGACGGTTCGGACGATACGAGCGAGTCCGCGGGGACGACCACGACCACGTCCAGTAGCGGCGGTCAGGAGATGGCGGACACCCTGAAGTTCTACTCCTGGGGTGGTTCGACGCAGGAAGCGCTCACCGAGCACCTCATCGAACCGTTCGAGGACGAGTACGGCGTCACGGTGGAACAGTCGAGTTTCTCGAGCCAGGACAAGATGCTGGCGAACGTCCGATCGAGTCCCGACGGCTCCTACGACGTCATCATGCCGTCGCTGTCTGGGTCGTACAACGCCGTCAAACAGGGCCTCGTCGAACCGATCCGGCTCGACAACGTCGACACCTGGTCGAACCTCCTCCCCGCGTTCCAGGAGTACAACTCCGCGGCCTCCGGCGACGACCACTACGTCGCGCCGCTCTACTACGGCACCGTCGGCATGGTGTACAACAGCGACGAAGTGTCCGGTTCGCCACCGTTCTCCTGGCAGGAGACCTGGAAGGACCAGTACAGCGGCGCGCTCACCCTCGAAGGGTTCGCGTTCGTGCGCGTGTTCACGACGGCGCTTTCGCTCGGAATGGACCCCAACGTGATGGAAGGCGACACCGGGTCCTACGAGAAGGGCATCGAGAAAGTGTACGACGCGATGGCCGAACAGCACGAGTACGTCACGAAGTACTGGACCAGCGGCCAGGAGCAGACGACGCTGTACTCGAACGACACGGCCGTCCTCGGCGACGGCTGGTCCGGTCGCATCCTCGCACTGCAGGAGGACGGCTACGACAACCTGCACTACACCATCCCCGAAGAGGGCGCCTTCGGCTGGGCCGACACCTTCGCCATCGCCAAGGGGTCCGAACGCCGCTACACCGCCGAGAAGTTCCTCCAGTACGCCTACCGCCCGGAGGTTCAGGAGAGCCTCTCACCCACGCTCGGCTACCCGCCGGCGACGCAGGCGACGTCGAGCGACATCGAGGCGCTGCCGGACTTCGACCCGAGCGGCGGTGAGCGCCTGAAGTTCCAGAACCAGCAGTTCAAGGAAGAACACCAGGACGACTGGAACTCGACCTTCGAGAAGATCAAGTTGGGCCAGTACTGACCAGACGACCCCCATTCCCACCCACCTGTCCGATGTTTCCAACGAAGCACCCATGAGTCACGTAGAAGTAGAACACGTAACGAAACAGTTCGGCGACGTCACGGCGGTCGACGACGTGACGTTCACCGCCGAGGAGGGGGAGTTCGTCTCCCTGCTCGGCCCCAGCGGTTGTGGGAAGACCACCACACTGCGCATGATCGCGGGCCTGGAGATGCCGACCGAGGGAGCGATCCGGATCGGCGGCGAGGACGTCACCGACCGGCCGGCGTACGAACGCGAGATCGGGATGGTGTTCCAGCACTACGCGCTGTTCCCCCACAAGTCGGTCGGCGAGAACGTCGGCTTCCCGCTCAAGATGCGGGGCGTCCCGGCCGCCGAACGGCGCGAACGCGTCGCAGAGGTCCTGGAACGCGTGCGCCTCCCCGACGTGATGGACCGGTCGCCGGAGGAACTGTCGGGCGGCCAGCAACAGCGCGTCGCCCTCGCGCGGGCGCTGGTGTTCGAACCCGACGTCCTGTTGATGGACGAGCCGCTGTCGGCCCTGGACCGCGTCCTCCGCGAACAGATGCGGGTCGAGGTCCAGCGCATCCAGCGCGAGTTCGACATCACGACCATCTACGTCACCCACGACCAGGCGGAGGCCTTCGCGATGTCCGACCGCGTGGCGGTCCTCGACGAGGGACACCTCGCCCAGCAGGGCCGGCCCCTCGACATCTACGAGAGTCCGCAGACGAAGTTCGTCGCGAACTTCATCGGCGAGTCCACGACCCTTTCGGGCACCGTCGCCGACCGCGACGGGAAGCGACTGCTCGAAACCGACGCCGGCGTCACCTTCGAACTCCCGGCGGCGCCCGGTCTCGCCGACGACCGCATGACCGTCTACCTCCGTGCCGAGAAGCTGGGTATCTCGCCCGACTCGTCCGGGGCGACCAACGAGTTCCCCGCGACGATCGCCACGACGAACTACCTCGGCGAGAAGACCCAGTTCTTCTGTACGCTCGCGGACGGGACCGAGCTCGTGGTCGCCGAGCAGGGGTTCACCGCGCTCGACGCCTACGACGCCGGTGATACCGTGTACGTCACTATCGATCCCGCGGACCTGGTCGTCGCCCGCGACCCGGGCCAGGACGAATCGAACACCGCCGTCGACGAGTCGGTAGCATGAGCGAGCGCCACCAGCGCGCCGCGGACAGCGCCGATCGCACCGGGTTCGAGCGGTACCGCTACCGGCTGTGGACCGGCGTCCTCCGGGCCGAACCGGTTCTGCGAGCGATTCAGGCGCTGAAGCGGCGCGAACGACTGCTCACGGCGGTCCAGGCGGGCCTGGGGATCGCCTGGATGGCCGTGTTCCTCCTCGCGCCGCTCGCGTACATCCTCGCGCTCTCGTTCTGGCAACGGGGCGCGGGCGGCGTCGTGGTCCAGGAGTTCGCGCTCGCGAACTACCAGTCGATCCTCCTCGAAGACGTGCAGTTGCTGGGGTGGCAGATCGGCAACGTCTACCTCCTGATACTCTGGCAGTCGCTCAAGTTCGGCTTCCTGACGACGGTCACGACGTTGCTGCTCGGCTACGTCCCGGGGTACTTCCTCGGCCGGACACAGAGCAAGTACCGGTCCTTGCTCCTGTTGCTCGTCGTGCTCCCGTTCTGGGTGCCGCTGATCATCCGCTACTACGCGTGGATCCTCGTCATGGGCAACGAGGGGATGGTGACGACGATACTCGGCTGGGTCGGCGTCGAATCCGGCGGGTTCCTCTACACCGAGGTGGCCGTCGTCACCGGCCTCGTCCAGGTGCTCCTCCCGTTCATGATACTGCCGATATACAACAGCGTCGCGAAGATAGACGACGAGTTCGTCGAGAGCGCGAAGACGATGGGCGCGACGCCGCTGCGCGCCTTCTACGAGGTGACGCTCCCCCTCTCGTTGCCGGGGATCAGTGCCGGGTCCATCCTGGTGTTCATCCTCGCCGTCGGGAGCTTCATGGCGCCGGCCCTGCTCGGGGGCCCGGCCAACTCGATGGTCGCGAATCTCATCAGCCAGACGTTCGGTGAGAGCTTCGACTGGCCCCTCGCCAGCGCGATGGCGATCGTGTACCTCGTCGTCCTGTTCACGCTGATCACCGTGTTCAACCGCTTCGTCGGCCTCGAGGAGGTGTTCGGCGAATGAGCCCGCTGCTCCCGGACGAGCGGCGGTGGGACCTGATCCGGGGCACGACGGGGCTGCTGTACCTGTTCCTGCTGTTGCCCCTGTTCGTCGTCGTGCTCGTCTCGTTCAACCCGACGCAGTACCCCACGTTTCCGCCCGACGGGTTCAGTCTCACGTGGTACGAGGCGTTCCTGACGAGTGACCGGCTCCTCGGCGCACTCTGGAACAGCCTCGTCGTCGCCGCGGGCAGCGCCGTCGTGGCGGGCGTCGTGGGACTCGTCTCCGCGCTCGGCTTCGTCCGGCGGGAGTTCGAGTACAAGAACGTCCTCTCGAGCCTGCTGTTCCTGCCGATGCTGATCAGTCCGGTCGTCATCGGCGTCGCGCTCACCGCGTTCCTGACGGACGTCGGGATGGAGAAGAACTACATCTTCTTGATCCTCGGGCACTCGACGCTCGTGCTCCCCTACGTGTTCGTGACCGTCCGGGCCCAGCTGTTCGGTTTCGACCGCTCGATGGAGGAAGCGGCACTGACCCTCGGCGCGAACGAACTGGAGACGTTCGTCGAGGTCACGCTCCCGACCATCGCTCCGGGCCTCGGCGCCGGCATGTTGCTCGCCTTCGTCATCAGTTTCGGCGAGTTCACGGCGACGCAGTTCTGGGTCCAGCCCCAGACCGTCACGGCGCCCATCGAGATCTACACGATGGTCCGGACGAGCCTGACGCCGAAGATCAACGCGATGGCGACCATCCTCATGGTCATCACCGTCGGCATCCCGCTCCTGCTGGACGTGCTCCTCGGCAAGGAACTCATCCTCAAGTCGGCCTGATAGTGGTGGTTGTAAGCCCCTCCCGGCGTCCGGCCGAACTGCGTGAGGCCGGACGCCGGGAAAAAGTTACAACCACCACTATGAGAGCAGGCCGACGGCTACCGCCGTCGACGATCGAATCGGCCGTTACCGGTCGCCGCCGTCGTTCAGTAGCGCGAAGATTTCGGAGTCGGTCTGGAACTTCAGGAGGTTGTGGACGACGGAGTTCCGGACGTTCGAGACCACGCCGCCGTGTGCCTTGTAGAAGTCGTGGATCCACTTCGACTCGGTCTCCCGGTCCCGGAACATCATGATGGTCTTCCACTGGTACTCGCCGTTCGAGATGAAGTACATCAGCGTGTGCCGGTCGTCCATGATGTACTCCATGGCCGCTCGCCATTCGTCGCCGAAGTTCCGGGCGTCGAACTTGAACTCGAACAGCGCGAAGTTGAAGAACTGCTCGTTCGGGAGGATGGCCTCCCGGAACACGCCGGCGTCCCGCATCCGGCGTATCCGCTCGCTCACCGTCACGTGAGAGATGTCGATGTCGTGCTCCGTCTCGAGGACGTCCGCCATCTCCCGCGAGGACATCTGCGGGTCCTCGGAGAGTTCCTGCAGTATCTTGATGTCCCGTTCCTTGAACTCCCAGTCTACCTCGTCTTGGCTCGTACTGTCTACCATGGATACCTCCTACCGAGGGGCCCCACCGTTGCGGCCCGACCCGGTAGCTTTTTCTCCATCACTTATCATTGTTATCCTGTAACGGAATAATACTTACCATACTATGTCTGAACAACCAGATGTCCCGCCAGACAATGCGGCGGTGGTCGAGGGATACGACGAGTACGTGATGCCGATCTGGAAGTCGCTCAACGTCCCCGTAGACCGCGCCTCGGGGTGTACGCTCGTCGACTTCGAGGGGAACGAGTACCTCGACGTGTTCTCGGGTATCTCCGTCGCGAACGTCGGGCACAACGACGAGACCGTGACCGAGGCGGCGAAGGCACAGCTCGACGAGTTCGTCCACGGCTGTTCGTACGTCCACCCCAACGGACCAGTCGTCGAACTGGCCGAGCGCCTCGCCGAAGTGACGCCCGGAGACCTGCAGAAGTCCTTCTTCTGTAACTCCGGGACGGAAGCCGTCGAGGGAGCGATCAAACTGGCCCGCAAGTACACGGGAAGCAAGGAGGTCGTCGCCCTGGAGATGGGGTTCCACGGTCGAACCCTGGGCAGCCTCGCACTGACGGGGAACCACAGCTACAAGCACGGGATGGCGCCGACCATCAACGACGTCACCCACGCGCCGGCGCCCTATCAGTACCGGTCCGAGTACGGCGACCGCTCGGAAGCGGCGTTCGCCGAGGCCGCCGCCGCCGAACTCGAACGCGTGATCGGGACCCACACGAGCGGCGACCTCGCGGCGGTCGTCGTCGAACCGGTGATGGGCGAGGGCGGTATCGTCGTCCCGCCGGCGGACTACCTCTCGCGAGTCGCAGACGTCGCCCGCGACCACGGCGGTCTGTTCGTCCTCGACGAAGTCCAGACCGGCTACGGCCGCACCGGCGAGTTCTGGGCGAGCGACCACTTCGACGTCACGCCGGACATCCTCACCCAGGCGAAGGGGATCGCCAACGGCCTCCCGCTCGGGGCGTTCACGGCGCCCGCGGAGATCGCGGACGCGTTCGAGGCCGGCGACCACCTCTCGACGTTCGGCGGCAATCCGGTCTGCTGTGCCGCCGCGCTGGCGACTATCGACCAGCTCGAGGACGGCGCCGTCGCGAACGCCCGCGAACAGGGCGCCTGGCTCACCGACGCTCTCGCCGAACTCGAGGCGCTCGAATCGGTGGGCGACACGCGCGGCCTCGGGTTGATGCAGGGCGTCGAACTGGTCGACCCCGCCGAGTCCGGACCCGGCGACGCGCCGGCGCCGGCGGCGGACCTCGCGAGTCGCGTCGGCGATCGGCTGCGCGAACAGGGCGTCGTCATCGGCGTCGGCGGCTACTACAAGAACGTGATCCGCTTCCAGCCGCCGCTGACTATCGAACGCCAGCAGCTTCGACGGGCCGTCGAGGAACTGCGCGCCGCGATCGAGACGGAACAGCGCTGAACGACCCGGACACGACACAGTACATGGCAACACAGCGAACCCAGACCGACGACACCAGCACCGCACTCGCCACCGCACGACGCCAGCTCGAACGGGCAGCAGCGGAGACCGACGTGAACGAGCAGGTAGTCGAACGACTGAAACACCCCTCGAAGCTGTTACGGGTCGCGGTTCCACTCGAACGTGACGACGGCAGCGTCGAGGTGTTCGAAGGGTACCGTGCCCAGCACGACGACGTCCGCGGTCCGTACAAGGGCGGCCTCCGCTATCATCCCCACGTCACGGCCGACGAGTGCATCGGGCTGTCGATGTGGATGACCTGGAAGTGCGCCGTCATCGACATCCCGTTCGGTGGCGCCAAGGGCGGCGTCGTCGTCGACCCGACGGACCTCTCTCCCGAGGAGAAAGAACGACTGACGCGCCGATTCGCGGAAGAGATCCGGGACTTCGTCGGGCCGACGACGGACATCCCCGCCCCGGATATGGGGACCGACGCCCAGACCATGGCCTGGTTCATGGACGCCTACAGCATGCAGGAAGGAGAGACTGTCCCCGGTGTCGTCACCGGGAAGCCGCGCGTCATCGGCGGCAGTTACGGCCGCGAGGAAGCGCCGGGACGGAGCGTCGCCATCGTCACGCGCGCCGCTGCCGAGTACTACGACGTGTCGCTCGACGGGCTGCGCGTCGCCGTCCAGGGGTACGGGAGCGTCGGTGCGAACGCCGCGCGCTGTCTCGACGACTGGGGCGCCGACGTCGTCGCCGTGAGCGACGTCAACGGCGCCATCCACGACCCGGACGGCCTCGACACCTGGGCCGTGCCGTCCCACGAGGAGGAACCAGAGGCCGTCACGACCTGCGACGCGCCCGAGACGATCTCGTCGTCTGCCATCCTCGAACTCGACGTCGACGTGCTCGTGCCCGCCGCGGTCGGCAACGTCCTGACCGCGTCGAACGCCCCCGACGTTCAGGCCGACTTCGTCGTCGAGGGCGCGAACGGTCCGACGACGGCCGCGGCCGACGAGATCTTCGACGAGCGTGGCGTCCCGGTCGTTCCCGACATCCTGGCGAACGCCGGCGGCGTCGCCGTGTCCTACTTCGAGTGGCTCCAGCACATCAACCGCCACTCCTGGTCGGCCGAGCGCGTCGACGAGGAACTGGAGTCCAAGATGCTCTCGGCGTGGGACGCCGTCGTCGAAGCGGCCGAGGCACGAGACGTGACCTGGCGCGTGGCGGCGTACATCGTCGCACTGTCCCGAATCGCCGAGGCGAAAGACACCCGCGGACTGTGGCCCTGACATGACGGGCACGACCGAACCCAGTGACACGACGCCCGTCGTCGTCGGCGCAGTCCGAACACCGCTCGGGAAGGCCAACGGCGCGTTCGCCGAGACCCGGAGCGAGGACCTCTCCGTGCCGCTGGTCGACGAACTCCTGGCGAGCGCGTCTCTCCCCGGGTCCCTCGTCGACGACCTGCTGTGGGGCTGTGCCCAGCAGCGCGACGAACAGGGCAACAACCTCGCCCGCGTCGTCGCGCTCCTCTCGGACCTCGGCGAGACGGTGCCGGGGGCCACGATCAACCGCTGGTGCGCGTCGTCGGCAGAGTCACTCATGCGAGCGGCCGACGCCGTCGCCGCCGGCCAGCGTGATTGCGTCATCGCCGGTGGCGTCGAGAACATGTCCCGGGTCGCCATCGAGGGCAACGTCGACAGCGTCCACCCGGGGCTGGGAGCGGACTACGACCTGGACGCCCTGTCGATGGGCCAGACCGCCGAGGAGGTCGCCGACCGCTTCGACGTCGACCGGACGGACCAGGACCAGTACGCCCTCCGCAGCCACCAGCGAGCAGCCGACGCGAGAGATACCGGACGCTTCGACGACGAGATCGTTCCCGTCGAGACCGCCGACGGGACGGTCGAACGCGACGAGTGTATCCGGGACGACACCTCGCTGGACCGACTGGCGGAACTCTCCCCCGTGTTCCGCGAGGACGGCACCGTCACCGCGGGCAACGCGTCCCAGATCAGTGACGGGGCTGCGGCGGTCCTCGTGACGAGCCGGGAGTTCGCCCGGGACCACGACCTCGAGGAGTTCGCCGCGATCCGATCCCACGCCGTCGCCGGCGTGGACCCCGAGATCATGGGTATCGGCCCGATACCCGCCGTCTGGTCGCTCTGTGACCGGACCGGGCGGGACCCGACCGACTACGACCTCGTCGAACTGAACGAGGCGTTCGCCAGCCAGTGTCTCTACTGTCGGCGCGAACTCGGCATCGACGAGGACCGCTTCAACGTCAACGGCGGTGCCATCGCGCTCGGTCATCCACTCGGTGCGACCGGTGCTCGGCTGCCGGTGACGCTGCTCCACGAGATGCGACGACGCGAAGCGTCCCTCGGTCTCGCGACCGAGTGCGTCGGCTACGGACAGGGCGCAGCCATCGAATTCGAACGCGACTGACGACCTCACATGACATTCGAGACGACGAATCCCGCGACTGACGAATCGCTCGCGACGTACCAGGCCGCCGACGCCGAGACGGTCGAGGAGACGCTGTCGACGGCCAGCGACCGCTTCGACGCCTGGCGGCGGCGACCGCTTTCGGAACGCGAATCGCTCCTGGCGAACGTCGCCGACGTCCTCCGGGACGGCAAGCGCGAGTACGCCGAACGGATGACCCGGGAGATGGGCAAACCCGTCGACCAGGCGATGGCCGAGGTCGAAAAGTGCGCCTGGGTGTGCGAGTTCTACGCCGAGCGCGCCAGCGAGCACCTCCAGGACGAACACGTCGGGACGGTGCCCGGCGTCGAGAGCTACGTGTCCTACGAACCGGTCGGTCCGGTGCTGGCGGTCATGCCATGGAACTACCCGTTCTGGCAGGTGTTCCGCTTCGCAGCCCCGCACCTCACCGCCGGCAACGTCGGCGTCCTCAAACACGCACCCAACGTCTTCGGCTGCGCCCGGGACATCGAGTCCATCTTCCGTGCGGCCGGCTACCCCGAGGGCGTGTTCACGTCGCTCCAGGCCGACACCGACCAGGTCGCGGACGTCATCGCCGACGACCGGATCCGCGCGGTCACGCTCACGGGCAGTACCCGCGCCGGCCGCGCCGTCGCCGCCCAGAGCGGCGAGCACCTGAAGAAGTGCGTCCTCGAACTCGGCGGCAGCGACCCGTTCGTCGTCCTCGACGACGCGCCGGTCGCCGACGTGGCCGCCGAGGCGGCGACTGGTCGCACCCAGAACTCCGGCCAGTCCTGCATCGCCGCCAAGCGGTTCGTCGTCCACGAGGCCGTCGCCGACGAGTTCGTCGACCGCTTCGTCGACGAGATGGCGTCGCTCACGGTCGGCGATCCGATGGACTCCGGGACCGACGTCGGTCCCCAGGCCCGCGGCGACCTCCTCGACGAGCTCCACGATCAGGTGCAGACGTCCGTGGACGCGGGAGCGACCCTCAGGACCGGCGGCGAGCCGCTCGACCGGGAAGGTCACTTCTACCCCCCGACGGTGCTGACCGACGTGCCCGACGGCTGCCCGGCGGCCGACGAAGAGCTGTTCGGCCCGGTGGCGGCCGTCTTCGTCGTCTCGGACGAGGAGGAAGCGGTCCGCGTCGCGAACGACACCAACTTCGGGCTCGGTGCGAGCGTCTGGACGGCCGACCCGGCTCGCGGGGAAGCCCTCGCGCCCCGGATCGAGTCGGGCAACGTCTTCGTCAACCAGTTCACGAAGTCCGACCCGCGCGTCCCCTTCGGCGGCACGAAAGACTCCGGCTACGGGACGGAACTCTCCCACCACGGCATCCGCGAGTTCACGACGAAGAAGACCGTCTGGGTCGAGTGACGGCATCCGGCTGACTATCTCCGGTGGCGCGTCGCTCCCGGCCAGTTGCTATCGGACAGTTCCGACGACGTCGCTGCTGGATCGCATCGGGACGAGAGACGCGCCTTCCCCATTGTACGACGCTCTGGACGTCGAACCGTTCGAATCTCCCTCGCGGGAGCGACTGCGAGCGAGCGACCCGACGAATGCCAGGTCCGTCGTGGGCCTCCTCACCGGTCGAGTTCGACGCGTCGTCCCTGCTCGGCGGATTCGTAGAGCGCACGGATGGCGCGCATGTCGACCATCCCGTGTTCGCCGTCGGGTTCGGGGTCTTCCCCGTGCTGGAGGCAGTTGGCGAAGTAGTCGAACTCCTCGCGCATCTGGTCGACCGGTTCCGGCCGGTACTCGCCCTCGACGTCCGGACCGGAGACCCGGAGCACTTTCCGGGTCTTCGGGAAGAACAGCCCCTCGATGCTCAGTTCGCCCTCGGTGCCGACGAACCGCAGACTCGATGCCAGCGTCGCGCTGTGCGTGACCGTACACGAGGCGAGCTTGCCGTCGGGGAACTCGAGCTGGAACGCCCCGTGCTCGTCCGTTCCGTCGTAGGCCGGCTGTTCTGACTCCGTTCGGGCGTACACAGCCTGGGGGTCCTCTTCCAGGATGAACCGGATCGTGTTCAGCGGGTAGATGCCGATGTCGTTGAGCGTCGTCCCGCCGGAGAGGTCGGGGTCGAATCGCCAGCTGTCCTCGCCGACGGCGTCGACGATGTTGTCCGACATGTGCCCGACTATCGAGACGACGTCGCCGATGGCGCCGTCGTCGATCAGTTCCCGGGCGCGACGAGCCACCGGTTCGGTCTGCAGTCGGTAGGCGACCATCAGCGGGACGTCGGCGTCCCGGCAGGCGTCGACGCACGCCTGGGCGTCCTCGACGGTCGCTTCGAGGGGCTTCTCGCAGAGAACAGCTTTGTCATGCTCGGCCGCAGCCTCGACGTGGCCGCGGTGGAGGCCGTTCGGCGTGCAGACGTACACCGCGTCGTAGGCGTCTGTCGCGGCGCCGTCGGCGTACTCGTCGTAGGTGAGCGTCGCTTCGACCCCCTCGAGGTCGGCCGCCACCTCGTCGGCCTTCTCCGTGCTGGAACTGACGAGGGCCGTCGTCGTGCAGTAGTCCGCGTCTTCGACGGCGGGGATCGCCTGTTCGCGCGTCCACCAGCCGAGTCCGACCATGGCGAACCGAACCGGGTCGGCGTCTGTGGGGCGCTCCCAGTCGCGGGCACTGAAACTGTCGAGGTCGTACTCCATGCGCAAGGATTGGCTGTCCCCGATAGATAATCTTCGTGCCCGAGGATCCACTTGCATCGAGCAGCGGCGATCCCCGGGAGCATGGCCGACGATCCGGTCGTCCACGAGTGGCGTCGCAGTGCTCGACGGGGTTCCTGTGGACGCGAAGCGGTGTACGCGATCCGTTCTGCCGCGGAGCGATAGCAGACAGAGCGTGTTCCAGTCGGTTTTACGTCGCTCGCCCAGCAACGTGGGGCGATGGGAGCCACCGTGGACAGCGCGGATTCGCTGACGGTCGTCGGTGCGGTGAGTGGCGTCCTGACTGCCGTCGCACTCGGGTACGTGACCCTGCGGAACGGGGGCAGCGTCGGGATCACGGCGCTCGTCGCGACCGTCTCCGGGGCCGGCGCGTTCCTGTTCGTCCCGTACGTGGTACGACTCGACCGCTACGGCCAGGCCGACGACGAGGAGGATCGGCGGCGGGTGAATCCCGGGGCCGCCGGGGCCACACTGGGTGTGACCGGGCTCGTCGTCCTCGCGCTCTTGCTTCTCCTCGGGAACTCGCTGCTCGCCGCCGGGATCGGGATGGCGCTCGGGATACTGGAGTTCGCCATCTGGTCGCTGGCCCTGCCGCGGGCCGCCCAGGAGCCGAAAGATCGGCCGCCGATACACCGACGGGGCTGACCAGACGTCGGCAGTCGAAGCGTGACCCGGCCGACGAGCCGCTCCCGGCCAGGTGCACACAGCACCGTTCGACACGCCAAGAAAGGGAATTTCCAGCGTTTTGAGGCCCAGCTCCGGCGATAAGTGGTTACTCGTGTTCGTGTAAACTGAGATATGTCCCGTTAGATATATACAGATGCCAATATACAAGTCAACATATGCCACAGTCCGATGACAGTGACCCAAACGCAGACGGCGAGCCCGTCGACACCGGCGACGACGGGGGAGAGTACTCTCGGCGGAACTTCATGGAAACAGCGGCTGCAGTGGGGGCTGTCGGCGCCACGGGCGGTCTCGCGGGTTGTTCGGGAGACGGCGACGGTGGAGACGGGGGCGACGGCGGAGACGGTGGCACGGACGGGACGGGCGAACAGGACTTCCTCTGGTGGACCATGCGGGGGTACATCCCCGCCGAGACCGAGGGGATCAGGAACGCCGCCAAGGGCTTCGAAGATGCCGCGGACGCCAACGTCAACCTGAGCACGGAAGTCATCACCTGGGACTCCATCTTCCAGGAGTGGGAGGCGGGCGTCCAGGGGCGGTCGCTGCCGAACGTCTCGGAGATGGCGGGCGAACACGCCGTCGACTTCGGGTACCGCGGAGCGGCCGAACCCCTCACCGACCTGTTCAACCAGTACGACGACTGGTACGATGTGATCAACAAGTGGCAGAACTTCCAGGGCGAGCAGTGGGCTGTCCCGTGGTTCATGGAAGTACGCACGACGCACGTCAACCGGAACCTCATGGACGAGGGCGGCGTCGACGGCACGTTCGAGAGCTGGGAGGACATCGTCTCGAAGGGCCAGACGATCATGGAGAACACGGACCTGGCCGGCGCGTGGACGACGCCCGGGGCGCAGGACACCACGACCGGGCAGAACGTGGCCGCGTTCAACTACCAGGCCGGCGGGAAGTACTACGGGTACGAGGACGACCAGTGGAGCGTCGAGGCCGACGCCGCGGGCTCGCTGTTCACCCACCTGTGGGTGATGAGTATGCGCGAGCAGTGGGGTACGGCCCCGGGCGGCTGGGGCAGTATCGACAGCACGTCGAACCAGGAGCTCTTCCAGTCGGGTGAGGTCGCCGCGGCCCACCTCCCGACGGACCTGGCACGGAGTCTCATCGACCCCCAGAACGGCGTCAACGAGGAGTACGCGGACATCGCCGAGGCGACCGAGCTCGAACCGATGCCCACCGGACCGAACGGCGAGAGCCACTCGTTCATGGGCGGCAGCGTCTTCGGTTCGTTCACCGACGAGGTCGCATCGTACAGCGCGGGATCGGAGATCTCGAAGAGCTTCGTCGACTACATGACGCAACCGGAGAACCTCAGCGAGTACTTCCCGGTGTCGGCACCGACGTTCATGCCGGTGCGGAGCGGGCAGGAGGAGATGGAACTGTACACCAACAACCCGACGGAACTCCCCGACTCCTGGCTGGAGACTCGCCTGGAGCAGGCCCCCCAGGCCGTCCGGTACGGCGTCACCGGCTCCGGACGGGCGACCCCGTTCATGGGTTCGCTCGAGGGGGCAACCGACGGCTACTCCGTCGCGATTTCGGCGATGATCGGCAACGACGCCGACCCCAAGAACGCCCTCCGGAGCATGGCCAACAACATCCGCTCGACGATCAACGAGGCCGACTACGTCGACCAGACACTCGAAGAGAGTTCGTCGGGTCCGTCGCTGGACGACGCGCCCGACATGGTCCAGGACTGGATCTCCGGCAACGGCAAACCCCAGATCTGGAACCCTTACGAATAGCTATCGGGACCGGGGTCCGAACCCGGACGGCCCGGTGATCCACGGCCGACCTTGTCGGTGCAGTCGGCCAGACTCACCCGGAACGAGCACGGTCCACCCCCGTTCGCGATTCGACGCGCGCCTTTTTTCTCTGTATAGCCCAGTCACACCCTGCTGAAACACGTGACCAGCATTGCTCGGCGAATTCCTGAAAAACCGGAGATAGCGCGACCAGTACCGTCATTTTGCCGACCGTTCGGGCGCCCGCAGCCGATTCAATAAAGTATCTGGGCCTGCTTGGTTTGATAGAGTATGTCAAACGCAACGCCGACCGAGGGAGGGTCGATAATAGAGGAGTACCGATACCTGCTCTCGAAAGAGAGTGTCTGGGGTTGGTTGTTCCTCTTACCGACGCTCGTCGCGCTCGCGGTCGTGAGCGTCTTCCCGATCATTCGCGGGATCCTGTTGAGCTTCTACGAGTACAACGCCCTCAGACCGGACGTCTGGCTCGGCCTCGGGAACTACGCCACGATCTTCGGGCTGCCGGAGTTCTGGAACGTGCTGAAGAACACGTTCGTCTGGTCGTTCGCCTCGGTCGTGATGATGGCAGCACTCGGTCTCGGCTTCGCGCTGCTCCTCGACCGAGAGTTCAAGGGTCGGTCCATCGCGACGACGCTCCTCCTGTTGCCCTGGACCATCCCCTTCATCGCTGTCGCGTTGAACTGGAACCTGCTGTTCGACTTCAACCTGGGGATGTTCAACGGCATCCTGAACCTCCTCGGGTTCGAGCGGATCGACTGGCTCAGCCGCGGCCGATACGCGCTGTTCTCGGTCACGCTGGCGTACGTCTGGCGGAACTTCCCCTTCTTCATGATCACGTTCCTGGCGGCGATGAAGGGGATCCCCCAGGACCTCTACGAGGCGGCGCGCGTCGACGGGTCGACCCGACTCGACCTGTTTCGACACATCACGCTTCCCTTCCTGCAGCCGATCGGGATCGTGACGACGCTTCTGATGAGCCTCTGGACGCTGAACCACTTCACGCTGATCTACGTGATGACCAGCGGGGGCCCCGGGAACGCGTCGATGGTGTTGCCGGTGTACATCTACCGGCAGGCGTTCCGCCAGAACGACTTCGGGCTCGCCGCAGCCATCGCCGTCGTGATGCTGATCATCATGATGGGGTACGGACTGGTGTACCTGCGACTCTACCAGGAAGAGGTCGGAGGCAAGTAACATGGCAACCCAATCACGCGATACGACCGAACTGTTCGGTGTCGAGCTGTCGAATAGCACCGTCGACCGGCTGAAAGCGGTCGGCTTCCACACGTTCCTCTGGGGGTCGATCTTCGTCGTCCTGCTGCCGGTCCTCTGGATGGTCGCCGTGTCGCTGAATCCGCTCTCTTTCCTCAACGTCATCGAGGACCCCATGCGATGGGTCAACGGCGTCAGTCTCGACGCCTACGAGCGAGCGATATACCAGACCGACTTCCTGATCTGGTTCAAGAACTCGGCTATCGTGACCCTCGCCGCGACCGCGCTGACGATCGTCGTCTGTACGTTCGGCGCCTACAGCATCGGTCGCCTCAGGTTCCGCGGCCGCAAGGCGGTGGCGACGTTCCTGCTGATGACGCAGATGTTCCCGCTCATCCTCGTGGCCGTCCCGCTCTTTCTCATCTTCAGGGATCTGGGCCTCGTCAACACGCTCTACGGCCTGACGATCGCCTACATCGCGTTCATCCTCCCCTTCTCGATCTGGATGTTGCGAGGGTTCTACGAGAACCTCCCCGAGTCGCTGGAGGAGGCGGCGATGGTCGACGGCTCGACCCGGGTCGGCGCGGTCATCCGCGTCATCGTCCCGCTGTCGGCGCCCGCCATCGCGACGACGGCCATCTTCGCGTGGATCTTCGCCTGGAACGAGTTCGTCATGGCGCTCATCCTCATCAGCGACAGTTCGAAGACGACGCTCCCGCCGGGGCTGAGTACGTGGGTCGGCCGCTACTCGCTGCAGTGGGACCTGCTGATGGCGGGCGCGATCGGCGCGACGCTCCCGCTGATTATCATCCTGTTCTTCCTGCAGAAGTACATCATCACCGGCCTCGCCGAAGGGGCCGTCAAGACGTGAGGTAGTAACAATGACACGATACACCACTTACACGACCGAAACCGTAAACCAGCGAGGAGGCGACCGATAAACCATGGCCCGAATACTGTTCGACGAAGTCACCAAGATCTACGGCGACGACACGCTGGCCGTGGACGACTTCGATCTCGAGATCGAAGACGGTGAGTTCCTGACACTCGTCGGTCCCTCTGGGTCGGGGAAGTCGACGCTGTTGCGGATGGTCGCAGGCCTCGAGGACATCACCGAGGGAAGCATCCACATCGGCGACACCGTCGTGAACAACCTTCCCCCGCGCAGCCGAGACATCGCCATGGTGTTCCAGAGTTACGCGCTCTACCCGCACCTCACGGTGCGCGAGAACATGGCCTTCGGCCTCAAGCGGTCGACCGACCTCTCCGATCCCGAGATCAACGACCGCGTCGAGGAAGCGGCGGCGATGATGGGCATCGAGCCCCACCTCGACCAGAAGCCCAAGCACCTCTCCGGCGGCCAGCGCCAGCGCGTCGCGACCGGACGGGCCATCGTCCGCGACCCGGGCGTGTTCCTGTTCGACGAGCCGCTCTCGAACCTCGACGCCAAGCTCCGGAAGCACATGCGGACGGAGCTCCAGCGCATCCAGAATCAGCTGGACACGACGACGATATACGTCACCCACGACCAGGAGGAGGCGATGACGATGTCCGACCGCATCGCCATCCTCAACTACGGGGAACTCCAGCAGGTCGGCTCGCCCCGCACCGTCTACAACGAGCCCGAGAACGTCTTCGTCGCGCAGTTCATCGGCAGCCCGTCGATGAACATGTTCGTCTCGACGCTCGACACCGACGCCAATCGGTTCGTCGGCGACATCGACGTCTCGATCGACCCCGAGCGGGCCAGCGCCATCGCACAGAACGCCACGTCAGACGAGCTCCTGCTCGGCATCCGGCCGGAGCACGTCACCGTCCACCTGGAGGCGGTCGAGGAGTCCGTCCCCGCGTCCGTCGACATCATCGAACCGCTCGGGAGCAACGACCTCCTGTACTTCGACCTCGAGGACGGCACCGGCGTCGAGGACGTCATCGCCGACGACGTCAGCATCGGCGAAGACGAGGAGAAAGACGAAGAGGAGTACAAGGTGTTCATCCAGCCCGATTCGGTGCCCATCGAGTACGAGGACAGCGGCGAACTCGTCTACCTGACCTTCGACACCGAACACATGCACGTGTTCGACCCCCGGACCGGGGAGAACATCGACGTCGAGACGGCGACGCGGACGACGGTCGACGCACAGACCGAGACCGCCGGTGACGACGACTGATCTCCGCCGCGGGACGCCCCGCCTCCCGACCGCCACGTTCGTGGCCGTGGACGACGGCGGTATCGAAACTTGACATCCTCCACCTGCCTGAAGGCAGGGGAATCCCCGACACGGGGAATCCGGCCTGCTGAACCGACCGGTGCGGTTTCAGCCCCACTCCGCGAGCGTCGTCTGTGCGGGTCTCGCACTCGGCTCGCGGCGGGCTATGGCACTGTCAATGGTGCTCCCGTCCCGTGGCGAGTCATCGCGCTCCGGTTTCCAGGGAACGCTCTCTCCCCACGGGTCGACGCGACCAGCGATGTTCGCGGCCGCATTGATATCTGCCTGGTACTCCGTGACCCAACAATCCGCGTTCGTACACGTGAACGCCGCTTGCGACCCACGACGGCCGATGTGTCCGCACGCGTGGCACGTCTGACTCGTGTAGCGCGGGTTCACGAACTCGACTGGGATACCCGCTTCGAGGGCCTTGTCCTCGATGCGGCCAGTGAGCCGGGCGAACGCCCACGCGTGCAAGCGCCGGTTCATGTACGTACCGTAATCGAGGTTCTCACGGATGTGAGACAAGTCCTCGAGGACTATCACCGGGTCCTTGAAGGATGCGGCGTAGTCGACGGCTTCACGCGACGCCTTCTCGACGATATCCGTCAGCGCGTTCTGATAGTAGTCGAAGCGTTCGTTCACGCGCCACTGATCAGCGTCTCGTTCTTGCAGGCGCTTCAGCGTGGTGTGCATCTCCTTGCGGAGCGCTCGCGCACGACCGCCATCGTAGATGTACGGTTGGGTCGGAGTGCCGTCCTGACAGGCACAGCCCGTCAGCAGTTTGGATTCGCCGACATCGAACCCGATTCGAGTCGGACTGTCCGGCGGTTCCGGGTCGACGACGTCGTACTCGACGGTGACGTGCAGCACCCAGGTCGTCCGGTGCTGCTGGAGTCGAAACTCACCGACTGTCACGTCGCCGTCGAACAGGTCGAACCAGAGCGATTCCTGCGCCGGGTTGATTCGAAGCGGAATCCAGAACGCATTGCCACGTCCGGCCTGTGGGACACGCCAGCAGAACTCGTGAGCACGCTTACTGGAGTGGTCGATTCGGAAGCCCCGGTTCGTGAATCGGACCGGGTGGTCGTCCTCGATCTCCGCCGCATCGTACGTCCGGCGGAGTTGCGGGACGTAGCTCTTGAGGGCGTCCTTGGCGTAGGACGTGAGCGTGTACGGCGTGACGACGTCGTTGACCGCCGACTGCGTGTCCGCACCACTCTCGAAGGCGTCCTCGAGAGCACGGCGGTAGGTCGCCACAGTCCGTTCGAGACGCTGCGCTTTGTGCGCCGTTGGTGGCGCAAGCGTGGCCTCGAGTGTTTTTGTGGCAGTAGTTTCGGCGACCATCCAACACCAGATTGTACGATCCAAAGGCATAAAAATAACATGATACTATCAAACATATATGCGAGAGATTCGAATCGAAGTCGACGACGGACAGTACGATCGGCTAACGGATGTGAAAGACGCGCACGGTTTGACCTGGCGCGGTCTCTTGCTCAGGGGAGCGAAGGGGTTGGATTCCAGCGGGCCGTTACACGAGGAGTGAACGATCAAGTGACGCGCTTCCTCCACGCCCTCAAGGGCGTGGTATCTGCGCTGTGGTCTCTATGAGTGCTGACGACAGCTCGCCCGGATACGACACGGGGTACGACCCCAGCGCCGACCCACACGGTCCGGACGTGGGGGTCGGCGGGAGGGAACTGACCTACCGCCGGTTACCGACCGAGTTCCGGGACGCCGAGAGCGTCGCCGAACTCGTCGCGACGATCAGAGCGTACGGCTGGCTCCCGCCCGCACTCGCACTGGTGACCTACGGCGTCACGAGAGGCGTCTTCGAGTTCACCTCGGAGACGTACGCCATCGCCAACGGCTACTTCTTCGAGGCCTGGCCGGCCGCGGTCCTGATCAACCTCGTCTTCGGTCTCTTCCTCGGCGGGTTCTCCTGGTTCCTCTACTTCGGCATCGTCGGCGTGTTCGCCGGCTTCTTCACCGAGGACACGAGCATCGACACGGGCGTCTTCAAGGCCGGCGCGTACCTGTTGCTGGTGTTCGTCCCGCTCCTGGTGATAAGCGGCGTCATCGCGACCACCATACCGGCGTCGGTGGTGACCCTCTCGGGCGAGGGCGCACCGGCCGTCGCCGACGCCCACAGGGCACTCGCCGCGACGACGCAGATGCGCGTCGTCGGCGTCCTGATCGCGGCGGGCTGGGGCGCCGTCGGATTCTTGCTCCTGCCGATCGTCAGGGAACTGTACGGGATCGACAGGAAAGCGGCCGTCGTCTCGGTGCTCCCGGCGACGCTTGTCGCCGTCGTCGCGACCGTCCTGGTCTGACCGCGCCGGCCGCTGCCCGGGAGTTAGCTGTCCATATCCGGCCCGGCCATCAGGTTCCCCGGCGGCTCGTCGTACTCCGGTTCGCCGAGGACGCTGTCGACCGTGGGGTCTCGCTGGTCGACGAGGAAGCTGTCGACGCGGGTCAGGCCGTTGACGAACTCCACGGCCCGGACCAACCCCGAGACGCGGACGCGGAAGGCGTCGAGGCCGTCGTGGGCGACCACGTCGTCGACAACCTCGCCGTCGACCGAGACGCCGGCGCGGTCGTTGCCGGCATCGTGGCGGCCACGCAGGTCCGCCAGCGCTGCGAGCGGGTCGAGTCCAGCGTTGCGTGCCAGCGTCTTCGGGACCGTCTCCAGGACGTCCGCGAAGGTCTCGACTGCAAGCTGTTCGCGACCGTCGAACCGCCTGGCGAACGACCGGACGTCGACCGCTGCTGCGACGTCGGGCGCGCCGCCGGCCGGCAGCGCGCGCGGGTCCTGGACGACCGCACGGAGCGCGTTCTTCCCGGTTCGGATGCGGCGCTCGGCCTCCTCCGCGACCGATTCGGTGCCGCCGCGGACGACGATCGTGACGGCCGGCTGCCCGGTCCCGGGCGGTGCCTCGAAGGCGAGCCACGCTTTGTCCCGGGCCATGTCACGGAGACTGAGCTGCACGTGGCCGAGGACGTCCGGGTCGATGCTCGTGCCGGGGGTGACGGGTCCGATCGGCGTGGCGCCGGTCACGAGCTGGAGGTACTCGAAGGTGGAGTCCTTGGTGTCCCTGACGAGCACCGCCCCCTCGCCGGCGAGTTCGTAGGCGACCTGCATGTCGGCGTCGCCGGTCACGACGACCGCGACGGCACCGGTCTCGCCGATGGCGTTCGCGATGCCAGCGCTCTCGTCGAAGCTGGCGGCGGTCTTGCCGGGGTCCTCGGGATCGATGGAGACGGAGACGTCGGCCGTCAGATCGCGCGAGGTGAGGTCGCCGTCGACGAGCAAAATCGGCCCTTCAGCGGGCAGGAGGTACTCCGCGTCGACGACTTCGCGGGGGACGACCGTCCCCTCGACCAGTTCCGTGTCCGTGACGGTGCCGCCGTGGACGGCGACGGTGTCGGCGAGGTCGAGTCGTGTGGTCCCCGTTTCGGGGTCCGAGACGCGCAGGACGGCGTCGACGACCGTGTCGACGACCTGGTCGAGTGGCCACGACTGCGTGCGCCCGTTGGTCATGCCCGTCATCGCGATGGTCTCGAGTGTATCGCGGTGGAGTTCACCCTCACGGGCGACCGGGATGGCCATCTCGACCCAGTTCTCGATAGTTCGCTGAGCGGCTATCGAGTAGCCCTCGACGACGTCGTTCGGGTGGACCCCCCGGTCGACCAGATCCATCGACGCCGAGAGGAGGTCACACGCGAGCAGGAACATCGTCGTGACGCCGTCGCCGACGTCGTCCTCGTGGTCCTCGGCGAGCGTGATGTACTGCTGGGCGATCGGGTCGTCGGTCTCGCCCTCGAACTCCTCGATGATGCCGATGCCGTCGTTGGTGACGAACCCCCGGAGTTCGTCGTCGGGCATCCGCCTGACGATCATCTTGTCCAGTCCCAGCGGCCCGAGGGTCGACCGGACCAGTTCCGCCATCCCGCCCGAGGTCTGTCGGACGGCCGCTCGGGTCTCCCGCGACGGCACACGCGACCAGCCAGTGTAGGTCTCGTCAGTCGTCATCGTCGGTGTGACCCCCACGTAGCGTCCAGCACGTTATCGCACCAGTAGCTTGTCGTAGGCGAACAGCGCGAGGACGATGATCAAAAAGGCGTAGGCCAGCTCCCCGATGAGGTTCCACCCGAGGCTGTTGCGCAGGAACTGGGTGCCGACGAAGACGAGAACGGCGGTGGCCAGGATAAGGCCGGCCAGAATACCGACGTTTCGCCGTTTGTCGAAGTTGACGGACATAGGTATGGGAGAGTATCACACCCCGGGACTATAAATCAACCGTGGTCCGGCGAACAGCCCGTTCGGTCCGCCCGGGCCAGGGCCATCGGAACCCTCGGTCGGTCCGGGCCAGGGTGACCGAATACCGCACTCGACGCACCCGGCGTACATCTATTTCAACGCGGCCACCGATAGACGTGCTATGGATACTGGTGTCTGTTACTTCCCCGAGCACTGGCCGCGCGAGCGCTGGGCGACCGACGTCGAGCGCATGGCCGAGGCCGGCATCGAGTACGTCCGCATGGGCGAGTTCGCCTGGAACCGCTTCGAACCCGAACCGGGCACGTACGACTTCGAGTGGCTCGAAACCGCGGTCGACCTCGTCGCCGACCACGGGATGCAGGCCGTCCTCTGTACGCCAACGGCCACGCCACCGAAGTGGCTCACGGACGAGTATCCCGGCATCCGCCAGGAGGAGCCCGACGGCACCCCACTGGAGTTCGGCAGCCGCCGCCAGTACTGTTACAACTCCCCCGACTACCGACGCGAGAGCCGGCGCATCATCGGGAAGCTGGCCGAGCACTTCGCCGGCCACGACGGCGTCGCGGGCTGGCAGACCGACAACGAGTTCGGCTGTCACGAGACGGTCCGGTGTTACTGCGACGACTGCCAGAGCGCCTTCCGTGACTGGCTCCGTCAGAAGTACGACGATATCGACGCGCTCAACGACGCCTGGGGCAACGCCTTCTGGAGTCAGGAGTACCAGGACTTCTCGGAAGTCGACGTCCCCGGGCCGACGCCCGCCGACGGACAGCACCACCCGACCCGGCTGCTCGACTTCCATCGCTTCTCGAGCGACAGCGTCGTCGACTACAACCGGCTGCACGTCGAGGAGTTGCGCGGCGCCGAGGCCGACGGCGACGACTGGTTCGTCACCCACAACTTCATGGGCGACTTCGAACCGCTGGACGCCTTCGACGTGAGCGAGGACCTGGACTTCGCCGCGTGGGACTCGTATCCGACGCTGCACGCCCAGCAGGCCCCCGACACGCCAGACCCGGCGAGCGAGGCCGCAGCCGACGTCCAGCGGGTCGGCGACCCCGACCTCACGGCGATGAATCACGCGCTCTACCGCGGCGCGAGTGAGGGGCCGTTCTGGGTGATGGAGAACCAGGCGGGCGACATCCGCGCGTACCCCTACTCGGCCGAACCCGGGGACGGCATGATGCGCCTGTGGGCTCACCAGGCCGCCGCCCACGGCTGTGACGTCGTCTCGTACTTCCGGTGGCGGCGCTGTCGGTTCGGCCAGGAACAGTACTGGGGCGCGCTCAACAACTACGACGGCTCGCCCGACCGCGGCGTCGGCGAGGCCGCCGAAGCCGCCGAGGAGTTCGCGGAACTGCCCGACCTCGCCGCGCCCGAGGGCGAGGTGGCGCTGCTCGTCGACTACGACAGCATGTGGGCGCTCCACGCCGAACGCCACACCCCCGACTACGACTACTGGCCACACTGTCGGGCGTACTACCGCGCACTCCGTCGACGCGGCCTCACCGTCGACGTCGTCCCGACGGACCGGGATCTCGAGGGCTACAGCGCGGTCGTCGCACCCTCCCTGCACCTGGTCGACGACGACCTCGCCGGGCGACTGGCCGACTACGCCGCCGACGGCGGGGAGCTCGTGCTCACCGTCCGCAGCGCCACCAAGGACGAACACCACAAGCTCCGCGACGAACTCGCTCCCGGCCCGCTGTCGGAGTCACTCGGCGCACGCGTCGTCCAGCACGAGAGTCTCGCCCCCGGCGTCGAGACCCGGGTGACGTACGGGGACCAGTCGGGTGGCGACGGCACCGACGACGGAGAGGCCTACGAGTTCCGAACCTGGGGCGAGTGGCTCGACGCCGACGCCGCCGACGTGCTCGGCCGCCACGAGTCCGGTCCGGCAGCAGGCGAACCAGCTATCGTGCGCAACGACCACGGCGATGGCGGCGTCACCTACGTCGGCGTCTGGCCCGAGTCCGACCTCGCCGACGCGCTCGTGGCCGACCTGCTGGAGCACGCCGCCGTCCCCGCGGCCGACCCGCTCCCCGACGACGTCCGCCTGACCGAGCGCGACGGCTACACCTGGGTGACGAACTTCGGTCGCGACCCCGTCGAGATCGACGCCGGGGATGCTCCCGTCGTGGTCGGCGACGCCACAGTCCCGGGCCGCGACCTCGCGGTCGTCGAGGGGCCCGCTCACGACGTCGTGGTCGAGACTGGAGACTGACGACAAGGAATGGACGCGGAGAGACAGAGACCGCCCGGACGGCGTGCTACCGCCCGGACGGCGCGGCGGCCTGTGCGAACACCCGCTCGTTCCGGACGAACGAGTCCACGACGCCCGACTTGTACACCTGCTCGTAGGAGAGACAGGTATCGGCGAGGTCGTCGACGTAGCCGTTGCGCTGTCGCCAGCGTTCTCTCACCTCGTCGCTCACCGTGAAGTCGTTGTCCTCGTAGAAGCTCGACTCGGCGCCCATGTGTCGCATGACGAAGTAGAGACTCGACGTCGGGAAGGCGAGCATCCCGCGCTGGTAACCCTCCTCGGTGACGAGTTCGGAGTCGAACAGCTCGAAGCCGTTCGCGTCGTAGTAGTCGATGTAGTCGCGGACGCGGTCGCTTATCGGGATGGACTGCATCGCCTCCCAGAACTCGGTGTCGCCGTCGGCGAAGCGGTAGTGGATGCTGATGAAGTCGTAGACCGAGTTCCAGCTGCCGCGGACGTACCGGTTGTACGACTCCCGGAACCCGTCGTCGACGATCCGGCCCCTGGCGGCGAGCCGTCGCGACAGTCGCAACGCGGTGTTGAGGTGGGTGGTCAGCGACGTCGCCTGGAGCGGTTCGATGAACCCCTGTGCGTTGCCGGTCGCGACGCAGTTGCCCACCCACGGCTCCTCGTAGAAGCCCGAGTCGAACCGGTAGTAATCGACCTCGCCAAGGTCCTCCTCGCGGTGAGCCCTGAACTCCGCGAGCGCGTCCTCGTCGGAGACGTGGTCGGAACTGAACACGTAGCCGAGGCTCCGGCTGTCGTAGGTGTCGATCTGCCAGAACCAGCCGTGCTCGCCCGTCTCCAGGACGGTTGCGGGAACGATCTCAGAGAGGGGACGGTCGACGGCGGCCCGGACGGCGGTGTCGAGTGGGACGTCGAAACTGCGGTAGGAGGCGTCGAGTTCGTCCATCAGGAGGCGCTTGAACCCCGTCGAATCGACGTAGAGGTCGGCCTCGTAGGTCGCACCCGAGGCGCCGTGGACGGCCGCGATACGCGTCCCGTCGGCGTTCGTCTCGACGTCCGTGATCCGGTCGTCGACGAGCGGGACGTCCCGTTCCCCACAGAGCGTCCGGAGAAACTCGTTGAAGCGACCGACGCTCAGGTGGTACGCCATGTTCGGGTACATGGCGTAGGTGTCCTGGCTGGGCGCGTAGACCAGCGGCGTCTTCCCGTGTTCGGCGATCCCTTCGGCGGGCGTCGACATGTCCCCCGTCTCGTAGTAGTGATACAGCGACTCGACGGAGTTCGGATCGTCCACGTCCGGTTTGACCGACCGGATGTCGAAGGCGTAGTGGAACGGCTCGTAGCCACACCAGTCCCGGAAGTACGACGAGGCCTTCCAGACGGGCTTGACCTCGCGGAGGAACCGCCCCTCGCCGATCCCGAGCACGTCGTGCAACAGCGGGACGATCGACTGGAACGTCCCCTGGCCGACCTCCGTCGGTGGTTCGCCGAAGTCGTCGACGACGGCGATGTCCACGTCCGGGTTCACCTTGCGGAGAGTGAGCGCGGCGAGGAGTCCAGCGTCTCCACCACCGACGACGGTAATGCTCGAAACTTCAGCCCCCATTTCGCTCAGCTTGGGGAGATTGGGATAAGTATCTGTCTCCGACCTGGCCGGACGCGACGCCGCAGGTGGCGGAGGGAAGCGTGTTCCGAGGAGCGCTCGCGTGCTTGGAATCGCTGGCCGTACAGTGACACGGTCTCGTCGAGGCGAAGTGGCCGAGGCCATTTATTTCGACGATTCGAAGCAGAAACGGCTGACGAAGTCTATTAATGTAAAACAAGCATTTTAGTTATGTGGTACCGTAGTACATGCCAATGGCTGAACTCGAGTCCCACCACGACCCGCGCCAGCACCTCTCCATACTCCGTCATCACGTCCTCGGACCCGTGTTGACGGCAGAAACACTCGCAGAGCGCGTGCGCACTGAGGTCGCCAGCGAACGGGATGCGTTCGACGCGTTCGCCGACCGCGTCGCTACCATCACAGTCGACTCACCCAGACCACCTGCGCTCATGGCTGGAAGTGTGGATACAAGCGGCACGTCGTCCGCGACGGCCGCACTCCAGGAAGCGTACGAAGCGACGGTGATGGCGGTACAGCACTACGACGAGGTATACGACGAATCTGTCGAGGAAAACGCGAGTGCGGAGTTCGGGCCGGACCTGGCGAGTCTCCTCTCGTCGGAGACGTCGACGACGTTCACGCAGTCTCACAGGGAATTGCTCGTCGGCGCGGCGGAACAGCGGGCGCGTGACCGCGGGGAGTTCTGTGACAGACTCGATTCGGAACTGCACTCGCTCCGTTCGAGACGCCACGACGTCACGACCATCCTCGACAACTTCGACACGAGTATCGTCCCAGCCTGGTACCGCGAGCAGTTCGAGGAGGAGGTCAGACAGGTGCTTCGCACTCGCCAGTCGACGCTCGGGTCACAATCGTCCGTCTCGTACATCGACGAGCACAGCCTGTGTGCGTATCTGTACGCCGAGGAGTCGTGGACGTATCCGGTCCTCACCGCAGTCGCGCGATTGCTGGACTCGATATCAGTACCGGATTGAACGGTGGAAAAGTCAGCCGTGTTAGGTGATGGCCGCGACGGCTGGACTTGTGGGGTGGGGTGGGTTGGGTGGAGTGCCGGATGAACCACAAATGAACTCCGGCACCAGTTCTAGACATTGCCAGCGTAAAAACTGCACGCCGATTTGATTAGGTTTGTAAAACTGGCGTCTCGAAGCGGAACCAGCTGCAAGTGGGGGTGCGCCCAAATCCACCCCGTGCCAGCCGGGTTGCTGGTGGCGATCAGGTTGCACCAGTGGGTCCGAGTGACAGCCGAGCAATCGGTCGTCCAGCCGTCGATCGCCACCGAAATTAGCCAGGTGAGTCGGGCGATCGCGACGGCAACGGGCAGGAATTCACGAAAAGGACCCGGCTCGAAGCCCAAGCAAGTGCCAGGGGATGAGCGTTCGATGGCCGGGTCTCCCATGCCAGTACTTGTGCCAGTACTAGCCCTTGAAAAGGGAGCGCCGAGGGATATAGCTCCTCCGACCGACGCATTGCAGGGGCCACTGGGGGGATTCGAGTGGCGATATCTGGCCACGTCTGGACGACGACGACGGTGCGAGAAACGGATGCCAGCCGCGGGGTGGGCGCCGACAGACTGCGGCTGGACTGAACTGGCTGTGGGGTGGGGTGGGTATGTCGTACCGGTACTGTGTCACCGGCATAAATATGTTAGAATAGAATGTATAAATAGCAACACCCAATGTGATTAGGCCAGAATAATCGAAGGATGGTAATCAACCAGGACAGCTAGCGCCGCTCGAAAGCGTCCAACACTGGGTGCTGGTACTGAGACAGCAGTAGCCAGGGGGACCGGTGCGCTGGCAACGAGTCGACTCCATCAATTTTTGTACCGCTCGTAGTTGCAGATCGGACACCCCAGCTGCCACGGGCTGCTGTCCTCCTGGTGAACAACGACTTCCGGGAGGTCGTGGTCACCGCAGACGTCGTCGGTGACTTCGATCTCACCCTCACGGGGAAGCGGGAGCGAATACTCACAGTCCGGATACCGGGTGCACCCCACCAGCCGAGAGCCGCTGTGGACCCGCTTGATCGCCAGTTCGCCACCCTCGCGGGCGTGACACTCCGGGCAGTCACCGATGACGCGGTCGTCCGTGTCGGCGGCGTCCCGTTGCTGGCATCGCGGACAGCCGAAGACGAACGTCTTCGACCCGGCGATCATCTTCACGTGGTGCAACCCGTGGTCGTCGCACAGCTCGTCGAGGATGTGTGGCCGGCCTTTGTTCGGGAGCGGGAGGGTGAACTCGCAGTCCGGATAGCCGTTGCAACCGACGAATCGCGACCCGCTGTTGGCTTGCCGCGGCAGTAACGGTTCCCCGCACTCCGGACAGTCGCCGACGCTGTCGCTCTCGTCTATCTCCGCACGGAGCAGCTCGCCGATCTCGTCTCTCGCGCGCTGGAGGTCGTCGAACACGTCTTCCAGCATCTCGCGCGAACTTCCCGTCACGTCGTCCAGCGTCGTTCCCCCGTCGGCGATCGCCGTCATGTCGGCCTCGAGCTGTGCCGTCATCTCGGCCGAGGCGACGTGGGCGCCGTACTCCTCGGTCGCAGACACGACTTTCCGGGCGAGATCGGTCGGTTCTGGTGGGTTGCCCGTGACGTAGTCCCGGTCGTAGAGCTTCTCGATCGTGTTGTGGCGCGTGCTCTTCGTGCCGAGGCCGAGCGACTCCATCTTCTCGACGAGTTGCGACTGGCCGTAGCGGTTCGGCGGCCGCGTCTGTTTCTCGTCGAGTCGACTCTCGACGATCTGCAGCGCGTCCCCCTCGGCGACCGCCGGGATAGTCGTCTCCCCGGTGTCGTAGTACGGGTAGACGGCGTGGTACCCGGGGTCGACGAGGCGGCTCCCGTTCGCCTTCAGCGAGTGGCCCTCGACGTCGACGTCGACGCGGAGCTTCCGCCACGTCGCGGCGTCGGCGAGCGTCGCGAAGAATCGACGGACGATCAACTCGTATATCTCCCACTCCCTGCCTTTCAGGGCCTTCTTCTTCGGCACGTCTTCCGTCGGGTGTATCGGCGGGTGGTCCGTCGTCTCGGTCTCCCCCGCAGTCGGTGAGATGGACTCCTGGTCGAGCAGGGCTTCGGCGTCGGCCTCGAACGGCGACGCTTCCGAGAGGGTCTCGAGCAACTCTCGCGGGTCCAGATCGTCCGGATACACCGTGTTGTCCGTGCGCGGGTACGTGACGTACCCGTCGTCGTAGAGGTCCTCTGCGACGTTCATCGCCGGTTTGGCGTCGTAGCCGATCGCGTTCGCGGCCTTGATGAACTCCGTCGTGTTGAACGGGATCGGGGGGTTGTCGTTCCGGGTCGACTCGTCGACCGTCTCGACCGTCGCTTCCGACGCGTCGTCGACGTCGCGATACACGGCGTTCGCCGTCTCCTCGTCCCAGAGTCGCTCCGCTTCGTTCTCCTGGTCGTTCAGGAAGAAGTACTGGGCTTCGAACGAGTCGCCGTCGAGCGTCTGCCCGAGGTCGGCGTAGATCTCCCAGTAGTCGTCCGGGTCGAAGTCCTCGATCTCCCGTTCGCGGTCGACGAGCAGCTTCAGCGTCGGCGTCTGCACCCGACCGACGCTGATGAACCCGTCGCCGCGCTGGTTCGACGCTAACGTCAGAAAGCGCGTGAGCGACGCCCCCCAGCGCAGGTCGATCCGTTGCCTGGCTTCGCCCGCCGCTGCGAGGTCGAAGTCGATCTCGTCGGGGTCCTCGAAGGCGTTCCTGACTTCGGGGCCGGTCAGCGACGAGAACCGCACGCGGTCGACGGGCGCGGTGTCGTTCACGGCCCGCACGAGGTCGTAGGCTTCCTTGCCGATCAGCTCTCCCTCCCGGTCGTAGTCCGTCGCGATGATCACCCGGTCGGCCTCGCTCGCCAGCGTGTTCAGCGCCGAGACGATGTCCGGCTTCGACGCCCGCTTCGTTATCTCGACGTCGACGAGCGAGGCCGGCGAGACGCTCCCCCAGTCGTTATACTCGTCCGGGAAGTCCACCTTGACGACGTGGCCGGCCAGCCCCATGCAGTACGTCCCGCCCCACTTGAACACGGTCACGCCGCTGACCGTCTCCCGCGTCGCACTGTCCTTGCTCAGTATACCCGCGATCCGTTCGGCCGCGTTGTATTTCTCGGAGACGATGAGTTCCATAGACCAGGTAGTAGCACAGGTAACGGGGAGAGTCCACCTAAACGTTCGTTCTCCCGAAGGCGATGGTGGTCGTCAGTACGTTCGGTCGAGAGATAGCTCGATCGAGGCACGCCACCGACACGAGAGTGCCAGTTTGTTCTTAGGCGGCTCTATTGAAATCCTCGATAGCTGGTAGACTCCGACTTGATTGCGGCCAGTACAGGTGAGAAATGTAGCGAGTGCGGTAGCAACGTGCCCAAGTTCTGTCACAAGCGGCGTGTGAGATGTATTCAGAAAGTAGCCGCTAGCCAATTGATTTGAAGGTGGGTATTCTTATACCATTCACTATGCCAGCCCCAGAGGAGGATAACACAGAAAGCGAGGTCGTCATTTTGTCGGAATCAAACGGAGACGAAGAAGAGAGCATTATTATTACGATGAATGATCTCACGGGCAAGAATTATGAAAAAGAGATCAGGTGGGAATTTGGGGCTTGTTTAGACGCCTGATTTCACCGGATAGCGGCGTCAAGCGCTAGTTCGAC
>JAOPKE010000011.1 GCA_025517465.1 Halobacteria archaeon HArc-gm2
CGAGGAACGAGCGCGCGCAGGGGGTCCGCGCGACTCCAGCGCGCCGAGGGCTTTCTAGTTGTTGTCCCTACAGTTCTGTCCAGCACTCAAATCACAGAACTACCCGTTACAGAAGCAAGGTGAGTCTAACGGAGCGTCCATCGGGACGATTCTGGGGCAAGAGCCCCCGTCTGTACTACCAGTCCAAGCTTCCACAGCTCGATCCCATCCAGCGCGTACAGCACGCAGAGACCAACCCTTAGGTAGGCCGGCGCGAAAGAGCGGCCAATGGCACGGGACGAGCGGGACCCGGTGGCGGCCCGAAGCGCGGACTCCGAGGACCTCTACGGCATCGCCGACTGGGAGGTCCGAACGGTCTTCGACCGGCTGGTCTACTGGCTCTACTACGGCTTCTACCTGACCGTCAGGGTGGGCGTCGTCCTCGCGGCGGTCGCCATCCTCGCCGCGCAGCTCGTCCTCGGCGGCCTCGGGGCGGTGGCGGACCCCGTGCTGGGCGCCCTCACGATTCTCTCGGCGGTCCCGGCGCTGGCGCTGGCGGTCTACGTCTGGCACGCCGACGTCACGACGCAGGAGCCACTCCATCTCCTGGTCGTGACGTTCGTCCTGGGTGTGCTGTTCGCCAGCTTCGCTGGCGTGCTGAACGGCGAGATCGGGGACCCGGTCCGGAACTTCGCCTCCTTCGGCGGCGCGGTCCCATTCCTCGGCTCGGTCGTGTTCTTCTACCTCGTCGTGGGTCCGGTCGAGGAGACGGTCAAGCTACTGGCAGTTCGACTGTTCGCCTTCCGGAGCGACCGGTTCGACGCCGTCGTCGACGGCGCGGTGTACGGCGCCGTCGCGGGGCTGGGCTTCGCCACCATCGAGAACGCGCTGTACATCACACAGGACGCCGACGCGGGTCTCCAGGCGGCCAGAGCGGTCACGGAGGCCGGCGGCGTCGCCGTCGTCCGGGGGCTCGCGGGCCCGGGCCACGTCATCTACTCCGCGTTCGCCGGCTACTACCTCGGCCTGGCGAAGTTCAACCGCGAGCACGCCGGCCCCATCGTCCTGAAGGGACTCGTCATCGCGGCCGTCGTCCACGCCACCTACAACACGCTGGTCGGCATCGTCCCCGGTGCCGTGACCGCTCTGACCGGCGTCAATCCGATGGTTGCGTTCTTCGGCTTCGTCATCGTCTACGACAGCGTCTTCGGCCTGCTGTTGATCCGGAAGATCAGGGCCTACGCCCGGGCCTACCGGGCGGCGAACCCGGCACCGACGAGCTACGCGTCCGAGCGGACGGAGTTCGAATCTTAAACCATCCGCTCGACGTACTTCGCGATAACGTCGACTTCGAGGTGGACCGGGTCGCCGGGGGCCTTTGCCGAGAGCGTCGTCAGGTCGTACGTCGCGGGGATGATCGCCACCGAGAACGTCGACTCGTCCCGGTCGGCGACGGTCAGGCTGATCCCGTCGACGGTGATCGACCCCTTCTCGACGAGGTACTGGGTGAGTTCTTCCGGCAGCGAGAACGTGAACGTCCAGTCACCGTCGGACTCGTCCGACGAGGTCTCACTCGCGTCGCTCGCGAGACCTTCCCCCACCGACTCCACGGCGACCACTTCCGCCGTCGCGTCGACGTGTCCCTGGACGACGTGGCCGTCGAAGCGACCGTCGGCCGGCATCGCCCGTTCGAGGTTGACGGCGTCGCCCGTCTCCAGCGAGTCGAAGAACGTCCGATCGACCGTCTCGGCGGCGAGGAAGACCGAGAACCACTCGCCCGGTTCGTACTCCTCGACGGTGAGGCAGGCGCCGCTGACGCTGATCGATTGGCCGTGAGAGAGGTCCTCGAACCCGGTCGAAATCCGGACGCGCCGCCCGCTCGCGTCGTCCTCGACGGCGAGCACCTCGCCGGTGTCCTCGACGATGCCGGTGAACATGCCCGAGCGTTGGCCGAGCCGTCACAAGAGGGTTATGGATGTCAATTCTGGGATGGTGCGTGGCACACTGCTTTTGCCGCGGCGGGTTCTACCTCGCCCCAATGGCTGGTGGCATCCTCGACACGATCGGACTCGCCGGCACCGTGCTGTTCGCCGCGCCGGTCGCGCTGTACGGCGCCGACCTCCTCTTTGGGGGCGACGGCACTCAGGGGCTGATCTTTCTCGGCATCGCGGCGTTGATGGTCGTCGTTCCGCGGTACCTCCGCACGCCGAAGGATGTCGCTACCGACGCGGTGTCGGGCACGGCGGGACGGCTCGTCGAGACCGAGGACGAGGAGTAGGTGGCGAAAAACAGCGGCCGTCTCAGGGCGCCGGGAGCGGCTCCTGGGCCTCGATCAGCAGGTCGTCGGGCGATTCGTCGATGGGCTCGTTCTCAAGGAGCACGTCGATGGGGAGCGTCGGCGCGCCGTCGACGAGGTTCTCCATGAGGACGAGGCGCTCACGGGCGCGGCTCATCCCGACGTAGAAGACGCGGCGTTCGTTGTCCGTCAGCGTCGGTACGGGGTCGGTGTGCTTGGTGAAATCCTCGTCGCCGGGGACCTCCTGGCCGGTCTGCTCGACGGTGGCGGCCATCTGCTCGACGACCTTCTCGGTGAGGTCGGTACCGACGAAGACGTGGTCGGCCTCGCGACCCTTGGCGGAGTGGATGGTGCCCAGGCGGACCTGGTCGGTCGCCATGCCCTCGTAGTCGCCGTGGAAGTACGCCTCGACGGAGCGCTCCTGGAAGTTCGTCACCTTCCGGAGCATGTCGGCCGCGGAGGCGGTGTTGGGCGCGAAGGGGGCGTGCTCGCGGATCACGTCGGGGGCGACCTCGATCTTCGCGAGGTCCTCCTCCGCGTGATTCTCGGCGATCTCGTCGAGTTCGTCGAAGAGGTCGTCGCGCTCGCCCGTACCGAACGCGGAGTCGGCGAGCATGTCCGCCAGGCGCCGGCCCTGCAGCGCCGTGAGGTGTTCGTCCGCCTCCAGGGCCTCGATGGCGCGGACGTACTCGGTGAGTCGGTCGGTCCACATCCGCTGGTCGGTGAGGCAGGTGAAGGGGATCCCATGGCCGATGAACTCGTCGATGAACTGGAACATCTGGTAGCGCGCGCGGAACAGCACCATGACGGTCCCCTCGTCGTCGTCGACGGTGCGACAGACCTCGCGAACGAGGTCGAGCATCGACGGACCGAGCATGGGGAGGACCTCGCCGCCCTCCTTGCGCGGGTCCAGATCCTTCTCCTGGCGCTTCTCGATGTGGCGCACTTCCCTGTTCACGACGTTGAGGATCGAGGAGGGCAGGCGGTAGGAGTTGGGGAGGATCTCGTCGACGTCGACCTCCTCTTCGAGCAGGAGGTCGGGGTCGGCGCCCTGCCAGGCGTAGACGACCTGGTCGTCGTCGCCGGCGATGAGGATCTTCTTCATGTGGGGTTTCCACTCCTCGTAGACGCCGTACTGCAGCGTCGTGATGTCCTGGAACTCGTCGATGATGAGGTAGTCGACGCTGGGGAGCAGCGAGCGCTGCCTGACCCGTTCGAGCATGTCGGCGAACCCGGTGAGGTCGTTCGTCCCCTTGTAGTTGCGCCAGCCGCGGATGGCCTCGGGGACGTCGATGCGGTCGTCGTCGCTGGGCCACGTCGGCGTGTACTTGTTCCCTGTCTGGGCGTTGTCGTCGATATCTGGCGGGAGCCGAACTTCCTCGTCGTTCCACTGGAAGGGAACGTCGTACCAGTCGGCGACGTCGCGGTTGGTCCGCTGGAGCCACTGGCTGGTGGCGATGATCTTGTTCCCGATGGTGGTCGAGCGCGCCGAGCGCCGTCGTGACCCCTCGTACTCGTCCTCGTAGTCGATACCGAACTCCTCGCAGAAGTCCTCCTTGTCGGACTCGCCGACGACGTCTCCACGCGAGAGGTTCAGGAGTTCGTAGGCCTTCGCGTGCATCGTGGAGACGTTCCCCTTCAGCGAGCGCGGCGAGATGTCGAGACGCTCGGCGAGGCGTTCGCGGATCTCGGCCGCGGCCGCACGCGTGTACGAGACGACTAGGACGTCCCGGACGTCGACGTCCTCCTCGGTCAACAGTTCTTCGACGCGGTCGAGGAGGGCCGTCGTCTTCCCGCTCCCCGGTCCACCGAACAGGCGAACCACTTCGGGGCTCGTGTCAGTCATTGCGGACATAAACGGGGCGCTCTCCCATAAACGACGTGCTTTGCAAAAGTTGTTGACGCCGCCGGTCGTCACCCGTTTCGGATATCGGCACCACCGGACTGGCGACGTCCGGTTCGACGTTCCGACCGACGGTGTTGGGGCGATGCTACGGATGCCGCGGGGACCGAGCTTCGCGGACGTCCGCCCCGTCGCGAATCATGTCTTCACAGCGGGGACACACGCGCGGTTCGTCGACCTCTTGCGGCGTAAACACACGGACGTAGTCCTTCGTGACGAAGGATTCACAGTTTTGGCAATGGGGCATTCCCTCTCCCCGCGTGCATCCAACACCCCCTGGGTAATAAAATGTTTCCCAGAATTACACTCTGCCTCGATGACCTGTTCTCACCGGTACAGCGAGACGTACAGCATGCTGAAGCCGATGATGAACGGGATGGTCTCGGAGAACTGGAAGAGGACGCGTACGATCTCCGTGGCCTCGCCCGCGCTCAACTGGGTGATGACGCTCGAGACGGCCACGCCCATGCTGATGAACGCGAACCCGAGGAAGGCGTACTGGAGCCGCTCCGAGGGCCGCTTGCGGTAGGCCTGGAAGCTGATCAGCGTAATCCCGAGTGTGAGCCCGAACACAACCATCCGTAACAGGACGAGGATCCCCCGTGCCAGCTCGACGCCATCCACCATGTCGTTACGTGGTGAGTGATGTGAGTACCGTCTTAAGCCCACCGACTACTCCCGGATCGATTCACTCACCGCGCGCGTTCAAGATAGGCGCGCGGTGGGCGGATACATATTCCCGCTCCCGGGGGACGGTCGAACGTCTAGTGGGGTTAGGCGACGCGCACTCGCTGTTCGATGTCTGAGGGCCTCGCTCCGCTCGCCACTCCGTCCTCACGGGTCGCTCTGCTCCCCGTTCGGTATCAAGATGGTTCCTCCCGTTGGTCGGAACCATCCTATTCGGGATTCAGTTCGTCCCAGAGCTGGCTGAACCGGTCGGGCAGATTCTCCTCGCGGTAGATCCGGACGCGGTACTCGTCGTCTTCGAGCGAGATGACGGTCGACTCGAAGTTCGACTCGTAGACCTTGTAGTGGTTACCGTCGTCGGCCACCAGCGTCCGGTCGGTGACGAGTTCGTACTCGTCGAGCATCTCGATGCGCCGGTACACCGTGGGGAGGGACAGGTCGCACTCCTCGGCCAGTTCCTTGGCGGACTTGGGCTCGCGGCTGATCGTCGCGAGCACGCGTCGGGCGTGCTGGTCGCCGATGGTGTCGAGGATTTCCTCGATGCTCTTCTCGTCGTCCACTACTGGCCACTTTTTCTCTCATCACATAAGCGTTTTCGAGCGGGGTTGTTTCACGGCGAGAAAACACTGCTGGGGCCTTATGGGGTTACCCTCTATAGGAATAATCGCGGATCGAATCCAAGTGAGTACACATGTCCGGGGATAACCTACGTCGCGTGGCTGCGGGAGATACAGCGGGACAGAGTCCCGACGAGCGCTTGACCCCCCTCGTCAGTGGACACGTCCCCGATCGTACGTCGACCCCAGCCGACCGCGGCGGAGAGTGGGACGAACTGCTCTCCTCGGCCGGCGAGGCCGCGGCCGACGGCGGCGCTGCCGTCGACAACGGCCTCGTCACGGAAAGCCTGGACGAGATCCTTCTCGCGATGATAGCGTCGTCGAGCACCGAGACCCACGGTACAGGACTGATGGAGGAGCTGGAACGTCAGTTCGACGTCCAGTTGAGTCCGGGAACTGTCTACCCGCGGCTGCACGAACTCGAAGACGACGGCACCCTCGCCGTCCACGAGCTCGTGCAGACCAAGCAGTACTCGGTCAGCGACCGCTCCGCCGCGAAGTCGCGGATCGAGCGCGCGGTGCAACAGCACCTCGCGATGGGTATGTTCCTGCAAACCGCGCTCGACGCGATGTGACCTCACACACTGACCAACCCCCCTAGACGCTATCTCCCCCTTTCGACCCCCCTTATCGAAAGACCCCCCTTTCGACCCCCCTTATCGAAAGACCCCCCTTTCGACCCTATCTTTTCGACTGGCACGGAGTGACTAGTCGACGGTAACTGCCAGCGGCGATGCTGCGCCTCGTTCTGGAGCCGATCACGCGATCGCGTCGCTATCGACGCGGTATCGAGAAAAGTGACGACGGGTGTCGTTCAGTTGCCTGGTGCCCAGCCGCAAACCGAGCATTCGGTGGCCGCCCCCTCGTGGAGACCACCGCAGTCCGGACACTGTTTCTTGTTGTAGCTTTCCTGCCAGCCGACCGACTCGGTTTCGTGCCCGCGCTGTGAGAGGAACTCGTCTATCATGTCGTCAGTGCTCGGGGCGGTCGCCATACATGATATGGTATAGCACACCAGCATATAGGTCTACTGGTCGTGTCAATTGACACCAGGCAGCAGTCCTGTGAGGGACTGACGAGTACTGGCACGTACCTGACGCTACTCGTTATCGAGCCGGATCCAGGTCGGGATCACGGCGTGACGACCGCACGCGTCGCGGTACGGAGTCCGGACGTCGCTACGGAGTATTCGAGCGTCTCGCGTCGCCGGACGGCGTCGCCACTATCAGGAGTAGTACCAAAAAGGAATGGTGGGTGGTGGGTGGTGGGAAGGTGGATAATGGCACCGGTGGGGCGCCATTATCGGGATAAATGCGAGGGGCGGTAATAAGAATTGGGGGTCTGAGTATCAGTGTTGATACCAGTGCCGCTGGTCGAGCGCCTGGTTCCCGTCCGGGCCGACGCTCGCGGTTCCTGAGCGATGCGACTGCCGAGACATCGGACGGCAGTGGCGCGAACGCTGGCGGAGCGACGCCGTCTACGCGTGTTTTTCGGTGTACTGTTCCAGCGCGAGTTCGATCGCTGCCGGACGCTTGCTGACGCGGCCGTCGGCCACGCGCATCAGACCGCCCGGGTTGTAGCCGTCCGCGTAGTCGAAGATGCGGTTCACGGCCGCCCGGGGGACGGTGACCGGCGTGAACTCGTCGACGGTGAAGATGCGCGAGGCGGGAGTGTCGTGCCAGACGGTGGTGGCCGCCCACGACTCGTCGTCGGTGAACGTGGTTCCGATGCGGCCGGTCCCGACGTACGTGTCGCCCTGGTAGAAAAGCACGAGGTCGCCGGCTTCCATCTTCTCGAAGTAGGTCTGGTTGCTGTCGCCGTCCTGGACGCCCCAGAACCGGACCTCGTCTCCCGATGAGAGCGCGTCCGGGTGGTCGGGGTAGTCGGCGAGCGAGACCGCGGACCGGACCGTCCGGTCGAAGTCGTCCGGGTCACAGGGAGCCACGAAGACGTTCGAACTCATACCGGTCGTTCGGACAGTCTCGTGATAAAACACCGGTTTGCGGCCGTCCGTGGGAGGCCCACCTCGTTCGGCACGCGGACGAACGCGAACCGCCTCTCACTCTGGATCACACCGGCTCCGGATCACACCGGGACCACGACGGAGTCACTCGATCCCCCTGATCCTCCTCCAACACCTAGAGGGGCATTAGTGGTCACAGTTATACGCTGGACCTCGTAATCAGTTGATATGACCGGACAGGGCGTCACCTACGTCGAGAAGGCCTGCGCCTACGTCACCAGGAACGGGTCGGAGTTGCTGGTGTTCGAGGGGCCGGAACACGACGGGCTCCAGATCCCGAAAGGGACGATCGAACCGGACGAGGGTCCGCGCGAAGCGCTGTGTCGCGAAGTCATCGAGGAGAGCGGTCTCGCCACCTTCGAGGGGATACAGCACCTGGTCACCGACGTCTGGAACCGCCGGGCGTTCCCGCCCAAGCGGTACGTCCGCAACTTCTTCCACGTCCCCGTGCTGGGAGCGAAGGACGCATGGACCCACACCGTCACCGGCGCGGGCGCGGAACGCGGGAATCGCTTCGAGTTCTTCTGGGTCGACCTCCCGACGGACGCCGCGTTCGCGCTCGACCTCGACGACTACCTCCACGCGCTCGACGGCGTCGACGTCGGGGACCCGGGCGGCGGCGTCACTGCCGACTGAACGCCCTCCCGGCGTCGTTTCTGTCCGAATGCGGTCCTCGTCGGCTGTCTCCGTCCACTGTCAGCCGCCGGCGGTACCCTTAGTGTCGCCGACAGCGTACCAGACGACATGTGCGGACGTACCTCGCTGTTCCTCGAACGGGCGGACCTGGAGGACCGTTTCGGCGCCGAACTCGTCACCGACGGCGGGGTGGACTACCGGCCGCGGTACAACGTCGCCCCCGGGAGTGACCTCGAGGTCGTCACGAACGAGGCGCCGGCGACCATCGACCAGTTCCAGTGGGGGCTCGTCCCGTCGTGGGCCGAGGAGCCGACCCGTGGGCTGATCAACGCCCGCTCGGAGACGGCCGCGGAGAAGCGCTCGTTCCGCGAGGCCTGGGAACGCCGGCCGTGTCTCGTCCCCTCGACGGGCTTCTACGAGTGGCAGGAACGCGACGTCGGCGGGAAGCGGCCCTACCGCATCTACCGCGACGGCGACGACCCTGCGTTCGCGATGGCCGGGCTCTGGGAGCGCTGGGAGGGCGCGGACGGGACGCTGGCGACGGTGACGATACTCACGACCGAACCGAACGACGTCGTCGCCCCCATCCACGACCGGATGCCGGTGATCCTGCCGTCGGCGGCCGAACGAACCTGGCTCGAGGCAGGGCCCGACGAGCGGCGGAGGCTGTGCTGCCCGTATCCGGGCGACGACCTCGCCGCCTATCCGGTCTCCACCGCGGTCAACGACCCGGCAAACGACCGCCCGGGCGTCGTCGAGGAGGACGCGTCTGAACAGGCCGGTCTCGGCGATTTCGGCTGACCGCTCGCTCCGAGGGCATCGACCGAGGGTCGCTGGCGAGACGACGTGTGGACGCTGGCCCTCATCAGTTTGGCTCGTTACTTATTCCGCTCCCCCACCGAGTACAACTGCCGGTTGACCATGCGATACCACCGGCACTTCCACCCACCCCCACACGAGTCCAGCCGTCGAGCCCCCCGCTCACGGCTGGCACTTCTCTCTTCGCGACGACCGATAGCGTCGTCTCCAGTGCCGTCGGTGCCCGGAATTGCCGTCGGTGCCCGGACTGCCGGCGGGGCCACGGGTTACTTCGGCGGAAGGTGCGCGACGCCGAGCCAGAAATCCTCGATGGCACGGGCCATCGTCACGAACGCTTCCGACGTCGTCGGCTTCTCGAGATAGGCGTTCGCGTTGAGTTCGTACGATCGCGTGACTTCCGCCGCTTCTTCTGACGCGGTGAGAACGAGCACGGGGATCCGGCGCAACTCGGGTCGACTATCGAGTTCGGCGAGGATCTCGTTCCCGCTCGTTCCCGGAACGTGGAGGTCGAGGAGGATGATGTCGGGACGCGGGGCGTCCGTGTAGCCGTCGCGCTGGTGGAGGAAATCGAGCGCGTCGGCGCCGTCCCCGACGACCGAGACGGTCTCCGTGGCGTCGGTCGCCTCGAACGAATCGACGAACTGCGATGCCGCTTCGGGATCGCTTTCCACGAGCAGGACGTCGAACGGACCGCTGTTTCCGCGTGAATTAGTTCGAGCCACGATCGCTGTACCAGTACGTGTGAATGGCTATCTATCGACGTAACTCGTTTCCCAATTATGTTAGGTCGGCGTCCGGCGGACGGCCGGCTCACAGAGATGAAGGAGGAAGCCCACGACTTCAGTCGTGAGTTGATGACTCGCCGACGAACCCGACGAACACCATGTCGTCGGTCTTCAGTTCGTACTCGACGCCGGCGGACAGCCGGGTGTAGTCGAACGGCTCGGTGACGACGTGGAACCCGTTGGGCGTCTCTCGGCGGAGCAGGACCGTCGTGGAATCGGCGAGCGAGTCGGCGAACGCGTCGGCCTCGTCCGCCGAGACGTCGTCGAGGTCGAAGAGGAAGTTCGTCTCGTCTGCGCACGCGTCCGACTGGAGCACCGATACGAACTCGCTGTCGACCCGCTTGAACTTCCGGAGGACGTCCGTGTCGCCGTGGAAACGCATCTCCAGCCAGTCGTCGGTCCGCTCGCGGAGCCGGAAGAGCGCCGACGTGGTGTCCCGCGCGTTGACGCTGAGGTAGAGCCGGTAGCGCTCCTCGAACCGTGAGACCGCGTGGTCGAGTCGCGCGACCGTCTCGGGGAGTTCCTCGGCCTCCGCGACGATTTCACGGATCACCGGCTCCGAACTCGCGGTGAGGCCCTCGTTGTCCTTGGACCGGGCGATGGCCAGCAGGAGGTACACCCGTTCCGGGCCGAACTCGCAGTACTCCTGGAAGTCATCGATCTCGATGGGCATGGCGGGTCGACGAGTAGGCAGGATAAAGGACTCACGGGGGAGTGAGGGACGGTCTCACTGACGACCGAGTCACCGTCGTCGGCCCGTCTCTCAGCACGTTTCTCACCCCGTCGCCTCCTCGGACTCGAGCGCGCTGGATCGGTCCGGCTCCCTGCCGAGGCGGGTCTTCAGCTCGGATAGCTCCCGGTCGATCCGCTGTTCGGACGAACGGCGGTTCAGTTCGCGGTCGATGTCGTCGCCTTCGGCGAGGACGTCGTCGAGCGCGCCGCTCTCCTCCAGTTCTTCCAGCGCGGCCGCACGGGCCTCCATCTGCTCGGTCCGCTCGGCGGCGCGCTCGACGGCGCGGTTCACGTCGGTCATCCGGCCTCCGACGCCGGAGAACGCCTCGGCGACCCGCGCCGACGCCTGGGCCGCCTCGTGACGGGCTTTCAGCGACTCCTTGCGCGTTCGGAACCCCTCGATCCGACCCCGAAGCGCGATCTGGCGCTCGACCAGCCTGTCCTGGGTCGCCTGCAGGCGCTCGATCTGTTCGCCGAGGTCGGCGATCTGTTCGCTGGAGGCGTGTTTCTTCTCGAGGGCGCGCCTGGCCAGGTCGTCGCGGTCCTGCCGGACCGCCTCGCGGACCTGCTCGTCGTGTTTCTCGACGGCACGTTGCAGGCGCTCGCGGTGCATCTCCAGGCGTTTCTTCTGGGTCGTGAGGTCGGCGATGCCGCGGTTGATCCCCTGGAGTTCGTCGCGCAACTGCTCGTAGGAGTAGTCGAGTTCCGCGGCGGGGTCCGCTGCCCGGTTCAGCAGGGCGTTCAGCCACGACTGGACGGTAAAGGAGACCGCTGAAAGAGGGTCATCGCGACCTCTTCCGGTCGTCCGCGTCGTCTCGCCGGCTGGGGCGGTGTCGGGACATACGCACGCTACGGGCGAGACCCGGTTAATTGTGTTGCTGAGACTGAACGTCTGGGCCGGCACGGGATCCGACGGCCGGCGGTCCCTCGCACCGTGGTACACCTCCGCAAGAGTAATACGCGCACAGACCCTCCCACTAACAGAATGGACGTCCACGTGCAGGGTGGGCCCGCCGAACCCTTTCTCGGGGCTCGCGACGTCTTCGAGACCGAACAGGACCTGGAGCGCCGGGTAACCGTTCGCATCCGCGAAGACCCCGACGAGCGAACCCGCGTGAGCCACGACGCGGAGAGCCACCTGCTCACCATCTCCCGACAGGCGGCGACGAGCGCGATGGCCAGGGAACTCGCCCTCCACGAGTTCGCACACATGGCCCGCTACGAGCAGGGACACCCCTCACACACGCAGTCGACGGAGGAGGCCATCTACCTCGCGCTGGCCGGCCGGAGCGTCGAACGCCGGAAGCTCTCGCACTGTTATCAGATCGCCAACCACATGAAGGACATCTACGCCGACGACGTCTGGCTGGGCGTCGCGCCGGCCGACAAACTGGTCACCTTCCTGGAGTCACAGCTGGCGACCGCCATCGCCGACGTGCCCCACGACCCGCCCGCCGGCCAGCGGCTCACGCCGACGTCGGACCCGGATATCACCGCCGTCAACGCCGCCTTCGCGCTGGCACTGGTCGAGCGTCACGACCTCGTCGACGACGACCACCCGATGTACGACATCGCCCGCGTCGCGGCCGACGACGCGCCCCACGTCGGCCTGGCGACGTTCAAGCGCCACTTCGCCACGCTGGCCAGGGACACCGACGAGAGCACCTACCGGAAGGCCCTCGTCGACGTGACGCGGGAGTACGCCACGGCCAAGCGCGGCGAACAGGCGGCGGACTGACCGGCGCTGCGCGAGGGCCTTTCTCTTCGTTTCGGCTCTGTTTGACCGAGCGCCAGCCATCCGCAACCGTTCGAATCGCGGTGACGTTGGCGGCTTCGGCATCTGGTGGTCCTCTCGGTGCCCGAAGCGTCCTGACAGCCGGGTGGTGACGGGGCACGGACCGACGTGACCCGAATCACTAAGGTTCTGTCAACCGGGATCAACTGTGTGGTTTACGATGTCGGGGGCGACTGGTCGCAGGTGGCGGCCGTTCCGGGCGCGCCGGACTCTGGACCCGACGCGAACGACAGACACATCGATTCGAGACGATGGACGAGATCAACTTCGCCGTACTCGGCACTGGAGGTATCGGCAGACGAGCGCTCGACGTCTCGCGAGACAAACCGCAGCTGACCCCGGTGGCGGCCTGTGACCGCCACGGCGTCGCCGTCGACCACGACGGCCTCGACGTCGCGGAACTGCTGGCCGCGACCGAGGGCAACGTCGCCAGCGACCCCGAGCATCGCGACGTGGCGAGCGATGGCGGGGCGGCCACCGGTGCGGACGAGGGGCGTCGTTCGGCCGGGGAGCACGGCGGCGTCAAGCAAACCGGCGCGGACGCTGGGGTCGTCGCCTCCGACCAGGCCGAGCCGACGGAGACGCCGATTGACGATATCATCGCCGAGGCAACCTCGGCAAGCAAGCAGCACTCTTCGAGTACTGATGGCATCGCCGCGAGCGACCGCATCGACGGCGTGCTGATCGCGCTCCCCAACTTCGAGCACGACTTCGTCCCTCGCGTGGCCGACCGGTTCGCCGACGCCGGCTACACCGGCGTCCTCGTGGACGTGCTCAAACGCTCGCGAGTGATCGGAATGCTGGACGACCGGGAAGCGGCCTTCGAGGACGCGGGGATGACGTTCGTCTGCGGCGCCGGTGCGACGCCCGGCTTCCTCACCGGCGCCGCGGCTATCGCGGCTCAGTCGTTCGTCGAGGTCGAGGAGGTCGAGATCTGGTGGGGCGTCGGTCTCAGGTCCGGCTACGAGGACAACCGCGGCACCGTCCGTGAGGACGTCGCGCACCTGCCGGGGTACGACATCGACGACGCGCGTGCGATGAGCGACGACGAGATCGAGGCGGTCATCGACGAGCACGACGGCGTCATCGAGTTCGAGGACATGGAACACGCCGACGACGTGCTCCTTGAGCGGGCCGGCGTCTGCGACGCCGCGGACGTGACGGTGGGTGGCATCCTCGACGTTACCTCGGACGAGAAACCGACGACCACGACCGTCAGTGTGACCGGGCGGACCTTCGACGGCGAGACGGGCACCAACACGTTCCAGCTCGACGACGCGACGAGCATGGAGGCCAACGTCAATGGGCCGGCGCTAGGTTACCTGAAGGCGGGCGTCCGGCGCAACCGCGCCGGCGAGTACGGCGTCTTCGGCCCGGCCGACCTCATGCCCAGATTCTGAGATGCGGGAGGACGACAGCGGTCGCCGGGCCGGGCCGGAGTCTGCGTCGGGGGCCGATCGGTCTGCCGACCGCGGCTTCGACCCCGCCAGTCGCCTCGCCGCCCGAGAGCGACGCGGCCGCCGACGCGACCTCGCGCCGGTCGACCGGGTCGACGCACGGGCGCGACTCGCTCCCGACCCGCGGAGCACTCCGCCCGAGTTCCGCGACGGGGAGCACCTGGTGTTCGCCGCGAACGACTACCTCGGACTCTCGGGAGACGAACGCGTCCAGCGGGCCGCGGCCGACGCCGCAAGCGAGGTCGGCACCGGCGCGGGGGCGAGCCGACTGGTGACCGGCGACACGCCCGTCCACCGTGCGCTCGAACGGAACCTGGCCGCGTCGAAGGGGACCGAGCGAGCCCTCGTCTTCTCCTCAGGGTACGCGACCAACGTCGGCACCATCGCCGCGCTCGACCCGGACGTGGTCTTCTCCGACGAACGGAACCACGCCAGCATCGTCGACGGCTGCCGACAGGCCGACGCGGAGGTGGTGGTCTACGACCACTGCGACCCCGACGGCCTCGCGGCAATGATGGACGCTCGCGCGGGCGAGGTCGGTGACGGTGGCGACCCGAGCGACGGGACCGACGGCGAGTCCTGGCTGGTCGTCACCGACACGGTGTTCAGCATGGACGGCGACGTCGCGCCCCTCCGGGAACTCTGCGACGTCGTCGAGCGCTTCGGCGCGTGGCTGATGGTCGACGAAGCCCACGCCACCGGGCTGTACGGCGACGGCGGCGGTATCGTCCAGCGGGAGGGACTCGGCGACCGGGTCCACGTCCAGATGGGCACGCTCTCGAAAGCGCTGGCGAGCCAGGGCGGCTACGTCGCCGGCAGCGAAGCACTGGTCGAGTACCTGTGCAACGCCGCCCGCCCGTTCGTGTTCTCGACCGGGCTGGCCCCGCCTGCCGCCGCGGCCGCGCGGGAAGCACTCCGCATCGCCCAGGAGAACGACCGCCAGGATCGCCTCTGGACGAACGTCGACCGACTGCGCGACGACCTCGCGGACGCGGGCTTCGACGTCCGGGGCGACACCCAGATTCTCCCGGTCGTCGTCGGTGACAGCGCGGACGCGATGGCCCTCGACGCGGAACTCCGCGAACGCGGAATACTCGCCCCAGGTATCAGGCCGCCGACCGTCCCCGAGAGGACCAGCCGCGTCCGCGTGGCCCCGACGGCGAGCCACACCAAATCGGAGATCGACCGCTGCGTCGCGGCGTTCCGCGACGCGGGGACGGAACTCGACCTGCTATGACCCGGGATCTCGCCGTCGTCGGGACCGATACCGGCGTCGGCAAGACCGTCGTCACTGCTGGTCTGGTGGCGACGCTCCGGGCAGACAGCGTCGACGCCCGCGCGATCAAACCCTGCCAGACGGGATATCCTCCGGACGACGATGCGCGCTTCGTCGCCGACGCCTGCGGGACCGACGAGGCGGCGACCTGTCTCCGCCGGCTGGAACCGCCGCTGGCCCCCGAAGTAGCCGCCAGGGAAGCGGGTACCGACCTCTCCTACGAGTCGATACTCGGGGACTGCCGGGCGGCCCTTTCCGAGACGGACCGGGGCGTCGTGGAGGGCATCGGCGGGTTACGGGTTCCCCTCGCCGACGGCCGTGAGGTTATCGACCTCGTGGCGGACCTCGGCTTGCCCGCCGTGGTCGTCGCCCGGTCCGGACTTGGCACCCTCAACCACACGGCCCTGACCGTCGAGGCGTTGCGCCGGCGTGACGTTCCGGTCCGCGGCGTCGTCCTGAACGAGTACGAGGGGGCGTCCGTGGCAGAGCGGACGAATCCCGACGTCATCCGGGAGATGACGGACTGTCAGGTAGCGACGCTCCCGCCCGTCGATCTGTCGGACCCGTCTGCCGCCGTCGACGCCGTCGCGGAACACCTCCCGCGCTCGCTCGTCGACGACACCGCGTAGCAGCGCTGGAGGTCAACCGCGGTTCAGAGGAACAGCTTCACGAGCGGCGCCGCCGCCAGGGCCAGGCCGGCGACGAGTACCGGGTAGTCGGCCCGGCCGAACGCCAGCGCGGGCAACGTCGGGTTCCAGGCGAAACAGCGCGCCTGCAGGGCGATAGCGAGGCGGTCTGCGCGTTCGAACGCTCGTGTCAGACCGAGCATGCCGATTCGCCGTGCCCGGTCGACAATCGACCGGTTCGACCCGGCGCGGGCCCGCATCGCGTCTCGCACCGCGACGAGATCTCGGCGGAGGACCGGGACGAAGCGGAACGTCAGCGCGACACCGACGCCGAGGAGCTGCCCGGTCCGGCCCGGGACGTGTCGCTGGATGGCAGCCCGCGTCTCGCGGACCGGCGTCGACTGGACGTAGGCCGCGCCGACGAAGAAGACGAGCGCGACTCTCGCGACCTGCATCGCCGGACCGACGGCGGCCTCGGGAGTGAGCCGGAACGGCAAGACGGACACCGTCGCGAGTACGGGCCCGCCGGCCAGGATCAGGAAGACGAACCAGTAACTCCGGACGACGGCGACCGGCGAGACCCTGGCGGTGACGAGGACGACCGACGCGACGCCCGCGAGCGCCGCCAGCCACGCCGCGTCGACGCGAGCGAACGCGGCGACGGCGAACCCGACCTGGAAGACCATCTTCGACCGCGGGTCCAATCGGTGGGCCAGCGTCTCGCCGGACTCGTAGGTCAGCATGACGGGAGGTCGACGTCCACCGCGGCGACGGCGTCGCGCACCTCTTCGGGTGGCCCGTCGGCGACGACCCGTCCCTCGTCGAGGGCGACGATCCGGTCTGCCCGGTCGAACAGCTCGCGGAGGTCGTGGGTGACCACGACGACGCTGGTTCCGTCGCTGCTGAGGGCGTCGAGGTGGTGGAGCACCGACTCGCGGGCCCTGCGGTCCAGTCCGGCGAAGGGTTCGTCGAGCACGAGGTGGGTGGGTTCCATCGCGAGCGCCCCCGCGATGGCCAGGCGAGACTGCTCGCCCCCGGAGAGCGCGTCGATCCGCTCGTCCTCCCGACCCGCCAGTTCCACCGCTGCGAGCGCCTCGCGGACGCGCCGATCGATCTCAGACCGGTCAAGCCCGAGGTTCTCCGGGCCGAAGGCGACGTCTGCGCCGACCGTCGCCGCGACGAACTGGTCGCGGGGGTGCTGGAACACCATGCCGACGCTCGTCCGCGCCGCGACGGGGTTCTCGGTCACGTCGACGCCGTCGACGGTGACTCGTCCCTCGTCGGGTTCGAGGAGCGCGTTGCAGTGACGGACGAGCGTCGTCTTCCCGCTCCCGTTGGGGCCGACCACGAGGACGAACTCGCCGTCGTCGACCGTCACCGACACCGAATCGAGCGCGAGAGCGTCACCGAACCGGTGGGTCACTCCCTCGATGCCGATCATGCGGTGACGCCGGCCTGCTCCCTGGCCAGGACACCCGCCCGCACGAGGCCCAGCGTCGCAGCGACCTTGATCAGGTCCCCGGGGAGGAAGATGGCTGCGCCGACAGTCGCCGCGTGGACGAAGTCGTACCCCGCGCTCACTGCCAACCAGGGAACGCCGATGGCGTAGATGACGGCGAGGCCGGCGACCAGCGCGACGGTCTGGGTCCCGAGTGACACCGTCGAGAGCGGTCTGGGGTCGAGCCCCCGGTGGACGATCAGGCCGATGACGACCGCCGCGACGACCCACGAGAGGATGTAGCCACCGGTCGGCCCGAGCAGGTAGGCGAGGCCGGCGCCGCCGTTGGAGAACACCGGTGCGCCGGCGACGCCGACGAGCACGTACAGCACCATCGAGAACGCGCCCCAGCGCGGGCCCAGCAGGAGTCCGGCGAAGAAGACGCCGAACACCTGGAAGGAGATAGGTGCCGGCAGGCCCGGGAGCGGGATGGAGACGTAGGCGAAGGCGGCGGTCAGCGCGGCGAGCACCGCCGCCAGCGCGACGTGTTTGACCGTCGCGTCACCGACGAGATCGACCGACTCGTGTTCCTGTGACATGGCTCTCACTGGGCCGTAAACCGACAAATAACTGCTGGTTTACGGAGTTCGCAGCGCTACCGAACGACGGTGCAGGCGCTCACGAACCGGAGAACAGAGAGAAAACGCAGAGAGACGCTATCGCGCGGCGGCTGCGACGCGTTCCTTCTCGACCTTCTGGTTGACGGCGTAGGTCTGGACGTCGCCGTCGGCGGCGCCGATGAGTTGCTGGGCGAGCGCGTCCTCGGCGTCGGTCGTCGTCTTGAACGAGTCGCCGTAGACGCCCTCGGCGAGGAACTTGAGGCCCTGGTCGACGCGGCGCTGGGGCGCGACGTCGACGGCCTTGGGCACACTGATCCCACCGTACTTCAGGCGGACGGTCTCCTCGCGCGGTGCGCTGTTCTCGACGGCGGTGACGAGCACCTGGACCGGGTTCTCGTCGGTCTGGTCGGCGATAATCTCGAAGGCGTCCTCGACGATAGTCGTCGCGAGCTGCTTCTTGCCCGTGTTCTCGTCGGTCTGCATCAGGCGGTTGATGAGCCGCTCGACGATGGAGATCTCGGACTTCTGGAACTGCTTGTTGGCGTGCCGGCCCATCGTGTGGGCGATCGGCGTGACCGTGATGTAGCGCTCGGTCGAGGGGTCCTGGTAGTCGACGTTGGTGACGTCCCACTCGCCGAACAGTTTGGCGACGGCGGTCTCCTGCTCTTGTGCTTCGTCGGCGCCGGCCTCGTCGTCGGCCGGCTCGGATTCTGATTCGCTCATCTGTTATCGCACCGGCTTCTCCGCGTTCCCGCGGACGAGTTCGAGCATGGCGACGCCGTTGACCTTGTCGACCTTGTAGTTGACGCCGGAGAGGTCCCCCATCGCACGACCCTTCGCCCCGCCGATGCCGGCGATGGTGACTTCGTCGTGTTCGTCGATGAAGGAGATGGCGCCGTCACCGGGACAGAACGCGGTGACCTGCTTGCCGTTCTTGATCAGCTGGACCCGCACACACTTCCGGATCGCGGAGTTGGGCTGTTTCGCTTCGATACCGACCTTCTCGAGCACGATCCCTCGACCCTGGGGGGCGCCCTCGAGCGGGTCCGAGGCCTTGCCCAGACCGCGCTCGCGGCGCGCGTAGTCAGAGTCGGACCACCGGTGGTTCTGGCGGTCCTTCTTGAGTTTGCGTGCGGCATATTTGCCGTTCGCCATAGTAGGCTTCGGTAACCCGCCGAGGTACTTAAGACTCCTCTTTCGACCCCGCCACGGTGCGGTGACACAGCCCACGTTCTGCCCCCGTTCCGCCCGGGAGAGTTTCCCTCCTGATAATTGGGGGCGAGGACTTTTACTGCCCGAATCGAGTCGTATCCGTACCCAACAGGCTGTTGCCGATCGCCTTTACTTTCACGAATGAGATTACAATCCCATCTCCCGGACGCTATCAGGAAGAGCTACCTGCGGAAGTTCGCCCTCGTCGTACTCGTCGTGCTCGTCGCGGTGTCGAGCCTCGGCGTGTACACCCAGCAGGCCGTCTCGGCCGAACTGACCGACCAGCGCGACGTCCAGCTCGAAACGAGTACGGTGCAGCAGGCCGACTCGATCGCGTCCTGGACCGCACGCCAGGAGGACACCACCCGGATGCTGTCGAACCACGAAGTGGTGCGAACCGGTAAGGAACCCGCCATCGCAGACGTTCTCGACAGGGAAGTGGAACGGCTCCCGGCCGACATCATCGACATCCACTACATAGACCCCTCGAAGGGAACTATCGAGCGGAGCACTGGTACCTCGATGATGGGTGCGTCCATCGAGAGCACCGGCGCCGAGTGGGAGGGCGGCGAACTGACGTTCGACGGCCCGGACGACGTCGCTACGTCGAGCGCGTACCGCCACTTCGCACTGAACCGCCTGGCCTTCGCGAGTCCGGTCCCCGGCCGAGACACCGCGATCATGCTCGTCGTCGACACGGGCGCGACCGCTGCCGGGTTCCAGAACGCCATCGAGGGCGGGGAGACGCGCGTCCTCGACGGCGACGGGACGGTCACCTTCTCTCGAAACGGCAGCGAGGTTCACGAGACGGGGCCCTACGGCGACCACGCCGTGACGACGGACGCCGAGGACGGCAACGCCACCGTCCAGCGCGTCGGTGACTCCCTGGTCGCGGCCGCGGGCGTCCCCGGCACCGACTGGGTCGTCGTCAAGGAGGCACCGACGTCGTCGGCCTACGCGCTCCGCCAGCAGATCCAGACCGACCTGATCGCGCTCATCGCCGTCGCCATGGGCGGGTTCGTCGTTCTCGGTGTCATCGTCGGTCGCGACCTCACCGGCGCCCTGCCGCGACTCGCGACGCAGGCCCGCTCGCTGGCCGAAGGGGACCTGACGGCGTCGATGGACGAGACCGACCGGATCGACGAGATCGGCGACGTCAACGCCGCCTTCGGGGAGATTCAGCTCTACCTCCAGACGGTTGGCTCCCAGGCGGAGGCGCTCGCCTCCCAGGAGTTCGACGCCCCCGTCCTGGACCAGGACGTCCCCGGTGCGCTGGGTGACTCCCTCGACCGGATGCGCCGGGACCTGGAGGGATTCGTCGCCGACATCGAGCAGGCCCGCGCCGACTCCGAACGGGCGCGCGAAGAGGCCGAACAGCTCGCTTCGACACTCGAAACGCAGGCCGAGTCGTTCAGCCGGACGATGGAGCTGGCCGCCGACGGCGACCTCACCCAGCGCCTCGATTCGGACCTGGACAACGAGGCCATGGCCGCCATCGCGACGGCGTTCAACGACATGCTCTCCGAACTCCAGCACACGGTCGACCAGATAGACGACTTCGCCGCGGAGGTCGACGCCTCCAGCGAGACCATCTCGGCCAGCGCCGCCGAGGTCGAGGAGGCCAGTTCGCAGGTCAGCGACACGGTCCAGGAGATCGCCGCCGACGCCGAGCGCCAGGACCGCAACGTCTCCCAGGCCGCCGGGGAGATGACCGACCTGTCGGCGACCATCGAGGAGGTCGCCTCCTCGGCCACCGAGGTCGCCAACCGGTCCCAGCGGGCCGCCGCGGCCGGCGAGGACGGCAGCGAGGCCGCCACCGCGACCGTCGCCGAGATGAACGCCATCGAGGAGACGGCCGCCGAGACCGCCGAGCAGATGGAACGCCTCGACGAGGAGATGGCCGACATCGAGGAAGTCGTCGCCTTCATCGACCAGATCGCCGACCAGACGAACATGCTCGCGCTCAACGCCTCCATCGAGGCCGCCCGCGCGGGCGAGGCCGGCCAGGGATTCGCCGTCGTCGCCGACGAGATCAAGTCCCTGGCCCAGGAGACCACCGAGGCCACCGACGAAATCGCGGCGATGATCGACGAGGTCCAGGACGCCACGACCGAGGCCGTCGACGACGTCCGCGAGATGGGCGACCGCGTCGAGTCCGGCGTCGACTCCGTCGAGGAGACCGTCGACACGCTCGAAGAGATCGTCGACCAGGTCGAGGACGCCGACGCCGGCGTCCAGTCCATCGCCGACGCCACGGACGACCAGGCCGCCTCCACCGAGGAGGTCGTCGCCATGGTCGACCAGGTCGGCGACGTCAGCGAACAGACCCTCGCGCGCGCCCAGAACGCCGCCGCAGCGACCGAGCAACAGACCGCCTCCATCACCGAGGTGACCCGGAACATCCGGTCGCTCTCCGGGCGGGCGAGCGACCTGCGCGACCTCGTCGACCAGTTCGAGGTCGAGGGCGAGGCCACCGCCGCGTCGGTGGCGGACCCGGTGACCGACGGGGACGCGGGTCCAGACCCGGCGAACGAGAACTCGGCGGACGAGGACGTCCCGGCAGACGGGGGCGAGGCGGCCGAGGAAGACGACGGGTTCCCGGAGACCGAGGAAGGCGAGTGGACGCCGATCGCCGAGGACGACGGTCGGCACGCGGACGACGAGTCCCCTGCGGACGCCGGTGACGACGGCGCCCCGACCGCCGAGGTCGAAGCACCGGTGGACGATGCGGTCGACGCATCGGTGGAGTCTCCGGACGACGCCGACGGCGCCACAGACGGTTCCAGCCTCGGCCGAGTCACGGACGGCGCCGCCGGCCTCGTGAGCGACGCGACTGACCGAGTTCGCCTGCCCGACCGGGCCGGAGTCTCCGACCGGATGGACGGGCTGAGGAGTCGATTGCGTGGCGCGACGGACCGCGTGGCCGGGGCGGTCGGCGGACTGACGACCCGGCGTTCCGAGCACGAGGACCCGCTGGACGACGCGCTGGCGACAGACGGAGACGGAGCAGCGGCCGACGACGACCAGACCGTCGCGGACTTCGACGACCCGGCGCCCGCCTCGGACGACGACTAGCGCGGGTCGCTCTCTTTTCGCCGTTCGGGCTACCGAGTCGTCACTGGGGGACTGTCGAACGCCGAAAAGAGCGACCGCCTACGTCAGTTCGATGCCGTCGACGTCGCAGTGGCGCTCGGCCAGGCGACGCGCGGCGTCGATGTTCTTCCCGCCGGTGCCGATGGCGACGCCGCGGTCCTCACTGGCCACCTCGACGTAGGCGACGGTGTCCTGGTTCCGCGAGATGGTGACGTTGTTCACCGTGGCGGGCGCCAGCGCGTTGGCGACGACCCCAGCGGCGGAAGGGGCGTCCTCGACGAGTTTGACGTCCCGGTCGAGTTCGCGCTCGACGCGCTCGACGTTGCGACCGCCGGGGCCGATGGCGTCGGCCATCTCGCCGGCCTCGACGAGGAAGACGACCAGATCGTGGTCCTCGACGACGACGCAGTCCCGGACGCCGACGCCGGCCTCGTCCTCGAACAGCGCGAGGTGCCGGCGGGCCTCGTCCGAGCGTTCGACGACCATCAGTCCTGTTTGGCACCCATCCGCAGGTCGACGTCGCCGGTGCCGAGCTTGATCGGCTTCCCGACGATGACGTTCTCCGTGACGCCGTCGAGGGCGTCGATCTCGCCGTGGATCGCGGCGTCGAGCAGGTGGTTGACCGTCACCTCGAACGCCGCCCGCGCGAGGACGGACTGCTTGTTGCCGGAGATGCCGTGGCGACCGATGGACTCGATCTCGCCGCGGTTCGTCATGATGTCGGCGACCAGCATCAGGTGGCGGATGTTCACGTCGTCGAGGCCCTGCTCTTCGAGCGTGTGCATCGTCTCGTTGATCAGGGTCTCGCGGGCCGCCTCGATGCCGAGTTCGCTCTTGATCTCGTGGATGTTGTTACACGTCGTCCGCGAGGCGTCGACGCCCTCGATGCCGAGCACGTCGCCGAACGCGGAGCCCTCGGTGTAGAGGACGAACTCCTCGCCGTCGTCGGTCTCCTCTTTCCGGATGACGACGCGGTTGATCTCCTCGATCCCCTTGAAGACGATCTCCCGGAGTTCCTCGACCAGCTGGAGCAGGTCCCGGTAGGACGGCTCCTCGGGTCCGAACTCGATGACCGTCCCCGATCGTCGGGTTTTCACGCCGAGGTTCGACTCGATTGTCTCGGCGATCTCGTCGGCGACGTCCTCCGTGCGGGAGACCGTCGGCCACCGCTCCATCAGCGTCTCGTCGTTCAGGTCGATCTGGACGAGCATGTCGGCGACGTTCGTCGAGATGTCACCCAGCGCGAGGATGCGCGTCGCCTCGATGTTCCAGACGACCTCGTGGGCCTTCTCCCGGTCGGTCGCGTACTCGTCGTCGAGGTGGACCGTCATCATCGGGGTGTCCGGGGTCTTCCGGGCGTCCACCAGCTCGATGAGCCGGGGCAGCCCCTGCGTGACGTCGATCTCGGCGACGCCCGCGTAGTGGAACGTGTTCATCGTCATCTGCGTCCCAGGCTCCCCGATGGACTGGGCCGAGACGGTTCCCACGGGGTCGAGCGGGTCGACCCGGGTGTCGAGGTACCGTGACTCGACGGCCCTGGCGACGTCGTCGGCCTCGTCGACGGTGAGACCCCGCTGTTCGACCGTGTCGTACACCTCGTCCTTGAGGCGTCGCGGGAGGTCGGTGTCCTCCACGACGGCCTCGACGTCGTCGGATACGTCTGCTCGTGTCATCAGTCGTCACCCTCCGCCATCCACCAGTCGTCCGCGTGTTCGGACAGGTTCGTCGGCTCGGCGCGCTCGCCGAGGAACTCCTGTTTCTGTTCGGCCGACTGGAACTCCTCGTCGAGGACGCGGTCGGCGATGCCCTCGACGTCGACGCTGTTCTCCTCGTCGGAGGAGACTCGCACCGGCGAGGTGCCGTCCTCGCCGAACTCGAACTGGACGATGGTGTCCGAGGTGTCCCGGACGGTGCCGTCGTACTGGGTCTCCAGTTCCGAGAGCGCGTTGATGAGCCGGCGCTGCAGGTAGCCGGACTTGGAGGTCCGGACTGCCGTGTCGACCAGCCCCTCGCGACCGCCCATCGCGTGGAAGAAGAACTCCTTGGGGTCGAGGCCGCTGCGGTAGGAGGCCTCGACGAAGCCGTGGGCGTCCGCAGAGAGGTCGTCCTGCTTGAAGTGACTCAGGGTACGATCCTCGTACCCGCGGTTGATCCGCTCGCCCCGAACCGCCTGCTGGCCGACGCAGCCGGCCATCTGGGTGAGGTTCAACAGCGAGCCACGCGCGCCGGACTCGGCCATGACGACGGCCGGGTTGTCGTCCGCGAAGTGGTCCTCCGCGATGTCACCGGCGGAGTCACGTGCCTTGCCGAGCGTCTGCATGATCTTCATCTCCAGGGTCTCGTCGACCGTGCGGCCCGGGAGCGACTCGAGTTCGCCCCGGTCGTAGGTCTCGATGAGCTCCTGGACGCGCTCGTAGGCGTTGTCGATTGCTTCCTGGATGTGCTCCTCTGCGGCCTCCGGGATGGACTCGTCGTCGATCCCGATCGAGAACCCGAAGTGCATGATCGAGCGCATCGCCAGCGAGGCGACCTCGTTGATCAGGATGCGCGCCCTGGTCTTCGAGTACATCTTCGCCGTGGTGTCGACGATCTCGCCGCCGAAGCCGCCGACGGCGCTGTCGTCGATAGTCCCTTCGAGCAACTGACCGTCCTCGATGACGACGTCGTCGCCGGCCTCGCTCGTGAACGCCAGGTTCATGTCGTCGGGGAGGAGCTCCGAGAACAGGTCACGGCCGGTCCAGTACGGCGTGCCGTCCTCGGTACCCGAGGGCTCCGGCAGTTCGTCGATCCGCGTGGCGCGAAGCAGGTCCAGGGCCTGGGTCTCGTTGAAGTGCGGGTTCTCGTGGGTCAGCAGGTACGTCCCGCTGATGTGGTCCTGGATGGCGCCGATGATGTTCTCACCGAAGCGCGGGCTGAGGATCTGCTCCTGGACGCGCATGAGGACGCGGGCCTCCGCACGGGCCTCCTCGTTCTGCAGCGCGTGCATGTTCATCTCGTCGCCGTCGAAGTCGGCGTTGTACGGCGGACAGACGACGGTGTTGAGCCGGAACGTCTTGTACGGCATCACGACCACTTCGTGGGCCATGATCGACATCCGGTGGAGCGACGGCTGGCGGTTGAAGATGATGATGTCGCCGTCGATGAGGTGCCGGCTGACCTCCCAGCCGGGCTCGACCTTCTCCGAGAGCTCCTCGCAGTTCTTCTCGGTCACCTTGAGTCGGCGGCCGTCGGGCCGCTTGACGTAGTTGGCACCGGGGTGGGCCTCGGGCCCGTTCGCCACGTAGCGCTGGGCCTCCTCGAGGTTGCGCTCGTTGACGTTCATCGTCTGGGTCATCTCGCTGGCGACCCGGTCCGGCACGCCCACTTCGTTCAGCGAGAGCGTCGGGTCCGGCGAGATGACGGTTCGCGCCGAGAAGTTGACGCGCTTCCCGGACAGCGAGCCACGGAAACGGCCCTCCTTGCCCTTGAGGCGCTGGGAGAGGGTCTTGAGCGGTCGGCCGGAGCGGTGTCGCGCCGGCGGCGTGCCCGAGATCTCGTTGTCCATGAACGTGGTGACGTGGTACTGGAGCAGTTCCCAGAGGTCCTCGATAATCAGCTGTGGGGCACCCGCCTCGCGGTTCTCCATGAACCGCTGGTTGATGCGGATGATGTCCACGAGTTTGTGGGTGAGGTCGTCCTCGGAACGCTGGCCGTTGTCGAGCGTGATGGAGGGACGGGCGGTGACCGGCGGCACCGGCAGCACCGTCAGGATCATCCACTCCGGTCGGGAGCGTTCTGCCACCATCCCGAGCACTTCGATGTCCTCGTCCGGGATGTCCTCGAACCAGTCCCGGATGTCGCTGGGCATCAGCTTGTTCATGTCCTCCTCGGTCAGGTCGACGTCGAGGACCTTCTCGATGGCCTTGCGGTCCTCCTCGCGGGGCCGGAACTCCCCGGAGATGATCTCCTGGACGCGCGAGGCGGCGATGCCGGTCTTGTCCGACAGTTCCTGGGGGGAGACTGGCTGGGAGTCCTCTTCTTCCTCGTCGCCCTCCATGGCGGCGACGATGCGCTGGGAGAACTCCGAAGAGAGCACCTGCTGGACCTCGTAGTACGTCGTCGGCTTCTCGTGCTGGATGTCGTACTGGACCTCGCCGCAGAACGGACAGGTGTCCTTCTTTCGGGCCTGCCGGATGGCGGCCTTGGTGACGTCGTTGAGGTCCTCCTGCAGTTCGCGCGTGCGGGTGAGACGGTCGCGGAACTCGTCGCGCTCGTGCTCGTCTAACACCAGGCGCGAACAGTTGCGACAGGTGCCCCGGAGCAGACGGCGGATGAGCTTGTTGAAGCCGACGTGGATGACCGGCGCCGCGAGTTCGATGTGGCCGAAGTGGCCGTTACACGACCCGGAGTGCTTGCCGCAGGTCTTGCACTCCAGTCCCGGGTCGATGACGCCCAGGCGCGGGTCCATCAGCCCCATGTCGATGGGGAAGCCGTCGTCGTCGTACGTGTCGGCCGTGATGACCTTCGTCGCGCTCATCTCCCGGTACTCCTCGGGGTCCATCAGGCCGAAGTTGAGGGACCCGATCGTTTTGGGTGTCTGTTGTGAACTCATCTTAGACTGCGTCCTCCAGTTCGATGCGCGGGGCGATGCCGAGCGCCTTCATCTCGTCGAGCAGGAGCTTGAACGCGTAGGACATCTCCACCTCGTGGACGTCCGTCTCCTCGTCACAGTTCGGACAGTAGATGCGGCGTTGCTCGACGTTCTCGACGGCGGACATGCCACACTGGCCACAGACGTTGATCCACTCGCGGTCGGACTCGTCGAGGAGCCGTTCCTTGAGCGCCATCGCCGCGCCGTGACCGATGAGCACGTCCCGTTCCATCTCACCCACGCGGAGACCACCCTCCCGGGCGCGCCCCTCGGTGGGCTGGCGGGTCAGCACCTGCACGGGCCCGCGCGAGCGGGCGTGCAGCTTGTTCGAGACCATGTGGTAGAGCTTCTGGTAGAAGATGCTCCCAACGAAGATCTCGGCCTCGATCTTCTCGCCGGTGACGCCGGAGTACATGACTTCCTTCCCGGAGGAGTCGAAGCCGTGGTCGACCAGCGCACCGCGCAGTTCCTCCTCGTCCTCGCCGGTGAAGGCCGTGCCGTCGACGCGGCGGCCTTCGAGCGAGCCGACCTTGCCGCCCAGCATCTCCAGGACGTGGCCGACCGTCATGCGCGATGGGAGCGCGTGCGGGTTCAGGACCAGGTCGGGGACGACGCCCTGTTCGGTGAAGGGCATGTCCTCCTGGGGCGCCAGGTGACCGACGACGCCTTTCTGGCCGTGCCGAGATGCGAACTTGTCGCCCAGTTCCGGAATCCGCTCGTCACGGACGCTGACCTTGGAGAGCTTCGAGCCGTCCTCGCCCTCCATCAGCGTGACCGTGTCGACGACCCCGGACTCGCCCGAACGCATCGTCACGGACGTCTCCCGGCGCTTCTGTGGCGAGAGACCGCCCATGTCGTCGGGCTCTTCGAGGAACCGCGGCGGCGACGTCTTGCCGAGCAGGACGTCGTTCTCGCCGACGCGGGTCTCGGGGTTGACGAGGCCGTCCTCGTCGAGGTGGGTGTACGCTTCCTCGCCGCGCGCACCGCGGACCTCGTCGTCGGGCTTCTCGAAGCGGTCCTCCTGGCCGCCGGGGTAGCGCCGTTCCTCGCCCTCGTACGTTCGGAAGAAGTGCGAGCGAGCGAGCGCGCGCTCGACGGAGCCGCGGTTCATGACGAGCGCGTCCTCGATGTTGAACCCCTCGTAGCTCATGACCGCGACGACGAAATTCTGGGCGGCCGGGCGGTCGTCGTAGCCGATCTGTTCGGTGGTCTGGGTCTTGACCATCGAGAGCTGCGGGTAGTGCAGCAGGTGCTGGCGCGTGTCCGGGCGAATGCGGTAGTTCGCGGAGGGGAGCCCCAGCGACTGCTTGATCATCCCCGACCCCATCGTAATGCGGGGCGAGGCGTTGTGCTCGGGGTAGGGGATCATCCCGGCACCGATGCCGAAGATGAGCTGCGGGTCCACTTCGAGGTGCGTGTGGTCCTCGGTGAGGTCCTCTTCCTCGACGCCGACGAGGATGTCCTCTTCCTCCTCGGCGTCGATGAACTCGACCTTGCCGCGGTCGACCAGTTCCTCGAACTCCAGGTCGCCGTCCTTCAGCGCCGTGACCTCCTCCTCGTCGATGAGGGGCTCGCCGTTCTCGACGACCAGGAGCGGTCGGCGGGCGCGGCCGGCGTCGGCGTTGACGATGACCTCGTCGGTGCGGTCGCGCACGGAGACGTTGACCATCTCCGAGACGTCGCCCCGGCGTCGGGCCTGCCGGATCTGTTCTGCGAGCTGTTCGGGGCTGGGATGGGTCCCAACCAGACTGCCGTTGACGTACACTTTGGCGTCGCGTCCCTGACTCATGATTTAGTCGTCTGCTGGCTGCTGTTCGATGCGGTCGATTCCGGGGATACCCGAAACGCCCATCTCGGCGAGTTCCTGCTTCAGTTCCTGGTCGTCCTCGATGTTCTGGGAGAGCTCCATCGCCTGGGCGAAGTTCTTCACCAGCCCGCAGTTGGGCCCCTCGGGGGTCTCCGAGGGTCCGATGCGACCCCACTGGGTCGCGTGCAGGTCACGCGCCTCGAAGTGGGGCTGGCTGCGCGACAGCGGCGAGCGCAGCCGGCGCAGGTGCGAGAGGACGCCCATGTAGTTCGTCCGGTCGACAAGCTGTGAAACCCCAGAACGGCCACCGACCCAGTTCCCCGTCGCGATGGGGTGTTCGAGTCGCTCGGTCAGCACGTCCGATCGAACCACGGTGGAGACGGAGAGCTGCCGGTTCCGCATGTTCGCGCGTTCGAGCTGGTACTTCACGTCCCGGGCCAGCTTGTTCAGCGCCGTCCGGAACAGGTCGCGCATCAGGTCGCCGCTGACCTTGAGGCGCTTGTTGGCGTAGTGGTCCTTGTCGTCGGACTCGCGGCGGTTGAGGGCGAGTTCGAAACACGCCTCGGCCATCCGGCAGAGGTAGAACGCCTTGTTGATGCGGACGTCCTCCTCGTCGACGCCGTCCTCGTGAAGGTGGGGGAGGAGGTAGCGGTCGATGACGTAGTTGGCCCGCTTGAGCTGGTAGTTCTTGCCCTGCCCGGAGGCGACGCGCTTCCCGAGGGTCTCGATGGCCTCCTCGGTGGTCTGGACGTCGGCGGCCTCCAGGTTCTCGAGCATGAACTTCACGATCTCGGGGTCGTCGCTGACGCGGTGGACGATCTCCTCGTCGGATTCGAGGCCGAGGGCGCGGACGAGCGTGACGAAGTTGATGGAGCCGGAGACGCTCGGGAACGACACCTCGAGGATGCCGTCGCGGGTCCGCTCACAGAGGACGAGCGCGCGGTAGCCGCGGCGCTGGGAGAAGGTCTTGGCGACCTGGACCTCGTCGCCGTACTTGGTGTCGTACTCCGCGAGGATCTTGTTCGGTGCCAGGTCCTCGCTGGTCATCAGGACGCGCTCGGAGCCGTTGACACAGAAGTAGCCGCCGGGGTCGGCCGGGTCCTCGCCGATGTCGATCAGCTCTTCCTCGGTGAAGCCGGCGATGTTACACTTGTCCGAGCCGACCATGATCGGCATCCGACCGATCTTGGTCTCGGTCTGGTCGACGACGCGTTCCTCTTCCTCCTCCCCGCCCTTGATGATCGCCATCTCCATGAAGACGGGCGCGGAGTAGGTGATGTTCCGCAGGCGTGCCTCCTGGGGGTAGAGCAGTTCTTCGCTCCCGTCGGCTTCTCGCACGCGCGGAGTGACGACGCGGACGTCGCCGAGTTCGACGTAGACGGGCTCCTGGCCCTCCTTGTCGCCGATGTCGGTGTCGATGGTCTCCTTCTCGTCGACGACCTCCTGCATGCCGCGGTTGAGGAAGGCGTTGAACGAGCGGAAGTGGTGTTCTGCGAGTCGTTCCCGGGAGAAGTACTCGCGCGAGATCGCGCGGTGGTCGGCGGTGTCCATCTCAGTCCACCACCAGTCGATAGACGACTGCCTGGTCGGTCGTCCGCGAGTCCCGGGTCACTCTGACGACGTCGCCCACGCTGGCCTCGTCGGGGGCCGCGGGGTCGAGTCGCTGTAGCTTCGGGAGGTCTGTTTTCTTGATGTCGTACTCCTCGAGCACGTCTTCGATCTCCTCGTCGTCGACGACGGTGTGGTCTGGGACGAGTTCGTGTTGGCTTACATCTACCATGGTTTGTGTGGCCGGTGAGTGGAGAAGGTTGCAGTCACGAGATACTACAGGTCGCTATTGACCACACCCATGTAACGCTTACGAAGTAAGTCTGCCGTGGCTATCCGACCCCGGTGGTCGGCCGAGCGTCTTACCCAGCCATAGGACTATCTCACTCATAGTAGTTTGGGTTACCCAGATTCGAGGAATTTGTGGTCCATGGCGCGTCTCTGGACTGATTTCCGCCGATACCTCCGTTCCCGCGCCGGTCGCGGGGGTGCCGACTGGACGACAGGAATCCCGATTCGACCGAGCCAGCGGCCACTGCCGATCTGCCAGGACTCTGCGGCCCGTCTGTGGTGCAGACTCTGCGACCTATCGGTCCGCCGGGCGTGTTTTCATTCCCCACGACACCGCCCCACAATGGCGCCGTTTTTGAGAAGCCTTAAGTATAACACCGGGATACCTGTGAGTGTAGCCCGGATGGTGTAGTGGCCCATCATACGACCCTGTCACGGTCGTGACGCGGGTTCAAATCCCGCTCCGGGCGTTTTCTCGAACCAAATTCGTGAGCGACCAGCTTTGCTGTGTCGCGAACACTCAGGTTCGAGAAACGGCAATGTGGGATTTGAAGCACGGAACGAGCGAGCGGAGTGAGCGAAGTTCAGGCGGTTCAAATCCCGCTCCGGGCGTCCTTTTGCGACGAACTATTTCGACGAGCACCGCGTAGCGTGTGCTCGACGGCCAGTAGCGTTATTTTGCAAGAGACGACTGGGTACGAAGACGACAGATGGCGGGGAACTCGGACGAGTACGACGTTCCGGAGACGAGTGCGGACCTGCTCCCGAAACGACTGTACCTCGCGGAGGTACTGCTGATCCCGTTCTTCTGGCTCGGCCCGCTGCTGGCGCTCGTCCTGGGTGGCGTGATGGCCCTGGACGTGCAGCGTCTCCATCGGCGATACGGCGTCGAGTACGGCGACATCCGGTACGCGTTCTACCTGTGTCCGCTTGCGATCGGGCACGTCGGGTCGCTGGCGTACCGAACGCAACGCCGCCAGCAGCTACTCGAATCCCGTGGGTTCGAGCCGTCGGTGCTGTCCCGGACGCTGAAGCGGCGCGGAACGAACCAGAACTACGTCCTCGCCGGCTGGTTCTGCCTGCAACTGGCGACGGTGCTCGCGCTCGTTGTCGTTCCTGGGGAGATGGCGACCGTCGTCGACGTGTTCGCGGTGGCGACCGTGCTGGCGTTCGCCGTGAACCTGGTCGTCGGGCCGGTACTCGTGTGGTGGGACGTCCGCTCGCTCCTGGAGATCGAGACCGTGTCCTGGGGGTGGACGCGGTACCTCCACGTGCTCGTGAGCGCGTTTCCGTTCGGTATCTTCGTCTATCTCGTCCAGCGATTGGCCCACGTCCAGTGTGCGGTGATCGTCGAGCTGTGGGACGAGGACCCGGCTGAGTTCCGAGTGCCCGAGTCCGAGAAGGGACGGCTGGAGCGGCTCAACGACCGCATTCAGGCTATCTTCGCCTGAGACGTGGTCCAGTCCTGGGCCCCCGGTCCCGACACTCCGTACTGTGGCTCTCAGCACCCCGACGCCGTTATCACTCGATTCGAAGAATGGTTGGCATTCTAATCTATGGGAAATCGACGGACACCTGTCTAATTCCACGTGTAATTGGCATGCAACGGACGGCAAGCTTTTCAACAGTGAATATGCAATCCTGACGTAATGGGCAACCAGGGGTGGGGAACGTCGCACGGTGCCGTGAGGATCACGGCCGCGTACGTACTCCTGAGCGGGGCCTGGATACTCTTCTCTGACTGGGTGATAGGTGTGCTCTTTCAGGACGCCGCGAACCTGCGCTTCGGCCAGACGGTGAAGGGACTGGTGTTCGTCGGGCTGTCGGGACTCCTCATCTTCTGGCTTGTCCGTCGCGAGCAGCGACGACTCGCCGCGACGAACGAGAGCCTCGAACGGACGGTAGCGCACGCGACAGTGCTCCATCGGCTGTTACGGCACAATCTGCGGAACAGCTGTGACGTGATCCAGAACAACGTCGACCTGCTGCAGTCTGGACGGGGGGACCCCGCGGAGAACCACGAACGCATCCAGCGGCAGGCGGCGACCCTGTCCAACATCGCCGCGAAGTCCCAGCACCTCCGGGACGTGGTGTTCGACGACCGGACCGAATCGATGGAACAGGACCTGACGGCGGTCGTCGAGGAGGCGGTCGCGGCGGCGCGCGAGGAGTTTCCAGCGGCGACGTTCGAACTCGAGCCGTCGCCGTCCCAGCGAGTCGTCGCCCACCCACGGCTCGCCATCGCCGTCGAGGAGTTGCTCGGCAACGCCGTCGTCCACCAGGAGGACCGCGACCCGAACGTGACGGTGTCGCTGGATCGCGAGGGCGACGAAGCGGTCGTCCGCATCACCGACGACGGGCCGGGGATACCAGACATCGAACGCGCGGTGCTGGAGGACGGCGTCGAGGACGCGCTGACGCACTCCCGCGGTATCGGCCTCTGGGTCGTGCGGTTCATCGTCACCGCGAGCGGCGGTTCGCTCTCGGTCCCGCTGACCAACAGCGACGGGACGGTCGTCTCGATCCGGTTGCCAGTCGCCGGAGCCTGACCACTGGTCGGGGCGTGAGCGCTGGTCGGACACTTCCAGTACCAGTCGAGTACACGTCGCAGAACGGCACGTGCGGGGGAACTCCCCGCGCCCTGTCAGTGGCGTCCGTCCCACCGCGGGAGGCGGACAGGGACTACGAGTCGGCTCCGCGGTAAAGGCTTTGTGGGAACCCGTGGCACGGGGTCGCGGGTGCCATCGCGGCGACTCCGGTCTCCGATGGCGAGACGGTGACCGGACAGCGACCGCCTGCCCCCTGAAAACAGTTAACTGCGCCGCCACGCATTCGGTGCTATGGACGACGTGGACGGCGATTCGATGCCGCGGACTATCGTCGAGGCGTTTCTGGAGCGCGAACGCGGGACGCGCGCGCTCCTCGACGAACTGGAGAAGCTCTCCATCGAGGGCCGCCACGACGAGGTCCACGAGCGAGTTCGCAACCTGGCCGAACACGACGAAGCGGTGTTCTACACCGTCGCGTTCAGCCTCTCTGGCTCGAAGCAGTTCTTCGGCGACGTCGAGGCACAGCTCGACGTGACGGCCGCGGACCGGCTGCGTGACCTCTCGGAGACGTACGGCTCGTTGACCGACGCCTTCGCTATCGTGCGCACCGAGGTGTCCGAGGACCGCCGGAACCCCGTGACGGACCTGAGCTACACGGTCTCGTACCACCGGGGGGTCGAGTCGCCCATCGTCGGCTACCAGCCACGCTCCGGCGAACGGGAGCTGTTCGAGTCCCGCGGCACGCCCTCGGAGGTGCTCCACCTCTCGACGGACCTGGTGGAGGCGACCACGGACGCGCTCGACGTCGCGCTGGAGGAGGGGTACTCGGTCAACACCGAGGAGCTGAGCGCGCTCATCGACCGGCGGGAGGAACTCGAGTCGGCGCTGTCGCGACTCCGCGACGACCTCGACGAACTCCGCCGCAAGCCGCTCGGCGACGAGTGAGCCGGGAACAGCTGTCGGACGCTCGCTCTCGTCGCCGGCCCGCGGACGGGGGGTCACTCCTTCGCCGGTGATCCAACTGGGGCGTTTAAGGTGTGTCGGCCGATATCCACGATAGAGGCGCACATGGGTATGGATCGACTGGCCGACCAGGTCGAGAAAGAACGCCGGGACGTGGCGATCTTCCGGGCCGTCATCGAACACGGGCCCATCGACATCGTCAGCCTCGCAGAGGAGACGAGTATCCCGGAGCACAAGGTGCGCCAGTCGGTGCGGATGCTGGAGAACGACGGGGTAGTGGAGCCGAGCCAGCAGGGCACCGTCCCGCCGGCCGACGTCGATGACCAGGTCGCGGCGATCAACGAGGGGGTCGACCACCTCGTCGAACGCGTCGAGGAACTGCGGTCCGTCTTTTCCGAGGACGTCGAGGACTGAACCGCTCACTCCAAAAGGACAGCCACGACGGCGGCACCGAGCGCGACTGCCAGGAGCGCTGCGACGAGGGTCCCGACGGCGTTGACGATGGCTCGGCGTGGTTTCCCTGTCTCGGCGAGTCGGACGGTCTCGACCGCGAACGAGGAAAAGGTCGTGAACGCGCCACAGAAGCCGACGCCGACGGCGAGCGACGTCGGGCCGACAGGGTCGAGCGACGGCACCGCGACGAGCGCGCCGAGGACGAAGCTTCCCAGCACGTTCACCGCGAGCGTGTCGACGGTGGTCCGCTCGACGTACGTGCCGACGAGGTAGCGAGCGACCGCACCCCCGGCACCGCCCAGCCCCACGAGGAAGAACGGAGTGAAGGCGAACGTGCCGAGGACGGACGGGGTCACGAGGACCACCTCGCGACGACCTGGCCCACCACGACTGCGAGGAAGCCGAGGGCGTAGTTGCCGGCGACGTTGACGACGGCCAGTCGCGGCGACAGCGAGGCGGTCTCGACGGCGAACGTGCTGTAGGTCGTGAAGGAGGCGAGGAAGCCGGTCCCGACGACGAGGCGCGTCTCGGCAGAGAGCGCCGTCGCCAGGCGGGCCTCGGACAGCACCACCCCGAGCGCGAAACTGCCCACGACGTTCACCACGAGCGTGCCGAGGACGGCACTCGGCACCGAGATGGCGGCAGTCGGTAGCGAGACGGTGACGGCGTGACGGGCGACGGCACCGAGAACGCCGCCGATGGCGACGAGCGCGACCGGCCGGACTTGCGCTCGGATTCGCGCCTGGTTCATCGTCCCCTGCGATGGGACGCCCCTACTCGGTGGTTTCGATGTGCCGGCGCGTGTCGCACTCCACGAGGGGCGGCCGTCCGCGTGCATCCACAGCCCTATCCCGGACTGGGGAGTAGCCCGGGCCAACTGGAGGACGATTTCGTGACTCGACAGCAGCGAGACGACGAGACGGTCAAGAAGACCGTTCAACAGCACTGGAACGGGCGCGCGGAGACGTTCGACGACGTCAGCCACCACGGCGTCCACACGGCCGACCAGCGCGAGCGCTGGTTGGACGTGCTCCGCGAGTGGGCCGGCGAAGACTCACTACGCGCTCTCGACGTGGGCTGTGGCACTGGCGTGATCTCCCTGCTGCTCGCGGAACTCGGCCACGACGTGGCAGGCGTCGACGTCGCGCCCGCCATGCTCGACCGGGCTCGCCGGAAAGTGCGGAGCACTGGCCGCGCGGTCGATTTCTTCCGCGGCGACGCCGAACGTCTCCCGTTCCCGGACGACAGCTTCGAACTGGTCACCGCTCGCCACCTCGTCTGGACGCTCCCCGACCCGGAATCGGCACTTCGGGAGTGGAAACGCGTCGTCGAACCCGGCGGCCGCGTCGTCCTCTTCGATGGGTACTGGGACCACGAGGAGCCGTGGGACGAGTACGAGGAAATCCACGGCGACCTGCCGCTGTACGACGGTCGACCACCCGGCGAACTCCGGGAGTTCCTGGCTGGGACCGGGCTCGACGACTTCGCGCACGAACCGCTCCAGGACCCGACGCTCTGGGGCAGAGAACCCCACCACGACTACTACGTCGTGCGCGGGACCGTCCCCCGCTGACTTCCTCACCACGCCTCGTCCAGCACGCGCTCGATCTCCTCGGCCGTCGGGTCGAGGTCGGGCGGCCCGTTGGCCACGAACGAGTCGGCTAGCACGTCCTCGGCGACGTCCGGAAACTCCTCCCGGTCGGGGCCGTCGACGTCCCGCAGGCGCGTCGGCAGGTGCAGCGCGTCCCGGACGGCCGCGACCCGATCGACGACCGAAGCGGCCGCGTCGTCGGCGTCCTCCGCGCCCAGTGCGTCGGCAAGCAGGTCGCGCCGGCCGTCGACTTGCTCGAAGAGATAGCGGAGAACGTGGGGCGCGACGACGGCGTGAGCGTCCCCTTGCTGGACAGCGTACGTGCGCGTGAGCCCGTGCCCGAAGGCGTGGATCAGCGACAGGGTCCCGTCGCCGGGCCGGGAGATGCCGTACTGGACGAGTACGAGCCCCTTCAGGACGGGTTTCAGCACGTCGGCGTCGACGCCATCCTCGCCGAGGCGGAGCAGTCCCTCCTGCATCAATCCCAGTCCGCGGGCCGCCGTCGCGTCCGTGACCGGCGTCGCGTTGGCGGTGTACAGCGTCTCGATCCCCTTGTCGAAGCCGTTCATCGCCGAGCCCGCGAGTACCTCCCTGGGTGTGGTCGCGACCAGTGCGGGGTCGTAGACGACCGCTCGCGGCATCAGCCGCCTATCGCCGATACCGCCGCTGACCTGCTCCTCGATGAGTCTCCTGTCCTCCTCCGGTGAGGCCGTCACGCCGGCGACCATCGACAGGTCCGCACCGGCCAGCGTCGTCGGGACGGCGACGATGGGCGCGAGCGACCCGTCGGGGATCGAGACGGTCCCCGTCTCGGCGAGTTCCCGGCCGACTGCCTCCGGGTCGCGATCGTCGACGGCGAGGACGCTCGTCACCTTCGCCACGTCGAGGCTGCTCCCGCCGCCGAGGCTGACGAGAACGTCGGCGTCCGCCGCTTCCATCGCTTCCATCGCGTCGTAGGCCGTCGAGAGCGTCTTCGACGGCGTCGTCTCGGCGAAGACGCCGCCCAGTCGGTCGCCCAGTCCGTCTCTCACTGGGTCGATGACCGCCGGCGTGTCTCCGACGGTCGACCCGCAGACCACCAGCGCGCGCTCGAACCCCTGGGCGTCGAGTTCCTCTCCCAATTCGGCGACCGCGTCGACGCCGTACCGCAGGACTGCGGGGTCGTACTCGAACCGGAACGAGTCGTCGCCGTCGCGATGGCTGTTGGCCGGTGACATTCTCGTCCGGCGCTACGCGCCCCAGTCACGTATGTCTACATGGACGCCCACGCAACCAGGTTACCTCTCGAAACTTGCTGTCGGCGACGCCGCCGAATCGTTAACCCGCGTCCACGCGAACTGTCCCCATGACCTGTCCGTTCCTGGACTACCGCGATTCCGCTGGCGACCGGACGTTCGACACCGCCCGAGCGTACTGCACCGCCGCCGAGCGGTTCGTCCAGCCGATGCGGGCCGACGTCTGCAACGACCGGTACGACCTCGACCACGCGAGCGACTGCGAGATATTCCTCGCCCACGAGGACGAACTCGACGAAGCCGAAATCGGCAGCGAGGTGCCCACGGAGGGGCCCGACGCGTGACCTACGACGACTTCCTCGCGGGCGACCCGCTGATTATCACTGCGGCGCTGACCGGGGGCGTCCACGGGAAGGAGGCCAACCCCAACCTCCCCGAAACGCCGGCGGAAATCGGGAGGGCAGCGGCCGCCGCGGAGGACGCGGGCGCCGCCGTCGTCCACCTCCACGCCCGCCGACCGAACGGCGAGCGATCCTTCGCTACCGAGCGATTTCAGGAGATAGACGACGCCGTCCGCCGGCACGCCGACGACGTGATCGTTCAACATTCGACCGGTGGGACGGGCGCCCCCGCCGAAAAGCGGCACCTGCCCCTTCGGACGGATCCCGCCCCAGAGATGGCCTCCCTCGACATGGGGCCGCTCAACCGCTACGACCACCTGACGAGCGAGAACACCCGCGGGATGGTCGACGCGCTCCACGCGGAGATGGTCGAGCGCGGGATCAAGCCCGAACTGGAGGTGTTCAACGACGGCCACCTCAACGAGGTCCACGGCCTGCTGGAGCGACGCGAACTCGCCGACCCGGTGTACGCGACGCTCATCTTCGGCGGCGGCACGCTGACGCCGCCCCGGCCCCGGAACCTGCGCAACGCCGTCGACAACCTCCCGGAGGGCGCGCTGTTCAACACCCTCGGCTTCGGGCGCCACCAGCTTCCCTTCGCGACGATGGGAATCCTCTTCGGGGGCCACGTCCGCGTCGGCCTGGAGGACAACGTCTACTACCGGCAGGGGGAACTCGCCGAAAGCAACGCGCAACTCGTCGAGCGCGTCGTGCGAGTGGCCGAGGAGCTCGGTCGCGAGGTCGCCAGCCCGTCGCAGGCCCGCGACATTCTGGGCCTGTAGGTCACCGGCGAAGGGATTCGCCGACGACTCAGTCTCGGCCGACCGCGATCTCGGGCAGCTGCGATTCGAGCATCTCGCGGTCTTCCTCGTACTGGCTCGGCAGCTGGAGCGACGACCCGAGTTCGTCCACGTCTTCGTCGACGGTGAACCCTGGCTCGGTGGTCGCCACCTCGAAGAGGATGCCGCCGGGGTCGCGCGCGTAGACGGACTGGAAGTAGCGCCGGTCCTTGATCCGGGTCGGTTCGAGCCCGGCGTCGGACAGGCGCTCGCGCCACTCTACCAGCGGGACGTCGCCCGCGCCGAAGGCGACGTGGTGGATGGTGCCGATTCCCTCCTTGCCGTACTCGGACTCGACGTCGAGGATATCGACGACGGCTGGGTCCGCGCCGTCGTCGCCGCCATCACCGGGCGCCTCGTATCGGACCCGGTCGCCCGCCTGGTCGACCAGGTCGAACCCGAACACCTCCAGCGTCGCGGCGGTGTGGTAGACGCTGCTCGACCGGAGCGTCACGCTGTGGAGGCCGCGGACCGCGTACTCGGCGGGAATCGCGTCCGTCGCCGGCGGCCGTGACGAGTCGCTCTCCACGAGTTCGACAGGGACGCCGTCGTGGTCGCAGAACCGGACGACGGCGTCGCCGAATCGGTCCGCCGGTTCGTCGACGGCCACCTCGAAGTCCGCGGACGAGAGCCGGTCGTACCAGTATTCGGCACTTCCTTCGGGGACGGTCAGTGCCACGGCACTGGGCTGTGGCTGCCCGACGCGGCCCACCTCGCCGCGCTGGTAGGGGAAGAAGGTGACCAGCGTCCCTGGGTCGGCACTCTCTGACCCGTAGTAGAGGTGGTACATGAACTCGTAGTCGAAGTTGACGGTCCGCTTGACGAATCGCAGACCCAGGACGTCGGTGTAGAAGTCGACGTTCGCCTGGGGGTCGCCGGCGATGGCGGAGACGTGGTGGAGTCCGGAGACGGGGTCCCTCATCGGTTCGCCGACCCCCGTTCGGGCGCTCCCCGTTCTGGTGCCCCTTCGAGGAGTTCGGCGACCATCTCGCCGGCGCTCGCCAGGTCCGCGTCGCTGGCTCCGTGACCGTCCCCCTCGTCGATGCACTCGGTGACGTCACCACCGAGTCGCTCGAAGACGGCGGCGGTCTCGTTGAGGCGTTCGGCCGGGACCTGGGGGTCCTCCTCGGTCCCGCTGACGAGGACTGGAGTCCCGTCGAGGGTTCCGTCGTACCGGTCGGGGTCGGGTTCTGGGCCGAGCAGTCCGCCGCTCGCCGCGACTACGCCGCCGTACCGCGTCGGATTTCTGGCGTCGAACTCGCTGACGAGGCAGGCCCCCTGGGAGATGCCGAACAGCAGGACCCGGTCTGTGGAAATCCCCGCGTCGTTCGCCTCGGCGACGGCGTCTGCTACGGCCTGGAGGGCCGACGACAGCCAGGGCTCGTTCGATTCGACGGGTGCGAGAAACGAGTTCGGATACCACCGGTTCCGCTCGGCCTGCGGCGCGAGAAGTGCCAGGCCGTGCCGGTAGAACTCCTCGGCGAGCCGGACGACGCCGTCGGCGGTCGCTCCGCGTCCGTGGACGAGTACCGCGGCGGCGTCGGCCGCACAAGGCGGTGCACCGGCCGTTACGAGCGGCTGGTCCTGGTGTGGCCCAGTCACGAGCGCTCGCCTCCCCGAACCGGCGATGGTGTCTGTGGAAACACGTTCGATGCTGTCCTCTAGAGCGGGCAGCACCTTCAGTCACAGCCTCCGTCGGTGATGCACTCGTTCCCCGCAGTGCGTTCCAGTTCCGACGCTCGCGGACTCTCACCGCCGTGGGGCGTCTTGCGCTCGCGAACCGTCAGCGCGTGGACGGACTCCGTCGCGTCGTCGACCACGAGGGCTTCGCCCGGTTCGGTCGGCATGCGTTCGACGAACGTCCCGTCCATGTACGCGGGGCGCGACGCCGCCAGTGCCTCCCGATCGGCCCGGTTCGTCAGCCGGTGGGCGACCAGCAGGTCGGCCTGCGAGTGGGCCACGTCGGGGAGCGCGCTCGGCCGCTGGGTCGCGGCGACGAGGCTGACGCCGGGCTGTCGTCCCCGGGTGAGGAGCTGTCTGAGCGACGGCGCCGCCACCCCGTCGAACAGGACGTGAGCCTCGTCGACCAGCAACCAGGGGAGGACGTCGAGCGTGCCCGCGACGCGCGCCCGGTAGAGTGACTCGGCGACCGCGGCGACGACGGCGTTCGTCGGTGCGCGGCCGAGTCCGGCGCAGTCCAGGACTGTCGGGCGGTCGGTAAGGTCCTGGGGCGCGAGCGCGTCGCCGCCGAAGACTCGCCACTGGGCGGCCGTGCGGAGGTGGTTCGCGGCCGCCCGACACGTCGCGGCCGCTGCGTCCGCGTCGTCGACGTACTCTTGCATCCCTGCGAGCGTCTCCCGTTCCGCGGCGGCCCGCCAGACGAGCGATCCGGGGCCGCTCTCCGGGTCCAGCCCCACCAGTCGACACCACGCGCGCGGTGCGAGCGCGTCCGCAGCGACGCGCGGTTCGACGACGCGGGCCGAGACGGGCGGCCGGTCCAGCGTCCGGAACGCTCCCATCGGGTCGACCACGACCGGTGCGACTGTCTCGGCCCGTGCAAGCGCCTCCGCGAGCACGCCGAGCGTGTAGGACTTGCCCGACCCGCGCTTGCCGACGACCAGGCCGACGTGGGGTCGGTCCAGGTCCAGTTCGACGCGCGCGCCGTGGCTCCCGTCGCGGGCGCGGTAGTGCCCGAGTTCGCCGGTGGGCCTGTCTTCAGCACCCCTCTCGTCCCCCGATTCGCGTCCGATGACGACCATGGCGGGGCTGGCCCCTGCTTCCCACTTGAACCCTCGTCCGGGCCTTTATCAGTCGGGACGGGACCAGACCGGTCCATGTTCGAAGAACTGTGGCGCGACGACCGCGCCATCGAGGGACTGCCGATCCGGCTCGTGATCGCACTCGTCGTCGGCGTCGCCAGTCTGAGCGTGATGATGAACACCATCGGCGGGCTGGACGCGATGACCGTCACCGAACTCAACGTCGCGCCCGAGCCGGAGGTGATCGAGGTCGGGGAGACCGACCTCGACCTGACCGTCGTCGACCCGGACGGCGAGCCGGTCGCCGACGCCACCGTCGTCGTCTCCGGCGGCACGGCCACGCTGGACGGGGTGGTGACCGACAAAACGGGCGACGACGGGTCGGTGGACGTGGACGTCGACCCGTCGCTCGGTCCCAACCAGGACGAGGGAACCGTCGAGATAGACGTCAAACCGCCCGCGAGCGGCGGATACACCGACCGCCGGGCCAACACCGACGTCCTGGTCGTCCGGGACGACTGACCGGCCCGTGGATCCGGTAGGTCGGTCGTCGGCGTCTGACGAGCGTCGTTGCTCGCCGTCGCCGCGGTACCGAGCCGTCGCTGTTCGGTAAGCGCCGCCTGCGGGCGGGCGCGACACGTCGTGTCCACGCAGTGGTCCGCTTCGGCCGGTTCCGACCGGGGCGCTCTGGCACCGACCTTCGCGAGAACCGGCAGTGTTCGGTCGGCTAAGGTCCCGATAACGGTCGTGACAGCGCGCGTGACGGGAGGTAAGTAGCCTATAATTAATCGGCCCCCTGCCGGAGACGCGTGCATGAATCTCGCAGTGATCGGCTTCGGCAACGCGGGCGGCAAGATCGCCGACAGGTTGCTGGCCTTCGAGCGTGAGACCGGACGCTCGCTCAGCGCCTTCGCCATGGCCGTCAACGCGGCGGCAATCGATCTCGAGAGACTGGAGGTGATTCCGGAGGAAAAGCGCCTGCTCATCGGCCAGACCCACGAGCAGGTCAAGGGCCGCGGCGCCGGTGCGGACCCCGAACTCGGCGCCGAGGTGACGCGCCAGGACCTCAACGAGATCGAGCGTGCCCTCGACGGCGTCCCGCTCCACGCCGTCGACGGCTTCCTCGTCGTCGCGGGGCTCGGCGGCGGCACGGGCTCCGGTGGCGCGCCGGTCCTGGCCGAGCGTCTCGGCGAGACCTACGAGGAACCGGTGTACGGCCTCGGCGTGATGCCTGGCTCGGCCGAGGGCGGCCGGGCGTCGCTCAACGCCGCCCGCTCGCTGCAGTCGTTCACCAACGCGACGGACAACCTCATGCTGTTCGACAACGACGCCTGGCGGTCGACCGACGACTCCATCGAGGGCGGTTACCAGCGCACCAACCAGGAACTGGCCCGACGGTTCGTCACGCTGCTGGCCGCCGGGGAAATCGACGGCTCGCAGGTCTCCGAGAGCGCGATGGACTCCAGCGACATCCGCCGCACGCTGTCGACGGGCGGGGTCAGCACCATCGCCTACAGCGAGGCCACCGTCGAGCAGGAGACCCGCAAGAGCCAGGGGCTGCTCGGCCGCCTCTCGACCAACGGCCACGACGAGAACGAGAGCGAGAACAGCGACCTCCCGATGAAGATCCACGGCCTCGTCCGCAAGGCCGTCCAGTCCCGGCTCACCTGCCCGGCGGACGTCTCCTCGGCCGAGCGCGCACTCATCGTCATCTCCGGGCCGCCACGGGAGTTCTCCCAGAAGGGGATCCAGCGCGCCCGCCAGTGGCTCGAACAGGAGACCCAGTCCGTCGAGGTCCTGGCCGGCGACGACCCCCGGCAGGACGCCGATACCCTCTCCGCCTGCGTGCTCCTGTCCAACGTCACCGACGTCCCCCGCGTCGACCAGCTCCAGGAGCAAGCGGTCGGCGCCCAGGACTCCATCGACGACCAGGCGGCGACCCGCGAAGACGAAATCGACGACCTGATCACCGACGACCAGAACCGCATCGACCCTGTGTAGTAGTTCGATACGTCACTATTTGCTTCGAGTGTACTTCGAGAAGTGGCTCTTTGAGCACTGAATCCGCGTTCCTCCGTCCGCTCGCTGCTCCTGCCGATACCGCAAACAACCAGAAAGCCCTCGGCGCGCTCCAGTCCCGGGGCTTGCTGCGCACCTCACTTCGTTGCGGTGCCCTCAGCGGAGCTGAGGACTACGCGAGAGCGGAGCTCTCGCGGTCGCTTACTGCGCCCGGGTTCCCGGAGCGCGCCTCGCCCTTTCAGTCCACCGGAAGACTCACTTCGTTCGTCTTCCGAGCCCTGCTTTGCTTCGCTCAGCAGGACACCAGGTCAGCACAGCACCGCGGCCCTGCCCTTCCCCTTCCACGCGAGCGAAGCGAGTGTGGGCTCGAAAGACGAGGTGTGCCGAGTCTTTCGGTGGGTCGCGCGATAAAACGCGCTCCCGGCCGTGCGGTTGCTGAAGGAAGCGTGTCGCGCCGCCAGGCGCGACCGGGGAGGTTTGGTGGTTATAATCGCGAGCGTCCTCGTGGCGCGAGCAACGCTGTTCTTGGAGGACTGAAAGGGCGAGGCCCGCTCGACGAAGTCCGACGACGGAAGCACCGCAACGGAGTGAGGAGCGCAGCGAGTCGCACGAGTCGAGCGGGCCGAGGGCTTTCCTTCCGTTGTTTGGAGTAACGTTGTCGGCTGCTGTCAAGCGCGCCGAGGGCTTTCCGTTGTTTGGAGTAACGTTGTCGGCTGCTGTCAAGCGCGCCGAGGGCTTTCCTTTGGTACCGCTGTCGAGGTCGAGATCGCGACGACGAACCACAGCAGAATTAGAGAGAACTCCTAGTAGCTGTCCCAGTCGATCCACTCCTGCTCCCAGCCGGTGCGGGACTCGGCCGACCGACGGGCGCGCTCGCGGTCCTCCCGGCGGGTCCGGTTGCGCTCGGGCGTGTCGGCCTGTTCGCCTTCCAGCAGCATGGGCTGGAAGGCGACGCCGCCGAGGCGGGTGTCGACCTCGCCCGAGGAATCCACGGTCACCAGCGACTGCTCGCCGGCGCCCAGCGGCATCACCAGTCGACCGTCGTCGGCCAGCTGGCGGACGAGCGCCCGGGGCGGTTCGATGGCGGCCGCCTCCAGGAGAATTCGGTCGAAGGGGGCGTACTCGGGCAGGCCGTCGGCGCCGTCGCGGCGGTCGACGAGGACGCCGCCGTAGCCGGCCTTCGAGAGGTTCGATCGGGCGTCGAGGACGAGGCGGCGGGCGATGTCGATGGCGTGGACGTTGGCCTCGCCGACGAGTTCGGCGACGACGGCAGCGGTGTAGCCGACGCCGACGCCGACGACGAGGACGTCGTCGCCCTCGGCGGGGTCCAGCGCCTCGACTATGCGGGCGACGGTACTCGGCGAGAGGACGCGCGTGCCGAAGCGTTCGAACGGGCGGTCGGCGTAGGCGCCGCGCTCGTCGTCGACGAACACCTCCCGCGGCACCGTCCGCATGGCCTGGGAGACGTTCGGGGAGTGGACGCAGCCCTTGCTCTCGTGTTGCAGGCTGTCGACCATGTCGTCCCGCACGACCGCGAGGTCCATACGCCGCAGTGAGAGCCCGATGCTATTCAATGAACTGGTCGGGGCGAACCCGTCGGCGTCTCTCGGTATCGTCGGATCCCGTAGCGCCACGAGCGGGGACCCACGACCCGACAGCGGCCGGCGGAACGTTGAGAACCCGCGGGCGTGAACCGCGAGGTATGCAGGGCTTGCCGGACCCGCTGCTCGGGAGCAGGCTCGCGAACCTGGGGGTCGCCGTCGCGGTGGCGCTCGCGCTCGTGGCCCTGCCGCTCCGATATCGCCGGTCCGACACGCCCTTCCGAATCGCGGCGTCGAGCGGGATTCTCGCCGCCGCCGTCGGGCTTACACTCTGGGCGGTCCCTCGGCTCGCTGCCGGGACGTTCCAGCAGTTCACCTGGACGAATCCCGCCGTCGCCGTGGCTCTCTACGCGGTCGGAACGGTCGTCCTCGGTGTTCAGGTCGCCGGGCCGGTGTACGGCTATCTGGAGTACGGGCTCGTCGCGCCGCTGGCCGTGGGGGTCGCTGCGACGACGCTATCGACGTTCCTCCACTTTCAGCTCGGCGGCGAGACGGAGTCGTTCGGTCTCTACGCCCTGTTCACGCCGTGGATACTCGCTGTGATTCTCGTGGTCGCGTTGCTGGAGGCGGGCGCCCGCCGGTTCGTCGTCCCTCACGTCGCCAGGGCGGAGTAGCGGGTCACTGCAACGTAACGAACCGGACGCCGCCGTGGCGCTCCTGCTCCAGGGACCCGTCGGCGCGCTTGTGGGCGCGGACCAGCGTCTGTCGTCCCCTTCCGATGGGGGCCAGCAGGAGGCCCTCGGGCCGGACCTGCTCGACGACCGCATCGGGAAACTCCGGCGCTGCGCAGGTCAGGTACGCGCGGTCGTAGGGGGCGTGGTCGGCCCACCCCTGCTTGCCGTCGCCGGCGCGGACCGAGATGCCCTGGTACCCCAGGTCGGCGAGTCGCCCGCGAGCATCATCGGCAAGGTTCTCGTGGTACTCGACGCTGTAGACGTTGTCCGCGCCCACGATTTCCGCGGTGACGGCGGCGTGGTAGCCACAGCCCGTCCCGATTTCGAGGATCGTGTCACCTGGCCGCAGGTCCAGCAGGTCGGCCATGATGGCGACCATGTGGGGCGCACTGATGGTCTGGCCCTCGCCGATGGGGAGCGGGCGGTCGGCGTAGGCGTCGGCGCGCTCGTGGTCGGGGACGAAGGCGTGGCGCGGGACGGCTCCCATCGCGTCGAGCACACGCTCGTCGTCGACCGCCTCGCGCCCTGCGAGTCGGTCGACTAGGCGCCGGCGGCGCTCGGCCCAGTCGATCATGGGTGCCGTTAGCACGGCCGAGGACAAGAGCGCGTCGGCGAGAAGCGACCGACGGCAGTGGGTCTCCCCGCCGTCAGGGTCGAGCAGCCGGTGGCGCTACCAGGCCGACCACGCCGTCGTGGACTCGTCGCGGACGTAGAGGCGCTTGACGTCCTTGGCCACCACGGAGTCCCCGCCCTGGTCGTAGCGGTCGCGGTCGTAGCCGTGGGCGTCGTCGCGGACGTGGAACCCCTCGACGGTGAACTCGTTGTCGCCGTACTCGGAGCTGCGGCCGACGATGAACTCCTCGTCGCCGGGGATGTGGAGCTTGAAGCTCTCGGTCTCGTCGTGGCGGCCGTCTTTGGGATGCATCGTCACGTTGACCGAGACGTTGCCGACGGCGCGCGTCCAGATGGTCCGGACGTCCTCGGCAGTGGCCTCGTCGACGCGCTGTTCGCCGTCGAGTTCGAGGCTGGTGATCCGCACCGTCATGATCGCCTCCTCGGTCTCCAGCAGGAACTCCTCCCCGGTCGCCAGTTCCTCCTCGGCGGGGACGTCGACCTGCGCGGAGAAGGACTCGCCCTCCTGGGAGACGACGACCTTGCGCTGGATCTCGCTGGCTTCGGGAAGCTGTGTCTTGTGGACGTGGTCGCACTCCGTACAGCGAACCGTCACCTGCCCGCCCGGCTTGAGCACCTCGTGGACCGTCTCCAGGTCCGGCGAACAGGCCGGACACGGCAGGGCGACGCGTTCGCCCGGTGTAGCGTCTGTCATGCGAAGGGCTACTGGGTCCGAGCGTAAATGCGCGTCGTACTCGGCGTGCACCCCGCGCTGCTGCCGACGGTGATCAGCCGAGGGCGTCAGCCGCGAAGCAGTCGCAGGCCACCGAGTACCAACACTGTGACGCCGGCCCCGATTCCGACAGACGTGGGCACGCCGCCGTTATCGTCGGCCGCCGCCTCGGCAGCGGTCGTCACGGCTGCACGTTCGGTCGCCGAGGCGCGATTCGAGGCCGAAGTCGAGGCCGACGCGTCCTGTGTGGCGGCCACGTCCACCTCCGAGGTGGTCGTCCGAACGACTCCTCGGTCGTCCCGCACGCTGAGTGTGACCGTGTACGTGCCCGGTGACGCGAACCGGTGGGTGACGCGCTCGCCCGTGCGTTCGTGCCGTCGCCGAACTCCCATCCGTACGCCTGTACCTGCCCGTCGGCATCTGCCGACCCCGAGGCGTCGAACTCCACCTGCGTGCCGGCCGCCGGGCTCGCGTCCGAGGCGTCGAACGCCGCCGTGGGCGGCTGGTTCGGCGTGCGGACGGTGAGTGTTCTGGTCACCGTCGCCACGTTTCCAGCCGCGTCGGTGACGGTGAGCGTGACATCGTACGACCCGGCGGTGGTGTAACTGTGCGTGGCACTCGCACCGGTGCCGACGCTTCCATCGCCGAAGTCCCACTCGTGGCTCGCAATCTGTCCCTCTGGGTCGACGGACCCGGACCCGTCGAACGTCACTTGCTGCCCAGGTTCGACCTTGCCGCGAGAGGTGGCGAACACCGCTCTCGGGTCCCTGTCTTCGACCGTGAGCCGTGTCCGAACCGTGTCACTGAACCCGTCCGTGTCCTCGACCGTGAGCGCAACATCGTACGTCCCCGGCGTCGCGTAGCTGTGGGTGACCCGCTGCCCGCTGGCGGTCGTGCCGTCCCCGAACGACCAGGTGTAGCTGTCGATGGCCCCGAACAGCGAGTACGAGTCAAGCCCGTCGAAGGCGATCGTCTGTGCCGAGCGTGGCCTGTCGGGGACGGCAGTCACGTTCGCGTGAATCGCCGTATCGAGCACCGAGGTGGTGTCGACGATGTCCGGAAGGGATCCGGGGACCGCGACGGTCGGATCGCCCGTGGCCGTCGACGACTCGATGCTACCCACGTCGAAGACCTGCGTTCCGTTCTGTGACGTGCTCGACTCGTTCGTACTCGTGCCATTGACGAACGTGAACTCTGTCCCGCCGACACCGGACAGTCGCGTGTTCACCGACACCAGCGAGGCGTTGATGCTTCGCGGTGCCGAAACGTTGGTGAACGTCTGGGTGAAATAGCCGTCTCTCTCGACGCGGACGGTACGGGACTGGTCGACCCAGAACTCGCCGACCCACGGCGTCTGTCCGACCGCCTGTCCGTCGACGTAGACGGTCGCATCGTCCGGCGTCGAGACGACGATGACCGGCTTGGTCCGTCGCTCCATCGAGAGTCGAACCGTCGATCTGTTCAGTGCGACCCGCTCGCTCGCCGTCCGATAGCCGTCGGCGCGAACCTCGACGGTCGCCTCGCCGTATCGCCTCGTGTGGTCGACCGCGAACGACCCCGTCCACGGCGTCTCCCCCCGGCGTTCGCCGTCGAGATACACGTCCGCGCCGTCGACGTTCGCGGTCACCGTCACGTCCCTGCGCGTGTCATTCGCGGGCGTCTCGATTTTGAGCGGATCGTCTACGAACACGTAGTCGAGGCTCGTGACGGATTCCGACGAGAGTACGTCCGCATCGAGCAGCCGAACCGTCAGGACCGAGAACGTCGGGTCGACCGCTATCGGGTCGGTGTCGCCGCCGCCCTGTGCGAACACCTCGTCGCCCGTTATCTCGAAGATGAACGTCCCGTCCCGGTCCCGCCCGACCGGAACGCTCCGCACGGTCGACGTCCCGCCGGCGTCGAGCGCCAGCACGACCTCCATCTCGGGATTGCCGGCCCCCAATCCACCGACCTCGGGGAACTCCGTGTCCGCGTCGACCGTCACCTGGAACGACGACACGTACCCGTCGCCGTCCACGTCTACCCTATCTGAGATGGTTATCTCCGTTATCTGTGCATCCGGCTCGGCTGCCGAGGCGATTCCGACGCTAGCGCTGACGGCCACCAGTACGACTAGGACACAGACGCCGAATGCACGCGGCGTCGACCTCATCTCCCTCCCGAAAACGGTTGATTCGTGTTTCATAGTACACACCTGATCGGTCTCGGAACCGGTCTAACCCGGCCCCTCACCGCTCGTTCTCCACCGACACCAGTCAGCGGAGCGCTTACAGAACTCGTCTCACGCCCACCGTTGAATAACGAGACACTAGCTGTGTAGTGTCGGCGTATCCACCCGAGAACACCGGACCGTTGGCTGCTCCGATACTGCCCTCTTCGCGAGAACGTGACGGCGAGCGGCCTCGGCACTTCGATAAATCGCAACGTGGAACCGAGTGGGTTTCACCAATACCCGGGAAAGTCTACTTCATCCCCGCGTTCGCGTGTCGCTCGCGCTCCCACTCACTCCCGCCGCGGAAGATCGATCTCCTCACCATCTGCGAACACCGTCGGTTTCGTCAGGATGCCGTCGAGGTGGATCGGTGCGTCGGTGTCGCCGCCGATGGCGTGGTCGTCGCCGATGGCGATGTGGACGGTGCCGCCGGCCTTCTCGTCGAGCAGCACCGACCCCACGAGTTCCTCGACGGCGACGTTGGTGCCGATGCCGAGTTCGGCGAGGTTGTACGCGGCGTCGCCCACCTCCTCCGCCGCCTCTTCGATCTCCTCGCGAACCCGGTCGTCTGAGATATCAGTGACGTAGCCGTCTTCGACGTCGAAGCGGAGTTGCCGGCCCTCCAGGGCGCCGTAGGGCATCATCGTCCCGTCGACGACGAAGGTGCCGTTGGCAGTCTCGGGGGAGAGGAACACCTCGCCGGCGGGGAGGTTGGACATCGAGCCGGCCTCGTGGACGATGCCGGTGTCGAGGCGCCACTCGCGGCTGCCCGGTTCGAAGGTGATGTCGGTGCCCTGGGGCGAGGTCACCCGGATCTCGTCGGCGTCTTCGACCTGGGCCAGGACGTCCCGGCAGTGCTGGGCGATGGCCTCGTAGTCGGCGTCCAGCCCCATCAGGAAGACGGCATCCGTGATCCCTGGTAGGGTCGCGACGCGGGCACCGGCGTCCGTCGCGTCGCTCCGGGCGCGCGTGTGAGTCACGCTCTTCGTGGTGGGCGCCAGCACGACGTCGGCGCTGGCCATCGCGGCGGCGACGGGTTCCGGCGGTTCCTCGCCGTGTTGCTCGCCCGGCGGGTAGCGAAGCAGGATAGCGTCGTCGGTTATCTCGCTGGCGACGCCGTACAGCGCCTCGCCGATGGCTTTGCGCTTGTCGTCGGTGACGACGGCGCAGGACTCACCGGGCTGGAGGTCCATGCATTGCTCGACAGCGGTCTCCGCGGGCTTCCGGAGCGACGAGTTCATGCCGACGACTGGGTTCGGCGGGGGATTAGGTCTTGCGTCCGCGAGACACGAGGCCGTCGCCGCGGCGAACTCACCGCCCGCCGTCGGGCGGTGACGGGGTTGTTTGCGATATACTCCGAAGCGAGTTAAATTGTTGCATCGGAGACGACAAGAAATATACCCGCTGGCCGAGAATCACGGGACATGCTCCGCGTGGGCATCAATGGATTCGGTACTATCGGGAAGCGCGTCGCCGACGCCGTCCGGGCCCAGCCGGACATGCGGGTCGCCGGCGTCGCCAAGCGGTCCCCGAACTACGAAGCCGAGGTCGCCCTGGACCGCGGCTACGCACTATACAGCGCCGCCGACGACGGCGCCACGCCGTTCGAGGACGCGGGCCTGCCCGTCGAGGGCGGCGTCCACGACCTCGTCGTCGAGAGCGACATCGTCGTCGACGCCACGCCCTCCGGCGTCGGCGCCCAGAACAAGGGCATCTACGAGGCCCACGACACCCCGGCCATCTTCCAGGGTGGCGAGTCCGCCGACGTGGCCGAGGTGAGCTTCAACGCCCGCGCGAACTACGACGAGGCGGTCGGCGCCGACTCCGTCCGCGTCGTCTCCTGCAACACCACGGGGCTCTCCCGCGTCCTCGCGCCGCTGGAGGAGTCCTACGGCGTTGAGAACGTCCGCGTGACCCTCGTACGGCGGGGCGGCGACCCCTCCGACACCGGCCGCGGGCCGATCAACGACACGCTGCCCGATCCGATCGGGATCCCCTCCCACCACGGCCCCGACGTCCAGACCATCTTCCCCGACGTGAACATCACGACGATGGGCCTGAAGGTCCCCTCGACGCTGATGCACACGCACGCGCTCAACGTCACCCTCGACGCCGAGCCCTCGACAGAGGAGGTGCGCGACCTGTTCGCCGGTGAATCGCGCCTCTTCCTCCTCCCCGAGCGCCTCGGCATCGACGGCGCCGGCAAGCTCAAGGAGTACACCAGCGACGCCGGCCGGCCTCGCGGCGACGTCTGGGAGAACTGCATCTGGGACGAGTCGCTGACGATGGACGGCGCCGACCTGTACCTCTTCCAGGCCATCCACCAGGAGGCCGACGTCGTCCCCGAGAACGTCGACGCCGTCCGGGCCATCGCCGACGCCGCCACCAAGGAGGAGAGCGTCGAGCGGACGAACGAGGCGCTGGGCGTCGGTTCCGGCCTCACCGACCACGCCGTCGACCACACCGACCCCATCTCCGACGCCGCCAGCGACGACTGACGGCGTTCTCGCTGTTTCTCCGTTTTTCGTCTTTCTCCACGACCTACGCCAGTTCTTCGAACTCGACCTCGCCCGTCTCGGTATCGAGGACCGCCACCGAGAACGGTTCGGGCGCGCCCGCGAACGCGATACCGCCGGGATTGATCTGGACGGTGCCCTCGAACACCTCGTGCGTTCGCTCGTGGGTGTGGCCGTGGAGGACGTAGTCGTAGTTGGCCGAGGCCACCAGCGCCTCGACGATGGCCTCGCTCGTGCCGTGATAGACGCCGAGCTCGGTGCCGTCGAGGGTCAGTTCGGCCGTCTCGCCGTGGTAGGTGCCGAACTCGTCGATGGCCGACTGGAGCGCCCACTCGCCGTCGTTGTTGCCGCGGACGGCGTGGAACGCGAAGTCCGCGTCGAAGGGCGCCGCCGAGAACGGCGCGACGATATCCCCGCAGTGGACCACCGTCTCGACGTCGCGTTCTTCGAACGTTTCGACCGCTGCTTCGACCAGGTCCAGGTTGTCGTGCGTGTCCGCGACGATGCCGACGAGCATACGCGTCGTTCGCCCGGCCAGGGCAAGAAGGCTGGCGTCACTGGCGATTGTGGCCCTGTCACAGGGTACCGAATGATATTTACCGGGGTCGTCGGTACGACGAAAAGACATGTCGTCGACGGAAATCGTCGGGGATGGGGCGACGGAACGGGGAAATCCCCTCTGGTGGCTGTTCCGGCGCCACGGGGTCCCCCGGTGGCGCCAGTTCGCCGTCGGGATGACGCTGTCCGCCCTCGGGCGCTTCCCACAGCAGGCACCGGCGTTCCTCATCGGGATGGCGATAAACGCCATCCTCGCCGGGACGGAGGCGTTTCGGCTGCCGCTCGTTCCCAGCGAGTTGGTCCCGACGGACCAGGGGGGCCAGTTGCTCCTGACCGGCGGTCTGCTCGTCGCGGCCTACGGTCTGGAGACGCTGTTCGACTTCGTCGCACGCCACCAGATGGGTCGATTCGGCACGTACTTCCAGCACGACGTCCGCATGGACGTCTTCGACACCGTCCAGCGGCTGGAACTGGGCTTTTTCGACGACCGCGACACCGGCGACGTGATGAGCGTGCTCAACGACGACGTGGACGAACTGAACGCGTTCGTCTACGGCACGGTCAGCCGGGGTGCGGCGATGGTGTCGCTGGCCGTCGCGGCGTTCGTCTACATGCTGTGGCTGCAGTGGCAACTCGCGGTCGTCCTGCTCGTCGTGCCGGCGGTCCTGTTCGCGTTGAGCTACTGGTTCTCGGCCCACATCGAGCCCAAGCACGAGGCCATCCGCGAGCGCGTCGGCGAACTCAACGGCCGGCTGAACAACAACGTCGAGGGCGTCTCCGTCATCAAGGCCTTCGGCACCGAACGCGCCGAGCGCGAGCGCGTCGAGCGCGCCTCGCGGAACCACCTCGACGCCCAGTGGGATGCTCACCGGTCGCAGGCGACCGTCGACCCGGTGATGCGCGTCGTCTCGGACACCGGCCGCGTGCTCACGCTCGTCCTCGGCGGCTACTGGGTAATCTCCGGACAGGCCCCACTCTTTTTCACCGGGGACCTGGCCGCCGGGACGCTCGTCTCCTTCCTCATGTACGCCGGCGCGCTCGTCACGCCGATGCAGGGGATCACCGACGTCGTCGACTCCTACCAGAACAGCAAGTCGGCGGCAACGCGGCTCCGCGAGGCCGTCGAGAACGACGCCGTCGCCGAACGCGAGGGTGCCAACGACCTCGCCGACCCCGAGGGCGCCGTCGATTACGAGGACGTCACCTTTCGGTACCCCGGCCGCGAGGAACCGACCATCGACGACGTGAGCTTCACGGTCGAACCGGGCGAGACCGTCGGCGTCGTCGGGCCGACGGGGGCAGGCAAGTCGACCCTGCTCTCGTTCCTGCTGCGATTCTACGACCCCGACGAGGGGACGATTCGCGTCGACGGCCACGACGTCCGGGACCTCACCGTCGAAAGCCTCCGGGAGTCGGTCGGGTACGTCTCACAGGACCCGTTCCTGTTCGATGGCAGCGTGCGCGAGAACGTCGCCTACGCCGAATCGGGGCGCTCCGACGACGCGGTCGTCGAGGCCGCGAAGCTGGCCGGCGCCCACGAGTTCGTCACCGACCTGCCCGAGGGGTACGACACCGAAGTCGGTGAACGCGGCGTCAAGCTCTCGGGCGGCCAGCGCCAGCGCATCGCCATCGCGCGGGCCATCGTCCGCGACCCCGCAATCCTGATCTTCGACGAGGCGACCAGCCACGTCGACAACGAGACCGAGGTGCTGATCCAGCGGACGCTCGATAACCTGGCCGCCGACCGGACGACGTTCCTCGTCGCCCATCGACTCTCGACGGTCAGGGACGCAGACCGGATCCTCGTGCTCGACGACGGGCGGCTGGTCGAGTCCGGCACCCACGACGACCTGCTGGCGGCCGACGGGCTGTACGCCGACCTCTGGCGCGTCCAGGTCGGCGACGTCGCGGCGCTGCCCGACTCGTTCCTCGAACGCGTGCGCCGGGAGGAGGACGTGGCATGAGCGACGAGTCCGAAGAAGTCGACGAGTCCGACGACACCGAGGAGGCCGACGAAGCGAACGAGACCCGGGAGTCGAGCTACCGGGCCGATACCGACTGGCCGGTGCTGGCACTGATGCGCGACCACGGCCGCCCTTACCTCCACCTCGCGGTGGCAGGTCTGCTGATCCGGCTGGTGTGGATCGTTCCCGGCCAGGCCAGCACGGCCATCCTGGGGTACGCCTACGACACGCTGTTCAGCGACGCCCGCGAGTTCGCGCCGCCGCTGGTGCCGCAGGCCTGGATACAGGAACCGATCGACCAGCTGTGGCTCGTCGCCGGCGCCATGCTGGGACTGACCGTCTTCGGGAAGCTGTTCCAGGTGCTCCGGACGCTCTCCTGGGGCGCGTTCGCGTTCAACCTCCAGCACGACGTGCGAACCGGCACCTACGACACCGTCCAGCGCCTGGAGATGGGGTTCTTCGACGACCACCAGACGGGCGAGGTGATGTCCATCCTCAACAACGACGTCAACGAGATGGAGGCGTTCTTCACGGACACCATCGACGACGCGATGACCGCCGTCTCCTTCCTCCTCGGCGTCGGCTTCTTCATGGTCCTGCTGAACTGGCAGTTCACGCTGGTGGCGCTGGCCGTCGCGCCCGTCATCGTCGCCGCCAACTACTGGTTCTCGGGCCGGATCGGCGCCGCGTACGGCGCGATCCGCGAGACGACCGGCAAGCTGAACGCCCAGCTCCAGAACAGCGTCAGCGGGATCTCCGTCGTCAAGGCCTACACCGCGGAACCCTTCGAGTACGACCGCGTCGGGAACGCCTCCCGGGCCGTCGTCGACGCCGGCCTCGAGCTGGTCGACATCAGGGCGAGACACTACCCGTCGATGCGCGCGCTCACGGGCCTCGGCGTCGTCCTGACCTTCGGTATCGGGGCGTTCTGGGTCGTCGACGGCCCGCCGGGTCCGTTCACGCTCACGTTGACGGCCGGGACCCTGCTCACGTTCCTCCTGTACACCCAGCGCATCTCCTGGCCGATGATAGAGGTGGCCGGCGTCATCGACAGCTACCAGAGTGCGAAGGCCTCGGCCGACCGGATCCTCGGCGTCCAGCGGGCGGCGGAGTCGGTCACCGAGCGCCCGGACGCGACCGAACTCGACGCGGTCGACGGCGGCGTCAGCTACGACGACGTCACGTTCGCCTACCCCGAGAGCGACCGCGGCGACCCGACGAACGGCGACGGCGGCGAGAACGGCCCGGTCCTCACAGACGTCTCCTTCGACGTCGACCCGGGCGAGACGGTCGGTATCGTCGGCCCGACCGGCGCGGGGAAGTCGACGCTGCTCAAACTACTCATGCGGTTCTACGACGTTGACGAGGGGAGCGTCCAACTCGACGGCCACGACGTTCGGGACCTGACCGTCGACAGCGTCCGGGACGCCGTCGGCTACATCAGCCAGGACCCGTTCCTCTTCTCGGGGACGGTCCGGGCGAACGTGACGTACGGCACCCCACAGACCGACGAAGCGGCGGTCTGGACTGCCCTGGAGCGAGCGGAGGCCGACGCCTTCGTGGCGGACCTGCCCGACGGGCTCGACACGACCATCGGCGAGCGCGGCGTCAGGCTCTCCGGTGGCCAGCGCCAGCGCCTCTGTCTCGCCCGGACGATGCTCCACGACCCGGACGTCCTGATCCTCGACGAGGCGACGAGCCACGTCGACAACGAGACGGAGGCGCTCATCCAGCGCAGCATCGCCTCGCTCGTCGCCGAACGCACCACCCTCATCGTGGCCCACCGGCTCTCGACGGTCAGGGACGCCGACCGCATCGTCGTCCTCGACGACGGCGAGGTCGCCGAGGTCGGAACGCACGACGAGTTGCTCGACGCCGACGGTCTGTACGCGTCGCTCTGGCACGTCCAGGTCGGCGACGTCCAGTCGCTCCCCACCGAGTTCGTGGACAGGGTCGAGCAGCGGGCCGACGCCATCACTACCGACTGAGTGGCGTCGCCGCCGGCTGACGGGTTATCGACGCGAGCGTTCCTCACCCGTTTCGTGGCCCCACGAGTCAAGGTGGTCAGCCCCGAACAGTCTCTATGAACGTGCTCCTGACCGGCGGCGCTGGCACCGTCGGCACCGCCATCACCGATCACCTCGCCGACCGCGACGAGTACCGGCTGACGAGCGTCGACCCGGAGCCCCACCCCGACCCGGACGTCGAGTCGGTCGAAGCCGACGTCGGCGACTACGAGGCCATCCGGCCCCACTTCACGGACCAGGACGCCGTCGTCCACCTCGCCCACGCGCCCATCGAGGGGGGCGGCCCGTCGGACCGCTCGATCCACGCCTTCGACGGCCACCTCGCCAACCTGGAGATCCACGCCAATGCCTACGCGGCGGCCGTCGACGCCGGCGTCGACACCTTCGTCTACGCCTCTTCGAACCACGCCGTCGGGCTGTACGAGGTCGAACACGCCCCCGAGGTCTACTACCCGAATTACGACCTCACCGTCGACCACACCGTCCAGCCACGGCCGGACTCGATGTACGGCGTCGAGAAGGTGTATGCCGAGGGGCTGGGGAGACTGGCCGCCGAGGCCCACGATATGCAGGTGTACGCGCTGCGAATCTGTGCGGTCCGGGACCCCGAGTACGACCACCCCTACGGCGACGCCGAGGCGGGCGTCGACCGCGGGGAGTTCGAGCGCGACAGCGACGCCTACGCGACCCAGGTCGCCCGGATGAAGGGGATGTGGCAGTCCCGCCGCGACCACGCCCAGATGGTCGAGCGTTGCTTCGCCGACGATTCCGTCGAGTTCGACGTGTTCTACGGCGTCAGCGACAACGACCGCCGATGGTTCGACATCGACCACACCAGGGACGTGCTGGGGTACGAACCGGAAGATAATGGAGAAACGTGGGATTCGCCGCCAGAATAACATCGACGTCTGGTCGGAGTTGGACGCCACTGTCTCGGGACCGACGAAATAAGGTGGACGCGACGAGAGACGGCACACAGTGAACGCCAACGACCGCTCGATTACGGCGCTCGTGATGGTCGCCCACGCGGCGGTCCACACCTACGAGATGGCCGTCCCGCTGTTCGTCGTCGTCTGGCTCACCGAGTTCGACGTCATCTCGCTCGGCGTCGCCCAGTTCGACGTGACGACGGCGACGCTGGGCGTCGTCGTGACGCTGGGCTACGGGCTCTTCGGCCTCGGCGCGTTGCCGGGCGGGATTCTCGTCGACCGCGTCGGCTCCCGTCGGCTCATCAGCGCCTGCCTGCTCGGGATGGGGCTCTCCTACGTCCTGCTCGGCCTGGCGCCGAGCATGCTCGTCGTCGCCCTGGCCCTGATCCTCTGGGGCGTGGCGGCCAGCGTCTACCACCCGGCGGGTCTCTCGCTCATCAGCAAGGGCGTCGAGGAACGCGGGACCGGGCTGGCTTACCACGGCATCGCGGGCAACCTCGGCATCGGCCTCGGGCCGCTCCTTGCCGCGATATTGCTCCTGTTCGTCGAGTGGCGGACGGTCGCGCTGATCCTGGGGGTGCCCGCGCTGCTCGCGGCGGCCTACGCCGCTCGTGCGAACTTCGACGAGACGGCCGCCGTCGAGGGGGGACCCGAGGGAACGGCGGCCGACGGCGGTAGTTCGAAGGCCGACGCCGGCGTCGACTCGCTCGGGGAGTTCCTCACCGAGTCGCGACGGCTCCTGGCCGGCGGGTTCCTCCTCGTGTTCGTCGTCGTGATGTGCTCGGGGCTGTACTACCGCGGCATCCTCACCTTCCTGCCGGAACTGCTCCGCGGACTGCCCGGGTTCGCGCCGATTCCCGTCACCGAACTGCTGCCGCCGAGCGTCGGGTCCGCGCTGGGCGTCGAAGCGGGCGACGCCCAGACCCTCTCACCGCAGGACTACTTCTACGCCGGCCTGCTGCTCGTCGGCGTCGTGGGCCAGTACGCCGGCGGGAAGCTGACCGACCGGTTCCCCGTCGAGTACGGCATCGCCGGCGCCTTCGCCGTCCTCGCGGTCCTGGCGCTGGCGTTCGTTCCCGTCGCCGGGATGGGCATCGGCCCCCTGATGGCGCTCGGTGCCGTCCTGGGAATCTTCCTCTTCGTCGTCCAGCCGCTGTACCAGGCGACCGTCGCCGAGTACACGCCCGCCGGCACGCGCGGGCTCTCCTACGGCTTCACCTACCTCGGCGTGTTCGGCGTCGGCGCGCTCGGGGGCACCATCGCCGGGGCCATCCTCGCGTTCGCCGACGTCACCGCGCTGTTCCTGGTGCTAGCGATAATCGCACTCGTCGCGTCCGGTGTGGGGCTCTTTCTCGCCCGTCGGGCGGACGGATAGCCACACGCCCGGTACGAGGTCGAACGGTGGGGAACGTGCCGGCGTACCCTCTCGACGATACGGCCGATCGTCCCATAAATTTATCACTCGAATATGATAAACTATCTTCATGGATTCGACCGAACGCGACGGCGACGGCGAGTCGGCTCCCGCGATGGGTGACCTGACCGAACGGCTGCACGTGAACATCCCGCTCACCGAGGCGTACGTCTTTCGCGGACCGAAGCTGACGCTGTTGATCAACAGACGGGCGACGTCGCCGGAATCGCGAATTCTCGACGAGGACTAGACCGTTCGTCGGCGTCGTCGCCGGTCTCCGTCGCCCACCGCAAGAACCGTCGTACCGACGACGAGCGCGCCGAATTCGAGGAACGCATTCGGATTCGGCGCGACACTCATAAATTCAATTACATCAATCAGTAATACTTATTGATTGTCATTGTTACTCACTGCATGGGTGGGCGGTCCACCCGGATACGCCATGACGAACGAACTCACCATCGGCGAACTGACGGAACTGAGCGAAGGCGGCATCGAGAAACGTGCCGATTACATCATCGGCTGGAGCAGTTTCATCATCGACTGCGAAGACGGCGTCTGCGAGAACTGATCGGCAACCGACCGCGGTGAGCGGTTCCGGCACAGTCGGCGGGCCGCTCGTCCGGTTTTCGGCCGGGAGAGGCGACGCGGCGCAAAAAAGTGACAATTGCAAATGTTTATTATATAGGACTTATATGCATTAGGCGAGTGGTAAATTCAACCACTCAGAGAAACGATGACGAGCGAACTCACCATCGGCGAACTGACGGAACTGACCGAAGACGGCACGGAGAAGCGCGCGGACTACATCGCTGGCTGGAGCGACTGGGTCCTCGCCGTCGACGAATAACTGAGCGATTCAGCGCAACGTGGGGCGCTCACGTCGAGTGAGCGACGACCCACGTTTGCGTGCGATCTGACGGTCGAATCGCTCGACGGGCCGAAGCCGCGACGCCGCCGGCAGATAAATCCAAACCGTTCGTGACAGATGAGAAGTTTTATTACTTAATTGGTATTTATTCCCGGCAGGAATGGACAGGAATATTCCGCGAATCGACCCGTTCCCCGACGAGCGCGCCGTCGAGGCGGCGCTCGCCGATCTCGTTGCGGACACGGACGCATGGCTCGACGACCACGCTGCGCAGTTCGACCCGCTCGTCTGGTCGGACGCGGAGGTCCGGTTCCTCCGTCGGAAAGCGTTCGCCGAAGCGGGGATGTACCTCCAGCGAGCAGCCTACTCGGAGACGGAACCGTCCGATCGGCTCCGGTCGCTGGTCCTCGACCACGTGAACGAAGCCGAGTACCGGCACCTCCTGGCGCGGTCGCCACAGCAAGTCGCGATGTTCGGCTATCCGGTGGCCTACGCCAAGGACCAGGGCGCGTTGGACGAAGCGACCGCCGAGGCGTTCGAGCGAACGGTCTCGCGCCCGGACCTCTGGGCGAGCGAGGTGTTGCCGTTCCGGAAACTCGACCTGTTGCACCTGTGCCGGCTCTACGGGCAGGAGCCGCCGGTCGACGCCTCCCTCGAAGCCGCGGTCGGCTCGACGTGTGCGGCCAACCAGATCAATCCCGCGACGGTGTCGATGGAGGACACCTACGGACTGACCCACGTCCTGATGTACTACCAGAACTTCGGGAGCGGCCACGAACGGTTCCCGGACGAGCCGATTCCCTACCGCTATCCGGCCACGCTCCACGGCCTCCTGTTGCGGTACATGGCCGCTGACAACTGCGACCTGGTCGGCGAACTCCTGCTCTGCGGGGCCCTCGAGAAGCGCCTCCCGCGGGGCCTGGCGCGTTTCGCGCTGGCGTGGTACCTCGACCAGGTCTCCGCGGAGGGGTACGTTCCCCACCCCGGAGACAGCCTCCCCATCGGCGCCCGACGGGGCGACATCGGTGACGGCTCGCTCGACATCGACATCGGGTCGTGGGACGACGAGAGCGAGGCGTGGGCGAAACACTACCACCCAACCCTGATCGGCGCGACGCTCGGCCGGGTCCTGCTCGAACGCTGGCCCGAGATCGACGCGCTGGCGACCGACCGACAGCTCGACTACGAGTCGGAGGCGACGAACCTGCTCACGCTGGGGCGGGCGTTCGACCTGTTCGCCGACTACCAGCTCGAGGACGGGGCCAAGCTGATCCGGGAACTCGGCGGGACGGCGACCGCGGCGGTGTACGCCGACGTCGTGGACCTGGGCGTCCAGTTCATGGAGTGGCAGCGCCGGCCCGACGACCGGTTCGGCTTCTGGACCGACGAGAAGACGCTCTTCGTCGCGGCGGGCGACGACCGGGACGCCGATCAGTTCCGGGCCGACCTCGTGGATCCGCTCTCCGAGCTGTGCGAGGACGCCATCGCGGGCGTCGAACGAACGCGGGTAGAGGGCGAGTGACGCACGCCGCCACCTGACGACCAATGACTCTGACAGCCGAGAACCTCGGGAAGCGATGGAGCGGTGACGTGTGGGGTATCAGAAACGCGTCGCTCGACCTCGACGACGGCGTCGTCGGCCTCCTCGGACCGAACGGCGCGGGGAAATCCACGTTCATGCAGGTGATCGCGACGGTGACGAAGCCGACGGAGGGGCGGCTCTACTGGAACGGCGCGGACGTCGCGGCGTCGCCGAACGACGTCCGCTCGGTGCTCGGGTACTTGCCCCAGGATTTCGGCGTCTACCCGAACCTCACCGCGACGGAGTTCCTCGAGTACATGGCCGCGCTGAAGGGCCTGCCCGGTGGCGTCGCCCGCGACCGGATCGACGAACTGCTGGCGGTGACGAACCTCGAGGAGTATCGGGGGCGGAAACTGTCGGGGTACTCCGGCGGGATGCGCCAGCGCGTCGGCATCGCGCAGGCGCTGCTGAACGACCCGGACCTGCTGATCGTCGACGAACCGACCGTCGGCCTCGACCCCGCCGAACGCGTCCGCTTCCGGAACGTCATCGGCGACCTGACCGAAGACCGACTGGTCATCCTCTCGACGCACATCGTCACCGACGTCGAGTCGACAGCCACGGAACTCGTCGTGCTCGACGACGGTCGGTTGCTGACCCAGACGACGCCGGAGGCGCTGATCGACGAGGTGGACGGGATGACCTGGGAGTGGACGGTCTCCAGTGATCGCCTCACGGCGGTGAAACGGTCCCATCCGGTCACGAAGACCGTCAGGCGGGCGGGCGGCGTGCTCGTCCGGGCGGTGAGTCCCGACCGCCCCGACCCGGATGCGACGGCCGTGGAACCGACGCTCGAAGACGCATACCTGTGGACGATCGAACACGATGGCGGCGCGTAACGCCCTCCGTCAGTGCGTCGCCGTCGCCAGGGCGGACGTCCTCGACAGGGGCCGCGACAGGCGGTTCCTGGTCGTCCTGCTGGCCAGCGCCTACCTCGGTCACCTGGTCACCGTCGGCGACCTCGAGATGGCGCTCGGCGACAACGGGTTCCGCGGGGTCCACAACGCGGCCTGGCTGGGGACCAACATGGCGCTGGCCGGCAGCGCGGCCGTCGCGGTGTTCGGATTCTACTACACGAAAACCGCGATAGAACGGGACCGGCACGGCGGCCCCCGACAGCTGATCGCGTCGAGCCCCATCGGGACGGTCGCGTACCTCGTGGGCAAGTGGCTGAGCAACCTCGCGCTCCTGGCGGTCGTCCTCGGGGCGATGGGAGTCTCGGTCGTGCTCCTGTTCGCGCTTCGGGGCACGGGACCGTTCGACCCGGTCGCGTTGCTTGCTCCGCTCGCGCTGTTCGCCTTCCCCGTCGCGGCGCTGGTCGCGGCGGTCGCCCTCGCCTTCGAGGCGACCCCGGTCCTCCGGGGCTCGCTCGGGAACGTCCTCTACCTGGTCGCGCTCGTCGCGATTCCGGTCGTGCCGGCCGTCGACCCGCTCGGCGGGACGTTCATCGTCGAGAGCATGCAGCAGGCCATCGCGGCCCAGTATCCGGACTACACTGGCGGCGGATTCTCCTTCGGGTACATCGCCGGCGAGTACCAGCGCTTCGAGTGGCAGGGCCTCCCGGTCACGGCCGACCTCCTCCTCCACCGCGTCGCGTACTTCGCCGTCGCGCCGGTCATCGTCGTCTTCGCTGCGGTCCCGTTCGACCGGCTCTCCCCGGACGCGGGCTTCGGTCGCTCGCTGCCGTGGCCGTCCCGCAGCGGAGAGGAGTCGGTGTCCGACGGTGACGCGTCGGCTGACCCGATGGTCACCGTCGATCACGGCTCGAGGACGGCCGTCGAACCCGAACCGGTGACGCTCGGGACGGTCGACGCCGCGCGGACGTTCCGCCCCGTCAGACTGCTCGTGGCGGAGTTGAAACTCGCGCTGGCCGGGCGCTCTCGCCTCTGGTACGCGGGGTACGTCGGACTGTTCGTCGGCGGCCTCGCGGCGCCGTCCGGGCCGGCGACGCGGGTCGTGCTGACGCTCGCGTGGGTCTGGCCGCTGTTCGTCTGGTCGCAGACCGGCGTTCGCGAGTACCGCCACGGCACGCACGAACTGGTGTTCACCTCGCTGCACCCGCTGGCGCAGTTACTGGCGACCTGGGCGGCGAGCGTCGTCTGCGTCGGCGTGCTCGTCGGCCCGGCGGCCGTCCGGTTCGGCCTCGCGGGCGACCTGGGCGTCGCGCTGGCGATGGCTGCCGGCGTTCTCATGGTGCCGTCGCTCGCGGCCGCCGCGGGCGTCACCACACGGACGGGCCGCGTCTTCGAGGTCGGCTACCTCCTCGTCTGGTACGTCGCCATCGTGAACCAGACGCCTGCGCTGGATTACGGGGGCGTGACCGGAGCGCCCTCGGCCAGCGCCGCGCTCTTCGCTGCCGTCGCCGTCGCGTCGATGGCCGTCGCCGTCGTCGGCCGCTGGCGGCTGCTCCGGTGACGGACCATCCCGGTGGGCGTGGACACACCGGGCACAATTCTGAAAATTAACTGTTACATTTTATTATTCTCCAGTTTAATTTACACCCAAATGGAGGGTAACGACTTCGGGTCGGCTTCGGCCCCGGCAGTTCGGGTGACGGACCTGACCAAGGTGTACGACGCCGAAGACGGCGAGGTAACGGCTCTCGACGGCATCTCGCTCGAGATCGAGCGTGGGACGGTCGTCGGTATCCTCGGCCCCAACGGGGCGGGCAAGACGACGCTCATCAAGTCGATACTCGACCTCGTGCGCCCGACCGACGGAGACGTGGCGGTGCTCGGAGCCGACGTCACCGCCGCTGGCGGGGAGCTGTATCGCCACGTCTCGGCCATGCTGGAGGGGGCACGGAACGTCTACTGGCGGCTCTCGCTCCGGGAGAACCTCCGGTACTTCACCAGCCTCCAGGGGATCGACCCGGACGAGGTCGCCGAAGAGAACCTCGCGTTCGTCGAGTCGCTCGGGCTGACCGACAAGCTCGACGAACCGGTCAACTCCCTCTCGCGCGGGATGAAACAGAAGGCGACGCTCGCGTGTACGCTCGCGCGTCGGACCGACCTCGTGTTCCTCGACGAGCCGACCCTGGGCCTGGACGTCGAGGCGTCGGCCGCGCTCGTCGACACCTTCCGTGAGATGGTCGACCGCGACGAGAAGACCGTCGTCCTGAGCAGCCACGACATGGACGTGATAGAGGACCTGTGTGACCGCGTCGTCGTCCTGAACGCCGGACGCGTCGTCGTCGACGACTCCGTGTCCGCGCTCCTCGACGCGTTCCGGACCCAGTCACACCGGCTCCGGCTGGCGGCGCCGCTCGACGACGTCGACCGGGCGGCCGTCGCGGAGGTGGCCGAATCGGTCTCGTGGTCGGGGACGAGTGACGCAGTCGAACTGACGGTCACGCTCGAAGCGCCCGACGACTACTACCGGCTGATGCGGACGCTGGAGTCGGCGGGCGCGACCATCGAGCGCGCCGAGACGACGACGCCGGACCTCGAATCGGTGTTCCTGCGCGTGACCGATCGCGCCGACCCGCCGACTGACGAACTCGCGGTCGGGGGACAGCGATGAACGGCCACGCCATCCTGTTCAGGGCCACGTTCGAGAAGGCGGTCTGGCTCCTGAAGCGGTACCTGTTCAACACCGTCATGATGGTCGTCGGGATGTACCTCCTGTTCGCCCTGCTGTTTTTCGGCGGCCGGATGATGGCGCCGACGGTCGTCTCCGACTCCACCGAGGCCCTCGTCGTCGGTTACCTCGTGTGGATGATGGCGGTCAGGGCCTACCAGCAGACCTCGAGCGACGTCACCAGAGAGGCCCAGTGGGGGACGCTCGAACAACTGCACCTCTCGCCGTACGGGATCGGTCGGGTCGTTCTGTTCACCAGCGTCGTCAACGTCCTCGTGACGCTGCTCATCGGCGGGGTCATCCTCGGATCCATGGTCGTCACCACGCGCACCGCGCTGGCGATCGATCTCGTGACGATCGTCCCGGTCGCAGTCCTGACGATCCTCCCGGTCGTCGGCGTCGGCCTGTGCTTCGGCGGCCTCGCCCTGCTGTACAAACGCGTCGGCCAGGCGGCGTCGCTCATGCAACTCGGGTTCATCGTCTTCCTCGCGATGCCCCTCGACGCACACCCCCTGCTCCGGTTCGTCCCGCTCTCGCTCGGAACGGCACTGCTCGAAGAGGCGATGGCCACGGGGACGCGGCTGTGGGAATTCCCCGTTCCGGATCTGCTCACCCTCCTCGCTGTCGCCGTCCTCTACTTGGGCGGCGGCTACCTCGTGTTCAAGGCGCTGGCCACCCGCGCGCGCAAACGCGGCGTCCTCGGCCACTACTGACCGTTACTCTCGCGCCAGTACTTCGACGCCGATCAGTTCCTGGCCGGTCAGCGCCCGGATGTAGGCGCCGCCGGCGATGGAGACGTGGCCGAACTCGTCTTCCGTCATGCCGTACATACGAATCGCTCGCGAGGTGTCGCCGCCGCCGACGACGGAGAAACAGTCCGTCGCGGCGATGGCTTCGAGCGCGCCGACGGTCCCCACGGAGAAGCGCTCGTCCTCGAACAGGCCCAGCGCGCCCTTGACGAAGACGGCCTCGGAGTCCCGGATGATCGGCGAGTAGGTCATCACGGTCTCCGAGCCGACGTCGAGAAAGCCCTGGGTCTTCTCCTCGATCTCGTCGACGGCTATCTCGGCCCGATTTTCGTCGTCATCTTCGTAGGCGAGGTCCACCGCTAGCGAGATCTGGTCGCGGTGCTCGGCGAGCATCGACTCGATCTTTGCCTGGTTCGCCTCCCACTGCTCGTCGAACAGGTCCATGTCGCCGACGTCGTGGCCGACGGGGTAGCCGTCCGCGCGGAGGAACAGTTCGCCGGCGATCCCACCGAGGAGAAAGTCGTCGACCTTCTCGTCCAGCGCGCTCATCACGTCGATGACGTCCGTCGCCTTGGTGCCGCCGACGACCATCGTGACGTTGCCGTCGAACTCCTTCTCGGCGATGGCGGTGTTGGCCTCGTACTCGGTCTCCATGACGCGACCGGCGTAGGCCGGGAGGACGAGCGGGAAGCCGACGAGGGAGGCGTGCGAGCGGTGGGCCGCCGAGTAGGCGTCGTTGAGGTAGGCGTCGAAGTGGGGCGCGAGCGACTGGACGAACTCCGTCTCGGCCTTGACTTCGGGCGCTTCCTCGGGGAGCTCCTCGTCGCACATCCGGGTGTTTTCGAGGAGGAGGACCTCGCCCGAATCGAGGTCGTCGATGGCCGCGATGGCCTCGTCGCCGAACGTGTCCGCGACGAACTCGACGTCCCGGTCGATGTGCTCGGCGAGGATGTCGGCGTGCTGTTCGAGCGAGACGAAGGTGTCCCGGCCGGGCCGGCCCTGGTGGGCCATGAGTGCGGTCTCGAACCCGCGGTCGGCGAGTTCTTTCACGGTCTCCGCGTGGCGGTCGAACCGGCGGTTGTCCTGGACGTCGCCGTCCTCCACGGGGCTGTTGAGGTCGAGGCGGACGAGGACGCGCTGGCCGTCGTCGAGGTCGTCGAGAGTGTTGAACGAGGGCATCTGTTGTCAGTTCGAACGGTCGCGCGTCGGCGAGAAAAAACCGGTTGATCGGGGCGCTGCGTCGACACTGCGTCGCGTGATGCCGAGGGCCTTGCCCCGCTTTTTCACGTGCTCTCTCAGAGTTACCAGCCGTGATAACCGCGGGGCAGTGTTTATCCGAAATTACCAGAGAGTTCGAGTATGGCACAGGAAATCGTCACGGACGCAGCGAAGTACACGATCGAGTGGGACGACGACGTCGGCGCTGTGATCCACACGTGGACGGCGTTCGCCTCGGGGGAGGCGTTCCGCGAGGGGTCGAACGAGTTGCTCGCGGCCATCCAGGAGCGGAACGCGACGAAACTGATCATCGACACGAGCGCGGTCAAGGCCCACGACAAGGCGGACAAGCAGTGGGTACAGGAGGAGTGGACGCCGAAGACCGTGGAGGCGGGCGTCGAGGCCACGGCGATGGTCCGGTCGGACAGTGTCATCTCCGAGATGGAGATGAAGGAGATGAGCGAGAACATGCCAGACGACGCAGACGGCGGTCCCGAAGCGCTGATCACCGACGACATGGCCGAAGCCCGCGACTGGATCGCGAGCCAGTAACGCCGTCGAGACCGTTTTTCCGAACCGGCTTCGGAGCGATGGACGGGCGAACCTTCTTGTCCCCGCACGGGGATCGCCGACTATGGCAAGCGCGGCGCTCTCGGAACCCCAGGTCCTGGCCCACGCCAAGGCCCGCCTGTTTCCCGACCCCGGCGAGGACGAGGCCTACGCCGTCGTCGACACCCAGTTCGCGATGGACGAGTGGCTCGCCGACCAGCGGGTCCCCGAGGCCGTCCGCGACCGCCTCGCGCCGTTCAACCACGTCCGGCTGGGCTCTGGCTACCCGGACCTCGTCGGCGTCCGGAAGCTGGAGGACGACCTGCTGGCCGTCGACCGCGTCGGCGACCAGCCGCCGCTGGTGGCCATCGAGGCCAAGGGGTACCGGGAGAACGAGGACGTCGACGTCGAGCGCGGCGTCGTCCAGGCCTACGACCGCCTGAACGAGGCCAACGCCGCCTACGTCGCCGCGCCGCAGGCGGCCATCTCGCAGTCCGCGCGGACGCTGGCCCGCGAACTGAACGTGGGCGTCCTCGGCGTCGAGAGCGACGGCGGAGTCACCGCCGTCGAGGTCCCCCGCGTCGTCGGCAACCACACCTCTGACGACGCGACGGCCATCCGGTTCCAGGCCACTGCCCAGGGCGTCGCCGACAGATCCTTCTCCCTGAACCACCCGAAGAACTACCTCGCCTACGCGCTGGCGGTGTACCACCCCGAGGCGACGGACGCGATTCTGTCGGAGCGCGTGGTCAACGCCGTCGACGGGGCGCGGACCGGTGCGGCGTTCCTCGGACTGGTCGAGGAAAAGCCTCACCGCGTCGACCTGACGCCGCTCGGCGAGGAAGTCGTCCGGTTCGCGCTGGACCGATATGGGTCGGCCGACGCGGCGCTGGCCGAGTTCGAACAGTGGCAGGGGTCCGTGCAGCGCTTCTACGACCTGGCCCCCGACTGGGGCCTCCTGACCCGGCGCGTCCTCTGGGAGTATCCGGCGACCAAGCTGATCGTCGAGGAACTCCAGACGATGCACGAGGACGACGAACCAGCCCCGTCGCTCGTCCAGTTCGTCGAGCGGCTTCATCGGCTTCATCCCACCTTCACCGTCGAACTGTTCCTCCGGGGGACCGACGACGTCCGCTCCCGGGTACTCGACGCCGACGGAGAACTGCAGGTCGACGAGCTCCGGGACGGAAACGTCTACCACTCGCCCACGGTGTTCCAGCTGAAGGCGATGCTCTACCACGCCGGCGTGCTGACTGAGCGCGGGTCGGAGCCGAACAAACTGGATCCCCCGGCCGACACGTGGGCGCTCTGCGAACCGCTGGATTACGCTCCTTGAGTCGACTGTTTCGATAAACTGTAGGCGCGCGCTGTCGCGGCCTCCGGGCCGCGACGAAACTGCGCGAGGGATGAGGAGCGCAGCGCAGCGAGCACCGCAATCGGCTGGGGAGGGTGTGGTGGTGTCGTGTGGTCCGGGCGGGACTGAAAGGGGCCGGTCGCTGGCGGAGCGAGAACCGTCAAGCACCGCAGTGGAACGAGGAGCGCAGTCGCGTTCGCAGCCCGCCAGCGACCGGGGGCTTTCCGTTCTCGTTCAACGCGAACAGCCTGAAAGCCCCGAGGCGTTCGTCTCGGGCGACTCGCTGCGGTCCTCACTCCGTTGCGGTCCTTGCGTCGTCGGCCGTCGCCGAACGCCTCGCCCCTTTCAGCCCCACCCACAGCACAGCCACGTGCCTCCCCAGCCGATTCGCTCACTTCGTTCGCTCATCCCTCGCGCAATACCGTCTCCCGGCCTCACTCTCGTTCGGCCGCTCGACAGCGCCCACGATCGAAAACTGATGCTCGGTCAATTCCGGCGGTCAGCGTTGATCAGCTAGTGCGAATATCGTCAAGACGGTGAGGGAAACAGCGAGTGCGCCCAGCACGGCCACGACCAGCCCGGTCAGGAACTGGGCATCGCTGACTAGTCTACTCGGCAACAGGGGACCGATACCGCCGCCAAGCGTGGCCGCTACGAGAGTTGCATATTTTCGCAGTCGGGGACGGTTCCACGCTCCTTCGCCACCCCGGATCTTCTCGAAGAGACTCGCCTGGTTCGACATTCCTGTGAAACCGACGACTCCAGCAGTGATTCAGTACTCGTGGACGTGCTGGGCGACGTCGAGCATGCGGTTCGAGAAGCCGTACTCGTTGTCGTACCAGGTGAGCACCTTCGTCATCCCGCCCACCACGTTCGTGTTCTGGAGGTCGACCAGCGTCGAGTAGGGCTGCTGGAGAATGTCGGAGGAGACGATGTCGTCGTTCGTCACGCCGAGTACGCCCTCCATCTCACCCTCGGCCGCGGCTTCGAAGGCGGCGTTGACGTCGCCCGCCGTCACGTCGGATTCGAGGTTGACGACGAACTCCGTAATCGATCCGTTGGGGACGGGGACGCGCATGGCCATGCCGTCGAGTTTCCCCTCCAGTTCCGGGAGGACTTCGGTGGCGGCCTGGGCGGCGCCGGTGGTGGTGGGGATGATGTTCTCGGCGGCGGCGCGGCGGCGGCGCGGCTTGCTGTTGGGGCCGTCGACGAGGTTCTGGGTGCCGGTGTAGGCGTGGACCGTCGTCAGCTGTCCGACCTCGATGCCGAACTCCTGGTGGAGGACCTTGGCGACGGGGGTGATGGAGTTCGTCGTACAGGAGGCGTTGGAGACCACGTCCTCGCCGTCGTACTCGTCCTGGTTGACGCCGTAGACGAGCTGTTTGACGGGCTCGTCGCCCTTCGGTGGGGCGGAGATGACGACCTTGTCCGCGCCGGCCTCCAGATGCTGACTGGCGTCCTCGTGCGAGCGGAAGATGCCCGTGGCCTCGAAGGCGACGTCGACGTCGAGTTCGCCCCATGGGAGCTTGCTCGGGTCGGTCTCGTGGAAGACGCCGGCCTCGAAGTCGGTGCCGTCGACGGTCAGCGTGCCGTCGTCGAGCGAGGCACCGTCACATCGGCCCAGCACGGTGTCGTACTTCGCGAGGTACTCGAACTCCTCGTCCTCCATCACGTCGTTGATCCCGACGATGTCGACGGCGTCGCTCTCGAGCGCCGCTCGGAAGACGTTCCGACCGATGCGCCCGAAGCCGTTGAGACCGACGCGGACAGGCTCGTTGTTCATGACGAGTATAAATTGGGTTCAGAGCGAGTAAAGGGTTTTCGAAGTCGGGGACGAATCGCTCGTTCATCAACGTGGAACGGTCGCAACTGAACGATCGTGGGAAAGTCGTCGGACTGGCGGGCTCTCTCGAACGAGTCAAACGTCCTATGGGTTCCGTGAAGGATCCCGTCCATCCGCCCGCCATGTGGTGGTCGAATCATCCAACGAACTGTAGTGTCTCCTACACGAGAGGGTCCAGCGCTGTGGACGGCCGAAGCTTTATTCCGTGGGTCGTCATAAGCGTTCACAGGATGAGACGCGACGACCGTGACGACCCCTTCGACGAGTTCTTCCGCGAGCTAGAGCGGATGATGAACGACGTGATGGGTGCCGGTGGGGACGTCCACATCGAACAGAGTGGCGCCGACTACGGGGCGGACCTCCACCTCGACGTTCACGAGACAGACGACGCAGTCCGGGTCGTGGCCGACGTGCCCGGCGTCGACAAGGACGCCATCGACCTCAAGTGCGACGGCGAGGTCCTCACGATCAAGGCCGCGGCCGACCAGCGCGACTACGGCGAACGGGTGCGACTCCCGGCCCACGTCGACGAGCACTCCGCGAACGCGACGTACAACAACGGTATTCTCGAAGTAAGCTTCACGCGGAGCGAAGACGCCAGCGACATCAGCCTCGACTAGCGGTCCCGTCGTCGCGCTGGCTCTCCGCCGATTTTCGTCTCTCGTCGAGACTTCTCAGTTCCACCGCCAGCTCACCAGCCGTCCTCGGCCCTCGCGTATGCACCTGAACACGACGAATACGCTCTCGTGGCACTGACCAGTCTGTCCGTGCGCCCCGACGGAGCCGAACGGCTTCGTGGCGTCCGCCGACTCGCCGTCTGGCGATTCAGTCGATACGGCGGGCAAATCCGCCAGACACCATGGTTTAATGACGTGCTGCCGTACGGCCTGCCATGGTAGATGTCGCACTATCGCTCGGCCGGCTGCTGGCCGCGTTCTTCCTCGTCTTCCTGAACGGCTTCTTCGTCGCGGCGGAGTTCGCGTACGTGCGAATCCGCTCGACTGCGGTAGACCAGATGGTCGAGGAAGGGAAACCTGGAGCAGAGACGCTGCAGGGAACGCTCGCACACCTCGACGACTATCTCGCGGTCACGCAACTGGGGATCACAATCGCCTCGCTCGGCCTGGGGTGGATCGGCGAACCGGCCGTCGCTGAGCTCATCCATCCCGTGCTGGAGTCACTCCTCCCCGAGAGCGCCGTCTCGCTCGTCGCCTTCGCCATCGGCTTCGGCTTCATCACGTTCCTCCACGTCGTGTTCGGTGAACTCGCCCCCAAGACCATCGCCATCGCCCAGGCCGAACGGATCGCGCTGTTCGTCGCGCCGCCGATGAAGATCTTCTACTACGTCTTCTACCCCGGTCTCGTCGTGTTCAACGGGACGGCGAACGCCTTCACGAGCCTGATCGGCATCCCGCCGGCCTCCGAGACCGAGGAGACCCTCTCCGAGGAGGAGATCCTGATGATACTGACTCGCTCGGGCACCGAGGGCCACGTCGACAGGCGCGAGGTCGAGATGATCGAGCAGGTCTTCGACCTCGACGACATCAGCGTCCGGGAGGTCATGGTCCCCCGTCCCGACGTCGTGAGCGCGTCCGCCGACGCCACCGTCGCCGACCTCCGTGCGCTCGTCGTCGAGGAGGGCCACACGCGCTACCCGGTCCTCGACGCAGACGACGGCGACCAGGTCGTCGGGTTCGTCGACGTCAAGGACCTCATTCGCGTCACCGAGTCCAGTGATGGCGAGCCCACCGCCACCGCGGCCGACCTGGTGCGCGACCTGCCCGTCATCCCCGAGACCGGCCAGGTCGATCAGCTCCTCCGCCAGTTCCAGGACGAGCAGAGCCAGATGGCCGCCGTCATCGACGAGTGGGGCTCCTTCGAGGGTATCGTCACCGTCGAGGACCTCGTCGAGGTCGTCGTCGGCGACATCAGGGACCAGTTCGACGTGGACGCGCGCGAACCGTCGATCGAGGGGAACGGCGACGGCACGTACGCCGTCGACGGCGGCGTCGCCGTCTCGGACGTGAACGACGAACTGGAGACGGCCTTCGAGACCGAGGAGTTCGGCACCATCGGCGGCCTCGTCCTCGACCGCCTCGGCCGCGCCCCCGAGGTCGGCGACCGCGTCACCGCCGACGGCCACCACCTCGACGTCGATGCGGTGGACGGCGCGCGCGTCGCTCGCGTGCTGATCTCGCCGGACGAGTCGACGGTCGACGAGAGCGAAGAGGGGCCGGATGACGACTCGGAGACGCTGGACGACTCCGACGAGTGATCAGCGGCGTGGAGCCGCTCGCGGGTGGCTCCTCTCTCGGGATTCGCGCTTTGCTCACGACCGGCGCCGCTCGCAGTGAGGTGGCGCTTACGCACCATCCTCCCGGAGTGAATCACGCTTCCCGACCGTACTGCAACCGCCCGGCCGGGAGCGCGTGCCCGAACGAAGGTGAGGGTCGCGCGACCAGGGGGAGGGCAGGGCTGCGGTGCTGTGCTGGCCTGGCAGGATGAAGGGGCGAGGTGCGCTCGCGCTGGAAGGCAGTCGCTCAGCGGGCACTACCCGAACGCACGTGAGGGTATCCCGCTGAGCGACCGCGAGCGTGCCGAGGGCTTTCCTTTGTTGTTGGTTCCGGTGTCCACTCCAGAGAGCGCGCCGAGGGCTTTCTTCGTGGTTGCTGTCACCGGTACACCCAGCGCTAACTCCCCAGAACCACGCACGCAGAACACTACCAGATCACCCAGAAAGCGACGAAAAGCGACGGAAGATCAGCCTTCCATCCCGGAGAAGGAGAGGCCGCCCTCGATGTAGCGCTGGGCGAAGAGGTACACCAGCATGATGGGCGTCGCGAAGGTGAGCGCGAACGCGGAGAAGCGCGCCCACGGGATAGAGTACTCCGAGACGAGCCCGAACAGCCCGACCGGCAGCGTGTAATTATCCGTCCCCAGCAGCGTCTGGGCGACGACGAACTCCGTCCAGCCGGTGAGGAAGGTGAAGATGAACACCGTCGCCAGCCCGGCGGCCGACAGCGGGAGGATCACCTCGGTGACGACCCGCCACGGCGGCGCGCCGTCGACGACGGCAGCCTCCTCGTAGGAGACGGGGATGCCGTCCATGTAGGTCTTCAGCAGCCAGGTGTTGAACGGGACGGCCGTCGCGGCGTAGTACACCGACAGCGCGAGTTTGCTGTCGTTGAATCCCAGCTGGACGTAGACGGCGTAGAGGCCGATCAGCAGGGCGATGCCGAGGCCGCCGCCGACCTGCGTCATCAGCACGTAGACGAAGAGTATCTTCCGGCGGAAGATGAACTCCCGGCGCGAGAGCGCGTAGGATGCCGGGACGATCAGGCACATCGAGATGATGACCGTCGGGATGGCGACGGTGAGGCTGTTCCACAGGAACTGCTTGAAGTCCGACGGGTTCTCGACGCCGTGTGCGGAGGCGTCGAGCACGGTGAGCTGGGGCGTGTCGAACACCACGGCCAGGTCCGTCAACGGGACGTCGACCGTGACGCTGTAGGCCGGCAGTATCAGGTCGCCGACGACCCAGACGAACGGCTGGAGGGTCGGATCCTCGGGGAACAGTGAGATGCCGCCGGAGGTGTACAGCGACGCGCCCGACCCAGACAGCGCGGCCTGGAGGATCCAGTAGATGGGGAACATGAGCGCCGAGACGAGCAGGAGCGCGCCCAGCGTCGCGCCGACGGTCTTCAGCGGCTCGGTGGCCGGAACCTCGCCGTCCCGGACCTGTCGTGCGGTGTAGACGGCGGCCCGGCCGCTCTCGACGGGCGCGTACGCGACGCGCCTCGCGTCCTCGGCGACCTTGCCGACGATCGCGCCGACGAAGCTCATTCGTCACTCACCCCGTCGGCGAGTTTGCCGCGCTTGACGTTCAGCCACATGAACGCGCCGATGAAGACGACCGCCACGATGCTGATGGCGGCGCCGCGGCCGTACTCGGAGAACTGGAACGCCTCGCGGTAGCCGTAGACGATCAGCAGTTCGTTGGCCCGCGCCGGGCCGCCCTGGTTGAACACGAAGGGGATGAGGAACTGCTGGAACGAGGCGGCCGACGTGAGGATGGTCGCGAACAGCACCGGCCGCTTGATGGACGGCAGCGTCACGTGGAGCAGCCGCGCGAACGCGCCGGCACCGTCGACGACGGCGGCCTCGTGGAGTTCCTCCGGGACGTCCTGGAGTGCGCTCACGGTGATGATGACCATGAACGGGTACGCGAGCCACATCTCGGTGACGTTGTACGCGACGAAGGCGGTCCAGCGCCCGGAGAGCCAGGCGACGGAACTGGCGCCGACCGTGGACAGGAGCTGGTTGACGAGCCCGAAGTTGGCCGAACTGAAGATGCCGCGCCACACCGTGATGGTGAAGATGGCGGGCAGCCCCATCGGGAGGATGATGAACGAGCGCATCAGGCGCTTGCCCCTGACGCGGTCGTTGGTGACGACGAGGGCGACGCCGATGCTCAGGAGCAGCTTCAGCGTCACGCTCGTGGCGACGAACAGCCAGGTGACGCCGAACGAGTTCCAGAACTGCGGGTCGGTGAGGACGTCCACGTAGTTCGCGAGGCCGACGAACGTCGCCTCACCGAACGTCAGCACCGAGAACGCGCCCTCGCCGGCGTAGAGGTTCGCCGGTGCGGCGTCCGTAAACGAGATGCCCAGGAGGTACAGCACCGGGAACAGCATGAACGCCGAGAAGACGAACAGTCCCGGCAGGACGAACAGGAGTCCCAGGTCACGCTTGTCGAGGAACGGCACTGCCTCGACGCGGCGAGCGACGCGTGATGCCGTGCTCATTGGTGGTCCTTACTCCCAGTTCTCGCGGATATTGGTTGCGGCCGTGGTCAGCGCCTCCTCGGCCGTGGCGTCACCGTTGAACGCGTCGATGAGCGCCGTCTCCATCGGGCCCCACACCTTGTTCATCTTCGGGTCTGTCGGCATCGGGATGCCCTGCCCGACCGTCTCGGAGTACGCCTGGACGTTCTCGGGCAGGTCGTCGCTGCCGACGAGGCTGTCGAGCACGGGGATGGCGCCGTGTTCCTCGGCGTTCTGGAGGTGTATCTCCTCGTTGGTGGCGTACCACTCGACGAACTCGCGGCCGGCGGTGGCGTCGGCGCCGCCGTCGCTCATCGCGTCCGCGAAGTACCACATCGAGATGCCGGTGTACGGGCGGAGTTCGCCGCCGTCGACGGCCGGCAGCGACGTCACCTCGTAGTTGACGCCCTTGTCGTTGAGCGTCGCGAGGTACCACGGGCCGTTGATCGCGAAGGCGGCGTTGCCCTCCGCGAACGCGGCGGCCTGGGGCTCGTACGTCGGGTCGTTGGGCATGTACGGCGTGAGGTTCTCCAGGGCGAACTCGAGGCCCTGGATGGTCTCGTCGAGGTCGACGCCCAGCTGTGGGTCGGCCGTCGGGTCGAAGTAGTAGCCGCCGAAGCCCTGGAGGAACGCGCTCGTGAAGTACGGGTCGAACGGGTAGCTCAGGCCGTACTGGCCGGCGTCGGGGTCGTGGTACGAGTCCATGACCGCGACCATGTCCGAGACCGACTCGGGGGCCTCGTCGACGACGTCCGTGTTGTAGACGAGCGTCACCGTCTCGGCCGAGTACGGGAGGCCGACGACGTTGCTCTCGTACTGGACGGCGTCGGCCGCCGCGTCGGTGAAGACGTCCAGGTCGACGGTCAGTTCGTCGCTCTGGTCGGTAACGAACCCGCGCTGGTAGTAGTCGCCGACCCAGTCGTGGGCCCAGTCGAACACCTGCGGCCCCTGGCCGGCCGGGACGGCGCTGGTCGTCTTCTGTTCGAGGTCGGAGATGTCTGACCCCTCGACAGTGTGCCGGCTCTCGCTGGTGAACGTCTCGATGGCCTTCTCGCGGCCGGGGAGTTCCGGCTCCGGGAGCGAGTACCACGCCGTGGCCTCGCCCGCGGGACCGGCTGTCTCGGTGTCCTGGTCCGCGCTGCCGTCACTGCTGCCGTCACCGCCGTCGTCGTTCGTAGCGGTCTCGGTGTCCTGTTCCTGTACGCCGACGCAACCCGCGAGCGCGCCGAACGCCGTCGCGGCGCTGATCTGCTCGAGGACGGTTCTGCGGTCCATGTGTGGATATTGGATGAAATAGTCGTTCACGACTTAAATCATTCGGAAAACTCACGAACGTTCATCACATTTCCCGGGTGCAGCGGCGCTCTCCGACCGAAAAGTGACGGGGTGGACCTGGCAGCGCATCCGGACCGCCACTCGGTACCACACGCCCCGGCGTAAAAAGTGCTACGAAATTGTACATCACAAATTACGAGATTTGAGAAAGACCTATGGTGGGCTAGACCGACACTCGACCACATGGCAACAGTCACGCTCGACCACCTCACGAAGGAGTTCGACAGCGGGCGTATCCTCGCCGTCGACGACGTCTCGCTGGACGTGGCCGACGGCGAGTTCGTCACTGTCGTCGGCCCCTCGGGCTGTGGGAAGTCGACGACGCTGCGGATGCTCGCCGGTCTGGAACAACCCACATCCGGTCGCATCGCTATCGACGGCGAGGACGTGACGGACGTCCACGCGCGCAAGCGCGACGTCGCGATGGTGTTCCAGAACTACGCGCTCTACCCCCACAAGACCGTCCGGCAGAACATGGCCTTCGGCCTCCGGATGAGCACGGACCTCTCGAAGGACGAGCGCCAGGCGAAGGTCGAAGAGACGGCCGAGATGATGGGCATCGCGGACCTGCTCGACGACAAGCCCAGCGAACTCTCCGGCGGCCAGAAACAGCGCGTCGCCCTCGGGCGCGCCATCGTCCGCGAACCCGACGTCTTCCTCTTCGACGAACCCCTCTCGAACCTCGACGCGAAGCTCCGGACGTCGATGCGGACCGAGATCCAGCGCCTGCAGGAGGAACTGGACATCACCGCCATCTACGTCACCCACGACCAGGAGGAGGCGATGACGATGGGCGACCGGCTGGCCATCCTCGACGACGGACAGCTCCAGCAGACCGGCCGGCCGAAAGACGTCTACGAGAACCCACGCAACGAGTTCGTCGGCGGCTTCGTCGGCTCCCCCGCGATGAACTTCATGGATCTCGACGTCTCCGTCGCGAGTGACGGCGACGCCGTGACGCTCACCGGCGACGACTTCTCCTACACGCTCCGCGGCGAACGAGCCCGACGGATCGCCGACAGCGGGGCCCAGTCCGTCAGGCTCGGCGTCCGACCCGAGAACGTCACCGTCGGGACTGGCGAGGCAGGCGACAACACGAACGAGGCCGTCGTCGAGGTCGTCGAGCCTATCGGCAGCGACAACTACCTCTACCTGGACCTCGGCACCGAGGAGTTCGTCGCCCGCGTCGCGTCGGACGTCGAACCCTCGTGGGGCGACACCGTGACGGTCGCGTTCGACGAGGCTGCCGTGCACGTCTTCGACGCCGAGACCGGCGACTCGTTGCTGTTCGAGGAGGAGGAAGAAGAGCGAGACGCGGTCGCGGCTGCCTGAGGCGCTACTCGATCAGGGATGGGAACCGATCGGTAGACATCACGAAAAAGGGGGAGTCGTTAGTCGTCCGCTGGCGTCGACGCCTGGCCCCTGATGTGCGCGACGATCTCGTCGGTCTCCCTGACGAAGTCGTCGTGGTCGACCTCGTTGCCGTGGAGCATCGTCGAGAAGTACGACGTCGACCCGGCGACGTTCACCGCCTCTTTGATCTCGTCGTCACTCACCTCCGCCAGCCGTGCTTCTTCCTTGTGGAAGTAGGTGCAGTAGGGACACTTCAGGACGGCTGCTGCGCCGACTCCCACGAGTGCTTTCTCCCGGCCAGTGAGTTCGGTGTCGCCGAGGAGAAGGTCCCGAAAGATCCCCCAGCTGTGGTCGCCGGCCGGTTCTGCGACGATCCCCATCCAGTCGGGGACCTGTCCCAGATACTCCTCCATCTCTCGCTGTGTTTGCGCTGATACCATGGGTGGCTCCGCCTCTCCGCGGCCCTCTTTCCTCGCGTTTTCCGTGAGAGGCAATTCGATACGTTCGTCTGGAACGTACAAAGCCGTACTCCGAGCATAGTGGTCACTCCGTCGTGCTTGTTCACGCGATGAAGCGTCTTCTGTCGCTGGACAGGTACTTCGTTCGTACCCCTTCTTGTTTCGTTAGACGACGAGGCGCGACCGAAGCTAGTCGTCGGCTGCCACTGCCTGGGTTTCGAGCATGTCGTACTCGTCCATCAGCGCCACCGTCGCCAGCCGGAGCGCGTGGGGCCACCCCAGCGGCGTGGCGCTGTCGGGGGTGCCGTCGTCGAACACCTGCTCGGGCAGGTAGCCCGTCGGCTCACAGAGCGCGCCGCCGGGGAGCACCAGGTCGAGCAGGTCGCGGGCCGTCCCCGCTATTTCCTCTGCCCGCTCGTCGTCGCGGTCCGCGAGCAGCGCGGCGGTCGTCGCCGCGGCGTGGGCGCCCCACGCTGTCGAGACCGTCCAGATCTTCTCGCGACCCTGGTCGCGCTGGCGCCAGCCGTCGCCCTCGTACCGGACCAGGCCGGCGACGTCGTCGGTCTCGTGATACAGCGACTCGACGACGTTCTCGACGTGGGAGACCAGCCTGTCCACGCGCTCGTCATCGACGTCACCCACCTCGGCGTAGGCCCGGTGGGCGTTGGCCAGCGCGAGCGTCCCGGAGTCGACCCGCGTGTCCAGTCCGGTCTCGTCGCTCTCGGGGCCGTATTCCCTGAGGGCGTACATCCCCTTCTCCGGGACCCAGAGGTCGTCGAGCGCCTCGTACACCTCGTCGGCGCGCCCGGCGGCCCGGTCGCTGACGCCGTCGACGTCGGTGGCGGCGAGTGTCGCGTAGGCCTCCAGGAACGTCGCGGCGGTGTGGGTGAACCGGCCGACCATGTCCTCCCAGGCGTTCTGGCAGGTGACCGGCCGGCCGTCGTCGGCCAGCGACGCGTCGAGGGCGTCGAGGGCCCGCCCCAGCAACTCGCGGTCGTCGCCCCCGGCGCGGGCGAGGAACGCCGCGACGCTGCCCGTCTGGTCGGCCTGGTAGTTGACGTCGTCGCCCGCTTCCAGCCGGCCGTTGGCCCACCCCGGCGCCAGCGACCCGTCGAAGGCCCAGACGCGGTGGGGCCACGAGCCGTCCTCGAGCTGGGTGTCGCGGTAGGCCGCGGCGCTCCGGTCGTGCCAGTCGTCGATGCCCAGGTCGAAGTGTTCGTCGGCCTCCAGCAGGAACCGCGAGATCTCCGAGTCGTCGCGGAACCAGGAGTAGCCGTAGCCGCCGGAGTAGGCGTAGAAGGGGTCGAAGTCCGGCGCGGCGATGCGGAGCCCGCTCGCGCCCGTGAGCAGCGAGACGACCCGGAGGTCGGTCGCGACGGCGTCGGCGTGGGGGAGGTCGTCGGCGACGGTCACGCCGACCTGGGCGCTCGCCACTCGTTCGAGCGCCGCCCGGTCGTACTCGGCAGCCGCCGCCCGAACCCGGTCGAGGGCGTCGCTGCGGGACGATTCGCTCCGCGTCGTGAGCAGCGTCGCCACCGTCGCGGTGCCGTCCTCGGTGGGCACGACACCGATGACGTCGCCGCTGAGCAGGTCCTCGTCGTATGGGTTCTCCGGGCCCTCACGCGGGTAGTCGGTGGCCTCGTCGTCGAGCAGCGACTCGAACCCCTCGAACGCGTCGCCACGGACCGTCTCGAACCCCGTCGCGCTGGCGAGGTAGTCCGTCTCGTCGGCGTGGTACACCTCCACGGCGTCGCCGTGGTGGAGCTGGGCGATGCGGTCCTCGCGGCCGTCCGGCGCGAAGCCGACGCAGGCGACGACGTCGACCGGTTCCGACGCCGCGCTGGCGTCGACGTGCGTGACGTGGCGGTCGTCGAGCGTCAGGTCGTACTCGGTGACGGTGCCGAAGGGCGTCTCGTGGTCGGTGACGACCAGCGTCGTGTCGCCGTGGTAGCGCTGCTCGCTCGCGGCGGCGTCGAACCACGCCGTCTCTGCGGTGGATTCGCCGGCGGGCCTGACGCCGAAGCGGGACCGGGCGACGCCGGTCAACCCGACGAGCGGGTAGCTGAAGTCCCGGACGGCGCCGTCCGCGTCGACGTGGACGAGCCGGCCGTCGCGGCCGGAGAACAGCCCGGCCGTCGTGCGTCGTTCGCCTGGGAACCGGGAGTCGGCTCCCCGATGGCGCTTGTAGTCGTTCAGCGCGTCCCGTAGGTTCATTGCCTCCCTATCCGAACGGCCGTGTAATAACTTTGGTGTAATTCTATTTCACAAATTTTCCGAGACCGTAACAGCCAAGCGACGCCCGGCGCTCCCTGGGGATATGCACCACCCAGGCCCACCCCGGTTCGTCCACGTCGGCGAGTCGGTGGCACTCGCTCCCCGCGCACCGGATCCGGACGCATCCTTCGCCTGGCGACTCCGCGACGCGCCCGCCGACAGCGACGCCACCGTCGGCGACGGCGCCGTGGTCCACCTGGCGCCCGACGTTCCTGGCACCTATCGCCTCGAACTCGACGCCCCGGACGGGACCCACAGCCAGACGGTCCGCGCGTTCCCGGACCCCCGGAAACCCGCCCGGTTCCGCGTGGACCCGGCCGACGTCGACGGCGACGTCTCCGCGGCCGAGACGGCGAGCGTCATCGGCCAGTTCAACGACTTCACGATGGGCGTCGACCGAGCGGAGTTCGAAGACGACGCGTGGGTCCTCGACGTCGAACTGCCACCGGGCGACCACGAGGGCCTCTTCGCCTTCGACGACGCGTTCGACCCGTTCGCCAGTTCCGAGGTGGCCGTCGAGGGGTCGGGCCGACCGAGAGTCCGACTCGACGGGCGACGGGAGGGCGACGACGTCGTGGTGTCTGCCACCACGAACGCCGCCCCGGACGGGAGCGACCCCGACGTCGAGTTCCACCTCGACGACCGCGACGAAGTGGACGAGGACGACGTCGTCGTCGACGGCGACGAACTGCGAGTCCTCGTCGACGCGTTGCCGGACCTCGCCCGGGTTCACGCCGTCGCTGTCGCCGAACGCCACAGCGTCGCCGACACGCTCGAACTTTCCGTCGCTCCAGACGGCGCCGTCGCCTTCGACCGGCCCGCCGACCCGCCGGCGTGGCTCCGGGACGCGTCGATGTACGAGATATTCGTCCGCGAGTTCGCCGGCGAGACGGTCGACACCACCTTCGAGGAGATAGAGCGCCGCGTCCCCTACCTCGAACACCTCGGTATCGACGTCGTGTGGCTGACGCCGGTCCTGGAGAGCCCAACCCGCCACGGCTACCACATCACGGATATGTTCGACACCGCCGACGACCTCGGGACCCGCGCCGCGTTCGAATCCCTCGTCGACCGCCTCCACGCGGCCGGCATCCGCGTCGTCTTCGACCTGGTGATCAACCACACCTCGCGGGACCACCCCGCCTTCCAGCTCCACCGCGCCGGCGTCCCCGAGTACGCCGACCACTACGAGCGCATCCCGGCCGAACAGGACACCTCCGACGTGGACTGGGCGGGCGACGACGCTCCCGGCCACTACTTCACCTGGACCAGGATTCCCAACGTGAACTTCGACTCGCTGGCCGTCCGCGAGTGGATGCTCGACGTCGTCGCGGAGTGGGCGCCCGTCGTCGACGGCTTCCGCTGCGACGTCGCCTGGGGCGTCCCGCACGGCTTCTGGAAGGAGGTCCGCGAGCGAGTGAAGGCCGAGGATAGCGACTTCCTCCTGCTGGACGAGACGGTCCCCAAGCGCGACGCTGCCTTCCACGAGAACGAGTTCGACTTCCACTACGACGCCGACCTCTACTTCGCCCTGCGCGACATCGGCAACGGAGACGCCCCCGCCGACGCCATCTTCGACGCCCTGGTCGACACGCAGCGACACGGCTACCCCGACGAGGCGGTCCACATGCGCTACGTCGAGAACCACGACGAGGACCGCTACCTCGACGAGTGCGGCAGAGCGGCGCTCCCCGCCGCGGCCGCCGCGACGTTCACCCTCCCCGGCGTCCCGATGATCTACTACGGCCAGGAACGCGGCGTCGAGGACTCCCGCGGCACCATGAAGTGGTACGACGGCGACCAGGAACTGACCGACTTCCACCGCCGCCTCGTCTCGCTCCGCGACGACCACCCCGCGCTCCGCGCCGACGGCGTCGAACCGGTCGACGTCGACGTGACGGCCGGCGACCCCGACCGCGTCGTCGCCTACGAGCGCGCCAGCGACGACGAGCGACTCGTTGTCGTCCTGAACTTCGGTGACGAGCCCGCGACGGTCGAACCCGCCATCGCCGTCACGGACACGGACCTGCTCTCCGAAACCGACGTCGCGGATGGCGAATCCCTCTGCGTCGCGGACGCCGTCGTCGTCCGACGCGTGGACTGACGAACGAGCCGAGTCGGCGGGGAGCCAGCCGCCGTGATTCTGCCTACTGCAGTTCCCTCGGGCGGGACTGAAAGGGGCCGACCGCTCGGTGAGCGAGAACCCGCAAGGACCGGAGCGAAGCGAGGAGCGCAGCGCGGTTCGCAGCCACCGAGCGGGAGGGGGCTTTCTGGTTGTTCTCGGCTGTGGTGTCCGTTTCGATGGTACCAACCGATGCTCCTAGCGAATCCACCGGGGCATGTAAGTAGCCACCTCGTACAACTACTCGCCATGGACGACGCGTCGCTCGAGGACCTGCTCCAGCGGTTCGGGTTCTCGGACAAGGAAGTGGACACGTATCTCACGATACTGGAACTGGGGGAGGCGAAGGCGAGCACCATCGCCGACGACGCGGGGGTGTCCAAGCGCTACGTCTACAGCATCGCCGAGACGCTCGAAGACCGGGGATTCGTCGAGGTCAACGACCACGCCGTGCCGACGACGATTCGGGCCAACCAGCCCGAGGACGTCGTCGAGGCGCTGACGGGGGACCTCCAGGAGATGCGGCCGGCCCTGGAGTCACGCTTCTCACGGACGGCGCCCCGCTCGGAGAGCTTCGAGGTGGTCAAATCCCGCGTCACCGTGCTCAAGCGCGTCGCGGAACTGGTCGACCGCGCCGAGGTGGAGGTGACGCTGGCCATCCCTTACCGGCTGCTCGACGAGGTGGCAGACGAGTTGCGCGCCGCCGTCGACCGGGGCGTGCTGGTCGTCCTGATCGTCACCGACGTCGACCCGGCGGCGGACCTGGAACTCGACGGGCTGGCGTCGGTCGCCCGCGCCTGGGAGCAGCCGATGCCGACGATGCTCACCGTCGACCAGCAGGCGGGCATCGTCGCCCCCGGGGAGATGCTCTCACGGTCCGACAGCACCGCCCAGGCCATCGTCTTCGCCCAGGAACAGCTCGGCCCAGTCATCGTCGGCTCCTTCCTGGGCAACTACCTCCCGATGTCGACGGAGGTGTACACCGCCGACCCGACCGGCCTCCCCGCCACGTTCCAGGACTTCCGCCACGCGGTGCTGGAGGCGACCCTGCACCTCCGGGCCAACGACGAGGTCCGCGCCCGCGTGACGGGCCGGTCGGTCAGCGACGACCTGGACGTCGCGGAACTGGAGGGCCAGGTCGTGGAGGTCCGGCAGGGACTCATCGAACCCGCGACCAACGACTTCCCCGTCGAGAACACCCTCTTCGTCGAGACCGACGAGGGCACCTTCAGCGTCGGCGGCCAGGGCGCCTTCGTCGAGGACTTCGAGGCGGACGCGGTCGAACTGTTGCCCAGCGAGTGAGCAGGTCCAGGTCCGCACGGAGTCGGCGACCCCATCGCATAATTTCTTGACAGTTGCTTTCGAAGCGCCGGTGATGGAAGCAATCGAGTGGGACCGCTCGTTCGAGGACAGCCGCGGCGCGCGCCTGTTCGCCTACGTCTTCCTCGGGTCGTTCTTCGGACTGGGTCTCCTCATCGCCACTGCGCTCGTCGTTTTCCTGCCCTTCATCGTCGGGTCGCTGCTCGACGACCCGGCCACGCTCGCGGTGGTCGCCCTGCTCGCGCTGGTCGGCGGACCGATGTCGCTCCTCTACCTCTGGCCGCTGTTGACCGACCCGGAGCAACGGCAGGGGATCGCGGTGTCGTCGTGGCCCGCTTCGCTCTCCAGAGCTGGCGTGGTGGTGGCCGCCGTCCTCGGCGCGGCTGCTCACGTTATCACGGCCTGGGCGACCGGAATGGGCCCGGCGCTCCTGCTCGCCGTCGGCGGACTGGTCGGGAGCCTGGGGATGAGCCTCTTCCTCAGCGCGGGCCGGATCGACCCCGACGCCCGGACGCTCACTATCCGGCCGAACCACTGGGCCGAGCGGAGCGCGACGCGGACCGTCGACCTCGACGGCTGGACGAACCTGCGCCAGTTTCGCGTCAGCCCGGTCGTGGTCCTGTGGCCGTCCTACGCCAGGGGCAGCAGCGGGCCGCGGCCGCGGCTCCTGACGGTACCACCCTGGGCCGCCGACGCCGCCGCGCCGGTGTTCGAGGATGCCATCGACGTCCCGGCCCCGGAGCGCGAGCGCGACACCAACCCGACCGTGGCGGCCGTGCTCGTGGTCTTCGGGCTTGGAACGTTCGGCGTCGGGGCCGCGCTCTGGACACTCGACGCCGTTCCCACGGGGTTCCGAGCGTGGTTCGCCGCCCTCGCCGGCATCTTCGGCTTTCTCTTCCTGGCGGCGGCCTGGCAAGAGCGGTGAGCGAGAAAAGTCAGCTATCGTCGGCCGTCGCCCGGATCAGCCCCGCCACCCGGTCCCAGAACCCGTCCTCGTACTTCGTCGCCGCGTCGATGGTCGGCCGGGCGTTCGTCTCGTTGACCACGGCGCGGTCGTCGGTGACGAGCAGGTCGACGCCGAGGTAGTCGATATCCAGGACCTCCGCCGTCCGCTCGGCCAGCTCGCGCAACTCGCCGTCGAGGGAGATGCCCTCCGCCGCGGCGCCGCGGTGGACGTTGTGCTTCCACTGGCCGTCGGCGACCGCATCGTCGGGCAGGCGACGCTCCACCGCGCCGACCACCTCGCCGTCGACGACCATCGCCCGGACGTCGCGGGCGTCGGGGAGGAACTCCTGGACCAGGAACGACCGGTCCGCCGTCGCGCGGTAGTCGTGGACCAGGTCGAGGTAGTCGACGACGCCGAGGAACGAGTCGAGGTCGTGAGTCTTGGCGATGCCCGTCCCCCGCGTGGTCGAGTTGGGCTTGACCACGACCGGCTCGTCGAACTGTCGGTAGGCGTCGACGAGTTCCCTTTCGTCGACAGGGTTCGACGCCATGATAGTTTCGGGCACCGGCACGTCCGCCGCCGCGAGCCGGGCGAGCACGTCGGCCTTGTTCCGCGACCGCAGCACCGCCTCGCGGTCGTTGACCCACGGAACCGAGAGCAGCGCGTCCGCGACGCCACCCTCCATGATTCGCGGCGGGAAGACGAACCCGATGTCGACGTCGGGGAACGGCGCGTCCGTGATGTCGACCGTCCGCTCCGACGGCTGGACCGGGACGACCTCGATTCCCCTGTCGGCGAGTGGCTCGCCCATTCGCTCGTAGGTCTCCTCCTGCGTCGCCACGGCGAGCCTGAGCATACTCGGTGGTTCGTCGCTTTCGACCTTAAACTGGCGCTAGGAACTGACGCTGTTCTGTGAGTGGTTTCGACCGGTGGAGGATGGAGTGATGACGGAACAGTTTCGGTCCGTTCGTTAGCAACCGATACTGATGGTAGCAACAACTAGAAAGCCCTCGGCTGGCTCCGGTCCCGGGGCTTGCTGCGCTCCTCGCTCCGCTGCGGTGCTAGCGGCGCCCGGGTTCCCGGAGCCCGCCTCGCCCTTTCAGTCCTCCGAGGACCGCAGCCCTGCCCTTCCCCTGGTCGCGCGCCCCTCGTGTGACTCGGGGACGCGCTCCCGGCCGGGCGGTTGCGGGGCGGTCAGGACGCGTATCGCTCGCCGGACGGCGAGCGACCGGGGAGGTCTGGTGGTCCTAATCGCGAGCGCCTCCGTGCGCGAGCAAGGCTGTGCCTGGAGGACTGAAAGGGCGAGGCGGGGTCGACGAAGCACGGACCCGCAAGCACCGGAGCCGGAGGCGAGGAGCGCAGCGTGGTCCGCGCGAGTCGAGCGTGCCGAGGGCTTTCCTTTGTTGTTGGATCCGTGGTCGACTCCAGTGGGCGTACCGAGAACTCTCTACGTCGTTACAACTCCTCTCACATTTCCCGGACCCACCACTTACAGTTCCACCAATCCACACCTCGACCATGGGCTACCACGTCGTCGACCCGGCCGACCTCGACCCGGAGCCGGACCGGCCCTCGGAGATGAAGTACGTCAGCGAAGCGGCGGGGATGGACAACCTCGGCCTGCGGACCTACCGCGTCGAACCCGGCGAGGAGATTCCCCTCTCCGGCCTGCACTACCACGACGAGCAGGAGGAGGTGTTCTACGTCGTCGAAGGAACGCTGTCCATCGAAACGCCAGACGACCTGTACGCCGTCGCGGCAGGCCAGTTCTTCGTCGCCGAACCGGGCAGCGCCCACCGGGCGCACAACGCCGACGACGCGAGCGAGGACGTCCACGTCGTCGGGATGGGCGCGCCGCCGGTGAGCGACGGGCACGCCTACGGGGAGTGACGTCGACGTCGTTCGATCGAGGCCGACCACTTGTCACGCGCGAGCCCCAACGACTGCCATGGGAAGCGACGGCCTGATCGAACTCGACCAGGAGTGCTGGCTGGCGTTCGCGAAGTACAACCTGTTGCTCACGACGGCGTTCGGCGTGCTCGCCGTCGTCGCGCGGGCGACGCAACCGGCCAACGGACTGCTGGTCGTCGAGAACGCCGCGTTCGCGCTCCTGTTCGGCGCCGTCCAGACGTACGCGTGGCTCTCTGCCTGACCTCGATCAGAACGTCACGCCGCGGATTCGGCGACGCGCGCCGCCGTCGACCGCAAACGTGGGCCCGCCCGCGTCGCCGTCTCATAGTGGTGGTTGTAACTTTGTACCGCGGATGGTCGCCCCAGTCGCGACCATCACCGGTAACGGATTACAACCACCACTATCAGTTCCGCTTCTGCCGAACCTCGGCCTGCTCGCGGATCTTGTCTTCACAGTTCGGGCACACGCGCGGGTGGTCCATTCCCTCGGGTGCGAACACTCGCACGTACGCCGACGTCACGGACGCCTCGCAGTTCTTGCAATTCGGCACACTGGATCAAGCAGGTAGAGGGGGATAATACTTCGTCTCGATTCGAGGGCTGCAGCCATCGAACTCACGGACTCGAAGTACCGGAATCCACACCACGGCTGGCGCGGAAGAACGTGGCCGTCGATTCGCTTATGCGATCAGCAGCTCTTCTCCCCGCTCTGCGAACGCGGTGATGAAGTTGCTAATTGACTTACGCAATTAGCAGTTCCTCACCGCGTTCGACCTTGATCCGACACGGGGGCGTGATCTTGTTGTAGGCACGACGGAACGCTTCTTTGACCTCCTCGGCCTGGTTGACCTCGCAGTAGGCCGTGAAGAGACGCTCGCCCTTGTCGATGCGGGCGGCGGTGCCGACGATCTTCCCGAAGGCCTGGCGCATGCCGTCGGAGACACGGTCCGCACCCGCGCCGGTCGCCTGCTTGTTCTCGCGCAGGACCTGATGGGGGAACTTTCGCAGCGTCATCTTGTAGTTGCCCTCGCCGAACTCCTTGATGAGGTGGCGGTTGGCCGAGAGGCGCGAGGCCTCGAGCGACCCGTGACGGAGCTGACACTCCTCCTCGACGACGAGGCTGATCTGGACCGGGTAGTCCTCGGCGTCGGCCTCCTTGTCTCCCATCTTGTGCTGTGCGATCTTGGAACCGGGGATCCCCGTGATGTACTCCCGTCGGGTGTACGCGGGCTTGTCGATCTCCCGGTACATCGAGGCTGGTTTGTCCGACATAGATACTCTTGGGAAATACGAAGCCGAGCGAGCCTATTAACCCTTCGAAGCGGGGCCGCTCCCGTGCGCCAGTGTCGCACGCGTCCGGTCGGTCGCTGCGTCCACGTCGCCCAGGTAAAGTTCACGTTACTACCCTCCTTTTCCCTCCGGAGTCCCTAATGAGTTACATGAACATGCTCGTCGACGGCGAGTGGCGCACAGACGCCGGAGAATACACCAACGAGGACGGTGAGTTCGAACGCGGGACGACGTCGTTCAGGGATTTCGTCGAGGACGACCCGGACGCCCGGTTCCAGCCGGAGGCCGGCCGGTACCACCTCTACGTCTCCTACGCGTGCCCGTGGGCCCACCGGACGCTCGTGACGCGCGCGCTAAAGGGCCTTGAGGAGGCAATCTCCGTCGACGTCGTCGACCCCTACCGCGACGACGACGGCTGGCAGTTCACCCCCGAGAAGGAGGGCTGCACCGAGGACTCGATCCACGGGAGCGACTACCTTCGCGAGGTGTACCAGAAAGCGGACCCCGACATGACCGGGCGCGTCACCGTCCCGGTCCTCTGGGACAGGGACGAAGAGACCATCGTCAACAACGAGTCCGCGGAGATCATGCGGATGCTCGACACCGCGTTCGACAGTGTCGCCTCCCGCGACGTGGACCTCTATCCCGAGGGCTACCGGGACGACGTCGACCGCATCATCGAAGAGATCTACCAGCCGATCAACAACGGCGTCTATCGCACCGGCTTCGCGAACTCACAGGCGGCCTACGACGAGGCGGTCCACGAACTGTTCGACGCGCTCGACCACTGGGACGCGGTGCTCGAAGACCAGCGCTACCTCGCCGGCGACCGCCTGACCGAGGCCGATATCGCGATGTTCACCACGCTGGTTCGCTTCGACGAGGTGTACCACACGCACTTCATGTGCAACCACCAGCTGATCCGCGAGTACGACAACCTCTGGCCGTACCTGCGCGACCTCTACCAGACCCAGGGCGTCGCCGACACCGTCGACATGGACCACATCACGGAGCACTACTACACCACGCACCCGGACGTCAGCCCCAAGCGAATCGTCCCGATTGGGCCCGACCCCGAGTTCACCAAACCCCACGAGCGCAACGAACTCCCCGGCGGTCCGCCGGAAGACCTGCTGCCGCTGGCCTGATAGCACGCCTCACACTGTCGCGGATCGATTCTCGGTCAGCCTTTATGAAGCGACGTGACAAGAACAGCCCAATCAGATGGTGCGAGGACGCGTTCGTCGGGAAACGAGGGGCGTGAGCCCGGTCATCAGTGTCGTATTGATGGTCGCGATAACCGTGATACTCGCGGCGACGGCGGGCTACGTGGTGTTCGGGATGGCCGACGAGACGAAGGCAGTGGCACCCCAGCCCGCTATCACCGCCACGTACGACCGGACGACCGACGGCGACGGGCAGGCCCTGGAACTCGTGTTCGAGGGCGGCGACACACTGGAGGAGCAGAACGTCTACTTCGTGCTGCAGGGTGCCGTGGCGGTCAATCCCTCGGGGTCGAACTCGGCAGCCGAGATAAATGGCAATCAGATCGACGCCCAGATCGGATCGGAGACCACGGCCGGAGCGACGATGACGATAGACGCCGATGCCACGACAGTGGATACTGGCGCCAACGAACATCTCGACCTGAGCGACGCCACGCTTCGGCTGGTCTGGGACCCCGCGTCCGCCGACATCCAGGAGACCGAAACGATCTGGCGCTGGTCCGATAGCTGAGCCATCTTGATCGCCCGCGCTTCCCCGGTCCACCAGGCTGACGTGACCCGGCATCGACGGGAGGACAACGGATAGATGTCCACGACCACCGACCGACGACCCGTCCGGGCCGCACTCGCCGCGGGCGTCTGCTTCGGGCTGGCCTACCTCGTCGCCGTCCCGCTGTTGCGCCCTGCCCAGGTCGGCCTGGCGACGGACGTCTACTTCTTCGCCGCGGAGCGAGTGCTCGTCGGCGAGAGCCCGTACTTCGCCGCACCGCCCGGTCGCCCGGGCTACGAGTTCGTCTACCAGCCCGTCGTCGTGCTGGCGTTCGTCCCGCACGCCCTCACCGGGAGCGCGGTCGGCGCGTACGTCCTCCAGACCGCGCTGAACCTCCTGTCGGCCGGTGCCATCGCAGTCCTCTTGGTGCGATACGTCGAGCGCTCGGGGGTCACGCTCACCCGCCTCGACCGCGCGCTCGTCGCGGGGTTCGTCCTCGCCTCGGTCCACTCGATTTCGGTCTTCGTCATGGGCCAGGTGAACCTCCAGCTGGCGCTCGCGATCGCCGTCGGCGGGATACTGCTCGACCGCGGCAGCCAGTCGCGGGCCGGCGCTGCCTTCGCCGCCGCGGCGACGGTGAAGCTGTTCCCCGCCGCTGTCGGGCTGTGGCTCCTCCGGCGTCGGGCCTGGCGCGCGGTCGCAGCCGCCGTCGCCACCGGCACCGCGCTCCTCCTCGCGGGCGTTCTCGCCTTCGGCCCGTCGCTGTTCCAGACGTACCTCGTCGAGGTGCTCGCCGGAGAATCGCACACTGCGGAGTTCGCCGGCGGGCTGGACCCGTCGACGATGTACGTCACGGTCCGCCGCCCGCTCGCCGCGCTGTTCCCCGCGACTGACCCGACGCTCCTCACGCTGACCGCGCTCGCCCTGCTGGGTCCGGTGGTCGTCGCCGCGTCGTGGGACGTCTCCACCCGCCGCGGGCGTCTGGTCGCCCTCCTGGCGACGCTCCTCGCGACCATGCTCGTCCTCCCGCTAGAGCCCTTCTACTTTTCGCTGCTCTACTACCCACTCGTCCCGCTGCTGTATCTCCTCGAACCCGGTCGGGTCCGCGGCGTGTTCGTCGCGGGGACGGTCATCCTGTCCGCCGTGATCAGCTACCCGGCCGTCGAGGGGCTGCTCGCCATCGCGCCGGTGTCTCAAGGGCTTTCGACGACGCTCGCGGCTATCACCCGGGAAATCTTTCGATTCGCGCAACCGCCACTGGTCGGTGCGCTGCTGTTACTCGCCGGCTGCGTGCTCTTCCAGTACGAGGCGGTGAGGGAGGACGTCTCGGCGAAGGACTATGAGCTGTCAGTGGAGTAGCCCTCCGGGATGGTCTCGGCCAGTGGAGAAACTGCGGAATGGAACGACTGTGTTGCTCACTGGGTACTGGGACAGCTATCGATGCAGCCACCGAGAAAGGAAAGCCCCGGCTGGCTCCGGTCCCGCGGCTCGCTGCGCGCTCACTTCGTTCGCGTGCTTGCTTCGCCGGGGTTCCCGGAGCCAGCCGCCCCTTTCATTCCCACCCGTTTCTCCTGACGAGCCAGCCGAAGTGGGTGGACTGAAAGGGGCCGACTGCTCGGGGAAGGCGGGCGTAGTAAGCACCGCAGCCGGAGGCGAGGAGCGCAACGAGCCCCCCGACCCGAGCAGGAGGGGGCTTTCGGGCTGTTGTTGAGCGCTCTAGTGGCAGTCGTAGCTCTGACCGATCAACACGGTAGTTCTATCCGTCACGAAGAGACAACGTAGCAACAATATCCAGTACGACATCGAAGCGAAGCCACTGCTCGGGCGGGTCAGAAAAATCCGAAAATCAGTCTATGCCGATACGCCTGCGGAAATCACCGACTTACAGTCGAGTCAGGTTCGTGGCACGCGGACCCTTGTCCGCCTGCTCGATGTCGAACTCGACTTCCGTCCCTTCCTCGAGATCCGGGCCGCCCACGTCTTCCATGTGGAAGAAAACGTCGTCGTCCGCGTCCTCAGTATCGATGAAACCGTAACCGCCTGTGTCGTTGAAGAAGTCAACCTTGCCTTCTGCCATTGCGAATCAACTGAGGAGGGCATCACGGATAACCCTTCCGAGAGAGGCGGTACCACGGAGGTAGGTGGTCACTACGGCCCCATATCACCGGAATACGGCCCCCTCCGTCGCCGATTCGCCGCCGGATCGGCCGGTCCCGTCTAGCGATCGGCCGGGGGCCGTAGGTTTTTGGTCGCTGGCTGCCACGTCGACACGATGACCGACGACGCGGCGTGGGTAGGCGCTCACTACTGCGGCGACGAGTGGCTGGCTGTGGCCTTCGACGCCGATGGCTACGACCACGCCGACGTCTTCGACGGCGTCGGCGACTGCTGGCTCCGGTACCAGGAGGTCGCCGACCGGTTGCTCGTCGACGTGCCGATCGGCCTCCCCGACGACGGGGACCGGGAGTGCGACCGCCTCGCTCGACGCGCGCTGGGAGCGATGGCGTCGGCCGTCGTCTCGCCGCCGGTCCCCGACGCGGTCCGCAAGCGCCGCCACGGCGTCGCCAGCAGCGTCCACGAGCGCCAGACGGGCGAGGCCCTCTCCGAGCGGGCGTTCGCCACGAGCGACGAGATAGCGGTGCTCCGGGACGTACTCAGGGAGTTCCCGAGCGCGCCCGACGTGATCGCGGAGTCGAACCCGGAGCTGTGCTACCGCGCCATCGCCGGCACGCCGCTGGAACGTGACCCGGCCACTGCGGGTGGCTACGCCGAACGGATGCGGACGCTCGCGTCGCTCGACCGGGACGCGCCGCCGGCCGTCCAGGCCGCTGCCGAGGCGGTCGCCGGCCACGACGTCGCCGTGCGAGACGTCCTCGACGCGATGGCGCTCGCGTACTCGTCGTGGCCGGGTAGCGGCGACGTCTACTCGCTCCCGCCGGAGCCCCAGACCGACGCCGACGGGTACCCCATGCGCCTGCTCTACCGCGCCGACGGGCCGCTCGACGTCGCCTGAGCGGGACGGACGCGGCTATCTGCCCCTCCCTGGTCCGTTCCCGTTGCCACCGGGCCCGTTCCCGTTCGCCTGCTCCGGAGGGCCCCGTTGCTCGGCCCTGCCGGCACCGTTGCCATTACCGCGGCCGAGTCCCCGACCTGGGCGGTCGTCGCGCTCGAAGAAACTCCCGCGGTCGTCCTCGAGTTCCTCGCGTATCTCCTCGATCCGCTCGCGGAGTTCCGCGATCTCCTCCCGGAGCTCCGCCGGTCCATCGCCGGCTGCGTCGGCGATCGCCGCCCGACGCTCCTGTATCTCTTCGCGTAACGCCTGGATCTGCTCGCGTTTCTCCTCGAGAAGTTCTTGGGCTTCCTCGTCGTCATCGTCGTCTTCGTCGTCGCGTTCGTCTTCTGTTTCCTGGCCCTCGTCGTCGTCTTCGCCGTCCTCCTCGTCGTCGCCTTCCTCGATTTCCTCCGATTCTTCCGTCTGTTCGGTCTCCTCAGTCTCGTCCGGCTCCTCGGTCTCGTCCGGCTCCTCGGTCTCGTCCGTGTCCCGCTCGGGGGATTCAGTCTCCGTGTCGGTCCTCGTGGACTCCGTCTCTGTCGCTTCGTCGCCGTCGTCCTCCCGCTCGTCGTCGACGCTGACGCCGGAGAGGTCTCCGTCCGGGCCGGCGACCCCGAGGTGTTCGTCGAGGGCGAGCGCGAACCGGTCCGGGTCGTCGACGGTGCCGCTGAGGAACTGCCAGTCGGTGACGTCGCCAGCGTAGTGTTCCTCGTAGAGCGTCGCCTGCTCGTTGTACGAGGGATCGATCACGAGCGCGCTCGCGTCGTCGAGGTAACCCAGAACGCCGCCGTCGGTCGCCTCGCCGGACCACGTCCAGTCGATCCGGTGGTGGTCGCCGTCGACGTCCCAGTTGTCGAAGTTGGAGGCCGCGCGCTCGCCGGTCTCGCGGTCCCAGTACTGGTCGTCCCGGACCAGCCAGTCGGCGTTCGCCGCGTCGACGGCGACGTCCCAGGTCACCGACCCGCCGCCAGCCGACTCATCGCCGGCCGACTCACCGTCAGCCGACTCACTGTCAGACGTCGTCGTGGCCCTGCCGTGGACGGTCACGAGGCTCAGGCCGTTGGGGCCGTCGTAGAGGAACGTGATGGTCGTCGACTCCGCCTGGAGGCTATGGGTGCCGGCGGACTCGTAGTACGGGCCGCCCGCGACGTCGTGGACGCCCACGCCCTCGTACTGGTCCGGCAGCCGGTAGCTGTACAGTTCCTCGACTGGTCGGTTACCGGTCAGGGGTTCGACGGCGAGCGTCTGGTCGGCCTGGCTGATCCGGTACGATCCGCCGTCCTCCTGGGCGGCGACGGCGCCCGTCACGCCGCCGGCCGCGAGGAGCGTGCCGAGCGCCTGGAGGGTCGAGCGGCGCGACGGCGACCGCGAGTCGTCTGACCGCTTGTCTGCTGGCATGACTGTCGGACTATGCCGTCACGCCGGTTTTGTTATGGTGAGGAAATTTGGGGTAAGTCGCCGTTTCGACGTGAACGGTACTCGGTCGAGTCGTGGGCCCGCCATCGGGCCGATGCCTTCGGGCGGTTAGTTCCGCTGCAGACACTTGCCAGTGGTCGGGGATGGACGACGGTGGGAGCGCGTCGGTGAGAAGCGCTGGAGGGGTAGCGGTGTGACGTGCCAGCGTCGACAGAACAGCGTCGTTACGCTCGGGTTCGCAACTCGATGACGCCGTCGTCGGTGACGACGACGTCGTAGCAGAGGTACTCGAAGGACAGCGCCTTCGCGGACTCACCGCCTGCCTGGAAGAAGCTGTTCAGGACGTCGGGGTCGATACTGTCTCGTAACGGCGGCAACGAGGCTGGGTCGGTCCCGAGCTCGTCCGCGATGGTGGTCAGGACCAGCGTCCCGAACTCGTCGTCGTCAGACGCGGAGGCGTCGATGACGACGTCGATACCACGGTCGGTGTGTGAGTTGTCCATGGGCGTGCTCATCTGTCGGGGTGTTCGCGTCGACGCCGGCACGCGAGACGCCGCCCGGGGTCGCGTCGCCACTCTCGCTGGGCAACGCTTATTGACTCCGGGGGAGAAGGACAGCATGTCCTACCAGGCGTCCTTCTCCGCGCACTTGTCTCTCTAGCACTGCGCCTATCCCGTCACTCGGTTATTAGTCTTATTCTGTAAACATGACACCAGTACTGACTGTAAACGGATAGATCCGACTCCCTCGCCCGATTTCGGTGACTCGTATAACGTCTCCAGAATGTGTAATACGGGCTGAACGATTTACGGTCGCCGGAGCAACGCTCAAACGGCTGAATCCGGTGTACCGGGTCGGAGAACGGACAGAGTGCCGGAATCGACGTTCCCCAACCGGCGAGCGTTCGCTCCGACCTTCGACGGCGAAACGCTCGCGCGCGCTCAGGAGAGGTGCGGGATAATCTCCCGCTGGAGGTAGGCGAGATACTCCTCGGCGCTCAGGTCGCGGGGCCGGTACAGTTCGACGTAGCCGCTCCGGGCGGCCGTGACCTTGACCTCGTCGCCGTCGTCGGTGTAGGTCAGCCCGAGCTGGTTCAGGCTGGATCCCGCCAGCAGGTCCTCGAGGTCGTGGCTCTCCCGGAGGTCGGTGCCGTGGAGGACGCCGCTGACGCCGTCCGCTTCTGTCCCCGAGAACCCTGCCTTCCAGGGCGCGGCGTCCCCGTGGCGCTCGAAGAAGGCGTCGAGGTCGAGTTCGCCCCGACCGATGGACGTGTTCGTGTCCTGGCCGATGAGATCGAAAGCGAACGTCCCCTTGCTCGACCCGGCGACGACGAACTCGCCGGGGACGCCCACGAACTGCGTGTGACGAGTGGCTGTCTGGGGTTCGGCGACGACGCTGACGCCGTCGTCGGCGATGCGGGCCGACTCGCGTTCGCGGCGGTACTCGCGGGCCGCCCGTCCCGCGAAGGCCGTGTCGCCGGAGGGGAGCGAGAAGACGCGCTCGACGTCGAGCGCCCGGCGCAGTTCTTGACCGCCCTCCTCGACCGTCTCCGAGAACGAATCGACTACGTTGAACGAACCGTCGACGACCCCGATGACGCCTGCTTGCATGTAGCCGCCCATATCACCAGCCCCCGTTTGAGGGTTTCGCGTTCCGGCGGCGGGTCCAGGTACCGGGCGGACAGATGCCAGACAATCTGGCGATGGGCGGATCGGCGACGACGTCGCTCTCGACGGGACTGGCGCCCGAGAGCGACCGTCGCTGCCCCCGGCCGCGGCCCCCTCGCTACGGGTCACGCGCCACGCGTATCTCGTCGTCGGTGACGGTACTGACGGCCTCGAACGGGACGCGAACGTCACCAACGTCTGATAGTGGTCGTTGTAACTTTTCACCGGCGTTCGCCGGTACCGTCCACGTCGAACGCCGGTAAGGGCTTACAACGACCACTATGAAATGGGATATTAAGTGGCCGGTGCGGGCCTTAGCGAGGTAATAGTTACTCGAATCGACGCTGAACGACGGCGTAGTCGTGACTCTTTCACATTCGCGACGGACGGTCCTCGGATCGCTCAGTGCTCTCCCGCTCGCCGCTCTCGGTTTCAGCGGTGTCACCCTGGGAAGCAGTGAACGAGCAGGAACGACGGTCCCGACGGGCTGGTCACAGTACCGCGCCGGTCCGGACCGGGCCGGTGCCGTCGACGGTGCGGCCGCGCTGGACGGCCCGTTCGCCGCGGAGGCGTGGGTGGCGAGCGTCGACGATCACGTCTTCGTCGACGAGGCGATCGTCGCCGACGGGACCGTCTACCTGCCGTTCATCCACGACGACCTGACGTTTCGCGGTGGCGTCATCGCCTTCGACGCCGAGTCGGGCACGGAGCGATGGCGACACGACGCCGAGCAGGGCGAACCCGGCATCGGGGGTGTCGGTTCGCCACCAGCGGTCGGTGACGGTCGGCTCTACCTGACCAGTAGCCCGGGGGTGGACCGCGCCCCCTACGGCGGTCTCCACGCCATCGATGCGGAGACGGGCGAACTCAGCTGGCGCAGAACGGACGGGGGATGGGTGGACGCACCGCTGTTCGCTGCGGGCACGCTCTTTGCCGAGGGCGGGCCAGACGGCGACGCTGTCAACGCGCTCGATCCCGAGACCGGCGAGATCCTGTGGCGAGACGCGACGGCGTCGAACGAGTACGTCGGGGTCGCAGACGACCTGCTCTACGGCGTTCGCTACCACTCGGACGACCAGAACGAACTGGTCGCCTGGAGATGCGAAGACGGTGAGATCGAGCTGTCACGGCCCGTTCCGAACGGTCTCGACGGCGCGGCTGCGGTGGTCGTCGACGGACGGATCTACGGGTCGCGACAGACCGACGACAGGGCGAACGTGGTCGTCGCACACGACGCGAACGGCGATAACCTGTGGCGGACGCGATTGACGCCCGCGGGCGAACTGGGCAGGCCGCTTCTCAGCCGACCGTCGGTCGCGGGCGACGCGGTCTACGTGACGACGGCGACGTCCTACAGGGGCAACTGGGAGGCAGGGATCCAGTCGACCCTCTCTGCCGTGGACGCGAGGAGCGGTGCCGTCCGGTGGGCACGCGACGTCTCGACGCTACTGCTGGGCCCCCCGACGGTCGTTGGGGACACCGTCTACGTCGCCGGTGAGACCGGGACGACTGGGGACGCGGCCGTCCACGCCTTCGCCACCGAAGACGGGACGGAGCGATGGGGGTATCGAGCCAATACGCGGTACATCGAACCCCAGTACGCGAGGACGCCGACCGTCGCCGACGGTCGGGTCTACGTCGTGCAACACGCGCGCGGGGCCGGCGGGAAGGCCAGTCTCATCGCGCTCACTGGAACGGACGAAGAACCCGACGATTCGATGGTGCCGCCGTCCGCAAGTGGGCCGATAGCGGTGATCAGGACCGACCCCGAGGACGCGGACCATCGCTACCAGGAATACGGGTCGACCGTCACGCTCGACGCCTCGGCTTCGACGGGCGACGTTCAGACGTACGAGTGGCGACGGGGGAACCTCGGTTCCTTCGAGCCCGCTGGTCCGATCTTCGACGTCACCTTCGAGCGGTGCGCCCCCACCGACGTGACCCTCCGCGTGATCGACGGGGAAGGCCGTCAGGATAGTGAGACTATTTCCTTCGACGTCCGGGACCGGTAGCTGGTTCCCGGGGCAGCGTCGACGGCGCCGACGGCGGCGGGACCACGGCTGACGGCACCCTTCTTTCGACGAGGCGACTGCCGGTGACTGACGCCAGCGGCAGGGTCGGTACCCCGCTCGCTACAGGTCTCGCGGCACGCGTATCTCCTCGTCGGTGACGGTGCTGACGGCATCGAAGGGAACGCGGATGTCGTCCTCGTCGGCGTCGCCGTACCCGAACCCCTCGAGCCACGCCTCGCCGATGCCGGGGTCGGGGTCGACGTACGCGACGTTCGCGTCCGCGTCGACCTCGGTGACGATACCGATCTGTTCGTCTTCGGCGTCGACGAGGAACTTCCCTTCGTCGTCGCTCGACAGTGTTGCCATTGCACCACCGACTAGTCGTTCGAGCGACAAAATCCCTCGTCCCGACTGGGGGCGGGAGCGTCTCCGTCGAGGGACAGCATATTGCTGCCCACGACTGCGGGCACCCCGTCGACGAGTTCCCTCGTGGAAACCCGTCTGGTACCGCTGACCGATGAGGAGAGTGAACCGGTCTCGCCGGTACGCCGGGCTTACGGTCGGCGCCAGTCAGCCGCCGGGTCGTCGCCGTTCCGGTTTGTCGGCCTGGGTGCGTGCGCGGAGTGGCGAGCGGAGGTCAGGAAGTCGGGGTTTCGGCGGTGTGAACGCCGTCCCTGGGCGGCGCCGCGTGGGCGAGAGCGGGGGCCAGCCGTTCACAGTTGCCTACCGTGAAATAGCGACTCGTTAGCTCCGCGTCCCGGTCTCGCTGGCAAAGTTATACGAAATCACACATTTACTGGTGCCGACCCTGAATAGTCAAACACCGGACTCAAAAGCCGGACGGCGGGTACTTCCGGCTTTCCCCAGGGAGGATGCTACTAACAAAAGCGATCGAGTTCCTGTCAGTATCTGCGATGGTAGAAACCAACGTGACACGACGGCGAGTGCTACAGGGAGCTGGCGCGATCGGCGTCGCGAGCCTCGGGAGTACGGTCATCTCGGCGCAGGAAGGCGGCGGGGCCGGCGACCAGGGCGCCGCCATCCGGGTCGCGCACCTCTCTCCCGACGCACCGAACGTTGACGTCCGGCTGACCAGCCAGGACGGCGGCGTCGCGGCGGGTGCCGGGAACGAGACGGCGGGGAACGACACCGGCCTGGGCGGCGAGAACGAGACCAACGAGACCGCCGGCGGGGCTGGCGACGGCGAGACCGAAATCGGCGGTCTCGGGTTCCGGGACGTGAGCAGTTACAACGAGGTCGATCCGGGAACCTATCAGGTCGAGATCGTCCCTGCCTCCGGCGGTATCCAGGGATTCATCGAGGACATCTTCGGCGGCGGTGGCGAAGACGAGGAGACGGTGCTGTTCGACGGCGAAGTCGAAGTCGAGGAGGGGACGACCTACACCGTCGTCGCCTTCGGGGAGGTCGCCCGCGGCCCCATCCCGGCCGAAGACGCCGGCATGGAGACCGCCGCGGCCGGGAACGAAACCGACGGGGTCGGTGTCACCGAAACCGGCGGCGGCGGGGCGAACGAGACGGGTGGCGTCGGCCTGAACGATACCGGTGGGAACGAGACGGGCGGTGCTGGCATGAACGAGACGGACGGCACCGGGGCCGGCGGCGCGCCAGCCGGTGGCGAGGCGCTGGTCGAGGAACTCGCCTTCGGGCAGTCGCAGACACTCGAACTGGACGCGGGCGACTACTCGCTCCAGATAGAGGAGACGAGCGCTGGCGGGGCCGAGGACGCGCTCGGCGGTGCCGAAGACGACTCCGTCGGCGTCGACGAGACGGACGGGACCGAAACCGACGGCATCGGAGCCGATACGGAACCTGGCCAGGAGCCGGCTGGTGAGGCCGGCGGGTCCGACCGCGGTTTCCAGGTCCAGGTCCTCGAAGACGACGTCAGCGACCCCGGCGACGGGACCGCCCGCGTGCGGATCTTCCACGCCGTCCCCGACGTCGGCGCCGTGAGCATCTCGCAGATCTCCGACGGCGGGACTCCCGCCGGCGGCGGTGCCGGCGGTGACGATGGCGCCGTCGCTGGAACCGAGGCCGACGCCGGGAACGAAACCGAGGAAATCGGTGGCACCGGCGCGGGCGAGAACGAGACGGAGGCCGTCGGCGCGGACGGTGCGGCACCGGAGGCGGGCGTTCGGCGCGTCTCCCTCTCGATCGATGGAAATACGGTCTACAGCGCCTTCGCGACGGGATACTTCGACACGCAGGCCGCCGCCAGCGCTGGCGACCAGGACGCCGGCAACGAGACGGGCGGTGAGAACGATACTGTCGGCGAGAACGTCACCGGCGTCGGGAACGAGACCGGCAACGCGACCGCCGGTGGCGACGACGAACAGGTCGCCGAAGACGCCTCGGACGCGGCGTTCGAACTCGTCACCGTCGAGACGGCACAGGGCGGCGAACGCGCCGACGGCGGTACGGGCGGCCTCCTCGACCTGGCGCCGCCGGCCGACGACTAGCCCGGGCGGCGAGCCTGCAGCGAGGCGGCGTCGCTCTTCCGTATTTTTGCGCGAAGGATACCGCGCTGGCGGTGCTGCGTTCGACGGCGAGCTTGGCTGCTCTCTCCCGGTCGAAACTGTTAGCCTTCGCCGACCATCCGGTCCTCGTCCTCCCACAGCTCGGCACGGAGTTCGTACTTCTGGACCTTCCCCGTCGCCGTCGTCGGGAGCGCCTCGACGAACGTGACGCTCCTGACGGCCTTGTAGCTCGCGAGCGCCTCGCGCGTGTACTCTATCAGGTCCGACTCGAGGGCGTCCGGGTCGTCGACGTCGTCGGCGGGGACGACGAACGCCTGCGGCGTCTCGCCCCACTCGTCGCTCGGGGCGGGGACGACTGCGACGTCCGAGACGGCCTCGTGGTCGAACAGCGCGTCCTCAAGTTCGATCGAGGAGATGTTCTCGCCGCCGGAGATGATGATGTCCTTCTTTCGGTCCTGGATGGCGACCATCCCGTGTTCGTCGACGGTCCCGAGGTCGCCAGTGTGGTAGTACCCCTCGAGACGCGCGGAGAACGCCTCTTCGGTCTCCTCAGGCTTGTTCCAGTACCCTTCCATCACCTGGTTGCCGCGGACGACGACCTCGCCGATGGTCGCGTCGTCTCGCGGGACGTCCTCGCCGTCCTCGTCGACGACCCGGACGTCCGTGCCGAGATAGCCCAGGCCCTGGCGTTTCTTGATCGCGAACCGGTCGGCGCTGTCGTCGTCGAAGTGGCGCCGGGCGTCGGAGGTGGTGATGAGCGGCCCGGTCTCCGTGGCGCCGTAGACGTGCTTGAGGTACCAGCCGAACTCCTCCTCGACCGTGCGGATGGTCGCCTCGGGCGGCGCGCTGCCGGCCGTCGCGATGCGGACGTCGTTCGCGCCGGTCGTCGCGGGGGCCTCGTTCTCGTAGTAGTCGACCAGCCTGTTCAGCACTGTCGGCGCGCCACAGAGGTAGGAGACGTCCTCCGCGGCGACGGTGTCGAAGATCCACTCCGCGTCGACGCCGCGGCTACAGACGTGCGTCGCGCCCATCCCGGTGATGGCGTAGATGTGGCCCCAGCCGTTGACGTGGAACATCGGCAGCGTCCACAGGTAGACGTCGTCGTCGGCGATCTCCTGGTGGATCGAGATCAGGTAGGCGTGGAGCGTCTCGGTCCGGTGAGTCCGCATCACGCCCTTCGGGTCGCCGGTCGTCCCCGAGGTGTAGTTGATCGTGATGACGTCGTCCTCTGCCATCTCCGGCCGTTCGACGTCGGGGTCGACGCCCTCGATGACCTCGTCGAACGACTCCCACTCACCCTCCACCGCGTCGGTGTCGTTGGTCACGAACGTCGACGTCGGGACGTCCTCGCGGATCGCCTCGATCTTCTCGGCGTACGCGTGGTCGGCGTAGATGACGTCCACGCCGGCGTCCTCGAGGATGTACGCGAAGTCCTCCGACGTCAATCGGTAGTTGAGCGGCGTGTGGATCGCGCCGAGCTGCATCGACCCGTAGGCGGCCTCGAGGTGGTAGTGGGTGTTGGGGTCGAGCACGGCTACCCGGTCCCCCTTCTCGACGCCGCGGTCGCGTAGCACCGCCGAGAACCGGTCGACCCGGTCGCCGAACTCGTCGTAGGTGAACCGTTCCCCCGTCGTCGCGACGACGGCCTCCTCCTCGCCGTAGTGGCGCCGGGCCCGGTCCAGGAAGTCCGTTACGAGCAGTGGTTTGTGCATAGGTGACTCGTCACGTGGAAACTATCTCGCCCGGATCACATAAATCGGATGTTCGATAATGAACGTTTCCGCGACGGTCGGCGCCGTCCGGTCGGGGTGGGATACAAGGCCCTGTAGCCCGACGATCAGGTATGGAACTCGAAGAGGACGCGACTGGTCGAGACCGCCTCGCACGGATGCTCGCCGCCGCCGGCCTGACTGTCGCCGCCGCCGCGCTGTTCCGCCGCGGCAAGCGGATCACGGGCGCCCTCGCGGGCATCGGCGCGCTCGCACTGGGATACCAGGTGACGACCGACACGCTGGAGACGGAGCCGACGGCGAGTCCGTCGGGGACCGCCACGAGCAGTGCCCTGGTGTGTGCGATCTGCGGCGAACCGATCGTCCCCGGCCAGGCCCGCGGCCCCGACGAGAACGACGATATCGTCCACGTCGACTGTCGCGAAGCGACCGCGGAGACCGCCGACTGATAGTGGTGGTTGTAAGCCCGTACCAGCGCTCGACGTGGTCCGTACCGTCGAGCGCCGGTACAAAGTTACAACCACCACTATGACGCTCGAATTTCGGTTCACGACCGTTCTGGACGCCCGGGTGATCAGGCGACCTGTCTTTGCTCGCTGTACCTCGCCTCCCCGCCGTCCCAGTGGACCACGGTCTCGATGGTCACGGTGCCGTCGTTTCGCTCGATCTTCGCACCGCCCACGTACCCGACGTCTATCTGCTCGGTTCGCCTCGTCGACTCGTCCGACGCGAGCGTCCCGATAGACGCCTCACCCTGCCAGACGCTGTCCTGACCCGCGTACACGGTCGTCGTGACCGAGATGTTCTCCCGTGGATTCCCGCCGTTGTTCGTGAGCGAGACGGTCACGTCACGACAGGTCTTCCCGCAGTTCTCGATCTTCTGTACGTCGAGCGTGAACGGTCGCTCGCCCCCGCCTGACGAGTCATCGTCGCTTTCTGCCGCTCCGCCGTGGTCCGCCGTCTGCGCTGGCGTCGTGTGAGCGTCGCCTGATCCCCCGAACGTTCCCTGACCGAACGCGACCAGTCCCCCGACGACGATGACGGTGACGACGATGCCAAGTGCCACGACCGTCGCGCTCGCTCTGCGTGACGTCCCCCGACCTGGTTTCGATCCTGCCATGCCCGCCCGTTACCGGCTATCAAGGATGCCTATTCGCCACCTAATGACAGACGCCGGACGGGCCGGTCCGGTCGAGGGTGTCGATATCGGGTTCCGGACGACCGAATCGGACGAACTGGCTTCTCCCGCCGGCAGAACAGTTTATCCTCTCACAACGACAACTAGTCGTATGGTTCGAACAGCAGCCGTCGCGCTGGGTGTCGCCGGCGGAGTCGTCGCTGCGGCCGCCACCTGGACGCTCTACCAACGGTTCACGACCGAAACGGTTCCGTACACGGTCGTCGGCCGCGTCGACGACGTCGAACTTCGGCGCTACCCGCCCGCCGTCGTCGCCGAAACGGTGGCTGACACCAGGAACGACGCGTTCCGCCGCCTGTTCCGGTACATCACCGGTGCCAACGAGGGCGGTTCGAACGTCTCGATGACGGCACCGGTCGCCGTTTCGGACCAGGGAACGCAGGTCGAGATGACCAGTCCCGTTCAGGTGGCAGAACGGGGGCGGGAAGTCCCGATGACGACGCCCGTCGAAACCGATGCGAACCGGGACCGGGACGCGGTCCGAATGGCGTTCTATCTTCCTCCCGAGTACGACCTCGACACCGCACCGAGGCCGACCGACGAGGACGTCGCGCTCCGTCCCGTTCCGGAGCGAACGCTCGCTGTCCGTCAGTTCTCCTGGCGGCCAACCGACCGCCGCGTCGCTGCCCAGCGCCGACACCTCCTCGAAACGCTCGACCACGCACGGATCCCAACCTCGGGCGACCCGTTTTCGATGGGATACGACGCTCCCTGGACGCTTCCGTTCCTCCGGCGCAACGAGGTCGCCGTTGCGATCGAAGCGAACGGGGGGTGACGGCCCCGTGATCGGGTGTGGTCCGGAGGGCCACCGTCGGAGCCGGTAGCCGTCGTTCAGTCGTCGACCGCCGTTGCGCCACCGGAGAGTCCCGTGGGGCCGGTGACCGACGCCGGTTCGTCGGCGACGTACGAGAGCAACAGGTACGCGAACACGTACTTCGCACCGACGTCGAGCGCGCTGTAGGCCCAGGACGTGACGGCGACGCCGAGGACGCCGATGCCTTCGGCCCCGAGCGCCCAGAAGACCGGATACCCGAACCAGAGGATCACCGTCAGCAGCTTCAGCGTGCTGAATATCTCCGCCGTGCCCGTCTCCGCCGCGTCCTTCGGCCACTCGACGAGCAACACGTACAGCACGACCGCGAAGAACGTGCAACTCACCCCGTACCAGCCCCACCGCAGCGCGTAGGAGGACGTGGTCAGCGCGGCCGCCAGGCCCGTCACGCACATCGCGACGTCGAAGACGACCGCGGTGAATAGCTTCGTGCTATTCGAACCCGCGAGCAAACCGAGCGCCAGCAGGATCATCGGAGTCGATAGCGTCCAGGTGAGATATCGACCCCACATCGACAGCACTTCCTCGCCTGCCAGCGCGCCGCCTGGCATCTCGACGACGCTCACCGTGAGCCCGCTCGCCAGGCCGAGATAACTCGACAGGGAGACGACCGGGACGACGATCGTCGCCACGAAGATCAGCTGCGCGCGCGGGTCCTCCACGTCCCGGCCCATGTACACGAACAGGAGGATCGAGAGGCCGGCGAGCGCGACGTTCACCCAGAACGAACTCGCCAGCACGGCGTCCTCGTAGATCATGTCGAACACCTCCGCCTGGCTGACCGCTTCCTGAAGCAGCATTCCCACTTGGATGACCGTCGCGGTCGAGCCGTCTACTGTTGCTGCCATGACACTTGGACGTACGGAATCGCGACACGTGAAGGGATCGCCCGATATAGCAGGTGTCGCGGCCGACCGCCACCGCCGCCTCCCCGGTTTGAACAGATGCCAGACGTTCCGGGCGTGCGGCTCGCGGGTCGCGCTGCTCCCCGCTCGCTACCCGTGGCCTCCCGTCGGTCGCCCACGCACCGATCGCCGTACCGGGGCTCCCTGCTCATTACCTTCGCTCCGGTGTCGCCGAGAGCTTTCACCTCGTTCCCCGTTCACCGACCGGCGTTCACTCGGCGTCCGCTTCGGCGCCCTCCGGCGTCCCCGGGTCCTCAGAGAGACCGTAGAACGCGCCCATCTCCGTATTTCGAGCGAACACCGCCACCGTCTCGTCGGCGATCGTCAACGTATCACCGCCCTCTTGCGTGGTGAGGAAATCGTCCTCGCTACCGATCCCGAACGTCACGTCGACGGTGACGTCCGTACCGACACCGGGGTGTGGCACGACATCGACGTACGAATCCGTCTCGCCGCTCGCCAGCGTTCCGGTTTTCGTCACAGAATCGACCGTTATCTCGTAGGCTCGTTTCTCGTCCAGGTCGTTCCGCACCCAGATGTTGAGATCGGTCGGTGACGAATTTCCAAGCGCGGAACAGCCCGCAACGCTTGCAACCGTCGCGACGCCCGCCGTAGCGAGCATCGCTCGGCGCGAGAGTTCTGTCATGGCACCCCATCGACAAACCGATAGTTAGTCGTTTTGGTCACCGCCGAACGCGCATCCGCGCTTCGCACCGTTCGAGCCCGTCATTTCCCCGTGTTCTCTGTAGACACACCGACGACGCAGAACGATCCGTCGTCGCTCCCTCGCTTGTTCGCAGGAAAATGCCGCCTCTCCCATTTGAACAGATGAGAGACGTTCCGGGCCTGCGGCCTCACTTCGTTCGGCCGTTCCGGGACTGCGACTCACGAGTTCAAATCGGCTCGGATAGATTTCTCCGACGGCGGGCTCCTCGCTGTCGCTCGTCGCGTTGTCGTCGGAGAAATGCCGCCTCCCCGATTTGAACAGATGCCAGACGTTCCGGGCGTGCGGCCTCACTTCGTTCGGCCGTTCCGGGGCTGCGACTGGCGTGTTCAAATCGGCTCGGTGTGCCATTCGCAGAATCCGCCGCGCTCGCTCCGCTCGGCGGTCGGATTCAGAAGAATGCCGCCTCCCCGATTTGAACGCCGTGAGACGTGCTCGTTTCACTGCGCGCGACTCACGAGCTCAAATCGTGTCGGGAGCATTTTCACTGCTCACAGTCTCGGTCGCTTCGCTCCCTCGCTGGTTCGCAGGAAAATGCCGCCTCCCCGATTTGAACGGGGGACAGCTCGATCTTCAGTCGAGTGCTCTCCCAGTCTGAGCTAAGGCGGCTCGCATACGGGACGAGGCCGAGGGTATCAAAAAGGATTTCGAAAGCCGGCAGGCGGGCTCACACCTAGAGGGTTCCCGCGTAGACGACCTCTGCGACCGGCTCACCGGCGATGGTGCCGGTGTCCTCCTCGACGACCGGGAACCCGTGGGCCTCGTAGAACGAGCGGCCGACGTCGTTGCCTTCGAGGACGCAGATACGGACAGCGTCGAACTCCCGCTCGCGCAAGCGGCCGAGGACGGTGTCGAACAATCGGCTCCCGATCCCGTCGCGCCAGTAGTCGGGCGCGACGTAGATGGTGTACAGCTGTGCGACGTCCTCGGCGGCGTCGTCCGAGACCTGTTCACTCGGGCCGGCGGAGGTGAACCCGACCACGTCTCCGCCCTCGCTCGCGACCAGGTAGATCACCTGTTCGCTCCCGACGGCGTCGGCGACGACGTCGTCCCGGTACCACTCGTCGACCTGCTCGTCGATGGCCGGGGCGCTGAGCACGTCGCCGTAGGCGGCGTGCCAGGTCGCACGGGCGACGTACTGGATGGCGGTCACGTCGTCCGCCGACGCCTCGCGGACCGTGACGTTCCGGGGCATACACGCGATTCTCGTGCCAGTGAAAAAGCATTTTCTCCCCCTGCTGTCGGCGGCCCGCTAGGGCAAGAACAGGTCGGCGCTATCGAACTCCGTGCCGCAGTCGTCGCACTCGTAGTCGGTGCCGTTGGCCGTCGAGACGTGCCCCCCGCAGTCGGGGCACTTCGATCCGTCGATCATCGTCCGTGGTATCCCGTAACAGCGCATAGGTGTTTCGGGGGTCTGTGGTCACGCAGTCGTCGACCGAACTTGAGCGTTCGAGTGATTCGACTGGCAACCGAACCACTCTGGCTCAACATCGCTTGCGAGTAAGCCGGACCAACCGAACAGCAGTAGCAACTAGGGGCCGATGATCGACCTTTGGTAGTCTATAATCAAAGGTGTCGGGCGCGACGTATCTCCCGATGTGGCTTCACTACGCCCTCGCGCTGTGGGGCGTCGGCGCGACGTTCGTGTTGCTCGTTCTCTACGCGTACGGGGAACAGGAAACCGGGGAGTCTGCCGAGGGCTGAGGACGACCGTTCACGGAGACCCGGACGCGCCGACCGCGCTGCCATTTTTCGGAAGGCCAGCGCCGGCTATCGGTTGCCGGCCGACGCGTGCGACCGGGACGTGCCCGGGCCGTCAGTCGCAGATCAACCGTTCGAGCGCGCTCCGGCCGGTCGCCTCGCCGTGACATTCGCAGGTGGCGTGACGGCGCTCGCTCCTGATCTCTCCCAGTCCACCGGCCGCGGCGACGGGCAGGACGACGACGTTGGCTTCCGTCCCGCCCTGGAGGAGGCCGGTCAGTTCGCCCGCTGGTTCGGCTCGCCGCTCGGCAAGCAGTTCGACGACGGGCGATTCGCACGTCTCCTTCCGTTCGAGCAGCGCGACCAGTTCCTCGCGCTCGAGCCGGCCGATCAACTCCTCGGTCAGCAGGTCACAGACCGGGGACCGCTCGGGCTTGGCCTCGGATTTCGATTCGGCCGGTGGCTCGGGAGCCTCGCGCGTGACGACGGTGCCGGCCTTGCCGACGGCGACATCCGGCGCGCCGAGGGCGAGCGCCAGCAGGTCGCTGTTCGTCGGCGGCGCCGACTCCTGCCACCGTGTTCGCCCGTCGACCGGCCGCCTGAACAGTTTGTTGTTCGCGGAGAGGACGACGACGTGGCCGTCGAGCACGTCGACCGCGCGGAGGGCGGCGCCGGTCACCTCGTTCGCGGTCCATCCCTGCTCCGCGCCGTCGTTCACGTAGAGCGTTCCGTTCGCGCCGGCGACGTATATCTGCCCGTCGGGGCCGACGGTGACGTCCCGGAGGCTCACCGACGCGGCGTCGACGCCGGTCGTCGTCCATCCCGACTTCGTCGTCTCGTACACCGTGCCGGCGGTGTCGGTTGCGAAGACAGTCCCCGCCGTGGTGGCTTCGAGCGCCGTTATCTCCGACCCACCGCCGGGCGTCGCGGGTGCGCCGTACGTCGCTTCTCGGCCCGACAGGGAGAGGGGGAGGACCTTACCAGACGTGTTGGCGACGGAGACGCGTTCGGTGCCGGCACGGCCGGCCACTGCGACCGCGGACCACGACGCCGAGATGTCCTTCGAGTACGAGAAGTCGTACTGCTCGCCGTTCGCGACGTCGTACATCCCGATGGCGCCGGACGCGCCCGCGTACCAGACGCGGTCGCCATCCGCCGTGACGTCGATCGAGGAGAGGGCCCTGTTTTGCTTCCCGGGGCCTTCGGTGACGACTGCCTCCCAGCCGTCGCCGGTGTTCGCGACGACCGTGCCGCTTCCACCGACGGCGAATGGGCCGCGATTCGTCTGGACGACGGCGCGCAGGTCGACGTCGAACGGTGTCGTGACGCTGTTCCACTCGCGGTCTGTGGCTGCCTCGTGAGGCATCACCTGCCGTTGGCCGTCACCGGAGAAAAGACACCGACACCGTCCAGAAATACCGACTGTCGCGGCGCTCGCTCCAGTGCGGATCGGAAATGCACGGTCGCTCCGGCGTGGAATACTCCAGCGAGGCGGACCGATTCCCGTGTTTATCCGGCTCTGACCGGTATCACTGGTATGTCGGAGTCCAACGAGACGCGCCGCGGCGGCTGGAGCGTCGTCGACGTCCCGGTGACGACTTCGCTCCACGACGTCGCGACAGCGGCGACCGGCCCCGTCGCCGCCGGGAACGTGGGAACAGTCGTCGCTCGATCGGCGGACGGTGCGTGGAACGTCCTGGTCGAGAACGGTCCCGGTGCGTCTGGCGAAACGCTGTACGCCGTCGCGTCGACGGCCGACGGCGAGCGGATCTGGTTCGCGGGCACGAACGGTGCCCTCGGTGCGTACGAGGTCGGTGAGGGTCGCAGGCGCGACCATTCCGAACCCGACGGTGTCACCGACTCCCTGTCGAGCCTGGCCGTCGCAGGTCCGCGCGGCTCTGAGAAGCTCCTCCTGGCCGACGACAACGGCGCCGTCTATACCGCGGAGGCCACCGGGACCTCTTTCGACTGGGGGCGCGAGTTTCGCCCCGCCGGCGACACCGCGCTCACAGACCTGGCGGCCTCGCCTGACGGCGTCGGCTACGCCGTCGACGGCGAGGCTAACGTGTGGCAGACGACCCCGGACGACGGCTGGGAAGCCATCGGCGTCGACGCCGCCGAGAACAGTCTCTACGCCGTCGTGGCCGGGGAAAACCGGTTGCTGGCCGGTGGTGGAAACGGGCGGGTGTATCTGTCGAGTGACGGTGGCGGGTCGTGGACGCCGTACTCGCTCGGGAGCTTCACCGTGAAAACGCTCGACGTGGCGGGCGGGCGAGCGCTCGCTGCGGGATCGAACGGCAGGCTCGTCACCAGGGGCGACGACTGGGAGACGAACGACTGGGACGGTTCGAAGACCGTCAACGGGGTCCGCCTCGGAGACGTCGACGTCGCGGTCTGCAACGACGGCGTCGTGCTGGAACGGTCGGCCAGCAGCGAGGGAACCCAGCCCGCGTCGTCCGGAACGACAGACGAGGGCTGATCAGGGGCCCTTCCTCCAGTTAGGCCAGGCCCGGTTATTTGCCGGTCGAGCCCTGATCCGTGTCGCTGCTCACCGATCCGCTGTCACTTGACGTGCTTCCCCCAGACGCCGAACCCCCGTCGGGAGAGGAACTGTCGTCGTCGGACGAACCGTCGTCATCGACGGAGCCACCGTCGCCCGCGGAGTCATTGCCGACGGACGACCTGCCGCTACTGGCGGAACTGCCGCTCCTCGACGAATTATCCTCGCCTGACGAACTGCCGCCGGACGAAGCACTTCCGTCGCTGGACGAAGAACTTCCGTCTTCCGGCGACGAGCTGCCGCCACTGGGCGAACTGGTCTCCTGCGAATCGTCGCCCTCGGACGAGGTGTCGTCGCCGCCGGACTCACCCGGCTCCTGTTCGTCGTTGTCGAAGTACTCGCCGCGACCGTCGTAGTTGTCGGTGTCCGCGCTCGACCCGGCGTCGCGGGGTTCGTCGGGCCGTTCCAGGATAGTCCCGCTGTTGCCGACGATGACGTCCGTCTCCCCGAGCGCGACGTCGAAGAGCCTGGAACCGACGGGTGAGGGGATCTCCTCCCACCGCTCGCGACCGGCCCGCTCGTATATCGTCCCGCCGTCGCCGATGACGACCATCCGGTCCTGCTCGCCCCGCTCGATGGCAAACGCGCGGAGCGACTTCTCGGCGACGCCGATAGGCGTCCAGTCGTGGTAGGAGTCGTCGTAGCGGTAGATGCGACCGTCGCCGGCAGCGACGTACACCCGCCCGTTCTCGCCCGCGAAGATGTCGTAGAACTTTACCTGGGCGTTGACGATGCCGATGTCCTCCCAACCGTCGTCGGCGGTGGTCCGGAAGGCGTTGCCGCTCGTGTCGACGGCGTAGCCGATGCCGTCAGGCGAGGCGGCGAGTGCGGCGACGTTCGACCCCTTGGAGGCCGGCTTCCGGACCGGCTCCCAGTCCTGGTCGAACCCGTCGACGCTGAAGGGGAGTATCTCGCCGGAGCCGTTGGCCACCAGGACCTTCTCCGAACCGGCCTGGCCGGCGACGGTGATCCCCTCCCACGTACTCGTCATCTCGTCGGGGTTCGAGTAGTCGTACTTTCGACGGCCGACGACGTCGTAACAGCCGAGCGCGCCGCTCGATCCAGCGAACCAGATCCGCTTGCCGTCGTCGGTAACGTCCAGGCCGCGGAGCTGGTTGTCGCGCGTCCGCGGGCCATCGTCGAATATCACCTCCCAGCCGTCGCCCCGGTCGGCGATCACCGTCCCGCCGTCACCGATGGCGTACGGCCCTTCCGCGGTGTCGACCACCCCGTAGAGTGCTTTCTCGAACGGGCTGTCCACTTCTCTCCACTCCGGTCTCTCAGCGTCGGAACCGAGTTCCCACATTGCACCCGTCGTTACCACCCGACGGGGAAAAACCGGCAAGAAATACCACATCTGTACACTGTCTGCGTGTTCAGGCTATCCGTCCCGTGCGCCCACGCACCAAATTTAGTTCATATAAAAAATAAGTTTATTTAACCTTCAGATGGCTAATGTCGGGCTGTATGACGCGATACACCAGGCGGACGGCGCTGAAGGGAATCGGTGCGGGACTCGCGCTCTCGGTCACGGCCGGCACTGCGACGGCGACGTTCGATGGCGACGACGCGGGTTCGAGCGACGTCGAGACGGTCGTCGATATCCCCGGCGACCCGGTCCCGGAGAACCTCGCCATCGACCGGGACGGAACGCTATACTTCGGTCTCACCCGCGGCGAGGTCCGGAAACTCACCCCGGAACAGACCCAGGCGACCGGTCTCGGGCTCGACGACACCGAACAGGTCGCGCGGCTCCCCGGGAGCGCCGTCGGCGTCGAACTCGTCGCCGGCGACGCGCTCTACGTGGCCTCGCAGGCCGACGCGGGCGACGGCGTCTGGCGGGTGCCGGTCGACGGCGGCAACCCGGAGCTGTTCGCCGCCGTCGGCGGGTTCCCCAACGACGTCCTCCACGACCCGTTCCACGACCGACTTCTCGTCACCGACTCGTTCGGCGGCGCGGTGTACGAGATCCCGCTGGACGCCGACGACCCCGAGACGGCGGCCTCGCTGTGGAGCGACGACGACCGGCTGGCGACCGACAGTTTCGGCGCGAACGGTCTCACCTTCGGGAAGGGAGCTGTCTACGTCGCCGTGACGCGCGGGACCAACGACGCCGGGGACGACGTGGGCCGCGTCGTTCGCCTCCCACTCACCCGCGGCGGTGACGCCGGCGAGGCGTCCACCTACCTGGAGAGCGAGGCCATCTACGGTGCCGACGGCGTCACCAGCTTCGGCCCGCACCTGTACGTCGCCGTCAACGCTCGCAACGAGGTCGTTCGCGTGAACCCCGGGAAGAAACGCACCGTCCTCGCCGACGGGGACGACGGCCTCGTCTTCCCGTCCGACGTCGTCCTCGGCCGGACGCGCAGGCAGCGGGGCGACCTGTTCATCTGCAACTTCGCCAACGACACGCCCGAGGAAGGCGCCATCCTCCGGACGCGACTCCAGCCGGGGAACCGTTAGCCGGCAACAGATCCATCTGCGAAGCGGACGGGCGACACCGACGAAGCAATATTTTCCATCGATAGCGATCACCGAAAAATTATTGCCGGCGTTCGATACATCTGGGGTATGGGTTTTGGGGGAAAAGCAGTGATCGCCGTACTGATCGTGGCCGTACTGGGCGGGGCCGTCTGGGCGATGGGGCCACAGGCGGGGACACCGTCCGACGCGCCGGACCAGCACACCGACGCAACGACGTCACCGGCGACTGACGATCCTGGGGAGTCGTCCACCGACGCCACGGAACGACAGGATACCGACGCGGACAGCGGTGCTGGCGCGGCACCACCTACGGAGGACGACGGTACTGACGACGAGGGGACCTCCGGCGGTGACGGTGACGACGCCGACGCCGATGGTGGCGACAGTAGCGACTCCGGTGGCGACGGCGGGTCGGGCGACGGGTCCGCCACCAGCGGCGCCAGCGGGAGCGGCGACGGTTCCGCCGACGGCACGGTCGGCAGTGGAGCGGCGGACGAGACCAGCCTCGCCGTCGGCTCGACGTCGGTCGCCGCGGACGGGACGGCCGAGGTTCGGCTCACGCTCGAAACGGCGCCAGAGGGGATGGCCGGCTTCCGGGCGCGTATCGCGCTCGACACCGACGTCGCGACGATCGAGGACGCCGCGCCGGCCGACGCGTTCGACCAGATTTCCAGCGTCGACGCGGCCGCGGACGGGTCGGCGGTGACGGTCGAAGCGGTCGACGACGAGCGGCTGGCCGAGCCGGGGGCCACGGACGTCCACCTCGCGACGATCACCGTCGGCGGCGTCGATGCGGGCACCTCGCCGCTCGACCTGACGGCCGAGCGGCTGGACGACGACGACGGAACCACGATAGCCGTCGCGACGACCAGCGGCGAGGTCGACGTGGGAGCGAACGAGTCGGGTGGCCAATGACGACTCGGCACACCGACGACCGCGGGCCTCACCGGTCGTGGTGGTGCGCCACGGAGGGCACCGATGTCTGAGAGGGACGGTGGCGGCGAGGTCGAACCCACCACGGAGGACCGGCCGCGAGCGAGCGCGCGCCGCGCCTTCCTCGGGGCGCTCGCCGCCGGCACTGTCACACTTGGCACCGCGATCGGGAGTGCCGGAGCCGACGCCGCGGCGACGGCCCAGACCGGCGACGCCCTGCCGTGGGCCGAGACGTTCGACCTGGCCGACGGGACGACGGTGGACGACGGCGAGACCGCATGGACGATCGAGTCCGGCGACGGGCACCCGGCCGTCGCCGTCGAGTCGGGCGCGCTGACCGCCAGCGAGACCGCCGGCGAGGCGCGGTGGCGGAGCGAGGCCATCGACCTCTCCGGCGTCGGCGCGGTGGACGTAACCGTCTCGGTCCGGCGGACCGAACAGCCCCGGGGCGAAGACGGGGGACCACCGGCGTCGGTCGTCGGGACGGAGCCGCCGACCGATCCGGACGGCGACGGCCGCTACGAGGACGTCGACGGCGACGGCACGTTCGACCTCGCCGACGCCGTGACGCTGTTCGACCACCTCGAGAGCGACCCGGTGACGGCGGACGCCGCCGCTTTCGACCGCAACTGCAACGGCGAGGTCGACTACGCCGACGTCGTCTCGCTCGCCAGCCGTGCCGACGGCGATGGGGGCGACTCGACCGGTGGCTGCGACGGGGGGTCACAACTGACCGTCGCGACGGTCCTCGACGGGACCGATACGGAGATAACCAGTTACGGCGACGACCTCGGATCGGCCGGGGAGACCGTCGAAGCGACGAGTCTCACCGGCGACACCATCCGCGTTGCAGTCACGGCCCGAACGGGCGCGGGCGGAACGGCCTACCACGTCGACGAGGTGCGCGTGACCGAACGCGACGACGCCGGGGACGCGACGCTCGTCGCCGACAGGGCGCCGGACGGGAGCCGGCTCACCGCGCGGCCCGACGGGCCGGCGTATCACACGACGGATGGATCCGTCCACCTGTTCACGTGGGACGAACCGGCCGACGGGGCTCGCGCCGTCCTCTACGACGAGTCCGGGGAGGCGGACTGGGGGTCGGGACCGGACGTTCACGTGTTCGACACGCTGGAGCGCGAGGGGGCCGGGGCGGGCGACCAACCATCGCTCCAGGCGACCCGGGGCGAGTGGGCGAACCACCGGGGGTCGCCGGAACTCGTCGCCGACGGGCACTCCGGCGAGTACTCGATGCGCGCCCAGCGACGGAACGACGTCCACGGCTTCGCGGCCGAGTTCCCGGCGACGACAGAGGTGTTCCTCTCCTACTGCGTGAAGATTCCCGAGGGACGCGCTATGCCCGGCGGGGAGGAACCGGGCGAGTTCCCCATGGACGAGTCGGTCTGGAAGATGAGCTGGCTCATGCACGACGACACGGGTGCCGGCGAGGACGTCGACGTCACCATCCCGACGTGGACGCCGGTGCTCGCGATCGGTGGGAACAACGTCGACACGGCCCACTGGGCCGGCAGCCAGCCGGACTGGTGGCGCTGGGGGCAGTGGATGCGCCTCTCCTTCTGGTTCGAGTGCGGTCCGGACCCCGAGCGCGACCCCGGCCGCCTCGTCTGGCAGGTCGTCACCGAGGGCGAGGAGACGCGAACGATCGTCGACAAGGGGTTCACGTTCATGGACGAGGGCACCCCGCCCTACTCGTGGAAGCGACTGGTGATCCCGGGGTGGAGCAACACCAAGTCGACGCCGGCCGAGAACGTCGAGGTGCTCTACGACGACGTCTACCTCGCCACGGGCGACGACGCGAACGCGCGCCTCGAACTGGGCGACGACGCGACCTACGGGGACTGCACCCGGCTGGGGCTGAGCGAGATCCGCTCGTGGTCCGCGAACCGAGTCTCGGCAGTGCTCAGGACGGGGTCGCTCGATTCGGTCCGCGGGTCGACGCTCCACCTGACGACCGCCGACGAACGGCACGCCGTCTCGCTGGAGGTGCGCTGAATGGCCGACATGGGATTCCTGGCGGGCGGCAGCGGCGCGACGGACACGTACTCGACTCAGGCGCACCTCAACGCCCGGCCGGCACAGACCCACGTCGTCGACGACGGGGTGACGCAGGTCGTCCGCGGCGGCGTCGAGTGCGAACTCGACGGCGGGACCGTCCAGGTCGCGCTCTACGATATCACCGACGGCGTCGACGGCACGGCCGAGTTACTGTTCGTCCACGAGGAGACGCTCCCCGAGCGGCCGGCTGCGACCGGCGACGGGTACGAGGTGGCGACGCACGTCTTCCCCGTCGACCCGTTCTCGCTCCACGACCGGGTCGGCCGCAGGCTGGCCGTTGCGGTGAAACACGACGCTATCCGGAAGTGGGGGCACGACTGGAACGACCCATCCGACGCCGGCATCTACACCGCGCACGGCGACGGGTTCCCGTCGGACCCATGGCAGGGCGGTCTAGAAGACGGGTACTCGCCCCGCTCGGGGGCGCTGTTCGTCGAATCGACGGACGTCCCCGACGGGAAGGCCCAGACGGTCGTCGGGGACGCCCACGGCGACCTGTCCCAGACCGTCTTCGCCGCCTTCCCGGAGCTATCGCCCGCGGAGGGGATGACGGTGGAGTACGACGCACAGACGGCGGCCGGCGCGGCAGTCACGGTGCTCCCCAGCGGCGTGGTCGAGGTCGGGCCGGGGTCGGCAGCGACCGACTCGTTCGCCGTCCGCCTGCGCGACGCGGCGGGCGAGTGGCACGGTCCGAAGACCATCACCCTGACAGACCGTCGCTGAGTGGAAGAAGGGGTATCGCGGAGTGATCGTTTCCGAGAGGGGCCGGGACGGCCTTAGTGGGCCGTCACCCGGAGGATCAGGACGTCCCGGAGATCGGGATAGTCGTAACCGTTGATCTCGTTGACGGGCGCGACGGTGCCGCGTTCGACGTCGCCGACGTTCTTCGCCCGCTGGCGCGGGGCCTGGTGCTCACCGACGCCGGGCTCCTGGTTGACCTCGGTGCCGGCGTCCCAGAGCACGACGGCGTCGTTGACGTTCCGGTTCGTCGGTCCGTCCTCACCGAACAGCGGCAGGCCCGACGGCCCGCCCAGCGAGTAGAACAGGTCGTTCGACTGGACGAACATCGTCACGAGCGACAGCGAGAGCGACTCCGTGCCGTCGTAGGCATCCGTCGAGAACTCGTAGGTTCCGCCGGGAAGGAGCGGGCCGGGCCCGTCGGCGCCGACGGGGACGGCGGTCGCACCGGCTTCGACGACGCTGTCGCGCTCGCGGAGGCTCGACACCAGCTGCCCGGGGCTGCCGTCCTCGGCGAGTGCCTCCAGCCCGTTGCCGCGGGCTGGTTCGCCGTGGGAGTAGATCGGTTCGTCCTCGCGGTGGACCGCGTAGGCGACGGGCGAGAGCGGGACGGGTTTACTGCTCCCCTCGCCTTCGAGGCTGGTCGACAGCGTGTTGCCGTTCGAGTGGTTCTCCAGGTGGACAGTGAAGTAGTGATCCTGTGCTCCCTGCATGTTCCTCGCGGCGGCGCTCCCGAACCCGAGCGCGCCGACCGTCGCGGCGCCGGCGGCCGCCACGAACGACCGTCGCGAGACGACGCTGGTTTCCGCACTGTTCCGTCCGTCGACCGAGTGTTCTGCATCCGTCATCTGAATCAGTGTGGGGTTACCACGCCCGTCGCTGGGAGGGAGACACGCAAGAGGATTTTTCGATTTTCCTACAATATCGGCCCGAAATGAACTATAAATCCGTTCCAATTTCGTTCCAACTGTGCCGTCCACAGCGGCTTCCCCACCGACGGTGAGCCGGGCCCGGCCATCGACGCGAGTTCGTTCCGGCCGTCACCGACAGACATAATGTCCGGTGCGGCAAATCCGGCGGCCAATGCCCTCCAGCAGACGTCGCTTCCTCGAACGCTCCGGGCTCGTCCTCTCCGGACTCGCCCTTGCCGGGGCGTCAGCGGAATCTATCGTCGCCGACACCGGCAGGTTCGACGCCGACACCGATGAGTCCGGTTCCGGATCCACACACGACTGGCCCATGGCCAGATACGACCCGGCGGGCACCGGCCACCAGCCGGCGGCGACCGGGCCGAAAGACGGCGTCGAGATCGCCTGGGCCCACGACCCACCGGAGTGGTTCCGCGGGACGACGTCACCGATCCTGCTGGACGGGACCGTCTACGCCGTCGGCGACGGGTTGCTCGCCCTCGACGCCGAGACGGGCACGAAGCGATTCGGGGTTCCAGGCCCCTATCGCTCCACCCCGGCGCGAGCGCGCGCGTCAGTCTACACGACCGAGACGCTGGCGACGACGGCCCCGACCGGCGTCTTCGGGCTCAACGCCGGCGGCGGCGTCGACGTGCCCCTCCGGGAGCGCAACGTCGGTATCGAACGGTGGGGCGGGCCACGGGGTCCCGGCGGTGGGCTCCTCGGTCCGGGCGAACCAACGACGCCCGTGGCGGCCGGCGGGACGGTGTACGTCCCGATTCCGGGGACGAACACGGTGGCGGCGGTCGATCCGAACGACGGGTCGGTCCGCTGGCGCCGTACTCACCACGCGGACGACCCGATAAGCGGCCCGTACAACCGGCCGGCGGTCGCTGACGAGGCGGTGTTCGTCACCGCCTGGCCCCACCAGGCCACGGCCTACGACGCCGAGACCGGCAGCCAGCGCTGGCACCGCGAGATAGACGACCAGATGGTCCTGCCACCGGTCGCGACGGACGAGGGGATCGTCGTCCCGACCCGCGAATCGGTCCACCTGCTCGACGCCGGTGACGGACACACCATCTGGAAGCGAAATCTGGACGCGAACGTCACCGAGAGCGCGCCAGCGGTCGCCGACGGGACCGTCTTCGTCGTCGACGAACTGGAATCGCTCTACGCGCTCGACCTGGCGACCGGCGAGACGCTGTGGACGGCGCCGTTCGACGGGAAGACGTCGCCGGTCGTCGCCGACGGGGTCGTGTACGCGGTCCGGTCGCAGTTCGAACTGGTCGCCGTCGACGCCGCGACCGGTGAGAAGCGCTTCGCGTACGAGCCCGATCAGATACCGCTCTCGACCCCGGTCGTCGGGGACGGCATTCTCTACGCCGCCAACCGTGAACGAGTAATCGCGCTGCGGGAGGAAGGATGACGACCGACGACGACGCCGCGGCGACGGGTGAGCGCCGAAGGCCCGCTGATTCTCGCCGGACGCCGACCGACACCCGGACCGTCCTGGGTGCCGTGTGGGCCCGCGTCCGTCGCGACCCGCCACTCCTGATCCCATTCGCGGTCACCGGTCTCATCCTCGCACTGGCCGATGTCCTCCGAACGCGCGATCCGATCCCGATCGAGCCCACCGCGGCCCTGGACCAGACGGTTACCGTCCAGTTCTCGCTCTACCCGAGTGGCACGGCGCGAACGGCCAGGGGGGTCGGCGCACTGGTCGACCTCGAGACCCCATATCTCCTCCGGGGCGTCGGGATCGAACTGGCTGTGCCGCTCGCGGTCGGCGTCGCGGGCTGGTTGACGATCACGCGGGTGCTGGACGGCCAGCGGCGTCTCGACGCCCTCGCCAGGTACCTCTGCCTCCCGGTCGTGCTCTCCGTCGCCCCCCGACTGCTGGGCTCTCCGACGGTCGACGTCGGCTTGTCTGTCGGTCTCGTGGTCCTACTGGCCGTCTCGTTCGTCTCCGTTCGGCTGTTTCTCGTCCCCGCATTTCTCGCGACCGGCCTGGGCTTCGGTGCGGCCATCCGGAACAGCGCCAGTCGGTCTCGCGGCCAGGGCTGGACTCTGTTCGGTCTCATACTGGTGCTCGGCATCGGGTCGTGGGCACTGGCCACCGTTCCGATAGCCGGGGCCTTCCTGAGCACCGCTATCGTCGCGCCGGTACACGCCGTCGCGATGGCCGTGGTGCTGGACAGACGCTTCCCGTCGACAGACACTCCGACCGATCGCGATCGGCGCTGAGGCCGGCGACCGCCCCCTCGCTATCTCTCACCCGCTCATCCCGCCCTCTCGGAGCGTTATCGTGTGCTCGTTCCCATGGGGAGAACAGCTTTCGACGTGCGTCCACTCGTGGCTCTCGTTGCCATCGAGCGCTTCGAAGATCATGATGGTGACGGCACCTGATCCGCAGCCGTTCATCGTCACCGTCTCGTTCTCGCCGGAGGCAACGTGCAGGCGCGTCGTCGGGACGCCGTCGTCGGCCAGCGTCACGTTCCGAAACTCGCCGGCCCAGTACAACTGCTCGCCCGTCGCGAGCCGTCGGTCGCCGTCCCTGGTCGTCACCTCGAAGTTCATCAGCATCGCCGACTGCCTGTCTTCGGCGGCGTAGGCCGTCACGTCGTAGGGAACCGTGTCCCCGTTTTCGACCGTCAGCGTCGGCGGCGAGTCGTTACCGGAACCGAAGTACCATGCGGGTCCGGCGACGAGAGCGACGACTGCGAGGAGGGCGAGGACCTGTCGGGAGACCATACCGGTGGGTCCAGAACCCAGGAACAAATAGGTCACGGGGTTGCGACCGAACGGAACCGGCTGCCGCGTCTGGGCAGCGCGACGACCCGGACACCGAACAGCCGTGGAGACGGAACCGCTGCCGTCACCAGCGACACTGCCGAATCAAACATGAACTTTTATTATGGTTGCTGTCTTCGGTGGACGTAGAACTCCGATGTCCCGGACGACGCGCCCCGTAGTAGCCGTACGCTGATTCTCTCCCCCAGACCGCGTCGTCCCGTTCGCCGACCGCCCACGAACCCATCGGAAATGAGCACTCACATCGACCCAGCGCCCCGACACGCATCGCCCGCGGAACCGACTTTCGAATCCGACGCTGACCCGACCAGCGACGACGAATCGACGCCGAATCCGTCCTACGATACCCACGACGCGGCGGCGACGTTCGACACCGGGAGCACCGTCCGACTGCCCAACACCATCGACGGCGAGAACAAGCGCGTCGGGTGAATCGACTTGGGGTCCGGTGAAGGTGACCCCTCGCTTCGAATCAGCAGAGACGGATACTATCGACGAGAAGAATGTCGGTCACGGATCGACCAGTTACTGAATGGGCCCTGCCGGATTTGAACCAGCGCTCAACCGGTCACCCATTCCACCTCGGAACCGAGCGTGGAAATATGAGCCGGTCGCTTTAACCAGGCTAAGCTAAGGGCCCGTCTACCCGTGGTTTCTCGATACCTCTTCTTTAGCCTGTCGGCATCAGAGCAGGTGGAGTGACTCGTCCAGCAGGTAGTCGGCGTGCCAGTTTATCTGCGAGGTATTGTTGTTCTTCGCCGTCTGGTAGCGTATCGTCATGGCGTCCTTCGGCGTCTCCTCGACAGGTACTAGGTAGACGTCTCCCGTTTTCGGACTGTAGACCACGAAAAACTCGATATGGCCGTCGTATCGTCCGCGTTCGTACCCACTGGATTTGACGCGCGTGGTTCGCGTTTCGAACCGCACCGATCCGTCGCTCGGGGCATCGTATGCAGTCTTCACCTGGATGCGAGAGAACTCACCGTCATGGTCCACGACGATATCGTACGGTTCGTTGTCCCCGACCGGTTCGAGAACGGTGACGCCGCGAACGACGAACGCCATGCGAACGATCGCTTCAGTTGCGTCACCACGCCGCTGGGGCTCGGTGAGAGCCTCGAAATGATCCGACACCATAGAGCGGATTGTGCCGTCTTTGTTTATAAGGAAACGTCCGACTGTACGGCACGTCTTCCGGCCGCCGCCAGGGCTCGAGCTTGTGAGACGTTCCGGGCGTGCGGCCTCACTCCGCTCGGCCGTTCCGGGGCTGCGACTCGTCGGCTCGAGCCTGTCGGGTCCCGCTTCTACCGCTCACGGAGACGAGCACACGCTACGCGGTGCTCGTCGAAGTTGTTCGCGGAAGGAAGCGCCGCCGCCAGGGCTCGAACCTGGGACAACCTGGGTAACAACCAGGTGCTCTACCAACTGAGCTACGGCGGCTCGCATTCACGGATAGCCCGAGTTGTTGTATAGGACTTTCGCTTTCCGTCCTGCATCGACACGCTTTCACGCACGCCGGGGAAATTCCGGGCTATGAGCGAGGAGTTCGACGCCGTCGTCGAGCAGGTCCGTGAGCGGGTGACGCCCGACGCCACAGAGCGGGCCAAGCTCGAAGCCGTCGCCGACGAGGTCGTCCGGCGGGCCGAGGCCGCCATCGCGGATCTCGACGTCGACGCGGAGGTCGTCAGGGTCGGCTCCACGGCCCGGGGGACCTGGACGGCCGGCGACCGGGACATCGACGTCTTCGTCTGTTTTTCACCGGATCTCGACCGCGAGCGACTGGAACGCTACGGGCTGGAGGTGGGCCACGCCGTCCTTCCCGAGGGCCACGAGGAGTACGCCGAGCATCCGTACGTCAAGGGCCCGGTCGACGGGTACGACGTCGACCTGGTGCCCTGCTACGCCGTCGACGACGCCACGGCGGCCCAGTCGGCCGTCGACCGGACGCCGTTCCACACTCGCTACGTCGAGGAGCGGATCGACGACGACCTGGCAGCGGACGTTCGGGTGGCAAAGCAGTTCGGCAAGGCGATCGGAATCTACGGCAGTAACCTGAAGACGCGGGGGTTCTCGGGCTACCTGACCGAACTGCTCGTCCTCGAGTACGGCGGGTTCCGACCGCTCGTCGAGGCCGCCGCAGACGACTGGCACCCGCCGGTCGTGTTCGACCCCGAGAACCACGGCCAGCAATCCTTCGACGATCCACTCGTCCTCGTCGACCCGACGGACCCCGAGCGCAACGTCGCGGCCGTCGTCGCTCCCGACGCCGTCTCCCGGTTCCAGCACTACGCCCGCGAGCTGCTGGCAGATCCGCGGGAGTCGCTGTTCGTACCGTCCGATCCCGACCCCATCGACGCGGCAGCGGTCCGCGAAGCCATCGAGCGACGGGGGACGACGCCCGTCGCGATCCGCTTCGACGCGCCGGATCTGGTCGACGACCAGCTCTGGCCCCAGCTCTACCGCTCGATCGACGGTGTCACGAGCGAACTCGACCGTCGTGGGTTCGACGTGCTCCGGGCCGCGGCGTTCGCCGACGAGTCGGCCGCGCTGTTCGTCGAACTGGAAGTCGCCAAGCGACCGGCCGTCGAGCGCCACGACGGCCCGCCGGTCCACGTCGGCGAGCACGCCCGCGGCTTCTACGAGAAGTACGCGGACACCGACGCCGCCGGGCCCTACGTCGACGGCGACCGGTACGTGGTCGAACGGGAGCGGGCGCACCCGAGCGCTCCCGACCTCCTCCGGAGCGACGCCCTCTTCGACGTCGCACTGGGTGCTCACGTCGAGTCGGCCCTGGAGGAGGGCTACGAGGTACTCGTCGGTGAGGACGTCGCCGCACTCGCAGAATCGTTCGGCGTCGAACTGGCGCGTTACTTCGACCCGAAGCCCTGATCGAGGAGGTCGTCGATGACCCCCTGGGCACCCTCGCTCACGTCGCCCTCGGGCGGCTGTGGGTCGTAGCTCGCGATCGTCTTGTTGACCGTCGCGATGCTGTCGGCGAGCGTGTCGAGGCTGTAGCCGCCTTCGAGGACGAACCCGAGGCCCGCGTCGCACTCCTCGACCAGCTCGGTCAGTCGCTCGGTCATGAGCCCGTACCCCTCGGTCGAGACGCGCATCCGGGAGATTGGGTCGTGCTGGTGGGCGTCGAACCCGGCGCTCACGAGGACGAGGTCGGGATCGTACTCCCGTAGCGTGGGGAGGATGACCTCGTCGAAGGCGGCGAGGTAGCCGACGGTGTCCGTCCCCGGCGGGAATGGGACGTTGAGGTTCCGCATGTCGCCGTCTCCCTCGCCGGTCTCGTCGATTTCGCCGGTCCCCGGGTAGAGGCCCGATTCGTGGAACGAGACGTTGAAGATGTCCCCACGGTCGTAGCAGATGTCCTGACCGCCGTTGCCGTGGTGGACGTCCCAGTCGACGATGGCGACCCGGTCGGCGCCGGCCTCCAGGGCCGCCTGCGCGCCGACGACGACGTTGTTGACGAAGCAAAAGCCCATGGCGTCGTCCTCGACGGCGTGGTGGCCCGGCGGCCGTCCGAGGGCGAACGGCGTCTCGCGCCCGTCGGCACCGTCGAGGGCCTCGGTGGCGGCCCAGGCGGCGATGCCGGCGCTCGCGATGGCGGCGTCCCAGGTCGCCTCGACGGCGACGGTGTCGGCGTCCCAGTCACCGCCGCCGTCGGCGCAGAACTGCTCGAACTCGTCGACGTAGTCGGCGTCGTGGACCCGCTTGACGAGGTCGGCGTCGGCGTCGGGCGGCGCGACGTAGTCGACGTCGTGACACTCCGCGAGGCGGCGCCTGATCGCCCGGAGCCGGTCGGCACTCTCCGGATGGCGTGGGCCGGTGTCGTGGTCCAGGCAGACCTCGCGGTAGCCGAAGTTCATTCAGTAGTACTGCTGCAGTTCGTAGTAGGTCTCGACGTCCTCGGCCTTGACGGTCCGCCGGTCGGCGTGACGGGCCAGGGTGGCCGCCGCGGCCGCCACGTCGTCGGCGTACGCCTCGAGGATGTCGGCCAGCGCGACGCGCGCGTCCATCGCGACCCGATAGCGGTCGTCGATGTCGATGCGGGCGATGCGGTCGACCGGCGCGATGGGGAGTTCGATGTCGTCCTTGTCGCGCCCGCCGTCGACGCCGAAATCCTGGGGCATCAGCGTCTTTCGCCCGTCAGCCGTCGCCTCGGCGGCCGCCGCCTCGGCGAGGGTCGCCCCGTGCTCCTGGATGCGACGGGAGAGTTCCTCGACCGCTTCGGCGCTCACCCGCAAGCCCTCGGCGTTCCGCCGAATGACAGCATCCACCGGGGCAGACGGTAACTCGACGCTCATACCACAATGCGGGGCTGTTGCCGCCTTAAGGGTTTCCGTAGCGTCGCTGGGCCGATTAGAACACGTCCTCGGCGTCGACCCGGCCGTCCCGCAGCTCGCCCCGGACCGTCACTTCCTGTCCGAGCGTCACTGTCTCGCCGGTTTCGACGGTCATCGTCTCCGTCCCGTCGTCGAGGACGACCGGGTCACCGGTCTGGACGACGGTGCCCGTGAACTCGACGTGTTCGCCGTCGGCCGGGCCGTCGTCGCTGGATCCGTCGTCGCTGGATCCGTCGTCGGCAACGGCGCCGTCGTCGGCACCCTCGCCACCGCCGTCGCCACCCTCACCGCCGGCGTCGCCTGCGACAGCTGCCGCCTCCGCCGCGGCGTGGTCGTCGCTCTCGTCGCCGGTATCGCCGTCACTGCTACTCCCGCCGGCGAAGTCGTCGAGGCCGGTCGAACTGCTTCCGGATCCGCCGGCACTGGACCCGGAGCCACCGGAGCCACCGGCGCTCCCACCGGACGGCGCCGTCGCGCCGCTCTCGAGGACGGTTACGGTCGAGGCCCAGTTCGCGGAGGCCTCCACGTCGTCCTGCCAGCCGTCCTGGATCTCCACGTCGGCGACGAGCACCTCGTCGCCCGGACCGATCTCCTTGTCGGCCTTGTCGCCCCAGAGTGCGACCCGGATGTCGCCGGTGTCGTCCTGGACGCGGATGTTGCGGACCTGGCCCTCGCTCCCGTCGTCGCGGTCGAACGTCCGCTTGGGGTCGGTCGATCGGACGACGCCGGCGATGTCGACGGTGTCGTCGATTTCGACGTCGCCGATGGGGTCGGCCTCGGGTTCGAAGGCGACCTCCTCGTCGACCTCGTCGACGGCGCCCTGGTCGCCGACGTGAAGTTCGATGCTGCCGTCGCGCTCGCGGACGTAGCCGTCGACAACCTCGACGGCGTCGCCCGGTTCGAGTTCGTCGGCGCGGTCGGCCCGCTCGTCCCACAGCGTCACCCGGATGCGCCCGGTCTCGTCCCCGAGCGTCAGGTTGGCGACCCGGCCCTCGCTCCCGTCGTCGCGGTCGAAGGTCCGGATGGAGTCGGTGTCGAGCACGAGTCCGCGGACGTCGACGTCCGACTGCCCCATCGTCAGCGCGTCGATGGAGGAGCCGTCGCCCGGTTCCACGTCGATGTCGACGTCCTCGTCGGGTTCGGCCTTGTCGACGGAGACCTCCAGCCCGTTGTACCCCTCCTTCGGCCGGCCCTTTACTCGGAGCACCTGCCCGACCTCCAGCTGGCCGTCGTCGATGGAGGCGGCCTGTTCGTCCCAGAAGGTGAGCCGGATGGCGCCGCTCTCGTCGGCGGCCTCGACGTTGAGGACGCGGCCCTCCTCGTCTTCGCCGTCGCGCTCGAAGGTCCGCAGGTCGCCGATGGCCATCACCTTCGCGAGGAACTTCACCTCCTCCATCCCCGGTTCGACGTCGGCCACCGCGTTCACCTCGTTCTCGGACAGTTCGTGGGCGAGCAACATCGCCGCCGTCTCCTCGTCGGCGAGCCCGCCCATCTGCTCGACCTTCTCCTCGACGGCCTCCCGGAACGTCTCCTCGTCCACGTCAGTATCGAGATCCGCGTAGATGTCCTCTATCGCACCCATTTATCGTGTACTAGGCAGTGTAGCGCCGCGCTTAAGCGTTGTCGTTGCGCGAACGACCCATCGCTGTCCGGTGGTTTCCCGATCCGTCGCCGAGTGTCTCATAGGCGGACCTGTGCCGTCCTGCGGGATAAACCATCGGGCCGTCGGACGAGGGCTCCGGCGACGCGACTGGCGCCGTCAGTCCCGGGACGTCGTCGACACCGTCGTCGGGTCGTCGCCGTGGCTGTGTCTGACTGTCACCTGTCCGGGCAACCCGCCCTCGAAGGCGGCCGTCACCTCGTAGTCGAGTTCGGTGATGCACTGGGCACAGCCCTGCGCGTCCTCTCGATTCTGCGTCGCCACGAGCACCACCAGTTCGTCGGCGTCGGCGTGGTAGCTCGCGTCCGCGAGTCGCGGAATCTTGCACGCGTCCGACCCCCAGATGGTGCCGGTGACGACCACCTCGCCTGCGTCGGCCTCGAACGCGACAGCCGCCTCGTCGGTCTGCTGGCCACAGCCCGCGTCGACGAGGGACAGCGTCGCGTCAGCGAGTGATACTCCCTCAATGCTTCCGTCGCCACCGTCCGTCTCCGTGCCATCGCCACCGTCCGTCTCGTTCCCGGGCGTTCCGCCTCCGGACCCGGTCTCCGTCTCGCTCTCGGCGGGCGTTCCCTCGTCGCCGTTCTCGTCCGCGACGCACCCAGCCAGCGCGACGGCGCCGAGGCCGGCACTGACCCGCGTGAGCATCGTCCGTCTGTGCATACGCGCCTCTATCGGTGAGCGGGGCAAGTTCCTTCTGTTCAGTGAAACCGCATTTTGAGCGTTCGCAGTGCCAACGCCTCGCAGTCGGCCGGTCGAACCGTAACCCCTTTACAGAGGTCCGCGTTACGAATAGATGAGTCCGGGTAGGGTAGTGGACTATCCTCTTGGCTTGCGGAGCCAGGGACCGGAGTTCGAATCTCCGCTCGGACGTTTTCCTTCCACCAATCGACGAGCGATAGCGAGGAGTCTGTGGAAGGAAAACGGCTGAAAGGAGATTTGAACGGATTAGTCGCAGCCCGCGCAGCGAACGGAGTGAGCGAGCAGGAACGTCTAAGCCTGGTTCGAATCTCCGCTCGGACGTTTCTGCCGACGCCACTCCGCGAGCGATAGCGAGCGGCGGCGTCGGCGAAACTCCGTCCAGGCGTGTCCAGATTCTGCCCTGGAGTCCCTACACGCACCCGGGGAACTCCTCGCCCTGGATGTGGACCGAATCCACCCAGTCGGGGCGCTCGTCACCGGACTTCGTAAAGCGCGACCGGGAGTCCATGTAGGACATGATGAGGGCCCGTCGCCACTGGTCGGTCGTGTTCGGCGCGGTAAAGTGGGGCAGCAGGCAGTGCTGGAAGAGGGCGTCGCCGGGTTCCATCGGGAGGCCGACGGCGTCCTCGCGGGTAAACTCCCGGTCGGCGATGACGATGTCGGTGGCGTACTCGGCGGCCTCGTGGCCGAGGATGCCGTTCGTATGCGCCCCCGGAACGACGTTCATACAGCCGTTCTCTGGGGTCGCCTCGTCCAGCGCGATCCAGACGGTGAGGTGGTCCATCGGCTGGATAGGGTAGTAGGCGGCGTCCTGGTGGAATCCCTTCTCGCTGCCGACCTCCGGGGGTTTGAACATCGCGGCGCTGCGCAGCAGTTTGAGGTTGGGGCCGAGCAACTGTGAGGCGACGTCGGTGATGGCGTCGTCCTCGGCGATGTCCCGCAACACGTCGTCGGACTCGACCATGCCGAGGCCTTCGAACTTGCGGACGGCGTCGCCGGGGTCGGCGACGTCGATCTCCCCGCGTTCGACGGCGGGTTCGTCCTGCTGCTGAAACCCGTCGGCCTCGCGGTCGCGGTGCGTGTACTCCCGCAGGCGAGTCTTCACCCGGTCGACCGTCGCCGGCGAGAGCGCGTCCTCGACCACGACGTACCCGTCGGACTGGTACTGGTGAAACTGTGAGTCGGTAAGCTCCATGGCTACCACTGGGGGGTACCACGGCGTAATGGTACCGATCGGCGGCGAGATGCTCGATAAACCGGACCTTGGGGCCTGGTACGCAGTGTATAACTACCAGGTATTCTTCTGAGCGTTCCCCATGGCGACGCCAGAACGCGCGGACCGGCCGGCGTCGTACGGCACCGGTGCGGTCTGGGTGCGGGTGATTCTCGTGGCGCTCGTCGTCGTGGTCGAGACGCTCGTCCTGGGTGTCTGGTTCGTGCTCGTGCGGTCCTCCCCGACGCTCTCGCTTGCGACGGGGTTCGGGTTCGCCGTACTGGCCGGTGGGCTGGTCGTCACGTTCTTCGGGACCGACCTCGCCGTCAACGGTTCGGAGGCGTCGCTGCCGGGGTGGCGAGCGATAGCGGTCGTGCTGTTCGAAGTCGGGGCGTGGGCGCTGTGGCTTTCGATCGCCAGCCGGGTCGACGGTCTCGCCGGTATCGCAGCCGCCGGTGCCGTCTTCGCCACGCTGCTCCTCGTCCAGCACACCGTCGCGGACAACGTCCTCAGGGGAGAGTCGCTGGTCGCGACGCTGGTCGACTTCGACGCGCTGGGGGCCAGCCTGGTCCAGGCCGGCGGCGCGACGCTCTGGCTGCTGTTCACCCTGCACGAGGCGTTCGTCGTCGAGTTGCTGGCCGACGCCGACGCGGCGTTCGGGAGCCACGTTCCGGTCGACCTCGCGGCCATCGACCCGGGACTCGTGGGGCTGGCTGCGCTCGCCGCGGCGCTGTTCGTCGAGCACCTCGTCGGCGTGTCGTTCTCGCGCCACGGCTGAGCGGACCGCCTCGGCGACGGCCGCTCGCAGGGGTTTTCCCGGCGCCCGCCGAACTGGGTGGTATGCGCGCCCACCTGCGTGCCGGCGTGGCCGTCTACGACGAGGGCCGGTACCACGCAGCCCACGACGCGTGGGAGGACTACTGGCTCGACCTGGCGTCGGGCACCGACGACGAGCGCCTGCTCCACGGCCTCATCCAGTTCACCGCCGTCGTCCACCACGCCCGCGAGCGCAACTGGGCGGGCGCCGTCGGCCTCGCCGAGAGCGCCGGCGAGTACCTCGCCGACCTGCCCGCGGAGTATCGGGGTATCGACCTCGATTCGGTCCGGGGGTTCCTCGCGCGGATGGCCGCCGACCCGGAGCACCTCGAACGCGTCGGCCCGCCGCCGCTGACGCACGAGGGCGACGTACTGGGCTACGACGATCTGGACTTCGAGTCGACTGCCGTCGCCGCGGTCGTCCTCGCGGAGGCGGACGGCTACGACGAAACAGCGATGGAGCGGGCCATCGAGTACGCCCGTGAGGAGATCGACGCCGGGACCAGCGGGACGTACACCGGCCTGGTGTTCTCGTTCGTCCGCGACCCGGCGAAACGGGGGATCGTCTTCCAGCGACTCGCCGAGCACGTCCAGCGCGAACGCAGCAGGGAGGCCGACGTCGAGGGGCTGTTCGACTAGCGCCGCGGGCCTGCCGCGCTCACCGGAAGCCGACCGATCGTCCACTGAAATACACCGAGGACAGCACTTTATTCACCGGGAGAGTAAACACGGTGTCTATGTCCCAGGAGTACGAAGCCAAACGGGCGGTCTCACGCGACGAAGCGGCGACGGCGCTCAGACAGCTGGCCGACGGCGTGGCCGCCGGGTCGGTCTCGATCGTTGCCGGCGCGGGCCCCGTGGCCGTCGACATCCCCGACGACCTGACGTTCATCGCCGAACTCGAACAGTTCCAGGGCACCGTGGATCTAGAGGCCGAACTGGAGTGGCAGACCGACGACGGGGCCATCAGGGAACCGCTCGACGAGGGGGACTCCGCTGCCGACGCGGCCGAAGCCGCCTCCGACGCCACGGAATCGACCGCCGACAGCGCGGCGTCCGCTCCCGACGTGACCGAACCGGTCGAGTCCGCCGCCGACCTGGTCGGGCCGGCGACGGACGCGGACGCGCCGGCCGACGACCCTGCGAGCAAGGCGACGTTCGAACTGTTCCGGGACGCCGCCGACGAGTGGCGCTGGCGGCTCCGCCACCGGAACGGCAACGTCATCGCCGACAGCGGCGAGGGGTACGACCGCAAAGCCGGCGCTATCAACGGGCTCGAGAGCGTGAAGAGCAACGCGCCGCTCGCAGTGGTCGAAGAGCAGGAGCGCAAATAGGCAGAGCGAGTCGGCTCAGACGTCGGGTTCGACGACGCGTTCCTCGCCCTCGAAGTGGGCAGAGTTGTCACGGGGCTCGTAGCCCAGCACCTCCTTCGCGCGATCGAGTGAGTAGTACTTGCGGTCGTTGTCGGAGATGCCGTAGACGATTTCGAAGTCGTAGTCGGCCTCCAGCGCGCACTCGTGGATGTGGGCGCAGTCGCGGTAGGAGAGCCACATCGCCTGGCCGCGCTCGTAGTCGATGGGCGGGTGACCGCGGGTGAGGTTGCCGATGCGGACGTTACACACCTCGATCCCGTGCTTGTCGTGGTAGTACCGGCCGAGAATCTCGCCGGTAGCCTTGGAGACGCCGTAGAGGTTCCCGGGCCGGGGGAACTCCGTCCCGTCCAGCAGGAAGTCGTCGTCCGTGCGGTACATCTCGGGCGTGCGCTGGTCGGTCTCGAAGGCGCCGACGGCGTGGTTCGAGGAGGCGTAGACGAACTTCTCGACGCCTTCCTCGACGGCTGCCTCGTACATCTTCTGGGTCCCGTCGATGTTGTTCGACAGCACGGAGTTCCACGGGGCCGTCTTCCGCGGGTCCCCCGCGAGGTGGATGACTGCGCCGACCCCGGCGACCGCCGTCGCGACGTCTCCCTCGTCCGTCACGTCGCCGACCAGGTACTCGTGGTCGGGCTCTTCGACGGGCGGGCTGTGGAACATGAGCTTCCACTCGTAGGCGTCGCCGATCCCCTCCAGGATGGCCTCCCCCACGCCGCCGCCAGCACCCGTGAGCAAGACTGGGTCGTCCATTCAGGTAGACACTGGGGAACCCACGATACGTAGCTTGCGGTTTCGATCATGTGGAACGGGGGTCGAACGGCGCCCCGGCGGTTCGCTCTCTCGCGACGGGCGGCGCTAGGCGACGACGTACGCCACGGCGGCTAACAGAAACATCGACGCGTGGGCGAACAGGAACACAGCACTCGCCTCGGTGAGCACCGCCCGGTTGGCATCTGGTCTCCCGGTTCCGTCGAACCACACAGCGAGGTACCGTCGATACAGGGCGATGCCGGCACCGAGCGGGACGGCGTAGACGCCGAGCAGGAAGGCGAAGCTGCCCAGGAACCCCAGTCCGCCCGGGATGCCCCGGACGCTCGATAGGATCGCGCCACCAGTCGCGGCCATAGCCACGTACAGGGCGAACACGACGGCGACGTGCGCTATCGGGTCCCCAACGACGACGGTGCTTCGCCTGCGAACGCGTCGGCGAACGACCACCGTCGCGACGAACGAGGCCACGACGGGAGCGAGCGTGACGCCACTCCAGAACACCCACGGTCGTTCGAAGAGTGGTCGGATCGACACGTTCGCCGAAACCGATGCCGGTCCAATAGTTGTTGCCCTCGGGGGCCAGCGGTTCTCGCGACGATGACTTCACCGTCGTCGCGGCTGGCCCGACACGCTTTCGTCCCCACCGGTCGACCCCTTCTGGCATGGACCCGACGGACGACCAGGTCGCCTGTTTCGAGGCGGGGATCAAGTTCGGCTCGCTGTACCACCAGTTCGCGGGAACGCCGGTGAGCCCCGAGAGCGCGGACTCGCTCGCTCGCGCGATGGAGGAGGCCATCGAGAACCAGCCCCACTGCGTGGACGTGCAGGTACGCATCCGTGAAGACGCCCTGCAGGAGGCTATCGCCACGGGGGACGCCGATTACGTGGAGTTCACCGGCGAGTTCGCCGACGTCGACGTCGTCGTCGAGTACGAGGGCGTCACCGTCGAGACGGCGATGCGGATGGACGGCGACTACCCGATGATGGCCGTCGAGGACGTCCGGGAGTAGGTCGTCACCGAACAGCGTGGCCACTCCCCCACGGGGCCCACGGCCTCGCTTTCGGAAAATCCGCAGCGAGAACTTTCACGTCCGTCGATTACACTTTCACTTTCAGGCGGGCTTTTAATCCCTCACCGTGCCAACGGCTAGTCATGAGTCAGTCCACACTGGACGACGACGAACTGTTCGGCGAAGCGGCCAGCGAGATCCGCGAGGACGTGGAGTCCTCGCTGGAATCGGCCCGTGCGTCGCTTCCCGAGGCCGACGACATCTGGGACGTCGAGGCCGACAACACCCTCGGCGTGCTCAACGCCCTGCGCTCGGCGTTCGACGTCGGCGACGCCGAGGAGGAGCTCCGCGACGCCAAGAAGTGGTACACCATGGGCGAGCGCGCCGACGCCTTCGAGGACGCCGACGACCTCGCCGAGGAGATCGAGACCGTCGGCGAACTCGTCGAGGACGTCGAGGACGCCAAAGAGCAGGTCGGCGACCTCGCCAGCACCGTCCCGCAGCTCCGGAGCCAGCTCGAGGAGTTCGAGGCCGAGAGCGAGGCGGCGGAAGACGACGACGCGGACGTCGACGCCGATGCCGACGCCGACGCCGAAGCGGAAGCCGAGGCCTGAGGCCGCAGGTAGGTCGGACGCGTCGCTCGAACGCAGGTCGTCAGGACAGCTCCCGGTCTCGCACGGCCGCGAGCACGGCCGCAAGTGCCTCCCTCGCGTCGTCCAGTAGCGCTTCGCCCCGTTCGGTACTCGCCTCGCGGGGGTCGCCGACGGTCCCGTTCTCGCTGAACTCGTCGCTGTCGTAGGCCAGGTTGACGCCAGACACCCACTCGCCCCAGCCGTCGGCTCCGCCCTCCGCCGCTTCGTCGAGGCGGTCTTCGCGCACGAGGTCGGCGTCGAGGTGCTGGACCAGGCTGGTCTCCTCGGGGCCACCGTGGCCCATGTCTGGCGCGTCGACCGCGTCGAACCAGGTGAAGGGAACGGCGTAAGCGTCGTCGTGGCGTGAGATGCTGGCGCATACTTCCCGGAGTGGCCCGACGTTGCCGCCATGGCCGTTGACGACGACAACGCGGTCCCAGCCGTGGTGGGCGAGGCTCCCGACCGTCTCGCGCACGTTCGCGCGGAAGGTGTCCGGGGAGACCCACAGCGTCCCGGCGAAGCGGCGGTGTTCCTCGGCGACGCCCACCGGGATGGTCGGGGCGACGACGACCTCGTCTTCGAACGACGCAGCACCGGCGTCGGCGACGGCCTCTGCGGTGAGGGCGTCGGTTCCCAGCGGCGCGTGGGGGCCGTGCTGTTCGGTGCTGCCGACCGGCACGATGGCGAGGTCGGTGTCGACCGCCGCGGCGTCGGTCCACGTGGCCTCCGAGAGGTGCATGTCGAGGAAATTGTCGCCCGGGTCTACAAGGGTATCGGACGCTCGGGCGCCACTGGGCCGAACGGCCGTGTTCGTTCCCGCTGGCGATGCGAGGGCGCGGACGGGAGCGGTCCGGAACTCAGACGATCGAGTCCGGCCGCGTCATGAAGTAGTTGAAGACGGCGCCGAGGCTGAGCCCGTAGAAGACGTGGGCGAGGAACGTCAGGATCACGTAGGCGACGAGCATCAGCCCGGACTGGCCGGTGTAGAAGGCGAGTACGAAGCCGGTCCAGATGGCGCCGCCGAAGAACGCGCCCTTGACGGGGTCAGACTCGCCGGGGAGGTACTCCTTGAGCGAGGCGAACAGGAGCGGCCACGGGATCATCCCGCCGAGCAGGAAGAGGAAGAAGCCGAACAGTACGGCGGGAACGTACCCCTCCAGGCCGATCATCCGCGTCAGCAGGGCGAACGACTCCCGGTCGAAGGCACCGATCGATTCGGCGATCAGCAGGCCGACGGTCAGCGAGGCGGTGCCGGCGAGGCCGCCCGCGGCCCCGACGACGCCGTCGCCGATGATACCGATCAGCGTGTCGAACTCCTCGTCGTCGTCCGTGATGTCGTCGACGTGCGACGTGTCGTCGACGTGTGGGGGATTGTCTGCCATGGGGGGAGGTAACATGGCAGCGCGTAAAAAGGTTCCCGCGAGCGGCCGTCCAGGCGGATTCGCAAGCGGTTCGGACGGGAACTGTGAGCGAGTCGTCCGTTCGCTAACTGGGACGTTTGAGGCAATACCGGGGCTAATCTGGTCCGGATCGAGACGTTGTGTTCCGTTCACCAATCGATCACGTCCGTTTCGTCACTGGGCGCCGGAATGAACAGGGGTTTGAGGATTTGCCGGCCAGTGGTGAGGATTTGCCGGCCAGTGGCTGTGTCTGGACCGACGTACGTACAGCAATTCAGTCGGGGGACCGCAACGGCGCTCTCAGTGGCGGGTTGTTCAGGCGACGCCGTCTGCGTTCTCGAACCGAGCGGCTCTCAGTACCGGGGAACGTCGGTGGAAAAGGGATCGTCGTTCGCGGTACGGGTGAGGGAGAGTTCGACGCCCGTCTCCCCGTCAACCGAGAGGGAGACGTCGACGACGCGGCAGGTGTACGTGCTCACGTGGCTCCCGGACCCACGGATGCGGAGCTTCTCCTCGAGGAGGCCGGCATCGAGGAGCATCTCGACCTTCCGGTAGGCAGTCGATTGCGCAATGTCGTGGTCGTCGACGATTTCGGTGACGGTCCGCGCGCCGTCGCTGGTCGCTGCCAGGATCGTTCGGCAGTCTCCGTCCTCCAGCGGTTCGAGGAGCGACCCGATCTCGGCGTCCTCGGTCAGTGCGGTGGTCTCGGTCTGGTCCCGGCTCGCCTCGATTCCAACTAGCTGCGACTGGCTCATGTATCGAGGAAAGCGGCCGGGACACAGGGTTCGATAGCCCAGCTATCGTGGGTGGTTTATATGGGGTCGGCAATCCTGCCGTGGCGGCGGAAGGGAATCGGTGTCCTCAGGATCCCGCTTCGAGGACGTCCTGCAGGAGCTTGGACTGGGCGGCGAGCAGGTGTTCGGTGACGGTCGAGGGGGTGAGGTCGAACTCCGCGGCGACGTCGGTGGCGTTGGCGGCCCGCGGCCGCTCGAAGTAGCCCATCTCGTAGGCGGTCCTGAGCACCTCCAGCTGTCGGTCGGTGAGTTTCGCCCGGTCGACGAACACGGTGTCGCGAGCGGTGCCGCCGGTCGGCGCCCGGACGAGGCGCTGGATGTCGACGGCCGGAAAGCGGTCGCGGAACTCGCCGACGATGGTCTGGAGCCGGCCGAAGTCGCGGGCGTGAAAGACGAGTTCGAGTTCCCCGTCACTGGCGAAGTAGCGGGAGGCGGGCACCCCGTACTCACCGAGGCAGGCGCAGGGACAGTCCGCGTCGTGGGGAATCCGGTAGAGGTGGCGGTCGGCGTAGGCGAAGACGGGGTCGTGGTCGTAGTCGTCCGGGACCGCGTCACCGTCGACGAGAAACTCGGTGAACGCCCCCTCGGTAGCGGCCGGCCCGGCGGTCGTGGACACGTCCTTGATGACGGTTCCACCGGCCGCCGACAGGTCGGCGATGGGGCACGCGGACGGCGTCTCGAACGCGACGGTCACGCGAATCCCGGCTGGCATTCGTCCGTTGGTATCCGGCGTCGTCACTTCAGTCTGCGGGTCTGTGGCTGAGTCGACGAGTGATTGAGTCGGCGAGCGGGTGGGCCGGCGAGAGACTGAGTCGGCGAGCGGGTGGGCCGGCGGGCACGCCCCCCTGGGCGTCACCGGTCGCGCGTCACTGGTCGAGTTCGAGTTCGATCCGGCGACCGCTGATCGTCTCGGGCCGGAGGACGTAGAGCTGGATGTCGAGGTCCTTCCTGGCGTCGCCCCATATCTCGAACAGCGGTCGCTTCGCGTCACCGTACTGTTCGACGTGTTCGGGCGTTATCTCGTCGCGAGCGATCGGGTGGAGAACGCCGCTGACGACCACGCTCCGGTACGTCCGTCCCGCCTCCTCGTAGACGACGAGACGGACGGTCGGCGACCCGGAGAGGAACTCGCGCTTCTTGCTGTCCGGAGTCGAGACGAGTCGCATGTAGAATTGCCGCTCGTCGGCGTCGTAGCCGTAGGAAATCGGGATCGCGTAGGGGTCGTCGTCGCTGGCGAGCGACAGCACACCGGTCTCGTGGCGGCTCAGGAGGGCGTCCGTCTCCTCCCGCGTCATCTCCGTCTCTTGCTCCAGACCCATTGTCGGTACGTCGGCTTTGTTCGTCGGTACTTTATTGTTGCCTATCTCGTCCTGGGTCCGCCGGATCGCGGGAGAAAACGGTCGACGCGACCGGCTCGACGTCGTCTGGGGGGGACCGGCCCGGAACGAGGACGACCTCGTCACGGACCGGTCGGAGCGGCGGTCCCGTCACGGAGCGGCCGGGGAGACGGCACCCGTCACGGGTCGGCCGACGATTCCACACGGGTGAACGCGTCGATGGAGACCGGTGCACCACACACCACACAGCCGTTCGCGACGAGCGCGTCCCGCATGGAGGGGTTTACCTCCATGGACTCCTCGCAGTCCGGGCACACGAAGACGTACTCTTCACTGGCGCTCATCTCTAGGTAGGGCTATGTCATCCACGGGTAAATGAAACCCCACTGTTTCCCAGACCCCGGGAGTGCTCGGACCGGTTTATGTTCGGCTGCGCGTTCCTGACGGCCAGTCAGCGCGAACGAGCCAGCGGTCGCTGCCTGTGTTGGGACACGTCGCTGGCCGAGATGCCGCTGCCGTCCTAATATGGCCTATTATTACTATTACGATTAATATTTACCCCTGGGGACGCGAGAGTGAACTATGCCCCACGGGCAAGACATCGAAGGCGACACCTCGAACTACTCGTCGAAGTACGAATGCCTGCAGTGCGGAAATATCGTCGAATCTCAGACCCACCCGGGGACGTGCTCGAAGTGCGGCGGCGACTTCCAGAACCGGGCGAAGTCGCTCGAATAACGTCTCCTTTTTCCACAATGTCAGGAGAGTCCACAGCGACAGGAGACGGTGTCGACACCACCGTAGAATCGCCCCCGGAGACCGCTCTCGACACCGCCCGCCACCAGCTCCAGCAAGCGGCGGCCCACGTCGACGCGGACCCGAACATCGTCGAGCGGCTCAACTACCCCACCGCGGTCCACGAGGTGACCGTCCCGCTGAAACGCGACGACGGCACCGTCGAGATGTTACAGGGGTTCCGCGCCCAGCACGACAGCGTCCGCGGCCCCTACAAGGGCGGGCTCCGCTATCACCCGCACGTCAGTCGCGAGGAGTCCATCGGCCTGGCGATGTGGATGACCTGGAAGTGCGCCGTCGTCGACATCCCCTTCGGTGGCGCGAAGGGGGGAATCGTCGTCAACCCGAAGGAGCTGAGTGACGACGAAATGGAGCGTCTGACCCGCCGATTTACGAACGAACTCCGCAACGTCATCGGCCCGATGACCGACATCCCGGCGCCGGACATGGGGACCGACGCCCAGACGATGGCGTGGATCATGGACGCCTACAGCGTCCAGGAGGCCGAGACCATCCCCGGCGTCGTGACCGGGAAACCGCCCGTCATCGGCGGGAGCAAGGGACGCGAAGAGGCGCCCGGCCGAAGCGTCGCCATCATCAGCCGGGAGTTGCTGGACTACTACGACTACGCCATCCAGGACACGACGGTCGCCGTCCAGGGCTTCGGCAGCGTCGGCGCCAACGCCGCCCGCCTGCTCGACGAGTGGGGCGCCACTGTCGTCGCCGTCAGCGACGTCAACGGCGCCGCCTACGACCCCGACGGCCTCGACACCCACGCCATCCCGTCCCACGAGGAGGAACCGGAGGCGGTCACGAAGTACGCCGACGAGACCATCGCCGGCGGGGAGATCCTGGAACTCGACGTCGACCTCCTCGTCCCGGCCGCGATCGGGAACGTCATCACCGAAGACAACGCCGACGACGTCCAGGCCGACATGGTCGCCGAGGGAGCCAACGGGCCGACGACGTTCGTCGCCGACACCATCCTGACCGAGCGGGAGATTCCGGTCGTGCCCGACATCCTCGCCAACGCGGGCGGCGTCACGGTGAGTTACTTCGAGTGGCTCCAGGACATCAACCGTCGCTCGTGGTCGCGCGACCGGGTCAACGAGGAACTCGAAGACGAGATGATCGACGCCTGGAACGCCGTCCGGAGCGAGTTCGAGGAGCGCGACGTGACGTGGCGTGAGGCGGCGTACATCGTTGCCCTCTCCCGAATCGCCGAAGCCCACGAGTGTCGTGGCCTCTGGCCCTGAGCGCGGCTCGGCAGGTCCACTCCGCCGGCGGATTCCGCCCGGCGAGAGAGACCGAGTTCAGTGCAGCGTCCCCTCGCGGACGCGGTCGTCGTTGCTCGAGCGATGGCCACCGGTTCGGCCAGACTCTTGCGTGGGCCGGTCGTTGGACGGGGCATGCACACGCGCGACCTCTCGCACGCGATCGAGTCGGACATGCCGGTGTTCCCCGGCGACCCCGACGTTTCGGTCGAACCGCACGCTACCGTCGACGCGGACGGCTATCGCGTGTCGGCAGTCGAACTGGGGAGCCACACCGGCACGCACGTCGACGCACCGAGCCACACCGAGGCCGACGGGCGCGCCATCGACGCCGTCGACGTCGACCGGTTCGCGTTCGACGCCGTCCTCGCAGACTGCACCGGCATGGACCCGCGGGAAGCCATCGAGCGGGACGCCCTCCCCGCCACCGACGCGGACCTGCTCGTCGTCCGCACTGGCTGGGACGAGCACTGGGGCGAACCGACCTATCTCGACCACCCGTTCCTGGCGCCCGACGCGGCCGCGTTCTGCGTCGACCAGGGGTACGACGTCGCCGTCGACGCGCTCAACGTCGACCCGACGCCGACCGACGGCGGGAGTGACGAAGCGGCGGAAGACGAACCGGCCGGTTTCCAGGCCCACCACGCACTCCTCGGGGCGAATCAACTGATATTCGAGAACCTGACCGATCTGTCCGGGCTCCCCGACCGGTTCGAGGTGCTGGCCTTTCCGCTCGCGCTCCGGGCGGGCGACGGGTCGCCGGTTCGTGTGGTCGCCCGGTACGAGTGATAGTGTCGGCTGTAACCCGCTTCCGGTGTTTCACCGTCAGCAGATAGTTCAGCCGCAATCGACCTCGGCAGCGTGTGCCTGCTGAAAATAGTTACAGCGGACACTATGGTTGCGCCGGTGGTAACACTCACGTCAGCGCGAACTCAAGTTCCTGCAGTCGCAAGGGAGAGTAATGGCAGCATCCACGCCCACACCGGGCATCCACCACGTCACCTGTATCGCGGGCGACCCGCAGCGGAACCTCGACTTCTGGGTCGAAGCGCTGGGCCTCCGGCTGGTCAAGCGCTCGATCAACCAGGACGACCCCGGGACGTACCACTTCTTCTTCGCCGACGCGGAGGGCAACCCCGGAACGAGCATGACGTTCTTCCCCTGGGAGAACCAGTCGGGCGGCAAGGTCGGTTCAGGCCAGGTCTCCCGGACCGCGTTCCGCGTCCCCGAGGGGAGCCTCGACTACTGGGAAGGCCGGTTCGACGAGTACGGCGTCGACTACGACGAGCGCGTCGAGCGATTCGGCGAGACGGTCCTCCCGTTCCGCGACCCCGACGGCCTCCCGGTCGAACTGGTCGCAGTCGAGATCCCCGAGGACGACCCCACGGTCCCGTGGACGGAGTTCGTCCCTGACGAGTACGCCATCCGCGGGTTCCACTCGGTGACGCTCTGGCTGGCCGACCCCGGTCCGACGACGGAGTTGCTCAAAACGATGGGCCTGGCGGAGGTCGGCACCGAGCAGGCCCAGGGCGATACGCCGGGCGACGAGCGGACTCGCTTCGCCGCGGAGGGGCCGGTCGGGCGCTACGTCGACGTGCTCCCGACCATCGAGGGCGGCCGGCAGGGCCACGGCACGGTCCACCACGTCGCCTTCCAGACGCCCACCGACGAGGACCAGGAGTCGATGCGCAAGGCGGTCCGGTCGGACGGTCTCAGCCCCACCCAGCAGATCGACCGTCACTGGTTCCGGTCGGTGTACTTCCGCGAGCACGGCGGCGTGCTGTTCGAACTCGCGACGAACGGGCCGGGCTACGACAGCGACGAACCGCTCGACGATCTGGGCGGTCGCCTCGTCCTCCCCGGCAAGTTCGAGGCCCGGCGCGAGGAGATCGAGGCCGGCCTCGCCGACGTGACGGTCCCGCGGGCCGAGCAGGTCGAAGCCGACGACTGACAGGGACCGACTCGGCCCGGCTCCCACACCACCGCTCTTTTGTTCCGCTCCGCTGACAGGGTGCCATGGCCGAGGAAGCCGAGAGCCTGGTCGAGGCGATTCGACCGGTCGCTCGATCCTACTTCCCGCCGGAGACGAGCCCCGCCCACGACTGGTTTCACGTCCAGCGGGTCGAGACGAACGCACAGCGACTCCTCGCCGAATTGTCCGACGCTGACACCGAATGCGTTCGGCTCGCGGTCCTGCTGCACGACATCGGCCGGGCGAAGGAGGACGCCGGCGAGATCGAGGACCACGCCGTGTGGGGCGCCGACGAGAGCGAGCGAATCCTCCGCGAGCACGGCGCTGCGGAGGAAGCGATCGAGACCGTGAGACACTGCATCCACGCCCACCGCTATTCCAACGCGATCGAACCCGAGACCATCGAGGCGGAGATCGTCAGCGACGCGGACAACCTCGACGCGATGGGCGCGGTCGGCATCGCCCGCTGTTTCGCCTACGGCGGAGAGCTGGGGTCGCCGATACACGACCCGTCGCTCCCGCCCGAGGACGATCCGACATCGGCCGGGAAGACGCAGTTCAACCATCTCCACAGGAAGATCCTCGACCTCCCGAATCGGATGTACACCGACGCCGGACGCGACCTCGCTGACGAGCGAACCGGGTTCGTCCGGGAGTTCCTCGCGCAGTTCGAACGGGAGACGACCGGCGAGCGATAGCGTGCCAAGGGCTGAGCGGCTGGTGGACGTGTACAATAACGAAAGTGGTCCAGCCACGGCGACGGACAGATCTACGTGGCCGGACGTGTGGGGATGGGTGGGGAGTCTGCCGGGGACGGAATCCGGCAGGTAACTGACGGAGTGGACGAAGGATAGAAGATCAGGCTTACTCGTTAGGTATTGATCCGACTCGACCGGAGCGCGAGGAACCGAACGCCGGAAGCGACGCCGATCGAGTGCGTCGGCGTCACGGATCGCACTCGCCCACGTGCGTGGGGGTTCGACACACGCCGTCCCGATTTCGGATGCCAGAGGCCGCCTGTCGCGAGATTGGGGAAAGTACCCCTTCGATGACCACAATATCTAATAGATGGGGGCAGCAAGAGTGAGTGGAATGCTGGGTGTTCACACGGTATCGTCTTTCATACTCGCGTGGTTCCCCGTCGCCCACGCCGGGGACGTCAGGGCCCCGGCTGACGTCTTCAACGAGATCTTCACGGTCTTTCTGGTGCTCGGGACGGCCGTCGGCGTGGTGGTGGTCGGGTACACGCTGTACAACGCGTACAAGTACCGGGACGGCGCCGGCGACGGCGTCGACGCGGACGTCGAACGGCCCCAGATGGGCGAAATACCTACGGGCGGGGGTGGTGGGAAGAAGCTGTTCCTCTCGCTGACGATCAGCGCTATCATCGTCGTCGGGCTGATCCTCTGGACGTACGTCTCGCTGCTGTACATCGAGACGGGCCCGTCCAGTCAGCAGGCCCAGCAGCAGGCGCTGGACAACGCCGGCATCGCGTCGGCGAGCGAGTCCGACGCGGCGGCACAGGCCCAGGCGAACCAGTCGGGCGAACTGAACCCGATCACCATCGACGTCATCGGCCACCAGTTCTCCTGGCAGTTCGTCTACCCGAACGGGCACACGACGACGGGTGAGTTACGGGTGCCACAGAACCGCCTGATCGAGCTCAACGTGACCTCCGCCGACGTGTTCCACAACATCGGCTCGCCGGAGCTCCGGTTCAAGGCCGACGCGGTGCCGGGCCAGGAGACCGACGCCTGGTTCGTCGCCAAGCAGACGGGCACCTACCAGGCCAACTGCTACGAACTGTGTGGCTCGGGCCACTCCTACATGACCGCGGACATCCGCGTCGTCACCCAGAACGGCTACGACCAGTGGTACGACCGGACCAACGAGACGGCCGGCAACGAGACCGGCGGTAACGCTACGGAGGCCGGCGGCAACGAGAGCGCCAGTATCGAGAGCGCCCGCGTGACGGCCGGTTCCGGTCCCGCCGCGGCCCAGCAGGTGATCACCCCATGAGCGAACTTCCACCGAAATCGTCGATCAAGCGCTGGTTCCTGACGACCAACCACAAGGACATCGGGGTCCTCTACCTGATAACGGCGCTGTTCTTCCTGATATTCGGCGGGTTGCTCGCCCTGCTGTTCCGGATCGAGTTGCTCTCGCCCGCGGCGGACTTCCTCGGCGAGACCGGCTACAACCAGGCCGTCTCGGCCCACGGCCTGCTGATGGTGTTCTGGTTCATCTCACCGTTCGCCTTCGGGTTCGCCAACTACGTCGTCCCGCTCCAGATCGGGGCCGACGACCTGGCGTTCCCGCGGCTGAACGCGCTGTCGTACTGGTTCTACCTCTTTTCCGGGCTGCTGTTCGGTGTCTCGTTCTTCCAGGGCCAGACGTTCTCCGGCGGCTGGACGATGTACGCGCCGCTGAACACGCCGACGTACCTCCCCGGCGAGGCGCTCGGGGCGACGACGGTCGTCCTGGCGCTCATCATGTTCGTGACGGCGGTCACCCTCGGGTCGGTGAACTTCCTGACGACGATGTACCGCATGCGCGCGGAGGGGCTCCGGATGCGGGACCTGCCGCTGTTCTCCATCTCGATCAACCTCACGGTGTGGATGATGCTGTTCGCCTTCGCCGCCCTGCTGGCGGCGCTGATGATCCTCACCTCGGACCACATCCTCGGCACCCACTACTTCTCCTACCAGATCGACGGCGCGGGGATCACGCAGGGGGCGAACAACCCCGGCGCCTCGCTGCTGTGGGCCCACCTGTTCTGGTTCTTCGGCCACCCGGAGGTGTACATCGTCTTCTTCCCGGCGCTGGGCATCATGGCCGAGTGCTTCCAGACGTTCACCGGCCGCCGCATCGTCGGGCGCAAGTGGTTCATCATCGCGATGGTGCTCGTCGCCCTGCAGAGCTTCATCGTCTGGATGCACCACATGTTCCTCACCGGGATCAACCTGCAGATAAAGACCATCTTCATGGCGACGACCATCGGCATCTCCCTGCCGTTCGACCTGATGGTCTTCTCGCTGATCTACACGATGATCAAGGGACGGATCCGCTTCACGACGCCGTTCCTCTTCTCGCTGGGGGCACTCATCGTCTTCATCCTCGGCGGCATCACCGGCGTCTTCCTCGGCGCCGTCGTGCTGGACTACCAGTTCCGGGGCACCTACTGGGTCGTCGCCCACTTCCACTACGTGATGGTCGGCGGCGCGACGGCGCTCTTTGGCGGCCTCTACTACTGGTACCCGAAGATCACGGGGAAGATGTACGACGAGTTCCTCGGGAAGGTCCACTTCGGCGTGTTCATGCTGGGGTTCAACCTGCTGTACTTCCCGATGTTCCTCGCCTGGGAGACGCCACGGCGGGTGTTCGACTACGGCGGCCTCTCGACGACCATCGACCTGAGCGCGCTCGAACTCGGCGTCTACGTCATCCCCTACGAGGTCTGGCACAACATGTCGACGATCGGGGCCGCCATCCTCGGCGCCTCGTTCCTCATCATGTTCTACAACCTCTTCGTCAGCTACTGGCACGGGGAGGAGGTCGGCGACAACCCCTGGGCCTACGCCACCTCCGCGGAGTGGGCCGTCTCCTCGCCGCCGCCCCTGGAGAACTTCCACGACACGCCGAGCTACGCCTCGGGCAGGCTGGAGTTCCTCGACGACGAGGAGGTGGCCGCGCGGAGTAGCGGTTCGTCGGGTGGTGGCCTCGCCGGCCACGGCGCCACGGCGACGGACGGCGGGACCTCGACCGATGGCGGCACCTCGACAGACGGCGGCAAGCCGGGCAGCGCGACGGCGGCCTCCTCCGGCGTCCAGTCCGGCGGTGGCGCGCTCGCCCGTGCCGGCCCGGAGACCGCCCTCGGTACCGGCACGCCCGGCGAACACGGCCACGACGGCCACGCCGACCACGCCAGCCTCTGGCCGTTCATCGTCGGCATCGCCGGCTTCGTACTCTTCCTGGGGCTCTCGGGTATCCGGACGGGTGGGACGTTCTACACGTCGCTCACCGTCGTCGGCGCCGTCGGGGTGTTCGGCAGCTTCGTCGGCATGGCCCAGGAGCCGTTCCACGCGCCCGAACCCCTGCTGGCCGAGCGGTGGCCCTACGGCGGCGTCGAGAAGATGAAACTCGGCATGTGGACGTTCCTGGCAAGCGACATCGTCCTGTTCGGGGCGTTCATCGGCTCGTACGTCTTCGTCCGGGTCGCCTACGGCTGGGAGGAGTGGCACCACCTCATCCCGGAGGCCCACGTCACGATGCCGGGGCTGATCAACACCTACCTGCTGCTCACCAGCAGTTTCGCCGTCGTGCTCGCGATGGTCGCCGCGGAGAAGGAATCTCGAAAGGGCGTCCTCCTCTCGCTCGGCGCGACGTTCGCGCTGGGCGTGGGCTTCCTGATCAACAAGGCCATGGAGTGGGACCACCTGTTCAACCTCCACGGTTCGGAGGCGTTCCCCCACGGCTGGGACCTGACGACCAACCTCGCGTCGTCGACGTTCTACCTGACCACCGGACTCCACGGCGCCCACGTCGCCATCGGCCTCATCATGGTCGCCTACATGTTCCTGCGGGCGTGGAACGGCGCCTACATGGGCGACGAGAAGCCCATCGAGTATTTCGGACTGTACTGGCACCTGGTGGACATCGTCTGGCTGTTCCTGTTCCCGCTGTTCTACATCCTCTGAGGTGAACCAACAATGTCACACACCAAACTGTACGCCGCGATATACGTCGTGCTGTTCGCCTTCGCGACCATCCAGGCGGTCGTCGAGTACGCCGGCTTCCTCGAGCAGTCGTACTGGCTGGCGTTCTGGGCCATCATCGTCCTGTCGGTGATCAAGGCCGTCATCGTCGCCGCCTACTACCAGCACCTGCGCTGGGAACCGCGGGCGGTGTCGTACCTCGTCGTCGGCGGCGTCGTCGCTGCCGTGGCGCTGACCGCCGCCGCGAGCTTCTCCATCACGTGACCATGACTGGACCAGCACACACCCACGACGACACCGACGAACCGACGGCGAAGGATAGCAGCCGGCACCGTCCAGCGGCCCACACCGCGACGGGAGGGCGACCATGAGCGCCACGTACGTCACGAGCATGCTGGTGATGGCCGCCCTCGCCGTGCTCGTCCTGATTGCCCTCGTCCGGAGTCGCCGGTGGTACCACTACGCACCGGCACCCGACGAGCACGGCCAGGTCCCGGCGCTGGAAGGCGAGCGCCGCCCGCCGCTCCTCGAACGGCCGACGACCTGGATCGTCGGCTTCGTCGCGCTGATGCTCGGCGCCGTCGGCGGCGTCTTCGCGTTCGTCACGAACCCCGACGCGCCGGCCGGACTGCTCAGCCTGCCGGTCCTCGCCGTCGGCGGCCTCATGCTGGGCGGGTACCTGCTGTATGGCACCTACTCGGCCGCGAAGGGGCGCGGCCACCCCAGTTCCATCGCCGCCGCAGAGACCGCGACGCTGGCCGGCGCGCTCTTCCTCGTCGCCGTCTCGGCGCAGTTGATCGGCTGAGGCGACGCTACGATTCTTTCGGCAGCGTCGTCGACCCGAGCACTTCGCCGTCGTGGTCGTCGGACCGGTACCACCGAACTTCGACGTCGTCTCCCGGCGTGACCGCTTCCAGCGTGACAGAGTCGCCAGCCTCGATCGGATAGGGATCCGCCGTCGCGAGTTCGCGCCACGTCCGACGATGGGTGGTCGGCGTCCGCGTCGGCGTGAGGGTCGCGTCGGTCGGGATGGGGTGGTCCGGCCACGTCGTCACGACCAGTTCCAGGCGTGCGGTGTTCTCGGTGGTGAGCGAGTCCCCGGACTCGTGCCTGACGGTCACCGGTGCAGTGGGGGAGTCCTGGACGAACGCCCACTCGACCTGCGGTGATTCGGGGGTCGGCTGGTCCATCGTCGTCTCGGTCCCGGCGTCGTCACTGTTCCTTGCTCGGTCCGTGGTAGTGTCTCCACCGTCGGGTCGCAGGGACTGACAGCCGGTGAGGACCGCGGGGAGGGCGGCGATGACGTCGCGTCGTCGCATATCGGCACCCCGGCGTCGGGCGCCGTAAGCTTCGTGGTCACGTCCGCTCACCGCGCGTACGCGTCGAATGGGTTGTCGTGCGTTATCCGCCGTATCGTCTCCTCGTCGATCTCGGCGTCGCGAAGTTTCGGGAGGAACTCGTCGACGAGGTAGGTGTAGGGTTTCTGCTCGCCACCGCCCGGTTCGGAGGGGTCGTACCAGCCACGGTCCTGGCTCAACAGGAGGTTGTCGGTGTACCCCGCGTCGATCATCGTCTCGATCCGGGCGACGTACTCGGCGTCGTCCTGGTCGTCGCCGCCGATCCAGTCGTACTCCACGAACGCACCGCGTTCGGCGACCTCGCGGTGGTACCGCTCGTCGTCGGCCTGCGCGTGGATCCAGATGAACCGCTCCGCGTCGTGGCCGGCTTCTTCGAGGACGTCGAGTTGCTGGTGGACGACGTCGCCGTGGAGCGTGTGGCTCCCGACGACGGCACCGGTTTCGGCCCCTGCGCGGGCGGCGGCCCGTAGGATCTTCGCCTCGTCGTCGGAGAGCCCCGTCGGGTCGTCGTCGTCCGTGCTGACCTTGATCCAGGCGGCCCGCACGCCGGTGTCGTCGACGCCGTCGGTCAGCTCTTCGACCATCCACGCGGCGAGTTCGTCCTCGCTCGCCTCGCGGGCCCACTGCGGAATCGACGGCTCCTGGTAGATGCCCGTCGGGACGACGATTGGAAATTCGGTGGCCTCCGAGACGGCCAGGTCGATATCGACGCGCCGACCGACCCCCTCCGGCGTCGCTTCGACGAGGGCGGTGACGCCGGCGTCGCGTGCGCGTTCGACCTCCGGGCCCATCACGTCCACGACGTCGGCCGGGTCGGCGTCACGCCAGTTGGCCGCTTCCATGGGCCCGAGGTCGACGAAGACGTGCTCGTGGGGGAGGACGAGTCCCAGGTCCTCGCGTTCCATCGACCCCTGCGTGGTGTACAGTCGCATGCCTCACGCTCTCCGCGAGGGAAGGTAAATCCCGGCACCGGGTCGTCAGGTCCGCGCGCGGACCAACCACTCGAACCCGAACGGGCACGGGGTTTATCATCTCGTCGCGGTTGAGGTACCATGTAATGCCAGGCCACTGGGCTGGGACCCGCTCGACGCACACCGACGGCCGCTCGAACGCACCCGTTCCGGACCCGAGACCGGAGGCCGTCGCGACGTGACCCCGCTCCAGCTCTCTACGGACGGTCTCCTCTACTCCGCCTACGTGCTGGCCTTCGGTGGGGCCGCCCTGGCCTGTTTCGGCAGTCTCGTCAGGGTGCGCCAGATCACCGACCGGGACACGCGCCTCGGACTCGTCGGCCTCCTCGTCACCAGCGGCGCGTGGGCCCTGGCACAGGTGGGCTTCCTCGCCGCCAGCAACTTCGAACTCAAACTCTCCTTCTATCTCGCGGGGCTGATCGTCGGGTTCTCAACCGTCGGGCCGTGGCTCTACTTCTGCTCAGCCTATACGGGTCGCTCGCTCCACCGGAACCGGACGATACACGCCATCGCTCTCGTGGTCTTCGTCTCGGTCGTCGCGGTGAAGATGACCAACCCGGTCCACCAGCTGTACTTCACGGCCGCGTACGTCACCGACCCGTTCCCCCACCTGGCGATCCAGAGTACGGTGCTTCACTGGGTCACGATGGGGCTCGCGTACACGCTCGCGGCCATCGGCTACTTCATGCTGTTCGAGCTGTTCGTGCAGGTCGACTCGGACGCGACGCCGCTGGCCGTGCTCGTCACGCTCACCGGCCTGCCCGTGCTGTTCGACATCGCCTCGATGGTGAGCACGAGGCTCGTCGCCATCCCGTACGAACCGATCGGCGTCGCGGCGTTCGCACTGGGCGTCTCCTTCCTCTACCTCGACCGGTTCCAGTCGATCCAGCTCGCCGCTGGACGGGACGACCCGGTCGTCGTCCTCGACGACGACGACCGTATCCGGGACTACAACGGCCGGGCACTGGACCTGTTTCCAGCCCTCGAAAACGGGATCGGCGAGCCGCTCGCGGACCGCCTGCCGGCGATCGCCCACGTCCTCGACGACGACGAACCGATCCTCTCGTTCGACCGCCCCGGTGGTACGCGGTACTATCACGTGTCGACGAACCCGTTCTCGGCCGACAGAGCCGCGATCGGGCGGCTCTTGGTGTTCGCCGACGTCACCCACCGCGAACGCTACCGCCGAGAACTCGAACGCCAGAACGAGCGCCTCGAACAGTTCGCGAGCGTCGTCTCCCACGACCTCCGGAACCCGCTGTCGGTCGCGAGCGGGCGGGTCCAGATCCTGCGCGAAGACGGCGAGGACGACGAGCACCTCGTGGCCGTCGACGACGCGCTCGCACGGATGGAGGGGCTGATAGACGACCTGCTCTCGCTCGCCCGGCAGGGCCAGCACGTCGACGACCCCTCGCCCGTCGCTATCGAAGCGGTCGCCACCCGGGCCTGGCAGATGGTCCAGTCCGAGGGGACGACCCTCGTCGTCGAGAGCGACCGCGACTTCCTGGCCGACCCGGACCGCCTCCAGCAGCTGTACGAGAACCTCTTTCGCAACGCGATCGAACACGGCGCCAGCGCGACGATTCGGGTCGGCGGACTCGACGATGGCGCCGGCTTCTTCGTGGCCGACGACGGGAAGGGGATCCCGGAAGCCGACCGCGAAGGAATATTCGAGTTCGGCTACACGACCGACGACGACGGGACGGGGTTCGGTCTGGCCATCGTCGCCGAAATCGTCGACGCCCACGACTGGGAAATCACGGTGACGGACAGCGAGGACGGCGGGGCTCGATTCGAAATCCGCGGCGTCGAGACGCCCTGACCAGGCCGAGATCAGCGTCCGATCAGTCGTCGTCGTCGGCGGCGTCGGTCTGGGCCCGTCGCTCGGTGGCCCGCTGGACGAACTCCTCGGGCAGTTCGTCGATCTCGCCGGCCTGGACGGCCCAGAGGTTGGCGTAGAGGCCGCCCTCCTCCAGCAGTTCAGTGTGGCTCCCGCTCTCGACGACCTGGCCGTCCTCGAGGACGACGATCTGGTCGGCGTCCTTGATCGTCGAGAGCCGGTGGGCGATGGCGAAGGTCGTCCGGTCGGCGGTGAGTTTGTCGAGCGAGCGCTGGATGAGCATCTCGGTCTCCGTGTCGACGTCGCTCGTCGCCTCGTCCAGTACCAGGATCTCGGGGTCCTTGAGGACCGCGCGGGCGATGGCGATGCGCTGGCGCTGGCCGCCTGAGAGCTTGACGCCGCGTTCGCCGACCTTCGTGTCGTAGCCGTCGGGGAGGTTCCGGATGAACGCGTGTGCCTCGGCGGCCTTCGCGGCCTCGACGATCTCCTCGTCGGTGGCGCCGAAGGTGCCGTAGGTGATGTTCTCCTTGACCGTCCCGTAGAAGAGGAACGTCTCCTGGCTGACGTAGCCGACGGCCTGACGCAGGCTCGGGAGGGTGACGTCCCGGAGGTCCTGGTCGTCGATGCGGACCGCGCCCTCGTCGACGTCGTACATCCGCATCAGGAGCTTCATGACGGTGGACTTGCCCGCGCCGGTCGGCCCGACGAGCGCGAGGGTGTTCCCCCCGTCGACGGTGAAGCTGACGTCGTCGAGGATGGTCTCGTCGTCCGCGGTCTCGCCCGCCCCGTACCCGAAGCTCACGTCCTCGAAGGCCACTTCGCCGTCCTCGACGACGAGGTCGGGGGCGTCGGGTCGTTCCTCGATCTCGCCGGGGACGTCCATCAGGCCGAAGACGCGCTCGGCGGAGGCGTAGGCCCGCTGGTACATGTTGATTATCTGCCCGAACTGCGCCATCGGCCAGATGAACCGCTGGGAGAGGAGGATGAAGACGACGAACTCACCGGTCGAGAGCGTGCCCGTGAAGAACAGGGGTGCGCCGCCGCCGTTGGGCAGTGCCCAGAGCCCGCCGACGAGGAACGTGACCACGAACCCGAATCCAGCGAGGACGCGCAGCCCCGGGAAAAAGCGGATCCTGGTCTCGATGGCGCCCCAGTTCGCGTCGAAGTAGTCCTGCGAGACGTCCTCGACCCGGTCGGACTCGTAGCCCTCGGTGTTGTACGTCTTGATCACCTGGACGCCGCCGAGGTTGTTTTCGAGTCGAGAGTTGAGCTGACCCACGGAGGAGCGGACCTCGGCGTACTTGGGCTGGATGGTCTTGATGAACCGGTAGGTGAAGAAGGCGATGGCGGGGACGACGACCAGTGTGACCAGCGCGAGTTGCCAGTTGTACCAGAAGAGGATGGCGGAGATGCCCAGCACCATCACCGCCAGGCGGAACGCCGAGTTCATCCCGTCGTTGAGGAACCGCTCCAGCCGGTTGACGTCGTTCGAGAGTACCGACATCATCTCACCGGTCTGCTTGTCGGCGTAGAAGTCCATGTTGAGCCGTTGCATCTGGTCGTAGGTGTCGGTCCGGACGGCGTGCTGGATGTGCTGGGCGAAGCTGTTCCACCCCCAGTTGCGGATCCAGTGGAACCCCGCCCCCAGGAGGAACGCGCCGGCGATGATGGCCGTCGCGAGGATCACCTGGCTCTCCGGCTCCGGTGCGTACTCGTAGAGGGGAATGGGGCCGAGCGAGAACGGTCGCGCGTCCTCGAACGTCGCGTCGATGGCGATGCCGAGCAACACCGGCGGGAGCAGGTCGAGGAGGCGTGCGGCGACGCTGCCCAGGAAGCCGACGGCGAAGGCCACCCAGTTGTCGCTACCGTACTCCTCGAAGAGGCGACGCATCGGATGATCGACGCGCTCGCGGACGTCGTCGAACACGTCGTCGTCTGTCGCGTCGATATCCATTACCGAGAGGCAAGGGCTGGTCGTTCAAAATACTCTCGACACCGCGTCACTGATTCACGGGGAAGCAGATGCGGTCGCCGACGTCGAGACTGGTCTCGTTCGTCCAGCCGCGGTTCACTTCGAGGACGTACTGCCCGGTCCCCTCGTACCCCGTCAGTTCGCTCTCGTTCGTCCCCTCGGGGGGCACCGGCGCGTGGTGGATGGCCGTGACGGCGCCGTTCGCGTCGGCGAAGACGATGTCGAGCGGGAAGTCCATGTCCCGCATCACAAAGGTGCGCGTCCCGACGTCGTCGTAGACGAACAGCATCCCCTCGTCGTCGCCGAGGGACTCCGTCTCGCTCAGCCCGGTGAAGCGCTCGCTTCCATTGGCCGCGACCGCGGCTCGCACCGACCCGAGCCGGGTCCCGTTCGCGCCGAGTGCTGACACGACGGGGCGCTCGTCCGGTGCCATCGCGGCGGCCGCCGTCCCGTTGGCCGTGCAGGTCGCCATTGGGTCTCGCGGTTCGCTTATCGTACCTGTCTCGTTCACCTCGACAGTCCCGCTCGTCTCGCCCGGGATCCGGAGCCGGTCGCCCTCGTCGAGGCCGGTCTGGTTGGTCCAGCCGCGGTTCACTTCGAGGACGTACTGTCCGGTCCCGCGATAGCGCTGGAGGTCACCCTCGCCCGTGCCGTTGGCCGGGAGGGGCGCGTGGTGTACCTTCGTGACCGTCCCGTTCGCGCCGACGAAGACGATGTCGAGCGGGAAGGCCATCTCCCGCATCACGAAGGCCCGTTCGTCCTCGCCGTCGTGGACGAACAGCATCCCCTCGTCGGGCCCGAGGGATTCGGTGTTACTCAACCCGACGTACCGCTTCGCGTACGAGTCGGCGATGCGAACGTCCACCGTCGCGAGTTCGGTGCCGTTGGCCTCGACGGCCGTGACGTTCGTCCGCTCGTACTCGCCAGTCCCGACGACGTCCACCCACGCACCCGTCTGGACCGCCAGCAGTGCCACCACCAGCACGCCGAGGAGGGCTGCGACCGCCAGTGTCGAACGGCGCGGCATGGGATAGCTGTCGGGCAGGGGTCAGGTAAGCGTTCCGTCGCAGAGAGAAAGCGTTATTCCTTCAGGTGGATTGTTTCGAGGTGTCGGGTCTGTGGTCTAGTGGTTATGACGCTTCCCTTACAAGGAAGAGGTCGGCGGTTCAAATCCGCCCGGACCCATTCTGCGAGGAGCGAACGCGACGAGCGAATGGGTCCAAAAGGATTTGAACCCTGCCAGTCGCGCGCAGCGAAGCGAGCACGTCTGGTTTCGGTTCAAATCCGCCCGGACCCACTTCTGACGGCGCCATGCGACGAGCGAAGCGAGTCGCCAGCGCCGTCTGTGTGGGCAATGGCGGGTTCGAAGCACGGAACGAGCGAACGGAGTGAGCGAAGTTCAGTCGGTTCAAATTCGCCGGAATAGCTCCACTCTCCCGAGCCATCCTTCAGTCCGTTCAGGAGGACGGCCGCTCTCGCCGTTCGAGTGCGATAGAGAGGACAATGCCGGCTACTGATCGGAGTCGGGGTCTGGCTGACTCGGCGGTCACTTTTCGGGGCGGATGTCAATCTCCGTCGCCTGCAAGTGAAATGCCACGTGCGACCACGTAGACGAGGACTACGCCCGACCCGGTTGCGAGGATAAATTGCGCCAGGAGCGTGAACAAGAGGCCGAGCCCGGACCGGCCGCCGAAGAAGAACACCACTGTGAGCGGGACGAGTGCGATCGCGACGAACAGCCCGATGAGTTTCGCGAGCAGGATCGATTCGACCATAATCTGGTCGAAATCGAGCGTCGCAGTTCCCGGATCGACGAACGGAACGTCCGATGACATAGGTCATACGACCCCCAGGACCTGAATAAGCGTGCTGGACGCTCTGATTCTCGTCGAAGTCATCACGGTGGGTGAAGCCGCCTCCAGGCCAGCGCTAAACCGCACGAATTACCCAGGACGGTCGACGGCTGGAACAGGGTGGGCGACTCATCTGTAGTCAGGGAGACAGTCCTGATCGTTCACGAGGAGGTCTGGTAGCCCTGATCAGGCGGTGTCGTCCGGTGCGGACGGGCCAGCACCGCCGCCGAGTACGCGTACCACGCGTCTGAGGGCTCGCCCCAGTACGAAGCCGGAGATGGTGATCGGAACGCCGAATCCCAGCGCGAAAATGATCGCCATCCCCACCGCGTTGGGGAGTGAGACGACCTGGCTTCCCCACGTGTAGGTGACGGTGGTCCCGTATCGCGTGACACTCGCACCAAAGATCGGTGCACTCACCAAGAGACCTGTCGGGAGGAGACCCGAATTGACACCCGCGCTGATCACACCGAGGGCGAGCAGGCCGCCGACTGCGAGGAAAATCATCGGGGAGGGGTCAGTTCCGAACCACGTTCCGCGAACCCACGCCGGCAACGTCTCGTAGCCGACCGTCGATTCGACCCACCAGGCCGCGAGGAGCGCCAGTCCTGGCGACAGGAGCGTGAGGACCACCGAGACGTCGGGACGCTTTCCCAGAAGACCGACACGCACTGCGCCCACCACGTCTCGTTCGGCAGCCACCGAGCGGACAGCAGCTACTTTGCTGAAGGCGACAGTGGCTAGCGACCGAAGCCCGTGAACGAGCCACGTGAGGAGACGCCACACCGTCCGAGTCGCCGAGCGCGTCGCACCGAGTAGTCGCCTGAGTACCACCATCGTCACCACGCCAGCCTCGCTCACCGCCGTTCGAGCGGCGGACCAATCTGTGAACATACCCGATACATCTTCCGGTGAGAAATATGACCGCCGATGACTTCGAACCGTCTTTAAGCCACCTGACGACCCGGTCGAGCTGGCCGCGTTACTCGGTCCGATGTTTCTATCAGGCCACCGACGATCCATGCTGCAGAAGCAGGCGGGAGATTAGCCAAAACCCGCCGCATCGAGTGGGACACCGGGACGGAGGAATACATCCCAGGTGAACGAGCGGTGACGCCTCGCGTTCGGCTCTAGTTCACCACATATATGTTGGCGCGTTAGTTTGTACCACTAATGGTCCAGTACGAGGCGTTCGACCAGGGCGTCGAGGTTCACGGACGCACGATTCTTCACGTCGTGGACGACGCTCTCGCTCGTTTCTCCGAGGAGTATCGGGATCGCGCCCGTGAAGCCCTCCTCAGTCACGGCATCGACGATCCCGCCCCTGACGAGTGGTACCCCCAGCAGGCCTGGCTGAACACGTTCGAAGACATCGCAGAGGACCTCGAACCGCACCTCCTCGACCGCCTCGGTGAACAGATACCGGCCGTCGCCGACTGGCCGACGGACATTGGGAGCATGGCGGACGCGCTTCAGTCCATCGACGACGCCTACCAGCGAAATCATCGCGGTGGTGATATCGGCAGCTACCGATTCGAGCAACTCGACGACCGAACCGGTCGCGTCGTCTGTACCACGCCCTATCCCTGTCCGTTCGATCGCGGGTTGATCCGGGCAGTCGCCCGCCGTCACGCGCCCGTCGAAGCGTTCGTGTTCGTCGAAGAGCGTGGCGACGCGTGTCGGCGAGACGGAAGCGACACCTGTACGTACACGATTTCCTGGTGAGTTGTCCGGGCCACCACGCCGGACAGACGCGTCTCCGTCCACGGACTCCCCCACGACCAGCCGAGCCACTCACCCGTCGTACTGCTCGATGGCCTCGATGAGTTCGGTCGTCGAATGCTCCGTCGCTAGCTCGAGTAGTCGCTGGAGGTCACCGTACGTCTCCTGGAGGTCTTCGATCCGGTCACGGTCAGCGGTCCCTTCCTGATTATCCTCGCTTTCGAGGCGGTCGAGTGCCCGGTCGAGCGACCGCTGTGCGCTCGTCATCTCCCGGGCGAGATACTGCTGGAAGACGTCCTGGACCACGAACCAGAGGTCCGTCTCCGGTGCGAATCGCACCCGCCGACCGCCGCCGCTGGATGACCGCCGTTGGACCAGCCCGATACGGGTGAGCTTGCGTGTGACGTTACTGATCGTCGACTTCGCGTAGCCCGTCTCCTCGACGAGTTCCGGGATCGAGAGTGGGCCCGTCGAGAAATACAGGACGCCGTAGACGCGGCCGGCGCTTCGGCTCAACCCGTAGACCTCGGCAGACCGCTCCATCGACTCGATGACGTCCTCTCGGACGGCTTCTGGGTCATCCCCGTTCATGGGTGATGGTCCCGTTCTGGGCCAGGGGTCGCTCGTAGAACCGTCACGCTTCGAAGGACCGACCGGAAGTATTAAACAGTTTGGTATGTTTGTTCGGAATGAACCGAACAAAGTGAATAGTTTGGTTCAACGCGTTCCCCGTGACCCCCATTTCGACGGAACAAATCATGTCTCGCCTGCTCCCCCACCGGCCCTCCATCGACCACGCGCCTCGCCAACGACTGGTGGTCGACTTCCGTAGCGAGCGCTCCGAAACCGTCCTCGATGCGCTCGGCTCGACCACTGCCCGGTCCATCATGCGGTTGCTCGAACGCGGCCCGGCGCCCGCGTCGGAGATCGCGAAGCAAAGCGACATCTCGGTCCAGACCGTTTCGTACCACCTCGACAATCTCCTCGACGCGGGCCTCGTCACAGCCGTCGGCACCTGGTATTCCTCGAAGGGGGCCGAGATGGACGTCTACGCGCTCACCGGTGAGCGCGTCGAAGTGTGTCTCACCCGCGCCGAGCGCACCCCCATCCAGCGGTCCGAGGTAGAATCGACCTCCTCGGCACAGCTCGTGCTCGAGAATGACTAGATCGAGCGGACCGGACTCACGATTCACTCACCCATGACCCGTGCGGGCCACGCCAGTATCACGCGTACGTGTTCACTTTCGGATGGGCGGACACTCGCCTACGCCATCGCCGGTGACCCGTCTGGATTCCCGGTCGTCGTCCATCACGGCACCCCTGGCTCCCGACTGTTCGCACCGTTGCTCTCAGACGTCGCGACGAAGGCGGGTGTCACGCTCGTCGTTCCCGACCGGCCGGGATACGGCCGTTCCGGCGCTCCGCCCTCCGGATGGACCTGGACGGACTGGCAGGCCGACCTGGACGAACTGCTGCGAGCTGAATCCATAGCGCGCGCCGGCATGCTCGGATTCTCCGGTGGTGGCCCTTTCGCGGTCGCGGCAGCGACGAGTGACCGGGCCACCCGGCTCGGACTGCTCAGTACCGTCGTGCCACCTGCGAGAGACGGGCTGACTACGCTCGCGCGCGTCCCACTCGCACTGGAACTCTTCTTCCGGTTCAGTGGGTTGGTCGCGCGTGCGTTCGGTCCGGACCTCGTCGTCCGACAGTACACTGACCGGTCGGTCTCCGGCCCGGTCGCGCGGGCCGTCGGGGCCGACTTCCAGGAGGCGCTTCGACAGGGTGGGAGCGCCGTTCGTCGCGAGCTGCGGGCGTTCGGCACTGATTCGCTGGATACGGGTGACCTCTCCGTCCCCGTTCGAGCGTGGCACGGCACCCTGGACGATAACACGCCGCTCTCACCGGTACGATCGCTCGTGCAGGACGAAGACGGCACGCTGTGTCCGTCCGAAACCGATCACCTCGGAACGCTTCTCGCCCGGCGCCGGGATATCGTCGCGTGGTTCGGACAGTAGGCGTCGGGCTGTCGAAATCTGCTACCGGATCCGTCCGTCAGGGAGTGAACGAACCCCGAGACTCGGTACACCGATATCGAAAACCGAGCCCCAGGACGTTGCATTCGAACCCGCCGGGATGATTACAATCGTCCTGATATTCAACTCTAAATTTTACGACGAAAAATTACAATACCCGTCGCCACACGTATTCGTCCTCGCTGTGTCTGTGGATTAATGACGCGTCTGCCCGTGATACGGGTTCTTACAGTCGTAATTCTCGTCGCCCTCGCCGGCTGTGGCGGTGCCGGTTTCGACGCCGTCACCGGGCCGGACCGGGCCGCCGCCGAGACGGCCGAATCTCCCACACCGTCAGTCGCCACCAGCGCGGCCGCGAACGGCACGCTCGAAGTGCACTACATCAACGTCGGGCAGGGAGCGAGCACGCTGGTCGTCGGGCCGTCGAACGAGACGATGTTGATCGACTCCGGCGACTGGTCGGACGACGGAGAACAGGTGCTCTCGTACCTGGACGAGCGCGGTATCGAGCGGATCGACTACCTCGTGACGACCCACGCCGACGCTGACCACATCGGCGGCCACGCCGCGGTCATCGAGCACTTCGAGACCGAAGGCGAGGGCGTCGGCGCGGTCTACGACCCCGGCATCGCGTCGAGTTCGCAGACCTACGGGAACTACCTCGACGCCATCGAGGAACACGACGTGACGCTGTACGAGACGCGAGCGGGCGACACGATCCCGTTCGAGGGCGTCGAGACGACGGTCCTCATGCCGCCGGAGGGGTACGTCGCCGACGGTGACCGGAACGAGAACAGCGTCGTCGTCCACCTCGGCTTCGGCGCGTCGACTTTCCTCCTGCCGGGCGATACCGAGGACGCCGGCGAGGAGTACCTCGTCGAGGAGTACGGGGCGTCGCTGAACGCGACGGTGTTGCAGGCCGGCCACCACGGGAGTCGGTCCAGTTCGAGCGACGCTTTCCTCGAGACGAGCCAGCCCCAGATCGCGTTGATTTCGAGCGGTTACGACTCCCAGTACGGCCACCCCCACGAGGAGGTCCTCCAGCGCTTCGCCGAGCGCGGTGTGGAGACGTACTGGACGGCGACGCACGGCAACGTTCGGATGACGAGCAACGGGTCGGCAGTCACGGTGGCGACTCAGCGGGACGCGCCGACCGACCCGCTCGAACTCAGGGAGGGAGACGCCGTCGAACCGGGGGCGACCGACGACCTGCAGGTGCGGACCGTCCTCGACGTGAGCGGCGGGACGACGTCGCCCGTCGCCGCGGACGGTGGCACGGCGCCGACGACTGAGTCGGCGACTGAGGCTGCAACGCCGACCGATTCGTCGGTGTCAGACGATAGCGGCGCGGGAGCGCTCTCGGTGGCCACCGTCCACGCGGACGCGGCCGGTGACGAGTACGACAACCTCGACGACGAGTACGTCGTCTTCGAGAACACGGGCGACGCCGCGCTCGACCTGTCCGGCTGGACGGTCAGCGACGAGGCGGACCACACGTATACGTTCCCCGAGGGCGTCACACTCGACCCGGGCGCACAGGTGACGCTCCGCACGGGGAGTGGCACCGACAGCGACACCGACCTGTACTGGGGCGCCGACGCGCCGGTCTGGAACAACGGCGGCGACACGGTCGTCGTCCGGGACGGAGACGGCGAGACCGTCCTGGAGGAGGAATACTGATGCCATCTGACGGAACCTACACGGCGGTCGTGGACCGATTCGAGGAGGACCTGGCAGTGCTGTTGCTGGAAGCAGACGGGGACACGGTCGGTGAAGTCGTCGTCGACGAGGCGGCGTTGCCGGCGGACGGTCGCCACGTCGACGCGGTGCTGGCGGTCGAACTCGAAGACGACGAACTGGTCGAGGTGACGTACACGGAAGCGGAGACCGACGAGCGGTCGGACCAGGCCCAGAGCCGGTTCGACAGCCTGTCACAGCGACCGCCGTCGGGAGACGACAAGGACGACGCGGGCTGAGAAACTCTGTTCAAACCACCGTCTTCAGGCACAATATCGCATGAAATAGCCGTTCGGTAGCTGTGCGAACTGACCGCTGGGCTTCCTACTAGTACCAGATGATGTTCAGATCGCCGTGTAAGATGGAAGGCATGTGTCTCCCACGTCGCTAGTCGCGAACTGGCCCGCAGAATGACCCGCATCGGTATCACACTTTATTGAACTTGTTATCTACTAACAGCGAAAAATCCGCGATGTTCACGACGCATAGGAATCGTGTCCCCCCGAGCTGGCACCTATCGTCTGTCTGCAGGCTTGATGATCGCTTAGTCTCAACGGCGGGGACAATTCGACATGGGGGCGGCATGTGACATGGTGGTAGCCTGCCAGTAATGGGTGAGGCTAAGGCGACTTCTCGGACACTTGTTACTGTTATTTATCGGAGAAAATCTAAGTCATCTTCCCACATTCCGAGCCTTGAAGAAAAATCGTCTTCAAAAATCATCGAGTGTAGTCTATCTAAAACCCTGGTCGTACGATTAACTTCTGCTGTTATATCCTCGACTTTTTCGAGATACGTTCTTTTTCCGGGATTATGGAGTAAACTATTTCTCAGCCTCATCACTTCCCGAATTTCTCCATTTGTCCCCTCTCCAATAACTCCAAAGTTATACAATAAACTTTCGCGCTCTATCTGTCTTCTATATTCCATATTTTCACGAACAGATTTGCTTTCTCTCTCACTGGGCACTAATTCTTCCATGATCAATCGAATACACAGGTCCTCAATTACCGCGGACGAAGATGTATAGAAGACAATCATTTCTTGTCTCAAATTCAGTTTCATTTGTCTCACATCAACCTCTCTCCCTCCATCATCATTCCGAATTTCTGTCTTGTCAATTATTTCTAATATTTGTTGCTTGAAGTAGTGAATTGTGTAGGCTTGTATTGTCAAATCCTCAATTTTCTCCGACATTTTCCGGAATTGTGCACCTTGGGCAGAAGACAACATTGAAGATATCATTTCATAGCCAGCCTCTATCTCATTATCAAATTCCGGCCTTGTTTAGACGCCCGAAACAGCGCGGCTCAACACTTCTCGAACTAGTATCG
>JAOPKE010000012.1 GCA_025517465.1 Halobacteria archaeon HArc-gm2
CAACGGCTACCGCATCCAGAACGTCAACAGCGGCAAAGTGCTCGACGTCGCCAACTCGTCCACGTCCAACGGCGCCAACGTCCAGCAGTACTCGGACGGCGGCGGCGACAACCAGCGCTTCCACATCCACGACCAGGGGAGCGGCCAGTACCACATCCAGCCCGTCCACAGCGACATGGCCGTCGAAGTCGAGAGTGGCTCGACGTCCGACGGCGCGAACGTCCAGCAGTACGACTGGAACGGCAACGGTAACCAGCTCTGGACGTTCCAGTCGCCGTAGTCGGCGCAGATCCCTTCTGACCGCACCCGATTTTTTCGCGGTCAACGCTGGCGCGACGTTCGACCTCCGCCCACGACGTGCGGCCGTGACGGGCGCTGGCGTCGGTGGCCACGTCGCCACAGCGTAGATCGGTGCTTGATTATTCCGAAGTCTAAATATAATTCATTAAAGAATCTATAGGTTTTATTAACAATGGCATCTATTGGAACGACGGTGTGAACAGACACCATGACAGACGACGACACGCAATCGAAGCGGGACGGATCGAACTGCAGTGACGACGGCCGCGGGGACGTCGAAGACGTAGCTGCCGAGAACGACGGGAACGGCCTCGGTGGGATGGGGCGGCGAGACTACGTGAAAGCAGTGGGCACCGCAGCGGCGACGGCAATCGGTGTCGGCGCCGCGACGAACCCCGCCGCCGCCATCACCTCGAACCAGACGGGGAACCACGGCGGCTACTACTACTCCTTCTGGACGGACTCCGAAGGAACGGTAACGATGAACCTGGAGTCCGGCGGGAGTTACAGCGTCAACTGGAGCGACACCGGGAACTTCGTCTGCGGGAAAGGATGGAGCACCGGCTCACGCCGGAACATCGACTACAACGCCCAGTACAACCCCTCGGGTAACTCCTACCTCTGCGTGTACGGGTGGACGACGAATCCCCTCGTCGAGTACTACATCATCGAGGACTACGGCAGCTACAAGCCCGGGGACTCCTATCAGGGGACCCACACCACCGACGGCTCCACCTACGAGATCTACACCTCCGAGCGAGTCAACAAGCCCTCCATCGAAGGGAACGCCACGTTCACCCAGTACTGGTCCATCCGCCAGAACTCACGGACCAGCGGGACCGTCACCACGGGCAACCACTTCGACGCCTGGCAGAACCACGGCCTGAACATGGGCAGCCACGACTACCAGATCATGGCCACCGAAGGCTACCAGAGCAGCGGCAGCGCCAGCGTCACCGTCGGTAGCTCCGGTGGCACGGGTGGCACTGGCGGCACGACCGGTGGTGGCACGGGCGGTGGTAGCGGCGGTACCACCGGTGGTGGCAGCGGCTCGACGGGGTCGGTCGCGAGTGGCACCTACCGCATCACCAACGTCAACAGCGGGAAAGTCCTCGACGTCTCCGGCCAATCGACCTCCGACGGCGCCAACGTCCAGCAGTACTCCTACTGGGGCGGCTCCAACCAGCAGTGGAACGTCGAGGACACGGGCAACGGCTACCGCATCCAGAACGTCAACAGCGGCAAAGTGCTCGACGTCGCCAACGCGTCAACCGGGAATGGCGCGAACGTCCAGCAGTACACGGACTACGGGAGCGACAACCAGCGCTTCCACATCCACGACCAGGGGAGCGGCCAGTACCACATCCAGCCCGTCCACAGCGACAAGTCCCTCGACGTCGAAAGTTCCTCGACGTCCGACGGCGCGAACGTCCAGCAGTACGACTGGTACGGGGGCAACAACCAGCTCTTCACGCTCGACTCGGTGTAGCCCGCGCAGATTCCTTCCGACCGCACCCGATTTTTCGACGGTCGCCCGCCGCACCGAGGGACCGATTCGCTCGACGGAATTGCCCCGGTATCGGTCCGCAGTGCGCGCCGCTCTGGGCACGGAGAGCACGCCCGCCCGGCAGTTTATCTCAGTTAGTGTGTCGATAATTCATCGTCTGATGATCCGGTTTTATTAGCCGCCCAGCCATCAGTGGTGCTGGTGAACTGACAGCATGGAAGACGACGACAGGCGATCAGTGAGAGACGAATCGAACGGGAACGAAGACGAGCCACGGGACGTCGAGGTCGTACCCGAAGACGAAACGAAACCCAGACGAAACGACTTCGCAGCGATGGACCGGCGCGACTACATGAAGGCGGTGGGCGCCGCCGCGGCCGCCACGGGACTGGGCGCCGCAGCGTCGTCCCCGGCGGCGGGCGCGACGGCGGACACGTCCAAGACGCCCGAGGAGCGCATCCAGGAGCATCGCACCGGCGACCTCGAAGTGGTCGTCGAGAATTCCGACGGGTCCACGGTCTCGGGGGCGGAAGTGAGCGTCACCCAGCAGTCCCACGACTTCCGGTGGGGAACGGCGGTCCACGCCGACACGCTGATCAACCAGAACAGCGCCGGCGACAACTACCGGGAGTACATCCCGGAGCTGTTCAACACGGCCGTGATGGAGAACCAGCACAAGTGGGCCCTCTGGGAGCAGAACACCCAGCTCGCCGACGACGCGACCAACTGGATCCTCGACCAGGGCATGGACATGCGCGGGCACGTCTGCGTCTACGGCGTCGACTACGCGGTTCCGAGCGACGTCCAGACCGCCATCGACAACGGCGACACGGAGACGGTCCGCGAACTGGCGATGCAACACATCGACGAGATCATGAACCACTATGGGAGCGACATCCACGAGTGGGAGGTCCTCAACGAGGTCCAGCACTCGACGACGATCATCGACCCGTTCACGTCGAACCCCGAGACCGCGCAGATCGTCGCCGACTGGTACCAGCGGGCCGAGGAGGTCCGTCCCAGCGGCACGACGCTGGCGGTCAACGACTACAACGCCATCGCCGGCGACTACAGCAGCGACCAGCAGGGCTACCAGACCCACATCCAGCACCTGCTCGACAACGGTATCGACCTGGAGACGACGGGGCTGCAGTGTCACTTCGCCCAGAACGAGACGCTGAGCGACAGCCAGATCATCAGCATCCTCAACGAGTACGGGCAGCTCACGGACACCCTCAAGATCACCGAGTACGACCAGTCGGGCAGCAACTGGGACGAGTCGGCCAAGGCCGACTGGTTCGAGCGCTTCCTCCGGCTGACGTTCAGTCATCCCGGCGTCGGGTCCTTCCTGGTGTGGGGCTTCTGGGACGGCCGCCACTGGGAGGACGACGCGCCGTTCTTCTACGAGGACTGGTCCGAAAAGCCAAGTCTCGACGTCTGGCGGAACCTCGTCTACGGCGAGTGGTGGAACGACGAGAGCGGCACCACCGATTCGAGCGGGACCTACTCGACGAACGCCTTCCTCGGCGAGCACGAGATCACCGTCTCGACGGACAGCGACTCGACGACGCAGACGGTCTCGGTCACCAGCACCGGCGGGACGTCCGTCACCGTCACGGTCGACGGGAGCGGTACCGGCGACGGTGACGACGGTGACGACGGTGACGATGGCAGCGACGGTGACGACGGCAGCGGCGAGCAGCAGCCCTACAACGGCTCGCCCCACGCCGTTCCCGGCACCATCCAGGCCGAAGAGTACGACGAGGGTGGCTCGGGCGTGGCCTACAGCGACAACACCACCGAGAACGAGGGCGGTGCGATGCGCACCGACGAGGCCGTCGACATCTCCTCGAACTCCGCCGGCTCTGGCTACTCCATCGGGTACATCGAGTCCGGCGAGTGGGTCGAGTACACCGTCGACGTCCAGCAATCCGGCGAGTACACCCTCGAAGCGCTCGTCGCCTCCGACTCCGGCGGCGGATCCTTCCACCTCGAAGTGAACGGCCAGGACGTCTCGGGCACCGTCAGCTTCGGCGCCACGGGCGGCTGGGACTCCTGGGAGACCGTCTCCACCGCCGGCGTCTCCCTCGACGCCGGCCAGCAGGTCGTCCGCGTCTCGATGGACGAGAGCTGGTGGGACCTCAACAACGTCTCCCTCTCCCTCGACGGCGCCAGTAGCGGCGGCAGCTCCGGCGGCGACGGCGATGGTTCGGGAGGCACCGGCGGCGACGGCGGGACCGGCGGTGACGGTGGAACTGGCGGCGACGGCGATACAGGTGGCGACCTGATCGCGGAGATCTCGCCCAGCACCACCGCCGCCAGCGTCGGCGACCTCGTCCAGTTCCACATCAACGACACGTCTGGGTCCGGAAACTGGATCACGTCCCTCGAATGGGACCTGGGTAACGGCTCGACCGGCACCGGCTGGTACACCGACGAACGCTACCAGTCCGCCGGTAGCTACACCGTCACGCTCACCGTGACGGACAACGAGGGAACCTCGACCACCGACGAGGTGACTGTGACCATCTCCTGATCGAGTGTCGGGTGGTCGCGGACGGCCGGCGACGGTCCCGACGGCCACCACCACGGCGCCGGTAGCCTGACGAACAGCCCGGACGGTCGAACCACCGTCCCAACCGCGATTCCTTCGGAGTGTCAATGTCCGCCGGTCGGACAGTTCAGGATCGCTCGCGAGAGTGTAATCCTTCGATAATTTGTCTACAGTAATTAATGTATAGATAAATAATTAAAATGTCGTCAGGCTTTATCAACGTTCCAGCCAACGGAATACGTGCCGGTGAATTGACACCATGACAGACGACGGCACTAGCGACACGGGAGCATCGACGGACGAACTGAGCGACATCGAAGCGACCGGGGACGCCGACGGCGGCGTCCTCGACTCGATGGGCCGGCGGGCCTACATGAAGTCGGCCGCCGCCACCGCGGCCGTCGGCCTCGGCGTCGGGGCCGCCACCGCCCAGCAACAGACGATCACCTCGAACCAGACGGGCACCCACGACGGGTACTTCTACTCGTTCTGGACCAACGACGAAGGCTCGGTCTCCATGACGCTGGAGTCCGGCGGCAGCTACAGTTGCGAGTGGAACAACACGGGTAACTTCGTCCTCGGCAAAGGCTGGAGTACCGGTTCGGACAGGACCATCGATTACTCGGCCGACTACAACCCACAGGGTAACTCGTACCTCTGTCTCTACGGGTGGACGACCGACCCGCTCGTCGAGTACTACATCATCGAGGACTACGGCAGCTACAAGCCCGGCGACCAGTCCCAGGGCACCCACACGACCGACGGATCGACGTACGAACTCTACACCTCCGAACGTGTCGAGCAGCCCTCCATCGAGGGGACGGCGACGTTCCCGCAGTACTGGTCCATTCGAACGAATTCGCGGACCAGCGGGACCATCACGACGAGCAACCACTTCGACGCCTGGCAGAGCGCCGGCCTCGACATGGGCAGCCACGACTACCAGATCCTGGCCACCGAGGGCTACCAGAGCAGCGGCAGTTCCAGCGTCACCGTCGGCAGTACCGGCGGGTCGTCCGGCGGGACCAGCGGTGGCTCGTCCGGCGGAACGACCGGCGGTTCCACTGGCGGATCCACCGGCGGCAGCACCGGTGGCAGTACTGGTGGGTCCAGCGGGGGCAGCACCGGTGGCACCGGCGGCGACCTGGTCGCAGAGATCGACCCAAGCACGACCTCGGCGAGCACGGGCGACCTCGTCCAGTTCCACATCAACGACACCTCGGGGTCCGGAAACTGGATCACGTCCCTCGAGTGGGACCTGGGTAACGGCTCGACCGGCACCGGCTGGTACACCGACGAACGCTACCAGTCCGCCGGCAGCTACACCGTCACCCTCACCGCGACGAACAACGAGGGCGCCTCGTCCACCGACGAGGTCACGGTCCAGATCTCGTAATCGGCTTTCGACGACTGTGTAAGTAGCGGTCGAACGACGTGACGCCGCGCCACCGGAAGCCGGTGGTAGCGGCGCCACCGCGTTTCGCCGACGCGTCGTCTTTCCTTCCCGGGCGTCCGTAACAGGGGGACCGCTCGTCCAGGGGAACGAGCCCACGATAGCGCTCCGAGAGGTCGGAAGCGGCGTTTCTGTTGCCGGAGAGGCGTCGAGACGTACCGTCGTTCCGTCTCGACCGCGTAATAATTAACTACTGTAAGCGATAATAATTAAAGTATCTCTGGGTTTTATCAAGTCGCCAACCTACACGATCGTTGCTGGTGTTTGACAGCATGACAGACGACACAGAGCGAGCGACACGAGACGTACCGGAGAACGCGAACGAAAGCAACGAGCCTCGGGAGACGGGCGCCGACGGGGGCGACGGCGTGCTCGACTCGATGGATCGGCGCGCCTACATGAAGTCGGCCGTCGCCACCGCGGCGGTCGGCATCGGCGCCGGCGCCGCCGCTGGCCAGCAACAGACGATCACCTCGAACCAGACGGGCACCCACAACGGGTACTTCTACTCGTTCTGGACCAACGACGAGGGATCGGTCTCCATGACGCTGGGATCCGGCGGCAACTACAGCTGCGAGTGGAACAACACGGGTAACTTCGTCCTCGGCAAGGGCTGGTCCACCGGATCACGCCGGAACATCGACTACAACGCCCAGTACAACCCACAGGGTAACTCGTACCTCTGCCTCTATGGGTGGACGACGAATCCCCTCGTCGAGTACTACATCATCGAAGACTACGGCAGCTACAAGCCCGGCGACCAGTCCCACGGGACCCACACCACCGACGGCTCCACCTACGAGATCTACACCTCCGAACGTGTCGAGAAGCCCTCTATCGAGGGGACGGCGACGTTCACCCAGTACTGGAGCATTCGACAGAACTCCCGGACGAGCGGGACCATCACGACGGGCAACCACTTCGACGCCTGGCAGAGCGCCGGCCTGAACATGGGCAGCCACGACTACCAGATCCTGGCCACCGAGGGCTACCAGAGCAGCGGCAGTTCCAGCGTCACGGTCGGCAGTTCCGGCGGCACTGGCGGCACTGGTGGCACTGGCGGCACCACCGGTGGTGGCAGCGGCGGTTCGGGCGGGGACACCGGCGGCGGAACCGGTGGCGGCGGCAGCCAGCAGCCCTACAACGGAACGCCCCACGCGGTACCCGGCCAGATCCCGGCCGAGGAGTACGACCAGGGTGGCTCCGGGGTCGCCTACAGCGACAACACGTCCGAGAACGAGGGCGGTGCGATGCGTACGGGCGAGGGCGTCGACATCTCCTCGAACTCCGGCGGGACCGGCTACTCCGTCGGGTACATCGAGTCCGGCGAGTGGGTCGAGTACACCGTCGACGTCCAGCAAGCCGGCGAGTACACCCTCGAAGCGCTCGTCGCGTCGGATTCGGGCGGTGGGTCGTTCCACCTCGAAGTGAACGGCCAGAACGTCAGCGGGAACGTCAGCTTCGGCGCCACCGGTGGCTGGGACTCCTGGGAAACCGTCTCCACCTCCGGCGTCTCCCTCGACGCCGGCCAGCAGGTCATCCGCGTCGCCATGGACGAGAGCTGGTGGGACCTGAACTACATCGACCTCTCGCTCGGTAGCGGCGGCACCACCGGCGGCGACTCCGGCGGCACCACCGGCGGCGACTCCGGCGGCACTACTGGCGGCGACTCCGGTGGGACCGGCGGCACCACCGGCGGAACGGGCGGTGGAACCGGCGACCTCGTCGCGGAGATATCGCCCAATACCACCGCCGCCAGCGTCGGCGATCTGGTCCAGTTCCACGTCAACGACACGACCGACTCCGGCACCTACATCTCCTCCCTCGAGTGGGACCTGGGCAACGGCACCACGGCGACCGGCTGGTACACCGACGAACGCTACCAGTCCGCCGGCAGCTACACCGTCACCCTCACCGCGACGAACAACGAGGGCGCCTCGTCCACCGACGAGGTGACCGTCGACATCTCCTGATCCCGCAGGCGGGCACCCGACCGGGGGCAGTACACGCTCTTTTTTCGAGGCACCGTGGTCGTACTGAGCAGCGTCGGGATCAGCACCGACCAGCGAGAGGCGTCACTGTCGATCTCTGGGACGGTTCGGGTGTACGGGCAGCCCACCGCCGTCACTCGGACGTACTGGTTGCGGCCGTGACTCGTTCGAACTGGTGGCGGCCGTGACCGGACGAACTGGTAGCGGCCGTGAATCGGATGTACTGGCGGTACGAGAGAGAAGAGTGGCGGTTCCGCGAGAGCGCGGCGGTCGGTTCAGTCGGTCGAAACCGACGGGGGTCGGTCCGTCAGGAGACGGTGATCTCCACTTCGTTCGTGGTCGAGTAGCCGAGGTTGTCGGTGGCCGTCAGGGTCACCGTGTAGGTGCCCGACGACTCGTACTCGGTGGCGGCGAACCAGCCGGACTCGGTCGACCCGTCGCCCAGATCCCACTCCAGGGTGTCGATCCAGCGACCCTGGCCGGAGGTGTCCTCGACGCGGAACTCGACGCGCTCGCCGACCGACGCCTCGGTGGTGCTCGGCCGGGCGACCGCCAGTTCGCTCTGGAGGTCAGCGATCCAGACGACGACCTGGTCGGTCGTGGTCGTGCCCTCGTTGTCGGTGACGTGCAGCGACACCGTGTAGGCGCCGGGCGAGTCGAAGCGATGTTCGTTCCACCAGCCGGAGGCCTCCGTCCCGTCGCCGAACTCCCACTCGATGGTGTCGATCCAGTGACCGCTGCCGGTCGTGTCCCGGACGTCGAAGGTGAACCGGTCGCCGACGACGCCCTCGGTCGCACTCGGCACGAGCCGGGCGTTCAGGTCGTCGTCCTCGCCGATCTCCTCGTCGACGACCTCGAAGTCGAGTTCGAGGTCGGTCGTGACGCCGCCCTCGCTGGTCGCGCTCGCCGAGAGCAGGTTCCGGCCGCGGGCGGTGAGCTGGCCGTCCGAGAACGCCTCGCCGTTGAGCGTGACCGTCTCGTCGGTCACGTCGCTGTCGTCGTCGGCGATGGCAACGCTGGCGGGGTGTGGCGCCTCGTAGGTGTCGCCGTCCTGGACGCCGTCGACCAGGACCGTCGGACCGGTCGCGTCCACGCCGTCGAGGTCGGCGGTGTCGCCCCAGATCTCGACGGAGCCGACGTTGACGGCCCAGTTGTTCTGCGACTCGGAGATCGTCACCCGGAGGTAGGTCGCGTCCCCGGGAAGCCCCGAGGTGACGAGGTAGCGCCGGTGGTCGAAGTAGTCGTTCGACTCGGCGGAAGCCTCCACCGTCGTCGGTTCGACGTCGACCGTCTCGAAGCTCTCGCCGTCGGCCGACACCTCGAACGTGAGGCCGTCGTAGACGTCGCCGTCGCCGTCGAACTCGCCGTAGTTCACGTAGACGTCGGTACGGAACGCGGAGAGGCCGTCCTCGACCGCGTAGGTGATCGACCCGCTCTGGGAGGGGTCGGCCAGCCGGAAGCGCGCGCCGTCGCCGTGGCGCTCCTGGTAGTTCGTCACCTCGACGCCGTCGGCCGAGGCGGTCTTCGAGAGGTCCGCCGCCTGGTCGTCGACCGTCGGCTCACCGTAGGCGGCAAAGCGCGCGCTCGCCGCGGCGGTGTCGCCGTAGGCCGAGACCGTCGCGGTCACCGTCGCGGCGCCGGTGCCGACGACGGAGACGGTGCCCGACTCGTCGACCATCACGGCGTCGGGGTTGTCTGTCTGGTAGGTGACGTTGTCGGCCGGCAGCGGAAGCTCCGCGCCGCCCTCGTTCCGCACGGTGACGTCGAGCGTGGCCGTCTCGTCGCCCCACAGCGTGTTGGCGTCGACCGCCAGGTCCACCTCGGCGATGGAAGCCGGCGTTATCTGGACGGTGACGGTACCGGTCTCGTCGACCGTGGCCGTCGTGCTCCCGGTCCGGGTCCCGTCGGAGGCGACGACCTCGTACTCGCCCTTGAATCCGCGCGTGGTGTAGACGCCGTCGTCGCCGGTCTCGCCGCGCTCCTCGGTCCACCACTCGTCGAAGACCAGGTCCATGAACTGCTGGCCGTGGGGCCGGATGGTCCAGTCGGAGTCGTAGTAGGCGCCGGTCGGTCGCCAGTGGTCCTCCGCCCAGAAGCCCCAGGACATGACGCCCTCGACGGCCTCGTGGCTGAAGGATGCGTACAGGAAGTCCCTGAGGAAGTCAGCCTGCCACGCGACCTGGTCCTCGTTGTCGCGGCTGGCGATCTGGATGTCGAACTCCGCGATGAGGATCGGGAGTCCGAGTTCGGCGAACTGGTCGTAGGTCTCGACCAGTTCCTTCGGCGGCGTCACGTTGCCGTTGGGGAACTGGACGTGGCCCATGAAGCCGACGCCGTCGACGGGCGCGCCGTCTTCCAGCAGGCGCTCGACGAGGTCGTAGTGCTGCTGTCGGAAGAAGTCGCCCGCGACGTTGCCCATCTCGTTGGTGTACAGTTCCGCGTCGGTGGCCTCGTTGCCAGCCTCCCACCACTCGAGAACCGCGTCCCAGCCCAGGCGGTCCCTGATGTTGGGCTGCCAGATGGGGTGGTTGTGCATGTCCCACTCGGTCACCTCGTCACCGATGTCGGTGGCGTGGTCCGTGATCCGGTCGAGCATCTGCTGCTGGACTTCCGCGTCCGTGAGCGAGTCGGGGTCCTCGATCCCCATCCCACCGCCGCCCTCGGTGCTGTACTCCTCCCAGACGAGGTAGTGACCACGCGTGGGGACGTTGCGCTGGTTGAGCCAGTCGAGGGCCTGCTTCGCGCCCTCCTTGCTGTCACCCCACTCGCCGAGGAACGCGGGGTACTTCAGGCCGTTCTCGATGACGGCCTTGTTGAAGTTCTCCAGGAACGTCTCCCGGTAGATCTCGTCGTCTTCGCTGTCGCCGTTGATGTGTTCCGCCGAGACGGCGCTCCCGAAGTCGAAGGCGTGTTCCTGCATCGCCAGGTCGACGGTCGCGCCGGGGACCGCGTTCCCGTCACCGTCGACGACTTCGACTTCCAGATCCGTCTTCCGGATCTCCTCGATGCGGTCCCGGGCGTCCTGGCGCCACTGGGCGCCCTCCTCCCGCCCCTCGTAGCTGAGCAGCGGGTTCGGTCCCCCGTCGCTCGCGCCCGAGGGCAGGTCGCCGACCGAGACGTCGGTCCCGCTGTAGTCGATCAGGGAGATACCGCCGAACTCGAGGCTCTGTTCCTGGAACCCCGCCCAGAACTCGAGGTACGGTTCGAACTCCGAGCCGTCGGGTTGCTCGCCGATTTCGACCGGGAAGTAGTACCGCGTCCACTCCCCGTCCGGCTGGATCGACGCGCCGTCCTGGACGAACGTACTGCTGTAGGACGTGCTTCCCTCGGAGTCCTGGTACCGATACTTGAAGCCCGCCTGGGTCTCGGCGCCGTCCGTGTCGCTCCGGACGTACGCGACGCCCAGGAGAACGTCACCGGCGCTGAACGACCGGTCGGTGACGTATCCCTGGTAGGAGTAATCCCAGTTGTTGCTCGGTTCCTCGTTGACGTCGACGCGGACGCCCTGCGTGATCGGAACGTCCGAATCGCTGACCTCAAACGTCGACGTCGACCCGCTCCCCGCGCCGGAGAACGAGAAGGCGTCGACGACGTCCTGCTCTGTCAGTCCGTAAACGAACTCCCCCTGCGGGAGTTCGTGGTTCTCTTGTAAATCGCCCAGGAGCGTGTTGTGGTATTCGTCCGCGCCCTCGACCTGTGCGACAGCGCTGCCCACCGTCCCGGTGCCGCCGAGTACGCCGAGCGCCGCGAGTGATTGCAAAAATGTCCGTCGATGACTTCCCACATCGTCAAATTCTCTTTCCATCTTAAGCACCCGGTAAGATCGTTAATTGCGGATTATAAAGTAGTTGCCCTCCGGTAAGTAACCACCTAATACATACTGGAACGGGAGTTAAAATTGCCCCCGTCTGTCGGACACAGTGGAAATCAGGAGACCCCGGCCGAACCGAACGACCGCCGCCCGCGCCGACGGGCGGGCCCCGGCTCGTCTCACGCGAATCAGTTCACCAGCGGGACGCGGCCGCGTTCGTCCGCGACTCCCGAGTAGTCGTAGAAGTACTCGACGAGCGTGTCGCGCCAGCGCTCGGCCTGTACCACCTGTTCGTCGAAGCGTTCGGCGACGTGTCGATAGCGCTGCTCGTCGATGCTCCCCTCCAGCGACCGCCACTGCTCGCGGAGTCGTTTTACCTCCTCGACGCCGGCGAAGCAGTTGTCGTACAGCGTCTGGACGACCGTCCGCCCGTCGTCGAGTTCGTGGTCCCAGGGGAGGTGGTGGAAGAACAGCAAGAGTTCCCGCGGACAGGTCCCGGGGTCGTCGTACCGCTCGGCCACGGGGTCGGCGAACTGGTCGACGTAGTCACTGCCGCTGGAACTCCGGTCGTAGCCGATCCCCTCCTCCGTCGCGCCGGTGTATCCGGGCCACTCCGCCGGGGCCGGATCGTAGTGGTTCTCCAGGCGCGCCTCGCCGTTGTACATCATGTGGATGAGGCCGAGGCCGCCCGTCTCGTAATCGATGGTAGCCTCCCAGGAGTCCTGGAGGATCCCGACCACGGTCTCGACCACCTCGGGGTCGTCGCCGAACGTCAGCCGGACCCACTTCTCGGTGACCGACTCGCCGTCGAGCGTGGGGTCCCAGGCCAGTCGCCCGAAGCCGTAGAGGTTGACCCCCGAGAGGTAGTTGCCGAACCAGTTGCCGTCCTCGCCGACGTTGCCGACGCCGGCGATGCCCTCGCCCTCGGTGCCGGCGAATGCCTCCGTGACTGGCGTTCCCTGGCCGTCTGCGTGGGTGTCGAACGCGAAGAACTCCTCCCAGAGCGGGACGTGCGAGCAGACGTGGACACCCTGGCCGGTGTACTCCTGGGTGATCTGGAGTTCGCAGGCGAGGTGGGTCTCCGGCATGTCGCCGAACAGCGTCGAGACGGGCTCTCTGGGCTGGAAGTCGATGGGACCGTTCTTCACCTGGACAGTGACCTTCTCGTGGAAGTCGCCGTCCTGGGGTTCGAAGATGGCGTGGGCCTGGACCGCGCGGTCGTCGTGGTCCGAGTAGACGAACGCCCGCCAGAAGACGCGCCCGTCGTACGGTTCGAACGCCCGGCCGAGGACGTTGGCCCCCTCGGCGTGACTCCGGTCGTAGTCGTATGGGCCGGGCTGACCCTCGGAGTCGGCCTTGACGAGGAAGCCGCCGAAGTCGGGGATCAGGTCGTACACTTCCGCGACCTTCTCGGCCCACCAGGCCTCGACCGCGTCGTCCAGCGGGTCGGCGGTGTCGAGGCCGCCCACGAACATCGGTGAGGCGTAGTTCACCGAGAGGTACGTCCGGATGCCGTACCGCCGGAACACCGCGGCCAGCGCCGCCACCTTCGGGAGGTGTTGCTCGTCGAGCAGGTCGACGCCCTCGAACTCGCCGGTGCCCGCCAGGTCCCCGGGCCGCTCGGGCCGCGTCGTGTTGACGTCGTTCAGGACGACGCCGTTGATACCGACCGAGGCGAGCAGGCGCGCGTAATCGAAGTAACGCTCGCGCAGGTCCGGCAGGTGTTCCCACTTGAAGATGGACTCGCCGCCGTAGCCCCGCTCGACCGTGCCGCGGAACGGTTCGTCCCACTGGTTGATCAGCCGCTCCGCGTTACGGGGCTCCTCGACGACGTCCAGGTCGTCGATGGGTTCGCCCGTCGCCATCAGGCGGAGGAGGTGGAAGGTCCCGTAGACGAGCCCCCGGTCGGTCGGCGCCGTGACCACCGTGACCTCGGCGCCCTCCCACGTCGTCGAGCGGAGGTGGTAGCCGTCGTCGTCGAGCGAGCGGACCATGCCCGCGTCGACGGAGTCGGCGACGACCTCCATCAGGTCGGGCTGACCGACGACGAGGAAGCCGTCGGCCGACCGCGGCGGGTGCTGCCAGAGGTGGGGCTCGCTGCCGAGCATCCCCTCGATACCCTCGCGCAGTTCGTCGCGGATCGCCCCGTGCTGGGGGGAGGTCTCCCCGGCGTAGACGTGCAGACATCGTCTGGCGTAGGACTCGCGGCGGTCGGCGTCGTCGACCCGCGGATACCGGAGCCAGCACTCGTCGTAATCAGCGTCGAGCATGACGTTGAGATGCCCGTGGGCCGACGTAAAGCTATGGACACGGCCGCGTCCTGCTGGCGCCGGCCGCCGCTCGTATCCACACGTATATGCCGCTCGAAACCGATCCCACTCGCAATGAGTAACGACACGTCCGTCCCGGTCGGGGACGTCGATCCGGAGTCAGGCGAGCTGAGTGAGCGAGACGTCGCCCAGATCCGCGAGGCACTCCGGGCCGAGAAACCGACCACCCGCCAGGATGGAACGCGGACCTGTAAACTGGTCGTCCAGGAGGATCCCAGCGCCCTCCAGCCACTCCTGGACGATCTGGTCGCCCTGCTCGAAGACGACAGCGTCTCGGTCGCCCAGCAGGCCGGAACGGTGCTGCTCAGCTTCGCCACGGAACACCCGGGCGAGCTCACCGACAGCGTCTCCGAGATCGTCACGCTGGCCACCCACGAGGTCAACGCAGTCACGCTGATCGGCGCCCAGCTCCTGTCCAAGGTCGTCGTCGAACAGCCGGCCACGGCGGCCTCGGAAGTCGACCGGCTCCTCCCCCTTCTCCGCGAACACCCGGGATCCTTCGAACCGAGCGACGGCGTCGACATGGTCGACAACCCGGACACCCGCCAGAGCATCGTCGCTCACGAGCAACAGGAACACGGCATGCAACTCCAGGCACAGGGAACCGTCGCGAACGTCCTCGTCGCCGCCGCCGAAGTCGAGCCCGCTGCGTTCACGGACCACGTGGACGAACTGGTCGCCCTCGTCGACCACGACGACCCGTCGATCGCCGGGCTGGCCGTCGAGACGCTGACCGAAGTCGGCGAGGCTCACCCCGACGCCATCGCGCCCGCCTACGACCAGTTCGTCGACGCGCTCGACCACGACGACCAGCGAGTGTACGTCCGCGCCGTCCGCGCGCTCGGCGTGCTCGGCGACGACCGCGCCGTCGAACCGCTCCGCGACCTGGCCGATTCGACGGACGACGACGACGTCAGCGAACTGGTCGAAGACACGGCGACGTTCCTCGAGAACCAGTAGCCGCGACAGTACCCGGCGAGTCCGCACGGAAGGCCCCCTCGCAACGCGATTCGAGCCCTCACTCCTCCATCCCACGCTTGATACAGTACCAGTAGGTCCCACCGAAGAACAGCAACGAGAAGCCGATCAGCGCGAAGTCGAGGACGAGTATCGGAAAGGCCTCGTCTCCCGGCGAGACGAACAGCGCCGACAGCAAGAGCAACAGCGCCATCGTGATGATGACGGTCATCGCGAGCGGAATCTGCTCTCGCTGTTGACAGACGAGCTCGACGAACTTCGATCCGTTCGGCACGTTCGGAGGTTTCGGCCGTCACTATTGAACTTCCCGGTTCGCCACGTCCCCCCTGGCAGTGGCCCGGAGTCCCCGTCGCAGCGACGTGGCGCTCACGGTGCTGTAGTCACTCGCGAATCGAGAGAGGAGAGAAAAGATGGCCGCAGTTGCGTTCCCGACAGTTAGAGCGTGCCGCCGGTGATCGAGTCGTCTTCGCCCTCCTCGGTCGTCTCGGACTCGCCGGCGAGGCGGGTCCGGACGCGGGGGTTGAACACCTTGTCCATCCCCTGCCCGAGCAGGATGAGACCCAGTGCGAGGCCGACGATGGCGATCATCGGTGCGATGAGCCAGTGGGCCGCGTCGGGAACGAACAGCGCGCCGTTGGCCTGCGCTCGTGCGAGCGTGACACCCCACGTCTGCGTCGAGTAGGGCAACACGCCGAGGAAGTACAGCCCGACCGAAGCGAAGATGGTGTACCGGGCCGCGAACACGAAGTTCACGGTCACGTACGGCATCAGGTTCGGGATGATGTCCTTCACCATGATCTGCCAGGTGCTGACGCCCATCGTCCGGGAGGCCTCGACGTAGCTGTCCTCGCGGATCGTCAGGACCTGCGAGCGAAGCGAACGGCCGAGTCCGGCCCAGTAGTTGATCGTCAGGATAACCCCGACGAAGATGGGGTTCTCCGGGCTGAACGTGATCGCGAGGATGATCACGAGCGGGAGGCCGGGGATGGCCATGAAGAAGTCGGAGACCGACATCAGGATGTTGTCGATCATGCCGCCCTTGTAGCCCGCGAACACCCCGACCAGGAGCGCGACGCCGGTCGCCCAGACGCCGCCCGCCAGGACCATCAGCAGGATGTCCGACGTCGAGTGGATGATGGCCGCGGTCAGGTCGACGCCCGCGGAGGTCGTTCCCAGCGGGTACGCCATGTTCTCGAACATACCGAGCAGACGCGGCGCCTGGCTCGTCGACGGTGCCCGCCAGAGCCCGAGTTCGCCGATCAGCGCGAGCAGCAAGTAGAACGCGATGACCACCAGCCCGATGCGCGTCCGGAGGTCGGACCACGCGATGAGCATGGGCTGGTAGACCCGGTGCTCGTAGAACTCCCAGAACCGCTCGCCGCGAGTCAGTTCGACGTCGGAGCTCTCTGCGTGCCAGTCGAATCCGTCCGCCGGTGCGTCTGTTTCAGTATGCTTCACGGGAATCACCTGCGCTGATACGTGGGTCGATTTTGCTGTAGGTCAGGTCTGCGATGTAGACGCCGACGACGAGTGCGACGGTGATGACCAGGAACGTGCCCATCATCAGCGGGTAGTCGTTGCCGTTGAGACCCTCGAGCATGTAGTAGCCGAGCCCGGGGTAGTTGAAGATGTACTCCAGGATGATGGTCCCGCCCAGCCGGAAGCCGAGCAGGAGCAGGAAGCCGGTGTACATCGGCAGGATGGCGTTCCGGGCGACGTAGCGAGTCGAGATGCGGGTGTCGGAGAGGCCGCGGAGTCGCGCCACCTCGACGAAGTCCTGCCCGAGCACCTGGATGCTGTTCCCGCGCATCGCCAGCGCCTGGGAACCGATCCCGGTAATCGTGTACGCGAAGACCGGTAACGCGGCGTGTTTGAGGACGCTCACGAAGAACGCCAGGCTCCAGTAGTTGTCGATGCTCGAATCGGCGGTCCCCGACGGCGGGAACCAGCCGAGCCGGTAGGAGAAGACCAGCAGAGCCAGGATCGCGATGACGTAGAACGGGATAGACATCCCCGCCATAGAGAACGTCGAGACGATCCCGTCGAACTTCGAGCCCTCCTTGTACGCCTGGAGCGCCCCGAGAACGATCCCGAAGGCGAACATCAGGACGGTGGAGACGACCACGATGAAGATCGTCCAGGGCGCGGCCTGGGCGAGGATCTCGACGACCGGATCCCCCTTGCTGATGGACTGACCGAGGTTCAGCTGGAGGACCGAGACCATATAGTTGATGTACTGTTCCCACAGCGGTGCGTCAGGGCGGATGTTCTGCAGGTTCTCGATCTGCTGGTTGACCTGCTCCGCAGGGACCCCTGATCGGAGCAACTGCGCGCGCAGCTGCGAGTACGGGCCTCCCGGCAGGAGACGGATCAACCCGAACGTCACCGACATCACGGCGAAGACGGTGGCGAACACCCGGGCAGTTCGTCGGACGTAGTAGTTGACCATGCGTCTGGTATTGATTTTTAACGTGCTCTCTCTAAGGTGTGACGGATTGTATCGAAAGATGTGGAGCGATTCGAATACGGGTCCGGTTACCCGATTACTCCTGGGCCGTCAGCTTGCCCTTCCGGGGCAGCCAGAACGGCGGCCACTTGACGGCACGGTCCGGGTCGCCTTCCTCGACGATGTCCCACTCGTCGTTGGTCAGCCAGGACTGCTCGAACTTGGAGACCAGCGAGAGGAACGGCAGGTCGACGTTGTTGTGCCAGGCCGCTTCCTGGACGATCGGCATCGCCTCCTCGTTGGTCGGGACCGTCGCGATCTCCTCGACCTTCTGGAGGGGATTGATCGTCGTCTCGCCGTCGCCGCTCATCGAGGGGATGGTCTGCTCTTCCTCGGCCGGGTAGTTGTGCCCGCCGTCCATCGCGTCGAACGCCAGCTGGTGGCGCAGCGGGAAGTAGGGGAACGTCGAACGCGCCTGGCCCGGCAGCCAGTAGAACGCGGCGATGTCGAAGTTGGAGTCGATGATCCGACCCTGCCAGTCGCTCGTCGGTGCAGTCGCGACCGTCAGGTCGATACCGAAGTCGCTGAGCCGGTCGACGATGGTGTTGGTCATCGTCGTGAAGTCGGACCAGCCCGCCGGCGTGAGGTACTCGGCGCTGAGGGCCTCGCCGTCGGGGGTCTGCCAGGTGCCGCCGGACTTCGAGTAGCCCGCGTCCTCGAGAACCTGCGTCGCCGACTCGGTGTCGCTCTCGCCGACGCCGTAGTCGTTGAAGTTGCTCTTCTGGTCACCGAGCCACTGGTCGATGTTCTTCGGCGCGATCCCACAGGGGACGCTCGCCGGGAACTTCGTTCGCGGGCCCGCGTTCTCGACGAGCTCCTCGCGGTTGATGACGTAGGCGATTGCCTGTCGGACCGCGCGGTCGCCGAAGATATCGCTGTCGTGGTTGAAGACCGTCCCGTAGCCCCACTTGGCCAGGATGGACCGGATCTCGACGACGTGGTCCTGATACCCTTCGACCGTCTCCGGCGGCGCGAACGCGCTCCAGGAACTGTCGAAGCGGCCGCCGCCCGCAGTGAAGTCCTGCTGGGGGACGCTCGCTTCCTGGTAGGCGTCGAACTGCCAGTCGCTGAAGTTGATGTTGTCCGCGTCGCGGAACTCGGGGTTGCGCTCGAAGTTCCACTCCTGCTGGCTCCGGTCGACGTACTTGAACGGACCGCTCACGAGGACGTCCTCGTCGCTGTCCTCCCACACCCAGGTCTGGACTTCGGAGGCGTCCTGGTCGAGGAACTGCTCGAACACGGAGGCCGGCGTGGAGACCCACATGTTCGACAGCTGGAACTTGACCATCTGCGGGTTCGTCTCGCCCGAGAGGTTCAGCTGGTAGGTCAGGTCGTCGACGACCTCGGTGCTCTCGACGTAGCCCCAGATGGCGCTCCCGGTCTTCTTCTGAAGCTGGAACTGGGTGTCGATGTCCTCGGTGGTGACCTGGCTCCCGTCGGACCAGGTGAGGTCGTCGCGGAACGTCAGCGTGACCGTCTTCCCGTCGAACTCCCAGTCGTCGAGCGCCTCGAGCTGGAACTCGCCGCTTTCGAAAGAGTACGCTGCGTATCGGTCGAACGCCAGTCGCGAGGCAGGCTCGGAGGCGTTCTGCGTGTGGTGTCGGTTGATCGTGTCTTCGGTGGGGTTCGTCTGCAGTGCGCTGACGTGGGTCTTGTCGATGACGCCACTCGCACCGCCGTCCTCGCCGTCGCCGCTCGACTCGTTGCCGTCCTCACCGTCGCCACCGTCGCCACCACTGTCACAGCCCGCGAGGGCCGCGGCGCCTGAAACGCCAACTAGCTCCACAAACCGTCTGCGGTCTACTAAGGAACGATATTTTGTGTTATCAGCTGCCATGATCCACTGTAATGGCCTACAGGAGTCATAATAAAACTACTGAAAGCGAAAATGGCCATCGTACCTTACGGCAGGGCTTTATCAGCAGAGATAGTCCACCGTTAGACGCCAGTTACTCGGCGAACGACGCCCCTCAATTTGACGACTCCCTGGTACCCCGTTCGTGGACCGTGCTTCGCTCGCCGTTGGTTTCCCCACGCTAGTGCCGAAATCTTGTGCCGATCCTCCCTGATCGAGTCGTATAGATCCAGCCGCCGGTTCGCGCGACATGCTGTTCCTCGACCGATAGCTTCGGCCGACACGTTCGTGAATACGCGACGAGTGAGCGCCCTCGACGGCGTCCTCCCGGTCTGGTCCGACGTCAGGCGTCGATCGGGACGAGAACTCACCGTCGTTCTGTCGGAGACCGGACCGCCAGAGAAACGGTACGAAACGGCGGCTTATCTTCTCGGGTCGCTCATGCTCGCACGGGCCACCCACTCCGTTCGAGCAGACCGAGGCGCGTGGCGCCTCGCGTTCCCCGCTCGGCCACAAGCTGGCCCGGCCTTCGGCCGCGCCAGACTGGCTCACGGGTCACTCCGTTCACCGTTCGCTGTATAGCTGGTCGCTCACAGAGCGACCAGCCTACGCCTCGTCGAACGCCTGAAATCGAAAAGATTCTGGCTCGAAGAAGCTCCGCTACGCCTCGTCGAACAGCGTCTCGCCCTCGACCATGTGCTCCTCGACGGCGTCGAGATTGAGCGTCAGGCCGAGACCGGGCTCTTCGGGGATCTCCATGCGACCGTTCTCGATGAGGTTGTCCTCCTCGACCAGGTCCTCCCACCAGCCGAGCTGGTAAGAGTGGTACTCGAGCGCGAGCGAGTTCGGGATGGCCGTGGCGACCTGCGCCGAGGCCATCGTCCCGATGGGGGAAGAGACGTTGTGCATGGCGACGGGGATGTAGTACATCTCCGCGAGGTCGGCGATCTTTCGGGTCTCGCGCATGCCACCGACGCGGGGCAGGTCGGGCGCGATGATGTCGACGGCCTGGGGCTCCAGCAGGGTGCGCTGGCCGTACTTGCGGTAGACGTTCTCCCCGACGGCGATGGGCGTCGTCGTGGACTTCGTGACGTTCTCCTGAACCTCGTGGTTCTCCGGCGGGACGGGGTCCTCGAGCCACCAGACGTCGTACGGTTCGAGGGCCTCGGCGAGTCGCTTGGCCGAGCCGCCGGTGAACGACCAGTGGCAGTCGAAGGCGACGTCGGCACGGTCGCCGACGCGCTCCGTGACCTCCTTCACGATCTCGACCTTGTGGTCGATCTCGGGGTTGCGGAGGTGGCGGTTGGCCCGGTCCTTCTCGTGACCGGAGGGAACGTCGAGGTCGAACTTGATGGCGTCGTAGCCCAGGTCCTCGACGACGCGCTCACCTTCGTCGGCACAGGCCACCGGGTTGGCCTCGTCTTCGGTGTGGAGGTCACAGTAGACGCGGACCTCGTCGCGGTACTTGCCGCCGACGAGCTGGTAGGCCGGCACGTCGAGGAGTTTGCCAGCGACGTCGTGGAGTGCGATCTCGATGCCGGAGATGGCGGAGATCGTCTTGCCGGAGATGGAGCCCTCACCGGACATCTTCTGAATGAGGTGCTCGTAGAGCCGGTCGATGTCCAGCGGGTTCTCGCCGACGACGAAGGGCTTCATCCGCTCGATGATAGCCGTGTCACCGCCGCCCCAGTAGGACTCACCGGTGCCCACGACGCCGGCGTCGGTGTAGACGCGGACGAGAATCCACGGGTAGTTTCCGTCGACCATCGTCGTCTGGACGTCGGTGATCTCGACGTCACGCGCGTCGCCGCGGCTGTTCGTGAGTCCCATCGTCTCCGAGGAGAGGTCGCGCATCGTGTACTCCGCGTTCGGATCACGGAGCTTGGCGTGGTCTACCATCCTACTCCGACGATGCCGAGCGAGTATAGTAAAGGTTCTGAAGTAGCGGCCGGATTCCGCGTCTCCGGCGATGGTTACGCCACCTGAACGGCGGTACGACGCGGAGCGCGAACGGGGAGATTCGGGGTCGGGCGGTCGCTACTCGACCGTCACGCGTTCGCCGGTCTCTGCAGCGTCGTAAATCGCCTTCAGCGCGTACATATCGTCCAGTCCGTGCTCGCCGTCGGGGCCGATGGGTTCCTCGCGGAGGACGCGGTCGGCGAAGTAGTCGAACTCCTCGGTCATCTCGCTGCCCATCATGTCGCGACGACCGGAGTCGATCTCCACCGTTCGGTCACCGCGCCGGAGCGTCAGCGTCTGGGGCGTCTGGCCGAGGAAGATGGGCTCGATGGTCAGTTCGCCCTCGGTGCCGATGACGCTGAAGCGGCCCGAGAGCTGTGCGTTCTGACTCGCGGTGTACGCCGCAGTCGTCCCGTCGGCGTACTCGACGGTGAAGCTGGCGTGCTCGTCCGGAACCTTCGAGAACGCCTGGTGCTCGCTGCGCATCATCGCCGTGGCCGCGACGGGTTCGGCGTCGAGGACGAACCGCGCGGTGTTGAGCGGGTAGATTCCCAGGTCCATGACCGTCGCGCCGTAGCCCGCCTTGTCGGGGTTCACGCGCCACTGGTCCACGTCGTCCGAGACGACGTCCAGCATCGTCTGGGTCATGTGCCCCTCGACGGCGACAGGCTCGCCGATGGCCCCCTCGCGGATCAGTTCGCGCATCCGCCGGACGTCGGGGTCGGTCTGCATCCGGTAGGCGGTCATCAGCGGGATGTCCTCGGCGGCGGCGACGAGCTCCTCGGCGCGCTCGACGGTCGCCTCCAGGGGCTTCTCGCAGAGGACGGCCTTGTCGTGTTCGGCGGCGGCCTCGACGTACTCCTTGTGGTAGGCGTTGGGCGTGCAGACGTAGAGGGCGTCGTAGGCGTCGACGGCCTCGCCGTCGATCAGCTCGTCGTAGGTCAGCGCGACCTCCACCGTCTCGTTCTCGTCGCGCACGCGAGCGGCCTTGTCCTCGCTCCCGCTGACGACGGCCGTCGTCTCGCAGAACTCGGAGTCTTCCACCGCCGGCATCGCCTCCTCCATCGTCCACCAGCCCAGTCCGACCATTGCGACGCGGAGCGTCCCCGAGTCCAGTTCCTGCCAGTCCCGTTCGGTGAACGCCGCGAGGTAGTCCTCGATTGCCATATTCTGGAGTTCCTGTGGACCGCAAAAAGTGTAGCCATCTGCCCGCGACGGGCGGTGGAGAGCGCCAGCGCCCGGGCGAGTGAATCGGCCGCTGGCCGGCTCATACTGGTGGTTGTAACTTTGCACCGGCGTTCGACGTGGCCGGTGCCGTCGAACGCCGATACGGGCTTACAACCACCAGTGTCAGAACCCGTACAGCTCCCGGGGTCGGTCGTAGGCGACGTGCCTGACCAGTCGCTCGGCGTTACCCTCCGGAATCTGGCCGCGCTCGACCATCCGGCCGACGACGTTGGCGAGCGTCCGCCGGAACATCTCGAAGCGCGAGCCGTAGGAGACCAGCTTCCGCGAGTCGCTCACCATCCCGGCGTGGTTGGCCAGCAGGTCGACGGAGGCGGCGTACTCCAGCTGGTCCTCCATCCCGTAGGGGCTGTCGTTGAACCACCAGGCCGGACCGATGCTCACGTTCGGGTACGCGCGGGCGACTGTGCCGACGCCGTAGTAGTGACTCGGGTCGAGCACGTAGAGGACCACCTCGAACTCGCCGTCGAAGCGGTCGAGGAAGTAGTCCAGTCCTTCGACGACGTCGACGTCCTGCGTCGAGACGTCGCCGCCGGCGTTCGGCCCGAGTTCGTCGTACAGCGACTGGCGATAGCTCCGCACGGCGCCGACGTGGAGCTGGGTGACCCACTCCCGCTCGGCGTTCAGTTCGCCGACGAACTCCAGGACGTAGGCCTTCCAGTCCTCGACGTCGCGCTCTGAAATGTTCTCCCCGCGGCGCGCACGTTCGTAGATGCCAGCCGCCCGGTCGTCACTGACGGGCCGCGAGATGGGGTCCGTCCCGGTGCCGACGTCGCAGGCGACGCAGCCGTGGTCGGCGAAGTACTGGTGGGTCTCCCGGAGCGCGGCGCGGAAGCCGACCAGGTCGGAGACGTCGGGCTCGGTCGCGTCGTCGAGTTCGGCGACGAAGGCGTCCCACGCGTCGGTCTCGATCTTCAGCGCCCGGTCCGGCCGCCAGGTCGGACGGACGTCCACGCCGTCGACCTCGTCCTCGGCCCGTTCGTGGTACTCCAGCCGGTCGGTCGGGTCGTCGCTGCTGCACAGCACCTCCACGTCCATGTCACGGAGGACCTGCTGGGGCCGCATCGCGTCGGACTGGAGCTGTTCCTTCGTCTCCTCCCAGATCTCGTCCGCGGTGTCGCTGTTGATCGGCTCGTGGATGTCGAAGCGGCGCTTCAGGTCGAGGTGGACCCACTCGTAGGTCGGGTTGCCCGCCAGGTCGGGAAAGACCTCGGCGAGGGCGTGCCACTTCTCCCGGTTGCTCGCGTCGCCAGTGATTTTCTCCTCGGGTACGCCGCGCTTGCGCATCAGCTGCCAGACGTAGTGGTCGGTCGCGCCCTCGACCTCCCAGACGTCGCTCCAGTGCTCGTTCTCGACGACTTCCGCCAGGTCGATGTGGTTGTGCGGGTCGACCACGGGGAGGTCGGCGATGGACTGGTAGAGGTCCCGTGCTGCGCCGGATTCGAGGAGATAGTCGTCGTCAAGGAAGCTCATATCAGTGGAATTGGCTGATCTGGGCATCAAAGTTTCCCTAGGCATCGTTCGATGATGTTCCGGGAGAACAGCGAACGGAACAGGGCCCAACAACAGCCCGAAAGCCCCCGGGTGCTGGACCGGCCGGGACTCGCTGCGCTCCTCGCTCACTCCGTTCGCTCCGGTGCTTGCGTCGTCCGGGCCGGATCCAGCACCCGGCCCCTTTCAGTCCCGCCCGGTCGGCTGATCCACGGGGCGGGACTGAAAGGGGCCGAGCGGTCGTCGAGCGAGAACCTGCAAGCACGGCCGAAGGCCGCGCGCAGCGGGTTCGTAGCCGACGAGCGCGAGGGGGCTTTCGGGCTGTTGTTGGTTCCAGTAGTGCCGTCGCAGTTTCCAGGACATCCGCCATCACAATGCATGCCGAAGGTATATTGCCGAGCTAGACCCAACCCCGCTCCATGAACACGACGGTCATGCTGCCGCCGCGGCCGGACAGGCGCTGGACGCTGGCGAAGCAACTGGGAATCGACACGGCGGTGGTCCGGTTCTGGGGCGAGGAGGAGTGGTGGGAGTACGACTCCCTCGTGCGCACGAAGAACCGGTTCGAGGACCACGGCCTCTCGCTGGACGTCGTCGAGGACCGGCCGCCGATGGAGCAGACGGTGCTTGGCAAGGAGGGCCGCGACGAGGAAATCGCGACGGTGAAGCAGCTCCTGCGGAACATGGGCGAACTCGGCATCGAGGTGTACTGCTGGGTGTGGACGGAGTTGCCGGTGGGCGTCCCCAGAACGTCGGACTCCATCCCCCTGCGCGGTGACTCGCTGACGACGGGATACGACCACGCGGACATGGAGGGCGCGGGCCCCCATCCCGAGGCCGGCATCACCGAGGAGGAACTGTGGGAGAATCTCCAGTACTTCCTCGACGAGGTCGTCCCCGTTGCCGAGGAGGCCGGAGTCAAACTCGCGCTGCATCCCGACGACCCACCGATTTCGCCGGTGCGAGGCGTGCCGCGGCTCGTCACCTCACTCGAAAGTTTCGAACGCATCCTCGACATGCACCCGAGCCCGAACCACGGCGTCACCTTCTGCCAGGGGAACTTCGCGGCGATGGGCGAGGACGTCCCGGCAGCCATCGACCGGCTGGCCGACGACATCCACTTCGTCCACTTCCGCGACGTCGAGGGGACCCCCGACTCCTTCGTCGAGACGTGGCAGGACGACGGGCCGACGGACATGCTGGCGACGATGCGGGCCTACGAGGCGGCGGGCTTCGACGGACCCATCCGTCCCGACCACGTCCCCAAGATGGTCGGCGAGGACGATCGGAACGAGGCCCACGCCGGCTACACCGACATGGGCCGGTTGTTCGCCGTGGGGTACATGAAGGGGCTCATGGAACAGGCGGCCGACGAACCGTCATTGGACGAACGTCGAAACTGACCGGCTCGCCGTCCCTGAGATGCGATAACACTATTTACACGGAGGGGATTTTCCAAGGTGCATGAAATACTATCGCGTCGCGGCCGACGGCTCCCCGCGTCTCGCGGTCCGAACGGCCGACACCGCCTACGATCTGACCAGTGCGAAGGCCGAACTCACTTCCTTTCTCGACCTCGTTCGCGCCGCGAGTATCACCGACCGGACTATCGACGAGGTGACCGACCAGCTCGTCGGGAACGCCGACGAGATCGACGTCGACACCCTGGAGAGCGATATCGCCGCACCTGTCGCGCCCAGTGAGGTCTGGGCCGCGGGCGTCACCTACCAGATCAGCGAGGAGGCCCGCGAGGCCGAGAGCGCGATGCCCGACATGTACCGCGAGGTGTACAACAGCGAGCGCCCGGAAATCTTCTTCAAGGCGACGCCGAACCGCACCGTCGGCCCGAACGACCGCGTGGGGATCCGCGAAGACTCCGAGTGGGACGTTCCGGAGCCGGAACTCGCCGTCGTTCTCTATCGGGGCGACGTCGTCGGCTACACCATCGGGAACGACATGTCCAGCCGCTCCATCGAGGGCGAGAACCCGCTCTACCTCCCGCAGGCGAAGATCTACGACCGCTGTTGCTCCATCGGCCCCTGCGTCACCTCCGCGGCGGGCGTCGGCGACCCCCACGACCTGGAGATGTCGATGACCATCGAGCGCGACGGCGAGCAGGTGTTCGAGGGGTCGACCACGACGGCGAACATGGCCCAGACCTGCGAGGACCTGGTCTCCTACTACAACCGCCACAACGCCGTCCCCGAACTGGCCGTCCTGCTGACCGGCACCGCCATCGTCCCCGACGAGTCGTTCACGCTCCAGGAAGACGACCACGTCAGCATCGACCTCGAGAAGATCGGAACCCTCGAGAACGACGTCACTGTCGTCTGATAGTGGTGGTTGTAAGCGCTTACCGGCGTTCGACGTAGCCGATTCCGTCGAACGACAGTCAAAGTTACAACCACCACTATGCGGCGGCGACCGCGACGACAGTCGCGCTACTTCTCTGTACCCACAGATCCGGTCAGGACGGCCGAGTCCGCCGGATCCCTGCCGGAGCGGGACGCTGTTTCCGCGGCGGCGAGTCTGGCAGAGGCGGCGTCGACGACGACATCGACGTCGAAGGTTGTCCCAGGGTCCCCGACAACGGTGACCGGGAGGTCCTCCCCGTCGAGTGCCTCGGCCCGCATCCCTCGTCGTCGGTGCACGTCCGACGGGTCGGGAACGAAGGTACCTCATTCATCTAACATTCACGGGTTCGTTCTCCCGGACTGTCGGATCCAGTTATCACGGCAGATACGAACGATCGAGGGGCAGACCGCGGAAATCGCCCGGTTTCGTCGGATACTCCGCCCGACCGATCACTATATTGATTCAATTCTGAGTAAATATATTCTTCCAAAATCAATCGTCTCAGATTTTGTGACACTATACGATTCGTGATATGACGATCTCAGCTCGCGTTCGTCGCGGGGGAGCTACGACTCCATCGGCCCGTACTCGAAGTCGGTGAATCGGGCGGCCGATTCGCAGTCGCTGCCGTCGCCCGTCGCGTAGAGGCCGAAGTAGACGCCCGTAAAGCCAGTCGCCACCTCCGTCGAGAGGTAGCGGGCGTCGGGCGTCGCGAGCGTCGTGGTACTCGCGGGCGCGCCGTCTGTCGGTCCGGCGAACAGGTCGTAGGACCGGGGCGAGGCCTCGATAGAGAGAGTCACGGGACCGTCCGGAAGCGACACTTCGGCCACTTCCTCCGTCGACGGGCCGATGCGAAGACGGGCGAGGGCGCGGCGTTCGCCCTCGCGTTCGACGACGGCGACGTCGTAGTGGTGGTCCTCGTTCATCAGCGCCGTCAGGCCGGCCTCCTCGCCCGGGTCCGGGTCGAAAGAGAGTCGGCACGTGGCGCGGGAGTCGTGGTGTTGCTGGCGTCGGCCGACGAACGTCGCGTGAGGGTCGTCGAGTGTGTCCGGGCCGCCGGAAAGCACGAGGGCGTCCCCCTCGATACGGTAGCGCTCGCGGTCTGGATTGCGCCGGTAGTTCCACTCCGGACCGAGGTCGTCGGTGTCCGTCGCGTTCGCGAACGGGTCGACCGTCCGCGTCCACGCGCGATCACCCGTCGCTTCGAGGTCGGTGTCGTCGACGGACATCGCCAGTTCGACGACGTCGCCGCCGTTGACGACGGGCCAGCCCGTCTCCCAGGTCACGGGCGCCAGGAACGTCTCGCGGCCGAGCTGGTGGTAGGGGACGTGCTCGCCCTGCTGGCGGATGCCCAGGAACGTCAGCCACCACGACCCGTCGTGGGCCTGCACGAGGTCGCCGTGGCCCGTCGCGGCGATGGGTTGCATCACGCGCGAGCGGTGGGAGAATATCGGGTTGTCGGGGTGGTCCTCGAACGGCCCGGTCGGGTCGTCGCTCCGGGCCACGGAGACCATGTGCTGCCCGTGCGTCCCGCCCTCCGCGGCGAGGAGGTAGTAGGTCCCCTCGACCTCGTAGAGGTGCGGAGCTTCGGTGAACGCGTCGTCCAGGCCCTCCCAGATCGTCGCCGCGTCGCCCGTCTCACCGGTCTCGCCGGTTTCGAGGTCGACCGTCGTCTGTCGAATGGCGTCGTCGTTCGCGTACGTGACGTAGACCTGGCCGTCGTCCCAGAACAGGTCCGGGTCGTAGCCGGGCGCGTCGATCCAGACCGGGTCGGACCACTCGCCGCGGGGGTCCTCGGCCCTCACGACGAAGTGACCGCCCGCGGCGACGTTCGTCGTCACCAGGTAGAAGGTACCCTCGTGGTGGCGCAGCGTCGGGGCGAAGATGCCCTCCGAGGCGTCGACGTCGTCTAGCGGGAGCTGTTCGTCCCGCGTGAGTGCGTGGCCGACCGGCTCCCAGTCGGCGAGGTTCTCGCTGTGGTACAGTGGGACGCCGGGGAAGTACTCGAACGTGCTCGTCGCGAGGTAGTAGTCCTCGCCGGCGCGACAGACGGTCGGGTCCGGGTGGCAGCCCGGAAGCACGGGGTTCGTGTATTCCATGCCACGTGACGGCGTGGCACTGCCTTCAGCCTGTTGCCTTCGTGGGACCGAAAATTCGACAGTCGTCGTAGACAGGTTTTAGTATCGTCGACGTGAGGTCCCGAATAGATGGAGACCAGCTGTCCACGCTGCCAGGAGTCGATGCAGCGAACACACGGAAGCATCACGTGTCCCCACTGCGAGTACGTACCCCCGCACGGGTCGGACTGATAGTGTCGGTGAAACGTTCCGACCGACACTACGAGCAGTCGGCCGGAGTCGACGTCGGCGCTCCGGCGAGCACCGCCTGTCGGATTCGCGCTCGTCGATAGCTGTAGTGACCTTTAACAGGCAGTTCCACGTACACCGAACATGGGACTCGACGACGAATCACGGGAGTATCACCGCGCCGACCCGCCGGGGAAGATAGCCATCGAGACGACCAAGCCCACGAACACCCAGCGAGACCTCTCGCTGGCGTACTCGCCGGGCGTCGCCGCTCCCTGCCGCGACATCGACGAGGACCCCGAACAGGCCTTCAGCTACACGGCCAAGGGGAATCTCGTCGGGGTCGTCTCCGACGGCTCTGCCGTCCTCGGGCTGGGCGACATCGGTGCCCAGGCCTCCAAACCCGTCATGGAGGGGAAGGGCGTCCTGTTCAAGCGCTTCGCCGACATCGACGTCTTCGACGTGGAACTGGACACCGACGACACGGACGCGATGATCGGGGCCATCGAGATGATGGAGCCCACCTTCGGCGGGATCAACCTCGAGGACATCGCCGCGCCGGAGTGTTTCGAGATCGAACGGCGCCTGAGCGAGGAGATGGACATCCCGGTGTTCCACGACGACCAGCACGGCACCGCCATCATCTCGGGGGCCGCGCTGGTCAACGCCGCCCGCATCGCCGACAAGGAGCTCGCGGACCTGGCCGTCGTCTTCTCCGGCGCGGGCGCCAGCGCCATCGCTTCCGCCCGGTTCTACGAGAGCCTCGGCGTCGACGAGGACAACATCGTCATGTGTGACTCCGGCGGGATCATCACGACCGACCGGGTCGAACACGAGGGGCTCAACGAGTTCAAGGCCGAGTTCGCCCGCGACATCCCCGAGGGCGACCTGGCCGACGCGATGGAGGGCGCGGACGTGTTCGTCGGCCTCTCCATCGGCGGCATCGTCGACCAGGAGATGGTCCGGTCGATGGCCGACGACCCCGCTATCTTCGCGATGGCCAATCCCGACCCCGAGATCTCCTACGAGGACGCCAAAGACGCCCGCGACGACACCGTCATCATGGCGACCGGGCGCTCCGATTACCCGAACCAGGTCAACAACGTGCTGGGATTCCCGTTCATCTTCCGCGGCGCGCTGGACGTCCGCGCGACGGAGATCAACGAGGAGATGAAAGTGGCGGCCGCCGAAGCGCTCGCCGAACTCGCCCGCGAGGACGTCCCGGACGCCGTCGTCAAAGCGTACGGCGACCAGCCGCTCCAGTTCGGCCCCGACTACATCATCCCGAAACCGCTGGACCCCCGCGTGCTGTTCGAGGTGACCCCCGCGGTCGCCGAGGCCGCCATCGACTCCGGCGTCGCCCGCACCGACACGGATCTGGACATGGACGCGTACGTCGAAGAACTCGAGGCTCGCCTCGGCAAGTCCCGCGAGATGATGCGCGTCGTCCTCAACAAGGCCAAGAACAACCCCAAGCGCGTCGTCCTCGCGGAAGGTGACGACGAGAAGATGATCCGCGCCGCCGCCCAGATCGTGGACCAGGGCATCGCCGAGCCCGTCCTCATCGGCGACGGCGACGACATCGCCAGAACGATCGACCGCCTCGGACTCGAGTTCGAACCGACCGTGGTCGACCCCAGCGAGGGCGAACTGGCCGCCTACGCCGACCGGCTCTACGACCTGCGCAAACGCCAGGGCGTCACCCGACGCGAGGCCGGCGAACTGATCCGCGACGGCAACTACCTCGGCAGCGTGATGGTCGAGATGGGCGACGCCGACGCGATGCTGACGGGACTGACCCACCACTACCCCTCCGCGCTCCGCCCGCCCCTGAAGGTCATCGGGACGGCGCCGGACGCCAACTACGCCGCCGGCGTCTACATGCTGACGTTCAAGAACCGCGTCGTCTTCTGCGCCGACGCGACGGTGAACTTCGACCCCGACGCGGACGCCCTCGAAGAGATCACCCGCCACACCGCCGAACTCGCCCGGAGCTTTAACGTCGAACCGCGGGCCGCGCTGCTGTCGTACTCCAACTTCGGCAGCGTCGACACCGACGCCACGCGGGCGCCGCGCGAGGCCGCGAGCCGCCTCCGGAACGACCCGACGGTCGAGTTCCCCGTCGACGGCGAGATGCAGGCCGACACGGCCGTCGTCGAGGACATCCTCGAGGGAACCTACGAGTTCTCGGACCTGGACGACCCGGCGAACGTTCTCGTCTTCCCGAACCTGGAGTCCGGCAACATCGCCTACAAACTGCTCCACCGACTGGGCAGCGCCGAGGCCATCGGCCCGATGCTCGTCGGCATGGACAAGCCGGTCCACGTCCTCCAGCGCGGCGACGAAGTGAAAGACATCGTCAACCTCGCGGGCGTCGCCGTCGTCGACGCACAGAACGAGTAACCGACGCGAGCACAGCGAGCGACGGCCTTTTTTGGTCCAGATTTTTGCACGAGCGGTTCGCCGGAGGCGAACCCGAAGTGGAAAAAGGTGGTCGTCAACCTCGCGGGCGTCGCCGTCGTCGACGCACAGAACGAGTAACCGCCGCGAGCACAGCGAGCGCTCGGCATCCACGCGAGCGAAGCGAGTGTGGGCTCGCGGGTACAACGCTCCCGCGGTGTTTTTGGTCCAGATTTTTGCACGAGCGGGGGAAGCGGGGACGGATACGGCCAGCATTCCTCCCGCACCGTCGCCTTCGACGCGGACGAGTGCTTTGCGCACAACTGTTCACCTTTGCTGAACAATACGGCGCCCGATCCGGGCTCCGTCGCCGGGTCGGACCGGATTTCCGGGTATGCGTCGCACCCGCGTCGATCCAACCGTGTGGGCCGACGGGAATCGTGGCTACGACTCGATCAGGGACGGCAACCGTCGACAGTCGAGACGGCGCCGGCGCGATACGTTGCGTGGCGACCGGAAAGTTGGCGAGAGAAATTGATCATCCACACAGTACCCCAGAAGATGCATCGCTTCTAGCATATCTGTAGCAATATATCCAACCATGCTGCCGATTATTTCTGACACATCCCCATATTCGTCATGTTCGTTCTGTTCGCGTCCTCGTTCCCTCTTCCTGAACGGATCGGCATCCAGCGTCTCAGAATGGCCCTCCCTGTGCGCGACTCGGGTCGGTGCTCGCGAAGCAGGTGCCTCACAGAGTACAGTCGATCACCGGTGAGCGTTCCAGCAGATGGACCACAACCGCCACACAACGAATACTGGATCGCTCACCGGCACCCCTATTGCGGTCGATACCTGCGACCAGTCGTGCCCTGCCGAACGTCTCGACGCCGAGATTGTTCAGAATTGGGGAACCCGACTGGCGGAGACGACGGACATGCCCCAGCCCACTCAAATAACAAAATTAAAACCGTTATTTCTTTCGTCCAGCTTCCTCGTACAGGTGGTCAGTGGCAGACGAGTGACGACGTGGGGCTGGTGAGAGTGACGACACACAGTCCGTCGGGACACTTTTTGTCCGGCCGGCCGACGATAGACGCGATACATGAAGGCAATCGGCATCGTCGGCGTCGGATACATCGGCTCACTGTTCCTCGACAAACTGCTCGACGCGGGATACGACGTGTCGGTCGTCGACGTCGACGACGAACAGGTTCGGGCGGCGACGAAGCGCGGCGCGTCCCACGCGGACACGCCGGCCGAGCTCGCGCGAACGACCGACGCCGTCGTCATGGCGCTGCCCGGGTCGCCCGAGGTGGAGGCGACGATGGAAGGCGAGGACGGGCTGCTGGCGGGACTCGAAGCGGGCCAGGTCCTCGTCGACGCCACGACGACGCTCCCGGAGACGTCCGTCGCCTGCGAACGACTGTGTCGCGACCGCGACGTCCAGTTCGTGGAGGCGCCAATCACCGGGGGCTCGCCGCGGCCTGGCTACCACGTGATGGTCGGCGGGACCGAAACCGCCTACGGCGCCGCGAGGGAAATCCTCGACGCGATCTGCGACGACCACGTCCGCATCGGCGACGTCGGCGACGCCACGGTGTTCAAGCTCGCGCTCCAGTTGCGCTACGCGGGCCAGCAGGCCGTCGACGCCGAGGTCGTCGAGTTCTGTCGCGACAACGGCGTCGACCCGTCGCCGCTCAACGAGTTCCTGGAACTCGGCGTCTGGGACCGGTACTTCACCGGCGAGTACGAACAGGCGATCCAGGGGCTCGGCGGGCTCGCCATCTGGCACAAGGACGTCGGCTACGCTCGCCAGGTCGCCCGCGAGAACGGCACCGCGCTCCCGCTCGCGGCCGTCGTCCACGAGGCGTACAAGGCGACGGTCCGCCGGGTCGACGAGAACGAGGGTCACGCCGCGGCGTTGATCGAGTACTGGCGGGCGCTCAACGACGCCGAGGACCGCGACGCGCGGTAGTTAGCCCACCGACCACGTGCAACGACGGATGGATGGAGCGGCGCGAGAGGATAGCGTGTCACTCCATCACACGAATTTCGGAGATCGTCCGGTACTGGCGGACGGTACGGCCGGGCACTCCCGTCGGATTCGGGCCCAGATGCTGCTGATTCGGCGGAGAAACGTTCTTCGAGGGGTTTACGGCAAACTGAGCCTTCCGTCATAGCCGGACGGAATTTCGGATTTCGCGAGGAATTCGGAACTAAGCGCCGAAATTTGCCACAGAGACCGTCTAGCGCCGTTTCGATTGGAATTTGTCCGGTATCGCCGGAAGCAGGGAACGGGCGGCAGACGACGTCACTGTTGCTCGCCGGCGACGGGTTCGGGCGCTGGCGCGTCCTGCAGGCGGAAGACGATGGCAGCGGTCAGGGCCGTCGCCAGCGCCGCGACGGCGGCGACGGCGAAGAAGGCGACCTGCACGTCGAAGCGATCGATGAGGAAGCCGAACACCGGCGGGGCGACGGCGCTGCCGAGCATGATGCCGATGGTGATTATCGCGAAGCTCTTACCGACCGCGCCCTCCCCGGCGAGTCGCTGGGTCAGCGTATCCCTGGCGGGTCCCTCGAGGCTCCTGACGGCGCCGACGAGCAGGAAGAGGCCGACGGCCGCGAGCGCCGGGACGTACCCAGTCGCGATGATCCCGACGAGCGCAGTCAGGCCGACGAAGCTCCCCAGCAGGACCGGCGCCGGCGAGAAGCGGTCGGTGAGGGAGCCGCCGACGAGAACGCCGACCGCGCCGGTGAGGAACAGCCCCGTCAGCGCGAGGTTGGCCCGGTCGAGCGAGACCGCGTAGGTGTCGGTCAGGAAAACGACGGCGTAGGAACTCAGCCCCCAGTTGGCCGTGGAGGCGACCAGCGCGAGCGCGGCGAGGACGAGGATAGCGGGGTCAGCCGCCAGCGACCGGAGCTCCGACCGTACGCGGTCGGCCGCGCTCGCGGAGCCGGTGGATTCGGCGACGTTCGGTCCGGTGATCGACCGGTCGACCCGGCGGGCGAACAGGACGGTGACGAGGACTGCGTACGCCAGGCCCACGACCCCGATGAGGCCGATAGCGTGGCGCCAGGTGAGACCGGGGACGCCGATGATCGCGGTGATGACGACCGGCGGCGTCGCGAACCCGAACGTCCCGCCGACGTTGTACACCGAGAACGCGCGCCCGCGGACCGCCTCCGACGTCGCGTCCGTCAGCAACGGGTAGTGGGCGGGGTGGTGGCCGGCGACGCCGATTCCCACGACGGCCTGGCCGACGACCAACCACTCGAACGTCGGGGCTCCTGCGACCACCAGGACGCCCGCCGCACCGAGGAACGAGGACAGCGCCAGGGCCAGGGTCCGGTCGTAGTGGTCCGCGAGGTGACCGAACGGCAGCTGGAACAGGGTGTTCGTCAGCGCCTGGACGCCCAGTGCGACGCCCAGCAGCGCGAGCGACACCTCGAATTCCCCGGAGAGCACCGTGAGTATCGGCGGCAGCAGGACGAGGTACATGTGGTTGACGTACTGCGACCCGCTGATCAGGCCGACGACCAGCGCGGACTCTCGGGGGATCCGACGAACGGCAGCGAGCGCTCCGTCCAGCATCTGTCCGGTACCAGGCGACGTGGTGTCTAAAAGGGTGCCACTGCGGCAACGGGGCTCGACGGTCCAGCCACGCGCTGGCCGACCCGAAGACCCGAGTGGCTTTACAATCCCGGTCACCGTCACACCGGGTATGCCGACGTTTCCAGCACTATCGACCAGCGACCGACTCGACGCACTCACGCCCCCGGCCGGCGACGTGTCGGTCGTCGTCGACACCGACGCGTACAACGAGATAGACGACCAGTTCGCCCTCGCTTACGCCCTCTCGGCGACGGGCCTCGACGTGGAGGCGGTCTACGCCGCCCCGTTCCACAACGCCCGCTCGTCGGGCCCCGGCGACGGGATGGCGAAGAGCTACGAGGAGATCCAGTGCGTCGTCGACCGGGTCGGTCGAGAGCCCGCGAACGGCGTCTTCGAGGGGTCGACGGAGTACCTTGGTGGCCCGTCCGAACCGGTCGACAGTCCGGCCGCCCGAGACCTCGTCGAACGCGCCCGCAGTCACGAGGGCGACGACCCGCTCTACGTCGTCGCCATCGGCGCGCCGACGAACGTCGCGTCTGCGCTGCTCCGCGCGCCCGAAATCCTCGAAGACCTGGTCGTCGTCTGGCTCGGCGGGACGCCCCACGACTGGCACACGGCCGAGGAGTTCAACCTCCGGCAGGACGTCCACGCCAGTCGCGTCCTCTTCGACTCCGGCGTCCCGCTCGTCCACGTCCCCTGTCGCAACGTCGCCGAGCACCTCCGGGTCTCCCTCCCAGAACTCCGGGAGTACCTCGACGACGGCGCGCTCTCGTCGTACCTCGTGGAGATCACCGAGGCGTACTTCGAAGAGCGAGCGGGGCCCGGTCCCGTGCGCTCGACCGTCCAGTGGGACGTGGTCCCGGTCGCCTGGCTCCGGGACCCGGACCTCGTCCCCACCGACGTGGTCCACAGCCCGGAGCTGTCGAGCGAACTGACGTGGAACCGCGACCCCGGCAGACAGTTCGTCCGGGTCGCCCGCGAGATAGACCGGGACGGGATCTGGACCGACTTCTTCGAGTCGGTCCGGCGGTGACCGGAGGAAGGCATAACACGGACTCCCGTGAATTGCCGGTGTGCCACTCGATTACACTCACACGCCTATCGGAGCGGACGGCAAGACGGTCGTCGCGGTCGGCGCGACCAGCGGCATCGGTCGCGCCATCGCGCTCGGGTTCGCCGAGGAGGGCGCCGACGTGGTCGCCACCTCCCGGTCCGCGGACCGCGTGGAACGGACGGCGACAGAGCTCAGGGAGCGAGGCGCCGAGACTATCGAAGTGACCTGCGACGTCACCGTCCGCGAGGACCTGGTCGACCTGCGCGACGCCGTCCTCGATGTCTTCGGCGGCGTCGACGTGCTGGTGTACGCCCCGAGCTACATCGCCCGCGAGTCCGTCCTCGACGTCACCGAGGAACAGTGGGACGACGTCGTCGACGTCCACCTCAAAGGAGCCCATCAGGCCACACAGCTATTCGCCCGCGAGATGGACGAGGGTGCCATCGTCCACGTGGCGTCGGCCTCCGCGAAGACAGCCATCCCGAACCTGGCGGCCTACTCCGTGGCGAAGGGCGGCCTCGATACGCTCGTCCGCGTCGCCGCGGACGAACTCGGTCCAGAGATCAGGGTGAACGCCGTCCGACCCGGATTCGTCCGCAGCGAGCAGACCGAGGGAACCTACACCGAGGGGGAACCCCGTTTCGAGACGATTCGCCAGCGGACGACGGGCGAACGGCTCGGGAAGCCCGAAGAGATCGTCGGCGCGGCCGTCTACCTCGCGAGCGACGCGGCGAGCTACACGACCGGCGAGATACTCACCGTCGACGACGGGTTCATCGCGGCGACGTTCGAGGAGTGACGACTCGGGGTCGGTCAGGAAAGGTGGGGTGGGTGGAAGTCTACAGCGCTACCCTCCGAAGTAGCGCCGGGCAGACAGGTACAGGCGACTGGGCCGTCCCGAACTACCACTGATGACGGGTGGATCACGGCAGCTGTTGGGAAACTGACTCGGGTGCTTGTGCCTCGTCATCGTGAACGATGACGACGTTGTCGCCTGTACAAATGGCTTCTCACGGATATTATAAAAAGGTTTGGGAGAGAGTCACAGTCAGTCGGCCGACTACACCTCGCCAGCGGCCGGCCACCGACTGCGCCGTCCACCAACTGTTATGTGCGGCCGCACCAACTATCCCGTATGGAAACGCGTCCACTGGGCGAGACCGGCCACGACAGCACCGTCATGACGTTCGGGACCATCGCGCTGAACTGGCTCGAACAGGAGGGAGCCAACCAGATGGTCGAACTCGTCCTCGACCACGGCGTCAACCACTTCGACGTCGCGCCGACGTACGGCGACGCGGAACTGAAGCTGGGGCCGAAGCTCCGCCAGTACCGCGACGACATCTTCCTCGGCTGCAAGACCCAGGAGCGAGGGTACGAGGGGACCAAACGGAAGATGGAGGCGTCGCTGGACCGGCTCGGCGTCGACACCATCGACCTCTACCAGGTCCACGGGCTGGAGTACGAGGAGGAACTCGACCGCATCACCGCCGACGACGGCGCTCTCGAAGCCATGCGAGAGGCGAAAGCCGACGGCGTCATCGACCACATCGGCCTCACCAGCCACGGGAACCCGCAGCTCATCCTCGACGCCATCGACCGCATCGACGACCTGGAGACGCTGATGTTCCCGCTCAACCCCGTCGTCGCCGGCAAGGACGACGAGGACCACGACTACCAGGCAGTACTCGACCGCGCCAACGAGGAGGGGATCGGGACGCTCGTCATCAAGGCCTTCGCGAAGGGGCCGTGGCCATCGACGGACGACCTGCCCGAGCGCGACCGGCCGTACGCCAACTGGTACGAGCCGGTCGACACGCCCGAGGAGACTCGCGAACGCTTCGACTTCGCCGCCTCGCAGGACGTGACGACCGTCGTCAATTCGGGCGACCCGAAGCTCGTCGCGATGACCCTCGACGCGGCCAGCCGGTACGAGGCGATGGACGAGGCAGCGCAGCGCTCACTCGTCGAGAGTGCGCGCCACGACGACAGTCCCGTTCCCGAACAGCTCCACCACTGACTCCCTGTCGCGATGGACGTCCCACGGACGGTGACGGCGGCGCTCGCTGACCGGCCCGTCGACGGGGCGACCTGTCTCGAAGCCGGCGCCGGCGTCGGGAAGACGACCGCCGGCCTGCTCACCGACGGCGCCGACCGCGTGTACGCGATGACGAACGACGCCGAGCACGCCCGAACGGTCCGGGAACGGGTCGGATTGGACCATCCGGACCGGGTCGCAGTCGTCGATGCCGACCTGGTCGCGACGCCGCTCGATACCAATTCGGTCGAGATCGTCACCGCCCACGGCCTGTGTAACGTCCTCCCGCCGGCCACCCTGGACGACGTCCTCGAAGAGCTGACCCGGATCGCCGCCCCGGGCTGTCACCTCGTCGTCGACGACTACGAGCCCCTGCCCGAGGACGCCGCGATGCGGGACCTCTTCGCCGTCGAGAACGCCGCGCGGGAACTCGCTGACGGCCGCCCGGCGCTCACCTTCTATCCCGCGGCGACGCTCCGTCGTCTCCTGGCCGGCCACGGCTGGGAATTCGACCGCGAACGGACGCTGCTCGACCCGGTGCCCTGGACCGCGAACCACGTCGCAGCCCACGCGAACGCGGCCCGCGCCAGTGCACGGCCGCTGCCCGACGCACTGGGCGATCCGCTGCTGGCAGAAATCGACCGGCTCGTCGCCGCCATCGGCGAGGAGTCGACGGGGACGATGTACAGCCTCGCGTTCCGGTTGCCGGGGTGAGCGCCGCCCTCCGAAACCGGGCTCGCAGACCGGCGGCCGAAACCAAGGATTATGCCGAACGGGCACCGAGAACCGGTCGTGACCGACACTATCGTCGTTACCGGCGCGCTCGGTGGATCGGGAAGCTGGATCGTCGACGCACTCAGAGAGGACAACGACGTCGTCGCGGTCGACCTGACGCTCCCGGAGACGACCGACGTCGACGGCGTCAGCTTCCAGGCGCTGGACCTGACCGACCAGGGTGCGATCTGGGAGACGGTCCTCGACGCGGACCCGAGCGCCGTCGTCCACTTCGGCAACATCCCGCACGAGGAGAACAACCCCGGCGGAGACGTCTACGAGAACAACGCGGTGAGCACGTTCCACGCGCTCGAGGCCGCGGGACGGGCCGGCGCGGACGTCGTCTGGGCCTCCAGCGAGACGGTGTACGGGACCCACTGGCCCGAGCCGACGCTGCCCGAGTACCTCCCCGTCGACGAGGACCACCCGGTCGAGCCCTGGAACGGCTACGAAACCTCGAAGCTGGCCGGCGAGGCGGCCGCCGAGCGCGTCACCAACCGGTTCGGCGTCTCCGTGGCCTCGATCCGGCCGTCGTGGATCCAGTACCCCGGCCGGTACGCGATAACGCCCTTCAGGGAGGAGTTCGACCTCGAGAGCGCCGACCGGTTCGGCAACCTCTGGTCGTACATCGACGTCCGGGACGTCGTCTCGCTCGTCGAGGCCGCCCTCGACGCCGACGTCGAGGGCCACGAGGTGTTCAACGCCTTCGGGCCGGACAACTTCCTGGGCGTAGACACGGCGACGGCCATCGAGGCCGGCTACGGCGACCTGCCCGAAGAGTGCGATCTCTCCGGTGACGAGTCGGCCTACTCGACCGAGAAGGCCGCGGACCTGCTCGGCTGGGAACCCGAGCACTCCTGGAAGACCGCCGAAGACGAGACGGTCGCGGGCCCGTCGTTCGTCTGAAACGGCGGACCAGCACGTGGCGCGGGCGCTGTGCCGGCTCACGCCGGCGACCCGCGAGCGACGGACCACATCCGTTAAGCCCCCCACCACCGATTAACAACACATGGAGTACGTCAGACTCGGCACGACCGGACTGGAAGTCTCACCGATCTGTTTCGGCACCTGGCGGTTCGGCATGGAACACGAAGACAGCGGCGTGATGGAGACCGACCGGGAGGAGGCCCACGAGTTGCTCGACGCGGTCGAGGAGCGCGGCGGCAACTTCATCGACACCGCGAACGGCTACGGCGAGGGCCGCAGCGAGGAGTGGATCGGCGAGTGGCTCGAAGCGCGGGACCGCGAGGACTTCGTCGTCGCCTCGAAGTGTTACTGGTCGCAGGTCTCGCGCTTCCAGGAGAACCTCTCGCGGAAGAACGTCCGCGCCGAGGTCGAGGGCTCGCTCGACAGGCTCGGGACGGACTATCTGGACATCCTCTACCTGCACCGCTTCGACGACGGGACGCCCATCGAGCGCACGCTCCGGACGCTCGACGACCTCGTGAGCGAAGGGAAGGTCCACTACGTCGGCATCTCGACCTGTGACGCCTGGAAGCTGACGAAGGGGCTGTGGAAAGCGGACGTCAACAACTACGAGGCGTTCACCGTCACCCAGCCCGAGTACTCGGCGGTGTACCGTGACCCCATCGTCGACGACCTGGACCAGCCGCCCGAACACGTGGAACCGATCGCGGAGTACCTCGACGTCTGCGAGGACCAGGACCTGGCGGTCTGCCCGTACTCGCCGCTCCACGGCGGCTTCCTCACCGGCAAGTACGAGCGCGTCGACGGCGAGATCCAGGCCCCCGACGGCTCGCGCGCCGAGATCGACCAGCAGTTCGAGTCCGACTACGTCGCCGAGGCGGCGTGGAACGTCCTCGAGGCGGTCCGCGCGGTCGCCGACGAGGTCAACGCGTCGCCGGCCCAGGTCTCCCTGCGCTGGCTGATGGACCACGAGCGGTTCACCTGCGTCCCCATCGTCGGCGCCCGCACCGTCGACCAGCTGGACGAGAACTTCGGCGCCGTCGACGTGTCGCTCTCGGCCGACCAGTGGGCGCGCATCGACGACGCCATCGACGTCTGAGCGACCGGGCGGTCACTGCGAGACGCTCTTTTGCGTCCGGTGCTGGACGAACGCGACCGGTTTTATGATGGGGTGGGCAGATGAATAGATCGAGACGAACACATGACCGAACAGGCCAAGCTCGACCGGCTAGACGCGTATCTCGCGACGAACGACCTCGGATCGGTGTGGTTCGCGACCCCGCCGATGTTCGCCTGGCTCACCGGCGGCGACAACCTCGTCGCCCGCGAGGGGGCCGCCGGCGTCGCGGCCGCTGGCTACGACGGCGAGGAGGTGACCGTCGTCACGTCGTCCATCGAGGGCCAGCGACTCCGCGACGAGGAGGTCGACGCCGACGTCCGCCTCGTCGAACATCCCTGGCACGAACGCGGCATCGAAGAAGCAGTCGCGGACGTCGCGGCGACGCCCGCGGCGGCCGACGTCGCGTGGGACGGCTTCGACCGGGTCGTCCGGTCGGACGTCACCCAGCCGCTGACCGACGACGACGTCGAGCGCTATCGCGACCTCGGCCGAGAGACGGCCGAAGCGGTCGAGGAGGTGACCCGTGGCGTCTCGCCGACCGACACCGAGCGCGAACTGGCGGCCCGACTCCACTACCAGCTCCAGCGCCGCGGCATCGACTCTCCCGTCGTCCTCGTCGGCGGCGCGGATCGGCTCCAGCGATACCGGCACTTCACTCCGACCGACGTCGAGGTGGGGAGCTACGCCGTCCTGACCGTCGTCGGCGTTCGCCACGGGTGCAACGCCGCGGTCACGCGCACCGTCGCCTTCGACGACGCGCCCGAGTGGCTCGACGAGCGGTACGCCGACGTCAGCCGCGTCGCGGCGACGGCCGCCGCGGCGACTCGGCAGGTGGGAAGCGAGGGCGGCACCGCCGGCGACGTCTTCGAGGCTATCCAGACTGCCTACGACGAACTCGGCTACGAGGACGAGTGGGAGAACCACCACCAGGGCGGCGCACTCGGCTACGCCTCGCGGGAGTGGACGGCGACACCCGGCCACGACGCGCCGATCGAACTGCCGATGGCCTACGCCTGGAATCCGACCGTCGAGGGCGCCAAGTCCGAGGACACCGTCCTCGCCACCGCGGACGGCGTCGAGGTGCTCTCGACCACCGGCGAGTTCCCGACGCTGACGGCGGAGGCGGTGGGCGTGGACGCCGAACTGACGCTCCCGGACGTTCTCAGGAAGTAGCGGCGTCGGTGCGAAAGGGAAGCAGCGGAAATTGAACGCTTTCGCGGACTACAGCGTCCGGAGGAGTCGGTCGACCAGCGTCGTCGCGGTCGGGTGGTCGCCGTAGGCGTCGGTCACGCGGAAGGTACAGCAACAGAGCGTCCCGTCGCCGTGCTCGCGGGTGACGAGCGGGCTGCCCCAGTTGGCGATCCAGCCCTCGACGGAGCCGACGTGGACGTCGTCGGCCGCGGCGTCGAGGTCGACGACCAGGTCGTGGGGGAAGAGATCCTCGAACGCCCAGCCGACCCGGGCGTCCGGACAGAGGTCAGCGACGAGGTCACTGTCCTGGTAGAGCAGCGAGGCGACGAGGTTCCAGCTCTCGCCGGCCGGCAGGTTCCGGTACTCGAAGCGGTCGGTCGGCGCCATCCGGCCGTCGGGTTCCGGGACGACGACGGCGCTGTGTCCGCGCTCGACGAACGCCGAGACGTCGTCGTCCAGGTCGGTGACGACGGCGACGTCGGCGTCGGCCAGGTCGTCGGTGACTGTGACGCCGTTGCCGTCGAGGGATTCCGCGACTGGCCCGGTCGCGTACACCGTCTTCCCGCCCGCGTACTCCGGGGCGACGACGGCGACCGGTTCCGCGTTCGAGACAACGCGGTCCCCCGTGTCCAGGGTCACCTCGACGGAATGGGGTCCCGTCTCGGTGTCGGGAGAGGGGGCGACGGTGAGCACCGACTCGTACGTCGTCGTGCCGAAGCCGTCGATGGCGACCGACTGGCCGCCCTCACCGCCCGCGCCCGTCCAGCTGAGGACGCCGTCCAGCGCGTCGGTCGTGTCGTTGACGACGTGGACGTCGACGGCGACGTCCTCGCCCGGCGCGACGACGTGGCGCTCGGGCTCGACGACGACCAGCACCTTGCCGTTGACCGTCGCGAACTCGTCGGCGAAGGACTTGGGGTCGCGCAGGTAGTCGAGGACGCCGTTGAACTCCCACTCGATGTCGGAGAACTCCGTGAGGACGTAGCCAGCGATTCCCTCGTGCGTGCGCATCTCCTCGATGACGCCCTTCAGCGACGCCGACTCGCGGGCCTGCCACACCTCGGCGAGGTCGTCGTAGCCGTCGAAGACGTCGGGCAGGTCGGTGGCCTCGTAGCGCTCGTCGACGCCCTCGGGACGCTTGAGCGGGTCCTCGAGGAAGTCGTGGGAGAACCACGTCGGGTCGCCGCCGTAGTGGTCGCGGAGCTTCGGCAGGTCGGGGAACCCCCAGGTGCCGAACTCGGAGATCAGGATCGGCGCGTCATCGGCTGGCGTGTTCTCGACGGCGTAGTTGTCCCCCGGGTTCGCGACGATGTCGTCGAGGTCGTCCTCCCAGGCCGCGTGGCGGTCCGGGCTGACGAAGTACTCGTGGTAGTCGTTGAGGTCCCTGGCGACGTGGGCCCACCCGGAGTTGTCGCAGATCGGTCTGGTGGGGTCGAGTTCCTTCGTCTCGTGGAAGAGCTCGGTGAGATAGGCCTGTTTCTCCTCGTCGTTCCACAGCCGGCCCTCGTGGTCGGAGTAGTCCACCTGGTCGAGACCGATGCCCCATTCCTCGTTGTAGAGGCTCCAGATCACGACGCTGGGGCTGTTGTAGTCCCGGTCGATCAGCCCCCGGATCTGGTCCCTGACTTCCTCCTTCGAGCGGTCGGTGTAGAGGTCGGGGTTGGCCGGTTCCTCCCAGACGAGGATGCCCAGGCGGTCCGCGGCCTCGACGAAGTTAGGGTGGGCCGGCTTGATGTGCTTGCGCAGCATGTTGAACCCGAGCTCCTTCGCCTTCCGGATCTCGTACTCGAAGAGGTCCTCCTCGAACGGGCGATACAGCGTGTCCGGGTAGTAGGCCTGGTCGAGCGCGCCGCGGACGTACAGGGGCTCGCCGTTGAGGTAGAGGCGGTCGCTGTCGACGCTGACGCTGCGCATCCCGAAGTAGTCCTCGTAGCGGTCGACGACGGTTCCGTCGCCCTCGTCGTCGTCGCTCCGAAGTTCGACCGCGACGTCGTACAGATTGGGGTCCTCGGGCGTCCAGTAGGCCGGGTCGTCGAGCGCGATCGTGCACTCGGCCTCGCCGTTCTCGACGGCGACGTCCGCCGTCGCGACCGCGTCACCGTCTCGCAGAATCGTGACCGCCGCCTCGACGCCGTCGGTCGGGCCGTCGACGGCGACGTCGAGAACAACGCTGTCGTCGTCGAGGTCCGGGGTCGCCTTCACGTCGGCGACGAACGTCTCGGGCCGGGATTCGAACGTGACCGACTGCCAGATGCCGCTCGAACGGGTGTACCACGGCTCGCCCTGCTTGCCGTGGGGAATCTCGTCGAGGTTCTCGGGGTCGGTCACTTCGACGACGACGGCGTTCTCGCCGGCCGAGATGGCGTCGGTGACCTCCACCTCGAAGGGGAGGTAGCCGTCGCGGTTCGTCCCGACCTGCTCGCCCTCGACGTAGACGGTGGCCTCGTAGTCGACGGCACCGAACCGGAGGAACGCCCGGTCGCCGTCGCGGTGGTCGTCGTACTCCACGGTCGTCCGGTACCAGGCCGTCCCGGTGTACTCGCGGTACGTCTCGTCCTCCTGCCAGGCGTGGGGGACGGTCACCGTCTCCGCGTCCGTCGGCCACTCCGCGTCCGGATCCGGGAGGCCGCGCTCCTCGCCATCGTCGTCCGGGTCGGTCAGGAACGACCACTCGCCGTCGAGCCGAGTCGTTACTCTCGGCTGCTCGTCGAACTGGGGCATGCTCTCCCGTACCTTCTCGGGCATCCCTCAAAATGCCATCGTTGCCGTTGCGGCGAGCACTGAAGAACGGAATCGACCGGCCGACCCTACCGATTGTCGTGTTTCCAGCTGTCGATGGGCACCTGTCCGCCGTCGACGCGGAGTTCGTGGCCGTTGACGTAGTCGCTCGCGGGCGAAGCCAGGAACATCACCGCGTCGGCTATCTCCTCGGGCTGGGCGAACCGGTCCAGCGGGTTCAGGTCGACGATCTGCTCGGTCGTCCTCTCGGAGAATCCCTCGGTCATCCGCGTGTCCACCCAGCCGGGGGCGACGGCGTTGACCCGGACGCCCTCGCGGCCCAGTTCGAGCGCGAGACTCTTGGTGAGTCCGAGGAGGCTGAACTTCCCGACGTCGTACTCCGGGGACATGCCGACGCCGTTCTTCGTGTGGATGGAGGTGATGTTGACGATCTTCCCGTACCCCTGCTCGACCATGCCGTCGACGACCGCCTCGGTGCAGTGGATGGAACCCCACAGGTGCGTGTCGAGATTGAGTTCGAACAGCTCGTCGCTCTCCCGCGAGAGGAACGGGCCCGACTGGCCGACGCCGGCGTTGTTCACCAGAATGTCTATCGTCCCCACCTCGTCGACGGCCTCGGCCACCATCGACTCCACGGCCTCCTTGTCGGAGACGTCGGCAGTCAGCGCGATGGCTGCACCTCCGGCGTCCCTGATCGATTCGGCCGTGGACTCCGCCGGCCCCGCTTCGAGGTCGTTGACGACGACGGTGGCGCCGTTCTCGGCGAGTTCCTCGGCTATCGCGTTTCCGTTGCCGCGTCCGGCGCCCGTCACGAGCGCGACGCGGTCGCTGACGTCGATGTTCATGCGTCGTCTGTAACTCGGTAACGAGGCACTTGAAGGTACGTGCCGTCGGTCCGCGAGTCGCTGGCGTGGTGGCCGCTTCGGTTCACGGGTGGACGACGAACTGGCGCGAAAGAGACGGCGAAGGGTGCGAAAAAACGGCAAACGAACGGAAAATAGCGACGACCGTGGGCCGGCTTACCGGACCGAGATGCCGGCGACCGTCGACGGTTCGAGTTCCGCGGTCAGGGTGCCGTCCTCGACGGTGGCGTCGAGGTCGTCGGCCGCGAACTCGTCGGCGTTGTCGGCGTCGACGACCATGTCGGGCTCCTGGCCCTCGAAGAGAACCTTCGCGTCGACGTCCGCGCCGGCGTCGCCCACGAGGTCGATCTCGACGGTGTGGCTCCCGCGGGTGTCCATGTTCGTGACGGTGACGTACGTCTCGCCGTCGTCGCTGACGGACGCGGACGCACCGACGAGGGGCAGTTCCTCGTCGCCGACGTCGCGCGTTGGCGCGTCGATGGACGTCTGGACGGCCTCGTTGCCCTTGTGAGGGGCGTAGAGGTCGAAGACGCGGTAGGTCGGTCGCGCCCAGGCCTCGTCGCCCTCCGTCTCGACCAGGCACTGCAGGACGTTGACGGTCTGGGCGATGTTGGACATCGTCATCACGTCGGCGTGGTCGTTGAAGATGTCGAGGACGACCGCAGCCGACAGGGCGTCGATGACGGTGCCGGGCTGTTCGAGGCCGCTCTCGGCGACGGCCTCGGTGTGCCAGGCGCCCCACTCGTCGATGATGACGCCGATGTCCCGCGTCGAGGCGAAGGCGTCGATGGTGGAGGCGATGCGCTCGATGTGGTGGTCCATCTCCAGGGCCTCGACGAGGAACTGGTCGTAGTCGTCCTCGTCGGCCTCTGCGACGGACATCGTCCGGCCATAGTAGTGGTGCAGCGTCAGGTGGTCGAGCGGGTACTCGACGCCCCAGCTCGACTTGCCGACCTCCTCCATGAAGCGGTGGTTCCACTCGTGGTCCTCGAACCCGCAGGCGATGAGTTCGAGCTCTTCGTCGAGCATCAGGTTGTCCATCGAGCCGACGTAGGTAGCGAACCGTCGGTACTCGCGAGCGTACTGTTCGGGCGACATCCGGCCACCACAGCCCCAGTTCTCGTTCCCGATGCCCCAGTAGGGGACGTCGTAGGGTTCGTCGCGACCGTTCTCGCGTCGGCGGTTCGCGAGTTCGGTGTCGCCGTCGTAGCAGGCGTACTCGACCCAGTCGGTCGCCTCCTGCGGGTCGCCCGAGCCGACGTTGGTCGCCAGGTACGGCTTGGTCCCGACGCGTTCGCAGTACTCCAGGAACTCGTCTGTGCCGAACGTGTTGGGCTCTTCGGGGACCTCAGAGCGGTCCTGGGACCAGAAGAGATTGCGCCGCCGGGGCCGGTCCTCGCGGGGCCCGATGCCGTCCTCCCACTGATAGTCGTCGGCGAAACAGCCGCCGGGCCAGCGGAGAACGGGCATGTCCAGGTCCGAGAGCAGCGTCATGACGTCTTCGCGGAAACCGTCACCGTCGGCGTCCTGACTGTGCCAGATGCCGTCGTAGATACAGCGCCCGAGGTGCTCGGAGAAGTGGCCGTGCAGTTCGGGTTCGATGCGGTCGATAGCCGCCTCTGTGTGGACGGTGACGTTCGCGTCTGTCATACAGGTACATACTATCCAAGCCGGATTATAAAACAATCGGTCACGGCGGTCCGGCGGCGGGGTTTCTGACGACACGTGATCCGTCACGGGCGATTCGGCGCCGGGTGAGCTGGCGACCGAGACCGCTCAGCTCGCGCCCCGGGCGCCGTCGGCGCCGGCGTAGATCGTCTCGTCCTGCTCGGCGGCCTGCTCGTGTTCGGGCGGGTCGAGGAGGACGTGGACGTGAAACGCCGTCGCGAAGCCGGCGAACACGAGCGGGAAGGCGATGGTCAGCAGGCCGGTCACGAGGAAGGCGACGAGCGTCGCCATCGCGAGCGTGACGGCGCCGACGGCGTTGGCGCTGGTCCAGCGAAACCCGCCCCGGACCGACGCTTCGAGGTCGCCCCCGGTGGCGAGGCCGACGAACGTCGGCACGAGGACGAGCGCCGCGTACGCGCCGGCGTAGGCCGATCCGACCGAGAGGGCGAGCAGGAACGTCGACGGACTCGCGAAGTACTCCAGGACGTACAGGACTGAGACGACGCCGAGGACGAGCGGGACGCCGGAGAGGAGCATCGCCGAGACGCCGTGGCGCTTCAGGACGCTGGCGACGTGCTCGCGGTCGAATTTGTACGTCTCCCGGACCGAGACGACCGCGGCGTAGGCCCCGAGCGTCACCGGGCCGATCGTGACCAGCGGGAGCGAGCAGACGAACCAGACGACGCTCAGCAGTACCATTCTCGGACCGTACTCGTAGAAAAAACGGGTCGCAGCGATAAACGATCGATAGACCGATTTCGAGTCCGCGTCCCTCATGACGCGAACGGATGGGGCGGGGCGTTAACTAGGTTACCCCTTGCATCTCGACGGCGGACATGAGCTGTTCCTGCAGCAACAGGAACAGGATGAACAGCGGTCCGGACGCGATCAGCGCCGACGCCATCGTCACCGCCGGCTGGTAGGTGAAGTTGTCCTGGAGCACGACGACCCCGATGGGTAGCGTGTAGGCGGCCTCACTCTGGAGCACGATCAGGGGCCAGAGGAACTGGTTCCAGCTCCAGACGAAGATGAACAGCGCCAGCGCCGTCAGGATCGACTTCGAGAGCGGCAGGATGATGTGCGTGTAGATCCGCAGGTTCGAGAAGCCGTCGAGCTGTGCGGCCTCCTGGAGTTCGTGGGGCAGGTCCCTGAAGAACTGGGCCAGGAGGAACACGCCGAGCGGCCCGGCCGCGAACGGCAGGATCACCGCGGCGTAGTTGTTGAGTAACCCGAGGTCGGCGATGAGGATGTACAGCGGGATGATGTTGACGAAGCCCGGGACCATGAAGCTCGCGATGATGAGCCCGAGGACGTAGCGCTGGCCGGGCCAGTCGAGCCTGGTCAGCGCGAACGCGATCATCGAGTCGACGAGCAACACGAGCAGCGTCGTCACCGACGCGATGATGAGGGTGTTGATCGCCCACTGGACGATCAGCGACCCCGTCAACAGGTTCGTGAACGCGGCGAACGTGATCGGGTCGGGGATCCAGTGCATCCCCTCGGAGACGGCCTCCTGCTGGGTCTGGAGGGACGTCGAGATCATGTACAGGTACGGCAGCACGAACAGCAAGGCTGCGCCGTACATGGCGACGTGGACGCCGACGCTCCGCATAGAGACGTCGCCGACACTGAACGATTCAAACCGGTTTACGGTTGCTGATGAGTCACTCATTGTCGCCTCCGAGGAAGTAGTAGTTCGCGATGGAGACCAGCACGAGGATACCCGTCAGGACGTACCCGATGGCGGCGGCGTAGCCGAAGTTTCGCTGGCTGAACGCCGACTGGTAGAGGTACATGACGAGCGTCTCCGTCGTCTTGCCCGGACCGCCCGAGGTCATCACGTACGGCTGGCCGTACACCTGGGCCGCCCAGATGATGTTGATGATGATGACGAAGAAGATGGCGTGGCGGATCTGGGGAACGGTGACGTCCCTGAACTGCCGCCAGGTGCCCGCGCCGTCGAGCTGGGCCGCCTCGTAGAGGTATTCTGGCACGCTCTGACGGGCAGCCAGCAGGATGACGAAGCTGAACCCGACGAGCCACCAGACGGTCGTCATCGCGATAGCGGGCATCGCAGTGAGTCTCGTCTGGAGCCACTGCGGTGGATTCGCCATGATCATCCCCAGATAGTGGTTGATCATCCCGTACTGGGTCGAGTACAGGTCGATCCAGACCAGCGCCGTCACCGAGACGGTCAGGATGTACGGGCTGAAGAAGATAGCCCGAAGCAGGCCCTTCCCCTTGATGTCGCGGTTGACACCGAGTGCGAGACCCAGTGCGACGACGAGGATCGACGGGACGGTGAGCAGCGCAAAGTAGCCGGTGTTCTTCAGGGCGTTCCAGAAGCCATCGTCGGCCATGAGCTGTGCGTAGTTCTCGAGCCCGATGAACACCGACTGGGTCGGATCGATGGCGTTCCAGTCGAACAGGCTCATGTACCCACCCATCACGAGGGGGTACAGCAGAAACGTGCCGAAGATGACGAGGTAGGGGAGCGAGAACAGGATTCCCTCGATCAGCTCCTTTCGCGAGCGACTGTCGGAACTGATCACCCCCTTGATCCCGTCGAATCGGTCAGTGACAGACATTGTGTGCGTGTACCGGTATTGTCACTGCAGCTGGGAGTTCCAGGTGTCCACGCCCTGCTGGATGGCGTCCTCGGGCGGGGTGTTCTGGGAGTAGGCGTCGGTCAGCCACGTCCAGTTACTGCCAGAGTACAGGTCAGCGTTCGGGAGCTGCGGCCAGTAGGCGAGCTGGTCGTCCTGGGCCATCTCCATATAGTCCTGCAGCGTCTTGTCCCAGATGTCGGCCTCCCGGAGCTCGTCGCCGTTGAGTATCGGGTTGTACGCAGGCAGGTGACCGGCTTCGGAGCCCCACTGTGGGTTCTCCTGGGCGATCCACTCCGCCGCGTCGACGGTGGCCTGGAGGCGCTCTTCGCTGGCGTTGGACTTTTGCGGAACGATGATCGTGTGGCTGTCGGCCGTCGTCGCCAGTTGCTCCGCGTTCGGGACGACGTACGGCTTCTGGAAGCCCCACTCGTACTCCTGTTCGCGCATGACGTTGACGTACCAGGTCCCGTTGACGGTCATCGCGATGTTCCCGTTTCGGAAGCTCTGAGCGACGCGGTCCTCGGAGATGTCCGGCTGGTCCCAGCCGCGTTCACCGGAGATGCTTACGAGGTATTCGAGCGCCGCCGTTCCGGCCTCGTCGCCGAAGGTGGCCTCGGTGAGGTCGTCGTTGAACAGGCTCCCGCCGAGCTGGTTGAGCGCCATGAAGTACTGGCGGAATCCGCCGCCACCACCCCAGTAGGGGTCGGGGCTGAACGGCATGGCGTCGGTGTTCTCGAGAATCGCGTTGCAGGCCTCCTCGAACTCGCCGAAGTTCTCGAACGGTGGCTCGACGCCCGCCTCGTTCAAGATGTCCATGTTGTAGTACAGTCCGACCGGGTGGGAATCGAGCGGAACGGCGTACTGACTGTCCTCGAGGACACACGCGTCGAGGATAGACTGGACGTAGTCGTCCGTCGAGACGTAGTCGTCGATGGTCATCAGCGTGTCCTGAAACCGACGGATGTAGGACGCGTGCGAGATGGCCATGTCCGGCGGCTCGCCGCCGGTCATCGAGGTGAACAGCCGGTCGTAGTGCTCGTCCCACGGCGTACGCTGGCGATTGATGGTGATGTTGTCGCCGAGCGGTTGTTCCTCGTTGAACTGGTCGATCATCGCCTTCATGATCGCGCCGTCGCCGCCACCGAACAGCGTCCAGTACGAGAGTTCGATGTCGCCGCCGCCCCCGCTGCCGCCGGTGCTGCCGCCGTTACCACCGCCGCCGTCGCCGCCGTCGCCACCGTCGCCGCCGCCACCGAGTCCGAAACAGCCGGCGAGACCGGCGATACCGGTCGCACCCGCTGCCTGGAGGAACCGACGACGGCTGCGACTCTCTTTCGTCGTTCGCCGATTCGACTCACTGCTAGAGCCACTGCCACTACCACTGCTATTTGTTGGCATCACTATCGGGGTTGTTCTTAATGATAATAAAGGTTACTGCGGTTGTAACATGGATTGTGGGGGAGATGGTAATATTAACCATCACAATCGTGCAACGATGTCCCACTCCTCTCGTCCGTGACTGGTGGTGATCGACCAGAACAGCAGGGGGGATACAGACCGGCCAAATACGTCCCCTAATTAATACCAGAGATACCGGTCAAGAGTTCCCAAACACGAAAACGTTTTTACCCTGTCTGGGCAATCATTGAGGCATGAGTGAGGTTACCATCGAGAACGTGTCGAAGGTGTACGACGACGGCGGCAACGATATCCTCGCTGTCGACGACATCGACCTCGACATCAAGGACGGCGAGTTCATGACCATCGTCGGTCCTTCGGGGTCGGGGAAGTCGACCCTGTTGCGGATGATCGCTGGGCTAGAGAGCATCTCCGACGGGACGATCAGCATCGGCGACCGCGTGGTCAACGACGTCAGCCCACAGGACCGTGGGACGGCGATGGTGTTCCAGAACTACGCGCTGTACCCGCACATGACCGCGCGGAAGAACATGGCGTACGGACTGAAGCTGACGACGGACCTGGGCAAGGAGGAGATCAACGACCGCGTCGAGGAGGCCGCCGACATGATGGGTATCTCACAGCAGCTCGACAAGAAACCCGGCAGCCTCTCCGGCGGCCAGCAACAGCGCGTCGCCACCGGGCGCGCCATCGTCCGGGACCCCGAAGTGTTCCTGATGGACGAGCCCCTCTCCAACCTCGACGCGAAGCTTCGCATGCACATGCGGACGGAGATCCAGCGCATCCACGAGGACCTGGGGACGACGATCATCTACGTCACTCACGACCAGGAGGAGGCGATGACCATGTCCGACCGCGTCGCCATCTTCGACATGGGCGAGATCCAGCAGGTCGGGACGCCCGACGAGATCTACAACCACCCGGCCAACCTCTTCGTCGCGGACTTCATCGGCAGCCCGTCGATGAACACCTTCGACGTCACGTTCGACGGGTCGCGCCTCGTCGGCCCGGACTTCGAGTACGAACTCTCCACCGAGACCGTCGACCACGTCACCCAGTACGCCGGCGAGGGCGACGAACTCGTCCTCGGCATCCGCCCAGAGGACATCTACCTCGCCGACGGCAGCGGTCGAAACGACGTCAGCGCGTACCTCGACGTCCTCGAACCCGTCGGCTCCGACAACTACCTCTACTTCCAGGTCGGCGACGACGAGTGCCGCGTCCGCGTCCCCGGCGACGTCAAGCCCGAGGAGAACAAGGAGGTGTTCATCGCCTTCGACGAGGAGAACGTCCACCTCTTCCACCCCGAGGACGGAACGAACATCCTCGCCGAGAGCCAGCGCACCGCCCAGCCGGTCGCCGACGACTGAGGACGACCTCCGACGACAGTTCTCATTCTTCCGCCGCCGGTTCCGATTCCGTGACCCGATCGAAAAAGAGCGAGTAGTCGTGGGTCACTCCGTCCGCGTCCAGACCTGCATCTGGCCGGGCTCGGGGTTTGTCCCAGGCGAAGTAGGGAACCATCGGCAGCCGTCCCAACGCCGTCCCGTCTCGTCGTCGGCCACTCCGACGGAATACTGCGGGCCGGTCATAGACGGTTCAGAACACGCTCGACAGCGTAACAAACCTCTGGAATGGGGCCGATTCAGGCGTCTCCAACGGCGTCACTGGGACAGCTATTAGTTGGTCGCCGACCTGGTTTCAGGGGATGCCAGCCGGACCAGAAGCGACTGCCGAGTCACTGCCGCTCGGCGACGTCGCCATCGACGACGCGTTCTGGAATCGCCGTCTCGAGACCAACCGGGACGTGACCATCGCACACCAGTACGACCAGCTTGCCGAGCACGGCTGCCTGGAGAACTTCCGCCGGGTCGCCGACGGGGAGGCAGGCGGCTTCCAGGGGCCGATGTTCGTCGACTCGGACGCCTACAAGTGGCTCGAGGCGGCGAGCTACGTCCTCGCGAGGAGCGACGACCCGGACCTGGAACGCCGGGTCGAGGACGTTATCGACCTCCTCGCCGCCGCACAGGCCGACGACGGCTACCTGAACACGTACTTCATGCTCGAGGAGCCGGACGCGCGGTGGGAGAATCTGGCCGTAATGCACGAACTCTACTGTGCCGGCCACCTCATCGAGGCCGCCGTCGCCCACTACCGGGCGACCGAGGACACCGCGTTACTCGACGTCGCGACGGCGTTCGCCGACCACGTCGACCGGCGATTCGGCCCCGAGGGCGACGACGGCGTGCCCGGCCACGAGGAAATCGAACTCGCCCTCGTCGAATTGTACCGGGTCACCGACGAGGAGCGCTACCTCGACCTGGCCCAGCACTTCGTCGACGTCCGGGGCCAGGATCCGTCGCCGCTGGCCGACGAACTCGCGAACATCGACGACATCGCCGGCGCTGAGTTCGTCCACCACGGCGAGCGCTCCGCCGACGTCGCGCGGGAGCACTTCCTGGTGGACGGCGAGTACGACGGGAGCTACGCGCAAGACCACCTGCCGATACGCGACCAGACCACGGTCGAAGGCCACTCGGTCCGGGCGATGTACTACTACACCGCCGCGACGTCACTGCTCCAGGAGCGCGAGGACGCGGACCTGTTCGACGCCGTCCAGCGGCTGTGGCGGAACATGACGGAGAAGCGGAGCTACGTCACCGGCGGCATCGGGTCCGAACACGAACACGAGGGGTTCACCGAGGACTACGACCTTCCGAACGACACCGCCTACGCGGAGACGTGTGCGGCCATCGGCAGCATCTTCTGGAACCGTCGGCTCCACGAGCTCACCGGTGACTCCACCTACGCCGACCTGATCGAACGCACGCTCTACAACGGCTTCCTCTCGGGCATCGGCGAGAGCGGCGACCGCTTTTTCTACGTCAATCCGCTGGAGAGCGACGGCGACCACCACCGGAAGGAGTGGTTCTACGTGGCCTGCTGTCCGCCCAACGCCGCCCGCCTGCTCGCATCGCTCGGCCGCTACCTCTACGCCCGTTCCGAGCGGGACCGCGCCATCTACGTGAACCAGTTCGTGGGCAGCGACGTGACGACGACGCTCGACGGCGACGACGTGTCGTTCACCCAGTCCACCGACTACCCCTGGGAGAGCGAGACGGCGGTCGAGATCACCCACGACGAGCCCGTCGAGTTCGAACTGCGCGTCCGAGTGCCGGCCTGGGCGGAAGACGTCGAGGGCACGGTCGACGGCGAGACGGTCGCGTCGTCTGCCGAGGACGGCTACGTCGCCGTCGACCGCGAGTGGGCGGCCGGCGACCGGTTCGAACTCTCGTTCTCGCAACCGGTCGAAACGCTGTCCGCCCACCCGAAAGTCCGCGAGAACGCGGGTCGCGTCGCGCTCCGGCGCGGCCCGCTCGTCTACTGCCTCGAGGAAGCGGACCACGACGTCCCGGTGGAGGCCATCGCGCTGCCCGACGACGCCGACGTGACGGCCTCGTTCGACCCCGACCTGCTCGGCGGGGTCGTCGCGCTCGACGCGGCGGGCCTGGCCAGCGACGTCGCGACCTGGGACGGGGCGCTCTATCGGCCAACCGACGACGTCGAGACCGAGGACGTGCCAGTCAGAGCGGTTCCCTACTACGCGTGGGACAATCGCGACCCCGGCGCGATGACGGTCTGGATCGAGTCGGCGTGACCGGTCGACAGGCTGCCCCGTTGCCACCTGGCCGCCGGGACCGTCCCAATGCGTACTTATTACTGTTGTAGCGCCGAACGGCTCTGCTATGGAGCTGACACGGCGAGACGCCATCGCAGCGCTGGCTGCGGCGGGCGTGGCAGGTGGCGGCGCGGTCCTGGTCGCGAGTGACCGCGACCGGGGGTCAGAATCGAACGACGACGAGGGTGCAACGAACGACGCACACGAGGACATCGTCGAGACGGCGACCGCACTCGCCCCGGTACTGTACCCGTCCGAGGTGGACGACGCGGCCGAGTTCGTCCGGACGTACGTCACTGGCCGGATCGAGAACGACGACGACCACCGGACCGGGATGGCGGACGCCGTCGCCGCGCTGGACGCCCACGCGAGCGAGGAGTTCGAGTCGAACTTCCGCGAGCTGTCGCCCGAGCAGGGCGACCGGCTGCTCACCGACGTCGGCCTGGACCGGGTCAGACCCGATCCAGCGGGGTCGGACCTGGAGCGGATCCGGTTCTACCTCGTCAACGAACTGCTGTACGCGCTGTTCAGTTCGCCGACCGGCGGGGAGCTCGTCGGCACCGAGAACCCGCCGGGCCACCCGGGCGGGCTCGAGTCGTACCAGGGGGCACAGCGATGAGCGCGACCGACCAGGAGTCCGAGACCAACGGGTCCGCAAACCGCGAGCCCTCGGACCGGGCCGACGTCTGCGTCGTCGGCGCCGGGCCCGCGGGCGGTATCGTCGCCCACTCGCTGGCCGAGCGTGGCCACGACGTCGTCGTCCTGGAGGCGGGCCCGCGCTTCTCCTTCGAGGAGCGGATCCGTCGGATGGAGCGCCACCAGCGCCCGGCGTTCGACCAGGCCGACGTCTGGGAGATGGGCGGCGAGCGCGACGCTTTCAGCTCCAGCGGCGACCTGAACTACCCGCTCAACGACGTCCGGGTGAAGGGCGTCGGCGGGACGACGCTCCACTGGATCGGCTACACCCCGCGGTTCCACGAGAAGGACTTCGAGATGGACTCGCGGTACGGCCTCGCCGACGACTGGCCCATCGCCTACGAGGACGTTCGACCCTACTACGCCGCGGCCGAGCGCGAGATGGGCGTGGCCGGGGGCGAGGACAACCCGTTCGCCCCGCCGCGGGAGGAGTCGTTCCCGATGGACGCGTTCCCGGCGAGTCACTCCGACGCGACGCTGTCCACGGCCTGCGAGGAACTGGGGATCGAGACCCACTCCATCCCGCAGGCCCGGAACAGCGAGGCGTACGACGACCGGAGCCAGTGCGTCGGCTACGGCACCTGCCACCCGGTCTGTCCGTCGGGGGCGAAGTACAGCGGCGACGTCCACGTCAGGAAGGCCGAGGAAGCGGGCGCCCGGGTTCTGGACCGGGTTCCCGTCCAGCGCCTCGAACACGACGACGCGGGCGAGCGCGTGGAGGCGGCCGTCTACGCGACGCCGGACGGGACCGAGCACCGCCAGGAAGCGCGCCAGTTCGTCCTCGCCGGTGGCGCCGTCGAGACGCCGCGGCTCCTGTTGCTCTCCGAGTCGGAGCAGCACCCCGACGGCCTGGCAAACAGCTCCGGCGCGGTCGGCCGGTACTTCATGGACCACCTGCTGCACATGACGATGGGCGTCGTCTCCGAGGAGACCCGACAGCACCAGGTCGGCTTCTCGACGGCGGCGACCCACCAGTTCTACGACCACGAGGAGTCGACGCCGGGCAGTTTCTTCGTCGCGTTCCTCAACTACGCCGGCCCCTCGCCGGTCGAACTGGCCCTGGAGAACGGCGCGTGGGGCGACGACGTCGTGGATGCGGTCTCGCGGGAGTACGGGACGCACGTCGGTACCGAGGCCCTCGTCGAACAGCTCCCAGACGCGGAGAGCCGCATCACGCTGGACACCTCGCGGACCGACGACCACGGGAACCCCGTCCCGGACGTCGCGTGGTCGATCGGCGACCACGGCGTCCGGACCGGCGAGCGAGCGCTCGAGGTCCAGCGGGAGATCATGGACGAGGCCGGCGCCCGGATCACCTGGTCGACGAGTCCACGACAGCCGCTGTCTGGCAGCCATCCGATGGGCACGACGCGGATGGGGGCCGACCCCGAGACGAGCGTCGTCGACGAACGCCTGCGGACCCACGACCTGGACAACCTCTCTATCGCCTCCAGCAGCGTGTTCACCACCGGCGGGGCGATGAACCCCACCCTCACGATCGCCGCGCTATCGCTGAAAGCGGCCGACCACGTCGACGAGGACCTCTGAAAACCGTTCTCTCTCCGCCGAGCCGCGGCGTTCGAGGCTCAGAACGCGCTGTCGCCGAACCCGCCGTCGACGGTGAGCACCTCGCCCGTCACGTAGGAGGCGGCGTCGCTACCGAGGTAAATCGCCGCCCCGACGACCTCTTCGCGGTCAGCCACCCGGCCGAGCGGCGCGCGCTCGTCGATCTCGGCCCGTTTCTCGGTCCCCTCGGCGTAGGTGTCGGCGTTCTGCGGCGTGATGATGAAGCCGGGCGCGATGGCGTTGACCCTGATCTCGGGGGCCAGTTCTTTCGCCGACGCGCGGGTGAACGCTTCGACGCCGCCTTTCGCCGCGGAGTAGGCCGGCAGGTTCGCCATCGAGAGCCGCGCGGCCATCGAGGAGATGTTGACGATGGAGCCGCCCTCGTCCATCGCGGGCGCCATCGCCTGGGTCACCTTCCGGACGCCGTCCAGCGCCACGTCGGTGACGAAGTCCCACTCCTCGTCCTCGATGCCCAGCACCGAGGCCCGCGAGATGGCCCCCTGGGAGGCGACGACGACGTCGATCCCACCGAAGGCGTCGACGGCCGTCTCACGGACCTCGTCCAGCGACGCCCGGTCGGTGACGTCGCAGGTGACGCGGGCCGTGTTCGCCCCGAGGTCCTCGATCTCGTCGGCGGTCTCCTCGACCGCGTCCTCGGTCCGACTGGTGGCGACGACGTCGGCGCCCTCCGAGGCGAATCCCAGTGCGATGGCCTGCCCGATACCGCTCGTTCCGCCGACGACGACGGCTCGTTTGCCCTCGACGGATACCGGCGTGTGCTCGTAGGCTACCATGCGTTCACGATGACAGCTTCGCCGTATTACGTTTCCGGATGCGGACGGCTGGCGGGGGATCGACCCAACACTTTATTACGAACCACACTCGAAATTCCGCTATGCGAGGGCTTGCGAAAACCAGCCGGAGCCGTGGTGGAATGGAACTCGTCGATCGGGACCGACCGAAACCCGGGCCGGACGAGGCGCTCGTCGAGGTCGACTACGCCGGGCTCTGCGGGAGCGACGCCGGAATCTACGAGTTCGAGTCCGCCTTCGAGCGGATGAACCTCCCGACCGTCATCGGCCACGAGTACTCCGGGCGCGTCGTCGAAGTCGGCGATGGCGTCACGAAGTTCGGCGTCGGCGACCGCGTCGTCGAGCGGCCGATCCGTGGCTGTGGCGACTGCTACCAGTGTGAGATCGGCGAATCGAACGTCTGCCAGAACGCCGTCATCACCGGCGTCGACCACGACGGCGCCTACGAGCCGTATCTCGTCGTCCCCGAGGACGCCCTCCACGCCATCCCCGACGGCGTCGAGCAGCAACACGCCGCCATGGTCGAGCCGACGAGTATCGGCGCCCGCGCCGTCATCGAGAATTCGCGGGTCCGCGCCGGCGACCGCGCTCTCGTCGAGGGCCCAGGTCCGATCGGCCTGCTCACCGCCCAGATCGCCCGGGCCCAGGGCGCCGAGGTCGTCGTCTCCGGCGTTGGCCAGGACGCCGACTACCGCCTCCCGCTCGCCGAGGAACTCGGCTTCGAGACGATCAACGTCGCCACGGACGACATGGAGGCCTACCGCGAGGACCTGACCGACGGCGTCGGCTACGACGTCGTCTTCGACACGACGGGCCACCCCTCCGGGCTCCCCTCGGCCGTCGAGGAGGTCCGGAAAGGGGGCCAGATCGTCCTCGTCGGCCAGACCGGCGAGACCACGATGGAGTACTCCCCGCTCGTCCGCGCCGAGATCGACCTCCAGTGTTCCTACGCGTCGATGTACCAGGACTTCGAGAACGCCCTCCGGCTGATCGACACCGGCGACGTCGACGCAGAGACGTTCATCGACGACCGCTTCTCCCTGCTCGACGCCGACGAGGCCTTCGAGACGTTCGTCGGCGGCGGGACCTGCAAGCCCGTCTTCGACGTCTCCGAACTGCGTTCCTGATCCGCCGAGCGGACCGACCACCCTTCTGACACGCGACGACCGCCGACACCCGAGGCTTTTACTCCCCGCTCGCAGTATCGTGAGCCAATGCTCGACTGGATCGACAGCTACGAGGAACGCGCGTGGCAGACGACGACCGACGGCACGGTCAGGTACGCCCTGCTCGGCCTGGGCTGGTGGACGGTGGACGTCGCCCTTCCGGCCATCGAATCGTCCGACCTGGGTGAAGTGACGACGTTCGTCAGCAGTTCGACGGAGAAGGCCGAACGCCTCGCCGACGAGAACGACGTGGCAAACGGCATCAGCTACGACGAGTTCCACAACGGCGAAGCGAGCGACGAGTACGACGCCGTCTACGTGGGAACGCCCAACGCCTACCACCTGGAGTACGTGGAGACGGCCGCCGACCTCGACAAGGCAGTCATCTGCGAGAAGCCGATGGAGTCGACCGTCGATCGGGCCGAGCGGCTGGTCGAGGCCTGCGAGGACGCGGACGTCCCGCTGATGGTCGCCTACCGGATGCACACCGACCCCGCCGTCCAGCGGGCGAAGGAACTCATCGACGAGGGCTTCCTCGGCGACCCGGTGTCCGTCCACGGCAACAACAGCCAGCCGCTGCTGAAGATGATCCCCGACCCCGACCAGTGGCGCCTCGACCCCGACCTCTCGGGCTACGGCACCTCGGTGATGGATCTGGGCATCTACTCGATCAACACCGCTCGCTACCTGCTGGACCGGGACCCCGTCGCGGTACAGTCCCAGATGAGTTCCCACCACGAGGCGTTCCAGGACGTCCCGGACGAGCGGTCGGCCGCCATCCTCGTGCTGGAGGACGACGTGAAGATGGTGACGACGGACAGCCAGCACGCCCAGGAGGACACCGAACTGAAGATCACCGGCACGGAGGGCCAGATCGAGTTCCAGCCCGCCTTTCACGGCGAGGTGACGCTTCGGCTCTCCAGGGGCGACGTCACGGTCACGATCGACCACGACACGTTCGACGCCGAGCGCGAGATGGAAGAGGAGTTCGACTACTTCGCCGACCGCGTCCTCACCGGCGGGCAGATCCACGCGGACGGACGCCACGGACTACAGGACATGCGCGTCATCGAGGCGATCCACGAGTCGGCCGAGAGCGGCGACGTCGTCGAACTGTAGGGGCCCAGCGACGCTGTTCTCGCCGCTGGATTCTCCAGGCGCTACGAATAGGTGAGGTTGACCTCGATGACGTTGGCGCTCCGGAGCACCATGTCGGGGAACTCGTCGGTGAAGGAGTCACCGAGCATGCGGCTCTTCGGACCGGAGACGCTCACGGCGGCGATGGCCCGGTCGTCGGCGTCGGTGATGGGCGCGGCGACACAGCGGATGCCGTCGACCCGCTCCTCGTCGTCGAAGGCGTAGCCGCGTTCGCGGACCTGGTCGAGGACGTCGAACAGCTCCGCCCTGTTGGTGATGGTGTTGTCAGTGACGTCGGGGAGGCCGTGCCGGTCGAGGATGGCCTCGACCTCCTCGCGCGGCCGGTGGGCGAGGATGGACTTCCCCATCGCCGTCGTCTGGAGGGGGACGCGCTTGCCCGCGTGGGTGTCGAGCTGGACGGCTTCGGACCCGCGGACCTTGTAGAGGAACACGCCGAGGCCGTGCTCTTCGATCATCATGTTGGCGTGCTCGCCGGTCTCCTCGGCGAGACTCTCGACCTCCGGCCGGGCGACCTTGAACACCTTCATCCGGTTGCGGGCCTGTTCACCCAGCTCCAGGAACCGGGCACCGACCCGGTAGGTCCCGTCGTCGTTGATGAGGTACTCCTCGTTCTCCAGGGTCCGCAGGTGGTCGTGGATGGTGCTGGTCGGCATGCCGAGCCGCTCGGCGAGCTCCGAGACGCCAGCCCCGTCGAGCTCGCGGAGCGTGTCGATTATCTCGAACGTCGTCTTCGCAGCCTGGACCGGAGAACCCGTAGTCGTCATGCTACGAGGGTACACGGTGCTCGGAAATAATCCTTCCGGTGTGTCCGGATCGGAGTCCGGTCTTAGGGCGTCCCTTCCACCAGAATCACGATTCGAATCGCCGATCGACCGCGAATTTTCCGGTGTTGCCGGACAGTCGGCGCGGGTTTGATAACAATATTAATACTGTTATTCTTATCGAGCCACGACCCGCCACAAGAGACGAATCGACCGGTGGGAGGTCCAGTCGCTCGTTAGATTCGGGTAACGAAGTGAAAGAAACCCTGGGAGGGGATAGATGACGTTCACCGGGGGAGTCGTATTCGTTTCCGGCATCACCGGAGATGTAGCCGTACGAACGGGTTAGGGCCATGTTACCGATTATCACGCTCCGGCACTGGACGGACGTGGGTCACGAGCGCCGGGAAGCGGCCCGGAAGCAGGGACGCTCCACGACAGCTACCCCATTGGAACACGAAGGCGCGACCACCAGACGTCGGAACGGCAGGTGGCCACACCGTCCGCTGAGACGGTGAGTGAAGCGAAAAGCGGGATCGCTGTCTACTGGTCGGACGACTGGAGAGACGGGACCCACGCCCCACCGCGACACAGAGTACCGAGGGATGGCGAATGGCGGCCCAGTCGACCGACCCTCCGCGACAGGTCACCCGAGTCCGGTTTCGCCCGTCCGACATCGTCGGTTCGGAGACGGCGACGGTCGGTACGCCGCCGGGCCTACGGGGGCGAGAGCAACTGCACCGGATGCCTCGTGGGACGGTCGAGCAGGTCGTCCAGTTGCTCCAGACACGACGTCCCGCTCGCGACGACGGCCCTGTCGCGCGCGTCGTCCGCCCGAAACTGCTCACGCAGTTCGTCCCCGACGGCGACGCTCACGTCGTAGTACGTCTCCTTGTAGCCGAAGCTCCCGGCCATCCCGCAGCACTCGACTACCAGCTCAGTCGAGACCGACGTGCTCGCGGAAGGACCGCCCGGTGAGCCACTCGCGGTCCCGGGCGGACAGCCCGTCGACCTGCCGGAGCCAGTTGCGCGAGGCGGCGTAGTCGGTGACGTCGCTGACGTTCGGGTAGTCCGACCCCCAGATCACTCGTTCGGGACCGAACGTCTCGACGAACCACCGGACGTGGTCGTGCACGTCCGCGTAGGGGAAGCCCCTCTCCGACAGGTGGGCGACCTCGGAGACCTTGACCGCGACGCCGTCGTACGAAGCCAGGTCGGCGAACCGGGCGAACGTGCCCTCGTCGGTCGGCGTGTCCGGGCCAGCGTGGGCGAAGTGGTCGAACAGGTAGGTGAGCTCGGGATACGTCTCCACGAGTTCCAGCGCCTGGTCGAGTTGCGAGTGGTCACAGAGAATCTGGACGGCGGCGTCCGTCTCGACGGCCGCCTCCCAGAACGCGGTCTCCTCGATGGCGTCACGGAGCCAGGTGACGCCGGGGTCGAACGTCTCCCACATCCGGTCGTACGGACAGGCGGCACCGAGCCGGACGCCCACCACGCCGTCGACGGCCATGCACTCCCGGAGGTGGTCGGCGGCGTCGTCGGCGAACGGGTCGACCATGACGATGCCGTAGAGCCGGTCGTACTCGGCGGCCACACGGCGCGTGTAGTGGTTGTCCGTCCACTCGCAGATGGGGTAGCCCACGACCACCGCCTCGTCGACGCCGGCCCGGTCCATGTCCGCCAGCAGCCGGTCGGCGGTGTAGACCGTGTGGACGTCGAACGCGTCGATTCGGTCGAGGAGCGGCCCGTTGACCCAGGGATGGTCCCGGCTCGCCGGCCCCCAGGCGTGCGTATGTGAATCGAGCACCATACGCACACACTCGGAAACGACCCGCGTAAATCTTTCCGAAGGGACGGGCCGCGCGCCGCGGGGCGAACGCGGCCTATTCGTCGACTTCCTCGACGGTGTTGACGAGCGTGCCGATCTCCTCGACCTCGACCTCGACGGTCTCGCCCGGGTGGAGCCGGATATCCTGGAACGCGCCGACGCCCTCCGGGGTCCCGGTCGCGACGACATCGCCGGGTTCGAGGCGGACGCGCGAGGAGACGAAGGCGACCAGTTCGGCGACCGAACGGATCATCATCCCGGTGTCGTCGTCCTGCATCGTCTCGCCGTCGACCCGCGAAGCGATGTGCAGATCCTGGGGGTCGTCGACCTCGTCGACGGCGACGTACGGACCGACCGGCGTCGTGCGCTGCATCGCCTTGCCGGAGAACCAGTCGATCAGGTCGTCGCCATCGACCTGCAGGCCGAGCTGGAGGTCCCGGGCGGACGTGTCGTTGATGAGTGTGTACCCCGCGACGTAGTCGAGGGCCTCGTCAGGGTCGACGTGCCGAGCGGGCTCGCCGACGACGGCGGCCAGTTCAGCCTCGTAGTCGATCTCCTCGGTCACGCGGGTGTGATACGAGATCGGTTCCCGGTGGCCGACGAGCGTCCGCGGCAGTTTCGTGAAGATCAGCGGCCACTCCGGGACCTCGATGTCTGACTCATCGGCGTGGGCCTCGTAGTTCAGCGCCGCACAGAAGACCGTGTTGCGCTCTGTGGTCGGCGGGAGGTGCGTGACCGCCTCGCGGTCGAACGTCTCGCCGTCGACGCCTTCGGCGTCGTGGGGTCGGGTCAGCGCGTCCCGGAAGTCCTCGAACTCGCTGGAGACGTCGTGGACGACGTCGTCTTCGAAGCGACCGATACGCGACTCTCCGTCCGCCTGGAACCGTCCAATTCGCATGTGCGAGAGGTACCCACACAGGGCCTTTACTGTTTCCACTGCGATTCCTGTCGCCAATCCTACGCTCGTCGCCAACCCTTTTGCCCCGTTAGGTGTACACAGAGGTATGACACACCATCGCGCGCGGACGCTCAGGGAGGTCTACGCCGACGCGAGACGGGAGGCCTACGGCTTCGTCGCGAGCAACATCACGACCCTCGACATCATGCAGGGACTGCTCGACGGCGCCGCGGCCGCCGACTCGGACGTGGTGCTCCAGATCAAGCGCGACACCGCGGCGTACCTCGGGAACGGCGACGTGTCAGCCGGGCTGTCGATCGTCGACGCCCACCTCGGAGCGCTGGCCGACGACCGCGGCGTGTCGGCCTTTCTCAACGTCGACCACGTCGACGCCGACGACGCGGAGATGCTCGACGCCGCGCTCGCGTCGGATGCGCCCGACTCGATCATGGTCGACGCCTCGGCGGCACCGTTCGAGGAGAACGTCGCGCGGACGGCCGACGTGGTCGACCGCGCGGCGGCGCTGGACCGCGACGTGCTGGTCGAGGCGGAACTGGGCACGATCCGCGGGACGGAGAGCGGCGAGACGACCGAGGAGGCGTTCTACACCGACCCCGAGGAAGCCGTGGAGTTCGTCGACCGCACGGGCTGTGACCTGCTCGCGGTCTCCATCGGCACCGAACACGGCGTCTCGGCCGGCGTCGACCTCGACCTGCGCGTCGACCTGGCCGACGACATCGACGCGGCCCTGCGCGACCACGGCTTCGACGTGCCGCTGGTCATCCACGGCTCCTCGGGGCTGACGCCCGAGCAGGTGTCGGCGCTGATGGAGACCGGCGTCTGCAAACTCAACACGAACACGCGCTACCAGTACGAGGCCGCCCGCACTGCCTGCGAGTTCTACCTGGCGAACGCCGACGCCATCGTCCCGCCCGAGGGCGTCGCGGACGACCGGGCGACCTTCTTCGCCGACACCGACTGGTCGCCCGAGAAGTCGACGTTCGACCCGCGCGTCGTCGGCCAGGACGTGCGCGACCGCATCGCCGCGGTGTACGCCGAACTGGCGGCCGTCGCCGGCAGCGCCGGACGGCGTCGCGGGGCGGCGGGGAGCGAGTCGTGACCGACCTGCTGCTCGGGGTCGACGCCGGTCTCACGACGACGACGGCGGTGGTGTTCGACGCCGGCGGCGAGACGGTCGCCGCGGCGAGTCGAGCGACGCCGACCGACCGGCCCGAAACGGGTCACCGGGAGGTCGCACTCGAGGACCTCTGGGAGACCGTCGCCGACGCTATCGGGGCAGTGACCGCCGACGACGCGGTTGACCCCGAAGCCGTCGCGGCCGTCGGCCTCTCCGGACACGGCCACGGACTCTACCTGCTCGACGCCGACGGCCGGCAGGTCCGGCCGGCGATCAAGTCCACCGACAGCAGGGCGGCGGCCCTCGTCGAGGAGTGGGAAGCGGACGGCACGGCGGACCGAATGGGTGAGCGACTCGGGTACGCGCCCTTCGGCGCCGACCCGCTCAGTCTGCTGGGGTGGCTCGACCGCCACGAACCAGACGCCCTCGACCGGACCGACACCGTGCTGTTCTGCAAGGACTACCTCGGCTACCGACTGACCGGGCGGCGCTGCACCGACGCGATGGAGGGCAGCGTCTTCTCCCGCGCCGGCGCGGACGAATACGACCGGGGCGTCTTCGACGCGCTCGGCCTGTCGGTGTCGCCGGACGTGCTCCCCGAAGTAGTCCCGAGCGGCGCGGCGCGCGGCCAGGTGACCGAGGCGGCCGCCGCCGAGACGGGACTGCCCGCCGGTACGCCGGTCGCCGGTGGCCTGCACGACGTCGGCGCGACCGCGCTGGGGACCGGTGCCCACGAGGCGGGGCAGGCCGTCCTCATCGTCGGGACATGGGGCCAGAGCATCGTCGTCCTCGACGACCCCGGAACGGGCGCGGACGGCACGCCGCCGGGCCTGACGCGCCGGTACCTCGACGGCTACCTCCGGTACAAGGGCCTCCGGTCGGCGGCCGTCTGTCTGGACTGGTTCACCGGCGAAGTCGGCGACGAGTGGCGACGCCGCGCCGCCGCGGAGGACTGCAGCGAGTACGACGTGTACGACCGCGTGGCCGACGACGTGCCGGCCGGCGCCGACGGCCTCCTCTTTCACCCCTACCTCGACGGGTCGACCGACGACCCGACCGACAGAGGGGGGTTCTACGGGCTGACGACCGACCACACGAAGGCCCACATGCTCCGGGCGGTCTACGAGGGGGTCGCGCTCTCACAGAGCGCGGCGCTGTCGGACCTGACCCCCGACGGTGCGGTCGGCGACGTGCGTCTGGGCGGGGGCGGCGCACGCAGCGCGGTCTGGAGCGACGTGTTCGCGGCCGCCGTGGACGAACTCCTGCGCGTCCCGGCGGGCGAGGAAGCGGGCGCGCGCGGCGCGGCTATCTGCGGGGCACTCGCCGCGGGCGTCCACCCGGACGCCGCCAGCGCCGTCGATGCGATGGTCGCCATCGAGCGCCGCCACGACCCGGACCCCGACACGGCTGCCCTGTACCGTGAGCGCCGCGCGACGTTCGAGGACGCGCTCGCAGCGATCAGACCGACGTGGGAGCGACTGGACGCGAGCAGGGAGACGAACGTTTATTGAACGAGAGGACAGTTGTTCGAACGAATGACCGACTCAGACCGGCGCTGTCTGCTGTGTGGCGACCCCCAGCAACCGAGCGAGGCGATGGCCGAGTCCGCCAGCCGCCTCACCGACTACGGCGTCACGCTCGAACGGATGGACTGGCGGGGTGACGCCACCGGGGCCGAGTTCCGCGACGTCACGATGGACATGGAGTCGCGCGGCCCGAACGACTACGACGCGAGCGCCATCGCCGAGCGCCTCGACGGCGTCGAGTTCCTCGTCGTCCACAAGGCCCCGGTCTCCCGGGCGGTGTTCGAACGCGGCGACGACCTCGAGGTCGTCGCGGCCGCGCGAGGCGGCGTCGAGAACGTCGACCTCGAGGCCGCGCGCGACCACGGCGTGACGGTGCTGCACGCGCCGGGGCGCAACGCCGACGCCGTCGCCGACTACGCCGTCGCGTTCGCGCTCGCGGCCCACCGGCGGATCCCCCACTTCGTCGAGACGACCGGACGAGGCGAGTGGGACCTCGCGTTCGACCCCGCCGGCCTCCCGCGGGACGTGACGAACCTCACCGTCGGTATCGTCGGTTTCGGCAACGTCGGGCGCAACGTCGGGCGACGGTGGGCCGGCTTCGACCCCGACCTGCTCGTCTACGACCCCTTCGTCGACGACGAGACGGTCCGGGACCACGGGTGCGAGCCGGCGACGCTCGAGGAGTTGCTCGCGAACGCCGACGTGGTCACCCTCCACGCTCGACTCAGCGAGGACACCCATCACCTGCTCGACGCCGACGCGTTCGACGCGATGGGCGAGGACGCACTCCTGGTCAACACCGCCCGCGGCGGCCTGGTCGACACCGACGCGCTGGTCGCGGCGCTGGAGGCAGATTCCATCGGCGGCGCGGCCCTGGACGTCTTCGAGGCGGAACCGATCCCCGAGGGTCATCCCCTGCTGGCACTCGACGACGTGTTGCTCTCGCCGCACACGGCGGGGTCGACGCGCGACGCCGTCTACAACGGCGCCCGGATCGTCGCCGACGACCTCGTGGCCATCGTCGAGGACCGGGACCCCGATCATCGGGTCGACTGACGCTCGCTCCGAACCGTCTCCCTCGAAGGCTCTCTCCGGAGTTAGCGACTCGAACGTTCCGGAACGGGGAGTGAGAGCGCTGGGGAACGGGAGTGGTTCATACGACCTACGCGTGCGTGAGGTTGACCTCGATGACGTTGGCGACCCGGAGGATCCGCTCCGGGAGGTCCTCCTCGAACTCTCCGCCCCGGAGCCGGCTCTTGGGCCCCGAGACGCTGACCGCCGCGACGGCCTGCTCCTGTTCGTCCAGGATGGGGGCAGCGACACAGCGCATCCCCCTGACGCGCTCCTCGTCGTCGAACGCGTAGCCGCGCTCGGCGATCTGGTCCAGTTCGTCGAACAGCTCCGACTCGTCGGTGATGGTGTGTTCGGTGATCTGGGGGAGGCCATAGCGGTCGATGATGGCCTCGACCTCGCTCCGGGGCATGTGTGCCAGGATCGTCTTGCCCATCGCCGTCGTCTGGAGCGGGACCCGCATCCCGTCGTAGGTGTCGAGCTGGACCGCCTCCGAGCCGCGCGTCTTGTAGAGGAAGATGCCCTTCCCGTGTTCCTCGATCATGAGGTTCGTGTGCTCGCCGGTCTGTTCGGCCAGTTTGTCGAGTTCCTGCCGGGCGATGGAGTACACCCGGTGCCGGGACCGGGCCTGCTCGCCGATGCCGAGAAATCGCGTGCCGACGTAGTACTTGCCCTCTTTCTTGACGACGTAGGCCTCCTTCTCGAGGGTCCGCAGGTGGTCGTAGATCGTGCTCGTCGGTTTGTCGAGCCGCTCGGCGAGCGTCGAGACCCCGGCCCCCTCCAGTTCGCGGAGCGTGTTGATGATCCTGAAGGAGGTCTGTGCCGCCTTTATCGGGACGTCTTCCGCCATGGTCGTAACTCGTGGGGTGGACTATTATGCGTTGTGCCCGCACGGGTGACGGACGTTGACCGGACGACGGGTCGAAGATCGAGCGGCCCCGGCCGGTCTCTCACCGGAACTGCGGCATCACCTCGTCGGCGAACAGCTCCATCCCGCTCGTGTCCGGGAAGTCGATAAACCAGCCCTGGAACTTGGTGACGCCGGCCTCGATGCGGCGTTCGATGGCCTCGGCACACTCCTCGGGCGTCCCCATGATGAAGTACTCCCTCGCGTCTTCCTCCGTCTCGATGGGCGCCTGGTCCTGGTACTCCTCTTCGAACTGGATCGGCGTCATCAGGTCCAGGAGTCGGTCGAACTTTGCCTCGTCGCGCGTGCAGATGACGTGGCCGTCCCAGGAGTACTCGATCTCGTCGGGGTCGCGGCCGACGGTCTCGCAGTGGTCCTCGATGACACCGATCTTGTGTTCCAGCGTCTCGACATCGCCGTTGAACACGTCCGTGTTCCACACGTCGGCGTGTTTGGCGACGAGTTTGAGCGTCACCTCCTCGCCCTGGCCTCCCACGAGAATCGGCGGATGCGGGTCCTGGACGGGACCGGGCTGGCAGTACGCGCCGTCGATCTGGTAGCGGTCGCCGTCGAAGCGCACGCCGTCACCCGTGCCGTCGTCGGCCCACATTTTCTTCATCAGTCGGATGGACTCGTCCAGCCGCATCAGGCGCTCGAAGCCGTCGCGGCACTCCCAGCCGTAGGCGTCGTACTCGGGCTCGTGCCAGCCGGCGCCGAGACCGAGTTCGAGGCGCCCGTCGGATATCACGTCCAGCGTCGCGGCCATCTTGGCGACCAGGGCCGGGTTGCGGTAGTCGTTACAGAGGACGAGCGAGCCGAGGTTCATCTCGTCGGTGAACCCCGCCATCGCCGAGAGCAGCGTCCAGCACTCGTACTCCGCGTGGTCCCGGCCGAGCATCAGGTGGTCGGGCGCCCACGCCGCGTCGAAGCCGAGTTCCTCCGCTTTCAGGATTCCCTCCTTCGTCGTCTCCCAGTCGAGCGCCTCGTACTGCGGTGTGTCCCGGTGGACCGGCTCGTCGTCGCCCTCGTCGGGCGCGCCGGCGAACACGGGCACGTTGTACTCGAAGCTGACGTCCGTCATGGTCACTCCACCACGAAGTGCTCAAGGGACTCGCGGTTCAGCTGGGTGCTGACGCCGGGTTCGTCGGGCAGCGGGATCGACCCGTCCTCGGGCGACGGCGGGTTCTCGAAGACCGCGTCGGCGTAGGTCGACTCCTGGGCCGCCTGGCGCTCCTCGAACCACTCGGGGGTCGGGAAGTACTCCGCCATCGGCATGTTCGTGTGGCCCGCGATGGCGTGGAGCGTCGGGTTCGTACCGGCGTGAGGGATTACGGGCACGTCGTGGACCTCGGCCACGTCCGCGACCTTCTGCATCTCCGTGATGCCGCCGACGCGGCCGACGTCGGGCTGGAGGATGTCGACGGCGCCCGCCTCGAGGAGGTCCTCGTGGCCCCAGCGGGTGAACTCGTGTTCGCCGCCGGAGATAGGCATCGGCGCGGCCTCGCGGACCTCGGCGTAGCCGGAGATATCGTCGGCGATGACCGGCTCCTCGACCCACGCCATGTCGTGCTTCGCGAGGCGCTGGGTCATCTTCTTTGCGTACTTCACCGACCAGCCCATGTACGCGTCGCCAGCGACGTCGATGTCGTCACCGACGGCGTCGCGGACCGTCGCGACGATCTCCTCGTTCTTCTTCATGCCCGAGCGACCGTCCTCGGGGCCGTGGAGGAAGCGGAGCTTCATCGCGTCGAAGCCCGCCTCGACGTACTGGATCGCCTCGCGCTCTAGCTTCTCCATGTCGACGGGGTGGAGGTTCGAGGCGTACGCGGGGATCTCGTCTTTCGTGGGACCGCCGAGCAGCTCGTACACCGGCTTGCCGGCCTCCTTGCCGGCGATGTCCCACAGCGCCTGGTCGACCGCGCTGATCGCCATGACGGCGACGCCCTTCCGACCGAACGGGAGCGTCGCGCGGTACATCTGCTCCCAGAGCAACTCGCGCCGGCCGGGGTCTTCGCCCGTCACGATCTTCGAGAGCGTCTCCTCGACGACGGTGGCGATGGCGCCGGTGCCCCAGTTGGCGACGCCGACGCCGGTGATGCCGGCGTCCGTCTCGACCTCGACGACGACGTCGCCCACCGGCCCCATCCACTTGCGGCGGGCCTGCGGGTTCTCGCCGTCGACGTTGCGGTACTCGTCGTACCGCGACATGATCGTGACGAGGGGGAACTCGACGAACTCGCCCCACGATTCGTTGCTGATCTTGGTGGCTGAAACGGCTGTGATTTCCATGGGAGTCTCTGGGTGCGAACCCGTATAGGCAAACAGGCGGCGAACAGGGTCTTAAATTTTTGCGAGTCCCCCTCGCGCGCTATCGGATAGAGAGACGATCACCGCTCTCACTCGTCTGCGAAGGTGAACACGGGCTTGCACGTCTCGGAAGCGAGGAACGCCCGGAACGCGTCTTCGGGGTCGTCGACGTCGTAGGACCGGTCGACGATGGCGCCGACGTCCACCGCGCCCCGTTCCATCAACCGGAGGGCCTGCTCGAAGTTCCGCCACTTCGACCCGTAGGAACTGTCGACGTCGATCTCCCCCCTGACGACCGGTGCCATGAACAGGTCGCTCGACTCGTTGGGGATGCCGACCATCACGACCTGGCCGCCCTTTCGGACGTGCTCGATGCCCTCCTCGACGCCGCTCCGGTGGCCGGTCGCGTCGAAGACGACGTCGAAGCCGACGCCGTCGGTGACCGCGTCAGTGACGTCCGCCAGGTCCCGGTCCTGGACGTTCACGGTGTCGATACTCTGGTCTTCGAGGAGCGGCAGGCGATAGGCCGTGTCCTTCTCGAGGCCGGAGACGACGACGTTGGCCCCCAGGGAGTCGGCGACGACGGCGGTGAGCACGCCGATGGGGCCCGGCCCCTCGACGAGGACGTTGTCGCCCGGCGTCGTGACGGACCGGTCGAGCACGGCGCGCGCGGCGATACTCGTCGGTTCGGTTATCGCGGCGTCCGTGAGCGGCACGTCCTCGGGGACGGCGTGGAGGTGGCGCTGGTCCACGACCGTGTAGTCGGTGTAGGCGCCGTCCGTGTGCATCCCGGTAATGGAGAAGTTCTGGCAGACGTTCTCCTGGCCGTTGTTGCACTGGAAGCACTCCCCGCAGTGGTGGATCGGTTCCTCGACGACCTTCTGCCCGACGGCGTACTGGTCGACGCCGTCGCCGACCGCGACGACGCGCCCCGAGTACTCGTGGCCCATGACCCGGGGAAGCGGTATCCACTCGTACCCACCGTCGTACTTGTACGCGTGCGCGTCGCTGCCACAGAGCCCGGCCGTGTGGACCTCCACGAGCACCTCGTTCTCCCCAGGGGTCGGTTGCTCCCGCTCCTGTACCTCGATTTCCTCGGGTCCCGTCTGGACTATTGCCTTCATCTCTAGCGGAGCCTCAAACTATCTGAGTCAGTGAATGCTTGTTTACATCCTCTCATAAGTCTTTGGCCGGATATCGGGAGAAGACGGGGTGATGGGGCCGCGGTCGCGGCGTCTGCGACGATGGCGGACGGTAGTTGGTATCGGCAGATCGGGGTCAGCGACGCGAGAGAGGTCGGAAAGAGTGTCTCGGGGCGCTTCCAGCCGGAATAACAGACATAGATCTGTTAGATCCAGTTTCCGACATCGTCGGATTTTCGGACCGAGTGGCGTCGGCGATGGCGGTTCCCCGTTGGAGCGGCGCCGGTCGCGACTGGGTCGACTTCGCCACCGCCGGGAGGACTGGCCCACGAGCGGCTTCACCAGGAAACGCGCCTCCGGGCTGGTCCCGATACCCGAGACAAACGCCAGGGTCAGCGCGGCGAAAAAAGGACGGAACAGGGGCGGAATCGGTGCGCCTCCTCGACTGCGAGACCGATCCGCCTATTCGACGGCGAAGCCGTATTCGCCGGACCCGACGACGACGACGAGTTCGTCGCCGTCGCGTTCCACCGAGCGGACGCCGTCAGGGGCGCCCTCCGTCAGCGGAACGCCGCCCTCGGAGACCGACGCATCAGCGCCGGCCGGGAGTCGGACCGTCGCCCGACCGTTCCACGGGACCGTGACGGAGAGTTCGTACCCGCCGTCGCCCTCGCGCTCCCACTCGACGGCCAGTTCGCCGTTCCGGGTGTCGAGGGTCGCCGAGACCCACTCGAGATCGTCGACGAGCGAGGGGGCGACCGTCACGTGGTCGGTCACCGGTCGGTCGCCGATGCGGATGCCGGCGAGCACCTCGTAGAAGAACTCGGAGACGTGGGTGAACGGCGAGTGGTTGAACGAGTTCATGCCGTCCCCGACGCGGCCGTCCGAATCCCAGCGTTCCCACATCGTCGTCGCGCCGTTGCGAACCATGTACACCCAGCCAGGCTGTTCCGGCTGGCTGACGACCTCGTAGGCCAGGTCGGCGTAGCCGTGGTCGGCGAGCGTGTGGATCAGGGGTCGCGTCCCGAGGAAGCCGGTCTTCAGTTTCCCGCCGTCGGCGCGGACCTTCTCGGCGAGGTTCGCGGCGACGTCGTCGACGTGTTCGTCTGGCACCAGCCCGAGGAACAGCGGGACGGAGTAGGAAGACTGGGTCCCGGGGCCGTAGGAGCCCGCCTCGGCGTCGAAGTAGCGGTCGTTGAACGCGGCTGCGACGTGCTCGGCGCGCTCACGGTAGGCGGCCGCGTCCGTCTCGTTGTCGAGGACGACCGCTACCTTCGCGAAGGTGTCGACGACCTGGTAGAGAAACGCGGTGTTGAACAGGTGGTGGGGTAGCCCGCGGCGCCCGTCCGCGTTCTCGAAGGTCAGCCAGTCGCCGAACTTGCCGTAGTCGTCCGGGAGGATGCCGTCCTCGGCGTTCTCGTACCAGTAGTCGACGTACGCGCGCATCCCCTCGTACTGCTCGCGCAGGATCCCTTCGTCGCCGTCGTGGCGGTAGAGGTACCAGGGAACCACGACGCGCGTGATAGACCAGGTGGGGTCGGCGGGGTCCTCGGTGGCCTTGTTCGGGATGACGTCGGGGACGTAGCCCATGTCCGAGGCGACGTCGTCGTGGTCCCGGGCCCACTTCTCGTCGAAGCGGACGCCGTCGTAGTTGAACAGCAGCGACCGGGTGGAGATGTGGCCGTCGCCGGTCCAGCCGAAGCGCTCGTCGCGCTGCGGGCAGTCCTCGGGGATGGAGTGGGTGTTGCCGCGCAGCCCCCAGACGGCGTTGTGCTGGAGCTGGTTGAGCTCCTCGTTCGAGCAGGCGAACTCCCCGCGACGGTCCATCGCCGTGTGGACCGCCTTTGCCGTCACGTCCGCCGGGTCGAGCTGGCCGGGGTAGCCCGTGACCTGCGCGTATCGGAAGCCGTGGTAGGTGAAGCGTGGTTCGTACGTCTCGCTGTCCGCGCCGCGGGCGACGTAGGTGTCGGTGGCGTCGGCCGACCGGAGGTCGATGGTGGAGAGGTCACCGTCCTCGGTGAGCGCCTCGGCGTGGCGTATCGTGACCTCGTCGCCGGCGTCCGGGTCGTCTATCGTCAGTTCGACCCAGCCGGTGAGGTTCTGGCCGAAGTCGAGGATCGGTCCGTCCTGGCGGTCGTGGACTTCCTCGACGTCGAAGCTGTCGACGACGCGCATCGGTTCGATGCGCTCGGGCCGGAGGGCCCCGCCGGGGGCGTCGACGACGGTCGCGGTCGCCCACGAGGAGGCGTCGAAGCCCGGCGAACTCCAGCCGTCTGCCTCCTGCCGCGCGTCGTAGGTCTCGCCGTCGTAGATGTCGTTCTCGAGCAGCGGGCTCTCCGTCGCCTGCCAGTCGGCGTTGGTCGCGATGCGGCGCGTCGTCCCGTCCTCGAACTCCACGGTAAGCATCGCACGTGCCCGCGGAGAGCCGTCGCTCACCCAGTAGGAACTGCTCTTGGCGAACCAGCCGCGACCGAGCCACAGCCCCACGGCGTTCTGTCCCGCCTCGAGTCGGTCGGTCAGGTCGTGGCTCGTGTAGAGGACGCGCTTCTCGTAGTCCGTCCACGCCGGGTCGAGCTTCCGGTCGCCGACCCGGTCGCCGTTCACGTACAGTTCGCCGTAGCCGACGGCGGCGACGTGGAGCCGCGCCGACCGGACGGACGCCTCGAGGTCGAACTCGGTCCGAAGCAGCGGCGAACTGGAGCCGGCCCGGGACGCCGTGTGGCCGTTCACGAGCTGTTCGCGCCCCCAGGTGTCCGTCTCGACCGACGAGGACGAGTCGACGGAGCCGTCGGTCGCGAGTTCGACGCCGGCCGAGTCCTCGACGGAGAGCGCGGCGAGCGCGAAGCACTGCCACGCGCTGGCGCGTGCGACGCGCCGACTCCCGTCGGGAGCGTCTGACCCGTCCCACGTCGACGGTGTGACCTCGAACAGGTCGGTCGCCGTGACCCGGACGTACCGGCCGCTGACGTCGACGTCGTGCGTCTGGACCGGGACGTCGTCGTCCGTCGGGACGCCGTCCTGGGTCTCGTCGTCGTCCGCCTCGAACTCGACGTCGGCGACGACCGTCGCGTTCCCGAAGCCGGGGTCCTCGGCCACCTCGACGCGGTAGGCCCCGGGGAAGCCGAACCCCTCGAGGGGGTTCTCGTCCCAGGAGATGGTGACGACGCTGTCGTCCGGCGTCCGGACGACGTCGACCGGTTCGGCGCCGTGGAGCGTGACGGTCGAGACGTCCCGGGTCTCGCCCAGGTCCACCTGGACCCACTCCTCGGCGTCCTCTTCGGGCCGGCGCCACTGGCTCCGCCAGCCGTTCGTGTCCCCCTCGCCGGGCTGGTTGGCGATCCAGTCGCCCCGCCAGCTCTCGGGGTCCAGCGCCGTCGCGAACCGGGCCGGCGCCGCCCAGTCGGTCTCCTCGTCACCGTTCCAGACCTTCACCGACCAGTAGTAGGACTCGTTCGACCCCAGGGACGGCCCGTCGTAGTCGACGTTCGTCGAGCGGGTCGCGTCGACGCGACCGGAGTCCCACATGGTTCCGTCGCCGTCGGCGACCGCGTCCCGGTCGCGACCGACGACGAGTCGATAGGCGGTCTGTTCGGCCCCGCGCTCCCCGGCCTCGACACGCCAGGAGAACCGGGGCGACCCAGTCGGGTCGACGTTCTCGGGCGCGTCTTCGTACTCGACGCGGAGATCTGTCGGTCGGCGGTGGGGCTCCTCCCCGGATGATGCAGCCATGGATCCGAACTCAGCAGGCGGCGAAGTAAACCTTTGGTCGCCGAACGTGACCCGCCGCTCGGCCCGTCCCGGCCGATGGCGAACGCGCCTGCACACGCACGAGAGAACCTACCCGGTGGCAGCCACCAGGGGCTGCGCTCGACCGGGACGCTCGCTCCGGACGTCCGGATGGCGTGATTTTATAACAGGATTGCTCGTTAGGGGGATGTATGCACGATCTGACGGGAGCGACGGGTAGTACGGACGGCGTCGTCGTCGGCTTCGTCGGGGGCGGGAGCCGCGACTGGGCCGAGAAACTGATGCACGCGCTGGCGCTCACCGACGAGTTCGCCGGCAGCGTTCGGCTGTACGACCTGGACGAGGAGAGCGCGCGAGCGAACGCCGAACTCGGCCGCGAGATACAGCGCCGGGACGCCGCCGTCGGCGACTGGACCTACGAGGCCGTCGAGTCGCTGGAAGCGGCCCTCGACGGGGCGGACTTCGTCGTCTGCTCGACCCAGGATCCCCCGGCCGAGACGTTCAAACACGACCTGGACATTCCGACGGAGTACGGCCTCTTCCAGACGGTCGGCGACACGGTCGGCCCCGGTGGAACCTTCCGCGCGCTCCGGGCGATCCCGCAGTACCGCGAGATCGCCGCCGCCGTCCGCGAGCACTGCCCCGACGCCTGGGTGTTCAACTTCACCAACCCGATGACCGTCTGCACCCGGACGCTGTACGAGGAGTTCCCCGACATCAACGCCGTCGGCATCTGCCACGAGGTGTACCACGTCCAGGCGTGGCTCGCCGAACTCGCCGCCGACCACCTGGGTATCGAGGACGCGACCTACGAGGAGGTCGACGTGACGGTGAAGGGGATCAACCACTTCACCTGGATCGACGAGGCGACGCTGCGCGGTGCGGACCTCTTCGAAGCGGTCGACGCCGAACTCGCCACGCGGGACCCGCCGTCGTTCGAACCCGGCGACCTCCCGGAGATGAGCGTCTACGGCAACCACCACGAGATTACGCTCGACCTCTACCGGCGGTACGGCATCCTCCCCGCCGCCGGCGACCGGCACCTCGCCGAGTTCGTCCCCTGGTACCTCGACCCCGTCGAGGCCCCCGAGGAGATCCATCGCTGGGGGATCAAACTCACGCCCAGCGAGCACCGGGTGGATTCGTGGCCCGAGGCCGAGCGGGAGCGCCAGGCGCAACTGGCCGGCGAGGAACCGATCGACGTCGCGGAACCCAACGAGGAGATGGTCGACCTGATGAGCGCGCTACTGGGCCACGGCGCGGTCAAAACGAACGTCAACGTACCCAATCGGGGACAGGTCCCCGACCTCCGCGAGGGCGCCGTCGTCGAGACGAACGCGCTGTTCACCCGTGACTCGGTGACGCCGCTCGTCGGCGGCGACCTTCCGGACCCCGTCGCGAGCCTCGTCGAGACGCACGTGACGAACCAGGAGACGCTGATCGAGGCCGGTTTCGCGGGCGACCTCGACCTGGCGTTCAGGGCCTTCCGGAACGAACCGCTCGTGACGCTCGACCCTGCCGACGCCGAGTCGCTGTTCGCCGACATGGTCGACGCCGAGCGCGAGTACCTCACGGACTACGACCTCGCGGGCGCGGACGTGCTCTCCTGAGCCACGACGGGTCGTTCCGGGCACCGGCAGCGTTCCCCAGCGCCGAACGGTTTAAGACCGCGCTCTTCCATTGCCCTCCCATGACAGACGGCGTGGTGGACGACCGCGGACGCACGATCCAGTCGGTAGAGATAGCGTTCGCCGTCATCGACGCGCTACAGGAGACCGGCAGCGCCGGCGTGACGGAGCTCGCTGAGTTACTCGACCACTCGAAGAGCACGGTCCACAGCCACCTGCGGACGCTCGAAGCCCAGCGGATCGTCGTCCGGGACGGCGACGGCTACCGGCTCAGCCTTCGCATCCTCGACATGGCGACCCACGTCAGAGACCAGGTGGGAAACTACGACGTGATCCGTGAGGAGGTGGACGCACTCGCCGCCGAGACCGGTGAGGTCGCCCAGTTCGGGATCGAAGAGCACGGCCAGCTGTCGTACCTCTACAAGCAGGCCGGCGAGCGCGCCGTCGAGACGGCCTCACGCGTGGGAACCCAGCAGCCGATGTACGCGACGGCGCTCGGGAAGACGATTCTCGCGTTCCTTCCCGACGACCGGGCCTGCGAGATCCTCCAGTCCCAGCGCTACGATGCCCAGACGCCGACGACGATAACGAGCGCCGAAGCACTCGCCGCCGAACTGGACACCATCCGTGAGCGGGGCTACGGCATCGACGACGAGGAGAACATCGAGGGCCTGCGGTGCGTCGCCGCGCCCGTCACGAGCGACGAGACGGTACTGGGCGCGGTCAGCGTCACCGGCCCGGCCAGTCGGGTCACCCACGACCGCATCCACGACGAACTCGCCGACGAGGCCAGGCGGGCGGCGAACGTCATCGAGCTCAACACGAAGTTCGCGCAGCTGGGCGGGAGCGGACGGAGAAAGTAGTGGATCGGCAGCCGCAGTTACCGCGCTTCCGCCGTGGTCGACGGCGGGAGGTGAGGTGTGGTTCCTACTCCTGGGCCTCCATCTTGCCTTCTCGGGGCAGCCAGAAGGGCGGCCACTTGATGCTGCGGTCGACGTCGCCTTCCTCGGCGAGGGTCCACTCGTCGTTCGTGACCCAGGACTGCTCGAACTTGGAGACCAGCGAGAGCATCGGCAGGTCGACGTTGTTGTGCCAGGCCGCTTCCTGGACGATCGGCATCGCCTCCTCGTTGGTCGGGACGGTCCCGATCTCGTCGACCTTGTCGAGCGGGACGAGCGTCGTCTCGCCGTCGCCGCTCATCGCGGGGATGGTCTGCTCTTCCTCGGCCGGGTAGTTGTGCCCGCCGCTGATGGCGTCGTTCACCAGCTGGTGGCGCAGCGGGTAGTACGGGAACGCAGACCGGGCCTGGCCGGGCAGCCAGTAGAACGTCCCGATTTTGAAGTTGCTGTCGATCAGCGAGCCCTGCCAGTCGCTCGTCGGCTGGCTCGCGACCGTCAGGTCGATACCGAAGTCGCTGAGCCGGTCGACGATGGTGTTGGTCATCGTCGTGAAGTCCGACCAGCCAGCCGGCGTGAGGTACTCGGCGCTGATGGCCTCGCCGTCGGGGGTCTGCCAGGTGCCGCCGGACTTCGAGTAGCCCGCGTCCTCGAGGACCTGCGTCGCCGACTCGGTGTCGCTCTCGCCGACGCCGTAGTCGTTGAAGTTGCTCTTCTGGTCACCGAGCCACTGGTCGATGTTCTTCGGCGCGATCCCACAGGGGACACTCGCCGGGAACTTCGTTCGCGGGCCCGCGTTCTCGACGAGCTCCTCGCGGTTGATGACGTAGGCGATTGCCTGTCGGACCGCGCGGTCGCCGAAGACCGGGTCGTCGTGGTTGAACACCATCCCGTAGCCCCACTTGGCGGGGATGGACCGCACCTCGACGACGTGGTCCTGGAACCCCTCGACCGTCTCCGGCGGGGCGAACATGCTCCAGTTGCTGTCGAAGCGGCTTCCCGCAGTGAAGTCCTGCTGGGGGACGCTCGCTTCCTGGTAGGCGTCGAACTTGTAGTTCGAGAAGTTGATGTTGTCAGCCTTGCGGAACTCCTCGTTGCGCTCGAAGTTCCACTCCTGCTGGTTCCGGTCGACGTACTTCCAGCCCGCGCTCGTGAGGACGTCCTCGTCGCTGTCCTCCCAGAACCACGTCTGGACCTCGGAGGCGTCCTGGTCGAGGAACTGCTCGAACACGGCAGCGGGCGTGTCCACCCACATGTTCGCGAGCTGGTGTTTCACCATCACCGGGTTCGTCTCGCCGGCCAGGTTCAGCTGGTAGGTCAGGTCGTCGACGACCTCGGTGCTCTCGACGAACCCCCAGATCGCGTCGCCCGTCATCTTCCGTATCTTGAACTGGACGTCGATGTCGTCTGTCGTGACCTGACTCCCGTCGGACCAGGTGAGGTCGTCACGGAACGTCAGCGTGACCGTCTGGCCGTCGAAGTTCCACTCCTCGAGCGCAGACATGATGAACTCCTCGGACTCGAAGGAGTACGCCGCGTACCGGTCGAACACGAGCTGTGTTGCCGGTTCGGAGGCGTTCTGCGTGTGATGCGGGTTGATCGTTCGGTCGTTCGGGTTGGCCTGCAGTGCGCTGGCGTGCGTCTTGTCGATGACGCCACCGTCACCGCCGTCGCCACCGTCACCGGAGCCATCCGAACCGTCACCAGACCCGTCAGATCCGTCTGAGCCGTCTGAGCCGTCTGACCCGTCCCCATCACCACTGCAGCCTGCGAGTGCGGCGACGCCAGACGCCCCCGTAACCGCGAGGAATTTCCGCCTGTCGACGACGTCCGCGTACCGCCTGTCGTGTTTGGACATACCATCCAGTGGTATATATGAAAAGATAATAAATATTCCGGTGTCATCGAACGAGAGACGAATCCTCGACGAGGACCGCGATCTGTCGTCGAGAGCGCTCGATGCAGCGTTTCGTCGCTGAACGGTCGCCACCAGGTCGCGACTGGGATGGCCAGCCCGGAGTGCTCGGGTGCGGTTCCCGCAGTCCGAACCGTTACAGTACTAGTTATGTGACGTTTTACCCCTGCGACACCATTATTCACCACGAACGATTCACTCGGTCGAAAATAATTCTTCGCGATTCGCAGGTTTACGGCCTCGAACAGCCGACGTAGCTCCGTTCGGCAGGCGCGAACGCACTCGGCGATCGAAACGGACGGACGCTTCGAACTGACGCCAGTGGATCGACCAGTCGATCGGTGGAATATCGGGATAGAGAAGCGATGTACCCGAGTGTTTTGATTTCAACGACTCGAGCACTGCCCAGTACTACGGCCACCGGACGTTCCCGCCTGGGGAACATTAGCCACTGTTTTCTCCGGTGATCGGGGACATACCACATGCATAGTAATTGACACCACCGGTGTAGGATAGCCCGCAATCCATGTCGAACCAGCGTCACAGGAGCGACGGTGCCACGGGTGGAACCGACGAGAGAGCGAAGACGGACGAGCGGAAGCCGAGCGGTGACAGTACGCACCTCACCCGGCGACGGGCCATTGCCCTGGCCGGCGCAGGCCTGGCGACGAGTGCGATCGGGGCGGCCCAGGCGGACAGTCACGATGCCCTCGTCTCGAACAGCGGGGGACAGTTCGTCGCCGAGAGCGGCGGCTCCGAGGTGTACGCCGGCGGGGACTTCGTCGACGCGATGCAGGCGGCCGTCGACAGCCTGACCCCTGGCCGCACGGCGAAGGAGACGGTCCGCGTCGAGGCAACCGGGTCGACGGGGAGCGCGGGCAGTCTGCGCGCCGTCGACCTGCCGAGTTACACCGTCTTCGACGTCCCGGGATCCATCGACGTGACCGACTCGGGCGAACCGTGGGTCGTCCCGGTCCGCGCCCAGAACGCCGAGGCCATCGAGATTCCGCGCCTGACCGTCACCGGGAATCCCCGGTACGGGATCCGGATCTCGCACTGCAGCGACGTGTTCATCGGCGACGTCACGATGGATCTCTCCGCCGGTCTGGGCATCCGCATCGACGGGCGCGACGGCCCGCGGACGCGGAACGTCACGCTCGACTCCGCGACCATCAGTGGTTCGAGCACCCACGCCGTCGAGACGTACGGCGTCGACAACATCGACGTCGGGACGGTCACCGCGACGGACGTCGACACCGGCTGCGGGCTGCTCCTCAACGACACGAGCGGCGCCACCGTCGACCACGTCGACGCGACACGGTGCGACGAGGGCGGAGGGTACGCGGGCTTTCGCTGTGCGAACGACGCCGGCCCGGACATCTCGGTCGGTCGGGTCGACGCCGTCGACTGCGGCCGCGGGGTGTTCACCGTCTCGGGCAGCCGCGGCATCACCATTGACGAGGTCGCCCTCGAGAGCTGCGGGTCGGGCGCGCTCGTACAGGACACCCGCGACACCGCCATCCGCGGCGGGTCGGTCACCGGGAACGACGGAGAGGGCGTCCGCATCGACTCTCGGGACTCGAACGACCATCCCTACACGCGCAACGTCACGGTCGAGAATCTCCAGATCCACGACAACGGCTCCTACGGCGTCTACGAGACCGGCCCGGACACGGAGGCGAACACCATCCGGAACAACGACTTCTGTGGCAACGGCAGCGGTGCCATCGAGACCTACGCTGGAAACACGACCGTCAGCGGCAACACCAACTGCGCAGGTGGGACCGGTGGCAGCGGTGGCGGCGACGGTGGTGGAAGCGACGGCGGGAGCGGCGACAGCGGTGGCGACGGCGGGAGTGGCGGCACGGGCGGTGCGCAGATCAGCGACGGCCGGTATCGGATCACGAGCGCCAACAGCGGGAAGTTCCTGGAGGTGGCCAGCGCCGACACCAGCGACGGCGCCAACGTCCAGCAGTGGGGCGACACTGGCCACCCCTGCCAGGAGTGGGACGTGACCGACAACGGCGACGGGACGTACACCCTCACCAACGCTCACAGCGGGAAACTACTGGAAGTGGCCAGCGCCGATACCAGCGACGGCGCCAACGTCCGCCAGTGGGCCGACACCGGCCACGCCTGCCAGCACTGGCGGTTCGTCGACAACGGTGACGGGACCTACCGGCTGGAGAACGCCCACAGTGGCAAGGTCGCTGACGTCGAGGGCGCCTCCACGGCGGACGGCGCAAACGTCCTCCAGTGGCCCTGGACCGGCGGCGACAACCAGCGCTGGACGTTCGAGGAGGTCTGAATGGGGGACGAACCCGGGCCGGACGCCAATCTGGGCCGGCGGAGCGTGCTGAAGTCTCTCGGGGCCGGGACGCTCGCGGCCGGCGCCCTCGGGCTGAGCGGCGCGGCGACGGCCGACCAGAGCCCCGACCACTACCACAATCCCGTCGGTCCGGTCGGCTTCGGCGACGTCACCGCCGTCCAAGCCGACGACGGGACCTACTACGTCTACGGGACGGAGACGCCCAACGACGTCGTCCCCATCGCCACGTCCGAGGACCTGGTGAACTGGTCCTACGTCGGCGCCGCGCTGCAGAGCCAGCCCGACTGGCGGAACGACCCCGACGCCGGCGTCTGGGCGCCCGACGTCACCTACTACGACGGCCAGTACCACCTCTACTACTCCTACTCGACGTGGGGGAGCCAGGACAATCCTGGCATCGGGCTGGCGACGTCGCCGACGCCGGAGGGCCCGTTCACGGACCAGGGTCCGGTGTTCCGGGCCGAAGACCTGGGGATGACCAACTGCATCGACTCGGAGTTCCGCGTCGTCGACGGGACGCCGTACATGGTGTGGGGGAGCTGGTACGGCATCCACGGCGTCGAACTCACTCCGGACGGCCGCGACTACGTCCCCGGCACCACGTTCCACCTCGCCGGCGACATGCGGGAAGGCGGCATGATCGTCGAGGCGAACGGCTACTACTACCTGTTCTACTCGACCGGCCACTGCTGTGAGGGCGCCGACAGCACCTACGCCGTCGAGGTCGGACGGTCCGAGTCCTTCACCGGGCCGTACTACAACCAGAACGGGACCGATCTCAGAGAGCTGAACGAACACCACAGCGGCGTCTCGGTGCTGGCGGGGACCGACCAGTTCGTCGGCCCCGGTCACAACACGGCGATCCAGGACGACGCCGGTGACTGGTGGCTGCTCTACCACGTCGAAGCGACCACCGACCTGGAGGAGCGCCAGCTGATGGTCGACCGGATCCAGTGGGACGCGAACGACTGGCCGGTGGTCGCCTGCGACGGCACCCCGAGCAGCCAGAGCCCGATGCCGGCGAGCGGCGACTACCCGTGTAGCGTCGGGAGCGGGAGTGGTGGTACCGGTGGTAGTTCCGGCAGCGGTGGCGGTTCCGGAAGCGATGGTGACTCCGGAAGCGATGATGGCTCCGGCGGTGGTGGCGACTCCGGCAGCGACGGGGGCGGAGGCTCCGACGGAAGCACTGGCGACGGACCGATCGAGGCCGGAACCTACCGCATCACCAACGGCAACAGCGGGAAACTGCTGGAAGTCGCCTTCGCCGGCACGGCCGACGGCGACAACGTCCGCCAGTACGGCGACACCGGCCACGCCTGCCAGCAGTGGGAGGTCACCGAGAACGGGGACGGGACGTACACCGTCGTGAACGCCCACAGCGGGAAGCTACTGGAGGTCGCGAACGCCGACACCAGCGACGGCGCCAACGTTCGGCAGTACGCCGACACGGGCCACGCCTGCCAGCGCTGGTCCATCGAGGCGACGGCCGACGGGCAGTACCGGTTCGTCAACGCCCACAGCGGGCAGGTCGCCGAAGTCGCGAGCGCCGGGACGGCCGACGGGGACGACGTCCAGCAGTGGCCCGACAACGGCGGCGACCACCAGCGCTGGACCCTCCTGTCCGTCTGACTGGACGGGGTCACCTGATCTGAATTCCAATACGAGAACGGAACCGCGTCGCGGTCAGTCGACCAGCCGGTCGATGTCGTCGTCGAGGCGGTCGTACAGTTCGCGTGCGCGCTCGCGCTGCTCGGGCGTGAGCGGCCGGATCGGTTCGCGAACCGCCCCGCCGTGGAGACCCGCCAGCTCCAGACCCTCTTTGACGGCGGGGACGCTCGCGGCCCCGGGAATCGCGTTGTCCGCACCGGTCTCGTCGCGGAAGCGCTGGTAGGGCAGGCAGGCGTTCCGGAGTTCGCGCGCCCGTTCCCAGTCGCCCGTTTCGAGGGCGTCGAACAGCGCCAGGCCGACCTCTGGCCGGAAGTTGCTCACGCCGGCGGAAAAGCCCTCTGCGCCCTCGGCCCAGAACGAGACGGCGTAGGGTTCGGCGAGGCCGTCGACCCAGACGACGTCGTCCGCGCCGGCCGCCACCCCAGCGCCCAGTTTGACGGCGTCGGCCAGCGCGTACTTGATCCCGACGACGCCGTCGACCCGGGTGAGGTCGGCCAGGTAGTCGACGGAGGGGTCGAACCCGCGGACGTAGGGGACGAGCGGGCGGTCCGTGGCGGCGTCGAGTTCGCGGTAGTAGTCGAGCAACCCCTGCTCGTGGAGGTAGGTGTGGTCGGGGGGCATCACCATCATCGCGTCGACGCCGCAGCGCTCGTACGCGCCGACGAGGTCCGTCGCCGCAGCGGTGCTGCCGCCGACGCCGGCCAGGACGCACGCGTCCTCGGGGAGGGCCTCGACGGCCGTCTCAGTGACGGCGACGCGTTCGTCCCGGGAGAGGGAGTGGTACTCGCTGATGTTCGCCGCGGCGAGGAAGGTGTCGATTCCCTCCGTGGAGAGGGCCCGCGCGTTGGCCCGGATCTTCTGGTGCTCGACGTCGCCGGCGTCGTCGAACGGCGTCAGGAGGCCGACCGCGACGCCCCGCAGGTGCTCGCGCACCCCATCGGCTGACAGAGGCATTGGCGAAAGCTCCGGGCCCGCTCCAATAAACCCATCGTCTACCTGGGTTCTGCGGTGGTTTCACCCACTCCGTTGAAATCTGTAGTAGGTGATATATTCTGACCCAGTTGTGGTCAATACAGTGGACCCACGTATCGGTCAGTACAGAGCGTGCATACAGCAGTAACTACCTGTTATCCAACCAAGTAGGTTTAACGAGATAGAATGCGAGAACCACGCCGGCAACACTACCGAGACCAGTCATCACTCCCGTGATGAGTGATTGGCCCAGAAAGACTGAAGCGAGAGTCACGAGTGCCACTGACAGACCAAACAAGCCAATGGTCCAGATGGAAAGTTTGTTGGAGGGAATGGATTTCACGTAGGTTTCTTGCTACGCCTGACCTGTAAATAGGCAGGGTCAGGTCGCGCTAACTATGCAGACGCACTGCACGGCTGTAGCAACCTGTGTTATTCCGAAGCAAAGGATTTCAACAGCCCCGTTTCACCGGCAAGCGCCCCCGTCCCTCGCAAGCTATATGCAGCGCCCGCTACCGCTGTGTGACATGGAGATCACCGATCTGAGCGTCTACGGGCTCTCGCACACCCTCCCGGACGGCGAGGGGCTCGGGGACGCGCGCAGCTTTGGCCACGACCGCGCGACGACGCTCCTGCGACTGGAGGCCGACGACGGCACCGTCGGCTGGGGCGAGGCGTTCGCGCCCGGTCCCATCGTCGAGGCCACCGTCGACGAACTGTTCCGCGAGGACGTCGTCGGGATGGACCCCTTCGACGTCGAGTCGCTCGCGACGCGCTCGTACACGAACCCCTACCACTTCGGCGGCAGCGTCTTCGTCCAGAGCGTCGTCAGCGCCGTCGACGTGGCGTGCTGGGACATCCGCGGGAAGGCCGTCGGCCGGCCCGTTCACCGCCTGCTCGGGGGCACCGAGTGCGAGGAACTGCTGCCCTACGCGTCGACGATGTACTACACCGAGCGCGACCGCCCGATCGAAGAGCCGATCGAGGCCGCCGTCGACGCGGGGTTCGAGGCCGCCAAGATCAAGATCGGCGCGGACCCGGACACCGACGTCGAGCGCGTCCGGACCGCGCGGCAAATCCTCGGCGACGACGCCCGCCTGATGGTCGACGTCAACGGGAACCTCCGGCCCGACCAGGCCCTGCAGCTGGCACGGGATATCGAGCAGTTCGACATCACCTGGATGGAAGAGCCCGTCCCGCCGGAGAACGAGTCGGGCTACCGCGAACTCAAGCAAAAAGTCGACGTGCCGCTTGCCGCCGGCGAGGCCCACTACGGCCGGTTCGCGTTCAAACGACTCATCGACGACCGCCTGGTCGACGTCGTCCAGCCCAATTTGGCGCGCTGTGGCGGCCTCTCCGAGGCCCGCCGCATCGCCGACCTGGCCTCGACGGAGAACGTCGCGGTCCGCCCGCACATCTGGAACAGCGCCGTAGGCCTCGCTGCGGCCGTCCAGTTCGCCGCCAGCGTCGCCGACTACCCCCACACCCGCAACGTCCCCGACCCGATGATGGTGGAGTTCGACCGGAGCGAGAACCCGCTCCGGGACGACATCCTGGAGACGCCGTTCGACCCGAGCGGTGGGACTCTCGCCGTTCCACAGGAACCCGGGCTGGGAATCACCGTCGACGAGGACGCCCTCGAGCGCTACAGCGACGCGTAGCCGAGCACGTCCGGTATCGACGTCCGGGCCAGCCGTCCCGTTCGGCGTTCCCGAAACCGGCATTTTAATGCCCGCAAGTCGACCGGATCCGGTATGGACGTCCTCGTCACGGGAGCCTACGGTCGCTGCGGGACGGCGTTGATCGACCACCTGCACGACGACGACGCGTACGACTTTACCTACTACAACCGCTCCGACAGGCCCGACGACCACCCCTACGGTGGTTACGACACCGTCGTCGGGGACGTCGCCGACGAGGAGAAACTCCGGGCCGCCTCCGAGGGCCGGGACGCGATGGTCCACATGGCCGCCTTCCCGCAACCCGAGGGCGACTGGTCGGACGTGTTCGAGCCCAACGTCGTCGGGACGTACAACGCGCTGGAGGCGGCCCGGCGGGAGGAGATCGAGACGGTCGTCTTCCTCTCGTCGAACCACGTCGTCGGGAACTACGAGCGGGAGTTCGCCCCGGAACTCTACCACGGTGAGTACGACTTCGTCCTCGACCACACCGACCCGGTGCGCCCGGATTCGTTCTACGGCGCCACCAAGAGCTTCGGCGAGGACCTGGGCCGCTACTACGTCGAGGCGTACGACTACCCGAAGCGGTTCTACGCGCTCCGGACAGGGACGGTCAACATGCCCGCGTACGACCACCCCTACGGCAACGCCGAGTCCGGCGTCGACGACGGCGAGTGGGAGCGCGACAGCGAGGCGTACGAACGCGAAGTCGCCCGGATGAAGTGCACCTGGCAGTCCCGGCGGGACTTCGCCCACCAGGTCGAGTGCTGTCTCGCCGACGACGGCGTCGAGTACGGCATCTTCTTCGGCGTTAGCGACAATCAGAACCGGTGGTTCGACCTCGAACACGCCCGCGCCGCCATCGGCTACGACCCCCAGGACGCCGGCCACGAGTGGGACGGCCCGCCGGGGTGAGTCCCGCCACTGGCCCCCAACAGTTGTGCTCTGGCTCCGTCAGGACCGGCCGAAACCCGCCAGACGACGGGCAGGACAGTTGATTCGTATCAATTGATCGTTTCGAACCAGATCGCTTTTCGGGTCGGCCGTTGCGCTGGTATCCATGGCAGATGCAGACAGCCCTCGCTACCGTGACCCGTCGGTATCGGTCGACGGACGGGTCGACGACCTCCTCGACCGGCTGACGCTTGCGGAGAAGGTCGCACAGCTCGGCGGGCTGGCCCCGTCGGTGCTGTTCGACGGCGACGAGTTCGACCCCGACCACGCCGGAGGCCACCTCGAAGACGGCATCGGCGAGTTCACCCGGCTCTGCGGGGAGGGCGACCTCCTTCCCAAGGACGCCGCCGCGACCGTCAACGAGGCCCAGAACGTCCTCGCCGACACCCGACTCGGGATTCCGGCGCTCCCCCACGAGGAGTGCCTCAGCGGCTACATGGGCCCCGGCGGGACCACGTTCCCCCAGGCCATCGGGCTCGCGAGCACGTGGGACCCCGACCTAGTCGCCGAGTGCACGACGGAGATCCGCCGGCAGTTGCAGGCCCTGGGCGTGCGTCACGCGCTCTCGCCAGTCCTCGACCTGGCCCGTGACCTGCGGTGGGGGCGCACCGAGGAGACCTTCGGCGAAGACCCCTACCTGGTCGCCCGCATGGGCTGTCGCTACGTCGACGGGCTGCAGGGCGACGGCCCCACGGACGGCGTCGCCGCCACGGTCAAGCACTTCGTCGGCCACGGCGCGTCCCAGGGCGGGAAGAACCGCGGAACTGTCTCGGTCGGTCCGCGAGAGCTTCGGGAACACCTGTTTCCCTTCGAGGCCGCCGTCCGTGAGGCCGACGTCGAGTCGGTGATGAACGCCTACCACGACGTCGACGGCGTCCCGTGTGCGGCCGACCGCTGGCTGCTCACCGACCTCCTCCGCGGGGAGTGGGGCTTCGACGGCCTCGTCGTCTCGGACTACGGCGCCGTGAAGAATCTGCGCGTCGAACACGGCGTCGCGGCCGACGACCGCGAGGCGGCCATCGCGGCGCTCTCGGCCGGCATCGACGTGGAACTGGCGAACGTCGAAGCGTACGACGAACTCGTCGGTGCCGTCGAGGACGGGGACCTGGACGAGTCGGTCGTGGACCGAGCCGTCCGCCGCGTGCTCCGGACGAAGGTCCGCAAGGGGCTGTTCGAGGCCGACCCCGTCGACCCCGACGCGGTCGACGAGGTGTTCGAAACGACCGCGCAGCGCGACCTGGCCCGCCGAGCGGCCAGGGAGTCGGTGACGCTCCTGGAAGACGAAAGTGGCTTGCTCCCTCTCTCCGAGGGCGACTCTATCGCCGCCATCGGCCCGAAGGCCGACGCCACAGAGGGACTCCTGGGCGACTACGCCTACCTCGCGCACTTTCCGGAACTCGAAGACGAGGCCGCAGGCATCGACATCGTCTCGCCACTCGACGGACTGGAAAACAGGCTCGGCGAGGACGCGGTCACCCACGAGCCCGGCTGTACGCTCACGGGCCCTTCGATGGCCGACGTCGCGGACGCCGCCGACGCCGCGGCCGAGGCCGACGTCGCCGTGGCCTTCGTCGGCGGCAACTCGACGGTCGACCACAGCGACACCGACGAGGCGGCGAGCCAGCGTCCGTCGGTGTCGACCAGCGGCGAGGGCCGCGACGTCACCGACCTCACGCTCCCCGGCGTCCAGCAGACGCTCCTCGACGTCGTCGCGACGACGGACACGCCGCTCGTGGCCGTCGTCCTGAGCGGGAAGGCCCACGCGCTCGAATCGGTGACCGAGGTCGCCGACGCCGTACTGCACGCCTGGCTACCCGGTGAAGAAGGTGGCAACGGCGTCGCCGACGTACTGGTGGGCGACCACAACCCGAGCGGGCGCCTCCCCGTCTCACTGCCCCACTCGGCCAGCCAGTTGCCGGTCCACTACGGCCGTAAGCCTAACGACGTCCGCAACGACTACGTCTACACGCCAGGGGACGCCCTGTTCCCCTTCGGCCACGGCGAGAGCTACACGACGTTCACGTACGGCGACCTGACACTCTCCGCCGGGGAAATTCGGCCGGACGGGACGATTCGGGCGAGCGTCACCGTCGCAAACGCTGGCGACGTCCCCGGTCACGAGGTCGTCCAGCTGTACGCCCACGACCGGCACCCGCCGCTGGTCCGCCCCGTCCAGCAGTTGCAGGGGTTCGAGCGCGTCTCCCTCGACCCCGGCGAGCGCGTGCGAGTCACCTTCGAACTCGACGCGACCCAGTTCGCGTTCCTGGACGAGGCCGAGCGCCTGTCGGTCCACTCCGGCGCCTACGAACTCCGCGTCGGGCGGTCGGCCGAAGACATCCGATCGACCGCCGAGTTCGAGATCACTGGGGAGAAACGCCACGTCCCGACGGAGGATCGGGCGCTGTTCACCGACGTCGCCGTCGAGTCGGTCAGCGAGTGAGCAGACGGAGCGGAGGGTGCCCGACTGGACGTCCCCCCGTGACCGTGCCTCACAAAAAGTATCCGAAAAGCTGATTGGTGTTTGTATTTATATTATTCCCGTCATTTAGACCATGCGTTTCGCAGCGCAAGCGGTGACGACCTCGTTCGCGGACCGGCGAACCGGTCACTCGCGGGTTCCCACGACGTCGACCTGAAATTGTCCGTGGCCCAGTGTTCGTCCCAACCACCCACCGACCCGGTTGGGCCGCCCGGTCAGACAGCCAAACGGACGACGCGGTACAGTCCGGGCGAGGCCCTCCAACGACGGCCAATCTGCACGTTCCGGCTGTCCATTCGAACGAGCGGGCGACAACGATTCGACAACATCACTCAATTTCAGTAGTAGTATTCAAGACTGATATTTACGGCTCGGAAATCGAGCGTTCGAACGGCCTGGCCCCAGCGGCACGACAGCGCCCGACGTCGGCGAGCGACGCGACGTCACTCGTTCACAACAGGTGTTGTCGATACCCATGGGTTTAGGTTGCAGTCCGAATATACCTAGCTATGCGATTCGGAGTACTCAGCACGGCCGATATCGGCGTTGCGTCGGTGATCCCCGCGATCGTCGCGAGCGACCACGAGGTCGGGGCTATCGCCTCGCGCGAGGAATCCGCCGCGCAGGCGGTTGCCGACGAGTTCGGGATTCCGGAGGCCTACGGGAGCTACGACGCGCTCCTCGAGGAGGCCGACGTCGACGCGGTGTACATCCCGCTGCCCAACGGCCTCCACGCCGAGTGGATCCGGGCCGCCGCCGACGCCGGGCTCCACGTCCTTTGCGAGAAGCCAGTCACCGGCGACCCGAGCGAGACCGCCGCCGTCTTCGACTACTGCGAGGAGCGCGGCGTCACGCTGATGGAGGCGTTCATGTATCGCTTCCACCCGCTCACGGAGCGCGCCGCCGAAATCGTCGCGTCGGAACTCGGCGAAGTGCGCGCCGTCACGTCGACGTTCACGTTCCGGATGCCCGACGGCGCCGAGGACATCCGACTCGACCCCGACCTGGAGGGTGGGTCGATTCTCGACGTCGGCACCTACGCCGTCAACGCGGCGCGCCTTTTCCTCGGCGAACCCGACCGCGTGTACGCGACCACCCACGACGGTCGGGACTGCGGCGTCGACACCGAGATGGCCGGCGTCCTCGAGTACGACTCCGGCGCCGTCGCGCGGGTCCAGTGCGGCTTCGAGACGCCGCTGACCCAGTACTACCGCGTCGAGACGACCGACGGCTGGCTCCGCGCCGAGCCCACCTTCGACGTCGGCGTCGAGAACGAGACGTCCCTCACCTACGCCGTCGACGGCCGGGAAGTGACCGAGCGCTTCGAGGCGACCGACCACTACCGCCTGGAGGTCGAACACTTCGCCGAGTGCGTCGACCGCGGCGAGACGCCGCGGCTCGACCGCGAGGAGAGCGTCGCCCACGCCGACACGCTGGCGGCGATATTCGAGTCAGCCGAGTCGGGCGAGCGCGTCACCGTCGGCGAGGAGTAACGAATTTCGGGGCGTCGAACGATTTTTCCGAGCGCGTGGACCGCGAGTGACGACAGCACTGAGCGAAGGCGGCGACAGTCGTGAGCTGGGCGGTCAAACCGAACGATGGCGCGTTGTCCGGTACCTCACTCGGCCGCCCCGGCAACCAGTTTCACGCCCGCGTAGACGGCGATGGCCACGAGCACGATGGTCCCGCCCGCGGCGACGTCGTAGACGTACGAGAGCGTGACGCCAGCGACGGTGGCTACCAGGCCGGCACCCACCGCCGCCGCCACTGACCGCTTGAACCCGCGGACACCCGTCGCCGCAGCGACGGGGATCACCAGCATCGCGGCGACGAGGATGACGCCCATGATCTGCATCGCGCCGACGACGACCACCGCGGTCAGCACCGCGAGCAACTGGTTGTATCGCGTGACGTCCAGCCCCGCGGCGCGGGCACCGACCTCGTCGAAGGTGACGTACACCAGCGGCCGGTAGGCGACGGTGACGCCGAGCGTGACGACGACGCTCAGGAGACCCAGGATCGCGGCGTTTGCCCGCGAGACAGTCGCCAGCGAGCCGAAGAGGTAGGCGTTGATACCGACGGCGATACCGCCGTCCGTCGCGGTGACGAGCACGCTCCCGATCGCGAACGACCCGGTCAGGACGATGGCCAGCGACGTGTCCCGGTACGCGCCGGCGTAGTCGACGAGCGTCTGGACCACCAGCGCGGCGAGTGCGGCGACGAGCAACGCCGTCAGGAGCGGCGGGACCGTCACCGCGAAGACGGCATTGACGAACAGCCCCGCGGCGACGCCGGCGAAGGCGGAGTGGGCCAGCGTGTCCCCGATCATCGCCATCTCCCGGTGGACCAGGAAGCTTCCGACGAGCGGGCCGATGACGGCGATACACACCGCCGCGAGGTAGGCCCGTTGCATGAACGGGAACCCCAGCATCTCGATGCCTGTCACGGCCGCGAGGACGTCCAGTACCGTTCCCCACACGTCGTCGAGGACCAGTTCGACGAGTCGATCGAGGATATCGGCGGCCCCGACCAAGACGAGCGAGGGGGTCGCGATTGTTGCTGTAAGTGCAAATGTCACGGTAATCAGTGCTCGTGGTGGACGATGGACTGGGCGCCACCGTAGGCCTCGGCCAGCGCGTCGGTCTCGACGAACGTCTCGGGGTCGCCGTGGAAGAACAGCTCCCGGTTGAGACAGGCGATCTCCGAGGCGTGGGTCGTGACGACGCCGATGTCGTGTTCGATGAGCACGACCGTGATCCCCTCGTCGTTCAGCTCGTGGAGCAGGTCGTAGAACCCCTCGCGCGACTCCGCGTCGACGCCAACCGTGGGCTCGTCGAGCGCGAGCAGGTCGGCCTCGGCGGCGAGCGCGCGGGCGATGAACACCCGCTGGCGCTGGCCGCCCGAGAGCCGCCCGACGCGCCGGTCGCCCAGGTCCGCGATGCCGACGCGCGCCAGGGCATCGTCGACAGCCCGCCGGTCCGCGCCCGTAAAGCGGCCCACCAGGTTGCGTGGATACCGCCCCATGCGGACCGCCTCCCTGACCGTCGTGGGCATCTGCCCGTTCGCCGTCGCGACGTCCTGCGGGACGAAGCCGATCCGGTCGCCGTCGCGGGACTCGTGGGCGGGGTGGCCGAACAGCGTCACCGACCCGCTGTCCAGGCGACGGAGTCCGATCAGCAGTTCGAGCAGCGTCGTCTTCCCCGACCCGTTCGGCCCGACCAGTCCCAGGAACGCTCCCTCGTCGACAGTGAGGGAGACGTCCTCGACGACCGGCCGGTCGCCGTACGAGAAGGTCACGTCGGTGGCGTCGATGACGGCCATCAGACCCCCAGCGCCCGCTCCAGCGTCGGCAGGTTCACCTGTTCCATGACCTCGACGTACCCCCAGCCCTCCCGTTCCCACTCGTCGGTCAGCCCGGGCATCGCGGTCAGTGGTAGTACCGCCTCGGCCTCGGTCTCGGCGACGAGTTGCTCGGCCGCCTCCTGGGACTCCAGCGGGTCCGCACAGACGTACCGCAAGTCGTGTTCGTCGATGATGGCCTGGGCGCGCTCGATATCGCGCGTCGTCGGCCGGTCGTCGGGCGAGACGTTCGTCAGCGCCGCGACGTCGACCCCGTAGCGATCCCCGAGATACCGGAACGAGTTGTGACCGGCCACGAGGAGGGTGCCCGTCGACGACTCGGCGACCGTCGACTCGATGCGCTCGTGCAGGGCAGCCAGTCGAGTGGTGAAGTCGGCGGCGTTGGCCGCGTAGGCGTCCGCGCCGTCGGGGTCGACGTCGGCCAGCCCCGCCCGGACGGTATCGACCGCGTCCTGGATCCGGAGCGGGTCCATCCAGAAATGCGGGTCCGCGTCGCCGTGTTCGTCGTGGTCATCGTCCGGGTAGTCGTCGTGTTCGTCCCCGGAGTGCTCGTCGTGACCGTCCCCGGTGTCGTGTTCCGTGTGGTCGTTGTCGTGACCGTCTCCGGCGTGTTCCTCTCCATCGTGGTCGTCGTGCCCGTCACCGGGTTCCAGCAGGTCGACCCCGGTGCTCACGTCGACCGTCGCGACCGCCGACCCGTCGGCTTCCAGGTCCGCCGTGATACCGTCGGCCCACGGCTGGAACCCCGTCATCCCGTGGACGAGCAGGTCCGCGCCGTGAATGTCCTCCCGGACGTTCGGCCCCGGTTCCCAGCCGTGGCCGTGCTGGCCGAGCGGAACGAGCAGCTCCGCGTCGGCCGCGTCGCCGGCGACCTGGGACGTGATATCGCCGAAGACGAAGAACGTCGACTGGGCGACCGGCCCGCCCGACGCCGATTCGTCGTCCCCTTCCGCTGCCCCGTCGATACAGCCGGCGAGCAACCCCGCACCGGCCACCCCGGCAGCCGTAGACAGCAGTCGTCGTCTGGTGAAGCTCATGCGTGGTTATTAATTCTATGGTAGAATATAATAACTTTGGGTTTCTGAGCTGGTTCGAGTAATAACTCTTGGTAGTAATAGAGTAGTGATTGTCATACAGGACGGCAGGCGCTCCGAGCGGAACAGCAGACGGCTCACGCTGTAGTCTGGCTCGGCCGGCTCAAGCACCGAGACAGTATCAAGAGGACTCGTGGTCACCGACGACTAAGGCGACAGAGCACCGCCAGTTCGAACCCGTACCGAGGTTTGCTCTGTTCGCAATCGCGTCGCTACTGATATCGGTCGGCTATACCCTCGGGAAAATACTCATCGACCCGCAGATTGCAGGCGTCACTGGTGTCGGCGTCGACACTGTACTCGTACTCATCGTAGCGCTGACTGGCTGGGTATCGCTGACGTCACTCGCTGGGCTACCGTTCACGAAATGTTTCCTGACGATCGTCCCGCTGTCGCTCGCATTCTACGCGGCCAGATTTCTCTTTCCACTCCCGCAGTCACTCGGAGAGGTGGCCGGTCACATAGCATTCCTGGGCCTGCTGGTGTTCGGAACTGCCGCCGTCGCAGCCAGCGTCGGCTACCTTCCGGGTGTTGCCCTGCGCCGCTGGTGCTCGGGTGATCGAGCAGATGACTGGCGAAGCCAGGTGAATGTCTGGCAAATCGTCCGGATCTGCTTAGATCGGTAGAGAGGCTACGGACTCCGCACAGGTATTCTGGCACCGTCGTACGTTTATCTCGTCGGAGGCCGTACACGGGGTATGCGCGAACTCGTCTTCGCTCTCGAATACGAGCCGGGCTGTAACAGGGTGGCCGACGTCCTTGCCAGCCATCCCGACACCCGTGTCCGCTCGCTCTCGTTACACGCCACTGCCGAGCGTCTCTGGCGGGTCGACCACGCCACCGGAACGCCGGAGGCGCTCGACGCCGTCGAGGACGCCTTTCTCACCGGTGACTACTACGCCGACTGTCTCGCCACGGAGGACTGCGGGGCCACACAGACGACTCGAGTGCTGGATCGGGCGGACGACACGCTCGTCCTCTACTCCGACTGGGAGCGAACCCCTGCCTGTGCCTCGGTTCCCCACATCGCTCGCGACCACCTCGGCGACGGCGTGCTGTTCGAAACCCGCCACGAAGGCCGACACTACACGTGGCGGCTCATCCACGCCGGCGACGGCGACGTCGCGGCGTTCTTCGACGCTCTGGAGACTGCCGTCGCGGACTGTGCGCGAATGGAGATGCTCCGCACTGCGGATACGGCGACGGCAGCGGGAGGGAGCGACGGGACACCGGGTGACCTGTCGCCAGCACAGGAGGCCGCCCTCCAGGCGGCCGTCGAACACGGCTACTACGAATCGCCCCGCGAGATCGACGTCGGCGAACTCGCCGAGCACCTCGACGTGCCGCGCTCGACGCTCACGTACCGGCTCCGTCGGGCGGAGGAACAGCTAGCGAAGCGACACGTCGCCGGCGAGCGGGTTGCAGACGACCGGCTGGCGTCGCACTGATTCGGTTGGAATATTCCAACAAAGACGTATCGACCTTCCGTGCCTACCGGAACGTGATGACAGCAAATCCGGACGCGAATACAGCGGGACCGCCGAACGGCGGCGGACAGGAACGGGAGGTGTCCGCCCGTCTTTCGGTCCCAGAGATGGACTGTCCGTCGTGTGCGCAAAAAGTCGACAAGAGCCTGCAGCGCGTCGACGGCGTCGTCGAAGCGACGCTTCAGCCGACCACCGGGACAGCCACCGTCAGGTACGACCCGGACCAGACGACCGAAGCCGACGTCGTCACAGCGATCGAGGCCGCGGGCTACGACGTTATCGGCGGAAGGGACGACGAGACCGCCGACACTGCCGACGGCGTCGATATCGCGCCGCCCTCGGAGGTCTGGACGAGTGTCCGCGCGAAGAAGACGTGGCTCGGTGCGGCGTTCGTCACCCTCGGTCTCGTGTTCGAGTTCCTCCTCACTGGCCAGAACGTTTCGCTAGCGAGCGTCCTCGACTACCAGCTTCACCTCGCGGACGTCCTCTTCCTCGGGGCCGTCGTATCCAGCGGTATGCCCGTCGTCCGCGGCGGCTACTACTCCGCGAGAAACCGAAGTCTCGACATCGATCTGCTGATGGGGACGGCGATCATCGCCGCGACCAGCATCGGCTACTTCGTCGAGGCCGCCACGCTGGCCGTCCTGTTCAGTATCGCCGAGCTGCTCGAGGACTACGCGATGGACCGGGCGCGGGACTCCCTGCGCGAACTGATGGAGCTGTCGCCCGACGAGGCCACCGTCCTGCGTGACGGCGAGGAGATGACGGTGCCCGCTGATGAGGTGGAAGTGGGCGAGACCGTGGTCGCCCGACCTGGTGACAAGATCCCGCTGGACGGGACGGTCGTCGAGGGCGAGAGCGCGGTCGACCAGTCGCCCATCACCGGCGAGAGCGTCCCCGTCGACAAGACCGCTGGCGACGAGGTGTACGCCGGCGCGATCAACGAGGCGGGCTACCTCGAGATCGAGGTCTCGTCGACGGCGAGCGACTCCACCCTCTCGCGCATCATCGAGATGGTGCAGGGCGCACAGGCGAACAAGACCGAGACCGAGCAGTTCGTCGACCGGTTCTCGGGGTACTACACGCCGCTCGTGGTCGTGCTGGCGATATTGACGGCGGCCGTTCCGCCGCTTGTCATCGCCGATCCCGTCTCGGTGGACCTCGCTGGGTACGGTTTCACCTTCGCTGCCGACTGGCAGACGTGGTTCATCCGCGGGCTCACCCTGCTGGTGATCGCGTGTCCGTGTGCGTTCGTCATCTCCACGCCCGTCTCGGTTGTGTCGGGCGTCACGAGCGCTGCGAAGAACGGCGTCCTCATCAAGGGCGGTAACTACCTCGAGGCGATGGGTGCGGTGGATGCCGTCGCGGTCGACAAGACGGGAACCCTCACGAAGGGCGAACTCGCCGTCACTGACGTCGTGCCGGTCGGCGACACCGACGAAGCGACGCTGCTCCGGCACGCTGCCGGGCTGGAACAGCGGAGCGAACACCCCATCGCCACGGCGATACTCGCTCGCGCTACTGAGACAGACGTCGGCCAGGTGCCGGAGCCGACTGGGTTCGAGAGCCTGCCCGGCAAGGGAATCCGCGGTGAAATCGATGGTGAAACCTACTACGCCGGCAAGCCCGCGCTGTTCGAGGAGCTGGGGTTCGACCCCTCGCGAGCCCGGTCGGCAACCGACGGCGGCGTTCCGTCCGCGGATGCAGTCGAGGCCGACGACAGAACGTTCGACGAGGACGCGCTCGCCGCCCTGGAGCGGGAGGGCAAGACGGTAGTCGTCGTCGGGACAGAGTCAGCGTTGCTGGGTGCCATCGCCATCGCTGACGAGGTGCGCCCGGCCTCGAAGCGAGCCATCGAACGCCTCCACGAGCTGGGCGTCGAGCGCGTGGTGATGGTGACAGGCGACAACGAGGGGACGGCGCGGGCGATCGCCGAGCAGGTCGGTGTCGACGAGTACCGCGCGGAACTCTTGCCGGACGAGAAGGTCGACGCGGTCGAGGAACTGCAGGCAGAGTACGGCGACGTGGCGATGGTCGGGGACGGCATCAACGACGCGCCCGCGCTCGCCACCGCGGAGGTCGGCATCGCGATGGGTGCCGCGGGTACCGACACGGCGCTCGAAACGGCCGATATCGCGCTGATGGGCGACGACATCGGGAAGCTCCCCTACCTGTACGACCTGTCGCACACGGCGAACGGCGTCATCCGACAGAACATCTGGGCGAGCCTCGGCGTGAAGTTCCTGCTCGCGCTCGGCGTGCCGCTGGGACTGGTGAGCGTCGCGATCGCGGTCGTCGTCGGCGACATGGGGATGAGCCTCGGCGTCACCGGCAACGCGATGCGGTTGTCACGAATCGAGCCCGACCACCTCGTCGACGCCCGAACTGAAGGGCAGTAGCAGCCCTTTCGACTCGGCCAGATCCAGGACGATAAATCGCTCCAGGGACAACCCACTAGCTGACTACCTAGTAAGTTTGTGAGGGGCCGAAAAAGCTATAGCCCGATAAAACAGTAGTTCTACCATGCAAGATGTAATATCTGGTTTGATTGCGGAGTTAGTTTCGCTGATCCTCGTCGCGATCGGTGCAGGGATCATGACCGTGGTCGGGCTGCTTTCGAATCAAAGCGGATTCTACGAACTCCTGAACGGCGGGATGGCTCTCGGAATGTGGCACTTCCTGGTAGGCGGCATCGGACTGTATGTAGGCGTCTATCTGTTAGGGTACCAAGAGATCGTTCCGCGGATCCACACGCTGTTCCAGCGAGACGACGAGCGGACAGGATGAGATTCCCTTCCTGCCTGAATAAGCGTCAAATGCACAGCGGTACAGTGAGATTACTCGTCTGAATTCTGGGGACCGAACTTGTAGGTCTCCTCTTCGATCCCCGGTGGTTCTGATTCGTGGTTGGTGATCCCATACAAGAGCAAAGCAAGCCCGCATGCGATGAGAACGTCCTCGCCAATCTCGAACCACATGAACCCCGTCCCAAGCATGTCGAGAGGATTCCGGACGACGAGATAGAAGATCGGGCCCACGAGGTCACTGAGAAGGATGCACCCGAATCCAACCGTGGCAAACAGATAGGAGGTCTGTCCATCGCTCCGGCGATAGGCGACGAAACTGGCCACGGTCAGTGCGATATTGACGGCCAGGAGCCCGAGATTGGCGAGCACGAGCCCCCAGAACTCCGGCGAGTTATTCATGGGATGGGTTACGCCAGGCGTGTGGCCACTCGGCTCCAGTACCCGTCCCCCGTTTGAGGTCAGGAAGTGCTGTTTTCAGGCCCTGGAAGAATCCGTCGTACGAATCGACGAGGGGGTCTTCGAACCGATAGAGTATCGCGAAGACTTCTTCGACCGCAGGATGGCCAGTATACGTGGCTCGACCGGTTTCGCGGTCGTACTCGACCAGGCCGGCGTCGGCGAGCGCTGGGAGATGGACGTGATAGAGCGGTACGAGGGCGTCGGTAACCGTGTCGGGGCCAGGCTCGAAAGCAGTCTCGTCTGATCGCAGGAGTTCCCTTGCTAGGTCGGTCCGCGTAATCGACGTCTCAGCGTCCCAGAGGAAAGTGAGAAGGACGCGACGGTGATCGGTAGAGAGATTCGATAGCGCCGTATCCAGGTCGTCGGCCTCGGCTTCGAGGAGCAGATGGAATCGCGGGTCATCGTACGCGAGATGGGACGTCGTCTCAACCATTGACGTATCGCGGTCCCACGTAATCAGGCCGGCTTCCTCGAGAACTGGCAGATGGGTGTGGACGAGGCTGGTAGAGATAGACCGTCGGTCCGCAGGTTCCCCCTCTCGCGTTGGGTTTGGTTCAGTGGCAGTGAGATGAATTGTAAAGTGCCGCTCGGTCACTGGTGTGCCTTTGAGAAGGAGCAGATGAAGGATTTCCCGACGAACAGAGGATTCGATGGCCGCAAAAATGGGATGACGGTCGGTTTCAGGGGCGCTACTGGGAGTCATAGACTCTACGTTCATCATTCGACGATTAAGTCAGTTGGCACACATATTTCACGAGGGAGTGACTGCAATGCCGTACGTATATTCCATGCACGCGCCCCCGTAGATTGCTGGACATCCGTACTTTCGCTACCCCGGGTCGGAAGAGAACGCAGCCACCATCCTTGACGGCACTCTCGATCTGGCGGAGAATCCTGCGACAACCTGGCTACGTTCCGCTTTCGCGTCGTGAATCGCCTATTCGCCGTGCCAGTCCGCAAACCAGGCAGCGAGTCCGCAATTGGCCAAAAGACCTATAACTAATTAATTGGTCAATTAAATCGTGCAGTCAACAGACTCAGTCGACAGTGCCCGTCAGCACCCGGCCGCTCTCCAGTCCCGTGACGCACGGCTCGACCCGTTCGAGTGGTACGCCGAGATGCGGAGCGAAGCCTCCGTCCACTACGACGAGGACCGCGACACCTGGGACGTCTTCCGCTACGAGGACGTCGACCGCGTCCTCCGCGAGCAGGAGACGTTTTCGGCCGACCGGTCCGGAAGTAGCGGCGATCCATCTGCCGACGCCGAGAGCGATACGGCGATACTCAAGACCATGATAAGCACGGACCCACCAGAGCACGAGCGGCTGCGAGGGTTCGTCAACGAACGGTTCCAGCCCGGTGCGCTGAACGACTATCGACCCCGGCTCGAAGAACTCACCGACGAACTGGTAGATGACCTCGAAGACACGGGGCAATTCGACTTCGTCGACGAGTTCGCGATCCCGCTCCCCGTGACAGTCATCGCGGAACTGCTGGGTATCCCCGCCGAACGCCGCGACCAGTTCAAGGAGTGGTCAAACGCGCTCATCGCCCGACCCGAAGACAACAGTGAGGAAGCGCTCCAGCGGATGAAGCGAGAGCGCGGGGCGGCGCAAAAAGAGATGGGCCAGTACTTCGCGAAGCTCCTCAAAGAACGACAGGCGGGCGATGGAGACGACCTCATCACACTCGCTGCAACGACTGACGAACTCACCACCAAGGAGAAGATCGGTTTCTGCATGATCCTGCTCCTGGCGGGCAACATCACGACGACGAACCTCCTCACGAACGCGATATGGTGTTTCCAGGAACAGGGCATCGTGGAAGATGTCCGGTCCGGTGATATCGACCGCAAGCAAGCCATCGAAGAGGTGCTCCGCTACCGGTCCCCCATACAGGAGATCCAGCGCGTCACGAGTGAGGACGTAACGCTGGGTGAGACACAGATCGAGGCCGGGGAGGTCGTGAACGTCTGGGTGGGCGCTGCGAACCGCGACCCGGAGGTCTTCGACGATCCGGAGACGTTCCGCCCGGAACGAACGCCCAATCAACACCTCGCATTCGGAAAGGGGATTCACTACTGTCTGGGCGCACCGCTGGCGCGTCTCGAGGCAGATATCGCACTGGATCGACTCCTCACCCGCTTCGATCGGCTCGATGCCGATTTGTCGGATCTACAACCCATCTCCAGTCACTACGGCCTCGAATCGCTTCGGTGTCAGGTCCAATAAACCGGGCCTGAAAACCCGAGACCAGATGAAACTGCCTTGTTGAATCCGATGTAGCGGTCACTGTGTGAGTGACGGTTCGAGGTTGTAAACGGCGGCTGTGAGCGCCAGTTCGCGGAATTCGCGGTACCAGGCGCGCGGCCTGACAGCGGATCCATATCGGCACTTGATGGCCGAAAAGGCGGTCTCGATCATCCAGCGCTGCCCGTAGAGCCCGCTGTCCAACCGTGCGTCGTGTGCGTGGTCGTAGTGTGCGAACAACCGGTGTCGGATCAGGGGCCGGACGCCGTTGGCGCGGAGTGCGTCCCGCAGCGATTGGTCGTCGTAGCCTTTGTCGCCGGCCAGACTTTCTATTTCCGCCGTATTTCGGAGCGCTACCCGATGGCCCACCTGGGTGTCGTGTGGCCAGTGTGCCGAGCAGTGGACGTCGAGGACGGCACACGACTCCGTATCGACCAGGGCCGTCGCTTTCAGCGTCCGTATGTGGCGATCCGAGCGTGTCACGTAGTGGCTGGATGCCACCTGACGGTCGAAAAACGTGGCATCCAGTGCACTATGATCGCCCGGATCGCAGCGGGCTGCGGACCGCCGGAGCAGCTGGCGCCAGACACGCATCGGCGCCCGCTCGAACGACCGCCATAGCGTCGAAGGCGCCGGAAACGCCGACCGCGCCAGCTGCAACAAACCACAGACGCGATCCATCTCACTCGCCCAGTCGACGATTTCCCGGTACGTCGCGTCCATGTTGATCCGCAAGAAATGCAGCGTAACGTGCTTCCAGGCAGCAAATCCGTTGCCAGCCGGATCACTTACCGCCGTGGGGCTGGCGGCACAGCGCTTTTGAGCCAGCGACACTGCTTGTGTAACGAAGCGGAAGAGGGTCTTAGACACACTCGTCTTCCGCTTCGCTTCTCCCTTCACAGCGACGCTATCCGCTCGCCGTCTCTGGATTCAACAGAGCAGAAATATCACAGATAGGTGAGCTAGATCGCCTCTGATAGAGGCGAGTTCCAATAAGTAGGCTATTGTCCTGTGATTTTCTATCAGAGCCGAATAACACTATGAGATAGGCCTATATCGAAGTTGGTCAAACTGCTTGTTCTCCCCGATGCGCTTGGCCTACTCAACAAACGTATTTAGTTAGCATATCTGTAAAAAGATACACCAATTAAAAGTATAAGATCCAGAATGAGTGTCATCAGAAGTCCAAAGGCGAATAAGATTATAAAGCATAGACCAGCTGTAAGAATACCTGCAGTGACTCTGCTCACCCAAGTATTTGAGGAGAGAGATATAGAAACGTAAAATCCAATTCCCACTTGTGCAGCGAACAAAAGAATGGCAAATGGAGGAAGGGCAAACGGAGGAACGGGTATCACAGATGTCAATCCAATCTCTGTTCCATTAATATTTTCCGCTTTCCAGAACCACTCCGTCGATCGAAGTCCGGTTGCGTGGATCCGGCATCATTGGAGTCTGACGACTGTGTCTTCAGTCTCGTTCCCCACGCCGTCTGTGGATTCAACAGACCAGATGAAACAGAAGTCTCATGATTCACGATCCCACCATGTAATTTACGATGGGGACCACGTCAGGAACAGAACAACGAATCAGAGAAGCCGCGTTTCGCGCACTGGCGAAACACGGATACGCTGATCTCTCGCTTACTGACATCGGCGAAGAACTGGGGCAGAACCCCTCGATACTATACCACTACTTCGATAGTAAAGACGATCTGCTGCTCTCGATGCTCGAGGACTTCGTCGACATTTTTATCGGGAAACGGTCGACGGAGTCTGATGCCGACCCCGAAGCGACGTTACGACAGACGACAGATCAGATTCTTCATCCGAAGCAAATGCAGGTGGAAGCGGTGATGAACACCCCACCAGCGGACATCGAGACCGCGATGTCCCGGGTGTTCGTCGAGTTATGGGCGCACGCCACGTGGGACGACGAGTTCCGGAACGAAACCACACAGGTCGAACGGAGCCTCCGAGAGATGATCGCCCAGACGATACGGACCGGCATAGACCAGGGGGACTTTCGTCAGGTCGATGCCGAACTGACGGCGGATCACATCCTGTTCCTGCTCATGCAAGGCGTTCACACGCGCGCAACGACGAATCAAGAGACGTCAGTCGAACGCGTGCAAACGATTATCGATTCCATCATCGTCGATCTCAGGCGATCGAACGCCGATACTTCATAGCGGGCGTCACTGGCGTCGGCGTCGCTACCGTGCTCGAACGTATCGCAGGCCTCGCAGGCTGGGCACTGCTGCCGTCACTCGCTGGGATTCAGTTCACGAAGTGTGTGTCCTGACGATCGTCCCGCCGTCGCTCGCGTTCTACGAGATCAGATTCGTCACCCCATTCCCCGAGTCGTTCGGAAAGATTGCCGAGCTGTTCGCGTTTGTGGCGGTGTTCGTTCTCGGAACGACCACTGTCGCAGCCAACATCGGATATCTCTCGGTGGTTGCCTTGCGCCGCAGTGCTGGTAGCTCGCTTTGATCGCCGGAACGAGACCGATTTAGTACCAGCCCATCCATCGCGGATACTATGCGACGAAGGACCGTCCTCTCTACCCTCGGTGTCGGAGGGGTGACCTTTCTTTCAGGCTGTGACTCCCAAGACCGTGAGAACGAGATAGATCTCACGGTGCGAAACGACAGTCAACCGGAGATTACACTGGACCTCTTCTTGACTACCGACGAGTTTGAAACAGTCTTCTCGGCACAGTATACCCTCGCTGGGGAGAAAGCGGACGAATCAAAGAGCTTCTATGGAACTGCCAGCCGAGTCCACGCTATCGTAAACGAATCGGAGGTAGCAGTGGAAAATTTCGTGCCGCAACCATGTTCCGGGACGAACACCATACCCGTTGGTGTTTCGTACAGTCCCGAAGGAGAAATCCACATCGGGGCTGCGTGTTCGGGCCAATAGGCCAGTACCACACACTAACAAGAGCTCATGTAGTAACCGATATCCAGCGCACAAATAGAGGTATTACTCCAGAGGATTACCTCTTGAGCCAACTTGAAGGCTAGCTGGAGCAGTCCACAAACCTGATAGAGATATTCTGAAAGTGCTGGTGAGGGTCGAACCGAGAAAATTCGCGGTCGGCCGTCACTATTGTACTCTCCGGTGTATCTGGCTGCTGGGCAAGTTGATGTGCGTACACTAGAATCGGCACATCCTTAGCTTGAATACCGAGCACTTCTGCCATCATTTCTACCCGGTCATCACGACGACGAACGCCCAGATCCATCTGTCTGAGTTCTTCTTGCGTCGGGCCGTGGACGGTGTGATTCTCGTGCACTATTGCTGCGAACTCTGTCTGAGCGCTATCAATTACTTCTTGATCTAGATCTGCGCGCTGCAGATTCTCCATAACTTCGTCGAAGATATAGGCGCTCACTCCGACGTGGACGGGGTTGTGGATCACTTCGTCAATAAGGGCGATTGCTTCCTCACAGCCCCCCACTAACCCGTGAATCCAGATATTAGAATCGTAGACGTCCATACCGCCTACTGCGACAATTCACGATCTGAGACAGCAGTAGAGTCCGTATCGGTATCGGATAGCATCCGCTCGACATCCCAATCGAACTCCTCGGCGAGTTCCCGAACGTTCTCCCACGCTTCGTCAGAGGAGACACCGCGTTGACGGGCGTGGTTTAAAATTCGGGCTGTCTCTTCACTCATCGTACCTCATTCTAACTACGAGGAATGCATAAAGATTCGGTTGAGTCGCACCGGTGACTGGCGAGTTCAGGTTTGTGAGTGACTGGCCTGCAGAATTGTATCCTGCTTTAGCACGGGCTTTCGTTCCATCGAAGCCAAGAATGGCTTCGAACGCACTATGCAGGACTCTCGGCGTCCCGGACTGCATCCAGCAAGTGCCTCCGAAGCAAGTCCGCCGCCAGCGCGCCTGTCACGTGCCCCTTCTCGATCACCGCGACGGGAAACCCTTCGTAGCACGACCGCTGGACGTCGTACTCGACGATCCGGTCGTATCTCCCGAGCAACGGCGCGCAGTCGTCGGCCTCGACGGCGCGGAACTCGTCGGTGAAGTCGAGTACGTCGCGCAGGCGGTCCGGCCGACACAGGGCCGAGTCGGCCACCAGATGCCGGTAGACCGACGAGACGAACAGCTCGCCGAACGCCGCGCCGGCGAGCAACGGGACGTACCGGTCCGCCGTCCCGAAGCAGGCCCGGTGGAGGTTCGCGGCGAACCCGCCGAGACTCACCCCGGCGAGGACCACCGGCGCCTCGCTCCGATCGGCCAGGTCGGCCCTGATGGCCTCGAACAGCGCCGCCGAGGACGCACACATCCCGACGAAGTTCCCCAGGTCGCCCAGGGCCCGCGCGTACTCGGTCGACGACCGGTCGTGGAAGGGGGCCCGAACGCCGACGATGTTGACGGGCAACTCGTCCTCGTGGCCGACGAAGAGGCCGCGGAACGAACTCGACGCGAAGCGCCCGAACTCGAAGGGGTGCTCGCCGCTCCCGTGGTGGTAGACGACGGTGGGATACGCCGGCCCGCGCCACTGCCAGGGCATGTACGCCGCCTCGAACGTTCCGAGCGGCGTATCGACGTCGACGGCGTGCTGGCCTGCAGCCGTGGCGTTCTCGACCGTGGCCTCGGCGTCGGGCGTGACGTCGACGAGTGGCGGGACGTCGAGTGAGCGCTCGAAGAGTTTCTGGTCGCGGGTGAGGAGTCCACTGAGTCGGATCGCGACGACGTCGACGAGTTCGTGGTAGTTCATTCGTGGTTCGGCGGTCGAATCGGTGCCGCATCGTTTGTCGTCCGGTCAAGGCCTGCATTGAAACCGTCGTCGGGAACCATCAATGTTGCACGCTACGTGCTGGCCGGCTTTCAGCGTTGGTGAGATGAGTGACCAGCGCAATAGACCGACTGCCACGGTGAGGGGTCACCGAAATGGGCGGTGGGACCGACAAGATTCCCAGGCCAGGGATACCCGACCACCGCCCGTGTATGGAGTCGGCCGGTAGCTGACACGGTACCGGCACTGGGAGGTAGTCTTGCATGGATAAAGATCCAGGTGCCAGTTTCCAGATTGTGGAAACGTCACTTGCACTTACCGTGAACTCAGCATCGTAAGTCGAGACACCGGCCGCTCACTGCAGTTCTTTCTCAGAAGAGCGTCCAGTGGAACCAGCGCACCCACCCATATATTCATCTAATCCAATATTAAACCAACATATTGACATCATATACATACCAGATAGTGTCGATGGACTGAACGATGGGAGTCGGCGGGATATGGACTGATTACGTCGAACGGGTGCGAAAGGTAGCCCGAAATTCGCACCCACGCGACGTTCTGGGACGACTCGAACCAGTGTATACGGACTCGTGGCCACGTCTGACTATGGGCTGCGTTACCGACTGCTTCCGTCACTGGATTCGTACGAGTCGATCTGCATCCACCTGTTGGCTCCTACTGCCTACTATCGAACGTAGATGAAGATGAAATCTAATGCTGACACAGCAGACCAAGGGGGTATCGAACAGACGAATCGACGTGTGGGGCGTCGAGCACTCTTCACAGTTGTCGTCGTCTCACTACTCGCCGCCGAACCGGCGCTGGCCCAGACCAGCGCGGTCTGTGAGGCAGACGGTCTCCCGGAGGTCATCTCCGGGTTCTTCCAGTTGACGACCGGCATCGGCGTCATCGGCGCCGTCGCCGTCTGGCAGGGGGACTCTCTCCTCGAGATGTTCACGGTGAGCCCGGACCAGCGCGAGCGACTGAAGCGTCACAAGCGCGTCGCGTTGAAGTCCGTCGTCATCCTGCTGGGGCTGGGCCCGCTGTACACGGTCGCCGGCTCGATGATGGGCCTGCCGCTCGCGGAGTGTGTCGATCTTGTTCCGTGGTAAGCCCGCGAGCGCGCAGTCCATTCACGCGGTCGCCATCCTCGGCGTCGCGTTTTGTGTAGTCGGGAGTCTCCTCGCGACCACGGGGAGTGCTCGGCCACCTGCGACGCCAGACCCAGGCGATAGTCCGCTGACTGCGAACGAAACGGCGACGCTCTGGTCGAAGGCCGACGACGAGTGTCGGCTCGACGAGACGGCAAACCGGTCGATGCGAGAGCTTTCGCGGTGTACGGACGTCACGTTCAAGGAACCGCCACACACCGCAGCAACGTGGACACGGTCTGATTTCGCGGAGCTGTCACCGGGTGACCGGTCCACTTCAGTCCATCCGCCCGACGCCGAGTTGACCGATAACCGGTCGATCGTCGACGCGCACGCCAGCCTCTTCGCGGCCCATCCGTCGACGCGTCTCCACCGGGACCCCGGTGACACGACGCTATACGTCGCCCCGAACGGGACGGTTCGGGGGCTCGTCGACTACCGAGTTCGGTTACCGGGCAACCGTTCGGCAGGGAACCGCTCGGTCGAGTGGGGCGTCGCCGACCACGGTGTGACTGCGGTTCGGCTCCTGTCTGGCGACGACGTCGTCGCGAGGAGTGACGGGAGCCAGACGCCCGTCGTCGACTACACGCTCGGGGATAGCGGGTCGACGACGCTGACGCTCGAAGCCGATATCGAGGTTGAGTTACGAGGAGAGGTCTCGGTGGGTGAGGGGAGTGCGGAGCGAAGCGGGTCGATATCGCGGACTGACACAGTGACCGTCACCGACTCCATCGACGTCTCCGTCTACGATCTCGGCGCGTACAGCTACGAGGCGACGTACCCCAACGGCGATACCGGGCTGGCCATCCACCAGACCGCGCCGTGGCACGGATTCGCATTCGGTGGAGATGATAGCGGGCGCGTCCGGGGCGTCTGGCGATACTACACCGCCCGGGACACTGGCTGGGACGTCCTCAACGCCTCGTCCGCTGGCGGAACGACACAACGGCCTTCGGATGCACTCCCCGTGTACGTGCACGCGTATCCCGCGCACGTCGGTCCGCGTGCGGAACCGATCCGTGATGGACCGACGCTCGTCGATACGTGGGGAACGGGTCACGGATCGCCGGCGTCGTCGATGCACGAGAACGTCACCGTCGGCGTCGTCGACGGGCCGTACAACCGAACCGACGGGCTGGCCGTGCGCCACGACGACGTCGACGCCAACGACATCGTCGTCACCGGTATCGTCCGTAACGTCACGGCCAGACCCAGCACGTTCGTCGGGCAGGAGACCCGGACCATCCGACGGAGCAACCTCACGATCGAACGGATCGACACCGATGGTGAGTCCGCGACGCTCCGGATCGAACTTCGAGACGAAACGACGGGGGCCCCTATCGTCCTCGACAATCCAATCCTGGAGGAACGGTCGGCCACGCCGATCGGGGTCAAACCCCGCGACGGGTACATCACCGTCGCCGACCAGCGCGTTCGGACGAACACCTCCGGAGTTGTTGTCGTGACTGTCGACGAACCGGGTTCGTACACAGCGAGCTACGAACCAGAGTCCTGGCGAGCGAACGACCCTGCCTACGTGGGTGACAGCGATAGCGTCTCCTGGCATCCGCTGTGGACGGTCTCGGAGTGGCTTCGGCTGCTCTATCACGGGGCTATCGCGTTCGCGCCGTTCCTCGTCGCACTGTACGCAGGCTATCGAATTAGCGCGTTTCTGCAGATCGACCAGTATTCATGACAGACAGCACCGACTCGATCGACCGACGAACCGCCATTCGAACACTCCTCGCGAGTACTGCAATTGGACTCGCAGGCTGTAACGATTCGAGCAGCGTTGCGCAGTCCGATCCGTTCACCGACGTTCGGGTGAGTGATACGACACTCGTGGTGGAGTTCGACGCCGACGCATCGATAGATGAGATAACCGTCATCCAGCCCGACGGCGAGGCGTTCGCCAGTCGCTCCGTCACGTCGGGGTCCTCCAAGGAGACGATCGACATCGGGACGCAGTACTCACCGGGGGAGTACACCGTTCACGCGCTGGATGGCGAGGAGACCATTGGCGAGCGAACGCTCACGGTCAGTCCGGACGTCCAGATTACCGACCTCAAACTCGGTCGGAATTATCCAGACGAGATGTACGAGGGGGCAAACGATCTGGCTATCCAAGCAGAGACTGTTTTGACGGTCGAAAACACTGGTACAGGCCCTGATTCGGTTACACAATTATTGTTCGAAGGTGACGTTCCCCAGCCGACCAACAAAGATGCAGATAAAAGCTGGATATACGACACGTCGTCCGAAGCCGGCGGAGATGCCGACAGAATCGTGATTCCACCAGGTGAATCAACGAAGATATACAGCACATCACGCCCGTTCACGACAGCAAGTTCGAACGTATCGTGTAGTTCAGACGGAGAAGTGGGACAATTTACAGCGATCGTTCGACTTGAAATCGGAGAGACGCTTCAACATCAGTACGACGTGGAATATACTGGTCAGGTACTGAGCGACTGCGACATTACAGTATCCGATGCCGACCAATGATTGACGTCTCACTCGTTGACGTGGGAATCGAGTGGTTCAAGGACATAATCGAGGCCGTAACGCGGTGGTTCCAACAAGGGTTGGCTGATGGATATAGCGCCCTGACGAACGAGATCTTTGGAACACCGACCCCGGAGACCGATGGCCCGTTCGTCTTCGGTTCCCCAACGAACGAACCCTGGGTTGGAATTCACGACGCACTCGTTGCCGGAGAGGTAACAGCGGTCGCGCTTCTTCTATTGGTTGTCAGTGTCCAGGCACGGCACACTATTTCGATCTTCAACCTTGGAACTTCGTACGAGGCTCGGCGGACGAAGAAGGTCGCCTGGACTGGTGTCTTCTTAATCGTTACCTGGTACTGGATTGCAGCTGTATCTCTTTACGTAGTCGATGCGGTGTCAATCGCTCTAATTCCAGAGTTAGGAACACTGCTAAACGCGATGGTAGACTTCCTTGCTACCCCAATTCAAAATCTCATGCTCGGACTCCTGATGGCTGGTATTGGCGGGTTCGCGATGTGGGTGCTTCAGGCGCTACTCTTCATCCGTGACGTCCTCTTGGTCGTCTTCATCTACGGAATGCCGATAGGATTCGCTCTGGCGTACGGAAATCTTCCTGTTCTCTCGCGGATCGCGAAGTCGGTCTGCATGCGATTCGTCCCGCTCCTAATTATGCCGGTCCCGATAGCCCTCATTTTCAGTGGCTACGAACTGGTGTTTCAGGAGGGGACGAGCGCCGCCCTTGCACCGGGAGTGGTCTACCTCCAGCACTTCGTCGCCGTCTCGCTTCCAGTACTATCGGTCATCGTCGTCTGGAAACTGTTCCAGTACGCCTCGCCACTCGCGACGAAGGCGTTCGAAACGACCGCTGGGGCGACGCTCAAGGTCGGCGCGATACTCGGCGCTGGCTATCTCGCCGGGCCCAAGGTTGCGGGGACGGCCGCCCGCTGGGGTCCGAAAGTCGCCGCTGGGCAGGCATTCGCACAGCGAGTGAGTAGTACATCCAACGGAGAAGCTCCAGAATTCGGGAGTACCACGCCTGCTGGTGGGACGAAACAGGACTCGGTCGCGACGGACGCCTACGGGCAACAGGGGGTCACCGCCTATCGACGCACCGAGAACGATCCGGGGTACTACTGACGATGGCACAGGATCAGAATCAGGCCCAGCGACGGATCATGGACGCCATCGGCGAAGAGAGTCGCGTCCCGCTGTTCAACGTCCGCGAAGGAGACCTCTACGTGCTACTGGGGTTCCCGATGGTCGGGTTGCTGATCGGTGGTGCCACTGGCATCGACGTCCTCGTTATTCCACTCGTCCTCTGTGGCGTCGTCCTCGGGAGTGCGTTCGTGTTCGCGTCGCCATCCCACCTCGCGGCGACGACGTGGCTCGCGACCGTCTACCGCTACGTCTGCAAGCGCCCACGACGGACCTACAACGTTCCGTCGAACCTCGCGTCGGAGGCATCCAGTGAGGCGAGAACTGCCTGTGACGGTGGTCTGGTCGATTATACGCCCTTCACGCCCGACGAACGAACCCAGGATCTCACGAACATCGAGCGGGCGTGGCCAGGGACCGGCGCAATTCAGCGCTCCGACGGCGCGATGGAGCGGTTCCTCGAACTCGACCCCGGTAACATGGACTTCGCGATGTCCGGCGACTGGGCCGGGCTGCAATCGATCGGTGAGTCCTTCGCCAACAACGAACTCGACTTCCGGCTGACTCTGCATACGACCACGCGCCCCTTCCCGGCCGAACAGTTGGTCGACAAGATCGACGACCGGCTGGACGACGACGACGTCACGGACCGCCCGACGTTCCAGGCACTCCTCGAAGAGTACCGGGAATCACGCCCCGAAGATATCGAGGGTACTCAGCAGGTACATTATTACCTCGGTGTTGAGGTCGCACCGTACGATGTTTACGAACGCAATAGTGCGGAGCGGACGCCCGCTGAGAAGCTGACGACCCTTCCCGTGGTGGGTCTGCTGTTCACGCCGTTCGTCACCAGGCGAGAGCGACTCACCGAGGCCGAACTCCGTGGCCGAATGCTGGAGGCACTCGACGAGCGACTGCGAACCGTCGAGCGAGAACTCGTCAGCACGGCAAGTGACTGGACGTCGCGTCGACTCAGTACGGTCGAGGTGTTCGCGCTTGCTGTCGAGTTCTGGAATGGGACGACTGTGGACGAAGAGACGGCCGAGTCGATGGTCCGGGAACGGGCAGTTGTCGACCGCACACCACGGGAGGACGCCGATGCATAGCGGTTCATTTACGTCTGGGATGTCCCAGACAGTGCTCCAGCTTGGCGCCCCGGCAAACGATCTCTCGGTGCAGGCCGTCGCCGGGATCGGCATCGGTGCGTTACTGCTCGGTATCGGACTCGGGGTCGCGTGGCAGCGCTGGCGACCGAGCGGGGACGACGAAGTCGACCTCTCACAGTTCGTCGACGACGACCTCTTCGAGGAGCCGGCGACAGACGAGCGGGTCTTCGACGACGTCGCCGAACGCCACCAGAATACGGTTGCATCGTCCGCTATCGAGTGGGGAACGCGGACCGCCCGGGTCGGCGACCAGTGGACTACGACACTGTACGTCGCCGACTGGCCCGACTACCCGAGCGATGGCTACCTGAGTGACCTGTTCTCGCTCACCGACGTCACGTTCGACTGCACGGTCCACATCCAGCCGAAACAGCAAGAGCGAGCGCGGACCGAACTCCAGCGGCTCGCCGAGGACCTGCAGGTCGACGCGGACATCGACCGGAGCATCCGGAGTCGGTATCTCCAGCAACGGGCCGACGAGGCGAGTGCGACGTACACGGCCGTCGAGAACGGTCAGCAGGTGTTCTCCCAGGCCATGTACGTCACCGTCCGGGCCGAGACGGAGGACGAACTTCGGACTGCCGTCGAGGCGGTGCGGAGTCGTCTCCGGGAGCCACCTGCCGAACTGACGCCGAAGACGGCCATCTGTAACCAGGACCAGGCGCTCCAGTCCGCCGCACCGATCGGTCGGAATCCGTTCGGCCGGGACGCCATCGCGCTCGGTGGCGCCGTCGGTGCGTTGCTCGCTTCGCCGCACAACCCGACGATACTCGAACCCGACGGCGTCGAGTTCGGCGTCCACCGAAACAACGACAGCCCCGTCGTGATCGACCCGTTCGCCCGCGAGAACGGCTATGCGATGTTCACCATCGGCGACCCGGGCTCTGGGAAGAGTTTCGGCGCCAAGCAGAACTTCGTCCGGTCGATCGCCCAGTCCGAGGATCGTATCGGGATCATTCTCGAACCACTGAGCAACTGGGCCGGCGTCGCCGACGCTCTCGACGCCAGGCGTATCACGGTCGGTGGGAATATGGGCCTGAACCCGTTGGAGATCAAGCCGACACCAGACCACGTCCAGCAGCAACTCGGCGAGGACGCGAGCCCGTTCAAAGAGAAGAAAGACAGTGTGTTGAGTTTCCTGACGAACTACTTCGCCCTTCGCGGCGTGAATCTCGGTGATAGGCGTACCACGCTCGAACTCGCCCTCGACGAGGCTTACCGGGAACAGGGAATTACGGAGGATATCGGGACGCACAGTAACGAGAGTCCGACCATGCGGGACGTGCTGGACGTGCTGGAATCGATGGTCGACGATCCGGATACGTACGTGCTCCGGACCGACGAGGAGACGGACAAGCTCGGCGGCGACGCGACGTGGTTGATCGACCAGCTCCGGCCGTTCGCTGAAGGTGGGCGCTATGAGAATTTGGGTCAGCCCACAGAGTTCGATATCCGCGACGAGCAGGTGATCTACCTGGACCTCGCACAGCAGGAAGGGAGCGTCGGCGACAGCACCAACCTGCTGATGCAGTTGTTGATCTCGCTAATCTACGAACGGGCGAAAGAAACGCCAGCTGAGGTGGTTCTCGCAATTGACGAATCTCGTTATGTGCTCCAGGAGGCGGCGAATCTGACGTTTCTGGAGACCGTGTTCCGACACCATCGCCACCACGACCTGTCGATCCGGCTCATCACGCAGACCGTCGACGAGTTCTTCGAGCACGCCGAATCCGAAGCGATCCTCGACCAGTGTGCCATCAAGCAGTTCCACCGCCTCGACGGCATGGACGAGACGTGGGCCGACGAGTTCGGCCTCAACTACGCCCAGATGCGATTCGTCCAGAACGCCGTCCCCGGGAACGACCGCGCGGGCTACTCCGAGGCGCTCGTCGGCGTCGACGGCGAGTGGCGCGGTATCGAGATTAGCGCACTGGCCACCGAGAAGGATGTGATCGACTACGAGCCAAGGCAACGTAGGCCCGATATTGAGGTAGGGACCTCTATCGCCACCCGGTCCCAAAGGCTTCGAAACGACAGGAGTGGATAGTACTCATTCTCGAAGCTTCATGGGGCAGTAATCACGGGATAAATTTGGCCACACCACTGTGATGATTTGAGTGGAGAGTAGTTTCCATCGTAAAATGACGATCTGAAGAATGAGTAGTCTGTCCCATTTTTTGTTAGTTCTGGCGATATCCTCCAACGTACATTCAACTCCTCTCAGTTTCGTTGTTCCGAATAACTACTCGCCCACTGGCCGACTGGGACTTCATTTACCGATAGAACTGGGCTGAGGTGCTTTCCTAGAGGCTGGGCCGCTACTTGAGTTGAAGACGAGTAACGCTGGTCGACGCTTCATCTTTCACCCTCAAGAGGGGTGAGGGTGCAATTTCTGATGTTTTATTCTCTCAAACTGACTCACTTAGCGACGATGTTCTAGCGACGGCCGATAACTAGTATCCGTTCAACGAAAGCGAGACCCAATCAAATGAAATTGAATAGGTATTTCGTATAGCTGGTTCTGGTTCTCGGTAATGGTCTCACGCGAACATCAAATATTCATTCTGTTCGGAGCATTCACAATCAGCCTGCTCATCGTAATCCATCTTTTTACCGACTTTCCACTTTGGGCTAGGATCGTCGTGATTATTGTCTGTGGGGCTATTCTTCCCCGTCTCGTTCGGGACTTGCTTGCCCGTTGAATGTAGATTGTCAGATCGGAGAGCCATCGTTCATGAGGAACTCATTCCCACTCAACGATAGGAAAAGCGGGCAACCAGTTTGGTTGAATTTATCGGAACCGTCACTATCGGATACAATTCGAGAACTAGCGTATTTTGGTGTCGATCGCTCATGAAATACCCTCCACAACTGGGAAATTACGCGTACTTGATGAGTCTAGTCCTACCAAGGTTACCGATCGGTAAAATGGGATGAATGAGTGAAAAATTTCACCGAACGACTGAAATCATAGCAAAGTCCTGCTTTGAAACGTTGGCGCACATATATTAGCATTAATTCGGTTGCTGGTGTTTAAAGATCCAAATAATAGTTGGTTTTTCGTTACTTGCTTGTGAATTATTACGGGAATCTATTGGATTATCTAATCAGACATTCACCATAATCTATATATCATATTACTTAGTAAGTGTAATTGCGGTAGGAGAACAAATGAAGCAAGACAAAAAACAGAATGGTAATAACTTGATCAACCGACGCACACTTATCCGAAGTGGAGCAACTTTGGGGGCTGCAGGACTTGTTCCTAATGTGGCGGCTGCAGGAGAGCGGACACCTATCGAAAAAGATGATTCCGATCGTATTGATCTAGAACTTATCAATGAGAAGGACGATCACAAACTCTTTCGGATCGATAACAAGGAGAGAATTTCATTGGGGAAGTTCTACACAAGTGGACCAAAAGAGGGCAAAGTTGAACACGTTAATATACGAGATAAATCAGCCAATAGTAAGGTGGATGCCGATATCCAAAAAGAGACTACAGAGTCTGTCTTGAGCACTGACTCCAGCGGCACAGTATCTGTTAATGAAGTGGCTGCCCAAGACGCAATGAGCATGGCTGGGGTGGAGATTGTCAAGCGCTCCAAAAATATAGACCGTGGGCTTGATTCCTGCACTAAAGGCTTCTGTGACGGCTTCACCTACAAACACGTACAGACAGGATTTACTGTAGAATTCGTTGATCAAATTAGCTCCTTTGGATCGACCATTTTGGAAGAAGCTATTGCGGTACTCATTGAAACGTATGTGGCTACTAAGTGGTCCCGTTGGATGCTTGGATTTGTGAGTATAATCGTGGGTACGCTCTTAGTCATCGCGACTGGCGTTTCTGCCACTATTTCACCTTGGGACCGAGAGAAAACCGGTTCGATTAGGGGTACTCGGGCTGTTATTGAGGTAGGAGTAGCTGAAGATTGGGATGCCCATGCTTATGACTTGACAAACGTTCAAGACAACGAGAATGCACACATCGGTCACCTCGATTACCGCTGTGGGTTCTAAAGCGTAAGATCACGCGGTTATTTTCCTGATTTTCCCAGACATAATATAGACACCGAAGGATCTGTGTCGATGCAGATGGAAGATGATGGTGAAAGCACGGCCATAAAGTCGGCAACAATCCTCGTTGAGACAGGGTCACACACGGGCCAATTCCTGCATGTTCTGACTTCAAATTACGAGAGTAAAGCGATCGTTGCAAAGAATGTCGTCGTAGTGCTTGAAAACACAGAGTCAGTCTGTCGACGCTACAGGAGCAGACTGTGGATTGACAGCAAGTATGAGGGCTACGTGCGGTTTGACCGACCGTGGCCGTATCGAAATGGGCTCGCGAGCCGACATCATCTTAGTGAACCGGGAGCCGATGCATATGGTGTCACGGGTGTTCGTCGCCGGCAACCCCGTCTACTAGGAGGAGAGCTTGCGATGACGCCAGTCGGCGCTGCGATAGATGTCTGATTCGACGCCTCTGTCGAGCAGTTCGTCGAGTATGCCACCGACCTCGGACTGTCCTGCGTCGAACTGAAGCGTGAGTACCTCCACAGTCATCTCAAGGCGCGTTCATTAGAGAAATTAGGCGTAATTACTGATCGGTACGACGGGACCGTTTCGTACCACACGCCGTTCCGCGACTGGAACATGGGGATTTCAATGATTCCGTTCGGGAGGCCTCCGTCACCAAGTGAAACAGACTCTCGATAATGCATTCGGTGGCCGGCGCGGGCGCCGTCGTCGTTCACGACGGTGCGGTCCCACGTCGATACCCTTCGTGGATCCGGAGAAAGTCATCAAGAACACCCGTGCTTCGGGTACTTAGCGAATTTCGTAGGTCGCAATGCCGTCGCGACCACACCGTGGACAACTATTGCAATCACGGTCTACCGTCTGGCCGCAGTGACGACATTCCGAGATTATCTCCGGGCTTGTAGATGTCACCAACCGCCGAACTCGTCCAAGCCCAAACATCCTACTCACCGAGGAACGCCCACAGCGTGTCCCGGTGTTCACGGACCGTCGTCGGTGAGACGTCCGCCTCCGCTGCGAGGTCCTGCTGGAGGACCTCTACTCCTTGCTTGGCCGCGGCGATGGCCACGCAACCCGCCGCAAAGCCTGCGGGGTTGACGCCCGTCGCGAGGCCAGCCTCCACCGCTTCCGTCGCGATTTCGCGGGCACGCCGTTCGGTTCGGCAGGGAAGGTCGAACGCGGAGACGAGCCGCGGGATGTACTCCTGGGGCTGCTGCGGAGGAGCTGGGAGGTCCAGTTCTCTGTTGAGAACATTGTACCCGTTCCTGACCTTCTTCTCTCCGATGGCAGCGACACTCGTAATCTCGTTGAGTGTGCGTGGCACGTCGTTGATCCGGCAGACCGCGTAGACACAGCCCGCCGCGATCGACTCGATCGACCGTCCGATGAGGAGGTTCGCGTCCTGGGCGGTCCGGAACAGCGAACTCGCCTGCTCCTGGATGGACCGTGGGAGGTCGAGTTGCGCGGTGAGTCGATCGATCCCACCGAGTCCGTGTGCGAGATTCCGCTCTCGCTTCGATTGGAACCTGGCGCGGTCGTGTTCACGGCGAAGCCTGGCGAGTTGCCGTCGTTTCTTGCCCGAGATCGCGTTCCCTTTCGCGTCGCGCTTCTGACCGATCGTCGTCGAGAGGCCCCGGTCGTGGCGCGTCACCGTCCGCGGTCCGCCCGTCCGTCGCTTCTGTCCCTGGTCGTCTCGAAACGTCCGTGGCCCGCGCCTGTCGAGTCGACACGCCTCGACGATCAGGCCGCAATCCTCACAGCACTGCTCGCCGTCGATCGTTCGAAGTGTGCCGTCGCAGTCCGGACACGTCGTCTCGTTGGTCGTCTTCCCAGTCGATTCGTCAAAGCCACGTTCGTAGATGTCTCTCGAACTCATTCGTTATCGCGGGCACCCATCTGCAGGCCCCGCACCCGTCAGGGGCCAGAAAAAACACCGGCGGCGCTGTCGCAATCTAACCAGGTCTGAATGATTCGCCAGTGAAGTGGAGAGCGTCGCTAACGATCGCGTTCGTTCCGCGTCGGCATCGGCTGGTTGCCCGTCCGAACGCACTCCCAGCACGGGAAGTCGTCGGGGAGGAAGTCGCACTCGCAGTCGTCCGACTCCTCCGATTCGTCTGGTTGGGTATCAGCCTGCCGCGTGTCGTCGTACTGGGGGCGCGTCCCACCATCTGCGAGTAACTGCACGTCGTTGGCGAAATCGAGGACTGGACGTCGGATCGCGACGGCGACTCTGTGCTTGCACGCGTTCTCGTAGTTCGCGTCAGCAGGACAGGTACATTCCACTGGGAATTCGTCCTCGATAGTAACGACGTACTCGTGGTCGGTCGGAACGGCGTGACTGGCGTTTCGAACCCGGACGTCAGTGTCCAGCAGCTCGAACTCGAAGGCCTCGTACTGGGCGCGCTTGAGAACGCGATTCGATACCGACAGTTCGTCGAGTGGATGTGAAGTCATGCGAGAATCCGCGAAGCCCGTATCGTGTGGCCCCGCACCCGTCAGGGGCCATAGAAAATCTACCGCGATCCCATGGATCAGGAATTCGATTCGGTTCGGGAGACAGCCACGGCGTTAACCTGAGAGGGCCGATCAGACCACGAACGGGGAACGTAGCCGTGTTCCTCGATCGCATCGGCGTAGCCACGAAGCAAGCCGACGAGGACGAGTTCCGGAACGTCGTCTGTAGCCTGGTCTCCGAGCCAGCGTTCGAGTGACTGTGCAACCTGTTCGAACTGCTCGTCGTCGAGATCAGTCGTCATACGTCGTTTCAGGCGATGCCAGTGCAGGCTCGCCTGCGCCCTTCGCAGGCGACAAAAAACAACGCGAGAGAGGTCACGGGACTTCCTCGCTGCGACGGTACAGGACAGATACCGTTCAGAACCTATCCGACTGCGAAGTCAGTATTCCTCACCCCTGAAACCGGTAGCGGTCGACGACCCAGTCGAAGAAATCGAACGACTTGACGAGGTTGACGCGGTCTTGGTATCCGTGTTCAGCGAGTGCGCGTTCGATTCCCCGAAACGCTGGGAGGTCGTTCGTGTAGACGGCAACTGAGTTCGCAGTTCCCTTTTCCAGGAGTGTCGCTGTCGCACCGCCGACCTCCGCGTCGGCTTGCTCGACGGTGTGGGCGGCACGCTCGTCGGCAGCGGCAATGTACCGTCGGACCATGTCCATCGTCGCAGAAACCACGGGATTCGCGTAGTCAACTTCGTCGAGGCGTTCGACCCAGCCCGCTTCGATTGCTTCGTCGACAGGCGGCGTATCGTAGGGGAGTGATTCCGGAGTCAGTTCCTCGCAGACGCGCCGTGGAACGGATAGTCTGACCTCGTTCTCGGAGACGCTTCGTTCGAGGAGGTCCACGGCATCGTTCCGTTCGAACGCGATGAAGAGGTTCGTGTCGACGACGTGCGCGTCGACGTCAGGAAACAGCTGCGTCGTCACCGTCGATCACTCCGGCAACGACTCGTCGGCTGCGGCATCGAGTGCTTCGAGGTCGGGCTCCTCCGCCAGCTCCGGTTCGACCGACAGCACAATTTCCCGAAGCTCTTGGAGTACCGTTTCCGCCTCAAGAACCGGTATGTCCTCCTCGCGGGCCATCACACGTGCCGAGGTCCGTGAACGGACGTAGTCACGAGCGTACTCGACGGCCGTCGCGAGGCCAGCGACGCCGTTTCGATCGCGATAGAGGCGAATGTTCTCGTTGGACTCGGTCCGGGCGAGTGCGATCAGCAACGTCGGCGAGATCTGGTATGTGTCACTGCCGTGCTCTACGGTCATCTCGATCGACGTGGCTCGAAACCGGTGGGGCTGTGTGTCAGTGACCCGTTCGAGAATGCCAACCTCCTGGAGATGGTTGACGTCCTCGTACACCGTCGTCTTCGAACTATCGAGCCCGTCTGCGATCTCTTCGACGGTCGGTGTGCCGAGTTCTCGAACGCGTGCGTAGATCGCCGCGTACCGATGATTCTGTATCACGTCGGAAATCGCGAGCATCGTATCCAGGGGGTGAGCCCGGGATGGAACCGCTCCAGGCATACTTTCAACTTTCCGCGGAATCCTTATAGACTTGTCGTCGCTCGTCATTGTTCCCCAACTTCGTCGATGATTCGCCCGGCCGTCCGGCTGATACGACCGAGTCGGTCGGTGATGGCGTCGCTGTCATCCCCGTCCCACGCCGCGAGGTAGAACGCCGAGTTGCTCGTGTCGAGGTCGAAGTGGCGACCGACGACGTAGGCGATCGCCTCGGCCTCGACTTCCCGCTTGGAGCGTTCAGTCGCGTCGTCGATGTCTCCGTGTAGGAGTGCGTGGGCGCACTCGTGGACGAGCGTCGTCGCCAGGTCGGCGTCGTTCTGGACCTCCAGGACTTCGACGACTGGTGCGCCGCCATCGCCGTCGTACTGACAGACGCCCTTCGCGTCGCCGTGGGACCACTCGTGCTTCGGAACGAGCCGAACGTCGATACCGAGTTCCGTGGCTGCCTCGAGGAGTGTGGAGACGAGGTCCCCAGCGTCACCGGTCGCCTCGGTGTCGAGTTCGGGAAGTGGATCACCCTCCGTTTGCGAAATGTCGAAGACGGTCGTCGGTCGGAACCCGACCAGTCCCTCCGACCACTCCTCTGGTGGCGTCTCGTCGTACTCGCACTCGATCTGCTTGTGATACGACGGCGCGTTCTCGCACTCCGGACACCGCGTCGTGACGATCGGCGCCCAGATCCAGATGGCCGACTCGCCCTCTTTGACGTGCCTGTCGAACTCTGACTGCCACGTGTGGTAGCCCGCGACTTTCGTCGCCTCTGGGCACTGTGCCTTGATGAGGAGCGAGTTCCGGTACGAGTAGTCGTGAAAGCGCGACTGGACGTCCAGCCACGCCTGGAACTGCTCGCTGGCCGCTGCTTCGTCGGTTAGATCTGCGAGGTCCTCGACCCATTCGGTGATCGTGCTGTGCATCTCGTCGTCGCGAGTCTCCTTATCGTCGAAGGAGACACGCTGCGCTGCTTGCGAACTCATTGTTAGAGTGCGAAGGTCCGAGAACCCCCGCACCCCTCCGGGGGGCGATAAAACACCGTCTGCGGAGCGGGACTGAAAGATGGTGAACGAGCCGAGTAGACGACCCTAGTAAGTCTACGGACGGAACGATATGTCTCAGTTGAATTCGCTTTATTTTATACGGGCTTGTTTAGACGCCTGATTTCACCGGATAGCGGCGTCAAGCGCTAGTTCGAC
>JAOPKE010000013.1 GCA_025517465.1 Halobacteria archaeon HArc-gm2
ATTGTCCGCTTGACCCGCGCCTGAAGACGCGGGTATGCGCTCGCACTATGTATCATAAACTGAAGCCACTTTCACTCTCTGCCTCGTTTTGGTCTACCAGCGAAGACAGTCCGGTAGAATCCGAGTTCATGTACAGTTTCGGAGTAACGCTTCGGAGTGATATCTGGGTAAAACAGACCGAGCCCGGTCAAACGAACAGAGCGTACCTCGGGGCGTTCCTCTCGAAACTGGCCGATTCCCTTTCGCCAGTGACGGTGAAACGTGAGATATATAGTTCCGATTTCTGGCACGATCTCTCCCTGTATCCTGCTGAGATAGGTACTGTCCCCGACGACCCGGCCGATGAGTACTGATCAGTACTGACAGAAGTTCTGCCGGTTCTTGACACCGTATCTTGTGACCATCACAGGTGGGGAAATGGATAGTTCCACAGTAATACAGTTATGGATCCGCGAATCGGTCTCCCTGGAGAGTATTCTGGAAGCCGAGTGACGTAGCGATTTAACCTATGATTTGGGTCATAGCACATGTTCCCTCCGTACTTACACGTTCTATTTCGCCAGGCAAGCTTCGGTTCGCTTTCGACGACCTGGCGGAGATGATCGAGTGACCATGGACGAACCCTACCACATCGGCTTCGTCGCCGACGAGACTCCAGACACACGGGCGCTGTACGAAGCGTGTCTACACGCTGGGTTGACGACAACTCACGACGGACGGACTGACGTCGTCGCGAAGTACAATATCGGAACTGAACGACACCAGGACCAGGATCCGGAAGCGGTCGTGGCAGCGCTCGAACGAGCAGATAACGGCTCCCTGTACTGCTGGACTGAATCCGGGATGCGGCTTCGGGTCGGCTTCACGCACGCGACGACCGAACGTGAAGAGCGATGGGGCAGAACTAGTCTCGGCTTCCAGACCAGCGAGATAGATCGGAGCCACCACGACGAGACGGTGGTCGCCGCCCGAATCCAGGAACTCATCGACGTCGTGGAAGCGTTTGTTCCGATCGTCGATCCCGAATACGTCTGGAGTGCGGTCTACATGGAAGGCGTGGTACCTGAAACTGTCATGCCCGACGGACGCCCGGTTCCGGATCACGTCGACGAACTCCCCTGGCTCACCATCATGTCCGAGCGCGTGATCGAGCAGTTCGGCGGTCGGGGTCGCGTGCTCGAAACGCCGGCGTGGCGCGTCACGGAGTTCGACTCGGGCCACGTCATGCTCGTGCTGGAAGACCATCCGTACGAACCGACCGACTCACTGGCCGACGACTGTGAAGCACACCTATTGACGGGGTAAGAGACCCGTTCTCCCAGCTGTATCGATCATCGGTGGGTCAGATGCATCGAACCGCGTCGGACCCAATTCGGTGTGCGGAACTCGTCGCGGTGCCCGAGAACGCCGTTGCATTCGGGATCGAGATCCGTGCACGACGAGCGGGTCACGGATTGCCAGCAAAGCCCGGATTCGACGGGAGAGTTTACAACGTCCGGGGACCTGGCGAGGTAGTATGTCGGACGGGACCGCTATCGCCGCGTTCTACGAACTCGACCAGGCCGCCGACGTCGTGGATTCGGTTATCGACGCCTGTTCGGCAACGGGCTTCGACGTCGATTCCCTCGTAGCGAAGGACTGGTACGAGACGCAACTGGAGTCAGTGATCGTCCCCCACGACCAGTGGTCCATCAATCTGGAGGTGAACCACAGCGACGAGCGTGGGCCCGACGAACTAGCCGTCAGTCTCGGCCTCGGTTCGAAGATCTATCCGTCGTCGCTGGACGACGCGGCGGGGTACCAGCGGGAGATGGACGCCCTCTTCGAGTTGATCTGTCGGCTCGCAGCGAGTGTCGCCGCGGGGTACGTGGCGCTGTTCGATTCGGAGAGGCGGGCCATGGGAGTCGTGCCGACGGGTCGCCCGATCGGGGACGCAGTCGAGCGGCCGCCGATCGTGGGGATCTACTCGGCGGACGTCCTCGACCAGTTCGACGGGTTGGACGGGCTGTACGACTCGCCACCGTGGTACACGGCGACGCTTCCAACCGGACAGACCGTCGTCGTCGAGTCGGAGACTCCCTGGGTCGACGGCGGGTGGCGGCCCCCGACCGAAGCCGAGTACCTGCAAGGCGCCGCCTTCGGGGACGGGAGAACCAGTGACGACGTGGACACCGCAGAAGCGCGCGGCCTGGCCGACCCGTTTGCAGCGCTCGACCGGGGCGAGTACGGTGCCGACGTGTGCGTCCACCGCGACGACATCTCACGGGCGTTTCCCAACGAGGACTTGCACCTCGTACGGGTTCGCATCGACGAGAACGGTGACCTCCGCCGACTCGACGGTGACGCCTTCGTCCGGAACGTCGTCGACGACCCGGGCGACGACGCCGCGTTCGTCAAGCGGATGCTCGCTGACGTTCCGGCTGACGCAACCGGAGGTGACACCATGGTTTCGGCGCTGCTTCACGAATCCGTCCCGACCGAATTCGTCCGCCTGGAGGACCCGGACGACGAGAACGTCGTATCGAGAGTCATGGATCTCGACGTCGACGCCAGCAAGTTCGAGTTGCTCGTCAGCCTCGGTCGTGTCGCGCAACAAGACGACTTCACCGGTGAGGATCTCGCATCGATCGAGGGAGCGCTCGAGACACTCCAGCAACTCGAAGACACCGAGGCCGTCGAGCGGTACGTCCGCGAGAACTTCCTTTGAATCGAGCGACCCGATCCCAGACCCTCGTGTCGTATCGGGCGGCATCGCCGGCGTCGGTACAGTGCGAGTGACGGTAGCGACGACGCCGTCGACGTCACCAGTCGATGGGCCTGTCCGGGCGACGTCGACCGGTTAGTCGTCCGCTCTGCGTCCTCTCCTACCGCAACCGGCCGAGCAGTTCGTAATCCTCGTCCGGCGTGTACCGCCTGAACAGCAGGCTGTTGGCCAGTACCGACACCGAGGAGACGGCCATCGCCGCCGCGGCCAGCACGGGCTGGAGCAGGCCCAGCGACGCCAGCGGGATGAGCGTCGTGTTGTAGCCCAGCGCCCAGACGAGGTTCTGCTTGATCTTCTGGAGCGTGGCTTCCGAGATGCGGATGGCTTTCACGACGTCCTGCGGGTCGTCGCGCATGAGCGTGACGTCCGCGGCCTCGATGGCGACGTCGGTGCCGCTGCCGATGGCCGTCCCGACGTGGGCGACGGCGAGCGCGGGCGCGTCGTTGACGCCGTCGCCGACCATCATCGCCTTGCGGCCGTCCGACTGGATGGCCTCGACGGCGTCGGACTTGTCCTCGGGGAGGACCTCCGCGCGAACGTTCGCTGGGTCGATGCCGACCTGTTCGGCGACGGCGCGGGCGGTCCGTTCGTTGTCGCCGGTGATCATCATCACGTCGGTGCCGCGCTCGCGCAGGGCGGCGACGGCGTCCTTCGCGCTCTCTTTGACCGTGTCCGCGTCGGCGACGACACCGACGAGGTCGCCGTCCGCGGCGACCAGCATCGCCGTCTTCCCCTCGCTCTCCAGCCGTTCCATCGTCTCGGCGGCGGGCTCGGGGTCGACGCCCGCGTCGCGCAGCAGCTTGCGGTTACCCACGAGCACTTCCCGGCCCTCGACCGTGGCGCGGATGCCGTGGCCGGGGACGTTCTCGAAGTCCTCGGCGTCGGGAACGTCGAGCCCGCGTTCCTCGGCGCCGTCGACGATGGCACGCGCGAGCGGGTGTTCGCTGCCGCGCTCGGCTGCGGCCGCCAGCCGGAGGACGTCGTCTTCACTGCGTGCCTCTCGGGCCTCGACCGTTCCGCCGTCCGTTGCTGCTGCCCCGCCGTCCGCGATCGGAGCCCAATCACTGTCGACGGCGACGACGTCGGTCAGTTCCATCGCGCCCTCGGTGAGCGTCCCGGTCTTGTCGAAGACGACGGTGTCGACGTCCTTCGCGCGTTCGAGGACGTCGCCGCCCTTGAACAGCACGCCGTTCTGGGCGCCGATGGTGGTCCCGACCATCGTCGCGGCGGGCGTCGCCAGCCCCAGCGCACAGGGACAGGCGATCAGGACCGCGGAGGCGAAGACGACGACGGCGAACTCGAAGACGGAGACGGTGCCACCGGCCACCGCGGGGCCGCCGGCGACCTGGCCCCACAGCGGGAACCAGTCGACGAAGCCGGCCAGCGTCTCCGGGAAGAGGAACCAGACGACGCCCCAGAAGACGGCGTTGGCGATGACCGCGGGGACGAAGTACGCCGAGATGCGGTCGGCGAGGTTCTGGATCTCGGGCTGGCGGGACTGGGCCGCCTTCACCGTCTCGACGATCTGCTGGAGGGCGGTGTCGGCGCCGACCTTCGTCGCCTCCACCACGAGCACGCCGTTCTCGTTGATGGTCGACCCGACGACCTCGTCGCCCTCCGTCTTCTCGACGGGGACGGACTCGCCGGTGACCATCGACTCGTCGACGGCGGACTGGCCGTCGACGACGACGCCGTCGGTGGGAATCTGCTCGCCGGGGCGGACCTTCATCCGGTCGCCGACGTCGACGTCGTCGAGCGGGACCTCCTGCTCGGCGCCGTCTTCGTCGACGAGGGTGGCCGTCTCGGCCTCCATCTCCAGGAGCTTCCGGAGGGCGTCGCCGGCCTGCCCCTTCGAACGGGCCTCCAGGTAGTTACCCAGCGTGATGAACACGAGGATGAGCGCGGCGGTGTCGAAGTACGTCTCGCCGGCGATCAGGCCGAGCAGGACGGCGACGCTGTAGACGTACGCCGTCGAGGAGCCGAGCGCGATGAGGACGTCCATGTTGGCCCGGCCGTTCTTCACGAGCGCCTTGTAGGAGTTCACGTAGAACGGGCGCCCCAGCACGACCTGAACTGGGGTCGCGAGCAGGAAGCCGACCCACTCGAAGGGGAACCCGAACACGGTCTCGGGCAGGAGCGTCCCGCCGAGCAGGAACTTGTCGGCGAGGAAGACCAGGAACGGGGCCGACAGGGCCGCGCCGAACAGCGTCAGCCGGCGCTGGCGCCGGATCTCCTCGTTTCGAGCGGCGTCGCGGCGTTCCTGGTCGGACTCGCCCGAGGCCGCGTCCTCCCGGACGGGCGAGTAGCCAGCGTCCTCGATGGCGTCGTACAACGCGTCGCGGGAGACGTCTTCGGGGTTGTACGCGACCTGGGCCTCGTCGGTCGCGTAGTTCACCTCGGCGTCGAGCACGCCCGGGACGCCCTCGAGCGCCACCGCGTTCGTCTCGGCGCAGTTGGCACACGTCATGTCCGAGATGGCGATGGAGACGGTGGCCCGCTGGGCCTCGTAGCCGGCGTCCTCGACGGCGTCGTATATCTCGGCGAGTGAGACGACGTCGGGGTCGTACGTCACCGATCCCTCGTCGGTGGCGTAGTTGACGGCCGCCTCGCTGACCCCGTCGAGGGCTTCGACGGTGTCGGTTATCGTCGCCGAACAGTTCGCACAGCTCATGCCCTGGATCGCCAGGTGTGTGGTCCGCCGACTCATTGTGTAGTTGTACGGGACCCTCGTTTACCCCCTTTACTCACACGCGTCCAAAGTCCAGTCACTTACAGAATTTCGAATCCAAAGTGCTACGCGCCTTCTTCGAGGCGTTCGTAGCGGTCCTCGAACCGGCCCTGGCACGAGGGGCAACAGAAGTGGTACACCTGGTCGTCGATACGCGTCGAGGAGCCCTCGCTGTCGACGGTGTTGCCGCACTCGGCGCAGGTGAGCGCGAACTCGGCACCGTCGAGCGACGGGTGCCAGGAGACGTCGTCCATCAGCGTCACCGCGTAGTCGGCGCCGGCGTCACCGAGCAGGCCGTCGACCCACTGGCGGACCTTCTCGACCTGTGCGCGGGCGTAGAACCACACCTCGCCGTCGGCGGTGACGAACACGTGCTCGACGGCGTCGGCCTCGCCGACTCGCTCGCGCAGCGCGTCGACGTCGGCCGCGCCGCGGACCTGGACGAACACCGGGACGCCGGCGCGTAGCTGTGACCGGTCGACGTCGACGGTGAACCCGTTGACGACGCCGGCCTCCTGGAGCCGCGTGACCCGGTCAGAGACCGCCGGCCCCGACAGACCGACCGCGTCGCCGATGTCGCTGAACGGCCGTCGGGCGTCCTCGGCGAGGTACCGTAGAATCTCCACGTCCGTCTCGTCGAACTCTCGCATACACGGCGTTCGGGCCCGCGCGCCAATATATCGTCCGGTGGGAGTTCAGTTTCGAAAGAGATCGTCTCCGATCGCTTCGGAATCGAAGGAGAAACCCACATAGCCGGGGCGTGCCTACGAGACAGTGTCATGAGCGAAACCATCACCGTCGAAGGGATGTCCTGCGAACACTGCGAGCAGACCGTCGAGGAGGCGCTCGAGGGCGTCGACGGCGTGACCGACGTCTCCGTCGACCGCGAGGCCGAGACGGCGACGGTCGAGGGCGACGCCGACACGGGGTCGCTCGTCGCGGCCGTCGACGACGCCGGCTACGAAGCGTCGGCGTAGGTTTCTAGACGGCTTCGATGCGGACGCGTTCTTCCGTCTCTTCGCGCCGGACGCCGTCGAAGGCGTAGACGAACTCGGGACCGAACGCCGAGGCCGGCGTCTGGAAGCCCGGCTCGACGGCGCCCTGGAGCGCCCGCCCGGCAGCCTCGACGGCGGTCGCCGCGGTCACGTCGTAGGTGTCGGGCGTCCGGAGGCGCGCCGAGACCTGGCGGCCGTCTTCGTCGATAACTTCCCCGTAGATACGGCTCTCGCTCCGGGCGCGCTCGGTCGCCGACGGCCCCGAAATGGCGACGTCGGCCAGTCGTTTCAGCACGCTGCGGACCGGCTTCGTCCCCAGCAGCGGCGCGAGGCGGCGGGTCCGCTCCAGCACGTCGGCGGCGTAGGACGGGACCGCGGCGTACGTCTCGATGTTGGGGATGCCCGTCGTGTAGTAGGCCGTCGAGACGTCGCCCCACGGCACCGTGACGGCAGTCTCCGGCCCGGAACCGAAGTCGAACTCCCTGGTCTTCCAGGCCATCGGGACGTCCCGGAGCCGGCCCTGCTGGCGGACCACGCCGGGGCGTTTCAGCCCGTCGATCATCGACTTGACCGTCCCCGGCGAGAACGTGCCGAGGCCGTCGATGGCGAGGGTCAGGTGGGTCGCCTCGAGGTCCTCGTCGTGGAGCTGGGCGGCGAGACAGTCCGTCGCGACGACGTCGAACCCCACCCCGGGCAGCGCCGTGATCTCGGCCGCCGAGGCCTCGGCGTCCCGCTCGGCGATGGACTCGAGGACGTCCACGTTGCCCGCGATGTCGAGGTAGTCCGTCCCGGCGTCGAGACAGGCCGAGAGCAGCGGCGTCGCCGTCGCCGAGAACGGGCCGGCGCAGTTCAGCACGACGTCGGCGTCGTCGACCTGTCGCTCGACGACCGGCGGGTGTTCGAGGCTGAACACCGCGTGGGCCAGCCCGAGATCGGTCGCCAGCCGCTCGACCGGTTCCGCCCGTCGCCCGGCCAGGACGGGTTCGAGCCCCTGTCTGACCGCGTGGCGAGCGATCAGCCGACCCGCGTAGCCGTAGGCGCCGTAGATGAGCAAGTCGTCCGTCATACGAGACTAGTCCGGGTGGTACCGTCCTAAACGGCGAGCCTGTATCTGCAGGCCGTTCTTGGTACGATGAACCGGCAGCAAGCGGCGATCCGTCGGTGAAATCGTCGTCGAACCGACGTGAAAGCATTTACCGCTGTCGTGCGCCCGACCGGTATGCGCAGACGAGCCCTCCTGGCAGCAGCGGGCGCGTCCCTGGGCGCGGGCTGTACGGCCCTCGTCCCGGGCGACGCCGAACAGTCGACCGTGACTGGGACCGACGATCCGGGGAACGATACCGCGACCGACGAGCCGACGACGACGCCCGACGACGAGCGCGACGTCCCACCGACCGACGCGCGGCAGGTGGTCGAACTCGAAACCGGGCCGCGGACCCTCGCGGTCGTCGGCACCGGTCGCGACGGCGGCCCGGTCGTTCACCACGGCCCCGACGACGGTGGCCTCCGGGTCGGCTTCGTCGAGGCAGCGACGGCCGACGGACCGGCGGTGCTCGAGGCGACGCTGCTGAACACCGCCGACTGGGAGAACACGTTCCGGCTGCGGGAGTTCCCGCCCTTCGGCGACATTTCGCACACCCGGTTGCGCCGCCGGGGGTTCGAGCGGCGCTTCGAGGAACCCGTGCCCGACGACGCGGAGGCCGGCCTCTACCTCGCGCCGACCGCGAATCACGATCTCGTCGACGACGTGGTCGAGCCGCGCCGGGGTCCGGAGGGGTACTGGCAGACGCCGGACGTCCCGCCGGAACTCCCGACGACGGTGACGCTCGACCCGGGTGAGTACGTCACCGGCGAGTACTACGTGCTCGGTCACTGGGACAGGGCCGGATTCCCGACGGGCACCTACGCCTTCGGCGGGCGCGAATCGGGGCTGGTCCTGTCGGCGTGGGACGCGACGGCGTCGGGCCCGACGGGAGAGGCCCAGGTTTCGGCGTCGCTCCCCTCGCTATACGACGACGACACCGCCTGGTTCCACGAGGCCGACGCCTCGACACGAGTGTACCTGGAACCGACTCGCGAGCGAGTCACGGCGCCGGGCCGGCTCTCTCTCCGCCTGGTGAACCGGACGCACCACTCCATCGGCGGGAACCCCTACGAGTGGGGGCTGTACAAGCTCGCCGAGGGGTCCTGGCACCGGATCGCGCCCTGGATGATGCCCATGCCCGCGAGCAGCGTCTCGCCGGGCGACGCCTACGGCTACACCCTGGCGCTGTTCCACGGCGACGGGTTCGAAGTCGACGACCAGGCCGCGGACCTGGCCCGCAGCGTCGGACGCCTCGGCGGCGGTCGCTACGCCGTCGCCGGCGGATTCAGCGAGGACGATCGGCGCCCCCCGGTGGCCGCGTTCGACCTCGACGCACCGACGGTCCCGCTGTCGGTGGCCGACGCCGCCACGCAGTCCGAGGACGGCGGAGACGTCTTCGTCACGTTCCCGTCCTGGGGCGACGACGATCATCCGCCCGACGCCACGCTGACGGTTCGCCCCGTCGAGGACGACGCCGACGAGACGCTGATCCGGGAGGTGATCGCGCGTGACCGCTTCGTCGCGCTGGAGACGGCGCTGGCGGCCATCGGCGACCGGGAGCGCATCGTCGTCCGCGCCGACGACCACGCCGTCGAGAACGTCACGGGCTACGACTCGACCCGTCGCGTCTTCGACTTCGAGGGGACGACCTACGCGGCCGAGGCGAACCTCGACCCCTGACCGTTCCGGCTGTCCCGGCGGTCGGGCTTCCACTGTCCTGTCAGTACAGGCAGCACAACGGCCACAAGAGATACCCATCCCTCTGCGAACGACAGTGTATGCGAGTTACGACGTTGCGGACGGTGGCGGTCGTCGCCGTCGTCGTCCTCGCCGGGTGCTCCGGCGTCGTGAGCCAGGGCGACCAGGCGACCCCCGCAACCACGTCGACCGCCGACGCATCGACCGCGAACCAGGGCTACTCGGTCTCAGTCGTCTCACAGACGAGCGGGTCCGACGACGGCGTCCACTTCTACGTCAGCGACGAGGAGAACGCCATCGACGACTTCGCCCACCTGAACGTGACAATCTCCCGCGTCGGGTTCCAGCGAGCCGCCGACGGCGACAACGAGAGCGAGGGCGGGTGGGTCGAGCGCGACGTGGACAACCGCTCGGTCGACCTGACCCGGCTCACGGGCGCCAACGCGACGCGGCTCACCACCGTCGACGCCCCGAACGGGAGCTACGACACGGTGTTCGCCTACGTCAGCGACGTCAACGGGACGCTGACCGACGGTGAGTCGGTCCGGGTCAAACTGCCCAGCGAGAAACTGCAGATCCACAAGCCCTTCACCGTCGGCGACGGCGAGTCGGTCGACTTCGTCTTCGACATCGCAGTGCACGAGGCGGGCGGTAGCGGGAAGTACATCCTCAAGCCCGTCGTGGGCCAGTCCGGCACCGACGTCCCGATGGAGTCAGTCGACGAGGACGACGACGATGACGAACGGGAGGGCGTCCTCGACGTGGACTTCGTCGAGAACGTCACCCGCGGCGCCAACGCGACGCTCGAAGTGACGCGGAACGGGTCCGCCGTCGAGAACGCGACGGTGACCGTCGACGACGAACGGGTCGGGACCACCGACGCCGACGGTCGGATCACGGTCACCGTCCCCGACGCCGAGGAGGTCGAGATCTCCGTCGAAGCCGACGACGCCGAGACGGAACTCGAACTCGACTTCGAGCGGGAGGCCGACGATGACGACGACAGCGACGAGGAGAGTGCTGAGGGCGAGGAGAGCGACGGCGACGACGACAGCGACGACGCGGACGAGGAAGAGGATAGCGACGACGAAGCGACGGACGACGGTGACGATGCAGAAGACAGCGACGACGAAGACACCGAAGCCGAAACGGAAGACGAGGACGGCGAAGGCGGTGACGACGAAGACACCGAAGACGACGACGCAACTGAAACGACCACGGCGACCGACAGCTAGCGGTCCCTCTCCAGGCTGACGCCCTCCGTTCCTGTCAGCGACGTTTTAACTTCCCAGTCCTCGTAGATTCACGCACGGAATGAGCCGGTTGGACGTCGGGCTGGCGCTCATCGGCGGGCTGGTACTGGTTCTGAGTCTCGGGACGGGGCTGATCCGGAGTCGGGGGTTCGTCCCGTCGGAACAGATGGTAGCGGTCGGCTTCGGCGTCCTGATCGGTCCGACCGGGCTCGGACTGCTCGCGCTGACGCCGCTGGGCGACCCGCTGGTCGTCCTGGAACAGGTCGCCCGGCTGACGGTCGCCATCGCCGTCACCAGCATCGCGCTGCGCCTGTCCCCGGACTACTACCGGCGACACGCGCGGACGCTCGCGGTCGTCCTGGGGCCGGTGATGGTGTTCATGTGGCTCGCCAGCGCCGCGGTCGCGTGGCTCGCGCTCCCGGAGTCGGTCTGGCTGGCGCTGCTGGTCGGTGCCGTCGTCACGCCCACCGACCCAGTCCTGGCCAACGCCATCGTCGTCGGCCGGACGGCCCACGAGAACATCCCGACGCGACTCCGCCACCTCCTCTCGGCCGAGGCGGGGATCAACGACGGCGCGGCGTACCCGTTCGTCTTCCTCCCGATATTCGTCCTGCAACACTCGCCCGACGCGGCCCTCGTCGAGTGGGTGTCGCGGACCTTGCTGTGGGAGGTGGGCGGCGCAGTGACCATCGGCTTCGCCGTCGGTGCGCTGGCCGGGCGGGCCGAACGGCTCGCGCATTCGCGGCAGTTCGCCGATGAGACGTCGGTGTTCACCGTCGCCGTCGCACTGACCTTCGCCGTCCTCGGGTTCGCCACGCTACTGGGCAGCGACGGAATCCTCGCGGTCTTCGTCGCCGGTGCCGCGTACAACTGGCAGGCCGACCCCAGCGACGAGGTCGAGGCCCAGCGGATCGAGGAGGTGTTCGACCGCCTGTTCACGTTCCCCGTCTTCGTCTTCTTCGGGATGGCGATCCCGTGGGCCGGCTGGACCGGGCTCGGGTGGGCGGGCGTCGCCCTCGTCGTCGGCGTCCTGCTGGTCCGGCGGCTGCCTGCCTTCTGGGCGCTGCGGTCCGCGATCGGCCCCTTCGACCGACCTGAGGCCGCGCTGTTCGTCGGCTGGTTCGGTCCCATCGGCGTGGCTGCCATCTTCTACGCGACCCTGGCCGTGCGCGAGACGGGGATCGATCTGGCCTGGACCGCCGGGAGCCTCGTCGTCGCGGGGTCGCTGCTGGCCCACGGGATGACGGCGACGCCGCTGACCTACTGGTACGGCCGCCAGGAGGACGTGAACGGGTCGACGTAGGTGCCGGCTCGTGAGCGCGATGGGACGAGAGACCGCACGCTAAAGTCGCTCGGCCGAATACGCCCTTCCAATGAAGTCAGGGACGGACCGATGACCGGGGACGTCGACGCCGACGACGACCGCGAGTCGGGTGACGACCACGGACCGGGCGAGGGTTCAATCCGCCAGCTCGACGCCCAGACGGTCGAGCGCATCGCCGCCGGCGAGGTCGTCGAGCGCCCGGCCTCGGTCGTCAAGGAACTCGTCGAGAACAGCCTCGACGCCGACGCCTCGCGCGTCTCGGTCGCTGTGGAGGCCGGCGGCACCGAGGGGATCCGCATCACCGACGACGGCGTCGGGATGACTCGCGAAGAGGTCGAGACCGCCGTCGAGAAACACACCACCTCGAAGATCAGCGACATCGGGGACCTGGAGGCCGGCGTCGCCACGCTGGGATTCCGCGGCGAGGCGCTCCACGCCATCGGCGCCGTCTCGCGGGTGACTATCACCACGCGCCCCCGCGGCGGTGACACCGGTACCGAACTCGTGCTGGAGGGCGGCGAGGTGACGAGCGTCGGCCCCGCGGGCTGTCCGGAGGGGACGACCATCGAGGTGGCGGACCTGTTCTACAACGTCCCCGCCCGGCGGAAGTACCTCAAGCAGGCCAGCACGGAGTTCGCCCACGTCAACACCGTCGTGACGAGCTACGCGCTGGCCAACCCGGACGTCGCCGTCTCGCTGGACCACGACGGCCGCGAGACGTTCGCGACGACGGGCCAGGGCGACCTGCAGGAGACCGTGATGTCCGTCTATGGACGGGAGGTGGCCCGGTCCATGATCGCCGTGGAGAGCGACGATTCGGACCTCCCCGAGGGGCCCCTCGACGGCGTGTCGGGCCTGGTCAGCCACCCCGAGACGAACCGCGCCGGCCGCGAGTACCTCTCGACGTACGTCAACGGCCGCTACGTCCGGGCGAACGCGGTCCGCGAGGCCGTCGTCGACGCCTACGGCACCCAGCTTGCCCCCGACCGGTACCCCTTCGCCGTCCTCTTCCTCGACGTCGACGCCGGCACCATCGACGTCAACGTCCACCCACGCAAGATGGAGATCCGATTCGCCGACGAGGAGGGAATGCGGACCCAGGTCGAGAGCGCCGTCGAGGGAGCGTTGCTCCGCGAAGGACTGATCCGCAGCGGCGCACCCCGAGGCCGGTCGGCGCCGGACCAGGCCGAGATAGCGCCCGGGCGGAGTGAGGACGGGAGCGAGGTGGACGCAGACGGGGACCGCGGCGCAGGCGATAGCCGGGGCTCCTCGGAGACGCCGTCACGCCGACTCTCCATCGACTCCGCCGACGTCAAGGAAGGCCAGAATGCGGGCGTGTCCGAACGAGAGCGTGCGTCCCGACCCGCCGGCGACGACGCCTCACAGCCGCCGACAGCGGATGCCGACGGCGGGACCGACGCGTCCGGTCCGTCTCCGGCAACCGGCCCGGAGCCGTCGACCCCGTCGAACGGCGGGTCCGGGACCCCGTCCAGCGACACCGACCAATCCGCCGACACTGACCAGTCAAGCGACGCCGGCCGGTCGAGCGACCCCGTCCGACCCAGTGACCCGTCCCGCAAGTTCAGCGGCGGGCGCCAGCAGCGCCGCCTCGGCGGCGAGGAACCCACGGAGTCGTTCGACACGCTCCCGTCGATGCGCATCCTGGGCCAGCTCCACGAAACGTACGTCGTCGCCGAGACGGACGACGGCCTCGTCCTCGTCGACCAGCACGCCGCCGACGAGCGGATCAACTACGAGCGCCTGCAGGCGGCGTTCCGCGGCGAGACGACGACCCAGGCGCTGGCCGAACCCGTCGAACTGGAGCTGACAGCCAGGGAGGCAGAACTGTTCACCGACCGCGGCGAGGCCCTCTCGCGACTGGGGTTCCACGCCAACCGGGTCGACGACCGCACCGTCGAGGTGACGACGGTGCCCGGCGTCGTCGCCGACGGCGCCGGCCCGGAACTCGTCCGGGACGCCCTCGCCGCGTTCGTCTCGGGCGAGGGCGCGGCCGCCGGGACGGTCGAGGCCGCCGCCGACGAATTGTTGGGTGATTTGGCCTGTTACCCATCGATCACCGGCAACACCTCGCTGACGGAGGGGTCGATCCGCGAGTTGCTGGCCGCGCTGGACGAGTGTGAGAATCCCTACGCCTGTCCGCACGGGCGGCCGGTGGTTATTGAGCTCGACCGTGGGGAGCTTGAGGACCGATTCGAGCGTGACTATCCCGGCCACGCCGGTCGACGGGAGTGAGTTTTTAGAATCGGTCGTTCTGGGTTCGCTTCGGAGGCCACGATGCGCTCCGCAGGGACTGCTGCAAACACTACAATCAGTAGAAGAAAGCCCTCGGCGTGCTGCACTCGCGCGGACCACACTGCGCTCCTCGCTCACTCCGTTCGCTCGGTGCTTGTGGGTCCGTGCTTCGCGCACCCCGCCTCGCCCTTTCAGTCCTCCAGGGACTGCATCACTCGCGCCACGGAGGCGCTCGCGATTGAGACCACCAAACCTCCCCGGTCGCGCCTGGCGGCGCGACACGCGTCCTGACCGCTCCGCCACCAAACCTCCCCGGTCGCGCCTGGCGGCGCGACACGCGTCCTGACCGCTCCGCCGTCAGAACGAAGTTCTGACGAGCATCGCCTCGCCGTGCTCGGCTCAACGCAACCGCCCGATGGTCGGCCGGGAGCGCGTTTCATCGCGCGACCAGGGGGAGGGCAGGGCTGCGGTGCAGTCATCTGGAGGACTGAAAGGGCGAGGCGGGGTCCGGGAACTCGGGCGTAGCAATCACGCGAGGAACGAGCGCGCGCAGCACGCCCCGGGACCGGAGCGCGCCGAGGGCTTTCGAGTTGGTGCTGGATCTGTTGTCGACTCCAGAGAGCGGGCCGAGAGGCGTTCCTTCGTTCCTGAAGTGCCACCCGACACCACGTGAGCCACCAACCACAGCCTCACTCACCCCCGAAATCACCCGTCGACACAGTCGTGTGAACTAAGCGGGGGGCTGTTCATGGAGGGGTATGACACGTCTCGTTACCTTCGGTGAGACAGCCATCCGCATCACGCCGCCGGGGCGCGAGCGCCTCGAAACCGCCACGGACGTCCGCCTGCGGGCGGACGGGACAGAGAGCAACGTCGCCGTCGCGGCGAGTCGGCTGGGAACGCCGTCGGTCTGGATCTCGAAGCTGCCGGACACGCCGCTGGGCAAGCGGGTCCTGTCGGAGTTGCACGAACACGGGCTCGACACCGACGTCGTGTGGGCCGAGGCGGACGCCGGTCGCCAGGGGCTGTCCTTCCACGAGACGGCGCGCAGTCCGCGCGAGGACGTCTCCATCCAGGACCGTGGCGACACCGCCGCGGCGACTGTCACGCCGGGTGAACTCCCGATGACGAAGATAACGAGCGCCGACGCGGTGTTTCTCAGTGGGTCGACGATGGCGCTGTCGCCGAACACGGCGGACACCGTCGAGGCGATCCTCCGGGCGGCCGGCGGCACGCGCGTCCTCGACCTGGACTTCGACCCCGGACTCTGGTCCGCCGACGTGGCCCGGCGGACGTTCGAGGGGATGCTCGACGCCGTCGACGTCCTGATCGCCAACGAGGAGGACGCCAAGACCATCTTCGAGCGCTCTGGCAACCCGCGGGAGATCATCCACTCTATCGCGTCGGAGGGCGGCTTCGACGAGGTGGTCATCACCCGGAGCGAGCGGGGCGCTATCGCGGTCGACGACAACATCCTCCACGAGGTCGACGCCATCGAGACGGAACTGGTCGACGCGGCCGGCCAGCACGACGCGTTCGTCGGCGGGTTCCTCCACAGGCACCTCGCCGACGCGTCGACGGAGGACGCGCTGCGCCACGGCCTCGCCGCCGCGGCTATCACGCGGACCATCCCGGGTTCCATGACGACGATGTCGGCCGGCGAAGTGGAACGGCTGGCGGCGGCGGCCGCTGACGACGGACGCGGGCACTGAACGACCGTGACGCTGAACGACTGGTGGGCGGTGGGAACGGGCCGACCGAAACTCTGATCGGACGGAAACCATTTATCCCAGGACACGTACCGGGTAGTTATGATACCGACTCGCGTCCACGCGACGGTCTTTCTCGTGGCCGCACTCTGTCTTTCGGTGGGGGCACCGGCAGTCGTCGCGGGCCAGACCAACGTAACGCTCACAGTGACGGTCGTCGACCAGGACGGTGACACCGTCAGCGACGTCGACATCTCGGCGACCTGGGACGACGGCGGCCCGGTCAACGAGACCACCCGTTCCAACGGCCAGGCCCTCGTCGACGTCCCCGAGGGCGCCAACGTGACCATCTCGGTCCACGACGAGGACTACGTCCGCAACGCGCCGCTCGTCATCGAGGACGCCGAGACCGGAGAGGTCGACGTCGAGGTTGCCGAGGCCGGCTCGGCGACCGTCGACGTCGTCGACGCACAGGGCTCGGTCGCGAACGCGAAGGTCCAGCTCTACGACGGCGACGACCGCATCGCCGACGCGCGCACCGGAAGCGACGGCTCGTTCACCACGCGCGACATCGAACAGGGCGACTACGAGGTCCGCGTCTGGAAGGAGGGCTACCTCCGCAGTGCGACCGACCTGACGGTCGACGGCGACGTCAGCCACGAGGTCGAGATCGAGCAGGATTCGCGACTCCTCCAGGTCACCGTCAGCGACGACCACTACTCGCCGCCCCAGGCCGTCGCGAACGCGACCGTCAGGGTCGGGGGCCGCAACACGGTGGCGACGCTCTCCAACGGCGAAGCGACCGTCCAGGTGCCGGTCAACGCCAACTACGACGTCACCGTCACCAAGGATGGCTACGAGACCAACGAGACGTCGGTCCGGGTCCGCGAGGAGGCCGAATCGGCGAATCTCACCATCCAGCGCACCGACGCCATCAGCCTCGCCGTCGCCAACGAGCGCGTCGTCCCCGGCGAGTCCACCCGCGTGACCGTCACCGACGAGTACGGCGACCCCGTCTCCGGCGCCGACGTCAGCATCGAGGGCGAGTCCGCCGGCACGACGAACGACGACGGCGTCACCTCGGTCACCGTCGAAAGCGCCGGCACGCAGGATCTCACCGCCACCAGCGGCGACCTCGAAGCCACCGCCAACGTCACGGGCGTCCAGGTCGGCGGCGAGTCGACCGACACCGCCTCGGCGACCGAGAACGCGACTGGCACCGAGACGTCCGACTTCAGCGGCCCCGGCTTCACCGTCGCCGGTGCAATCGTGGCGCTCCTGGCAGCCGGACTGCTGGCGCGTCGGGACTGAGAAACGGGGGTTTCGGCGGTTAACCCGGTTTTCTTCGGGTCACGTTCCCACAGCGTCCCGCTCGGTTATCGGGCTAGCGGACGACCAGCCCGACCAGGCTGATCAGGAAGCCAGCGAGGCCAAAGACCTCTAATCCGTCCACGAATCCGCCGATGAGGGTGAGCTGGATGCCGAAGAGGATGAGCTTCACGCCCGTGATCGGTGAGACCCAGTCGGCGGCCCGCTTCTCCCGGAGGACACGATCGAGCTGACTGTCGGCGTCGGCCGTCATGTGCGACGTGTCAGCGATTGCAGACAATACGTTTCCGGTCTCGGCGGACGCTCACCCGACCGGCGCGCTGGTCTCGCCGACCGTTCCAGAGTGTGGGGACTTATCCTTCCGAAGCGCCCATCGGGGACCAATGACCGTCATCGAGGACGTCCACGATGTCCACGGCGCGACGTACCGCGAGGTGGGTGGGCGACGCGTCGTCGACCACTACGGCCGGCCCGAGCGCGTCGTCCGGGCGGTGCGCAACGTCGTCGGGGTGATCGAGATGGGCTACGGCGTCGTCACGATCACGGGCGAGGACCGCGTCGACTTCGTCGACAACACCGTCTCGAACCGCGTGCCGACGGCGGACGGCGAGGGCTGTTACGCGCTCCTCCTCGACCCCCAGGGCGCCATCGAGACGGCGATGTACGTCTACAACGCCGGCGAGCGCCTGCTGATCTTCACGGCGCCCGACCGCGCCGAACCGCTGGTCGAGGACTGGCGGGAGAAGACGTTCATCCAGGACGTCGACATCGACCTGGCCACAGACGAGTTCGCCGTCTTCGGGGTCCACGGCCCCGAGGCGACGGAGAAGGTCGCCAGCGTGCTCAACGGCGCGGGCACGCCCGAAGCACACCTCTCGTTCGTCCGCGGGACGATGGTCGACGCCGGCGTCACCGTGATCCGGGGCGACGGCCTCGCCGGCGAGGAGGGGTACGAGGTGGTCTGTGCCGCTGACGTCGCCAGCGACGTCTTCGACACGCTGGAGAACCGCGGGGTCAACGCCGCCCCCTTCGGCTACCGCACCTGGGAGACGCTCACCCTCGAAGCCGGGACGCCGCTGTTCGAGACGGAGCTGCAGGGCAGAATCCCGAACGTCCTCGGCCTCCGCAACGCCGTCGACTTCGAGAAGGGCTGTTTCGTCGGCCAGGAGGTCGTCTCCCGCGTCGAGAACCGCGGCCAGCCATCGACGCGGCTGGTTGGTCTGACCTGCGACGCCGTGCCCGACCAGGGGGCAGCGGTGTTCGCCGGCGACGCGTCCGTCGGCGAGGTGACCCGCGCCGTCGAGAGCCCGACGTGTGAGGCGCCGATTGCTTTCGCTGCCGTGGACTACGAACTGCCGGAGGAGGCGTTGACCGTTCGGGTGGACGGTGAGGAGGTCGAGGCCGAGCGAACCGAGCTTCCATTCGTCGAGGGGTCGGACGAGTCTGCGCGGCTGCCGCGGTACGAGTGAGATGTTTCGCCGGATCGGGCCTTCCTCCTGCAGCCTGGTGTACGAACGGCTGACGAAGCACGGCAACCTTCAAATACGTATTCTTCGTAGCGACACGCGTATTCTGCTGGCCGGAGCCGTAGCGCTGTCCGGCCGGTCGCCGTCCGTCACGCGGCACGAAATCCATGACACGTGACATACACGACGTGCTAGAGTCGTATGCGAGTAGCTACAGCGTCCATCGGGTCCTCCACGACGTCCCCCCACACCGCGTGTACGAGGTGACTGTGGACGGTGTTCGAGCAGCCTGCAAGCTAGCTCGGGACTCGCGGGCGGCACCCTCGGTCGAAGGCCGCGTTATCGAACACGTCGAGCGCGAAACCGACGTCCCCGTTCCCCACATCCTCACCGTGGGCGACGTCTACTTCCTGACGGAGTGGTGTGACGACGCGCCGGACGATCAGGTTTCAGTGACGGAATCCGAAGCTCGGGCCCTGGGAGCCTCTCTTGCGACCCTCCACACCCAAACCTCGTTCGAGAGTACCGGTCTGCTCGGGGAATCCTCCACGCTCACAGTTCGAGCACAGGATACCTGGAGTGAGACGCTCGGCGAGATACTCTCCGGCGTTCACGACGACCTGGCCGGGACCGGATACGAAGACGTTAGCGAGCGCGCGCTCTCGTTCGTCGACTGCCATCGGGAGTTCTTCGATGCCGCAGGCGACGCCGTACTGATTCACGGGGACTTCGTTCCGAGCCACGTCACTTTCGACCAGGGCGAAGTCTGCCGCGTCGTCGACTGGGAACACGCGATAGCGGGCCCGGGTGAGTACGATTTCGCCCGAACCGAACTGCACGTCTTCGATAATCCGGCCCGTGAGAACGAGCGCCACCGCGACGCGTTTCGTGCCGGATACGAGTCGGTTCGAGAACTCCAATCCGGATCCGAACTCCGGCGACGGGCCTACAAGGCCCTTATCTTTGCTTTCGATATCAGACAGAGCTTCGTGCAAGACCAGCGAACCAGCGATGAACGGGAACGTTTCAACGACAGGTTCCGGGAGCTCGCGTTCCACATCATCGACGAGGTGGAGGAGGCGATCGACGGTGGGGATTGAGGCCGCGTCGTCGAACGTCCCACTCTTAATGTGACGGTCAAAAGGCCAATCAGCAGGGACTACGCGAGCGTCGTTTTGATCCGAGACACACCGTAGATTCCAACGAGGATGGCAACTCGGCTCAGTAGATACACGATCGCGTACAGTACGCTCGTCACAGGGTGGTAGAAGAAGAGGACGAAGTACGTGCCGAACGTGATCGTAGTCCCAACGACTCTGGCCCCTGTCGAGTCGTTTAGTCTGTTAAAGTACTCACGGCGTTGAACGAGATACGGAACGCCTGCACCGAGGATACCTGCCGGGATAGACCCGAGTAGTGCGGCGAGAGTGGCCGACTCGGGAGTCGGGCCGAGTGGAGCAATCCGAGTCGCGGCGACGAGGTAAAACATCAATCCAAACGCAATAGCGGTCAGTATCACCTGTACGATGCCCAAAACGAACGTCCTCGTCTCCGTGAGATCGACAGATTCGACACCAGACTGCCTCGGTGTAGTCGAAGGGGCCATTGCGTTCGTGTAAGACAGTGATCAGTAAATCCTTGGCATTTCTTTCAGCGTTGGCCCACTACAAACAGCAAGGATGGGAGTGATCTGGGTGTGAGCGATATGGCGGCTGTCGAAATTTCATAGATGAATCTCTCAAAGACAGCGACGAGGAATCGCGGGAACACCAACCAAAGGAACGGCTCAAACCAGCGCGAACGCCTGCCCCCTGAGCACCAGCACCGTCACGAACCCGACGATCAGTGACAGCAAGACGTTCTCTGTCTTGTACGCAACCACCAGCACCACCCCGGCAGCGACCCAGGTTGCGGGGTCGCCGTTCACCAGTCGCGGCGCCAGAATCGCCACGATGATCCCGCCTGGCAGCGCCTCCAGGCCGGCCTCCGTCCGCTCGGAGATCTCGACCCGGTCGAGCACCCACATGCCGCCGGCCTTGGTGACGTAGGTGGCCAGCGCCATCGCGAAGATGGTCGCCGTCGTCAGCGGGTCCAGATCAATCACGGCGTATCACCGCCACGGCGCTGGCGGCCAGGCCGCCCAGCAGGATGTACCACTCGCCGGGGAGGAAGCGAGCGCCAGCGAGTGCGACACCAGCGGCGACTATCCACGGCGCCAGCGAGCGCTTGCCCTCCCACAGGGTCACCGCCAGGACGAGGAAGACGGCGGTGAGCACGAAGTCGAACCCCCAGCGGGCGGGGTCCTCGACCACGCCGCCGACCGTCGCGCCGAGGATGGTCGCCGCGACCCAGAACGTCCAGATGGCGAGGCCGCTGCCCAGCAGGAACGCACCCTGGGTGCTGCCGGAGCGCAACTCCGCCATCGTCAGTGCCCAGTTCTCGTCGGCCATAAAGAAGAGGCTCCCGTAGGTCTCGCGCGGCGAGAGGTGGCGGAACCACGGCCGCAGCGACGCGCCCATCAGCGCGTACCGGAGGTTGACGACGAACGTCGTGACGACCAGGGCGACGACGGGGACGGGGTACTCCCAGATCCCGACCGCGACGACCTGGGCGGCGCCGGCGAGCACCGTCGCGCTCATCAGCGTCGCCTCGGCGGTGCTCAGGCCGGCCCGGCGGGCGAGGACGCCGAAGACGACGCCGTAGCCCGCGACGCCCAGCGCGATGGGGACGCAGGCGCGAAAGCCGTCGCGGACGCCGGCGAGCGAGAACGAGGGCGGGTCGTCTGTGTCCGGGCCCGACGCGGCACTCTCGGCCGACACGGTACGCTCCGCCCGCGCGGTGCGCTCCGTCGGCACGGAACCGTCGTCGGGCCGCGACTCAGCCATCCTGCGACCTCCAGTCTGCGCGCATTCAGCTAGACGGATCGAGACGGTCGCGGGGTTTAGCCGCTATTGACGTTCGGTAGCAGTCCCCACGTTGGCGAGGCGACGAGGCGATCCGGCGCGAGACGAGTCGGAACGAGTGGTAGTACGGGTCGGAGCTCGGTCGAGCAGGCCCGAGCACGGTCGAGCAGGGCGGAACCCGGAGGGAGCGAGCGGTCGCCCCGAAAGGGATCGACCGTGTGCTCGATAGTAGCGTTTATTGCCGTGGCAGTGACCATTCCCGTAAGACGAGTGCCACGTGAATCGTGACCGTGGCGGGCGGGCCGTGCGACGTGCCCGTCTGTGCCCTCCACACAACTATGGCAACCGAACGCCCACCCACCGAACGAGCCGTCCTCTTGGTCGCGGCGCTGGTCGCCCTCGCCGGCGTCGCCGGCAGCGCCTGGGTCGCCACCTCCGCGAGCGCGCCGGACAGTCCACAGTTCGACGACGACGTCGCCGACCAGTACGACGCCATCCAGGGCGTCGAGGGTACCCGGACGACCACCATCGAGCGGAACGGGACCGTCGAGAGCACCCGGACGTACGCGGTCCAGTTGCGCCCCGACACCGGGGAGAAACGTCTCTCCCTCCTCGAAGGGCCCGACAGCAGGTTCGGCACGCGGGTGTCGAACGGCTCCGTGCTGTGGATCCACGATCGCGAGACGCCCAACGTGACCAGGATCGAACTCGACGACGACCGCGCGTCGACCCGTCGCGACACGATCGCGCGGCTGTTCGCCCGGCTGAACGCGACCTCTGGCGACGGGGAGACGCCGGCCGAACCGCCGACCGTCGAACCGCTTCCGGTCGTCCCCGAGTCCGCCGCCCAGTCCGGCGCCGCGGCGGGGGCCGGCGGTGGCCCCCTCACCGTCAGCTACGACGGGACCGACACCGTGGCGGACCGCGAGGTGTACGTCCTCCGCCTGACGCCGGTGAACGAATCGACCGACGCGAACTACGAGCAGACGCTGTGGCTGGACACGACGCACGCCTTCCCCCTGAAACAGCGGACCGCGTGGACCCACGAGGGCCAGCGGACGGTCATGACCACGACGTACACCGACGTCGCGTTCGACCCGGGACTCGACGACGACGCCTTCACTCCCGACATCCCCGAGAACGCGACCGTCGACAGCCCGGACACCGCCGCGACGACGACGTACCGGAGCGTCGGCGCGCTCATGGAGGCGTCGGACGTCGCCGTCCCCGACCCGGACGTCCCGCCGACCTACGAACTGACCTACGCCACGCAGACGAACGGTCGCGTCCAGGGCGTCGGGCTCCGGTACGCGAACCGGACCTCCGTCGTCAGCGTCGCGAAGTACAGTTTCACCTACGCTGACGGGGACGACGAGGGTGAGCTGACCATCGACGGCCGGCCAGCCACGCTCACCACGGGCCAGCGGGTGTCGCTGTCGTGGAACTGCGAAGACTACCGCTACACCGTCCGGGGGACCGGCATCTCGGCGGACGCCGTCGTCGACATCGGCGAGTCGGTCGGCTGTCCCGGTGCCGGCGGGCGATAGCCCGGTCCCGGGCGGCGCGACGCCCGGGTGTCAGACGGTCGACTTCTGGGTCAGAAGTTCGGCGGGGCGTTATATTATCGACCCCGTCGTGGACTGATCTGCAGCGGCACCAGCACGTCCCCGTCGCCTGTCGACCCCAGATCCCCGCTGCACGCGGCCCAGCTGTCCCCGCTGGCGCCTCCCGAATCGAGTCAGCTGCCGTGACGGTACCGAACGCGTTGCCCACAGATGGTTCCCGTGATCACTCCTGTCGTCGGTCGACCGCTACGGCCCCCGGCCACGGCTGCGGGTCCGGCCCGGACCGGTAGCTTCCGACCCGGAAGCCGAGAGAACCTTTTATTTCGCGCGGCGTCGTTGGGTACCGACGTGAGCGAGGACGTGGCGCTGGGCGAGCTCCTGGACCTTCTCAGCGACGACTACGCCCGGGCCATCCTCGCAGTGACGAGTGTGCGACCGATGTCAGCCAAACAGATAGCCGAGGAGTGTGACATGTCCCAGCCGACGGTCTACCGACGGGCCCAGCGGTTGACGGAGTTCGAACTCCTCGAGGAACAGACCCACGTCAGGACGGGCGGGAACGACTACAACGTCTACGCGGCGACGCTCTCGGAGTTTTCCATGCAACTGGCCGAGGGCTCTTTCGAGGCCACCGTCGAGTCCTCGCCCCCGCCCGCGTTCCCTGGCGACACCGAAGACGACACCGCGGACAGATTCACCAAGATGTGGGAGAACCTCTGATATGGTCGGAATAGCCACCGCAGTTCAGTGGTTCGTCCTCGCGCTGGCCTTCGGGTCGACGGTCGTCGGCGGCTACGTCGGCTACCAGGCCTACCGCGGCTACCGCCGCCACCACAGCCGGACGATGCAGTACCTCTCGGTCGGCCTCTTTCTCCTGACGGCGGTGGCCTTCTCCACCGCGTTCGTCGGTTCGCTGCTCCTCCGACAGGGCGTCCTGCCGGAATCACTCCAGCAGTCGCTCACACTCCTGACGCGGACGTTCCAGTTCGTGGGCGTGCTGTTCATCGCGTACTCGCTCCACCGGAGAGGGTGAGCCTTGGTTCGTGGACAGCTCCCAGTCACGCCCCAGTGCAACCTCCAGCGAGTGATGAGTTCGGGCACTGTGTGGACAGTACAGATCAGCTACGTATCGATCAGGGGGTGTCCACGTTCCAGTAGAGAGCATGAAAACGAACACGTCGAAAGCCCTCGGTGCGCTCGGCGCGCCCTGTGCGAGATATCCTCGCTCCTCCGTCGCTCGGATAGGGCCCGCGCAGGCCACGCGACCGCACCTCGCCCTTTCATTCCGCCAGGGTCAACCTCGCTCGCGCGATAAAACGCGCTCGCGATTGACTCCCCACCCCTCCCCGAATTCGGCGCGTCCGCGCCGAATCACGCTTCCTGACTGCTCCGCAACCGCACGGCGGTCGGCCGGGAGCGCGTTTCATCGCGCGACCAGGGGAAGGGCAGGGCTGTGGTGCTGACCTGGAGGACTGAAAGGGCGAGGCGCGGTCCGGGAACCCCGGACCTTCAAGTACCGCAGCGGAGCGAGGAGCGCAGGAGGTCCGCGGGACCGGAGCGCGCCGAGGGCTTTCTGGGTGTTGGCGGTCGCGGTTCCGACTCATGAGAGCGGGCCGAGGGCTTTCTGGTTCTTGTTGTCGATGTTCGTTTCACCAACCCAGAAGATCCACCCACTCACTACACACCCCACATCGACCAGGAGGTTCAGACGAACGTCTATCTGAAGAATCGAAGCAGAGCAGGCGCTCCCGAAATCGTCAGGTAGCACAAAAGCGAAAGGTGAGACGGGATAGGGTCGTTCCCAGCCGTCTCGTCGCCCTGAATTGGTCCCCGCTGACGCTCCGGCCCTCCAAGACGGAGCGTCAAGTGAAAACCCACCGGCAATGGATATAAGAGTTGTGGCATTTCCCGAGCGGTCGGACCAGCCAGCGGTCACTATCGTGGACGGATCCAATCAGGAACGTGACAGGAGCGCTTTCAACTGGTCGGTCGAGAAGACGGACGTCGGCCGGTCCATGTGGACGCCGATCTCCCCCTCGAAGGCCTTCATCCCGACGCGCTGGAGGAGTTCGGGGAAGGAGTAGCCCGCGCGGACGGCGTGGCCAAGGCGTATCTCGTTGCGGAGGTCGTCGCGCCACGCCGTCTCGTAGTCGGCCAGCGTCGCGGGGTCGTCGGGGTCGATGGTGCGCGCGGCGTGGTCGGCGGCGGTCATGCCGTAGAGGATGCCGCCGCCGGTGAAGGGCTTGGTCTGGGCGGCGGCGTCGCCGATCAGGAAGGAGCGCTGGCCGGTCACGCTGTCCGGCGGGCCGATGGGGATGAGCCCCGAACACCGGTTCTCCGTGTCGGCGCCGTACTCCGCGGTCAGGGCGTCGAAGCGTTCCGTGACGTCGTCGTTCGGGCCCATCGCCAGGCCGTACTCGACGCCGGCCTCGCCCCGCGGGATGCGCCAGGCGAAGAACTCCGGCACTGTGAGGTGGACGTCGACGAACTCGCCGTGGTCTGGCTCGGGGTCGAAGCCGAGCACGCCGTGGAGCAACTCGTCGGGCTCGGGCAGGTCGAGTTCGCGCCGGACGCGGGAGTTCGGGCCGTCACAGCCCGCGACCATCCTGGCCTCGTGCGTCTCGACGCCGTCGGGGCCGCGGACCTCGACGCTCACGCGGTCAGGGTGTTCCTCGACGCCGACGACGGTGTGGTCCTCGCGGAGGTCGACGCCCGCGTCGCGGGCCGCCTCTGCGAGGACCCCGTCCAGACCGACGCGGTCGATGACGTTGGAGACTGGCTCTTCTTTGTAGAATGGGTGGGCCTCGCTGTCGGCACCGCCGAGGTGGAACCGCGCGCCGTACACCTCGTTCTGGAGCAACTCCTCGCGAGCGCCCTCGGGCGTGTACTCCCAGATGTCGGTGCTCACGTGGCCGGAGCAGGCCAGTGGCTCGCCGACGGTGCCCTGCTCGAAGGCGAGGACGTCGTGACCGGCCTCGCTGGCCCGGCGGGCGAACCGGGAACCGGCGGGGCCGCAGCCGACGACGACGAAATCGTGCATGTGCGAGACGTCGCGGCGACGGCCCAAATACCTTCTCCGTCGCGGCGCGAGTCGGCAGCGCCACTGTCGGGTAGCGCGGGAAGCGAGCGGCGCCTCAGCCGACGACGGCGAGTCCGCTGGGCACCTGGTGGCGGTACTCGCTCGGCCACGAGAGCGTGCACAGCTCCCACCCCCAGCCGTCGCCGCTGTGGTAGAGCCCCTGGTTCGTCAGCGCGTAGAAGCCGGTGGCGTGCGCGTCGAGGACGGCGCGGGCTATCCCCTCCGGCCCGGGGAGGCCGTCCATCGCCTGCTCCCAGGCACCAGAATCGCTCCGCTGATAGACGTACGACGTGCCGTCGGGGTCGTGGGCGGCGTAGGCGCCGCTGGCCGCGGACACCACGACCGCGTCGGGGTCGGCGGGGTCCACTGCGAGCCCCCAGACGTAGCGGTGGTCGAGACCGTCCTGCGGGTAGCTCCAGGTGTCGCCGCCGTCGGTGGACTCGGCGTAGCCGTCGCCCGCGGCGGTGTACACTCGCCCCGGCGCGTCCGGATGGGTCCGGAGGGTGTGGTTGTCCCGTCGGCCGCCCTGCGGGTGGTCCTGCCACGTCTCGCCGGCGTCGTCGGTCCGGACGAGCGCGCCGGCCTCGATGGCGACGTAGAGCCGGTCCGGGTCGTCGGGGTCGACGACGATCCACCGGACGTGGTGGGTGTCCGGCCGGGGCGGAAACGACCACCGCTCGGCGGAGGGCAAGTCGGCCAGGCCGGGGCGCTCCTCCCACGACTCGCCGCCGTCGGTCGACCGATAGACGCGGGATGGCTCCGTCCCGACCCAGACTGTCTCGGGGTCGTGGGGGCTGACGGTGACCGCCGTCACGCGGTCGCCGATGTGCAGGCTCGTCTCCCACGCGTCCCCGCCGTCGGTCGAGCGCTGGAGTCCCTCGCCGACGGTGCCGACGAACACCCGGTCGGCGGCACCGGTAGCGCTCGCAACGCACTCCAGGTCGTTGGTGACGAGCCGTTCGTGCTCGAGCCACTCCTCACCCTCGCCGTCGATGACGAGCAACCGGTCGTCGAGGGCCGCGTAGATGGTGGGCATGTGCTCCTGTAGGCGGGCTGCGATAAAGTGTGTTGGGCGGTCACACTCAATTCGCAAGTCAGTGACTCCGCGGGACGTTCGCCGCAACCCCGATTACAGCGACGCACGGAGGCAGATCGATTCGGACGGATAGTCAGTTCCGGCGTCGCCCCCGGAGGAAACAGCCGTTTCGGCGCCCTCGCGCGCTGGTTCCACGACGGCTTCGAGCGTGAACCCGGCGTCCAGGAGCGGCGTCAGGAGGTCCGCGACGGAACGACGGTAATAGGTCGCTCGATTGGCCACCGCGTCGGGGTTCCACGCGACGTCGAACCGCTCGGTCTCGGTGTAGTTCGGCGCGCCCGGGGGAGTCTGCAGGTCCGCTTCGAGGTCGGCCTGCGCGTCCGAGGTCGGATACTCGCCGTCCCGGACGACCACGTAGTCGTGGACCGGGTTGTGCGTCGAGACGACGAGGTGCCCGCCGTCGACGAGGATCCGTGCGAACTCGGCGAGCGGCGTGGTCAGGTCCGGCAGGTGTGAGAAGACGTGCTGGCAGAGCACGACGTCGACGCTGGCGGGTTCGAGGACGTCGAGTGATTGACTGAGGTCCGCTTCGACGAACGTCGCGTCGGGGACCCGCGCTCTCGCCTCGCTCAGCATCTCGTCACTGACGTCGACGCCGACCACGTCGGCGCCGCGTTCGTCGAGCACCTCGGCGTAGACGCCCGCGCCACACCCCGCGTCGAGGACGCGCGTCTCGCTCAGGTCGGGGAGCATTCTGTCGAGGGTCGGCCAGAGCGCCTCCGTTCGCTCGGGGGCGTCGACTATCTCTGCCCAGTGCTCGGCGAGGTCGTCGTAGTGGTCGGCGATTCGGGCATCTGATTCGTTCACGAGAAAATATCGAAGTGGATCGGTATTACGCATTTTTGACGAGAGTATCGACTGTTTCTCTTGTGTCGACCGTGACCATAGTCCGATTATTTCGACGACGAACACGTCCAACGAACTCGGTCCGTGCGCACATCCCCCCATCGCATTCTTACTGGACTTCGAAAGCCCCGACCGTCTCGGCTCGGGCGGCTCGCTGCGCGCGTCGCTCACTGCGTTCGCGTCCGTGCTTACTTCGCCGTCCTTCCCCGAGACGGTCGCCCCTTTCATTCCCGCCCCGCACCGCGGACCGCAGCCACAAACCTCCCCAGCCGACTCACTCGCTTCGCTCGTTCATCCCTCGCACAGTTTCGTCACGACACCTCGCTTTCGCTCGGGTCGTGACAGCGCGCGCCACCGCTGAAAACAGTCGTTCGGATCTAGTCGTCGGCGGAGGGTGCAGCCATCTCGCGGTCTGCTCGCGGCCCCTCCAGTTCGACGTCGGGGAGCAGGTCTCGCAGGTAGCGCCCGGTGTGGGACGCTTCGGTCTGGGCGACTTCCTCGGGAGTGCCCTCGCCGACGACCTGGCCGCCGTTCTCGCCGCCTTCGGGGCCGAGATCGACGACGTGGTCGGCGTTCTTCACCAGGTCGAGTTCGTGCTCGATGACGACGACGGTGTTGCCGTTGTCGGTGAGGCGGTGGAGGACGTCGATGAGTTTGCGCTCGTCCTCGGGGTGGAGCCCGGTGGTAGGCTCGTCGAGCAGGTAGAGCGTCTCGCCGGAGTCCTTCTTGCCGAGCTCCTCGGCGAGTTTGACGCGCTGGGCCTCACCACCTGAAAGGGTGGTCGAGGGCTGGCCGAGCGTCATGTAGCCCAGGCCGACGTCCTTGAGGAGCTTGAGCCGGCGGCGGATGCCGGTGTGGCCTTCGAAGAACTCGAAGGCCTCGGAGACCTCCATGTCGAGGACGTCCGCGATGGTGGCGTCCTTGTAGGTGACGTCCAGCGTCTCGTCGTTGTAGCGCGCGCCGTCGCACTCCTCGCAGGGGACCGAGACGTCCGAGAGGAAGTTCATCTCGATGGTGACGGTGCCCTGGCCACCGCAGGCCTCACAGCGGCCGCCCTTCACGTTGAACGAGAAGCGACCCTTCTCGTAGCCCCGCTGCTTGGCGAGGCTGGTCTCGGCGAACAGTTCGCGGATGTGGTCGAAGACGCCGGTGTAGGTCGCGGGGTTCGACCGCGGCGTCCGGCCGATTGGGGACTGGTCGATCAGTCGGACCGTCTCTATCTGGTCCAGCCCATCCAGGGCGTCGTGCTCGCCGGGGTCGACGCTGGTGTTGTCGTTCATCTCCCGGGCCAGACCCTTGTACAGCACGTCGTGCATCAGGGTGGACTTGCCCGACCCGGAGACGCCGGTGATGGCGGTGAAGTTCCCGAGCGGGAGGTCCACGTCGAGGTCCTTGAGGTTGTGCTGGCGGGCGCCCTCGATGGTGATAGTGCCGTCGCTGTCTCGCCGCTCGCTGGGCACCGGGATGGCTCGCTCGCCGGAGAGGTACTCGCCGGTGACGCTGTCGGAGTTCTCCATGAGCTCCTCGACGGGCTCGTTGGCGACGACCTCGCCGCCGCGCTTGCCCGGGCCGGGGCCCATGTCGACGACGGTGTCGGCCCGCCGCATCGTCTCGGTGTCGTGTTCGACGACGATCAGGGTGTTGCCCAGGTCCCGGAGCTCTTCGAGCGTGTTGAGCAGGCGGTCGTTGTCGCGCTGGTGGAGCCCGATGGAGGGCTCGTCGAGGACGTACAGCACGCCCACGAGTCCGCTACCGATCTGGGTCGCCAGGCGGATGCGCTGGCTCTCCCCGCCCGAGAGCGTCGACGCCTCACGGTCTAGCGTGAGGTACTCCAGGCCGACCTCGCACATGAAGCCGAGGCGGGCGCGGATTTCCTTGAGGATCTCTTCGGCGATCTTGGTGTCCCGGGCGCCGAGGTTGGCCTCCAGGCCCTCGAAGTGCTCCAGCGCGTCGCCGATGGACATCCGATTGACCTCGGTGATGGACGTTCCGTCGACGAGTACCGCCCGGGATTCGTCCTTCAGCCGGGTGCCGTCGCAGGAAGGACACGCAGTGACGGCCATGTACTTCTCGATGTGGTCGCGGGTGCCGTCCGAGTCGGTCTCGACGTAGCGGCGTTCGAGGTTCGGGATGACCCCCTCGAAGCGCTTGGTCTTGCGCCGGGTGCCGTTCCTGGTGGAGCGGCTGAACTGGACCTGCCGGTCGGTGCCCCAGAGGAACTGGCGCTGGACGTCCTCGTCGATGTCCTCCCACGGCGTCGCGAGCAGGACGTCGAAGTGCTGGGCGACGGCGTCGAGGCGGGTGCGGTAGTACGAGCGGTTGTAGCTCCAGGGCTCGAAGACGTTCTTGAGCGGCTTCGAGGGGTCCTGGACGACGAGGTCGGGGTCGACCTCCTTGGCCTGGCCGATCCCCTCACACTCCGGACACGCGCCGTGGGGGCTGTTGAAGGAGAAACTCCGGGTCTCGATCTCGGAGATGTCGATGCCGCAGTGGGTACACGCCAGGTCCTCGGAGAACTCGACGACGAGGCGGTTTTCGGGTTCGTCGTCCGCGTCCTCGCCGTCGCCATCGTCGTCGCTCGCAGCCAGGTCGCCCGTTCGCCGGGCGGTCGCGCCGCCGATCTCGACGTCCTCGGGGGCGTCGGGGAGGATCACTTTGATGACGCCCTCGGCCTCTTCGAGGGCGGTCTCGACGGAGTCGGTGATGCGGGAGCGCTTCTCCTCGCTGACTTTCACGCGGTCGACGACCACGTCGATGGTGTGGTCGTAGTTCTCGTCGAGTTCCGGCCGGTCCATCGTGAGGTCGTACTCCTCGCCGTCGACCTCGACGCGGGCGTAGCCGTCACTGACGAGGTCGTCGAACAGGTCCTCGAAGGCGCCCTTCTGGTCGCGGACGACCGGGGCGGCGATCTTCGCCCGGGTCCCTTCGGGCAGTTCGAGCATCCGACGGACCATGTTCTGGGCGCTCTGGGTGCCCACTTCGCGGCCACACTCCGGGCAGTGGGGCGTCCCGACGCGGGCGTACAGCAGTCGCAGGTAGTCGTGCAGTTCGGTGACGGTCCCGACCGTCGAGCGGGGGTTGTTGGCGGCGTTCTTCTGGTCGATGGAGATGGCGGGCGAGAGCCCCTCGACGGTCTCGACCTGCGGCTTGTCCATCTGGCCGAGGAAGTTCCGCGCGTACGCGGAGAGCGATTCGATGTAGCGTCGCTGGCCCTCGGCGTAGATCGTCTCGAAGGCGAGCGACGATTTCCCCGACCCGGACAGTCCCGTGACGACCGTCAGTTCCTCGCGGGGAATCTCGACATCGACGTCCTTGAGATTGTGTTCCTCGGCCCCGCGGACCTCGATGTACTCCTTGGTCATCTATGGCTCCCTTCGGCACTCGGCGAGTGAAACCCTGTCGGTTTCGCGGCACCGACGCCCGGGATCCCGATCGGCCGAAATCGCGTTCGAGGAGCGGTCTGGGCGGCGATGACGGTCCCGTCCAGCGATCGCTTCGAGCGCGCTCGATATCGGCGAAAAACCACCAGACTGCGGCGCTTTTCGACAGCCAGATCGGCGCCACTTCGACAGACGGGGACGGCCCCGACTCGTTCGCCGAAATCGGCACGGGTTTTATATACTACTGCGAGAGGGGTACGGGCGAGGGATTCAGGATGGCAACAGGTACGCAACGCGACGTCATCGAAGGGGTCGACCTGACGGGGGACGAGTACACGGTCAAGCAGAAACTGCTTCGCAACAAGTACAAGGTGTACGACGGGGACGGCGAGTTGATCCTCCGTGCGAAGCAGAAGCTGTTCAAGATGAAAGAGGAGTTCCCGTTCACCGACCCGGACGGGGACGACGTCTTCGAGATCAAGGCCGAGAGCATCCTCGACCACGCGGGCGACTACACGTTGACCGAGGCCGACAGCGGCGACGCCATCGCCGTCCTCGACAAGAACTGGACGCTGCTCTCCCACAAGTGGAAGATCCGGGACCCGGACGACGAGCGCCTGCTCGCGAAGATCGAATCGCGGGGCGCGCTGCTGGAACTGGTCCGCAACCTTCCCTACATCGGGGTCGTCACGGGGCTGATCCCCCACAAGTACTCCATCGAGGACACGGACGGCAACGACATCGGCGAGATCGCCGGCCAGCTCTCGCTGGCAGACACCTACGAGATCACCGTCGAGGACAGCGGCGACGCCGACAAAGAGGCGCTCGTCGCGTCGGCCATCGCCATCGACGCGCTGGAAGGCAACTGAGCGCCTATTCCGCGGGCGCCACGATCAACTCCGGCGACCGCAGGTACCGGACGACGAAGACGCCCGTCAGCAACGCGACCGTGCCGAGCGACCAGAGGACGTTCGTCAGGCCGAGGCCGATCATCGCCACGCCGAGCGCGACAAACGCGACCCCCGCGAGGGCGTACCCGCCCGGTGCACGGAAGCCGGGGTCGACGTCGGTCCGGTAGTATCGCAGGCCGACGAACGAGAGGAGGTTGATCGCGTACGGGAGGCCGGTACCGACGATGGCCGAGACGACGAGCAACTGGAAGAAGTACTGTGGGACCGTCGCGAGCGCGCCGGCCAGCAGCGAGACGGCCGCCAGTCCGACCCACGGCACCTGGAACCGGTCGCTGACGGCACCGAACGGGCCGGGCAGGGTCCCGTTGCGCCCGAGCGCGAACAGCACCCGGCCCGCGCTCATCGTCCCGACGAGCATCGTCGTGAAGATGGCCACCAGCGCGGCGAAGGGGAGCAGGACGTCCCGCAACAGGGGGACCCCGAGGGCCGTGGCGGCGACTCCCAGCGGCGCGGTGACGGCGGGGTCCCCCTCGACGAACGACGACGGCGCGACCTGTCCGTGAAGCGCGGCGAGCACCAGTCCGTAGAGGACGGTCGAGACTGCCAGCGACGCGACGATAGCGCGCGGAATCGTGCGTGTGGGCCCGCGGATCTCTTCGGCGCTGGCGGGGATGACCGTCCAGGCCCCGTAGGCGGTGATAGCCACCTGAACGGCGGCGAGGAACTGGACGGGACCGTCGAGGACGAACGGCCGGTAGTTCGCCGGGTCGGCCCGGGCCAGTCCCAGCGCGGCGAAGACGACGAGAATCGCCAGGAGCAGGGCGGCGAACACGAGATTGATGCGGCTGGTGACGCTCACGCCGAGCGCGTTCACGAGGAAGCTCAGCGCGATTCCCAGGACGGCGATGGGCACCGCGTGACCGCTCGCCGCCGGGACGATCATCCCGACGTAGTCGGCGATGGCCAGCGCCGAGACGGTGATGCCGAACGCCCAGCCGACGCTGTATGACACTCCCTCCAGGTAGCTGGCGAACGCGCGAACGACGCGGGACGGCCCGAGTGTCTCGTAAGGGAAGACGGCTGGCCCCCCGGCCTGGGGAAAGGCCAGCGACAGCTCGGTGTAGCAGAGCGCGATGGTCGTCATCAGGACGCCCGCACCCATCCAGGCGACGATCGCCGAGGGGCCGGTCAGTCGCCCGGTCGTCCCGGGGAAGACGAAGATGGCCGACCCGACCATCCCGCCGACGCTCAGCAGGACGCAGTCCAGCAGCCCCAGTTGCCGTTCCAGACCGGCCGACGCGTTCTCGACCGCCGTCGACTCCTCGGACATTCTGGTCCGACCTTCAGGCAGGGTCCATTTACCGTTTTCTACATTCGATATGCATATCGGAATTGGAACGATCTCGACGGGTACCCCTTTCCGTGTCGCTGCAGTACCGCTGCTATGACCGACGAGAACCGCTCGCTGCTCGCGAAACTGCTCGTGCCAGTGGGCACGCTGTACCTCGTCTCCCTCGCGCTTCAGCCACCGCCGGCCCGGTGGGTCGGCCTGGGCTGTCTCGCCGTCGTCGTCCCGCTGCTCGCCGCCAGAGCGCTTGGAACGGTCGCCGGCGTCGGGCCGTGGGCCGAGCGCGACGCCGAGTGAGTACCGGGTCTCTCTGATCGCGTCGACGCCGGTCTAGACCTTCTCGGGCAACCAGCCACCGTCGACCTCGATATTCTCGCCGGAGACGTAGGCCGCGTCCTCGCCGAGGAAGAACAGGACGGTGGCCGCGATGTCTTCGAAACTCGCCGGCCGGTCGCGGGGGAGGTCGGCGGGGAACTCGTCGGAGTTCTCGACGACGTACGGCGAGACGGCGTTGACGGTGATGCCGTCGTCGTCGGTGTCGCCGGCGAGCATCCGGGTGAACATCAGGACCCCCTTCTTGGCGACGAAGTACGGGAAGTTCTTCGGGCTGACCATGCTCTGCTCGGCAGAGGCGTAGCCGATATTCACGATGCGTCCCCACTCCTGGTCGCGCATGCCGTCGAGTGCCCGCTTCGAGCAGAGGTAGGTCCCGGTGAGGTTCGTGTCCAGCACGAGATTCCAGGTCGCCAGATCGATCTCCGCCCAGTGCTCGGGGGCGAAGGCACCGACGTTGTTGACCAGCACGTCGACCGTCCCGAGTTCCTCCTCGACGGCGGCGAACGTCTCGTCGACGCTGTCCGGGTCAGTGACGTCGCCCTGCACTGTCGTCGCCTCGACGCCTCGATCGCGAGCGCGGTCGGCGACCTCCGCGGCGGCCTCGGCACTGGAGCGGTAGTTCACCGCGACGTCCGCGCCGCAGTCCGCGATAGCGAGCAGGAGTTCCCGACCGATGCCTTTCGCGCTGCCCGTGACGAGTGCGGTCCGTCCCGAGAGGTCCGGCGCTGTCATGTTCGGTCGTTCGCGCGGCCGACCCTTGAGGTTCGCGCTCTCACGGGGTTCCGTCCCACCCCGTTTGCCGACAGCCGACGTGCAGGTCGCACTGGTCTGACCCGCCAGTCCGGCGATTGCGGCGGTTCGAATCCGCCTCGGTCGCGCGAATACAGTGAAATATTTACGCCGTCGAAATAGGGTACCCGTATGACCACGATCGTCGAGTTCGACGGCGCGTCGCGCGGCAACCCCGGCCCGGCCGGTATCGGCTACCGCGTCCTCCCGGACGGCGACGGCGTCGAGGGTCACGAGTACATCGGCGAAGCCACCAACAACGAGGCCGAGTACACCGCACTGATCCGCGGCCTGGAGAGCGCTCTCGAGAAGGGCTACACCGAGGTCATCGCCGAGGGCGACTCCCAGCTCGTCGTCCGGCAGGTACGGGGCCAGTACAACGTCGGCGCCGACAACCTGATTCCCCTGTACAAGGAGGCCCGCACCCTGGTCGAGGAGTTCGACGACTTCGAGATCCGCCACGTCAAGCGCTCCAGGAACGAGGGCGCCGACGACCTGGCGAACGAGGCCCTCGACCAGCGGTAACATGCGTTCGGAGCAGAAACCGCCGGAGAGCGTCCAGATCGCGTTCTTCTCCCACCGGGACCCAATCAAATAACGGGAAACCGTTGCCTATATAATGGCGTATATACCCGGTAGTGTATGGCTACCATCCAGTCGTTTACCGAATCGCTCGGCGTGCTGAAGCGAAACCCGCTGTTGTTCGCGGCCGGTGCGCTGTACGCGGCGATCCTACTTCCGCAAACCGCGCTGTCGACGTTCGGTATCCCGTTCGTTCCGACGCTGCTCCAGATGGTGACGTTCTTCATCACTCCGTTCGTCATCGCCGGGCTACTGGCGATGGCTTACGAGGGGAGGAGACAGCAAACCTCGCTAGCGACGTTCAAGAAGGTCGGCAAGGACCGCTACGTCCGGCTGCTCGTCGGGAACCTGATCAGGTTCGTCCTGGACCTCGCGTTCATCGTCGTCTTCCTCGTCGTGGTGGTCTTCACCGTCGGCTTCGGCATGGCCGCGGCAATGAACGGGGGCGGCGACCCCAGCAACGCGATCATGGGGAGCGTCGGCGTCGTGGCGGTGGCCGGTATCGCGGTCGTCGGCCTCCTCTACCTGCTCGTCTCCTTCTTCATCCAGTTCTATCCCGTGGCCTACGTCGTGGACGACGTCGACGTCATCGATGGGTTCTCCCGGAGCGTCGGCCTCGTCAGGTCGAACTTCGTGCCGGCGCTGGGCTTCAGCCTCATCAAACTGGTCGTCGGCGCCCTCCTCTGGGTGCCCTCGATAGCGCTCGTCGTGGTCGCAATCCTCCTGGGCGACGGCACCACCGGCGCGGAGATGGGCGCGACTGCGACCCAGACCGGGGGCCCCGCCGAGACGGAGATGCTCGTACTGATCGGATTCGTGGCCTACGCCTTCCTCGTCAACGTCGTCATGATTCCGTTCCGGTCGGCGTTCTCGGTCGCGTTCTACGAGAATCACCGGTAGGCAGTGCCCGCCTGGACAGGCCGGGCCGGCGTCGTACCGCTCCCGTCGGATACAGGGGCCCCTTCCGTCTCGAACGCTTCGCGTCGCACGTTCTCGGTCACTCCTCCGTCGCGTCCGCCTCCCACCCCTCGGTGAAGATGCGCTCCTCGTCGGCGCCCTCGTCTTCCAGGAGTTCCGCCGTCTCGACGACCATCTGGGGGACGCCACAGACGTAGCAATCGGCCGCGTCGAGGTCGACCGCGTCCAGCGCGTCGGGCAGGTGGTCCTGCACGTGGCCAGTTCGTCCCGGCCAGTCCTCGTCGGCCCGCGAGAGGACGTAGTCGACCGCGAAGTTCTCGTTCTCGGCACGAAGTTGATCGACGCTCTCGCGGAAGATGAGGTGGTCCTGGTCGCGCTCGCCGAAGACGAGGTGGGCCTGCCCCTCGCCCTCACGGGCATACTGTTTGACCATCGGGAAAATCGGCGTGATGCCGGTCCCCGTCGCGACGAAGACGGCGTCACGGTCCGTCTCGCGGACGTAGAGGTTCCCGTCGACGGGGTCGATATCGACCTCGTCGTCCGGCGAACGGTCGTGCATCCAGACCGACGCGGTCCCGTCGTCGTAGCGCTTGATGGCCAGACAGATCTGGTTGGTTCCCGGCCGCGTGATGGCGGTGTAGGGGCGCTCGACTTCCTCGCCGTCGTCGTCGGTGAAATGGATGTGGGTGTGCTGGCCCGGCCGGAACTCGAAGGTGTGGTCGTCGGCGACGAGCCTGAACTGTTTGACGTCGGGCGTTATCTGGTGGACGTCTGCCACGGTGACCTGGATAGTCATGTCGTTCGATTGTTGGGACCGGGCAGGGAAAAGGAGTCGTTCGCCGCGGAAACCGGCCGGTGGAGAACGAGGCCCGGCCGAGTCCCTAGCAGCCTCCCGTGTCGGTCACGCCGTTACTCGTCCGTGGTCCGCGCAGACGGCGTGAGGCGGCTGTTGTGCTCCAGTCGGACGTCCACGTACTCGACGTTCGAGGTCGTCGGCGTCAGCTTCTCGTACTGGCCGCCGTCGGTGGCGTCGTGGAGCGCCGGCCCCTCGAGGTTCGGGCCGCCGGTCTTGAAGCGCGTGGGTGGCGGCGCCACGTCGTTGCCGGTCGCGTCGCGGCCGACGAACACGGTGTCCCTGGTCTCGGAGCCACCCATCGCGAAGTGACCGATGTTGAAGTCCGCGACGACGCTGTCCGCGAGGATGGAGGTCTGGAACTCCGTCCAGACACCCGAGTGCTCGCACTTGTAGGCGGTGAAGCCGGTGAGCAGGTCCTCCCGATTCTTGGGGATCTCGTCGGGGTCGATCTCCATCGGTTCGAGTTGCATCATCAGCCCGATCCCCTGGCAGATGTGCTGGTAGTGCGACATCCGCCACGAGCGAAGGAGGGCGTCCTCGGAGACGTCACCGGTGTAGCCGTCCAGCTGTTTCTGCGGGCGAACCGAGTAGGAGTGGGCGAGGTTGTCCTCGAAGGTGATCTCGAACTCGCTGGCGTCGAGCCCCACGTCCGATTCGTCGTGGCCGTCGTAGAAGAAGCCCATCGCGCCGTAGCCACCCGCAGCGTGGTTCCCGACGAGCTCGTTGCTCGGATTGGAGATCCAGAACGCGGCCGGTCGATAGCTGTTCTGTTGCTTCGGTCGCCGGCGGACGTCGCCCGGATTCTCAAGGTAGCCCCCGAAGGCCCGGTCGGACTCCCTGACGTTCTTCGTGAGGATCGCCAGGTTCTCCCGGAAGACGTTGCCCTCCTCTTCCGGGAGTCCCTCCTCGACGATGTAGGAGTGGTCGATCGTGTCGAAGACGACGTTGCCTTCGATCAGGACGTTGCCAGTGCCGTGGGCGTTGATCCCGCGCTGGAAGCTGTGCCAGACGCTGTTGTGCCTGACGTAGGAGCCGTCCTGGTCGTGGCCGTGGTGGAAGTGCAGCGGGTACCTGGCCTGGATGCCGGTCTGGCCCATGCGGAACGCTTCGAGCCCCTCGATCCGGACCTGGCCGGGGTCGGCGAAGATTCCGTGGCCGCCGAACCCGGGGGCGTACTCCGAGTCGACGCCCTGGTTCCGGTCGCGATAGCTGAGTTCGTCGCCACGGAGTTCGACGTTGCGAGTGAGCAGGCCGACCTCGGCCCGCATGTCGAGTTCCGTGCCGGCGTGGGTCTCGACCGCGCCGTAGTGGTCGTGTTCGAGCGGTTCGTCCAGCGTCACCTGGTTCCCGCTGACGGATTCGACCGCTCGCCGTTCGGCCTGCCAGGGGTCCGACCCGCTGGGGGCGATGGCGATCTGGTCGCCCGCCTCCCAGTCGACCGCGTCGGCGAGCGTGATGGTCTCCGCACCGGCGTCGGCGGAGGCGTCGAGTTGCGTCCAGTCGGTCTTCTCCCGACTGGCGCCGTGGATCTCGATCGACCCGCCGTCCCAGGTGCCGAGGAACTTCGTCCCGATGGCCATGTCGCCCTCGCCCCTGACGTTCTCGTGACCGAGGCCCACGAGCGTGATCCGGGCCTCGTGTTCGTACGGGTCGTCCTCCGACCCGATGCGGATCAGCGAGTTCGACCCCTCGGCGAGCAGCCACGTCGTCGTGAGTTCCAGGTCGACGTCGTCGCCGCCGTCCTCGCCGTCCGCCCCCGCGACGATGGAACAGGCCTCCGTCTGCTCCCAGACGTCGGCCTCGCCGGGTTCGTCGTCCTGCGTGTACCACTGGGCCTCCCAGTTCGCGCCGTCGTGGGAGACGACGTCTCCGGACGTGTAGGCGGCGTCGTGGGAGTCGACGGGCTGCCACCGGGGCGCACAGGCGGTCCCCTCTCCGTCGAACCGTCCGGAACTGTCACCGCTCTCTTCGAGCACCAGTTGGTTCGTGCCGTCACTCCCGTCGCCGTCGGCGGTGCCCTCACACGGGCCGAGTTCCTCCCAGGGACCCCACTCACGGGCACCCGGTTCGTCGCCTTCGGTCCACCACTGGGCCTCCCAGCGCGTCCCGTCGTAGGTGGCCCTGTCGCCCTGCCTGTAGACCGTTCCCGAGTCCCAGGGGGCCGGGCACGACGCCGCGTCGCTGGAATCGTCGCTTCCGCTGGTATCGGTACCGTCGTTGTCGCTGCCGCTGCCGGTACTGCCGTCACTGCCGTCGTCACTGTCGCTGCTGCCGCCACTCCCGCTGTTGTCGCCGCTGACGATCGAGTCGTCGGCGAACTCGAGGGTGCCGTTGACGAGGACGCCGTCCAGCGGCGGCGGGCTGGTGTCGAGCACGACGTGATCGTCCTCCTCGATGGTCACCTGGTCCCCTGCTTCGGGGAGCGAGCCGTCCCAGGTCGCCGGGTCCGACCACCTGCTCGGTTCGCTCGCCTCCTGTGCCGATGCCACGTTCGTTCCGAGGGCGCCCGCTGCGACGAGGCCACCAGTCGCCTGGAGAAACCGTCGCCGTCCCAGAGCCCCCGTTCGATCCGTCTCGTTCGATTTACGTTCTTCTGTCATAGATTGCTCTCGTGAGTGTGTCCCGCCGATTCGGGACGCAGATTCTCGTCCGCCGCACTGCCATCGCTCACTCACCGGGCTGCCCGCGGCACCCGTCCAGCGCCCCGGGCTCCCGGACGTGACCCCCCAGGACGGGCACGCCACCAGCCGTCCTGGATTTCATATCGGACTTCAGTATAATAAATTCCAGTACTATAGATATTGCACGCAACCATTTCCGCTGGCAATACACTTACCCCGGAACGACAGCGTCGGTACGCGACGGTCGATACCCTGAACGATTTTGCTGGGTGAGTCCCCCAACCGTTGACCCGGTCGACCAGGCGGCAGCTCGCCCTCGCAGCCGGTCAGCGTGACGCCGACAGCGTCGGTTGGGAGTCGCGAGCGACCGTCGAATGACCGGTCCGATGTCCGAAGAAACGCAGTGACGCCCGCTCCAGATAGGCCGGAGCGACGCAACGTTCTCGCTCACTGTCGGGAGCAGGCTCCGTTCAGTCGGCGGCCTGTTCGGACTGACGCGTCTTCTCGACCTGCAGTGGGTCGGCCGACGACGCCGCGGTCACCAGCCGCAGGAACTGGCCGGCGTTCGTGAGGAGCTTGTTCTCCGCCTTCCGGAGGTGTTCTTCGTACGTCGAGCGGGCGACGGCCGTCTGGTCGGCCAGGTCCCGGAGCGACGTCTTCCGCGGTTGCTCGTAGTAGCCGCTCTCGAGCGCCAGCCTGAGGGCCGCCAGCTGTCGGTCGGTCACCGTTTCGAACAACTGGTCGACCGGGGCCAGCATGCTGTGGGGAATCTGCTGTTCCGTGATGGTCGTCTTCGAGAGCACCTCGACGTCCCGGTCGGCCTCGAGGTCCCGCAAGAGGGCCTGTACGTCGGTCTCGTCGAACGCGATAACCGTGTAGTGTTCCCACCCCTGGCGGTGGATCGTCGGCGGCTGATAGAGGCAGTTGTACTCCTCGAACCGTTCGATGATGGAACCCTCGAGCGAACAGAGACAGGACTGCGTGACGACGTGGAGGCCGGACTCGTCGACCGATTCGTGGAGGATGGTTCCAAGCTGGTCGATCTCGTCGCGGAGCTCGTCCGTCGGGGACGCCGAGGAGGAGAGTTCGATCACCTGGCAGTCGCTCAGGTACCACTCGCGGATCGTGAGGTCCGGGTGGCGTTCCGAGATTTCTCGGTACGGACACTCGTGTTTGACCCGGAACGAGGCCTCGTAGAGGCTCATACGTGATCGGACGGTCCTGATATAATTAAGGGTGCCGGTCATGTCCGGCACGAGCTATATGCAGCTTCTTCGTCTACGAGGAACCACTGATGCCAGCAATCTCCCCAGACCGACTCGGTGACCGCTTGCGGACCGACGGCGACGGCCTCGTCGTCCTCGATATTCGCCACGAACAGGCGTTCGAGGAGTGGCACGTTCCGGGCAGTCGCAACGTCGACGTCTACGACGAACTGACCGCCGACCCCGAGTCGGCGAAGGACGCCCTCGCAGAGCTCCCCGACGACGGCCAGATCGTCACCGTCTGCGCCGCGGGCGTCGTCTCCCAGACCGCGACTGACGTCCTCCGGGAGATGGGCTACGACGCACTGACGCTCACGGACGGGATGAATGGCTGGAGTCGCGTCCACCGGCATGCAGAGGTGTCCGCCGATATCGATGGCGCGCTCGTTCAGGTCGCACGACCGGGGAAGGGCTGCCTCTCGCACGTCCTCGTCTCCGACGGCGAGGCCGCCGTCTTCGACCCGTCGCACTACCTCGACGAGTACGAGGCGGTCCTCGACGAGTACGACGCCGAACTCGTCGGCGTCTTCGACACGCACGCTCACGCCGACCACGTCTCGGGCGCGGCAGAACTCGCCGCCCGGCACGACGTCCCCTACTATCTCCACCCGAAGGATGCACTCGCCATCGACGCGACGCCGATCGAGGACGGACAGACCGTCACGGTCGGCAGTCTCGACATCGAGGTCATTCACACCCCCGGGCACAGCGAGGGGAGCGTCTCGTTCGACGTCGGCGGTGCAGCGCTACTGACGGGCGACACGCTCTTCCACGACAGCGTGGGTCGCGTCGAACTCGGCGTCGAAGCCGGGATCGAGGACTCAGATATCGAGCAGAACGCCGCGACACTGTACGAGAGTCTCCAGCGCCTGCTGGCCCGGCCGGACGACGCGCTCGTCCTTCCGGCTCACGACCCCGGTTCACCCGAACCGCCGGTGACGGCGACGCTCGGTGACGTCAGGGAACGGAACGCCGACCTCGGACGCGACCGCGAGGACTTCGTCGAGGCGCTCGCCGCTGACGTCCCGGACCACCCGCCGAACTTCGAGCGCGTTAAGCGAACGAACGTCGGGCAGGAGTCGGTGCCCGCCGACGAACTGGCCGAACTGGAACTGGGGCCGAACAACTGTGCCGCGGAGTAACCCATGAGTACGGCCACCGAACTCAGACAGGGAATCCGCGAGCACCTCGGACAGTTCTCGCTGCACGTCCTGCTCGTGTTCGCGACCGGGCTGACTATTGGGTCCGAACGCGCCGTCGTCCCCGTCCTGGGCCGGGACGTCCTCGGCGTCGAGTCATTGTTCGTCATCGGCTCGTTCGTCGTCTCGTTCGGCGTCGTCAAGTCGATCCTCAACCTCTACGCCGGGAAGTGGGGCGAGGAGTACGGCCGCAAGCCCGTCCTCGTCCTCGGGTGGGCGACCGCACTCCCGCTCCCGCTCGTCCTCGTCTTCGCCCCCAGCTGGGGCTGGATCACCGTCGGGAACGTCCTGCTCGGGATCAACCAGGCGCTGACCTGGAGCATGGCGATCAACGCCAAGATCGATCTGGCGGGTCCGGACCAGCGCGGCCTCGCAGTCGGCATCGACGAGGCGTTCGGGTACAGCGGCGTCGCCGTCGGTGCCTGGATCACCGGCCTCATCGCCGGCCAGACGAGTCTCCGGCCCGAACCGTTCTACTTCCTCGCCGCGGTCGTCGTGCTGGCGTTCCTCGTCTCCGTCTTCCTCATCAGGGAGACGGTGCAGTACGCGCAGGCCGAGGGCGACGACGACGACCACGACGCGAACCTCCCGTTCGACGAGGTGCTCAAGCGGGCGACCTACGGCGACAGGACGCTGTTCGCCGCGGCGCAGGCCGGTCACATAGAGAACTTCGTGGACACGCTGTTCTGGATCGCCGTGCCGCTGTACCTCACGAGCCAGGGCCTGGGCATCGCAGCGGTCGGCGTCGTCGTCGGCGTCCACAGCGCGATGTACTTCCTCCAGATCGCGACCGGTGGGCTCGCCGACCGCATCGGTCGCCGGCCGCCCGTGGTCGCGGGGATGTTCCTCGCGGGCGGCGGCGTCCTCGGGATGGTGTTGGTCGATGGGTACCTCCCATGGGCCGTCCTGGCTGCCGTCGCCGGCCTGGGGATGGCGTTGCTGTACCCGAACCTGATGACGGTTCCCAGCGACGCGGCCCACCCGACGTGGCGGTCGGCCGGCATGGGCGTCTACCGGATGTGGCGCGACTCCGGCTACGCGGTCGGCGCGGTCCTGATCGGGCTCTCGATGGAGTTCGTGAACGCCGAGGCCGCCTTCTATGTGACCGCCGTCCTGATGTTCGTCTCTGGCGCGGTCGTGTACGTCTGGATGGAAGAGACCCATCCCGACTTCGGGACGCACGAGCCGCCTGCCCCCGCGCCAGACCCAGCGGCTCGGACGCTGGCCGAGGACTGATCGCCGGTGAGTGTCGCTTCTTGGGGTTGCTGACGACGTCAGTTCTTAATCGATCGCGGGTGTGCTCCCTCGACGGTGTGGTGTCACAAGAACGGAGGGACGTGAAGCCTCCGAGGATGTGGATATCGACGCCGATGGAGTGGCAAACGGAGCGATAGGCGGAAGCCGAGTCGTCGCTCGGACCGCCCACTGTTCCAGGGGACCACGGCCGAGGGTGAGCTCCGAACGCTTATTCCAGCGTCCGCAATAGCGTGAGATATATCACGAGTTCCACGCGCGACGTCGACGACCTCGACCGCGAGGACGAGATCCGAATGTGACGCGAGGGCGACTGGTGGGTCATCACCGACGTGGAAACGGGCGTCACCACCCAGGGCGAGCCTCTCAGACGGAGACACCATGGCGCTGGACGTTGCCGGGACGGACCCGGCGACAGGAGCAGAGGCGACGCTCACCGGCTCGGGGTTCACACGGTCGGATAACTACACGGCTTCGGGCGCTTCGCTGTCGTCGTCGCAATCCCTGAGCGCAGACGGAAACCTGGAACCGCAACACTCAGACGGAGGCGATCCCGTTTTGGGAGTGACCGCAAACGCCCCAACTGAATCGTACAATCCCGTAACCGACGAGGGCGACGGTACCACAGACCTCTCATTGCCGGCGTTCGGTGACGACCAATATGATACCGCGTTCATAACTGAGATGAAGGTCGTTCCCAATTACGATGGGAAAATAGAGACGATTACGCTCGATATTGCCGAAGTGGTCGGCTCGGATTACGGGGCGCTTGTTGACGTTCGTATCGGTCAAGAAAGCCCAGACGACACGTTTGGTGAAGGGACGTCGATCGCAAAATGGGACCCGAGTTGGTCGGCGGGCACACAGACTATCACCGTGGACGATCCGCCCTCGGTGAGTAAGGGGCAAGCGTACACAATTGAGTTTATCACCGAATAGAGCGATGGCGATGGAACGTATGACTCGCTGAAGGTCGATCTCGATGACAGCGCGTCGTCGGTCTGATATTCCTCCCAAATAGACCGCGATATGGAGCAGTACCCGGATGTTGAAATCGGGAGCAACGCGGAGGTAAACGGCCTCTCCGTGGCAGATAATAACGGCAATTCTGTTTCGTTCGGTGACATGGCAGACGGGGAAACAGCCACGAAACGTCTAGATGTGAAAACGTCCTCGTCGTCGTTAGAGTGGTCTGGGTCCGGTGGCGGGTCGATAGATTACTCTCTGAAGATGCAGGAGCGTTCGGGGAGTGAAGATCTGTCAATAGACGTGGATGGCGACGGAACGGCGGACGTAAGCTATACGGCCGTCCTCGTGGACGGCGAGACGACGAGCGCACAGGTGGGTGAGCTGGCTGTCGGGAGTGGTCCGGCCCAGGTGTCACTGACGAGCGGGACCGTGGACGCGGAGGTAACGTATACGGAGCACACTGTCACGCGGGACCCAGTGGTATACGTCAACGGAAACAAAATCGAGTATACGGGCGAACTCTCGCCAGAACAGACAGCCTCGCTCTCCACAGATACGGGCTGGATCCAGGACGGATCGAATAACGTCACGGTCCGGGTGGGAGACGGGACGCTCTCGAGCGACGCCCCAGATCCGTCCGTGGACCTGAATTATTCTCACTCCGCGGAGGAGCAGATCGACACACAATATATCTCCACGGGCTGGGAGGAGTCATACAACGTCTCCCACACGTTCCGAGGGGACCAGCAGAACGCGGAGCTCCGGATCCCATTCAGCCAGGAGGTCTATAACCTCGAGTACGTCGAACAGTCGGTCAACGGCGGGAGCTGGGTGTCCGTTCCTAGCCAGGACTGGGAGCTTCAGAACGGGACGCGGCTCGTCGTCCAGCTGGACGACGGCGACGCCACCGCTGGCGTGGAGGCCGGCGACACGATCGCCATTCGAACAGCGGGCTACAAGGTACAGGCTGTCAACGGGGAGATCACCGTCGTAGACCCGACTACGCCGGAGGACGACGGACTGGACACGGGTTTCCGCGTGGACTTCAAAAGCGCCGGGTTCCACCTGGAGATCGGCGGGACACGGCTGGGGAACCAGGTCCACTACACGCACACGGAGAGCTGGGAGAATCCGGACGAGAGCGTGGTTGTGAACGCGGACGGCCAGCAGGACCTCTATCTTCCGAACCCCAGACAGGTGGCGACGTCCGCGTGACGACGATCCCGCTCGAGGTCAGTCCCACGAGCGGCGACGTGGGGATCCAGGTCGCTGACCCGGACCAACCCACGATCGACGTGACGCCCGGCAAAGTCGGGAGCGGCTCCGAGGTGGCGTTCACTTGGTATAGCGTCGTCTCCGGGGAGAAATACAGCCTGTACTCGCTCCCTCGAGAGCGGTACATGGACAAGCAGGACGCGGGGAGCTCGTCCGTGACGCTTCTGGACGACGATAGCGAGGGGTCGCTTGTGATCCGCCAGGTGGACGGCTCCACAGACGGCGAGAGCACGGGCGGCGGCGAGTTCTCCGGCGGCAACTGGGAGGATCCGACGGAGGGGATCCAGTGGCAAAAAATCGCTGTCGTGATTGTCTGGGCAGCGCTCTCTATAGGGCTCGTCGCGGCAACGGGCCGCTCCGAGATTCAAGGCCGTCGGCGCTGGGGTCTCATTGCCAGTATCCCCACAGGGACTGGGATCCTGGCGCTTGAGCTGCTCCGGCCAGGTGTGATCGTCGGCGCAGTCACTTCCTTGTTGCATATTGAGTTGCGGTAAGTATAATTCTATAAACAACTTTTAGAAGGTCAGATCTGGTAAAAAGACTGTCTCAAATTCAATGAGAGACCGAGATCACGGCTCATTAGATCAATTATCAAAGGAAAACTTGGCCCGCTCCCGGAAAAGGAGACAGGTTCCCTACCCAAGTTTACGGCCACGGAAGTCCGTTGCCAGATAATCAGTACTAACCAAACAGTATCTAAGTTTTGGTTTGCAAACTGTTCTTAAATGCGATGTAAATTACGTTAGCTACACCTTATCAATTCTTCACTTATGATGCTAATTATCCAGAAAGTATTTACCATTGTTTACTCACTTGTTTATCGTACCCCTACCCACCCCTCGCTGGAGGGTGTCACATTGAGTGAACTGAAATCTAGCGAACCCGACATATTATGACAACGACAAACGACAAACTTCGTAGCCTGTTCCTGGCTGCGCTGATGGTC
>JAOPKE010000014.1 GCA_025517465.1 Halobacteria archaeon HArc-gm2
CGCAGCGTTAGATACTCGTGAAAATCACGCACCGACAGACCGATCCTACAGAGCAGAATGAAAGGGCGAGGCACGCTCGACGACGCACGGCGACGCAAGCACTGGAGTGAGCGGAGCGAACGAAGGGCGCAGCGAGCCGCGCGAGGCGAGCGGGCCGAGGGCTTTCGAGGTGTTCGCAGTCGTACTGGCGACTGTACCAGAGCTAGCCGAAGGCTTTCCACAGACACCCCCGAAAATCGCCACACAGAACAGAGATTTCACACCATGTGACGAGCGTCCGACGCAGCTTTTTGTAGCCGCCCGTGGTACTCACTAGCGTGTCCTCGAACGCTTCGACCGCCGAGAGCGGGGTCTCGGCCGAATCAGCCACCATCCCAGGCATCGCCACCGACGAACGCAACACCAACACCCGGACACAGTTCGACGTCGAACGGGAGATCCTCTGTAACTACATCGAGGAACTGGAGCGGGAACTCGTCCGCGAACGCCAGCGGAGAGACCAGGTCGTCGACCACTACGAGCAGTTGCTGGACGCCGAGCGACAGACGGAACAGAAATCGATGAGCTTGCTGGAGCGACTCTTCTGACTGGCCGTCGAACGATTTTACCGGAAGATCCAACTCTCGTCACCGGGCGTAGTGAGCGAACCACTGTCCAGTGACGAGGCCGAAGAAGCCCGTGGCGAAATCGGCGGATGTCTTCCCAGTACTGTTGTTGAGGGTTTCCAGTTTTGAGAAGCCGGACAAAAATTCTCGTAAAGTAAGAGCGGAGCGATTCGATTGCTACCCTAGAGTCGGTGGAAGCAAGAGCATCCGATCAAAACGGACCCTGGAAAGATCGCTTGGTCCTGGAAAGGAGGTTTACCACCTCAACTGGTAATGGAAAGGTATCGAGGGGAACCGTTCTATCTTTTAGCACCAATAGGACTTTCGAGTTCACCAAAATACCACCGGCAATAGCCACAAGAAGCCAAACCCAGTGTGCTCTGAATAAGTAAAAAAGTACCATTGCTAAACCAACAGTCCCCGATGAAAACGTGAAGAACGCTATCTCGTAGTATTCAACACACAGTTCTTCTGATAAAATGTAGAATCCGAACCCTACCGTTCCCATCAGTAGTCCCAATACTGCGTATACGATAACGACGATATGTGTCTGTGGGAGTGTTAGAAGAAACGAAAATAATGCGATAGAGTTGGAAAACACGGTTAGACGACTTATATAGTGCTGTTCAACGAAAAAGCCGATGAGCAGAAGCGATAGTATTGGGAGATAGGTCGTGAGCCATTCTAGGAATAGACTCAATTGCATAACCCTTCATTTTCTTTGAAGGACTTTATCCTTATTCCGAGGATCTGTCAACAGACCACCTGGAATTGTAGCTATTCAGGGACTTAACGGGGGAGCGAGTCAACGAAACAGTTTGAGCCTTAGTTTCGAGATCGTGATCCAGCTTATATAACCGCTCTTTCAGGCGCCGTTGAGCGAGATGTGCTTCGTCTCGATGATGCGCTCGTCGTCGTTGAGTCGGGCGAGCACCTCGTCGGTGGGCTCCTCGTCGAGGTTGTACACCGAAAGCGCTTCACCACCGATGGTGCCGCGGCCGTTGAACATCCCCGCGATGTTGATGCCGCCCTCGCCCAGCACCGTTCCGATGAAGCCGATGACGCCGGGGGCGTCCTCGTTGCGGGCGACGAGCATGTGACCGTGGGGGATGGCGTCGACGCGGTAGCCGTCGATGCGGACGATGCGCTCGTCGTCGCCGGCGAACTGGGTGCCGCTGACCTTGACGCTCTCCTCGCCGTCGCCGACTTCGACGGTGATGAGGCTCTGGAAGTCCTCGGCCTGGTTGGTCTTGGTCTCGGTGACCTCGATGCCGCGGTTCTCGGCGATGCCCTGGGCGTTGACGCCGTTGACGCTGCCGACGAGGGGTTCGAGGACGCCCTTGAGCGCGCTGGCGGTGACGAGTTCGACGTCTTCCTCGGCGATGTCGCCGGCGTAGGTGACGTTGACGTTCTCGACGCGGCCGTCGAACAGCTGGACGGCGACCTTGCCGGCGGTCTCCGTCAGGCCGATGTAGGGCCGGATGCGGCCGAAGACGGCCTCGTCGACGGAGGGCGCGTTGAGTGCGTTGACGACCGGTTCGTCCTCGAAGGCGGCCAGAATCTGGTCGGCCGTGGAGGTGGCGACGCCCACCTGGGCGGCCTCCGTCGAGGCGCCGAGGTGGGGCGTCACGATGATGTCGTCGACGTCCAGCAGCGGGCTGTCCGCGGGGAGGGGCTCCTCCGCGAAGACGTCGATGGCGGCGCCCTTGAGGACGCCGTCCTCGACGGCCTCGGCGAGGGCAGGCTCGTCGATGATACCGCCGCGGGCGCAGTTGACGACGTAGCCGCCCTCCAGCTGGGCGAGTTCCGCCTCGCCGATCATGTCCTCCGTTTCGGGCGTGAGCGGCGTGTGGATGGTGAGGAAGTCGGCGGCGGCGAGACAGTCGTCGAGGTCCTCGACGAGTTCGGCGTTGAACTGCTCGGCGCGCTCCTCGCTGATGTAGGGGTCGAACGTGACGACGTCCATCCCCAGATTACCGAGGCGCTTGGCGACTTCCTGGCCGACGCGGCCGAAGCCGACGACGCCGAGCGTCTTGTTGTTGACCTCGGTGCCGAGGTAGTCGCCCTTGGCCCACTCGCCGTCCTTCAGGCGGTCGTGGGCCTGCGGGATAGAGCGGGCGGTGGCGAAGGCCATCGCGACGGAGTGTTCGGCGGCGGCGCGAACGTTGCCCTCCGGCGCGTTGGCGACGATGACGCCGTGGTCGGTGGCGGCGTCGATGTCGATGTTGTCGACGCCGATGCCGGCCCGGCCGACGATGACGAGGTCCGGCGCGGCGGCCAGGACTTCCTCGGTGACTTCGGTGCCCGAACGGACGATCAGCGCGTTGGCGTCGGCGACTGCGTCCAGCAGTGCCTCTCCTTCCACGTCGTAGGCAGTCTCGACGTCGTGGCCCGCCTCCCGCAGGCGGTCCAGACCCGCGTCAGCGATCGGATCGGTAACGAGTACGTTCATGTGCGTGGAATCTGTGGGGGAAGGGATAACGCTTGTTTTTCGGCCGGGGCTGAGCGCAGCGAAGGCCCGGCGAACGGGCGAGCGGGAGCGAACGCAGTGAGCGACACGCGAGCCGGCTGGGGCCGAACGGAGTGAGGAACCTCCGAAGGGCGAACGGGGAGGAACGACCCGTGAGCAGCGAGGCGCCGAGCGGAGCGAGGAGCCTCGACAATACGAGCGGGAGCGGAGCGGTCGCAGAGCGACCGCGTTTGCTCGAACGGAGAACTCCCGGGAAGGAACGCGACGTGTGCCTGGCGACGGCCGTCGCTCCGCTGGCAGCGCCCCACAGCGGAGTGGTAACCGATGGGATGGACCGACTCACTCGACGTCGGCCCGGTCGAAGAGGTCAGTCAACAGCGATCCCTCGGCCTTGCGGAGGTGGGCGTGTAGCGTCGGGGCAGTGATGTCGAGCGAGTCGGCGACGTCTTCGGCCGTCGAATCCCGGGGCCAGTTGAAGTAGCCGGCGCGGTACGCGGCCTCGATGACCTCCCGCTGGCGGTCGGTGAGACCGGCCAGTCCCGCGTCCCGGATGCCGGCGGGTTCCTCCAGCGGGCCGGTGCGCTCTCGCTTGGCGACGACGACGGCGTCGGGGTACTGCCGGTCGAGGTGGTCGGTCAGGGCCCGAACGTTCGCGTCGGCGGGAACCTCGACCTCGTAGGTGGCCCGGTCGTCGTCCGTCCGGGCGGCCTGGACCGCGCTGCCGAACTCCAGGAGGGTACCGAGGAGCGACTCCCCCGCCACGGACCACTCCACGAGCCCGTCGGTCTCGCCGTCGCGAATGGTCCGGACCGACCCGGGAACGCGAGAGTCGAGCGCCGCCGACACCATCGCACCGGGCGCGCCCGTGACGTGCACGTACGCGAGGTGGTCCTCGGCGGTTGCAGGGACGAATCCGGAGACGGTGAGGTCGGCGCCGGTGGCGGCCGCAGTCGCGGCGAGGGGGTCCGACTCGGCAGGGTGTTCGAGTTCGAGTTCGATGATGGACTCCGCCGACAGCAGGCGTCGGGTCTCGACTGCGTTGATGGCGTGGCCGATGCTCTCCCCGAGTTCTCCGAGGACGGCGCGTTCCCGGTCGCTCACGTCAGCGCGCTCGGTGTCCAGCCCGAGCACGCCGTACACCGTGCGGCCGTAGCCGACCGGGACGACGACCCAGGTACCGTCGTCGGTCTCGGCCGTGGGGACGGCGCCTTCGTCTTCTGCCCGGGACACGCGGCCCAGGACGTCGCCGTCGAGGGCGTCGTCGAGCGCTGGTGGGGCGGGGCCGGTGTGGTCGCCGGCGACAGTCCATCTGTCGGCGTCGCCGGTCCAGGTCGCGACGTCCGCGATACAGGCCGTCCGGTAGAGGTCGGACTCCACCACGCGGTCGGAGACGGTGCGCTCGATCCGCTCGCGGGAGGGGGCCGAGACGAGCGCCTGATTCACGCCTCGAATGACGGCGTTCAGGTCGTTGAGCGTGGCGAGTTCGTCGCGGTGGGCGGCCAGCTCGCGCTCGCGCTCGAACCGGGCGGTCACGTCGTAGTAGACGAGCGTGTTCCCGATCTGGCGGTCGTGGCGGTCGACGATCGGCGATATGCGGACCTCGTAGACGCTGTCTTCGAGTTCGATCTCCGCCAGGGCGTCCTCGGCGCCGAAGTCGATCCGCGACTCGTCGACGAACGACCGGGCCGGTTTGCCCAGCGCCGCCCCCGGGTCGTAGCCCAGTATCTCGCCGGCAACGGCGTTACTGTAGACGATTCGGTGGGCGTTGTCGACGATGACGACGCCGGCGTCGAGCTGTGAGATCGCGGCGTTGCGACCGAGCTGGCGCGTCGCGGGCACGAGGTCGAACAGCTGGCGGCGAAACAGGGCGTAGCCGAACGCGAGGCCGGTGACGGTGAAGGCGTAGGGCGTCAGGTCGATCGTCTGGCCGGGTTCGAGGAACACGATGTCGAGGACGTTCGCGACGAACGGCGTCGCGATCCCGAGCAAGAGGAGGACGGACTGGTCGGTGTACAGGTAATCGGAGACGAAGACGAGTCGGACGAGCAGGGCGACGGCCACGGCTATCAGCACGTACGTGTAGAGCGTGTGGACCCAGAAGCCCGGACCGTAGGTGAACTCGACGAGCGCGAGGCCGTCGACGTCGAGGACCCGGACCTCGGTCCACATCAGACGGTGCCACGGATTCGTCCAGAACGCGAGGACGGAGAGAGTCGGAAAGACCCCCAGCAGCGCGACGCTCCGGCGCGTCACGTACTGGTCGTGGCCGGTGTAGGCCAGCGCGAAGAGGAACAGCCAGAGGTGCAGCGTCGTCCCGATCCACTGGACGTCCTCCCAGAACAGCCGCCAGGCGGGCTGAGGCGTCAACAGGGCGATGGCGTACCCACCCGACCAGATCGACAGCGAGACCATCAGGAGGGCGAACGGCACGGCACCCGGTTCGCGCCGATGCCGGGAGGCGTAGCCCGCGAGCGCTGACATGATACCCGTGCAGGCGACCAACAGCGCGACGAAGAGCCAGCCCCTAGTGGTGACTACCATGGTTCGACCTCGGCGTGTGTGTCAGTTTCGTCCCGATCGTTCCGTCCATAGTGATCGCTCGTATTGAGGATTGCGCGAGTGGTGAAATAATTTGGCCAATTATCGGTCTCAATCACGGTAGCACATCCAGCAGCGGATTCGACGTCGCTGCAGTACGTCGGTTCAGACCATCGACGGGCGTGAACCGGCGTACCGCCGGCGAGGGGCGCCCTCGAATAGCCCTCCTCCGGCAGGGCGACACCGTATGCGAGGACGCGGGGATCACGACCTGACTTCGAGCCCACCGGTCGTCCTGCTGCTCATGCCGACGCCGCCCCCGAGCCAAGCGAGAAACGGGTTGTTCCCGGTGAGAAATGGGTTGTTGCCGGTGAGAAACGGATTGTTGCCAGTGAGAAATGGATTGTTCCCGGTGAGAAACGGGTTGTTCCCGGTGTCGAACAGGGGGACGCGCTGGATTCCCGCAGCGATGACCACGTCGTCCGGCGACACGCGGGCGAGATTGACGACAGTGACCCAGGGATGGGCCTCGCCAGAGACGACACCGACGAACGTCGCGGTCTCGGCCGACTGGCCCAGGATCGAGTGGCCGTCGGCCCAGTTCGAGATCGGTTCCGGCGGGCTCTCGGAACCGCCCTGCGACTCCGATTCGAGATCCACCGCCGTCGGTCCGGCGATCCACTCCACGGATCCGGCGTCCGTGGCCCCGGCGGTTCGGAGCATCTCGCGGGCGGCGTCGTGACGGAGGAGCTCCCCGAAGGGCATCTCCGTCAGTGGATTGCCGGACTGGCCGGCGAGCGACGCGTTCGGCGTCGCGAGGGTGGCGAATCCGTACGACTGCCCGCCCATCGGCGCCGGAAAAGTCGTCGTGTCCGCCGCGTCCAATCGGTCGCTCCCCGTCGCGACGTCTCCGGGGACGACGTAGACGGTGTTCGGATCGGTTGAGTCGAACGTGTCACCCGACTCGATCCGCTCGCCGGGTGACTCCGATTCAGACCGGCCAAACGCGTTCGCCTGGGAGAACGCCTTCGACTCGCCGTGCAACACCACGACGCGGAGGTCCCTCGGGTCCTCGGGCGCCCGCTGCGACCCAGGATACCACGGCGACCCCGAGTCCCACTTCGACCCCGGATACCACTTCGAGTCCGGGAACCACGCCGGACCGGGAACCTCGAACCCGCTCGCCTGGACGGTCACCTCGTCGGCGTCAATCGCGCTCCCGTCGAACATCGCGAGAGTCAGGGCCGCGGGGACCGTCGATTCGCCGAACGCCTGCTCCGGGATCAGGAGGGTCGCCTTCGACGGGTCCGCGAAGACCGACGCATCGCTTCCCACCGCGAGCCGGTCGAGTCCGAAGTCGGCGGCGTTGCCAAGCGCCGGTATCGACCGCCGAGTCCCCGTCTGGTCGGAGAGCGCCCCGACGCCACCACCGCCTCCGAGTGTCGCCGCCTGCTGAGCGCCGGGTACGGAGCCGTCGGGAGCGCGCAGCGTCGCAGACCCGGATCCAGGCGTGGAGAGGGTAGCGAGGGCGGCTTCGAGGAGCGTCGGCTCCGACAGTGGCGAACGTCCGTAGACGGCGATCCGGTTCGTGATGGTGACCTCGCGGTCGACCGAGTCGATGGTCCGGACGACCGTCGGCGACTCCCGCGCCACCTCGGTCATTCCGAGTTCCGTCTGGGCACCGTCGGGGAGTATCACCGGATCGGCCTCGAACTCCGTACCGGCGAGCTCGCCACAGCCGGCTATCCCGGCGGTCGCACCGACGCCACAGGCGGCCAGAAACGCCCGACGTGATCGTTTCCACTGTGCTCCGGTCCGCGTCGCCCTGTCTTTTCGTCGCATAGGTGGAGCCTAACTGGGACGGTTGTAAATCGCGACGCTACGTACCTCGTGTCCCGTCCCACTCCGGTTGCCGTCGTGCGGTTCAGTAGCGAGAGCGGCAGGTCGGCGACGTCGACAGCAGAGCGGTCGCCGGGAGGCAACCTATGGCGACTGCCACGTCGCGTTACCAGCGGAACCAGACCCGGCCTCCCCATCCGTCCGCGCTTCGGAGACCAGTCCATACCCGAACGGGACGACGCCGAGGACGCGAACGGTAACCGGCATCGCCACGCCCACGGCGGTAGGCGGTCGGCGCGTCCAGTCGTCGGTCTCGCAGCGCGATCGCGCCGCTGCGACTACCCGAATCTACCCGTCAGTACCGGTCAGTCGTCGAAAAAATTCGATCGCTCAGAGACGAACCTACCGCCAGGCCGGTAGCGAGGCGGCGTCGTCGAGGGGGAGCGTCAGATAGGCGCCGTCCGTCGTTACGTCGGCGATGATGAGCGTATCCTCCTGGCCGGCTTCGACGGAAGCCATGACGTCTGCATCGGTTGCCGCCTCGGTCTTTGCTACCGTGTTCGACTCCATGTATGACAATGTGTAACACCCATATATAAGAATACCGGAATCCCGGGACGGGGGTAAGTTTTGCGTCGGACGAACGACTGACTCAACGGCATATTGCGGTAATATATGCCCACAACGGGCTTCAGTACCGTCGTGTGAAGTGGTAACAAACCAGAATGTCGCTCACGCGCGCTCGGGAACTATCTTGATAGGGCCGCGGATCCGGTCGCGGTGCGGTCTGCAGTGGCGGTTTCGGTGCGGTGACGGTGCAGTGGCGGCGCGGTCGGCACCAGCGCAGCACCCGGTTGCGAACGAGCGAAGCGAGTGAACGACCGGTCTTTTTTGGTCCACGTTTTTCGAGGAGTGGTTCGCGAGCAGCGCGAGCCAACCCGACGACGAAAAAGGTGGGAACGGTTAGGACTTTGTACGTGGGGGCGGTGAATCGCAACATGAACGTCGCAGACGCCATGACGCCCCGCTCGGAGGTCGTGACTGTCGAGATCCCGGGCACCCGCGCCGACGTGCTGGAGTACCTCCAGGAGCGCAAGTTCTCTTCGGTTCCGATCATCAAGCAGACCGACGACGGCGAACAGTTCCGCGGGCTGGTCTCCCGCGAGTCGCTGATCGAACAGCCCGACGAGGACCAGCTGGCGCTGCTCATCGAGGAGACGCCAACCGTCACCGCCGACGCGAGCATCGAACACGTCGCGGCCGTGATGGCCGCCGAGGGAGCACGCCGGGTCCCCGTCGTCGACGGGAAGCTCGAGGGGATCATCACCGTCACCGACGTCATCCGCGCGATCGCGACCGGCAACGCCGACGGCGACACGAACGTCGGCGAACTCGCCCGGCGGTACGTCAACTGCGTCTACGCCGGGACGCCCCTGCCCGTCGCCGAGCAGGAGCTGTTCCACGCCGACGTCCCCTACGGCGTCGTCCTGGACGACGACGGGGAGACCTGCGGGATGATCACCGAGGTCGACATCATCGACGTCGCTCGCGTCGTCGAAGGAGAGGCCCAGACGGGTGACTCGATGGCCGGGGACGACGACGACTGGAAGTGGGAGTCGATCAAGGCGGTCGGGAGCCGGTACATGCCGACGCGGAACGTCGAGATCCCCAGCACGCCGGTCCGGGAGCTCATGACCGCGGATCTCGTCACCATCGGCGAGCGCCGCACCGCACGCGATGCGGCCCAGATCATGATCGAGGACGACATCGAGCAGATCCCGCTCGTCTCGGGCGACCAGCTCGTCGGCATCGTCCGCGACATGGACCTCCTGGAGGGCCTATGACGGACGACGCCGAGCGGCGGGCGTCGTCGACCGAAGGGAGCGACGCCGAAGGAGCGAGCGGCGGAGCCGCGAGCAGCGAGGGGTCGTCGAACGGCGAGCGGGAGCAGCCGGAGGGTGCGACACGCGAGCGAGACGCGGACGGCCAGACACTCGTCGAACTTGCGAAGCGACGGGGCTTCTTCCTCCAGTCGGCTGGCGCCTACGGCGGCGTCTCGGGCTTCTACACCTTCGGCCCGCAGGGCGCCGCGCTGAAACAGGCCATCGAGGACACCTGGCGCGACCGCTTTACCATCCGGGAGGGGAACGTGGAGGTCGACGCCCCGACAGTGATGCCCGAGGCCGTCTTCGAGGCCTCCGGGCACCTCGACGGCTTCGACGACATGCTCGTCGAGTGCCCGGAGTGTGGCGAGAGCCACCGCGCCGACCACGTCGTCGAGGACAACACGGACCTGGAGGACGCCGAGGCCCTGCCCGTCGAGGAGGTCGAGGAGCTCATCGCCGAGTACGAACTCGTCTGCCCGAACTGCGGCGCCGGCCTCGCCGGCCAGGCCGTCGAGGACTTCAACCTGATGTTCGCGACGAACATCGGTCCCGGCGACTCCTCGCCGGGCTACCTGCGACCCGAGACCGCCCAGGGCATCTTCGTCGAGTTCCCCCAGCTGGCCGAGTACGCCCGGAACCAGCTCCCCTTCGGCGTCACCCAGATCGGTCGGGCCTACCGCAACGAGATCTCCCCCAGGAAGTCGCTCCTGCGGGTCCGGGAGTTCACCCAGGCCGAACTGGAGCTGTTCATCGACCCGGAGGAAGACGAACCCGACCTCGGTCCCGTCGCGGACGTGACGGCGCCGTTTTACCCCGCGACCGAGCAGGAAGCCGACGACGGCGATCCCTACGAGGCCACTATCGGCGAGATGGTGGAGGACGGCGTCATCGCCAAGCCGTGGATCGCCTACTACCTCGGCGTCGCGAAGGAGTGGTACGAGCGGATCGGCGTCGACATGGACCGGTTCCGGTTCCGCCAGCACCTCTCGGGCGAGCGGGCTCACTACGCCGCGGACTGCTGGGACGCCGAGGCCGAAGTCGACGGGGACTGGATCGAACTCGGCGGCTTCGCCTACCGCTCTGACTACGACCTCTCGAAACACGACGAGTACTCCGACGACGACTTCACGGTGTTCAAACAGTACGACGAGCCCATCACGACCGAAAAAGCGCTCGTCGACCCGGACATGAGCTACCTCGGGCCGGAGTTCGGCGGCGCGGCGCAGGACGTCGCCGACGCGCTGGCGGACCTGGCCGATCGGAACCCCGCGGCGTTCGAGGAGGCCGGAGAAGACGGCGAGGTCTCCGTCGAGGTCGACGGTGAGGAGTACACCCTCCCCGTCTCCCAGACCGACTTCCGGGTCGAGGAGGTCACCGAGTCGGGCGAGCACATCACGCCCCACGTGGTCGAACCCTCGCTCGGTATCGACCGGGCGCTGTACACCGTCCTCGACCACACCTACCGCGCGGACGAGGTCGACGGCGAGGAGCGGGCGTTCCTCGAACTGCCCGCCGAAGTGGCCCCGACGACCGTCGGCGTCTTCCCGCTCATGGACAAGGACGGCCTGGGCGAGAAGGCACAGGATGTCGCTCGCGAACTGCGCGAGGCCGGTCTCTCGGTCACCTACGACGACGCCGGCGCCATCGGCCGGCGCTACCGGCGGCAGGACGAGGTCGGCACGCCGTTCTGCGTCACCGTCGACTACACCACCCTCGGGGAGGGTCGGGACGACGAGGATGGGGAACCGGGGACGGTCACCGTCCGCGAGCGCGACACCACCGCACAGCAGCGGATTCCGGCCGAAGACCTTGTCGAGACCCTGACCGCCCTCCGGGACGGCGACCTGTCGTTCGACGACCTCTGATAGTGGTGGTTGTAATTCGTTCCCAACGTTTATCCGTCGACGGTCGATTCAGCCCTGAGACACACTCGATAGCGTCTACCCGACGAAAATGGTTACAACCACCACTATGAGGCGATGGCCGAGGAACTGAAGCGTCGGCTGGTCCACGCCAGCGGCACCCTGGTCCCGCTCATCGCCGTCGTCGACCCCTCCCGGTGGGAACTCGTCCAGGGGGTGCTCGTCGCCGGTGCGGTCGTCGCCGTCCTGCTCGAAATCGTTCGTCTGTACGTCGGCCTCGACTGGGTCGTCTACGACCGCCTGACCAGAGAGTACGAACAGGACAACCTGGCGGGCTACGCGCTTGCGCTGATCAGCATGGGCGTCGTCGCCGTCGCCTTCGACCAGTCAGTCGCCATCCCGGCCATCCTGATGCTCACCATCGGTGACCCGATCAGCGGCCTGCTGGGCTCTGGCGAACTGCGGACCGCCAAGCAGGCCTACGTCCTGCTGACGATGTTCGGCGTCTGTCTGCTCATCGCGGCGGGGCTGGGTGTCCCGACCGTGCCCGCGGTGCTGGGCGCGCTGGCCGCGACGGCCGCCGACGGGCTCAAACCCGTCGTCGCGGGCTACGTCATCGACGACAACCTCACCATCCCGCTGGCGGCGGCCGTCGCGATCGCGGCGGGGATCCGGTATCTCCCGTCTATCGCCTGATCGCCCGGTCCTCACTCGCCGGTCACGTCGGCCACGAGCGGCGCGAGCGAGTCCGTCAGCCGGTCTGCGTGCTGGATCATGACGGTGCCGAGGACGCTCATCGCGAGGACGTAGCCGACGGTGAACGCCGGGACGACGTCCGCGAGGGTACCGCCCGCGCCTGCGGCAAGCGTCGCGATGACCAGCGAGAACTCCGCTCGCGGAACGAGGCCGATACCGGTCCGGAGCGACCTGGTGGGCGAGAGGTCGTAGACGCGGCCACCGATGGTACCGCTGACGAGCTTGGTTCCGGTGGTGAGGACGACGGCGACCGCGAGCAGGGCGGCGACGCCGGCCAGCACGGTGACGTCCGTCGTCAGCCCGATGGCGAAGAAGAAGACGGCGGCGAACAGGTCCCGGACCGGGGCGACGACGTCCTCGATTCGGTCGGTGTGGGGCGTCTGGCTGAACGCGGTCCCGACGAAGAAGGCGGCGACGGCCTCGCTGACGCCCGTCGCGAGCGCCGCGCCGGCGACGAGCGTCGTCGCGCCGAGCACGTGCAACAGGAACAGTTCGTCGTTCGGCAGGTCGAAGGCCCGCTCGACATAGTCGGTTCCGTACCAGGCCACGGCGGCAATGGCCCCGAGGAAGGCGAAGGCCCGGGCGACGTCCATCGCTGCGCCGGCCAGGTCACCCGAGCCGGTCAGCAGCGCCGCGACGAGGGCGAGGTACACCGCGATGACGATGTCCTCGAAGACGAGCGTCCCGAGGATCGGTTCGGCCTCCGGGTTCGCGACCCAGCCCCGGTCGATGATCGACTTCGTGACGACGGCCGACGAGGAGATGTAGACGACGCCGGCGATCAGCAGCGTCTCCAGGGGCGTCCGACCGAAGAGGACGCCCAGGGCGACGCCGGCGCCGAAGTTCAGCAGGAAGTCCACGGAACCCGCCTTGGTGATCCGCTTCCGGTCGGCCAGCAGCTGGCCGACGCTGAACTCCAGCCCGAGGAAGAAGAGCAGGAAGACGATGCCGAGTTCGGCGGCGACCGCGATGAACTCGCCGTACGCGACGAGCTGGAGCGAGACGCCCAGCACCTCCGTGGGCCACTCCGGGCCGACGAGGATGCCGGCGACGATGTAGGCGGGGATCACCGACAGGCCGACGCGGTTGGCAGCCAGGCCGGCGAGCGCGACCGCTGCCAGGGCGATCCCGATCTCGACGAGTGACGCCGCCATCAGTCCTCGACCAGGTCCGACAGGGCCGAGTGCTCCTCGCGCGAGCCCAGGGTGACGAGCACGTCGCCGGTCTCGATGGTCGCGTCGGGACCGGGATTGGGGATCGTCTCCTCGCCCCGCTGGATCGCCATCACGGACACCCCGGTCCGGCTGCGGATGTCGCAGTCGGCGATGCTCTGGCCGACGACCGGTGCGTCCGCCCCGACCTCGGTCCACTCGATGATCGACTCCCCCAGCGGCACCTCCACCTCGTCGAGTTCCACCGGCTGGAAGTACGCCCCCTCCAGAATGGAGCCGAGCTGGCGGGCCTGCTTGCCGGTCAGCGAGAAGAGCTGTTCGCTGTCGGCGTCCGGGTCCGGCCGTCTGTAGACGTCCCGCTTTCCGTCGTGGTGGATGATCACCACCAGGCGCTCGTCCCCGTCGATTTCGAGTTCGAACTTGTGTCCGACCCCGGGGACCTCCGTCTCGTAGATAGTCACGTTTCGAGGTTCGTACCGCCCGTTATTAAGCGACGAGGTCCCTCCAGCGGTCCCACCGGCCCCAGCAAGCTTAAGCCCGCGAATCACGACTCGGCGCATATGCTCGTCGAGGTGCTCGTCGGTGCCGCCGTCAGTCTTCTCCTGCTCGTCGTTATAATCGGGTACGCGATCCGCCGGAGCCCACAGCTGTTCGTCGCCGAACGACTGGCCGAGAAGGTGTACGAGGACGACGAGTAGGTGTTGTTGGTGAGGTGTGGTTGCTAGTTACAGTGTGTAGAGGTATCCTATGGGAGTTCGAGTTATCGACGCGACTGGAGACGACAACACGTTGAAAGCCCTCAGCCCGGTCGCCTCGGGTGACTCGCTGCGCGCCTCACTCCGTTCGGTGCTTGCGTCGTCAGCCGTCGGCGATCGGTCCTCGCCCTTTCATTCCTCCAGGGAAACCGTGACGCTCGCGCGATGAAACGCGCTCGCGATTGACTCCCCACTCCTCCCCGGATTCGGCGCGGACGCGCCGAATCACGCTTCCTGACCGCTCCGCACTCCTCCCCGGATTCGGCGCGGACGCGCCGAATCACGCTTCCTGACCGCTCCGTAACCGTCCGGCCGGGAGCGAGTAGCCGAGCGAAAGTGAGGCTCTCGCGACCAGGGGAAGGGCAGGGCTGCGGTGCCGTGCCTGGTGGACTGAAAGGGCGAGGCGGACTCCGGGAACCCCGGACCCGCAAGCACCCACGGCGCGCAGCGGGTCCGCGGGACCGGAGTGCGCCGAGGGCTTTCTGGTTGTTGTTGTCGCTGTTCGTTTCACCAACTCGACCGAGAGTTATCCATTCAAGTCTCACACCCAATGATTCGAGCGGAACCCGTCCCCCTAGCTCCACTTCCGCCACGCTACGCGAACCCTTAAACTGAGAGAGGGCGAACGACCGAGCGGATGGCCCAGTCCGACGCCGAGTACGAGGGCGAGTACGTCGAGCACCCGCGCATCACGCCGGAGATGCTCGAGAAGCGCCGCTACCAGACCGAACTGGCCGAGGCGGCGCTGCGCGACCACACCCTCGTCTGTCTCCCGACCGGACTGGGCAAGACGACCGTGAGCCTGCGGGTGACCGCGGAGCGACTCGAAGACGCGGCCTGGAAGTCGCTCCTGCTCGCCCCGACCAAGCCGCTCGTCCAGCAACACGCCGAGTTCTACCGCGAGGCGCTGACGATTCCCGACGACGAAATCGTCGTCTTCACCGGCGACGTCCGCCCGGACTCGCGGGCCGACCTCTGGGAGGACGCCCGGGTCGTCATCGCGACGCCGCAGGTCGTCGAGAACGACCTGGTGGGCAACCGCATCTCCCTGGAAAACGTCGTCCACTGCACCTTCGACGAGTGCCACCGGGCCTCGGGCGACTACGCCTACAACTACATCGCCGAACGCTACCACGCCGACGCCGACGACCCGCTCGTCACCGGGATGTCCGCCTCGCCCGGCGGCGACGAGGAGGAGATTCTGGAGGTCTGTGAGAACCTCGGGCTGAACGAGGTGACGGTGATGACCGAGGCCGACGCCGACGTCGACGAGTTCACTCACGACACCGACGTCCAGTGGGAGCGGGTCCAGCTCCCCGACGAGGTCATCGAGATCCGCGACGCGATCAACGAGGTCGTCAGGGACCGCCTGACCAAGCTGAAGGAACTGGGCGTCGCCTCCTCGACCTCGCCGGACGTCTCCGAGCGCGACATCCAGGGGATGCAGGCGGAGCTCCGGAAGTTGATGGACAACGACCAGTCCGAGGGGTACAGCGGGATGAGCCTGCTGGCCGAGATCCGCAAACTCCGGACCGCGGTCACCTACGTCGAGACCCAGAGCGTCGAGGCGCTGAACCGCTACTTCGACCGCCAGCGCGAGGCCGCCCGCTCGTCCGGTGCGTCGAAGGCCGACCAGCGACTCGTCAGCGAGCCGAAGGTCAAGGAGGCGATGCGGAAGGCCGACTCCTACGACGATCTGCACCCGAAGTTCCGCCAGACGCGCATGCTGCTGGCCCAGACGCTGGGCATCGAGAACGGCGAGCGCGTCATCGTCTTCACCGAGTCCCGCGACACCGCCGAGACGCTCGTCGAGTTCCTCTCGAACCACTTCGCGGTCCAGAAGTTCGTCGGCCAGAGCGACACCGACGGCAGCGAGGGGATGACCCAGACCGAGCAACAGGAGACCCTCGACCGGTTCCGCGCCGGCGAGTTCGAGGTCCTGGTGTCGACCTCCGTCGCCGAAGAGGGTCTGGACGTCCCCGAAGTCGACCTCGTCCTGTTCTACGAACCCGTCCCGACCGCCATCCGCTCCATCCAGCGCAAGGGGCGGACCGGGCGCCAGACGTCGGGCAAGGTCCACGTCCTGCTGGCCGAGGACACCCGCGACGAGGCGTACTTCTGGAAGTCCCGACAGGACGAGAAGCGGATGGAACGCGAGCTCCGGGAGCTGAAGTCCGCCGCCGACGAGATCAAGTCGGAACTCGTCGACGACCAGGCCGGGCTGGACGAATACGAATCCCAGAGCGATGGAGACGAGTCCGCGGCCGAAGGGAGCAGTGACGGGGCCGATGGCGGTAGTAAGGAGGGCCCTACTGACGACGAAAATGCCACCGTTTCAGGTGGAACCGATGATGCTCCAGAACGCCCTATCGACACCCATACAGGCCGGGACGCAGACGAAGGAAAGGGGATGGCGAACGGCGGCTCGAAGGAGGGCGACGGGCAGGCCGGCCTCGACGCGTTCGCCGGGACCGACCGGGCGGCGGAGTCGAACGCGCCGGACGTCGGTGGCGAGGCTGACGGTGCTGACGAGGCAGCGGCGGAAGGGACCTACCCCGAACCACACGCCGACGGCGAGGAGTCGGTCGAGATCGTCGCCGACCAGCGCGAACTCGACTCGACCATCGCGCGAGACCTCTCGACGCGGGACGGGATCGAGACCAGGCTCGAGACGCTGGCCGTCGGCGACTACATCCTCTCCGACAGGGTCTCGGTCGAACGGAAGACCGTCAGCGACTTCCTCGACACGCTCACGGGCGGGGACCGCTCGATGTTCGAGCAGGTCGGCGACGCCGCCCGCAACTACGCCCGGCCGGTCGTCGTCATCGAGGGCGGGGACCTCTACGGGGCGCGCAACGTCCATCACAAGGCCATCCAGGGGGCGCTGGCCTCGCTGGCCGTCGACTTCGGCGCGAGCATCCTCCGGACGACCGACGAGACGGAGACCGCGGACCTACTGGAGACCATCGCCCGCCGCGAGCAGGAGACCGGTGACCGGGAGGTCGACGTCCACGGCGAGAAGCAGTCCCGGACGCTCCCCGAACAACAGGAGTACGTCGTCTCCTCCGTCGCGGAGGTCGGCCCGGTCACCGCCCGGACGCTGCTCGACCACTTCGGCAGCGTCGAGGCGGTGATGACTGCCGGCGAGGACGACCTGATGGACGTCGACGGCGTCGGCGAGGTGACCGCCACGCGCATCCGCGAAGTCGTCGCTAGCGGCTACGAAAGGTAAATTAGGCTACTGTTGTGGCAAGTTTAATGGTCGTTCAGTATAGACAAATATCGGGGGTCAGGTGTGAGTACACCGACGTATCAAGTGGGGGAATCGTTCGAATTCGCACTGCCGGATACAGGTGCGGGTGGAGAAACGCGTACGGCGACGGAACTGGCGGGGAGTCACGACTACGTCGTCGCCGTACTGTTACGTGATCACTACTGTCCGCGGTCCCGCCAGCTCGTGCAGTCGCTGGCCGCTGCCTACGAGGAGCTCGCCGGCCGTTCGACGGCCGTCGTGCCCGTCCTGCCGGACTGCCCGGAACGGGCGTCTATCTGGCAGCGGCGATACGACCTGCCGTTCGGCCTGCTCACCGATCCGAAATCGGTGGCAGACGACGGCAACGCGTTCGACGCGTTCGAGCCGTTCCAGCGGCTCCTCCCGGAGTGTCCCGGGTCGGTGCTGTTCGAGTCCGACGGCGACCAGCTCCGGTTCGCCCGGACGGTCCAGACCGACAGGGCGAGCGACGCGTCCGCGGTGGACGCCGTGCTCGCGGCCATCGACGACCACGCGACCGACAGCGTCGTCGACCCGGTCGGCACCGGTCCGGACGCGGAAGCGGCCGGCGACGGTTTCTGAAGCCGGTGACGACGCCGACCGACCGCGGTCCCGGACCGCCGTCGGTGCGTCGGCTCCGTTCGAATCGCTAGTACCCAGTCGCCTCGAGCGTCTCGGCCGCCTCGCGCGCGGTTTCGAGGTGCTCGCGGGTCTGGCGTGGCGTCTCCGCCGCCGCCGCGAGCCGCGCGTGGCGCTCGACGGTCTGGGCGAGGACGACCTGTGCCTGGCCGAGGTGCTGACCGACGGCGTCGCTCGACGGCGTCCCGGTCGGTTCGTCCACGCCGACGTCGACCGACTGCGACCCCGGCCTCGACGGCCCCTGGTCGGTGTTCGCTGACGCCGAGGGGGCGGCCGACGGGACCTGCTGGACGGTCTCGTCAGCGCCGCGGTCCTGACCGGGAGCCTCCTGCGGTTCGTCTGCAGACTGATCCGCGATGGCCTCGCGCGCCTGATCCGCGGCCGACCGGTCGGCTCCCGGCCGGTTCGATTCGGTCGTCTCGTCGCTCCCGAACTGGACGGTGGCGTCGTCACTCGGACTGGTCACCTCGATGTTGTCGGGTCGGGCCTCGCCGTTCGCCGCGGGACGGTCGCCCGATTCGGCCGTCTCCGCAGCGCCCTCCTCGGCAGCCTCCTCGCCCGCGGACCCACCGCCGTCGCCACGGTCGACCGGCTTCTGGCAGGTCGGACAGAACTCCTGGCCGTCGTAGCGGAAGATCGGGTCGCCGCAGTCCCCGCAGTGGGCGTTGGTCATCGTCGCGCCCTTCAGGAGGAGTTCGCTCATCTGTTCGGTCGTCTTCCGCCGCTCCTCGTCCTGCTCGTACTTCTCGCGTAACTTCTCGCGTTCGGCTTCCTTGTCGAAGTCGCTCATACGGAACGTGTGGCCGCGCGGGAGAAAAGGGTTTGCGGGAGAAGGTTCATCGGCCCGTTCGCCGTAGGACCGATCATGTCACTCGTCGGTGCCGTCATCGTCTTCCTCGTCGGCTACGTCTCCGGGCGGGTCACCCTGTGGCTCGCCGGCCTCGCTGCAGTCGTCGCGCTCGTCCTCGCAGTCCTCGGACTGGCCGCCCCGGCGGCCGTGACGAACGTCGTCGACGGCGTCCTCGCGGCCTACTACGTCGGGAACGAACTGCTCTTCCTCTCCGGGTTCCTGTTCGGCGTCGCCCACGACCAGTACGAAGGCGAAGAGTAGGGCAGCTGGTCGCGACCCACTCGCGGACGGAGCGAACCCCGCCAGCGGCCGTGCGAGGTGGTGACACTCCGACAGCCTTTTCGTCCGTCCGGGCGCCATGTGACACGTTATGACGAAGGTAACAGTCGTCGGCGCGGCGGGAACCGTCGGTGCCGCCGCGGGGTACAACATCGCCCTGCGCGACATCGCGGACGAACTCGTCTACGTCGACATCCCGGACCAGGAGGACGTGACCGTCGGACAGGCCGCGGACGCCAACCACGGGGTCGCCTACGACTCCAACACGACGGTCAGGCAGGGCACCTACGAGGACACCGCCGGCTCCGACGTCGTGGTCATCACGGCTGGCATCCCGCGCCAGCCCGGCCAGACCCGCATCGACCTGGCGGGCGACAACGCCCCCATCATGGACGACATCGGTTCGTCCATCGCCGAGCACAACGACGGCGACTACGTCACCATCACCACGTCGAACCCCGTCGACCTGCTCAACCGCCACCTCTACGAGACGGGCGACCGCTCGCGCGAGCAGGTCATCGGCTTCGGCGGCCGTCTGGACTCGGCCCGCTTCCGCTACGTCCTCTCCGAACGCTTCGACGTCCCCGTGCAGAACGTCGAGGCGACCATCCTCGGCGAGCACGGCGACGCCCAGGTCCCCGTCTTCTCGAAGGTCCGTATCGACGGCGCCGACCCCGAGTTCGACCAGGACGAGCGCGAGGAGATCCTCGAGGACCTCCAGGAGTCGGCGATGAACGTCATCGAGCGCAAGGGCGCCACCGAGTGGGGCCCCGCGACCGGCGTCGCCCACATGGTCGAGGCCGTCGTCCGCGACACGGGCGAGGTGCTCCCGGGTTCGGTCGTCCTCGACGGCGAGTACGGCCACGAGGACACCGCCTTCGGCGTCCCCGTCAAGCTCGGCTCGAACGGCGTCGAGGAAGTCGTCGACTGGGAACTCGACGACTACGAGGAGGAGCTGATGTCCGAGGCGGCCGACAAGCTCGCCGAACAGTACGAGAAGATCAGCTGACTACGTTGCGAGGGCGTCGATCGGTCGTCGCACGAACGGCCGAGCCGTCGATTTTATCTGAACGACTGGACGTCGTATCGTCGCGCGATCGCTTCGCCGGCGCGCCACAGCACACCGAGCGCCAGCGCACCGACTCCGAGAGCCAGTGACCCCATAGTACCGTAGTACGGAATTCGAGCGGAGTCCAGGCCCATCACCAGGCTGACGACTGGAACGGCGACGATCCCGAGCGTACCGACCGTCGATGTGAGAAAGCAGTACCGCTGTCCCCGAGAGAACGCGATACCCCATCGCTCACCGGCCGGAATACGCAAACCGACACCGGTGACGAGCAAGCCGAGCCAGCCGAGGAGGGCGGCGAGCGCGACTGCGAACCCGGCCGTGTGACTCTCCGGACCCGAATCGATCCCGACGAGCCAGAACAGGCCGACGGCGACGACGAGCGCGACGACCCCGAATCCCGCCACCGTAAGCTGGGCCCCGCTACTTGCCTCTCTCGCGTCCATAATTCGTGACTAACCGGCGATGTAACAATCCTTCCGGTGCGGAGGCAACGTTCGAAAAACCGCCTAATCGGCGGCAATAGCCAACGCGAACCGGCAGCCGAGCCTCCGGATCAGCCAGCGCCGTCGTCGGAGACCAGCCGATCCGCGTCGTCGCGGTCCAGCAGGTCGTCGGCGAGGTCGTCACCGAGGAGCGCGGCCCACTCTTCGAGATGTCGAGGCTCTCGGTGCATGGTGGTTGTGTCGAACGACTGGATCGAATATAACGATTGTGCCCGCAGCGGAAGGCCGGCGGGCGAGATGACGACCCGTTAGCGATCAGTCACCGTCGGATACGTTCCCGTTACGGCCCGGAGTACGTACTCGGCGACGCCGAGAGCAGTCGTCGCCCCGAGTGCGAGCAACAGCGCGAAGAGATTCCCCACGTACGGGCTCCCAAGCGAGGACGACTGCGGTTGGAGTATCTCGAACGAGAGGGCCGCGAGGACGACGATGGGTGTCACGAGTCGATACTCCGCCCACGCGTACGCGACGAGGCTCGCAATTTGGGTCGAGAGAACGATTACCAAGAGATACACGACACTCGTCCCGACTGGCGATTCCGTGAACGACGCTACCGGGTCCTGGATCGCCTGCGTCGTCAGCACGATGCCAGCGACTGCCCCATAGAGGACTCCGAAACGGAGCGCCGGCCGCGTACTATCGGAGTCGATCCGTGAGAGATGGAGGGTCACTACGGATTCCGTTTCACAAGTGACTCGAATAAAAAATTGGCGTCGGCGGCGCACACGAAACGCTGGCGTCGAATCATCAGTCCAGGCCACTCAGATGGTTGTGACTCGGACCACGCTGGAACGGCCAAACTTCCGGTGGCGTCGTTAGATGAGTGGGTCGTTAGAAATAACCGGGAGTTCGTGGCGAGCGAGCAATTCTATGGCTGCGAGCGCTCCTGTCACACCGAGCGCGATGAACTGTACGGGTGGGAACATGTAGAAGCCGGCAAAGGGTTCCATGCTGTGCTGGTCGACGAGCGCGTATCGGGTCAATATCGCACTCCAGATCGTCGGAGTAACGAGCCGATATCGCACCAGCAAGTACGCCGGTACTGCGCCCATCGCGAACAGGCCTACTCTGAGTACGACCGCGAGAACCGCGGTCAGAACGCCATCGAGTTCGAACGTCGCAGCGCTGAGCAAGACGTACCTCGCAACGTGCAGAGCGACTACGTTGGCGAGACCTGCGAATAGTGAAATAACTACGTACCTGTCGAATTTTATACCCATCTTCCACGATACAACCAGAGACCGGCTGAAAGGAAGTTCGATACCGGTAAATCAGGACGGACTCAGTCCCGGAAGTTCTCGGGGACCTGAATCGAGTAGCGGCCGTCTTCCTGGAGCGCGACGATGTACTCCTCGCGGTCGTACAGCTCCATCAGGTTGAGCTCGTACTGGCCGGGGCTGAGCACCTTGATGCTCTCGAACTGGTCGTTCAGTTCGGCCCGCAGCTCTTCGAGGTCGGGACGGTCGCGGGATTCGGACGACTTTTCGTCCGACGTTTCTTCGGCCATCGACCGACTGTCGGCCGCGGTGGCCTGGCCGGCCTGGCCGGCGGGCACCGACGCCTCGGCCGCGGATTCGCGCTCGGTGGTCGTCGAGGCCGCAGCGCCATCGTCGGATTCGTCGTCGGTCCGGACGGGCTGGAACCGGTGTTCCGTGTCGCCGGTGGTCCCGGAGGGGAGTTCGTCGGGCGAGACGATGTCGCTCCGGGCGCTGGCCTGGGCGGTGTCCTCTTGCGTAGTCGGAACGCCGTCGTCCCCGCCGAGAGGGCCCGAGTCGGGCGCGCCCACCGACGGTTCCTCGTCGTCGGAGCCGCTCATCAGGTCGCGGACAGTCGCGGCGGTCTTGCCGACCGTGCGTGCGACGGAAGAGGAACCCGCCGGGTCCGGTGGATCCGTGGGCTCCGGTGGTTCAGCGGTCGTGTCGACGGATGCCTCGGACCCGGCGGGTTTGAACTGGAACTTGTTGCCGCCGCAGTTCGGACAGCCCGAGAGCATCTCCTTGGACCCGTCGTCGAACACGCGCGAACAGTCCGTACACTGGTGTGGCATTATTTCCGGGAGACGAGCGCGCTGATGAGGGTTTCGTCCTTGTGCAACGTCTCGATCTGGTTGGCCGGGCCGATGACGGTGAGCTTCTTCGTGGACTCGTCGTTACCCATCAGTCGCTCGAAGATGCCGCTCTTCGAGGAGCTGGACTTGGGGTAGGTCTCGATCTCGATGCCGTTGAACTCGTCGGGGCTGATCTCCGTCATCGTCACCTCGATGAGCCGGGACTCCTCGTCGGGGGAGAGGCCCTCCTCGAGGACGACGATGTTGCCGTCGCGGACGCCGTCGAGGATCATCCGGATCTTCTCCATGGACGTCAGTCCGTCCATGCGTTCGCCGCTGATGAGGTCGATCTGGACGCCCTCTTTTGATTTCATTTCTGCCATGTGCTATCCTCCGAAGTACTCCGCGATCTTGTCGTAGACCTCGTCCATGTTGTCGCCCTCCAGCGCCGAGAGCGGAATCGTCTCGTGCTGTGGGAACGCGTTCGAGATGCGCTGGACGCTGGAGTCTTCGAGGTCCGTCTTGTTCGCGAGAATCAGGACCGGGAGGTCCTGGCTCTCGATGATACCGATGAGCATCGTGTTTACCTGCGTGAACGGATCGGTCGAGGAGTCGAGCACGTAGATGACGCCGTCGACGTCCTCGCGGAGCCAGTGCATCGCCTCGGCGACGCCCTCGGTGGCCTCGCGGGAGCGACGCACGGCGTCGTCTTTCTCCATATCGTGGTCGAGGAACTCCTCGTAGTCGACCTTCGTCGTCACGCCGGGCGTGTCGACGATGTCGATGGTGACGGTCTTGCCGTCCCGTTCGATTTCCACGTCCTCCTTCCGGCGGGCGCGCCGGGTCTCGTGGGGAACGTGGCTCTCCGGACCGACGGCGTCGCCGGTCCAGTCGCGAGCGATGCGATTGGCCAGGGTCGTTTTCCCAGCGTTCGGCGGGCCGTAGATGCCGATGCGCTTGGGGTCCTCTTCCGAGAACAGGCTCGATGCAGCCCGTGATATACTGTCTCTGAGGTTTGTTAGCAGTCCCATCCTCTATCCTCCCGCCGAACGTGCGTATTCGGTGGTGTAAGCGTTGTACACAGTCGTACTCACTTAAGCCTACGTCAGACAACTGTAACAATTCTTATTCTATCGTCGATCGCGGACTGCTCTGATTCCCGCCCTACCGGCCGTTCTCGCTGGATAGGAGTATTTTCCTGTCAAGAACTCGTCCCAAGAAAGATGACGTCTGATCGCCATGGAGGCTGAACGACTCGTTAGTTTCCGTTCGTCTGCTTTCAGCTGGGGAACAGATACCACGAGCACGAACGTGATGTGAGAGTGGACAGGGAAGAGCGCTGTTGAAACGGGGGATGCTGTGGAAACGGGGGGCGCTGTGGAAATGAGAGATGCAATGAAAATGGGAGGTGAGGGTGGTCCGGGAACGAGCTTGTGAGTAGTGTGGAAACGAAGGTGTGACGGAGCGAGCCGTGACGGGGAACGACTGACGCCTCTCGTCGGCATCGAAGCGAGATCTCGAGGAATCGTCCGTCCCGCATTCGGGACAGGAACGAGACAACGAGTGCCCCCCAACCCCTTCGTTTCGACTGGAGTGGAACAACCCCACGAATCCGTGAGGGACGGAATTCCCGGACAGAGAGCGGTAGAAACGGCAGTTTCGACGACAGAGCGGTCCAACACCGTCTGTTTCGACTCTAGCTAGTATCTAGGCACCGCCACCTCCACCAATCATTCTTTTTTCTCTAGTACGGGTTTGGTTTTTCACGGGTTATAATAAATCTTTCCTAGCTGTCGGCAGCATCTCTCTGAGGGTCGTCCCCGTCGATATCTCGTTCCAGTTGAAACGAAGGGGTTGGGGGGTCGGTTCAAGTGGAATCGACTGCCCATCCGTCTCCCCAGACGGAACTGTAGGACAGCCATCACCACTGGTTGGTCATCCCAGTCGAAATAGGCGCTGTAGAAAGCCGATATCGAACTCCGGCTGTCCATCGGTGGACTCACTCACGACGAGACGGGGGGAAGCGTCCGGACCGAAAACGGCTCGGACCGAAATATTTAATATTCCTTCACCCACCGTTTCTGCTGGTTCAACTGGACGGGCCTCGCACGTCGAAATCCGGCAGAGCCGGTCAATCACGGCCTCTCTGGCCCGTCCTGGTATTGCGCACGAGAATTTCCACTTGAAACGAAGGGGTTTGCGTTCCACACCATGACAGATACGGGCGACCAATCGGATCCGGACGATGGCGGTAGCGACGGTCCATCGAACGGTCCGGACGGAACCGGAGTCGACGACGCGGACAGCGTCAGTGAAGACGAGCTGACCGAGGCGTCCGTCGGGACCGACCTCGACGACGTCGTCCTGGACGAACTCGACGCCGACGGTGACGGCGATTCGGGTGAGGCCTCCCGGGGTCTGTTCGACGACCTCCTCTCGGGGGAACCGATCTTCGAGAACAAGGAAGTGCTGCGGCCCTCCTACACGCCGCACAAGCTCCCCCATCGCGAGGAACAGATCAACAAGATGGCGACGATCCTGGTCACCGCTCTCCGAGGGGACTCGCCGTCGAACATCCTGATCTACGGAAAGACCGGCACCGGCAAGACCGCGAGTGCCAAGTTCGTCAGCGAGGAACTCGAGACGACCTCCCAGAAGTACGAGGTCCCCTGCGAGGTCGAGTACATCAACTGCGAGGTGACCGACACCCAGTACCGCGTCCTCGCACAGCTCGCGAACAAGTTCATCGAGAAGAACGGGGCGGTCATCGACGACCGCGTCGACGAACTCGAAGACCTTCGCGAGCGCGCACGCGAAGACGAATCGGTACTGGCCGACTCGGCGTTCGACGACGTCGAGGCCGTGACCGAGGAGATCGACGACCTCGAGTCCGACAGGGAGGGGTTCGAGGAGGTACCGATGACCGGGTGGCCCACCGACCGGGTGTACAGTTCGTTCTTCGACGCCGTCGACTACCACGAACGCGTCGTCGTCATCATGCTCGACGAGATCGACAAGCTCGTCGAGAAGTCGGGCGACGACACGCTGTACAACCTCTCGCGGATGAACTCTCAGCTGGAGAACTCCCGGGTCTCGATCATGGGCATCTCGAACGACCTCAAGTTCACCGACTTCCTGGACCCCCGCGTCAAGTCCAGCCTCGGCGAGGAGGAGATCGTCTTCCCGCCCTACGACGCCAACCAGCTCCGGGACATCCTCGACCACCGTTCTGACGTCTCGTTCAAGGACGACGCGCTGTCGGACGACGTCATCCCGCTGTGTGCCGCCTTCGCCGCCCAGGAACACGGTGACGCCCGCCGTGCCCTCGACCTGCTCCGGACTGCCGGCGAACTCGCGGAGCGCGACCAGACGGACCTCGTCCAGGAGGCCCACGTCCGCAAGGCCCAGGAGAAGATCGAACTCGACCGCGTCGTCGAGGTCGTCCGCACCCTCCCGACGCAGTCGAAGATCGTCCTCTTCGCGATCATGCTGCTCGAGAAGAACGGCGTCCGCAACATCAACACCGGCGAGGTGTACAACATCTACAAGCGCCTCTGCGAGGAGATCGACGCCGACATCCTCACCCAGCGCCGGGTCACCGACCTCATCTCCGAACTCGACATGCTCGGCATCGTCAACGCCGTCGTCGTCTCGAAGGGCCGGTACGGCCGGACCAAGGAGATCAGCCTCTCGGTTCCACTCGAAGAGACGGAGGCCGTGTTGCTCTCTGACTCCAGGCTCGGTGACATCGACGACGCCGAACCGTTCGTCCAGGCCCGCTTCGACAACTGATACTGTCGGTCGTAAGCCCGTACCGGCGTCCGGCCGAACCGCGTGAGGCCGGGCTCGATAGACGAACGGAGTGAGTCTATCGGCGTCCTGTCGAGCGTAGCGAGACAGGGCTCATCGGATGAGCAGCGCGAATCCGATGGCGTCCCGACGAGCATGGCGAGTCCGTCGGCGTTCGTCGTGACCGGAGCCGTCGAACCCCGGAAAACAGTTACGACCGACACTACGAACCCCTTCGTTTCACGTCGAGATATTCGACCGGTGGCGACGTCGAACCCCCCGCAAAATCCTATAGCAGTTCGCACGCGCCGGGCCGGGTGGCGGCGCCCGTCGCGCTCAGCCTGATACAGCCGAGCCACGGGACTCTGACCTCTGCTGTTCCGATGACCCAGCTCGCCTTGACCGGTCCGGAGAGGTTCGTCACCTGGTCGTACTGGCCGTTGTAGTCGCCCTTGGTGATGAAACCAGATTCGTTCGCCGGGCAGTTGTTGAGTTCCTCGCAACTGTCGGCCGCGCCGACGTACTCGGGATTTGCCTCGTCGTACCAGTTCTCGCCGTCCTCTACCCAGAACATCGCCCGGTGGATTATCGGCGTGGTCTGGTTGTTCCCGTCCGGCGCGTAGACGATGACGTCACCCGGCTTCTGGAACTTCGAGTAGCCCGCCGACTGGGCGGCGTGGGCCGTGACGACGCCCGTCTCGCCCTGCTGGACCTCGCCGGCGAACCGCTCTTCCTCCATCACGAAGACGAGATCGCCAACGTGGATGTTGGGGCTCATGCTCTTGGACTCGATGGCGACCAGCGGCGGCCAGACGCCGCTGACGGCGAAGAGCAACAGCCCCACGAGGACGACGGCGGAGATACTGCTCAGGAGGTCGGTCACGTAGGCTTTCCAGGACGGATCGTCGGGCTGGTCCGGCGGGTTCGGACCGCGCGCCTCGCTCATCGTCAAAAGGTGGGTCGGAAGTCCGTATCAACCTTCTGTCTCGTCGTGGATGGGTCCGCGATGGATCCGCGATGCTCGACCCTATTTCCAGTGGAACCAGTCCCTCGGTAGTTCAGACGACGGGCAGCTCGCAGGCATCGGGTCGCGTCTCCGGCCCGCTCGCGCGCAACCGGAGACACCCGAGCCACGGCAGACGGGCCTCTGCGGTCCCGACGATCCACTCGGGTCTGACCGGTTCGAACATTCCCTGGGCCTGGTCGTAGCCGGGGTTCGTCCGGGCGTTGTCGCCCTTGGTGACGAAGCCGGCGTGGGGCGCTGGACAGTTACGGAGTTCCGCACAGCTCTGGGCGTCACCCACGAATTCGGGGTTCGCCTCGTCGTACCAGTTCTCGTCGTCCTCCACCCAGAACATCGCCCGGTGGATCACCGGCGTCGCGTCGTCGTTCCCGTCCGGCGCGAAGACGACGACGTCGCCCGGACCGTCGAACGTCGCGTACCCGTTGTCGGCGGCCGTCCTCGCGGTGACGACGCCCGTCTCGCCGTGGGCGCCGTCTCCGGGGAACCTCGCCTCGTCCATCACGAAGACGAGGTCACCGACGGCCATGTTCGGTTCCATGCTCTCGCTCTCGACGGCGACCATCGGCGGCCAGACGCCGCTAATCGCGAACAGGAACAGGACGACTAGCCCGACGGACAGCACGCTGCTCGCCAGGTCCGCCAGGTACACCTGCCAGGATGGCTTCGAAGACCCGGCAGACGCCCCCGTCCCGTCGGACTCGCTCACGGTCGAAACCATCGACGGACTGACTGTTCAATCTTCTGTCTCCTGGTTCGTCGGTCCGCTACGTTTTTTGGGCCGTCCCGCGGACCAGTAGCTGTGCCTCTGGAGACGCCGGCGCGGATCGTGAAGCAACTCGCCCGCCGGGGCTACAACGCCGAGCGGGAAGCGGTGACGTTGCTGGCGGACGAGCCGGACTCCGACGCCGCGCTGGAACGCGCACTGGAAACGCTGCCCGACGACGCGCTGAAGCTCACGACGGATCACGTCCGGGAGTCGATCGAGACCGAAGGACGTGACGGGGATGGGTCGGAAATCCCCGATGGAGACCGATCGACCCGGGACGGTGACCGCCCCGTCGGCGAAAACCCCCCTACTTCGACTGGAGACGACGACAGATCGTCGGGAGACGGCGGTGGCGGTTCTCCACCTGAAACGAAGGGGTCTGGCGAGGAAGTTGCGGCTGCGGCTACGACCCCGACTGCGGCCGCGGACGGGGCGGCCGAGCCGATCAGTCGGAACACCGACCCGTCGAAGCGGTCGATCACCGTCGAGAACGACATGACCGGTCAGTCGACCGGGACCGGCGAGTACGGCGACTTCGTGAAGGTGTTCCGGGACCGGTACGAGAAGCTCTCGAAGCAGTTGCGCGGCCGCGTCAACCACCGGCCGACGGACGCCCTGGAGTCGATGGGCGGCGGGAGCGACGCCGCCATCGTCGGGATGGTCTCCGACGTCCGCTCGACGGCGAGCGGCCACTGGCTGGTCGAACTCGAAGACACGAACGGCACCTTCCCGTGCCTGATCATGAAAGACCGGAAGTGGGCCGACCAGGTCCAGGAGTTGCTGTTCGACGAGGTCATCGCGGTGGAGGGGACGCTGGCCGACGACGCGGGCATCCTCTTCGTCGACTCGATGCACTTTCCCGACGTCCCACGGACGTTCAAACCCTCGACGGCGGACCGACACGTGCAGGCGGCGCTCATCTCGGACGTCCACGTCGGCAGCCAGGAGTTCATGGAGGACGCCTGGCACCGCTTCGCCGACTGGCTCCACACCGAGGAGGCCGCCCGCATCGAGTACCTCCTCATCGCCGGCGACATGGTCGAGGGCGTCGGCGTCTACCCCGACCAGGACGAGGAACTCGACGTCGTCGACATCTTCGACCAGTACCGCGCGTTCAGCGAGTACCTGAAGGAGGTCCCTGGCGACATCGAGATCCGGATGATCCCCGGCAACCACGACGCCGTCCGCCTCGCCGAACCCCAGCCGGCCTTCGACGAGGAGCTCCGGGACATCATGACGGCCCACGACGCGCAGGTCCACTCGAACCCCGCCATGGTCACCGTCGAGGGCGTCACCATCCTGATGTACCACGGCGTCTCGCTGGACGAGGTCATCGCCGAACTCCCAGACGACAAGGCCAGCTACGACGAGCCCCACAAGGCGATGTACCAGCTCCTCAAGAAACGCCACGTCGCGCCCCAGTACGGGGGCCACACCCGCCTCGCGCCAGAGGACCGGGACTACCTCGTGATGGAGGACGTCCCCGACGTGTTCCACACCGGCCACGTCCACAAGCTGGGCTGGGGGAAGTACCACAACGTCCTCGCGCTGAATTCGGGGTGCTGGCAGTCCCAGACCGACTTCCAGAAGTCCGTCAACATCGACCCCGACTCGGGGTACGCCCCGATTCTGGATTTGGATACGCTCGACATGACGGTCCGCAAGTTCAGTTGACGGGTGCGTTGCTCTCGCAGGGATCGTCGTCACAGCTACAGTAGAAAGGCAGATTTAGGACCCGAGGGTCGTACGGTTCACACAGTCGTCATGTTCGGGCCGACCGCGCCGACTCATCCGATTCTCCACGCGCTCGGGCTGATCGTCCTCGGAGTGCTTGCCTCCATGCTCCTGCTGTACGTAACGCCCCTGGTGGCGATATTTCTCCTGCATCGCGGCTGGTCCTGGTATCTCTCACCCGAGTCGCGACGGGAGAAAGCGGGTCTCGTGCTCCTGGTGGGTGGAATCGCGTTGCTATACCTCTCCTACGTCGTATATGCGGGCCTCCTCCGGACGCCCGAGTTCACCGACGGACTGGCCCGCGGGATGGCCTGATAGTGGTGGTTGTAACTTTTTACCGGCGTTCGCCGGTACCGGCCACGACGAACGCCGGTAAGTGCTTACAACCACCACTATGAGTTCGTCTCCTCACCTCGAACCCCACCTCTTCAACTCGAACCCGTTCGCAGTTGTCCCGAATACTGGCCGGTATCGCCGACACGTGGCACGGTCGGCCGGCGTCGCGGGTAGTTAAGGGAACTGCGCCCATGTACTGGCCTGTACAATGAGCGACCCAGAGCGCGGATTCGAGACGAACGCCTTGCACGTCGGACAGGAGACGCCGGAGTCCCACGCCAGTGCTCGCGCCCCACCCATCTATCAGACCACGTCGTACGTCTTCGAGGACGCCGAGGACGCGGCCTCGCAGTTCGCCCTGGAGAAGCCGGGGCACATCTACTCGCGGCTGATGAACCCGACGAACAACGTCCTCCAGGAGCGCATCGCCGCGCTCGAAGGGGGCGTCGGCGCCGTCGCGACGTCCTCGGGGATGGCCGCGCTCAACCTCGCGACGTTCCTGCTGGCCGACGCTGGCGACAACATCGTCACCGCGTCGTCGCTGTACGGCGGGACCTACACCTACTTCACCCACACCGCACCGCGGAACGGCGTCGAGGCGCGCTTCGTCGACACGCTCGACTACGAGGCCTACGAGGAAGCCATCGACGACGACACCGCGTACGTCCACTTCGAGACCATCGGGAACCCGTCGCTGGTGACGCCCGACATCGAGCGACTGGCCGACATCGCTCACGACAACGGCGTCCCGCTGTTCGTCGACAACACCTTCGCGACGCCGTACCTCTGCAACCCGCTCGAACACGGCGCCGACGTCGTCTGGAACTCCACGACGAAGTGGATCCACGGCCACGGGACCACGGTGGGCGGCGTCCTCGTCGACGGCGGGAGCTTCCCCTGGGGCGACCACGCCGAGAAATTCCCCGAGATCGCCCAGGAGAACCCCGCGTATCACGGCGTCAACTTCCACGAGACGTTCGGTCCGGCGGGGCTCACCTACGCCGCCATCGCCCGCGGGCTGCGCGACATGGGGAACCAGCAGGCCCCCTTCGACGCCTGGCAGACCATCCAGGGCCTGGAGACGCTCCCGGTTCGGATGGAGCGCCACTGCGAGAACGCGCTGGCCGTCGCGGAGTTCCTGGAGGACCACGACGACGTCTCCTGGGTCACCTATCCCGGCCTGGAGTCCCACGAGACCCACGACACCGCCAGCGAGTACCTCGACGGGGGGTACGGTGGCATGATCACCTTCGGCCTCGAAGAAGGCTACGACGCCGCCCGGTCGACCGTCGAGTCCACCGAGGTCGCCTCGCTGCTGGCCAACGTCGGCGACGCGAAGACGCTCATCATCCACCCGGCCTCCACCACCCACCAGCAGCTCACGGACGAGGAGAAGCAGGCCGCCGGCGTCACCGACGACCTGGTGCGCCTCTCCGTCGGGCTGGAATCGGCCGACGACATCGTTTCGGACCTCGACCAGGCCATCGAACAGGCGACGAACTAGCCGCCGCGACTCCGTCACGACGGGGTTCCGTCGCGACCGATTCCCGCGACGACAAAACTTATCCGCGACTGTCCGGCAGTTCACGCTGAATGTCCCCCACCGCCACCTCCAGCCAGCCCGCTCCACCGCTCGGAATCAAAATAGTCTGCGTGCTCGCGGCCGTCGGCGCCGCGTTCGGACTCCTCGGTTCGCTCGTGATGCTCGCCGCCGCGCCCCTCCTCGGCGTACTCGCGCTCGCACTCACGACCGCCCAGGCCGTCACAGTGTACGGGCTCTGGCACCTCCGGTCCTGGGCCTGGTGGGCCGGACTAGTCGTCTACGGACTCGGCGGCCTGTCACACCTCGCCGACCTGAACGTGGTCGGCTTCCTCGTCAGCGCGCTCGTCGTGGGCTATCTCCTGGCGAGGCGTCGGCTGTTCCGATAGGAGTCGAGATCGCGCTCAGCCCCACGGTTCGACCGTTACAGAATGCCCTCCGCTTCCAGCAGGTCCCCCAGTTCTTCCATCGTCACGACGGTCTCGTGGCAGGCCGGCTCCACGGCCGGTTTCGGGTCGAAGCCGATGGCCAGACTCGCCACCTGGAGCATCGGGAGGTCGTTGGCACCGTCGCCGACGGCGACCGTCTCGGTCGGGTCCGCGTCGACGACGCTGGTGACGACTTCCAGCGAGTTGTCCTTCGTCCCCGTGATGTGGGGTCCGCGGACGTCGCCGGTCAACTGGCCGTCCTCGACGAGCAGTCGATTGGCGACGATGGAGTCGACGGTGACGCCCTCGTGTTCCAGTGCGGCCGCGACGCCGCGCTCGAACCCGCCGGTGAGGATGGTGACGTAGTGGCCGGCGTCGCGGAGCGCCGCGATGACGTCGGCGGCCCCGGGTCGCAGGCGGACCTCGTCGAAGGCCGCCTGGGCCAGGTCGTCGTCCAGGTCGGCCAGCAGCTCACAGCGCTGGCGGAGGCTCTCGGCGTACTCGAGCTCGTCGTTCATCGCCCGCTCGGTGATGTCTGCCATGTCGTCGGCCGTGCCGTTCTGGCTCCCCAGCAGGACCGTCATCTCGGAGTCCGAGAGCGTCCCGTCGAAGTCGAACGCGATTAGCATTGACGCGGAGTTGCCCCTCGGGGGTCACAAAGCCCCCGGTTTCGGGTGGAGCGACGCGACCCGGGCGCTCGGTAGTCGTCGGACTCCGCGGTCTCGTCGGCGACGGGGACGTAGCACCCGTATCCTTCGGTCCGGGCGGTGGGTTGGTAGCCAGTGCCATCGCGTTCGAACATCGGTCCGTCGCCGGGTGGCCCTCGGTGGGCGCGACCGGCGATCACGAATTCGTCGAGGGATACGACCGCTGGTTCCTCGAGTTCGACCACTGTGGCTCGTATCGGCGGTGAGCGCGGGCCGTCTGCTCACCCGGTGTAGGGGAACGACGCCGCGGAGACGTCGCGAACGAAGACGAGCCCGTCGAGCACTTCGCCGGGCGGCTCCGGCAGTGGTCGGGCGCCGTTCTCCGGAGCGCTGGGTGTCGTGACCTGTATCGTCGAGGCCCCTGCTATCCACTCGTCGAGTACGGACCGCTCGCGCGCCGCCTCGAAGTCGAGAAACAGCGGCGACGAGGAGGCGTCAGCGAGCGTCGATTCGAGCGTCCCGTCCAGGAGACCGCCCGTCTCGAACGTCTCGAACTCGGTCTTCGCGTGGTTGGCCGGCACCGCGAACGACCCCGACCCGAACAGCAGTCCCAGCGAGTAGTAGTCCGAGCCGAACTCGTCGGCCAGGTGCTGGCCCATCCGCGTTCCCGGCTTACTCGCCGGTGCGGCGTTCCCCATCGTGTGGTTCGCGCTCCCCATCACGACGGCCCGGTCCGCGCCCGTCCACTCCCGGAGCCACGCCACGTTGTCGGCCATCGCCCTGTCGCGTATCTCTTTGCCAGCCGGAAACTCCTCGGTGGCGAACTTCTCCATGAACCGGAGCCCCTGCTCCAGCGTCCAGACGTGTCGCTGTGCGAGTTCCAACGCGGACTCGGAGCCCTGTTCGACGTACTCGCCCTCTTTCGTCTCCAGTCGGGTCCGGAGGTCCTCGATCAGGGCGACCTGCGAGTCGGTCATGTACGCAGACGCGGACCCGTGGGACCGCGTGGTGAGCGGCTCCAGCGAGTCGGCTATCTCGGTCAGGTAGTCCGGGTCGACGCGCTCGAGGTAGGTGCGGAGCGCCCTCGCGTTCACGTCGTAGAACTGGGCGTCGTACCCTCGCACGGCGACGCGGTCGTCCCGCGGTCGCCCCTCGTTGAACGCACGGAGCCACGCCAGCATCTCCCGGACCTGGTCCGACCCCCAGAAGTGGAACTCGAGGGCGGACAGCGCCGATTCGAGATCGCCCTCGCCCTCGGTGACGTACGCGTTCACGGGCGCGAACTCGCCGAGGGTCCCCTCCATCGCGATCAGGCGATAGCCGTGGTCGCTCACGAGTCTTCGGACGAGCAGGCGGGGAATCGACTTGAACTCGCTGACGCCGTGGGAGGCCTCACCGATGCCCACGATGGCAGATTCCGCGAGCCGATTTGCGACGGCGTCGAGGTTCTCGGCCGAGGCGGTCAGTTCGAACGGGACCGCCTCCCGCTCGATGGCGTCGAGGAGTTCGCTCGACGCCGCCGTTTCGGTCGTCGGTGCGTCCGACGTGGTCGCGTCAGTGCTGGTGGTGGACGTCGAGTTCGGTGCCGTTTCTCCCGCACCGTCGTCACCGCCGATGCATCCCGAGAGCGCACTGGCTCCGAGTGCCCCGGCCAGCGCCGCGAACTCGCGCCGCGAAACGTCGCTTTCCCGTCTCATGAGTGATCGCCTCACGCTTCGGCGAGCGAGCGAAAGAAGCCCTTCGCAGGTTTCCACGTCGTGGAAACGATGGCACGGATCACCGCGTTTATCCGCCCACTGTCCGAAGCCAGGCGCCGAACCGTCCCGGAGTTGCGCGCCACTCCCATCGGTTTTCGTGGAGGGCCGTCCGGCGGTGGACCGTCCGGAACCCTACGGCGTCGGTGGGCTGCCGTCGTAACCGTCGACGTCGCTGTAGAAGTTCAGCATCGCGAACTTCAGCTTGTCCGGGTCGATGTCGATCATCTCCCGGCGTTCCTCCGGCGGGAAGGTGCCACGGACGGCGTAGTCGCGCATCTCCATCTCCGCCTCTTGCGTGTAACGTTTGTCGAGCAGGATGCGGGCGCCGAAGTCCTCCGGCGAGCGAACCACCCGGCCCAGGGCCTGCCGGGTCTTGCGGACCGTCGGGATCTCGACCGCGTATCGCCAGCCGGCCTCCTCGTCGTTCTCCGTATCGAACGCCGTCTCGTAGGCCTCCTGGACGGCGTCCATCCGGTCGTCCAGGTGGGGGTAGGGGACGCCGACGACGACGACGGTGCGGGCGTCGTCGCCGTCGTAGCTCACGCCCTCGCCCAGGGTGCCCCACAGCGAGGTGAACAGCACCGCGTCGTCGTCGTCGACGAACGACTCCCGCATGTCGTGGGCCGATTCGCCCGGCCGGTCCAGGTAGGTCGTCCCGTCGACGTCGACGCGCTCGTGGTAGCGTTCGGCCTCGGCGTAGCTCGGGAAGAACGCCAGGGTGTTGCCGGGCGTCATCCGGGCGGCGTCTTCCAGCACGCCGCCGATGGTGTCCTGGGTCGCCGGGTCGTCGCGCTCGCTGGCGAACAGTGCCGGGCCGGAGACGGCGTAGGTGCGCCGGCGTTCTTCGGGGAACTGCGCGCCGTAGGCCATCGTCTCCACCTCGTCGAGCCCGAGGACGTCTGCGGTCACGTCGAAGGGGCGCAACGTCGCGCTCATCAGGACGGCGGCGTGCAGCTCCTCGAACAGGTCCGTCGTCACGTTCGAGGGGATGCAGGTGTACAGCTCCGCGCGGCCGTACACCTCGCCGGTGCCCTCGTCACGCCGGACCGAGACTACCGGATACTGGCCGAGGTCGTCGCTCTCGGCGAGCCAGTCCGATAGAAACTGAGCGGCCTGGAGCGTCTGGCACTCCTCGCGCGTGCTCGTCTCGCCGTTCTTGAACGCTTCCTCGTACTCCTCGTCCAGGTCGCGACCCAGTTCGACGGCCTGGTCGAGTTCCTCGTGGAACCCCGGGCCGGAGTACGCCTGGAGGAACGCCAGCGTCAGGTCGTCGCGGCGGTCCTCGTTCGCGATGGGAAGGTCCTCCCAGTGTTCGTCGACGGCCTCCCGCTGCCCGAACCCGAAGGCGTCGTCGTAGGCCTGGCGAATCGCCCGGAGGAACGTCGCGATCACGTTGTGAGCGGCCTCCGAGCGGGCGTCGTCCGTGTCGGCGAGTTCGTCGACGGCGCTCTCCAGCGTCGTCTCGGTGAGCGTCCGCCGGGCGTGGTCCCGGGCCGCGTCTTCGACGTTGTGGGCCTCGTCGAAGACGGCGATGACGTCCTCCGGGTCCCGGCCGAGCCAGCGGAAGAACTGCTCGCGGATGCCCGGGTTCAGGAGGTGGTGGTAGTTGCAGACGACGAGGTCCACGCCCTCCATCCCCTCCTTGAGCAGTTCGTAGCCACAGAGGCCGCGCTCGTGGGCGTACTCGTAGACGTCGTCGGGCGTCCGGACGTCGTCGTTGAGCCAGGCGTAGAAGTCCGTCGTGTCGGTCGTGAGGTTGCGGTAGTAGTGGTCGCAGGTCGACCGCTCGGTCTCCAGTTCTTCGATCTCCTCCTGGAGGTGCTGGAGTTCGTCGACGACGGAACTGCGGGCCTCGGCCGCTTCGTCGCTGCCCTCCTGCATCTCCTCGAGGAGGTCCGCCTGGCGCTGTTCGAGTTCGGCGGCGTCCTGTTCGGCCTCGGCCAGGTCGCGGGTCGTGTCACGCAGCGCCTGGCACTCCTCGTAGTCGACGTCGATGTGGCACATCGACCCCTTGCCGCGGAAGACGACGGCGCGCAGCCGCTCTCGTTCGGTGATGGCCCTGGCGTCCTCGACGAACTGGCGCATCTGCTGGTGGACGTTGGTCGTGATGACGACGGTCTTGTTGGCGTGTCTGGCGTACTCCAGGGCCGGGACGAGCGACGCCAGCGTCTTCCCGGTGCCACAGGCCCCCTCGAAGAGCACGTCGCGACCGTCGGTCAGCGCCTCGTGGATGGTGGCCATCGCCTCGCGCTGGTGGTCGTACGGCTCCTCGTAGGGGAAAAACCGCAGGTAGTCGTCGTCGGTCGTCGCCACGAGGATAGGTTTGACCGCTATCGGTCAAAAGGGTTCGGCACGGGGCGGAGGTGATACCACCCCAGCGGGGGCTGCTACAGCGTCTCCGTCTCGAGGTAGACCCGGTCGATCCCCTCCTGTACCCCCCGGAGGGCCTCCTGGATGTCCGTGATCCGGGCGTCGATGTCCTCGGCGTCGAGATCGGGCTCGAAGGCGACGTCGCCGGTGACGAGGATCTGGCCGGGCCCGAAGTAGACCGTGCGGAAGTCGAGGACCTCGGCCACGCCGGGGTGGTCCGCGATGATCGCTCGTAGCTCGTCCTCCTCGTCCTTCGGGAGGCTCTCGCCCAGCAGGAGCCGCTTGTTCTCCCAGGCGAGCGCGACGGCGAAGCTCATCAGCATGATCCCGATCAGCAGCGCCGAGACCCGGTCGAAGAAGGGGTTCCCGGTCTGCTGTTCGAGGAAGAGGCCGACCAGCGCGATGACGATGCCGAGCAGGGCGATGGTGTCCTCGGTCAGCGCGGTCAGCGTGGTCGTGTCGCTCGTCTTGCGGAACGCCTCGCGGTAGCCGCTCCAGTCGTTGGCGTTCATCTGGCGTTGCATCTCCGCGCGAGCCTTGTAGAGTGCCCAGGTCTCGAAGACGAACGCGCCGAGGAGGACGGTGTAGTTCACCCAGAGCGGGTCGAGCCACGCGGGCGGGGTGAAGCTGATCCAGAGGAATTCGACGGCCTCGCCGGGGTGTGGGCCGCCGCCGTGACCGCCGCTCGTGAGCTGGCTGTAGCCGTGTTTCAGGCTCTCCCAGCCGGCGATGCCGAACAGGAACACGGACACCAGGAAGCTGTAGAAGAACTGCGACTTCCCGTACCCGAAGGGGTGCTGGCGGTCGCGCGCCCGGTCGCTGTACCGGATCCCGATCAGGAGGAACACCTGGTTGCCCGTGTCGGAGAGGCTGTGGTACGTCTCCGACAGCATCGCGGCGCTGCCGGTGAGGAGGAATCCGAAGAACTTGAGGACGGCGATGGCCCCGTTGGCGACGAGCGCCGCGAGGACGACCGATTTGCTTCCTGCCATCGCCGGGACGACTCGCGGCCGGACCAAAGGGGTTCGGGATTTAACGCCGGAGCGACAAGCCCGAGTATGCTCGCTATCGTCTCCGACACCCACGGCACCGACGGCCATCGACTCGAGGGTCGCACCCTCGAAGCCGTTCGCGAGGCCGACACCGTCGTCCACGCCGGCGACTTCACCACCGAGGCCGTCTACGACGCGTTCGCGGCCGAGTCGAACGACCTGGTGGCAGTCCACGGGAACAACGACGACCCGTCGCTGGTCGAGCGGCTGTCGTCCGTCGAGACGCTGGAGTGGCAGGGCTGGCGGTTCGTGGTCGTTCACGGCCACGAACACTCGGAGACGTCACTGTCGATGCTCGCGCGACAAGAGAACGCTGACGTCGTCGTGGTCGGTCACTCGCATCGGCCGGAACTGGGGGAACTGGCCGGTCGAGTGCTGGTCAATCCGGGGAGTCACGCCGACCCGCGTCAGTTTCGGCCGGGACACGCCGAGGCCACTGCCACTGCCGAGAGACTGGTGGTTCGGTCGCATCGACCGGGTGAGGGGGTCGTTGGGGAGGTGAGCCGTCCGTCGTGAGCGCGACAGCACAGGCGTGTACTGTCAGTCCCGGAGCGCGGTCCAACGCCCGGGACGGCGGTCGGTCGTGTCCGGTCGGGTGTGTGTCCGGTCGGGGGTCGGTCCGGCCGCGGAGGGCCGAAGCGAGTCGGCGCATTCACTTCTAGGTAACCGAATCAAAAAATACCCACTGTAAACTCAAATGGCCGTTTTACAGAACTCGATTCGTCGGATCGGTACGTCAAGTCGCCGTTTCACCGATCGACGTACCAGATCGCGAAGACGAACGCGAGCACGACGGCGCCGCCCGCGAAGAAGGCGAGTCCGGGCGGGAGAATCGTCGCCACGGCGGACTGGGCCGACCCGGCCGCGCTGGCGGCCGTCTCCGTCGCGACGTCCGTCGCCTGCGCGGAGACGCCGCTCGGGGACGTCCCGTTGGTGAGGTAGCTCGGGTCAGGCGTCGTCCCGCCGGCGCTCCCGCGCTCGACCGACGGCCCGAAGAACGTCTCGAGCCCCCGGCCGAACAGCTGCTGGACGAGCAAACTGGCGACCGCGAGCGCGCCGACGCCCCCCAGCAGGCTCGTCAGGGCACTCCGGACGCCGGAGGTCTCCTGTTCCCCGCCGGCACAGATGACCAGCGGCTGGTTCGCGGGCGCGTACACGTCCATCTCCCGGCCCTTCTCCGAGTAGGCCGTGTCGACGACTTCGACCGCACCCGCGGTTTCGAGCTTCTCGAGGTGGTACTGGGCGTTCTGGAGCGAGGTGTCGACGCGGTCGGCGAGTTCGCCCGGCGGCGCGGGCGTCTCGTTGAGTTCGGCGAGCAGTTTCCGCGCAGTCCCCGCCGAGAGCGCCGCGAGCACGTCGTCGGCGTCCTCGCTATCGACACCGATCACCCGGGGCTCCGCGTCGGGCGCCGTCGGGTCCCTGGAGGGAAGGAGTGACATGGTTAAAGGATATGTTCTACTCCGGTATTAGTCTTGGTGCCGATCACTCAAAGAGCCGTTTGACTAACCCTGTTCCGGCCACAGTTAGTTCATCGCGGCCGATCTCGAAAATTCGCCGCCATCTCGCGTTCCCAGCCGCCGTGTCCGCCAACCCCGTAACGACTTTGAACGCCGCCGGTGAAAGACGGGATATGCAGGAGTGGATCACCTACGGCATCCTCGCTGCCCTACTGATGCTGTTTTTCTTCTTCTACCTCATGATCCGCCGGACCGTCCAGGGGTTCAAGGAAGGGATGCGCGGGAACCGCAAGTAGACGAAACTGGTTAGTGAGCGACGGCGGTCACCTCACGTATGGACCCCCGGATACGCAACCACGCCGAAATCGTCGTGAACCACTCCGTCTCGCTCGAACCCGGCGACGACGTGCTCGTGGTCGCGCCCCCCGTCGCCGAGGACCTGGTCGTCGCCATCCACGAACTGATCGGCGACGTCGGCGCGAACCCCGTCACCATGTTCGACAGCGATCGCGCAGAACGGGCCTTCCTCCGCGCCGGCGACGACGAGTTCGAGACGCCGGCCCACGAACTCGCCCTCATCGAGGAGACGGACGCGTACATCTCGGTCCGCGCGGACGACAACGTCACCGAGACCAGCGACGTCGACCCGGCGACGAACGCCGCGTACCGGCAGGCCAACCAGCCCGTCCTCGAAGAGCGCCTCTCGAAGCGCTGGTGCGGTACCCAGTTCCCCGCGCCGGCCAACGCCCAGCTGGCCGAGATGAGCACCGAGGGCTACGAGAACTTCGTCTGGGACGCTATCAACAAGGACTGGGACGCCGTCCGCGAACACCAGGCCCAGATGGTCGAGATCCTGGACCCCGCCGACGAGGTGCGTATCGTCTCGGGCGACACCACCGACGTGACCATGCGCATCGACGGCAACCCGACGCTCAACGACTACGGCGAGAAGAATCTCCCCGGCGGCGAGGTGTTCACCGCCCCCGTCGCCGACAGCGTCGAGGGCGAGGTGCTGTTCGACAAGCCCCTCTACCACCAGGGACGCGAAGTGACGGAGGCCTACCTCCGCTTCGAGGACGGCAAAGTCGTCGAGCACTCCGCGGCCAAGAACGAGGACGTCCTGACGCAGGTGCTGGAGACCGACGATGGGGCGCGTTACCTTGGCGAACTCGGCATCGGGATGAACCGCGACATCGACCGGTTCACCTACAACATGCTGTTCGACGAGAAGATGGGCGATACCGTCCACATGGCGGTCGGCCGCGCCTACGAGGACACCGTCGGCGAGGCCAACGAGCGCAACGACTCGGCCGTCCACGTCGACATGATCGTGGACATGTCGGAGGATTCCTACATCGAGGTGGACGGCGAGGTCGTGCAGCGGAACGGGACGTTCGTCTTTGAGGACGGTTTCGAGGAGTAGGGAGATTCCGACCGCCGGGAGGAATCTCCGTAAAGACGAACGGCGAGTGGAGCGAGCCGTGAGAACGGGTTCGAAGCCTGGTTCGGTCGCAACGACCGCCAGCTACTCCTGTCACCGAGCCGTTGGTCGATTATGGCCATCGGCCAGTTCGAACTCGCCGTCCGGGTCCTGATGGGACTGTTCGTCGTCGTGGCGCCGACGCTGCTGTTTCTCGGCCTCTGGAAGGGGCTCACGTACCTGCGGGACGACGAATTGATCGAGCGAGCGCGGCGGATGGAAGGGCGCTCCAGCCCGTCGCCGGACCCGACTGGCATCGCCGCGTTCCCGGCGTCGGCGTTCGACGGAGACGAGGGGGAGGAGGCCCAGGAGACCGTCGTCTGCGATGCCTGTGGGACGGCGAACCGGGCCGGTGTTCGGTTCTGCCGGGAGTGCTTCGGGCGGATCCCGGACGAGTAGCTGGATCACTGAGTATTGACGGCCTGATAGAGGACAACAACACCCCGAAAGCCCTCGGCGCGCTCTCTGGAGTCGGAATAGAGACCGCTAACAACATTCAGAAAGCCCTCGGCGCGCTCGACTCGCGCGGACCCGCTGCGCTCCTCACTCCGTTGCGGTGCTTACGGGTCCGTGCTTCGCCGACCACGACTCGCCCTTTCAGTCCTCCAGGCCCAGCCTTGCTCGCGCAGCCTCACTCCGTTCGGCACGCGCTCGCGATTGACTCCCCACCCCACCCCGGTCGCGCCTGGCGGCGCGACACGCTTCCTTCCGCAACCGCGCGGCGCTCGGCCGGGAGCGCGTTTCATCGCGCGACCAGGGGAAGGGCAGGGCTGCGGTGCCTG
>JAOPKE010000015.1 GCA_025517465.1 Halobacteria archaeon HArc-gm2
CCGACAGGCCTTGGCTTTCGCCGCCATGAGCACCTGTGTCGGATCTCGGTACGGATCGTATGCTCCCTTTTCACGGGCCCCAGGTTGAACCAACTTGCGCTATCCTGCCGTTCGTCCGCTTCGTGCCATTACGGCTTCCACGGAATTGGACAGTTCGACCGGGCGAAGGCCCGGCTTGGTCGACCCCGAGGCGTCGGTTTCACTGCATACGAGCGCTGGAATATTAACCAGCTTCCCATTTCGTCTATTTCGAATTACGGATAGACTTAGGATCGGCTAACCCTCAGCTGACGAACAGTGCTGAGGAACCCTTGCTCATTAGGCCGTCAGGATTCTCACCCGACTATCGCTGCTACTATGGCCAGGATTGTCGTCACCAATCGGTCCACAGGAATTCTCACCCCTGCTTCCATCCAATTGGAGCGCCAACCTACTCGATTTCCCTGTGAGGGGAACGGCTAGGTCTCGGTGGTGGACTTGAGTCCCGATCATTTTCGGCGCCTCGAACCTCGGCCGGTAAGCTGTTACGCTTTTCTTAGAGGATTGCTGCTTCTAAGCTCACCTCCCGGCTGTCTAGGGCTCGAGACCACCTTCGATCACACTTAGTCCACACTTGGGGACCTTAACCCAGCTCTGGGTTGTCTCCCTTACGGTACACAGGCTTACCCCGCGCACCGGACTGCCCGCGTCGACAGCGTTCGTAGGTTCGGAGTTCGACAGGGAAGTTCACTCCTCTCGGAGTGAAGCATCCCAATCGGTCGCTCTACCCCACGAACTACCTCGGCGGACGTCATGCTTCGACATGTTTCGGTTGGAACCAGCTGTTTCCGAGTTCGATGGGCCTTTCACCCCTACACGAAGATCACGAGAGGGTATTGTAGGACACCAACTCTAACAGGCCTCCACGTGCCTTTCGGCACGCTTCGCCTTGTCCACGTGTAGATCACTCGGTTTCGGGTCGTGCACGTTTGGCTCCCCGCCCTTGAAGACGGCGGCCCTTGCGCAAAGCGCTGCGGCCATGTCGGTTTCCCTATGCCTCCCCCGATGATCGGGTTAGACTCGCCAAACAGGCACACTCCCTGGCTCGTTTTTCAAAACGTACGACGGAACATCGGCTTCCCGTACTTCCTACTGGAGACTCGCGTCTCGTTCGTTTTGTACGGGACCTTGTATGCCCCGTCGCTCCATCGCCAACTGATTTCAGGCCCTATTGCACCTCCCTTCTGAGGGTGCTTTTCAGCGTTCGCTCACGCTACTTTTTCGCTATCGGTCTCGGAGAGTGTTTAGCCTTGGCAGTCGATGCCTGCCGTATTCACGAGGGATTTCCAACCCCCGATACTCTGGAACTACCGCACGGATTACTGGTCTTCGTTACGGGGCTTTCACCCTGTATCGCGCTCCTTTCCAGGAGACTTCACGAAAACGGTCGTCCGATGAGAGGTAGCCCGAACACCACATTGCCCGTGAGGGCTTCGGTTTGGGCTGCGTCGCTTTCACTCGCGGTTACTAACGACATCGCATTACGCTTTCTTTTCCTGCCGGTACTGAGATGTTTCAATTCCCGGCGTTCCCCATTGCGCGAAGCAATTGCGGTGGGGATTCCCATTAGGATATCCTACGTTCTTCGCCTCCATGCGGCTCCCGTAGGCTTATCGCAGCTTGGCACGTCCTTCATCGGCTTCCGAGCCGAGCCATCCACCAGCTGGCATAGTAGCCAACTTCTAGATACTTCTAACGTTGTGACTCGAATGAACGAGTCCAGTGGACGCCTGGATCGCACGTACACACGGTTTCATATGCAGCCCAAGTGGTCTAACTGGGCGCATCGACCCTTCCCATCCGCGCTTGCACGGGATGGTGCATCGGTTCTCCGTAACCAGTCGAAGCGCCGTCACCCACTTAAGGGGAGCGGTTTCGGCTGGTCCGGCACATGGACCCACTGGGATTTGAACCCAGGGCTTCCTCCTTGCAAAGGAGGTGCTCTGCCGCTGAGCTATGGGCCCGACGTCAGGTCCGCAGGTGTTAGCCTCGGTAGTTCAAAGGTGCCCGGTCGACGGGTGTCTCCGGACGCAGCCAAAGGTGGGCCAGGCGCGTCGGCCTGGTCCCGATCGTTAGGAGGTGATCCAGCCGCAGATTCCCCTACGGCTACCTTGTTACGACTTAAGCCCCCTTGCGAAGCCCAGATTCGACCTGGGAATCCAGGCCTCATCCGGACCTCACTCGGGTGCTTTGACGGGCGGTGTGTGCAAGGAGCAGGGACGTATTCGCCGCGCGCTAATGACACGCGACTACTACCGAATCCAGCTTCATGCGGGCGAGTTTCAGCCCGCAATCCGAACTACGACCGGGTTTAGGGGATTAGCTCCACCTCTCGGTGTCGCATCCCATTGTCCCGGCCATTGTAGCCCGCGTGTTGCCCAGCACATTCGGGGCATACTGACCTACCGTTGCCCATTCCTTCCTCCGCTTTGGCAGCGGCAGTCCTCCTAGTGTACCCAACTACCACAAGGGTATTGCTGGCAACTAGAAGTGTGGGTCTCGCTCGTTGCCTGACTTAACAGGACGCCTCACGGTACGAGCTGACGGCGGCCATGCACCTCCTCTCAGCAGCGTCGGGTAAGGTCATCAACCTGACCGTCATTACTGCTGTCGGTGCTGGTGAGATGTCCGGCGTTGAGTCCAATTAAACCGCAGGCTCCTCC
>JAOPKE010000016.1 GCA_025517465.1 Halobacteria archaeon HArc-gm2
TTGGGTGCAGTCGGGGAGCCGCGCTCGTCACGGTGACACACCGTTACCAAAGAGGCTTCCCCGATGTCTACCCCAATCGGCGTCTCCGCCGAACTGGTTTCTCGTTCCTCCACGTCCCGCGTAGCGACGATGTGGAAGAACCACTCACCGCAACGGTCGAACAGCCGGCACTCACCCATCGTCGCGTCTCCGGCGTACAACGCTTCCAACCACTCCTGCTGTTCGGGGTTCGGTTGTACAGGCAACCAGAGGTGGTAGTCGTCGTGGTGTGGGATTTTGACGTACCACTCGATGGCGTTCTGCGGCTTGTGGTCGAGCTTCGGGCCTTCGTTCGTGAACCGAACAGGGTGGTCGTCGTGAAGCTCTTTCGCGTCGTAGCTTCCACCACAGAGTTGTGGGACGTACTTCTTGAGGGCGTTCTTCGCGTACCCACTCAAGTCGTAGTTGACCACCACGTCGTTGGCCGCTGACTGTGTAGTACAGTTAGCGATGAACGCGGTTTCGAGCGCGTCTTGGTACGCCTGTTTCGTCTCGCAGAGTTTCCGATGCTTGTGGGCGTTCGGTTCCACAAGCTTGAGTTCCAGCGTCTCGGTGAGTTCGGTCACTGTACATCCTCCTCGTGACGCTGGATGTACTTCTCGACAGTATCACTTGAGACATGTCCTGCTGTCCCTGCGTAGTATCCGCGTGCCCACTTGATTTTCTCGCCGTCGTGGTCGGCGTGGCGGTGGTTGTATTTCCGCGAACTGATACCTTTGAACCAGTTGGCGAGAAGCGACGGGGCGTGTTTCGGCGGGCTACTGACGAACAGATGGATGTGGTCGGCCTGAACGGTCAGGTCGATAATCTCTAAGCCTTTCTCGTCGGCTATTTCGTGGAGAATATCTCGCACACGGGTTGCAACGTCATCGACGAGTACCGATTGGCGGTACTTTGGTATCCACACTATGTGGTAGTTGAGGTTGTACGTTGCGTGCCGTGTGGTCTTCATCCGTACTGCATACTATGCATTTTCAGTGTTTTAAAACTATTGTACAGGTCGAGAAATAAAGTCGTGTTATCGTCGGTGGAGATGTACGCTATTGTCCGCTTGACCCGCGCCTGAAGACGCGGGTATGCGCTCGCACTATGTATCA
>JAOPKE010000017.1 GCA_025517465.1 Halobacteria archaeon HArc-gm2
GGGCTTGTTTAGACGCCTGATTTCACCGGATAGCGGCGTCAAGCGCTAGTTCGACGTTTCTGACGGCGCATTTGAGCACGAGTTCGCGGAATTGTCCGAACCACGTTCTCGCTCGAACGATCTCGCCATATTTGCGCCGGAGCGCGAAAAACGTTGATTCGATATTTGAGCGTTGATGGTACGTCGTATCATCGAGCAATACATTGTTTGCGACGCCGTGCCAGCCGAATTCACGGTGCTTGATCACCGGTTTGACGCCCTCAGACCGGAGCTTCTGTCGAAGCAACTCCCAGTCGTAGCCTTTGTCAGCTGTCAGAATCCTCAGTTTGTCTAGATTGCGCGTGAGCAGTTGCCACGCGATCTGTGTATCGTGCGGTTGTTTCATCGAGCAATGTATATCTAGAATCGCACCAGTTTCGCAATCGATCAAGGCGGTCGTTTTCACCGCCCTGAACGTGTAATTCGTCCGTTTAGCGTAGTGCTGGCTCGCCGCGACACGATCCATGCCGGTCGCGTCGATTGCCTGAATCTCACCGGTTTCGTGCAGCTCCGCCGACAACCGCAGCAGCCGTCGCCAGATCGGCATTTTCAACTCCTGCATTCGCGCACAGACGGTAGTGAAATCGGGTAGTTCGAACGGTTCTAGGTCGAGAAGTTGGCTGATCCGCGGCATTTCGTATAGTACGTCCAGCAGTCGTCGGTACGGCAGATCGAGATAGGTTTTGAGACCGTGAATCGAGACGATCACCCAGTCGGCGTAGCCGCCGTTACCACGTTGTACCGCGGGTTTCGCGTTCCCGACGACGGCTTTTTGAGCGAGCGTTACAACGTTCTTCGTGAAGCGGGAAATCTTGGTGTGCACAACCGGATCTACCCGCTTCACTTCCTAGTAAGTTAGACATGTAGCGCGAGCTACTAGGAAATCGATACTAGTTCGAGAAGTGTTGAGCCGCGCTGTTTCGGGCGTCTAAACAAGGCC
>JAOPKE010000018.1 GCA_025517465.1 Halobacteria archaeon HArc-gm2
TGTCGGTGCTGGTGAGATGTCCGGCGTTGAGTCCAATTAAACCGCAGGCTCCTCCGGTTGTAGTGCTCCCCCGCCAATTCCTTTAAGTTTCATCCTTGCAGACGTACTTCCCAGGCGGCTCGCTTCACGGCTTCCCTACGGCACAGCGCAGGCTCGTAGCCTGCGCCACACCTAGCGAGCATCGTTTACAGCTAGGACTACCCGGGTATCTAATCCGGTTCGAGACCCTAGCTTTCGTCCCTCACCGTCGGGTCCGTCTTCCTGAGGCGCTTTCGCCACCGGTGGTCCGTCCAGGATTACGGGATTTCACTCCTACCCCGGACGTACCCCTCAGGTCTTCCGGCCCCAAGCCAGACAGTTTCCGCTGGACGCCGACGCGTTGAGCGCGTCGATTTCCCAACGGACTTGTCTGGCCGGCTACGGACGCTTTAGGCCCAATAAGAGCGGTCATCACTCGTGCTGCCGGTATTACCGCGGCGGCTGGCACCGGTCTTGCCCAGCACTTGTTCCTGTACCACCTTACGGTACAGAAAAGCGAGGACTATATGCCCTCGCACTCGGAGTCCCCTTATCGCACTGTCGTGC
>JAOPKE010000002.1 GCA_025517465.1 Halobacteria archaeon HArc-gm2
TTCGTCCGGCTCCTGAATTTCGTTTTTTCTTCGACGCTAACTGACGAGCGGTAGCACTGTTGAAAGAGCAAAAGCTCCTTATCGCCCTTGAAATGGTTTTCTAGAGAGTGTCCAGTTCCGGCCCTATGTGAGAGCATAATGAAGTCGCCAAACGTGCTGATGAGTACCGTAGATCGATTGTATTGGCGACCAGAAACCCGTTTCAACAAAAATAATCTTATGTAGTGTCATGCCAACTTCAAATTCCAATGTCTGCATTTAGCTCCAGTGAGGAGTCGACGGCGGGTGTACGTATTGCCCTATAGCTCCCAGAATACCTGTATTCCGAACCACCGTTTGTGGACTAACCGAGAAAGGCCGCTCCTCCCCGAGTACATCGGGATTATACCTAGTGAGGGTGTTGCTGAAGAGGGCGCGCGCTATGCGCGCCCTCGTTTTTTGACCACTCCCCAGGGGCACTCGCTGTAGGCCCCCCGGAAGGGACCCGGACCGGAAGGACCCGCCCAGGAGCGGCGCTGGCGGGCACGAGCGCCCCGATCTTGGGCCTCGAAGGAGCCGCCACCGGGGCGAGCCTGGCCCAAAATTTTGCGCGATCCGCCGTTTGCACCCCAGTGAAAGTGGAACGCGGCAGAAAACTAACCCTAGCGATATGGTACACTATGGAAGCAGGGAGAAATACGGCGAAAATAAAGCGTCGTTGCTATGGCAGACGCTGGCGACCGGGCAAAAACGGGGCGAGCGGGCAGTCAGTCAGCCAGCGCGGGGTACGGGTCCGTTCTGACCTTTATACGGTCCTCGGCCAGGACCTGCTGCTCCAGCGCCACGGCGAGCTCGTCCGGCGACAGGCCCACGTCAGCGAACAGATCCCACGTCTCCGGGGAGCTGCTGGCGTTGCCTCCAGGACTCGCATCGTCGGCCTCGCTCTCGAGCTCGTCCGGGTCGCCGGCGCTGTCCTCGAGGCCGTCCCGATCGTTGTCGCCGGCCTGGCCGGTGGCGCGGTCGATCGCCTTCTGGAGCTGGGCGTACTCCGCGGGCTCCAGGGCGTTCCTTCGCTCTTGGTCCGCGGGCGTCATACCCAGCGTACGCTTGAGGAGTCGGCTCTCCACGCGCTCCTGGCGGTCTGCGGCCTCGTCGTCCGGATAGCACTGATCCAGCGCCTCGTGGGCGTCGTCCTCCCAGAACCGGGCGCTGAACGAGACGACGGTGGCGCTCGAGGTGATCCGTTTCAGGATCCCAGGGCACTCGTCGTCGCCACAGAGACGGGCGACGTGGCCCGTAACCTGGCGTTTCGTCAGTCTCACGTCCTGGGCGATCTGATCGTACGTCGCGGCCCCGCGGCGTTTCACGCTGTGGAGAATGTCGTATACCGCCGTGGTGTCGGCTTTCCGGGCCTCTGCGTACAGCTCCGGGAGGAGGCTGTCGTAGTGGTTCCGGAGCCAGGCGCGGCGGCCCTCCGGGTGGTCCCACTGGAGGAGGTCCGCGTGCGGCCCCTCGCTCATGTCGTCCTGGAGGATGTGTTCCGTTCCTACGTCCGGCCAGCGGAGGTGGCTACAAAGGACCTGCTCGAGGACGTGGTTTATCTGCTCCCAGCGGTCCGCGTGATAGGCGTCTCCGCCCTTCGGACGGCCCTCCAAGCTCACCTTCACTTTCGGCTGATCCATGGGATACTCGAGATACTCTGCCGGAGCGTCCGGGAGGTATAGCTTGATCTGGATCGTCTGGCCCCGGAGGATCGGAAAGCCCAGCTGCTCCCAGCCGTCTGTCCGGAGTTTCACGATCTGCCACTCGCCGTCACTGTACACGCTCGTCTCCTCGATCTTCGCCTCGTGGCGGGCCAGGAGCTCGCTGGACTGACGGAGGACGTGGACCACCTCGTCCGCTTGCTCGTCGCTCACGCGGTGGTGGACCTCCTGTTTCCAGAAGCGGCGGGAGTCGTTCTGTATGTCCAGCTCGTCGGCCTCGTAGCCCAGGGCGCCCTGGACGAGCTCGAGGGCGCGGGTCTGGATCTCCTCGTCGTCCTCCGCCCACGTCGTCTGGGTGATCAGCTCTGTCCCGCTCCCGAACGGCGGCGTCCAGTTGTCAGTGACGCCGTGCTCCGTCTGTTTCTCCAGCGAGGGGTACTGGGGCCGGAGCGTCACGTTCAGCGACGTGGTGGGCGTCTGGAACCACTGGATCTCCCCGTCGTCGCCCAGGGGCTGGAGCGAAAGATTATACTTGAACCACTGGCGAAACTCGCCGGCCTGGGTGGTCTTCCCCAGCTCACACCGGGAGCTGTTCAGGGAGACGGCCACGCGCTCGCCGGCCAGCTCGTAATCCTCCAGAAGGACGACATACTCCCGCTCTCGTCCGCGGGAGTTCTCCACCGTGACGACCTCGCCGGCGTCCTGGCCGGCGTACCACGCGGCTCAAGCGTGCTGATAGAGCGAGCCGTCGCCCAGCTGGCGATCGCCGTAATCGTGTGGGATCTCCCGCTCCGGGAGGTACTGATCGTTCAGGACGAGGTGGAGGTTCCCACCGTGGCGCGTGGGCTCCGGGAGGACCTCTGGCGTCGTCTCGATCCCGTCCAGGCGGAGCAGCTCGCCCGTATCGTCGCTAGGGAGGTCCGCGGCGGCTGGAGTGTCCAGGCTCACGCCTGCTCACCTCGGAGGTCCCAGAAGCTACGCCCACGGATCGAATGAGTCCAGAGGACGGCGGCCAGCTCCGTGGCGGGCGTCAGGTCCGCCTCCGGATAGTACCGGCCCAGCTCGTCCAGGAGCTCGTCTGTGTCAGCGTACGAGCGGTGTCCAGGAAGGTCCACGCCCGCGAAGGCGTCCGCGGGGGCTCTCGCCACGTACAGGCAGACCGTACGATCGATCAGCTCGCCGGAGTACTCCGCGATCAGGTCGATCGGAACGCCGGCCTCAAGGTCGTCGTCCAAGTCGTACCGGAGCGTCAGCGTCTTTTCACCGGCCAGGATCGGCTTGATGAACGCGGGATCGAAGGCGAGGGAGACGGTCGTCACGCCTGCTCACCTCCCCAGACGCGGACGGCGTTCCGGATGCTCCGTTTTGCGCCCTCCACGTCGATCGCTGTAACCAGTGTGTCGTCTTTCCGGACGAGGACGGTCCCAGTGTGGTCGTGGTGGCGTACCTCGTCGCCCTCGAGGCCGTGGCCGTAGATCGGCGTGGCGTCCGCCCAGGCGTCCACGGGGTCCATGATCGGGTTGTCGGACCGCTGGAGCCAGCGGCGCTCGCTGACGTGGCTACTAACTCGATCGAGCTTCGGCGTCACGCCTGCTCTCCTCCTGGAGCGGCGGCCTCGTCGCGGCGGATGATCACCCGGTCCACGGCACGGGCGAGCACGTCCGCATGACAGAGCGGAGCGTCCTCGTGGCCGATTTCCTCAAGGCGGTGATACCAGCACCCCAGGACTTTCCCGCGGACCTGCTCCACGAGCGTCTGGCGGTATTCAGGCTCGTTCTCCAGGAGCGTCAGCAGCTGATCCGTGAACAGCGCGACGACCTCCTCCCGGCTCCCAAACTCGCCCAGTGGGTACGGGTTCCCCAGCCAGCCGTCCTCCCCGATCTCCGCGGTCAGGAGATCTTTCTCTCCGTTGTCGCCTCCGCGGCCAGCGTACACGTCCGCGGAGTCATGCTGGGTGTGTCCGACGTACGTCCAGCGCGGGTGTCCGTCCTCGTGCTCTGTCGGGAGGTTCAGCTCGTCCACGACAGCTGGGCGCTCCGGGCTCTCGTCCACGGAGACGGTCCTGGACGGCTCGCTGTCATCGTCCGTCGCCTGGGACGCCCGAGCGGACCCGGAGCCGTCCGCGGCGGCGCTGGCGTCCCTGGAGAGTTCCAGGGCGCGGTCCGCGGCCTCGAGGTCGTCAATGTGGACGGGGACCCAGCCGATCCCGGCCTCGCCCAGCTGGACGAGGACGCCCACCATGCGGGTGGAGTAGCCAGTGGCAGACGGGCCGCTCACCGTCTCTGGGACTAAAATCGCGTGTTTGTGACTCTCGTAGCCACGGGAGCGGAGCGTCTCCACGCCGGCGTCCTCAAGGACGGCCCGGAGCTCGTCGTCGGCTAGGCGAGCGACCGGGACGGCGATTTCTCCGCGACTGTGGCTGATCGGCTGGCCGGAGCCGGGACAGACGACCTCGCCCGTCTCCTCGTCGCGCTCGAGGGGACGGAGCGACGCCCACGCCTTCGCGCCAAAGTTCTCCAGGCTCACGCCTGCTCACCTCCGTTACTGGGGCGGTAGAGGCGGGCGTTCGGGACTTTCGTCTGGCACTCCGGACAGAGGTTCTCGTGATTCCCGTCCGGCTGGAGGTAGACCTTCAGTTTGTCGGGCGTGACGACCTCGTGACAGCGGTCACATTTCGCCAGGCCGCCGTCCGCGGCGATCTCGCTCGAGGGCGCGATCGTCGTCCGGATCGCCTCCTGGACCTCCTCCGGCGACGGGCCACCGTCCCGGAGAGCTCCGAAAGGCGCGTATGCGGACCGAGCTGCACAGTTAGGGAGGTGGTCACTGGCTCCCTGCTGCTCTCGGAGCGGAAGGCCACAGAGAGAGCATCCGGTAGTCCGAATGTTCGCGTTCCTGTGGTCGTCAGGAGCGCGGATGATCGTCACGCCGACCACCCCCAGAACCAGGTGATAATTCGCGGGATCGCAGGACGACAGTGGCCCGTCTCGGGGGACGGGTTCAACTCCTGATTTTCCGCGCTTTGTTTCAGGACCTGCTCAGAGAGAATTGTCTCTCTACTCAGTGAGCAGTAGAAATACGGAGCCTTCGTTAGAAGGTTTGTTTCAGATGGACTCGTCGGGTAGTAGCTCTGGCTAATTTGGCCGTGTTGGGGCCGTAACATATCGAAATCGGAATACGAGCGCCGCTCTCGACCGAGCCCCGGAGTCTTCTTCTACCGGACGCACGACCAACCACCATATGGTGAATTCCACGAGCCTGGAAGACGAGGTAGTGGACGAAGAGATTCACCTCACCCGAGAAGGTGACTGGTGGGTCGCCAAAGATGTCGAGACCGGCGTCGCGAGCCAGGGCGAGACCCGCGAAGAGGCCCTGGAGATGCTCGACGAAGCTGTCGCCCTCCACAAGGGAGAGATCGGTCGAGAGCCCACCGACGAGGATCTCGAAGAGTGGGGACTCGATCCCGACGAGACGGGGGATAAGGAACTCCCCGACTTCATGCAGTAAGAGCCGATGGGACGAACGCGGTTGACCGGTCCCGGGATTGCCAAACGGTGGAGCGACGAGAGCTGCGAAGTCGGCCAGTACTGGTTCGGCTAGAGAGGCTGGTCGAGCCGTTGTCCGAGATTCGTACGACTGCGTCGGTGTTGGTGCTATTGCGGACATCTCAGATTTGCTCTAATTGCTTCTTGCGAACGGCCATTTTCTCGCGATTCGTCCGGACGTCGTAGTGCTCGTAGAGCACCTCCAGCGAGACGTCACAGCGCTCGCTGACGATCTCCGGTGAGACATCCTGGTTCAGGTGGTGGGTGATACTCCCGCGACGGATGCCGTGGGGAGAACGCGCCGACGGACACCTGCTCGGGTATCCGTCACTTCCGAGCGCATCACACGTCGACGGGTCGGATGGATCGGCCTCGTGTGGGCACCCACCGACGAGGCACGGTTGGGTGAGTTTGCTGACCCATTTGTAGATCGTGTCTCCGGTCGGCCGGCCGTGCATCGACGTGATGAGCGGTTCGCGCCCGTAATCGTCCGTCCGGTCGTACCGGTCGGGGTTGTCCAGGTAGTCGTCGATGACCTGGTAGTCGGTCGGGCCGAGGTAGACCCAGCGCTCGCCGTCCTCGCCGTTCTTGAGACGGGTGCCCTGGTCGATCCGGTGTTCGAGGACCAGCGCGTAATCGCTTTGACGGAGGTCGTCGACGTCGAGCGACCGGAGCGCCGACCGGCGCATCGCCGTCTTCCACAGGATGAGAAAGACGACGTGGTCCCGACTGGCGTAGTGGTGATCGTGGAGGTAGTCGAGAATCCGGTGGGCCCGCTCGGACGAGATGTGGACGTCGCGGCTTTCTGCGCCGTCCGGCAGCTCCGGAGCGTGGACCTGTTCGGCCAGTCCGTCTGGCACGCCTTCGATATCGGCCCAGTACCGGAGGGCCTCCCGAATCGTACTCAGTTGCTTCTGCAGCGTGATGGCGGCGATGTCTCTCCCTCGCCAGGAAACGAAGTCGGCGAGGTCGCGTCCGGTCAGGTCGTTGAGGTCGTCGATGCCGCGTTCCTGGCACCAGTCGTTGAAGAACCGGAGCCGAGTCTTCGCATTCCGGATCGTACTCTCCCGGACAGAGGGCTCGCGGTGTCGGATGAACCGCTCGATGCCTTCCTCGGGCGGAAGGGACTGCAGGTCGTCGCTCATCGTGACCTCCGGGTAGCCTTCCGGTAGCAACCGAGACAGAGCGACTCGCCCGGGTAGACGTCGCGCGTGCACCCGTCGGTCTCGCAGGTTTCGACCTCCTCGACGACGCGGTCGGAACTCACGTGGCCCACCTCCCGAGGGAAACCGTTGAGTGATCAAGTGGCGAACCAGCACCCATGTTCCCCGAAGACGAGGACTGGCTGATCCGCCACTCGGAGGTTCGCGAGCGAGACGGCGAGGCGGTCGTTACGATTCCCGACGAGGTCCTCGAATGCTCCGGCCTCGACCTGGGCGACCCCGTCGGGCTGTACACCCAAGACGGCGGGAACGTCGTCGTCGAAGCAGGGTCGAAGTAGTCGCCACGGATCAACGCGCCCCGCGTCATTCGTCTTCCCTCCGTTCGGCGAAGTGACGCTCTAGCCGACGACGCGCTTGCTCGATGAAGGGCTCCAGCTCTTGCTTGATCGCTTGCTTTTCCTCCTCCGTCGGGTCAGTGGGCATCACGCGCGCCCACCCCCGCACTGTGACCAGCCACACGCAGGGCAGAACGGGCACCCACCCGACGGGTGTACGTGCTCGCTTCCGCACTCGGGACACGTCATGCTCCCGTCCCTCCGTCGTGATCTACGTCATATGGACCGTGCTCAGAGACGAGACGGACGTCCTCGCGGGCGTACATGCGCCCGTCGCGTTGATCGCGCAGTTGCTCGAACGAGCCGTCGGCGCCGTAGGCATTCGCACAGTTCGAACACCAGAAGTGGTGGTTCGTCGGTTCCCAGGACCTGTGCCCATTGGGGCAGGTAAACCGCCATCGGTCCAGCTTGGTTTCGATTCGGACCGTCGTCTTCTCCGACATGGCCATCTTTAGCAACAAGATGTCTTTTAAAATTGAGGGGCCAGATGGGGACGGTGAAAGTGAAACTGAAAATTGGGCTAGCTGGGAGCCGTGTGGCAGATATTCGGTTTTCTGCCGGTGAAAGTAAAACGGCTGAAGGCGGTGCAGTCGCTGTCGTGCGGGACATTGATGAGTCCCGGATGCTTGAGTTGACATGGCTTTCGTGCTCGCCCACGGAAGCCCACGCGGACCCGTGTCCTTAGCACGGGGTCCGCTACTTTCTCGAACGGGACCCGACGATTAGCGACGGGTCCGCGAATGTGCTTCCGTTGAGTACCAAGAAAACGGCAGGTTACTTAGTATTAATGGATGGGACAATACACTATTGCGAATTGCTTAATTCGTCGGGGTCAAACAAGCAGCGGACATTTCTATGAGTTAGCTGTGTCTAGTAACGAATGCGCAGACCACGGGTATCGTGGATGACAGCGGCAGACGACCATATTCTTGAGTTCTTACTGAATGAGGGTAACGAGCCGTTGGCAGCGACCCCAGCAATGGTCGAAATGAATATTGACTACAAAATCACGCACGTAAGAACTCGTCTTCGGGAGCTACAATCGGCTGGCCTTGTAGAATACTTCGACGAGAACCGGGGGGCATACCAGATAACTGAGCGCGGACGTGATTATCTCGACGGTAAGCTTGACGTAGAAGATCTAGAAGAATAGCGACCCAAAGCAGTCAGTTGGTCTCTGGCACATAACAGATATCGATGACGTACCTAGGTTGATAAGGATTGAACATTATTAATTTGCTAATCGAGGTATCTCCTGTTCAATGAGGGCTGATGACGATATTGAGAAAAAGCAGATGAAGGGACAGACCGAAGTCAAACATAATATATTACAAAAATATCTTCGACCGTGGATGTTTAAAATATCGGAGGTCAATTCAGATATTCTTTATATCGATGGATTCGCGGGCTGGGGATATTATCCGGACGGGTCTCCCGGGTCACCAATTCTCGCGATGGATGTCGTTGAGCAGAATTATAGTTCGCTCAAACACAAGCTTGACAATTTCTATTGTACATTCATAGAGAATAACGAACAAAATCACGAGGAACTGGAACAGGCTGTTAATGAGAAACAAGAAGAATGTCCCCCCGTAGTCAAACCTGACCCGATAAATGCCAAATTCAATGACTTTGCGACTGACTTTCTTGATGAGGTTGACCGGCCCATTCCAACTTTCATATTTATAGACCCCTTTGGATTCAGCGGGGTGCCCTTTGAAACAGTTAGTGAACTAATCAATATGCGGGAGACCGGTGTTGAGCTATTTATCACATTTATGTCTGGGAAAATGGCTCAGTTTATGGAAACCGATACTCATAGTATTGCGATCTCTGAAATTCTAGGAACAGAAGATTGGGAAGACCGGGTTGACTTGGATGGGTCAAAGGAAGAAAGGGCTGAGCAGTTTCTTGAAGTCTACGAGGATCAACTACGGAACCAAGCTGGTGTTGAGTACGTTTGGCCTTTTCAGATGTATGAAGAGTCAAAGTCGCAAACAGCATATTATCTAGTTCACGCCACAAATCATTTCGACGGACACAGTATTATGAAAGAAATTATGTTTAATGAGGGGGCAGATGATCAATTTGCGTATCTTGGGCCCGATCATTACCTTTTCGAAGAAGAGCAGATGGATTTGACGAGCTTCGGAGATGAGAATGGTAATAGTAAGTTCCAACGGAAAATTGAGTCACTAGCAGATGACCTTTATGAGCGGTACAAAGGGGAGCAAACGACCTTAAAACAGGTTATGAAAGAGACAACACACGAGACTCCTCTGGCGAGACCGCACTATAAGGATGCCGCTGAGCATTTAGAAGAACAGAATTTGCTAGATGTAACCCATCGTCCTGACCGGCGGGACGGGAATAAATCGCGAGGCGTCGGGTTAGATGATGATATAACGTTCGTAGATAAGCCTCGTTTGGGTGACTTCTGCCCATGAGATTGCAGAGCCTACAGGGCCAGAATCAAATTAATCAAACATGGCATCGCAAAACGTAACGATATGATAAATCCAGAACGCCATCGGCTGTCTGTATACCAGACAAAACCTGGGACATGGGATAGGGAACGGTATTCTGTCTTCGACACTAGTGGACATATCGTTGATAATAAAAATGGAAAGCCGACTCTTGACTCAATTAGGAAGTGGAGTAAGAAATCAGGTGGGGATCTTGATCGAATCGACCTATGGTCTTCAAAACTGAATTGTAGTAGCTGCGGATCCTTGATTGATGACCGGTTCAGCTCTACTTCTACAGGCGAGCTACTTTGTTGGGATTGTGCGATGAGCCGCACAGAAGAAACTGACAGTAGGGGTGTTTCGCATACCACCGATCCTACAAAGGCTATCCTATCGAGCTCAGCACTCCATCACAAAAACCTCTGTAATTACGTAATAAACGTTGCAACCGGCTGTACGCACGGCTGCAAATTCTGTTACGTTCCAAGTACTCCTAATATCAAAACTCGGGCTGAAATGCTGGAAGACCAGGTGAATGTGGATGATGGCCAGCAGGAATGGGGTAGCTATCTCCTCTATCGCGACGATCTGCCCGAACGCCTTGCCCGGAAGCTAGACCGCAAGCAGAAGTGGGACAGTAAGGACGGCGGCCGGGGAGTTGTTATGATTTCCAGTGGTACGGACTGTTACCAAGACCGCCGAGCAGCACAGATTACCCGTGGCTGTGTCATAGAGCTAGTGAATCACGGACGCCCTGTTCGTATTCTTACTCGGAGTCCAGCAGTCGTCCGTGATATTGACGTATTCCAAGCTGCCGATGGACTCGTGACTGTAGGTTCTTCTATCCCTTGTCTTGATGACGAGAAGGTCCGGTCTATTGAACCCGGTGCACCTGCACCATCAACTCGGCTAAATGCCCTAGAAAAGATAAGCAACGCCGGCGTCCCTGTCTACGTCTCGATGTCGCCCACGTACCCGACACAGACCAGAGAAGACCTCTATGAGCAACTCCGAATCTTCAAGGAGCGTCTCGATCCAGACGTGGTCTTCCACGAGCCGATCAATCCACGCGGTGGGAACTTCGATATGACTGTTCAGGCTGCTCGTGATGCCGGACAGGAGAAATTAGCTAAGGAATTAAAGAAGCTCAAAGACCGTGACAACTGGATTGCGTACTCCAAACGCCAGCTCACTGCTGTTGAGGAAATCGGCGAAGAACTCGATATTCCCATTCACCTTTGGCCTGATAAGCAGTTCGTGAAGTACGTCAAGGAGGATAAAGAGCACTTCAAGCGCCAAATAGAGAAGAATGATTCGCCTGAGGATTACCCGCTTAATCCAACCTCGGCATAATCTGGTCCCCCTCTTCTAGTTTCACTTTCACTCCCCCATTTACTCGTTATTATAAAACTAGTGGCAATAGTGCAAATTGGGACCCAACTATGCATCTCAAAACCAAGCGGGACCCCGATGGCGGATGGTACGATCGATTCGTCCAACTCGTCGACGATGAGAAGCAAGTCGTCGAGGAGTTCGGCAAGAACCCGACGTTAGACGAGTTGCGTGAGGCCGAACGACGTCACAGCACCCGTATCAACCTCTGGCAGCAGGGGCTAGTCTGCTCAGAGTGTGGCAACCAGATCAATGACCGGTTTAGCGCCCGGCAAGACGGCCACCTCCTTTGCTGGAATTGCGCGACCAGTAACGATGGATCGGAGCAAGGTGGGCTACGAACCAACGCAGATCCAACTAAGTCTGTTCTCAGTGAATCCAAACTCCACAAGAAGAGCCTCTGTGACTACGTAATCAATGTCGCAACAGGTTGTCGCCACGGCTGCAAGTTCTGTTACGTTCCGTCAACTCCCGCTATCGGTAATCGCGAAGAAATGCTGGAGGACTGCGCCGATGTTGATGATCCCCAGAAAGACTGGGGCAATTACCTCCTATACCGAGACGATCTCCCTGAGCGAGTCCACCAAGGTCTAGAGCAAACCGACTTCGAGAACTGGAAGACCACCGACCGTGGGCGTGGCATCGTGATGCTGTCGAGCGGGACGGATTGCTACCAAGATCGTCGAGCTGCACAGATCACTCGCGGTTGTGTTCACGAACTCATTAAGCACGATGTCCCAACTCGAATACTAACCCGTAGTCCAAACGTCACCCGGGATATTGATCTGTTTAAGCAGGCGAATGGTAACCTCACCATCGGTACTTCGATCCCGAGCTTTGATACTGCACTCGTTAAAACGTTGGAACCTAATGCGCCCCCACCCATGGCTCGGTGGGAAGCCCTGAACGAACTACTTGAAGCAGGTATCCCGCGTTTTGTATCCTTCTCACCAACATATCCGACAATGGACCGGGACGATGTTCATGAAGCTCTTAGCTGGTTCGCTGCAATAGACCCCGAAGTTGTCTTCCACGAACCAATCAACCCGCGTGGAATCAATTTCGAGATGTGTGTTCAGGCTCTTCAGGAGTCGGGGATGGAGTCTGAAGCAAGTAAATTCCGCCAACTGACGCAACATGGAGAGTGGGCAGATTACGCACTTGAACAGATCGAGATGGTACGTGAGATAGCGACTCACTTCGACAATCTAACCATCCATACTTGGCCTGGACACGATCTTACTAAAGTAGCTTCCGGCACCCAAAAAGAGAAACTAAAGAAGATGCGCAGACAGATATCTCCGGAACAATTCGCAGAATAAGATTCGTTGGGCAGGAGCAGTGATCAAGTCTCGTTCAGCGAAAATGGTGAGCCAGCCTGATTTTGTAGAGCGAGTGCTAACACACGGGTTAGAGATGGCTATTATAGAACATCCGCAGACAACCACAATTCTAAATTTCGGAGTGTGTATTTGTATGATTTCTTTTCTTTATCATCGGACGCTTCAAGCCACTCTCTTGCCGTTTTTGGTATGAGTTCGAATGCCTTGTCTGGTTCTATTTGTTCTGTTGAGTCGACGTCATTTCCGTCGATCTCCACGGGATTTTGACTACTGATTATTTCATCTATCCGGTTAACTTTGTCACGGGCGAATAGACTGTGGTACTTGGGAATATTGAACCTTGGATGTTTGATACTATCGCTATTTTCCATAAAATCGTCGAATAAATCCCTCTCTCCCGCGATTAACAGGCTCTTACAAGCAGAGTGTCTAGCCACGGAGTCATCGGGAGTCTTGCTGAGAATTTCTTTACAGGTATCCGCAGAAGCGCCCATTAGCCAATATGTACCCTGAAGCCACTGGGTAAGTGAACTGTAGACGAGGAGTTCTGCTACTTCCTCATCACCATCGAGACTACCTAAGTTGGCGTAATACCGCATCAAGTTCTGAAGATCAACAGTATAATTGGGAGTCTGATCACGTTTCGCAATATCGGCGTCAATCTCTTCCTGTAGAGAATCGAATCTTCGCCTAAATACTTCTCCTGATACTTGATAATCGCCATCAGGAGATATTTCAAATGATATGTCAGCTTCCGCCTTCTCGGAAGGTTGAAGCTTTCCAACATCAGCAACAGCTTCTGGCCCCATTCCAACCACACGTCGAACTCCTTCTAAGATGAACTCTCTTTCTTCCTTGACTCGTTTCTGGATGATGTTTTCAATCGCCTCATGAGTCGCTCTGTCCTTTCCTGAAGAACTCCGAATCCAGATCTCTCCTTCCTCAATGAGGCTGTTCCCATCGTGAGAGAAGTGGCTATCTGATATGCTTGGAGGATTATCTGGTTCATGAATGATGAATAGCGCAAAGGTACATCCGTCTTCCTCGTAGGTGTGCAGTTCAACTCTCGGGCTTGGAGTCATCCACCCGTTGATTTTCTCTTGGAGGTCGTCCTCGTCAAAGCTTAGAATGTGTCTCTTGTCTGCGCTGTCATCAAATGCGTCGTCAGAAACACCTACGATACCATCATCCTCGTCACACCCAATTAGGACGTAACGCTCCCTGTCATCGTGTATTGCATTAGCTAAGGAGAGGACATCTTTCAGAAACTCTACTTCTATATGTGGATTACCATTGATTCGATAATCAGACTTGTAATCTACCCAAGAATGTTCGTCACCGTCGAGTTGCTCAATTAGCTTGAGTACCTCCTCCTGCTCCATTGCCATAACCAACTGTCATCATTTGCTATAAAATGTGTGACTGTCGTAACTCGGTCGTAGTGGTTTTCCAAACAGCGTTTTGTCAAATATTAACAACGAGGTCGAATCAGATTCTCTTGTGTGTACTGGCAGTCGCGCGTCGAGAGAAATCGATTCCCGATTTTGCACACATCCCATCGATCGGCGTGTGCAATATGACCGGGCAAAGCACCCATATCGGTCTGGTTGATCAGGCATTCTGCTCGCTTTCGTCCACTCTTTAAATGCCAATCGTATTTCAGTGAGTCGAAAAAACTAGGATCTCGGGGGGCGTGTGCACAATCATGCGGCTCCGAATGAACGACCGACGGGAACGACGGTTCGAATACCTCCAGGAAGCGACCGGCGAGAACACGAAGAGTGGTGCCCTCGACGTCGCGGCCGATTACTACCTCGCGATGGCCGGCGGAACGGGTGCGTATCCGAACGGCGCCGTCGAGGAGCTCATGCAGCTCGCCTGTGAGAAGGGGAGCGTGACGCCGGCAGAGATCGCAGAGATCCTGGGTGACGAGAATCTTCCAATCGAGTACGAACGGGAGTGTTCCGTCGGCCACGGGTAAGCGTGTAAATTAGACTCTGATACGAGCGCAAACCGGCGGACCGACGCGAATTACCTCAGGCTTCGTTTCGAAACCACTGCACGTTGCTCGTGGTCTGGAGGTATTCCTGAGGAGAGAGCGGTTCCTGGTTTTCCATCAATTTGAGATAGTACTGTTCGCTCTGTTCGGCCCTCGTCGAGACAACTTGTTCGTCAGCCCCGCAGGCCTTCCTCTGCGATCCTGTCGATCACTTCGCGCTGCTGGCGGCGGAGTGTATCCTGCTGGCCGGTGAACGTCGCTTCGATATCCGTCCCGAACTGCTCGAAGGCACCTTCGTCACCGCAGACGAACGCACCTTTGATTGCATCGTGGGCGACGTCCACAGGAAGCGTCTCGATATCAGAGAGGTCGACGAAGGGCACATCCTCTCGTTGGAGGGCCCCTGAGAGGAAACACCGCTTTTCGAATCGTTCACGATCGGTAAGACTAGGGGTGTCAACGATAGAGCGAAAGGTGTGGTCGAGTAATTGACTAGTGTACTATGCTATCGTTCCTCGATCACATCGTTGATCAGGCGCGCGAGCAAGAAATATTTTCGCGTGAGGACGTTCCGACGAAAGAACGGGTCTGGGCGGCGTTTTTGTACCATTCGGGGCTTTCGTATCGAAAGGTCGGCCTCGCGCTTGATCATTCGCACGAGGCCGTCCATCAGTGGTATCATCAGATCTCAGAGCTGTTCGATCCAGAACCTGACAGACATGGAGTATAGCAGTTGACGAAACGAAGGCCAAAATCGAGGACGAAGAGATCTACGTGTGGGCCGCTGTCAACGTGAATACGTTCGAGATCGTCCACGTCGAGGTGTCACTCGGCCGATCAGAGTCAGTTGGGTAAACTGGAGCCATGTTTTTAATGCCCCAGTATGAAAGGTCAGTCAACAAATGAGCAGCTCGTCCGAAGATAGCTATTCCCTGGAGGACGTACAGGGCGATCTAGACGTCCTCCGTGCCGTCGAAGACAGAGTCGTCGAAGCCATCGAGGGGGCAAAGAGTGCGGACGTCTTGGAGTACCTCATCCGCGAACAGCAACTAGACCTCCACCACGAGGGCGATCAGGGCGTCGGGCGTATCCGCCGAGCAGTCCTCGAGTCGGGGAAGGCCTCACAGGACTTGAAGCGAACCGTCATCACGCGTGGCGACGACACTCCTGGGAGTATCCTTGTTCCCGACGAGGTGGAGCGGAACGCCAAAACCGCATTGCGGACAGGCAAGCCAGTCGTCCTCTACGGCCCGACAGGTACTGGGAAGACCACCTTCGCGAAGCAACTCGCACTACGTCACTGCGTCGGTTACTCACTACATACGGCAACGCCATCGTGGACAGCCAAAGACATCATTGGCGGAATCGGGCCAAGTCTCACCGGTTCTTCGGGCTACCGATCTCTGAACTACGAGACCGAACTCGGCGCCGTCTCGGAGGGTGTCAAGCGGGCTCGTGATTTCAATATCCCCTATGCAGTCATCCTGGACGAGATAACGCGAGCGGACATCTCGCAGATATTCGGGCCACTCTATACCGCCATCGAAAACCGCAATCAGACACTGATCGAAACAGACGACGGCGAGACCATCGAACTGGACGAGGACGTGAGCATCATCTGCACGATGAACATGTCCGACCGGACGGTCAACGAGCTGGACAACGCCATCACGCGACGGTTCGCGATGGTCGAACTCGACGAGTACGAGGACGACGACCGCCGGTCTCTGTTCGAAGGGTGGCTCGAGAGCAACCTCGGCGACATCCCCCTCCTCGGGAACGATGACCTACTGGAACTCTTCGAGGCCGACTACGACGGTGTCAACAACGGCACCGAGCAGGCCTCGCGCGGCCCAATCATGCGCTTCGGGCCGATGCACTACCGTGACGTGACCATTTTCCTCCGCGAAGCCCTCCAAGACGAGAGTCTGTACATGGATGCACCCGAGGAAGCCGTCGGACAGGCGTTTCGTACGTTCATCGTCCCCCGGCTACTGAACTCGGCGGCGTTCCCGCAAATCGAGCAGATCGAGGAGCATTATCGGGCACTCAACAAGTCCTTCGAGATGTTCGACCTCGCGCCAGCGGCCGATCTCGCCAGCCGAGAACTCGAGGCCGAGCGCCGCCGGATGGGCTCCTACGAGCAATGAGCATCTCCGACCCTGACGAATCGTACACCTACCAACCCGGTACGTTTAGCGTCCCGGAGCGAGGTGAAATCCGGATCGAAGGCTGTCCTCCCTCGATCGACGAACAGCTCCGTCGCGCCTCCTTCGAGCAGGAGGCCGACAACGTCTTCGTGAAGACTCAGGAGTCACTCGACGACCGAGACAAGGAGTACCGGGTCGTCAAAGTCCGAGTCGATGGCCCAGTGATGCACGTGACTGCGCGGGACAATGTGGGTATCGTCACGCTCACCCCCCGGTCGAAACTCCGGATCGAGCCGAAGATCGATTGGGACGACATCTTCGATATGCTGCTGGCAGTTCACGGTCGTAAACGCTCGATCGAATATCACGGCATCCCACTCGATGAGTTTCGAACAGAGGACGTTGATTTAGAGGACGTCTTCCTGATACTCGCGATCAACTACCTCAACGGATTAGAGAACATCCACCGAAACGGGTTCGTTCGACAGCTGGAAACCCGGCGAGCCGATCTCGAACAACCCAGAGGCGTCATCGACATCGAGCAGTCACTCCTCAATCAGGCCGAGGGCCGTGCAAAGCAGCACTGCCTGCTGAAGGAGGTCAACTACGACAACCCAGCCAACTCGCTCCTCCACTACGCCGGCACGCACCTTCTGCGACTCTTTCGGCAATACGAGGACAAGTACGACCATCAGGCGTACTACCATATCTTCTCGCAGGTGCATGAGGAGGTGCGGCACCTGGAACAGTTGGACGTGACAAGTGGTCGTCGGCGGATTCCGGAGTACAGGCGGTTTTCGCTGCACGACCTCCCGAAACAGCGTCACTACTATCGTCAGGCTACCGAGGTCGCAAAGGCGGTGGTTGCATCATCACTCGGAACGCCGGCAATGGAGGGTGACCGCGAACTGGTCGTCGACTACGTTCTCAATATGGAGTCGCTGTTCGAGCAATACTCACAGGTCGCTGTCGAGGACGAGCTTGACGCAATCAAAACGAACGACTACATCGACCAGACCAAGAACGTCTCCGCGGTTCGTTCCCCGACGCTCAAACCCTTCGACAGAGAGTCGCAGGTGTACCATCAGCCGGATCACGCCGTCGAGGAAGGCGACCAGACGCTCGCCGTCCTCGACTCGAAGTACTACGCCGAGGGCAAGGATCCGGTGAAGAGCGGCGGGTCACGGTCACGCCTCTTTAGCTACGCGTATCTTCTGGACACTGCCCAGATGGGATTCCTGACGCCACTCGGTGAACCCCGGACTCGGACGGTCTCGCAAACAGGAGCAAGCTTACAGGTTATCACCCCAGCGAGCGATGATTTCTCTCTCGAAGAGTACCACGGTAGTATCCGGGACTACCTCTACGAGGCACTCGGAGAGGTATATCCCGCCCTCGAACTGTTCAAGGCTGTTGGGGAACACGCACTGTGTCTCGACCAGCACGAAATGGCCGATCTGAGTCGTTTGACCGAACCCGATGGCCCGTTCGACTTCAGCAACGTCCACGAATTTTCGCTACGCGTCGTCAATGCTGCGGCAGACACCCTGTCGAACCAGTATCGGTCGCGGTCTGATCTCGAACAGGGAGGCAAGTGGACGCGTCGCCAGATCGAGACGCAATGCGAGGATTACCCGCCCGAGAAAACGACTTGTGTGCCGGTTTTCTGCCGAGAAGACCACAGGGAACGTATCGACCTGTACTTCGTAACGCGTGGAGAGGACGGAGTTCCTGTCGACGTTTCGGTCGCAGACGACTTCCGACTGTTGTAAGCGAACCCTTAGAAGGGAGCGGTGAGCCAACCACTGCTTCGACGCTCGATTTGTGGCCCGAAGATATGGCTCAGCCGGTAGAGGTCGCCACCGGTCTGTAATTCGAAGTCCCGTTGCCGGCGCTGAAACGTTCCTTTGACCGCGAACTGGATCGCCGGAAGCGGACGGCGGTTTTCGAGGGTATTCGCCTGACGATCCATTAGCTTCGACAGCTCGCTCACGGCGTCGTCATCACCAAAGACGCCGTCGAGTCCAACGACGCATACCTCGTCGGGCACGTCATCTTCGCGGAGCATGTTCTGGAACTCCTCGATTGGGACTTGGTGGTCGAAAAGGTCGTGCTCGTCCTCGTCGACGATGTTGTACTCGCCAGAGAGTTTTCCGTGTTCGACCATCGTTACTCGAAGTTGATTTCGACGGAGATGTTCGATGCCTCCTCGGGCATTCTCTCGAACAGGTCGCGAATCTTCGTGTAGTCTTCACCGGATTCGAGCGTCAGCTTGGTCATAGTTTCCTTGACACTCGCTGTGCCCTGCAGCGGGCCGGGGATTCCCACTCGATTGCTCAGAACGAACCTGACTTCACCGTAGGTGACTTCGCCCGTCTGTTCGTCTTTACGCCACTTGCGACGCAACTCCGCGACATCGTCGCCATCGAACTTGAATCGCCAGCCCCCACTCGGGACGCGGAATTCGTATCCTGGCGACCAGCGCGACGGATCACCCGCACCATCCGAGGCGCCAGAACCGACGACGTACTCGGGATTGGCTTCACGACCAAGGTTCTGGAGCAGGAACGTCTGGACGGCGTCTTCGGACACAGACGAATCGAACCGCTCTGCGACACTCCCGACGGTGAATTTGTCGTCGCCGTCGAGTCCAGCAATGTACTCGAGAACCTCGTCACCAACATCGGACGGCACAGTTGGTACAAGCGTAACATCAGTTGGATCGCGGTCACCAAGGCCGTCCTTGTACTCACTATCGGCATCGATGAGATACTCGTCGACGAGGAAGTCCGTGACCGCTTCACGGAACGATCGATCGGTATCGTCCTCGGAGAGGTAGACCGTTCCGTCCCGCCGGATTTCTTCGAGTATTCGGTGAGTATTGGCTCGACCGTTTTCCTCTAGCGTCTGGCGGATTCGATCTCGGACTTCCGACGTGCCGATACGCTCGGCCTCCGAGATGTCGCGTATCGTTGCGTCGGACTGAGCCTTCGTCACGATGTCGGTGCCACTGTAGAGGACGTACTGGTCGTCCTGAGCGAGGCGGCCCGCGGCCGTCATCACGGTGTCGTGACCATCGCCCTCGAGCCAGATCTCCGTGTCCTCAAGGAGTCCGAGTTCGAAGTTCCCGATGTCGACGGATTTAGTACCGCTACCGAATCGTTTGCGGAGTTCCTGTTCGACGTCCTCGGCAGTCCACCGCTGGACATCACGCTCGTGGAGTATCGTCGTGTCGAGTGAACTGCCCGCGAGCGAGTCGGAAAACCCGTTCGAGCCGTGTGTGACCACGGGTTTATCTTCGAGTGCGTCGACTGCTGAGTCCAGTACATCGGTCGGACTGCCTGGTATGGGGTACGTGGGCTGACGGAGGAACTGCTCGTAGATGTCCTCGATACTGGCCTCCCCCCGCCGGTCAAGGAGGTCTTCGACGATGTCCCAGACGTGGCGCTGGAGGTCGATTCCTTCAGCGGAAACGCTGTCTCCTATGTCGCCGGCGTTGAGGGGTTCCCCCTCAGAGACGAACACGTCGAGATCCATCTCGGCGGCCAGGTCAAACTCGTTGAGTAGATCGTCGCCGTCGAGAATCTCCCCGTACGCGAGTTCGATCCGGTCGCGGAGTTCGCGCCGCTCATCCTCGCGCTGTCGCTTGACCGAGGAACGAATTTCGTCGTCGAGGGATTCGTCGTCGAGGACGCGTTCAGCCCCTTCGATGTACCGAGCCTTCTCAATGAATCCCGTCCCCGATTCGATCTTCTTGTCGCCGCTGGGCTGGATGAACACGAGAGTGTTTCGCCATTCGCGTCCTGGACTTCCGTCGGCGTTCTTGATGACGGTCTTGACCTCGTCTTGTGTCCACTCGTTCGCTTTGACAACAATCTTGACCTCCCGGCTGTCGGGTACCTGCTTGAGGTCGCCGTCGGTGAATCCGACCGGGTACGCGTCGTTCCCGAATACTTGCTCGACGGTATCGGCGATCTGTCCGAGAGCGATCTTCTCGTCGACGTCCTCGGCCTTGTTTTGGATGAGTGCGTTCGGGTTCTGTCGATCCCGGATTGCGTACTTGCCGTTGAGTTTGTGGAGGTACCATGCGACACCGTAGAGCTGCTCGCGGTTGAGGATGATGTCCGAGACGAGGTCGCCCGTTTGATACGTTCCCATCACGATGTCGGAGTCGCTCGCTCCCTCACTCTCATCGGGTTTCAGACTATAGAGCAGGATCGTATTGAGGATACGCCGGCCGTACGGGAGCTTCTCCGGGTCGACCCGATTCCGAATGTCGTCGATACAGACGCTCGGCCGGTCGATGTTGATCCGCGTCAGCTCGTCGTCGAATAGGACGGCGTCGATGTCTCCGTGTGTGACGAGGTCGGTCTCTTCGATGAGACGTGCTGCGTCCGCGTCGTCAGGTTCGGCTTCGGGGTCAGCAGCCGTCGTCAGAATCTTCGAGAAGAGGTAGATCATCCCGCGCGTGTTCTGGTTGCCCTCGTCCGCGTAATAGCGAGTTTCGAGTGCGTTCAGGAGGACTGGATGGAACGGGTAGGTATCGCGCATCTTCCCCGCGAGGTCGCTCGGGATGTCGGAGTCGGGAACGTGGTCGTTGTCGGCGTACGCGTCCACGTACCCCGAGACGATCTCCTCGACCGCACTCTCGTCGATGTCGTCGATGAGACGGTGGCGGATGACCTCCTGCTTGCTCACTTTGCTACTCATGTTAACCTCGGAGGCGCTTTCGCGGTCGAGGATATTGTGAACCTGCGAGCCCTTTCGGAGGACGGAGACGATGGCGAAGACGTCGCTGTCGTCGAGGTCGGCAGTTTCGAGAAGCGCCTGCAGGAACCCGCGGTTGCGCTTCTTGCGGTCACCGCTGAGTGGCTCGAACCAGTCTTCGAGTTCGTCCATCAGGTATGCAATCGTTCGATCGCCGACTGCCTCCTGAATCGTCTCCATATCCGGGTACGGATCGAGAGCGCTCTCCGTTGGTTCGTAGTCGAGGACATCGAAGAACGGTTCCCAGAGGTAGTCCGGCTGGCGCTGCTGGAGCGAGACGGTGACCGCATCAGAATTCTCCGCGTCGGGCAACGCGTCGGCGAAGCCGTCGACGTGACGATCGCCGAATTCGCCGGTGGCGTCGGGAGAGGCGAAGCAGTGATACATCGCAACCATCTGGTGTGACTTCCCGCTCCCGTACGGCCCATAGAGAATGTGAGTGCCGTAGTTCTCGTCCCCGCGGAGCGTGTCCCGGAGGTCGACGAATCCCTCGCGCAGTCCTTGCGTCATCAGCGTCCGGTCGAAGAACGTGGACGCGTCGGCCTCGAACTCGTCCTCATCTTCGACGTTGTAGAGCTTGACTTGGCCGTCAATCTCGCCTTCCTCTCTGAGTTCGCGGCTTATCGTGACAGTATCCGCGATCGTTCGTGAGAGAGATTCCGTGCTGGCCATTTGATGTCATAGACACCGTATGATATTCGCATAAGTACTGTGGTCAGCAATCGTCGAACATTGGTTGTTTCGCGAAACGGCGCCAGGAATCTTACCGAATTTGATCTTGCTGCTCTAACAGTAACTGGTTTACAGTGAATCGGTGACCGCGGCTTGTGTACATAATCCCCTGAGCCTATGATGTATGACGAACGACGAGAGGCAAAAGTTAACAACCTATCAATCGGATATTCAGAGAAGTAATGCCCCAAGAGGACTCTGAGTTCGGCGAGCCGGAGTTCTTGGGGTGGCTCCTACTGAAGCGATTGAAGGAGCAGAGCGATGACCAGATTTCCCGGTCGAAGTTCCTGAAACTTTGTTGCATCGCCGACCGACATCTCGCTGAATCTCATGAGTATGAGATCGGTCTCCCCCGGTACTGGTACATGTACGGGGAGTTGGCGAACGAACACGAGTTCTCGGGACGGTTCTACAACGCGCCGCTGGCCATCGGCTGGGACGGCCAGCAATACATTCCCAAGGAATTGCCAGTCGAGGCGTTCGAGGTCTCAGAAGCCGGTCTCGAAGTGATTCCCGATGCGGTCGACTGGACGGTACGCGAGTTCGGTCGGAAGAACGTCGAGGAGATCAAGCAGCATCAGTACGAGGAGTACGCCGAGAACGAGTTCATACGTCAATACAGCGAACTCCGGTGGCTCCTGAGTACGATCGATCTGGGCAGGCAGGAGCGGCTGCAGAACTACGGAAGTGGTGGGGAGTCGAACGAGGAGTACCTCAAGCGGCAGCTAGACGAGATGATGGCGGCGTATCCGGGTGATGAGGAGCGCTACAACGAGATGAAATCGCTCTACTTCCGGTGGGACGACACCGTTCGGCTCATGGTCGACCAGTCCACGGAGTACAGCCGGATCGCCGAGTTCCTCGACGACTTCATCCTGGTACTCAGCAAGGAAGTGCTTCGGTTCGTCTACAACCAGAATATCTCCGAGGAACGGCTGATAGATTGGGAAGAAGACGCCGCCGAAGAGCGGGAGGTGTTCACGACGAATCTCAAGGACGTACGCTCCGAACTCCTCGAGGGCCGCCCCCGAAGCACGGAACTTGACCGCGTCTCCGATGCATACTCGCAGACAGTCGACGAACAAATCGAACGGCTCCTCGGCCGGGAATAGATGTCGGACGCGTCGTTCCTAGACACGGGCGTCGTACTCGGGTTCTGTTTCCGTGACGACTCGCACCATCACCGTTGTCGACAGTACCTCGACGACCACGACTTCGAGCTATTCGTCTCCGAGACCGTAGTTTCGGAGTACCTGAATCGAGAACCAAGTCTCGCGGAAGAGATCGCAGACGGAATCTTCGACCACATCGGCCGGCTTCAGGATTCGGAGTTCGAGGGACAGCTGGACTCGATGGACACGTCCCGAATCCGCCAAGACCTGATTTCGGGGTACAACGAAGCCGGGACAACGCTGCACGCGTTCTACACCAATGAGGTTCCGAACTTCATCCAGTTCGACGAGTTGACCGAGCGGCTCCGCGATCTTGCGCGGGACATCGAACAGATGGCGATCGAGAATCGCCAATCGTTCATGGAACAGGTAGAGGTCTGGGAGCGAGAGAATGAGTATGCCGGCATCGACGACAGGCTTTCGGACATTCCGTGGGACGACCGCCGCATCTGTCTCGACGCACACGATGTTGCCGAGTTGACAGACTTCGTGACCGAATTGGCGACGACGAACCCGACCGACTTGGTTGACAGCGGGTATCGGACACTGATTCTGGAACAAACGTCCCTCGAAGACGTGGTGTCCCTCGCAAATCGGTCGTGAATCCGGTAGAGGGACTAGCTGTGGTCTGAACGAAACCCCCTACAGTTCCTCCGGAACTCCTGAACGACGCGTCTGGCCTAGATTTCGTGCTGTCCAGCCTCCGCTCCGAATGAGATCATCGCGAGATCTTCTATCAGGGATCCAAGTTGGATTGTTCAGGGAAAGGAAAGTTATCTCTGGGATTCGCCCATTGAAGTCTTCAGATATTGGGCGACTTGAGGATTACCGAACTTGTGTTGTCGTCATGTGCTACCAAACGTTAAGTTGCGGAAGAGGTTTTGTTGGAGACATGGACGCCACGAGTTCAGGGAAAAATATAATTGAAGAACTCGGCAACACTGATTATACGTTTGATGAATTGTTCGAGGAGAATGTATTTCATGTTCCTCGGTATCAGAGGTTCTATTCTTGGGAGAGATCGGAATGGGCCGATCTTTGGAACGACCTGTCCAACATGGCTAAGAATGATCGGGAACACTACATGGGTACGGTCATCTGCAAGGAAGAGCCAACCCCGATCTTGACTGAAGAGGGTACCAATCAGTACCGCAATTATGCAATCGTCGATGGACAACAGCGATTCACAACCCTCATTATACTCATAAAGGCAATAGCCTCGGTCTACACAACAATCAGCTCAGAAGAGGCACCGGAGGAGGGGAGTGGGAAACATACAGAGGAAAGCGTCGAATTGAGCCGGAAGAGGTTTTTGAAAGATTGGAAAATCAGGCTGGTTAATAGAGAGAGTCGGTGCAAGCTGCGCCTCCAGGATGACGACAACGATACGCTTGAAGGCATTTTGGAAGAAGATATTGACGAGACGGCGACTGAGACCCCATCCCAGGACAGATTGATACAAGCCTATAGGTTCTATCGAGAGGAGTTGAAGGAACGGCAAGAGGAGCTTTCGCACGGACAGTTCATCAGCCATCTTGATGAGCTGCTTTCCGCTATCCGGTCGCTCAATTTCATTGTGTACACCGTCGACAATTCCGAGCAAGCTACCCTGATATTCGAGTCGATAAACGACCGCGGGATTGGTCTGAGCAATCTGGATATGACGAAGAGTTTTCTGATGCACAAGGTGTATCTCACTCAGGGCGAGAATCCCCATTCAGGAGTCAGCGTCAACGGTGTCCAAAAGCGATTTGGACGCATTTACCGGTGGATGCAAGACATCCTCGAAACCGACCGTATCTCCGATATTGGTGAGGATCAAATCCAGCGGTACCACTACATCTCGACTATCAACAATACGGTGAACAGCAGCTATCTTCGCCAGGAGACGAACCGTCGGAACAAAACCCTCCGCTCGGGGGCGACAGTCTATCTGGGGGCATTGAAATGGCATTTCACCAATCTTCACGAGGAGAACGACCTCTCTATCTATGACTCGTATCCACGGGACTGTCCGGATGAAATTGACTCGTACACCAAGAGTCTCCGCGACTATTATTCGCATATGGAGACAATCGGATCGTACGGGCAGGACGGAGAGTACAATCCCGACATCGACTGGGAACTGCGGAAAATCTTCGCTCTCGACAGGCTCGGGAACTTCTATCCGATTCTATTAGCGATTTGGGATGAGTACGATACCGGCAGCATCTCGGAAGACGAACTCTACGAAATGCTTCAACTGATCGAGGTAGCGTCTTTCCGGATTTACACGACTGTCAGCCGTTCCGATACTGGTCGGAATCGCTTCTATTCCGTTGCTAACGATATTGGAACAGGGGATAAAGATGCCACTTGGATAATCGAGGAGCTGAAAGACTGCATTCGGTCGAAGGAAAACGACTTCGAGGGGACGCTCCGTAACCAGAACGCGTACAATTCGCTCCGGTACAAGGATCTTCGATATCTCCTGTATTCGTACGAACTCTATCGGAGGGATGAAGCAAAGGGTGGCGACGTGTCGAGTATCGAGAAGGCAGCAGACAACGCTGGAAACGAGTACACGCTCGACCACATCTGGCCGAACGATACTCAAAGACTCGAACTGAGCGAAGAGGAGGAAGAAGTCCACGAAGAGGTAAAGCACAGCCTCGGCAATCTCACGCTGACGACGGGGCCGCGAAACTCCGGCTGGAAGAACCTGCCGTACCCGAAGAAGCGGAGCCGGATGGACGATGACGAAGAGAACGATTCCGACTACTTGAACTCCGACTTCACGATAACCAGAGAGATTGCCCGAGAGAACAAGGAGTGGGGAGAAGATCAAATCGGGGAACAGTTAGACGACATCGTTGATTTTGCGGAGCGACGATGGAGTCTGGATACCGCTGAAAGACAGCCTCTGTCCGAAATCAGGCCTGCAACACCTGACTGAAGACTCTGGGGACACCCAAGAGCAAGGTCTCTATATAGCGACCAGAAAGTCGATTCTGTGAGAGCGGGCGGTAGCTTCTCGTCTCGAACTTAGAGATCGTAGGAACTCAACCGATAGCCTGCTTTCGTCGACGGAGCGGGTTCCAGCGTGGCATACTGAATTTCGGCGACCGAGTCCGCATCGAATCGGATGTTCGCCCGGAGGACGAGGTAGTCGTCGTTCTCGTTGACGATCCCCATCACCTTCTGCTGGTCGCGTTCCAACTGAGCGTACTGTCCGGTCTTCACTTCGAGTGCGACCGTCCGCGAGACCTCGCGGTCGGAATCCGAGTAGAGGTTGCTGAGTCGAATTGTCAGGTCGGCCTGCCACTGGATGCGCTCGGTCGACCCGTCCTGCTGGACGTCCTCGTACGTGAAGTGCCGGCGATGGCGAACCTGCGTGTAGATCGACGACGGGCTGACCGACTCGAAAGCGGGGAACAATACCTGCGGGCGCTCTTCGACGACCGAACGGAGGTGCGTCTTCGCAATTCCCTCACCCATCTCTCCCTTCCGGTTAGACGACAGGCTACTGAACCACTCCTCCGTGATCTCGGCCTTGCTCATAGGCGGTCTTCTCGTAGATGGCTCTTCAGATTGTGGACACGTCCCCACTAGCCGGGAGCGGAAAGCTATACAACCCTCCCGAGTAGACGTAGGAGACAATCAATGTCTCAGGAAATCGGTGAGTCTGAAGAAGGGGAGCGGAAGACGCTGCCAATCGAGAAGGGATTTCCTATAGAGCGCGTGAACGAGATTGCAGAAAAAGAAGGGAGAGGGATCGCGAAGCGATACTACCGGCCTATATATACAATGCATAAATGGTGGGCTCGTCGCCTTGGATGCGTTTTCCGTTCTGTTGCATTGTACAGCCTACTAGATGATCCGGAGATCGTTGACGTGTCGGAGCCGGGTCAAAACGGAACATTGAGCGACTACACAACTGGTAATGATGAAGTCAAAGATCTGATTGAATCTGTAGATTTGGCTGATCCAGACAGCCTTTGGAAGCTCTATTCAAAGGATGTCAAAATAAATGGAAAGAAGGTTCTGGATCCGTTTATGGGCGGTGGGACACCGATGGTCGAAAGCTCCCGGTTTGGTGCAACAACAGTAGGGGGAGATCTGAATCCTGTTGCATGGTTTATTAGTAAGAAAGAGATTGAAACGGGAGACACGGATATAGAGAAGTTGGACGAGGAATTTGATAATCTAAAACAAGAAGTGTCCGAGGAAATCAAATCATTCTATAAAACACCATGTCCCAATAGCGACGAACATAAAGCAGAGGTAATGAACTACTTTTGGGTTAAGCAGGTTGACTGTACTTCTTGCGAGAATTCAGTACCTCTCTTCCGTGATTATCGAGTGGCAAAAGGCAGATACGATAAAGATGGACAGCAGATAGTTCTCTGTCCAGATTGTAGCTGCTTTTTTGACGTTAGTGATTGGCAGGGAGAAGTGACATGTGACCATTGTAAACATACATTCGATGCAAGAAGCGGCCCAGCAGGGGGCAGTCACTACACTTGCCATGACTGCGGTCAAAAATATGAGATCCTCGATGCAATTGAGGAGCAAGATGGTTTCGATCTGGAGCTGTTCGGGTTAGAATATTTCTGCGAATCGTGTGACGCACAGGGGCTGGAGAAGTCAGTCACAAAAGGATATAAGCCAGTTGAGGAGTTTGATCGAGAACTTTATCAAGAAGCGGTAAGTGAGTGGGAATCTCGTGACGATCTAAATGAATACGTGCCGTCAGAAGAGATTCCATTAGGGATAAAAACAGATAGCACTAAATTCAGCGGGAATATTACAGGGGGGCACAATGTACTCCGACAGGGGTTTACAAAATGGAAGGATATGTTCAACCCCAGACAGCTTCTCAGCTTGTCTAAGTTGTTAAAAGAAATTGATGCGGTAGAAAATAAGAAATTAAAAGAATATTTCCTGCTTAGCTTCAGCGATTCTCTGCGCGGAAATACGCTGATGGTGAACTATCAAGTTGGGTCAAATGCGATAACAAATGTATTTAAGACAAATTCATTCGACCCCCCTAAGAGACCGACTGAGAACAACCCATGGGGGGCAAGTGAAGGAGCGCGTACTTTCCTACGTTCATATGAGCGTTTAAGAGAGGGGGTGAAATACGGGAACGAACCATTCGATAGATATGTAGATGATGATGGAGAGACAGTCAAGTCACCCCCATTCAACACGTCAGTAGGAGAGGACTCTAGCGTATATCAGGGTGACGTGAGGGACTTAGATCAGCAAGACGAATATGATGCTGTAATAACTGATCCCCCGTACTACGATAACGTCATATATTCCGAGTTGTCAGACTATTTTTACGTTTGGCAGAGAATTATACTTAAAGATGAATATGAGTGGTTCAGCCCACCAACAACTCCTAGGGCCGAGAGTATTGTCGCAAACCCCGCGGAAGGTAAAGGAGCTAGTGAATTCGAGGAGGAAATAAAACAGGCTTTAGATAAGATTCATCAATCCCTGAAACAGGACGGAGTCTTGGCGTTTACATATCATCACAGCGGCTCAGAATCTTGGGGGGAGCTACTCCAAGCACTTTGTGATGTTGGGTTTGAAGTCACCGCAGCGTATCCAATTACTGCCGACCTCGATCAATTAGTAGAAGGAGAATCCGTATCATTTGACATAATAATCGTCGCCCGTCCTGCCCAGGAACGGGAGCCGATTTCATGGAACAGCCTTCGACGGGAAATTTACAGAACTGCTCAGAAAACCCGAACACGTCTTGAAGAGAACCGAGATCTCTCACGGGGTGACATCGGTGTTGTCGAGATGGGACGGTGTTTCCACGAATATTCGAAGCACCATGGCAAGGTCGAGCGCGCCGGCAAAGAGATGACCGCTAAGGAGGTGGTCGACGAAATCTACGGTGTCATCCAACACGGCAGTGACATCGGCGAAATCGATGTCTTCCTTGACCTGCTGGAGACGCCGGGCGCGTCCTACGACGACCTCAACAAGCTCACTCGCGGGACGAACGCAACACCCGAACGAATGGAAGACATGCGACTCTACCGGATGGACGAGGGCTTCAAACTCGGTACGTGGGACGACGAGAAGCGCATCGCCTACATACAGTCACGCGTCGACAGCGACGAAGAACTCACCGACCTCGACAAAGCCCAGTTCCTCCGCTACCGCTGGGAACACGGCAAGTCCGTCTCCGAGTACCTCGGCAAGTGGGAGATCACCGACGACCTCCGCGAGCTGTGTGAGGGGCTGGCTGACGCGACGGGCGACGACACCTACCGGAACATTCTGGAATCTCGCCTGAGCGACTACTGACGACAGCTACCGCTTCAATCATGGGGAAATCTCACAAAACACCTGCCAAGAGGGCCGGCAAAAATCCCGTCGCATACCGGGATGAACGATGGGCTCTCCCGTCAGATTCGATGGCTATTCGCAGGTACAAGAGCCGGGGGCATTTCAAAACGCTCGTTGAAGACGAAGAACTGTACTTTGGAGCGGCTCGAAAGTATCACGAAGAGGACTTCGACGACACTGAAGGACAAGCGACAGATGCTACTCGTGAAGCCGAAGTCGCTGGAACGCCCCTATCAGCTTTCGCACCAGCCGAATACCTCGAAGACCTCCGCCAAAATTCGATTGGTCGTTTCTTCCTCAATTGTTGGAAACTCGGAAGAGATGAGAACCACCAGCACTGGGACGAATTTGGCGAGATTGCTATAGAGACGACGGTCGGGAAATTGCAGGAAGCAATTTCGCACGAGCATCAGCTGTATATGGGAATGGTGCGGTACGTGGATGACTTAGTAGAGATTCCCTCTGTTCCAGAAGCTGCCTATTTTTATAAGTTACTGGAATTTGCGAGCGAAAACGAATTCAGAGTCGTACTTGACCGAGACCCACTGTTGGTGTTTCAACCGTCAAAAGAACCCCCGGACTGGGACTATGACGATTCACTCAGTGTCGACATTGACGTCGACCAGTTGATCACGCAGGTGATTGTGCGGCCTTCGGCCGACGATGAGCTGGTCAAATTTGTGCAAGATACACTTGCCGATAACGGTCTTGATGTACCAGTAAAGAGGTCTCGTTTAGATTGGAACAGAGATCCTGCACCCTGTCGAATGGTCTATGGAAACCAGAATATCCGACTCATTGCGAAGCATTGGGACAAGTTACTCACTCGTGAGATCGCAAGAACAAGCACAGTCTGGGATGGTGTAGATTTGGTTGAGGTCGTCCCCCCGGGACAGGAGACAGAAAACTTTGCTCACTACGAGATTCATCGTTTCAAGAACCCAGGTGCCCCTGATCCAACATCCTACGGACATGATTACCTGAACTACTCCATTTCGGTTCGACGGTTCAATCAAGATGGTCTCCAAAATGAATGGAAACGTGGATCTGCATTCAACTGAATTCTTGAACTTCGTCAGCACCGTACGAGATACTTCTGAGCGAACAAGACGAATCCCGCCTGAGCGACTACTGACGAACGCTTACCTCTGGGATGACGTCATCCCAGACGAAATCCAACTCACCTTCTAATTTCTTGGTATCTGCCGAAGTGACGTTGACGCTCTGTTCAGTCCACTCGATCTCGTCGAAGACCTCTTTCGTTAGTTCCGGATTCGTCTCTACGACGGGACGAGAGAAATCGCCCTGGTGAGACGTTTCGACCCGAATCGGTTCTGTCTCCCAGATCTCTCCTGTTTCTTCAATCTCATCCAATGGCTTCCGATCCCCGAACCGAATATCAGTATCACTTCCGTTTGGTGGGGTGGCCTCGGAGTGTACATAGAACAGGTCAAACTGGGCGGATTCCCCACGGTTCAGGTCAATTCTAGTGGGTGACTCCGACTCATTCCAAGTCGGAACCAAATCGATGACGTATCTCTCCTGGACGTTTACATCGTGGAACTCGTGCCCATCTGGGCCAAAGTCAGCCACTTTCTCAGTGGTCTCACGAAGACCAACGAACCGAATCCGGGGTTTGCAATTGGAGGCGACTGACCGTCCTGTATTCGAGATTTCCACTCGGTATTGACCCCACGCCATCGACTCCTCTGGATGCGACTCTCCTTCCTTGAGAACTCCTGATGTGAATTCTAGTTCGGGACGAGAGATGAATCGCCAAATCCCCTTCGCACCGAGAGTGGCGACGAGACCGCCAACCGCACCAGAGAGTAACGTTGTTACGATGCTCATCTTCAACAGTTCACAACAGCCTCTGCGGTGACAGATATAGTAGGTGGGTTTCGAGTATGGTATCAGCGGATGTTTTCTATGATGGTCGAACAGAGGTGCCTGCAGGCGATGCTCAATTCACGATCGATTCAATTACTCCAGTCAGGGGGCGTCAAGCCATGTCAGGTCTATGATGGCGTACGCGCAGCGGCCAAGCATGAGCGTGAACAGGCCGTAGTAGGAATAATCAAAGTTTCAGACCCGGTAAGAGCTAATTCTCAGTAGCCATCGTAAGTACCTCAGAGACGCCCGCCTCAACTGTTTCCCGTTCGAGTGACTCAACTATCTCCATCTCCTGTCGAGTACGGTGACTCGGGTACGACTCCCGTTCTTCGTGTCGGCTGGGTAGTTTCCGGAGGACGTCGTGGAAGTTCACGTCAACGACTTCCAGGATTTCAGGAGACTTCTCGGGCCTTGCTTCGATATTCCACCGCACTCCATCGGTAGTAATCCCGACCGTGGCTTCCCCCAAGTCGCTCTTCAGGTAGTCTTCCATCTGCTCTTTGCCGTATTCGAATTTGTTCGGAGTCTTCACCTCGCCGATGACGGCACAGTCCAGGCCGCAGTCGAAGTTCTTGATTGCGAAGTCCGGACGCGTCTTGTCCCACTTCGGGTAGCCATACGGCTGTGCCCAGAACTCGTAGTCGAGGAGTTCCAGCGTCGGCCAGATGAGATACTGCTCGACGAACCGCTCTGGGTGCTGTCCGAGCTTCTTTCCCTTCAGGTATTTCCCTTCTCTAGCGACGTTAGAGAGATGAACCGGGACGTCGCGGCGAGAGAACTCGTCGGCGAAGTTCTCGTAAACCCGAAGGAGCTGCTCCGCAAGCCCGGAATGATCGGTGATGTTGGTCGAGGTAGTCTTTTCAGAGGTCATCGGTTCAGAAGTCGTCCCTGTGCTTCTCGTGGAACTCTTCAATTGAGCTGCAGTCGTGGTCGTCGCGACGCGTGATCCATCCGCCGAATCGGTATCGTCGCCAGCACTTCTCGCCATCGATGAAGACGGGATTATCGCCAACGTCGGGGTCGAGTCGTATCACGTGCGCCTCGTCTTCCTTCTCGACGATGGAATCCCGGTCGAGATACTCGTTCCCGTGCTTGGGCCGAGCAGCCTCCTCCGTCACCGCACGTTCGTCGCACGCGTCGCAGACGAAGTTTGCGTAGTTCGATGCGAAGTTAGGGTCGTAGCTCTCGAACGATTCGCCGCAAATGGCGCACGCTTCCTGTGGTTCTCCCAGGGGATATTCGACCATACTCGTATCAGTTGATGCTGTAGCCGCAGCTTGGCCAGTCGTAGCCGGTCGCTTGATCGTGCGTACTCATTTTCACTTGGTTGCCACACTCGGGACACCAAGTATCGATGTTCTCGAACATGTAGACTTTTAAACGCCTCAGAGACCGAGCTGCTGCTTGACCCAGTTCTTCCACTCGAACTTGGTATCGTATATCTGGATCATCGTCAGCCGTTCCTCTTGTGGGCTACCGTTCGGTGGATGATACTCCACGCGCGGCTTCCCAGCAGGATTGGAGTCGATTAGGTACTCCCCTCCTCTGCGCCCCTCAATCTCTAGAATCGGACGTCCACCACGACCGAACCCGATTGTCGTCACCTCGTAGGCAGCCTCGTAATCCATCGTCTCGCCAGCCCACTCAACCAGGTACCGTTCCGGTTCGCTTTGGTCGAGTTTCTCGATGGCGTTCGAGACGCCGTTCGACGTCGGCGCCGGAGACCCATATAGTTCGAAATCGTTCATCTCGACCGACCCATCGAGATCGTGCTCGTCAGCTCCGTCCTCAGGAGTGCTGTCCCCAGTCATGAAGTCAAACAAATGACCCACTGATAATATAATTTGGCGGTAACGAGGACAGCTCCAGTCGTTCCACCCACCGCAATGGAGAGGCTTTGACCAGGGGAAACACAGAAACACCTCCGATGAAATGGTGGAAGCAGATGTCGAGAGAGAATCTCGTGGAGGTAGAGTTCCGCCACGAGGACGAGGATGCGTTACTGGCTGACGCTGGAGAGTCCTCTTCCCTTGTTGAACATCTCCTTTCCGTTCAGGCGAATCGACTCCAAGCTGGCCAGCCCGACTCCGAACTCCGTTCGCTCTCACACCTCGACGAGGAGAACGTCAAACTCCTCGAACACCAGGTTGACGCCGCCCACCGCGCCCTCTTCGAGATGGACGGCAAGGCACTCCTCGCCGACGAGGTCGGTCTCGGGAAGACCATCGAAGTCGGGATGATTCTCAAGGAAATGCACTACCGCGGCACTGACGACGCGGTGCTAATTCTCACGCCAGCGCAACTCGCACAGCAGTGGCAGGCCGAGATGCTGGAGAAGTTCGGTCTCGACTTCACCTGCAACTACGACGACGACTTCGCTGGCTTTGACGCCCACGATCACGTAATCGCCAGCATCGACACCGCCAAGAGCGACCGCCACCGCTCGACCGTCCTCGCCCGCGACTGGGACGTCCTCGTTCTGGACGAAGCTCATTACGTGAAGAACGAAGACACCGACCGATACGAACTCTTAGAGAAGCTCTCGTACGACTACGCGTTCTTCCTCACCGCAACGCCCATCCAGAACGATGTCACCGACCTCTACAACATCATCTCGCTGCTTCGACCGGGACTGTTTGGGACGCGTGAGGCGTTTCGCAACTACTTCGTCAACAAGTCACAGGAGACGCTGGTCAACCGCAACGAGCTCCAAAACCGTCTCCGGAAGGTGATGATCCGCAACCGCCGTGACGAGACGGACATCGACTTCACGCCTCGCAATGTGACGACGCGTACCTTCGAACCCTCACCGGCAGAAAAAGACCTCTACCAGTCCGTGACTGACTACGTTCGCACGGCCTATGGCGAAGATCAAGGCCAGAAGCTCGTTCTGATGACCCTTCAGAAGGAGGTCGTCAGTAGCCCCGAAGCACTAAAACAGACCGTGGAGCGGCAACTCGACGTCGAGGACGGGAAGGTCGTCGCTCACGCCGACCAGCTCAATCGAATTCTCGACTGCGTCGACGCGGTGGAGACACCGACGAAGTTGGAGAGCGTCCAGCGTATTACCAGTGAGGCACGGGAACGCGTGGACAAAGGACGAGTGATCGTGTTCACCCAGTTCCGGGCGACCCAACAAAAGCTGATTGAGACATTCGCTGATCAGGGCTACACAACTCATCCCTTCCACGGCGGGCACAGCAGCGACGAGAAGGAGGAAATCGTCGAACGGTTCGAGGAGGAGGGCGGGGTTCTCGTCTCGACAGACGCCATGAACGAGGGTCGAAACCTCCAGTTCTGCAACGTGATGGTCAACTACGATCTGCCCTGGAATCCGATGAAGGTCGAGCAACGCATCGGTCGTATCCATCGCATTGGGCAGGAACGAGAGGTCTACGTGTTCAATATCGCGCTGGAGGATACCATCGAGGAGTACGTCCTTGAGCGACTCTACCACAAGATCGACCTGTTCCAACAGTCGGTCGGCGAGCTGAGCGAGATTCTGACTCGACTGGAAGAGACGGGGGGCAACTTCGAGGACGAAGTGTTCGAACGGCTGGTCTCGGCAGATTCGGAAGTCGAGCTGGAGAACGACTTCGACGCAATGGCGATCGACCTGCAGGAACAGCGCGACCTCGCCGACAAGCTCGAGGACTTCAACAAGGGCGTCTTCGAGGGATTCGACCTGGGGGACAGTGATGACTGACGCAGCCCTCCCAGTCACCGAGCGGGCAGTCGAGCGTTTTACTGAGGCGTACTTGCGGTCGCTGGGGGCCGAAATCGAAAAGCGGGGACGTCAGTGGACAGTCACGCTCCCCGCCGACGCTGACACCGCTCTGGAATTGGATGGCGACGTACTGGAGATTGTAAGCGATTCGGACGAGGTCGACGAGGGAGTTATCGCCATTTCACCGGAAGCGCCATTCGTAGAGCGAATGCTCGACGAATCGGCTGACAGAACACCCATCGGGTCACTCTCACTGACACAAGACCAGTTCGAGTTGAAACTGCCCCCGTGGATCACTGGTGGAACAGTCGAAGTCGTGGATGGATCGTTCACTCCGTACTACGATAGGCGTGCGCTCTGTGCGCTCTTCCACGTCGGCATCGAAACCGTCAGCGAGTACCAGACGGAGGAACTGCACGCAGTAGCGGTCGACCTCAACGATCACGAGGAGCGCCCTCGACTCGCGGAGACATACTTGGATCTGGCTGAGGACGACCAGCGAGACCCCTCTGAGGGGAGGCAATTCGATGAGCAGACGTTGGGTGACGCGATCGAGACTGCCAACGAAGTTCTGGAAAGCGAGATTGCACCGATGGTTCGAGACACACGGGAACGTGCGACGCGTGCCGCAGAGGTGGAGCTAGACGAGTATCGGCAGTTCGTACAGCAGCGCCGAGAAGAGATAGACGAAGAGCTCAGTCGCCTAAACGACCGAATCGAAGACGAGACCGAAGCAATCGATGCCGCCACGGAACAGGCGGAACGTGTCGAAGCCCTCCGGAAGCGAAAGGAACTCCAGTCGGAACTCGATGACCGACGGGCCGAACTCGATGATCTCACGGAACAGATAGAGAGGAACTTTCCAGAGAAACGACGAGAAGTTCGGGAACGACATGACCTGACTGTCCGAATGCGACCGGTATCAGCAACGTCGGTTTCGTACGAGCGAGGCGATCTCATCCTCGAACTCACCACAGGTGATGCGACTGTCGAGAAATCGTACTCGTATGCCATTGGAGTGGGGGTGATGGAAGAGCCGAGTTGTGATCGCTGTGGGCGGCAACTGACGTGGGAGAACCCACTTGCCCTAGAGAGGAGTCACTTTATCGGTGACGCGTGTTGTGGGGACTGAGGGTGTCAATCGCCTAGCTGGTACAGAATGGTATCTGGAGTGGTTCTGAGTATGCTTCCCGTGAGTGCGTCAACCGTCGATTGGGCTGAGGAAACTGCGAACGAACAGACGTCAGCCGGGGTTCTATAGCCAATACCAGTCAACGTCTCTCGCAGTTCGGGGGTCAGTTCTGCATTACCCACATCGACAGTTGGTAGACCAGCATCTCGTAGAGCGGTGAGAGCCGCCGGCGACCTTGAAAGAAGAACGCCACCATTCGTGAGAAACGAGAGTTCCTCCAGGAGAGTCATCAACAGTCTCTCACGCCGGTCAGGGTCGTTGATCGCGTTCCCCCATTGCAAGTCGGTGTGTGCTTTACCAGAGAAGCCCTCCACGCCGTTCTGATCAAGTAGTTCAGCGACATCCTCAGGAAAAGCTGGTTCAGCCTGTCCACGATAGAAGTCCCACAAGTTCGACTTCTGGACGGTTGACTCCGTCTCGTCCGTGAGCAAACTGTAGAACGCTGCAGGCACGTAGAGTTCGCCAAGCCGAGGTTGAGTCGGCGTGCCCCCCAGTGTGGCCTGGGTCTGTGAAGAGAAGACGTTAGAGTCAGTCAATCGGTCGAGAGACCGACTGGCGACGAGAAGCGACGGATCTAGCAACACGTCGATAGGCGGTTCGAATTTTCGCTCCAGCTCATTTCGCAGCTGGTCGTTGCCAGCACTCATTTGAGTCTCGTTTTACTACCTACCCTGTTAAACACCAGCACCAGGATATGACAAAAATCAGTCGTTAATCCCACTCATTTCGACCTGACTGAGAGGACAGTCGAGGCCGAGTTTACTGGCTACGAGTAATGGTTCTCGATGCGGAGGAGAGTGCGAAGGATGTCGAAGAGTAGAACTGCAGAATACTCGAATGAGGCCGCCCCGTAGGGGTATTGGCCATGAGCGAGTAGGTTTCGGAGATTCATACCCCCCGAGTCGGTGTACTGGTACTCAAGATATGCCCCGAGGTCATCGTTGACTTCCTCCCGAATAATGCCGAAGAGGCCACCGAGCGTCGCTGGTTCTACCGTTCCGTCGTTCTTGCTTTTGTTCACGCGCTCTCCTTTGATTTCCAGTAAGTCTTCGAGGATAGCCTCGAATTGAGGCATACCCACGTGTAGTGCCTTCGTATAATCCTCCTCGAAGAAGGCGATGATGGCGTCAGTCAGGAACGCCTCGCGATGGGGATCAAGGTACTCGATTCGATCTAGTACTCGGTAGAAGTCAGACTCTCGGATATCCCCTCGTTCGATGAGCCGGCGGAGAACTTGGCCCACGACTGCATTCATTTTCTTCGTTCTCCGTTGGAAGGTTCTTGGTGTCCAATCCTCGGAGTCAGATGGGCTGGATGAAGACGCGTGATTTCCTTCACCAAACATCTCCATGACATCGAACAGCCCAGGATTGTGGTGGACAATATCACCCTTGGAGTTCTCGAAGCTCTGAGAGAGCAATACTGGAAGGGGATTCGTGTTTAGTTGCTGGACTTCGTCCTCAACGGCCTCTTCGTAGTCGGTCAACAACTCGTCGAATTGGAGGAACAGCTCGAAAGTCTTCTCTCTCGAATGAGTCATGCGGAGACTCCGGTAGAGAAGAACAAGACGATCTGCGTTCAGCTGAATATCTTGAGGAGTTACTCCTGTTGGGACAGGCCCCATATTCCCACGACCCTTTCTATTCTCTACTCGAAGCTGTCGCAACCACTCGTCACGCTGTTCTGTGGAGAGAAACTCACGACATTCTCGAAGTCCACTCTGGAGGATTGCCGCATTACGGGAGTGAGCGTCTGGACGCTCAACGTCCTCCTCGTAGGATTCGATGAGTCGTTGCTCTTCAGAGTGAGGATCGCCACCGATGCGTTTGCGAAGGTCGATTGCCCGCCTCAATACGTCCCTCTCCGCCTGCAAGTCACCAGATTTCCGGAACGATTCCGCCCAGTCTGCGCACTCCGTGTAAAGATCGATGACAACGTCTCGGTCAGACGGACCGCTTACATTCTGAATCCCGTCGAGGAGGTCGAATACCAGACTCCGAGTCGCAGTAGTTAGAAGCCCCTCATCGACGAGTAGTTCGACCCCTCGTTGGGTTTCCTGTTCTAATTCGGAGTCCCAACCACCGAGTTCTAGCATCTCCCGAAGACGATGTTTTACTGCTACGATCGAAACATCGTCCCATCCCCGTCTTCTTGCATCCTCAAATACCTCATCGAGTTTCGAGAGTGCAGTAGCGAGTAGGTTGAAATCGCGTTCTGAGCTATTCTCTACAATGGAAGTTTGCAAGTACCATTCTCCCAAGCGTTCAATTGCAGTGAATATCGGATGGTCAATACCCGCCGTACCCGCTTCGTCAACCTCGTCAGCAATCTCGGCGACGGCCTCCTCCGTGTCATCGCGGATGAAAGAGATGGTTCGGTCTAATCGAGACGCAAGGTGGTATTCTCGTTCGGGATCGCTCGTTGCCTGTTGGAAATTATCGACGAGCATCGCTTAGAGATCACGAAACAATACTTCTAATTGGGACAAAATTACCAGAATACTACGAGCGCCGCTAAAGACCTGTGGTCGGGGGCTGTGGTTCTGTTGAAAGTTGATTCGAGTGCTTTGAGAATAGTCCATAACAGAATTCGATCCCATCATCAATTCACAACGATGACTGGTGCGGCCGGGAATAGAAAGGTTTCCACTATATCACTAATGGCCGGATCGATCAGGGACTGCCGACGATTATGGCCCTACCCTACATCTGGCAAATCCAAGCCATGCTAGTCATCGGTCTGAATTCTATTCTCCTAAAAAGTCCAAAAACCGCAGGACGTTACGGATTTGTACCGCGACCCCTTCCACGTCTTTCTCGAGCTCTTCAATGGCCCTTCCATTTCAATGATACGACCATTATCCTCTACGTAGTCTCAAGCATCCGCTCGTGTTGTTTTTCAATGCGTATGAGGAGTTCCTTGAGAGGTAACGTTTCAGGGTTATCGTCGTACTCGGCGGCGATGTAGGCACCAGCATCAGTAGTCACGGCCACGAATGGGGCCATGTGTTATGACTCACCTCGCTCTTCCTCTCGGTGAGTCACGGGAAATTGATTCGTCAATTTGAGTCCTTTTAATAGGTAGTGAGCTAGAAGTTACTTCTGCTCAAAAGTTATATTTAATCAAAATGATACAACCCCTACGGAATTGTATTGGTAGAAAACAAATTGTCATGCTGTCGGTAGGTGGAGTATAGTAGTCAACAGTCCTACGAAGACGAGGATATATCTGGCCCGGTGGATTGTTGCCATTCGACGACAAAGACTGATTCGTCAAGCTGGCACAGGATACGGTTGAAATACATACGACCAAAAACCGGTCCCAATCACCCACAGAATGTGAGCCTAATATTGAGGTTCGAAGCTCAATTCGGCGTGCTCGTATGAGTACTGGCTAATGCCGGATTCGTCGCAAAGCGATTCGAGGTCGGACGGTACGACCCCTCGAACATCGTAGGTGGATTCCTCCAAGTGTGTGAGAAACGCAATACTGACGCCGCGGCCGTCTGCACCGGAAGGGTCGATAACCCGGGCCAGGTCCGGATCGTCGTAATCGGGCTTGATCACGTAATCGGCCGGTGTGAACGGGTTGTCAGCGAAGTCGAGGTTCGTGTGTTTGTACGTGTAGAGCTTGATATCCTGGTCGTCACAGTACGAGGCGAACTTCGCGGGATGAATCTCTCGCCAATTTCCTGGACCCTCATCGAGCATGATCGGAAATGCGACTTTGACGGCCTCGCCATCCATCGATAGCCCGTAGAGGCTGACCTCCTTTTCGGGCGGGAGAACCTCCACGACGACCGCGACTGACGCCTCGTCGTCTGCAGCCTTCACCACGCGATCGCCGGGTTGGAACGGATTTTCGGGTTTCTGATTCATGTGGGCCGTATTCGGCCCGAGTCGTGGAGCTCGTTCATCGGGCGTGCAGCGAGGTGCGCGAGTTTCTCAGGCTCGTCTCCGGAGTAGGCCTCCTGTGTCTTCACCTTCGATCGGAGGGTCTCGGTACGCTCCAACCCTAGCATAATGAGCGCGTCCTCGTTGTCGTGGTGCCAGACCATCACGAGGATATCGTCGTCGGGATCGTTGTCGAGCAGGTTCGCGGGACGGAAGGCCGAGACGTCTCTCGACGTCTTGACGTCGATCTCGTAGCCGAACACTTCGAAGTCGTGACCGGAGAAGCTCTCGGGATTACAGCGTCGCATGGCTTCCTCGTTCTGCCACTCCCACATCTCTACGGGGAGGTATTCTCGGCAGAATTGCTCGAACGCAAGTTCAGATAACGTCTTCCGTCGTCGAGGCGTTCTTGAACGTGCTTAGGTCGGTATAAACGCGGCCCTGCGGTGCCTTGTTCTTGTACCGAATAGGGTCTTCTAACTCATAGAGACTGCCGGGTTCGAAGACAACGACCTGGTCGCCGGGCTCGAAATCGGCCTCATCGCCAGTGTACGATTCCTGGTCTCGGGCCAGAATGGCCTCCTTGGCAGGAATTATCTCTTTAATCGATGCGATGTATTGAATCTCCATCGGACCACCTGCGACGTAGAATGCTGCATAGTCGGGATCCTGACCGACCCGTACGAAGCCCCAGGCGTTGTTTTCTTTGAGGAATTGAATGCCCGAGGTTCTCGTTGGGAAGATAGCGACCTGGCTATTCGACGGTCCCGTGAGATCCTCACGAGAAATCGTTCCCGCAATAGCATCTTTTCCTCTACCCGGAACCCAGTCGGTATCACCGCCGGGCTTCATTTCCCCTCCATTTCCGCCTTCTAGCGGGAACTCATCCCGGCCCTGTCGCTCAAGAGATGACGCCAGCACGTCGACGAATTGTTTGGCTTTGTCCTGGACAGTCTGCGAGACGGCATCTCCGATTTCGTCTGTAACTACGGCCGCTACCCGCGTCGAGATCTCGCCTTTGTTCTCCCGAAGCGTGTTCGCAGCCCGACGGGTGGTTTCGACGTTCTCGGCGATTGACTCCGAATCTCCGGACTCGATAGAGTCACGAGAGAAGGCTTGAAGCAACCCGATCCGCTCCGGGAGACCGTCTAACTCTATTTTACCCAGACAGATTTCGTCTGGCCTCTGACCACCGCGTTTCCGTTTGTAGAGTTCCACCGTTGTTCCGTTGGTGAGCATCCCCCAATCCACGCCTGTTTGGCGCATGTAGCTAGTGAGCTGATCTCGATGCCCGGACGTGAGAGACGTATCGGCCCCTTTTGCTTCGACGAAAACGACGGGCGTATCCTCCAACTCCAGAGCATAGTCTACCTTCTTCTTGCCGACTCCCATTTGGACCGAGTACTCTAGTTCGACCTCAGCAGAGAGCATGTCCCATCCCAACAGCTCGAGTAATGGTTCTATGATTTTCCGTCTCGTATTCTGTTCGTCCATCTGGGGGGACGATTCGAGTAGGGACTTTGATTGATCGACGTAGCTGACCAACTCCTCTTCATTCATATATTGCCACTTATTACCCAGTATCTTAGTGATGGGGTTCTGCGGGAACCAGTAGCACGATTCAGAGTAATTATAAACAAATCGGGAACTGAAGCTATCCTATGGGAAGCCAAGCTGATGCATTCGAGAACAGTTTTGACGCGCTAAAGGAGTTCGTGGATAACGACGGTCGGCACTACTACGTGATTCAGTTTGAGGATGACAGTGGGCGCATCCTAAGAAGGCAAGAGAGTGACGACGATCTTTCGTTGGCCGAATTTACGTTTCGGGATGAACCGGATACGAAATCGATGAGAAAGCTCGCCGCAGAGAGTGATTTCGAATTCGACGAGGAAACAAACACTCAGCAAAATCTTCGCAATCTCATGTCCTGACAGGGACTTTCTCGCGGAATCTACTGCCTTTCATAGCCTGCGTATGATGAGGACATTTCCTCTCCACAAGAGAAGCGCTCCGAGATTCACTGATTAACGAGCGACTGCTCCGGCAACTGGACTACTCTTTGACCTCGTCAACGAGTTCCTGAGTGCGGGCATCGATTTGCTCGAAGCGCTGGTGTAGTTCTCGTGTCCGTTCATCCAGTTTCTTCAGCGCCGATTCGTGGTCGTCGACACGCTGCTCGAGATCGTCGAGCCGACTACCCATCTCCTCAACGACGTCGACTGCCTGGCTGTTGTCGTCGATATCCGCTCGCGCCTGTGTCAACCCCATCTCCAGATCCGCGATGTCGCGACGGGCATCGGCGAGATCGTCGGCCAGGTCGGACACTGTCTCGTCGTCGAACCCGGACGGCTGGCTGAGGTGGTCGAGAACGGCCTCGCCCTTCTCGGTCAGCCGGTACGTGTTCGGTGGTCGTCCAGGTTGGTCGTCGACGTCGACGTCAGTCTCCTCCAGGAGTCCCTGGCTGACGAGACGCTCCCGTAGATAGTACGTCTCGTTTCCCGAGTACCCTGTCCGCTCCGTTATCGAACTGGTGGGACAACCCTCTCCGGAGTGCAGTGACACCGCTCTGATAATTTCGCCAGCCTTCGCGTTCAGTCCGCGGGCGATGTCCTCAGGAGATCGGTCCTCGACGCCGGCACTCATACCACAAACTATCGGCGACAAAGGACAAAAATTTGCCGTTCATTCAACCTTTAAAATTTGAAACGACAACTATAGTGCCCGGTCACCCGAGCAATCCAGGCTTCGAGAGAACCATCGACGACCACCGAAAGCGACGTAGGGGTGTCCGACCTGGCGGCAGCACTCACGGAGAACCACACGGGTGGGAGACCTATTGGAATCCGGAGAAGAGTCCAGAGAGAACCACTGCTCTGGGAGCGCGACCAGGGCGATGATGAGAGCGCGACCAGGGCGATGATGAGAGCGCGATTGGGGTGTCCGAGTTCGAGGCCAGGGGGCGTCACGTGCGCGTCTCCTGAGCGGGGACAAACGAGGGAGCGACCACGAGTCCGAAGCGAGTAGCAGAGGGATGCCCCTGACGTCACGAAGCGGATGCCCACACCGTGACGAAACGAATACCCCGACAGTGACGAAGGGGATACCGACTTCGTCGACGACGTCTGGATGCCAGTACGCAGGTACCTGAATGGATGCCATCCTCAGCAAGTAATGCTGGATGTCTCCCTCAACGAGTGATGCTGGATGCCAAACGAGCGCGTCCGGTGAATGAGAGGTTAACCACGATTCTGGGGGATGCCCGAGGGCGAGAGTCACTCAGGATGCAGCTCGAAAGCGCCACACTGGACGACGCTATCTCACGATCACGAGGACACCCGAGCGTACGGCAACGGCAGTGACGGGAAGAGCAGTACAGAGGCCGGTGCGATCTCGACGACCAGGACAGCGCGGAAACGTGGGTCAGTCAGGCCTCACAACAAAGCGAGAAGTGCAGCAAACGTCGTACTCCGGGGACACCCAGACGTCTACGAGCAACAACGGAGGACGCTACAGTCTCCGGTGGACACCCCATCTGCGGAGCGGCACTGACCTCCGACGGTCAGTACCAACTGGACACCCAGAGAGGCGTGACGACGGTAGTACGTCGAAACCGGCGCGATGGTGGACACCCAGTTCAGTTTCCGAAGGGGACACCCCAGTACGCTACCAGCGAGGGACACCCAAGTCTACTACCAGAGAGGGACACCCAAGAGATGGGCAACGCCGCTGTGAGCGGGTTACGGAGTACCGGTGATGCATCAGCCGTCGAAAACCGACCAGCAGAGTGCGTCCGCGACCGACTGGGAAGCGACCGAGAGAGTGGAAGCCGGGGGGCTACCCAAGCCAGAATGAGAGGCAAGGGAGACACGATGGTGGGCATCCCACGAGAGTGTTCCTCTGACGGCCTGCGATACGCGACAGTGGGCATCCATCAGATATAGGCCCAGTGGTGCATCCGGTTGGTGCGACGTCCTAGAAGGGGGGTAACGGCGCTCTACCGTCACCGCGAGTTACGCCCGTGGGGGTGTCGAACTGGCGAAGCGTCCGTCGGAGGTTTCTCGAACTGGGTGTCCGGCAGTCGCGCCAGCGACGGATAATTGATTGCTGGTGGGCCTCGCTTGTATCCGCCGGTGGTACGATCTGGTACGTGGTAATTGGCGTGGATACGCCCCTCTTCCACTCCCCGTTGGCTCTGGTGAAATCCTGAGCAGTGGTTCAGCAAAGCGCTCTCTTGGTCAATACAGGTAAGCTACGGACTGTTTGGTGCAACATGAGAGTAGATATTTTCACTGTACGAGAAAGTACTTAGTGTGCGTCGGTTCAGTAGAATTATGAGACGCCGCCAGGTCCTCGCGGCACTCGGTACGGCAACAGTCACGTCGGTCGCTGGGTGTTCGGCCATCCAGACTAAACTCGGGATGCGAACTGATAGACTCGGAGACGTTACCCTTGCAAACAGCATTGAAGACCGGTTCGAGGTCTCGATAGAAGTTCTCCGTGAAGGCACACTCGTGTATCAAGCGTCGCATCAACTCAGCCCCGGGTCAGAACAAGAGCGACCACAGTACACCATCAACGAATGGGGGGAGAATTCAGCGGCACGGAAATGGACTGTTCGGGCAAAGATACCCCAGAGCGAGTGGAGAGACGCCACGATCGACGCGGCGGTCGGTTCCGAAGACGAATGCTATAGCGTCTCTGTTATCACAGGAGATTGGCCCGAGACACCGCTCTTGGTTTTACTTGGAGGGTGTGAACCTGAAAACTCTTAACGACATTTGGGACACTCTCCCCTTAATGGGCAGTTGATTCAGTTACTTTCCTCCGAAACCAGCATCCCACAATCGTTCAGTACAGGTGAAGCCCGTATCGTTCAGTGCAGTCTGTAGGTGATTCAGACGAGACGAAATAGCGCGATACACCGTATCCAGTCTGAACCGTCGGGATTTGGGACGTTGATACCCGCTGTGTACGTTCCTGTGTCCACAGTTGCTTCCTCGTTGATGAAATCCACGACTGCTCCAAAAGTCCACGTATGCGTCTCACCGGGCGAGAGCGTCAGACGTCCATTACCAGATGAGCGTTTCTCAATCGGATTCCATCCAGCGGACGATCTCCTCATAATCGACCATTGGTATGGGTTGAACTCCAGTTCGGTCGATGATTCGTTGTGAAGCGTCAGTTCAACCGTTCCTGTTGACGCGTCCACCGTAGTTTGTGATGGGAGGAGATAGGTGCTCGAAGACTCTGTTTCGGCAGTATGTGAGCAGACAGCGGCCCCTGAATAGGAATCGTGTGGTGGGCAATCATACTTGGAGAGTGGAACCGGTGTCATGGTGGAAGTCCCCGGCCCTGTTGCATCACTTGAACAACCAGCAAGCCCGCCCATCGATGCACAGGTAGCGACAAGCAACTCCCTACGTTTCATACTCTATTTCTGTCTCATCTACACAAAAGACTGTGTGAGACGAAAAGGACTCTTTGAACGATAAGCACTTGTAGAGTACGGTCGATTCAAATATTCGTGGCTGGAATCATCGGCCCTGAGTCGGGTAGTACGGGTCGTACACTAATCAGGCCGACGAGATTGTACGACTGTTGCGGCTCCAGAGACGACGAGAAGGAGGGCGCCCCCGATTGCAATCAAGTTGACTGGTCTATTCTGCAGACCTGATCTAAATGGGTTCTGAAATGCACCGGTGATTCCGAGAAGTACAAGACCAACTCCGCCAAGAATGAGGGTCCCAATTCCCCACTTGAGTTGCCTGTTCATACGCGAGCTTTACTGTCAGTCGGTTTATAAAGATTGGTTCAAAGAACCAGGGTTTGATTCGCACGTGGTAGTTCCAGAACGATGGTTTACGCAAGTTCGTAGAGCGTCGACCCAATAGTAGCGTACACGCGCTCGCCGACGAGACTGACTCCGGCCCGATTCGGAACAGCGGACTCGAATGTGACCGTCCAGAGTACCTCGCCCGACGTCGTATCGTAGGCACGAACCTTTCCTGCGGAGAACTCGTCGCCATCACGCACCTGTCCGAGAACAACGAGCGTTTCCTCACTCACGACCGGTGCATACGCATACCAGTCCGTCTCGTCCTCCCAGAGCGTTTCCCCAGTCGTGAGATCAAGCGCGACGACCCGACCGGATTGGAGCCCCTCGGTGCCAACCGCAGTGTACCCCCGGTCACCGACGACGGCAGGCGTCGCCACGTCCATGCCCAGGTTACGTGGCTCCCACAATCGCTCACCGTTCTCCGTATCGTACGCACCGACGACGCCCCCGTTGGGCGGGGCGTCGTACGTGCCGACGAGGAGCCGCCCGTTAGCGACAGCTGGTTGATGAACCTGACCGGGAATCCACTTTCCCGTCCACAGTCGCTTCGGTCCAGCGGACAGCTGACGGTCAACTCCGGACCGCTCTGCGTAGGCGACGACGCCGTCTGACGCACCTGCCGTGTACAATCGACCCTCTGCGAGCGCCGGCATCATCCCATCCACGTGCCAGTCTTTCGCGCCGGATTGGATGGCGAGAACGTTCCGCGAGGGGGTGCCGACGTACACCTCCGTCGGTCCGATGGTCAACGAACTCGGACGATGATCGCGGAGCGGGTACCGGTTCGTTTCGGTGGCTCCGTCGTAGCTGACGACGGCATAGCGGGATTCACTGTCGTCGGTCTGCTGAACTGCGTAGAGAGTTCCTCTTGGACCGAGCCCAGCCCGTAGAACCGTGGCGTCAGTGACGGTTGTCACAGTGCTACCTTCCCGTGAGTACGACGCGAGGGTCGATCCGTACAGGACGATGCGAGAATTGCCAACGAGTGGACGGACGTGCGATTCGACAGATGTGAGGGCCCGACGCGTCGGCGCTTGGCGAGGGGGACTCGCGTGAGGATTGTGGGCGGTGTTCGCCGCATCGTACCGAAGGAGGGGCCACGTATTCTGAGCAGGCGCCCACGCGTCGAAACTGGCTTCCGGGGCACCGCGGAGGAGTCGGTGTCCACCGTACCCACCAACAGCCAGAGCGGTCCCGGCCCCGAGGACCTGACGCCGTGTGATGGAGGTCATACGTGGCATTTATTCCACTCTCTTGACCTCCTCCCACCCCTAAAGGGGTGGGATTCCCCGACGGGGATATTCAGGTTGCGCGTTTCCTCGGTTCTCAAGTACGCTTTCGCGTGGAACGTCGACGGTCGTCGTCCGGTTACGACCCCGGACGTGCTTTTCAGCGCGTACAGCCGGGTCAAAGCGGCCTTCCTCCCCGGTCACGCCGGGTATCTGTGAAGCAGACGGTGGAGTGTTCAGTCCACGAGGCCGCACGGTTCGCGGCACCCGAACTGTTAGGCCGTGCATGGTTCTCCCTCCCGTTGGCGGATGTTCTCGGCGGCGTTCAGGTCGGCGTGGCGACCACGATCGCACTCGGGACACGAGAAGTGGTCACCGTCACGCGAGCCGGTGGCACCACACGCCGAACAGCGTTGGCTCGTCTCGAACGGGTCAACTGCTTCGACGCGAACCCCGGCTTTCTCGGCTTTGTAGACGATGAACTCCTGTAACTGGTGGAAGTGCCACGAGTGGACGCCACGCCAGTCGCTTCCTTCTCTGATGCCGTCCAGATCCTCGATTTTCAGGACTGGGTTCTCGAACTGTTTGGCCCAGTCGATGAGGCGACGGGAGGCATTGTGGTTCAAATCACGAATCCGGCGCTGCTCTTTGTTACCCACGCGGTTACGTGCGCGAAGCGCACCCGCTTTTTGAAGCGACTCGCGCAGGGAACGATATTTGCGCCGGACGTATTTCGCCTCACGACCGGACACCAGCATCGACTCGCCCGTTTCGACATCGGCGGCAAGCAGGTGGTTGTGGCCGATGTCCACGCCAATAGCTGTCTCGTCACCAGTTTCAGCCTGGTATTCGACGGTGAACGTACAGTACCAGTCATCGCCCCGGCGGTATACCTGCAATCGGGACTTGTCCGCCTCGCCGTCTATGAGGCGCGCAACGTCGTCGGCGATGTCGTCGTACACGTCGATGGGTGTGTACCACCACCCCGAGATGCAGGGAAAGCCGACGACGACAGAGCCGTTCTCCGTCCGGTCGATCTCCCAGTTCTGGTTGTTGACGGCGAACGGCTGGCTGGCGTGGTACTCCACGGTACCGTCCTTCTTGTAGTCGGACGTGGCTTCCCGGATGGCCTGATTCTGGATAGCTGAGTAGAGGTCGTTGTCAATGCTGGCCGTAGTCACGTTCATCCCGAAAGTGTCGGCTTCCCAGCCGTCGATGCAGAACTGCTTGGTGTCGCGGTACAGGTGGGTGGCGCGTTGCCACTCGCGACGCCGCTCTCGAGATGGATTGTGAAACGTCGTGGTGACGGCCGTTGTGACCACGATTACAATTATACTGTCTGGTCAATGCGAATTAAAACGTGGGAATATCAGGCAGGCTGATACCCGTGGATAGAATCCCAGTTGTCGCCTTCATCCCACGGCGAAAGCCGTGGGCTTTCGCCTCGCTACCATTGTAATTGTTGAGGCTGTATTCTGGGACCAGCGGCTCGCCTCGGTCGAATCTGACGGCCAGACTCGTCCCTGTACCCCCATATCAGAAAACATTTACAAGGTGGATTACACCGACATCGCACCATGGAAAATGACGGAGTGAGCCGGCGGCGGGTGCTGCGAGCGAGCGTCGGGTCCGTCGGCGTCTGGGCACTGGTGTCCGGGTCGAGCCGTGCCGCGCGTGCCCAGTCCGCTGAGACGTGGTCTCAGTTCGGCTATAACGACGCGAACACGCGGCACGCGCCCGAGAACACGGGCCCCGTTACAGACATCTCCCAGCAATGGGCCGTCAAGATCGACGTCGGGATGCTCTCGTCGCCGGCAGTGGTCGACGGCACCGTCTACGGCGGGAGTGGCGACAGCGTATACGCGCTGGATGCGGCCGACGGTGCCGAGCAGTGGGCCTTCGAAACCGGCGGGCGACTGTGGTCGTCGCCGGCAGTGGCCGACGGCACCGTCTACATCGGGAGCCACGACAAGAAGGTGTACGCGTTGGATGCGGCCGACGGCACCGAGCAGTGGGCGTTTGAGACAGGCAAGAGTGTGCGGTCGTCACCGGCAGTGGTGGACGGCACCGTCTACGTCGGGAGTCACGACAAGAACGTGTACGCGCTGAACGCCGCCGACGGCACCGAGCAGTGGACGTTTGAAACCGGGTTCTGGGTACGCTCCTCGCCAGCCGTGGCCGATGGCACCGTCTACGTCGGGAGTATTGATAATACGGTCTACGCGCTGGACGCCGCCGACGGCACCGAGCAGTGGGCGTTCGAAACCGGCAACACAGTGATCTCGTCGCCGGCGGTGGCCGATGGCACCGTCTACGTCGGGAATTACGACAACAAGGTGTATGCGTTGGATGCGGCCGACGGCACCGAGCAGTGGGCGTTCGAGATGGGCCACTTCGTGTCTTCGTCGCCGGCAGTGGCCGACGGCACCGTCTACGTCGGGAATCCTGACAATAACGTGTACGCGCTGGACGCCACCGACGGCACGAAGCAGTGGGCGTTCGAAACTGGCGAGGGGGTGGTTTCGTCGCCGGCAGTTGTCGACGGCACCGTCTACGTCGGGAGTCACGACAAGAAGGTGTACGCACTGGACGCCGCCGACGGCACCGAGCAGTGGGCGTTCGAGACTAGCGACGCAGTGAACCCGTCACCGGCAGTGGCCAACGGCACCGTCTACGTCGGGAGTAACGACGGGAACGTGTACGCAATAACCGGGGAAACACCGACGGCAACTGCCACAGCGACATCGGCTCACACACCGACAGAAACGTCCACTGAGAGCCATGCAGGGAGCGAAACGGCTGAAACGACACGCCAGGGAACCGCGGCGACGACAAACAGCCAGCCCACGGACGACTCCGGGCCAGGGTTCGGGCTACTCAGCGCAGCGGCCGGCGCGGGGTTGGCCGGCCTCGCCAGGGCATTCTCGACGGACCCAGATACCGACGAGCGAACGCAGAACTGAACGGGAGACGCTGCAAACACCCCCATCTGGAGTGGTGACTATGCGCCGTGTATACAGTACGGCAATACAGATATGAGTAATCCCCGACAGGAGCTTTAGTGGTCATTACGCGTGTGTAAAGGGCAGTCAATTCAGTAGGTGTTCTCCTGAATCATCAATCCTGAATCGCTTAGTATAGGTGAGATACCTATCACTCGATGTGGCCTACTTCCGGATATTTGGTAGTCCAAAGGTAGTGGCAGAGAAGGGTGGGCGTGAATGGTGTTGTCTCTCGGGGGTATAATGTCTGACTTCCGCCCTACTCGTTCTTGCCCTGCATCACTACTTGTGCCGTCGCAATATCTTGTTCTGAAGCCCTGAGAAATCCTTTCGTGAAGCCTGCACCGAACGTTGCGTCGACGAGAGTATCCCCTGTTTCGGGCGTTTCCTCACGGTCCACGATAGTGATGAAGCGAACGATGGATGAGTTCCCCGTTGCGGTGTCAAATAACAGATGCCATCGGTACCGCCTCGTCGACTGGTCGGTGTCCAAGTAGAGGTTCGAGTCCGCGTCGTCATCGTCGGCCGGAACAACGTCTCCAGAGTGTGTGACGAGCGAACCTGAGCGCCAGTCGTGTTCGACTGTCAGGGAGGCAGTTTTCCATCCGTTCCTCGCGTGGTAGTTTGACCCAGGGATGAGCCGATACCTGGTGACGAGGGCGTACCGATCCGTCGGTTCGAGATTTAGTACCGATGCGTCTTGTAGAACGGTACCGTACGTTTCTCGCCCCACCGTCGTCGTGTCGGTGGCTACAACCGGGCTGTTCCGTTCGCCCGTCGAGGGGACTGGCTCCTCGGCGTACACGGCTGGTCGGGCAGAAGGCTGGTCAGCGAGCCCGACTGTGGCCCCGAGAACGCCGACGACTCCGGCGCTGCCGGCTAGTCCGAGAAGCGTGCGCCGCTGCATTATTTCGGAAGATACTGTTTAAGATGTAATGTCTGTTGGTATTGCCTGGAGAGAAACGCCTACGGTAGACATCGCCCGATAGGTACGACGCGTTCACTATGCATGCGAAGCATCCGGTCGCGTAGCCCGTTTTGGCTGGAATCATTGACCCTGGATCGCTCAGTATAGGTAAACGACTTAACGATCAGTACAGAGGTTCTACGACGCAACCGACTGCCGGTCGCGCAACCAGTCAGAACGATAGAGAACCATACTGACGATTACTGAAACCACGATAGTCAAGCCGGTGGCGAGGATGCTGGTCGGATCAGGAACGAACAGGGGACCGAGAATACCTCCTGCGAAGATTCCGATTAGCAGACAAAGTGCTGAGCGGAGCTCGGAACGAGCCATGTCCAGAAGACGACACTACCTCACTATATGCCTTCTGTGGCTTTCAGTGTACACACGTGAAGCATCCGGTCGCTTAGCCGGTTTTGGCTGGAATCATCGACTCCGGATCGCTCAGTGTAGGGGAGCTATCAATCGAAGGGTTAGCAACTCTCAACTATCTGCATCGTCATTTGGCTGTTCATCACGACTAACCGGTTCACCAGTCCGTGGATCATAGTAATCATGGCCGAAAAAATCTCTCAGAGCCATCTTTGAGCCAATATAGGTCCCAGCCACGATAAGGACAAACCCGAGGATAAGTTCCCAGATCATGTGGTAGAATCCTCGGGTATCGGTATATTTCTAATTGTTCAATACGTCTGTGTGGAATTCGCTCGATTCACTGCCCCTACGCTGTAACATTCGCCTGGAATCCGTCGTACAGGCGAGATAGGTCTCACTTTGGTCAACGCTCTCAGCACCTGCAAGCCTCTCAACTACGATCTACTCACTGGAGCTGTCTCGACAGTAAATAGTCTGTGTGCCTGTGACGGAGACTGAACGGAGCGATCCAATGTCGTAGAGAGTTGGCGCCTCGATATCAGCGCGGACGGCCATTTCAGTGGTAAGATGGTAAACCCCGGTGACCGGATTATCGTAGAGGGCCCCCTGTTGTACCGACAGTTCGCCTTCGACACCAACGAGAAACCCGTCAGTCGTCTCTTCAGTGAGGTCGTCGTCAGCGCGCGGGTTGACGGATAACTCCTGTGTGTCCGAATTCGCCTCGGTATCGAGGTATGCGTTGAACTGGTAGCCCTCTTCGAAATCAGCAGCATACGCTTCAGCTGACGCCGCTGTGAACGATTGTGGGTACTGTGGGTAGTCTTTCGGTTGCAGTCCTGCTGTCGGCCCTGGTTGTGGTAGATCTGAAACGGTACACTCCTTCGGAGACGGCGTTTCGAACGGAAGTTCGGTCGTGCTCTCCGTCGAGGATACTGTTGGAGAGGCCGTTGACTGGTTTTCCGTCGCGGTCTCCGGAGTGTCCGTCGATGTTGAATTCGGAGAACTGGTCTCGAGGGAAGTACAACCTGCGATTGAGAGAGTTGAACCGAGAAGGGCCAAAACGTGCCGCCGGTTCATTATTTGGTAGCATTATCTCTCTTTATATATGCTTTCTTGCGGCTAATGAAGCATAGACGATTTAGAATATGGACCGGGACTTGGTTCCAGAATGAGGACACTAGTTCGGCTTTAAACTCGCACACGGAGGTGCAGTCTATTCGAACCCGTTTCTATTGGAATTGATATTCCGGAACCGCTCAGTATAGGAGGCACACCTACTATCACCAGCTTTTATTTTCTACATCGAAGGGATGTTACTATGGACCGCGTTGCCCTCCAAGACCGACTTGATGCTGCTCTGGTGTTATTACTCGCAAACTTCATTCTTCTCCTCAGCATTGCTCTCCCCTACGGTGTTGAGACCGGATTTGTGCTGGTTGTGGTTACTGGGCTCGTCGGATACATTCTGGTTGTTAGATAGTATTGGATCAGATATCGGTCAGTAAGCACGTGAAGCATCCGGTCGATTCGACCATTTTGGCTGGCATCATCAACCCTGAATCGTTCAGTATTGGGAGGGGATCTGTCGCCGACAGCACTATTGGACGGTAATTGTCTCGCAGAGTACGTGACGAGACAGTTCGCCATTCTCTCCGACGTTGAGTAGCAGTCCGCCAGCGCTTCGTGTTCCTCGTTCGCGTCTACAGTTCATGCCTGGCCAATCGTACATCTTTGGGGGGTTTCCATCAACGGTGACTTGGACTGTTGTGGGTGTCCCGCGGAATGGCTCGGTATCTTCCTCCCGTTTGTCGGGTTTGAGGCGAAATAGGGACGAAAACAGCGTCTCTCCTGACGCATCTGTCACGAGGACGTGGATGTTGTGCGTCTTCTCAGAGGTATTGGATACTTCCACGTAGTGAGCCAATTTTTCTGCTGTGAACAGGCCATCCGCACAACCGCTTAGGGTTGCGAAACACCCGCTTGCGGCGACAAGTGCGAACTGGCGTCGTGAGGTCGTGGAGGGCATTATACCACCCCCACTCTGTGTTGGAATAAGCATTCCGTTGGGACGTCGAGGTGGAACTGTCCGTTCAAGAAACGAGAGATACGCGTGTATAAGGTGCAGTCAATTCAGTAAGTCTACTCCGGGATTGTAATACCGGGATCGGTCAGTACAGGGCGTGCACCTAGCGGTCAATTCCCCGATAGTACTTACTATGGAGAAGGAAGTGTACTTCATGAATCGCCGTGCCTTTCTCGTCGCAGTGGCGGCAACGGCTGGCGGACTCGCTGGGTGTCAAAGTGACCAGAGAAAGTCAAACTGCCCGCCACTGCTCCAAGTACACAAAATCAACGAAAGCAACGGGACGGCTACTGAGGAGGAGGTTACCCCGTATCAACAGTTGTCGGAGAAACGGCAACAGGAGTTCACACATGCACTCGAAACCGGAGATTCCGAGCTAAACGAGACAGTTGATGCATGGGTCTCGACACACTACGTCGAGTACGAGAGCGACTACTACTTTACTGGCGTTGCGGTATGTTAGATGTGCACCGGTGCTGAGAAGGTCTCTTATCCTCCACCCTCTCTGACGAAGAGTATTCTAAGAAGGGATCCCGTCCAGTCCTTCGACTAAGACATCGACGAGCGAGCGGCCGTAGCGTCGGGATTCCCAGCCTCGCTTGACGTCGACAAACTCCATCCACTCGTCGAGGGACCGTCCGTTGAGGTCCTGGACGTGTGAGACGTCGACGTCCGCGACGACGTACACCCTGTCCGTCTTCGTGCAGTAGCAGTGGTGCGCGCCTGTCTCGTCGACGCCGAGGGCGAAGTAGTTCGGTCGTGGGTCGGTGCTTTCACTTGAAGTGGGTACAGTTGTACTCATGCTTCCTTGCTGGAAGCGCGGTCGGTGGTTCCAGCACCGGCCGATTTCACGGCGAAACCGCGCTTCTTAGTTACATCTATGTACCTGTGCAAACTTTAATCTTTGCATCAATGCAAAGGTTTGCGCTAGTGCATAGAATAAATGGTCACTGATGCATAGGTTAAACCGCGATGGAAAGAAATGGCCAATCGAGAATGGGACGCTACCGCGCGCTGATGACGGACACGGATCGCGAGCATATATCGGGCGAGAGCGAGCCATCGCAGGAACAGAAAGACCAGGCTGTGTACCGCGTTCGGGAGCGTATTCGAACGGAACTACCGCGAGATATCGACGTGCTTCGGGAGCATCGACCCGACGTTCTCCAGGAGCTCCAGGAGGTCGTTTGCGGAGAAAGGGACGGCGATAGCTAATCCAGAATCGTTGGCGGGTGTCCAGTTGGAAACAGTGATACTACCAAAACTTGTATGAGCGGAGTAGCGATTTTCATCGCTCCCCTCGTCGAATCTAAGGCGGTTAGCGGCAGTTCATAATCGGCCTTATCGTCCGGGAGGATCACTGGATCAGACGCTCGATCGGAACTAGGAAACGAGAGACCGGGCGGATGAGCAGTCACAAGAACAGAGAAAGTGGCAGCACGAAGCCCCAGACGGAAGGAACCGATATTGCGCCAGCGAGAGAGGGTGACGAAACCAGCCCTGAAATTTTCATAATCGGTTGCTGTCTGGTGGTTTTGGGATCGGGCCTGAGCGGCCAGATTGGCCTGCGATCGAGGCGGTGGTCGGAGACTGAACGCGGCCGAGTTGACTGTTGTCGAATTGGCCTGGAAACGATCCAGCGTCAGCCGGACGACGAAAATTGGCAATCGGGTGGCTTAGAGAGGCCAAATCGTTCGAAATGTGAGTTGAACGAAGGCACGAGTCGCGCGGACTGCGTTGGAGACAAGTGGCGTCTCAACGGGCGGACGACGTCGCCTCAACGCCCGATCGACCCGGTCGACAAAACCTTCATAATCGGTTTCAGTCTTGCGGTTACACAGCTGGCGTTCGAGTACGTTCGGTCGTCGTCGACAGCGCATCGAGCGGGTCAAGCGGCAGTCCCGAGATGGGTGAGTGACCAGCGATCGATAGAGAGTACGAACGGAGGCTAGTGGCTCGACAGTTAGAGACTCAGAATCCGTTCGAGCGCCCGTGAAGGCCGACATTTGGGCGGACGTTCAGATTAGAAAGGGGACGTGGCATTACTCGATCGTCCAGACTTCACCCTTCGACAGTCGGCCCCCTGTGACCTCGCTGGCTTCCAGCTCTTGGAAGTGAGTTCGGAATTTTGAGTGGACCATCCCGGTGAATCGAGCGAGACGGTGATTTCCCGGGTCAAATTTTCATAATCGGTTTCCGTCCGGCGATTACTCTGATTTCTGCGCGGCGCTTATTCCCAGATTAACGACCCCAAAAACCGCGTTTGAGGGCCTCTATCCGACTACTGGCATTTCCTGCTTTCGTCGCCATTCGGTCTCCTGGGCATTTTGCTCCTAGTTTGGATCGCTTCCTGCACATGGTGCCCCCTTGCGGACGATTTGCCCGATTATGAAACCCCGATGAAGCTCGGAGTCGCCCGTATATCGGTGTTCGGCGTTAATGAGGCAGTGATATTGGTTTTGGAAGTGTGGATCGCTGTCTTTTCCGAATACCAGTGGGCGAGAGGATTGAGAGAGCGGAGATAAATACAGGGCGCGAATCCATCAAGAGTACAGTTCTCAGTGATCTGAATCTTCCACCCGTAACCCGAATCCCCATGTGAAGGATCGACGCTGATCATCACTGGTTTCGGTGTCAGTATCCGCCGAAACGTACACCGTTTCCTCCCATCGGTATGCCCCGGGAGTCAAATACCCGTCAACTCGGTAATCGTCCCACACAACGTATTCGTTGGTAAGGGACTCACCGGGTTCGTACATCTTCTTGGGACATCCGTACCCGTCAAATCCGCGCGGTTCGTCGGCTGGCTTGTCAACTACCCACCGGTTCTCTTTTCGGTCAAGATACTTGGTTTTCTGTGGGTCGTGCAACCACAATCCCGACGGGTCGTCACTTCCGCCATGATGCCGATTGAAGAGCTCGCACCCCTCATTCCCAACCGACAACGCGCGTCCCGATCCTTTGTTTGTCGTTGTGATACGCACACGGGCAGTCTGCGTCGTCGTGATGAGTGGTTGGGGTATCTCGGCGTTAATCTGGACTTGGTATTCGTCAGGGACTGTATCTTGGTTGACGAGCGAGATACGTCGTTGAATCTCCCCTTCGGGGGTTGTAGTTGCGGTAGTCGGTGAGGTTGAAGTGGGCGTCACTGTGGCCGTTGTTCTTGTAGAGGAGGACCCACTAAGGCCGAGACACCCCGTCAATCCCGAGGCTCCAGCAGATGCAAGGGCGGTAAGCAGTGTCCGTCGCTTCATACTGTAACGTAGATGCTTGGATATAAATTCAATCCGATGATTCAAAGAACTACTTGACAAATTCGCTCATGAATTGAGTGGTCGCTTCAGATCGAATCGGACCGGAATCTGATTTGCTCCAAATCGGGGATATGACGTCGATGCAACCGGGTCTGGGTAGGAACGAACGTAGAATCAGGCGGCCTCCCAACAAAATCGAGCGACGGCGCTAAACGTAAAATTCGCGGACTGTGGCCATCAGCAAACTGAGTCCGAGCATCACGTACGGAATCCGTTTGGGAACACTGATCAGGTGAACGCGGACGGTCGGGCTGATGAGAAACGCGCCGCCGGCCATGAGCGTCCCCTGAACGATAGCAAACTCGGCAACGATGATGTAGAGGCCGATGAGGAATGCTGCTAACGTGAAGATGTTCCCGCTCTTGTATTCGCTGGAGGAATAAGCCATCACTCGTCAGAAGATTCGAGGGCCGCTTCGACGTCGCTCTCGTCGAGCAGCTCCTCTTCGATAGCGAGTTCGATGAGACCCATGCGATGCTTCCTATCCGCGGCCAGGTCGGCGGCGACCAATCGAATGATCCGATCGGCGAGCCGGATGCTCCGTGGCACGATGTCCTTCCAGTCGTTCCACATCGCCGACGGGATTCTTTCGACCGTGTACGCAGTCTCGCCATTGTCCGGCTCGCTATCTGCCATTGCGTGTCGGTATGACAAGCTACCGCCAATACGTTTGTGCATCCCCAAGCTCTCGTTGTGAGTCACGGATAGTTCCATCTTGTTTCTAATAGCTCAAGATAGTTAATTGGTGTGGGGAATAGCTTCAAATTTCTCTCGATAGTCTTCAATAGTCTCCGATAGTTATTTCTGTCAAGGACGAAAACTGTTCAAGTATGGGTGCTCGAAACCCAATGAAAGGCAAGCGAAGGTCCCTGAGCATGAAAATCGGCGGTTTCGCGATGCTGTTCATGCTCACCACAGGTATCGCTGCTGCGCAAGCGGGTGATACCGCCAGTACGATCTGCGGGACGTCGTCGTACAACACCCTCCTCGCGCTGTTCTACGTGATCATGGGCCTGTCCATCGCCGGAATCGTCACGTCGGCGGTGACGGGAGCCGGGCTGAAGTCGTTCGGATGGATCAGTCGGTCGGTGTCGCAGGCGGGTAACAAAGCGCTCGCGGGCTCGCTCGGTGGGATGCTCGTCCTCGCCGTCGTCCTGGCGATCATGGGCGTCGCCTACGGGAACGTGAGCGTCTCGATCCCGGCCGAGTGCGCCATCCCCCTGTAATCCCGGCGCTCGGTGCCGGTTCGTGATTTGATCGTCAGATGATCGCCGCGGATTGCGACTCACCAACGATGAAGAAGGACCGTCGGTTCTACGGGAAGATTCTCGCGACAGTCGTACTCCTGACGATGCAGTTGACGGCACCGGTCTCGGCGGAGACCGGGCCGGTGGCATCCCAGGATGGGACTGTAGTCCAGCCGAATCACAGCCCCTGTCCACCCACGTACCCGGAGTGCGAGTCGTTTCACACCGACGAAGACGAAGGGAGCAGTAGCGATTCCACCTCGACAGAGGACGAGGAGAACACGCCGACAGAAGGCGAAGAGGAGCCAAATGCACCAGAAGGAGAGGAGCCGAATGCACCAGCGAACGACGAGTCAGGGAGTGGCGGCAACGGCGGGCTCTTCGGTCAGCTAGTCCCGCCAGATATCACGCAGAAAGCCGCGGAGTCGACTATCACGCCCGTCCTCGAGTTCACGATCGGCTACGTGCCGACGCTGGGAACGGGCTGGGAAGACGACTACAGCGAGCCGTCCAGCTTCCCGTTCAATTCGGTCTGGTCCCTCTACACCGGCTTTTCGCTACCGCTCGCGCTGCTCATTTCGGCGGGAGCAGTTTCGGTGCAGGCGCTGAAAATGGCACTCCCCTGGGCCCAGAACACGCACCGGTCGATCCGCCTGGCGGTGAAGGGACTCGTAGCGTTCATCGTCGGCGTGGCCGGCCACGTCACTATCGTCTCGATCGCCCACGACCTCGCGCGTGAACTGGCGCTGGCGATCGGGCCGTCGACGAGTGAGTTGACGGACGGCGCCGGATCGTTCCTCAAATTCAGCGTCGAGAGCGTCTTCATCCTCGGTTCGCTCCACCAGATGGGCTGGGAGTTCATCAAGTATCTCGCCGTGATGTACGGAATCGTCTGGCTCCTGCTGGTAATGTTCGCGATATTCTCGCCCCCGCTGTTCGTTCTCCGGGTGTACTTCACTGAGTCGACGCTCGGCGGCCTCGCGGGGAACATGCTCTGGGTCTACGCAGCGCTGCTGGCGGCCGCACCGGTCCAGGCGATGCTCGTCCGGATCGCCTGGGCCCTCGACTGGGGGATGTCCCTCTCGGGGATCGTCGCCGCGTTCCTCTCGCTGGCCTTCCTCCTCGCGTCGTTCCTGGTGCCGCCAGGGATGGTGCTGCTGGCACTCTTTTCGCGCGGGAAGGTCCTGGCCTTCGCGACGGGAGCCGCGACAGCCCTCGCGAGTGGCGCGGTCGGGCAGAAGCTCTCCCAGAAACGCAAGGAAGCCTACGAGAAGGCTCGACAGGAGACTATCGAGAAGGGGAAGCAAGCGCAGCAAGGACTGAAGCAGCGGAAAGACCGGATCAAGGGCCAATTCGGGCAGAAGAAGATGGAGGCGAAGGTTCTCGCAGGGTTGAAATCCGGCAACCTGGCCTACGCCGGCAAGGCCGCAGACGACCATTACGACGTCTCTGGACAGGCGATGGACTACGTCTTCGGAGATAGCGACTCAGAGAGCGAAGCCGCTGGAGAGGCCGAGAACCACGCGCTCGCGGAGCACAACCGACAGATGATGGAAGATGCGAGCGGCGGGACGCAACGGAGCACAGGGCGTCGCGAATATCTGGCCAGTGCCGGATCGGATGCGTTCGCGACGAGGGCTGGAAACAGCTCGGAGACCACCGGCACGGGAACTGCGGATTCTGAGTCCCGACAATCGAGCCGCAAGCAGCACCTGGCCAAGCAGGGAGTCGCCACGGTCTCCCGGCGAATGGGCGGGTCGGGTGGATCGACGACGACAGCCGGAGGTGACGGACGGTGAGCGACCGTGAGCTCAGCCTCGTCATCACGGAAGTCAGCCTGATGCCCGACATCCTCGGGTTCTCGATGGTGAAGACGCTCGCCTACGCCATCGTCTGTGTGCTCGGTGTCGGCATCGCTGGTGCGATCAACCTGGGCTTGGTCGCCTGGGCGATCGCGATCGAGTTCGTGATGACGATCGTGCTGGTGTCGATCGTGGTCGCCACGCCGTCTCACCTCACGCTGCGACAGTTCTTCGGCTACCACCTCCGGAAGCGGTACGGACAGCAACTGATCCGGCACGATTCGTTCGCGGAACGAGACTACCCCGATTTCGATACATACGCTGAGACACAGGACAATGAGTGAGAAATCAGTCGATTCGGCAGAGAGCGGCATCGAACAGCCATTCCCGGACTCGTGGACTGCTCGGTTCGTTCGAACGCTCCCGATGACGTCCGTGGACGACGTCGAGACGACGCTCGACAAGGTGGACGTACGTCGGGCGTTCCGTCGGCGGCAGGCCGTCGAGTCGGCAGACGGCGAGGCCGTGCTAGGCGCGGTGAAGGTCCGACCGGCGAGCAAGTCGATGGCCGACGACCTCGAGGACGAGATCCGTCACGTGGCGACGACGCTCACGTCCGAGATTTCGGGACGGGCACAGCTCGTCGACGTCCCGCGAAAGCTGGATCGGTCGAGTCGCCGGGATCGGTACCGGGCCCTCGCTGACGACCTGGCCCTGGATGAGTCCTGGTCGGCGAACGTCCTCGCCGACCTCGCCGAAGAGGAAGCCGCTGTGGAGAATCTCTACCAGGAGACGACGTCTACCTACGACCACTACGTCGTGCTCCGTGTGGACCGCCTGGAGGCCGCGCAATCGCTCTCCTCGGACGACGGCGGCCTGACGAAGGTCCCCTACGTCGGGAAGGCCATCAAGGAGCGTCGCGTCGACAAGCTTCGGCACTCGGACGACCTGAAGAAGCTGATGGTGGAGCTGCTCGAAACTCGTCTGAACCGATTCGCCACCCAGCTGAGCTACATCGAGGGAATCGACGCGAACCCGATCAGCTCCGCCGAGTTCATCGAGGCCCTCGCGACCTACTACCGCTCGGACGTCCCCTCCCGGATCGACAACTTCCGGGCCCTGGTCCGGCAATCGCCGGTGCCGGGCGTCGGCACTGACGACACGGAGCCGACGGCCATGTACGGGGCAAGTCACCCGACCGTCGACGACGACCGGGCACCGGAGACGCTCGCGACGATCGCCGAGGGTGAGGAACGCGCTCGGCAGGTACAGTCACTGGTCGCTCCGCGGGAGATACGTCCGGAGTCGGATGGGCACATCCAGGTCGGGAATCGGGCCGCTGCGACTCTCTCAGTCACGGGACTCCCTGAAGTCCCACCCCAGGCATACCTCGAACCGCTCTACCAGTACGACCGGCCAGAGGTGGAGATCACCGTCGCGACACACATCGAGCGAATCGAAGAGGAGACGGCCCGGAAGCAGGCGAAGAACCAGGAAAACTCCCTGAGCGACAAGCAAGAGTCGAAGATCGGTTCGGTCCTCGAAGAGACGCTCGAAGCCAAGCTGGAACAGGCCACGCAGTTCACGCAGTCCATAGAGCAGTCCGATTACGGCGTCTTCGACGTCGGTCTCTTCGTCACCGTCTCGGCGACCGCTGGCGTCGACGACTCCGGAACAGAGGTCCCCGCCGAGGAGGTCCTCGAATCCACGCTCAAGGACCTCCAGTCGACGATACTCAAAGAGCAGTGCGGGATCGATACGAACCGCCTCGACGGGATGCAGATGCAGGGCTGGCGAACGACTGCACCTGCCGCGGAGAACTACTTCGACACGAACGTCAAGATGCTCGCCAACGGTATCGCTCGCCAGTTCCCGTACCAGTACCGGAACCTGAAAGAGGAGACCGGCATCCGGCTGGGGCTGCACGAGTATCTCCGCGAGCCGCTGTATCTGGACGTCTTCGGCCGGGAGAACGGGTACAACGGCGGCGTCTACGGGATGATCGGGTCGGGGAAGACCACGACGCTCCAGGACATCGCGACGAAGCTCTACCTCCAGCACGAACTCGACGACGAGCCGTTCAAGATGGTCCTCTCGACGCCGCTGCAGGATTTCGAGGGCCTGTGCGAGGCACTCGGTGGGAAACACATCGTCGTCGGTGGGGACACAGCCATCAACCCGCTCGAGATCCGCCACGTTCCCGCGTCGAAGTTGAAGATCGTCGGGCTCCAGACGCCCTGGAAGGACATGCTCGACCGGGCGATGGCGTTCCTCGAATCGTACTACGACATGGAGGGCCTCGCCGGCTGGGGGAGCAAGAAAGGGACCTGGGAACGCGCGATCAAGGCCGCCCAGACGCGACAGGGGATCGAGCCCGGCGAGCCCGGAACCTACGAGAACGAGAGCGCGACGCTGCGGGACGCTATCTCCGTCCTGGAACAGATCGTGGAGGCACCTGACGCGTTCGAGACGGACGCGCTAACGGGCGACGAGGAGACTCGCGAGAAGCGTCGGGAACAGGCCCGGCAGATCATCGCCCACGACATCGAGCCGTTCCGCGCGAACGGCCGCTTCGAACACTTCACCCGAACCTCCGACGTCGACCTCAAGCGTCACGACGTGGTCTACCTCGACTTCCAGCGCTACGAGTCCGACAAGCGCGCCGGCGGCCTGGAGATGCAGATGCGCCTCTCGGACCTGTACGAGCAGGCCAAATCCTTCGAGGGCGAGACGTTCTTCGCCGTCGACGAGTTCAACTACATGCTTCGCAATCCCCGAGCCAAGCAGTTCTTCAAGCAGACCCACCGGGCATCCCGGCACTGGGATCTGGCGGTCTGGCTCGCCACCCAGGAGATCAACGACCTCTTCGTCGAGAACGACGACGGGCTCGGGCTCACCGACTCCGCCCGCGTGATCTTCAACAACCAGGCCATGCAGCTCTACCACTACACGAAGGAGATGAACGACCGGTGGGGCGACGTCCTCGACCTCTCGCAGCGCTCCCAGCACTTCGTCGACGACGCCCAGGTCGGCAAGAAGGAGGAAGGCTACTCCCAGGCGCTGCTCGTCGTCGACGAGGACGAGTACCCACTCAGGGTGGAGATGAGCGACCACATGAACCCCCGACAGTTCTCGATCTACCAGTACGACCCGACGAAGGCCGACCACAGCGACGACTTCCGGGAGTTTCTCAGACAGTACGGTGATCGGGCCGACGTCTGCAACTGGAGGTGGGACTGATGGGGCTGCGAAACGCCCTCTCTTTCGGTTCGTCGGGGAACGACGGTCCCGGTACGCCGAACTCGATCGAAGTAGGTCAGGACCTCGTCGACGACCTCCGGGAGCGCGTCGAGGCGGCCGGTCCGGTCGTCCACCTGACCCCGTACAAGCGCGACCGCAATCACGACACCAGCCGGTCGTTCTTCCGGGGCGTCCACCGCGTTCGCCGTGGTGGGCCCAAACGGAGAGAGAACGTCTCCTCGCCGTTCACGTTCGAGATTCACTACGACGGCAGCGAGGGGACGATCGGCTTCCGCTACGTCGCCGACGAGGACGTCCTCCGGAGCGAGATTCGCCAGGAGATCGAATCCTGCTACCACGATAGCGACGTGACCCGAAGTCCGCCCACGTTCGTCGACGTCGACGAAGGCGACTACGCCTCCGCGGCGTGGCTCACGCTACGACATCCAGAGCCGCTCCGTCCGGTCAACAATCCGGGCCTCAACCCGAGTGACTTCCACCCCGACCCCTACGATTCGATCACGAGCAGAATGGTCGGCGACGGGAGCCGGTCGGCCTCGGTCGTGACCCAGCTTGTGTTCAAGCCCGCAATCTCCCACGCTGACCAGGACTCGCTGAACTGGCACGACGGGGTCGACGAGGTCGCCAAGCGGATGAAAGAGCCCAACGAGGGGTTCCGGTGGCAAAGCATTCTCACGGTGGTCGCGAACACCTTCGTCGAGAAAGACCTGGACGTGAAAGCGACGCAGGAGGGGTACCTCTCCTCCGAGGACAAGGAGGCGGCGAACGTCATCGCGAACCAGCGCAACCGGAAAGGGTTCCACGTCATCATCCGCGTCGTCGCGATCGCCGACGAACCCGAGCTGGCCGAACGGCGAGTAGCGTCGACGTGCGAGAAGTACAGGAACTACTACAACTCCACCCACGGCCAGGGGTTCAAGCCGGTCTTCGACGTCGACGTCGGCGAGGTCCTCTCGAACGCCGCTCGTCGGAAGTGGATCGACCGGGAGATGCCCATGTCGCTCGACGAGGCCGTGGCGCTGGGCGCACCGCCGACGGATCTCAACACGCCCGCCGTCGAGTACACGCACCAGCGGTCCGACGAGGGCGTGCCAGCGTCCGTCGACGGGTTCGAAAAGTACGACGAGACTGGCTACACCGACCGACAAGGAAACCCATGAGTGTGCCGAGAACGAGCGAGGAGCAGTTCCAAGATCCGGACTACGAGTGGCCCTACGACTTCCGCCCGGCGCCCGGACGCTCCGGTCGGGTGATGCGTGACGGCCACGAGTACAAGGTCTTCCGCGACCCCGAGGAGGAGACCGACGTCCCCGACCCGGAGGATGTCTTCGCCGGTGCGTGGCCGCGGGCCTGGATCGAGAATCACGCGAACGTCGACGACCAGCCGTTCTACGTCGGGATCGACGAGTACGCCGAACCGGTTCCGATCGAGCAGGAACAGATGTTCCGACACATCATCGGGCTCGGGCAGACCGGTGGCGGGAAGACCACCTTCCTCGAAACCGTGGGCGCCCAGCATACCTGGTCAGGTAACGGGCTCTGCGTGGTCGATCCCGGCGGGGAGGCCGTCTTCAACATCATTCGCCAGGCGCCGGCGGACCGATTCGACGACGTCGTCCTCCTGGACGTCGGCGCCGACTACACCGACCGACACGTCGGCTTCAACCTGCTGGACACCTACCACGACCCGGGCGAACCCGGGTTCGACGTCGAAGTGGAGAACCGCGTCTCCGACATCCTCCCGCTACTGAACGCCGACGAGTACCAGCGCATGAAGGGCGTCGCCGCCCACGTTCTCCGGGGCCTGATCGAGGCGGATTACACCCGCGAAGACAACGGCGAGTCGACGCGGTTCGGGGAGGCAGTCGTCGACCACTTCGGCGGTGACGAGGATACAGCGAGCGCCGACGAGAACTACACGATCAACGATATGTACCACATCATCGGGAGCCAGTCCAACCGGGAGGCCTGGCACGAGATGGTGGTCGAGGAGGAACTCGTTCGCCTGGAGCCCTACGCCCGCATCCTCGCGGACATGGACGAGGGCGACAACAAGCTCGAACCCCTGATCCGACGACTCCGAAACTGGGTCGAGTCCGAGACCATCCGGCCCATCGTCTCCCAGCGGAAGACGACCATCTCCATCCCCGAGGTCGTCCGGGAAGGGAAGATACTGCTCATCAAGTGCGACAAGGCACCCGACGAGGTTCGCCAGATCGTCACGAGCGCGATATCCCGGATGATCTGGTCGGTCTGCATGGCTCGCCCGTCCTCCGAACAGCAGTTCCTGATGGAGGAGATGGGTGCGGAACTCCCGGAGGCCGTCGACGGCGACGAGGGGTACGAGCCGGAGCCGTTCTACCTGGTACTCGACGAGGTCCATTCGCTGCTGAGCAAGAACACGAAGATGGTCGACATGCTCGCCGAGGCCCGGAAGAAGAAACTCGGTCTGGTCCTGCTCACCCAGCAGCTGAACCAGCTTCCGAGTGGCCGCGCCGGCAACTTCGTCCAGGAGAAGATCATCTCGAACACCGCGACGACCGTCGCCTTCCACCCCGGCGACGACGCGAAGGAGCAGAGCGCCGTCGCATCGGCGTTCCGCGATCGGTCGCCCAACGACCTGCTCGTCGACCAGTTCCACGCAACCATGGCGATCACCGACGACCAGGGGAAGACGGCGCCGGGGTTCGTCGCCGAGATGGTCCCGCCCGTTCCACCGCGGCGCGGGCTCGACACGGTCGTCGAGATTCTGAAGCGCTCGCTCGACGAGTACGGCGTCGAGACGAAGTCCGCGGAGGAGGACCTCAAGACCGTCCCGGATCGCTTCACGTCGGCCCTGGCGGGCCTCGACACACCCAACGATGGCGGTACCGTCCTCGAACTCACGGACGAACGAGCCGACCAGATCCTCGCCACGACCTTCGGTGTTCTCGTCGATCACGACTTCCCCAAGGGCGGTGCCCCTATCGACCCGGTGATCGAGCGGACCGAGCGACAGCTCTCGGTGAGCGGCCAGCACGTCGACACGCTGATCCAGAAGGCCAACGCCCAGGAGCTCGTCGACGTCACGCCCGACGGAGAACGTATCGAACTGACGCCCGACGGCCGCGAACAGCTGTGGGATTCGGGACAGTCGGGCAACGCCGGGAAGATCGGCCACCAGGCCCCCATGGAGTACATTGCACGCGGTCTCAGCACCCTCGGGTACCACGTCCGCGTTCCGCGCCAGACGGGCGACGAGATGCCCGACCTCGTGGCCGAGGTCCCGATCGAGACTGGCGGAGCGACGCTCGAAGAGGCCAAACAGAACCGGGAGCAGTTGCTCGACGACTACCCGGGAATCTTCGCGCTCAGTGGCGAGCAGGACGTCGCCGTCGAGTTCGAGAAGGCGACCCGTTCGGCGCCGGCGCAGATCGGCGACAACCTGCGGAAGGGTGTCGAGAACGGCGACCACGTGCTATTCGTAGTGAACGCCGACGACGACGGCTTCGCCGACGGTGCACGCCAGATCTCGGACAAACTCTCCGATCCGATGCTGACCTACACGAATGCCCGTACCCCGAACGACGCCGACCGTCGGTACCACCATTGCGACTACAAGTGCGCCGCGTCAGCGGATGGAGACAGCTACATCGCGCTCCCGGGAGACGTCACGTACCAGTGGGTAGACGACGGCGAGTCGGCAGTTGTGCTGCGCAACTCAGACGGAGACGAGTACGCGAGGTTCGATTCGATCGACGACTGGCTCGACCGCTCACCCGCCGATTTCCCGGTGACATACGAGGTCAGTGACGACGGCTACGTCGACGTCCGGGGAGATGAGAACACGATTTCGAAGACCCAGTTCCGAGAGGAGTACACACCAGTCAGTTCGCCGCATCTACCGCGAGAGGAGTTTCAGGGCGAACTTCCGTCACCTGACGCCTGGGATATCGCCGTGCTTCCCGACGATCCCGACCTCCCACTGCAGTACTACGATGCCGACGACGATACATGCTATCCACTCCCAGGCCTTACTAGCTCGGGTGCGTCAAAGGCCGATACCGAGGCCGATAGTTCGTTGGCGATAGTCGAAGAACCAGAGGACGATGACGATCTTTGGTCAAATCTGGTCTAGAACGCCGCTGACTCCACCGTGACATCGGTGCAGCCGTATTCGTTCGATATCGTCGACACGACCGCATCGTAGCGGATGTCCACTTCACCCGTTGTCGGAGACCCATTTTCCGTTTGAACCGTCACGGTGGCTGTTCTCGTCGTCCCCCCGCAGGCCGAATCGATGGCCTCCTCTTTCGTCTCTTCTGCCTGTCCCGGTTATCGGTAATAGCGAAGCGGAAACGATACAGTCTCGACTTCTTGTTCAGTTCCGGGAATCACCTGAATGGAAGGCTTCGGATACTCGTTACCGGGAATTTTCACGCCTAAGACATCGGATGGGTTTGATGGGGCAAGGACTCCCTCAGTTGCCCCGAAGAACGTGAATGTGATCGGGACGTCACCTGTGTTTGCGATCGTTGCTCGGAGGCGACCACCGAACGGCTCATACCTATCAGAAAAGTACCAGTATAGGGACAAGATCAATCACGAACCGGTAAAAGCTATTCAGAAAGAAAGAGATGGGATGGCCCGTTTGTTGGATTCTCTTGTTGGCGAAGAAAACACTATAGCTGAAGATGGAGTATATATTGAAATTCATAAAGATGAGGTGGAAAATTTTCGTAAACTTGAGCGTGAGGTAATCTCACAACTTCCTGAGCGAGAGCATAACAAGTAAAAGTCGATGCAATTGACACCCTCTAGATTACCTCTGCAAAACACAGAGTCCTTTAGGTATTCGAGCCACACGTTAATCCATGTCGCAAGAGGAGAGTGAGGACAGATTCTGGCCAAAACGTGCAATTGTTATTGGGCTAGCTACCATACTAACTCTTAGTTTCATATCGGTGATTCGGTCCATGACAAGTGGTACGATTTGTCCCCAGGGACCAGTCGGCTTGTATACATTCTTGGGTGGTGTTGTATTCCTATCGGGAATTTATGTCCAAGAAAATAGATTTGTGTCAACAAGATCGGCAATTGCCTACCCAGCTTTGTACGGCGTTTTGACCGTTCTCATAATCGGATCCGCTTTTGAAGGTGTAATCATTCTCAGCTCAGTTCCGGCTGCCGACTTTTTCTTCGCGAGTTTAACGGCTGGCACTGTTGCTGCCGGGGTCGGCTATTGGAGTTTTACCGAGTTTCTTTAATCAAACAAAGCTCCGAAATGGACATTTACGACTATCTTCTCTTTCCGATCTCTTGTTGTATGGAGTTGAAAACGGCCTCTACCTCCTGGTCAGCCTCTAACTCATTTAAAACCCCTTGTTTACGATATGATTCGACAACGGGGGCTGTCTTTGATTGATATTCCTCTATGCGTTTGCGGATTGATCCTGGCGAATCATCCGCTCTTTGCGAGAGATTACCTCCACAATCATGACAGTCCTCTAACTTTCCTTTTGATCGGGTTTTAGTATTATAAATGGCGCCGCACTCATCGCATACTATTCTATATTTCAATCGTTCGGTTAGTATGTCCTTTGATACCGATAGATAAAACACTCCATCAATTGAGGCCTCTTTTTCTACTATAGCTGCCTGTGAAGTATCACGAGGATACCCGTCTAGAATAAATCCTTCAGAGTCGGATATCTCCTGTGAGACCATTCGGTCAATTATTGGATTGGGAACCATTTCGCCCTGATCAATATACTCCTTTGGCTTCCCCCATTCAGTCACCATATCCTTATTTTCCCTAAGAAGCTTCCCAGTTTGAATATGTTTTATCTGATAATCATTCGAAAGTAGGCGAGACTGAGTACTTTTCCCTGCTCCTGGTGGGCCCATTAAGACGATTTGTAAATCTTCCATAGCCGTGTACTAGTCCAGGATTCTCATAATTGCGGCGAAAACGAGTGCCAGGATAGTAACAATTGCTAAGACTGCCAAGGATACCCCTCCAATGAAAATGCCAGTATCGATCAGGGGCAGTTCGCCAGAGAAACTATTGCCTTGAGTAAAGAGCAAAGATAAAGTCGTAAAAAGAACAGCTAATATCGTCGCAATCGCACCAAACGATAACCGAACGACACGCCCTAGCCGATCAACTTCACCCTCTATCTCTTCTATCTCGCCTTTAACTTCAGAAAACAGTGCGCTCTTAAGCTCTTCTGGATCGTAGTCTTGAAATACGATTTGATCCTTTTTCATCTCATATTTCATGGGCTTAGCATACTCCTCTTCCCCTTCATCAGGCTCCCAGTCCGTGGTTTTTTGAGGATATCCATCTTCTACCCACTCAGTCGTTTTTACAAAGTCAATCCTGGCTAATCTGTCTCCTTCGGACAATTTTACTGGATCATCTGAGAGATTGTAAATTGGGCAGAATAGATATCCAGAATAACCTGGATCGACCTGCGGCCCCCCAACCCAGAGCAATCCATCATATGCATGAGCAACCCTGATATTCCATCTTCCAATTAGGAAGTGAGGCATGTTGAGGCGTTCTTTAGTTTTTATTACAGCGACCTGAAATGGCGGAATTTCGAAGGATTCATTTTCTACTAATCTATTGCTTTCCCCTTCCACAGAATATTGATCACCAATACGAAGTGAATACGAGGCGGGCTTGAGATTCTTTTCTTTAAATGGCTTAATTAGCGAATGTTCCTTTGAGTAATAGTATATCTGATCTTTTAGCAAAACACCCCCATTCCGCCCATTATCAATATCATCGCCGTTATCTAGAGGATCTTTTGTTCGTCGATCATCCTCCAGTGATTGAATTAAATTCCAGAGAGACTCACGCTCTTTATACGTGTTACTATAATCAAACCATCTCTCTATATCTTCTCGGTCTTTTTCATCTAAATCATCATCGGCGATTAGTGCACGACCAATTTGGTGAAGAAAATCGTCGTATCTCCCTTTCAGTGTCTTTTCCGCGATAGAGAGTTTCTTGCGCAATGAGTCTGGATCCCGCTCATCATCAGAGGAGCTTGCCATTGCTACTCCCCCCTATCGATGAGATCTTCATCAAAGGGGCCAGTTCCAGCCATTGACACGGGAGTGTCTAAATTCGTCTCTAGATTTGCAATGAAATCCTGGGCCTCCGATGTGAGCCCAGGGAATGATTCAGCATCCAAATTATCGTAATCCAAGAAATCTGTTCCCATAAGCGCGATTTCAGAAGGGCTGTTCGCTTGAACAGCCTGCTCTACGATATCGAGATCGAACCGACCAACCCGACGAATACGCTCCGTGACAGAGGTCCTTTCTTCAATTAGATGGGGGTAACCACTCTCATGTTGGATAGTCTCCCAATCAATCTCATTCGGCAATGGTCCAGAGTTCCCTGGAACCCGGATCGGGAACGTCCGTAATACCATAATCACTTTCGACACTTCAAGCGGACTAATTCCAACCTCACCTACGAAACTGGCAGCCGTTGTATCACGACTCGTAGTATACGGGTAATTTGAAGAATGATATACAGATAATCCAAAACCTTGGGTTCCCTCAATGACAACGTCTTGTCCACTATCATGAGCTTGTTGAACTTGCTTAGCTACATCTCCGGTATATGGATCTAAATCTGCGACCTCACTCGCTAATTGTACGTCGTCCGATCGAAGAGATCGTTTTGCAACTGCGACCCCAGTTCCAGAGCAAGTCGAACTAATCCGTTCTCGGAGCTTTCGTTCCTTTTCTTCCTCTATGTATTCATCTTGAATGATAACCGCGTTATCATCGATCAGGAGCCTATTTGAATCGAGGTCAAAATGCTCGATTTCCTCGAGTAAGATATCGAGATTGATCAGGCATCCTGCTGCGAGGTAAAGCTGTGTTCCGGGGTCGACGACTCCAGCTGGAATTTGTTGTAGAACATACTGATCACCATCAATAGTCACAGTGTGGCCGGAGTTAGGCCCCCCACATCGAACAGTAACATCGTAGTTCCGGTTACGGGTGAGATGGGCCGTAACTTTTCCCTTCCCTTCACTTCCGAATTGGCCACCAACGACGACAGCAATACTCATGGTTTTCCTTTCATTGTTTCAGCTTTCTTTTCATCCTCGATGAGTGGGACGACAATGCCGCTCTCTTCGGAGCGTCCTATATGTTCGTACTCGTCCGCTAAATAAAAGTGTCCAACTAAGGCTGACGTCAACGCGTCTAATTCGTCATTTGTGATTTTATTCTCAAACGCCGTGATTTCGATTCCTGTAGATAATAGCCCCTGTTCCAATTCCTCGAGACTAACCTGTTTTCGCGGGATTTGCAGCACGTCTTGTGCGGCACCGGGAAAACTCTCAATTGTCTCATACCCGTGCTCTTCGAATACGTTCGATAACCGCATTCCTCGAGCGGTAAGCCCCTGCATGCTATCTATCAAACATGGATATGCATTGACTCCTCTTTGCTTTAATATCCGCTCAGCTTCGCGCATGATCCCGTGTTCACGGCATTCACAGCTATTTTCGACACAGCAACGTCCTTCTGGAAGGGTAAGCGGAGAGTCGATAGAGATCACCTCAGGGTCGGCCTCCAGGACCATTTGGATGATTTCATCGTCAGTCTTTGCGGTACTCAGGCTCGCATCGGTTCCCTCGAGCTTACAGAGTCCTGTGACGCTATTTTCCGACCCAGAGAGATCAATGCCCACTGAGATAGGTTCCCTTCCGTTCAAGTTGATAGCATCAATCAATGCGTCAATGTCTTGGGATGGCTGATTAATCCGATTATTTTCCACCGTTACAAGACGGCGTTCGCCATCATAGACCTTGATAGCCTTTCCACCCGTCTCGACATTGATGCTTGGATGTTCAATACTGAGCTCGTTGCCAGTGGCAATCTCTTCAGGAATTGACCTCGAATGGTTCTCGGATATTTCATTCAGGGTCGTCTGGAAGACAGCATCCGTTATTTCTGACTGGAGCTCCTCTGCTTTCCGACGGTAGATCTCGATAAGCAGCTTAGCTAGATTCACAGCATCGTAGATATTGTATACCGCGAGTCGCCCGAAGGCCTTCTTATCCCCACGAAGAAACTGGCGCCAGAGGACGGGAGCTTCAGATCCTTGGAAATCACTGACAGCATTAGGCCTCTCGATATCGAGTTCGCTTTCTAATTCCTTGAGTGGTCCTGACATCCCGACACCTTTGCCAAGATAGAGTAGATCAAGATGTGCCGGAGGAATTGATATCTCTGGAAACTGCTCTTTAAGGAATACTTGATCGAATCGCTTTCCATTGAAAGTGACGAGTAGTTCGTGTTGTTCGATAAGGTCTGGTAGTTCATCGAGATTATGATCCTTGACGAACAACTGTGCAGACCTTCCGTCAAATGTTCCTACAGTGGTTATCCGGTCGTAATACCATGATAGTCCGGTAGTTTCGATATCCAGATATAACACCGAGTCTTGAAACTGTTCTAACAACCGCCAGTACTTGTTCTGGGGTAACTTCTCTGTGAAGTAGCTGGCATCGGCCTCTTCGACCGCTTCTTGCGCATCACTCAGGTATTTCTGAATAGCTGGGGCGGAGACTCGATTATGTGGGACTTCTTGAGTATGCTGTTCTAAGTCTTCCCAGGTCGTGATACCCTTCTGCCAAAGCTCTCGCTCGGTCTGCTCACCGATCCCCGGAATAAAGGTGAACGTGTTTTTTAGCATCGGATTAGATCACTCTCCATCTGGGGGTGGTCTACTGTAGAGGTAATTGGCTGGTCATTTAAACTAACTCCTTGCCCAATTACCGTGTATGCATTATACCATCCCCGCTCCGGTTCGGAAGATAACCCCATAATCACTGGTTGGTTAGCACTCATTTTTGGGGCCTGTGGTCCCCCGTCCGATTGTTCACGAATCCATTGGTTGTCTGGACATCCAATACAGTGCTAGTTGATTCTCTGACGTCCTGAACATGCTCTTCTGGGCAATATATTCCTAATCGCCATTGGTTCCGATTTGTAGATTCAAGAGCCCGTATGATTGATGAGGCATCGCGAAGCGGTCGCGGGTGCCCGTTTTCAATTACATGAGTCTCAGATTCTGGTATAGATGGCCGGTCAGGAATATCTACAATCACGTTTGTTGAATCGAGACCAGCGTTTTCTGCGATCAAGTCTTCGTAAGACCGTTCTTCTTCCCGAGATGCATCTAGAACTTGCTCAGGCACAGAGTGGATCCCAACCCATACTGCTTGTTTGAATAGATCTCTATTATCCAGACGATTGATCAGGGATTGTGTGGCGGGCTCCTTTCGGAGTTTGACTGTTAGGTCATGGTCATCCATCCGACGTAGTTTCTGAGCTGAAAGTTGGTTTGTCTCCAGAAGCATTTCAGTAGCCCGCAACAACATTGCTTCGCAAATTCTGGCGGTAGGATGGTTATAGACAGTCGGGTTCATCAAAGCGCGGGCTGTTAGTAGATTTTCCGCCACCTCTTTATTCCCCTCCTTGATGGATAATTTCTTCTGGGCGAATGTGAGTGTGTGAATCAGGTGATCGTGGTCAATGTTTCCGTACGGAACACCTGCATGATGGGCATCACGGGCGAGATAATCCATCCGGTCTACATCTAGTTCTCCAGAAATCAGTTGCCCATACTTGCCTTTTCCGGACACTAGATCGGCGATATAGCCCGGATCGATATCAAAGTCTGAAAGGATGTCGTTTACGGGCCCCTCCTCCAGAAGATCTTCTACCTCTTCGTGTGTCTTTCCGAGATAGGACTCGAGAATTGGTTCAGTATTATGACTGAACGGACCATGACCAATATCATGGAGAATAGCAGCTGCACGGATGCATTCACCTTCATGTGCACCAATATCTAATTTCTCAAGAGCTTGGTCCGCAAGATAATACACGCCCAGGCTATGCTCGAACCGTGTATGATTTGCTGATGGATAGACTAAAGAGGTGTTCCCCAACTGCTGAATCCCCCGGAGACGCTGGACTACAGGGGTATCTATGAGCTCTTCCGCGATTCCCTCCACATCGATATGCCCCTGGATAGCATCCTTTATCGTAATCATGAGGGAGTCTACCTGATATTTTGCCCTGATCCCTAATAAGTTCCCGCAAGATAGACGTGTAACCATCCCAGACGGCTCATATGCTTGTATAAGGCGATGCTTAGGCGTTTTAGCTATTAATCAGCATATTTGTTATTCTGGGAGTATTTGTTAACAAGTCAATGGCACTTGAGCATGCTATTGGCCATCAGCGTTCATTAGGTTTACCTGAGGAACAGTAGCTCTCGTTTTATCACTCCCCCCGAAAGAAATGCCCTGGATGTATTATAGGAACTTAACAATCAACTCGCAGAGAGAACCACAATCAATTGAAGTAAAAAGGACTGACTTTATATTAAGTGTTCTAATATGGTCGTAAGCTCCGATTCGAGCTCTCCAGCTTGTAGAATAGAAATCTCATTAGTCTCCTGGTTTCCTATCGAAGCGGTATCTTCCTCAAGATCCTGAATCACCAATAGACCGTTCCAGCCACTCCCAAAGTAGTCCTCCGTCTCGCGCTTTCCAAACACGAACTCGTCATTGACACGAAGGAAGGCCAGGTACTCGACGGTCTCTTTGATGCCTCGCCGAATAGTATCACTATTGGTGCTGTTCTTCACCTCGACAATCAGGTATTCGTGCTCCCCGTTTTCCTCGTCGATCACCTCCATTACGATGACGTCAGGCCTGCCAGTGTGATTCTCGAACGTCCTCTCCGTGAAGTACTCGTTTGCGACGCTTCGAGCGACTGTCTGTACCTTCTCCGTCCGAGAAAGGGCCCTCTCTGCCGCCTCGGGAACGTCGGAAACGAAGGATAGGTCCCGGTCTCGAGCAGAATTGTCGTGATACAGGACGATCTCTTTCTCTCCCTCGAGTCGGGCGATCTCTTGCCTGTCCGACGCAATCGTCTTGAACTTGAATTCTCCCTCTCGGAGGTCCTCCAGAGTGGAGACAAATCGAAAAAGCACGAAGAGCTCGAAAAGCGCGTGGTCATCGTCGGGAGTGATAGCGGTCTCGTCGAGGAGGTCGCGAAGGGCCTCTTCCTCTCCGTCGAAGAGAGCGGCCCGAGTGCGTAGCAGCGAGGCGGCCTCTCGGTAGACCCGCTGCCGTGAGTTCTCGGCGGTCGTGAGCATCCGCTCCGTCGGCTCATAGACGTCCGGTTCCCTAATCCGTCGGACATGGACGTTCCGTTCGACGATCCGATTCAGATCGTCGATCAGGTCTTCGTTTCCTCTCCACGTCTCCCTGACCCACTCGTATTCGCCGCGAAGATAATCCTCGGCTTCGCGCAGCGTCTCGTGAATCACCGAGAGAAGCCGCTTCAGAACGACGTTCTCGGCGATGTCGTAGTCCTCGGACCGATTGTCGCAGACGAAGAGGGAGCCGTCGTCTGGATTTCGAGAATACCGCTCTTTTATCGTCGAATTCCAGTTGATGTGACCGTCGACCCTCCCGCGACGGGTCCTCGAGACCGTCTGGGTCTCCGTCCGAACGTTCCGGAGATGTGCGGGTAACTCGCGCACGAACTCGATGACGTCCTCGGTCAAGATGAAGTGCAGGTCGAGGAGAAGCTCGTAGTCCTCGAAGCGCTCGTCCAGCCCGTCGGGTTTGATCGACCGGGCAATCTCGTCCTCGGGGAACGCCCCGTGCATCACGTAGGTGAGCACGTCCTGTGTCAGTTGGTCCAGGAGCTCTTCTCTATTCATCGTCGGAAATGGTCACTTGCAACATCTCGGCTGCCGCGTCCCCGAGACCACCGGCGTCAATCTGCCGGACGTTCGAGATCTGGCGGATAATCTGCTCTCGCTTAGGGACGCCTTCTAGCTGGGGGAAGACGTAGCTGATGACGGCCCGCGTGAGACGGTCCTCGAGCGGGATTGCGTCGTTCTCGGCGACATACTCGACGATGTCCTTCACGATGGCCGGACCGATGGCCCGGTCCTCGACAGCTCCATTCATCTCCCGCCAGACGCGACCGATGGCGAGGAGTTCTGCCTGGTCGCGCTCCGCCACTGAGATATCCCATGCCTCCGCGTATTCGTGCATCAGGTCGCCCATCTCGTCGTCGCTGTCTGGGATGGAAGGAGCACCAACGCGAATGAACGCGAATCGGCGCATGAACGCGTAGCTCATCTCGTAGAGCGACGTCTTGTCGTAGGTGTTCATCGTCGCAAAGATCCGCCAAGACTCGGGCACGACGTACTGATGGGGCTTCGGCCGTCGATCGGTCTCCGCCGCAGAGATGAGCTTGATCTCTTCGCCGTCTCTGGTGTACGGTAGCTGGACCGATTGACCAGAGAGGAGCGTGAATAGCTGTCCGAACGCCTTGTCGATGTCCGCGCGATTGAGTTCGTCGATGACGAGTGGTTCGTTCACCTGCCGGCCCGTCCGGCGCTCTTTGAGCCGGTTCAGCACTACCCCAGGCGTGAACGAGAGCTCGTCGCTCCCGCCCTCGGTCGACTCGGGCATGTAACCTCCAACGGTGTCGAAGGTAGACCAATCGGCTGTAGCCGTTGTGAGTTGAAAGTCTGAGTAGAGATACGGGTACTCCAACGCGAGGTGTGAACAAACTCGCCGAGCGATTTCTGTCTTTCCAGTTCCGGGTGGACCCGTGAGAATGATGTGCTTCCCGGAGCGTAGTGCCGCTTCTATTTGCTGAACGATTTCGTCCTTTTGATCTCCGGGAAAATACAGACCGTCGAGCGGGTCCGTTGGTATGGAGCCCTCGAACTCCGCATGTGCATTGATCGTCCCTGTCGGCTTCAACCGGTCTGCGACCGCATTGAGCAACGCCCGAGGGCGTTCATAGTCCGGAGACCCATCGTTGTCTCTGAAAACGCCGTGGGCCCCCTGTGCTGGGAAACTAATTCCATTCGTCTCTTGGCAGATGGATTGGACCCGTTTGAACCCGAGGAGATTGGCAGTGAGGGCATCCATCTGTTCCTCGAGCTCGTCATTGGACATATTGTCGACTCTCTTCGACGTGTTTAGGCGGTCGAGGTTGCTGGTGAGATATAGCTCATCGAATCCGGCCAAATACAGAAATGGATCCTCTTGGGTCTCGTCGGTCCACCAGCGGCCGTCTTTCATCGATTTCTCCCCGATTATCCCGACGCCGAAGATACCGTGCGGCTGGTCGCTGATCGCCTCGGTTGCAGCCTCTGAACGGGTGTGGAGGAACGCAATAGTCCCTGATTCGATTGATTCCCACACGCTTCTTGTATCCGACTCGAATGAGACAGTGCCGTATTGGACTGCTGTCAGCCAATACTCCGGTGGGGCAGTGAACTTTCGGATGGGTTGGTCTGAATTCTCAAGAATCTCGACCAGTGCATGATCTCTCGTCTTGGTTGTCGCTCGTTCTCCCTCTTGAACAGTTTCCGTGTAGGTCTCCCGGAGAATACTGTTAAGTTGCGGCTGACTCAGGAATCCGTTCGGAACGTCCGCTTCTTCTTGGAGAACCCGAAAACTTCCCAGGAAGAGAGTTTTCGCCGTAGAGAAATCATCAAATGATCCGACCCCGAGTTCCTCCGCTTTCGTCTCGAGTGTCGGTTCGGCAGATTCGTAGAATTCCCGAATTTGGTCGTATTTCGCAGCCGTTTCGGCAGTTACCTGGTCGGACGGTTTGTACCCGGCGAGTGCTGTCGACCAGTCGGCGATAATCGCCTCGCCGAGGCGGTCGTTAAGCCAGGCCGTGTCCCGTGGGACCCGGTCCAGTCGATTCCGGATGTCTTCTATCGCGTCATCAAGCGAGTCGTACTCGTCCCTAGCTTCGATACCGGGACTTACGAGATCCCGTATCGGATACCCCTTCTCTTCCAGTTCCGATTCTAACTCCTCTGATTCCGCGCTGATGACGGCCAGAAGTTCCGGAGGGCACCGCGTGAAGTACCCCCCTTGCACGAGGGCGAGGTTCTTATCGAAGAAGATGTTACTGTACTCCTCCCGAACCTCTCGAAGCCGGGACTCGTATGCTCGGTTATTGAGCACCTCGTCGTAGATATCGATGGGCTCTTCTAACTCTCGATAGCCGGTCAGCCAGCGGCGGTATCCCGCTTGGTCGTCCGTCCAGCCGAACTCCGGGAGTCCCTCGAAGTCGGTGTCGAGTTCGGACTCGATTGTGGAGATGCCCACAATCTGACCTTTGTCCTGGAGGAGATGGAGGACTATGTCGCCGGGATCAGCCTCCCGCATCTGTGCGTATCGGTCGTGTCCCTGCTTGTCCTGTGTCGGCGAGTAAATCGCATTGCCAAGCTGCAGCTCGCCTTCTTTCTTGTAGGTCCGACCCTCGATTTCGGTCTTCTCGATCCAGACTCGTGGCTCGGCATCAGGACTATTTGATTGAGTACCTGTCCCATTGCCGGAACCCATTTCATCGAGTTTCGCTTGGATACGTTCCTCGTCGATATCATCCAACGACAGTGATTCAGTAGCATAGGCAAACAATGCATCCCAGTCGTCTGGAAATCTGGCTAACTCGCCTTCATATGCCCCATCACCGGTGATAGTGATTTTCTGGTCCCCTTTCGAGTACGTTTCTTGGAGGATGATTTCACCGGGAATGAATAGGAAGTGGTCTCGAGACTCATCGAATTCCCCCTTGGATTCAATATCCAGTTGGATACTGCACACCCGTTGCTCGGGATCCTCTTCGAGCCGCTCTTGTTCGCGGTCGAACCGCTGCCACATTTGCTCTTCGCCGCTTTCAGTCCGATAGCTACGGCTCGAAGCGGCGGAAATTCGAACTTTGCCCGCTACCGGATCTTCCTGTCCTAGTAGAAAATGAAAGATTCGACCGTCGATGTCGGTATTGACGGGGATACCGCGCTCACTTGCTTGTTGCTCAAGGATAGCCAACCAGTCTTCTATCGCGTCACGAGGCATTGTAGGTCTAAAATAAAGGTTTGAGAGGGCGCTTAGTGTTTACGCCCCTTGAATTTCTCTGTGGTCAGAATAAACTGTCCGCAGAGGCAAAGAGCAGGGGAAATCAGGACGAAGTGGTACTTGGGATATTCAGCATCTGCTCTAACATACTTTGCCCTGATTCATTCAATGCTACCGTCTCAAAGACAGTCTCAACAGGCAAATATGTAACTCCGTCCGGCAGCTCCTGAGGTTCTGAACCGTTTGGAGCAAACATCAGAACGCCCGTTGATTCCCCTGAGTACTGCATTAGGGTTTCCAATTTTTCATTGACTTTACCTTCGTCGCCCATAGTCACTTGTCCCCAAATTCTGTTCTCGTCGGAAACGCCGGTAATATCTACGTCCGCAGTTTGACCTCCAACGGTAGCCAGGCTGCGATAGTTATCATCGACGGTTCTAAGAAATTCCTCACATACAACTTCTATTTCGTCGGGAGTCAACGAGCTTACTTTGAATGGTTTATTTGAATCATTAATAATTGCTCGAAGATGGGGTTCTCCATTTTCCCAGTTACTAATTGACCAAAATGGTGGGCGTACTGAACTCTCAAATATCACCGGGTAATCTTCAATGGAAACAAGCCTCACATCCGAAAGTTGGAGCGCTTTCAAAACCCTGGCATTATTGGGAATTTGGTATTCTGGGATGCTCTCGCCAGGTTCAATTTCTCTTTCGTCTACCAACACCTCCTCCTGAAAGAGGAGTACTTTGACAGGAGAATCGGGTTCTACTACCCCTACTAACATTTCCGTTTTCGTTATTCGTCGGTATGATGCTCCCACGACTCTCCCTTCCTCCGCAAAATCGTTCAGTTTGGAAATCTCAGTTGAGCCACGACCATCATAATCTTCCGAATCAGCGCTTAGAAGATCTTTCCAATGAATGGCGATTTGGCGATTGTCCCAAAGATGCTGAGAGTAGGGTTTTGTAATTCCTCCTTTGTGACGAGCGAATCCGGTTTCATAGTCTTCGTACATATACCTCAAAAATTCGACCATACCGGCTCTTAGTAATGCTGGTTTCATCCAACCCGGATTCTTCTAAGTGTGTCAATCCGTCTGAGTGTATTTTGTACCTATGATATGAAAGACTCCGTACTTTAAACCATGAGGATCCTATTATTCAGGATTAGTCAGTTTGCATGAATTAAATTTGTCAGTACATATGCACCAAAATCCACCCCCGTATCTTTATTTACCCGCAGTGATTTCGAATGAGCGGAATCCCGGACGGCAGCGGGGCGCGTTCAGGGATGCATGGGTCCGACCAGTCTGAGATGCCGCTATGTGGCGGCTGTAAATCGAGAATCGGTACCTACAGAACGTCAGGGGCCAGGAATCCGGAGAGTTGGAAACCGTACGTACCGCGTATGGATCCGGTGGGGACTGAGGGCGTTCACGTACCATTATCATTGTGGGGCGTGGTGTCTCGATAAATGTCAGTGATTCCGCGGGAGTGGGGTGAGCCGGATTCTCGGCCAGGCTTCTACTACGACCTCTTCTGGATAGGGCTGGCGGTCGTCGTACTCGGTGCGCTCGCGTACTGGGGGCCGTTCTCGATCACCGTCTCGATTACGCCACTACGACTTGCCGGTGCGACAATCCTCGGTGTGGTTCTCGGCATTGCTGTAACGTACGGCTCGTTCGTGAACGAGCGGTTCCAACAACTCTGGGCAGATTTTCGCATCCGGTTCGCCGGTCTCTTCGTACTCATTATGGTAGGCCAACTCGGACTTGCTGTCGCCCCCACGTGGACGGTACTCACAATGCTAGCGACATTTCTTACACTCATTCCACTTCGCGTCGCCGTCTACCTCCGTACCCGGTGAGTACCACAGCTAATCGCCTGTAGTTCCTTTATAGACAGCAAGGCGGCGAAAACAGGCCTTGTACAGATCCGGAAAAGACATTCTGAACGATGACAATTACCCGTATAGATTGGTGGCTGATGTTTGTTGGCCAGATTCATTACCGGGCGGAACAGTCCTCGAACTATTCAAATGGACTGGGAATCACTCTGGGGGAATCTTCCATGGTCAGACCGGCGACGCGCTCCCGAGACCAGGTTAATTGAGCCTCCTGATGACTTAGATTACCGAGACTCAAAGTATAACCCCAGAGCTTCGGAGAATCGATGCCAACACACTATCGACAATGACGATCTTCCCGAGGATCTAGGTGGATACTGTTGCTATCGCCCTGTATGGGAAGATCAAGATAAGTGCATTTGGCATGCAATACAGCCAAAGAAACCAATCGAGGAAATTAGAGCAGCTCTGAGGTTTGAATCTTGGCTTCCTGAGAAGTATACTCACTTGTCGTTCCGCTCTCGTCTAGACGAAACGCAACTTGACAATTTTCGAGTAGAGGATGGAGAATCGGTAAACATCTCCAATTGTACAATGGCAAACAGTGACTTTTCCTTCGCTGAGGTTTCACCACTGATTTTTCAGAACGTAATATTATCTGGCTCAACCTTTGAGAACGCGAATCTCGAATTCTGCCATTTCCAAAGTTGTATTCTACACGACGTAGACTTTCAGGCTGCCCAACTCCACAATGCCCATTGTCATTCAAGCGACTTCCAAGATGCTGACTTGATGTCTGCTTCATTGAATGGTTCAAATCTCTATAATACAAATCTCAGATTTGCGGATCTCCGGTTTGCGGAGTTGCTGGACGGCGTCTACCTCCATGATGCAGATTGCACCGGTACAAACTTTGAAGAAGCCCAACTTGAGGGAATCGACCTCCGAGATACTGATTTGGCCGATGCACGGTTTCACGAAACCCTTGCTCGTTCGGTCCGTCTTTCAGAGGCAACTAAGTTCGGAGAAAAGAGTATCTACGAGCGGGAGTCGGACGAATTAGCGGCGAAGAGAGACACCGAAGATGGAGGGTCTGAAAGTCCAATTAGTGTGATCCAGGACGTAAGACAAGCCACTCATCGATTTCGCGAACGGTACTATTGGGACGGAGATAATTCTGAAAAACTCACGAAATCAATTCGAGTCTATCGTCTCTACCAGCGGCTTCTTCGGGAAAACTCTCTTCCCGACGACATCAGGCATTTCCGTATTAGAGAGCGGCATGCTCGTCGAAAACTTGCATTGGCCGAGAACCGATACCTATCCTGGCTCAACCTAAGTATCCAAAGATGGACGTCATTGTATGGCGAAAGCCCTTGGCACGTAATCGCCACGTCTCTTATCGTAATTTTTCTCGGCGCAATCTTGTATCCGTTATTTGGAGTAAGAGAGGTGGCTTCTGAAACTATTCACTCCTATGGAGGAGTCTCAGTCGGCGAAATCCCGATTGTTTTTGCAAAGTCCATCTACTTCAGCACCTCAACCTTCACAACACTCGGATACGGTGACGTCCAACCAACTGGCTGGGGGCAAGCAGTGGCCACCGTTGAATCGTTTATCGGAGCAATACTGATCGCCCTTCTCGTGTTTGTGTTCTCACGGCAAGCGACTTGGTAGCTGCATATCCCACGTTAATGGGTAGGGCCTGTGCACGTAGGCACGGGCGCAACGCGCCTCACAAACCCGAACGACCGTACATGCGGTCGCTGAGTCTATAAGCGTCCACGCCGGCGATTGCCGCGCACCCACCCACACGCCCCAACTTCGCTCGGGCACTCGCGTACACTCAACCGAACCTCAACGACTCGCCGGATTGAGCGACCAGAAAATATGAGGGGGTAATCGCAGGACGACACGGGGGTGAGAGTCGGCGATTCATACACGACTGTCGGGAAAACAGATAGACGACGGTCGGATGGCTCTCTCCTCGCGCATGAGTATGACGCGTAGATATAGTATAGTATTCATAGCAAACCCCCGGGAACGCGGGCCGCGCCCGCCCGTACCCGGCCGAGCATGGTCGTACACGGTCGTTCAGGGGGTAGCTTCCGGGCGAAACGCCGATTTATTGCTCAACCGACGCCGCAACCCCTTCCGTTGACGTCACGAACCCCGGCCAACCACGTGAAGCGAGATGCGGGGCGGGGGTCGCAATTTTCGCGCGCCCCCTGCGGGGCTGTACGGTGTATTTTGATGATGTGGCCTTAGCCACACCCCTAATACGGAATGCAACCCCCCGGGTTGGGTTCCAAAGCGCGAGACTCACGACTCCTGGAGCTGACCGCGACGGTCGCGACGTCGATCGGTGCTCGCGCGACGAGAAAGCGGCGAATATGTCGGTGTTTTCGAGGTGCTGCACAGTGATGCCTCTATCCAGGCCCGGCGCTACCCGGTGTTCAGGAATCGCCAGGCCTGGCCCACGCTGCCGTCAGAGAACCGAACTCGCGCCTGCCGGAATCGCTCTTCCGGCATCCCGGCATCTTTCCAGACGCGGAACCCCTCGCAAATCGCCTTCGACGCGTTCGCGACGTCGGCGCCGTCGAAGCGGAGGGTCATCTGCGCATCGCGAGTGTCTGAGACGTCGACGCCATGGCGAGCGGCCCAGGCGATGAACGAACTCATCGTCTCCTCGAGTCCGCGTTCCACGGCTTCGACTGCCTTCGCCGTCGTCTCTGCGGCCCGCTGGACGCTCTCACGTGCTTCGCTGACGGCCGCGTGAACCATCTCGGCCACGTAGTCCGACCGGAGGGAGACGTCGGCGTACTCCTGCTCTACGAGATCGCCCATGTCCCGGAGCGCCCGGCGAACACTCTCGACGTGGCGGTCGTTCTGGAAGGCGATGTCCTTCGGCGCGACCTGCCCACCGTCGGTGATCAGTGTCTCCAGCGTCTCCCACTGCACCGGGGAGAGCCCGTCGGCCAGGTGCCGAACGACGACGCTCTCCTGAGTCTGCTCGACGCGAGTCAGGTCCAGCCCGATCGGGTCCGGTCCGGTCTCGTCGACCTCCGGCTCGAAGTAGGCGTCTTCGACGAACGGCCCACTACCCCCTCCAGACGGCGCGACGTCCAAGCCGGCATCGGCCAGCACCGAGAGAACGGTCTGGTCCAGCTCCCGCCGGAGCTGATCCAGGTCACTCCAGCGCACTGTCTCGTCGCGCTCCAGCAGCGACACCTGGAGGGACGCGCCGACCTTCGGGTGCGCCAGCGGGTGGTCGTCGGAGACGGACAGTGCTTCCCGAGCGTAGTAGTGCTTCACCTCTTTCGGCAGCCCGTGGTCGGGGAACGCCTCGCGGATACGCCGGCTATCCAGCGTCGCGGTGTGATAGTACCCTGGCAGGGTCCTGCCCCTTTCGTCGTCGTCGTTCTGGACGACCTTGCGGTACCCACGGCGGTCGCTCTCCAGCAAGTGCCCCATCGCCGCTATCGGTCCGTCGCGGGCGTGCACGGGACCGCTGTCGTCTCTGTGGACACGGACGTACCGCTCGGCGTCCTGGATGTTGCTGAACTCGTGGGGTTCCTCGAAGTACTTCCCGGCGACGCCGATCTCGATAGCTGCCCGTCGCAACAGTTCGGGATACCGGTCGAACGCGATGTTCGAGCCCTTGATCCGGACGTTCACGCCCTCGTCGAAGCCGTCGGGAACGGGAATCTCGACCCGCGATCCGTCGTCACGCTCCCCCTGCATCCCCGGCCAACGCGGCGCGACGTGGGCGGTGAAGTCCTGCTGACCGACGTCGTCCTCGTCGGGGTGACGGAGTACCTTCAGTCGGTACTCCCGCATCTCGTTCAGTCGCCACTCCGTCCCCTCCGGCGTCCGGTCGCCGGGGTGGACGATGTTGCTCGACTGGTAGCTCAGACGAACACGCCAACGTTCGCCCCGGTCGAGGAACTCCCCACTCCGTGACCCCTCACCGGCCTTGACCTGACTGTCCATAGCGAAGTACGGCGCGAGCCCGTAGCTATCGAACAGCAGATTGGCCGTGAGTTCGTGAGGGGCCAGCCCTATCGTTCGCATCGTCCTCCGTCGGTCGCGACCGCCTCACCTGGTCCGAATCGGCGGGGTCGCGAGTACACTGCACGGTCTCCCGGTTCGTCGACGTCGGGCCGGTCCGGCCAGCTCGTCTCGACTGGTCCCAGGTTCCGGGGTTCGTCACGGGCTTCGAGGCGGTCCGGTCGCTCGCCAATCTCGTCCAAGACTGCCTCGCGCTCGTCGAGCGCGTCGATGATCCCAGACCGTGGACCACCGCTCTCGCCACGACCAAGCCGGCGCTCCACGGCCTTCCAGGCCCGGAGAACCGCGACGCGGTCGATGCTCTCGATGCGGGTTTTGACGAACCGCTCGCGGTCGCGGTTGCCGAGGATCGGCCAGTCGAGCCACCGCGCCGGATCCTCGCCGAGTCGTTCGCCCAGGTCGGGGAACCGCTCGCGGTCGCGAGAGCCACCGCCCTGCATCATGCATCACCCGCGTTCGCCAGCATCTCGTCGACGGCCTCCTTGACCTCGGCCTGGACCTGGGCGAGTGTCTGTCCCCGTGCCCAGTCGAAGGTCACTGGCTCGCCCTGGTCGGCGTTGTAGAGCCGCGACGCACGGACGAACCCGATCACGATGCCTCACCTCCGAGTCGGTTGCGAGCGCGACGCAACAGGTTGCCCACCGTCCCCGGGGCACGGCCAGTCTTCCGGGCGTACTCGCGAACCCCGTAGCCGTCTCGTTCGACGGCCTGGTAGACTTCGCGCTGTGCGTCCGAGAGAGCCGACAGGTCCGGTTCGAACTCGGTGATTTGGACCTGCTGCATCACTTCCACTCACCCCCGTCGGTCCGCGAATCGACCCGATTCCCGCGATTTCGGTTCGGCTGATCCGCTGGGTCGGGGAGGTCGATCTCTTTCCCGGCGGCGCTTCCCCGGTAGAGCCGACCCATCGAGTCACAGGCGGGACAGCGGTGAACCGTGTCGTCCTGGTCGCCGTAGACTCGCCTGAAGTCTCGTGAGACGTGCGCGCCACAGTGCTGACACTGGGACGCATCGCTACTAGAGAACTTGACAGGTCGGTCACTCAAGGTGTCCCACCCCTGTTGGGACCCCAACAGTTTCCTTCGACGAACCGCAGGACTGCACGGGGGTGGAAGAATAACCGTTAGTAATTCGGATCGAAACCGACTTTCTTACCCGATATTCACGACTGCAAATTGTGTTGTCACTGGCCCGAGCGGCTGCTAATCGGGGTGTTCGACAAGACGGAACAACAGGATGGACTCGTCGGGATTTGAACCCGAGGCCTCTTCCTTGCGAAGGAAGCGATCTACCACTGATCTACGAGCCCGCGTGAGCCACTCGAACGCGGACGTGAATAAGTCCTGCGCGTGAGAGTGGCGTTCGAGAGCCACTCACACACCCGGTGGCGTGTGGTCGGCCGCGCTTCGAACGCAACGTCGGTGGGTTCTTTCGAACCCGGTCTCTCAGTTCAGTCCTCCAGGACGATCTCGATCGAGACGTCGTTGGGGACCTGGATCCGCATCAGCTGGCGCAGGGCGCGTTCGTCGGCGTCGATGTCGATGAGACGCTTGTGGACGCGCATCTCCCAGTGCTCCCACGTCGCGGTCCCCTCGCCGTCGGGGGACTTGCGGGTGGGCACTTCGAGCGTCTTGGTCGGCAGCGGCACCGGCCCGGAGAGCTCGACGCCCGTCTTGTTGGCGATCTCGCTGACGTCGTCGGTGATGTCGTCGAGGTCCTCGGGGTTGGTGCCCGCCAGACGGACGCGTGCTTGCTGGGGCATTATCGCTCGTCGACGGACAGGACCTTGCCGGCTGCGATGGTCTGGCCCATGTCACGGATGGCGAAGCTTCCGAGTTCCGGAATCTCGCCCGACGGCTCGATGCTGAGCGGCTTTTGCGGTCGGATCGTGACGACCGCGGCGTCGCCGTTCTGGATGAAGTCGGGGTTCTCCTCGGCGACCTCGCCGGAGGAGGGGTCGATCTTCTGGTCGATGGACTCGACCGTACAGGCGACCTGTGCGGTGTGGGCGTGGAAGACCGGCGTGTAGCCCGCGGTGATGACCGAGGGGTGCTGCATCACGACGATCTGGGCCTGGAAGGTGTCGGCGACCGTCGGCGGGTCGTCGGCGGGGCCACAGACGTCACCGCGGCGGATGTCGTCCTTGCCGATGCCACGGACGTTGAATCCGACGTTGTCGCCGGGGCCGGCCTCGGGCACCTCTTCGTGGTGCATCTCGATGGTCTTGACCTCGCCACCGACGTCCGAAGGCTGGAAGGAGACGTTGTCGCCCACGTTGAGCATCCCCGTCTCGACTCGACCGACCGGGACCGTCCCGATGCCGTCGATGGTGTAGACGTCCTGGATGGGGAGGCGCAGCGGCGCGTCCGTCGGCGGCTCCGGCTCGGGCAGCTCGTTGAGGGCCTCGAGCAGGATCTTGCCGTCGTACCAGGGGGTGTTGTCCGACTCCTCGGCGATGTTGTCGCCCTCGAAGGCGGAGATCGGGATGAAGCTGGCGTTCTCGGTGTCGAAGCGGACCTGGTTGAGCAGGTCCTTGACTTCCTCGACGACCTCGTTGTAGCTGGACTCCTCGTAGTCGACGAGGTCCATCTTGTTGACGCCGACGATGAGTTCGCCGATGCCCAGGGTGCGGGCCAGGAATACGTGCTCCTGGGTCTGGGGCGCGACGCCGTCGTCGGCCGCGACGACGAGCACGGCGTTGTCCGCCTGGCTCGCGCCGGTGATCATGTTCTTGACGAAGTCGCGGTGGCCAGGACAGTCGACGATGGTGAACTCGTACTCGTCGGTGGTGAACTCCTGGTGGGCGATGTCGATAGTGACACCGCGCTCTCGCTCTTCGGCGAGGTTGTCCATGACGTAGGCGAACTCGAAGCCGCCCTTGCCCTTCTCCTCGGCTTCTTCCTTGTGCTGTTCGATGACGTGCTCGGGGACGGACCCTGTCTCGTACAGGAGCCGGCCGACGAGCGTACTCTTTCCGTGGTCGACGTGGCCGATGATGGCCAGGTTCTGGTGTCGGGTATCGCTCATTGGTTATCTCACGCGCAGAGGCGCTATACCGGAATCTTTACGCGGTGGTTCATAAAACGATTTCGAAGTCGCCCGTAGGCCATCCCGGCGCCTTCTTGCGATCTGGCACGGAGTGACACGGATCGGGTACCGATCCCGCGCGCTCGGTCCGACCCGGCCCGATCGGGTCAGCGCTCGTCGGTCGGACGCACGATGGCGACCGTGTAGAGGCCACCGAGAACGGACGTTCGCGTCTCGACGTCGAGACCAGCCCCGTCGAGCAGCGGTTCGAGCCGTCGGTTCAGGTCGGAGAACAGGACGCGTGCGACCGGATTGAGGGCGCGCCGGGGGAGCGACGGGTCGGCGTCCGCCGACAGAAACTTGTCGAACACCGACACCCGGCCACCGGGTGCGAGGACGCGCGCGACCTCGGCCACAACCCGACGCGGTTCGGGAACCACTGCGAGGACGAGGTGGAGAACCTCTGCGTCGAAGGAGTCGTCCGCGAAGGGGAGCGACCGGGCGTCGGCGACCCGCGCGTCGACGTCGATCCCCAGTTCCGCCGCCCGCTCCTCGGTTCGCCGCACCATCGCGGGCGTGACGTCTATCGCGGCGACCTCGACGCCGTCAGGAAGGTACGCGAGATCCGCGCCCGTGCCACAGCCGACGAGCAGTAGCCGGTCCCCCGGTTCGGGGCCGAGGGCGTCGAGTGCCCGCTCGCGCCCCCGTTCGAGCGGTTTCGCCACCAGGTCGTACACGGGTGCGTACACGCGGTATCGAGTCCGGTTCCACCAGTCCGGCTCTTCGTTCCCGCCCATCTACGAGTTCCGTCGGCGTCGACGGGCGTAGCTCTTCGGGACGAAACGCAGCGAAAAGAGACGTGGCCGGCGCGTGAAGTGAACTACTCCGGCAGGCGGCCGACGTCGGCCAGGACCGCCGTGGCCGTCTCCGGGCCGCCGGCACCCCGACCCGACACGTTGAGCCGGCCGGCGTGTTCGGTCTCCAGCTGGACGATGTTCCGGGTGCCAGACACTGCGAGCGCGGCGTTCTCCGGGACGAGTCGCGGGCCGACGCGCACGGCCCCGTTCTCGGCGACTTCGCCGATGAGGCGCACGGTTCGGCCGTCCTCCTTCGCCAGGTCGATGGCGCTCCCGGGCACGTCGACGATGCCGTCGACTTCGGCGTCCTCGAGGCTGTACTCGCGCTCGCCCTGGGCGAGGACGTTGGCGACGATGACGCACTTCAGCGCGGCGTCGGTGCCGTCGACGTCGAACGTCGGGTCGGCTTCCGCCACACCGAGATCCTGGGCCTCGGCGAGCACGTGCTCGTAGCCCAGGCCGTCCGCGCCCATCCGCGAGAGGATGAAGTTCGCGGTCCCGTTGAGGACGCCGCGGGCCGCGGTGATGTGGTCCGGGCCGAAGTCGTCGATGGTCGAGAGCACCGGCATGGCGCCGCCGACGGTGGCCTCGAACAGCACCTTCCCGTCGCTGTCTGCCTCCAGTTCCCGGAGGTCGCCGTAGCGCTCGGCCACGGGTCCCTTGTTCGCCAGGACGGCGTGACGGTCCCGTTCGAGCGCGGTCCGGACGTGGTCGAAGCCGGGCTGGGCGTCGCCCAGCGTCGTCGGCGTCGCCTCGACGAGGACGTCGTACTCGCCGTCGAGGACGTCACTCGGATCCCCGCTCCCGATGACATCTTCCGTCGATTTCGAGGCGATGGCCGCGTCGACGTCGATGCCGTCGGCGTCGGCGGCCGCACTTCCGGAGTCGGCCAGGCCGGTCACCGTGTGGCCGTACTCGCCGGCCAGTTCCGCCACGGAGGTGCCGACCGCGCCGGCACCGAGGATGGCGACCTTCACGCGTCACCACCTGCCGTGAGCGGCTCGACGACACAGAGGTCCTTCTGGGCCGCGATGTCCCGGATGGCCGCGAGCGTGTCCTCGGCCGCGTCGGCTTCGGTGGCCAGTCGCAGGCGCGCACTGGAAACGTCGTCGGTCCCCTCGGGCGCGGACAGCGACAGGTCCGTGACTGTGGCGTTGCCGGACTGGTGGATCTGGGACAGCGTGTCCGACAGGTCGGTCTCGACCAGGTGGCCCGACAGCACGACCGTCAGTGCCTCGCCGTAGCGGTCCGCGCCGGCCTGGATGATGGTGAAATCCTCGGCTTTCAGCGCCTCGACGATGGTCTCGAAGCGCTCGGGCGTCGCCTCGAGGTCCACCTCCACGGGGATGTGCCCGCGCGGGGTGAGGTTGCCCCGCTCGTGGAAGATAGAGAGGAGGTTGCCCCCGTTGTCCGCGATGGGGTGGAGCGCCCGCAACAGCTCGCCCGGCTCGTCGACCAGTTCGAGCCGTATCGTGTACGCGTTCACCTCGTCGGACGAGTCGCTCATCGACCGCTCACCTCCCGCCGCGTGCGTTCGCTCATTGTGGCGAACCACTGGTTCGGACTATAAGAATCCTCCACTTCCGCTGCAGGCTCCAGGCGCCCGCGGTCGGCCGGAACCGTCCGCCGTCCGGCCTCGAGCGGCGCGACAGCACTCGTCGGGATCGAACGCCAGCGGTGACCCGAGCCACAACCGTGAAGTCCCGCCGCCCAAATCGTTTCCCGATGACCTGCGGACCCACTCGCCCGGTCGCCGCCGTCCTTCTCGTTCTCCTCGTCGCGGGGTCGGCCGCCGGAGCGACCGTGACGGGCCCACTCCCCGGCGAGTCGGGCCCGGGCCCCGCGACTGGCGTCCACTTCGCCGCGGCGTCCGCCGCCGAGGTCCCCGTGCTTGGCGACGCCGCGCCGGCGACCGACGGGAGCACCATCTACCTGGACCAGACGCTCCACCGCCTCCCGGATCGCCCCGGCGAGTACGAGGCCGACAACCGGTATCGGCTCCCCGACCACGCCGTGAAACTCGAAGTGACGGCCCCGGAGAGGGCGACCGGGTTCCGGACCGACGGGTTCACCGACGAAGGCGACGGCGTCTACGCCTGGGACGGCGAGACCGAGGACCCCCGGCTCCGCTTCCGGATGCCGGCGAACAGGACCGTGGACCGCGACGACCCGCTCTCCGGCCCCGGGAGCTACCTCTTCGTGGACACGGGCGAGTGGGGAATCGTCCAGCGGCCGGCGCTGGGCCACGCGTGGGGCTGGCGCGGCTCGCCATCGGTCACGTTCGACCGGTCGCTCTCCGCGAGTCCCGGCGCCGCCGGCTCGGACGTCGCCTACCTGGGCGAGTACGCGGAATACGAGCACACGGCCCACGGGCAGCGCTTCAGGCTCGTCGTCCCGGCCGAGGCCGACCTGGCCGAGAACCGCTCGGCCGTCTTCGGGACGCTCGCGAACGCATCGGACGGGCTCCGGGTCGGCGACCGCGACGACGAGGTGTTCCTGATCGCCGCGCCGACGACCGACGTCCGGTGGGGCGCACGAGGCGTCCAGACCGGCGACGCCGACGCGTGGGTCCGCGACGTCGAACGGGTCGACGACGTCGAGAACGTCTGGGTCCACGAGTACGTCCACACGCGCCAGGCCTACGAGACGACGGGGCAGGTCCGCTGGTTCACCGAGGCCGCTGCGAGCTACTACGCGGCCCTGCACGCGTTCGAACAGGAGCGAGTCAGCTTCCGGACCTTCCAGGGCCGGCTCGAACGGGGGACGGACGCTCGCCACGAGTCCGCCGTCCTCGCCGACACCGGCACCTGGCGGTACAACCCCGACTACTACGTCGGTCCGCTCGTCCTCGGCGACCTCGACCGGCGAACGCGCACGGCTAGCGACAGCGAGCGCGCGCTCCACACCGTCTTCGCCCGGCTGAACGACGCCGACGGGACCGTCGACGCCGGGCAGTTCTACGAGTACGTGGCCGACACGGGGGGCACGGACGACGCCGACCTCACGCGGCGCTACGCGGAGACGACCGAGCGGCCGACGGTCTGGAACGTCTCCACCCACCAGGCGGTCTTCGGTCCCGTCCCGGCCCAGATCGAGTACGAGATCGCCACGACCGACGACGGGGAGGACGCCGTCCGCGCGAACGGTCCCTACCGGAATCGCACGCTCCGGACCCCCTACGTCCTCGTGCCCGGCGAGCAACTGTCGGTCGACGTGTACGTCGAGAACAGCGGCGGCACGGCCGGCGACTACGACGTCCGTCTCCGTGACGGCGAGACGACGCTGGACCGCCGAACCGGACGGATCGCGGCCGGCAACGCGACCACCGTCACCGTCAACCACTCCTTCGACGAGCCCGGGACCCACGAACTCCGGGTCGGCGGCGAGCGGCTCTCGGTGAACGTCTGGGAGCCTGCTGCGGCCGAGGTGACCGGCCTCCGAACCGACAGCGGAGAAGCGGTCCGCCCCGGCGAGTCGGTGACCGTGGCGGTGACGGTGCGCAACGACGCCGGCTGGCCGGGCGAGCGCGACGTCCGCGTGACGGCCGCGGACACCACCGAGAGCGCCGGGGGCGGTGAGAAGTGGACCGTGGCCGAGCGAACTGTCAGGCTCGACGCCGAGAGCGAGCGAACCGTGACTGCCACTGTCACCTTCGACGAGCCCGGAACCTACCGGCTGGGGGTGGCCGACGGCAACGTCACGTCGCAGACGGTGACGGTCGCCGCCGAGCGCGGACCCGATCCGAATACGGGCCCGCTGCCCGTCACGCTCGTCGTCGTGGCCGTCCTGGTCGCGGTGCTCGTCGCGGCGCTGCTGGCGAAGCGGTGAACGATCCAACTCCCGAAGAAATGGGTGAGGAAGGGCTGTCGCCTATTTCACGACGACAGCTATCGGAAGAAATAGAATGCCCGGGACAATAGCCGGTTTATGTTCGATTTTCTGTGGTATTTGTTGCCCGTGATAGTCGTCGCAGAGTTGGTCCTCGCGTTTGGATTCTGGAACTGGATGAATGAGAGCGAGAAAGTGCCAGAAACGGGTCTTCTGGCCTTCGTGTCACGCTTCGTCCTCACTGCAGTCATCGTTCTGGGGACACTCTCGGTTTACGTCGCCGTGGCGGGGGCGTAACCGAGCGTAACGGACATCTCGCTACTGACGCGAAGCGTGGGGAACCGCAGAAATCGGAACCGCAGAAATCAAAAAGCGTGATCAGGTGGCTACGTGGGGACTACGCAAGATCGAAGCGGTCGGCCTGCATGACGTCGCTCCAGGTGTCCACGAAGTCGTGCACGAACTTCTCCTCGGCGTCCTCGCTGCCGTAGACTTCGGAGATGGCGCGGAGCCGGGAGTTCGAGCCGAAGACGAGGTCGACGCGGGACGCTTCCCACTCGAGGTCGCCCGTCTGGCGGTCGCGGAGTTCGTAGACGTCCTCGGCGTCGTCGGACTCCTCCCACTCCAGGCTCATGTCGAGCAGGGTCTCGAAGAAGTCGTTGGACAGCGTCCCCGGTCGGTCGGTGAGGACGCCCAGGTCCGAGTCCTGGTAGTTGGCGCCCAGCGCGCGCATCCCGCCGACCAGGACCGTCATCTCCGCGGCGGTCAGGTTCAGCAGGTCTGCCTTGTCGACCAGCAGGTCCTCTGGCGGCTGGTCGTGATCGCCGCCGTAGTAGTTGCGGAAGCCGTCGGCTTTCGGCTTGAGCGCGTCGAAGGACTCGGGGTCGGTCTGTTCCTGCGAGGCGTCGGTGCGGCCCGGTTCGAAGGGCACGTCGACGTCGTAGCCGGCGTCGGCCGCAGCCTGCTCGACGGCGACGTTGCCGCCCAGCACGACGAGGTCGGCCAGCGAGACGCGGACGTCGTCGGAGCGGGACTCGTTGAAGTCCGCCTGGATGCCCTCCAGCGTCTCCAGGACGGTCGCGAGCTGGTCGGGCTCGTTGACTTCCCACTCGTTCTGCGGGGCCAGGCGGATGCGGGCGCCGTTGGCGCCCCCGCGCATGTCGCTGTCGCGGTACGTCGACGCCGAGGCCCAGGCGGTCTTGACCAGCTGGGACCGGGACAGGTCAGAGTCGAGGATCGCCTCCTCGAGCTCGGCGATTTCCGCCTCGCCGATCTGGTCGTAGTCGGCCTCGGGAACCGGGTCCTGCCACAGCATCTCTTCGTCGGGAACCTCGGGACCGAGGAACCGGGACGGCGGGCCCATGTCGCGGTGGATCAGCTTGTACCACGCCTTCGCGAAGGCCTCCTGGAACTCGGCGGGGTTCTCGCGGAAGCCCTCGACGATCTCACGGAACTCGGGGTCCCGCTTGAGCGCCAGGTCCGTCGTCATCATCATCGGCGCGTGCTTCTTCGAGGGGTCGTGGGCGTCGGGGACGGTCTGCTTGTCCTCGGCGTCGACGGGCTCCCACTGGTTGGCGCCGGCGGGGCTCTCCGTCAGCTCCCACTCGTTGTCGAGCAGCGTGTCGAGGAAGGCGGTGTCCCACATCGTGGGCGTGCTGTTCCAGGCGCCCTCGATGCCGCTGGTGACCGTGTCCGAGCCCGTGCCCGACTTGGTCCAGCCGAGGCTCTGGTCCTCGATGGGAGCGGCTTCGGGCTCGGGGCCCATGTCGTCGGTGTCGCGGGCGCCGTGGGACTTGCCGAACGTGTGCCCACCGGCGATGAGCGCGGCGGTCTCCTCGTCGTTCATCGCCATGCGCCCGAACGAATCCCGGATTCGCTCGGCCGATCCGAGCGGGTCGGGCTCGCCGTCCGGGCCCTCGGGGTTCACGTAGATAAGTCCCATCACGGTGGCGCCGAGGGGGTCCTCGAGGTTCCCCTTGTCGTCGAATCGCTCGGAGCCCTCCCACTCCGTCTCGGGACCCCAGTAGACGGCCTCGTCGGGCTTGAAGTCGTCCTCGCGCCCGCCGGCGAAGCCGAACGTCTCGAAGCCCATCGACTCCAGCGCGACGTTGCCGGCCAGGACGATAAGGTCGGCCCACGAGAGCTTGCGGCCGTACTTCCGCTTGACCGGTTCCAGCAGTCGGCGCGCCTTGTCCAGGTTGACGTTGTCGGGCCAGCTGTTCAGCGGTGCGAAGCGCTGCGTTCCGCCCGTCGCGCCCCCGCGGCCGTCGGTCGTCCGGTACGTGCCAGCGCTGTGCCAGGCCATCCGGATGAACAGCGGGCCGTAGTGGCCGTAGTCGGCCGGCCACCAGTCCTGGGACGTCGTCATCACGTCCTCGATGTCCGCCTTCACCGCCTCGTAGTCGAGTTCCTCGAACGCCTCGGCGTAGTCGAACTCCTCCTCCAGGGGGCTCAGGTCGGCGGCGTTGTTGTCGAGAATGTCCAGGTTCAGCTTGTCGGGCCACCACTCGTGGCTCTTTCGGTGTGGGGGTCTGTCGTCGCTCATTGATGGGTACGTGGGCGAAACACAGAGATTGATCGACAAAAGTCTTGATTTAGCACGTGCCAACTCCCGGTTCGGAATCGGACGCCCGTGCTACCGCGTATCGTCCTACGGGCGAGCGGTGGTCGCCCGTCCAGGACGACGTGTACAGAACCGATACTGGTATTTTCGATGAAATAAAGTATTTATTCCGGCAGTGCAGTGTGAATTTATGGGGCAGATGGGCTGGGGAGTCGAACCGGTTCGGGGACGGACAGGTGAGAGAGATGACGCGTGAGGGCCGGGAACGGGACGGGCTTCGTACCGCGCTGGGTCGGCGTTCGTTTCTCAACCACGTTGGCGTCGGTGCCCTGGGGGTGGGTGTCGGCGTCGGCATCGACGGCTTCGGTCGCGGGCGGGCGGGGCAAGAATCGGACTCGCTGCCGTGGACGGCGACGTTCGAACAGGCCGACGGGACCACCGACCACGACGGGGAGTCGGCCTGGCACGTCGAATCAGCCGACAGCCACCCAGCGTTCGCCGTCCAGTCGGGAGCGCTCACCGCAGCGGAGACGGCGGGGGACGCACGGTGGCTGTCCGAACCAATCGACGTCTCGGGTGCCGATACGGTGGACGTGGCTGTCGAGTTGCGGGGAAGCGGTCCACTCCGGGGCGGCCCAGCACCGGTCGTCGGCGCCGACCCGCCGACGGATCCAGACGCCGATGGGATATACGAAGACGTCACCGGCGACGGCCGGGTGGACGACGAGGACGTGCGGGCGCTGTCCGACCGTGTCGGCAACGAGAGCGTGACCGACGACGCTGCCGCCTTCGACGGCAACTGTAACGGTCGCGTCGACTACGACGACGTCGTCCGGCTGGTGAGGGCCGCGGACGGGACGGCCGATAGCGCTACCGATGGCGACTGCGGCCGGCCCGCGGACGAACTGACAGTCTCCTGCGTACTCGACGGCGCCGAGACGGTCGTCGCGACGTTCTCAGACGACGCGCCTGCCGAGGGCGAGACGGTCTCTGCGACCGGGCTCTCCGGCGACACCCTGCGCGTCGTCGTCACCGCGCGCACGGCCGACCCGGCGACGGCCTTCCACGTCGACGCCGTGGAGGTGACCGCGACGGGTGACGATGGGAGTCAGGAAAACGGCGGGCAGGAGGACGGGAACGAGGACGACGGGGACGGGGGAACCGATGGAGCGGCCGACCCGACGCTGTTCTACGAGGACTTCGAGACCGGGTCGATGGCCGACGAGGCGACGCTCGCGCTGGAGTCGAACCGCTCGGGCTTCGTCTGGCATGGCAACAACCGGACGGCCGTCGTCGAGGACGAGTGGCCCGACGGCGGCCGCGTCGTCTGGCACAACGAGCCAAGAGACGAGTTCGTCGAGGGGGCGGACTACCGGACCCGCGACGGCACTCGGTCGCTACGGTTCCGGTATCCACCCGAAAAGAGCTGGGCCGAACAGCGGTTCGCGATGAACCAGAACGGGACGGGCTACGACGAGGTCTGGATCGGCTACTGGATCCGCGTCCCCCACAACTTCTCGCACGCGAGCGGCAGCGGCAGTCCCAGCAACAACAAGTGGCTCGCCGTCTGGATGGACGGCTACTCCCAGCACGGCACCGGGTCGACGGCCGTGTTCAACACTTGGTCGTCGTTCGACCACGAGGTAGGCGCAGCGCGGGCGACGATCTCGGCCTCGAACGCCGGCGGCGCCGGCCACCACCGCGGCATGGACGATTTCATCCTCCCGTCGCGAGACCGGGGCCGGTGGATGTACACCGTCCACCGGCTGGTGACGAGTTCGGAGCGGGGCGCCGCCGACGGGACCGCCCACTGGTGGCGCCGGTGGGAGGACGATGACGAGTTCGAACTCGTGGCCAAGGTGACCGACTACGTCTTCGACCCCCCGTCTGAGACAGACAAACCCCAGGGGTGGAACAAGGGGTACCTCATGGGCTGGACGAACCCGAACTACGCCGAAGAGACGGAGTTCCTCGTCGACGAGTTCGCCCTGTCGACGGAACCGCTGGTCGACGACCTCCCCTGAGTACGGGGTTCGCTCTCGGGTTCTCCGAGCGGACCGCGCCGCCCACCACGCGTCTCGAATCCGGAACCGGCGAACGCACCGTAGCACCGGAGGCGACGGACCGGTGTCGACGTAGTCGGCGACGGGGCGGAACTCCACCTCGGCTACCGCCCGGATTTTCGCCGGTCTGCGGGGCAGTCACCTCGTTCGTCGTTGCCGGCAACTGGTGGAAATATTCGTTATAGGCACCGATGAGACGATGTTTCTCGTGTGAGAAAATCCCCGAAACGCTTACGCACGGGTACCGCGTGCCCTCGCTATGAGTCTGCGCGAGGACGACGTTCGCCAATCGCTCAAGCGCGCTCCGTTGCTCTCGGCGGCCCGCGACCGCGCGGTCGATCGGTCGACGCTCACCGACGAACTCGACATTTCCCGGGCGACGGCGTACCGCTGGACCAGCGCGCTGGCCGACGACGACTTGCTGGAGCGGACCCGGAACGGGTACCGGACGACGCCGGCCGGGGCGGCCGTCTCCGACGCCGCCGATCGGTTCGAGCGGACGCTCTCGGCCATCGACCGCCTGCGGCCGCTGGTCGAGCACGTTTCCGCCCCCGAGTTCACGCGCAACGTCGACCGATTCGCCGACGCGACGCTCGCCGTCGCGACGCCGCAGAACCCGAACGAACCGCTCGAGCTGTGGCTCGATCACTTCTCGTCGTTCGACAGCTCTCGTGGGATGATAGTCGCCGGCTGTCCGCCCGAAATCACCAGGCTCGGCATCGAGCACGTCGAGTCCGGCGCCGACTTCGAAGTCATCTGTACGCCACAGGCGTTCGCTGCCGATCAGAGCGGGGACAGCGAGTCGGCCAACGCGATCGTCACCGCTGCGTCGACCTCGCTCTACACTCATCCCGAGGTGCCGTTCTCGATGGCGATCGTCGACGAGACAGTGCTGGTCGTCGGATTCGACGCCGAGACGTCCCTTCCGGTAGCTGCCGCAGCGACCGACGACGCGGACGCTCACGAGTGGGCCGAAGACCTCTATCGGCGGTACAAGCGCGAGGGGGAACCGCTGAACGCGCTAGACGCGAGCCCCGTCGCCTGAGCGGTCCGGATCGACGTCGGCGGCTACACCAGCCGGACCAACCGACGGTCCGAATCACGTCCGGGACTGCAGTTCTCGTTACGGCTCGCTTCGTCGAGACAGCAGGGCCAGAGAGCACAGCGCGGCGAGCGTTGCGGTGACCCCGAATCCCGGGCCGGCACCGTTCGTGGGACCGCTACCGGTCTGGGACGATCGGTGAGTCGTCTCGACGTCGGTCGGTTCGCGAGTCTGCGTTTCGGCCGATGACTCCCTGTCCCCGTCGATTGCCTCCCCGGAGGAGGTCGTCGATGTGGCCCCGGATGAGTCCGCTGGCGCGACGTCGATCGCGTTCCAGTAGGGGCCCACCCACACCCGGTAGGTGCCCGCCTGGCCGAAGCGATGGCTCAGCGTCACCGTCCGGTTCTCGCCGGGGTCGAGCGTTACCCGCTCCGTCGCCACGTCCTCGCCGTCCACCGAGAGCGCGACCGTTCGCTGGCCGGGCGCGTCGCCCGCGTTTTCGAGTGTCGCCGTGAGTTCAACCGGGTCGCCCTCGGTGACCGACATCGCCGAGACCGTCACGTCGACGATCGAGATCGCGGCGCTCGGCTTCGGATCGCTATCGGAGGAGCCGCCGACGGGTCTGGCGCTCCGCAGGGCGTTCGAGGCTACCGCCTGACTCCCGCCGTTGCCGAGCGCGTCGGTGGCGCTGACCGTGACCGACCGGTCCTCGCGGGTCGCGGCGGCGCCGACGGCGAACGTCGCGCTGTACTCGTCGTCCGCCGTCGTCGAGTTCGGACCGTCGTCGCTGAGCGTGACCGTGCCGGCGTCGAAGGCGCTCGCGTCGGCGGTCACAGTGGAAACCGCGTTCGCGTCCGTCACGGTCGCCGTGACCCGGACGGTATCGCCGGCCGCGACGGCGCCGTCCCCGTCGGTGTCGTCTGAAATTCCGACGGCGCTCACGCTCGGGGCAGTGGTGTCGATGGCGTATCGTTCGTCGATTTCCGGTTCAGTCGTGGACAGTGCGTCGCCGTCCGCGTCCGTGACGTCTCCACCGCTGGCGAGGGCCAGCCCGAGCGAGCCATCGCCCGAGACCGAGCCGACCGTGACGGTGATCGTCGACCCGCTTTCGCTACTGACGGCCTCGACCGTGCCCGATGCGGTGCCGCTCGTCGTGAAGTCGTCGGCCGAGACGCTCTCGACCGGTTCGGAAAACGCGACGTGGAAGTCGACGCTGGCGGCGTTCGTCTCCTCGCTGGTCGGACTGTCCCGGGTGATCGACTCGACCAGCGGCGCTTCGATTCCCTGCGCTCGCAATTGCTCTCTGCGGTCGAGCGAACGGAGTATCGGATAGCCGTCTGCGGTCGCGTCCGAGTCACTGTTCTCGACTGTCTCCCACGTACCCGTGAAGTCGAGGCCAGGCATGTTCGTCTCCGCACTCGCGCCCTGCATCTCGGGCGCAGGCGCAGTGTCGGCCGTCGCTCCGAAGCCGCTGACGTCGGTCACGGTTATCGGGTCCCATCCATCCCCCGTACTCACACTCTCCTCGTTCGTCGTTCCCACGTCCCAGTAAGCCTGCTCCACGGTAGTAGGTTCGACAGCGGAGCCACCGACGAGGCCACCGATCCCCTGCGACTCGTCGTCGACACTGAGGGCACCAATGGCGTACGAACGCCGAACTATCCCTCCAGGGTCCGCCTGGAACGACCCGAGTACTCCACCGGCGTACCAGCTCGCAGTAACCGTGCCAGTGGCGTAGGAATCCGCTATCGTTCCCGTGGAGACGCCGACCAGCCCGCCAGCGGATGTGCTCCCTCCACCTCCGTCGACGGCTCTTGCAGCGAAGGAGCGAGTGACCGCCCCCTGGTTGAAACCGACCAGTCCGCCGAACCAGTCGCTTCCACGAGTCGGTCCTCCAATCGCGTAGGAGCGACGAACCGTTCCATCGTTACGGCCGACCAGGCCGCCGACCCGCTCGGTCCCGGCAACCTCACCAGTGGCGTGGGAGTCCTCGACAGTCCCATCGTTGTACCCGGCGAGCTGTCCGGTCCTTCTCGCGCCGGTGACGGACCCGCCCTCGAGGCCAACCGCCGTGATCGTTCCACCCGGGCCGACCTCGCTGAACAGACCGACGGAGTACGTTCCCCCTCGGTCGATGGTGAGCCCGGTGATCGCGTAGCCGTTGCCGTCGAAGGTCCCAGTGAACTCGTTGGTCTTGTCCCCTATCGGGTCGAACCCGCTGGCGCCGTTCCAGCGTGCGGTCTCGCTCGCGTCGATATCGGTGGTCTGGACGTAGTTATCCCCCAGGCCCTTCGTCTCGATACACTGGAGTTTGTCTACGCTATCGACCTCGTAGTACGGCTCGCCAGAGACAGTCTGTGTGCTCCAACTCAGAGCGGTGCAGTCCGACTCCGTCGGCGCGTTGGCGGCCGCCGTTCCCGGCACCGCCGCGACGCCCGCGAGCAGCGCGAGGACGAGTAACGTCGAACAAACCACCGCACGTGCCCCGGTCTGACTCCGGCCGGCACGTCTCGGTTCGCGCCGCACCTCTCCCACCCCAGGCCTTCGGACAGTCGAATCCACACGCATCCTCGGCCGGTCGTCACCCGTCGCGACCGAACCGCTCCTGGCTACCATTAGCGATATCTCGGAGAAAACACCGTTATACGCACCGATGAGACGATGTTTCACGCGTGAGACGGCCGGCCCGAACGGGCCGGCGAGGCGACGCCACGCCCCCTCGTCCATCGGCGACGACGGACCGCTCACTCGGTCGAAGGTAGCGCGCGTCGTCGATCGGGGCGTATACTGTCGCTCTGGTAACTGTTTTCCCGCGCCAGGCGAAATGACTGCAGTACATGATTAAACTCGATCATATTACCTTCGCCTGTACCGATCCGGATCGCCTGGCCGAATTCTGGGGACAGGTCCTCGACGGTGAGCGGCGGGACCTTCCACCATCGGTCGATGCAGTGTTGCTCGAACGAGACGGAGATGGACCCGACTTACTGTTCAAGCCCATGCCGAGAGGGTGTGAACGCGATCTCCCCATCCACCTCGACCTCGGGACGGACGACCGCGAGACGGCCGTCGACGAACTCCGTGAACTCGGCGCGTCGGTGCGAGCAACGAAGACCGAGACGTTCGACGGCCACACGAACACCTGGGCGGTGATGGAGGATCCGGCAGGGAACGGCTTCTGCGTCACCGACTACTGAGATGCTGCTCGTCGCGGGAGAATTATAGTGAAGCATACCGCGCGAGCAACGCGAGCGCGGTTTCACCGGACGCGAGCGAACGAAGTGAGCGAAGCGTCCGGGTCTTTTTCCCCGACGTTTTTCGAGGAGCCTCCCCCGCAGCGAACGGAGTGAGCGAGGAGAGGCGACGAAGAAAAAGGTCGTCTTAGAAGTAGTCGATGGCGGGGTGAAGCTCCTGCTTCATCCCCTTGCGCTCGCGGATCTCGGAGATCTTGTCGGGCTGGAGGTTGTCGGCCATGACCTGGAAGCCGGCGTTCTCGGTGTTCCAGGAGGCACGACCCTCGGTCGCAGAGCGGATGTCGCTGGAGAAGCCGATCATCTCGTCGACCGGTGCGATTCCCTCGACGACCATCAGGTCGCCTTCCTGGTACATGTCGTCGACGCGGCCACGGCGACCCTGGATCTCGCCGCTGGCGGCGCCCATGTGGTCGTTGGGGACGTCGATACGGACGTCCTGAATCGGTTCGAGGAGTCGGATCTCTGCGTCGATGAGCGCGTTGTGGACGGCCTCGCGCATCGCGGGGATGACCTGTGCCGGACCGCGGTGGATGGCGTCCTCGTGGAGACGGGCGTCGTGGAGACGCAGGAGCGCGCCCTGGACGGGCTCGGCGGCGAGCGGGCCGTCGTCGAGTGCGTCCTCGAGGCCCTCGATGAGAAGCTCCATCGTCTCGTTGAGGTGCTGGATACCCTTCGTCTGGTCGACGAGGACGTTGGTCCCGTGGATGTGCTCGATGTCCTGGGAGGTGTCCTTGTCCATGCCGGCCTCCTGGAGCGCTTCACGGCGCTCGAGTTCGGGCATGTCCATGGAAGCCTCGCCTTTCTTGATCGTGTCGACGATCTCGTCGTCCATCGGCTCGATGCTGATGTAGAACCGGTTGTGGCGGTTCGGCGAGATGCCCTCGACCTCGCGGGAGGCCTGCTGGGGCGCCTCGCGGTAGACGACGATGGGCTCACCGGTGTTGATCGGGATGCCCTGGTTGCGCTCGATGCGCTGGCCGATCACTTCGAGGTGGAGTTCACCCTGGCCGGAGATGAGGTGCTCGCCGGTGTCCTCGTTGATCTCGATCTGGATGGTCGGGTCCTCCTTGGCGACCTGCTGGAGCGTCTCGATGAGCTTCGGCAGGTCGTCCATGTTCTGTGCCTCGACGGACTTCGTGATGACGGGCTCCGAGATGTGCTCGATGGACTCGAAGGGGGTCATCTCGACGGAGGAGACCGTGGAGCCGGCGATGGCGTCCTTGAGGCCGGTGACGGCGGCGATGTTGCCGGCGGGAACGCGGTCCACTTCCTCGCGCTCGCCACCCATGTAGATGCCGACGCTCTGGACGCGGTTGGTGCCGACGGTGCCGGAGACGTACAGGTCCTGGCCCTTCTCCAGCGTGCCGGAGAAGACGCGGCCCGCGGCGATCTCACCTGCGTGGGGGTCGACGCCGATGTCGGTGACCATCAGAACGACTTCGCCGTCCTCGTCGACGAGACGCATCGTATCGGCGAGTTCGGAGTCGGCGTCGCCACGCCAGATGCGCGGGATACGCATGGGCTGGGCGTCGATGGGGTTCGGGAAGTGCTCACAGACCATGTCGAGCACGACGTCCGAGAGCGGCGTCCGCTCGTGGAGCTCCTGGCGCTTGTCGGCGCGTTCGAGTTCCATGATGTCGCCGAAGTCCATCCCGGTGCGCTGCATCGAGGGCATCGAGACGCCCCACTTGTACAGCGCGGAACCGAAGCCGACGGTGCCGCCTTCGACGGAGACGGTCCAGTCCTCGATGTCGTCCATCTCCTCGGTCATGCCGCGGATGAGCTCGTTGACGTCGTCGATGACGTTGAGCAGGCGCCGCTGCATCTCCTCGGGGCCCTCCTGGAGCTCGGAGATGAGGCGGTCGACCTTGTTGATGAACAGCGTCGGTTTGACGCCCTCGCGGAGCGCCTGTCGCAGGACGGTCTCGGTCTGGGGCATGGCGCCCTCGACGGCGTCGACCACCACGAGCGCACCGTCGACGGCGCGCATCGCGCGGGTGACGTCGCCACCGAAGTCGACGTGGCCTGGCGTGTCGATGAGGTTGATGAGGTGGTTCTCGTCCTCGTACTCGTGGGTCATCGAGACGTTGGCCGCGTCGATGGTGATACCGCGTTCCTGCTCGTCTTCCTCGGTGTCCATCGCGAGTTGCTCCCCGGCGGTCTCGTCGGAGATCATGCCCGCACCGGCCAGGAGGTTGTCAGTCAGCGTCGTCTTCCCGTGGTCGACGTGAGCCGCGATGGCGATGTTCCGGATGTGCTCCGGGTTGTCCATCAGCGTCTCACATTCTTCAACGATCTTTTTTCGTCGGCCCATTATACGGCAGGCTATCAGTAGCAGGGGCAAAAGGGTGCTGTTTCCGCGTGGGCGTGCTACTTGTACACGCCCACGTGGAAGCTCGTTGGAGCCGACCGGTAGGGAAGGCTCCAACGGTGTTTCCGCGTGAGTGCGACAATGTGGAGCACGAACGCGGAAGCTCGTCAGGGAGCGAACGTCGTGAGCGGACTGACGGTGTTTCGATTTGCGTGCGACAATGTGGAGCACGCACATCGAAAGGAGAAGCAGCGTTACGGACAGTCAAGGAGAAAGCCCTGTGCTTTAGCGCGGGGATGAATCCACCACTGCCTTTCGCAGACCACTGTCGATAGCACGTCCTGATATTCCAATAGTTTCTTGGGATAGTACACTTAATTACAATTGTAATGGCCACGGTGACTGTCACCGCGAAGTTCCACAACCCATCCCTCTCACGGCGGAAAGAGTGGCAGCAGGGCACTCGCCTCTATCGTGACACCAAACAGTTCTGTATCGACGGATGGGAGAACAGCGACTTCGACAAGTCCGTGACCACGGCCAGCATCGACAACGACCTCTACTCTGCCATTCAGAATCAAGCCATTCGAGAAGCGAAATCCGACCACAACAAGGACGGAAAGGTTCGCTATCGAGAGAGTCAGCCGCTCGCCGTCAACAACCAGAATTGGGAGATCGACACGACCGATAACGGCACGGTCGTTGTCGGCTTCCCGTGTGTCTCTCAATGGTGGTACACGCCTATCGAAGTATACGACGATATTGCCGACCCAGTAGACCGACTCGTCGATGGAGACGCCGAAAAGACCCGTCTACAGGTCTACCGTCGTGGTGACGACTGGTTCTGTACGTTCAACGTCGAGTACGACACCGACGCGTCGGGTGAGACGCCAATCGGTGTCGATATTGGCGAACGACACATCCTCGCCGTGACGGCCTATGATGAGGACGAGTCAATGCTGGTTTCGGGTGGTGAAGCGAAGTACGTTCGACGCAAATATCGTTCCCTCCGCGAGTCGCTCTCAGAAGCGGGTGCGCTTCGCGCACGCAACCGCGTGGGTGACAAAGAACAGCGTCGAATCACAGACTTGAATCACACACTCTCCCGTCGTCTCATCACGTTCGCGGAACAGTTCGAGAACCCCGTCATTCGGATGGAAGACCTCGAAGGCATCCGCGAGAACTGTTCGTGGTCGGGTGTCCACTCGTGGCACTTCCACCAACTCCAACAGTTCATCACGTACAAAGCCGAGCGCGCTGGAATCCGCGTCGAGAAGGTCGATGCGTACCATACCAGCCAGAAATGTTCGGCGTGTGGTTCGACGGGAACCCGTGATGGTGACCACTTTTCGTGTGCGGAGTGTGACCGTGGACGGCACGCCGACCTGAACGCTTCGGAGAATATCGCACAACGAGAGGGTGAACCATGCACGGCGTAACAGTTCGGCTGACGCGAACCGTGCTCCCTCGCTGGTTGAATAGCCAGCCGTCGTCGACGCCTGCTGTATGCAGGGAGGAAGGCCCCATTGACAGGGCTGTACGCGCTGGAAAGCACGTCCCTGGTCATAACTGGACGGCGACCATCGACGTTCCACGCGAAAGCGTCCTTGAGAACCGAGGAAACGCGCAACCTGAATATCCACTTCGTGGAATCCTCGCCCTTTAGGGCGGGGAGGATGTCAATCGGGACGAAGCTGGTCGAGCGGCAGGCACGTGCCGTCGTCGGCCCGGGGAACCTCACTCGCCAGCTTCGACTCGTCGTCGGGGTCGACGTCGAGGACGTCCTGAACGCGCACGTTGGGCTGGCTGCTCCGGACGCCGATGAGCGTCAGCGAGAGGTGCCCGTCGGTCCGGCCGCCGGCCACTGTCACCGCCTCCACGTCGTCGTCGTCCAGTGAGACCGTCGTCCACCCGTCTGGCTTCCGCACCCGGAGGTCCATACAGGTGGTCTCCCGTCGTGAGTGAAGATTCCATCGGCCGGGCGGTGCGGTCGGATCTGGTACGTTCGGATCGTCCGCAGTTCGCCACGTCGGCGCTCAGGAGATCACGTCGACCGTCAGCGGGTAGTCGTACACCTCGTCGTTGCTCGCCCGGACCACGGCGATACCGGTGAGGACCAGCCAGGCGATGCCGACGATGGGGAAGACGACCAGTCCGAGGCCGACGAAGATGGACAGCGCGGCGACGGTCAACAGCACCGTCCACGTGATCTGGAAGTTGATCGCCTCCTTCCCGTTCTCGTCGACGAACTGTCCTTCGTCTTTCTTGATCGCCCACACGAGCAGGGGCCCGAAGACGTTCGCGAGGGGGAAGGCCAGTCCGACGAACCCCATCGCGTGGACGATAATCGCCCACGTCCGTTCGTCGTCGCTCACCTCGGACTCGACGTGTGCTCCCCCGTGACTCTCGTCGACGGAGACAGACTCGTCACTGGGTTCCGTTGCCATAGTGGATACGTGCATTCGGGCAATCATAAACCCGGGGCTACCGACCGCCCGTTCCGGACAACACGCCATTTAATTAATCTGTTTTATTATTACAGTTTGTCCACGTAGCCTAACAAGTTAGCGTGCTCGACTATGCACAGTCGGTGAGCCTTCACCGACGTCGGGTGCAGTCCCGTCAGCCAACCACCACCTGCCCCCGACGTTCCAGTCGCCGGGGTCGCCCCGGCTGGAGATATTTGGGTGCTATCCGCCGCTCGACGTCGGTCGCGAACGCCGTCGACTCGTCCGACGAGAGCGACTGTGGAAGCGGTCGACGGGGGAACGAGCGCGTCCGGGTCGACGTGAGTCTGCGTCGTCCGTGGTCCGGTCGACTGTCCCTCCTAAACGTGGTCTCTCGGCAGCAAGTCCTCGAATGCCTGGGCGGCGAGCCAGTCGGCGAGGTGGGCCAGCTGCTCCGTCGCGGCATCGAACAGCTGTTCGCCTTTCTCGGCGGTCGCGTCCGTCTGGTCGCCCAGGACGCCGTTGTCCGTGTTGTCGGCCGCGTCGTAGAACGTCCGGGAGCCGTGTCGCATCATCTCGGCGTCGTCCACGCTCGTCATGCCACCGTCCCGCGCGTCGGCCAGTCGGTCCTCGTGGACCAGCGCCGAGTCGAGGTACTGGATCATCGCCGTCTCCTTGGGGCCGCCGTGTGGCCCGTTCTGTTCGAACAGGTCGTCGACGAGGTCCGGGATGCTCTCGTCCCACATCCACTCGATGCCGTAGGCCACCTCCTCCTGGCGGAGGCGCGCCCCGACCTCCCGGAGGTGGGGGACGTTCCCGCCGTGTGCGTTCACGTAGATGACGCGGTCGATGCCGTGATACGTGAGATTTCGGGTGAGCGAGGCCACGTACTCGCGGAACACCGATGGCTCGACCCACATCGTGCCGTGGAACTGCCGGTGGTGACCGCTGACGCCGACGTTTATGGTGGGCGTACAGAGATAGCCCGTCCGTTCGGCGACCTCTCGGGCGAAGGCTTCCGCGATGAGGTGGTCCGTGGCCTCGGGCAAGTGCGGCCCGTGCTGTTCCGTCGAGCCGAGCGGGATCAGCGCCAGCGACTCGGTTTCGAAGTAGTCCTCGAGGTCAGGCCATGCGACGTCTCCGAGGTACATCCTACCAGACACTGACGACCGGCCAGCCCATACGTTCCCCGGTCAGACACGGTGCTGGCCGTCTCCGGGCCCGCAATCGCACTCGAACGGGTCCGGCCCCGTCTGTCAGGTGGCCCCCACCGCTCGAATCACGCTTCTGCCGCGCCCCGCTCTTCGAGGAGCGCGGTGAGGAGGTGCAAGAGCCCTTCCAGTCGCGAGCGTTCGAGTTCCCACCACGACGTCGAGTGGTGATACTCGGCGACGACGGATCGCATCGCCTCGAGCTCCGCCGTCGTGACGCTGGTCTCGCCGGCGTCGAGCGTCTCGAACGCGTCGAACACCGCCACCGGTGGCGGGTCGATTCCGGTCGGATCGTCCGCTCTCGCTTCCCGCTCGAGGCGGTCCAGAAGCACGTGGTGGAGCGTCCAGCGGGACTCCCGGTCCAGGGAAAGCCGTATTGTGGCAGGGTCGTGGGCGTTGTCTGGCATGGCGGCGACTGTACAGCCGAGTTTGGTATTGGTGCTTGTTAACTCTTGCCATGGGCTACGACGACCGCCAATTCTCCCCGGGTAGAGTACGTCCGTGCGCTCGTCGACGGCTTTGACGGGGAGCCGATACTGTTCAGCCACTCCTGCGGCGCGCTCACGGCCATCCAGGCTGCGAGAGACGGCGAGACGGCGATCCTCCCCGATGGTTTCCAGGCGGAGGCCGACCTCGCCGACCGGATGGACGCGGGTGATCGCCACACGTCAGCCGACCTACCACCGGTTCCGTTCGGCGAGTGCGAAGGGATAGACCGGGCCACTCCCGGCGTCACGGAGCACGAGCGACGCTTCCGTCGACGACCAGCGCGACCCGACGGTCTCGTCGACCAGCAACACGGGGCCGGATCGAACGGATTCAGTCACCGCGAACGCATCCTCCACGTTCCAGCGCTGCTGGTAGGAGTTTGCCAGCTCGTGCTGCGGGCGCATCTCACGGACCCGCTCGACCGCTCTGAGATAGTCCAGCCCGAGTTCGCGAGCGATCCGCCGGGCGAGGTCGTCGACTCGCTTTTTGTCGGTCGGTGACGGAACGGCGGTGACCCAGGTCGGCGCCGGTGACGGGTTCCACTCCGTATCGACGTGGTGGACCGCGGCGTCGATCAGTTCCTCGTCGTACCGGTCGCCGTCGTCCTGCGCTCGACGCACCAGTTCGCCGTAGCCCGGATCGCCGTACACCGACAGGACGCGCCCCGGTTCGGGTTTGCGGTCCTCGGCGATTTTCGACCGACCGTCCTCGTCTGGCATGTAGTATCGCGGGGATATCTCGTCCCACGATTCGGCCCGGTAGTGGTCGACGGCAGCACTCACGAGTTCCTCGTCGTCGACGGACTCCGGACGGAACGGCCCGGAACAGTTGGCACAGTGGCCACAGTCCGCGTCGAGTGACCCGTCGAGTTCGTCGTCGATGAACCGCGTCAGACAGTCGTCCGTCCGGGTGAACGCCTGGATGCGCGCCAGCTCCTCCCGGCGGTGCTCGGTGACCGACTCGATGCGCTCGTGGTCGTACGCCCAGTCGGCGGACGTCCGCGTGAACCCGTCGTCGACGCGGATTATCGCGTTGTCCACTCGCAGGATATCGAGACACTGGGAGACGGCCTTCCACGAGAGGTTCGTCTGCTTCAGAATCTCGTACTTGTACAATGGTTCGTCGCTGTCCCCCAGCGTCGAGAGGACCGTCTCGAAGTCTTCGGGTTCGGGAAACGCCTGTTCGATGAAGTACTCCGCGACCCGGTCGTCCTCCTCGCCGGAGAGCAGTATGGCAAACGCCTCGTCCAGGCCGCGACCGGCACGGCCGACTTCCTGGTAGTACCGGATGAGGTTCGGCGGTCGCTGGAAGTGGATCACCCAGCCCAGGTCGGGTTTGTTGAACCCCATCCCCAGGGCGTTCGTCGCGACAAGCCCGTCCACGTCGTTGTTCATTAGTCGGTGTTCCAGTTCACGACGACGGTCTCCGTCCATCCCACCGTGGTACGGTTCGACGTCGAGGCCGCGAGCGGTCAACCACTCGGCGACCGTCTCGACCTCGTCGGTCGTCAGGCAGTAGACGATGCCAGACGACGGCAGGTCCGGGACGTTCTCGGCGAGCCAGGCCAGCCGACGTGACCGCGACCCGACCTCGATGGTCTGGAGCCGCAGGGAGTCCCGGACGAGGTCGCCGCGGACGGCCCGGAGGTCGGGAACCTGGTCCGTGACGTCGTCGACCACGCGGTCGTTGGCGGTCGCCGTCGTCGCCGCGACGGGGATGTGGTCAGGGAGTTCCTGGAGGATCCGCTTGATACGGCGGTAATCCGGCCGAAAGTCGTGGCCCCAATCGGAGATGCAGTGGGCCTCGTCGACGACGAGCATGCCGAACTCCTCGTCCATCGCCACCAGGACGTCCTCCTGGAACTCAGCGTTCGCCAGGCGTTCCGGCGAGATCAACAGGATGTCACACTCACCGTCGACGACGGCTTCCATCGTCTCGGTCCACTCGTCCGTGTTGTTCGAGTTGATCGTCCGGGCTCCGAGTCCGAGCTGTGCTTCGGCGTCCTGGATCTGGTTGTGCATCAGCGCGAGCAGCGGGCTGACGATGAGCGTCGGACCCGCTCCCCGCTCGCGGAGCAGTTTCGTCGCGATGAAGTAGACGGTGCTCTTGCCCCAGCCAGTTCGCTGGACGAGCAACAGTCGCTCCTCGTCGACGACCAGGCTCTCGATCGCTTCCAGTTGATCGGGCCGGAACGCCGCTTCCGGTCCGATGCTCCGTTCGAGCAGCGTCTGGGCGCGCTCCCGGATCCCGTCCCTCGAGTTGAGTGCCACAGGCGTGTTCACAGCGTAATCGTACAAAAACGCTCGCCGGAGGTGGACGGAGGGACAGGTCGTCATTTGATCCTAGAGACAGAAGCGCAAGGAAGGGACTACTCACCCTTCGTGTTATAGCAGCTCGATCCTTTCCCGGATTTCCACTGGCGTAAAGGCATTCATCTCGTCGAGGTAGTCGTCGACAGCATCGACCGTGTGGAATTCCGTTATCTCGCCGAGTCGTTGCTCGGCTGCGTCATCGAACGTAGCCAGTTGATCGGGGCGGTACTGGTGAGGGTCTACGTAGAAGACGAACAGAACGTTGTAGTACTTGTCGCCGTGGGGAATTCCCATCACCAAGCGGCAGAAGATTCGCTGGTCACCACCGACGCGGATCACCTGGAGTTCGTCACAGCCTGCGACGGTTTCGTAGATATAGTGTTGTGGGGTGTCGCTATCGAGGAGTTCGTGTAGCCGTTTCAGTACAGCGGCCTGACGAGTTTTGTCCCCGATGTCCGAGAGGCTCTCCGTGAATGTCTCGGCGAGAATCGCAACGTTCTCTTCGTCGGATAGTTCGACGACGCTCACGCTAACGGTGGTTGCACAACGAACCTTTGACATCCCCCTCCGCCTGAAGACAGAGGAATCCCGACTGCCGTTGGGATATTACGGTTCACAACCCACCTGTTCGCTCGGTGCGAAACGCCCCGAGGTTTGATTGAACAGGTGGACTGCTGGCCGTGCCAAACGACCGTTACTCATATCCTCCGTCGGAGGATTCTGAGTTATCTTTCTGCGAATGTTCACCGCACCGTTCACGTCCGCGTTCATCGTCACACCGCACGACTCACAGACGTACAGGCCACGCTCCACACGATTCGCGCCTCGCTTCCGACCACAGCACGAACACGTCTTGCTCGTGACCCGCTCGCTCTTTCGGTCCACGAGGATTCCGTGTTCTTCGGCCTTGTATTCGAGCAGGTTCGTGAACCGGTCGAACTCCCAGCCGTGGAGTTTCTTGTTCCCATGCTTGCCCCAGTTTCGAGCGTCTCCGTTCTCCTCCTCGCGAATTTTGCTCAGGTCGCCGATTGCGATGCGACCAACCTCGTGGTCGATGCATTGCTCAACGATGTGTGTGGCGAGCGCGTGCAGGAAGTGGTCTTTCCGCCGAGACAACTTCTGCCGGGCGCGGAGCGCACGCTTCGATGGCCCGTTCTTGCCCTCGGTGTCGTACTCGTTGCGGGTGAAGTAGTGCTTGTCCTGTTTCAGCACGTTCCCCGGGTATAACTCGGCGTCACCGTCGTCGTAAGCGATTGCGAGGTAGTTCTTGATGCCGAGATCGATGCCAGCCGTGTTGTCGCCGGGGGCGTCCTCGACAGGAATCTCGATCTTGCAGACGAGGTGGAGTTCCCAGCGTTCGCCGTTCCACACGGCTCTGACTTGCTGGATGTTCTCCACGGTCACGTCCGGTCGTGTCTCGTACTCGCAGAGGATGAAATCCGAACGGTGGGTTTTGAGATTGAAGCCCTTGCTGAGACGGAGCCGGTCGTTCGTGGCGTCGTGCTTGATGCCATTCTGCTTCCACGTCACGGTGGAGCGCGGATGGTTGTCGCCTCGCTTTCGGTAGCCGGGTGGATTCGCGTCTGTGTCGCCGTTCTTGCGCTTTTTGAACCAGCCGTTGAACGCCTCAGCGAGTTCTTCGAGAACGCGCTGACTTGACTGCGAATGGAGGTCACTGTAGCGTTCGTGGTCTTTTAATTCGCGCTTGATGTCGGCTTCGGACGGAATCTCACCCGTGTCGTCCCACTCTTGTTGGGAGTGGTATCGGGCGACGTTCCACAGTTTCGACGCGGAGTGCCCGCAGTCATCGAGGTCGTCACTCACTTGAGACTGGTTGACGATTTCCGCTCGATAGGTGCGAGTTGTCTCCAGCACCGGACTGTGCTCATAATAAATTATGGGAAATGGTGTATTAAAACTAACGGCCGGGCGTTGAATATCTTGCCGTGCCGTCGAACGTAGAAGGCGTCAAAGTTGTCGGATTCATCCCACGCCTAAAGGCGCGGGGTATTCTCCTTGCTCTTTATAAAATCCCTTCCGAACTTCGCTACAGGTCGAGTGCCTCGTCGAGGTCGTCCCCGTCGGCGGTCCGGCCCTCGGCGATATCCTCGATCCCTTCGAGGACGCCTGCCGGGACCGTTGGATCCTCCTCAGATTCGTTCTCGTCGGAACGGGAGGTCGAAGCCATGAGTGATTGTACGTTACCGATGCTACTGGTTAAACCTTTTCCGCACCCGTCCGGACGCAGTGTTGTCGTGGTCGCAACCAACAGCGATCGAGTACTCTACTTCGACCCCTTTGTCCTCGATACTGCCGCTTTCATCGCCGTCGATCCCAGACACTTCTCTTGTCAGGAATCGTCGGCGACTTGTCTCTGACGACGACGACGAAACGTTGCCACTACGAACTCGAACACTACGTCTGTGAGGCATCGTCGTACGCGCCGGAGGGAACGCGTGAACGGTGGAACCAGGATGGAAGCCAGATTGCACCCGATCCATTCGATGACTGGGGGATCACCTGAAGGGATTATCCCGTTCGGCCACCGAGAGCTCCGTATGAAACGGCGCGACTATCCGACGAGCCGATCCGGGAGCGGTGGTCCGAGAGGCCGGAACCGAGCGGGGACAGTGGCGTGACCGGCGAACCCCTCCCGGTCGAACACCTCTCGCCGGTCGCGACGCTCGTCGACGAGGTGCTCGCGAGCGTCGGCTACGAGATGGCGGTGGCCACGGACGCCATCGACGACGCCGCCCCTGGCTACGGCGGTCTGTTCGACCCCGCGACGGACCGGGACGAGTTACGTCGCGCGCTCGAAGGCCTGCTGACGTCAGACCTCACCCGGCCGCCTGTCCAGGAGGTGACGGGCGACGCCTTCGTCCTCTACGTCGATGGGAGTTCGCGCGGCAACCCCGGTCCCGCGGGCGCGGGCGCCGTCATCATGGACGCCGACGAGGACCCGCTCGCCCGTCTCGGCCGGCCCGTCGGCGCCCGAACGGGGAACAACACCGCCGAGTACGTCGCCCTCCAGCTCGGGCTCGCCGAACTGCTGGCCCGTTACGAACCACGGACGCTGGAGGTCCGCATCGACTCGATGACGGTCGTCCGGGACGTCTGGGGCGGCGACGACCCGACGGAGCCGGGCGTCGAGGCGTACAGCGACGCGGTCGCGGCGGCGCTGTCGAACGTTCCGGACCACCGCTACACGCACCTGGCCGACAGCGACCCGAACCCCGCCGACGCGCTGGCGACGGTGGGCGCCGATATCGCGGCGATGGGCCCTGGATAGGAGACCACTCACGAAACGAGTGGTACCAAATCGGAACGGGACCCACAACGATTAGCAGTGAACACGGCAGGGACGAGATACACCCTAATATTTGAGGGTGTACTGACTTCATCCCACAGACATCATTATCAATTATGAATGTGATGTCGGAGGTAATCGAAGCTGTCGCAGATTCGAAGGGGGTGGATCCAATGGAACTGCCACCGCTGAACGAGTCGATAGATCCGGACGCCCTCGAGGCCCTCTGGGACCGGGACGCGGCGAACGGTGTCGTGATATTCGAGTACGCAGACACGAGAATTCGGGTCTTCTCCGAAGGTGCAATTATGATTAGTGAGTCGGTGGGGGAGGTATTCACTGGCAATCCGTAGTCGTTCGAGACTCCGCCGGCATTGGCATCGGCATCGGCAGCGCTCGTTGCTATCCGACATGCGGTCGGTATCTCCTCGCCTGAAGTCGGAGGAGACCAACGTCAGCTCGTACGGTCTGCGCCCGCGACGGGTGTACTTCTCGATTGCTTCAGCAGTAGCATTAATGACAGCCTCGTCTCACCATCATCCATATGAAACGTCGAAAAGCGCTTTCGGTACTTCTCGGTGGCGGCGCGGCAGCCACTCTCGGTGGCGTCGCGGTGTTCAAGCCGGATCTGATTACAGGGCCGCCACGAACGCAAGGTGACCCGATTTCACTCGGCGAGCGCCACCAGATGGAGAACGTGATCGAGTACCATTCGTCGAACCACACTGTAACGCACCTCGGTCCGGGTAGCCACCCACGAATCGAGACGAATTCGTTTCGTAAGTGGGCGAAAATGCAGAGCGAGACGATCGCCAAAAATGCCGTTCTGGAAGCGACGAAATCACGATTCGATGGGGACCTTACCGGAATAAATATGATTTCGTCGAGGCATTACCTGGAGGAGGCGATCTGTATTTTCTATATCGTGAATGCCGGTCAATTGCAAGATATGGAAGCCCCGAACGTCCCGTTCGAGGCGATTCTAGAACGGGCGCCGAAGAAGGTTGATCTCACCCTCGTGCTGGAGGGGAACGAGTACGAAGCGGAATACCCCGTCGTCGCCAGGCGACATACGGTCGATCTAATTATGTGAGCCGTCACCCAGACAGTCGCTGCAGTCGACGTCAACTCTGGTCGCCGTCTCGCTCCCCGAGTTTTCGTGCCACTGTGGCTGCAGTGGATTCTTTCTTTGAACGTGAGGAGATCATATAATCTACAATTCTAATACAACAACAATATCCAATCGGGGGCTATTATCGCCGATATGAAACGGCGAAAATTACTTCCGCTAATTGGCGGTGGCGGAGTGCTCGCTACTCTCGGTGGCGTCGCGGTGTTCGAGCCGGATTTGATCACGGGGCCGCCACGAGCGCAGGGTGACCCGATTTCACTCGGCGAGCGCCACGATCCAGGGAACGTGACCGAGTATCATCCCTCGAATCAGTCAGTGACGTACCGACTCCAGGGAACCGAGAATCTCACCGAAACGATCTCGTTTTCCGAATGGGCGAAAACGCAGAGCGAGACGATCGCTGCCAACGCTGTATTACAGGCGATACACTCTCGTTTCGACGACGAAGTCACCGGTATTTCAATGCACAGTTCGAGACAGTACCTGGAGAAAGCTCTCCGTGTACTGTATATTCTCAATGGCGATGGAATGCCAGATATGGAAGCGCCAAACGTTCCGTTCGAGGCGATTCTAGAACGGGCGCCGTCGACGGTCGACCTCACGGTCGTCTTGGAGGGGAACGAATACGCAGCCGACTATCCAGTCGTCGCCGAGCGAGTCACGCTCGATCCGGTCGACCTCAACTGACGTCGCCGTCGCTCTCTCCGAGTTTTGCCTGCCACTCCTGGACCTTCGCCATCAACTCGACCGGCGGCGTCTCGTTGACGTCGACGTCGTCGAGTTCGTGGAGGATAGCCTCCGTCTCGGGGTCGAGCGGCTGACCGTCCGAGTCGCTCGCTGGCGCTTCCTTTTGGCTCCCGTCGGTCGCGATCTGCTGGCCGGAGCTATTCGACTCCCCGGCGCTCAATTCGCCAGACCCGAGGTCGAATACCACTTGCGTCGACTCCATGCCGTCGGTCCGCTCGCCGCCCTGGACCTCAATGGCTTTCTCCTCGCGGAGCCTGTCGAGGACGTCCCGCGAGCGGTCGACGACCGGTTCGGGGACGCCGGCCAGATCCGCGACGTGGACGCCGTACGAGCGATTCGTCGGGCCGTCGCGCACCGTTCTGAGGAACGTCACCTCGCCGTCGGACTCGTCGGCGGCGACGTGGACGTTCTCGACCTTCGGGAGCTTCTCGCCCAGCGACGTGAGTTCGTGGTAGTGGGTCGCGAAGAGGGTCTTTGACTTGATCTGGTTCGCGAGATACTCCGTCGCCGCCCAGGCGATGGAGATGCCGTCGTACGTCGCCGTCCCGCGGCCCACCTCGTCCAGAATCACGAGCGAGTCGTCGGTGGCGGAGTGGAGGATGTTCGAGAGCTCCTGCATCTCGACCATAAAGGTGGAACGGCCCTGGGCGAGTTCGTCCAGCGCGCCGACGCGGGTGTAGATGCCGTCCACGAGCCCGACGCGCGCCGAGCGCGCGGGGACGAAACTGCCGACCTGGGCGAGGAGCGTGATGAGGGCGGCCTGCCGCATGTAGGTGGACTTCCCGGACATGTTCGGGCCGGTGACGACCAGGAACTGCCGCTCCTCGTCCAGGCGGAGGTCGTTGGGGACGAACTCCGTCGTCTGCTCGACCACGGGGTGCCGGCCACCCTGGACGTCGAGTTCCCGGCCGTCGGAGAGGTCGGGACGCGTCCAGTCGTTGCGGACGGCGTGGGTCGCCAGCGATGCGATGGCGTCGAGTTCCGCGAGCGCCCGGCCGACGTCCTGGAGCAACTCTGCGCGGGCGGCGACACGCTCCCGGAGTTCCTCGAACAGTTCGTACTCCATGTCGTGGCGGCGTTCCTCCAGGCGGAGCACCTCGCGCTCGCGCTCCTGAAGTTCTGGAATCGTATAGCGCTCGGAGTTCTTCAGCGTCTTGATGGCGTCGTAGGCCTCGGGCACCTGGTCGGTTTCGGACTTCCCGACCTGGATGTAGTAGCCGTCGGTCTTGTTGCGGTCGACGGAGAGGTGGGTGATCCCTGTCTTTCGCTTCTCGCGCTCCGGCAACGTGTCGATCCACTCCAGGGCCGCCTCGTGGCTCGCGACGAGGTCGTCCAGGTCGTCGTCGTAGCCCGTCCGGAAGAGCCCGCCCTGGGTGACGGTTCCCGGCGGCTCCTCGACGAGGGCCTCGTCGATTTCGCTCGCCAGGTCGGCGACGGCCTCGCGGTCGAGTCGCGAGAGCACGTCGACGAGCGGCGACTCCGCGAGGCGGTCGGTGCGCTCGACCAGGTCGGTGACGGCGTCCAGCAGCGCGAGCGTCTCGCCGACCGACCGGAGATCGCGGGCGTCGGCGCTGCCCGAGACGGCCTTCGAGGCCAGCCGTTCCAGGTCGTACACCGGGTCCAGCGTCTCGCGCAGCTCTTCGCGGGCCATCGCCGCCTCGGCGAGTGCCGCGACGGACTGCTGCCTGCGAGCGAGTTCGCCCCGGTCGCGGCGGGGGCGCTGGATCCACTGTCGGAGGAGTCGCGCGCCGGCGGAGGTGACGGTGTGGTCGAGCGTGTCGAACAGCGAGCCGTCGCCCTCGCCCTGCATCGTCTCGGTGAGTTCGAGGTTGCGCTGCGTCGTCGCGTCCAGGTCGACGTGGTCCGTCGCGCCGTAGGCCTGGAGCCGCGTCACCGACGCCAGCGTCCCGACGCCGGTGTCCTCGACGTAGGAGAGGACGGCGCCCGCCGCCCTGATGGCGGCGTCCTTCCCCTCGACGCCGACGCTCTCCAGGGTCTCCGACCCGAAGTGGTCGCGCACGCGGTGGCGCGAGCGGGCCGGGGCGAACGACTCGGCAGAGTGCAGCGTCAACGACGCGTCGGTGCGCTCGCGGACCCGGTCGAGGAAGTCGTCGTCGGCGCGTAACTCGGGCCCGGGCAACACCTCCGCGGGGTCGAACTTGTACAGCTCCGTCTGGGCAGTCGCGGCCGCGTCTTCCCCGTCCAGTTCGGTGACGTGGAACTGGCCGGTCGTCACGTCGGCGAACGCGAGGCCGTAGGAATCGCCAGTGGTCCCGTCACTCCGTCGCGCGCCGCCGCCCTCCTCTCGGACGACGGCAGCGAGGTACTGGGCGGCGTCGTCGGTCGTCTCCAGGAGGGTACCCGGCGTGACGACGCGGGTTATCTCCCTGGCGTGGCCGTCCTCGGTCTCGTGCTGGTCGGCGACGGCGACCCGGTAGCCCCGTTCGACCAGCGCGGAGACGTACGGCGTGAGTTCGGTGAGGGGGACGCCGGCCATCGGATAGGACGAGCCGTGCGAGGACTTCTGGGAGACGGTGAGGTCGAGTTCGTCCGCGACGAGTTCGGCGTCGTCGGCGAAGAACTCGTAGAAGTCCCCGCACTGCATCGCCAGCACGTCCGCGTCGGTGCTCTCCTTCAGCGCGAGGAACTCCCCGACGATGCCCGTCGCCTCTGTCATACCCACCCGTGCGTGCGTGGGCGGCATAGGGGTTGTGGGTCCGCCTCGGCGGTGACGGGCGGTGCGGAGGCGTGCGCGTCGCTCGAATCGTCCCGGACCCGTTTTCGGAGCGAATCCCCGGAATCGGCCGTCTCGCGCGGAAAACACGGATCAGGTATTTCACCTCCCAGTTGCTAACGGATCCCAATGCGCCTGGCGCGTCGCGCCGTGCTCGCTGTGGTCTTTGCGTCGGTCCTGTTGACCGGCGCGGTCGCTCCGGCCGTGGCGAGCGGCGACGTCGCGCCGCGCCAGGGCAGCTCCGGCCCGGCCCAGATCGGCTTCCAGAGCGACGACGGAACGACTATCAACGCGACCCAGGAGTTCGCGCTGACGCCGTCGACCCCCGGCGAGGTGGCGGTGGAGCTGGAGTATACCATCTCCAGCGGCGTGGTCTCGCTCCACACCGAGCTCCCCGACGACGCCGAAGTGACCGACACGGACGGCTTCGTCCGTGACGGCTGGCGCGAGTACCGCTGGGACGAGACGACGAGCACCCCCTCGATCACGTATACGATCCCGGTCAACGAGTCGCTGAACGAGACGGGGCCCGTTGGGGCCGACGGAGACCTGGTCGCCGTCGACGCGGGCGAGTGGGCCCTGTTCCAGCGCCCGCCCGTCACGACCGACTGGACCCGCTACTCGTCGGCCGGCCCCGTCGCGTACGACCGGACGTCGACGACCGCGGGTCCCGGCGCGGCGGGGGAGTGGCTGGTCTACCTCGGCGAACACGAGACCTACGAGCGGAACGCCAGCGACCAGCGGTTCAGGCTCGTCGTCCCCGCGAACGCGAGCATGCGCGACGCTCCCCCGTCGGTGCTCGACTCGCTGGCCGACGCCTCGGACGCGTTGCGCGTCGGTGACCGCGACGACGAAGTGTTCGTCGTCGCCGCCCCGACCGACGGCGTCCAGTGGGGCGTCCGCGGCTACCAGACGGGCGAATCCGACCTCTGGGTCCGCGACGTCGAACCGGTCGACAGCGCCGAGAACCCGTGGGTCCACGAGTACGTCCACACCCGTCAGGACTTCGCGCTCGACCCGGAGATGCGCTGGTTCCGTGAGGCCTCGGCCAGTTACTACGCGGCGCTGTTGACCTACGAACAGGGTCGGGTCCCCTACGACGCGTTCAGCCAGCGGATCGGCGCCGGTGCGAACAGTTCCTACGCCGACGCCGTCCTCGCCAACCAGTCGACGTGGCAGTCGGCTCCCGACTACGACAAGGGCGCGCTCGTCGCCGGGCAGCTGGACCGGCAGATCCGCAACACGCGCGACCAGGAACGGACGCTCCAGACGGTCGTCCAGGCGATGAACGCCGATATGGGCCCGATTTCGCTGTCAGACTTCCTGGGCGCCCTCGGTGAACACGGCGACGACGAGATCGTCGACGCGGCCACCCGGTACGCCGAGAAGCCCGCGAACGTCACGATGTGGGACCAGCCCGCACACGTCATGGCCTTCGGCGACCCACCCGCTCGCATCGGCTTCCAGCTCCCCGGCGACGGCAACGACGCGACGTACAGGGTCGACGGGCGCTACCGGAACGCGACCATCGAGGCGACTGACGGTCCGGTGGTCGTCGTGCCGGGCGAACGGCTCCGGGTCGGGACCGTCGTCGAGAACGCTGGCGGGCGAGCGGGGAACTTCACCGCCCGGCTGGCAGTGAACGGGAGCGTCGTCGACCAGGCCAACGGCTCGGTCGCGCCCAACGAGACGGCCGTGCTGGGCCTGAACCACACCTTCGACGAGCCCGGGACGTACGAACTCGCGGTCGGGGGCGACGAGCGGACCGTCGAGGTCAGCGAGCCTGCCGAGGGCCAGGTCACCGACGTCACGGCGACGTCACGGGAGGTCATGAAAGGCGAATCCGTCCAGATGAGCGCCCGGGTCCAGAACGACGCTCCCATCCCCGGCGAGACCTCGGTCGTGTTCCGCCGGGACGACGGCCTGGCCGTCGCGGAGACGGTCCGCCTGGCCCCCGAGTCCGCCGGCTGGGTCAACGCGAGCGTCCCGATGTCGCGGACCGGGGCCACGACCGTGCGCGTCGACGGCGCCGGGGAGGTGACGGTCGCCGTTCGCGCGCCGCCGGTCCAGACGACGGTCGACGGGAACAGGACGGACGGGACAACGGACCCGCCCACTACGGTGACGACCGTCACGCAGACCCAGCCGGCGACGGCGACCCCGACCGACACGCCCGGCTCGACCGGTTTCGGGCTCGGTGCCGAGGCGCTCGCCGTCACGCTGACAGTGGCGCTCGCCGCGACGCTGGCGGTGCTCCGCGAACGCCGCTGAGCGCTCGCTCGGACGGGCTCTTCTCAGTCCGCGTCCTCGGCCGCCTCGAGCAGCCGCTCCGTCCGGTCGACGAGCGTCCCGGCGTCCGGAGCGAGCAGGGCGACGCCCGCCTCGCCTCGCGTCGGATCCACGACGGCGACGGGCGGGACGTCGTCGTCAGCCGCGGCCTCGTTGACCCGGCGTGCGAGCGGTCGGTCGTTCCCGTCGGCGTCGCTGGCGTCAGCCGATAGCTCGACGACTGGACCGTCGAACTCGGCGAGCGCCCGGTCGAGCGCCGGGGAGCGACGGCACTCGAGCGCGAACCGGGTCGTCGGGGCCACCTCGCGGACGGCCAGGACAAGGGACGCGAGCCGACCGCCGGCTCCGAAGCGGACGCCGCGGTTGGCTCGCAGTCCGTCCCGCGTTCGACCGATGCCGCCCTCGACGGCCGCGACGTCCCGGGGCGATTCGGCGTAGGGCGTCGCGCCGGCGACGTTCGTCCCGTCGGCCGGTACCAGTACTTTCGGCGCCCGGTCGACCAGCAGGCCGACGACGCGCTCGACGGCCTCGACGGTCTCGCCGCGGGCCGCTTCGTTTCGAGCTTCGACGAGGTGGTGGACCGACCCGGGGCCCTCGCCGACGTCGACGCCGTAGCGGACCGCAGAGGCCAGCAGGGAGACGCCGTCGCCCACGGCGCTCGGCAGGTCGTCGCCGTGGGCCAGTCGCGTCGCCACGGCGCTGGAGAGCGTACAGCCCGAGCCGTGGGTCGCGGCGGTGTCGACCCGGTCGTGGCGGAAGCTGTGGGTCGTCTCCTCGGTGACGAGCACGTCGACGACGTCGTCGCCGGGGACGTGGCCGCCCTTGACGAGCGCGGCGTCGGCGCCCATCTCGACCAGCACGTCACCGGCCTCCCGGGCGGCGTCGACGTCGGTCACGTCCACACCGGTCAGCACTGCGGCCTCGTCGGCGTTGGGCGTCACGAGTGTCGCCGCGGCGACGAGGTCCTCGTAGGCAGATTCGGCCGCGGGTTCGAGCAGTCGGTCGCCCGACGCGGCGACCATCACCGGGTCGACGACGAGGTTCGGCAATCGGTCGGCGTCGTCGACGACGGTCTCGACCACCTCGCGCCGGCCGAGCATCCCGGTCTTCACCGCGGCGACGTCGAAGTCCGAGAGGACGGCGTCGATCTGGGCCTCGATCTCGGCGATCGGGAGTCCGTGAGTCCCCTGGACGCCGCGCGTGTTCTGGGCCGTGACGCTCGTGATGGCGCTCGTCCCGAACGCGCCGCCGGCCTCGATGGTCTTCAGGTCCGCCTGTATCCCCGCGCCGCCGCCCGAGTCGCTCCCCGCTATCGTGAGAACGACCGGCGGGCGGACGGGTGCGGATCGTCGCGTCATAGTGATCCTCAGGAACCACTGGGTGGTAAGCGGTGGTGGTTCGGCTCGGCGCCGCGCGGTCGTGAGCGCCCGCTCGCAGACCTGCCGCGCAGTCGGACGAACGCGCGCCGACACCGCTGCCGTCCGAGGGTTTACCCGCTCGAAGCCCCTAGAACTGGTGCGACCCTCCCACAATGAGTGACGACGAAAACACGGACGACGCCCGGTACGGGTTCTTCAGGACGGACGAGGGAGACACGGTCCTATACGACCGGCACAATCCCGAAGCGTGGATCCAGTCGACGTTCTCGGTAGCGGTCGGCGCGACCGCCGGGGCCGAGACGAGCGCCTGACCAGGCGAGCGCGAGGCAGAAACGGAACTGACGCCGTGGCCACGGAGTTCGCCGATATCGTTCGCTGCGAATAGCTGCTGGTCATCCCAGCGCGATGACCGTCACGCCGACGACGGCCAGCCCGGCGGCGACGAGTCGGATCCGGAAATGCTCCTCGCCCAGCAGGAGCCCGCCCAGGACGACTGCGACGACGGCCTGCGTGTTGACGATCGGTGAGGCGACGCTGGCCGGGAGCGCGCCGAAGGCGTACATAGCGACGTGGTTCGCCGTCGCGAGTAGCAGCCCAGTCGCGGCGAACTTCGGGAGGTCCCCGCGCACGTCGACGCGGACGGGCTCCGCCGTTGCGGCGGTGCCACCGTCGGTCACCGTCGAGGATCGGTCGAGCGCCGCCGACGGCCAGTTCCGGGCCGCGATGGGGGCGAGCGAGGCCGTCAGCGTGGCGAACAGGACGACGACGAACGTCTGTGGCGGGACAGCGAGTTCCTGCATCAGCGTCCGCTTGCCGACGTCGACGACCGCGAAGGAGGCCGCGGAGGCCAGCGCGAACTGCGCCGGCCGGGCCGATACGGCGCGCTGCAGCGGTTCGAGCAGTTCGCCGGGGCGGTAGTTCGCCACGTAGATGGCGATCGTCGCGACGACGACCCCGACCACCTGGAGCGCCGAGAGGTACTGGTCGAGCAGGAGGACCTCCAGCGGCAGGACGAACACCGGGATGACCTTGCTGATGGGAGCGACGTAGGAGACGGCGCCGACCGCGATGGCCCGGAAGAAGGTGAGATTCCCCACTAGCGTGAACCCGACCGTGGTAGCGAGGACGAGGACGCCGGTTCGACCGAAGCCGGCCGGGAAGAAGCTTCCGTCGACGGTCACCAGCGCGACCGGGACGTACCAGACGAGCGCGAAGGCGAACGCGAGGAAGACGTACACAGTCGCCGGGTACGCGCTGAAGTACCGCTTGATCACGAAGAGGTAGCTCCCGAACAGGAACGCCGAGACGACGGCGAACAGGAGGCCCAGAGACACGACCGAACGTCTGCGATCGAACCTCAAGAGCGTCCCGTTTGGGGGGCTGTGCGCGGAACGGTGACAATCGACACTGTACGCCGGACGCGGCGAACCGGGCCACGGGAGCGCGTTCCGAGAGCGCGTGGCGGGTGCGCGCGAGAAGCTGGCGACCAGGTGGCGAGCGACTGCGACCGATTTTGTTCAGCTATAACGAACGATCGCGCCGGATATCGGAACGTTCGAGCGCGTCTGTTCGGTTCCGTGGAACGAAAAGTGGTAGTCGACTGAGAAATCGCCGAAGGGTTTAGCACCTCAACCACGACGGGTCGGGTGTGACAGCGACGGACAACCCACCCTATCGCGACGCATCGCTGCCCGTCGAGCGGCGGGTCGACGACCTCCTCGACCGGATGACGCTCGAGGAGAAGGTCGCCCAGCTGACCGCCGTGCCGGCCCGGTACATGGCGCTGGACGAGAGCGCTGCCGAGACCGCCGTCCACCTGCTTGACGAGGACGGGAACATCAACCGCGACAACGCCCGCGAACTGATCGGGGACGGCGTGGGCCACTTCACTCGCCTCGGTGGCGGCGGCAGCCTCGAACCCGAGCGCGCCGCCGAAGTGACCAACGAACTCCAGGAGATGGTCCAGGAGGAGACTCGCCTGGGTATCCCGGCAGTCCCCCACGAGGAGTGTCTCAGCGGCTACATGGGCCCCGACGGCACCACCTACCCGCAGGGCATCGGCCTGGCGAGCACGTGGAACCCGGACCTGGTCGAGGAGATGACCACCCGCATCCGCGAGCAGTTGCAGGCCATCGGCACCGTCCACGCGCTCTCGCCGGTCCTCGACGTCGGCCGCGACCCCCGCTGGGGCCGTACCGAGGAGACCTTCGGCGAGGACGAGTATCTCGTCGCCGAGATGGCCAGCGCGTACGTCCGCGGACTCCAGGGCGAGGACCCCACCGAGGGCATCTCCGCGACGGTCAAGCACTTCGCCGGCCACGCCGTCGGCGAGGGCGCCAAGAACCGCTCGTCGGTCCAGATCGGCGAGCGCGAACTCCGCGAGGTCCACCTCTTCCCGTTCGAGGCGGCCATCCGCGAGACCGGCGCCGAGTCGGTGATGAACGCCTACCACGACATCGACGGCGTCCCCTGCGCGAAGGACCGCTCGCTCCTGACGGGCATCCTGCGCGAGGAGTGGGGCTTCGACGGCACCGTCGTCTCGGACTACTTCAGCGTCCGCTACCTCGACGACGAGCACGGCGTCGCCGCCGACCACTACGAGGCCGGTATCCAGGCCCTCGAGGCCGGCATGGACGTCGAACTCCCACAGGTCGCCGCCTACGACAAGCTGGTCGACGCCGTCGAGAACGGCGACCTGGCCGAGGAGACGGTCGACGTCGCCGCCCGGCGCGTCCTCCGCCAGAAGGTCGAGAAGGGGGTCATCGACGACCCCTTCGTCGACGTCGATTCGGTCTCCGAGGAGTTCGGCCCCGACGCCGACCGCGACTACGCCCGCAAGCTCGGTCGCGAGTCCGTCACGCTCCTGAAGAACGCCGACGACCTGCTCCCGCTCGTGGGCGAGGAGTCCGTCGCCGTCGTCGGCCCGAAGGCCGACTCTCCGGAGGGCCAACTGGGAGACTACGCTTACGCGGCCCACTACCCCGAGCGCGACGCGAATCGCGAGGTCGTGACGCCGCTCGACGCGCTCGAAGAGCGCCTGGGCGACCAGGTCACCTACGCCGAGGGCTGTACGACGACCGGCCCCGCGACGGAGGGCTTCGAGGACGCCGTCGCCGCGGCGGAGGATTCGGACGTCGCCGTCGCCTTCGTCGGCACCCGCTCGGCCATCGCCTTCAGCGACCCCGAGGCCGACATGGTCGAACAGCCCGACGTCCCGACCAGCGGCGAGGGCGCGGACGTCACCGACCTCCAGCTCCCCGGCGTCCAGCAGGAACTCGTCGAGGAACTCCACGACACGGACACGCCACTCGTCGTCGTCCAGGTCACCGGCAAACCCCACGCCATCGAGTGGATCGACGACAACGTCCCCGCAATCGTCCAGGCCTGGCTCCCCGGCGAGGAGGGCGGCCACGGCATCGCCGACGTCCTCCTGGGCGACCACAACCCGAGCGGTCGACTCCCGCTCTCGGTGCCCAAGAACGTCGGTCAGCTCCCGGTTTACTACAGCCGCAAGCCCAACAGCCGGAACGAGAACCACGTCTACACGGACGAGGACCCGCTCTACCCGTTCGGCCACGGGCTGAGCTACACCGACTTCGAGTACGGCGAGGTTTCACTCTCCGAGACCGAGGTCGGCCCCGCCGACACCGTCACCGCCAGCGTCACCGTCGAGAACACCGGTGACGTGGCCGGCCACGAGGTCGTCCAGCTCTACACCCACCAGGACAACCCGAGCCTGGCCCGCCCGGTCCAGAAACTCCGCGGCTTCGAGCGCGTCCACCTCGAACCCGGCGAGTCCGCGACCGTGAGCATCACGCTCTCGACGACGCAACTCGCCTTCCACGACACGGACATGGATCTCGTCGTCGAACCCGACACCTACGAGGTCCGCGTCGGCGGTTCCGCCGCCGACATCCAGTCGACCGCGACCTTCGACGTCGTCGGCGAGCGCTACGAGGTCCCCACCAGCGGCCGTGCGTACTTCAGCGAGTCCAGCGTCGAGGAATAGCGACCATCACACGGTTGATTTCTTTCTTTGCGAGACGAACAGCGACAGCCACCGCTCGATAACGACTTCGGCAACCACCGTGGGTGGGGCATCGAAAGGGGCCGACCGCTCGTCGAGCGAGAACCACCAAGCACGGCCGCAGGCCGCGCGCAGGTGCGTTCGGAGCCGACGAGCGGGAGGGGGCTTTCGGGGCTGTTAGTCACTATCCGTCAGTTTATTAGCTGATTCAATCAACTCAAAGCGCTCCCTACACTCCCTCGACCAGTCGTTCGAACTGTTCGGGCGGAATCGCCCCGCGAGCACTGTATTCGCCGTAGACGAAGGTCGGGATGCCCGTCACGCCGGCGTCCTGGGCGGCGTCGAAGCGCTCGCGCAGACGCTCGTCCCACTCGCTGGTGAGCGCCGAATCGACGACGTCCTCGTCCAGGTCGACGTCGACGGCGATCTCCCGAAGCACGTCCGGGTCGCCGATGTCGCGGCCGTCCTGCCAGTGGGCGTCGAAGAGTCGCTCGTGGAGGCGCAGGAACGCCTCCTCACCTACCTCCTCCCTGACGTACAGCGCCACCTGCTGGGCGTTCCAGGAGTCGACCTCCATGGAGGCGTCGACGTTCATCTCCACGTCGTACTCCTCCTTCAGCTTGCGGACGTTCTCGCGGGCCTTTTCGAAGTACTCGTCGTCCTTCCCGTCGTCGACGTCGCTGTCGATGCTCCCGTCGGGGTTGCGCTTGTACCCCCGCAAATCGTAGAGGTGCCACTGGACTTCCGGCGGGTCCTCTTTCGATTCGAGGTACTGTTCCATCGCCGCCTTGCCGAGGTAGCAGAATGGACAGACGTAGTCCGAGAAGACGATCAACTCGTTTTCCTGGGTCTGTGTGCTCATGCTCAACGCTTTGGACTGGGGCCTGAAAAGTCTGGAGTGACGTGAGGGTAACCGGGATGGTGAGAAATGGGGATGGCTTGCTACTGCACTGCAGAGTCAGCTAACGAGAACAACTTGAAAGCCCCCTCCCGCTCGGGTCGGGAGCACCGACGGACTCACTCCGTTCGTCCGTCGAGGTCACACTCGCTTTGCTCGCGTGACTCTCGCTTCGCTCCTCGGCCTGGCGGCCTGCGGTGCTTGCGTCGCCTGCCTTCCCCGAGCGGAAGGTCGGCTCCGCCGACCTTCTATAACCTGGCGGCTTCGCCGCCAGGCGGTCGGCCCCTTTCAGTCCCGCCCGGTGGTCTCTTCGCCTCGCCGGAACACGCCGGATGGTCTCTTCGCCTTCAAACCTCTGTGGTCGCTCCTATTCCCCGACGAACGCGAGCAGGTCGTCGGCCGGGACGAACCCGTCCTCTCTGGTGTCGACGAGGTCGCCGTCCTCGAAGTAGAGGAGTTTGGGGACCGAGCGGACGTCGTACTCCTCGACCAGCGGCGGGTCGTTGCGGGGGTTCATCGTCACGACGGCGACGTCGGCGCTCCGGGCGACGCCGCTCAGGACGGGCTCCATCGACTGACAGATGCCACACCCGTCGGTATAGAACTCCACGAGGACGCGGTCGTGGTTCGCGACGAAGTCGTCGAGTTCGGTCTGCGAGTCGAGCGGGACCGGGCGGTCTGGTGCCGTCTGTGTGGTCACGAAAAAAGGTACGGGACGAAGCGGGGTAAGGCTGTCTCAGGCCGGCGTGGACGGCGCGTCGACAGTGGTCGACTCGCCGCCGAACTCCTCGGACTCCTCGCGGAGGAGGTCGAAGGCGCTCGCGAGAACGCCGAGGCTGTACAGCGAGACCGGCGCGATGACGACGATCTGAACGACGTTGAGGATCCCCTGGTTGAGGCCGGCGAGGGTCGCGACCAGCGCGCCGATGCCGAGGATGGTGCCGACCGCGAAGCCGATTCCCACCATCACCGCACCGAGCGCGAACAGGGCGAACCGGTCCCCCTCGGTGAGCTTCCAGCTCCGGCGCATCGCCGTCACGAAGTTATTGCCCTCGACGGCGACGTACACTGGCCAGAACGCCAGTACGACCATCAGGAAGATGCCGGGGACGAAGAGCAGCACCCAGCCGATGGTCACCCCGATACTGTAAACGAGTCCGCCGATCAGGAGGTTCACGAGGGCTAACGTGACGCCGCCAGTGAGGTGTTCGCTCCGGATCGAGTGGCGTTCGTCCGCGACGAACGTCCGAATCGCGACGACGTACAGGTACGTCGTCAGCAGGAAGGACATGAGGAGGGCGGCGGCCGCGGCGCCGACAGGGAGGTCGACGGCCGGCGAGAGCGTACTTGCTGCCTCGGGCGCGGTCTCCGCCAGGTACGCCTTCATCGTGCTGTTCATCGCCACGAGGTAGACCACGTTGACGACGAGGTATGCGATCAGCAGCACCGCCCCGGCGCGGTTGGCGACCCTGCTAAATCCGTCTTTGAGCGCTGTGCCTATCGGGAGGGACATTGTACTATGGTGTCTATCGAGACGGGGTTTGTACCTTTTCCCGATTCTCCGAGTCAGAAACTCGGCCGCACCCGGGCGTTGGACCGACGGACGTCCCCGACCGAGCCCAAAGGGTATTTGACCGACGGCCGCCCCAACCGAACCATGGACGCGGCGCTGGGGCCACCCGAGAAGATGGCCGAGAACGCCGACGAGTTGACGCCGATGATGAGCCAGTACTTCGAGCTCTGCGAGCGATACGACGACTCGCTCGTACTCTTTCAGGTCGGCGATTTCTACGAGGCCTTCGAGGCCGCAGCGGAGAAGGTCGCGCGCCTGTGCGAGATCACCCTCACCAAGCGGGAGGACTCGACGGGCCAGTACGCGATGGCGGGCATCCCAATCGACAACGCCGAGAGCTACGTCGAGACGCTGCTCGACGCGGGCTACCGGGTCGCCGTCGCCGACCAGGTCGAGGACCCCGACGAGGTGTCGGGCGTGGTCGAACGGGCTGTCACCCGAATTATCACACCTGGGACGCTGACCGAGGACGCGCTGCTGCGCTCGCCCGACAACAACTACGTCGCGGCGCTGACGACGGACTCCAGAAGATTCGGTCTCGCCCTGCTGGACGTCTCGACGGGCGACTTCTACGCGACGAGCGCGGGAGACGTCGATTCGATCGCCGACGAGGTGGGCAGGTTCGCCCCGGCGGAGGCCATCGTCGGGCCGACCGCGGACGGGAGCGTCGACCACGACGCGGTGTTCGGGCCGGCGTGTATGGTGACGCCCTACGACGAGGCAGTCTTCGAGCGCGACGCGGCGGGCGAGCGCGTTGGGTCGTACTTCGGCAACCCAGACTCGCTGTTGGCCGACGACGTCGAGGTCCGGGCCTGCGGCGCGCTGCTGGCGTACGCGGAGTACACCCGCGGCGGCCAGAGCGGGACGGCCGACGAGATCGCCGCGACGGCGACCGAACACGGCCGGCTCGACTACCTCAACCACCTCACGCGGTACGACCCGCGCGAGTACATGCTGCTCGACGCCGTCGCGCTCGACAGTCTGGAACTGTTCGAGCGCCGTTCGGTCCGGGGCCACGAGGGCCGCACGCTCGTGGACACGCTCGACGAGACCGCCTGTGCGCTCGGACGGCGACAGCTCAACGACTGGATCCGCCGGCCGCTGCTCGACGAGGAACGCATCGAGAGCCGCCACGCCGCCGTCGAAGAACTCGTCGGCGACGTTCAGACCCGCGAGCGACTCCACGACCTGCTGACCGACGTGTACGACCTCGAACGCCTGATATCCAGAGTCTCTCGCGGTCGGGCGAACGCCCGCGACCTCCGCTCGCTGGCGGCGACGCTGGCCGTCGTCCCGGAGGTGAAGGAAGCCATCGCCGATGCCGAGAGCGACCTGCTCGCGGACCTCCACGAGACGCTGGACCCGCTCACCGAGGTTCGCGAGGAGATAGAGAGTGCTATCCGCGAGGACCCGCCCCAGGAGGTGACGGAGGGGGACGTCGTCAAGCCCGGCTACGACGAGACGCTGGACGACCTGCGCGAGACCGAACGCTCCGGCAAGCAGTGGATCGCGGACCTCCAGGCCGACGAGCGCGAGCGCACCGGCATCGAGTCGCTGAAGGTCGACCACCACGCCGTCCACGGCTACTACATCGAAGTGACCGACGCGAACGTAGACCTGGTGCCGGAGGACTACCAGCGCCGCCAGACGCTGAAGAACGCCGAGCGGTACGTCACGCCGGAACTCAAAGACAGGGAAGACGAGATATTCCGGGCCGAACAGCGGGCCGACGACCGCGAGTACGAAATCTTCCGCCAGGTCAGGGACGACGTCGCCGCCGAGTCCGAGCGCGTTCAGGCCCTCGCGGACCGATTGGCCACGCTGGACGTCCTGGTAGCGTTCGGCGAGGTCGCCGCGAACCACGATTACTGCCGCCCGGAGATGGGCGGCGAGGCCATCGACGTCGAGGGCGGGCGCCACCCCGTCGTCGAGCGGACCGAGGACTCGTTCGTCCCCAACGACGCCCGCTTCACCCCCGAGGACCGCTTCGCCGTCATCACGGGGCCGAACATGAGCGGGAAGTCGACGTACATGCGCCAGGTCGCGCTGACCTGCGTGCTCGCCCAGGCCGGGAGTTTCGTCCCCGCCAGGTCGGCCGAACTCCCCGTCGTCGACCGGGTGTTCACCCGCGTCGGCGCCAGCGACGACATCGCCGGCGGGCGCTCGACGTTCATGATCGAGATGACCGAACTCGCCGACATCCTCTCGGGCGCGACCGAGGACTCCCTGATCCTGCTGGACGAAGTCGGTCGTGGCACCTCGACGGCCGACGGCCTGGCCATCGCCCGCGCCGTCACCGAGCACGTCCACGACGAGATCGGCGCTTACACGCTCTTCGCGACCCACCACCACGAACTGACTGCGGCGGCCGACGACCTGGCGGGCGTGTTCACGCTCCACTTCGAGACGCGCCAGGTCGACGGCGACGTCGTCTTCGAGCACCGGGTGGCTCCGGGCGCTGCGGCGGCCTCCTACGGAGTGGAGGTGGCGAAGATGGCCGGCATCCCCGACGCCGTCGTCGACCGCTCGCGGACGCTGCTGGACGACGAGCGCGCCAGCGAGTCCGGTTCCGACGCCGACACGGCCGGCGGCGACCCCGCGACGAACGGACACGGCGTGGACGCGAACGGCGAGAGCGCCGACCACGGAGTCGAGGACGAACCGGACGACGAGTCTCCGGCCGCGCCGACGGACGACGGCGGTCTCTCCGAAGCGCTTCGGGCCCTCGACGTCGCGACGATGACGCCGCTGGAGGCGATGAACGCGCTCGCCGAACTCAAGGACCGGGTCGACGACTGAGAAACTACTTGGAGATTGTTTAGTCGGCCGTCGGTTCGAGCGCGACGAACTCCATCCCCTTCTCGGCGAGGAGTTCGCGCGCCCGGTCGGTGATAGAAGGCGCGACGAGAATCCCACGGATAGCGGCGTCGTCGTGCAGGTCGCGCTCGAGCGCGCCGACGTAGCGGTCGACCTGGCCGACGGCGTCCGGGCCGACCCGGCGGCGCTTCAGTTCGACGACGACGGTCCGGCCGTCCGCGTCCTCGCCGTAGATGTCGACAGCGCCCGCCGGCGTGTTCCGTTCCGTCGACAGCGGCGTGAACTCGGGTTCGACCAGGTCGGGGTCGTCGAGGATGCGCTGGCGGAGGTCCTCCTCGGTGCCTGTGAGCGAGAGGTCGGTCGGGTCGGTGACGTCGAAGCTCGCGGCGTGGGTCACTTCCTCGAAGGTGACGGTCAGTTCCTCCTCCGGCGTAGGACGCTCGCTGCGAACGACGACGTGTCCCTCGTCGATCGCCACCTCGTGGTCGCAGCCCGGCGGCTGCCAGTTCACGGGCTGTTGGCCCTCGTCGGTGTGGACCAGCGCGGAGCCGTCGGGCTTCAGCATGACGTGGCGGTCGCCTGGTCCGAGCGTACTGACCGCGCGGCCCTCGTAGTCGACGGTGCAGCGGCCGAACAGCGTCACCATCGCTCCCCGATCGAACCCGTGCTGGGCGAGGGCCTGGGCCTCCTCCGGGGTCGGGTGCGTGATGGACTGGACCGGCGTCCCGTCGGCGGTCGTCACACGACAGGATAGTCACCCGTCGCGTAAAAAGGACGCGTCGTCCGGCGAGTACAGCGTTCCCTGCACCGACAGCGCCCGGCGGAGCGTCGCCCGCGCCGACTCCGGAGTGAGCGTCCCGTCGGCGACGGCCCCCGAGAGCCGGGACTTCGTCTCGACGTACCAGCCCCGGAGCGTCTCGGGGTCGTCGTCGGGGTCGACCAGCACCAGTTCCTCCCCGACCCCCATCGGGTCGAGCCAACAGACGAGGTAGGTCGTCGTCTCGAAAGCCGGCGAGACGACGACTAGCGACTCGTAGCTCACGTCGACAGCGTCGACCACGTCGGCGGCGGTCACTCCGACCGTGAGCGGTCGGGGGTCGACGCGCGTCGTGATCGGTGGCTCGTACCCGTTCCGTCGCTCGACGCCGAGGTCGGTCGCAACGTCGTCCGTGCCGGAGTGAGGAGCGGAGCCGCCCAGCGGCGACGTCGGGCCGATGGCGGCAGAGAGGTTCTCGCCCCAGTGGGCGTACCGGAGGGTGAACGTCCCGTCTGGCTGGCGGTAGGCGACGAGTGCACGGTGGCCCATCGGTGGGCGTCGCTGGCCCCCTCATCCGCCAAAAAGGTCGGCACGGATCCCCGGCGTCGTCACGCGGGCGACGGCTTCAGGAACCGGAGACAGCAGAAGTTCGGCGGTCCCTCGTGGAACCGACGTGCCCGCTCGGGCTCCGCCTTCCGAAAGGCGTCGGCGATCTCCGGTTCGACGACCCGTTCGACTAGCAGCCCAGCGTCCGTCGGCGGGCCGAACACGGCCGCGAGGGGGCGTCGGTAGAAGGGAACCGTGAACGCCTCGTCCTCGTCGCCCCAGTCTCGGTCGACCCGCTCTACCTCGGCGTAGGCGGCGTCGGTCGCGAGGACCTGGTCCCGGGCGTCGTATTCCGCGTCGACGTAGTCCCTGATGGGGTGGCTGGTGGAGACGACGACCCGGCCGCCGGGGTTCAGCACGCGGTGGAACGCGGTGAAGACGGCGTCCCAGTCGCGCACGTGTTCGAGCGCGAGCTGGCAGAGCACGAGGTCGAACGCCCGGTCGTCCAGGAACGCCAGCCCCTCGGTGAGGTCCGCCTGCCGAACCTGGACGCCGGGGTCGTCCGCGAACCGGTCCAGCGCACGCTCGACCATCTCGGCGCTCGCGTCGACGCCGACCACCGTCGCGCCTGCCTCGCGGAGCCGCTCGGTGTAGAACCCGTCGCCGCAGGCGGCGTCGAGCACGCGTGTCCCGTCGAGGTCCGGCAGGAGCGACCTGACTGCGGGCCACTCGTAGTGTTCCCTGATGGCGGCACCGGTAATCTCCTCGTAGCCCGCGGCGAGGTCGTCGTAGGCCTCCCGCGAAACCGGGCCGTCGGTCTCTCGCTCCATAGCCCCACGTGTCGACCGAGCGACCGATATATCTTCCCGTGGCTGACCCTACCGACTGTTCCGGACCGAACTGACGGTCGCCGCCGTCTCGTTCGCCCCGCCCTCGCGCTCGGGTCGTTCGGGGAGCGTATCGTAGGACCCGTCGTCGTCGCCGTCCCGCCAGTGGCCGGCGACGAACTCGCCGTCGTAGGTGACGACGACGGTGTACTCGTCGGGCTGGGCGATCTGGATCGTCGCGTTGTACATGACCTCGGGGTGGCACGTCGACCCGGTCTCGGTCGGCGTGGTAGTGACCTCGGTCGGAGATGCGGTCTCGTTGGCTCCCGTCCGGTTACCGTCCGTCTCGTTGGCCGCCGTCGCCGTGGCGGTCGGTTCTGTCGTCGACTGATTCACGTCGGTTTCGTTCGTCGCAGTTCCGTTCACCGGCGTCGCGGTCGGGGTGGCGGTCTCGGGCGTCGACGTCTCGGTCCGCGTCGCTTCTGGCGTCTCCGACGTTATCTCGAGGAGATACCGCTGGGGACCGAACTCCTCGAAGGAGGCCGAAACTGTCGTGTCGTTGCTGGCGACCGGGAGCGACCGGTTGAGGACGAGCGCTTCGCCGCCGCTGATGTCCTCTCTGACTGCGGACCCGCTCGTCGTGTTCGGGTCGCCACAGTACACGTCGGTGGTCTCGAACGAGGCCAGCGTCGCGCCGCCGATGCCCTCGGAGTCGCCCCCGAAGGCGGCCGGGAAGGAGAGCGCGAGGGCGACGGCGGCGCCGACCAGCACGAGGCCGAGGAACAGCACGAGGACGTGGTCGCTGTCCATGTTCGCTAGCAGGCCGCGCGCCGGATAAGTACACGCACCGTACTGGGAGACGGGGTAGTGACGCTGGGGTTTTGACGCCGGCGGCCGACGTCGTCGTATGGACGAGCGAATCAGGGAACACGCCGAGGTACTGGTCGACTGGAGCGCCCGCGTCGACCCGGGTGACGACGTCGTCCTCGCAGTTGACGAGGGCGCCCACGACCTGGCCGTCGCCGTGGCCGAGCGACTGGGCGACCGTGGTGCGAACATGCTGGCTACGTACAGTTCCAGCGAGGTAACCCGCGCATACCTCCGGGCCCACGACGGCGAGTTCGAGTCCGACCCGGACTACGAGCGAGCGCTCTACGAGCGGGCGGACGTCGTCCTCGCGCTCAAGGGGACGAACAACACCGCCGGCGCGGCCGACGTGCCCGCAGAGCGTCGGCAGGCCTTCTCACGCGCCCGCCAGGGGATCCGCGAGGCCCGCCTGGACACCGACTGGGTGTCGACCCAGCACCCGACCAGGGCGATGGCCCAGCAGGCCGGGATGAGCTACGAGGCCTACAGCGAGTTCGTCTACGACGCCACCCTGCGGGACTGGGCGTCCCTGGCCGACGAGATGGCCCGGCTCAAAGACGTCCTCGACGAGGGGAGCGAGGTCCGCATCGTCAGCGACGACCCGAACGGCGCCACCGACCTCTCGATGTCCATCGAGGACCGGACCGCGGTCAACTCCGCCGCGTCGGTGGCCTACGACTCCCACAACCTCCCCTCGGGCGAGGTGTTCACCGCACCGCACGCCACCGAGGGTGAGGTGACCTTCGACGTCCCGATGACGGTCAACGGCTCCCAGGTCCGGGACGTCCGCCTCGTCTTCGAGGACGGGGTAGTCACCGACTACGAGGCCGCCCGCGGGGAGTCTGTCATCGGGGACGTGCTCGACACCGACGACGGCGCGAAACGCCTGGGCGAACTCGGCGTCGGGATGAACCGCGGCATCGACTGCATCACGGACAACATCCTCTTCGACGAGAAGATGGGCGGGACGGTTCACCTCGCGCTCGGTCGCGCCTACGACGCCTGCCTCCCCGAGGGCGAGGGCGGCAACGACAGCGCCGTCCACGTCGACCTGATCACCGACCTGCGAGAGGAGGGGCGCCTGCTCGTGGACGACGACCCGGTCCTGGTCGATGGACTGTTCCGGTGGGAAGACGGGTTCGAGTCGTGAGCGACGGCTTTGCTTTTTTCAGGAGTCCGCGTGACGTCCCATCCATGTACGAGCAGTACGTCGAAGATATCGTTCACGAGGAGACCCAGGCCGGGGAGGACGGATTCGACCTCACCGTCGCAGCGGTCCACGAGATCGTCGAACCCGGCCGCGTCGACTTCGGTGGCGGGGAACTGGAACCGGCCGAAACGACTCCCCACGCTAGCGAGAAACGGAATCTCGACGACGACTACGAGTGGTGGACGCTGCGCGAGGGTCAGTACCTCGTCGAGTACAACGAGTCGCTGACCGGCGAAACGACGGTCACCATCAAGCCCCGCACGGAACTGCTCGAACGCGGCGTCTCCCACCCGACACTTCAGGTTGACGAGTTACCGCGCATCCCGATTTCGGTGGGCGGCGCCGGCATCAGGATCAAGGAGAACGCACGCGTGAGTACCATCGTCGACGCCGAGTGAGAGGGTATCACCCGGGGAGGAATCTGCGCCCGGGTTCGACGGGCTTTTTATCTGCCGACGATTCCACACGTCTATGGCAGAATTTACGGTCGCGGTCGCCGACCCCGAGAGCGGCCAGACGCACCAGCTAGACGTGGACGGACAGGACGCCAACCGGTTCATCGGCAAGGACATCGGCGAGGACGTCGACGGCGGATCGGTCGGCCTGGCCGGCTACACCCTGGAGATTTCCGGCGGCTCCGACGACGCGGGTCGACCGATGCGCGGCGACGTCCGCGGTTCGGACCTCAAGTCCATCCTCACCGACGGCGGCGTCGGCTTCAACCCCGAGCGCGACGGCGAGCGCAAGCGCATCACCGTCCGCGGCCGCGAGGTCAGCGACGCGACGGCCCAGATCAACGCCCGCATCTCCGCCCGCGGCGACGAGTCCGTTGAGGACCTCCTCGGCGGCGACGACGAGTAACGTGGCCGACCGCCTGCCGAGCGACCACGACGCCGTCGAGACCCACCGCGCGACGGTCTCGCAGGTCGGTCGAATGGGTCGCCCGCAGGTCGCGGTCCCCGATTCCGTCGCGGTCGACGAGGGCGAGGTTTTTCGCGTCGTCCTGGACGGCGAAGAGTACCACGGCCGCGTGGAGACGACCCTCGACGGCGACCGGGTGATCCGCCGCGCCGCAGACAACGCCCGCCTCGTCCGCGAGGGCGAGGGCGAGAACCGCCTCGCCGAGTGGTTCGACGACGTCGACGTCGCTTTCGGCGACTCGGTCCACTTCGACGTCGTCACCGCCGGCCAGAAGTACGGCCTCCGGTCGCCCGGCAACCGCGTCGTCTACGCGGCGACGGACGGACCGGACTCGTCGCTGGCTGACATCGCGCGCAGCCTCGAGGAGTAGCGGCCCGTTATCGCCGTCGAATCACGTTCTCTCGTTTGATACTCGCACGAAACGCTCAAGATTACCGCTGCTGTAGCTGATTCCATCGCCAGGATGTCGGAGTCCATCATCGCTGATTTCGTCGGCAAATTCAACGCCGAGGTGCTGACGCGCGCCGAACCCGTCAAGGGACGCGTCCTCCTCAGCCAGAAGCGACTGGTTCTCGCGGCCAAGGAAGACGACAAGCTGACGATTCCGCTCTCCAGCATCTTCGACGTCGCCGTCGGCCACATCCCGCCGGATCTGGGCGACTTCTTCGACTCGACTGTCACCGTCGCCTTCGAGCGCGGCAACGCCCGCCACGTCGCCGTCGTCGAGGCCGACGACGACAAGATTTCCAAGTTCTCGACGGTGCTGTTCAAGGCCATCCTCAACGGCACCGAGACGACGGTCAAGGAACGCGCTCGCGTCGGTGGGCGCGTCACCAACGACGAGTACACCACCGCCAAGCTGTTCCTCAAGCCCGGAACCGTCGAGTTCCGCAAACCGGACGGCTCCTTCGAGGTGTCACTGAAGACGGTCACGGACTTCCAGCGCTCCACCCGCGAAATCGCGGGCTCGAACCGACCGGCGCTCAACTTCCGGCACATGAAAGACGGCACCGCCATCACCACCGAGGCCGCCATGGCCTCGCCCCGGAAGATGTCCATCCTCGGCCGATTCCTCCGGCTGGAGTACAGCGACCTCATGCAGGAGATCCAGGACGTCGAACTCACCTCGGACAAGACGGAGATCCTCGTCGCCATGTACTCGACCGGCGACCTCGACGGGATGCCCCTGGCCAACATCGTCAGCGCCGAGGCCTCCGAAGTGACCATGCTCCTCCAGGACATGGAGGACGAGGGGCTCCTCCAGGACTCCGCCGACGGCCCGACGCTCACGCCCACTGGTGAGGTCGTGGCCAGCCGGCACCTGGAGGATGTGAACGACTAAACTTTTCTGCGTCGGGTTTCCTCGCGAGCCTTCGGCTCGCTGCGGGAACCACTCCTTGAAAACTTTAGTTTCAAAAGGGCCGGACGTCTCGCTCACTTCGTTCGCTCGCGTCCGGTAGAAACCGCGCTCGCTTCGCTCGCGCGGTATGCTTGATGCTGACCGCACGCTCAAGGTGACTTCTGCATGGTCCATACCTGTACTGAGTCGCTGTCTTCGATCGGTTCGCCGTCGAAGCCACCGGCCACGTCCCACGAGTCGAAGGGAGAGAGACGGGCGAGCAATTCGAATTCGCGCTTTGGGAGTAACGTTAGCTGGAGCCGTTCCTCGAACACCAGTTCGTCGTCCCGGTGGAGTTCGTTCTCGACGGAGAACCGCTGTTCGACCTCGTCGGTGATCTGGGTCCGCGTCCGGAACGTGTGTGGGTCACCCTCGTATTCGACGTCGTGGATCTGCCACTCGCCGTATTCCTCGCAGATGAGGTCGAAATCTGGGACGAAAACGTCGAAGACGAACTGACCGCCGGGGGAGAGGGCTTCGTAGACAGATGTGAGGGCGCCGAGCTGGTCGTCGACGGTGAGGAGGTGCTGTACGCTGTTGAACGGGCAGTAGATCAGGTCGTACTCCCGGTCGACGGCGAAGTCGGCCATGTCGGCCTGCCAGACCGACGGGTCGAGCCCCTCGTCGTCCGCTTTCTCGCGGAGGACTTCGAGGACGTCCTCCGAGAGGTCGATGCCGTCGACGTCGATTCCAGCCCGGAGCAGTTCCAGGTAGACCCGGCCGGTGCCACAGGCGAGTTCGAGTACCGGGCCGTCGACGGATTTCGCTCGGTCGCGGTAGAACGCTGCGTCGTCGCGGTCGAAGACTGAAACCTGCTGGTCGTAGAACTGCGCCGCGTCGCCCCGATAGGTGTCGTTGTCAGCCATAGCAGGGACGTCGGGGACTGCACGAAAAGCGTTTCTCCACGCGTGACACACTTGGACACACTGCAGTGGGGCCGGTTCCGGGACCGGCCTTCCGCGGATGAGTCGTTATTTATACCTGGGTAGTGCGATCGAAATTATCGTGTCCGAAACACAGTTCGACCAGCTCCGTCGGATCCAGTTCCTGCTCGTGGTCCTGATAACGCTGGTCGCCATAGAACTGGCCGGTCCCGTTCTGGGCCTCGCGACGACGGCGTTCGTCGTCCTGCTGCTCGCGGTGGATCCGGTGTTTACCACGTAACATTACTGGTCGGCCATCGCGTCGCTCGCGACGGACCGGCCGCGGGCCTCTAGCTGGACCTCTTTCCGGACGCGGACGTCTTCGAGGATGTCGTATTCGATGAGGCGCTGGAAGGTCTCTTCGACCTGGTCGACGTCCATGCCGACGAAGGAGGGGATCTGGAACGGTGAGACGCCGGAGTACAGCGCCATCAACACCTCGTTCTCGGCCTGGGAGAGGTCGACGTCGGTCTGGTTGGCGACCTCGCCGCGGCGGACGAACGATTCGAGGACGGCGACGGTCTGGCCGCCGCCGGAGACGTGGGTCTCGACGCTGGTGCCGTCGATGGTGTGTTCGACCTCGACAGTCCGTCGCTTCTTCCCGCGGACGGTCTTCTCGGCCCGCTCGACGGTCCCGACGTCGTCGACCAGCAGTTCGACGAACGTGCCGTTCGCGAGCGCCAGGTTCACCGTGGCGTCCTCGGTCGACAGTCGCCCTTTCTCCCACGACGTGTCCTGGACGACGCCCCCCTTGACGGCGGGGTGTTTGACGAGAACGACGGACTGGTCGAGTAACGCGCTGTAGAGTTTCTTCTCGAACGAGTCAACATCCTGGGGTGCGATCAGGGTGACGTTCGACCCGACCTGCAGGGAGAGGTAGCCCGACACCTTGGCGATGGCCTCGTTCACGTTCGTGCCGGACTTGACGCCGCTGACCTTCGAGAGCGCGATGGTGCGCTTGCCCTCGTTGCTCACGAGGACGAGCCGTTTGTTCGAGAGGATGAGCCGGCCGTTCACCCAGTCGACCTCGTTGCGCTTGCGGCCGTCGACGACGACCTGGACGAACTTCCCCGTGGAGTCGGCGAGTTTCTGTTCGCCGTCGCTCATCGGCGACCACCGAGTTTGGAGATGGCGGAGAACGCCCGTTTCCGGATGGTCTCGTGGTCGGTGTCGTCGATGATGGCGTCGAGCGCCTCGCGGGAGCGCTCGCCGCCGACCTTCCCGAGCGTGAAGATGGCCTGGGCGCGCACCTCCGGGTCCCGGTCCCCGTCTTTGACGATGTCCAGCAGCGGATCCTCGACCTTCTCACCGCCGAGTTCGGCGAGGCTCGTCGCGGCGAACTGCCGGAGCATCTGGTCGTCCTCGCCCAGTGCCGTCACGAGGGCGTCGATGACGCGCCGTCGCTCCTCCTCGCCGGTGACGCGGCCGAGCAACCACGCGGTGTTGCGCCGCTGGGCGCCCTGGGTGCTCTCCTCTAAAATCTCGACCAGTGGGACGACGACGCTGGCGTCGTCGGTCTGGGAGAGCTTCTCGACGACGGTCTCGCGGATGTCGTGACTCCGCTCGGTCGGGACGTTCGACAGCAGTTCGACCAGCGAGTACACCGCAGTCCGGCGGACCGTCGGGGAGTCGTCGGTCAGTGCGGCCACCAGATAGTCCACGGGGCGGTCGTTCTCGAAGCTCCCGAACCCGCCGACGGCGATCTGGCGGACCCGGTCGTTGTCGTCCTGGTACAGGGGGAGCAGCGCCTGGAGGGCCTGGCGGTTGCCGATGCTTCCCAGCGCGTCGGCGGCTTCCCGCCGGACCTCGGCCGACCGGTCGGTCAGGAGGCCTTCGAGGGGACTCGTCGCCCGCGGATCGGCTATCTTGCCACAGGCGCGGGCGGCGCGGGCGCGGACCCGTGGGTCGGGGTCGTCGAAGCAGTCGGTCAGCTTGCCGACGGCCTCGCCCTGTTCGAGCTGGCCGAGCGCGTTCGCCGCGGCCATCCGGAGTTCCGGCACGTCGGCGCCGAGGGCCTTCACGAACGCCTTGGCTTTCACCCACTCGGCGCCGTCCCGGTCGAGGTCGACGCCGGCCACGTCGCCGATGAGCTGTTCGATGGCGTCGCCGCCGAGTTCGTCGAGCGAGTCGACCGCCTTCGCGGCGACGTCGTCGTTCTCGTCCTGGGCCGCCCGGACGAGCGCGTTGACGACGTCTCGACGGTCGTCGTGGTCGGGGAAGTTCCGCAGGAGTTCCGCGCCCCGGGCGCGCACCCGGTCGTTGTCACTCTCGCGGATCACTCGGATGAGTTCCTGGACGTCCCCGGTCCGTTCGAGTTCGTAGAGACTCATGTTTTCCGGTAGATCCGGTGCTGTTTGTCCACCGCCTCGAAGGAGTCGCGGCAGGCCGCCGGCAACGTCTCGGTCATGCCGATCATGAGGTAGCCCCCCTCGCGCAGCGAGTCGCGGATGGTCTCGAAGATGGGGACCTTGAACTCCGAATCGATGTAGATCAGGAGGTTCCGGCAGAACACCAGGTCGAAGTCCCGCTTGGGCTCGCCGCGGATGAGGTCGTGCTGTTCGAACTCGACCATCCGCCTGACCGGCCGGCGGACGGTGAAGGAGTCCTCGTCCCGGTCGATGTACTTGGCGTAGTCGTCCAGCGGTTCGAGTTCCTCTTCGATGTCCGTCGTCTTCGACGTCTCGTAGGTGGCGGCCCGCGCCTCCCGCAAGATGTCGGCGTTGATGTCCGTGCCGAGGATAGAGATCCGACTGGCGTCGACCTGGGGGTCGTCCAGCGCGAGCATCGCCGCGGAGTACGGCTCGCGGCCGTCGGCCGCGGGGGCACTCCAGAGCCGCACGTTCCGATGCTCGTCCGTGAGCTCTCGCAACACCGGCCGAAGGTGTTCCCAGGCGTCCGGGTTCCGGAAGAAACCGGTGACGTTGATCGACAGCGAGTCCAGGAGCTCCTCGTGTTCGCCATCGTCGCGTTCGAGCAGGCGCTGGTAGGTCGCGTAGGAGTCGCTGTTCGTCCGGCGCATCCGGGCGGTGATCCGCCGGTCGAGATACGCGTCGTTGTAGAAGTCCGACTGGAACTCGAGTTCGGACTCGATGTAGCCCAGTAGCTTCCGGAAGTCGCGGCCCTCTCCCTTGCTCATAGCGTCACCACGTCGAGTATGTGGACGATGTTTCCGTCGCCCAGCACCGCGGTCCCGGAGAGGCCGGCCGTGCCGCTGAGAATCCCTTCGAGGGGCTTGACGACGACCTCCTCCTGACTGTTGACCGAGTCACAGTGGAGGGCGACCTGGCGCTCGGACTCCCGGACCCGGACGAGCATCCCGTCCCCGTTCTTCGTCTCGCCGGGGACGTCGAACGTCTCGCCGAGCTGGATGATCGGGTATATCTCGTCGTTGTGTTTGATGACCTCGCGGCCGTTGACCTGCTTGACGTCGTTCGACCGGGTGATCTCGTCGACGTTCTTCAGCGGGATGCCGTACTCCTCGTCGCCGACCTGGACGAACAGTACCTTCACGATGGCCATCGTCACGGGGAGCCGGAGCGACACTGTGGTCCCTTCGCCCTGCGTCGAGTCGACGCTGACCGAGCCGTCGAGCTGCGTGACGGTGTCGTGGACGACGTCCATCCCGACGCCGCGCCCGCTCGTGTCGGTGATTTCGTCGGCCGTCGAGAACCCGGGGTGGAACACCAGGTCGTAGATGGCCGAGTCGCTCATCGTCTCCAGTTCGTCCGCCGACCGGACCCCCTTCTCTATTGCCTTCGCCTCGATGGCCTCGACGTCGAGGCCCGCGCCGTCGTCGGCCACCTCGATGATGACGTGGTCGCGCTCGCGCGAGGCTCGCAACTCGATCTGGCCGGTCCGTGGCTTGCCCTTCTGTTCGCGCTCCTCGGGCGACTCGATCCCGTGGTCGACCGAGTTCCGCAGGATGTGCATCAGTGGGTCGGAGATCTCGGTGAGGATCGTCCGGTCGAGTTCGATGTCCTCGCCCTCGATGGTGAACTCGATCTCCTTGTCGAGTTCCCGCGAGAGGTCCCGGACCAGCCGCGGGAACTTTCCGACGACCTTCTTCAGCGGGATGAGCCGCATGTCCATCACCGTATTCTGGAGGTTCGCGGTGATCTTGTCGAGTTCGTTGAGGTTCTCGCCGGCGGCCCCGAGATCGTCCTCGTCGATGGCCCGCCGGAGCTTGATCCGGCTCGTCACGAGCTGTTCGACCAGCCCGTGGAGGTCGTCGAGCTGGTCGACGTCCACGCGGACGGACTTGATCTCGTCGACCTTGTGGTCGGTCGCCGCGTCGGCGTCGGCGGTTCCGGAGTCACCGTCGGGGGTCCCGGACTGCTGGGCCGAGACGTCGTCGGTGACGTCAGCCACGTCGAAGGATTCGATCTTCCCGACGTCGTCGAGGACTGCGGTAGCGGTGTCCGCGTCGTCGGCCGCGACGAAGCAGGCGAACTCGTCGTCGAACTCGCCGTTTTCGACGGCTTCTCGATCGGGCGAACAGGCCAGAATTTCGAGTGAGTCTTCGATCCCTTCGAGCGCGAGCATCGAGTCGACGCCGGCCATGTCCGAGTCGCCGATGTCGACGGTCGCCCGGACGACCCGACCGTCGACGGTGTCGGGGTCGATCGCCGGCTTCGCGGCGGCGTCGACGGCGTCGTCGGGCGACCCCGGTGACCCCGACGACGCCTCGCCCGTTTCGGCCGCCTCGCCACCGTCCGCGTCGTCGCCGGTCGCGCCGTCGTCTCCCTCGACCGCCTCGACGCCATCCTCGAGGACGGTACGGAGTTCCGCGACGATCGGATCCGTGTCGACGTCGGCCTCGCCCTCGTCCTCGATGCCGGAGACGATGGCCTCGATCTTGTCGACGCCGGCGAATATCAGGTCCATCACGTCGGGCGTGACGTCCATCTCGCCCTGGCGCATCTCGTCGAGCAGATCCTCGATGGCGTGAGCCAGGTTGGCCGCGTCGTCGAAGCCCATCGCCCCGAAGTTCCCCTTCAGGGTGTGAGCCCGCCGGAAGATGTCCTCCATCGCCTCGGTGTCCGACGGATCGGACTCGAGGTCGAGCAGGGAGTTGTTCAACGCCGTGATCGCTTCTTCACTCTCGCGGATAAACGCGTCTAGATACTGGTCGTCCATGGTCAGGTTACCTCCCGCGTGATCGCGTCGACGACGCCCGCGGAGACGTCTCCGATGGGCAGGACGCTGTCGACACAGCCCGTCTCGACGGCCCGTTTCGGCATGCCGTAGACGGCGGACGTGGCCTCGTCCTGGGCCATCGTGTGCCCGCCGACCTCTTTGATCCGACAGATCCCGTCGGCGCCGTCCTCGCCCATGCCGGTGAGGATCACGCCGACGAGCACGTCGTCGACCGTCGCCGCCGCCGTCTCCATCGTCACGTCGACGGCCGGCCGGACGCTGTTGACCGGCGGGTCGTCGGTGAGTTTGACGCGAAGCCGGCCGTTCCGGTAGTTCTTCACGCGCATGTGGCTGTCACCGGCCGCGACGAGCGCCTCGCCGCCGCCGATCCGGGCCCCGTCGGTCGCTTCGCGGACGTCGTACGCGCTCCGGGCGTCGATGCGCTCTGCGAACCGCCCGGTGAACCCCTCGGGCATGTGCTGGACGACGAGGACCCGCAGGTCGGCCTCCAGCGGCAGTTCCGAGAGCACGCGCTCGACCATCTTCGGTCCACCCGTCGAGGATCCGATGATCAGCGTCGGGTCGGCCGCGTACGACGCGGCGGGGCCGGTCTCGGCGCGCGACCTGGAATCGTCCTCGTGGCTCCGGGCGACGTCGACCTGGGCGACCGTCGTCACGATCTCGACGAGCTGGTCTTTCAGGCGCGACATCTCCATCGACACCTCGCCGCCGGGCTTGGTGAAGAAGTCCACCGCGCCCTTGTCGAGAGCCTCGAACGTCACGTCGGCGTTCTCGTCGGTGTGTGCCGACAGCATCACGACCGGCGTCGGGTAGTCGCCCATGATCTGCTCGACCGCCTCGATACCGTTCATCTCCGGCATCTCGACGTCCATCGTGACGACGTCGGGCCGGTGGTCCCTGACGGCGTCGACGGCCTCCCGGCCGTTGCGGGCCTCCGCGACGACCTCGAGACCGCCCGTCTCGAGGATGTCCGAGATGACGCTCCGCATGAAGTGGGAGTCGTCCGCGACGACGACGCTGGTTCGACCACCGGTCATCGTCACCGGCGACCCCCAGTGAGCACGGTCAACCGGACGGTCCTGGACGGGTGCATTCGTACACCGAAGTCGGTCGGGGAACCGAAATAAAGACTCCGCCTACGTAATCAACTTTGATAGTCCGGAAGGCATCTTTAAGTCTCGTTGCGGGTTCCTCTCTGTACGTAATCGAGCGGTCAGGATACTATGTCAGGAACGAAGGGCCAGGTGCTCGAATTCGAACTGGGCGAGGAAACGTACTGCGTCAGCATCGACTACGTCACCGAGATCGTCGACGTCGGCGACCTGACGCAGGTACCGAACGCTCCGAAACACGTAGAGGGCGTGATGGATCTGCGCGGACGGACGACGTCCATCGTCAACCCGAAGACCATCTTCGACATCGACGGGGACGGCGCCGAGCGGCGCGTGGTCGTCTTCGACCCGGCCATCGTCGCCGACCAGTCGGCCGCCGGCTGGCTCGTCGACGAGGTGCATCAGGTCGTTCAGGTCGACCCCGAAAACGTCGACGCCTCGCCGGGCGAGGGCAGCGGCGGATCGATACGCGGCGTCGTCAAGCGGGACGACGGCTTCGTCATCTGGGTCGACCCCGCGGCGGTTCACGCCGCCTGATCGACGGATTCCCCCGCTACGCCCGCGAACGCGCGACTCACCGCGTCCGACTATGAACAAGACTTTTTAACTCACCCGACACACCTCTACGCAATCCCCCAGTTACGCGCTGCTACCGATTCAACTATGATAGAGCTCACAAAGACCGGCATCGACGGCCTCGACGAAATTCTCAACGGCGGCATCGTGAAGAACTCGACGACCCTGGTCAGCGGGAATCCGGGTGCCGGGAAGTCGATCCTCGGTCTCCAGTTCATCTACAACGGCGTCGACCAGTTCGACGAGAAGGGCATCTACCTCTCGTTCGAGGAAAACGAGAAAGACCTGCGTGAGGCTGCCGAATCCATCGGCTTCGACAAGTGGCCAGACTACGTCGAGAGCGGCGACATCAAGGTCTACGACAAGCAGGTCTTGCTCCGTGAGAACGACTTCTCCTCCTCCCTGGAACTCCTTCTCGACGACCTGGAAGACGACGAGTACGACCGCCTCGTCCTCGACTCGCTGGCGATGTTCGAGCTGTTCTTCGAGAGCGAGCGGGAGAAGCGTACCTACCTGCTGAAGTTCACCGACATCCTCCGGGAGAACGAGCTGACGACGCTGATGACCAACGAACAGGGCGCCGTCTTCCCCGACACCGAGATCGGCCTGGAGAACTATCTCACCGACGGCAACATCTACCTCATCCAGACGCCGACGGACTCGGGCGTCAACCGATACCTCTGGGTTGCGAAGATGCGCAAGCAGAACATCGAGACGGACATCTACCCGATGGAGATCGACTGGGGCGGCATCAACGTCCACGAAAACGCGAGCGCCTTCTCCATGATGGGTGAAGGCGACTCCCCGATATAGAGTCCCTAACCGGTTATTATCTGGGAAAACGGGACGTATCAGCCTCCTTCCCTGGCCCTGGTAAGGACTCGCGCCGAAGCGGCCATCCCCCAGTATCGGGCGGTATCACCGGCGATAGCTTTATAGTAGACTGAATATATCATTTGATAACCGATGGCTTCAGTGGATATTTTGCAAACGCTCGGGAACAAATACAGTGCCGAGATTCTCGACGCCACGGACGAGCCAGCCTCCGCCCAGGAACTCAGCGACGAACTCGGCATTCCGATCGCCACGTGTTACCGACGTATCGACGAGCTCACGGAACACGACCTCCTGGAACTGCACGACAACATTCTCTCGGACGACCGCCGGCGGATCAAGGTGTACCGACGAAACGTCGAGGAGGTCCGCGTCGACTTCGACGAGGAACTGACGGTCCACATCGAGGAACGGACGGAAGTGACGAACAAGCTCGACGAGGCCTGGCGGACTCTCTCCGAGAGCTAAGTAGCCGGTCACGGCACCCGTGTCGGACGCTTCGGGTAGGCTGGCACTCTCCAGGATCTCCACCTCGTACCGCTTCCCTCTCATCTACCCCTTGTTCTACCCCTTATCCCCCTTCTCACGCGCACACGCGCGAACTACAGTAGATCTCAATCGCGTCGGCCAGGTCGTCCCACCTGTGCCGGGTGAGTTCTCGACCCGCCCGAACGAAACCCCGTTTCCGATTATCACGTAGGATATTTTCGAGGGTGGATTTAATACTGGTAGTTCGAAACCAACTATTCAATGCCGATGATAGAAACGCTCTACGCGATATCCACGCTCGTCTTCGTCGTGGCGGGCCTCACGATGGTGGGGATGGCGATGCGGGCCTACGTCCAGACGTCTCGCCGCGCGATGTTGCACCTCTCGCTGGGCTTCTCACTGGCCGTCGCCGGGGCGGCCGCGACCATGATCAGTGCGTTCATCACCGACTTCGACGGGGCCCGATCCCTGCTGTTCGTCAACAGCGGGCTCACGACCTTCGGGTACCTCTTCGTGATGTACAGTCTCGTCACGTACGATTGACTCTCGCCGACCGAACCGTCCCGACCTGGCACAGCCAGACAACCCGCTCCCTTCTCAGATATCGATCTTCGGAACGGCAGAACCAGCCAATTCGAGATGGTTGGTTGAGGTGCTCTATTGTCCGTTATCGCTCGCTGATCCAAAGTTGGATACCACCACTATGTGTTATCATCCTCAATAACTGGCCAGATACCCTTATTAGGGGAAAGTAGAGAGTTGATAGCAGAGTCCGGACGGCATCGCGCCCCGGACGCATACGAGATAACCATGTTCGAGAAAATCGCAAACAACGAAGACCGAGGTCAGGTCGGTATCGGCACCCTTATCGTGTTCATCGCGATGGTGCTGGTCGCCGCGATCGCCGCGGGCGTCCTCATCAATACCGCCGGCTTCCTCCAGAGTAGCGCAGAAGAAACAGGCCAGCAGTCAAGTTCACAGGTCACTGACCGGCTGCAGGTCGTGAGTACGGTCGGTACTGTTGATGCTGCTGGTAGCGAGCCAGTTCTCAATCAGGTCACCGTTACCGTCAAGCGTGCTCCTGGTGCCGATAACGTCGACTTAGAAACGACGATCGCCCAGTGGGTCGACGAGTCAGCAACGGCTGATCTAACGTACAAAGGTGCGGCAAACAGCACGAGTTTCAACACCGGTGTGTTCCAGGACGACGACAGTTCCATTACCGATAGTAACGTGCTTAATGATCCGGCGGACCGTGCCACTTTGACGTTTAACGCAGCAGACATCTCTGCTGAGGAAGATGGCACGACTCAAAATGTCGGAATCAGCGAAGGTGAAACGGTCACCATCAAGCTCAACACGCAGTCCGGTGGTACGACGACTGTCACGATCACCGCACCCGAGACGCTCTCCGGCAAGTCCACGGTCGCGCTGTAAACTGTCGACGCAGCTTTTCCGTTTTTTCACGTCACCCGAGAGTGCCAGCCGTAGCACGCTCGAACGGGCGACGGAATTATAGCGGTGTATCACACACGGTAAGGCATGGCATCAGGGGAGGACAAACCGAACCCGGAGGATGGCCGCATCCTCTCCCCCGAAGAGCTCGACATCGACGACGACGAGCACGTCGAGCAGATCGACGACGGCCGGTACGTCGTCTCCCCGAACGTCCGGACCGATTCGACGGCGTCGGTCTCCCAGTCCGACCAGTCGCCCGAGCGGTCGCGAGAACAGCCCCGGGCAGAGCCGCAGTTCACCGACACCTCGGTCCACCAGTGGCTCCACGAGAACCTCGAGGACACCAACTCGCAGTACGGCTTCGACGTCACGGCGAAATTCGACGGGACGGTGAGCCAGCAGCAGATGGTCTCGAACGACATCGTCACCGTCTTCGAGAGCCTGATGCTGTGGTACGCGCGCCAGATCGACGCCGACACGCCGGTCGAGGAGGTACTCGGCATCCTCCTCAGCGAGTCCAACGTCCCCGTCACGTATCCGCCCTCGAGTATCCAGACGCTCGTCCAGACCGAGGGGCTCTCGCCGGACGACTCCATCGCCGACCTCCTCGCGGCAGTCGGGGAGGACGGCGGTGTTCAACGCTGAGAATTGGGGCCGAACCTTTTAGCGCGTCTCCGGGTACCCTCTGACAAGATGGCGAGTTTGCGGAGCCTGGAGTGGGGCGTGGTCGGAGTTATCCTCCTGACGCTCGTCGCGTCGAGCGCCGGGCTCGGGAGCGACGGCGTGGCCACCGTCACTACGGCCGGGACGACGTCGGCCGTCGTGGGCGACGGGACGGCGGAAGTTTCGGTAGTTTCGCTACCCAGCGAGCGTCTGCGAATCGACGACGGCCGGTTCGGCACGGGTGTACAGTACCTCCGGATCCCCGACATTCGTATTCGCGTCAACGGCGTCGACGGCGACCCCAGACTCGTCTACCGGGTCGAGGTGCCGGCGCTGGACGTCGACGAGGCGGCGACGAAATCACTCACTAACCGGGACGGCCAGACGGTCACGGTCCGGGGGGTCGACCAGGCGTTCGACCCCGACGACGTTGCGGCGGACCGCTACGACGCGAGGGTCACGGTCCGGGTCCAGAGCTTCGAGGTCGACGAGACGGTCGTCTCGGTGAACGAGAGCGTGGCGGTGGGGCGATGATCGACGTCGTGGCGGTGGCACGATGACCGACGTCGTGGCGGCAGTCGACCGCTATCTCGCGGGCGAGCGCGACTGGCGCTCGTTCGCACACGTCGTCGGTCGCGTCGCCTTCGGCGACCGGACCGGGCTGGCGCTCTGGCTCGGGATGGTCGTCGCCCTCGGGCTCACCTGGCGGGTCGGCTTCTTCATCTCGGACTCCTATGCCATCGCGAACGCCCTGCTCAACGTCGCCGACGGTCGCCTGGCGATCACGGAGATCCAGTACTCGCTGACGCTCGGCTCCCAGCCCGGTTTACACGAGTCAGGCGGTCGGCTCTACGGCCGGAACTACGGCCAGGTGTTCCTGGCGCTGCCAGTGGTCTGGGGGCTCCAGGCCGCCACGGTGCTGGCACCGCTGCACCTCGCCCTGGCCGCCGCCTGGAGTCTCTCCCTCCTGGCGCTCGCTCGCCAGGTCGCGACGCTTCTCGACAGGTCGTGGGTCCGTGTGGTCGGTGTCGGCGTCGCCATCGCGGCGTTCGCCGTGAACGCGCTCTCACCCACGCCGCTGCACCCGGACCTGCTCCACCTGGTCGCGCTTCAGCTGAGCACGCTGCTCGCTGCCGCGTTCGGTGGCGTCCTGTTCTATCGACTCGTCGGGGTGTTCCACCACCGGCGCGTGGCCGTCGCCGCCGGCGTCGCCGTGGTCCTGGCGTTCCCGATCGGCTTCTGGGCGTCGATACCCAAGCGCCACGTCCTGGTCGCGACGCTGCTGATCGGGTCGGTGTTCTGTTTCGCCCGGAGTCGGCAGGCGAGTGGCCGGCGAGCCTACGTCGCCCTCGCGGGCGCGTACGTGTTCGTCTCGCTGGTCGCCTGGGTCCACGCGTTCGAGGGTCTGTTCGCACTGGCGGCCCTCGGAACCGTCGACCTGCTCACCGGCGGTATCAGGGACCGGAAGCGACTCGCCGTCATCGTCTGCGGACTGATCGTGGGCCTCGCGCCGATGTTTCTGACCAACCTCCTCATCGCGGGGAACCCGCTCGAACCGCCGCGGATGCTGCCGAACCAGGGGTCGGGCGGCGTCGAGCTGGCGCCGTCGGGCGAGGTGCTCTCCACCGGTAGTGGGGGTGGCGCATCGGGTGGTGGCAGCGGTGATTTGCTGGGCTCAGGTGGCGAAGGTGGGGGGAGTGAGGCAGGGGGCAGTAGTGGCTCCGGCGACGGCGCCGGGTCAGGCGGTGGTGGCGACAGTTCGGGCGGCGATGGCGGGAACCCACTCAGCGTTCTCGCCCCGCTGCTCGCGCCGTTGCTCGGCCCCTTCCAGGGCGCCGTCGACAACATCGGTTTCATCCTCGGATTCGTCGTGTTGACGGTCGAATCCGGCCTCGCGGTCCTGTCGGAACCGGACCGCCTCTGGCACGTCTTCGGTCGAAGCGGTCGGATCCCCGGACTTAGGCACTGGATAAACCACCACGAGATGATCGACCTCACGGTCCTCGAGAGCGCGCCCCTCCTCGGTGGCCTCCTCGCGCTCCCCGCGGTGGTCTATCGGTCCGTCGTGGACCGGTCCCGGGAACGCAGGATTCCGCTGCCCTGGACGCTCTCGCCGCGCCGGCAGACGGACCTGCTCGTCGTCGCGCTCGGCGTGTTACTGACGGTCATCTACCTGTCCCGGTTGCCGCTCTACTCGATGATAACGGTCCGGTACATCGTCTACGCGCTGCCGTTCGGGCTGTACGGCGTCGTCAGGCTTCCGCCGGTCCACGAAGCGGTGACCCAGGCGCCGAAACGGGTCGGTGGGACGTACGTGGTGACGGTCGTCGGCGGCACCGCGGTGATCGTGGCGGTCCTCGCGTTCCTGGACGTCGCCGTCGGTGAAGCGATGCAATTCCACGCGCTCGTAGACCTGGGGGCAGCTGGTCTCCTCGCGCTGACGGTAGGCGGTCGGGCACTCGTGCCGGAGCGGGTTCAGAGCGGGTGGGTAGCGACTGTCCTGGGCGTCACCGCAGGCGCGACGACGGCCTTCCTCTTCCTGGCGGGGGTCGAGTACTTCCAGTACGGCCCGTACGCGCTCGGCATCGCCCGGGAACTGTCGGCAGCGGTCCCGCTGTTCTGAGTGGGCCTGGTGCCGCCGGTTCGACGGCGCCGTCGATCGAATATCAGCACCGATAATTTAGAGGAAGAGTTTATCTGGATGATCACGGTATCCGATTAGTGATAGGCATGCCAGAGGTACTGATCGCGGACGATTCGGAGTTTATGCGCAATCTCCTCCGGGAGATTCTCGAAGAGGACCACACCATCGTCGGAGAGGTCGAGAACGGCGTCGAGGCCGTCGAGGTGTACAAAGAACAGGCCCCGGACCTCGTGATGATGGACATCGTGATGCCCATCCGTGACGGCATCGAGGCCACCGACGACATCAAGAGTTCCAACCCAGACGCCAACGTCATCATGTGCACGAGCGTCGGGCAGGAAGAGAAGATGAAAGAGGCGGTCCGGGCCGGCGCCGACGGCTACATCACCAAGCCCTTCCAGAAACCCAGCGTGATCGAGGCCATCGAGGACGTCGTCCCTTCGTGAGATGAGAGTCGACATTCAATCGCTGGGGACGTTCAACCAGCTCGCACACGAGGGGGCCACGCAGGCGACCGAGTCGCTGTCGCAGTTGACCGGCATCGACGCCGTCGTGGACATCACGAAGATCACGCTGATGAGCCGCGCCGACGTCGGCGAGGAACTGGGAGACGACGAGTTCGTCGGCGTCCAGTTCGACTTCGACGGCGCGCTGCAGGGCCAGACGGTGCTGGTGTTCGAGTCCGGTTCGGTCGGGACGCTGATCGAGGCACTCGTTCCCGGCGGCGCCGACGGCGAGATGGCCAGGAGCGGCGTCGCGGAGATCGGCAACATCATGATGAGTGGGTTCATCGACGGCTGGGCCGACTACCTGGAGGCGACCATCGACCACAGTCCGCCCCAGTACATCGAACGGACTGGTGCCGACGTCCTCCCCGAGCCTCCCGCGAACGAGGAGGACGAACAGATCTTCGTGTTCAAATCGTCCATCGAGTGGGTCGGGGAGTCGGTGAGCTTCTACATCTACATGTTGCCGGAGTACGACCCGCTGGCGGGCCTGATGAGCGAACTCGGTGACCCTGGCCAAGACGCAATCCCCGTGGACAAGCTCGAAGTGTTCAACGACATGACCACGCAGGGAACGGAGAAGGCCGCCCAGAACGTGGAGATGATGACCGGCATCGAAACGACGGCGGAGGTCACCCAGATCAGCTTCGCGGCCATCGAGGACGTCCCCAAACAGATCGGGACGGAGACGTACGTCGGTACGGTCGTCGAGTTCACTGGGACCCCAAGCGGCTACCTCATGGTGCTGTTCGACGAGGTGTCGGCGCGGAACGTCGCCGACGCGCTCATGCCGACCGACGCCGAGGGGACGGAACTCACCGAAGCACACAAGTCGGCCATCGAAGAACTAGGAAACATCATGACCAGTGGGTTCGTCGACGGCTGGGCCAACGTCCTCCAGACGTCAGTCGAACACACGCCCCCGGAACTGGTCCACGACATGGGTCGGGCCATCGTCGACCCGCTCGCGGCCCAGGTCGGCCAGCACCAGGAGCACGCGTTCATCATCGAGTCGACGATGAAGACCGACGAGATCGAGTTCCAGAGCGAGATCCACGCGCTCCCGAACGAGGCCGAACTGCGGGCTGCCCTTGAGGCCCTCGACGTCGACCGCGCAGACGAGACCGAGGCGGACGCCGAACAGCTCTTCAAATAATGAAGGTATACGACGGGAGTACCACCGGTGGCAGCACCGAGATGCCGACCGAGCAGAAGAAGGTCGGCATCGCGGAGTTCGAGGTGACCACCAGCGGGGCCGTCCTCACCACCAGCGGGCTCGGCTCGTGTATCGGCGTCGCGCTGTACGACGGGACGGCCGAGGTCGCCGGGCTCGTCCACGTCATGTTGCCGACTGCGGAGAACACCGACGGGAACCGGGCGAAGTTCGCCGACACGGGCATCGAGGTACTCGTCGAGGCGATGGAGGACCGCGGCGCCGACCGCCGTCGCATCACGGCGAAGGTCGCTGGCGGAAGCGACATGCTCGACTTCTCGGAGAACGGCTCCTCCATCGGGTCCCGGAACCTCGACAGCGTCCGGGAGACGCTCGCGACGTTCTCGATCCCGATCGAGGGCGAGGACGTCGGCGGCGACCACGGCCGCTCGCTCAAGCTCGAAGCGGCCACGGGCGACCTGGTCGTCAAGAGCGCGAGCCAGGACTCGACCAAGTTGTAGCCCGTGCGAATACGGCCAGGCGACTGCACGTCACAGCTGTACCGCTCCTGCATATTCTGTCGGACGTGGCGACTGTCGACACTGCCGCGTTTCTCGCTGCGATTCGGCCCGTCTGGGAGTTCGGAGCGGCCGGAAGCTGTCCGTCTGCCGCCCGTCAGACGTGTCAGGGGTAATTGATGAATATCTGGGAAGCATGTTATCAGGATTGATACGACGGCCGGAATGTTGAAGGGTAGGAGGTAGCATTGTACTGGATAATGAGTAGTACCGCGATTGTCCCGGCACTACAGGTGGCTGTCCCCGGGGGGACCGCTATCGCGCCCGCCATTATCATCTTGCTCACGAGCGGGCTCGTCGGGATGAGTATCAAGAACATGTTCGACTCCATCCTCTCCGACGAGGACGACGGCGACGCTGCCGGCGGGGACGAGATGGCCGACGGCGGTGGGCTGATGGCCGAGGACGGCGACGACGACTTCGGCGACCTCGGCGGCCTCGGCGGCGACGAGGGTGGAGACGACCTGGACGGCTTCGGCGGCGACGAGTTCGGTGACATGGACGACGCGGCCGGCGCGGACACCGACGAACTCGAACACCGCCTCGACGAACTGGAGAACGAGGTCGGGTCGCTGTCCTCGACGGTCAGCACGGTCCGGACGGAGAACGAGCAGATCAGCGAGTCCGTCGACGAAGTCCAGGAGAACGTGCGCAAACTGCTGGACATCTACGAGATGGTCACCCGGGGCGTGAACCCCTTCGCCGACGACATCGAGGCCGGGATGGGCGGCGGCATGGGCGGCGAGAGCTCCTTCGGCCTCTTCGACGACGACGACGGCGGGAGCGAGGAGGAGGACATCGACGACGGCATCGCTAACGCCGACGCCGAGGGCTTCTTCGACGAGGACCTGGTCGAGGACGACGCCGACGCCGGCGACAGCGTCGACGACATGTTCGGCGACGACGGCGGCGACGACGCCTTCGAGGACGACGGCGGCACCTTCGACGAGGGGTTCGAGGACGACTTCGACGACGAAGACGACCTCGACGGCGGGGACGGCGGTGGCGACGGCGGGAAGTCGTTCCAGGAGCTCAAGGACGAGTACGACTCCGGCGACGCCGAGTGGGCAGACGGCGAAGCCCCCGACGACGAGGGTGACGACGACTTCGACGATGGCCTCGAGGGCGACGAGCTGTTCGAAGACGACGACTTCGAGGACCAGAGCGACGACGACGTCGACGGCCTGGAAGGCGACGAACTGTTCGAGGAGGAGGAGTTCGACGACGTCGTCGACGACGAACCGGCGGCGGAAACGGTGGATGAATCGTCGTCGGCACAGGAGAGCACGCCGGAACAGCCGGTCGAGCCCGCCGAGGAGCCGGAGCCCGAGTCGGCCGAAGCGGAGACTCCGGGGGACTCGGCCGCCACGGACGGCGGGAAGCCGTACCTCGCCACGCTGCCGTCGGGCTTCGCCAGCGACCTCATCGTGGTCGAGTGGCTGGAGTTCCTGCTCCAGCAGGCCGGCCACCGCGAGGCCGCCCGCGCCATCGACTACTACGAGACCATCGACTGGATCAACGAGGACGTCGCGGACGACCTGCAGGAAGTCCTGCGCGGCTTCGACGACGTGGGCGGTGGCGACGGCGGCCTGACCATCGACCACCACACGCGCAGTCTCCAGTACATCAGCCAGCTTGACGACGACAGCGGCCAGGCGGTCGCCCTGTCGAAACTCGTGGGTGGAGGTGCCGATGGGCTTCAGCGTTAGCGGCTCGGCGGCGATCATCTTCGCGGCGATGTTCGTCGGCTTCGGCATGTTCCACTCGGCCACCGTCAACGGCTTCGAGACGGTCTCGGACGCCCAGGAAGACCGGACCGACCGGACGCTGGTCCAGCAGAACACGGAGATCGAGATCTGGTCGGCGACCTGGGACGGCGGGGCCGGCGAGCTCACGGTCCGCGCGAACAACACCGGGTCGACCGAACTGGCGGTCGACGACGTCGATCTGCTGGCGGACAACGCCTACGTCAGCGGGTACGCCACGTCGGTCGACGGGGACGGTGCGACGAACCTCTGGCTCCCCCAGGAGACCCTGGCGATCACCGTAACCAGCCTCGACAGCGACCCGGGCCGGGTGAAGCTGGTCACCGGGCCCGGCGTGTCCGCGACGCGGTCCACGGAGGTGGCCTGACGTGGCGAGCGTCTCCGCCTCGCACCTGATCCTGTTCATCGCGAGCATGGTCATCGCCGCCAGCGTCGCCGGCGTGTTCACCGACACGGTCGGGCGACTCGGCCAGGCGATATCCGACCAGGGGCTGGACGTCTCGGAGAACGTCCGGACCGACGTCGAGATCATCTCCGACGCCGGCAGCGACGCCGTCTACGACAGCGCGACCGGCAACATCACGCTCCACGTGAAAAACACCGGTTCGGAGACGTTACCGGCGCGGGCCGACCGGATCGACCTGTTCGTCGACGGTGTCTTCGAGACGGACGCCGAGGCAACGCTGCTCGAGGACGGCGTCCGGTGGCGCCCCGGTGGCGTGGTTCGACTCGACATCGACCACCCGCTCGACAGCGGCGACCACCGGGTCAAGCTGATCGTCAACGCGGACGAGGAGGTGTTTAAATTCCGAACATGAGTGTCGCACGCAACGATCTGTTCTCGCTCGGACTGGACGAGCACGACCGACTGAACGCCGAACTCGGCGGCGGCATCCCGCCGGGGAGCATCATCCTCGTCGAGGGTGACTACGGGGCCGGGAAGTCCGCTATCAGCCAGCGGTTCGCCTACGGCCTCTGCGAGGAGGGCAACGACGTCACCATGCTCTCGACGGAGCTGACCGTCGGGAGCTTCCTCGACCAGATGCACTCGCTGTCCTACGACGTCGTCGACCACGTCCTCAACGAGAACCTGCTCTTCCTCCACGCCGACATCGGCGACGGGAACACGTTCTCGGGCAACGAGGAAGAGGGCGAACGGAAGCAACTGCTCAAGCGGCTGATGGAGGCGAAGGTGATGTGGGAGTCGGACGTTATCATCGTGGACACGTTCGACTCCATCCTCCGGAACGACCCCAAGTTCGAGGCGCTCGTGCGCCAGAACGACGAGCGCCAGGCGGCCCTGGAGATCATCTCCTTTTTCAGGGACATCATCTCGCGGGGCAAGTGCGTGATGCTGACCGTCGACCCGTCGACGCTGGCCGAAGAGGCCATCGGGCCGTTCCGGGCCATCGCCGACGTCTTCCTCGAACTGGAGATGGTGGAGGTGGGCAACGACGTTCGCCGGCAGATCAGCGTCAAGCGCTTCGCCGGCATGGGCGAACAGGTCGGAGACAGCGTCGGGTACTCCGTTCGCTCGGGGACCGGCATCGTCATCGAATCACGGAGTGTGGCCTGATGACGGACCACGGTCGTCCGAAACCGTCGGACGAACTGCGGCAGGTGGCCGCGCGGCGCCCGCACCTGCGTGACCACCTCAAGAAGTTCAAACAGATCACCGGCGAGTTCCCCAAGTACATCGAGGAGGCCGACAGCAAGTACGAGTCCCACCGGCCGAACGTCCTCTATCCGGTCGGTGGCCCGATCTACTGCCACATCTACGGCGACCTGGGCCAGGAGATGAAGTACTACGCCATCGAGCCGGAGCTGGACCAGGACGAACAGGTCGTCTTCCAGAAGGTCCGCAACAAGCTCCTGGAGAAGTCGGTGACGAAGGCGGCCCCCCAGAGCGAGGCCGAGTACGACGACCGCATCGAGGAACTGCTTCAGGACTCGACGAAAGTCCGCGACGAGAGCGGCAACAGCGGCGTCCTCACCCGGATGGCCAACCTGGGCGCCGTCGGCAAGGTGGAGGTCGACGAGCGAACCTACGAGAACATCCTCTACCGGCTCAACCGTGACATCGTCGGCCTCGGCCCGCTCGAACCGGTGATGCGCGACCCGGCGAACGAGGACATCCACGTCATCGGGCGCCAGGAGTGCCACGTCGACCACGAGGTGTACGGGATGCTCGAGACCACCGTCGAGTGGCCCAGCGACCAGGCCTTCGACCAGTGGCTCCGGAACATGGGCGAACGCATCGGCGACCCCGTCTCCGACTCCGACCCCATCGTCGACTCGACCTTACCTGATGGATCGCGTCTGAGCCTGATCTACTCCGACGACGTCTCGCTGAAGGGTCCCTCGCTCACCATCCGCCAGGGCGTCGAGACCCCCCTATCCATCTTCCAGATCACGAAGTGGATGACGCTCTCGCCGGAGCTGTCGGCGTACCTCTGGCTCTGTCTGGAGAACGAACAGACGGTGTTCGTCGTCGGGGAGACGGCCTCGGGGAAGACGACGACGCTGAACTCCATCATGTCGTTCATCCCGCAGGACTCCAAGATATACACCGCGGAGGACACCGCCGAGGTGCTGCCGCCGCACAACACCTGGCAGCAACTGCTGACCCGGGAGGGAGAGGACGAGGGGACCAGCGTCGACATGTTCGACCTGGTCGCCGCCGCACTCCGGTCCCGTCCCGACTACATCATCGTGGGTGAGGTCCGTGGCGAGGAGGGTCGCATGGCGTTCCAGGCGGCCCAGACCGGCCACCCGGTCATGCTGACCTTCCACGCGAGCGACATCGTCTCGATGATCCAGCGCTTCACGGGTGAACCGATCAACGTCCCCGAGACGTTCATGGACGTCGCCGACGTCGCGCTGTTCCAGAACCGTGTCAAGCAGGGCGACCAGGTCCTGCGGCGCGTCACCTCGGTCCAGGAGATCGAGGGCTACTCGAAGGAGATGGACGGGGTCGTCACCCGGCAGGCGTTCTACTGGGACCCCGTCGAGGACGAGATCGTCTTCCAGGGGATGAACAACTCCTTCGTCCTCGAAGAGCAGATCGCGACGCTGCTGGGCTACGAGGACACGCGGGACATCTACAACGAGTTGCAGTTCCGCGCCAACATCATCGAGCGGGCCATCCAGGAGAACATCCTGGGCTACCACGAGGTGAACGAGCTGATCGAGAACTTCCAGCGGGACGGCGTCGAGGGCCTCCCGTTCACCATCGCCAGACCCGACTGACGATGGCGTCGAGCCAGGCCGAGAACAGACTCCCGACGACGATCACCGAGACGATAGCCTCGCTCGTCGACTCCTACGGGAAGATGCACATCCCCCTGGAGCGATATCTCTTCTTCATCCTGCTCCCTTCCGGGGTGTTCTTCGTCCTCTCGGTGGTCGTCGCCGTCCTGGTCGATCTGCCGATGATGATCCGGCTCCCCATCCCCTTGCTGGGATTCCTGGCGATGGGGACCGCCGTCATATACCCGAAGATACTGCTCTCACAGCGGCGCCAGCAGCTGAACGACCGGTTCCACCTCATGGTGACCCACATGACGGTGCTGGCGACGACGAAGATCGACCGGATGGAGGTGTTCCGCACGCTCGCCCGCGAGGAGGAGTACGGTGAACTCGCCAACGAGATGCACCGCATCGTCGAACTGGTCGACACCTGGAACCAGAGCCTCGACGACGCCTGCCGCCGCCGCGCCAAGGAGGTCCCCTCCGACGCGGTCTCTGACTTCCTCGACCGCCTCGCCTACACCCTCGGCGCCGGCCAGTCGCTGGAGGACTACCTCATCGGCGAGCAAGAGCAGATCATCCAGAACTACTCGACGGTGTACGAGGGGACCATGGACAACCTGGAGGTGATGAAGGACCTGTACCTGTCGATGGTCCTCTCGATGACGTTCGCGCTCGTGTTCGCCGTCGTCCTCCCCGTCCTGACGGGGACGAACCCGACGATGACCGTCAGCGCCGTCATCGTGATGTACATCTTCGTCCAGTCGGGCTTCTACCTCGCCATCCGGTCGATGGCACCCTACGACCCGCTGTGGTTCCACCCCGAGAAGTACCCCTCGCCCGCCCAGGAGCGTATCGACAAGGCCACCTACGTCGGTCTGGGACTGAGTGCCGTCCTCGCGTTCGTCTCCATCGGCGGGATGTTCGGCGTCTCGCCGCTGACGCTGGAGCACCTCTTCTTCTTCATGGACGACGTCCCCATCCCACTCCATCCGGTCGTCCCCATCACGCCGCTGTTGATCCCCGGCATCGTCGTCCGCCAGGAGGAACAGCGGATCAAGGGCCGCGACGACGAGTTCCCGAGCTTCATCCGCGCCCTCGGCGCGACGGAGGGCGCCAAGCAGTCGACGACGTCGAAGGTACTGAAGTCGCTCCGGAAGAAGGACTTCGGCCCGCTGACGGAGAACCTCGACCACCTCTACAAGCGACTCAACATGCGGATCGAGCCCGAAGGTGCGTGGCGGTACTTCACCGCCGACTGTCGGTCATACCTCATCCAGACGTTCTCGGAGATGTACCTCGTCGGGCGCTCGATGGGTGGCTCGCCCAAGATGCTCGGCGAACTCATCGCCGAGAACATGAGCGAGGTCCAGCAACTCCGCAAGCAGCGCCAGCAGGCGACGGTCCAGCTCGTCGGGCTCCTCTACGGTATCACCGCCGCCTCGACGTTCGCCTTTTTCATCGGCCTCCAGGTCGTCAACATCCTCTCGGAGATGACGCTGGGCCTCGACTCCACTGCCAACTTCGACGCCGGGTCGCTCATCCACACCGAGGTGTACAACATCCCCCTCATCGAGTTCCTGCTGGTCGTCATCATCATGTTCGGCGCGATGCTCTCGGCCCTGATGATCCGGACCGTCGACGGCGGCCACAAGCTCAACACCTACATCCACTTCGTCCTGCTGGCCTGGATCGGCGCCGTCATCTCGATCATGACGAAGTTGCTCGTCACCCAGTTCCTCGCGATCTGAGCTTCGAGTGCCGCTGGCCGTCTCGTTTCCGGGACTTCGTGCCGATCTGTTTGCTCGGTACCTGTGTGCAGGGAACAGTGGATCTACGGGATCCGAATTTAGAAGAAACGGACACAGCAAGAACCAGAAAGCCCTCGGCGTGCTCGGCTCGCGCGACTCGCTGCGCTCCTCGTGGTTCGAGAGAGCTTCGCTCTCTCGTCATCACGAAAGGCGCGAAGCGCCTTTCGAACGACTTCGCTGCGGTGCTTGCTTCGTCGGGCTTCCCCGATCCCGCCTCGCCCTTTCAGTCCACCGTCAGAGCAAGCTCTGACGAGCCCTGCCTCGCTACGCTCGGCAGGACCCCAGGCCAGCACAGCACCGCAGCCCTGCCCTCCCCCTTCCACGCGAGCGAAGCGAGTGTGGGCTCGAAAGACGAGGTGTGCCGAGTCTTTCGGTGGGTCGCGCGATGAAACGCGCTCCCGGCCGAGTGGTGCGGTCAGGAAGCGTGTCGCGCCGCGAGGGTGGCGCGTCAGCGCCACCTCACTGCGCGGTCAGGAAGCGTGTCGCGCCGCGAGGGTGGCGCGTCAGCGCCACCTCACTGCGAACGGCGCCAGCCGTGAGCAAGGCGCGACCGGGGAGGAGTGGTGGAGCTAATCGCGAGCGCGTGCCGGAGGCCGCGCGAGTAAGGCTGGTCCTGGTGTCCTGGCGAGCGAAGCGAGCCAGGGCTCAGGAGAGCTTGCTCTCCTGGTGGAGTGTCCTGGCGAGCGAAGCGAGCCAGGGCTCAGGAGAGCTTGCTCTCCTGGTGGAATGAAAGGGCGAGGCACGGTGAACGAAGCACGGACCCACAAGCACCGTGGTTCGAGAGAGCGAAGCTCTCTCGTCATCACGAAAGGCGCGCAGCGCCTTTCGAACGACAGTGCAACGAGGAGCGCAGTGCGGTCCGCGCGAGTTCAGCGTGCCGAGGGCTTTCGACGTGTTTGACGTCGCGTTCACACCGGAACCATCGACTCCACCGATCGCTCACCACACGTACTACACTGGTCGTACCCGAACACTCGAAGAAAATAGCGCGCGACGAAGGACTCGATTCCCTGGTCACCGGCGCTGTGCCTCTGCCGCCCGGTCTCTCGCGGTCGGGTCGTTGCCCATCCAGAGCGCGATGGCGCCGATGCCGGCGAGAATGGCGAGGGCGGCCGTCAGCCCGACGGTGAGCGGCCACTCCAGGGCCGCCATCGATTCACCGATGGCCAGCAGCCCCAGGACGATGAATCCGAGGAGCGAGAACCAGCCGAACCAGCCGATGTGGTTGTCAGTGTTCGTGGACATTGCGGGTGGCAGTTGGGGCTCCGTGACCATATATTGTCGGATATCTAACTATTGGGTTGCTGTCCGGCGTTCACTGGCGCGATGGCGGCGTCTTATCGAACTCGATCGGCGTGCAGTTGATCACCACGGTCCGCCGTTGTCGTCACGTCCGGGACTCTCCGACGACCGACGAACCGATTCGAGAACGACCCCTGCCTCGAACTCACCGCGTTCGGCCGCTTTCGCTCGACGGATATCGTCGAGTTCGGTCGACGACGAGCCGTACGCCGCGGCGAGCGCGTCGACCACCGCCAGCACGTCCGCCAGTTCTACGACGTCGCCGCTCTCGTGGAACTCCGCGACCTCCTCGTCGAGTTTGTCGTGGAGACGCTCGCGGTACTCCTCGCCCTCGACGACGTGGGTCATCGGCTCGTCGCCGTCGGTCCTGATCACCTCGGGAATATCGTCGCGAACGAGCTTGTCGTACGTCTCGCGCATACGGGTCGGTCGACGCCCCGCCACATCTGTCGTTCGGTCGACTGTTTCCAAGCCGCAAGGCTAAGGCCCGCTCGCGGGAGACACCTCTCTCATGGCACTTGGACGGTTCGCCGCGATGCTGCTGGGCAGCAAACTTCGCGTCGTCGCGGTGGGCATCGGACTGCTCGTCGCCGTCGGCGCGGCCGGCGCGGCCACGGGGATTCTCGGGGCGCCGAGCGTCGCCGGCATCGAGAACCACTTCGGCGACGTGAACGAGACGACCACCGACGTCCACACCGACATCGTCGTGGACAACCCCAACCCCGTCGGCGTGCAACTCGGCGGGACGACCGTCGACTACGCCGTCGAGATGAACGGCATCACGATGGCCACTGGCACCAAGGCGGGCGTCGGCGTCGAGACGGGCAACTCCACCGTCGACGTCACCTCGCGCCTCCACAACGACCGGATCCCGGCGTGGTGGGTCAGCCACCTCCAGAACGGGGAGTCGACGGCGCTGACCGTCGACGCCGACGTCCATTCCTCGATGGTCGGCCAGTCCTTCGGCGCGCCCTCCGTCGAGCGCGAGATAGAGACTGACATCAGTTCGTCGTTCGACTCCACGGAGACCCAGCCTATCGACGCGAACCAGCCCCTCGTGAGCGACCCGGTCCTCTACCTCAACGAGACCGAGGGCGAGTGGGGCGAGGTGACCGAGGAGGAGACGCCCATCGTGATGGCCTTCACCCTCTACAACCCGAAGGACTACCCCATCAGCGCCTCCGCCATCGGCTACGACGTCACGATGAACGACCTCGCCGTCGGCGAGGGGTCGACCGACAGCGCGGTCACCATTCCGCCGGGCGAGACGCGGACCATCGAGGCGACGACGGTCATCGACAACGGCCTCCTCGACGAGTGGTGGGTCTCCCACCTCGAACGGAACCAGGTCACCGACCTGGAGATCCAGTTCTACGCCCGTTTCGACCTCTCGGCGGCCGGCGCCGGTGATATCCGCGTCCCTCTCGACAGCGTGACCCACGAGATCGAGACCGACATGTTCGGCAACAAGGACGAGTATCCGACCGGCAGTGCCGAGAACGCCAGCGCCAGTGACGGCGACGACTCCAGCGACGCCGATGGCGACGAGTCAACGCCGACGCCGACGAACGACGACTCGACGGCGACCGACGACGGCGACATCCTCTCCGGCGGTGACGACGAGACCGAACCCGGATCCGGGTCGCCGACGTCGACGGCGACGGAGACGCCGACCGAGACGGACACCGCGACTGGGACCGACGACGGTGGCGACGGCGACGACGGCGGGATTCTCGACGTCACGCTCTGACCGGTCCACTCGACACCCTCCGACCAGCCTCCCGTCGCACGCGCCCGCCCGAGTCGCGAAACTTTTCACCGCGTCCGTGTTTCTCTCCGGTATGAGCAAACGCGAGGAGTTTCTCGCCGGCGAGCGCGTCGAGGACATCGCCTTCTTCCTCCACGAGGATAGCGTCGGGAACGTCGACGCCCTCTCGGAGTACGCCGAACAGGTCGGAGACGGCCTGGTCCTCGTGCTGGACGGCGACCAGGGCCGCAGCGCCTTCCAGTCGGCGACCGGGCTGGACCCGATGGCGCTGGCCAAGCGGGCGATGGGCACCGACGGCGAGATCGATCGCGATCTGACCGGCGGCGTCTGTCCGAACGCCGACGGGGAGTCCGACGACGACCACGTCGCCAAGTTCGTCTTCGCCTTCGCCGAGGAACAGAACGAGGAGGTCGGCGGTATCTACGAGCGAGGCGACGTCGTCCACTCGTACGCGGTGTGTACCTGCGGCGAGGCCTACTCGGAGAAGTGGGTCGTCGGCGAGGAGTGAGGGTTCGAGGAGGGGCTGGGTGCGGTGGGGTCGGAGGAGAGCAGCGTCGGCGAGGGAGAGGGCCGGACCGACCGCGTCAGGGGGACCAGGCGGCGGAGCGCTCAGAACAGCGACGTGAGTTCTTCGGCGCCGTCGTGGACGAGTTTCTGGAGGTTGTCCTCGCGCCGTGCGTCGCGCTGTGCGATGTTGTCCTGTGCCTCGATGGCGACTTGCTGGAGTTCCTTGAACCGGGGGACGTTGTGGACGCCAGAGAGTAACACCAGGCTCGCCACGCTACCCGACGACGGGAGGGGGTAGTCGCCGCCGCGGACCTCCATCGACCCGGTCTCTTCTTCGAGCCACTGGCGGCCCCGCTCGATGCCCTTCCGGTCGAGGTGCTCCGTCGGACCGCCGACGACGACGAGGGACTTCTCCGCGCCCTGTATATCGCAGGGGAGCGTGAGCCGACCGAGCGCGGCCTTGCGGACCAGCGCAGTGATGCGGTTGGTCGTGTTGGCGCTGTCGAGGCCGTCGCCCGTGCCGCTCCTCCCGTCGCCGCGACCGCGATTCCCGCCCACGCGCGACAGGAATCCTCCGTCGCCCGACCGGTCGACGTCCTCGGCGGCGTAGCCAACCGTCGAGACGCCGCCGCTCGAGAGGGTGTTGATAATCTCTGAGGAGTCGACGACGCTCTCGGCGACTTCGGCGTTGCCGTCGACCTCGCCCGCCGCGAACAGCATCCCGAAGCGGGTGGCTATCTCCTCGTTTATCGCCTCGAAGCCGTCGCGCATCGACTCGCCCGTCGTCCGCCAGGCGTCGTTGTCGAACACGAGGAGGTTGTCCACCTCGCGAACGAACGTCTGGAACGAACGCGCGGCGTTGAGGGTGTAGATGCCACCCTCGTCTCGTCCGGGCAGGATACCCAGGCCGTACACCGGTTCGGTGTAGATGTGCTTGAGATGCTTGGCCAGCACCGGCGCGCCGCCGCTGCCAGTGCCACCGCCCAGGCCGGCCACGACGAGGAACGCGTCCACCTCGTGGACCGGAATATCGTCGAGGGCGCTCTGTATCTCGTCGATGTCCGCCTCGGCGATCTCGGCGCCGAGTTCGTTGTCCGCGCCGACGCCGTGGCCCTTCACGCGCGACTGCCCGATCAGGACCCGGCTGTCCTCGGGGACGTGCTCCAGCCCCTGGAGGTCGACCGACGCGGTGTTGACCGCGACGGGGTCTGTGAAGACGTCCACCCCCGTTCGCTGCTCGTACTCGACGAATCGGTCGACGATCTTTCCGCCTGCCTGCCCGAAGCCGATGAGTGCCAGTTTCATGGTTGGAAGGTCCGGGGGTGCGTTCGCGCTCGACCCCTCGTCGTCGTGGTGAGGAATCCCATCTCACCGGCGACTGCCCCCGCGTCACTCCGTCCAACACGCTGGATGTCCCTTGTTATTCTGTCACTTACCACCTCCCCACCAGAATCGTTCCGGACTGCATACGGTACCAGAATCGCAAGAAAGCAGGCGGATCTACGCTGAACGTCGCCGCCACCTCCGCTCTGCCGGACCGCTGGGGTCACTCGTCTCGCAAGTCGCGCACGAACCCGGTCTTCGCCTCGCGGTCGAAGCCGCAGCTCTCGTAGAACTGTAACTTCCACTCCGCCTCCGTTCCGGTCAGCAGCATGACCTTGTAACAGTCGCGCGCCTCGGCACGGTCGACGGCCGCCTCGACGCACAGTTTACCGAATCCCTCACCCCGGAACTCCTCGTGGGTCACCACGTTCTCGATAACGGCGAACGGCCTCGCGTTCCGGGTTAGATTCGGCGTTACCGAAAGCACGCACGACGAGACCAGCCGGTCGTCGTGTTCGACGACGACGACGTCGAGCGAGTCGTCGGCCAGCATCTCCTCCCACTGACCCCACAACGCCTCGTCCCGGGCGAGGACCGGATCCTCGGGATTGAGCATCTGGTACAGTTCCAGGAGGTCGTCCAGTTCGTCCGATCGAATCGTCCTGGCAGCGGCCATCGTGGTCAGTGCCCTCACGGTGCTCCACCGCGATTAAGACGGTTGTGATATCCTACTGTCGCGAGCGATCACCGGCACCCCACCCGGCACCGCTCGCCGTCGACGCGTGCGCCGTTTTGCGTGCCGGGCAACGAGAATCGCTACGCCCCCCGCCCCCGATCGGGGCCGGTCTCGTGGTGCGAACCAGTCGCACAGCGGTATCGACGATCGGGGCGACGAGTCCGGGACGACGACGTCATCCCGCGGTTCGGTAGCGAACCCGACGTCTTCGCCGGCGGACCAGTCGGACGAACCGGCGCTATGGCGCCGGCGCCCGCTCGGTCACGCTGTTGCCCGCCTCGTCGGTGACGGTCAGTTCGACGGTGTCTTTCCACCAGGAGAACGTGTCGAGTTCGTGGCGGCCCTCGGCCGTTGAGCCCGAGACGTCGCTGGCGGCGCTGTCGAGCGTCCGGCCCGAGTAGCTGAGGAGCGTGGATTCGACCGTCGCGAGGTCACCACCCTCGACCGAGACGGTCCACTCGACGTCGGGGTCGTTGCCGAATCTCTCCTCCGAAACGTCGAACGTGTCGATGATGGGCTCGGTGTCCGTGGGCGGTTCGGAAGGCGTCTCGCTCGACGACCCGGTCTCTGTCTCCGTCGGTGACGTCGTTTCGGTCGCCGTCTCCGTGGACGTCCCGCCGTTCCCCCTGTCGACCCCGGAGACGTAGTTGTCGACGATCGCCTGCACGCACCCGCTGCTCGTCTTGTAGGTCGTGTGACCCGACACAGAATCGCTCACGTCCACGTCGGCGTAGTTCGACGGCAGCGCTCCCGACGAACAGCTCGCAGGCCCGCCGCCGAGGCGGGCGATACCGTCGTTCGTCGAGTAGTAGTTCCCGACGGACTTCGCAGCAGCGTCGATGGCGTCGTGGTACTCCGACCCGTCGCAGGGTGCGTCCGAGGCCACGTACGATCCGATCGAGTCGGCGTTGGCGACAGTGAATCGGCCGTCCGCGCCGGCCAGGAACTCGAACGTGACGATGCCCCCCATCGAGTGCCCCAGGACCCGGATCGTCGTTTTGGGATTCTCCTCCAGGTACGCGGCCATCCAGTCGGCGAAGACGCCGCCCTGGTCGCGAGCGTTCGACAGCGCGCCGAATGGTCCCCCGCTGTCGTCCCAGGTCACCGCCGTGACCGTCTCTGTGTTGCCGGCCTCACGCAGGGTTCCCTGTAGTCGCCGGGCCTCGCTGACACTGAGCGACGAGGCCGAGTAGCCGTGGACGTTGAAAACGACCTCGTCCTCTCCCTGTGGCGCGTCCGTTACCGGTGGCACGCCGTCCCGCAGGTCCAGTTCGCGTATCTCGTCGGTGTCGGCGGCCCCCGGACTCGTCACTGCGTTGAGTCCGACAGCGCCGACGACGCTCGCCCCGGCGGTTTTGAGCAGATCCCGCCGCGAACGCCCGTCTGACGATTCCCCGTTCTCCCCGTCCCCGTCAGAACATCGGTTCGGTGTCATGTGTTCTCGACCGCTCTTCGGAGCGGTACGTTCCGTCGTTTACGGGTGTTTATAATTATTATTTCATCGCTAACGACGTTCATTAAATTGGGGATCGGCCCGGGCCAGCGCCGCCGCCCCACGACGTCACACGCAGGACGCTCGCTGGTTACCGCTCGGTGTCGACGTCTTCGTCTGGCTCGCGGTTTTCACCGCTCGCCTTTTCGAGGGCTCGTTTCACTCGCCCTCGCTATCCTCGGGTTCGAGCCGAAGGAAGGCGTCGACTATCGCCTGTTTCGCCACTGCACCACGGGTCGACCAGTGGTGGGCGTAGTCCAGCATGTCGTCGTAGATGTCGGGCTTGCAGCCGGCGGCGCGCGGGTGGCCGCCGCCGTTGACCTGTCCGGCGACTTCGTGGGCGCGCTCGAAGTTCTCCGTCCCGCGGATGGAGGCGGAGCCGGCGGGCTTGACGATGACGGCGGCGTCGGCGCCCTGCTCGCGGAGCGCCTCGGCGACCTCGTTCTGGGAGCAGCGGCCGTAGGTGACGCCGACGGTCCACTCGCCGACGTCGCGGAGTTCGGCGCGCTGGACGGCCTTCTCGATGAGGGCTTCCTTCTCGACGCGCTTCTCGGCGAGGAACTCGTGGATCTCCTCGGAGAGGTCCGGACCGTGTTCGAGGACGGCCTCGATGTACTCCTCGGGTTCGGACCAGTACGAGAGGTCGGCCAGGTCGTCGCTGCGCTCGTCTTCGCGGATCCACAGGTCGTGGTCTCGGGTGACGGCGGCGAGTTCGGCGAACTGCTCGCTGAAGTCGTGGTCCAGTTCGGCGAGCACGACATCGGCGGTGCACACCTCGTCGGAGTCGCCGACGACGCGCTCGACGCCCTGGTCGTCGACGAAGTCGGCCAGTTCGGGGTCCCACTGGTGGTGGTCGTACCAGCGCACGTCCTCGACGCGCTCGACTAGGTCCGGCAGCGCTGCGACGTCGTACTCGCTGTCGGGGCACAGATCGCAGACCACGACCGTCGCGTCGGGTTCGGCGTACTCGGCGGCCCACTCCAGGCTCTCCTCGATCTCGTGTGGCCCGGCGGGGACGAGTTGTCCCTCGCCGAATGCCTCGCGCACCAGCGCGACGCAGGCCAGGCCGTCCGAATCGGGGTCGGCGATGACCACGACGCCCGCGTCGGTCAGGGACTCCGCCGCTTCGCGTTCCGCTTCCTCTTCCTCGACCGAGTCGGGCGTGAAAAAGCCCGCGCCGGGGAGGATCGACTTCCGCTCGATAGAGAGCCGCTCGTCGTCGATGAGCCAGTCGTCCATACGCCGACGAACGGCGCGGTGGCAATGAAGGCTCGGAATGACGGTCGATGCGGGAGACTCCTCACTCCTCTGCGGCGGCGCCCTCCAGCTGCCGAACGGTCATCACAGGCGGGCCGGACCGCCGGACGACGCCCTCGGCGACGCTCCCCAGCAAAAATCCGTGGTCGTCGTGGCGCCCGCGCGTGCCCGTGACGATAACGTCGGCGTCCTGGTCGGTGGCGTACTGGCAGATCTCGTCGACGGGGTCGCCCTCGCGGACCGCCGTGACGACGTCGCCCTTCTCGGCCGTCTCGTCTGCCGTCTCGCGGACGAACGTCAGCGCCCGCCCGCCCGCGGTCGCGAGCGCCCGCTCGAGGTCGTCCCTGACCTCGTCGGGCGAGGCCGCCACCTCGCCCGCGTCGACGACGTAGAGGGCGTGGACCGACGCGTCGAACCGCTCGGCCAGGTCCAGGGCCGCCTCCACGGCCCGCTTGGCGCTGGCCGACCCGTCCGTCGCGATGAGTACCGTCTCGAACATGCTGGTGGGTTGCGCGGGACCCGGCTTAAACTCCCGGGAGAAGGTTCGGGAGGTGTTGGTGGTGATTGCGTCGACGTAAGCGCCAGGACGTCGAAAATCCTCGGCGCTCTCTGGAGTCGGCAACAATACCGCAAACACTCCGAAAGCCCTCGGCGTGCTCCGGTCCCGCGGACCTCCTGCGCTCCTCGCTCCGCTCCGGTGCTTGAAGGTCCGGGGTTCCCGGAGCCCACCTCGCCCTTTCAGTCCTCCAGGTACCGCACCGCAGGCCTGCCCTCCCCCTGGTCGCGAGAGCCTCGCTTTCGCTCGGCTACTCGCTCCCGGCCAACCGCCGCGCGGTTGCGGAAGGAAGCGTGTCGCGCCGCCAGGCGCGACCGGGGAGGGGTGGGGGACTCAATCGCGAGCGCGTTTCATCGCGCGAGCCATGCTGACCCTGGTGGACTGAAAGGGCGAGGCTCGGTGAACGAAGCACGGACCCACAAGCACCGCAGTGCAACGAGGAGCGCAGTGTGGTCCGCGTGAGTTCAGCGCGCCGAGGGCTTTCTTCGTGTTTGCGGTGTCGACAACGATAGCTAGGAGCGCGCCGAGGGCTTTCTGGTTGTCGTCGGTCTTCGTTCCGGCTACAGAAATCGTTCGGGACTCTTCTCGAAACGCGCCTCCAGACAACCGACTTGGTCTCTTTCACACGAATGGAACGCCGACGACGCCCCAGTCGCCCAGCAGCGGGGCGAGGAAGAACCGGGCGACGAGCACCGCGACCCAGGCGACGAAGGCGATTGCGGCTGCCTCCACCCAGTCGGTGTCGTACTGGACGGCGATGACGGTGAGGTAGACGGCCAGTCCCAGGAGGGTCCCGAGGATACCGCCGATGTGGAAGGGAATCCAGCCGACGACGAGCGTCGCGAGGAGCCAGCCGAGCGCGCCGAACACCGCCGTCCACACGGCGGTCCGGAAGTCGCCCTTGCCGACGACGAGCTGGGCGGCGACGTAGATGGCCAGCCCGCCGACGAGCAGGCCGACGACGAACGTCACTATCGAGCCGAGTACTGTCGCGATGATCTCCATGTAGATACGTGCGAGGTCCAGTCATACGAATCTATGGACTGGCGGGAAACAGGAGGTCGGGACACCGGGGAAGCGCCGCGAAGCGGCAGGTCACACCAGCAACTGGAGGGCGACGCCGAGCGTGCCGACGGAGACGACGGTGGTCGCGAAGACGGCGACGGAGGCGAACTCTGCGTCGCCGCCGAGTTCGCTCGCGTAGATGAACGTCGAGACGGCGGTGGGGGCGCCGAACATGACGACCGCGGCGTTGCGGGTGAGCGGGTCCGCCCCGAGCGCCGAGAAGGCGACGAAGGCGAAGACGGGCATCAGGAACACCTTGAGGCCGACGACGCCGCCCAGCGCCTGCCAGTCCGAGTCGGGCATCCGCATCTCCAGGGCCGAGCCGACGAGGACGAGCGCGAGTGGGAGAGCCAGGTCGGACAGCAAGCCCAGCCCGGTCTGTGCCGCTTCGGGCACCGACAGCGAGTAGATGGAGGCGACCAGGCCGATCGCGAGCGCGATCAGGACGGGGTTCGTCGCGAGGCTCCGGAGTTCGCTGCGCAGGGAGGCCTCCGCGTCGTTCATCGAGACGAGCAGGAGGACGGTGAGGGGAACCTGCGTCAGCGCGCCGATGCCGAGGATGATGCTCCCCCGGCCCGCCGCGGCGGTGCCGAGCGTGACGGCCACGAGCGGCAGCCCGAGGAAGCCGAAGTTGCTGTGGTAGGACTGCACCATCGCGACGCTCCGGGTCGAGCGCGGGTCGGTCCGGCGGTGGACGAGCCAGCTGGCCCCGACGACGGCGAACAGGACGACCCACAGCCCCGCCAGCAGTTCCGGCGACAGCAGCGTTCCCAGCGGCTGGTCGTACGTCGAGAGGAAGATCAGCGCCGGGAGCGTCACGTAGAACGCGAAGGCGTTGAGCTGATCCCGCCGGGTCGCCTCCAGCAGCCCGACGTGGCGTGCACCCAGGCCGACGGCCAGCAGCGAGAGCATGTAGAGCAGGCGCACGCCCAGATCCATACACCCCAATCTGGGAGTTCCGGTCTTGTCCCTTGCCCTTCCGGCCGGATCCGGTCGGCCAGTTGAGGAGTTCCCGCCGCCCACCCGTTTTTCCCGCTCGCGGCCGTACTGGCGCGTATGCCCGTTCGACGCGACCGCGACGACGCCGTCGCCGACCAGCTCGAACGCGTCGCCGGCGCCGTCCGCGACGGCGAGGCGACCATCTACGGCTACGACGTCGAGTACGACCCCGTCCCCTACGAGTCGGGCTCGATTTCGTATCCCGGCGGCTGGCTCGAGTTCCGGATCGAACACGACGACGAGGACCAGATCCGCGACGAGGAGTGAACCTCTCCGTTCCGGGTCGAGTGCTCGAAGCGCAAGAGTGAGAACCCGGCCCGCCGACCCCCCGCTATGGTCGACTGGTCCGTCTACCTCGTCACCGAACGGCGCGCCTCCACCGGCCGCTCGACGCCCGAAATCGTCGCCAGTGCGCTGGACGGCGGCGCCGGCGTCGTCCAGCTCCGCGACAAGGCCCTCCCGGTCCGCGACCGACTCGCCGTCGGCCGCGACGTCCGAGCACTCACCCGCGAGGCGGGCGTCCCCCTGATCGTCAACGACCGCGTGGACCTGGCACAGGCCATCGACGCCGACGGCGTCCACCTCGGCGACGACGACCTGCCCGTCGAGGTCGCCCGGGAGATTCTGGGCGAGGGCGCGATCATCGGTCGCTCGGCGTCCTTCGTCGAGGACGCCATCGCCGCCGAGGGCACCGGCGCGGACTACCTCGGCGTCGGGTCCGTCTACGCCACCGGGTCGAAAGACGACGTCCCCGACGACGAGTACGCCGTCGGCCCGGAGCGCGTGCGCGCCATCGCCGACGCCGTCTCGATTCCCGTGGTCGGCATCGGCGGGATAACCGCCGATAACGCCGGCGAGGTCGCGGCCGCCGGCGCCGACGGCGTGGCCGTCATCTCGGCGATAACGAAGGCCGAGGACCCCGAAGCGGCGACGGAGGCGTTGCGAGACGCCGTCGAAGGCGGGCGCCCCTCGGAGTAGCTTCGGACGGCGTCCAGTAGCGGCCGGCCGGGATTAACTACGAGCCCGCGAATCACCCGGCTAGTGAGATTCCGGCCCGCAGATCTAACTTCTACCGTCTCCAACTCGACTACAGTTAACCGAACGCCGAAACGGTTAACTAACGGGCCGTCCAGCGGACTCGTAGTTAGATGGACCCCGCGGACTTCACCAACGGCCCCGGCCGCATCGACGACTACGAGGGTCTGCCCTGCTACACGCCGGCGAGCCTGCCGCCGGATCTCGAGTACACCGAGGACCTGCTCGCCGTCTACGGCGACGCCCAGTACGCGCTGGGCAGGCTGGCCACTCTCGCTCGCGACATCGACAATCCGAACCTGCTGATCGCCCCCTTCGTCCACCGCGAGGCGGCGATGAGTTCGCAGGTCGAGGGGACGAACGTCACCATCTCGGACATCTACCAGCACGAGGTGGGCGCCGAGCCCAGCCGGTCGGCGGCGGAACTCGACGACGTCCGCGAGGCGTACAACTACGTCGACGCGGTGACCCAGGGGTTCGACCGCCTGGACGACGGGGGATCCATCGAGGTGGACCTGGTCTGCGACCTCCACGAGACGCTGATGGGCTCGGTCCGCGGCGGCGAGGAGCGACCCGGCGAACTACGGGAGGTCCCGGTCTACATCGGCGCCCGCGACGGGACGCCGGAGGACGCCAACTTCATCCCGGCCAACCCCGACCTGGTTTCCCTCCTCCTGGATCAGCTGTTCGCCTACGTCGGCCGGGGGGAGTACCCGCCGCTGATCGACGTGGCGCTGACCCACTACCAGTTCGAGACCATCCACCCGTTCCGCGACGGCAACGGCCGGATGGGACGCCTGCTCATCATGCTCCAGCTGTACGACTCGGGCCTGCTGCCGGGCCCCTACCTCTACCTGAGCGCCTACTTCAAGCGCTTCGGCGACCAGTACCGCGAGAAACTGCTGGCGGTGAGCCAGGAGGGGGCCTGGGAGGACTGGATCACCTTCGTCCTCGACGCCATCGCCGAGCAGGCCATCGACGGCTACGACTGCGGCATCGAACTGACCGAGTTGCGAGAGGAGTATCGCGAGCAGTTCCCGAGTTCCCCGACGGCGCGGGCGCTCGTCGACTACTGCTTCGAGCAGCCGTACCTCACTGGCCCCCGCGCCGTCGAGGCCACGGGGCGGTCGAAACCGGCCGTCTACGACGCCATCGAGAAGCTGGAGTCGGCCGGCATCGTCGAGGAGACGACCGGCAAGCAGCGCAACAAGGTGTACGAGTCGCCCGAGATACTGGCCGTGGTGCAGTCGTCCTGAGCGGCGGCGACGCGCCCGTTCAGATGGCGGCCAGCCGCTTCTCCAGTTCGTCTTCCAGCCACTCGGCGAGCGCCGCGGCCGACTCGTCCGCGTGGTCGGCCCAGTTTTCGAAGAAGCCCGAAATCGTGAGCAGGTTGACGGCCTCGTAGACCGGACGGCGTCGCTCGAACCCGTCCGGGAGTCCGCTCGCCCGCTCGCGATACCCGTCGTGGAACGCGTCGAGGATCCGGTCCGAAGCGTCGGCCCGGGGGTGGTCGAACTGCTGGCTGCGCGCGCGGACGAGTTCCCGCGTCGGGTCGCCGACGTAGGCGATCTCCCAGTCGAGGAGGCCGAGATCTCCCTCGTCGCGGACGACGTTCGGCTGGGCCGGGTCGCCGTGGAGGAGCGCGGCCGGCGCGCCGTCGAGCAGGTCGCGGTTCGCTGCGACGGCCGCTGCCACCTCGTCGAAGTGGTGGTCGAAGCGCTCGGAGATGGCGAGGTCGCGCATCAGTTCGATCCTGTCGAGGAGGACGTCGGGCCACGGCGCGGTCTCGAGGTCGAGGCCGTCGGCGTCACCGCCCACAACATGACCGTGACCGCCGACCGGGACCGCGTGGAGGTCCGCCAGCGTCTCGCCGACCGTCCGGGCCAGACGCTCCCGCTCGTCGGGGGTCGCGTCGGCCCAGGCGAACGCGAGATTTCGCCCGGTGAGCGGGCTGGTCACGAGGGAGGGGACTGCGGCGTCGGGGTCGGCGGCGACCACGTCGGGAACGCGCACCTCGGAACTCGCACCCAGGAAGGAGATCACTGCGCGCTCACGGGCGATCCGTGACCCGTCGCCGTCGACGGCGACCTTGCAGAACACCGTCTCGCCGTCGGCGAACTGGACCTCGACGGTCTCGTTCGTCTCGTTCCACGACGGGCCCGTCTCACCCGTCTCGGCGACCGTCCTGTCGGGGAAGGCGTCGTCGAGCGCGGCGTCGCTAAACTCGCCCATGGGCGTCTCTCGAAAACGAATGAGTTGGTTCTTGGGGTGGCCTGCTAGATCGTCCCACGGTACGTCAGGGGAGTACCGACTGGGCTTCGAGCGTGACTGTCACGTCGGGAGCGAAGTCGGTCCAGTCGCCGCTCTCAGGGTCCGTACCGGGCGCGGCGTACCGCAGGATCCGTTCCTCGAACTTTCCCCGAACCCGGTAGCTCCCGGTCCGGGACAGGCCGTCACCGTGGAGGACGTAGGGCTCGGTGACCGAGTCGCCGGCAGCGATCGGGCGGACGAGCGGTTCCTGGGAGACGCTCATCCCGCTGGGTTTCACGTCGACGCGGTCGGTCTCGCCGTACCGGTCTGAGAGGAGGCGAGCGTCTACCGGTCCGTGTTCCGTCTCCGTTTCGACGGCCAGGACGCCGAGCGGCCAGACGCCGGTGTTCAGGACGGCGACGGCGTCGTCGCCCTCGTTCCGGAGCGTGAACGACAGGGTAGCGGGACTATCGACGGTGATCGACGGGCGCTCGACGGCGACGTCCAGCGAGAGTGGGTGGTCCGCCGGCGACGCGCCCGAGGCGCCGGTCACCCGGTACTCCGTCTCACCACCGATACAGCCGGCGAGCCCCGCGAGCGCGCCGGCGGCGCCGGCGAGGTACGTACGACGCCGTATCGCCGTTCGTTCTTCCATTACCGGGCACCTCCCTCGGAGACGCCCTCGGCAGTGGCGACCGGCTCGTCGCGCTCCGCTTCCGGGCGAACGCCGTCCTCGGTCAGTTCGACGAAGACGTCCTCGACCGTCGCGTCGGTTGCCAGGTCGAGGCGATCGCGGAATCCGTCGAGCGTCCCCTCACCGACGAGGGACCCGTGGTGGAGGATACCCAGCCGGTCGCAGACGAGTTCGACCTGGCCGAGGACGTGACTGGAGAAGAAGACGGTCGCGCCACGGTCGGTCTCCTCGGCGACGACGTCCCGGACGAGCGCGACGCCGTGGGGGTCCAGGCCGGTGAAGGGCTCGTCGAGTATCAGCAGGTCGGGGTCGCCGACGAGAGCCATCGCGAGCGCGAGCCGTTGTTCCATCCCCTGGGAGAACTCCCCGGCCGGCCGGTCGGCGGCGTCGGTCAGGCCGACGCGCGTCAGTAGCGCCTCGGGGTCGTCGTCGCTCCGCTTGGTATCGATCACCAGGCGGAGGTGGCGCCGTGCCGAGAGGCCGTCGTAGGTGTCGTAGCGGTCGGGGAGGATCCCGACGCGATCGTGGAGCGCGACCACGTCGTCCCAGGGGTCCAGCCCGAGGACGGTCGCGCTCCCGTCGGTCGGCCGAACGTAGTTCAGCAGCAGGTTGATCGTCGTCGACTTGCCCGCGCCGTTGGGGCCGAGAAACCCGTACACTTCGCCCGATTCGACGGTGAGGTCGAGGCCGTCGAGGGCGACCGTCGAGCCGTACCGTTTGGTCAGCCCGTCGGTGTCGATAGCCGGTGTCGTCACGCGAGGTCACCCCGTTCGAAGCGGTAGCGAGCGAGCCAGAGCGGGACCACCAGCCACGCCAGCAGCACGACGACTCCGCCGACCTCGTGGAGGGAGAGCGGGACCGACGCCCCAGCGAACGCAGTCTCGACCGCGTAGCCGTTGACACTCTGTCCAGGCGCGAGCTTGATCGCGAGGATGGTGAACGACTCGCCCGCGTTCCCCGCTCCCAGGATCCAGTTCGTCACCGTCCGGTAGGCCCGGTCCGGCGAGAGCCGGAGGAGGCCGAACAGCAGGGCGTCCGCTGGCGGGTCGTAGGGGTTGACGGCGCGCCCGGTCAGGGACGAGTACGCCGCGACGGCGAGCTGTGACCACAGCAGGACGAACGCCAGGAAGTAACCGACGACGGCACCGCTGGCGCGGACGGTGCTCGTCGTCACCGCCGAGACGGCCGTCGCGATGGCCACGAGGACGGCGAGGTAGAGGGACGTCGCCAGCAGGACGCCGAGGAACGCGAGCGGCGAGAACAGCCCGTAGCGGAACGCGCCAACGACGCCCAGCAGGACCGTCGCGACTGTCACCGGGAGGACGAAGCCCGCGGTCCGGCCGACCGTCTTGGCGACGAGGACGTCGGTCCTGGTGAGGGGCAACCCGAGGGCGAACTTCAGGCTGCCCGACGTTCGCTCGCCGACGACCGACCCGTAGCTCAGGACGAGTACGCCCAGCGGGACGAGCGTCGTGACGCCGACCTGGACGAACCCGGCGCTCATCGACGGGCCGAGGAGCTCCCAGCCCGAGTACGTCGGTCGCCAGCCGAAGACGAACACGAAGACGGCGAGGAGCCAGGTGCCTTTCGAGGTGAGGACGGTGCGCGCCTCCTTGCGCGCGAGCGGGAACCAGCGGGGGAGGGACGAAAGCGGGAGGGCGGCGAGCGAGCGGGACATGGACGGCGGTGCGGAGGTAATGAAAATAGATTTACCGATCGGGGTCGCGTACGAAACCTCCCGTCTGATGCACGACGTTCGTGGCGGACGTCGCCGCGACGGGGCCGGCGCCCCGAGCGCCCGGTTCGGGCGTCGCCGCGGCCGAACGGGTTTCCAAGCTGTTATGTACACTGACTCGATAGTCAGTCCCCATGGCTGCCGACGAGGAGACGCCGTTCGACCGGTACCGCCAGCGCATCGACAGACCGCTGGTCCGGCTCTTCAGAGAGTACGGGCTCGAACGAAAGCGCTGGTTGATCGTCGGCCTGCTCGCCAACCTCGTCGCCCAGGCCGCGTCGCTGCTCCCGCCGGTGGTGCTCGGCGCGGCCATCGACGCCGTGTTCGGCGAGAGCGACACGGCCTACCAGCTCCCGCTCGTGCCGACGTCGTTGCTCCCCCAGCAGGAGGTCGAGCAGTTCTGGTTCTCAGCGATCCTCATCGCCGGCGCCTTCCTGACGACGGCCGTCTTCACCTGGATCTACGGCGTCGTGGCCAACTTCTTCGCCCACGGCGTGATGCACAACGTCCGCTCGGACAGCTTCGAGAAGATGATCCGGCTGGACGCCGCGTTCTTCGACGACAAGCAGACCGGCGAGGTGATGTCCATCCTCTCGAACGACGCCTCGAACCTCGAACTGTTCCTCGACGACGCGCTGATGAACGGCGTCCGACTGGTCGTGATGGTGTTCGGTATCGCCGCCATCCTCTTCCTGCTGAATCCCCAGCTCGCCGTGGTCACGCTCCTCGGGCTCCCGCTGATGGTCGCCTTCACCTGGTGGTTCATGCGCGTCATCGAGCCCCGGTACGAGGACCGACAGTCCGCCGTGGCGACGTTCAACACCCGCATCGAGAACGGGATCAGCGGCGTCGAACTCGCGAAGGCCACCTCCAGCGAGGAGTACGAGTCCGGTCGCGTCCGGGACGCCTCGCGGGGCGTCTTCGAGTCCATCATGGAGGTGCTGAAACTCGCGTACTTCTACCGGCCCGGGATGGAACTGCTCGCCGGCCTCTCCTTCGCCATCACCTTCGTCGTCGGGGGCTACTGGCTGCTCGCCGACGGATTTGGTCCCTTCACGAGCGAACTCAGCGTCGGGGTCTTCATCACGTTCGTCTTCATGACCCAGCGGTTCGTCTCGCCCCTGGCCGAAGTCTCCAGCATCGTCGACCAGGTCCAGAACGCCCGGGTCTCGGCCTCCCGCGTGTTCGGCCTGTACGATATTCCAGTGCGGATCGAGGACGCCGAGGACGCGGTCCCGCTCGACAATCCCGAGGGTCACGTCGAGTACGAGGACGTCTCCTTCGCCTACCCGGACTTCCTGGCCCGCGCCGAGGGCGAGGACGAACGGGGAAAGAGCCCAGCAGCCGACGGAGGCGCCGTCCTCGAATCGACCGGTGACGAGGCGGAGTACGTCATCGAGGACGTCTCCGTCGAGGCCCAGCCCGGCGAGACGGTCGCCTTCGTCGGCTCGACAGGCGCCGGGAAGTCGACGCTCTGTCGCCTGCTGCTGCGCCTCTACGACCTCAACGAGGGCGCAGTGCGCGTCGACGGAACGGACGTCCGCGACCTGGAACTGGCGAGTCTGCGGACCCACGTGGGATACGTCTCCCAGGACGCCTTCCTCTTCGACGGCACCATCGGCGACAACATCCGCTACGGCCGCTTCGATGCGAGCATGGACGACGTGCGCGACGCCGCTCGCGCCGCGGAGGCCCACGAGTTCATCTCCGAACTTCCCGACGGCTACGACACCCGCGTGGGCGAGCGCGGCGTGAAGCTCTCTGGCGGGCAGCGCCAGCGCATCGCCATCGCCCGCGTCGTCCTGCAGGATCCCGCGATCCTCGTCCTCGACGAGGCGACCAGCGACGTCGACACCGACACCGAACAGCGAATCCAGTCGTCGCTCGACGCACTCACCGAGGACCGGACCACGTTCGTCGTCGCCCACCGCCTCTCCACGGTCGTCGGGGCCGACCAGATCGTCGTCCTCGAAGACGGCCAGGTCGTCGAGCGCGGCGCCCACGAGGAACTCGTCGACAGCGGTGGACGGTACTCCGAGCTCTGGGGCGCTCAGACGGGCAGCGTCTGAACGGCGCACAGCATGGCGTCGCTGCTCGCCATCGCCGACGACGGGGCCAGCCGTGGCAGTGCGACGTTCCGGGCCGATAGTTTTCTCACCCGTCGAACCGAACGTTCGGTCGATGAGTGACAAGTGGACGGCCGAGGACGTGCCCCGGATGGACGACGAGGTGGTCGTGGTCACCGGTGCGAACAGCGGTATCGGCTACGAGGCGACGCGGGTCTTCGCCGACCGGGGAGCGACGGTCGTGATGGCCTGCCGGTCCGTCGACCGCGGCGAGCGAGCGGCCGGGGAGATACGGGCAGCCGTCCCCGACGCCGACCTGGACGTCCGCGAGTGCGATCTGGGCGACCTGTCCGCCGTCGCCGAGTTCACGGACGCGTTTACGGACGACTACGACGAATTACGCGTCCTCTGTAACAACGCCGGCGTCATGGCCATCCCCCGGTCGGAGACGGCCGACGGCTTCGAGACGCAGTTCGGCGTGAACCATCTCGGCCACTTCGCGCTGACGGGCCACCTGCTTTCCGCCCTCGCCGAGACGCCGGGCGAGTCCCGCGTCGTCACCCAGTCGAGCGGGGTACACGAGCGGGGGACCATCGACTTCGACGACCTCCAGGGCGAGCAGAGCTACGACAAGTGGACGGCCTACGCCCAGAGCAAGCTGGCGAACGTGCTGTTCGGCTACGAACTGGACGACCGACTCGGCGAGCACGGCGTCGACGGCGTCACCAGCGTCGTCTGTCACCCGGGCTACGCCGACACCAACCTCCAGATCCGGACCGGCGAGGCGTCGGGGTCGACGCTCCAGCTCTGGGCGATGAAGGCCGCGAACGCGGTGTTCGGCCAGTCGGCCGAGATGGGCGCGCTGCCGATGCTGTTCGCCGCCACCGACGACGCGGTCATCGGCGGCGAGTACGTGGGGCCGGCCGGCCTGTTTAATATGCGCGGTCACCCGGGCTTCCAGGAGTCGAGTGAGGAGTCCTACGACCCGGCCGTCGCCGAACGGCTCTGGACCGTCTCGGAAGATCTGACCGGCGTCGCGTACGACTTCGACCGACTGTCTGCGACGGTGCGCGAGTGAGTTCTCAGTAGTCCGGCGGGACGTAGATGTTCAGTGACTCGAACGGTTCGTCGCCGTCGGTCGCCAGTTCGTGCGTCTCGCCGGCCTCGATGACGACGAGATCGCCGGCACTGACCGAGACGGTTTCCCCCTCGACAATCGCCGTGGCCGCCCCAGAGACCGCGTAGAGCCACTGGTCGCTCTCCCGGTGGTAGTTGTCGGGCCCACCGGTCGACTGGCCGGGATCGAGCGTCATCACGGCCGCCTGGGCGTCGCTGGTCGTCAGCAGCACGTCGAACCAGTCGTCGGATTCGAGGGTCGTTCGTTTCATGCTGGTCGGTTCGTGCCGCGTCGGTCAAGGAATTTCGGGTCCCAGGCCCGACGGCGCGTCGGCGCCACCCGGCGACCGGACCAGTCCCGAATAATTGACGTACCCCGGCGGCGCAGTCACCGCCGATGAACGAACGCGGCCACGTCGAAAACGCCGTCCTGTTGAGCGTCGGCATCGCGGTCATCCTCGAAGGGGAGCTGGCGCTGCCGACGGTCGAGGCGCTCCTCGCCGTCGGCGTTCCGGTCACGCTCGGTGCGCTGTTCCCCGACATCGACACCAGCTTCGGGACCCACCGCAAGACCTTCCACAACCTCGCGACGCTCGGGGCGTTCCTGGCCTTCCCCGTCGTCTTCGGCAACCTCCACTACGTCTGGATCGGCGTCGCGACCCACTACGTGCTGGACATGCTGGGCAACATCCGCGGGATGGCCCTGTTCTATCCCTACCCCGAGGAGTACGACATCCCGGTGGGCGTGGCCGTCTCCAGCAAGTGGTCGGACGCGGTCACCCTCGCGGTCACGGCGTTCGAACTGGCCGTCATCGCGGCCGTCGTCCACTACGACCTCCACCAGCCGGTGCTGGAGGCCGTCGCGCCGTACCTCTGAGGAGTGGAGCGCCGTCACTGTTCGACGTCCTGCCCGTCGGAAAAGCGGCGTCCGTCGGCGGAAAAGCGGCGCCCGGTCGGCAGTGACCGGACTGGATCACGGCAGGTCGATGGGTCGGCGTCGAGTCAGAACTCGCCGGTGACGATGTCCGCGACGCGCTGGCGGTCGAACAGTTCGCCGGAGAACGTGTCCGGGTAGAGGTTCTTTGCGAGCCGCTCGACGAGGAAGAGGTTGTGGATCGGGCCCTGGTAGACCGGTCCGCCCCTGAAGATGCGCCCCTCTTGGACCGCGGTGAGGCTCGCGCCGACGTCGTGGTTCTCGAAGTGGGCCACGACCGTGTCCTGGAACTCCTGGGTGCTCTTGGCTTCGTGACCTTTCACGAGCAGGACCGGCGGGTCGACGTCGAGCAGGGTCTCGAAATCTATCTTCGTCCGATTGGTGGAGCTCAGCCCCTGGACTTCGGTGCCGACGAACGCGTCCTGGACGTTCAGGTCGCGGACGTGTTTCAGCGCCGTCCCGCTCGATTCGAGGCGGTTCGGTGCGAACTTCTCCGGTTCCTCGCCGGCCGCGTGGAGTATCGCAGCCTCCACCGCGTCGTCGCCCTCCGGTAGTTTGTCGGCGACGCGACCCCGGACGTACTCCTCGTGCAGGTCGGCGAACGCCTGGTACCGTTCCTGCTCCTGGAACACCTCGGCGACCGTCTCGAAGGCCTCGTACATCGTGTAGTAGCGATAGTCGTGCCACTCGTCGGTCTGCCGGAAGATCAGGTTGCCGATGAACGGTGAGACCTCGTCGGCGATGTCGTCGACGTCGGACTGCTCCCAGCCCTTGAAGTTGTTCGACAGCCAGTTGGGGTCGACGACGTGGACGTCGGCGTCCATCGAGTAGAACAGCTCCTTGTCGATGCCGCCCTGGTACAGCGCCTGAAGCCCCTCTTTGTCGACGCTCACGCCGTCGAGTTCGTCGTACCACTTGGTGTGGAGCCGGGGTTTGTAGCCGACACTGAGCAGGCCCTCGGCCTGGCCGAGCGCGATGCCCATGTCGGCGTACCCCTGACAGTAGGTGGCCCAGGTCTCGGGCACGGCCTCGAAGTCGACGGTGCCCACCGGTTTCATCGTCACCGAGTACCCGCTCTCGGTCGACGACGCGGTCTCGGCCGGCGTCCCGGTTGCCGTCTCGGATTCGACGTCGTTCTCGGTGGCCGCGCTACCTGTGTCGTCCTGGCTACAGCCGGCGAGTCCGCCGACGGCGGCGAGAGAGGCGCTCGTCCGTAGTACGTTCCGTCTTGTACGTCTGGTCTCTTCGCTCATCGCGTTTTAGGCTTGCCTAAAAATGTAAAGCGGCACCGATTCGCGCCGCGTCGGGGTCGTCGTCCCCGGTCGCCAGATCCCGCCGCTCGTCAGTTCCGGTCGTCCGGGAGCGCGCGTCGGGGCAGCACTTGCAACTCGGGCTCGTACTCCACCGTGGCCTCGACGCCGAAGACGTCGGCCAGCAGCTGTTCGGTGACGACGTCCCCCGGTGGCCCCCAGTCGTAGAGCTGGCCGTCCCGAAGCGCGATGAGGTAGTCGGCGAACCGGGCCGCCTGGGCGACGTCGTGGAGGACGACGGCGACGGTGACCTCGGTCCGCTCGTTGAGCTGGCGGACCGTCTCCAGGACCTTGAACTGGTTGTGGAGGTCGAGGAAGGTGGTGGGTTCGTCGAGCAACAGGACGTCTGTCTCCTGGGCCAGCACCATCGCGATCCAGGCGAGCTGTTTCTGACCGCCGGAGAGCTGGCCGACCTCCGAGTTCCGGAGGTGTTCGACGCCGGCCATCTCCAGGGCGCGCTCGACGGCCTCGCGGTCCGCGTCGGTGACGCTCTCGAAGAATCCTCGGTGGGGATACCGGCCGTGGTAGGCCAGATCCTCGACGGTGATGGTCCCGGGCGACTCGTTCTTCTGGGAGAGGACGCCCAGCGCGCGGGCCAGCGCCTTGTCGCCGAAGGAGTCGACGCTCTCGCCCCAGAGCCTGACGTCGCCCTGGTCGGGCGCGAGGTGGTTCGAGAGCCCCTTCAGCAGCGTGCTCTTGCCGCTCCCGTTGGGCCCGACCAGGGCCGTTACGGCCCCCTCGGGGACGTCCAGCCGCGCGACGTCGACGATGGTCTCGTCGGAGGAGGGGTAGCTCAACTGGAGTTCGTCGGCGACGACTGCGCTCTCGACGGCGACGTCGTTGGTGTCCGTGATCCGGTCGTGGTCGCTCTCGTGGGAGGCGTCTCGCTGTGCCATCACAGGTCACCCATGGACTCCTGTTTGCGCATCAGGTAGAGGAAGTACGGCCCGCCGACGACGCCGGTGACGACGCCGACCGGGATCTGGACCGGACTCAGCGCCAGCCTGGCACCGACGTCCGCGACCACCAGCAGCGCGGGGCCGGCGAACACGCAGCCGATCACCAGCCGCCGGTAGTCGCTCCCGAGGACGATGCGGACGACGTGGGGGACGACGAGCCCGAAGAAACCGATGATGCCGGCGACGGCGATTGCGGTACTCGCGGCGAGGATGGCCACGCCAGAGAGCATGAAGCGGACGCGCTCGACGCGCATCCCGAGCGACTGGGCCGTGCGTTCGCCCAGCAAGAGCACGTTGAGCTGTCTCGCGCCGGCGACGGCCAGCAGGATGGCGATGGTCGCGGGGATGATGGCCAGGCGGACCTGCTCCCAGCCGGTGCCCGTGAGCGAGCCGGTGATCCAGGCCAGCGCGGACTGGACGACGCCGAGGTCGTCGGCGAAGAAGAACAGGCCGCGCTGGAGTGACTGGAACACCATGTTGACGATGACGCCCGCCAGCACGAGCCGCACGGGGCTGGTCCCGCCCTTCCAGGCGATGCCGTAGACGAGGAGGAAGGCGATGGTCCCGCCGAGCGCGGCCAGCAGCGGGAGCAGCGACGTCGTGTTGAACGTGAACGTGCCGAACAGGAGCGGAATCGCGACCGTCACGCTCGGGAAGACGACGAGCGTGAGCAGGACGGTCAGGCCGGCCCCCGAACTGACGCCGAGCACGTACGGGCTGGCGAGTTCGTTGCGCGTCACGGCCTGGAAGATGGCGCCCGAGACGGCCAGCGACGCGCCGACGATGGCGGCGACGAAGACGCGGGGGAGCCGGATGTTCCAGACGATCAGGCTCCGGCGGTTCATCTCGGGGAGTTCGGTCCCGAACATGAACGCCTCCCAGGCGTTCAGGTTGAAGACGACCTGCGGGTTGAACACGGCGCGCCAGGCCTGTTCGATGGTCATCGTGAACGCGCCGAAGCTGACCTGGATCAGCCCCGCGAAGACGGTGACGGCCGTGCACGCGAGACAGAAGAAGACGAGGTCGCCGGTGAGCCAGCCCCGGTCCTCGGCAGTCTCCGAGACCTGGGCGTCCGAATGGGCACTGGCCATATTTGTTTTAGGTAGGCCTAATACTCTTGTTAACAGTTTTGATCCGGGCCGGATCTCTTCCGATTAGGCCTACCTAAAAACCGGTAGCTCTTTAGTCCTTTAGGTGGGCCTAAATCGTATGCAAGACCAGACAGACAGCACCCGTCGACGGTTCCTGACCGGCGCGAGCGTCGCGCTCGGGACGGCCGTCGCCGGCTGCAGCCAGGGTGGTGTCAACGATGCGTCGACGCCGACGGCGGACGACACCGCGAACGGCGAGACGACGACCGAGACCCCGACCGCCTCCCAGACGTCGACCGACGGTTCCTACACCGCGTCGCTGTCGCCGGCTGGCGAGGTCGCCTTCGACGCCGTCCCCGAGAACGTGTTCACCGTCTACCCGCAGTACCTCGACATGGCCGTCGCGCTCGGCCACGGCGAGACAGTCAACTCGGTGTACGTCCCCGAGATGTCGGGGACGACGATGAACCACTACTACCACCACCTCGACGGCGTCTCCGTCGAGTGGGAAGGGTTGCGGGATCCGCTGGCCGACGGGCTTCCCAGAGAGCTCCTCTACGAACTCGATAGCGACGTTCACCTCGCCGACCCAGCGTGGGTGTCGACGCAGGATGGCTGGAGCCAGTCCGACGTCGACGAGGTCGACTCCCAGCTCGCCCCCTGGTTCGGCAACTTCTACAGCGGGACCAACGAGTCGCCGCCGAAGGGCTACGACGACTACCAGTACTACACGCTGTGGGAACTGTTCGGGAACGTCGCCGACGTGTTCCAGGAGCGCGAACGGTACGAAGCCCTCGCGCAGGTCCACACCGACCTCGTCTCGACGATTCAGGCCGATCTGCCGCCCGAGGAGGAGCGGCCCACCGCCGTCCGGGTGACGCTCTCGGGCGACGGCGAGTCGTTCTGGACCTACCACCTCAACAAGCCGGGGTACTGGCTGGCCGACACTCGCCCGCTGGGCGCCAGGGACGCCTTCGCCGAGGAGGACTGGAACGGGCTGTGGGGCACCGTCGACTACGAGGCGATGCTGGAGGCCGACCCGGACGTCATCCTCCACCTCTGGGGGATGACGCCCAACTACAGCATGGCAGACACGCGCGAGACGCTCGAATCCAACTCCGCGGGCCAGACGCTCAGCGCCGTCGAAAACGACCGTGTCTACCCGGCGGGGATGCGCTATCAGGGCCCGATCATGAACCTCTTCCAGATCGAGATGGGCGCCAAACAGCTCTACCCCGACGTCTTCGGCGAGTGGCCCGACTACGAGGACGGCCAGCACTACCCCGAGATTCCCGAAGAGGAGCAGCTATTCGACCGCCAGCGACTCGCGGACATCGTCAACGGAGACAACTGATCATGACTGACGACGGCACCGACACGACCGGCGCACCGACGCGACGAGAGACGATCAAGTACGGCGGGGCGATAGTCGCCGGCGGCCTGCTGGCCGGCTGTTCGGGCAGCGAGTCCGCGCCCGCGACCGACGACGCCTCGACGGCCACCGAGACGGGGACCCAGCGAGCGACCGAGACGGCGGCAGAAACGGACACCGAAGCCACTTCGTACTCGGTGACCATGTCGCCCGTGGGCGAGGTGACCTTCGAGTCGCCGCCCGAGACCGTCTTCACGCGGCTCACTCACCACGCCGACATGGCGTTCGCGCTCGGCCACGGGGACGACGTCACGGCGATGCACGCGCCGGACTACTACGACGGTCTCTGGAACCAGTACGTCGAACGGCTCCCCGGCGTCACGCTGGACTGGACCGGGCTGTACTCCTCCTGGAAACCGAGCAAAGAGAAGCTGTACCAACTCGACAGCGACCTCCACCTCGCCGACCCCGCGTGGATCACGCAGCAAGAGAGCTGGGACCGCGCGGACGTCGACGAGATCGCCGAGAACGTCTCCCCGTGGTTCGGCAACTCGCTCAGCGACATCCACCGCGAACCGACCGGCGAGTGGGCCGACGACTACGAGTACTACGGCCTCTGGGAGCAGTTCGAACTCGTCGCCGAAGTGTTCCGCGAGCGAGCGCGCTACGAGGAACTCGCCGCCGTGCGCGAGGAACTCCGCTCGACGATCGACGCCGACCTCCCGGCCGAGTCAGAGCGCCCGACGGCGGTGATGATCGCCGCCGCCGACATCCAGGAGATCTACACGTACACGATGAACACGCCGGGGTTCCTGACGGCACACACCCGTCCGCTCGGGCCCCGGGACGCCTTCGACGGAAGCGTCGAGAGCAACTCCGTCGTCGACTTCGAGGCGCTCCTGGACGCGGACCCCGAGGTCATCCTCCACCTCGGCGGGATGGAACCGAACACGAACATGGCCGACCGCCGCGTCGCCTTCGCGGAGGACCCGGTCGCGTCGGAGATCACCGCCGTGAAGAACGACCGCGTCTACGCGCAGGGCGCCCGCTACCAGGGACCGATTCTCAACCTCTTCCAGCTGGAGATGACGGCCAAACAGCTCTACCCCGACGTCTTCGGCGAGTGGCCGACCTACGAGAACGGTCCGTACCCGGAGATTCCCGAGGACGAGCAGCTGTTCGACCGCCAGCGAGTCGCCGACGCGATCAACGGCGAGTTCTGAAGGCGCTCGCTCGCGCTCCTGGCAGACCGTTCAGTCGTCGCCGGCGACCGCGGGCTCGACCGGCTCCGCAGCCGCCCAGGCCTCGCGGAACCGGTCTTCGAGCCGGTCGGCGAGGTCGTCGTCGCGCACCAGCACTGCCCCCAGCCGCTCGCCGTCGGTGAACGGCGTCGGGACACTCAGATACACCGCGTCGCGGTCGAGCACGTCGTACGTGAGGTTGATCCCGGTCGTCGTTCGGACCGCGAAGTCGGGCGCGTCGGCGACGGCTCGCGCCAGCTGGTCGGTCGGCGTCCGGTCGATAAGTTCGGGCGTCGTCAACAGTTTCACCTCCAGGTCGGTCCGAACCAGGTCCGCGTAGGCCGCTATCTCGTCCCGGTAGGCCTCCAGCGACGCCTCCTGATACGGCGCGGCGACGACCGACAGCAGCGACTCCTGGGCGGCGTCGAACTGCTCGCCCATCCCGGCGACGGCGTCCTCGCTCCCGATCGGGATCGACCAGAAGCGACTCTCGCTCGGGACCGCGGTCGAGAGTTCGGCGCTCACGTCTGCCGCGACCTGTTCGTACCTGGCCCGCTCCTCCCGGAGGGCGGCGCGTCGTTCGTCGAGGAGCCGGTCGACCGCCTCGTCCGGGTCGACCGCCGCGTACTGTCGCGGTTCGGCTCCGGCCCGGACCTCGACGAGGTCCCGGGCCGCGAGCGCGTTCAGTACGTCGTAGACGCGTCCCTTCGGGACGTCGCTGGTCTCCGAGACCTGCTGTGCCGTCGCGGGGCCGAGCGTGAGCAGGGCGCGATAGGCCTGCTCCTCGTAGCTGGAGAGACCGAGTTCGGTCAGGTCGCTCATCGACACCATCGGCTCGGCCCAGTGACAAGAGTCTGTCCGACCAGAAGCTGTCAGAAAACGTATCTGAAGTCCCCGTCCGTTTGGAACCGATTTTCCACACCGCACGAGAGCACTCCTGCATGCGCCCGTATCTCGCACTCGCACTCGCCATCGCGTCGGAACTCGCCGGAACGACGGCGCTGAAGTACTCCGACGGGTTCACGAATCCCCTCCCGAGCGCCGTCGTCCTCCTCGGCTATCTGGGCGCCTTCTACCTGCTCAGTCTCACGCTCCAGGACCTCGACCTGGGCCTGGTCTACGCGACGTGGGCCGCCGTCGGCATCGTCGGCTCCGTCGCCATCGGCGTGGCGCTGTTCGAGGAGTCCCTCGACCTGGCCGGCGTCGTCGGCGTCACCCTCGTCGTCGCGGGCGTCGTCGTCCTCAACGTCTTCTCCGAGGCGTACACGCCGGCGCACTGAGCGCTCGGAGTCGGATCTGAGACCAGCGCCGTCGCTCGTGACGGTTCGGTTCGAAAGGGGAACGGAGACGACCGGTCAGGCGGGCTCGGGATGCACCACGTCGCCGCACGTGGGACACTCGGCGAAGGCCGCCGGACCGTCGGTCGTCTCGTACTCGATCAGGAGTCGATGCGTTGGCACGGCCTCGCCACACCGCGGGCACGTGCCGGCAGCCGATGGAGACGTAGACACCGAAATCACCTCGTCGGAGGACTGGAGCGTGTTGTATGATTGGGGAACGTTCTCGCCCTCCACCAGTAGCTCTCGTCGGGATGGGTATAATACTCGGCCAAGCGCGGTGAAAGTGTAATCGACGGGCGACAACGGCATCCCGGAAAACGGGCGTTGCCATCGCGTCCCTCCTCACCGTTCGACACGATACGGGCCCTTATGGTTGGGTTTCACCAATGTCTGCCACAACTGGGTGTGGTACGCTATGGGTGTGGATAACCGCGGGTGTCGCGAGCAGGAGGACCGTCGGAGTGGCATCTCTCGCCGGAAGGTTCTCGCTGGTAGCTTGGCGGCAATTGGTGGAAGTTCCAACCTTGTCGAAAAGGGCACGGCTGCCGCGTTCCGAGATGAACAGGCCGCCAGCGGAGACGTCGGTGTCGGTTCGCTGAACACCGCAATTCAGGATCAGAGCGGCTATTTCGTCGGTGTGCAGTACCTCCTCTCCCATCAGCTACTTCTGGACAGCGGGTTCGACAGAATCGACTTGACCGTCACGAACACGTCCACTGGAGCGACGACATCGTACGGACAGACTGAGACAGAGGGGGTAGTCTCTCATACGGCGGGCGGTGGTCCCGTTGCCAACGATCACACCTACGAGTTCACGTTCGACTGTTACGTCGACGGTTCGACTGGTCCCGTCTTCAGCGAGACGCTGACGGACGTTCCGAACGGATCCGATCCGCCGGACAACGATGACCTAGGTGGTGAAAACGATCCGACACTCGAACAGGTCACTGTCTCGGACCGGAGTACCGGCCCGTACGTGGCATACGACGTCTCTTACCAGGTTACCGACGCGGACGGATTCGACGGCGCGGTCCGCGTGCGATTCGAGAATACGATTTTCTTTACGTACGGGAATCGGACGTTTACGAACGACGCCGTCGCTAGCGGCTCAGTCACGTATCCCGAGAGCGAAGGCATCTACAGGAACTGGACGACGTTCGATATCACTGTCGAAGTCGTCAAGGACAACGGCATCGTCGTCGATTCGGGCACCCTCACCGACGAGCCCGACGGGGACGGAACCTCGTGGAGTGCGTGATTGGCTCATCCACCGAGTCGGTTAGTCAATTGACTCGTTCGGGGATCGGCCACGTCGCTTATATATCTGAATTACCCTCCATCAAGTAGCGAGTTCGCCGCATCCATGGGTGGGAAGAAACGCCGATTCGACTCTGAGAAGCCTGCCGGGAGCGATATCTCTCGGCGGAAGTTCGTCGCCGGGAGTTTATTGCTCGTCGGCGGGAGCTCGATGCTGGTCGACGGCAAAACCACCGCAACGTTTCGAGACAGTCTTTCCGCGAGCGGAACGGTCGCCGTCGATGGCAACCCGACGCTGAACTATCAGATTCAGGACGAATCCAAGAATAACAACGCGGAGTACCAGATAGTATTTCAGGTAAAATGGGTTGCTAACTTCGACCGGATCGAGATCGACGTCGAAAATCAGGACGCCCAGCACATCGCCGGCGACACCTTCACACGCTCTACCCTCGAAGGCTCGATCTCGTATCCCGGCGGTGGGAACACTGACGGTGGCGCAGCAGGCGATAGCTATCAGTTCTCGTTCCGCGTCTACGAGGAAGGGTTGAGTGACCCGGTCATCGCTGAACAGACGACCGACACGGCCGATGGTAGCGGCTCGGGGGAGGGTAATTTTGGCGACGCGAACAGTCCTCAACTCGAATCATTCTACGTCACAGATGAAACCCTGAACAACAACACCAACTACACGGTCGAGTACGAGGTTTCCAACACCGAAGAGTTTCAGGAGGTCGTTATTACGTTCGATGACGCCCAGAACAACTGGGCAGATGCAGCTAGAACCAGTACGTCGGCACCGACTGGGTCGGTTTCGTACTCCCACGGTGGCACAGAGGGCCACGAGTACGAGATTACCGTCGACGTGAAAAATCAAAACGGAATCACGGTCGACTCCGGATCTGTTGTCGACGTGGCTAACGGCGACGATTCCGAGTGGCCACCGTAATCATTCGTCTGCGTACATCTTCACGTGCGAACCGCCTCAATCGCCTCTCGTCGTTAGAACAACCCATCTAGCCCTTCTACTACAGCAACAGGCGTCATGTCGATTGAAGTCAGATCTCCCGCGTCCACGTCGCCGCCAGTCCCGGTCACCAGAATCCCGTCGATACCGGCCGCGTTCGCACCCACCAGGTCAGCCTGCGGATTGTCGCCGACCATCACTGTCCGCTCTGGCGGCAGTCCCTCCATCGCGATTTCGAACAGTCTGGCCTCGGGCTTGCCGACGACGGTCGCCTCGGCGCCGGTGGCCGCCTCGATGGCCGCGACGGTCGCGCCGGTTCCGGGGGCGATACCGTCCGACGTCGGGTACCAGCCGTCGGCGTTGGCGGCGACGAGGTCGGCGCCCTCCTCGTATATCAGCTGTGTCGCCCGCTTGAGATCTGCATAGGCAACGGTATCGTCGTGGCCCACCACGACGGCGTCGACGCCCTCGTCGCGGACGGCAATTCCGTGGTCTCGAATCATCCCGGCGAACCCCTCACCGCCGACGAGCGAGACCGCCTGGACGCCCCGTTCGGCGAGGTATTCGGCGGTCGCCCAGGCGGCGCTGACCACGTCGTCCGGGTTTGCCTCGATTCCGAACCCCCGGAGGTCCTCGACGAGGGCCTCCCGGCTGGCCCTTGAGTTGTTGGTCACGAACCGGACGGTCTTCCCGCGGTCCCGCAGGTCCCGAATCGCGTCGACCGCGCCGGGGACTGGCGAGTCGCCGACGTGGACCACGCCGTCCATGTCGACGAGGAACGCGTCGTACTGGTCGACGAGCATCTACTCCGGCGAACGGGAGCGACCGCAAAGAGTGGACCGACTGCGGGGTTCCCGGTTCGCGACGATTCCGGTCCGCGAGTCGCTCAGATGGTCACCGTCTCCCCCAGCTCCGGCGCCGCCGCGTCGAAGCCGTCCTCGCGCAACTCCTCGGCGAAGGCCGCGGTGCGGTCACCGTGGTTGACGAACACTGGCGTGTCGCGATACGAATCGAGGAAGGAACGCAGGCCGTCTCGGTCCGCGTGTGCGGAGAAGTCGTACAGTTCGACCTGGGCGCTGACGGGCAGCCGCCGGCCGTCGATCTCGGCGCTCCCGGTGTCCAGCAGGTCCCGACCCGGCGTTCCCTCGACCTGGTAGCCCGTCATCGCTATCTTGTTCACCGGGAGTTCACGAATCGCCGGGACGTAGGTCATCGCCGGGCCGCCGGAGAGCATCCCCGAGGTCGTGATGATGACCGTGTTTTGCTCCGCAATTCGCCGGCGCTGGCCGTCTCGACCGTCGACGAAGCGGGCGTGGGAGGTCGCCCGCTGAAGCGCGTCGGCGTCCCGGAGGAAGTCGGGGTGGCGCCGGAGGAGTTCGGTGACGCGCGTCCCCATCCCGTCGACGTAGCACTCGACGTCGTGGGCCGCACAGACGAGCATGATCTCCTGGGTCCTGCCGATGGCGAAGGCGGGGACGACGACTGTGCCGCCCTCCCAGATAGTCGTTTGCAGTGATTCGACGAATCGTTTCTCGACGCTGTCGCGGTCCTCGTGAGAGACGTCGGAGTACGTCGACTCGCAGACGACGGCGTCGGCGTCGGGCCGGTCGGTGGTGCCGGCGACGAGTCGTTGATCGTCGGTGTGGAAGTCGCCGGTGTAGAGGAGGCGCGTCTCGCCGTCGTCGACCAGCACGTGGGCGCTTCCCGGGATGTGGCCCGCGTCGAAGAACGTCACCTCGTAGCCCGCGACGGAGAACGACTCGTTCTCGCCGTAGCCGTGAGTGTGGGAGACCTGGCTCATCCGCCGGACGTCGGTCACGGTGAAGGGACACTGCATCGTCCCGCCGTGGAGCTTCAGGGTGTCCTCGGCGAGCGTCGTCGCCAGGTCACGCGTCGGTGGCGTCCAGTGAATCTCGGGGAGGTCCTCGCCCCTGGACATGAGCGACGGCACCGCGCCGGCGTGGTCGAGGTGGCCGTGCGAGACGACGACGGCCTCGGGATCCACGTTCCCGACGGGGTACTGCGGAGGCGACTCGCTGGCCATCCCGTAGTCGAGCAGCAGCGATCCGTCGACCAGGACGGCGCTCCGACCGATCTCGTCGGCTCCGCCCAGGAACTGGACCTCCATCGACCGTTCGTGGTCGCTCCAGGGGTTTTCCTCCGTCGATTCTCGCTAGGAGTGAGAATAGCGATGGCGAACGCCAGCTGATCTTCCGCAAACGACAAGAAAGCCCCGACCGGTTCGAGTCGGGGAGCTCGCTGCGCGCGCTCCCGGTGGTCGCGTGCTTGCGTCGCCAGCCTTCCTCGAACCGGTCGCCCCTTTCAGTCCCGCCCGGACGTTGATTGAACGGGTTCGGTACTCTCGGTGGTTGTCACGGTCGTGCCCTTCAGACCGGGAAACGGCGCGGACTTTTCACGCCCGAGTGCCAATCCATCACATGGAGTACGAGACCGCCCGCGGCGTGCGGGTGCCGGCCGTCGGCCTCGGGACCTACGAGCTACGGGGGCGGGCAGGGGTACGGGCCGTCGAGCGCGCGCTCGACCTGGGGTATCGCCACCTCGACACGGCGGAGCTCTACGAGAACGAGACGGCGGTCGGGACGGCGCTGGGGGAGTCGCCGGTCGACCGCGAGGCGGTGTTCCTGACGACGAAGGTGTGGAAGACCAACCTCGCCCGCGACGACGTGCTGGCGTCGGGTCGCCGGAGCGCGGAAAAGCTCGGGGTCGACACGATCGATCTGCTGTTGATCCACGCGCCGAGTCGCTCGATCCCGATCCCGGAGACCATCGGGGCGATGAACGACCTGCAGGCCGAGGGAACGGTCCGCCACGTCGGCGTGAGCAACTTCTCGGTCGACCAGTTGCGGACGGCGATGGATGCCTCCGAGACGCCGATTCTGACCAACCAGGTGGAGTACAACCCCTACGAGGACCGGTCGGCCCTCCTCGAGTTCTGTCTCGAACACGACGTCCTGCTGACGGCGTACAGCCCGCTGGCCAAGGGGAAGGTCGCGAAGGACGGCACGCTCACGGAACTCGGCGAGCGCTACGGGAAGACGGGCGCCCAGGTCGCACTCCGCTGGCTCGTCCAGCAGCCGAACGTCGTCGCCATCCCCAAGGCCGGCGGCGAGGACCACCTCCGGGAGAACCTCGACGTCTTCGACTTCGCGCTCACCGACGACGAGATGACGACGGTGGCGGAACTCGGCGGCGGACCGCTCGACCGGTTGCGCTCGCTGCTCGATTTCTGAGCGGGCGCTCCGACGCTCGGGGTATCGCCCCGCTAGTCCGGGCCGGTCGCTTGCAGTCGCTCGGCGACGAACGCCGTCGCCGCCGGCACCGCAAGCGCCTGGGCCTCGGCGTGGAGAACCTGGACGAACACGCGCTCCGGTCCGCCGTAGAACTGCGATTCTCGCACGCGCCGGTGAGCAGCGCGGAGCGACAGGAGGGCCGGGTCGGCGATTTCGATGGCGAGTGCCTGCGGCTCGGCGTCCCACGCGGCTTCGAGCGCGTCGATAGCCCGGTCGGTGTGGCGTTCGAGGTCGTCGACGGTCGGATACTCCCGGTAGTTGCCGTCCTCGACGGCGTCGACGACGGCCTCCAGCGCGCCGGCCGCGACGAACCCGTGCCCGGCCGCGAGGACTGCCGTCGCGGGGTCGTGGCGCTGGCCCGCTTCGTCCACCTGCTCACGCCGCCACTCGACCGTTCGCGATGCGTCCCTGAACACCGTCTCCGCCGGCGTGTCCGAGAGGTCGGCGTCGAACGCCTCGTCCGGTTCGACGTCGAGGTACTCCTCCAGGTCGCTCGTGGTGGACGAGAGAGACCGGTCGAGTCGCGAGGCGGCGCTCGCGAGGCGCTGTCGGTACCCGGTATCGGCGTCCACGCTGCTGCGGTACTGCTCGCGCAGTCGGCCGGCGTCGGTGGCGGTGGCGATGGCCCCGTCCACGGTCCCGACGACGTCGCCGGCCTGGAAGACCGCTTCGTCCGGCTTCGTCGGGAACGGTGAGTTCGTGTGTAGCTGCCCGCGACACGTCTGTACGTAGTCCTCCAGCGTCGCGTGGACGACCGCCGCGTCGATAACGTCTGTCGCCCGGTACGCCCAGTCGGCTTCGAAGGCGGCCAGTCGCGACCTGCCACGCTCGCCCAACGCGTCGACGTCGCTCCGGTCGATCCCGCCGGTCGCAGCGAGGTGCGTCCCCATGACGGCCGCCGCCTCCTCGCGGCGGTCCCGCCACGTCTCCAGCCGGTTTCGCGGACGACCAGTGGCGTCCTCGTCCAGTGCCGACGCGGCCGCCGCGCGCTCGTCGGCGACTCGCGAGGCGATGACGCCGTTCGGGTATCCGGGCTCGGCGGGGACGGCGTCGACGTACTCGCGTGCCTGGTCGCGATGGTGGTGCTGGAGGGCCGCCGGGATACCGACCGGGAAGGCGTCCGGTTCCAGCACGTCCTCGACGGGCGCGAGCGCCTGCCGGACGGCGTCGCGGTCGTACTCGGGGCGCTCGTCGGTTTCGTCGCCGAACGCCGGAAGCCCCGAACAGCCAGCGAGCGCGGCCAGTCCGCCCCCGAAGCCGGTGAGGAGCCGGCGGCGAGTCGGGTCGGTCATCGCCCATCACTCCCGTTCGCGAGGGTGACGTTGGCGTCGAACGGCTCGGGGCGAGGCGGCCGGGAGCACGAACTGCTCATCCCCGAACCCATGCCGCTGTGGTTCTCCCCGGTGAACGGGAGCCTGATGGCGTAGCCGGCGGTGTGTTCGGCGTCGGTCTCGCACTCGACGTCGACGGGCCGGAGGTCGCGACAGAACTGCGCACTCGGGCCGTTCCGATCGACCTCGACGTGCCGGAGTTCGACGGTGTAACACGCCGGTACCGATTCTGCGAACAGGTAGATCGACCGCTCCTCGAAGTCCGTGGCGGCGCTGAACTCGCGGAGCGTCCGGGCCGCCGGCACGTCGGCGAAGGTCAGTTCTGCGAGGTGCTCCGTGCTCTTCAGGTGGTGGTAGCCACCGGCGTGGCCGTCCGGGAACTCGTCGTGGCGGGTGAACAGGGCCGCACCGTCCTCGTCACGCACCCGCTTGACTTCGTAGTTCTCCACGCGTCGTTCGAACCGGTCGGGCGATCCGTCGCTGCTGTCGGTCCCCCGACACCCGGCCAGCGTGACCGCGAGGCCGCCAGCGAGTGTCGAGAGGGTCTGCCGTCGGGACCAGTCGGGCATTGGCGTGGGTCGCTCCCGCGAGTGCAAACCTCTTTCCACTCGGCTGCAGGGTGTCGACCGCGCAATCTCGTCTCTGATACCGGTGTCTGCGTCCTGTGTGCCGTCTAACCGGCAAATTTATGGTTGGTAACGGAAACGATACCGGCAACTACCAGTGTTTTCGCTCAATCCCGTCCGTCTCGCGCTCGGCCTCGTCGGGGCCGTGCTCGTCCGGGTGGGGCTCATCGAACGCGCGCGGGTCGAACACTCGCTCGACCTGGCGTCTCCACGAATCGTCACCGGCCTGGCCCGGATGTCGAAGTCGACTGCCGACGTCGCGATGGTCGGGATAGCGCTGGGTCCCGCCGCAATCGCGGGCGTGGGCTACGCCGCGCCGTTCTGGGGCCTCGCGTTCGCGCTGGGCGGCGGCGTCGCCGGCGGGACCATCGGCCTCGTCTCCCAGCGCTTCGGCGCCGGCGCCCACGAGGAACTCGCCCAGTCGGTGAAGGTGAGCGTGGCGCTCGCGGTGGCTATCACGCTTCCCATCACACTGCTGTATGCTCTGGTGCCGGGCTTCCTCGTCGACCTCATCGGCTCCGGCGCGTCGGCGACCGCCTTCGGGACGGACTACCTCCGCGTCGTCAGCGTCGGCGTCCCGTTCGCGGCGCTCAACCTCGTCGGCAGTCGGACGCTCGTCGGGGCCGACGACGCCTGGTCGCCGATGATCCTGCGGGGCGGTGGCGCCGTCGTCAACATCGTCGTCAACGCCGTCCTCATCTTCGGCCTGGGGATGGGCGTCGTCGGCGCGGCCATCGGCACCGTCGTCGCCAACGTCCTCGTGACGACGGGGTTCGCCGTCGGCCTGGCTCGCGGCGAACTCCCCGGCGTCGGTGACCTGCCCGTCCGGATTCCCCTCTCGGGACCGCACCTCGACCGCGATCTGTTCGCGGACCTCCGTAAGATGTCGGCGCCGCTCATCGCGACGAACCTCGCTCGCAGCGGCGGCCAGTTCCCGAAGATATTCATCGTCGGTCTGTTCGGACCCAACGTCGTCGCGGCGTACGTCGTCGCCATGCGCGTCCGCGGGCTCATGGATACCCCGAACTGGGGGTTCAGTATGGCCTCGTCCAGTCTCGTCGGCCAGGCACTGGGCCAGGACGACGAGCGCGAGGCCGGCGCGTGGGCCAGCGACATCATGCGGTTCTCGCTGGCCGCCTACGCCCTCATCGCTGTCGGCGTCCTCGTCTTCGTCGACCCCATCGCCCGGGTGTTCGTCGACGAACCGGCCATCCTCCCGCTCGTCACGACGTTCCTCTCCGTCGCCGCGGTGAGCATCCTCTTCAACGGGGTCTACGGCGCTTCGACGGGTCCACTCCGGGCGAGCGGGGACACCCGCTGGCCGATGTACGCCCAACTGGCCGGCCTCTACCTGTTCACGCTCCCGGTCGCCTACCTCGGCGCCGTTACCTCGATCGGAATCGCGGCGCTGTACGCGGCCATCGTCCTGGAGATGGCGGTGCCCGCGGCCATCACGTACTACCGCTACCGCAGCGACACCTGGAAAGTCGTTAGCCGCGACTATCGCCCCGACGCCGCCACCACGACCGACTAGACGCCGTCTCCTCGCCGTCCTCGCCACGTCGGTGCTCCGCCGGCCTCGCCGCCGCACGCGTTAAGTGACCGAACCACCATGTGACACCAGAACAGTGGCCACTTCGCTCACCCGCTTCGAGGACGCGCTGGTCGACCACGACTGCGATGTCACGCGGACGTCGGTCGCGGAGTTCGACGGGGCCCTCGCCGACGCCGTCCGGGAGCCGGCAGTCGGCGTGGCGCTGGACGATCAGGACCTGTCGCTGCCCGCCGCCGTCGAGACCGACCCCACGCCCGCACAGCTCCAGGCCGCCGCTAGCGGCGTGACGCCCGTCGCCTTCGCCGTGGCAGACCACGGGACTGTCGCGATTCCCTCGACGGCGACCGCCGTCGAGCCCGTGAGCCTCTACCCGGACCGCCACGTGGCCGTCGTCCGGGAGGAACAGCTCGTCCCCGATACGGACGCCGCCTTCGACGAGCTCGGCCCGACGCTGGCCCGAGAGCGTGACTCGGTGATCATGGCCACCGGCCCGAGCGCGACGGGCGACATGGGCGCGCTCGTCCAGGGCGTCCACGGTCCGAGCGAGGTCCACGTGGTCGTCGTCGAGTCGGAGGTGACCCAGTCGTGAGCAGGTCCGACGACCGGCAGGCGAAGGCGGCCCACATCCGCCACCTGCTGTCGACCGAGTCCGAGACCATCCACGAGAACACCGGCCACATGAACAGCGAACGGTACCGGGCCATCGAAGGGTTCGACTACGACGCCCTGCGAGACGAGGCCCGGGCGATCAAGGAGGACGCCATCGCGCGCCTACCGGAACTCATCGAGCAGGTGAAAGCGTCGGTCGAAGAGAACGGCGGCACCGTCTACGTCGCCGACGACGCCGCCGACGCCAACCGCTACGTCGAGGACGTGATGGCCGACCGCGACGCCGAGACCCTGGTCAAGAGCAAGTCGATGACCACCGAGGAACTGGACCTCAACGACCACCTCGGCGAGGCGGGCTACGACGTCTTCGAGACCGACCTGGGCGAGTTCGTCATCCAGGTCGCCGAAGAGGCGCCCTCCCACATCGTCGGCCCGGGCCTCCACAAGTCCAGCGAGGAAATAGCGGACCTGTTCAACGCCCACTTCGACCCCGACGAGGACCTGGCGACGGCCCAGGACCTGACCCGCTTCGCCCGCGACTACCTCGGCGAGCGCATCCGCGAGGCCGACGTCGGGATGACGGGCGCGAACTTCGTCGTCGCCGAGAGCGGGACCATCGCGCTGGTCACCAACGAGGGCAACGCCCGCAAGTGCGCGGTGACGCCGGACACGCACGTCGCCGTCGCCGGCGTCGAGAAGATACTGCCGACCGTGGCGGATCTGCAGCCTTTCTCCCAGATAATCGCCAAGGCTGCCACTGGCCAGGACGTCCCGCAGTACTTCTCGCTGCTGACGCCGCCCGTCGACTCGCCGACGCTGGACTTCGACGAGCCGGACGTGCCCATCACCGAGCAGTCCGGCGGTGGGGCGGAGGGGGACGGCGACGGAGACAGCGGCGGCAGCGACGCCCGCGACTTCCACCTCGTGCTCGTCGACAACGGCCGCTTCGCCATGCGCGAGGACGACGAGTTGCGCGAGACGCTGTACTGCATCCGCTGTGGCGCCTGCGCCAACTCCTGTTCGAACTTCCAGCACGTCGGCGGCCACGCCTTCGGCGGCGAGACCTACACCGGCGGCATCGCGACGGGCTGGGAGGCCGGCGTCCACGGCCTCGACAGCGCCGGCGAGTTCAACGATCTGTGTACGGGCTGTACCCGCTGCGTCGACGCCTGCCCGGTGAACATCGACATCCCGTGGATCAACACCGTGGTCCGGGACCGACTCAATCGGGACGAAGCGCCATCGGAGTTCGACTTCCTCGTCGAGGGGCTCACGCCCGACGAGGAACCGGGCGGGCTGGACCCCCAGAAGCGCCTGTTCGGTAACGTGGACACGCTGGCGAAACTGGGGTCGGCGACGGCGCCCGTCTCCAACTGGATTGCACGCACGCGCCCGGCACGACTCCTCGTGGAGCGCGTCGCCGGCGTCGACCCGCGCCGGGACCTGCCGGCGTTCCGACGGGACACGTTGCGAAAGTGGGCCGCCGACCGGGACACGGCGACTCCCACCGACGCAGGCCGGGAGGTCGTGCTGTACCCGGATCTGTACACCAACTACGTCCAGGTCGAACGCGGCAAGGCGGCGGTCCGAGTGCTCGAAGCGCTGGGCTGTGCGGTTCGCGTCCCGGATATCCCGGCCTCCGGCCGCGCGCCGCTCTCCCAGGGGATGGTGTCGACGGCGCGCGAGCGGGCCGAGGCGGTCAGCGAGGCCCTCACCCCCCACCTCGACGCCGGCCGCGACGTCGTCGTGGTCGAGCCCAGCGACGCCGCGCTGTTCCGCCGCGAGTACGAGCGCCTGCTGTCCGACGAGGAGTTCGACCGGATCGCTGGCAACTCGTACGAGATACTGGAGTACGTCTACGGCCTGCTGGAGAACGGCGCCGACGCCGACGCGCTGGCCGCTGGTGAGGGACAGTCCGTCTCCTACCACAGCCACTGCCAGCAGCGGACGATGGATCTCGCGGTGTACACCGAGGCCGTCTTATCGGACCGGGAATTCGACGTCCGGACCTCTGACCAGGAGTGCTGCGGGATGGCGGGGAGCTTCGGCTACAAGAGCCAGTACTACGAACTGAGCGTCTCCGTGGGTGCGGAACTCGCCGACCAGTTCGCCGACGCCGAGCGCGTCGTCGCCTCGGGCACCTCCTGCATGGAGCAACTCGACGACCTGCTGGGGCCGACGCGCCATCCCGTGGAGTTGCTCGACCCAGCCGCCGAGTAGCGCCGTGCGTCGCCGGCAGCCCGTCGGGACCAAACCACTTTGGGAATACCCCTATCGTACGCAGCGGCGTACCTGTCGGTGTCCAATGTCTGACGTTACGAGCCGCCCCGTAGACCGGCACACGTCCCAGCTGACTGTCGGAGCGCTCGCGTTCCTGAGTGCGGGACTCTCGGTCGCGATTTACGCGGTGAGCGGCGAGTGGCCGGCCGGGTTCTGGGGCCTCGAAGCCGTCTTCTTCGTCGTCCTCGGAGTCGTACTGGTCGGGTACACCCTTGCCGCTCGGCTGTAGCCGACGGATCGCCTGGTGACCAACGCTCAAGGGCGTCCAGCCCGTCGTCTGCGACGATGGCTACCGAGAACCAGAGCGACACGTTCGACGTCGGCGGGGAGTTGACCGTCCACCGGCTTGGCTTCGGCGCGATGCGACTCACCGGCGAGGACATCATCGGCCCGCCCGACGACGAGGAGGAGGCACGCGACGTCCTCCGCCGGGCCGACGAACTGGGCGTCGACATCGTCGACACCGCGGACTCCTACGGCCCCGGCGTCTCCGAGCGCCTCATCGGCGAGGCGCTGGACACCGACCGCGACGACCTCGTCGTCGCGACGAAGGCCGGACTCCTGCGGAACACGGACGGTGACTGGAAGCCTCTCGGCGACCCGGACTACGTCCGCAACGCCGTGCTCGCAAGCCTCGACCGTCTACAGACCGACCAGATAGACCTGTACCAGTTCCACCGCCCTGACCCGGACACACCCTTCGAGGACTCTGTCCAGACCTTCGCCGAGCTGAAGGACGAGGGGCTGGTGAACCACGTCGGCCTCTCGAACGTCTCCGTCGAGCAACTGGAGACTGCCCGCGACATCGTCGATATCGCCACCGTCCAGAACGAGTACAACGTCGGCAACCGCGAATCGGAGGACGTCCTCGAAGCCTGTGAGGAGTACGGTATCGGCTTCATCCCGTGGTTCCCGCTCGGCGCCGGCGACCTCGGCGAGAAGGAGGAGGCCGTCGCGGACGTCGCCGAGAGCCACGACGCGACCGAGTACCAGGTCGCGCTCGCCTGGTTACTCCACCACTCCGACGTCGTCCTGCCCATCCCCGGAACCTCCAGTATCGACCACCTGAAGGAGAACGTCGCCGCCTCGGCCATCGACCTCTCCGCGGACGAGGTGGCCCGGCTAACCGAGTGACGGCGCCGTCACTGATTTGTTAGCAACCGTTCATGTTACGGTATCGCATATCACATAAACATTCATTATGATACGGTACGAAGAAGAACGTGTATGGCGACACGCCAGTCGACATCGACGTATCACACGTGCAGCTGTGGTGAACGATTCGACACCACGGACGAGCTCCTCGAGCACGCACGGGACGAACACGGGCTGTCGGTATTCTAGACGGCTGGCGGGTGGAGGGCGCGCGAAGCGCGCCCTCGGACTTGCGAACGGCGACCAGCGGGAGCCGTGAACAGGGAGGTCTGAACGCAGTGAAGACCTCCGAACGAGCGAGCGGGGAACGGAGTGACCCGCGAGCAGGAAGGTTCCGACCGCAGGGAGGAACCTTCGGACACGTGAACGGCGAGCAGAATTCTCTCGCCGGTCCGTTATCGGACGGAGAACGGCCAGCGCGACGGCCTACTCCACCAGGTCCTGGCGGACGTGGAAGCGCTCGTACCCGCCGTGGGAGAGTTCGAGCGCGTTCATCCACCAGTTCCACCGCTGGGCGAGCGAGTGGTCGTCGGGGGCGTCGGCGAGGTTCGCCAGGACGTCGTCGACGGTCAGGTCGAAGCCGAAGTCGTCGGTGATGCGTTCGGAGTCGGCCAGGTCCTGGACCTGGCGGGCGACGACGCGACGCGTCTCCTCGTCTGCGTCGTACTGGTCGGCGAACTCCGATTCGAGGCGCTGGCGGTCCACACGTCATTCAGGGCGCGGATCCTAATCAACGTGTGGGCAGTGATAGCAGGAAAATCGCACGAGAAACCGATACCGGAGGTACCGTAGCGAACAACCCGAAAGCTCTGGCCGCTTCGAGTCCCGGGCCTCGCTGTGCTCTTCGGACTTCGTCCTGCGGTGTTGGCTTAGTCCGGGTTCCTCGAAGCGGCCGCCCCTTTCAGTCCCACCTATCGGCGAATTGATCGGGATAAACGGGCGGACTGAAAGGGGCCGTTGGCTCTGTGGTGCCCCGACGAAGCAAGCACCGAACGAAGTGAGGCGCGCAGCGAGTCGCGGCCCCAGAGCCAACGGGGGCTTTCGGGTTGTTCGCTGTCACAGTTATTGCCGTTCTCACGACAATACAGAAGAGAACGTAGTTACTCGCGCATCGAAAGCGGCTGAGGGGAGTAAGCCCCCTTCTGTTCGGCCCGGCATTCGGCTGAGCGTCCGCGCCCACGCGCCCGAAGGCGCGGGAACCGGGCTACCTGTCGGCGCGGACTTGCACCGGTGAGGATTCGCCGTTCCATCCGTTCTCCGCAGTCAGTCCTCGGTGGGTTAGCTCCCCGTCTCTTATCGGCCGAAGCCGCGTCGGTCCGGGTTCGCGCACCTCATCGGTCCTGCGGAGCGGTCTCGTTTCTGTTCCATAGCCGACGGTCTCCCGCCCCGGACTTGCGTCCGGTCACCTGCCCGGCTGGTGGGGGGACTTTCCTCATCGCCCTAGCGCATAGCGGTCCGGGCGACGGAGGCCGGGCTCCCTCTGCCGAGTCAGTCTAGTAAATCCGGGAGAATAAGGCGTTCGGTCCGGCGCACGCCCGGAACGTCATCCCGTCGGGATCAGGACATCACTCCCGTCGCGAGCCGGCGTAGCGGTCTTCGAGGTAGTCGACGACGTCGTCGCTCCCCAGGAGAGTCTCCCCGTGCTGGTGGTCGACGAGGAAGGGGATCTGGTCCTCGCCGGCGACGGCCTCCATCTCGGCCTGGACCTGCTCGTTCAGGACCTCGTCACCCTCGTTGCCGGGTCGGCGCGGGTTGTGGACGACGTAGGACAGCCCCAGGTCGGTCATCGTTTCGCGAACCGTTTCGGAGTGGGGACAGCCCTCGGCCTGGTAGAGTTCGAGCATGGCGGTGGAGCGTACGGCCGAACGGCCCTTTGGCGTGTTCGCCGGGTGGCCGTCAACTACTCCGGTTCGTCGGGGTCCGTCGCCGTCTCTAGACGGTCGATAAGTCCCCGATCGTTGGCCGAGACAACTCGATATCGGCGCTCTTCGCGGGTATTGCGGGCGTCGCGGCCACGTCTGAGCGTCTCGCCTTAGCTGGCGTTTATTCCCGCGAAACCGTCTTCGGGGTATAACCGTCGTCCGGGGAAGGGCCGACTATGGACGAGAAGCGTCAGTTCACTCGACGCGGAGCCGTGCGAACGATCGGTGGCGTCGCGCTGGCCGGCCTCGCCGGTTGCGGTGCGTTCGGCGACGGCACCGCCGACGAACCGACGGACGCGTCGTCCGGTTCCCCCACAGACGTCGAGGGGACGACGGACGCGGCGACCGAGAGCGGAACGCCGTCACGGAGCGAGACGGAGACTGGAACCCAGGACGACGGCAACGGACACACGGAGAGCACGCCGTCGGTCGACGTGACGTTCGTCGAGAACCCGACGCAGGTCCACGCCACGCTCGTCGAGGCCACGTCCGCGCCGGACGACGAGGTGCTCGTCGGCTTCCGCCTCGAGGACTCCTCGTTACCGTTCACGACGGAGGTCTACCCCGCGGCCGAGGACGCCGCGATCCACGACACCGAGACCTACGACACGCAGGACCTCTCGGACGTGCCCCTCGTTCCGGATCAACCCGAGGCCCTGCCGACCGTCGACACCGAGCACGAGGACGTCCACTACGGGACGACGCCGGTCGGCGAAGCGCTCGCAGTGACCCTCGTCGCGCGGCACGACGGCGACCGGGACCTCGACTGGAGCGCGTGGGAGCGGACCGGGCATCCGCACGACGGCCACCGGGAGACGGACCCGTACCTCTCGGTGGCCTGCTACTGCGGCGGCGAGAACTACACCGCACCGTCGGGCGGCACCTGGGCCCGCGTCATCGCGGTCACGCCGACCGACCGCGTCGAGGCCGGCACGACCGTCGCCGTGAACTGGACGTCGAGCAGACTGTAGACCCGCATTCTCACGCCCACTCGTCGCTTTCACACCCTCTCGTCGCCGAACCCGACCCGCTCGGCGTCTACCCCGGCCCGCTCGCTGGCCTCGTCGACGTCGAACTCTCGGACGATTTCGCCGTCGCGGATCAGCGGTTCGAGCAGCGCCTCTCCGTCTTCCGGGCCCTCCCGACTCGCGAGGCCGACGTGGTGGCCGCCGTCCGGCGTGCGGTACACCTCCTTCTTCCCGGTCAGCTTCCCGCGCTTGGCCGCGGGCTCGCCGTCGAGTTCGACGATGTCGAGCGCGAAGTCCAGCGGGTCGGCGTTGCTGACGTGGCTCCCGACGCCGAACCCCTCGACGACGTCCCGGAGGTCGCGAAGCTCCGCCGGTCCGAGCCCGCCGCTGGCGAAGATGCCGACGTCGTCGTGGCCGTGGGCGTCGAGCGTCCAGCGCACCTCCCGCAGGATGTGGCGGAAGTCGCCCCGGCGGGACCCCGTCGTGTCGATGCGGATGCTGTCCAGGTCGTCGATGGTCGCGGCCGCCCGGAGCGACTCGTCCACTTCGTCGGAGTAGGTGTCACACAGCGCGACGCGGGGGACGTCCGGGCCGACGCCCTCGTCGAAGGCGGTCCAGGCGTCCTCCTGGTTCCCGCGACCGAAGGCGATTACCAGGGCGTGGGGCATCGTCCCGCTGGCTTCCTTTCCGATGATCTCCCCGGCAGCGACGTTGGAGATGCCGTCGAGGCCGCCGATCAGCGCCGAGCGCTCGACGACGGCGCCCAGCGACGGGTGGACGTGCCGGGATCCGAAGCTCAGCACCTGCGAGTCGGGGGCGGCGCGTCTGACTTCGAGTGCACTCGTCGCGATGCCCGTGGCGTGGGAGAGGAATCCGAGGAGGGCAGTTTCGAGCCGACAGAACTCCAGGTACTCGCCCTCGATTCGCATGACTGGTCCGCCGTCGAACAGCCGCCCCTCTCGGACGGCGTCGACGTCCACGTCGTACCCGGCGAGGAGATTTGCGGCGTCCTCGACTCCTGCGAGGAGATTCCACTCGCCCGTCGGGAACTGGTCGGCCGTCACCTCCGCGACGACGTCCGGATTTTTGCCCGCGTGTTCCAGCGCCTCGACCGTCCGGTCGAAGTAGGCGTCGGTCGCCCGCCCCGCCGCGATGGCTTCGGGCGGGACGACGTCGAATGCCTGGTCCATACCGCCGCTTTGCCCGCCTGTGAGAAAAAAGGGACCTACTCGGGCGTTGCTTGCTGGGTTTGCTCATGTGAGGTTGACTGTGGAGGAGTGACCGGATGAACAACTTCGCCCCGATCGCGAGCAGTCAAGAAAGTCACTGCCAAGAAGTTGAAAGCCCTCGGCGCGCTCGACTCGTGCGACTCGCTGCGCTCCTCACTCCGTTGCGGTGCTTGCTTCGTCGGACTTCGTCGACCCCGCCTCGCCCTTTCAGTCCTCCAGGCCAGCGTTGCTCGCGCCACAGGGGCGCTCGCGGTTGACTCCCCACCCCTCCCCGGTCGCGCCTGGCGGCGCGACACGCTTCCTTCTGCAACCGCGCGGTGGTCGGCCGGGAGCGCGTTTCATCGCGCGACCCACCGAAAGACTCGGCACACCTCGTTCGGCCGGGAGCGCGTTTCATCGCGCGACCCACCGAAAGACTCGGCACACCTCGTCTTTCGAGCCCACACTCGCTTCGCTCGCGTGGAAGGGGAAGGGAAGGGCTGCGGTGCTGTGCTGACCTGGTGTCCTGCTGAGCGAAGCAAAGCAGGGCTCGGAAGACGAACGGAGTGAGTCTTCGGGTGGACTGAAAGGGCGAGGTTCGGTCGGCGAAGCACGGACCCGCAAGCACTGGAACGAAGTGAAGCGCGCAGCGGCGTCCGCGCGAGTCGAGCGTGCCGAGGGCTTTCGACCTGTTGGCGGTAGTCGTCTCGTGTGCTGGGGATTGTGGATATTCTCGCCCGATCCAGTATCTTACTCACTCCTCTACAGGCGCGTGAATCTCGGACAGGTCCGAACGCGCCGGCGCGTTGACGATGGTGACGGTCGTCCCGTCCCGACTCACGCGGAAGGCGTCGCCGTAAGGGTCGGATTCGGGCAGGACGTACACGTCCTGTCCTGCGCTCGCGTTGGCCCGGTCGGCGAGGATGGACCGGTAGGCGTCGTCGAACTCCCGGGCGTCCTGTTCGGTGTCCCACTCTAGTTTCCAGACGTAGCCGTACGTTTCGGACTCGCTGCTCTCGTTGGCGTCGACGGTCCCGTTGTGGTAGGGCACGAGCGCGTCACCCGCCCAGCCGGCAGAGGGGGCCCTGGAGTAGTTCCGGGTGCCGTTCAGGGCGTCGTTGTCGTAGAAGGTCACGTAGAGGATGGATTCGCCCAGCGTCTGGGCCACGGGCTCGTGGTCGAAGCGGGACCACTCGTCGGTCGAGCGGTCCTCGACGGTGACGTTCACCGGCTTCTCGTCGGGGTACTTCTCGGCGTGGATCACCTGCTCGGTGCTCGCGGGGTAGTTCCCGTGGAGATCGTTCACGGCGTCCCAGCCGCCGTCGTCGTGGACGCCCTCGACGAACTCGGGGCCGATCCGGTAGGGCTGGGCGAACGTCAGCATGTAGCCCTGGTCGATATCCGGGCCGTTCTCGCAGTCCGGGAGGAACTCACAGACGAGCAGCTCGCTGAGCTGGACGAACGCGTCGAAGTCGAGCCCCTCACCGACCGATCCCGCACAGGACCAGTTGTGGCCACAGCGGTCGACGTAGCGCGACTCCACGGCGTCGGCGTCGCCCTCGATGACCATCGTCCGGGCGCGCGAGCTGTCGCGGACGGCGGGGTCCCCGGAGAGGTCGAACTGCTGGTCCTGGACGGCGTGGGTGAGTTCGTGAGCCAGCGTCGCCGTGTCGAGAGTCTCGTTGCCGACGACGACGATTTCGCCGGACGAGGGATCGTAGTAGCCGGCGACGGCCTCCGAGGAGACGCTCTGGCGGGCCTCGGACGGCGAGGTGTCCTCTCCGAGGATGAGCGCTGCCTCCCACACCTGCGCGTGGTAGGCGTCGTGGCGCGCCGAGAGGCTGTGATTGCCCGTCCCGCGCTCGCGGTGTTCGGCCTGGCTGACCAGTTCGACGGAGACGTCCTCCTCGAACTCGAGGTCCCGGATCACCTCGATGCGGGCCATCGTCCGCGCGGCGACGGCCTCGATCTCGGACTCGTTGTAGCCGTCACTCTCGTTGATCGATACGGGGTCGTCGTGCCAGTAGCCGTCCTCCCAGCCGAGCCGATCCGACTCGGGGTCCGGTCGCTCGACGTGGGTGACGCCGTCGCCGCCGTCCGACCCGGACTGGCAGCCGGCAAGCGCGAGGAGGACGGCGAGACAGCACAGGAGCAGGAACCGTCTCGTGGGGCGTGGGAGGCGCATTCGCTAGACTCCTCTCGCCGAACGCTTCAAAAAAGTTTCACCATCGCGGCGGCCGGCGGGAGTCGCTGGAACGTGTGGCTCATCCGCTCCTCGCGTGAATCTCCGACAGGGCCATCCGGGACGGCGCGTTGACGATGGTGACGCGCTGGCCGTCCCGGACCACGCGGAAGGCGTCGCCGTAGGGGTCGGACTCGGGCAGGACGTAGACGTTCTCGCCCGGTCGTTCCGCGGCGCGTCCCTCCAGGATGGACCGGTAGGCCGACTCGAACTGGCGGGCGTCCCGTTCGGTGTCCCAGCGGGTCTCCCAGACGTAGCCGTAGCCCGCGGCGTCCGCCCCGTCGCCGGAGCCGTTGTGGTAGGGGACCAGCGCGTCGCCCGCCCAGCCAGCCGACGGCCGACTCTCGTACTCGTACACCTCGTCGCGGGGGACGTTCGCCTCTCCGTGGACGGTGAACATTCCGTAGATGGACGCTTCGCCGATGGTGTCCGCCACCGGGTCGTGGTCGAAGCGGGACCACTCCGCCGACGAGCGGTCGGCCACGGTGACGTTCGCCGGCTGCTCGTCGGGGTACGACTCTGGGTGGATCACCTGTTCGGTGCTGTTGGGCGGCGTGTCGTAGAGGTCGGTCACCGCGTCCCAGCCGCCGGACTGGCGAACCTGGTCGACGAACGCCGGCCCCGTCGCGTAGGGCTGGTAGATGACCAGGAAGACGCCGTCGGTGGCCTGGCCACCGCTCGATGCCCCTCTCGGCGGCTTCTCCAGGCACTGCCAGCGGCCGCTGTCGCAGCGATTCCTGTACTGCGCCTGCACGTAGTTCGCTTCGCCCTCGGTGACCGACTGGCTGGCGAGCTGTCGGTCCTGCGTCGGCGGACTCCCGGCGAGGCCGCCCTCCTGGTCCTGCAGCGCGTGGACGAGTTCGTGTGCCAGCGTCCCCCGGTCGATGGTCGGCGTCTCCGAGTCGCTGACGATGACGATGCTGTCGTTGCCCGGCGCGTAGTAGCCCTGGACGGAGCTGTTGAACGTCTCGCCGAAGGCGTCCTCGACCTGGCGGTCCTCGCCCACGAGGAGCAGCCCCTCCCAGACCTGCTCGTTCCACGGGTCACCCGAGACGCCGAGCCCGGTCGAGCGGTTGCGGTACTCGTCGCGGCTGATCACCTCCAGGGTGACGTTGCCCTCGAACTCCAGGTCGCGGATCTGTTCGACGCGGGCCATCGTCCGGCCGAGCACGGCCTCGCGCTCGCTCTCGTTGAGCCCGTCCTCGGTCGTCACGTCGACGGACTCGTCGTACCAGTAGCCGTTCTCCCAGCCGACCTGGTCCGTCGCGGGGTCCTGTCCCAGTGGCTGGTGGACCGCGCTGTCGAGGCCGCCACAGCCGGCCAGGACGGCCAGGACCGCGACGCCGACGAGTAGCGCCGAGTTCCTACGCATCGTGCACCTCCGAGAGCCCGTCGCGGTCGGGCGCGTTGACGACGGTCACGGTGTCCCCCTGTTGCCGGATTCGGACGGCGTCGGCGAACTGACTGTCGCGTATCCCCCAGACGTTCTGGCCCACTCGTTCGCCGCCCCAGTGCTTGACCACGGCCGTCCACGAGGAGGCGAACTCGCGGGCCTCGTCGGGGCTCTCCCACTTCGTCCGCCAGACGTAGCCGAGTTCGCCGGCGCCGTTCTCGTAGACGTACATCTTCCCGCCCGCCCAGCCCGCCGCCGCGCCGACGTCGTAGTCGAAGGGGTCTCTGGAGTCGACGCTGCCGTTCTCCCGGTAGTTGATGACGTCCGTCGGCCGGACGACTGCCGCGTCCTCGTAGTCGTCGGCGAGCGTGTACGCGAGTGTGGCGACGATGGCCGACTGGCCGGGGACGGCGTAGTTCGGCCGGTTCGGCGGCTCGACGCGCTCCCAGTCGTCGCTCGACCGGTCACGCAGTTCGACGTCGGCCGGCTCCCACTCGCTGTACCGGTCGGGATAGATGACCTCGGGCGAGCCGTCGGGTTTGTCGTCATAGGCGTCGTTCACGGCGTCCCAGCCGCCCTCGTCGTACAGCGACTGGACGAAGCCTGGCCCGTCGCTGTAGGGGAAGTACATCAGGACCTGGATGCCGAGGTGGCCGGGCGCGCTGTCGGATTGCTCGCCGGCGTCTTCACTCCCTTCCTCGCCTCCGCTTTCGGCGGCGCCCAGACACTCCCACGCCTCGCCGCAGTGGCTCGCGTACCGTCGCTCCGCGAACGAGGCGTCGCCCTCGATCAGCCCGTTGCGGCCCTGGTGGGCGTCGCGGGTCCGCACCGGGTCGGCCGCAAGGTCGAAGTGCTGGTCCTGGAGGGCGTGGACGAGTTCGTGGGCCAGCGTCCCCTCGCCGTCGAGCCGGGGGGTCTCGCTCTCGGAGACGACGACGATTTCGTCGCGCGAGGGGCTGTAGTAGCCCAGCACGCTCTCGCCCCGGGCCGACTCCTGGCTCTCGATGGAGTCGTCGCGCTCGCCGACGAGGAACAGCGCCTCGAACTTCGCGTTGTCGAAGCGCGTCAGCGCCTCGCTGTGGTTTCCGCCCGACTCGTTCCGGTACTCCGTCCGGTCGATGACTGTCACCGGTACCTCCTCCTCGAACTCCAGCCCGCGGACGAGTTCCATCCGGGCCATCGACCGCGCGACGACGGCGTCGAGTTCGCTCTCGTTGTAGCCGTTCGCGGAGGTCACGGCGACGGACTCGTTGTGCCAGTAGCCGTTCTCCCAGCCGAGCCGGTCGCTCTCGGGGTCCTCGGGAACCTCGCCACCGGTGGGGATCCGGTCGTTTCCGGTGGAATCGGACGAGGAAGCACTATCGGTCGTCGTGGGTCCGTCGCCAGGCTCGGTGCCGGAGTCGGCACCCGGCGACCCGGGGAAGCCCGGCGCCTGGCAGCCGGCGAGGACGAGCAAAAGGGCGAGCAGGACGGCGCGCAGCATTGACGGATGGTGGGGACCCACGCTCAAAAAGGGCGCGCAGTCTCTCCCGACTACTCAGTCCTCGTTCGCGGCGCAACGCTGTTTGGGGTCCGCGTCGAATCGTCGCGTATGACCCAGTTCGACCCCGACAGCACCGCCGTGGTCGTCGTCGACATGCAGAACGGCTTCTGTCACCCCGACGGCAGCCTCTACGCGCCCGGCAGCGAGGACGCCATCGAACCCTGCGTCGACCTCGTGGAGCGCGCCCGCGAGGCCGGCGCCAGCGTCGTCTTCACCCGCGACGTCCACCCGCCGGAGCAGTTCGAGGACGCCCACTACTACGACGAGTTCGAGCGCTGGGGCGAGCACGTCCTCGAAGGGTCCTGGGAGGCCGAACTGGTCGAGGAACTGGAGCCGCGAACGGACCGCGACGAGGAACTCGTCGTCGTCAAGCACACCTACGACGCCTTCTACGAGACTCAGCTAGAGGGGTGGCTCGACGCCCACGGCATCGACGACCTCCTCTTTAGCGGCACGCTCGCGAACGTCTGCGTCCTCCACACCGCCGGCAGTGCCGGTCTCCGGGACTACCGCCCGGTGCTGGTCGAGGACCCCATCGGCTACATCGAGCAGGCTCACCACGAGTACGCGCTGGACCACGCCGACTGGTTGTTCGGCGACGTGGAACCCCTAGAGGACGTGGCGTTCGAGACCGACCGATGAACGACGTCGTCCGGGGCGACGTCGGAGAAGTCGACGACGGCCCGGAGTACGACGTGAACTTTCGCGACGAGCCCGGCCGGTACCGTCACACCCCCGACGAGCGCGGCGTCTTCAAGATCGAACCGTACCAGTCAGAGCTGTTGCCGCTCTGGGCCATCACCGACCTGGGGGCGGCAACGGAAGCCGCAGACGCCATCTGCGACCGGTACCGCGAGTACCGCGACGCTGGCGACTTCGTCGGCATGGACGTCGCGCGCAAGTACCTCCAGATGGGATGGACGCGAGCGATGCGCTACGCGAAGTACCCAGGTGGCCGGAAGTACGAGGACGGCGAGGAGCGCGAACCCCAGGAGTGGTACGACCAGGAGAAACGAGACGTCGCGCTGGCCTATCGCGGCTCGCTCGACGCGGTGCGCGAGGACGACGCGTACGAGCGCCTGAAGGCGGCCCACCACGAGCGCTATGGCGAGGAGTGATCGACGACCGAGACGGTCACCGCCTCGCCCACCGTGAGGTCCACCGCCTCACCGACGAGTTTCACGCCGAAGGAGTCGCGGGCACAGAAGAGCGCGATGCCGGTCACCGGGTCGCCGTTTGCGAGAACATCGACGTCGTTCCAGTGGACGTTGCGGCCCCTCGCCGTCCCGACCTCGGTTCCCGCGACGGCAACCCGGCTGCCGTCGTCACCGAACAGCAGTCCGCCGCCGTCGTAGTGGGGAAGGCCGCCGTCGAGGACGCCGGCGTCCGAGCCAGCACCGAATCCGTTTGCCAACCCGACGAATCGCTCGCCAGACGCAGGATGCGCGGGTTCATCGAGGCGCGCCCACGTATCGCCCGTCTCGACCACCGTCCCGGTGCCGTCCCAGGGAAGCGGTTCGACGTCGACGGCGACGGTCAGGCGCTCCGAACCGCTCGCGCGGTAGGGATCCATCCCCGAATCGCGAAACTCCAGGTGGACGTGGTTCGGAACCCACGGGGCGAAAAAGCCAGCCCGAACCAGGCGACCCAGCGGATCCCCGAACCCAACGCTGTCTCCCGGTTCAACGGTCGGCTCGACGTGGAGGATCCGGGCGACGTACTCGCCAGTGTCCACCAGCACGAGCCAGTCGTGTTCGGCGGCGTAGGCCTTCGATGGCGCTCGCACGCGCTTCACGTCTACAACCTCGCCAGCGACTGGTGACGGTGCCGTCTCACCCTCGGGATAGAGGTCGATAGCGCGCCCGTCGTCGTGGGCGACGAACGGCGAGTTGTAGAGCGAGAACCGCCGGTACTGGTCGAGTACCTCGGCGTGGAGCGTCACCGGCGACTCGGGCATCTACCCCCCAGTCGGTCCTGGCCGGGCTTCAACCTCCCGACGCCGAGGGTTCAAGTACGAACACGGGGCCAGCCCGGACCATGTCTTGACCAGTGAGGCGGCGCGTCCGCGGGAGCGTGGACCAGCGCGTCGCGACACCGGGAGTCCACCTGCACGCCACATCGGTTTTGTCGACAGAGCGGGAAGCGTAGGTATGCGCCTGCTCCGCGGTCGAGCGAGTGACCCCGAGACCGACCAGCGGCGCACCCGCGAGATGGTCAGCGACGCCGCCGACACCGACGAACCGGCCCTCAGAGTCTGGACGCCCCATCGCCAGGTCGTCTTCGGCCGGCGCGACCGCCGTAGCGACGGCTACGAGCGGGCCAGGGAACTCGCACTACAGCGGGACTTCGCCGTCCGCGAACGCGAGGTCGGGGGCCGGGCAGTCGCATACACCGGGACGACCGTCGCGTTCGCGCTCGCCGAACCCGTCGACGACCACCGGCGCGGCATCGGTGCCCGCTACGACCGCGCGCTCGACGCACTCCAGAGCGCCCTCGTCGACTGCGGCGCCGCCGTCGAACGCGGCGAACCGCCGAACTCGTTCTGTCCGGGGAGCCACTCGCTACAGATAGACGACGGCAAGGTCGCCGGCGTCGCCCAGCGCGTCCGCCAGGACGTCGCTGTCGTGGCAGGCGTGGTGGTCGTCACCGACGCCGCGGCGATTGCCGACGTTCTCGACTCCGTCTACGACGCGCTCGACGTGCCGTTCGACCCGGCGAGCGTCGGAAGTCTGACCGCGTCGACTGACGGCGAAACCACTCCGGAGAGAGTGGTCGACGCCGTCGCGAGGGCGTTCGGCGCGGAGTCCGAACGATAGAATTGCTTCGGAGGGCCGTCAGCAAGGGGCCGTGGAGGGACCGCGAGCAACCCGCGAGAGACGAAACCGCGTTCAGTCCCGTTCGAGGGCTCGAATCGCGTTCCGTACCTCTTCGTCGGTCGCTTCGCTCCGCTCGTCCGACCGCGACGAGACGAGGCGCAGGTACTCCGCGAGGGCCGAGCGGACGCGCGTACCGAGCCCCTCGTCTCGGGCGGTGTCGACGACGGTTTCGTGGAGGGTGGACGGGGACATAGCCATTCTAGCACCTCAGGCGGACTGCGCGGTCGTTACGCGCCAGGTGGTCGCGCTCGTGTAGGACCACTTCTCGATCTCGAGGTCGGGCGCCGACTCCTGGAGACGGATCATCAGCTGTCCGATCGCCTGGGGCGACATGTCGACGTCGTCGGCGATGAACTTGCCTTTGACGTAGAGTTCACCCTGGTCTGCGGTCTCTTCGGCCAGGTACGTACGCAGGCGTTCGAGCTTGGAGTCGCTCTCGGCGCAGTCGGCGGGCGATTCCTCGACAGCCGCGGGGGGTGCTGTTGCGCTCATTGGCTTCGGTCTCCGCTTGCACCCAGTGGATGTTATATACGCGAGTCGCTTTGCTCTATTTAGCGACGGTTCGGAACAATTAACCCGATTTCGACGATCGAATTCGTTTCATCCCCATTTTACGACCGCCTGAGACGAGCCGAGAAACTTTACGGTTCGATTTGACGTGGTCTCTCTGGTTACGTGGTACGTACGATCGACGTGCCGATACGCTACCATTCGTTTACATGATGGCCGCTGAGATGTACGCTACAGGGGACGCTTGACGAGCGGCCCCCTGTGAAACTGCGTCGAGCGGTCGTGGCACGCAGACACATCACCGTCCGCGGTCGCGACTCCGAAACACGTAGGTCTGGCCGCCGAGGAGCCAACCATATGCTCATTCGGAACGCCACGCTCCCAGACGGGTCCGAGCGCGACGTCCGCGTCGAGGGCGAGACCATCGCCGCCGTCGAGTCGGCCCTCGAACCCCACGACGACGAGCGCGTCGTCGACGCGACGGACAGGCGGCTCTTCCCGGGGATGATCGACGTCCACGTCCACTTCCGCCAGCCCGGCTACTCGCACAAGGAGACGTGGGCGTCGGGCTCGCGCTCCGCTGCAGCGGGCGGCGTCACCACCGTCGTCGACCAGCCCAACACCGACCCGCCGACGATCGACGCCGACGCGGTCGCGGCGAAGGACTCCCTTGCCGGGAAATCCGTCGTCGACTACGGCATCAACGGCGGCGTCACCGAATCGTGGGACCCCGACGGCCTCCTCGACCAGCCGCTGTTCGCCCTCGGCGAGGTGTTCCTCGCCGACTCGACGGGCGACATGGGCATCGACGCCGACCTGTTCGAGGACGCGCTGGTGAGAGCCACCGAAACGGGTCGAACCGTCACGGTCCACGCCGAGGACGCGACGCTGTTTAGCGAGGAAGCGAAAGAGCACGACGACGCCGACGCCTGGAGCGCGTTCCGGACGGCCGAGGCCGAGGAAGTCGCCGTCGAACGAGCCTGCGGCGTGGCCAGCGAGCACGACGCCACCATCCACGTCGCGCACACGAGCACGCCCGAGGGTATCGATATCGCCGCCGACGCGGGGATGACCTGCGAGGTGACGCCCCACCACCTCTTCCTCTCGCGCGACGACCTGGCGGAACTCGGGACGTTCGGCCGGATGAACCCGCCGCTGCGGAGTGCAGAACGCCGTGAGGCGGTGTACGACCGGGTCGTCGACGGGACCGTCGATATGATCGCGACGGACCACGCGCCCCACACGCGCGAGGAGAAGGACGCCTCGATCTGGGACGCGCCGTCGGGCGTCCCCGGCGTCGAGACGGCGCTCCCGCTCCTCCTCGAAGAGGCGAGGCAGGGGAACCTCTCCTACGAGCGGGTCCGCGACCTCACCGCGGCGAATCCCGCCGACGTGTTCGACCTGCCACGGAAGGGGGCTATCGAAGTGGGGAACGATGCCGACCTGGTGCTCGTCGACCCGGACGACGACCGCGAGATCCGCGGGGAGAACATGCACACGAAGGTCGACTGGACGCCGTTCGAGGGGTTCACCGGCGTGTTCCCGGAATTGACGATGGTCCGGGGCGAAATCGTCTACGAGCGGGACACTGTGAGCGGCGACGAGACGTTCACCGACCACCAGGGCGAGAACGTGCGTGAGCGGTAGAACTACTGGGTTGAGCAGTAGGGGTAGGGACGCGCACAGGAGTTACTGACAACAGCACGAAAGCCCCCTCCCGCTCGGTGGCTGCGAACCGCGCTGCGCGCGGCCTTCGGCCGTGCTTGCGGGTTCTCGCTCACCGAGCGGTCGGCCCCTTTCAGTCCACCCACTTCGGCTGGTTCGTCAGGAGAAATAGGCGGGACTGAAAGGGGCGGCTGGCTCCGGGAACCCCGGCGTAGCAAGCACCGAGCGAACGGAGTGAGCGAGGCGCGCAGCAAGCCGCGGGACCGGAGCCAGTCGGGGCTTTCCTTTGTTGTTCCCGTTCGGGGTTGCGTTCTCAGAACGACCTGCTCAACACAGTAGTTGACTCCCTCAGCAGATAGAACGCAGAGACGCACCCTCACTCCGCCTCACTCCTCTTGGGCGCGTCCCTTCCAGGCCTTCTCCTGGGCCCGTTCGGCGACGTGGCGGTCGCCGTCGGCGAGACGCTCGCGCGCTCGCTTCTCGAAACCCTCGGCGTCGTCGAGCAGGCCGGCCTGGAACGTCTCCAGCACGTCGTAGGACCAGCGGTCGTCGAGCACGCCGCAGGGGAGAAAGTCGTCGCGGAGTTCGTCCGCCAGTTCGTCTTCACCCTGGTCGCGCAGCAACGCCTCGGCGGCGGCGAAGTGGTCCATCGCGTGACCGGTGTTGTGGTGGAAGGCGACGAGGTGGCCGTGGGCGCGGTGGAACCACTCCAGGCCGAGTTCGACGCGATGGAGGGCCTCGACGGCAGGGTCCTCGGAGTGATGGGGCTCTGCGACGCGCTGCTGGTCGTCGACTTGCGTCGGGTCCTCGGTGTGGGCGGCGTCTTCGGTGGTGGTTCGGTCGTCGGCTCGCGGTCCGTCGGTCGGATCTGACGCCATATGCACAGTAGGGCGCCGGGACACCTCTGTCTGTCGCTCGTATCACAGTAGCCACACGTTCGTCGGCACGGTCCGCTGCAGACGAGCGCAACGTTTCTACGTTCGGACGCCCCAGTGTGGGACATGCATCGCCGGTCGTTCCTCCGGGCTGCGTGTGGAAGCGCCGTCCTCGGGAGCGTCGGGACGGCCAGCGCACACCCGAAGGGGTCCGGCGGGGGGGAGGGGACGCCGGTCTCCGAGACGCCGACGGGGCCGGACCCGCTCGGATCGCTCCGCCTCACGGGCGCCAAGGAGGCGGTCGTCCGGGACGGGACGACCGTCTTCCTGGCGACGACCGACGGGTTCGCCGTCGTCGACGCGAGCGACCCGGTCGACCCGACCGTCGTCTCCCGGACGGATTCGGTTCTCGACGACCAGGAAGACGGCCCGATGGAGGGAATCTGGGACGTGAAGGTCGATGGCGACCGTCTGCTCGTCGTCGGGCCGGCCAACGGCGGTCGCGACGCCGTCCACGCCGCCGTCGTCTACGACGTCGGTGATCCCTCCGACCCGGAACGCGTCGCCGTCCACGAGACGGAGTATCCCATCCACAACGCCTTCCTCACCGACGGCGTCGCCTACCTGACGGCCAACGACTTCGAGTCGAACTGGCTGGTGACCGTCGACGCCGACGCGGGCGACGAACTGGGCAGGTGGTCGCTGCTGGACCACGACGACGCCTGGGCGGACGTCGAACCCGTCATGCGCGTCCTCCACGACGTGTGGGTCGCCGACGGTCTCGCCTACCTGGCTCACTGGGACGCCGGCACCTGGATCCTCGACGTGTCGGACCCGGCCAGTCCCGCAGTCGTCTCGCGCGTCCGCGGTCGGCCTGTCGAGGAACTCGCCGCCGTCGAGAACGCCTCCCGGGAGGCGACGGCGCTGCCCGGCAACGACCACTTCGTCACCGTCGACGACGGAGGAACCGTGCTGGGTGTCGGCGTGGAGTCGTGGGCCGCCGACGACGGCGCGGACGACGGCCCAGGCGGCATCCACCTCTACGACGTTGCAGACCCGACCGACCCGCGCAAACGGGGTTCGATCCACCCGCCGCCGTCACCCGACCCGACCCGGTCGGGCGTCTGGACGACGGCCCACAACTTCGAACTCGCCGACGACCGGTGCTACTCCTCGTGGTACCAGGGCGGCGTGAAGGTCCACGACGTCTCCGAGCCGTCGACGCCGCGGGAGCTGTTTCACTGGCGCGACGGGAGCCAGACGAAGTTCTGGACGGCCCAGCGGGGCGTGCCCGGCGAGTTCTTCCTCGCCAGCAGCTGGGAGTCCCCCGGTGACGAGGGCGGCGCCGGCGGGCTGTACCTCTTCCCGGATCCAGCGACAACGGAATCGACGACGACGGAGTCGGGGGCGACCGACTCGGCCGACGACGGAATCGGCTCACTCGTCGGTCTCGGCGCGCTCACCGGCGCCGGCCTCGGTGCGCTGGGATTCAGCGCCTGGCGCGCTCGGCGATAGCTGCGGCTCGGTCCGTCAGTTGTCGGGCGAAAGAACGTCTGGAAGCGACTGCAGAGCGGCGGTTACTGGACGGTCCAGTCGCCGCCGTCGTCGACGACGACGCGGCTGTCGAACAGGTCGGTTACCGCCGACACCGTCTCCTCGCCGAACGGCTCCGGGTCGAAGTGGTAGTGTGCGACCGCGTCCGCCGTGGCCATCCGGTCGGTCGTCGCACGGAGGAACTCCAGCGCCTGCTCTCGGGGCGTGGTCTGCAGTAACCTGGTCACCGAATCGAAGCAGACGACGAGCTGTCGGTCGCTCGCCGCCAGCGCTCCCAGGCGCTCCGTAATCGTCGCCGCCAGCTCCGGGAGGTCGCTCGCGTCCGGGATGTACGAGAATGATTCGGGGCGCCCACTCGCCGCTCCCAGGGTGGTCGCGGCGGCCGACGACCGGGGGAAGTCCCCGAGGTTGATCGCGGCGGTGTCTGCCGGTCGTTCGTCCATGTACTGTTCCCAGGCGGAGACGCGGCGATCGAACGACTGCGCGTGCAGCACTCCCAGCAGGTTCTCCTGGTCGTACGGCGCGACGGACAGGAGGTCCACGCAGGCCTCGTGCGAGTGCGAGTGCGTCGTCAGGAGGACGTTCGCCGCCCCGTCGATCGACTCGTGGATGAACGCGTCGGGCGTCGTGTCGGCGACGTAGATGTCGCCGGCGGAGGTCACCTCGACCTCGAGGCCGTCGACCGTGAACGAGACGGAAACGCCGCTCGAACCGGACACCAGCGTGTCCAGGGCGTCCGGGTCGACCACGCGTCCGAGGGGTTCCAGTTCGAGGGCGTCCCGGCCCTTCACGAACTGGACCGCCTCCAGTACTCCACCGAACGGATCCGCGTCGTCGATCCTGAAGTGGTACGTCTCTGTGTCGGCGTCCATCAGTGTGTGCTCCCCTTCGGTGTCATTGCGATGTCGGTGCGAGACCGTACCCCACTGAACAGAACATGAGGTCTCGGATATATAACTATTTACTGGATAGGTGCGCCCGGTGATGGATTTGACAGTTTTCAACGCGACCTTTCACCGACCGGTCGGCGACTCCTCGCAACCATCCGGTGACCTCGTCGGGGGAAGCTGACGAGTTTGGCGGAGGGCCAGTCGGTCGCGCCGCACCGGTCGGCGAGACGGGCGCCCCTTCGGGTCACGACTCGCTCCCGTCGAGCCCGTGGACGAGTGACGCCGCGACGTTCCGGGCCTTCTCCGCGAGCGCCTCGGAGACGTGGCCGGCCTCGACCGCGTCGTCGAGTTCGTCGTCGTCGACGCGCTCGACCGTCCCGTCGGCGTGTTTCACCACGTCCACGTGGAGGTCGACGTAGCGAACTTCGCCGGGGAACACCTCGACGGGAGTGCAGACGTTGACGTACGTCCCGCGGCGCTCGCCGTCCGACCCCTCGTAGGTTGTCGGGTACCACCAGCGACCCTCCGTGACCTTGGTAATGGCGACGTCACCGGCCTGCCGATCGACGCCGAGGCCGTCGTACTGGCCGCCCGGCGTCATCTCCCGCCGGAGCGTCACCGTCCCGTCCGCCTCGACCGAGTCGACGGCCGCCTCGCCGAGCGTGAACAGGCGGCCGTCGGGCTTGCCGTGGGCGATGTCGACCGCGTCGCCGGCCTGCGGGCCGAACTGGCGCGCGACCACGTCGAAGGGGAAGTCACTCTCGCCGGTGTCGACGTCCCCGTCGTCGACGAGCGCTTCGACCAGGTCGACCGCCCCCGACGCGCTGTTCGTCCCCGCCTTCGTCCGGTGGTGACCCGGCATCGTCGTCGTCACCTCGCGACGCACCTCGTCGAGCGCGAACCGGCTCTCGCGGCCGAACCACACCCACGTCGTGGCCTCGTCGGTAAAGTACCGGTGTGGCGCGACGGCGGCCTGGTCGGGCGCGTCTCCGTCGGCGAGCGCGTCGTCGACGGCCGCGGCCCGCTCGTTCAGCGTGTCGAGCGCGTCCGAGAGCGCGTCGAGGTCGGCGTCGTCACTCGCCGCGTCCCACCGCGCGCCCCAGCCCTCGCGGGGGTCCGTCGGGAGGATGTCCGCGAGCGCGGGGCCGTTGGTCGCCGCCGTGCCGCCGCGGACAAGCGTCGCCAGCGATCCCTGGACGCGCATCGTCGCGTCGAGCACCGGCCGGTCGTCGCCCCACGGCGGCGCCGGTTCGGTCACCTGAACCCGGAGGTTGTCGCCGTCGTCGACCCGTTCCGGGCTGTTCGAGTACGGCAGGAACCCCTCGCTCCCTTCGCCAAGGTCGACGACGGCGCCGCTCCCCAGCGTGTCCACGACTTCGCCGGCGAAGACGGCGCCCCGGGGCGTCGAGTCCTCCCACGCGAGCGCGTCGCGACCGAGCGACTGGAGGTCGTCGGCCACCTGCGCGACCGTCCCGGCGTCGCCGACGATGCCGACGCCCTGCCGATCGCCCGTCGTCGAGACGACGGCGTCGGCCTGTTCGGGCTGGAACTCGGCGTCGAATCGCTCGCGGATGGGCTTCGACGCCTGGACGACGCCCGGGTCGTCACGGAACAGCTCCGTCAGCGCCGTCGCGTAGATGCCACGAACCTGGACCGTCATAGGGCCTCTCGGTCGGCGGCGAAGCGCACCCGCCCGTCGACCGTCGGACCGAGACTGAGTTCGACCACGTCCCCGGAGAGGACGCGCCCGCCCTCGACGGGGACGCCCCAGGTGTCGAAGCGGAGGTACCCCCTGATGTCGTCGGCGTGGGTGAACAGGTCGAGGTAGTCGACGGTGTGCTCCTGGACGTCGCTCGAACTGTGGGCGACGTCCATGTCGGAGTAGACGGTCTCCCGGTCGGCGAAGAAGGCCTCCAGGTCGGCGGCGGCCTCGTCGGTCAGTTCGACGACGGTCTCCGAGGCGGCGTCGATCTCGTCGGTCGAGAGGCCCGCCTCGCGCAACGCTCGCTGTTCGCGCTGGGTGAAGTGCATACGGACCGTTCGGATTCGAACCGTGAAAACGGTTGTACTGTCGGCCGAACTCGCGCGACGAACCGTCGCCGCGGCGGCGCCCGCCGCTCAGAAGGTGTTCAGGATGAGGACGAGGAACCCGAACATCGCGCCGAAGGCGACGATGGTACGGGGGTCGATTCGGATGGTGTTGCGGTCTTCCGCGTCGAAGTACCGGACCAGGCCGGCACTGGACATCAGCCCGCCGCCGTCGTTGCTGCTCATGGTCCATGCTGCACTCCGCGCGGGAGTAAGCCTTTCCCTTTCGCGACCGGTCGACGGTGAAGTGGTGACGACCCCACCGCCCGTCGCCGGGAACGCCGAATAGCTGTCGGCGAACCACCAGAAGACGGACGCGCCAGTCACCAGCGTGTCGACTGCTCGGTGAAAATCCTTATCTGGTCCGCACGGTTAGCTTTGGGCGAACCAGCAATGACAGTCACGCTCAAGGACTTTTACGCAGACTGGTGTGGCCCCTGCAAGACCCAGGACCCGATCCTGGAGGATCTCGAAGAGGACTGGGGCGACGTCGAGTTCGAGAAGATCAACGTCGACGAGGAACAGGACGTCGCCAACGAGTATCAGGTGCGCTCGCTGCCCACGCTCATCGTCGAGAACGACGACGGCATCGTCGAACGATTCGTCGGCGTCACACAACACGACGACCTCGAAACCGCGCTCGACCAGGCCAACGCGTAATCGGTTGCTTTTCGCAGTTTTCGGGCTCTCGAGCGGATGGCTTTGACGAGCTGGAGTGACGTTTTTCTCCGGTCGATAGCGATGGGTATCTCGATCAGTAGGGGTGTGTATGGAACGGGTGGTTCGTCGCTATCTCGATGGAAGATAGGAGACCGCTAACACCCAGAAAGCCCTCGGCGCGCTCCGGTCCCGCGTCCCCGCTGCGCTCCTCACTGCGTTCCGGTGCTTGCGGGGTCGGGGTTCCCGGAGCCCGCCTCGCCCTTTCAGTCCTCCGAGGCCCGCATAGCACCACAGCCCTGCCCTTCCCCTGGTCGCAAGTACCTCGCTATCGCTCGGCCACTTGCTCCCGGCCGAGCGGTTGCCGAGCGGTCAGGACGCGTGTCGCGCCGCCAGGCGCGACCGGGGAGGAGTGGGGAGTCAACCGCGAGCGCCTCTGTGGCGCGAGCGAGGCAGTCCCTGGTGGACTGAAAGGGCGAGGCGTGGTCGGCGAAGCACGGTGACGCAAGCACCGAACGAAGTGAGGCGCGTAGCGAGCCGCGCGAGTCGAGCGCGCCGAGGGCTTTCGACGTGTTGTTGGCGGTCGTGATTCCGAGTCCAGAGAGCGCGCCGAGGGCTTTCGACGTGTTTTTGTCCTCAGTCACGTCGACAATTCGAACCCCACAGATCGCTCACTACACACACTATACGCAACGTCCGTATCGTCGGTCAGCGAGTCGCGACGAGCGAGAGGAACCCCGACAACACACCAACTCGACGGCTCCTTACCGGAACTCGACGCCCAGGTCGTGCATCCCGTCGTTGTGGCGGGCGACGTTGATGAGCAGCGGCGTGACGCTCTCGACTTCGGCGGCGTTGGCGAGCGGGCCGCCGTCGAGCGGGCGGAGGCCCTCGATGTCGTCGGCGAGCCCCATCACCGTCTCCTTGGCGTCGTGGTCGTCGCCGACGACGATGGTGTCCCACTCGACGTCGGCGTCCAGGTCCGCGAGGCGGCCAGCGGCGAGGTTGTGGAAGGCGCCCACGACCGGGACGTCGTCGGGGGCGGCGCGGGCGGCCAGCGCGGTGACGCTCCCCGTACCGGGCCGATTGTAGTGGAAGCCCGCCTCGTCGCGTTTCATCCCGACGGCCGGGGAGACGAGGACGTTCCCCTCCGCCAGCGCGTCGGCGACGGCCTCGACAGTGTCGGTGAGGTGGTAGGCGGGGACTGCCGCCACGACGACGTCGGCCCGTTCGGCCGCCGAGCGGTTGTCGGTGCCGTCGACGGTCGCGTCGCCGCCGCGACTGTCGAGTTCAGCCTCGTACTCGTCGGCCTTCGCCGCCGCGCGGTCGGCGTCCCGAGAGCCGACGACGACGTCGTGGTTCGAGTCCATCGCCCAGCGCAACGCCAGTCCCTCGCCGATGTCGCCGGTGCCCCCGAGCAAGGCAATTTGCATAGCTGTTGGGTGGGCCGAGCGCCGAATAAACGTTGTTACTGGTCGCGTCGCGCCCACCAACGCTTTTGACGGCCGGGGGCGACAGTCGAGCTATGAGCAGGGCCGACACCATCCTGGAGTGCGAGGACTGCGTGGCCCCCGCCGACGCCTTCGCGCTCGTCAGCGACGAGACGCGACTGTCCATCCTGGAGGCGCTCTGGCGCCTCGACGACCCGGTCCGGTTCTCCGAACTCCGGAGCGAGGTGGGCGTCCGCGACAGCGCGCAGTTCAACTACCACCTGACCAAACTGACCGACCAGTTCGTCCGCAAGGTCGACGGTGAGAACTCGGCCGGCGAGACGAGTTCCGATGCCGAACCCGCCGGCTACGAACTCCGCACCGCCGGCGAGCGTATCGTCCAGGCCATCCTCGCCGGGTCGTTCACCGAGCACCCGCGCCGCGAGATCGACATCGACGACGCGTGCACCCAGTGCGGCGCCGAACTCGCGGCCCGCTACGACGACGAGGTGCTCGCCATCGATTGCCCCGACTGCGGCCACGGCCACGGCGAGTACCCGTTCCCGCCCGGCGGGCTCCACGACCGCTCGGACGCCGAGATCCTGGAGGCGTTCGACCAGCGCGTGCGCCACCTCCACTGTCTCGCCAAGGACGGCGTCTGCCCGGAGTGCAGTGGTCGGATGAACACGACCATCGAGCGCGCGGGTGAGTGCTGCCTGGGCACCTCGCTGCGGGCCGACCACGTCTGCGAGCAGTGCAACCACCAGCTCTGCTCGGCGGTGGGCCTGGGCCTGCTGGACCACTCCGACGTCGTCTCGTTCTACGGCGACCACGACGTCGCGCTCTCGGAGACGCCCTACTGGCGCCTCGAGTGGTGCGTCGACGACGAGTCGGTCACCGTCCTCGAGGAGAACCCCTGGAAAATCCGCATCGACATCAGCGAGAACGAGGAGACGCTCCGGGTCACCGTCGACGGCGATCTCTCCGTCGTCGACACCGAACGCGTCTGAGCCAGTCCGTCGGTACGATTTTCGCCGTTTCGTCACCGATTGTATCAGATCCGTTACTCGAACACAGTACAGTAACTCGCGCTACAAAAATATCATTCAGATTATAGTTATCCCGTCGGCGACCCGACGTTCACCTGTGATGAGGATCCCGACGCCGACCCACCTCGACCCGGCGCCGTGCGAGGGAGCGGCACTCGAATGTCTCGCCTGCGGAACGGCCATCGTGGCCCTCGTCCCGCTCGCGCTGTGGGCCGTCGCCAACCCGGTCGTCGCCGCTGTCGTCACGGCGACTGCCGTCGTCGCGTTCGTGACGCTGGCCGGCCTGGCGCGGACCGGCGAAGTTCGAGTCGGCGGCGAGGCGGAGTAGCGCTCGAACCGCCGACCGACTTTTCCCGACTGGTCACTCCAGCAAGTCGGGCAGGTCGTTGACCGTCTCGACGACGGCGGCGGCGCCGGCCGCGCTGTACTTGCGCCGGCCGTCGTCACCCGTCAGTCCGCCGGTCAGGACCCCGACGCCGTAGTACACCCGGTCGTCGTCAGCGGCGTCGGCGTTGACCGCCGTCCGGATGTCGTCCAGCGTGTCGCCGGCGAACGCCACCCGCTCGGCGCCGAAGCGCTCGGCGACCGTCCGGAGCGCGTGCGGGTGGGGCTTGCCCTCCTCCCAGTCGTCCATCGTGAACCGGTGCTCGTCGGCAACGGACAGGCCCACGCGGTCCATCGCGATGTCGGCCTCCGCGGCGGGTCGGCCCGTGACGACGCCGACGTCGTAGCGCTCCTGGAGCGCTTCGATGGTTTCGGGCTCGACCAGCACCGGCTCGTCGTTGACGAACCCCGCCGTCTCCAGCTCGGGCTCGCCCCCCTCCAGTTCGCGATACAGGTCGCTTCCGAGGTACAGCTGCTGGAACACGTCCCGGAGTCGTTCGGGGTCCCAGGCGTCGAAGACGGCCGCCGCGGCGTCCTCGTCGAGTGAGTCCCGAATCACCGCCTCCGCCGCGTCGAGACCGCCGCCGTGCTCGGCGATGCCGTCGGTGAACCCGTCGATATCCAGTGCCATGCCCTCCCGCGACCCGAGCAGGTACAGCGCCGCCGCGTAGGTGAGCTCCCAGTCGTCGTTGAACCCGCCCGCGTCCTTGAACTGCTGGATGGCGGCCTTCGGGATAGTCTCGCCGTACACCGACTCCAGGGACTCGACGATGGCCCGCCGATAGGAGTCCGCCACGTCCACCAGCACGCCGTCGACGTCCAGCACGACCGCGTCTACGTTCATGTGGTGCTCGTGGTGGCGGGTCCTCATTTCGGTTCCCCTTCTGTTCTGGCTCGGTCTATTTCTAGTCTGGTCCACCCCTTCATCTGCGAGCTATCGGTACAGAAAGGGCGTGTCTGTAACGATCTGGGAATTTCTGAGTTCTGGCACAGTACCGTCACGAACACGTCGAAAGCCCTCGGCGCGCTCGCGGTCGCTCAGCGGGATACCCTCACGTCCGTTCGGGTAGGGCCCGCTGAGCGACTGCCTTCCAGCGCGAGCCCACCTCGCCCTTTCAGTCCTCCAGGGACAGCCTCGCTCGTGCGATGAAACGCACTCACGATTGAGTCCGCCACTCCTCCCCGGTCGCTCGCCGTCCGGCGAGCGACACGCGTCCTGACCGCCCCGCAACCGCTCGGCCGGGAGGCCGTCTCGTCGGCCGACCCACCGAAAGACTCGGCACACCTCGTCTTTCGAGCCCACACTCGCTTCGCTCGCGTGGAAGGGGGAGGGCAGGGCTGCGGTGCTGTGAGGCCCCTGGAGGATTGAAAGGGCGAGGCGGGGTGGAGGAAGCACGGACCCGCAAGCACCCACGGAGCGCAGCGTGGTCCGCGCGACTCCAGCCCGCCGAGGGCTTTCTGGTTGTTGCCCTCTCTGTTCCCCCCCCAGCACCCGTTCTCACAGAACCATCTGATCGTTACAGAAGCAAACTGTACCGAACCTGCGGGCTCGGGTCGAGCGGGACTTCTCTCACACTCAGCCCCGGCGATCTCCCGGGACTCCCTCCATCGCGACGAACAGCGTCTCGCCCTCGGGAAGCGTCTCCCGCTGAACCGGAACCTGGGGCTGGTCGCCACCGAGCGTGGTGAACAGGAAGTCCGCGTCGAATTCACGAGCCACGTCCCATGCCGGCCGATGGAGCTCCGGCGGGAGGTTCAGCCCGTACACACAGTCGGCGTCCGAATAGATACCAGGATCAGGCTCGGTGACGTCGTCGACGACGAACCCAACCTCGTCGGAAACCGAACGCTTGACCACGTCAGTGGCGGTCACCGCACAGCCACGTTCGGCTAGCGCTTCGGCCACGTCAGGGCGTCGACCCACGCCGACCTCGACGAGTCGGTCGTACTTCTTCAATCGGCCGACGAGGGCCTCACGTGCGGTGGTCATGGCGGGATGTTTATGCCACACCCATGCATATGCGTTCCTATGCACGTCGATATCGTGCCGGTGGGTGACGTCCCCGCGACGGTCAAGCGCGAGGCCTCGGACGGCCTGCGTTCCGTCTACGACTGCGATGTCTCCATGCACGAGCCCCGTTCTATCCCCGCCGGTGCGCACGACGAATCCCGGGACCAGTACCGGGCCGAGGAATTCATCGACCTGGCACAGCGGGTGGGCAAGGGCGACAAGAACATCGCCATCACCGGCAAGGACCTGTACTACCGCCGGCGCAACTACGTCTTCGGCCTCGCGTACCTCTCGGGCAGCGGCAGCGTCATCTCCACCTACCGCCTCCAGACCTCATCCGACGGCGGCTTCTCCAACCGCTCGGCGAGCGACATCTTCGCCGACCGCGTCCGCAAGGAAGTGGTCCACGAGATCGGCCACACCATCGGCCTCGAACACTGCGACAACAAGCGCTGCGTGATGAACTTCTCACCGACCGTCCGGGAGGTAGACGTCAAGGAACCGTCGCTGTGTGGTTCCTGCCAGCGCGACGTTATCTGATTCTCGCCGCGTCCGTTCGGATGCCAAATCTATTAGGCATCAACGGTATCCACTGTGTGCCTCTATACCAAGGTGCGATGAGTGAAAGTCAATCCACAACCAGGGTCGACGAACTGAGCGACATCTTCGTATCAGTGACGGGGGACGACTCGGTGACGGAGGCCCAGGAGGAGGTCCACAGCGACCGCGAACTCCCCGCTGACGAGGCAGTCGACGTCGACGACGGCCTCGAGGACGCGGTCGCTGGCGCAGAGACGGGCAGCACCTCGGACCCGGCCGCCTGAGAACGCTTTTTCGAGTCTGTTTTCGACGCGACGATGGCCCGCCAGCCGCGGGTCCCCAACGCGATCGCGACCATACGACCGCCAGTGGTCAGTCCTCGACCACCGACAGTTCGAGCGTGTGGCCCGACTCCGTGCCGTGCATCTCGACGGTCTCGTACGGATTCTCACCGTCCGCCGGGCTCACGACCGTCGCGAACTCGCAGTCGGTACACTCGATCCGCATCGTCGGTGGGTTGTCGGATGACATTGGTGGCTGTGGATACCGTCGTGAACTGTGGGACGTTCGTTGCCTTCTCACAGGCCGTGCCGGTGGTGGCCCCGCTGGTCGACCGCGCCCGAACCGCGAGCGTCTCCATCTACAACGTGTCACTCCACGCTAATAATGGCGTCCATCGGACCGACGTCTGCCGGTTCTGGGTGCTGTAACGGTCGCCGCTACTTCGCTCAGACCAGCCTCCCTCACGGGTCGCTACGCTCCCCGTTCGGTGTTAAGATGGCCTCGCTACGCTCGCCCCATCCTCGCCTCGCGTGTCGCTCCCTGCGGTCGCTCTCACGGCTCGCTTCGCTCACCGTTCGAGCAACCGCGGTCGCTACGCGACCGCTCCGCTCCCGCTCGGCGTTAAGGTGGTTCTCGCTCCGCTCGCCCCATCCTCGCCTCGCGTGTCACTCACTCCGTTCGCTCCCGCTCGGCATTTAGCTGGTCTTCGCTTCGCTCAGACCAGCCTACGGCTCACGGCTCGTTGCACTCGCCGTTCGCCAGTAAGTTGGCGCTCACTACGTTCGCGCCAACCTACCTCACGGGTCACTTCGTTCCCCGTTCGGTTTCAAGATGCCCCCTCGCTTCACTCGGCGGCATCCTATGGCGCGTAGTAATACTCTCCATCCCGCTTTTGCTGCCTGTCCAACTGACTCCCGGGCTTGTTGATACGCGGTCGGGAGGTCCGCTCGTCGCGCCTGAAGGTCACGTCCAGGTTCGCGAGGAACTCGTTCATCCCTTCGCGCATCCCCACGGGGGGACTGGCCTGACCGTGGTGGGCGGGCTCGCCGTCGAAGACGAGCAGGCGGTCCGACAGCAGGTCGATCATGTAGATGTCGTGGTCGATGACCATCGCCGTGGCATCGTGGTTCTCGGCGTAGCGGCGGATGGCGCTGGTCGCGAGCACGCGCTGCTCGACGTCGAGGTGGGCCGACGGCTCGTCCAGGAGGTAGAGGTCGGCGTCCTTCGACAGGCAGGCGGCGATGGCGACGCGCTGGCGCTCCCCGCCGGAGAGGTCGTCGAGGTTCTGCTCCATGATGGAGCTGAGCTGGAGGGGCTGGGAGATCTCGGTGTTCCAGTACGACGAGCCGAAGTCGTCGGTGATGGATGCCAGGAACGCGTCGACGCGCATCGGCTGGTCGATCTCGATGTACTGGGGCTTGTAGGCGATGTCGAGTTCCGTGTCGACCTCGCCCTCGTCGGGTTCGAGACGGCCGGCGAGCATCTTGGCGAACGTCGACTTCCCGATGCCGTTCGGGCCGACGACGCCGAGCACCTCGCTCTCGCGGATGTCGCCGCCCTCGACTTCGAGCGAGAACTCGCCCTCGCCGTAGGACTTGACGAGGTCGGGGTACTCGATGACGACGTCACCGGTCGAGGTCGAGCGCGGAGCGTGCTCCTCGAACTCGATCTCCGTCTGCCGGATCCGCATGTTCTCGTTGTCGAGGTAGCCGCCGAGGTACTCGTTGATGCCGCCCTTCGTCGACTTCGGGCTGGTGATGATACCGTAGGCGCCCGGCTCACCGTAGGCGACGTGGAGCGCGTCCGTGAGGAGGTCCAGAATCGCCAGGTCGTGCTCGACGACCAGCATCGAGCGGTCCTCCTCCTCGGCGAGTTCCTGGATGAGCTGTGCGGCGGTCATCCGCTGGCCGATGTCGAGGTACGGCGTTATCTCGTCGAGGAAGTAGAAGTCGGCGTCGCGGGCCAGCGTGGCGACGAGGGCGACGCGCTGCAACTCGCCGCCGGAGAGGTTGTCGATGTGGTTGTCCAGCACCGGCTCGATACCGACCCGCTCGACCAGGTCGTCGAGCGCGCCGCGCTCGTCGGTCGCTTCGAGCAGGTCCCGCGTCGGGCCGTCGAACTGGTCGGGGATCTGGTCGACGTACTGGGGCTTGCGCGCGACGGTGACGTCGCCCTCGCGCAGGTCCTCCAGGTAGTTCTGGAGCTCCGTCCCGCGGTAGCGGTCGAGCACCTCGTCCCAGGACGGTTCCTCGCCGTACTTCCCCAGATTGGGGGCCAACTCGTCGGCGAGGATGTGGACGGCGGTCGTCTTCCCGATGCCGTTCGGTCCCAGAATACCGGTGACGCGCCCTTCCTGGGGCGCGGGCAGACCGTACAGCGCGAAGGAGTTCTCGCCGAAGCGGTGGACCGGCTCGTCGTTCAGTTCCTGCGGGAGGTTGATGATCTCGATGGCGTCGAAGGGGCACTTCTCGACGCAGATCCCACAGGACTCGCCAAGACAGATCTCTTCGGAGATGCGGACCTGGTCGGGGCTCCCCTCGAATTCCTCGCCCTCCTCGTACGTGTCGCCGCGCTTGACGATGCACTCCTTGCCCGTCCGGTTGGGCGGGCAGAAGTTCATGCACTCGTAGTTACAGCGGTCGGGCTGGCACCTGTCCAGGTCCACGACCGCGATGCTGTCGTCCGCCATCTTAGAGTGCAGACGCCAGGAGGATGCCCCACGAGACGAACCACAGCGCGAAGGTCATGAACGCGACGTAGACCTTGTCCTTCGTCCCGAGGCCGTCGTATTCGATCCCGAGCACGTGCAGGATGGGGAACTGGACGAGGATCGCGATCGCGAGGACCCCGATGCCGATCTGGCTCTTCGGGTCACCCCCGGCGACCGCGTTGGACGCGACGCCAGCCGCGAGCCCCGCCACCGCGGCTATCGTCGTGACCGTGAGCCCGCGCATGTGCGCGCTCATCTCGTCGACCGTTTCCGTAGCCATGGTGGTGTCTCGGCTACGAGGCACCAAAAGCCGCCCGATCCGTGCGAGCGCTGTCGACCCCGTCGAACACTCCCATCGTCGTAGAAACCTGCACCCTCCCCGACGACGCGACCCCACGATCACCCACTCGCGACGGGTTCACCGGCCTGACTCCTCAATCTTTATGGAGCCTGCGCCTCTCCGACCAGATGATGACTGATTCCGACGGGGAGGCCATCGCAGACCTTCCACCGAGCGCGAAGCTCGTCTACAAGGTTCTGGAGTACGACGGCCCGCTTACCCAGAAGGGCATCGTCCAGGAGTCGATGCTCTCGGCGCGGACCGTTCGCTACGCCCTCGAACGCCTCGACGAAGTTGGCGTCATCGAGGAGGACGTCTACTTCGCCGACGCCCGACAGAACCTCTACGAGATCGTCGAACCGGACGAGGCCGAACAGGCCGACGCGGCCGTTTCCGACTGACGCGACCGGCTCTCTCAGACTGCTTCTTCTACTTTCACGCCGCCGCAGCTGTTGCACTTGGTTATCTCGGTCTCGGTGTAGTAACGTTCGCCACACGACGCACAGACGAAGGTGGGGGCGCCGGCGACGTCGTCGCCGGTGATAGTCACCGGGAGGTCCGCGCCGAGCGTCACCGCCTGGCTGACGCTGCCGAACAGGAGCGCGCCGACTCGCGACCGCTTTCGCCCGCCCACGACGATGGCATCGGCGCGTAAATCCTCGGCCGCGGCGAGGATCTCGTCGACGGGGTCGCCCGCCGCGCTCTCGCGTCGGACGGCGATTTCCTGGTCCTCGAGTATCTCCCTGGCTCGCTTACCCGCGGTGAGTTGCGTCGGCGTCGTGTCGTCGGCGCGCTCGTCGTCGTCGAAGACGTGCAAGAGTACCACTTCCACGCTCTCGGCCGCGTCGGGAAGCGTCGTCACGGCACGGGCCTGAGAGGCCGCCCGTTCCTCGTTCGTGTCGATGGGCACCAGTACGCGGTACATACGACACGTTGGCGTGTGACACACTTCGTTATACAGCGGGGTCGCGAGAGTAACGTGTGGTTAGCGACTCAGGCGGGTCACGCTACGTCCTCGCCCGCCGCCGCGCTGGCCGCCGCCACGGAGTGTGGTACGTTTACGGGACAGCCGGTGCAAGGGTAGCCCATGGAAACGACTCCGCTCGGAGCGACCGGTGAACAGGTCAGTGCGCTGTGTCTCGGAACGATGTACTTCGGCTCCAGCGTCGACCGCGAGACCTCGTTCGACATCCTCGACCGCTACTACGAGGCCGGCGGTCGCTTCCTCGACACCGCGAACATCTACGCGACGTGGGTCGACGGCTACGACGAGCCCGAGAGCGAACCCCTCGTCGGGGAGTGGCTCGCCGACCGGGGCGTCCGCGAGGAGATGACCGTCGCCACCAAGGTCGGCTTCGGCTACGGCGACGTCGACCGGGAACTCGACCCCGAGACGGTCCACCAGGAGGTCGACCGCAGTCGCGAGCGCCTCGGCATCGAGACCATCGACCTCCTCTACGCGCACGTGGACGACCCCGACACACCCCAGACCGACGTGATGGGCACGTTCGCCGACGTCGTCGACGACGGGGCGGTCCGCCACCTCGGCGCGAGCAACTTCCCCGCCTGGCGGATCGCCCGCGCCAACCGCATCGCTGCCGAACGAGACTGGCCGCGCTTCGAGTGCGTCCAGCCCCGCTTCTCCTACCTGATCCCCGACCGCGACGCTGACTTCGACGCCCAGCTCCCGACGACGGACGAACTCGTCGACTACTGCGCCCAGGCCGACCTGAGCGTCCTCCCGTACTCGCCGACGCTCCAGGGGTGCTACGGCCGCGACGACCGCTCGATTCCGGAGGGCTACGTCCGCACCGAGAACCGCCTGAAGATGCGGCTCGTCTCGGAACTCGCAGAACGGAAGGGCGTGAACGGCAACGCCGTCGCCCTGGCCTGGATGGTCGGCCGCGACCAGCCGACGGTCCCCGTCGTCGGCTGTAGCTCGGTCGACCAGTTCGAAGAGAACCTCGCCGCGCTGGACGTTTCCTTCACCGACGAAGAGCAGCGCCGCCTCGACGCTATCGAGCGCTACGGCTTCGACGAGTGGGACCTGCGCGAAGTGTAGGATCGGTACACCGGGAAACCGGATTCGCTCGTCTCTTCTGACCGTTTCGCGTTTTCGTCGGTGAGCGGCCGCCACCGCCGACCGTCGTGTCGTCGCTGAATCTCCGGGGCGCCTCTCAGCATTCCCTAAGACGTCCGTGTGTTGAATCCGAACGATAAGATATTAATACAAATGGCAATAAGACAACATCTACTTGACATATATGACAACTCAACTGGAAAATGTGTCTACGTGTGCGTTCGCCTGCCTGCTGGTCGTGGCAGCGATGGCGGGATCAGGTGTCGCGACCGGAGCGTCGGCGACCCCGGCGTCTGCGGTTGAGGACACGACCCAGCCACCATCGTCGAACCACGCTCAGGCCGTCCAGGCGAGTCCGGAGACCGACTCCGGTGGCGAACCAGCACGAAACGAACAGAGCGCAAACGCTTCCGTCGAACGCGTCACGCTGATAACAGGCGACACTGTGGTCGTGACCGAACGGTCGAACGAGACGACCTATCGGGTGCTCGGGTCTAACAACACGACGACGTACGACTCCTCCGAGGGAACGTACGTCATCCCTCACGGCGTCAACCTCACCAGGTTCGACCGGGCGCTGTTCAACGTGGACCTGCTCCGTCAGCAGGGGTACACGGACGCGGAATCCGACGCAATTCCGCTCATCGTCCGCTGGTCGAACCGGACGAACTTCGCCGAGAACAACGAATCCGTGACGCGGTCACGCCGGACCGCGCGTCACCACCTGTCGCTGCCGAGCATCAACGGGACGGCGATTCGCGTCAACAAGACCCGGGCGGGTTCTGTCTACCGAAAACTGGCGGCGAGCCCTGACGTCCAGACGGTGTACTACGACGCGAAAGTCAGGTCATCGGCCACGCCCGCGATCGAAGCGGTCGGCGCCGACCGGGCGCGCGAACAATTCGACGTGACGGGTGAGGGAGTCCGCGTCGCCGTCCTCGACTCCGGCGTCGACGAGACCCACCCGGCGATCAACGGGTCGGAAGTCGGCGAAGTGGACCTGACCGACGAGGGGACGACCCGTGACCTCGCCGGGCACGGAACGAACGCCGCGAGCATTATCACCGGCAACGACACGACCGGAAACGAGACCTTCGTTGGTGTCGCACCGGATTCGTCGATACTCGACGTCCGCGTGCTGGACGAACATGGATACGGGTCAGTTTCTAACGTGATCCTGGGCATCGAGTACGCCACCAGCAACGACGCGGACGTCATCTCGATGAGCCTCGGAATGCCGCCGAACACGACTCGAAGTGAGGACGTGACCAGGGAACAGGTGAAGAAAGCCGTCAATCGTAACATCACCGTCGTCGCGTCCGGGGGCGAATTCTCCGGTTACGAGAAAGTCACCTCGCCGGGAACGCTCAACGAGGTGCTTACGGTCGGCATCGCTACGGCTGCCGGTTCCGTCCCCGATGGGACGCCCAAGGGGCCCACGCCGCTGGGACAGTACGTAAAGCCGGACGTGGTTGCGCCCGGTGATGACGTGCGCAGTGCCCGGGCCGGTTCGGACGGGTACGAATCCAGAGACGGAACGTCGTTCGCAGCGCCAGCAGCGTCTGGGACCGCCGCACTGGCCACGGAGGTACATCCGAACTGGACTCCCGACCGGATCCGGAACGCGATCACCACTAGCGCCGATCCAATCGACGACGAGGACGTCTACTCGCAAGGCGCCGGCCAACTTAACGCGACTGCGGCTCTCGACGTGGAAATCGTCGCCGACCCGGCGACGGTGGATTTCGGGCGAATCTCGCCGAACGAGTCGGCGACGAGAACGGTGACCGTGCACAACCTCGGCGAGGAGACGAAGACCATCGAACTCTCTGCCACGGCGACGGAGATCGATTCAGGTGAACGGGGTCATGTCGCTGTCAACCGGTCGACGCTCACGATAGCGCCGAACGGTTCGGCCCGGTTCGAACTGGCGGCGAACACGGACGAAGTGGACGATGGTACGTACTCCGGACGTATCGATCTCGGCGACGCGACGGCCGTCTTCGGATACGTGATAGATCCCGAGCGGAGCGAGGAAACGACCGTCACAGTCACCAAACGCGGACTGGGGAACGTCAGCGGTGATAGCGTCTCGCTCCTCCACGAGGAGAGCATGACGCTCTATGGACCGAAGCCGATCGACGGCGGCTACGTCACCTTCAAGACCGATTTGTCCGGCAACTACACCGCCTTCTCGACGGGCACTCACGACGGCCAACCCGTGATTACGGTCGCCCACGGGACGGCAGAGGGAACGGTCGTCTTGGACGAGCGAGATACCGTCGAGCGAGACCTCGATGCGTCATCCCTCTCTGAATCGGGAGCATCGGTCCACAATCGAACAGTCGGCGTGGTCGCGACATACGGGTCGGAACTCGACGCCCAGGTCGCAGTCGATGACGCAGACGCCGCCGCTGTCCGCGTCAGCCCCGATACGGGAGCGACCTACACTGTCCGTCGCGTCCTGACTGTTGGGTCTAGAGGGGCTGGCTTCGATACGCCGAAGATCTACCACCTGAAGACAGTCGACGGAAACGTGACCGAATCACGGACACGTTCGGTGGACGTCGACGAACTGGCCACGTACAACGTCAGTTACTACCGAGGGAATCCGAACGAGTCGTATTCGGCAACGGTCTCTGCCGATCAACTCTATCCGGACTGGTACGAGGTATCCGATACCTCCGACAGCGTGGGATCCCGGTTCCAGCAGACCATCTACGTCTCCCCTAACGTGGCCCAGTATCACGCCGCCAGCGGCGATGCGTGGGTGGCCGATTCGGTACCGCTCGTCCGAACGTTCGAGGGTAGTGACGCGGTCTCCGCGTCCGTTCGCAAACACCCGTTCCGGTCGAAACTGGGCTCGTGGTCGGTGAACGACTCGGCGTTCAGCGCGGAGGTCTTTCCCACTGTCGGGCAAGGTCCCGGCGGGTACGTCGTCGATAATAATCCTGCGGAGCGATACGAGGTCGGGATAAACGGAGACCGAGTCTCCTCGTTCGAACTGAACAGGCCGACGGCGTCTGTGTCCGAGACACACGAAGACATCGAGTCGGTGTCGCTCACCGTCCGCGACCGCAACGCCGTCTCACCGCTCTCGAATCGAACTGTCACGACGTTCAGCGCGACGACTGACGGCGAAGACGACCGACCGCCTGCCGTCCCGGACGTCTCCTTCGAGTCCCAGAGCGCGAGCAACGTCGTGCCGAATGAAACACTCGCGATGGACGTCTCCGCCACTGACGCCGGCAGCGGGGTCGAGAACGTCACCACCTACGTCGCGGAGCGAGACAGCGATGGGAGTCCGTCGACGACGCCATTCGAGAACGAAAGTGGGTGGCGGGAAGTGGAACTGACGCGCACTGGTGAGGGCCAGTACACGGCTCACCTCGACGAGTCGAACTACCGCGGCGCACTCAGCGTTGCCTTGCGCGTCACGGACGAGGCCGGCAACGCCGTCGAGACGACTGCCATCGACGGGGTCGTCGTCGGGAGCCGCGTCCCGACCGCGACCGGTCGGCCGAACGCCACGCTGGTCGGCGTCGACGACCCGACCGTTACGCTGGACGCGAGCGGGTCCTACGACGACGCGTCCATCGAGCGGTACGAATGGGACGTCGACGGCGACGGCGAGGTCGACGAGACGACGACGGCGCCGGCAGTGACAGGCGCGTTCTCCGACACGGGAACGACGGAGCCGACGGTGACGGTCGTCGACACGCACGGCTTCGAGCACACGACAACGCTCGCGCCGGTCACCACCGTCGAGTCGGTTCCCACGAACGTGACCGACTCGCCGCAGGTGCTCCTCGCCGACGCCACCGCTGTCGGCGAGCGGCTGGCCGCAGACCACGCTGCCAGCGACGACCCGCACGTCTCGCGCGCCCTCGACGAGATCCGGGACGCGCGGTCGGGCTACGGCGACCCGGTGCACGCCGAATCGACTGACCCGCTCGTCGACCAGTCCCAGGCCGTCCAGGCGCTGCTGGCCGGCAGTACCAGCGGCGGCGAGACGACCGCCGAACGGGCGGACGGCGTCCGCCGGATGGCGGCGCTCGTCCACGAGGCGGCTCGAACCACGGTCGCGATGGAGCGCCACGAGACGCGTCGACAGCTCGAACGCAGTCGAGACGACCTCTCGTCGGGGACGGCCGACGAGGTAGAGCGCAAACTCGACGCCGCCGACCGCGCGGTCGAGCGGGCCGAGCAGATCCGCACCGAGGCCGACTCGGCCGACGCGGACCTGACGTCCAGCCTGCGTGCGTACAAGCGCTCCGTCGACCAGCTAAAGGTCGCCTGGGAGCGCGTCCACCAGGCCCAGGAGAAACTCGACCGCGACTCCGAAACTCCGACGGCAACCGAGGTCGGCACAACCGAACCGCCGGGAACCACCACGCCAACGGACCGAACACCGGCGACGACCACCCAGGAGAACGAGACCGACGTGACAGAGACCGAAACGGAAACGCCGACCCCGCCGACCAGGACGCAGACGCCGACCGACGTGACCGAGACAGCCTCGGAAACGACGACCGTCGACGAGACCACGACGACTGCCACACCGACGCCGCCGGAGAACGTGACGTCGGCAGAGAGACCGACAGCAGAGGACGACGGTACCCGGACGACCGCCGCAGGCTAGTCGCCTGCCATCCCGTTTCTACGCGTTCGACTGCTGGATCCGTCGTCTCGTAGAAAGCCCAGAGCTCCGCCGGAAATATCGCCGGAAACAGTCCGAATCCGAAGTTCGCGAGGACGACGTTCGCTCCGCTCGCGGTATGCTCGTCGCTACGACGGCACGACGGTGATGGTCTTGCCGCGGTCGATGGCCTGCTCCATCTCCTCGGCGATGGCGCTGCCCCGGGAGATCTGGATCTCGCCGCCGCGGGAGACCGTCGCGGTGAAGAGGTACTCGCCGTCGGCCTGGACCTCGACGGTGTCGCCCGAATGCCCGTCCATCGGGACGACGACGTGGCGGGAGGTGATCTCCGGGGTGACGATTTCGCCGGGCTGGCCGGTGGCTGCACCGCCGCCACCACCACCCGAGTTTCCGCCTGCGGAGGCGGGCTTCTCGGAGAGCGTGCGGACGTCGATGTCGATGCCGAGGCGGTTCTCGACGTCGGTGATGCGGCCGCCGCCCTTGCCGATGACCTGGGAGATGTCGTTCTCCTCGACCCAGACGACGGCGGTGTCGGGGCTCTTGAGGTCCACTTCGACGTGGCCGTGGGCGATGGAACGGATCTCCCGTTCGATCTCCTGTTTGGCGATGCGGTCGACGCCCGAATCTTTGCCGGGTCCGCTGTCGCCGTCGGCGTTCTCGCCGAGCGGAACGGTGACGACCTGGCGGTTGAACGTGTATATCTCGTAGGCGGGCTGGCCGGTCTCGAAGTCGCGGATGAGGATGACCGGGCGGGCGAGATCCTCCTCCATCAGGCCCTCGGGGACCTTGACCTCCGTCGTCACGTCGTAGACGGTGTGGACCTCGCCGGCCTCGATGTAGATGACCGTGTCGACGACCTGCGGGATGAGGCCGAGTTCGACGCGGCCGATGAGGCGCTGGAGCGCGTCGATGGCCCGGGTGGCGTGGACGACGCCGACCATCCCGACGCCGGCGAGGCGCATGTCGGAGAACACCTCGAAGTCGTCGGTCTTCCGGACCTCGTCGTAGATGGTGTAGTCGGGCCGGACCATCAGCAGGGAGTCGGCGGTCTTGGCCATCGAGCCGCCCAGCGCGGTGTACTGGGTAATCTCCGGGCCGACCTGGAGGTCCCGTGGCTTCTCCATCGTCTTGACGGCGTAGTCGGCCTCGGTGAGGAACTCGGCGACGGCCTGGGCGAACGTGGACTTCCCGGCGCCGGGTGCCCCGGAGATGAGGACGCCGCGCTGGTGGTCGGTGAGCCGCTCGCGCAGTTCCTCGGCGTGTTCGTAGTCGTCCATGTCCGTCTTGACGATCGGACGGACGGCGGTGATCTCCGTCGCGTCGGAGAACGGCGGCCGGGCGACGGCGATACGGAAGTCGCGGAACTGGACGATGGTCATCCCCGGTTCGTCGAGTTCGACGAATCCCTCGGGGCTGGCGCGAGCGCCGTCCTCGATGTCGGCGACGTACTCCTTGATCTCCGCCTCCGTGACGACGTCGTCGCGGATGGTCTGGTAGTGCATGTCGCCGATGGAGCCGCGCTTGGCCATCGGTTTGGCGCCGACTTTGAGGTGGAGACTCATCGTCCCCTCGTCGAAGAAGTTCTCTATCTGCAGGCGCTCGACGTCGCGACCGCGGGGTTCGACGTACTCGACGGTGATGCCCTTCGAGCGAGCGACCTGTGCTTGCACGTCGTCACTCGTGAACAGCGTCGCGTCCTCCTCCTGTGCGACGTCGCGGATGAGCGCGTCTATCTCGCCTTCGCCGGCGTCGCGCTTCTCCAGCGCGTCCGGTCGGCGACCGACGTACTCGACGTCTATCTCGCCGTCGTCGTCCAGGTCGACCAGCCGCTGGAGCTCTTCGAGCCCCTCCCAGCCGGTCTCGCGGCCGTCGTTGGCCTGCGATTCGAGTTCGCCGACGACCGCCTCCGGGATGATGACGGTCGCGCCGGCGAAGCCCTTACCGCTCGCCGTCGACTCCGCGTCCGCGTCGGCGTCGATCTGCTCGGACACGCGGCCGTCGATGACCACGCTCGTGTCCGGAACGATGTTCATACCTTAATGCAGCGGTCGTGCGGTGATAAGCGCCCGGATACCGGACGGCCTTCGCGGTGCCCAGGGACCCCGCGAGCCCGCAATCCAGCCGCTCGGTCGGCCGACGGTTTTCCCTCGCCTCCCTCAGACCGTTTCGAGGTCGATGTCGACGGCGTACCAGTCCAGCACGAGGACGATGACGGCGCCGACGACGGCGGCGCCGCCGAAGAGCAGTATCGTCTCCTGGCTCCAGGTGTACCCTTTCTGTCCGATCTGGAAGACCGGTGCGCGGAGCGCGCCGACGACGAGGGCGACGAGGAAGGCCAGCGTCGCCCCGTGGTTGGCGTCGAGCGCGCGCCTGATGATCCGGGCGATCGTCAGGACGCCGATCAGCCCGCCGACGATGAAGGCCACGACGACGCTGCCGGACCCGACGACGTCGGCCGGGGAGCCGCCACTCACGATCCCGGTGAGCGCACCGAGAAACGCGTGCAACTGCGCCGAGAGGTACGCGTGCAGTCCCAGGATGACGAGCATCAACGACCCCGAGATGCCGGGGAGGATCATCGCGCTGACCGAGAACGCGCCGGCGACGAACACCAGCAGGAGGCTGCTATCGCCGCCGCCCGAGTTGATCCCCGACGCCAGAAACGCCACCGCGAACCCCGCGACGGCGGCGGCTATCTCGTCGGTTCCCTCGATATCGATGGCGCGGAGCAGGATGACTGCGGAGGCGGCGATGAGGCCGAAGAAGAAACCCAGCAGTTCCCGCGGGTGGTACTCGTTCGCCCACTCGACCACGCCGGTGACGGCGATGACTGCGGTGAAGATGCCGCCGAGCAGGGCGATGAGGAACCAACCGTCGACGTCCTCCCACACGTCGAGCGCCCGGGGAATCGAGACCCCGCCGCGAATCGGGAGCAAGGCGGTGACGCCCCGGACGAACCGCCCGGGCGTCACCGCGGTAACGGCCGAAATCAGCCGTTCGTAGATGCCCGCGATGAGCGCGATGGTCCCGCCGGAGACGCCCGGGACGGCGTCGGCGGTGCCCATGAACAGGCCGATGACGTACACGCGCAACCATTCTCGGAGGGGCGGGACGGAGCCACGCACAGTGTAGTCCTCTGTGGCGTGGTCGGAGGGGGTACTCATTGCGTTACCGTTCGCCTATCGTCGGGAAGTTCTTTGTGGAAGGGGGTGGCGAGCGACAGTCGTCGTCGGTGCTCGCCGCGCGGTCGGTCCCCGAGCGAGCCACGTTTTTTGCCGACAGGCGCTGACGATGGAACATGAACGTCGCAGACCTCACGCGGGAGCTCGTCTCGATTCCGAGTCACGAGGACGAGACGGCCGCGGGGGACTTCGTCGAGGAGTGGCTCCGCGACCACACCGAGGCCGCAGTCGAACGGGACGAGCACGGTAACGTCTTCGCGCGCGTGGGCGAAGGCGAGACGACGCTCGCGCTCGCGGGCCACCACGACGTGGTCCCACCGGACGACTCACAGGTCGACGGGCGTGGTGAGTACGTGGTCGAACGGCGGGAGGGGAGAGCGCCCGAGCGAAGTGAGGGCGCGGACAGCGCGAACGGGAGCGAAGCGACACGTGAGCGCCGCCTCTACGGTCGGGGCACGGCCGACATGAAGGGCTGCGTCGCGGCGGCGATGTGCGCACTGCGGGACGTGGACCCAGCCGTCCTCAACTGCGAACTCGTCTTCGTCTCCTTCGTCGCAGAGGAGTCAGGCTGTCTGGGTTCGGCGGCCGCCGTCGAGGACGGGTTCGCGCCGGATTACGCCGTCGTCGGCGAGGGGTCGACGGGCTACTCCGCCGAAGGAGTCACCGACGTCGCCGTCGCGCACAAGGGCCGTCGCGGAAGCACCGTCACCGCCCGCGGCACCGCCGCCCACGCAAGCGAACCCGAATCGGGCGAGAACGCCATCTACCGCGCCAGCGACGCCGTCGGCGTGGTCCGGGACCTGGACTTTCCGTCGACGGACGTCATGGGCCACGAGGTGGCCGGGAGCGTGGCCGTCACGGAGATCGAGGGCGGGTCGGCCTGGAACGTCATCCCCGAGCGCTGTGAGGTGACCGTCGACGAGCGGACGGTCCCCGGCGAGCGCGCCCCCATCGAGCGCGTCGAGGAGATTCCAGGCGTCGAGTGGACCGTCGACCAGGACCTTCCGCCGATGGCCTGTGAGGACGCAGCGTTCGCCGACCTGGTGCTGGACGTCGCCAGCGAGTCGCAAGATGGGGCGCCAGAACACGTCGTCAAACCCCACGCTACCGACGCCGGGAACCTCGCCCGAGCAGGGACTCAGTGCGTCGTCGTCGGCGCGGCGGAACCGGGAGAGGCCCACACCGCCGAGGAGAGCGTCTCGGTCGACGTGCTGGAGCGCTGCTACCGGATCTACCGCGGCGTCGCGGAAGGGCTGTAACGCTCAGCAGACGATGACAGACCTCTCCAGCCCCCCGCTGGTGACTTCGATGGTCGAATGAGCGCAGCCGGTCGCGCCCCAGGGGAATCGGAGCGTTCGGTTCCCCTGTTCGGCCATCAGTCGGTACTTCCCGTGGGGGGCCAGATCCTCGATCTCGGTCTGTTCCCCGGGATTGACGCTCGCGTTCGCCGTCGCGACGGTCGCGCCATCCTCCCGAACGGTGACGGCCACGGCGACCCGTTCAGAAAGTTCGTTCTCGATGGTGAGGTCGTTGGCGGAGTCGGTGGACCGGAACTGGATCCAGAGGTCGTCGGCCGTTGCGGCGACGAGACCACCGCCCGCCACGAGCACCACCACAATCACTAAACCCCACGTCGCCCGATGCATGTTCCGGAGGTCGATGAAATTACACATGTTTGTTTGCATTTCCGTCGCGCTAGACGTCACGCTCATTTGGCCTCCGCTCCTCTGATCGACCGATGGCTGGTCTCCGCGCGCTCACGGTCCGTACGCTCGCGATGCGGACCCTCACTGCGGCGGGGGCCACCGTCGGCCTCCTCCAGACGTACGGGCTCCCCTTCGCGTGGAACGTCGGCCCCGCCGGCCGGCGGTGGGAACCCGTCCGTCGCACCGCTTCGCGGGCGCTCGGCACCGCGCTCGACTACCGTGCCGGCCCGCGCCCCATCACGGAGGGGGAGTACGCCGGCACCTATCCGGGCGACCGCGGCGAATTCGAGGAACTGCTCTGGCGGGAGGAGTTCGTCCGCAATCCGTTCTCGCGGCTGAAGGTCCGCGAGGACGGCCCGGAGGTCGGTTCCTGGGTGACTCGCGACTCGCCGCTTGCGGACAGACAGCTCCACCTCATGCTGTTCCCGGGCGAGGATGGCGTCGACGTCTACGCCCACGAGGAGATATCGAGCGTCAACCCGCTGCTCGGCCCGGCGCACTTCGACGGGGCGGACCAGCGGGTCGCGCTGGGCGTCGAGATGGCCCGGGAGCGCTTCCCGATCGAACCCCGCCGACCGTGGATCGAACCCCCGGAGGGCGCCTGGGACGAGAGCCCCGACGTCGCGTGAGTCGACATTCGGTGGACCCCACTCGTCCCCGACGACGGCCGCACCTGCCTCGACGGCGGGCCAGGGTCGACCAGCGCCGAGTTCGCGGCGCGGTCTACGGCGGGTGGTGTCGGCTGATAGATACGTAGCGGGCCGGACGAAGGTGGTTTCGGACGGCAGAGATACAGGTTTATTAGCCACCGATCCGAGTCGCCCGTATCGATGGGGGCACCACAACCGATCACGGTCGTCGGGTTCCTCGGGGGGATCCTGGGAACGATCGTGATGACGGCGTTGATGCACACACTGGCAGACACCGAACCGCTCGGCGCGAAGTTCCTGGGTACGGTCACGGGGAGACGGCCCCGGTACCTCGTCAGGTCCGGGCTGGTGATCCAGATCCTCTATGGCGGTCTCGCCGGGGCGCTCGTCCCGTGGATCGTGGTCGGCCTCGCTGGGCTTCCGGGCGAGGTCGTGACCACCCTCCCGAGCGCCCTCGCCGTCGGACTCGCGGTCGGCGTCGCGCTGTTCGCCGTCATGGCCCTCCTCGTCCGGACCGACGTGACGCCGCTCGCACTCGTCGGGACCGGCGACTGGGCCGTGTTCGCGGGCCTCCACGTGGCCTACGGCGTCGTGTTCGCAGTCGTCCTCGGCCTCAGCCGGACCGTCTGGTATCCGCTGGCCGGCGTCTGACTCCGGGCCGAGCCGCAGGTGGGGCTCTGAAACGAGAGCCCCGACGCCGAGTGAGTCGGGACGCCGCGGGCGTCCTCATAGTGGTCGTTGTAACTTTTTACCGGCGTTCGCCGGTACCGTCCACGTCGAACGCCGGTACGGGCTTACAACGACCACTATCAGTCCTCGACGACCGCCGCGGCCTCTATCTCGACGAGCATGTCCGGGTCCACCAGCGCCGCGACCTCGTACATGCTCGTCGCCGGCCGGATATCGCCGAAGGCCTCGCCGTGGGCGCGACCGATTTCGTCGTAATCATCGACGTCGGTGACGAACATGCGCGTTCGGACCACGTCTTCGAGCGAGGCGCCGGCCTCCTCCAGCGCGCTCTCGATATTGTCGATGGCCTGGCTGGCCTGGGCGTACGGGTCACCGACGCCGACGATTTCTCCTTCGTCGTCCGTCGCCGTCGTACCGGACACCTCGACGCGGTCGCCGACGCGGACGGCCCGCGAGTAGCCCACTTCCCCTTCCCACACCGTATCGCTGGAGACTGTCTGTCGGGTCACGTGCGAGGGTGTGCCTGGTTGGATTATGAAGATGGCGTGGTCGGTACAGTGTGTGTAGTGAGCGATTTGGTGCGTGAGCATTTGCGGCGTGATAGTGGGCAACAACACCTCGAAAGCCCTCGGTGCGCTCGCCTCGTGCGACTCGCTGTCGTCCGAAAATCGGAGATTTTCCAGCAGCTCGAAAGCCAAGCGAGTCTTTCGGTGCCGGAGCGCGTCGAGGGATTTCTGGGTGTTGGCGGTCTCCGTTCTTCCAGCGCTATCCCATCAAAACACCCGTTGAACTCACCCTCACAGGGACCAGAAACACTGATCAGAAGACCACCTCGCCAACCGCCACCAACGGACCATCGAGCGCGGCAGTTTTACCGCGCCCCGTCCAATCACGGGCCATGACGACAGACGCCGAAGCAGAGGCGGAAGCCGACGCCGACGACACCTACGAGCGCTTCGAAAACCACGTCCAGCGGTATCACTACGTCGGGGACGCCGGGGGCGTCATCCAGTGGGACCAGGAGGTGATGATGCCCGACGAGGGGACGCCCGCCCGCGCCAAGCAGCTCTCGACGCTGTCGACGGTGAGTCACGAGATGCTCACGGACGACGACCTGGCGGGGTGGCTCGACGAACTCGACGGACAGGATCTGGACGAAGGGCAGCAGGCCAACGTCCGGGAGACTCGCCGGGAACACGAGCGGGCGGTGAAGGTCCCCTCGGACCTCGTCGAGCGCATCTCCGAGACCACCTCGAACGCGCTGCCCGTCTGGAAGGAGGCCAAGGCAGAGGACGACTTCGACGCCTACGCCGACACCCTGGAAGAGATCATCCAGCTCAAGCGCGAGTACGCGGAGGCCATCGACCCCGACCGGGACCCATACGAGGTGCTGTTCGAGGAGTACGAACCCTACCTCGGTCTGGACACCGCCGAACAGATCCTCGAACGCCTGCGCGACGAACTCGTGCCACTCATCGACGACATCGACGACAGCGACGTCGAACTCGCCGACCCGTTCTCGGGGACGTACGACGAGGCCGACCAGGAGGAACTCGTCCGGGCCGCTCTCGACACGCTGGGCTACGACTGGGACCGCGGCCGCCTCGACACCGCGCCCCACCCGTTCTCGACGGGGACGCAGTTCGACGCCCGCGTGACGACGCGGTTTCAGGCCGAGGACCCGCTCGACGCCGTCGGGTCGACGATTCACGAGTTCGGCCATGCGACGTACACCCAGGGCCTGCCCCGCGAGCACTACGGCACGCCGCTGGGCGACTCCCGGGACCTCTCCGTCCACGAGTCCCAGTCACGCCTCTGGGAGAACCACGTCGGCCGCTCACGGCCGTTCTGGGACCTGTTCGCCGACACTGTCGACGACCACCTCGGCGTCGACGCCGCGCCCGGCGAGTTCTACGAGGCGGCCAACACCGTCCACCCGGACAACCTGATCCGGGTCGAGGCTGACGAACTCACCTACCACATGCACATCGTCCTCCGCTTCGAGATAGAGCGCGACCTCATCCACGGCGACCTCGACGTGAGCGAGGTGCCTCAGGTGTGGAACGAGAAGATGGAGGAGTACCTCGGCGTTCGCCCGGACACCGACAGCGAGGGCTGCCTGCAGGACATCCACTGGACCCACGGCTCGTTCGGTTACTTCCCGACGTACTCGCTGGGGTCGGTGCTCGCAGCACAGCTCTACGCAGCCGCGGAGGACGATCTGGGCAGTCTCGACGGCCAGATTCGCGAGGGGAACTTCGACCCCATCCACGACTGGCTCACCGAGAACGTCCACGCCCACGGCAGCCGCTACACGACGGACGACCTGATCCGGGAGGCGACTGGCGAGGAGTTCACCGCCGACTACTTCCTCGACTACGCCGACGCGAAGTACCGCGACCTCTACGACTGCTGAGGTCGACGCGTGCCGGTCGGCCTGCCAGTCGGTGACCACGCCGCCTTCCTCTGGATGGCCGTCGCCACACACGCGCTCGTGGGATACACCCTCGGGAAAGTGCTCGTCGACGAGCCGGCCTGGGGCCTGCTGGGCGGCGTCGCCGCCGACATCGACCTGCTCTTCCCGCTGGCGTGGCAGCCGCCGCTCGTCCACCGCGGGATCACCCACACCGCGCTGGCGGCTGCTCTCCTGACGCTACTGGTCGCCCGCTGGCGGCGGTCAGCCGGCCTCGCGGTCGGCGTCGCCTACGCCTCGCAACTGGCCATCGACGCGACGACGCCCGCCGCAGTCCCGCTCCTGTACCCCATCACGACGACTCGCGTGGGCGTCGAACTCGGAGGCCACTCCTGGCCGGCGACGGTACTCCTCTGGGCTGGCTGCCTCGCGGCGCTGTCTCGGTGGCGGTGAGGCACGAGAACCGGTTGACGGGACCGGTGAACGTTAGTCGACCGTCACGCAGACCGTCTCCCCGCCGCGAACAGTGACCAGGTGGTCCGCGTACGAGAACTCGATGGAGACGGTGTCTCCGGGGCCAGCGCACCCGGATTCGACGATACAGTCGAGCGCCTCGGGGTCGATGCTCTCTGCGAGCGGTTCGAGCGAGTCCGTTCCTGTGCCAGCCCCGACGGGGTCGCGCCCGGACGCCGCAGCGACGGCACGCACGACGGCGAGCGAGGGCGCCTCGTCCGGTCTGACTCGGCACGTTGTGGTTCCGTCTGGCAGTTCGGCGGCTGGATCGTTACAATCAACAGTCATCTACTACCGCCTGGTACGCCCCACGGGCACGAATGGGTGCGTGTTGTTCCTGGCCAACCTTTTAAGTGTCACCGCTCGCCGAGTGTGTGTTCCAGCAGGTTCTTCTCCCCGCGGCGGAGCAGGGTCGATACCGCCTGTCCCGAGACGTCGAGCGTGGCGGCGATTTCGCTCACGGAGGTCTCACGGGGAACCTCGAAGTAGCCCAGTTCCAGCGCCTTGCTCAGGGCCTCGTACTGGGGTTCCGTCAATCCGTACTCCATTCCACCACTCGCGTCGTCAGACGTTCCGTCCTCGTACAGCCGGTTCAACCGAAATCCGACGCCCTGATTCCCACAGGCCGCCGCGTAGGCCCGCAACGAGTCGCGCGAGGGTATCCGAGCGACGAACCGCATGCCGTCAGCCGAAACCGTCAGGTCGAGGACGACGATGTCCGCCTCGGCGGCGGCCAGGTACGTCGAGACGTCCTGGCCCGTCTCCGAGAGCGTGAGCCGGTAGAGCCGACGGTCGTCGGTGCGAGTGAGGTGCCGGAACGACCGGACCGTCTCGTCGGTCGCCACCGCCGCCTCGAACCCAGGGAGGTGTCGTTCCGCGACCCACACGAGAAATCTGAGTCGCTCGTCGGGAATCGACCGTATCTCCTCGAGTTGTAACTCCGCGTCGTCGAGTTCGGCGACCGTCGCCGAGAGGATGGGTGTGGCGAGGACGCCTTCGCCGACGAGTGCCATTGGCGACTGTGTGCCTGCCACTCTAAAGCCGGTTGTGGCCAGTTGCGTACGCCGTACACGGACGGTCGTCGGCGTCGACGCCGCGGACCCGCACCCCTTTTGGCCCCCGGCAGCGACGCTCACGCATGGTCGACCTCGACGCCACGCAGCTCGACCGCTATTCGCGCCACGTCATCATGGACGACGTGGGCCCGGCGGGCCAGGAAGCCCTGCTCGAGGCGAGCGTGCTCGTCGTCGGCGCGGGCGGCCTGGGGTCGCCGGTCCTGCAGTACCTCGCGGCCGCCGGCGTCGGCACCCTGGGAATCGTCGACGACGACGTCGTCGAGCGCTCGAACCTCCAGCGCCAGGTGATCCACGGCGACGCGGACGTCGGCCGGCCGAAGGTCGAGAGCGCCCGGGAGTTCGTCGCGGACCTGAACCCCGACGTCACCGTCGAGACGTACGAGACGCGCTTCGACAGCGAGAACGCCGCCGAACTCGTCGGACAGTACGACCTCGTCGTCGACGCCTCGGACAACTTCCCGACGCGCTTCCTGGTCAGCGACGCCTGCACCGTCGCCGGCGTCCCGTTCTTCCACGGCGCTGTCTACCGCTTCGAGGGGCAGGTTACGACCTTCTCCGGCGAGGGGCCGTGTTACCGCTGTCTCTTCCCCCAGGCCCCGCCGGAGGGCACCGTCCCCGACTGCTCGACGGCCGGCGTGCTCGGCGTGCTCCCCGGCACCGTCGGCTGTCTCCAGGCGACGGAGGTCGTCAAGTGGATCGTCGGCGAAGGCGAGTCCCTCGACGGGCGTCTGCTCGCCTTCGACGCCTCGGCGATGTCCTTCGACGAGGTGCCGGTGAACCGGAACCCCGACTGTCCGGTCTGCGGCGACGACCCGAGCGTCGAGTCCGTCGCGAGCGTCTCCTACGAGGGCCGCTGCTCGCTGTCGGACTGACCTCGTCGTTCTTGCCCGCTTCGGCTTCGGGGTCTGAGTGGGGTGTCGCGGCGCACCGTTCGCTCACAGTCGACTGCATCGTCCGTTGGGCAGACCTGCGAAAGTGGCCGGATGACCTTCACTCTCCCATACATTTATCCTGTGGGCGAGCCCATCGCAGTATATGGTGTATAACCGGCAGAGTGCGAACGTACCATCGACGTGGGGGCAACTGAACGCCAGCGCAGTCGAGTTGCTGTTCGCTGTGGCGCTGCTCATCGGGTCAGCGTCTCTGGTTTCGATGGCGAGCGGAGACCCCGAAACGATGGCACTGGTTGCACTGACCGGTATCACGGTCGTCCTACTCGGGCTGAGTCTCGTTCGACTCTCCGAGTACCTTCGAAGGACCGACCTCTCCTCCTTCTGAGATCCTCGTAACGACGTCCGCGAAAAAAATCAGCGCCGCGCCGCCGCCAGCGACTGCACCGCGTCCGCTGGCGGCCGGTCGAACTCGTCGGGGTGGATCAGCGCCGCCAGAAACTCCAGCGTGTCGACGAGGCGCGGCCCCGAGCGGTTGACGTAGTGGTGGCCGTCGACGAGGTGGACCCGCCCGCTCTGGACCGCGCTCAACTCGTCCCAGCCCGGCCGCTCGGTCACGTCGGCGAGGTTCTCACGGGTCTGGTCCAGGTCGAACCCGCAGGGCGCGACGACGAGCACCTCGGGGTCGTACGCCCGAACCTCCTCCCACTCTCGCGGGCGCGAGTGTGCGCCTGCGTCTTCCATTTCGTATATTCCACCTGCCTTCTCCACCATCTCCGGGACCCAGTGGCCGGCGACCATCACGGGGTCGAGCCAATCCAGCACTGCAACACGGGGACTGTTGTCATCATTGCTCGCGGACGTCTCGGCCGTCGTCTGTTCGACTGCCTGGACGCGCTCCCGCAGGCTCCCGACCAGTTCAGTGGCGGCCTCGCGTTCGCCCACGGCCTCGCCGATGTGCTCGATGCTCTCGAACAGGTCCGCCAGGCTGTGGACGTCCATCGTCAGCACCTCGGCGTCCAGACCCAGGTCGGCGACGGCCTCCTCGACGAGGACGTGGTCGACCGCGCAGACGTCGCAGACGCCCTGGGTGACGACCAGGTCCGGGTCGACCGCGGCCAGCGCCTCCCGGTCGACCGCGTAGACTCCGTCGCCGGCCTCCGCCTCGGCCACCTGCTCGTTTATCTCCGCGCTGGACGCCTCCGGGTCGACGCGGGAGCGGTTGACCGACGGGAGGTCGGCGGCCTCCGGCGGGTAGTCGCACTCGTGGGAGACGCCCACGGGTTCGACCCCGAGGGCGTAGACGATTTCGGTCGCGGAGGGGATCAAGGTGACCACGCGCATACGTGCGAGTGGGACGCCCGCAGTCAAAAACACTCCCGTCGAACGCCTGGTCTGGACCGGGGCAACGTGATCGTTCTATCCACGGCACGATGAGGAAATATTATCAGTCGCCGTCGTGGACGGTTGCTATGGATCGCCCAGACCTGTCCTCCCTTGCGGTTCCCCTCCTCCGCGGCGTCGCGGTCGCTGCCTGGACGTGGGTCGCCTTCGCCGCGGTGGCGGCCAGCATCCTCGTCCGCGCGGACGACGAGATGCAGGCCGCGCTCGACGGCGCGGTTTCCGCGTCCTTCGTCGAGTCGTTTCTCGGCGTGTTGACCTTCGACTTCGGCCTGTCGATACTGTACCAGGAGCCGGTAATCGACATGGTGTTTACCGCCCTGTCGACGACGCTACTGCTCCTCGGACAGGTCGCCGTCGTGGCGACCGTGCTCGGCGGCGCGCTCGTCGCGCTCTCGCGGAGAAGCCCCGGCGCTCGCCGACTCGTGGAGGTGTTCGGATACCTCGGCGCGTTCCCGGTGCCCGTCGTCCTGTTCGGCTGCTACGCGCTGGGCATCTCGACCGGGTGGGCGTGGCTCTCGCCCGGCGCAGGTGGGTCCCTGGGCAACTGGCTCGAAGCGACCGTCCTGGCCCTTCCCATCGCCGCGGCGACCGGTCGTATCCTCGTCCGTGAGCCCCGAAACCGCGGCTGGCTGATCGATGCCTGGCTCTTCGGGATGTGGATCCTGGGAACCGTCGTCTACGTCGAGTACGCGGCCAATATCCGTGGTTTGGGACTCATATACAGGGAAGCGAACTACAACCAAGACGTCCCCCTCACCTTCGCCGCGGGGGCGGCGATCGTCCTGATCGGTCTCGTCGGCGTCGTCGCCCGCGAGGTGGCGTTCTCTGCCGAGGGTAGCGGGTGGTTCGGAAGCGCGGACGCGGGCGCCGACGCCGCTGTGCCCGACGGCGGTACAGGCGTCAGTGACCTTGACACCGTTCTCTGGAACGATCGGCGCGTCCAGGCCGGTCTCGCCGGCTTCGGCGTGTTCCTGGCTATCGGCGTCGTCGGTAGCCTCCTGCTGGATCCGGTACCAGTCGGGCAAATACCGCAGTCACCGATCCGTGCGACGGTCGAGGTCCTCGGCGTCGTCACGTTCGCAGCGGTCGGCGTGGCGGCCGTCGCCAGCGTCCTCGGCATCGCGTTCGGCCTGCTCTCGGCCCGCGTTCGGTACGGTCGGGCCGCGACGGCGCTCACAGTCGGGCTCGCGGCGAACGTCTCGTTTTTGGTCTGGATGCAGTTCGTGCCGGGGGCGCTGGATATGCCACTGCCGGACTCGGTCTGGCTCGGGGTCGCCGTCTCGCCACCGGTCGCGCTGGTCGCGAGACGGGAACTGGCCGGCCGTGCGGGGATTCCCGTCGCTGCCCTGTGGCCCTCGCTCGGCGTCGCAGTGACCGGCGCTGCCGTGGCGACCCTGGTCCTCGTCCAGATCCAACCGGTACGAATCATGAACTGGGACGTTCTCGCACCTCCCATCGGAGTCGTGATCGGACTCCCGGTTCTCTCGCTGTTTCTGCTCGGCGAGGGGCTCCGGCGTCGCTAACTGGCGGCTGCGCCGACGAACCGACCGCTGTCGGCCCCATCCCCTCCACGCGAAGACATTTGGGTCTGGCAGGAGCGATGACTAGCATGTGTCCGCCGGCAATCGCGACCGCGGGGCTCCGCAAGGAGTTCGACGACGCGGTCGCGGTGCGCGACCTCGATCTTTCGATTCCGCGCGGCGAAATCTACGGCTTTCTCGGCCCGAACGGGGCGGGAAAGACGACGACGCTCCGGATGCTCACCACGCTGACGGCGCCGACGGCGGGGACGGCCCGCATCGCCGGCGAGCCGGTCAGCGACCGGGCGGCCGTCGTCGAACACCTCGGCTTCCTGCCGGAGCAGCCGCCGGTGTACGGCGAGTTGACGGGCCGGGAGCAACTGGAGTACGTCGCGGGGCTGCGGGACGTCGACGACTGGGACCACGTCGAGGACCTGCTGGAGCGCTTCGACCTCGCAGGCGACGCCGACCGTCGCGTCGAGGCGTACTCGAAGGGGATGAAACAGAAGCTCGGGCTGGTCCAGGCGCTGTTGCACCGGCCCGACGTGCTCTTCCTCGACGAGCCGACGAGCGGGCTGGACCCGCGGGCGGCCAGGACCGTCCGGGACGTCATCGCCGAAGTCGCCCGCGAGGAGACGACCATCTTCCTCTCGACGCACATCCTCCCGGTCGTCGAGGAACTCGCCGACACGGTGGGCGTGCTCTCGGACGGCCGCCTCGTCGCCGAGGGGAGCCCCGGTGAGCTGACCAGCCGCGTCGAAGACGGTGCCGAGGTCGGTGACGGCTCGCTGGAGGACGTCTTCCTCGACGTGACCGCCGAGGCGCCGTCGGGGGACAGCGCGGTCGAAGCGGACGCGCCAGACGTCCAGCGATGAGCCGGCGGCCGAGCGGTCGTCACGCCGCTCTCGTCGCCCGGGTTGAACTGCGCCGGAGCTGGCGCACTCTCACCGACACGAAGCGCGGGCTGCTTATGCTGACCGCCGGTGGTATCGTTCTGCCGCTGTACGGGCTGGGACTGGGCGCCGGTGCGTTCTTCCTCGGTGGCGCGCTCGTGGACGGCTCGTTCTCGCTCGCCCGTCCGGTCATTGGCGCCGCGCTCGCCGGGCTGACTGGGCTCGTATTCGCCGTGACCGTCCAGCGGGCGATCAAGCACACCGGCGAACCCGACGCCCCCGACGGGCTGTTGACGACCGCGCCGTACCGGGACGTCCTCGCGGGGCTGCTGCTGGCCGAGTTCGGGCGCGTCGGTGCCGTGGCCCTCCTCCCGACCGTGGGAATCGTCGTGGGGTTCGGGCTCGGCACCGGCTCGGCCCTGGCCGGTGCGGTCCTGTTCGCGCTCCTGTTCACGCTGGCCATCGCCGGGCTGCTGGCGGGGTACGCACTCGGCCTAGTTGCGAAGTACGTCGCGGGTCGGTCCGCGTTCGTTTCGCGCCACCGGGCCGGCATCGGACTCGTGCTCTCCGTGGGCGTCCCGGTAGCGTACATCTCGCTGAACGCCGTGCCGGCTGTCCAGCACGCCGCGTTCCGGGCCGCCGCCGCGACGCCGTTCGCGTGGTACGCCGACGTGACGTTCCTCGCCGTCCCGGGGATAGCGGCGCGACCGCCGTTCGCGGCCGGCGCCGTCGCTTCGCTGCTCGTCGGCGTGCCGGTGCTCGCCGTCGCCGTCGACGCGCTCGCCGAGCGGGTGTGGTACCTGGACCGCGTCCAGCCGGACCACGCGTTCGACCCGCGGGCGACGACGCTGTCGGACCGGCTCCTCGCCGGCCGTGTCCCCCGCCAGACGCGCGTCGTCGCCCAGAAGTGCTGGCGCCGCGCCCGCCGGTCCCCCTTCACGGTCCAGTTCGCGATCTTCCCGTTCTTCCTGCTCGTCCTCCAGGTGCAGGTTGCCCTGATCGAGCGGACCGTCCCGGCGTCGCTCCCCCTCCTGGCCGCGCTGGCGAGCGGAATCGCGGGTGGCGCGGCGTTCTCGCTCAACCCGCTCGGCGGCGAGGGCGACGTGTTGCCCGCGACGCTGACCTCGACGGTCTCCGGGACGCAGTTCGTCGCCGGCCTGGCCCTCGCCGGCGGGCTTCCGGCCGCCATCCTGGCGGTCGCGCTCGCCGCCCCACTGGGCGTCGCTGCCGGGCTGGGTGTTTCGGCCATCGCCGCCGCGGCGGGCGCCGGAATCGTCGTCGCGGTCGGTGCGCCGGCCGTCGCCGCTGGCGTCGGCGTCGTCTTCCCACGGTTCGAGACGACCACGGTCAGGAGCCACGCCGTGGTCGTCCCGAGCACCTGGGCGTTCGTCGGGTACGCCGTGTTGCTGGGGGTCGCCGTCGTCCCGGTGCTGGTCACGCAGCATCCAGTCCTCGCCTCACTCGTCGGACCGCGCGTCCCGTATGGCGATGGAGTCCTCGCCGCGCTCGGCCTCGTCGGGACGACGGTACTGCTCGCGCTCATCGGTGGTGTGAGCGGCGGCTACGCCGCACGGACTGTCGGGACGTACCGACTGGGCTGAGTCAGTCGGCGGGTGGACAGCGCGACGGCTACCAGGACACTGAGCGCGTAGTGATTCGACGCGAGTGGCCCGCGGTCGGTCGGTTACAGCGGCAGGCGCCGCCGAAGCGCGTCCAGCAGTGACTCGTCGTCGTCGACGTCTGCCGGGCCGACGACGCCGTCTTCGGGGACGATGACGGTCCGCTCGTTCTCGTGGTTCACCAGGATCAGGTCGTCCTCTTTGAGTTCGGCGAGCGCGTCTTCGAGGCGGTCGATGTCGGCGTTGACGCGCGACCGGATCTCGAACACGGTCATCCCCTCCTCGCGCCGGTCGGCGAGTGCGTCGAGAACCGCGACCTCCGTCTCGTCACGGTCACGATACGCCGGCTTCACTCTCATATCCCGCAGATACACGTGGATCACTCTTGTGCTTATCCCTCGACCCAGTAACTGGCCGGCGGCATCGGGCCGTCCGGCGACCGCGGGCAAACGTATCAGATCGCGGGGTGCAAGCAGTAGGCTTATGTTTCGCAGCGAATCATGACGTGACAATGGGTCTCAAATGCTCCGTCCTTGGACACAAGTTCGGAGACGCGACGGTCGAACGCGACCGTGAGGAACAGGGGAGCGAGGTCGTGATCACCATCCGGGAGATCGAGGCCTGTCGCCGCTGCGAGGAGGAGCGGGTCGTCTCCGAGAACAAGGAAGTCACGACGCTGGAGACGCCGGACGAGCCCGCCGGTGCGAGCGAGGAGCCCGCGGACGAATCCGAGGAGACGGAATCGGACGAGACGGAACCGGTCGCCGACGCCGAGGACGTGACGTCCGATTCCGCCGACGAGGCTGACGACGCTGGCGACGACCGCGAAGACACCGTCGAGACGTCCGGGAGCGCGGACGAGGAGTTCGACGGCCCCGTCGACGCGGACGACGGAACTGCCGTCGGCGATACCCCGGTCGACGCCACCGAGGGCGCCGAGATTCTGGATGCCGAGGCCGACGACGACGTCGTGGACGACGAACTCGCCGACCCCTCCATCGAGGAGACGGGCATCGGCAGCGACCCGGTCGAGGAGGAACCGGTCGAGGACGACGCCGTGTTCATCGACGAGGACGACGAGAGCGACGACGGTAACGGCGGCCGGGAGCCTGGCGCGTGGCCGGAAGAGCCAGACGACGACCGCGACGACGCGTGGGCACCGAGCGACGCGCTCGACGACGAGAAACCGATCACGGCCCCGGACGCCGGGACGGAGAACAACGCCGCCGTCACCATTCCGGACGGCCAGTTCCGCTGTCCCCAGTGTGGCTACACGACGCTGGTAGAGGACTCCTCGCTGCGAGCCGGTGACTTCTGTCCCGACTGTCGCAAGGGATCGCTCGTCCACGAACCACGGGACGAAACGCGAAAAGAGTAAGGCGGGTCCCACACAAACCGATTTGCATGCGAGAGTACAAGATGCGTCGGGGGGAACACCTCGAAGATCGCGTCCCTGACATGGAGGTATTTGTCGAGGATTACTTCGGTGAACCGACCGACACGGAGGAGTACAAGGGGAACGACCTCCTGGTCGTCGAAGAGCCAGAGAATCCGGTGTTCGAGCGCGTCGTCGCCGGAACTATCGAGTTCAGTGGCAAGAAGAACAAGCTGGCGCTCAACATCACCGAGCGGCCGGCCGAGGACGTCATCGCCGAGGGTCACGTCGACGCCGCCGAAGACGCCGTCAACGCCAAGAACGACTTTCTCGAGGAGGCGACCGGCCGTGACGCCAAGGCTCGCCGCGACTCCATGAAACGCGACGTCGAGGACGACGCCGACGCGCCCGACGACGTCTAGGCGGTCCCTGTCTCCGTCGAGCGATTCGAACCGACCCGAACAGTCGTCACTCCTAAGTACGTGTGTGGCATACGTTATCATACGCCTGGCCCGGAGGCGGCTCGAAAATATCCGGGTCACGAGCCCGGCTCGTGCGGTCGCCGACCGGCTGGGTACCCGGTCGGCGTGCGCCCTGTCATAGTTTGTCCCGCCCCGCCGGTGGCGGACAGTGCCTGGCGGCCGGCCGCCAGCACAACCTGGCATTCCGGTTTTTGGTCACGTCGACGGCGCCGAGCGAGGCGCCGGTCCGTTACTCCACGAGCCCGTAGCCGCGCCTGACGAGTGCGACGTCGATGGCGACGACGGCGACGGTCAGCCCCGTCAACACCGCGAGCGAAACGTCCGGCGCGACGTCGACGGCGCCGGGGACGACGCCGTACCGGACGCCGTTGACCATGTACACCATCGGGTTGAAGTACGACACCGTCAGGGCGATGCCGTCCAGGGCCTCCAGCGGGTAGAACACGGCGCCGAAGAAGACCAGCGGGCGGATGATGAACTGGTTCATCACCGTCAGGTAGTCGAAGTCCTCCGCCCAGAGCCCGCCGATGAGACCGAAGCCGGCGAACAGGACCGGGATCACGACGGTGAAGGCCAGCAGGTAGAACGGGTTGACCAGCGGTACCGGGGCGAACAGCCAGCCGATGGCCCAGATGATGAGGCCGACGACGACGCCGCGCAGCGCCGACGCCGTGACGTAGGCCAGCACCATCTCGGTGTGGGACAGCGGCGAGGTGAGCACCTCGTGGATGTACTCGTTCCAGCGCCCGTGGAAGATGGAGAACGACGCGTTCTCGAAGGCGTTGGAGATCATCCCGAGCACGACGAGGCCGGGCAGGATGAACAGGATGTACGCCTCGCTGGGCGAGAGACCGGTCTGCTGGAGGCCGACGTCGCCCAGGTCGATACGCGCCCCGAGGACGACGCCGAAGACGGTGAAGTAGAGGAGATTCGTGATCACCGGCGGCAGGAAGGTGTTGCGCGGCCGACGGACGTACCGGAGGATCTCACGGCGCAGGAGCGTCCGGAAGCCGGTGCTTCTCACTGTGCCACCTCCGTCTCGACGCTCTGTGTGCGCTCCGCCCTCGTGAGGTCGACGAACACTTCCTCCAGTGACGCCCGGCGGACGTCTAGCGAGGTGACGGTGTACCCCTGGGATTCGAGGTCGCGCATCACCGCCGGCGCGAGCGTGCTCCCACCGGCGGCGGTCACCAGCAGCGTGTCGCCCTCGACCGTCACGCCGTGGACGCCGTCGACGTCGAGCGTCGGCGCCGTGGTCTGGGCCGACTCCAGTCCCACTTCGACGGTGTCGGTGCCCCGCTCCATCAGGTCCTGGGGCGTCGCGACCTCCACCTTGTTCCCCTCGTTCATGATGGCGACCCGGTCACAGAGGCGCTCGGCCTCCTCGATGTAGTGCGTCGTCAGCAGGATGGTGGTCCCGTCGTCGTTCAGGTCGGTGATGAGCTCCCAGAGGTCCCGACGGAGTTCTACGTCGACGCCGGCGGTCGGCTCGTCGAGGATCAAAAGATCCGGGTCGGAGACGAGCGCGCGGGCGAGCACGAACCGCCGTTTCATCCCACCGGAGAGCCAGTCGAAGCGCGTGTCGCGCTTGTCCCAGATGCCGACGGTCTTGAGTGCGTCGGCAGCCCGTTCCTCGGCCACGTCGTGGGGAACGCCGTGGTAGCCGGCCTTGTGTTCCAGGACTTCGTGAATCGGGAAGAACCGATCGACGTTGTACTCCTGGGGCGCCAGGCCGATGCGGTCTCTTGCTTCGCGGTAGTCGGCCTCCACGTCGAAGCCGAACACCTCCGCAGTCCCGCCGTCGGCGTGGACCAGCCCGACCAGCGAGTTGATAAACGTGGTCTTGCCCGCGCCGTTCGGCCCGAGCAGCCCGAAGAACTCCCCCGACTCCACGGTGAGCGAGAGGCCGTCGAGGGCCTGCACGTCACCGTACGATTTGCGTAGCTCGCGGACGTCGATGGCGGGTGCCGTCATTGGCTACTCGAAACCGATGGCCACGCAAAAGGGTGCTGAAACGGCTCTCGTCGTGGAGTTACGTCGACAAAACCGGCGTCGAAGACCCGTCCGACGTCGCGTTACTGGCCGAGGCGTTCGCGGCTGATCGCCACGCCCGCCGGCGTGATGAGCAACTGGTCGTCGTCCTTCTGGACTATGTCGCCGCCGACCTCGTTGACGACGCGCTTGAGTTCGTCGCTGATCTGTTCCATCGTCCTGTCCTGCGTGCTGTGGCGCGTGATGTCGGCGACGACGATGTCGCCGTCGTAGACGGCGTCCTTGATCTCGATGACGTCCTGCTTGTTCCCGATTCGGGCGATCCGGACCTGCCGCTCTGCCTCTTCCGAGCCCAGGTCGAAGTCGTCCGCGTGCAGTTCGACGTAGTCCTCGGTCTGGCGAGACGACCCGCCCTCTCCCAGAATCTTGCTCATCAATCCCATATTCCCCAAGGTGGGTGGAATCCGTATAGGTCTTACGTCAGACGACCTTTTTCTTCGTCGGGTTCGCGCTGCGCGCGAACCGCTCCTCGAAAAACGTCGATGAAAAAGGCCGGTCGCTCGTTTCACTCGCGACCGGTGGAAACCGCGACTCGCTACGCTCGCCGCGGTATGCTCTTCCTCTCCGCCTACACCGTGAACTCGAACAGGTCGTCGCCGACGTGGTGGATGGACTCGACGACCTTGCCGGAGTCGCCGACCATGTCGTCGCCCGAGGTCTTCGCGCGGCCGACGGCGAGGAACTTCCCGTGGGACTCTTCGTTGATCGCGACGAGGTCGCCCTCTGAGATGTCGTCGTCGGCCTCGGTGATACCAGGGCGCATGATATCCGCGCCGTCGGAGACGAACGAGACGGCGCCGGCGTCGACGGTGACGATGTGTTCGGTCGGCGGGAAAGCGTTGAGGCCCTGGACGGTGAGGAACGGCTCCTCGTCCACGTAGAGGACGAGCGGTTCGCCGTCGACGAGGACGACCTCCCAGTCGCTGTCGTCGAACTCGACCTTCTCGTAGCTGTCGGCTTCGACCTCGACGCCGAGGTTCTCCGACACGGCCGTCTCGATGTCGTCGATTGCGTCCGCCCGGAGGTGGTGGCGCGACTTGACGTTCATACCCTGACTGTGCAGTGGCCCGGAGATAAATCGCCCGCTCTGGCAGTGCTGGTGCACGACGCGTGCTCGATTCGACCGTCCTGACAGACCAGTCACGGACGAGCGGACGTGCTGTCGCCGACGTGCGAAAAGCGATAAATAGGTAGGCGAACCAACTAGTTTCCATGCTGGGATCCCGGCGCTCCCGGGACGTCGTCACCTGCATCGCCTGCGGTGAGTCCGTGGACCGGACCGACGCCCGAGAGTACGACAAACACGGCGACCGGTGGAACCGCCGCGACAAAGAGTTCGAGTACCTCTGCAAGCCCTGCCATCGCGACCTGACCCACCAGCCACGGAGCGGTCTCGAAGACACCCTCGACGACGCCGGCGCCGGCGAACTCGACCAGGCCCGCTTCCTCCAGCAGTACCACGACCTCGTGCGGGGGCGCGACTCGCCGAAGTAGGGCATTTCACCGGCGCGAACCGCGTTTTCTCCGCCCGTTTGCTCACGGCCAGCTTCGCTCGGCCCCTCCCTAACTGCGACACTCCTAACTACACACCCTCCGTAGCCCGCGTATGACCACAGACGACGCGCAGGCCGCGGCAGGCACCGTCGAGGGCCAGGGTCCCGTCGAGGTCGACGAGGACGTGGCCCGCCACCTCGCCAACAAGCGCGAGGAGCTGTTCGAGAAGTTCGAGATCCGCGACGAATTCCCCCCGGCGGTGATGGAGGAGGCCGAGGCACGGACCACCGACGTCCAGCAGGAGATCGCCGAGGAGATCGACGAGCGCGAGGACCTGCGGGAGATGACGACCTGGACCACCGACCCCATCGACGCCCAGGACTTCGACGACGCCATCTCCGTCGAGGAGCGGGACGAGGAGTACGTGCTGTGGGTCCACATCGCCGACGTCACTCACTACGTCAACCCGGACACGGCGATGTGGGACGAGGCCGTCGAGCGGGCCAACACCGTCTACCTCCCGGACTACACCATCCACATGCTCCCGCCGATGCTGGCCGAGACGGTCTGCTCCCTGGTCCCCAACGAGGACCGCCTCGCCCACACCGTCGAGATGCACCTCGACAAGGAGGATCTGGGCTACGAGACCATCGACATCTACAAGTCTGTCATCCAGAGCGACGCGCGACTCACCTACTCCGAGGCCGAGACGCTGCTGGACGAACCCGAGAGCGCCGCCGACCTGCTCGAAGACCAGAGCGTCGACCTGGCGGAGAAGACGGACCTCGTCTGGAACCTCGCCGACGCGATGCACGAACAGCGCAAAGAGGAGGGGTCGCTCGTCCTGAACCCCAGCCGGGACCGCGCCCACACCATCATCGAGGAGTGCATGCTCAAGGCCAACAAGGCCGTCACGCACGAACTCATGTGGGGCCGCGGCGTCGAGGCGATGTACCGCGTCCACCCCCAGCCCAGCCCGGAAGAGTGGGACGAGGCCCTCGTCGAGATTCAGGAACTCGACGGCGTCTCGATTCCCGGGAGCTCGTGGGACGACCCGCGGATGGCCGTCAACGCCACGCTGGAACAGGCGCCCAAGCGCCAGCTCGACAAGATCCAGTGGGCCGTGATGAAGGTGATGCCGCGGGCGAAGTACATGAACGACCCCTTCGGCGGCCATCACGCGCTGAACTTCGAAATCTACGGCCACTTCACCTCGCCCATCCGCCGGCTCTCGGACCTGATCAACCACTGGATCGTCTACACCAACGACGTCCCGGAGGACCTGGTCGCGCTGTGTGACCGGGCCAGCGACAAGCAGAAGGACGCCGAGCAGTGCGAGCGCGAGTACAAGCAGTTCCTCGAAGAGGTCGGTCTCGATCCCGCTGCGGTCAACAATCGCGGGATCGAAGTGATCGAGGAGTAGGAAGGCGCCGACCGCAGGGAGGGGCCTTCGTGATGCGAACGGCGAGTGAAACGAGCCGTGAGCGGGAGCAGGGAGGGGACGTCACACTGCGAACGGCAGAGCCACGAGCAGCGATCGGGCTCGAAAAATCCGAATGCCTTCTCTCCTCTCGTCAGTCGGCAGCGGGATCCGTGCCGTGCGCGTCGAGGTACCGCTTTCCCCACTCGTCCATCGCCGTCACAACCAGTTCGAGTTGCTCGCCCCACTCGGTGAGCGAGTACTCGACGCGGACCGGTTTGTCGTCGATGACGGTCCGGTCGACCAGGTCGCGTTCCTCCAGGTCGTCGAGGCTCTCGGAGAGCACTTTGTCCGAGATGCCCTGTACTCGCTCTTTCAGTTCGTTGAATCCCAGGGCGCCCGCTTCGAGCAGCACAGACACGATAAGCGGATGCCACTTCTTTCCGAGCACGGTCGCCGTCACGGACAGCGGCCGACGTCGTCTCCGCCCGGTCCCACACCCCGGTGCGTCGTTCCCCGTCAGGTCCATAGCTCGCATATAAAATTCCTCACAGATAAATGCTGCAGAACCCGACTCGCCCCACCTCGTCACAGCCAGGATCAGTTCACAAATAATATCTAAATATTCGGCTTAGGCAACAGCAAACCACGGAAACACGGCGGTGTGTGTTCGGAAAACTTGATTAACATAACATTTTAGTTGGATCAGGTCGGAGTTCCGGGCGGAGGTGAGAACGAACGATGGCCAGTGGCATCGACGACACGGCGGAACGAACTGACCTTCGACGGCAGCTTTCGCGATACGACCTCGTTCTGGCCGTCATCCCGGCGGCGTTCTTGCTCGCCGGGTTCGCGAGCGTGTTCGTCTCCGTACCGACACGCGTCGTCCTGACGGGGGCGGCGGCCGTCGGGCTGCTCGCGCTCGTCGACGGCATGTTCGTCAACCCGCCCCGTTCCGGGTCTGGAGCTCCCTGATAGTGGTGGTTGTAATTCTTTACCGGTGTCTCTTCGCAACCGGCCGGTTCAGCTCCGGTTCACCGCCGGTAGTGTCTGCATCCTGAAATAGTTACAACCACCACTATGAGGGCGTCGCGTTCCGTTCGTCCACGGGTACCGGTTCATCGCGTCACACCGTCCAGCGTTTTCTCTCCGGCCCCACTGGACGTCCAACCGGTGCCCGGAATGCGTAGCGAGCGCTCGCCGGAGTGATAGTGACAGTCGCAAACGACGGAAGAACGGCCGCGTCGGTTACTTACCGCGTCCGCGGTTCGAACTGAGGCTGGGGCGGGTGTGTTCGCTACCCTTGCCCTTCTTGCCGAGACCTCGGTTCCGCTGACCGGCGCCGGTGAGGCCGCGGAAGACGCGGTCGGTCTGGGCCGGGTTGCAGATCCAGTTGAGGTCGTCGTCGTTCTGGATGGCGGGGTGGTTCGGGTCGACGAGGACGACTTCGTGCCACTTCTGGCTGCCGTCCTGGCCGACGGAGTAGCTGTTGAGCACCTCGAGGTTGGGGAACGTCCGCGCAGCGCGCTCTTCGGCGACGCGCTGGATGTTCTTCCGCCGGGTGACGCGGGTGACGCCCTGTCGCTTCGACCGGCGACCGGCCTTGTGTCGGACCTTGCGGGCCCCGCCCTTGCGGACGGAGACGCGGGCCACGATGACGCCCTGCTTGGCCTTGTAGCCGAGCGAGCGGGCCTTGTCCAGACGGGTCGGGCGGTCGATGCGCTCGACGGCGCCCTGTTCGCGCCAGTCCTGTTTCCGCTGCCACTGCAGTTCCGCGAGCTTGTCGTCGTCGTCCTGGTTCTTCCAGGCGTCCCTGATGTGGGAGTAGAAGCTTCGTGCCATGTGTGTTCACCACGGGCGTTGCGTGGTTCAAGTCGCGCCGTGGTCGACTCGACCGCTGGCGACTCACATCCCGACCTGTACAGACAGGTGCCCGCTGGTGCCCGTCGTCCAGCGAGTTACCCCACAGTATCCCGTTCGTCCCCTTAAGCGATTCGAACTCCGCTAGCTCCCGGACGGGTATCACCCGGAAACAGGTGGGAGGCCACGCTGGTACCGGCCGTTTCAGAATTTAATATTATAGTTATCACACTCATTATTAAGGAGGGTGACGCTATATAGATAATGAACGATACTTATGGATAGGCGGACCCTGTTGGACGGACTCGTAGACGGTGGGCTCTCGGAGTACCAGGCCGACGCGTACCTGACGCTGCTTGAACGCGGTACGTCGCCGGCCGTCGACGTGGCGAAGAACTGCTCGATCCCGGTCCCGCGCATCTACGACATCCTGAACGAACTGGAGCAGATGGGATACGTGGAGACGCTCGATAGAGACAAGTTGCACGCGCGCGCGTGCGACCCAGTCGAGTTCATCGAGGACCTCCACCACAAGAGCGCACGCCTCTCCGACGTCGCCTCGGAGATCGAGGACCGGTGGGAGCACTCTCCCCTCGGCGAACACGAGATCAACGTGACCAAACACGCCCAGACGGTCCTCGACCACGCGGAGGCCAAGATTCGGGACGCGGAGTGGGTCGTCGACCTCGCCGTGACCGACCGGCAACTCGCCGACCTGGAGGGGGCGCTTGAAGCGGCCGTGGCGAACGACGTCGTCGTCCGCGCGTCGGTGTACTCGGAAGCCGGGGAGTCGTCCATCCTCGACGGCCATCCGGTGACCGACGTCGTGACAGAGATCAGGGCCCGATCCATCAGCGGGCCGTTCCTCGCGGTGATGGACCGGACGGTGGCCTGTCTGGCCCCGACCGAGCGGATGCCGGACCCCTACGGCGTCGTCGTCAACGACGAACTCATCTCCTTCATCTTCCAGTGGTACTTCCAGACCTGTCTCTGGGCGGTGTGGGAGACCCACGACCAGCGCCGCCGGTATCCCGTCCGGTACGTCTCGCTCAAGGAGTTCGTCTGTGACGTCTACCCGGTCTGGTGGGAGGACGCGGTCATCTCCGTGACAGTGGAGGGAATCGACACGACCTCGGGCGAGCAACGGGTCGTTTCGGGCGTCATCACGGACGTTCTCTTCCCCGGCAAGGACCTGACGGGTACCGCCCCCGGCCTGATTCAGCTGGCGGGACAGGCGACGGTGGTCGTCCAGACGCCGGACCGGGTGTGCACGGTCGGTGGATGGGGCGCGCTCATCGAGGACGTCGAGGCACGTCGTATCACCATCGACGCGATCGAGTGGCCTGCCTGATCCGGTTAGCTCACTCGCTACTTCCGTTCTCGACGCACCGCGCCTGACCGCGAGCGGCGCCCACGTGCGACGCCGGTTACCTGCGAATTGCGTGTCAGGTAGACACTTTTACGCGAGTTAAAATGATGGTGGAACTGACAGTGTGCCCACTTTCGTCCACGATATGGCTGGAATTCGAACTCTCGAAGTCATATATGAATAATTACCTGTGGGGAAAACAATAGTAAATTACCAGATTGCTTATACTAGGTGTGAAAAACACAATACTGCTAAGAACGGCGGTTAGAGCGTTTTTAGGACGTTTTTAATATTCTAAAATAATTAACCCATCAGTATAGGAAAGTATTTTATATGGTCCTGTATATAGTATGGCAATACGCACCGTCGGGTGCGTGTAGAAGGGGTCACAATGACAGACCGAGAGACTCCCCCGAAAGGGGATAGAGAGGCATCGCTGTCCGACCAATCGAAGCCCGGAGGGAGCACCCTCAGGCGGGACTTCCTCAAGAGCAGCGCCGTGGCCGGCGCGCTCGCGCTCGGGGCGGGGTCGTTCGCCACCGGTGGCGCGTCCGCTGGTATTCCGACGCCGCGGCTACATCGAGACGGGAACCTGATCAAGGATCCGGAGGGCAACACCGTCACGCTGCGCGGGGTCAACATCGCCGACCCGAAGCGCATCAACGTCACCTCGCAGGCGCGCGGGATGACCGCGACGCAGGTGATAGACATGCTCACCGACGAGAGCAACGGCTGGTACAACCGGGCGATCCGCGTCCCGGTACAGCCCGTCGACATCGGTGAGTACGAGCCCGGTTCCGGGCCGCCGGTACCGGCGTTCGACGAGACTCAGCTGGAGAGCTACCTCACGAATCACCTCGACGAGGTCGTCCAGCACTGTGCGGACCGTGGCGTCTACTGTATCATCGACTACCACCGCCACCGGGACGTCCAGTGGGCCGAGGGCCAGGACGGGCCGGTCAACACCGAGCTCCAGGACGAGGTCGACATGTTCTGGGACATCGTCGCGCCGCGGTACGCCGACCAGTCCCACGTCCTCTACGAGGTGTACAACGAGCCCACCGAGCCCGGGATGTGGGAGGACCCGACGACGACGCAGTGGGTCGCCGACATCTGGCAGCTCTGGCTCGAGATGGCTCAGCCGTGGGTCGACACCATCCGCTCGCACGCGGACAACCTGATCCTGATGGGGTCGCCCAGCTGGTCACAGAGCCCGGAAGGCGCCCTCGTCGAGGAGTTCGACGGCGAGGACATCGCCTACACCTTCCACATCTATCCGGGGCACAACTCCAGTCAGAACAACGACTGGGAAGACGCCTCGAACAACGGCGAGGGCGTCGCCGGCGTCTACGAGCAGGCACCCCTGTTCGTCACCGAGTTCGGCTGGGAAGAGAACGCCGGCGAGTACATCGGCGGGACCGACTCCGGCTACGGCGAGGCTATCCTCGACTGGATGGAATCCAGCGAGGCGATCCACTGGACCGCCTGGTGCGCCGACCCGGTCTGGCGCCCAGTGATGTTCAGCCGGCCGTTCGCCGACAACGCGAACGACTCGGTCGGCGATCCGTACAACGGGACCGTCCCCGAGGCCTGCGCCGACCTGCCCTGTGAGTGGGAGCTCACGACCGGCGATGGCGGCATGGGTGACAACGTGAAGAACGCCCTCGAGCAGTACCGCAACGACGGGCTTCCGGGCGACGTCACCGTGACGTCCACCCCGGACACGGATACACCTGAGACGGACACGCCGGAAACCGATACGCCGGAGACGGACACGCCGGACACCGACACGCCAGATACCGATACGCCCGATACAGACACGCCGGACACGGATACGCCGGAGACGGACACGCCAGATACCGATACGCCGGTGTCGGGCGACCTGATCGCGTCGATCGATCCGGGGACGATGTCGGCGTCGACCGGCGACCTCGTCCAGTTCTGGATCACCGACGAGACGGGCAACAGCACCTGGATCACCGACCTCCAGTGGGAGCTGGGCAACGGGTCGACGGGCAGGGGCTGGTACACCGACGAACGCTACCAGTCCGCGGGCACCTACACGGTCACTCTCACCGCCACCGACAACGAGGGCAACACGAGCACCGATTCGGTGGAGGTCACCATCTCCTGACCGGATCGGCACGATTCGACTCGCATAGCGACGCAACTGACCGACTACCAACGACAACACAATGTCAAAGCAAAACGCGAACGACGGCGGCGAATCGAACGGACGACGTATCGACAGCGTCTCGCGACGCGACGTACTCAAGGCCACGGGGGCGACGGCGCTCACGGCCGGCCTGGCGAGCAACCTCGTCGGGTCGGCCGCTGCGGTCGGCATCCCGACGCCGCGACTACAGCGCGACGGCAACCAGCTCGTCGATCCGAGCGGGAACCAGGTCATCCTCCGCGGCGTGAACATCGCCGACCCGGCCCGCGTCACTCGCAGCTGGCGGAGCAAGGACTCGATGGCCATCTTCGAGAAGGCGACCAACACCGACGAGTCCAACGACGGCGGCTGGCACAGCCACATCATCCGCGTGCCGACCCAGCCCCAGGACATCGCCGACGGCGGCTCCGGTAGCGTCGGGGACATGCCCCACGGCGACGACTGGGGCCCGCTCCTCCCCGGACAGTTCGACGAGTCCCATCTGGAGACGTACTTCTCCTCGTACGTCGACCCGCTCGTCGACGCCGCCGAGGAGAACGGCACGTATATCATGATCGACTATCACCGGCACTTCCCCATCTTCCACCAGCCACAGCACGAGGAAGACCTCGGTGACTATCAGTGCGGGAACGAGAGCTTCCCGAACGACATCGGTTTCTGTGGCGAACGGGGCGTCCTCTGGCACGGCGAGGACCAGGCCGACCAGCTCGACGGCTACACCGAGGAGTACGCCGCCGAACTCAACCAGGAGCTCGAGCTGTACTGGAACTTCGTCGCGCCCCGCTACGCCGACCGGGAGCACGTCATCTACGACATCTTCAACGAGCCGACGGGCCCGTACGCCGGCGACTGGGGCTCGCCGACCTCGCTTCCGAACACCGGCGAAGAGGGATCGGAGAACCCCTCCTACGACGACTCCGCGAACCAGCAGTACTGGGACATGTGGGTCGACCGAGCGCAGCCGTGGGTCGACATCGTCGAAGAGAACGCGCCCGCGAGCGTCAAGACCATCGGTTCCCCGCGGTGGAGCCAGCTGACCTACTGGGCACCGACCAACGAGTTCGACGGGGACAACATCTGTTACACGGGCCACGTCTACACCCACGAGGGCATGCGCCCGCTGTCGGACTCCTTCGGCACGGCGGCCGAAGAGGTTCCCGTGTTCTTCAGCGAGTTCGGCTGGGCCGAAGGCGGCGGCAAGGACGGATTCAACTTCCTCGAAGGGACGGCCGACGAGTACGCCGACGACTTCGAGAGCTTCCTCGACGAGTATCCGGTCCACCCCATCTGCTGGAACTTCGACCACACGTGGGAACCCGCGTTCTTCCAGCACGAGTCGAGCCAGGACGGTTCCTGGGAGATCCACCCGTACCAGGACCGTCCCGGCCAGTGGTGGCAGGAGTACCTCGCGGCCAACGCGGAGAACGACATCCCCGGCGAGAGCGACGACGACACGACGACGGAGCCGCCGACGACGACAACGACGACGTCGACGCCGGAGACGGACACGCCGGACACCGACACGCCGGACACCGACACGCCGGAGACGGACACGCCGGACACCGACACGCCGGACAGCGGCGACCTGGTCGCCTCCATCCGGCCCAGCACGACGTCGGCGTCGACCGGCGACCTGGTCCAGTTCTGGATCACCGACGAGACCGGCAACAGCACGTGGATCACCGACCTCCAGTGGGAGCTGGGCGACGGGTCGACGGACAGTGGCTGGTACGCGGACAACCGGTACAGTTCCAGCGGCAGCTACACCGTCACCCTGACCGCGACGAACAACGAGGGGACTTCGAGCACGACCTCGGTGGAAGTCTCGATCTCCTGACGACCGACGCGATAGCAGTGACGACGCCGCGCCACGTGACGCGCGGGCCGTTCGGCCCAGGCAGGGGGACTCGGTCCCGACCACACCGGTCGGACCCGAGCGCTGGTGGCCGAACCGACGCGGCGGCCGACCGCCCCGTCCGGCGGTCGCCCGCCCCGGGGTAGCGAACGCCGGTTCGCCGGTTCCGGGGCGACCGACTCGCCGCCGTTCGATGGCGGCGCACGCCGGGCCCCGGTCACCGGAACGAATCACGCGACCGACCACGTCACTCCCGGCTATCGTCGGGCACGTTACGGGGGTAACTGCCGCCCGACGGCCACCGGGGCTGGCCGACGCAGACACGAGACGACGATGACAGAAAACGACGCGACCGGACCGAGATCCGACGCGAGTGGACCGACGAGCGGACACAGATCGCACGGCGAGCAGCGGGACGGGAGCGCCGGCGAACCCGATACCACGAGCAGGCGGGCGTTCCTGCAGGCCGTCGACACCGGAGCCCTCGTCGGGAGCGCCGCTCCGTCCGCGGACCGGGCGCACGCCGACGACTTCCTGACTGTCTGCGAGACGCTCGATTCCGATTTCGTGTGCCCGCGGGCTTGCTGCTCGGACGAGGCCAGTCACTGTCGCCAGCCGAACCCGGACGTCTACGACGAGGTGGGGTTCCAGCACGCACGAAATCGACGGGATACGACTCGAATTGCCACACGATTGCTCGACGCACCCGCGACGACGCCCCGGTGGTCGGGGCCGACCAGGCGGGCGACGCGAACGAACATTACATGACACGACGGACAGACAGCACCGACGAATGGGGCGAGGGACCGAGTAGCGACGCCGACTATGGCGGAACGAACGAGCGAGACGAGACCGGGGGAACCCAGCATCGACGCGACTTCCTGAAGGCGGGGGCGACGGTCGGCGCGGGCGCGTTCGCGCTCGGACTGGGCGAACAGGCGTCCGCGGCCACCGAAACCGACCCGTCGGACCTCGACATCTACCTGCTGTTCGGCCAGTCGAACATGGAGGGGGCGGGTCCGATCGAGGAGCAGGACCGGGAGACGCATCCGCGGATACACGTCCTCGCGGACCTCGACTGTTCGAACCTCGGGCGCGAGTACGGCGAGTGGTACCTGGCCGAACCACCGCTCAATCGATGTAACGCGGGGATCGGCCCCGGGGATTACTTTGCGAAGACCGTGATTCAGGAGATGTCGGAGGACAGGGGTATCGGCCTCGTCCCCGCGGCCGTCGGGGGCGCCGACATCGCGCTCTTCCAGAAGGGCGCGCCCATCGGCCGGAACGACCGCAACATTCCGTCGCAGTTCGACGGCGGCTACCAGTGGCTGCTGGACCTGGCCCAGAAGGCCCAGCAGGTGGGGACGATCAGGGGCATCCTGTTCCACCAGGGTGAGACAGACACCAACGACCAGGAGTGGACGTCGGACGTGGCCGGTATCGTCGAGAACCTCCGTTCCGATCTGGGTATCGGCAACGTCCCGTTCCTCGCCGGCGAGATGCTCTACGACTCGCAAGGCGGGTGCTGTGGCTCGCACAACACCGAGGTCAACGAACTTCCGGACGTGATCCCGAACGCCCACGTCGTCTCGGCCCAGGGACTGGCGGGCCAGGATTACGCCCACTTCACGACGGAGGCCTACCGGGAGTTCGGCCGGCGCTACGCCGACGAGATGCTGGAACACGTCGACGTCGGCGGGACCGGCGGCACTGGTGGCACCGGCGGCGATTCGGGCGGTGACGGCGGTGGAGACTCGGGCGGTGACTCTGGCGGAGACAGTGGCGGCGGCTCCGGCACCCAGCAGCCGTACGACGGCTCGCCCCACGCCGTTCCCGGCACCATACAGGCCGAGGAGTACGACGAGGGCGGCTCCGGCGTCGCTTACAGCGACAACACTGCCGAGAACGAGGGCGGTGCGATGCGGACCGACGAGGCAGTCGACATCACCTCCAACAGCGCCGGGTCGGGCTACGGCATCGGCTACATCGAGTCCGGCGAGTGGGTCGAGTACACCGTCGACGTCCAGCAATCGGGCGAGTACACCCTCGAAGCGCTCGTCGCCTCCGATTCCGGTGGTGGATCCTTCCACCTCGAAGTGAACGGCCAGGACGTCAGCGGGACCGTGGACGTTCCCGCCACCGGTGGCTGGGACTCCTGGGAGACCGTCTCCACCGCCGGCGTCTCCCTCGACGCCGGCCAGCAGGTCGTCCGCGTCGCCATGGACGAGAGCTGGTGGGACCTCAACAACGTCTCCCTCTCGCTCGACAGCGGCAGCGGCTCCACTGGCGGCAGCGACGGTGGCAGTTCCAGCGGCGATTCGGGCGGTAGCTCCGGTGGATCCGGCGGTAGCACCGGCGGCGGAACCGGCGACCTGATCGCCGAGATGGACCCGAGCACGACCACCGCGAGCGTCGGCGAGCGCGTCACCTTCGGCGTCACCGACACGACCGATTCGAGCACCTGGATCGACTCGCTGTCGTTCGACTTCGGCGACGGCGCTTCGGCTACCGGCTGGTGGGCCGAACACGCCTACGACTCGGCGGGGAGCTACACCGTCGCACTGACCGCGACCAACAACGAGGGCAGTTCGACGACCCACGAGGTGACGATCACGGTGTCGTGAACCGAGCTACCGCTCGCCTCGACGGCTCCCGGTCTCCCGGACCGGACGCCGTGGCTCGGCGGGTGATTCGAACGAGAACCGACGACCTATCCCACGCTCGACCGTCGTGGGACGAACCGCCGCTCTGCGGCACGTTCCCGACGGTGACGACCGGGATCGCGAGATAAATGCACGCAGCTGATTCACACCAATGACACGAGACACGACCGACGAAGGAATCGACGAACGACTGACCGACCCGGCCGACGAACGACCGGCCGACGGCGACGGCCGGGCTCCGCTGGCGAATCCCTCACGGCGGGACGTCCTGAAGGCGAGCGCCGCGGTCGGCGCCGCCGGCCTCGGACTCGGCCTGGGCAACTCCGCCACGGCGGCGACGGCCGAGGAGATCTGCGACTCGGAGTACGGCCAGATCGACGTCGGCGGCGGGTACAGCGTGATGGACAACCAGTGGAGCATGTCGAACGTGCCCCAGTGCGTCTGGCTGAACGACGACGGGAGCTACGGCTACGACTTCGACGCCTCGAACGCCAGCGGCGGCCCCAACTACCCGGAAGTGTTCATCGGAACGCGCCCGTGGGGCGAGGACACCGGCGTCGCCGAGTTCCCCATCCAGCGCCGCGACATCGACCAGCTTGAGATGGCGATCGACGCCGACTACAGCCAGTCCGGTGGCGAGTGGAACTGGGCCGAGGAGTGGTGGCTGATGGAGCAGCCACCGGGCCAGGAGACCGGGACGCACGTCTACGAGATCATGTTGCTGCTGGACTGGAACGACCAGCACGACCACGGCGGGATGGAGAACGAGGCCGCCTGGACCGACCAGTACGGCAACACCATCGACCACTGGACGACCTACGACGGCGGCGGTACCGACGCGACGTTCCCCATCTTCCGCGTCCAGGGCGGGTACGACGGCGGCCGCATCGACATGACCGAAATCATCGACTACGTCAGCGCCAACCTGGGTGCCTCTGGCGACCTGTGGCTCTCCGGCATCGAACTCGGCAACGAGTACTGGGAGGGTGCCGTCGGCGAGACGACCTACAACGCCTTCGAGGTCACCGTCAACGGCTCGACGTACACCAGCGGGAGCGGTGGTGGTGGTACCGGGACATCGACGACTGAGCCGGAGACGGACACGGAGACGCCGGAGACAGACACGCCGGATACCGATACGCCGGAGACAGACACGCCGGATACCGATACGCCGGAGACAGACACGCCCGACACCGATACGCCGGACAGCGGCGATCTGGTCGCTTCTATTCGGCCCAGTACGACGTCGGCGTCCGTCGGCGACATGGTCCAGTTCTGGATCACCGACGAGACGGGCAACAGCACCTGGATCACCGACCTCCAGTGGGAGCTGGGCGACGGCTCGACTGACAGCGGCTGGTACGCTGACACCCAGTACGACTCGGCGGGCACCTACACCGTCACGCTGACCGCGACCAACAACGAGGGCGCGTCGACCACCGACGAGGTGACCGTCCAGATATCCTGACCGGACTGTCACGCTCGTGATCGACGAGCGGACGACTCGAATCGCGACACAACCGACGGCACGGCGACCTATCAACGATGACAACGGACGACACACCACGCGACGCGACGGGGGGCACAGGGGACGAACAGACGCGAGCGACGGAGGGCACAGGGGACGAACAGACGCGAGCGACGGAGAAGGCGGACCGCGGGATCGGTACCGGCACGACCAGGCGGACCGCGCTGAAGACCATCGGCGCGACGGTTGGGGGACTGGCCCTGTCCGGGGAGGTCAGCGCCGGCGTGCCGACGCCGCGGCTCCACACCGACGGGAAGTGGATCCGCGACCCGAACGGGAACGAGGTCCAGCTCCGCGGAATGGCCCCGGCTGACCCGGCCTTCTACCGGCGGACGCATCCCAAGTCGTTCGAGGAGGTGCTCCGGTGGGCGACCGACGAGTCCCGCGGCTGGCAGCCGAACGTCGTCCGCCTGCCGTTCACGCAGGACAACGTGAACCACTTCGGCATCGACACGATGGTCGAGGAGTTCGTCCGGCCGGCGGTCGACCTGCTGGCCTCTCGGGACGTGTACGCCCTGGTCGACTTCCACCTCATCAGGCCGTACACCCAGGAAGCGACCGAGACGTACAACTCGGAGAACGAGGACACGCTCGACCCCATCGACGACGTGATGCGGACCTTCTGGAACGCGGTCGCCCCGGAGTTCGCCGACGACGAGCACGTCATCTACGAGCTGTTCAACGAGCCGACCCAGCCGACGATGTACGGCGACGACGCGGGCGCCTGGCAGACCTGGCGCGACGCGGCCCAGCCGTGGGTCGACCTCGTCCGCGATCACGCGCCGGAGACACCCATCATCATCGGCTCGCCCCGGTGGACCTCGGTCACCCACATGGCGCCGGAGTACCCCTTCGAGGGTGACGACCTGATCTACGCGGCACACATCTACCCGGACAACGGCGCGCCTTCGGAGTTCGACCAGTACTACGGCGAGCCGGCCAACGACGTGCCGGTCGTCGTGACCGAGTTCGGCTGGGACCCCGAGGGGGGCAACGTCGACCAGGGGACCACCTCCGGCTGGGGCCAGCCCTTCCGCGACTGGGTCGAGGGATACGAGAACATGGGGTGGATCTCGTGGTGCTTCGACGACAGCTGGGCGCCGACGTTCTTCGACTCGCCCGGCGAGGGCGCGAACGAGTCGTGGACGCTGAAAGACGGCGAGGAGCAGATGGGTGGCTACATCAAGACCTGGCTCGACGAGACCCAGGACGACAGCATCCCCGACAGCACCGTCGACGATACCATCGCCCCGCCGACCCCGTCGAACCTGACGGTCACGCGGACCTCGGAGATCAGCGTCGAGGTGTCCTGGGACGCCGTGACCGACGAGGGCGAGGCCGGACTCTCCCACTATGCCCTCTCGGTCGACGGCGAACCGAACCAGGAGGCGCTGCCAGACACCACGTCCGCCTCGGTAACCGACCTCGACCCGGCGACGACCTACGAGATCGCCGTGCGGGCGGTCGACGACGCCGGCAACGAGTCCGATCCGGCGACGGTGATCGCCGAGACCATCGCGACCGACGCCGAGCAGTCCGCGTTCAACGGCCCGCACACCATCCCGGGCCGCATCCAGGCGGAGGACTTCGACGAGGGCGGCCAGGGCATCTCCTACTACGACACCACCTCGTCGAACCAGGCCGACGGCTCCTACCGCGATACTGCCGTCGACATCGGGACGTCGGCCGAGTCCGGCTACAACGTCGGCTACATCGACTCCGGCGAGTGGCTGGAGTACACCGTCCAGGTCGACTCGGGCGACGGGCTGGTCACTCACGTCAACGCCGCGGCCGGTGAGGGCGGCGGCGGCACCCTCCGGATCGACGTGGACGGCGAGACCGTCGCCACCCAGGACGTCTGGCAGACCGGCGACTGGTCGAGCTGGCAGGAGATCCGCGTCGGCAGCCTGGACCTGCCGGCGGGCGAGCACGTCGTCCGGATCACCGCCGAGTCCGGCGCCTGGAACTTCGACTGGATCGAGTTCGGCGACGGCAACGGGAACACCGAGACCGAGACGGAGACTGAAACCGAGACGGAGACTGAGACGGAAACTGAGACAGAGACTGAGACGGAAACTGAGACAGAGACGGAAACGGAGACCGAGACAGAGACGGAAACGGAGACCGAGACCGATGACCCGTCCGTCGACGCGCTGATCGTCAACGACTACGACGGCAGTCCGTCGTGGTCGTCCCATTGGAACGATCTGGACCAGTGGTGCGGGGCCGGGTCGTTCGAAAACGGCGGCGGCGAGGTTCAAAACGGCGCACTCGTGCTGGAGTACGACAACGGCGGCTGGTTCCAGGAACAGATCAATCAGTCCGTCGAGGAGTACTCCTCGCTCGTGTTCACCGTCAGCGGTGCGAACGGGGGCGAGGAGTCGGAGGTGCAGTTCAGCATGGGCGGGGCGAGCGGCCTGCTCGCTGACTTCACCGACGATTCGATCGGAACGAGCACCGCGGACGTGGCGGTGGACCTCGATTCGGCCGGGGTCGACACGTCCTCGTCCAGAGTGGCCGTCCGCCTGAACTTCTGGCAGGGCGGCGCCAGTACGCTGGAAATCGACGAGATCCGACTCGAATAGGGAGACAACCGCTATCTTCGCGAGACTACACAATGACGAACGACGATACACGCGACAACGGGGAACTGACGGACGAACAGACGGGCATCGACGCAGCGACCGAGACCGACGTGGTCGACGAGTCGGCCGACGGCGTCCTCGACTCGGTCGGCCGGCGCGACTACATGAAGGCAGTGGGTGCCGCCGCGGCCGCGACTGCCGTCGGTGGCGCGGCGTCCTCGCCCGCGACGGCGGAGACGGCCGACACGTCCCTGAGCGTCGACGAGCGCATCCAGGAGCACCGCACCGGCGACCTGGAGATAACGGTCCAGAACTCCGACGGGTCGACCGTCTCGAACGCCGACGTGACGGTCGAGCAGCAGTCACACGAGTTCGACTTCGGGACGGCGGTGAACGCGAACACGCTGATCAACAGCTCCAGCGAAGGGGACAACTATCGGGAGTACATCCCCGAACTGTTCAACACGGCGGTGATGGAGAACCGTCACAAGTGGGACTTCTTCGAGAACGAGCAGCAACTGGCCGACGAGGCGACCCAGTGGATCCTCGACCAGGGGCTGGACATGCGCGGGCACGTTTGCCTCTGGGGCCGTGAGGACGTCGCTGCCATTCCCTCCGACATCCAGACGGCCATCGACAACGAGGACGCCGAGACGATCCGCACCCGGACGATGGACCACATCGAGGAGATCATCACCCACTACGGCGACGACCTGACCGAGTGGGAAGTCGTCAACGAGGTGATGCACACCTATCAGATGCAGCTTGGCGTCTACGGCGACCAGATCGACACCGAGGAGCCCTGGACCGGCGAGGTCGTCCCGTGGACCTCGGACCTCCTGGCCGACTGGTACAGCCACGCGGCGGACGTCATCGAGCAGAACGGCTACGACCTGGACATCGCGGTCAACGACTTCAACCAGTTCGCCTACGGCTACACCGACGACCGCTACGTCTCCCAGATCCAGCACCTGAACGACAACGCAACGGACATCGACATCGTCGGACTGCAGGCCCACGTCGCCGCTCGCCAGGGCGAGTACAACTCCAACGACGACCCGGACGGCCGCATCTCGGCCAGCCAGGTCGTCCAGGAGATGAACAAGTGGGCCGACCTCGGTGCCCGCCTGAAGATCACGGAGTTCGACACGTACAACGGCGACGACTGGAACAGCGACCAGGAACGCGCCGACATGCTGGAGAACTACCTCCGTGGCGCGTTCTCCCATCCGGGCTGTGACGCGTTCATCATGTGGGGCTTCTGGGACGGGCGCCACTGGGAGAGCGAGGCGCCGCTGTTCTACGACGACTGGTCGGAGAAGCCGGCCTACGACGTCTGGACCGGCCTCGTCTTCGACGAGTGGTGGACCGACGAGTCCGGCACGACGGACGGGTCGGGAAGCTACTCGACGAGCGCCTTCCTCGGCGAACACGAGGTCACCGTCAGCACCGACAGCGACTCGGCGACGACGACGGTCTCGGTCACCGACACCGGCACGACGTCGGTCACCATCGACGTCGAGGGCGATGGCACAGGTACCGAGACGGAGACGGATACCGAGACGGACACGGAGACGGATACCGAGACGGACACGGAGACTGATACGGAGACGGACACGGAGACTGACACCGAGACGGAGACGGAGACAGATACCGAGACGGAAACGGATACCGAGACGCCGACCTCCGGTGACCTGATCGCCTCCATCGACCCCGGGGCGACGTCCGGGTCGACCGGCGACCTGATGCAGTTCTGGATCACCGACGAGACCGGTGGCAGCACCTGGATCACCGACCTCCAGTGGGAGCTGGGCAACGGGTCGACCGGGAGGGGCTGGTACACCGACGAACGTTACCAGTCCGCTGGCACGTACACGGTCACCCTCACCGCCACCGACAACGAGGGCAACACGAGCACCGACGAGGTGAGCGTCCAGATATCGTGATCTGAACGGGACGGCTCCGTCGGCGGCGACGACGCTACAGGCGCAGTCGGCTGCCGTCGATGGACACCGACGGCCGCCAAGCCGCTCGTTCACGAGGGGCCCGCGGTGGCGAGACGACGGGCGACACCGAGAACCGGCGAACGACTGCTCGACGACGCGGAAATTAGACAAATGACACGACCGACGGACGACGCCGACGGCACGGGGGAACAGGACGACGGAACGAGCGCGGATAGCGACACCAGCCCGCGGAGAGACGAGCGAAGTGAGCTCACAGATTCCATCAGCGGCGGCTCCCGGCGCGACTTCCTGAAGGCGACCGCCGGAGCCAGCGCCGTCGCCGCGGGCATCGGCTTCGGCGTCAGCGGTTCCGCGTCGGCGGGTATCCCGACACCGTGGCTCGAACGGGACGGGAACCTCATCAGGGATCCCAGCGGCAACGAGGTGATCCTCCGCGGGGTGAACATCCCCGACCTGAAACGGCTGAACTCGGACAACTACTACTCCTACAGCGTCGACGAGTACATCACCTGGGCGACGAACGGCAACTCGCCGCCGGGGACGGAAGAGGAGAACGGCTGGTACTCGCGGGTGATCCGTCTGCCGTGCCAGCCGGTCGACATCGGCGGGCACGACCCCGGCGCGGCTCCGCCGGCGCCCGGCTTCGACCAGAGCCAGCTCGACAGCTACCTGGAGAATCACCTGCGGCCGGCCGTGGAGAAGTGCGCCGAGCAGGGCGTCTACGCCATCGTCGACTACCACCGCCACCGCGGCGAGCACGACGAGACGCTCCACTACACCAGCGACGAAATCGACGAGGAGATCCGGATGTTCTGGGAGACGATCGCGCCCGAGTTCGCCGAGGACTCCCACGTCCTCTACGAACTGTACAACGAACCGACGGCGCCGTACGCCGACGAGACCGACCCGACGTCGGACTCTCAGGCCGCACAGGAGACCTGGACCACCTGGAAGGAGACGGCCCAGCCGTGGGTCGATCTGATCCGCGAGCACGCGCCGCGGAACCTGGTCCTCATCGGGTCGCCACGCTGGAGCCAGTGGACGGCCCAGGCGCCAAACGACGAGTTCGAGGGCGACAACCTGGCTTACACCGGCCACGTCTATGGGCAGGAGAACATGCGGCCCCTGTCGGCGTCCTTCGGCGAACCCGGGGAGGAAGTGCCGGTGTTCATGACCGAGTGGGGGTACAAGAACGGCCGCGCGCCGTACCTCTCGGGGACGACCGACGAGCAGGGCCAGCAGTTCCAGGAGCTGTTCGACAACTACCCGCTCCACCCGGTGCCGTGGATCTTCGACTTCCGGTGGACGCCCCAGTTCTTCAACCGGGAGTCCCGGGACGATTTCGAACTGCTCCGGAACAACGACACCCACGGCGGCATCGTCAAGGACATCCTCTACGAGAACCGGAACTCGGACCTGCCGAGCGGCGGCGGCGGTTCGACCACGACGACGGACCCGCCGACGACGGACCCGCCGACGACGACCACAGTGCAGCCGACCACCCCGCCGCCGACGACCACGACCGAACCGCCGACGACCACGACCGAACCACCGACGACCACCACGACGGAACCACCGACGACGACCACGACGGAGCCACAGACGCCGGACGGCACCGCGCTCCTCGTCAACGACTACGACGGGGACCCGGCGTGGTCGGGCGAGAACGACCTGGGTAACTGGAACGGTGCGGGGTCGTTCGCGAACGACGACGGCGAAGTGGTCGACGGGGAACTCGTCCTGGAGTACGACGGCGGCGGCTGGTTCGTCGAGCAGGTCAACAGGGACGTCTCGAACTACGACCAGCTGGTGTTCAGCGTCCGCGGTGCCAGCGGCGGCGAGGGGAGCGACTTCGTCCTCGACGTCGGCGGCGCGCGCGCCCAGTTCAGCAGCGTCGCCGGGTCGGCCATCACGACGAGTACCGTCGACGTCGCCGTCGACATGGAAGCCGCAGGGATCGACCGCTCGTCGCCCGGTGAGCTCCGATTCGACTTCTGGGGTGGTGAGAACGGGACGAGCACGCTCTACGTAGACGAGGTGCGTTTCGAGTAAGGCGACTCACCCGCGCTTCGCCCGCTGTCAGCCCGCCCGCCGCAGGCCGGCTCGGCCTAGCGGCACGCTTACTAGATTATAAAATTTATTTACTAGTCCGTTAAATTTATTTTGCCAGAGGGGTTATTGTCACGTGCAATGGTAAAAAGACGAACCATACTCAAAAGCAGCATCGCGTTCGGGAGCCTCGGGTTCGCGGCGACGGCACTCGGTCAGGAGTCCTCGCTCGTGGTCCACTCCTTCGACGGCGGCAGTTATCCGGGGTCGAACGACCTCGGTAACTGGGCCGACGCGGGCAGCTTCGCCAACGGCGACGGCGCCGGCGAGGTAGCAGACGGCGCGCTCCGACTCGAATACGACAACGCCGGCTGGTTCGGGAGCAACGTCCAGCAGTCGGTGGCCGACGCGTCGACGCTGAACCTCGTCGTCCGTGGGGACAGCGGCGGCGAGGAGAGCCACTTCCAGCTCAGCGTCGGCGGCGCCTCCGACCTCCTGTCGAACCTCACCGACGACACCATCGGGACGGAGTGGTCGACGGTGTCCGTCGATCTCTCGGCGGTCGGCGCCGACCCCGACAGCCCACAGGCCGTCCGGTTCAACTTCTGGCAGGGCGCCTCGGGAGCCATCGAGATCGACACCATCGCGTTCACGTCCGGCTCGGAGCCCCCGACGGATACGCCGACGACCACGACGCCTCCGACGGACACGCCGGACACGGAGACGCCCGACACGGAGACACCGGACACGGAGACGCCGGACGACGAGACCGAGACTCCCGACGACGGAGAGCCCACGTGGGACGTCCCGTTCCCGGACCGACCGCCGGAGCCGGACACGCTTCCCTCGGACATCACGGGCAGTACGACGGTCGCCGAACTGTACGAGCACTTCGACGACCCGTACTACGTCCCGCGTGACTTCCTGGACTACCTGCCCGGCGAGACGTCCTCGACCGGGCAGACCTGGACGGACTCCGAGAAGGCCGACGAGTTCAACTACGACGTCGCGGCCGTCCAGGACAACGTCCAGGACGGGTCGCTGACCCTCGACCAGCTGGGGACCCAGGCGCTGCCGTACGTCCAGCAGCTCGCGGACAACGACTTCCCCGCGCACGCGACGGTGAAGCTCCTCCCGCGGCTGGCGCTGCTGCCCGACGAGACGGAGGACCCCGGGACGCACGACGACCCCGATAACGTCTGGAGCGAGACGGCTGGGCCGACCGCGGCGACGAACGGCCCGGGCCAGTTCATCCAGGACCGCTGGCCGACGGACGCCCGGTCCTACCAGCCCGACGAGGTCCGCGTCCGCGACCGGGTCCACGACCAGCCGGAGTACGACGACACCCGCGAGTGGGGGAACTCGGCGGACCTGCCCGACGACGTCGTCAACAACCCGGACAACCCCATCCACGACATGGTCGCCGACAAGGTCGACCCGCGGACGGGTAGTTCGCTCGGCGGGGACGGGTTCACCGCCAACGCGCCGATGGAGGCGAGCATCGAAATCCACGAGAACGGCGGCAGCTACTGGAACCAGTACATCGTCCTGAAGAACACCAGCGAGGTGCCCTACTTCCAGGACGGCATGGTCATCACGTGGCTCGGTCCGTCGGGCGACGCCGCGAACCTCGCTGACGGCCACTGGAACAACCCCCACCGGCCTGCCCAGTCGCTGGGTCACCCCCAGCGCGACGTTATCGAGGTCATCCACCCCGACTACGAGGGCCTCTCGTCGTACGCCGTCCGCTGTGCGAACCACGACGAACCGTACCACATGCGGACCATCTACCCGAACCAGCAGGTCGCGATGGAGGTCGGCACGCCCGCGAACCTGGACCAGTGGTCCTCGGCCTCTGAGCGCCAGGACCTCGTCGACACGATGCTCGACTCGCTCCACGTCGAACTGGAGACGAACCTCAGCCGGAACGACCGACTCATCGACGAGATCGACCTGAAGTACCGCGTGCCCAACTGAACGGGACGCGACGCCGGTCGACCCTGGAGCGATAGCGGTTGACTCTCCCCACATCATTTCTTTCCGGCGCTCGAGTACTCTCCCATGGAGAGCACAGACGCTACGATGCCGGCGAGTGCCCACGTTGGCCACGTCGGACTGACCGTGAACGACCTCGACGCAGCGGTCCGGTTCTACGCCGACGTGGTCGGCCTCCGGGTCCAGTCCCGCGAGGACGACCGGGCCACGCTGGGGGCGGACGGCGACCCGCTCGTCGTCCTTCGCGCCGACCCAGACGCTCCGGAGCGCGGCCGCGGGGAGGCGGGCCTCTTTCACACCGCGTTCCGCCTGCCCACGCGCGCCGCCCTGGGGGACGCACTGGACCGGGTGCAGGAACGGTGGCAGTTGTCGGGGGCGTCGGACCACCTCGTGAGCGAGGCGCTGTACCTCTCCGATCCGGCGGGCAACGGCGTCGAGATATACTGGGACCGCCCGCGCGAGGAGTGGCCAGTCACCGACGACGGTCACGTCGGGATGGACACGCTGCCACTCGATCTCGACGACCTGCGGGCGGCAGCGGCCGGTGGCGACGCCGCGCCGGACGGAACCGACGTCGGGCACGTCCACCTGGAGGTGACGGACCTGGCCGCCGCCCGGGAGTTCTACGTGGACCGCCTCGGACTCGACGTTCGCCAGCGGTTCGGCGATTCCGCGCTGTTCGTCGCCGCGGGCGAATATCACCATCACGTCGGGCTGAACACCTGGAACGGCCGGTCTGAACCGGCGTCGGCCGGCACACGGGGGCTCGACTGGTTCGAACTCGTCGTGCCGGACGACGAGGCGTTCGAGGAGGTCCGGTCTCGGCTCGACAGCGGTGGAGCGTCCCTCGAGTCGACCGACGACGGCCTGGCAGTCTCTGACCCCGACGACATCGGGGTTCGACTCCGTCGGTAGTCCTGAACGTCAGTAGCGCCGATACCCGGGCTTCGAGAGCCAGTTTCGACCGCCGAATCGCCGCGAAACCCCGGGGGTGGTCGCCCCCACGGCCGTAATTTCCAGCCGCAATTTTCCGAATCGACCGATTTCGGGAGCGACAGCGCTTCGTTCGCCGGTTTGAGAACAGTCGGTAGCGTTCTGATCAGTGCTGATTTCCTATAGCGTTATATAGTTTATAAGTAGTGACAGATCCGCCCCAGTCGTGGCGGTCGCTATTCGCTGATCACCAGCATTCGAGGAAAGGCGGCCTCAGCTACGGTGGTCGTCCAGCGCGTCGAAGCCATCGTCGGCGATGGCGGCGGCCAGGCCGGGGACGTCGACCTCGTCGACGAACTGGGGGTATTTCCGGCGGAAGTAGCCGACGACGTTCGTCACGTCGCGTTCCAGGAGTTCACGGGCGTTCTCGTGGTCCGTGGGCACGGCCTGGGGCCAGTCGAAGACGGTGACGCCCTCGCTGGAAACGAAGACGTTGTACTCGCTCATGTCCGCGTGGACGAACCCCTCGGCGTAGGCCGTCTGCATCTCGTCGAGGACGAGTTCGAGGACGGGGACCACCTGCACGTCTTCGAGTTTCGTCCGCGCGAGTTCGACGCCCTCGATCTTCTCCATCACGATGGCGTGGCGGTTCTGGTCTATGGGCTGGGGGACGCTGACGTCGGGGTACAGCGTCTCCAGGGCCTCGTACTCCCGCTCGGCGGCCTTGCGGGCGGTGTACTGCCAGGAGACGTGGTCGCGGTCGGACGTGTACTCGCGTTCCTTCTGGACCTCGCGGAAGTTGGTGTACCCCTCGCGGTGGAACTTCAGCGCGAGTGGCTTGTACGAGCGCACCTCGTAGACGTCGCTCTCCTTGCCGACGCCCAGCGGCGCGCCGAACCCTTCTATCGTCCCGCGTTCGACCAGCGTGTGCAGCGCCAGGGCGTCGTACCCCTCGAACGTGAGTTTGAATCCCTCGTACTGGATGGTCTTGCGTTCGAGGAAGCCCCGGTCCTCACAGCGGTCCAGCCGGTAGTCGACGTTCTCGGCGGTGAGCCGGGAGAACTTCGGAATCTTCTCGCGGTCGACGTACTCCGAAAAGCGCATCCCCTGCTCGACGCCCGAGAGGAGGTGGAAGTCCTCCGCCTCGAGGTCCGCCATCTCGCTGGCGACGTTCTGGACCATCGACCGGCCGTAGACGCCGGACTCCTAAAAGGACAGCGCGTTGCCGCCGGAGGGTGATTCAAGGGGCCGGGTCGCCAATTTCATCTGTGACAGACCCAGACGACGGGACGGGTGACCTGCCCGGGGAACCGGGCGGACCGACCCGCTCGCCGGCGACAGACGACCTCACCGTCTCCTGCGAGCGGTGCGACCGCGAGTGGGACCTCTCGGACGAGCTCCAGGCCGTCGGCAACCAGGCCTTCGAGCAGTTCGCACTGGACCACCGCCGCCACACCGGTCACTTTCCCGATAGCGTCGAGACCTGGCGAGCGAGTTGTCGTAACTGCCCGGAGGAGGCCGAGCGCCTCGACGAGGGCGCAGTCCACCGCTGGGCCGAGACGCACGCCCGTCACACGAGACACGACGTCGAGATCAGGCACGCGACGGCCGAGGAAGTCTCAGTCGTCGAGGGCGGAGCGTAGGCGTCGCGGCGCTCCGCTCAGAGCCCCTCGAACGAGGAGATTCGCTCGCGCCAGCTGTCCGGAAGCGGTCGCGACGCGCCCGCCGCGCGGTCGTAGGCGACCATCGTCGTCGTCCCCTCCGCGGCGACGTCGCCGTCCGAGCGGACCTCGTACTCGATGGGGAAACTCGAGCCACCCAGCCGCGGGACGCGGACGCTCACCGTTACGGCCTCGACCAGGCCGACGGAGTGGCGGTACTGGATGTCCAGGCTGGCGACGACGATGCCGACGTCGTCGCCCTCGGCCGACTCGGCGGCCAGCGACCGGGCCTCGTCGCCCAGCACCGCGTCGAGGTAGTCGATCCGCGCCTCCTCCAGGTAGGTCGCGTAGGTCGCGTTGTTGACGTGCCCGTAGGTGTCGACGTCGGAGTAGCGGACGTCGACCGTCGTCTCGAACGAGAACACCCCCGTCGTCCCGTCATCGGCGTCGGGGCCGCCGGCCTCGCGCTCGTCGCTCACGCCGCCATCAGCTCCTGGAACTGCTTGCGGACCTTCTCGACCTTGGGGGCGGCGTTGACGGAACAGTAGGCGTCGTTCGGGTTCTTCTCGAAGTAGTCCTGGTGGTACTCCTCGGCCTCGTAGAACGTCTCCAGCGGCGCAATCTCGGTGACGATGTCGTCGTCGTACCCCGACTGGATGTCGTCGACGAACGCCTCGACGGCCTCGCGCTGGGCCTCGTCGTGGTAGAAGACGGCCGAGCGGTACTGACTCCCCACGTCCGGGCCCTCTCGGTCCTTCGTCGTGGGGTCGTGCGTCGAGAAGAACACCGTCAGCACGTCCTCGTAGGAGAGCACGTCCGGGTCGTACTCGACCTGTACGCACTCGGCGTGACCCGTCTCACCGCGACAGACGGCCTCGTAGCTCGGATCCTCGACGTGCCCGCCAGCGTACCCCGAGGTGACTCGCTCGACGCCCGCGAGTTGCTTGAACACGGCCTCGGTACACCAGAAACAGCCGCCCGCGACTGTTGCGACCTCTGTGTCGGTCATTACCACCGGTTGGGCGCCTGGCCACTAAACCCTCACTCTCGACGGATCGTTCTTGTTGGTCGTCTCTCGATTTCGCTGCCTGATCTGATGGATGGTCGGTACAGGTGAGCTACGTATCGATTGGTGGGTGTCGGCGTGAGTGCCGTGAGCATGAATTCAAACTACTCGAAAGCCCTCGGCACGCTTCGCGGCCGCTCAGCGGGATACCCTCACGTCCGTTCGGGTAGTGCCCGCTGAGCGACTGCCCTTTGGCGCGACCGTGCCTCGCCCTTTCAGTCCGCCAGGAACTGCATCGCTCGCGCGATGAAACGCGCTCGCGATTAATACCGCCAAACCTCCCCGGTCGCGCCTGGCGGCGCGATACGCTTCCTTATTACTCCACCGTCAGAACGAAGTTCTGAGGAGCATCGCCTCACTACGTTCTGCTCAACGCAACCGCCCGGCCGGGAGCGCGTCCCCGAGCAGACGCGAGGGGCGTGCGACCAGGGGAAGGGCAGGGCTGCGGTGTTGTGCAGTCCTCGGAGGGCTGAAAGGGCGAGGCGGGCTCTGGGAACCCCGGGCCTACAAGCACCGCAGCGAAGCGAGGAGCGCAGTAGGTCCGCGGGACCGGAGCCCGCCGAGGGGTTTCTGGTTGTTGGCAGTGCCGGTACCGATTTCAGAGAGCGCGCCGAGGGCTTTCTGGCTGGTGGCGGTAGCATTTCTTCCATCGAGATCACGACGAACCACCCACTCACTTCACAACTCTACCGAGCAATCACCTCGAATCGGTCACGGTCAGAACGTCGACGGGTAGCCGGCCGCTTCGACGGCTTCGAGCAGCTCTTTCAACTCCGTCGCCGCGGGGTCGAACCGGATGCCGACGACGCCGGTGGGCGAGGACGTCGCCACCCACTGGACGCCCGGGAGGTTGATGAGCGCCGACGTCACCGCCCGTTCCGCGTCCCGTGACCGGACGCCGGGGACGTCGAGCGCGACCTGTTGCATGCGAATAACTACGAAGTTTTCAGCAATAATATTTTGGGGACCACGGGAAGACGGCGTGGTGACTACCTGTCGACTTCACCCATGATTGTGTCGAGGCTGCCGATAGTGGCCACCAGGTCGGCGACGAACTCGCCACGGCCCATCACGGGAAGCGCCTGAAGGTTCGAGAACGACGGCCCACGGATCTTGAAGCGGGCGGGCGTGTCGGTGCCGTCAGAGCGGATGTAGATGCCGAGTTCGCCCTTCGCCCCCTCGACGGCGCTGTACACTTCCCGGTCCTTCTCGGGTCGGAGCGTTCTGGGGACGTTCGACTGGAGCGTGCGCTCGTCCTCGGGCCACGATTCGAGGAGGTCGACGCACTGCTCGACGATGCGGGCGGACTGCTCGACCTCCCGCATCCGGACGAGCAAGCGGGCGAGGTTGTCACAGCCGTCTTCGGTGACGACGTCCCACTCCAGTTCGTCGTAGTAGCCGTACGGGTCGTCTCGGCGCAGGTCGTAGTCGACGCCCGACCCGCGGGCGACGGGCCCCGTGCAACCGAACTCTCTCGCCCGTTCCGGCGGCAACAGTCCGGTGTCCATCGTTCGTTCCTGCAGGATCTCGTTGTTCGAGAGCAGGTCGTGGTACTCGACGACTTTCTCGGGGAGGCCGTCGACGAACTCGCGAATCTTCTCGAAGAACGCCGCGCGCGGTTCGGGGACGTCCCAGGCGACTCCGCCCAGGCGGAAGTAGTTGAACATCAGACGCTGGCCGGTGAGGTCCTCCAGGATATCCTGTATCAGCTCCCGGTCCCGGAACGCGTACATCCACGTCGCGTTGAACTCGCCGACGACGTCGAGCGCGTACGCGCCCAGAGCCAGGAAGTGCGACAGCATCCGGGACAGCTCCGCCGACATCGTCCGGAGCACCTGGGCGTATTCGGGCACCTCGATGTCGGCCAGTCGCTCGGCGGCGCGAGCGTAGGCCCACTCGTTGCACAGCCCCGCACCGCCCCAGTCCCACCGGTCGGGATAGGGCATGATCTGGTGGCGGTAGGTGCCCTGCTGGCACATCTGCTCCTCGCAGCGGTGGATGTATCCGATGTCGGGCTCCACGTCGGCGACCACCTCGCCGTCCAACTCGACGAGGAGGTGGAGTACGCCGTGGGTCGAGGGGTGGTGTGGCCCCATGTTCAGCAGCATCGTGTCGGGCCCCACCTGCCGATCTTCCATGATCCGTTCGTGCTCACGGTAGGTCACGATCTGTGGCTGGTCCTGGTCGTAATCGTCGGTCAGCGGGTGACCCTGCCACGTCTCCGGCAGGAGGATCCGTCGGAGGTCGGGGTGGTCCTCGAACGTCAGGCCGAACAGGTCGTAGGCCTCTCGCTCGTGCCACTCCGCCGTCTCGTACACCGGCGCCGCCGACTCGTTCCCGGGGGCCGATTTCGGCGACGGGACGATGACCGACAGCTCGTCGGTCGGGTCGTCGTACGTCTTGAGGTGGTAGATCGTTTCGAACCGGTCGCCGTACTCCTGGGCCGTGACGCAGGCGCAGTGGTCGTAGCCTGCCTCATTCTTGAGCGCCGTGAGGACGTCCTGGACGGCGTCGGCCCGGACCACCACCGCCGGCGCGTTGACGTGCTCCTCGTATCCTACTACGGCATCGTCCGGAAGGCTGTCCGGCAAGCCGTCGAAACCGGCCTCCTCCGTCCTCGTACCCTGTTGCTGCGTGGCTTCCATCGTCCGAAACTCGGGCCGGAACGCCCCTCGCGTTTCTGCCTCAGCAGTGGGGTGGATTTATACGAGATGGCTGTCAGCAGTCCCGCATGAAGTACGTCCGCCTGGCTCTGGACCAGGACCCCGAGGTCCGCCACCCCATGCACCAGTTCGTCGTCGCACACGACGGGTACGAGGTGTCGCGCCTGCTGGAGGTCAGCTACAGTCAGTTCGGCGGCGACGCCGACGCGGGGTTCGGCATCCAGACTGCGCTGTTCCACGTCACCGGGTCGCCGGTCGAGCCCTACGAGGCCGCACTGCAGAGGACCGAGGAGGTCATCGAGTACGAAATCTCCCACCGTGACGACGAGTCGTTCTACCTCTACGTTCGCGGCGAGCACACCGACGCCGACGACCGCCTCGTCGAGGCGTTCAGCCAGCAGGGGCTCGTCCTGATGATGCCGGTCGAGTTCCGCGCCGACGGTACGATGCGTGCCACCGTCATCGGTCCCGGCGAGACGGTCCAGCGCGCCCTCGACCAACTTCCCTCCGCGTTCGACGTCGACGTCCGCTCTATCGGCGAGTACGACGCCCGCTACTTCGCCACTGGCGGCGACCTCACCGACCGCCAGTACGAGGCCGTCGAAGCCGCCGTCGACTGTGGCTACTACGAGGAACCACGTAGCGGGAGCGTGGCTGACGTGGCGGAGGTGCTGGGGTGTGCCCCCGGGACAGCGGCGGAGCATCTCCGGCGGGCCGAGGCGTCGGTGATGGCCGACGTCGTCTCCGACCGGCTCTCGTGACCATCGGCCGCGTTCGCGAGCGGGCCGGGGGATCCGGACAGCCGCTACTCTCGTCCGGAACGGACCCGAACTGCCAGAACCGCGAGCGGGATGGCCGCGAGGACGGAGACGACGGCGCCGGCGCCCATCAGCAGGATCAGGGGCCCGAACGGCCGAGTCGCGACGGGAACCCGGACGACTGCGGCCAGGAAGAACGCGAACACGGCGCCAATGAATCCGGGGACGACCGTCCAAGCGGTCCGGGTCGAGCGCGGTCCAGCGACCGCGAGCCCGAACGCCGGCGCGACCGCCACGGGGAGGTGGTATGCGGTCTGTTCGAGCACGGTCCGGGCGGAACTGCCGTGCGCCCAGGCGGTGGGCTCGATGGCCGTGGCGACGACCCCGGCTCCGAGCGCGGCGACGACGCCCACTTCGAGTGCATCGCGTACCGACTCCAGGCGGTCGGGCCGTCGCCGGTCGACGAGGGCGGTCACGAGATAAATTGTCGCCAAGCCGCCGTACCACGCTGGCTCGTGAACACGCTGTGCCAGCACGGCCGCGAGGATACCGACGAGGCCGAGCCCGGCAACGACGCCGCCGAGTCGCCCGGAATCACCGGATCCGGCTCTCCGGACCACCGCGACGCCACCGAGCAGCAGGACTCCGTAGACGGCCGTCGGCGGGAGGACGTACCACTTGACGTTCTCCACCCAGAGGGGCGCGGTGGCGAGCGCGACTGCGCCGTCGGCGTGGTACTCACTGGTGTCGGGCGGTCCGTACACGAGGTAGACGTTCTGAAAGATGAACGAACCCCAGTCCGTCGCCGGCCCGGTCCAGGTGACTCGCCGGCCGTCCACGTCCGGAACGCCCGGTGCGTCGGCAGTGTCGGCGTGAATGGTCTCGTTCGGTTCGTTGACCAGCTCCGTCCCCGGCGGGCCGACGACGGTGAACCGGTTGGCGTTGAGAAGCCAGCCGCCCCTGACCCCGCCTTTGTGGAGCGTGCCCGCGACGGTGAGACCGAGTCGTGATTCGCTGGCGTCGCGCTCTCGGAACCGGACCGTGACGTTCCTGTCGTCGACGGAGGCGGTGACAGACGTTCTCGGTACTCTCGTTCCGACGGGGGGTTCGTACCCCTCCGTCGCAGCCGCCCGGGCGACGCGGTGGAGCGCGGCGGGTGACTCGGTGAACTGGTCGGCAGCGGACTGGTCGACGCGATTGGTCACGACCCACGTCGCGGACCCGTTCTCGTGGACGTACACCGTCGCCGTGCTGTGGGTCACGCTGGCTGGCACTCCCTGTTCGCTGGCGGCGTCTTCGAAGGCGTCCCCGCAGGCGCCACAGACGTTGTCGGGCCCGCTACTCGCCATCGCCGGGCCGGCGACCGCCACCAGAAAGAACGCGACGACGAGCAGCGCGCGGCCGGCGACCGGTTTCATTGCCCACGTGTGTTCTCGACCGCCCTATATGTCTTCTGACGTGACACGGGGAGGTCGAAATTCCTCACTTGCGGTCCCCCGTAACCCATTTCCACCGCTCCCGCCAACCCACCCACGATGACGGATCTCGCCGACGAGGAGTGGCGGATCATCGCCAAGGAGTCCCGCGATGGGCCGCTGAACATGGCGCTGGACGAAATGGCCGCGGAGACGGCGGCCGGCGGCGGGCCACGGACCCTCCGCGTATACCGCTGGGAACCCAGCACGCTCTCGCTGGGGTACAATCAGGACCCCGAGACTATCGACTGGGACTTCTGCGAGCGGGAGGGGATCACTGTCACCCGGCGGCCGACCGGCGGCGGCGCCATCTACCACGACTCGTGGGGCGACGTCTCCTACTCCATCGTCGTCCCGGCCGACGAGGTGCCCGGCGATCTGATGGAGTGCTACGAGCTGCTCTGCGAGCCGGTTCTCGACGCTTTCTCACGGCTGGGCGTCGACGCTGGCTTCGCCGACGAGGAGCGCCCCGCGGTCTACGAACCGGCCTGCTATCTGCGGGCGCTCCATCCGGCCCACGACGTCGTCGGCCCGGACGGCCGGAAAGTCTCTGGCAACGCCCAGTACCGCCAGCGCGACGCCGTCGTCCAGCACGGCTCGCTCACGTTCTCGACCAACCCCGAGCGTCACTGCGCGTGTTTCACGGGCTATCCCGACGCAGACGGCAGCGACGGTAACGCGCCCACGCCTGATCCGGCCGCCTTCGCCGACCGCGTCGCCGGCATCGACGAGTACGTCGACGTCGATCGCGATGGGGTGGTTGAGGCACTGACCGCGACGCTGGCCGAGTGGGTCGACGCCGACGAAGGGGCGTGGACCGACGACGAACTGGCCCGCGCTCGCGACCTGGCCGAGCGAAAACACGAGACAACCGCCTGGACGCGGGACGGAACGGACCCGACCTAAAATTCGGCGAATCAGATAAACATCGCGACGCCGACGCCGACGACGAGGCCGATGGTCAGCAACATCACCGCGACGATGATGCCGACGAGCGGGCGGCGGTCGCTGGCGGGCTGGCTGGTCGAACTCGCCGTTCCGGTGTTCGTACCGAGCACCGAGCCGATGGCCCGCTCGACGGTGAGGCCGAGGTTGACCGTCGCGGCGCCCAGCGACCCGATGAGGTAGGCGACGAACTCGGCGACCTCCCAGACGGGGTCGTCGGCCGGGTCGGGGTCCGGGCTGGGCCGGCGTGCGCGGCGATTGACGCCGCCGTCGGACTTGGCCGACGCGGTCCCCTTGCTCGCCCGCGACCTCCCGCTCGCGTTGCCGGCGGACGCACTGACGTCGCCGGCGGAGACGTTCCGGGCAGCCCGTTCGAGGGCGTCTTCAGTCGTCTCCGCTGCGGGTTCGTCGGACTGCGACTGGGTGCTTGACTGGGACTGCGATTCGCTCGGCGCAACTTCGTCCGGGTCGGGTTCGTCCAGTTCGTCGAGTTCCGAGGGGTCGGTCGACGGTTCCTGGGATCCGCCAGTCGATTTGGAAGCCTGCTGGGAGTCCCTGGCCGCCGCGTCGGCGGCGGGTTCCCCGGCGGCCGCCCCTTCGCCGCTGGGCTCGCGAGGCGCCGTGTCGGCGGGCTCCGGGTCCGCACGCCCGGGGTCCTCGGCGACGGCGTCGACGGCGCTAGAGGTCGCGGCGGCCTCGTCCTCGGCGTCCCAGTCCTTCTGCTCGCCTTTCTCGGTGAGGCTCGCGCCGGCGTCCTCCAGTTCGTCGACGATGTCCGACCGGACCGACTGGGTCTGCGGGTCGTCGATGCCGTCGAGATCCGGCGTCGCGCCGGCGTCGAGGGTGCGCTTGCGGCGGAACTTCACCCGGATCTTGTCGTCCTCCCAGTCGGCCATGATGATCGCCTCACCGGGTTCGAGGCTCTGGACCTCGTCGGCGGTCTGGGAGCCCATGATGGAGGAGACGACCTGGGTGTCGTTCTTCCAGGTGAGGCGGTGCCAGACCAGCCAGTCACACTGGGTGATGAAATCCTTCGAGACGGAGGCGGGGCGCTGGGACATGGCACAGACGCCCAACCCGCGTTTTCGCCCTCGCTTGGCGACGCGGACGAGCATCTCGCCGACCTCGTCCAGGCCCCCCGATTCGGGGATGAACTCGTGGGCCTCCTCGATGAGCAGGAGGTAGGGCACCTTCGCCTTCTTCTCCTTGATGAATAGCTCCCGGACGACGTCGTGGACCAGGCGCTTGGAGTCGGACTCCTCGATGAACCCCGAAACGTCGAGGATGATGGGGACGTTGCTCCCCAGGGTGATGTCGGCGATCTTCTCGGCGTGTTGCGGACCGATCCGGAGGTCACAGCGCTCGTCACCGCCGACGTGGAGCATCTCGTACTCCTCCTTGAGGCCGTAGTACTCCCCGTCGGTGTCGACGATCATCAGCGGGACGCCCTCGTCGAGCAACTCCTCGCAGAGCACGCTCGCCGTGTTGGACTTCCCGGAGCCGGACTTGCCAGTGATGAACCCTCGCCCCGTCACCACGTCCGCGATGGGCATGGGCTTGTGTTCCTCCGTCAGTATCATCGTCCGGTCCGCGCTCGACATGTACTGAACACGGCTATGTGCTGGGGGGATAAATGCTTCCTGTCCCTCGCTCGTTCGTCAGACGCATCCGCCTGGGATGACAGATATGGGCGTGATACGTACGACGCGATACTGTCAGAACTGGTTGTGTGTGGATAATTTGTGGAACATTCCGCCGGATCGAAGTCGGTGTCTGGCGACGCACTTAATGCGTCGCGCCCGGCTCTCGACGTATGGCTGGCCCCCCTGACCCGCTTACCGGGCAAGCGCCCGACTGGCTCCAGGCGTACCTCGTAGTCGTCGGGGTGTGGATCGCCGCGCTTCAGGGACGAAAACTCCCCGCTCTGCGCCCGCCGCTCCCGCCGGCCGACCTCGTCATCCAGCACGAATACTACCTGTGGATGGCCGTCTTGCTGGGCGCCGCACTCGTTACGTTCGGGCTCGCGCTGACTAACGAATCGGTGTTCGGTCTCTCGCCCGCGTTCCGGTACTCCACGGCGCAGCGACGGGGGCTCCTCGCCTGTGCGCTCGCCCTCGCGTCGCCGGCCATCGTGACGCTGGTGGGCCCGCTCGCGGACTTTTCCGATCCGTATCTCTTCGTCTGGTTTCTCTCCTATTCCCTCGCGTTTTGCGGACTGGCGGGCAGTGCCGGCGTCGTCCTGTGGCGGTTCGGGGAGACCACGCTCGCGGATCCGCTACCGGACGGGATGTGAGATTTCGTCGACGACAGTCGACTCCCTCCCCGTCCACCGATGGACCCGCTCGATTTCCCAGTAACCTTTTATCGGCCTGTACTCACCAGCTACTATGAGCGTTCGAGAACGAACAGTGGGGTTCCTGCAGCAGCGGGTGCTGACGCCGATGGCGCTGGGGGTCATCATCCTCTCGTTGACGCTGACGGCGGCGTTTCTCGGCCTCGTGGGGCTGATCAGTGGGGCAGACCTCAACGTGATCACGCGCTTGCCGGCGTACTCGCTGGTGATGGGCATCGTCTTCGTCGTGGCCATCCTGCGACTCGACTCGCCGAACCGCGACGGCATGATGGTGCTCGTGTCGACCAGCGGTATCGCCGTGCTGGCGTTCGTCCTCGTCGGCCTCGCCACCGAGGGCGTGATGTACACGTACAATTCCCCCGAGGAGGTCGTGATGTCGAACCTCATCTTCTACTTCGCCGCAGCTGGCATGGTGTGTACGGGCGTCGTCTTCTGGGCGTTACACCACTGGCGCGAGTTCGCGACCAACGACTCGCGGCTGTAGGCCGGCGTTCCAGTCCGTTTCTTTCGCTGCCGTCTCTCCTCACCCCACCGTGCTTCGAAGCCCCTATAGTCGCGCTCGCGTAGGCTGGTGGTATGCAAGTCGGCGCACACACCTCCATCGCGAAGGATAAGGGACCACATGACGGTGCGGGCAACGCGGTACACCAACAGGTCGAGTACGGCGGCAACTGCGGGCAGATATTCAGCCACTCGCCGCAGGTCTGGCAGGACCCGAACATCGAGGACGACGAGGCCGAGCAGTTCCGTGACCTGACCGACGAGCACGGCGTCGGGCCGTGGGTCATCCACTCCTCCTATCTCGTCAACCTCTGCACCCCGAAGGACGACCTTCGCGCAAAGTCCATCGACTCGATGCAGAAGGAGGTCGACGCCGCGGACAAGCTCGACGTCGAGTACGTCAACGTCCACCTCGGCGCCCACACCGGCGCCGGCGTCGACGGCGGCCTCGACAACGCCGCCAGCGCCCTGGACGAACTGGACATCCCCGACGGCGTCACCGTCCTCGTCGAGTCAGACGCCGGCAGCGGCACCAAGCTCGGCGGCGAGTTCGAACACCTCGCCGAGGTGCTGGACCGGTCGTCGCAGGACCTGGAGATTTGCGTCGACACGGCCCACGCCTTCGCCGCAGGCTACGACCTCTCGACCGTCGAGGGCGTCAACGAGACCGTCGCCGAGTTCGACGAGGTCGTCGGCCTGGACAAGCTGGCGTGCATCCACCTCAACGACTCCAAGCACGAGTGCGGGACGAACAAGGACGAGCACGCCCACATTGGCGAGGGCGAGATCGGCGTCGAGGGGATGCAGACTATCCTCACCCACGAGGCGCTCGAAGACGTCCCGTTCGTGCTGGAGACGCCGACCGAGGACGGCAAGAGCTTCGCGTGGAACATCGAGCGAGCCAGAGAATTAGCTGGAGCGGAGTAACACGACGAGGCGGCTCACGGCTCCCGCTGGTCGCCGCTCGCCAAGAGCTGGTCCCTCGCACGCGGCTCACTGCGTTCGCCGCTCGCTCGGCACCAGCCGCGTCAGAAGATTTTTCGCCTTGATTCGGTTAGGGTAACCCAGTGGATTCCCCGTTCGACGTCCTCCACCTCGACCCCGGCGCCGACGACGAGGCGGTCAAGCAGGCCTACCGCCGCCGGGTGAAGGAGGCCCACCCGGACCACGGCGGATCCAAGGCGGAGTTCCAGCGCGTGCGGGCGGCCTACGAGGCGATCAAGGCCGGCGAGACCCTCCCCAAATCCTGGCCCGAACCCGAGGTCGAGGAGGAGACCGAGCCGGAAGACCAGGACCCCCTCGTCGAGTATCTCGACTACGAGGTACTGGCCGACAACGGCTGGGAGCTGACCGACGAGGACCTCTTCGAGAAGGCCGCCGCCGCGAACCTCGACAGCGAGGACTACGGCGAGTTCCGGGTCGAGGAGCGGGACACGCTGCTCGAAGCCGCCGAGGAACACGGCTTCACCTGGCCCTTCTCCTGTCGCGGCGGCGCCTGCGCTAACTGCGCCGTCATCGTCGTCGAGGGCGACCTCTCCCTGCCCGTGAGCCACGTCCTCCCCTCCGAAATGACCGACCGAGGGATCCGGCTGTCGTGTGTCGGCGAGCCCATCACGGACGACCTGAAAGTCGTCTACAACGTCAAGCACCTGCCCGACCTCGACGAGTTGCGGTTGCCGCCCGGCCCCTACGAGTGGGCCTCTGATGACTAGGAGTGACGGCTTTTGTTTGGATATGGGTCGCTGGCCGCTCCTTTGAGATAGCAATCAGCAACTCGAAAGCCCTCGGCACGCTCCGGTCCCGCGGCCCCGCTGCGCTCCTCACTGCGTTCGGTGCTTACGGGGCCGGGGTTCCCGGAGCGTACCTCGCCCTTTCATTCCTCCAGGAGAACTTGCTCTCCTGAGCCTTGCGCTCACTCCGTTCGCGCAAGACACCAGGGTCAGCACAGCACCGCAGCCCTGCCCTTCCCCTGGTCGGCCGACGAGACGGCCTCCCGGCCGAGCGGTTGCGGGAGGAAGCGTGACCCGCCGCGGACGCGGCGGGTTCGGGGAGGGCTGGTGGCGCCAATCGCGAGCGCGTTTCATCGCGCGAGCGATGCTGAACCTGGCGGAATGAAAGGGCGAGGTGCGGTCGGCGAAGTCCGAACCCGCAAGCACGCGAGGAACGAGCGCGCATGGTTCGAGAGAGCTTCGCTCTCTCGTCATCACGAAAATCTTCGATTTTCGGACGACAGCGGGTTCGCACGAGTCGAGCGCGCCGAGGGCTTTCGAGGTGTTTGCTGTATCAATTTCGACTCAAGAGAGCGCGCCGAGGGCTTTCGAAGTCTTGTCCGAGTTTCTTGCTCTCGCTCTCACACGAACTCACCCACCAGATAATCGACCCGTTTTTTCCGGTCCGTGCGCAATCACGGGTGTGCGACAGTTCAGCGCCGACTACCTGGAAACGACGCGCCAGGGGATGTGGGAGGGGTCCCGGGAGGCACTCGTGGACCTCGACCTCGCCGAGCGCGAGTCGGTCCTCGACGTCGGCTGCGGAACGGGCGTCCTCACGCGCGTCCTCAGGGAGGAGTGTCCCGGCAGGGTCGTCGGCCTCGACGCGGACCCGACGCTCCTCCAGGCCGTCGACCCCCCGGTGGTCCGCGGCGACGCGACGCGCCTGCCGTTCCGCGAGGACGCCGTCGACCTGGTAGTCTGCCAGGCGCTGCTGATCAACCTCCCGGACCCCGCCGTCGCGGTCCGGGAGTTCGCCCGCGTCGCCGCCGACGCCGTCGCCGTGGTCGAGCCCGACAACAGCGCCGTCACGATCGAGTCCACCGTCGACGACGAACCGGCGCTGGCCCGGCGGGCCCGCGAACGCTACCTCGACGGCGTGGACACGGACGTCGCGCTCGGCGCCAGCGCCGCGGCCCTCCTCGACGACGCGGGCCTCGACGTGGTCTCGACGCGGCGCTACGATCAGGTGCGGCGGACGGGCCCACCGTACTCCGAGAGCGCTATCGAGGCGGCCCGCCGGAAGGCGACGGGTGAGGCCATCGCCGACGACCGGGCGGAGATTCTCGCCGGCGACGCCAGCGAAGCCGACTACGACGAACTCCGCCGGCAGTGGCGCTCGCTCGGACGTGACGTCGTCGAGCAGATGCAGAACGAAGCGTACGAGCGCACCGAGACAGTCCCGTTCTTCGTCACCGTCGGCCGGGTCTGACGCTGCCGGTCCGGTTCGCCGCGCGTCTAACGCCTCTCGCCGACCGATTCGGAGTCGGCTGGAGATTTGACCGTCGCCTCGGTCTTCGTCTGCTCGGTCCCCGCACCGTCGGGGACGGCACGCCCCGCGATCCGGACCGCAGTTAGGTCGAGCAGCGTGAACACCAGGCCGAAGGCCAGACCGACGACGGTGGCGATACCCGAACCGATCGCGAGGATGAGCGCGATACCCGCCGGATTGCTGGGGCCAGAGAGCAGGTCCTGGATCGTCAGGAGCAGCAACGGTCCGAGGAGGGTCGCCAGTCCGACCAGCCCACCGCCGGCGCTCCCCCTGAGAATCACGGGCCGTACTGCCCCGACGAGCGTCGCTTCCAACACCTCGTCGGTGAGCACCCAGCGCGTCGCCAGGAAGGAGAGCACCCAGAGGTACGCGTAGCCGAGGAACCCCAGCACAGTCCCGAACTCGGGCAGGACGTCGCTCAGGCCGCCGGAGGCGTACGCCGGGAGGACGAATCCGACCGTGAGCCCGGCGACGTGGAACGACGCCAGCGTCCAGACCAGGAGTCGCCGGTCGGCCTCAGCCATGAGCGAGCACCTCCGCGAGGACGACTAGAACGAGGAGGGCGGCGGTCGTCGCACCGTAGGCCCGCCGGTAGAACGGAACGCTCGCAGGGCCTGGACGTCCTTCCTCGGCGTCTATCCGGGCGATCGCGACTGTACGGACGAGCGACCCGAGCACGAACACGGCGACGAGGGCGAGTTTGACCAGCAGAATGGTTCCCCAGCGGGTCTCGGGACCGGGCGCCCCGAGCGCGCCGAGGTTGCCGACGCCGGTGACCACCATCACGCCCAGCGCGCCCCAGAACGCCCACTCGTAGCCGGTGGCGAGCGACGACGCCGTGTCACTGCCACCGCCACGACCATCGCGACGAGCCACGTACCACACCGTGCCCGCGCCGCCGAGCAGGACGACCATCCCGAGGACGTGCAGCGTGCGAACGGCGACGTGGAGGGTTTCGGCCATCGGTCGGGGTTCACCCGCCGGGTAGAAATAGACTGTCGCTGTCACCGGCGACAGGGGCTGTCACACCGCTCAGACCACGTCGCCGCGGACCGTCGCGCCGTCCTGGCGTTCGCGATAGGCCTCGACGACGTCGGCGGCGGCGCTGGCCTCGTCCGCCTCCATCCCGAGCATCTCCAGGGCGCCCGACAGCGTCGGGAAGACGAGTTCGCCCTCCCTGAGTTTGCGGAACGCCTCGTCGCTGCGCTGGCCGCCGGAATCGTCGTCGACCCACAGGCAGACACCTCTGGGATCCAGGATCTGTTCGTAGTTCTCGCGGGCCTGGGCGCCCTTCAGCCGCTGTCGCACGTTGTCCTCGAAGGAGGCGTTGCACACCTCCAGGTGGACCGGTTCGTCGTCGTCGAGCAGCTGGGCCGCCAGACACTGTTCGGGCGCGGCGTGGCCGTTCGAATTGGCCCGGACGTACTCGGGGTTCTCGTCGGCCCACGCGGCCCGAACCGTCTTGCCGACGCCCTGGACGCCGAGTTCCGCCTCGAACTCCTCGGCGCGCTCCGGCGCGTCGCGCATCAGGATGTCCTTGGTGAGGTAGACGTCCAGCCGTTCGACGGGGTCGAGGCCGAGCGCGACGTCGCCGTACACCCAGACCTCGCGGACCGGGACCGGCATCGGTTCACTCGCGACGGTCGAGACGATCTCCGCGACGCGGTCGATGGCTTGCTCTCGACCGAACTCGTTCATTGGGACTCTCTTGGCGAGTGCGAAGGAAAACGGTTTCCAGTCGGCCCGGACGGCCTCGGACCGCTCGACACCGACGCAACCATTAAGCGACGGCTGGCGGTACCCGGACGTATGGAGGACGCCAGTCCGGCCCAGCGGGCCCGCGAGAACGCGACGGGCATCGTCTCGATGCTCGTGACCGGTATCTGGCTGGCCGCGCTCTTCCTGGGGTTCGAGTGGTGGCTCCCGTTCATGCTGTTCGGATACATCGTGCTGATCCCCCTCACCGCCATCCTGTTCGGCGACGAAGACGACGTCGAGGAGTGGGTCGGCGAGGACGTCGCCAGCGGATCGACGACTGGCGAGTCGACCGACGAATCGGCCGACGCAAGGGCCGCTCGCACCGACGCGGACGGGGACGACGAGGCGCTGGCGCGGCTGCGGGAGCGCTACGCGAACGGCGAACTCACCGACGACCAGTTCGAGCGGAAGGTCGAGCGACTCCTCGAAACCGACACCCTGGAGAACGTCGAGGACCGGCAGCGTGACCGCGAACGAGGACGAGGGACCGAGCGCGAGACCGAGTTCGAGTGAGCCCGGGACTCGCAACGCCCGCTGTACGCGCTCGAAACGCAAGCACTACCGGCACTCCGCTCCGACAGTTCGTCGATGTCCTGGCTCCTGCTGTTCGTCGCCGGACTGTTCGAGGCGGTGTGGGCCATCGGCCTGGAGTACTCCGACGGGTTCACGAAGCCGGTGCCCACTGCAATCACTGTCGTCGCACTCGCCATCAGCATGGTCCTGCTGGCCCGGGCCGTCCGTGACCTGCCCATCGGCACCGCATACGCCGTCTGGACTGGCATCGGCGCCACGTCGACGGCCATCTACGGCCTGACGGTGCTCGACGAGCCAGCCAGTCCCGCCCGACTGTTCTTCCTCGGGTTCATCGTCGTCGGCATCGTCGGACTCCACAGCACGGGAGCCTAACACTTACTGCCACGCTGGCAGAAGCGGCGGGCATGGTGGACGACGTGGACGCTCACGAGGGGGTGGACGACGTGCCGGCGCAGGAAGGGGTGGCCGAGGCGTTTACGGACCTGGCCGGGTGGGCCGCCGACTCTTCGCCGCTGTACGAACGCATCGGTCGCATCGTCGCCGACGACCCCGACCTCCTCGAACTCGCCGCGGCAGTCCCCGAGGACCGCTCGACGGCCAACGTCTTCCTCGCCGCGGTGCAGTTTCTCCTCTTGCGCGGCGCAGACCACCCGCTGGCCGATTACTACCCGAGCGTGACCGAAACCCCACGTGCTCCGGACGACTCGCTCAGCGACCGACTTCGCGACTTCTGCGAGACGTACGAGGACGACCTCCGCCCGCTGCTCGCGACCCGGCGAACCCAGACGAACTCGGTCCGTCGTGCCGCGGCGCTGTATCCCGCAATCTCCCACGTCGCCCGGCAGGTCGACGGCCCGCTCGCGCTCGTCGAACTCGGCCCCAGCGCCGGACTGAACCTCCTGTTCGACCGCTACCGCTACGAGTTCGGTGACCGCACCGCCGGGCCGGTCGACGCCCCCGCGACCGTGCGGACGACGGTCCGCGGAGACGAGGACCCACCGCTCCCCGACGACCCGCCGGCCGTCCACTCCCGCGTCGGTATCGACCTGAACCCGATGGACGTGACTGACCCGGACGATGCGGACTGGCTACGGGCGCTCGTCTGGCCCGAACACGACGAGCGTCGTCGGACGCTGGAGGGGGCCATCGAGACTGCCCAGCGAGACCCACCGAACCTCGTCACGGGCGACCTCCTGGAGGATCTCCCGGCCGTCCTCGCCGACGTCCCCGACGACGTGCCTGTCTGCGTCTTCGACACGCTGGTGCTGTACCAGGTCCCCGAGGCCGTCCGCGAGCAACTCGACGAGACCGTCCGCGAGTTCGCCGCGCGGCGCCCGCTCCACTGGCTCGCCGGTGAGACGGTGTTCGGCGATCAGGACGGCATCCGTCTGGAATGGACCCGCGCCGAGGACGGCGAGGTCAGGACCGACCTCCTGGCCGCCTTCGAACAGCACGGCGACTGGGTCGAGTGGCGGCCGGACGAGGACGCGACGTAGTTCTCCGGAATCGGCGCCCGTTTTTTCCCGCTCGCGGCAGATGCTCGTCCATGGAGTTCGACGTGTTCGGGTCGGCGGACGCCGCGGCCGACGCTGGTGGAGGCGCGGTCGTCGACGGCGAAGCTGACACCAGCGACGGTGCGGCCGAACGTGACTGCCTGTTCGTCCTCGGCTGGGGGAATCGACCGGACCACGAACCCGTCCGCTGGCTGATCGACCGTCTCGTCGCGGACGGCTGGCGCGTCCACACCGCCACCCTCCCGGTCCACGTCAGGAACGTCAGGCACGAGTGGGTCGCCCCCGTCGAGCGCTACGCCGCCGACCTCGACGAGTTCGCCTTGCTGGGCCACAGCGCCGGCGGATTGACGGCCGCCCACGCCCGCGTCTCCGGCGTGACGACGCGGACCTACCTCAGTCCCTGGTGGGGGTACCCGCCGGCGACGAGCGGCCCGCTCCCGTCGCTACTCGCGAAGATTCCCGCCGACGCGAAGGTCCTTCCCAGCGGTATGGCGGGGCCGCACCTCCTCGGGGAGTACGCCACCGAGCGGCAGCTGCGGGAGACGCCGAGTCGCGTCTCGCCCCGCTTTTTGCGGGCGACGCGCGAGGCCCACGACCGACTCCCCGCTATCGACGACGACGCCGTCGTCTTCTGCTCGCTGTCGGACCGCGTCGTCTCGACGCGCGCTATCGGCGACCGCGCGAATTCGGACCACATCGTCCTCTACGACGGCGGCCACGAACTGTTCTCGTCGGCCTCACGAGAGGACCATCTGGAGACGTTGCTCGACGTGCTCGCCGACGGGTCGGACGCGCTCGATTGACTCCGCGGTGCGATGTGGAAGGAAGCGTGATTCGCGCCGGACGGCGCGAATCCGGGGAGGGTTGGTGGCCATAATCGCGAGCGTGTGCCGAACGAAGTGAGGCCGCGCGAGCAACGCTGTCCCTGGAGGAATGAAAGGGCGAACGCGTTTGCGGGAACCCGGGCGCAGCAAGCACCGAACGGAGTGAGGCGCGCAGCAAGCCCCGGGACCGCAAACGCGCGAGGGCTTTCTGTGTCTTGGCGTCCACTCTGACGTTCACGAACACAGCTCCGTCACGTCCAGAACGAAACCCTCACCCTCGCGCGTTCACAACCACACGCCAATGGAGTGCGACAAGTGCGGCGACTCGGCGGCGGTCCACGCCGAATACAGCGGCCTCCACCTCTGCGAGGGCCACCTCTGCCAGGCCGTCGACAAGCGGGTCCGCCGCCGGGTTCGCGAGGACGGCCTCGTTCCGGACGACGCGACGCCCGAGGACCCCGACACCTGGGTCATCGGGCTCTCGGGCGGGAAGGACAGCGTCGTCCTCACGCAGATTCTCCACGAGACGTTCGCCGAGGACCCGCGGATCGAACTCGTCGCGCTGTCGATCCACGAGGGGATCGAGGGGTACCGCGACGAGAGCCTGGAGGCCTGCGTGGAACTCACCGAGGACCTGGGAATCCGCCACGAGGTCGTCCACTACGAGGACGAGTTCGACGTCCGGATGGACGACGTCGTCGAGGACGACCCCGAGAACATGGCCGCCTGTGCGTACTGCGGCGTCTTTCGGCGGGATATTCTCTCCCGGTACGCCGAGGAGCTGGGCGCCGACAAACTGCTCACTGGCCACAACCTCGACGACGAGGCCGAGACGGCGCTGATGAACTTCCTGGAGGGCGACGTCGGCCAGATGGCCAAACACTTCGAGGCGTCACTTGGCCCGTTCGATGGGAGCCAGCCTGGCGACCGAGCCACGGACGGCGGCGCCGCCACGGACCACGCCCGCGAAGACCAGGACCACCACGTCCCGCGGGCCAAGCCCCTCCGCGACGTCCCCGAGAAGGAAGTCGCGCTCTACGCCCGCTTCCGCGACCTGCCGGCCCACATCACCGAGTGTCCCCACGCCGAGGAGGCCTACCGCGGCGAGATACAGCAGCTGATGCTGAAACTCGAAGAGAACCACCCCGGCACGCGCCACTCGATCATGGCCGGCTACGAGGAACTTGCCTCGCTGGCCTCCAGCGCACAGGACCCCGACGACGAGTCCACGCCGGACTTCGGCGAGTGCGAACGCTGCGGCGCGCCGACGGCCCGCGACCTGTGCCGGAAGTGTGGGCTGCTCGACGCGCTGGAAGCGGTGTAGCCGAAAAGCGATCCGAGAGCAGTCAGCCTGCGGTCCCGTTCGTCGGTTCCTGCGGGAGCCACGGGTCGAAGTGGACGCCGCTGGAGACAGGTGCGCCGTCACCGTCGGCGGCCGTGCTCGTCATCGGGTCGGTCACGTTCTCACCGGCCGGACTCGACGGCCCGGTCTCGGCGCCCCAGTAGTTGTTGGTCGCGGTGACGACCTGCTCGTCTTCGTTCACGACGGCGTAGGCCTGCCGGTCACCGTCGCTGACCGTGAAGTTATTCGCGCGGACGTCGACGAACGCCGCGCGGGTCCACCGGGACCGACAGCGGTCCTCGTTGGCGATACGGACGCCGTAGGTGGCGTCGATATCGTTGTGACGGATCGTCGTCTGTCCGGTCGCCCGTCGGACGAACACGCCGTGGACGCCGCCGAGGTCGTTCGAGGCGACCACGTGGTCGTCACCGGCGAGTCGCAGCGCTCCACCGTAGTCGGAGCCGTCACCGCCGCGGCTGAACTCGTTTTTCACTATCGTGTGATTACTTCCTTCGACGAGCGCGCCCCACTCCGCGGCGCGGCTGACGTCGTTGTTCGAGACGGTGTGTCCGGATCCATCGACGTCGATGCCGGTGTCGTCGGCGCGTCTGATGGTGTTCTCCGCGACCGTATTCTCGTGCCCGTTCAGCAGGATCCCGTGATTCGGCCGTCCTGCGACGACGTTCTCCGCGAGGAGGTTCCCGGACCCGCTCTCGACCGAGATCGCGGAGCCGAACTGCTTGACGTCGAACGAGTTCCGTTTCACGACTGAGTCGGACAGTCGCTCCGCTTCGACTCCGAGGGACGTCGCCGAGAACGTGTTGTTGCTCACAGTGGCGTTCGTCGTATCACTGATCCGCACCGCCGCGTAGCCCGCGTGGTACGTATTGTGCAGTTCGCTCTCGCGGATTTCGACCCGTTTGGACTGAACGATCTGGACGCCCTCACCGTAGCTGTTCGGGTCCAGGCTCGTGACGTTCGTAATTCGTCCGTCGGTCACGTTCTCGAATCGGACGTTGACGACGTTATCCGTCCCCTCGAGGTCGGTCACGGTGACGTTTCGAACCGGCATCGAGTTACCCGTTCCGACGGCCTTCGTGAACCTGCCGCTATCGACCACGTGGCCGTCGCCGTCGAGGATGACGTCGTTCGCCCGGATATCGATACAGGCCCGCTCGTCGAGTCCGACGACGTGTCCCTGGTTCGGTAGATCGATGTCCTCCGTCAGGACGTAGTAGCCGGGTTGGTCGATGACTGTACACGAATCGATCGAGGAGGTCTGGGCCGACGCCGGCCCAGTAGCGAGGACCGCGGTACCGGATACGCACACCGCGAATGCGACCAGTACCGCGACCGGTTTCGTCGATAGGCTCATACTGGTACGAGCGGGACGACTCGAGTAGATACATTTACTAATAACACAATAACGGACGCTCTGTACGACCACGGTCGTACTCGAAGAAGCCGTCCTCCGGTCCAGAACTGCCGTTCACGGGGTGCAAGCGAAAGGAGGCCTCGAAGTGCTCTCCGGCTGGTCAGGCCCCGGACTGGTTCGCCGGCTCCTGACCGAGCCACGGGTCGAAGTGGACGCCGCTGGAGACGGGCGCGCCGCCACCGTCGGCGGCCGTACCCGTTATCGGGTCGCTCACGTTCTCACCGGAGGGGCTCGACGGGCCGCTCTGGGCGCCCCAGTAGTTGTTCGTCGCGGTGACGACCTGCTCGTCTTCGTTCAGGACACCGTAGTACTGACCGTCCCCGTCGTCGGCGGTGAAGTTGTTCGCCCGAACGTCGACGACCGCGCCACCGCTCCGCCGGGGCAGACAGAGTTCCGTCTCGTCGACCCGAACGCCGTAGATGGCGTCGACGTCGTTGTGGCGAATCGTCGTGGGACCGGTCGCATTCTGGAGGTACACACCGTGGACGCCCTGGAGATCGTTCGAGGCTACCAGGTGCCCACCGCCGGCGAGTTCCAGCGCGCCGCCGCTTCGCTCGATACCGTCACCACCACCGAACCTGTTGTTCGTGAACTTGTGGTTGCGTCCCTCGGCTGACGCGGCCCACCCGGAGATCCGCGTCGCGTCGTTGTCCGCGACGGTGTGGCCGGATCCCGAGACGCTGATCCCGTTCCTCGCGATTCCGATGGCGTTGCCGGTCACCGTACTATTCTGTCCGCCGACTGCGATAGCGACCTCGGGCCGCTGTTCGAACGTGTTGTTCGCCACGACGTTGCCGGCCCCGCTCGAGAGGTCGACCGGGGTGCTGTCGACGTCGAACGCGTTCTCGGCTATCCGGGACCGGTTCGTCCGTTCGGCGTCGATTCCGGTGACGTATCCACCAGTCACCGCGTTGTTTTCGACGGCGACGTCGGTGACGTCGCGGAGCCGCACTGCGGGGCTTCCCATGTTCGCCCCCAGGTCGCCGTCCCGAATCTCGACCCGTTCCGACTCGACGACGGCGACGCCGGCACCGGCGGATTCCGGCTCCTCGCTCGTCACGTCGACGACCCGGCCGTCGGTGACGTTCTCGAACCGGACGTTCGTTGCGCCCTGACGAACGGTGAGGTCGACGACGCTGACGTTCTCGACAGCGGCCGATCCGTTCGTTCCGACGACCGTCCCGTAGCTGTTCCCGGTGATGACGTGGCCGTCGCCGTCGAGGAAGACGTCGCTCGATCGGATCTCGATACACGCGCTCTCGGTCTCGCCGGGCTGATCGACGTCCTGCGTCAGGACGTAGTGGCCCGGTTCGTCGATGACTGTACACGAATCGATGGAGGTCGCCTGGGCCGACGCCGGCCCAGTAGCGAGGACTGCGGTACCGGCCGCGCCCACCGCGAGCGCGACCAGTAGCACGGTCACCTGTGGTAATCTTCTGCTCATAGGGCTGCCGACTGACCGAACAGCGTGCTATCGCTTTATTACGAACTAGATAAGGCGGGTAAATTTCACATTATCGCCGCACGATGTAGCTCTCGCTCACCGGTCGAGCGTCGTGAGAAAAGCGAGATAACCGTGTTCGAGAACTCCTGGCGTGGAGTGCCGGGAGTTACTGGTTCGTCCGGACGACGTCGAGACCGTTGTTCTTCTCGTGGGAGTCCTGGCCGCCGTCGGTGTGGCCGAACTCCTGGGAGGACTCGACGTTCTGGCTGGCGTCGAAGGACATGTCGTCGTCGTCGACGCCCTCGATGGCCTGCCGGGACTTGTCGGCCTGCTTCTGCGTGCTCGGGCCGAGCACCTGCGCCGACTGGACGCCGGTCATGATGGCCATGACGCGGACCTTGCCCTTGTACTCCTCCTGGATGCGGGCGCCCCAGATGACGTTGGCGCTGGCCTCCAGGCGTTCGGTGATGTTCTGGGCGATGCCCTCGGCCTCTTTCAGCGTGAGGTCGGGACCGCCGGTGATGTGGACGAGGCCACCGCTGGCGCCGCGGTAGTCGACGTCGAGCAGCGGGTGGTTCATCGCGTCCTTCACCACTTCCTCGGTCTTGTTCTTGTCCTGGGTCTCGCCGACAAGCATGACGGCGACGCCGCCCTGGTTCATGATCGAGGTCATGTCGGCGTAGTCCAGGTTGATCAGGGACGGCTGGGTAATCGTCTCCGAGATACCCTTGACGGTCTCGGCGATGATCTGGTCCATCACCGAGAACGCCTTGCCGATGGGCAGGTTGGGGACGTAGTCCAGCAGTCGGTTGTTGTCCAGGACGATGATGGAGTCGGCCTCGTTGCGGAGCCGTTCGAGACCCTCCTCGGCCTTGACTGTCCGGGCACGCTCGACGTTGAACGGCGTCGAGACCATGCCCACGACGATGGCGCCCTGTTCCTTGGCGATCTTGGAGACGACCGGCGCCGCGCCGGTGCCCGTACCGCCGCCCATGCCTGCAGTCACGAAGACGAGGTCGGCGTCGCCGAGGACTTCCTTGACCGTCCCCTGGGCCATCTCGGTGGCGCGCTCGCCCATGTTGGGGTCGCCGCCAGCGCCGAGGCCGTTGGTCAGGGACTTGCCGACCAGGATCTTCGTGTCGGCCTCGATCATCTTGAGGTGCTGCTTGTCCGTGTTGATGGCGACGGTGTCGGCGCCCTCGACGCCGATGTTGTACAGACGGTTGACGGTGTTGTTGCCGGCACCACCACAGCCGACGATGACGATCCGCGGATCGCCGAACCCGTCGACGCTCTCGTCGTCCATCTTCTGCTGCTCCGCTTCGTCACGCTCGAGCGCTTCCTTGACGATGTCCTGCATCGTTAGGCCCTCGCCCAGGTGCGCCGCTTGCGTTTCTCTGATGGCCGTTCCTGAGATGGTTCCTGTTCGGAGAGCATCTCACGCACAGCGGAGCGGATAGCCTCGCTGCGGTTGGGGTATTCCCCCGTCTCGACCATTCGTTCGACCTCTTCTATCTGCTGCTTCGGAATCCGTAGTGTCACACGCTCCATTGTTATTCGTTCCCCGGTAAGACGGATGGCGTTTACACGCCGGACAGTGTGTCACACAGCGAAACCCCCAGACGGCAACGCCGTCCGCGCTGATTCGCACTGTGTAAGACGACCGTCTTACGCGTACCTCACAACAAACTATGGCATAATAAAGGTTACGACGGTGTATGACATTGGCACGTTTACGACTCTAAACGGTGCCTAAATGGCGTTTACAGGCCTCTCGGCCAAGCAAACCCCTTCTGCCGTCGCGGCCGTTCGACCCCGCCAACGAGGGGGCGAAAGCCGGGCTTGAACTCCTGCGTTCCGTCTGGCGCTCCCTCTCGCGGCAGGTGTGTAAACGCGAATAACGGGTGTTTCGAGCCGTAACTAGACGATCGAGGAGATCACAGGACCCGTTTACACGCATCGTTCGGAGCACCACTCGACGTCTGCAAACACCCTCTGAGACGGTCGAAATCGGTGCCATTCGGTTCGTCGTATGGGTCACCGGCGGACTATATCAACTTTCCTCCCCGACCTCCCTGTCACACGGAATGATAACCGTTAAGTCCGGCAACGGCGCTACCATTGAGTACGCCCGCCCTTAGCTCAGACTGGTAGAGCAGTCGACTGTAGATCGACTTGTCCCCCGTTCAAATCGGGGAGGGCGGATTTCTCCTGCGAACGACAGTGAACAGTGAAAAATATTGCCCGACTCGATTTGAACACGCCAGTCGCAGCCCCGCGCAGGGAGCGCAGCGACCGAGCAGGAACGTCTGGCATCTGTTCAAATCGGGGAGGGCGGATTTCTTCGAAGCCGATTCGCGAGCGTAGCGAGCTGTCGGCTTCGAGAGGGTGTACCGACCCGATTTCGTGCTCGGCAGTCGCAGTCAACAGGCGTAGCGAAACCGTTTCTTTCGTTTAAATCGGGGAGTGCGGACTGAATTTGGGCCGACCGCGACCAGAGGAAGCCAGTGCCGGCTAACCAGCTAACGCCCGAGTCGATTTCGTCGCGGAAATTGCACGCGCCGCGGCTGCAGTCTCCGCTGTCCAGCGACGAAACGCGACTGGCGACAGGAAGGCAGTCGTCGTTTCTGCTCCGTTCGAAAGATCGCAAGCCCGTCCATTCGATGTGTTCAGTATCGATCAGTCAATCGCCGGCCGATTTCTCGGCAGGCTCGAACTCGACGGAGATCTCCTTCTCGGCAGTCCACGGCGCGAGGACCTGCGTTTCCACTCGCGTGAACAGCTCCCCCGCCTCGGAGACAGTGGTTTCGTCCCGTTTGTTCCCGTCGACGTAAAGAACTGCTTTGAGATCGGATCGGCCGGCGTTCATCGATCTGATCCTGCAGACGCGGGCACGAAACTCCTGGGGGACTCCAGCCACGTACGGATACTTCTCAACAGAGCCACCGATACTTCTCGTGGCGCTCCTCACGAGCGCCGCGTGGGTAATCACAGCCAGGACGAATCGAATGTGCCAATCGTCGCCCCCACAGCGAACAAAGCGACCGAGCAGGCCCGTCTGGCCAATGTTCGCGTCGAGTGAGCCGTGCGGGAAGCCAGGGATATCTCCCTCCGGGCCGGGGCCGAACGGCAGCGTCACCGACCACGTCCGGCGTCCCGAGTTCCGTCGACGTCTACGTCGCTGCCGATCCGGTCGTCGGTGGGGCGCTCCGACTCGGGTCGCCACGGCCCGTCGCCGCCGTCGACGATAGTCCGCGGCGGAATCGATTCCTGGGACGTCGCCAGTGGCGTGAGCAGTCGTTCCAGGAGACTCAGGTCGTCTGGGTTCGGTTTCTGGACGGTCTCGTACTCGACGACGACGTCGCCGTCCGCCTCCGAGATGCACACGTAGTTCAGGCGGTACGAGGGATAGAACACGTCCGGAAGCAACCCGAGCACGACCGATCGCCGGTGGAGTCGTCGCAGCCACGTCCCCGTGTTTACGACGACGCGGTCGGCGACCTCCGTGACGGAGGCGCGGTGGGTGTGTCCGTAGAGGAACACCGCGACCTCGGGGTGTTCGTCGAACACCGCCCGGGCCACGTCGACGTACCTGTCGCTGACGTCTTCCGGGTCGTCTCCGCCGACCAGCCCGAACCGGGTGAGCGTCTTTCGGACGTCTCGCGCGAGGAAGAAGGCCGGAATCGCGAGGAGGGTGAGAATGGCGATGACGACGACGTTCACGACGAGGACGAGGTCGATGAGCGTACCGACGATACTCAACCGGGTGAGCACGAACGACACCGCCTCCGCCGGCAGCGACCAGACGCCGAGGACGTCGAGCGCCACGGCCAGGAGGTAGAGTAGACTCACCTGGAACAGCAGGAGGAACGGCACCGCGGTGTAGCGAAGCAGGGGGCTCATCTCCCGGTAGAAATACTGGGAGATCATCCAGTCGGGAATCCGCGTCATCGGCGTCACCGACTGGATGTCCTTGAGCCAGTTGAACCGCCCTCGCTTCGAGAGCCGTCCCGCTTTGCTCGTGACGTGGCGGTTCACGTGGTAGCCCGGTGGATTCGCGTAGGGGTTTCCGAAGTCGGGACTCCTGTTGTTCGGGTCGCGCTGTTGGCCGTGTTCGATCCAGACGACGCGGTCGGCGACCTCGCGGGTGATGACGACCTCCTGTTCGAGGGAGACGTTGTACTCCGCCAGCCGCTCGACGTACTCGGGGTGACACGCGAGTTCGTAGTCGTGATTCCCCGGGATGACGGTGGTCGGGACCTGCTCGCCGGTCGCCCGGAGTTGCTCGAACAGTTCGGGATACAGTTCGAGCAGCGCGTCGAACTTCTCCATCCCCTCCAGTTCGGTGAACTCCCAGAGCCCGAACAGGTCGCCGTTGATTATGAGCTCCGCGTCCTCGTCGCGCTCGGGTAGCTCGCGGAGGAACGCGAGGAATTCGTCCATGAACTCGACCTCCTGGAGCGTCTCGTCGCCCCCGATGTGGAGGTCGCTGACGAAGTAGTACCGCGTCGCATTCTGGTCTGGCTCTCCGCTCATGCTACGTGCGGGTTCGCACGGGTGCGTCTCGGCCGCCCCCTCGCCTCCGGTCGACGAATGGTCTCGACGGGTGCGGTGACGTCGTCCGGCGCCGTGTCGTGACGGTCCCGGGTCAGGAGAATCGTCGTCGGGAGTACGAGCACGTCTCCTCCTTCGACCGACGACTCAATGAATGTTGTCGGGGTACCGGTTCGGCGCCCCGACTCGTGGCGGTACAGTGAGAGCCCCACGCGCCGTCGGGGACGTCGCGGAGTCCGAGAACTGCTCGTCGAGGAGCGCGACTCGGACCGTGGGATGACTGCTGCCGAGCTCGGCACGGTAGTCACGCCTCTCTACCGGGGAGTGGAGATACGCTTCTCCTTATTCATTCCTCCATTAAGCAAACTCGCGCGTGCGCGCATTAATCATATCAAATTGTAGGGGTACTCTCGACGGACAGGAGCCGTGCGACGGGGAGTGATTCACTCTGACGTCAGTTCCCTGACGCCGACGTCGAGTTTCAGTGGTGTCCCCGAACTACTACCACTGGGGAGCGATGGGCGCGTGCACGACGAACTGTGGGTCCGTTCCATTCAGGTGACAGTAACTGGACAGCTACCGCCGAAAATCACGTGAACGATAGGCTCGCTTTTTAACTACCTGGGTGGTACCTCGGGTGTGGTCGCAATGGGAGTCTTCACCGGAGCGAACGACGGATCGCGCTTCGGGAACCTCGATGGCCGTCCGTACATCTGCATGGGGTGTGAGGCGACCTTCGAGGTCCAGTACCACTCGTGTCCGTCCTGTGGCGGGTTCGACGTCCGCCGGGCCGAGTGGCTCGGCGAGTGACTCCCGGCGTCCACGAAACGGCACGTCCTGTCCGAGTGGGTCCGTGACCCACCGAACCGACGACAGCGGCAGTCCGGAATCTCCGTTCCTGTCATCGGTCCGTTTCGATCGTCCCGTGCGACAGCCTGTTTTGCACATATCCAAGTGTGATCGGTGCATAGTCCCGTTACATGCAGCGACGCGAACTCGGTACGACTGGCTGGAACGTCACTGAGGTCGGCCTGGGAACCTGGAACATCGGCGGAAGCTGGGGCGACGTGAGCGACGAAGACGGTCGCGACGTCGTCCGCACCGCGCTCGACGCCGGCATCGACTTCATCGACACCGCGGACGTCTACGGCGACGGCCGGAGCGAGAAGCACATCGCGAACGTCCTCGACGAGCGCGAGGCACGCGACGACGTCGTCGTCGCGACCAAGGCCGGCCGTCGGCTCGAAGAGCACACCGCCGAGAACTACGACTACGAGCACCTCTCCGAGTTCGTCGATCGCTCGCGGGAGTACCTCGGTCAGGACACGCTGGAACTCGTCCAGCTCCACTGCCCGCCCAACGACGCGTACTACCAGCCCGAGACGTTCGAGGCGCTCGACCGGCTGAAGGAGGAGGGCAAGATCGCTCACTACGGCGTCAGCGTCGAGAAGGTCGAACAGGCGCTGAAGGCCATCGAGTACCCCGGTGTCGAGACGGTGCAGATCATCTTCAACATGTTCCGCCAGCGCCCGGCCGAACTGTTCTTCGAAGAGGCCGAGCGTCGCGACGTCGGCGTCATCGTCCGCGTGCCACTGGCCTCCGGGCTCCTCACCGGGAAGCTCTCCAGGGACGACGAGTTCCCGGAGAACGACCACCGGAACTTCAATCGCGAGGGCGAGGCTTTCGACCGTGGCGAGACCTTCGCCGGGCTCCCCTTCGAGCGCGGCCTCGACGCCGTCGACGAACTCGAAACCCACCTTCCCGGGGACCTGACGACGGCCCAGGCCGCCCTGCGCTGGATCCTCGACTTCGACGCGGTGTCGACGGTCATCCCGGGGTCGACGTCGCCGGAACACATCCGCGACAACGTCGCCGCCAGCGAGGCCGACCCGCTCAGTCACCAGACCCACGGCGCCGTCCGCGACGTCTACGAGAAGTACGTCTTCGACGACGTGCACCACCGCTGGTAATTATATACACTTCCGATCCCACTCTGTATTTAGACTTTTGGGATCCGTAATTAGCGTTCTTTCGCCGTTTCGGGTAGCGACAGCGCCATACTCTGGAACAGTAACTATAAGCGGAAAAGATGGTGACAAAACTGCATACCGCTATATCAAATCTCCATCGCAAAGCCCGGTGCGACCTTTTCAGAAACGTAAAATTCACACTCTTAATCCTGTTTTGAGCCATATCTGTGGTTCTCTCCGGAAAATTTGCTGGAATATCTCGAAATAGTGCGTTCGATGCGATCATCGCTGAAGACGAGTAGCGCGATCGCCCCGAACGTGCTGGCTGATGCGACGGCGAGTGGACGCTCGTCGCGTCTCGAGAATGTGAATTTTTATTACTCGATGCCGTCTTCGTTAATACATGGGCGTCGTCAGCATCTCGATGCCGGACGAACTGGAGCACAGGATCGACGAGTTCGCGGAGGACCACGGCTATACGGGCCGGTCTGAGATCGTCCGCGAGGCCGTGCGCAATCTGATGAGCGAGTTCGAGGACAAGCGCCTCGAGGACCGCGAGCTGATGGCCATCGTCACCGTCCTCTTCGACTACGAGACTACCGCCGTCGAGGAGAAGATGATGCACCTTCGCCACGACCACGAGGACCTGGTCGCGTCGAACTTCCACAGCCACGTCGGCGACCGCTACTGCATGGAGCTGTTCGTCCTCGAAGGGCAGCTGGAGGATATCTCGTCGTTCGTCGGTCGCGTTCGCGCGACGAAGGACACGCTGTCTGTCGATTACTCGGTGCTGCCGGTCGACGACATCGCGTCGATCACCTGACCTGTCCCGCTCGACCTGACCGGACTGTTCAAGTGCGATTGCAGTAATCACAGGTGTGTGGCAGTATCGTTCGACTGCTTCGGGACGCTCGTAACTGCAGACCGGCCCACCGAGCCGTGGGTCGCGGTTGCGGCCGAGCTCCGCGAGCGGGACGTCGCCGTCCCGGACGACTGGGAGGCAGCCTACCGCTCGTCCCACCGCGAGTACGACCGCGGCGCGGAGGCGCCCCTCGACGAGCACGTTCGCCTCGCGCTGGCCAGCCGCGGCGTCGAAATCACGGCCGAGACGGCCCACGATGCGACACTGGCGGCCTTCGACTGCGACGTCTCGGTTCGCGACGGCGCTCGCGAGGCACTCTCTACCGGACGCGATTACGGCCCCGTCGCCGTCTGCTCGAACTGCAGCGTGCCGGAACTCGTCGAGCGGACGCTCGACCGGGCCGACCTCGCTGTCGATGCCGTCGTGACGAGCGTCGACTCCGGCTGGCGCAAGCCCCACCCCAAGATATTCGAGGCGACCGCGACGGCGCTGGAGTGCCCGCTCGACGCGCTCGTCCACGTGGGCGACGACGCCCGAACCGACGGCGGCGCTGGGCGGGCCGGCGCGACGTCGGTGCTCGTCGGGGACGTCCCGCTCACCGCGTTCCCGGCCTGGCTCGAAGCGGAGGGATCGCCGTGCTGACGCCCGTCGCCGTCGTCGTCGCGGGCGTGCTCGAAGCGACGCTCGGCGAACCACCGCAACGGCTCCACCCCGTGGCCTGGCTGGGCCGCCTCGTCACCCCGTTCGATCGCCAGTGGTCGCGCCCCCGGGCCGTCGGACTGACCGCGGCGGCCCTCTTGCCGCTGGTCGCCGCGGCGCTCGTCGGAACTGTGGTCGTCCTGGCGGTCCTCGCTCACTCGTGGCTGGGGATCCTGGTCACCGGCGTCGCGCTCTTCGTCACGACGAGTCTGCGAATGCTCCTGACCGAGGCCAGGGGAGTCGTGACGACGACGGACGCTGACCTCCCGCGTGCGCGCGAACGGCTCCGGTCTCTCGCGGGACGGGACGCCGCCGACCTCTCGGCCGGCCAGGTCCGCAGCGCGGCCGTCGAGAGCGCGGCGGAGAACCTCGCCGACGGACTGGTCGCGCCGCTCGGCGCGTTCACCGTCGTCGCCGCGGTGACCGGCGCGCTCGACCCGGCCGCACAGCTCGGACTCGCGGCCGGCGCGGCCACGTGGGTGAAAGCCGTGAACACCCTCGACTCGATGCTGGGCTACCGGTCGAAGCCCGTCGGCTGGGCGTCGGCCCGCCTCGACGACGCCGTGATGTGGCTGCCCGCCCGCGCGAGCGCCGTTCTCCTCGCCGTCGCAAGCAGACGACCGGACGCCCTTCCGGCAGCACGCGCGTGGCTCGACGGGGTTCCCTCCCCAAACTCCGGGTGGCCGATGGGCGTCCTGGCCGCGACGGCCGGCGTCCGACTCGAAAAGCCCGACGCGTACGTGCTGAATCCGGAAGCATCGCTGCCGACGACCGCGGCGGCGCGGTCGGCCATCGGTACCGTCGGCGTCGCCGGCGTGCTGGCCTACCTGCTCGCCGCCTGGGCGCTCGCGATGACGGAGGGGATCGCGTGGTCCTGACTGCTGTCCGGGGTGCGCTCGGGTTCCTCAGCCGGCTCCCCGTCGGCCGCGACGAGGCCGCGCTCGAAGCGTTCCAGCGTAAGCCGGTCGCCTTTCCACTGGCGGGCTACGTCGTCGGAGCGCTACTCGCGCTCCCGTTCGTCCTCGGCCTCCCGGCGACGACGACGGCCTTCCTGTTTCTCGCGTGGGTCGTGCTGAGTACGGGCGTCAACCACGCGGACGGCCTCGCCGACCTGGGCGACGCGGCGGTCGTCCACGGCGACCCCGCCGAACGGCGGGACGTGATGCGAGACACGACCGTCGGCGTCGGCGCGGTGCTCGCGCTGGGGACCGGCCTCCTCGGGCTGGCGCTCGCCGGCCTGGGACTCGCCGAACTGCCGGTCCGGGTCGCCGTCGGCGTCGTCGTGACCGCGGAGGTCGGTGCGAAACTCGCCGTGGCACTCCAGGTCGTCACCGGCGAGGCGAGCCACGAGGGGTTCGGATCGCGATTCGTCGACCGCGCCGCCAGCGGCGACCGGCCGTTGATCGCATTCGTCGCGCTCCCGGCGCTCCTCGCGAGCGGGTCGGTAGTGGTCGGCGTCGCCTGCTTCTCGGCGGCCCTCGCCGTCTCGGTGCTCGTCCACCGGTGGGCTGACCGCCGGCTGGGCGGCGTCGGCGGCGACGTCTTCGGCGCGACGAACGAACTCGCTCGCGTCGTCGCGCTACACGCGGGGGTGGTCGCGTGGACGCTCTGGTGATGTGCGGCGGCCTGGGCTCCCGGCTGGACGGTGACGTCGAGAAACCTCTCGTGGAGGTCGACGGCGTCCCGATGGTCGACCGCGTCGTCGCCGCGCTGGCTGGCAGTCCCGTCGACGACGTCTACGCCGTCACCTCGCCGAACGCGCCCGCGACGGCGGCCCACGTCGACGTCCCCGTCATCGAGACCGGTGGCGAGGGGTACGTCGCCGACCTCCGGGCGGCCCTCACCGATTCGCGGGTCGACGAGCCGGTCCTCACCGTCGCTGCGGACCTCCCGTTGCTGGATTCGGAGTCGGTGACGGCCGTCCTGGATAGCTGGGACGCGGGCTCGCTGACGGTCGCGGTTCCCGTCGCGCGCAAACGCGACCTCGAGGTGAGCGTCGACTCGTCGTTCGCACACGAGGGCCGCGAGGTGGCGCCGTCGGGCCTCAACGTCGTCGGCGGGGAACCCGAGGCGGTTCTCGTCCGCGACGACGAGGGCCTGACGGTCAACGTCAACCGCCCCGCCGACCTGGCCCTCGCCCGGCGACTGGCGTGAGGCCCGGAAGAGGTCGGGCGAACGCCGCCGTCGTAGGACCGGCTTACACCCCACCTCGGCAGGCTTCGCGCCCGGTCGACAGTCACTGTCTCGGTGACCTAAGCGGTTCCTTACAATGTCACGAAGCGGTGTACCCCTCGGTACTGATGTCACAGACGACCGATCGCCTTCGGGACTGTCTCCTCGCAGAGGAACCGTTACAGGGCGTCTACGCGGCGACGCTCTCGGACGAGAGCGCGCCGAAGGAGGTGTCCGTCGGCGTGACCGACCGCCGGTTGGTCTGCCTCGCCGACGACGGGACCTTCCTCGACGTGGGTTACGGCGCCATCTGTGCGATCCGGAGCCGTCCCGAGTCGACGTTCACCTGCCGCGGTAACGACTATCGCCTGGTGGCCGGGGCCGGTGCAGGACTCTCGGTTCTCGGATTCGTCGCGCTGGCGGCGTTCTCCTCGAACCCCGCCGTCCCCGTCCTCGCGCTCGCGACCGTCGGCGCGCTCGTCGCGACTGCCCTCTTCCGCTGGAACGATCAGGTCACCGAACTGGTGACGCTGGAGGCCCTCGACGAGCGGACCGCCGCCGACTTCGACGGCGTAGCCGCGCTCCGCCGCGTCGAGCGCGCTCTGCCGGCCCGGGCCGACGGCCGCCGCGTCCTGCTCTCGGTGAGTGCGCTCCTCACCGTCGTGTGTTTCGCCGGCACCGTCGCACTGACGGTGAATCCATTGCTGCTGCTGCTGAGCTTCCTCCCGATGCTCGCCGGCATCGGACTCGTCGAGTACGCGCGCCGCCACGCCGACGAGCTCGACGGTATCGAGATACGCCGGGAACGCGCTCGTAACGTCCGGATCAGCACGGCGGACGGCCGGACGGTCTCGCTGGCGGTCGACCCGTCGGCGGAGATCGACCGCGAGCTCGGCCGACTCACCGCCGTCACCGCCCGCGACGACGCCGTCTCGGCTATCTCGGCGCGGGCCTGATAGTGGTGGTTGTAAGTCTGGCCCCCCTTGGACTGGCCGGTGCCGGCGAACGCCGGTAACAGGGTACAACCACCACTATGAGCCGGTCCGTTCCCAGTCCCGTCACAGCCTGTTCCCCGTCCGTCCCCGGTTCTGCGCCCGCGAAAGTATTATCCGCCGGTGCGACGGACGGGCGGACATGCACCCGGAGGCAGTCGACGCGCTCCGCTCGGGGGCCGAGGACGCCATCGACGCTGACGGCCGCGTTCCCCACGGGAGTTCCGACGACCCCGACGTTCTCGATTTCAGCGCCAACGTCAACCCGCGGGTCCCCGACGGCGCCGAGGCCGTCTTCCGGGAGTCGTTCGACACCGCTCGCAGCTACCCGGACGACGCCTACCCGGAGTTTCGCCGTGCAGCGGCGTCCTACGTCGACTGCGACCCGGACGCGGTCGTGCCGACGGCCGGCGGCCTCGCCGCGATTCGGCTGGCCATCCAGACGGCAGTGAGCCCTGGCGATTCGGTCCTCGTTCCGTTCCCCAGCTTCGGCGAGTACGCCCGCGAGGTCCGCTTGCAGGGCGCCGAGCCGACTTTCGTGGATCACGACGAATTGCTCGACGCCGCCGTCGACGACCACGCGATGGCTATCCTCTGCAACCCGAACAATCCGACAGGCGAAGGTGTCGACGCCGACGCGCTCGACCGCTTCGCCGACCGGTGTCGCGACGCGAATACGACGCTGCTCGTCGACGAGGCGTTCCTCGGATTCACGGACCGGCCCTCGCTCGCCGGCGCCGACGGCGTGGTCGTCGCGCGCTCGCTGACCAAACTGTTCGGCCTGCCGGGACTGCGCGCCGGCTTTGCGGTGGCGACGGGTGACCACCGCGCCCGGCTCGAAACGGCCCGGATGCCCTGGTCGCTTGGCACGCCCGCCGCCGCCACGGGGGCCTACTGCATGCGCCAGGACGCATTCGTCGAGGACACGCGAGCACGAGTCGAGCGGGAGCGTGCGCGCATGCGCGAGCGCCTCGAACACGAGTTCGCCGTCTTTCCGTCCGACGCCCCCTTCCTGCTGTTCGACTGTGGCTCTTCGGCGGCGGTCGACGACGTGCTGGAGCGCGTCGCCGACGACTCCATCGCCGTCCGGGACGCCCGGACCTTCCGCGGGCTGGACTCGCACGTTCGCGTCGCGATCAGGCTCCCCGACGAGAACGACCGCTTGCTGGAGGCCGTCGGTGTTTGACCCGACGGTCCGCGACGGCGTCTGCCGGTGCCTGCGCGACGGCGCCCGCTGGCTGGTCACCGGCTGGGACGGCGGCTACCGCGACGCCGACGCGGTGTACAACGTCACCGTCCCCGATGGGTTCGACCGGACCGACCTGGCCGCGTTTCGTGACGAACGACTCCGCGCCGTGGGCTTCGAGGAACCGGGACCCGCCCTGCTCACCGGCGTCTCGATGGCCCACGCCCGGTGTGCGAGCGCCGGCCCGGTGACGGCGCTGGCGACGGCCGGCGTCTCGAATCCCGCGGCGCTCCCGATGGACCCCGACGACGCTGGCTCCTCGGTGGACGGTGACGACCCGCCAGGCGAATCGGACCGGCGCCCCGGCACCGTCAACGTCGTCGTCGGGACGGAGCGGTCGCTCGCTAACGGCACGCTGGCGGAACTGCTCGCCACCTGCGTCGAGGCCAAAGCGGCGACGCTCTCGGACCTGGTCGGCGTTCCGGGAACGACGAGCGACGCCATCGCAGTCGGGTGCGTCCCCGAGGGTGAGCGAGCCGAGTTCGCCGGGAGTGCGACCGAAGTGGGGGGTCGCGCGCGGGCCTGCGTCCGGGATGCGATTCGGGCGAGTTTCTCGTCACGGTACGCGGAAGCGGAGCCGCCGGAGTCGGTCGCCGAGGCGGAGTACGGCGTGGTGACGGACCGCACGACCGACGTCTGGAACCCGGCCGACCCGGGCTGAACTCGGTCGGTACGGTCGCTGTCGCTGGCTCCGGACTGTGGCTGGCACTCGTGCCCCATCGCGGGGAGTGCGCCGATGACTACGGGAGATGCGAGAGGCCGGTCCAGATCAGTCCGCAACCCAGAATCCGGTGTAGCCAGAGACCGCCCCACGTCGGCTCCGACGACTCCCCTCGCAGGAAGTCGAACCCCGTGCTGTACACCCTTCGCGGAACGGCGACGTACGCGAGTCCGATGAGGACGGTGCCGATGGCGGCGATTTGTACGAGCAAACTCATGTCGAATATCGCTCTTGTCTGGCATTTCAATCCGACGGACGTCCATCTCATCGCAGATGGTCAGTCGTGGAGCCGTTCCGCCAGCGGCTCGCCCTCGAACAGCTCCGGATGGAGCACGGTCGCGATGCGCTGGCACTCGCCGGCCAGCCGGGGCGTCCAGCGGTTGAGCGCCTTCCCGTCCAGCACGTAGACGCGGTCGTTCCGGACGGCTGGGAGGTCGTCCCAGCCCGGGCGGTCGGTGAGTTCCTCGATAGCGGCGAAGGAATCGTCCAGCGTGTAGCTACACGGCGCGACGACGATCACGTCGGGGGCGGCCTCGCGGACGTCGTCCCAGTCGACCTTCACCGAGCGGTCGCCCGGGTCCGCGAGCGGGTAGTCGCCGCCTGCGTGTGCGACGACCTCGGGGACCCAGTTCGCCGCCAGGTGGAGCGGATCGAGCCACTCGAAGACGGCGACGCTCGGCCGGTCGCCGGCGTCGGCGGCGACCCCTTCGTCGATGATCGACTCGACGGTCGCGAAGCAGTCTTCCAGCTGACCGATCAGCCTCGCGGCCCGCTCCTCCCGGCCCACGGCCGCGCCGACGGTCTCGATGGTGTCGAGGACACTGGAGAGGTCGCTGGCCCGCATCCCCAGTACCTCCGGGTCGGTCGGTTCGTCGGCGAGGATCTCGCGGACGCGGCCCTCGTCGACGGCGCAGACGCCACAGATCGACTGGGTGAGGATCAGGTCGGGTTCGACTTCGCGGAGCAGCTCCTCGTCGACGTCGTACACCTCGTGCGAGGAGGTGGCCTGGCCGTCGCGCTCCGAACTGGTTTCGCCGTCGACGCGGGAGCGGTCCAGGCGCGGCCGGTCGGTGATCGACGGCGGATGGTCACACGACCCGGAGACGACTGCGGGCTCGACGCCGAGGGCGCAGAGTATCTCCGTGCCCGACGGCGACGTCGAGACGACCGTGGGGTCGGTCGACTGGTCGGCCATCGTCAGGCCTCGCGGCGGGCGGCGACCAGCGAGAGGGAGACGAGCGCGACCAGCGCGCCGACGGCGGTGAAGCCAGGACCGCTCGCACCGGTGCCGGCGCCGTCGTCGGTGTCGGTACCGGGCGACCCGGTCGGGGGCGCGGTCGTCGCGGTCGGCGACTCGGTCCCGGTGTCACCTTCTGTCTGTCCGGTCTCCGTCGCCGTCTCGGACGCCGTCTGGTTCGCCTCGGCGTACGCCTCCGGGTGCATCGCCTTCGTCATCTCGACGAGCGGGTAAATCACCCGTGGCGCGGGTCGGTTCAGCTGGTTGTAGTTGACGACGACGATCTGGTCCTCCTGGACGGCGGTCGTCCCGTTGTAGGCAGCCGTCTTCGGGACCTGGCCGTTGTCGCTGTTGCGCAGTATCCAGTCGGGGTTCTGTTCGACGAGCACCTCGTCGTTGAGCTCCTCGTACCCGTCGATGCCGGCCTCGGCGGCGACGTTCCTCGCGCCGGCGCGCTCGACGAGGTTCCCGATGAACGTCCCGTCGCCGGCAGTCCAGCCGAAGAAGGTGTAGATCATCCCGGGGCGGTCCTGGCCCTCGACGGCCGCGTCGACCGTCGCGAGTTCGGCGTCCATCCAGTCGACGGTCTCCTCGGCGGCCTCGCACTCGCCGGTGAGTTCACCGATGATACGGGTCTTCTCCTGGATGCCCGCGATCGACCCGGCCTCGCCGAAGTGGTAGACGGTGAGGCCCGCGTCGCGGAGCGACTGGACCGTCTCGTTGTCGATGGTGTTCGGCGCGAGCACGAGGTCCGGCTCCAGGCCGACGACCTTCTCGTTACTGATGGTCTGGCCGCCCGCCGAGATGTTGGTCTTCGCCTCGGCGCCCTCCAGGTTCATGGCGTGTTTCGTCACGCCGACGACCTTGTCCCTGGCGCCGATCTCCCACATCGTCTGGGCCGCGCTGGGGTTCAGCGTCACGACGCGCGAGGGCTCTTCCTCGACGGTCACGTTCGTTCCCGACTGGTCGGTCAGCTCGACCGGGAACGTGCAGTCCGATTCCTGTGCCACGACGTCCGCCGACGGCGCTGCAGGTGCAGCCGCCGCAGTCGCCGGTGCGGTCGCCGCAGTCGCCGGGGCCGTCGCTGCCAGCACGAGCAACAGGGCCCCGAACAGTGGTGCGTATCGCATTCTGCTAGGCACTCCATCGGCACCCAATAAATATTTGTCTACCCCAACTGAGTTTTCATTCCATGCGACCAGCACCAGGCGCTTGCGGAGGGGTGACGTGACCGACCCGGACGCGACGGATCCGGCGACGTTCGCGTCTCGGGAAGCGGAGTCGACCGCGGAGCCGGTCGTCCACGCCGTCGGCGTCGGTCCCGGTGCGCCCGCCTTCCTCACCGGGCGCGCCCGCGACCTCCTCGCCGCGGCCGACGTCGTCGTCGGGTTCGAGACAGTCGTCGACTTCGCTCGCGGGGCCATCGACGACGCCGACACCGACTGTCTCACCTGCGGCTACGCCGACGAGGGCGAGACGCTTTCGGCCTTCGCCGACCGCGTGGCAGAGGGCGAGCGCGGCGTCGCCCTGCTGATGGGCGACCCGAACGTCTCGGGCTACCAGTTCCTCGGCAAGGTCGAGCGGGCCGTCGACGCTCCCGTCCGCGTCGTTCCTGGTATCTCGTCCATCCAGGTCGCCGCCAGCCGGGCGCGGACGCCGATGGAGGACACCACCTTCCAGACGCTCCACGTCCGCGGCGACGTGACCGGGGCGCTGGACCGACTGGCCGCCGACGCCGGCGAGCGCCACCTCCTCGTCATCCCGCGGCCCTACGACTGGATGCCCGAGGACGTGGCACGGTTCCTCGTCGACCGCAGCGCGCCCGGCGAGTCGACGGCGCTCGTCTTCGAGCGCCTCACCCACGACGGCGAATCGCGAACCGAGACGACGCTGGCCGACCTGGCAACAGGTGCTGGCGGCGACGGCCCGGACGACACTGTGTTCTCGGACCTCTCGATACTCGTGGTCCGGGCACCGACCGACACCGACCTATCATGACCGACAACACAACCGACGCCCCCGACGAATCGCCGACCGACCACGCCATCGAACCCAGCGCGCCCGAGGAGTTCGGCCTCGTTCAGGTGTGGTGGGGCGACGGCAAGGGCAAGACCACCGCCTCGCTTGGCATGGGGATGCGCGCGGCCGGCCACGGCTACCGCGTCCACCTGCTCCAGTTCATGAAGGGCGGCACCGCCTCCGTCGAGAACGTCCGCGGCGAGTACAACGCCATCGCCGCCCTCCCCGGATTCTCCTACGAGAACGCCGGCCACTTCGGCTGGCACGGCTTCATGGACGGCTCCGACGACGACGAGCACGCCGCCCGCGCCGAGGGGGCGCTCGCCCGCGCCCAGGAGATCGTCGAGGGCTCAGCCGATGCGGACCTGACGTCGCCGCTGGACCCCGACGGGGCTCCGGACGAGGGCGTCCACATGCTGATAATCGACGAGATCGTCTACGCCGCGAACCGGGACCTGCTCGACCCCGCGGACGTCGTGGACCTGATCGAGTCGAAGCCGGACGACCTGGAACTGGTCCTCACTGGCGGGCACGAGCGCCCCGAGTACCTGCTCGACCACGCCGACCTCGTCTCGAACGTCCGCAAGGAGAAACACCCGCTGGAGGACGGCCACCCCGCCCGGAAGGGGACCGAGTACTAGTCGAAGCGAGAACGTGCGTCCGCGAGTCGCTCCCGCGCGGCCGCGACGTGTTCGTCGGCTCGCTCGTCGCCCGTTTCGTCGACTGCACTCAGTAGTTCCTCGATCGTCGCGAGACGGTCGGCGACCACGTCGTCGGGGAGGTCACTCTCGCGCAGGTCAGCGGCGAGCGCTTCGGCCTCCCCGAGCCACCGACTCGCCGACCGCTCGACGGGCAGTTCCGCGGTCGCGGCGAGGTGGTCGTGGAGCGCCGCCAGGTCGTCGGCGTCGTCGGTCACGACTGGTCGCAGGAGCGCCGGCGGGAAAGGTGGCCGGGAGTCACGCGGTCCGGCTAGCGGACCCGAACCGGTCCCGTTCAGCTCGCCACGGCGAGCACGCGGGCCAGCGCGACGCCGTAGACGAGCGAGTAGGTGACGTTGGCGACGCTCCCGGTGAGGTAGTAGGTCGTGTTGCCGCTGGAGATGTCCTGGTAGCGGACGATGGACTTCGCGGTGAAGACCAGGCCCAGCGCCGTGTACGCGCCCAGGAGCGTCAGCGTGAGGATGAGAACGTTCTCGACTTTCCCGACCGCGCGGCCGGTGTCGGCCTCCTCCTCGCCGACGTCGGCGCCCGCGAAGCGGAGCGACCCGGCGACGACGTAGCCGCTGGTCGCCACGAGCAGGCCGTAGCCCGCGGCGAGCGTCAAGATGGCCGTCGCGTCGCGGGCGAAGACGGCCGGTGCCGGCGTCGCCCACAGCAGGACGGCCACGGACGCCGCCGCGATACCGACCGACGCGCCCCGTCGGAGTGCGCTGCGATACCCGTCCCCGATCACGCCAGGTCACCCCACAGTTCGGCCATGGCTGTCTGGAGGTCCCGCTCCATCCCCATAATCGTCACGGCGTCGGCCCTCGCGAGCGTCTGTGAGACCGACTGGACGGAGACGTCGAGCCGGTCTGCCACCGCCGCCATCTCCCCGAGGTCGCGGTACTCCTTCGCGACCTCCATCTGCCGGGCGGTCCACCCGGCCTTCCACATACAGACGAGGTCGACCTGGTTGGTCAGCAGGTCGACGAGCCACTCGTCGGTCCCGTCGACGGACAGGCCGACGTACCGGTCGGCCCGTTCGACCTCGCCGAGGAGGTCGTCGGCCTCGTGGAACGCCGGGCCGTCCATCCTGGCGACGTCGTCGGCGTCGGTGCCCACGTCGACGTCCCCCCAGACGACGGCGAACCGGATTCCCGTCGGGTGGACCGCGTCGGTCAGTTCCCGTACCGCGTGGTAGGCCCGGCCGGGATCCGTGAGGACGCCCCCTACCTCGTCGACGCCTTTCAGCGTCGTGAAGGGGGCGACGAGCCGGTCGCCGACGGCGTCGTTCGCCCGCTCGATGCCCGATTCGAGGCTGTCGTCGAGCGCCTCCCTGTCCTCGACCGCGCGCGAGTCGACGACGTCCCCGACGATCACGCATCGACGCCTGGTCATTGTCCGATGTTCAAACCATTTCGGTTTAACAGTTGTGGATAAACCGTATCCAATTTACTCCTGCCGCACCAGTCAACTGAAATCGTTTGAATAATTCTCAATCAATTATTTGTGTTTGACTCCCGGCGGGAGAGCAGTGGCGAAAGAAACGTGGCCCCACACGTCACAGGTGTGAGTGATGACCCGGACCGTCCTCGTCGCCGGCACGGCGAGCCACGTCGGCAAGAGCACCGTCGCGGCGGGGCTCTGCCGGCACCTGGCGAACGAGGGACGCTCGGTCGCCCCGTTCAAGGCCCAGAACATGTCCAACAACGCCCGCGTCGTACCGCGCGCCAGCGAGGACGATTCGGTCGGTGCCACGGACGGAACCGGGACCGCGGCAGACAAAGATCCCTGGGGCGAAATCGGCGTCTCGCAGTACGTCCAGGCCCGCGCCGCCCGAATCCCGGCGACGACGGACCACAACCCGGTCCTGCTCAAGCCCCGCGGGGACGGGGAGTCCCAGCTGATCGTCGACGGCCGGGCCGTCGGCCACTTCGAGGCAGGGACCTACTACGACGACCACTGGGACGACGCCCTGTCGGCGGCCAGCGCTGCCCACGACCGCCTCGCCAGCGAGCACGACGTCGTGGTCGCCGAGGGCGCTGGTTCAATCGCGGAGATCAACCTCCACGACCGAGACCTGGCGAACGTGGAGACGGCTCGATTCGCAGATGCCAATATCCTCCTCGTGGCCGACATCGAACGCGGCGGCGCGTTCGCTTCTCTCGTGGGTACGCTCGAACTGATGCCCGAGGACTGCCGCGAGCAGGTGGCGGGCTGCGTGATAACGAAGTTCCGCGGCGACCGCTCTATCCTCGATCCCGGCATCGAGCAGTTCGAAGACCGCACCGGCGTGCCAGTGCTCGGCGTGTTGCCCTACGACGACCCTGGGTTACCCGAGGAGGACAGCGTCGCCCTTCCCGCAGTTGAGGAGCGGTCGATTCGCGGGGAAGACGATGGCGTGCCCGCGGACCGGAGCGTCACCGTCGCGGTCCCCCGACTTCCCCGCATCTCCAACGCCACCGACCTGGAGCCCCTCGCCGCGGAACCCGGCGTTCGGGTGGCATACGTCCCCCTCGACGGCTCGCTGGCCGACGCGGACGCCGTCGTCATCCCGGGGACCAAGAACACCGTCGACGACCTGCTGGCGCTCCGGGACGCGAATATGCACGAGGAACTCCGCACGTTCGACGGCCCCGTCGTCGGCCTCTGCGGCGGCTACCAGATGCTGGGTGAGGAGATTACGAACGCCGCTCTCGAAGGCACTGGCGAGGACGAGCGCGTCGAGGGCGTCGGCTTGCTCCCGATCACGACCCGGTTCGACCCCGACAAGACCGTGGAGGCGGTCACTCGCGAACTCGCCGGAGTTGGGCCGCTGGAAGGGGCAAATGGGGAGGTTTCGGGCTACGAGATCCACGTTGGGGAGACAGAGGTCGTGGGTGACGTGAAACGGCCGTTCGCCGACGAGGGTGCCGCGACCGACCGCGTGCTGGGTACCTACCTCCACGGCCTCTTCGAGAACGAGGTCGCGCTGGACGCGTTCGTCGAGGGCGTGTTCGAGTCCGTGGGGCGGGAGCGGCCCGACGGGGATTCTGTGGCGGCTGATCCCTACGAGCGCGCCGCCTCGCTTATAGCGGAGTACGTCGATCTGTCGCCGATTCTTGGGTAGTGCTCGTTACGACGAGAGCGACTGCAAACAGAGGAAAGCCCTCGGCGCGCTCGACTCGCGCGACCCCGCTGCGCTCCTCGCCTTCGGCTACGGTGCTTGCGGGCCCGTGCTTCGTCGACCCCGCCTCGCCCTTTCATTCCGCCAGGATCAGCATCGCTCGCGCCACGGAAGCGCTCGCGATTGTGGCCACCAAACCTCCCCGGATTCGCGGCGTCCGCCGCGAATCACGCATCCTGACCGCGCCGCAACCGCCCGGCCGGGAGTGAGTGGCCGAGCGAAAGCGAGGCCCTCGCGACCAGGGGAAGGGCAGGGCTGCGGTGCTGTACGGTCCTGGTGGACTGAAAGGGCGAGGTGCGGTCCGGGAACCCCGGGCCCGCAAGCACCGCAACGGAGTGAGGAGCGCAGTGGGCCCGCGGGACCGGAGCGCGCCGAGGGCTTTCTGGGTGTTGGCGTCTCGATTCCGACTCATGAGAGCGCGCCGAGGGCTTTCTGGGTGTTGGCGGTAGTACTGTTGATACCTCATACCACCTTTCCAGCGACCCACACCTTTTAATCACAAGGGAAAGACACCGTAAGATAATGGTCGAGGCGTTCGCGGTGGCGAGCGGGAAAGGCGGGACGGGGAAGACGACGAGTACGCTCGCGCTCGGGATGGCGCTGGCCGAGTCCCACGACGTGACCGTCGTCGACGCCGACACGGGGATGGCGAACCTGCTCTTTCACGCCGGGCTCTCGGAGGCGGAGACGACGCTGCACGACGTGCTGTCCGGAGACGCGACCGTTGAGGAGTCCTGTTACGAGCGGTTCGGGATGACCGTCGTCCCATGCGGCACGAGCCTGGACGGCTTCCGCGACGCCGACCCGGCGCGGTTGCGCGAGGTGGTCGCGGAACTCGCCGCGGATACGGACGTCATCCTGCTCGACTCGGCGGCGGCGCTGTCGAGTCGGTCGGCGATACTACCGGTCGTGCTGGCCGACCGCGTCGTCGTCGTGCTCCAGCCCACGATTCCGTCGCTGTCGGACGGGATCAAGGTCCAGGAGTACGCGAGTTCCTACGGCACCGGCGTGGCGGGACTGGTGTTCAACAAGGTGCGGGACGACGACGCCATCGGCCGGATCGCGGAGAAGTCCGAGCGGTACTTCGACGGGCCGACGCTGGCGACGGTGCCGGCCAGCGAGGCGGCCCGCGAGGCCCGGCGGGCGGGCAGACCGCTGCTGGCCCACGCCCCGGATTCGGACGCGGCGGCGGCGTTCGAGGACGCCGCGGCTGCCATCGACGTCCGCGACGGGGGCTCGGAGGCCGTGGCCGACCGCTTCCGCAGCGCCGTCATCCCGGACCCGCCATGAACCTCCCCGACGGTCGGCTCCTGAAGTCCCGCGTCGTGAGCGACCCGCGGTACCCGCTCGCGGAGGCGCTGGACCGGAACCTCACCGGCTACGCCGTCCTCGAACCGCAGGAGACGCTCCTGCTCGAAGGCGAGGGGCGCGGCGTCGTCACCTTCCGCGACGGCGTCCCGGACCTGACCTACGCCACCGGCACCGAGCGGGGCGGCCCGGCGGCGCTGGGCGACCTGGCCATGCCCGGGCCCTACCACGTCGAACTGTACGAACTCCCGGACGACGCCTTCGACGCGCTCGACGACGCCGCGGCGTTCCGCGTGCCGCCGGGGATGCCCGCCGAGCGACTGGCCGGCGACCCCGCCCTGGCCGCGAGCACGCGCCGCGCCGCCCCGGACGCCCGTGTCGACGCTGGAACCGGTAGCGGCGCCGCGTCGGATGGCGACAGCGATGGCGCAGAGAGCCGGGCGCCGGAGGACCGCAGCGCCGTCGAGGCGTTCCTCGACGACGAGGAGAAGATCGAGGCGATCCGCGAGCAGGCCCGCCGGGAGGCCGAGGCCCGCGCCGAGGAGTGGGGCTTCGACTGATCCAGCCGTCGATGGCTGTCACAGTACCAGTGGCCGCCACCGTACAGCGAAAGCCTATTTGCCCGCCTGTACCCACGAGTTCGCATGGTACGACCTGCACTCGTTCTGCCGCCGTATCCCGACGAGCGATGGGAACTCGCCAAACAGATGGGCGTCACCGACGCCGTCATCCACCCCCTGGAGATCGGCGACGACAAGACCCAGTGGACGTACGACGAACTCCGCGGGCTGCAAAACTACCTGGAGGGTGCCGACCTGCGTTTCTCCGTCCTGGAGGGGAGCGTCCCCATCTCGGACCGGATCCGCCTCGGACTCGATGGCCGCGACGAGGACATCGAGGTGTTCAAGCAGTTCCTCCGGCACTGCGGTGACCTGGGCATCCCGGTCGTCTGCTACGACTGGATGGCCGGCGTCCGCTGGGCGCGCACCGAGGCCCACAACGAGCTCCGGGGCGGCTCCCTCGCGACGGGGTACGACGACGCCAAGATGCAGGGCGGGCCCGCCGTCGAGGCTGCGGCAAAGAGCCACGAGGACATCTTCGAGGCGCTGGCGTACTTCCTCGAGGAGGTCGTCCCCGTCGCCGAGGACGCGGGCGTCAAACTCGGCCTCCACCCCGACGACCCGCCGCGCGAGGAACTGCGTGGCGTCCCCCGCGTCGTCACCAGCGTCGAGAACTACGACCGCATCCTCGACGTCTACGACAGCGAGTACAACGGCGTCACCTTCTGCCAGGGCAACTTCGCAGCGATGGGCGCGGACATCCCCGAAGCTATCCGCCACTTCGGCGAGAAGATCAACTTCGTCCACTTCCGCGACGTCGACGGCGACGCAGACCGCTTCGTCGAGACGTGGCACGACGACGGACCGACCGACATGCACGCCGCGATGGAAGCCTACGTCAGCGCCGTCGACGACGACGTCCCGATGCGGCCCGACCACGTCCCGACGATGGCTGGCGAGGACAACTCCAACCCCGGCTACCACACGAAGGGACGGCTGTGGGCCATCGGCTACATGCGCGGGCTGCTCGACTCGCTGGAGTAAGTTCCACCACTGATTCTCGTAGCGCCGGTCGTTCGTCGATGTCCGGTCAGTCCGCGTCTGACAGGCGTCAGACGCCCCTTCCACGGTTTCGGCTGGAAACCGACCGCGTAGCGAGCCCGCAGATTCCGTGGTAGCGGTGCCACGTCGGGGCGAGAGACGCCTTCCCCACGACTGGCGACCAGCGTCGCGTTTCACTTCCGGTCCGGTTGGCTGGCGTATATACTCGTCTGGGTCGAAGCCGGGGATATGATCGAACGCCTGCAGCGAGCACTGGACCGGCGGACCAGTGCCACCGAGTACGGCGAATGCAGACAGTGCGGGACGACCGTCGACACCGATACCGCGCGGTGTCCCGACTGCGGGTCGGGCGAAATCGCGAGCTACACGTTCTGATGCCTGAACGTTCAAACCGGATTTTGAGCGTAGGGAACCTTAACTGACCGTCCCGGTGAACGACCGGGTATGAACCGACGAGAACTGATCGTCGCGTCCGGAGGTATCGCTGCGACCGCGCTGTCCGGCTGTCTCGGCATCGGCGAGGGCGACGGGAGCGCCGCTGCACAGCAGTCGTCGCCAACCGTCGAGGAACGGAGTAACCGGAGCATCGTCGTCAGCAACGCCGGCCAGGTCCAGGGCGAACCAGACCTCGCGCTCCTCGACGTGGGCGTGGAAGCCAGCGGCGAGTCGGCCGGGGCCGTGCGAAACGAACTCGCGACCCGTGCCGAGGAACTGCGGACGGCGCTGCTCGATTACGGGCTCGACGAGGACGCCGTGACGACGAGCAACTTCTACATCAGCGACCGCGTCGACCGCCGCCGGATGGAGGAAGAAGGCGTCCGACCCGACTCCGAGAAGGCCGACGAGTACGTCTACTACCAGGGAACCCACTCGTTCTCCGTCGAGGTCGAGGCCATCGACGAGGTCGGCGCGGTCATCGACGCCGCAGTCGACGGGGGCGCGGACCGGGTCGGACGGGTGACGTTCACGCTCTCCGAGGAGCGCCGGACCGAGTTGCGCGAGGAGGCCCTCCGGAAGGCCATCCAGGGGGCCCGCTCGGAGGCCGAGGCCATCGCCGACGAGGTCGGCACGTCCATCGCCGAGACCACGGTCGTCGACGCGTCCCAGGGGCAAGTGACCCCGTTTCACCGGGAGTTCGCCTACGACGCCGCTGCCACGGCCACGGAGACGGCCGGCGGCGCGTCGACCGGCGTCGAACCCGGCGACGTAACCGTCTCGGCCAGCGTGCGCGTCCGGTACCGGATGGCCTGACGCGCCCGGACTCGAATCGCAACCCGCTCACTCGAACGACGGAATCCGTAGCCCGCTCACTCGAACGCTGGTAGCACGTCCTCGGCCATCACGTCGCAGAAGGCGGCCTGGTCGGGACTGGAGCTCTGGAAGACGACCTCGTCGAAGCCGACGTCCACGTAGGTCTGCGTGACGTCGACCAGGTCCTGCGGGTCCGAGGTGACGACGAACGCCTCCCGCAGTCGTTCGTCGGAGACGTCCGCGCCCATCGCCTGGAGTTCGCGGGGGTCCGCCGAATCCGACGACCAGACGTCGTCGAGCAGCGTGAGTCCCCAGGGACGGATCTCTTCGAGCGCGGCCTGCTCGTCCTCGGCGTAGGCGCAGTGGACGTGGACCGTCCGGTGGACGTCGTCGAGCGAGTCGTTGCGAGCCGATTTCTCGACTCCGGCTTCCGCCGCGGGGAACAGCTCCTCGCGGACGCGCTCGGGCGGCTCGTACACCGTGACCAGTCCGTCGCCGAGGTCGCCGGCCATGCGGGCGGAGGTGGGCCCGCTCGCGGCGACGTGAATCGGTGGGGCCTCGTCCGGGCCGGTGTAGAGGTTCGCGCCGTCGAGGGTCCAGAACTCCCCTTCGAAGTCGACGAACTCCTCCGCGAACAGCCGGCGGATCATCCGGATGGCCTCGGCGGTGCGGCGGGCGCGCTCGCCGTAGTCGGGCAGCGCGTTGCCCAGCGGCACCTCGTTGAGCGACTCGCCGGTGCCGATGCCGAGGAAGACCCGGTCGGGATACAGTTCAGCGAGCGTGGCCAGCCGGTGGGCGACGTTGGCGGGGTGGTAGCGGTTGATGACCGCCGTCACGCCGGTCCCGACGTCGATGTCCTCGGTCCGGTCCAGCGCGGCGGGGAGCCACGTCCAGCAGTTACCGCCGTGGGCCGAAGAGCCGTCGGCGAGGTGGTCGAACCAGGGGTGGAAGTGGTCGTTCACCCAGACGCTGTCGAAGCCCGCGGCCTCGGCGAGTTCGACCTGGTCGAGGCAGGCGGCCGGCGAGAACTCCTCCAGCGAGGCGAAGTAGCCGAATCTGACCATGCCGACCAGACGGGCGAGGCCGGAATAAGCGTCGGGGTCGGGCCGCCAGCCGTGGTGGCCGGAACTCCCGCCCGCGTCTGTTCTGGTGGACTTAAGGGCCGCTCGGTCGTGTGTCCGTCCATGACACGGTACGAGCGCGTCGCGGACTACCGCTCACACACTGGCGAGGGACCGCTGTGGCACCCCGACGAGGAACGGCTCTACTGGGTCGACATCCCGAACGGCGACCTGTTCCGGTACGACCCCGATACCGACGAGCACGAACAGTGCTTCGAACGGGACGTCGTCGGCGGGTTCACCATCCAGGACGACGGCTCGCTCCTCCTGTTCGAGGACGGCGGCCGGATCGAACGCTGGGTCGAGGGAGCGGGGACGACCACCGTCGTCGAGGGCATCGACGGCGAGGCCGACTCCCGGTTCAACGACGTCGTCGCGGACCCGCGCGGCCGGGTGTTCTGCGGGACGATGCCGACCGACGACCGGCCCGGGCGACTGTACCGACTCGATACGGACGGCTCGGTGACGACGGTGCTCGACGAGGTCGGCCTCCCCAACGGGATGGGGTTCACCCTCGACCGGCGACGGTTCTACTTCACCGACTCCGGCAACGGACGCATCGACCGCTACGACTACGACCAGGCGACGGGTGCCATCTCGAACCCCGAGACGGTCGTCGAAGTCGACGAGGGCGAGGCCATCCCGGACGGGATGGCCGTCGACGCCGAGGGATACCTCTGGTCTGCCCGCTGGGACGGCGGCTGTCTCGTCCGCCACGACCCGACGGGCGCCGAGGTCGCCCGCATCGAGTTCCCGGCGCGGAAGGTGTCCTCGGTGACGTTCGCCGGTCCGGACCTCTCCGAGGCCTACGTGACGACGGCGCTGACGGAGAATTCGAGGGACGAGGAGGGCGACGGCGCGGGTGCGCTGTTCCGGTTCGACCCGGACGCCGTTGGGGTGCCGGAGTTCCGGTCGCGAGTCGAGATCTGAGGGGGCCGGTTTCGGGCTGTCCGTCGACGAACCGACTGTCGGTTAGGGATGCAAACTGAGCACTGAGGATTACACGATAGAGGGCGCTTCCAGATCAGTATATCGACAGAGTTGCAATCACACCAATAAAAAATCCTGCGAGGAGTAAAAAGAATGAACCATCACCTGCGAAGACACCAATTACAGTCAATTGGAGGGCAAAGAGTAGTAATGCGATCCCTCTAAGAGCAGCGAGGATGTCAAGCCAGACTGAATCATTAGCAGCCATATGATCGGTACATTTCACCTATAAATTAATATTGGTGTCAAACCTAAATCGTAATCGAAATTCTGTTCTCGTTCGGTCGCTCTTTAGCCTGTACTGACCGAGAGCGCAGTCCCGATAGACGAACAATTCCACCCACCGATCCGAATAGAATCCGTCAGTCCATCCGGACCGGGATCCACCAGACGCGACTGCGCCCGCCTACCTTCTTGCTCGTGACGTCGGTGCTCTCCTGCAGGTCGTGGAGTTTGTTGAGCGCGGTCCGGCGCGAACAGCCCAGCAACTCGGCGACCTCCGACGCCGTCAGCGGTTCGGCGTAGTCGGAGCGGTCCTTGAAGACCTGGATGACGTCGGACTCGGAGTACTCGATCTCCCGTCCAGGTGGTGACATGGGTCGCGCTAGGGAGTCGAGATACTTAGCGGTTCGTACGTCCGCCGTCCCTGGATTTTCGTGGTCGGGGCGCCTGTGTACTGGGGGTCGAATCGGCCCGCTACCCCGGAAACGACGAGCGGGCGAGCGATCGTTCGGACCGGCACCCGGCGCCCGCGTTCGCCGTCGGCCCGGGGGAGTGCAAGATATTTCCACGTCCGCGCCCACGGTCCGGTAGATGCGGTACCGCCGGGCTCTCGCCGTCGCCGTGCTGGTCGTCCTCGTCACGACGGCAGTCGTCGTCGCCGCGGAACTGAACAGCGACCCGCGGGTCGGGCCCGGACCGAACGACGTTCGCCTCGTCGACATGGAGACGGGCGACGACCGCCTCTGGCCCTACACCAGCCGGCACGCGGACTTCGCTTCGCGGACGCTGGCCATCAACCTCATCGTCTACGACGACCCCGAGGTCGTTCGCTATCGGCTCGAACGGCGCTCGAACGCGACCTGGACCGAACTCAACGAGTCCGAGGAGACGGCGAACTTCAGCATCGAACTGACCGAGGAACGGGTCGGGTTCGACTGGCACTCGGCCCACGGCGCGATGCGCTACACCTACGTCGAGCGCGACGGACGGGGCCGGTGGCTCCCCCAGCGCTACCAGTTGCACGCCGGCACCTACCTCGGGACACGCTCGCACGTCAGAGTGTACGCGCCCGGGGGCGACAGCGAGTGGAGCGCCATCCAGGCACACAGCGAGTACTGGGACTGGTTCCGCATGCGCCACGGCGTCACCGACGTCTGGGGCACTAGCCGGCAACTGGAGGAGGACTTCGCCGACCAGCCCCTCGTCTCGGACGTCGAGCGGGCCTACGCGACCGAACGGGGTCCGATGTCCGACGGGATCTCCGTGGTCCACGTCGCCTCGGTGCTGCTCGCGGTCTCGGTGCCCGCGGTCCGCCGGCGAGTCACCGCAGTGGCCGACGAAGCCGGACTGGCGACGCCGACCCGACGCCGCTCGGTCGCGCTGTTCGGCTTCGCGCTGGCCGTCCCTCTCGTCGTCCGGGGCGCCGGAATCGGGCTGGAACAGGCGCTCCCGTGGCTCCCGCCGAAACTGATCGCTGCACCGCTGTACGTCGTCCTCGTCGCCGGGCTCCCCGTCGGCGTCTACCGGCTGAGCGAGGACGTTCCGACCGAGCGGGCCGTCGCCCTCGCGGTGATGGGGTTCCTCGCCGGCATCACGCTGGACGCCGTGGCCATGGACGTCACGGCGACGGTGATGGCGCGGTACGCCTGGCACCGCCTGGCGCTGGCTGTCGGCCTCGGCGCTATCGCTGGCGGGACGCGAGAACCGGGCCGGTCGCGCACGTTGCTCACCGCGGGATTCTGTCTCTGGTCGGCCGCGGTACTGGCGGCCGCACTGGACGTCATCTGACACTCGTTCGACAACGGAGGACTGTTATGGCATCGACGTAAATATTCAGGTCGATGACTCCGCCGGTCGACCGCCCCTCCACGACAGCGACCCGGCGAGCCGTACTGGCAGGTGTCGCTGGCAGTATGGCCGCCACGAGCGGTTGCGTCAGCCGTCTGCGAACGGTGATGGGCCGCGAGCGCCCGGACCCGGTGACCGTGACGATCAAGACCGTCCCCGCGGACGACGACCCCTACGCCCTGTTGATCGCTCGCCAGCTATCCGAGTGGCTTCGCGCCGCGGGGATCAACGCCAACGTCCTGCCGATGGCGAGCGAGGAACTGCTCCGACAGGTGCTGGTCAACCACGAGTACGACCTGTTCGTCGGCCGCTATCCGGACTCGACCCTCGACGCCGACTCGCTGTACTCGCTGTTGCACTCCCAGTTCGCCACGGAGCCGGGCTGGCAGAACCCCTTCGGCTACGCTAACCTCTCGGTCGACGACCTGCTGGCGCGCCAGCGAACCACCGACGGTGACGAACGGCGCCAGGCGGTCGCCGACCTCCAGTCGACCGTCGCCCGCGAGAACCCCTTCACGGTGCTGGCCTTCCCGGACGTCATCCGCGCCGCCCGGGACGACCGGTACTCGCGATTCGGGACGACCAGGAGCGACGAGGCGCTGGGCATGCTCCAGTTGCACCGCGCCGACGACGGCGCCGACGCGCTCCGCGTGACGACGACCGACGAGCGCGTCACCAGTACCCTCAACCCGCTGCTGGCCTCGGTCGGCCGGGTCGGGACCGTCACCGACCTGATCTACGACCCGCTGGTCCGGCGCTACCGGGGCGAGCGCTACCCCTGGCTCGCCGAGTCGACGACGTGGGTCGAAGACGGCGTCCTCGAAGCGACGCTCAGGCCCGACCTCTCCTTCCACGACGGCGAGGCGCTGACCGCCGACGACGTCGTCTTCTCGTACAGATTCCTCCGCGACACCGCAAGCGGCGAGCGAAACCGGGCGGCGCCGACCATGCGCTTTCGCGGCCGGTCGACGCTGGCCGAATCGGTCACCGCGCCCGACCGGCGAACGGTCAGACTCACGTTCGGTGAGGAGACGGACTCGGTCGCGGAACGCGCGCTGACTGTGCCGATCCTCCCCCGCCACGTGTGGACGGAGCGGACTGGCGAGCCCAGGGTCGGCGGCCTCGACCTGGGTGGCGGGACGACGGAGGCGCTCGTCACCGCCAACGTCCCGCCGGTCGGGAGCGGGCCACTCGCGTTCGTCAGCGCGACGCGCAACGACCGGCTCGTCCTGAAGCGGTTCGCGGACCACTTCCTCGAGACGGCGGACACGCCGGCGTTACCCGACGCGGTGGCCGACGGCGCCGCCTTCGAGGAACTCGTGATGAAACACGTCGGGTCGGACTCCTCCGCCGTCGACCTGGTCGACTCCGGGGACGCGGACCTGACGCTCGCCGGGCTCGGTCCCGGCGTCCTGCGACGCATCGGGCAGGCCGACGAGCTGGACCTGCTCGTCGACCGCTCGCAGTCGTTTTACTTCCTGGGGTTTAACACCCGCCGGGCGCCGTACGCGAACCCCCGCTTTCGACAGCTCATCGCACAGCTCGTCGACAGACGCCACCTGGTGCAGTCCGTCTTTTCGACGTTCGCCGCCCCCGCCATCTCGCCACTGGCACGCACCGACTGGGTCACCGACGACCTGACCTGGCGCGGCCGAGACCCGATCACTCCGTTCATCGGGGCCGCGGGGGAAGTCGACGACGCCCAGGCCCGGGCGGCGTTCCGTGAGGCCGGCTACCAGTACGACGAGCAGGGCCGACTGCTGGGGGTCTGAGATGGGGCTGCTGGCCGTCGTCGTGGAGGTGGTGACCGCAGTGAGCCTGTTGCTGGTGACGACCGCCGCAGCCGTCGTCGGTCCGGAGCGACTCCGGCGGCTCCGGTGGACGCTGCGCGGCCGCGTTCGCGGCGCCCTCGGACCGATCGTCGCGCTCGCGGTGGTCCTCGCGATCAACGCCGTCGTCCGTGACGTCGGCCTGGAGCTGTCCTGGCTCGTCGGCGTCAACGTCACGGCGGCCATCTACGCCGTCGAGGGCGAGTTCGTCGCCTGGTTCCAGTCGCTCGGGACGCCCGCCGTCACCACGGTGCTTGGCTACGTCTACGTCTACGGGTACGCCTTCCTCGTCACCTTCCCGCTGGTGGCGTATCTGGCTCTGGAGGACCAGCGATACCTCCGCGCGACTGCGACGGCCTACGTCGTCAACTACGGCGTCGGCCTGGTCTGTTACGTACTCTTTATCGCCTACGGCCCCCGGAACTACATGCCCGACATGGTCCAGTCGTTGCTGTACGACGCATTGCCGCGGTTCCAGCTGCTGACGAGCGAGATCAACACGAACACGAACGTCTTCCCCTCGCTGCACACCTCGCTGTCTGCGACCGTCGCGTTGCTGGCCGTCCGGACGCGCGATATCTATCCGCGCTGGTTGCCGGTGGCATCGGTTCTCGCCGTGCTCGTCGCGCTCGCGACGATGTACCTCGGCATCCACTGGGCGACCGACGTGGTCGCCGGACTCGTCCTGGCCACGGGGGCCGTCGCCGTCGCCTCGCGAGTCCACTCCATCTAGCCGTCGCCGTTCCCGGTAGCACTACTGCCACCCACACCACCGCCACCGTCGCCGACGTCGCGGACCCGGAAGACGACGACGCCCTCGTTCTCGAACACCGGCTCGTACCGCTCGCGATGGGCGAGCGACCGGTCGAGCGTGCCGAAGTTCGCCTGGTCGAAGCCGCGGACGGTGTAGTGGCCCTTCGGGACGTAGAGGTAGTCCGGCTCCTGTTCGACGCTGGCGGTCCACCGTTCCACGCAGCCGGCCGACTGGCACGTCGACGCGTTCACGTACGTGCCGAGGTGGCGCTCGTAGGTGGCCGGCTCGCGCCACTCCATCCCCCACGGGCCGAGGAGGATGGTCCGGTCGGCCACCACCGGGAACCACTCTGCCGCGTCGCCGAGCACGACGAACGTGGCATCCGGCGACGTCTCGGTGCCGGCCCACTCCATCGCCGCGACGTCCGCGTCGTCGACGAACGCCGGCGTCGTGTCGCCCGTCCGCTCGTCGAACTCGTAGCCGACGGCACCGACACCGGCCGTCGCGACGACGACGAGCGCGACCATCGCCAGTTCCCGTCGGTGCTCCCTGACTGTCGGCGACCACGAGCTACCCCTGTCGACGAGGACGACCGCCGCGCCGACGAACGCGAACGCGCCCACGGTGTAGGCGAAGCGGGGCTGTTTGAACAGGAACTCGGCGGCGAGGAGCCAGACTCCGATCACTCGCCAGCCGCCGAGGACGGCGACGGCGCCAGCGGCGAGGACGAGGAGGGACCACGTCGAGACGCCCGACAGCGCCGCGAACAGGCCGCCGCCGACGCCGCCGTGGGTCCCCGCGGCGGACGTGAACACGTCGAACCCGAACCGCGAGGCGACGGTCAGCCACCACGGGGCGGTGAGGACGAGGCCGCCGACGCCGACGACGGCGCCGTCGAGGAGGCCGGGCACGGAGCGGTCGTAGCCCGCCCAGAACACGAGGTAGGTCACGACGACGAACAGCGCGTACGTCGGATGAGTCAGCAGGACGAGCGCGAACAGCGGGAGTCCGACTGCCACCCACTCCCGGTCGCGGTCGCGGAAGATCCGGAGGGCGGCGTACGCACCCGAGAGCGCGAGCAGGAATGCCGGCGCGCGGACGAGTCCGCCAGCGCTGACGTGCCACTCCAGGACCTGCGGGTTCACCGTGACGAGGATTGCTGCGGCCGCCCCCCGGGGACGGCCGTCGAGCAGGTCCCTGCCCAGCAGGTAGGCGGGGACGAGGGCGAGGACGACGACCAGCGGCGGGACGAACCGTGCCGCTGCGAACGCGCCGGCCCCCAGGTCCCGCAGGACGGCGAGCGCGTAGAACGCCAGCGGCGGGTAGGCGAAGGGGACGCCCTCGGCGGTGTAGTGGGGTATCGTCTCCGGCAGTCCGTAGCCCGCCGCGCGTATCTCGTCGGCCGTGAGCGTGTACAGTCCCGCCCCGTAGGCGGGGTACTGGTTGAGCGCGAGGTAGAGGCCCGCGACGACCAGGCCCACGAGCAGCGCGCCGCCGAGCCAGGGGCGGTCCCGCCGGTCGAGGGGGACCTGCAGTCGATGGAACCGGTCGGCCGAGCGGGTGAACAGGCGGTAGCTCATCGGCGGCGGACGTCGAGTGGTGACTGGAGGTCGACCTGCAGGTCGGCCCGGCGCCACTCGTGGCGCGCCCAGAGCGGGACGGCCACGAGCAGACCCACCGCGGCCACGATCTGGAGGGGACCGACCCATGAGGGGAGCAGGTAGATGATTCCGTTGACGACCGGCTTCGGCAACAGGTCGAGGACCGACTGGGACGCCTGCTCGGTCCCGGAGTCGGCGGACGGTTCGCGGCTCGTCAGGTCCAGACTGGCGGCGCTCTCGCCGCCCGCGCTCTCGTCGCCGGTCCCCAGGCGTTCGGCCTCGTACGGGAAGCCGACGTCGACGCTCCAGACGACGCTCCCGTTGGGGGCGACTTCGATCACTCGATTCCCGTTGGAGTCGGTGACGAGCGTGTTGCCGTTCGGCAGTCGGTCGGCGTCGCGGGGCCACTGGAGGCGGCGGTCTTCCCAGGACCAGGACTGCTCCCAGTCACCGTCTTCGCGCTGGTACTCCACGACGCGGCCGTTCTCCGAGTCGGCGACGACGACGGCTGGCCCGCCCCGCTCGGCGGGGACGAAGTCGGGGTTGTGCTGTTCGTATATCGTGTCGTAGTCGTCCTCGCTCCCGAGGGTCCACTCGTCCATGAGCCCCTGTTCCATATCGACGAAGACGACCTGGTCCTGGTTGCGCAGGCTGATCATGACGACGTCGCGGCCGTCGATTTCGACGAGTTCGACGTCGTTCAGGTGCGTCCAGTCCTCGGGGTAGGGGCCGCCGCTGTCGGTGTCGAAGTCGGCCTGGGCGTCCCACTCCCACTCGACGAGCTGGGTCGTCGTGTTGACGACGTAGGCGCGGTCGCGGTCGATGTCGGCGACGAGGAGTCGGTGCTCGTCGATCCGGTCGACGTCGTGCCACCGGGTCGAGTGCTTTCCGGGCGTGATCCGGCTGTAGACGTCGGTCACGTCGCCGGTGGTGAGGTTGACGCGCTCGACGCCGTTGCGCGTACAGACCGTCTCTGCGTCGCACTCGTCGGCGTCGAGGTGGTCGGCGTAGACGTACTCCACGGTCGCGTCGGTTCCGGCGACGGGGTCGACGTCCCAGTAACGCGTGTGTGAGTTGTTGTGGTAGTAGATACTCCCGTCGGGGGCGAGGGCGACCAGTTCCGCGCGCTCGCGGGGACCGGACCCCTCGTCGGTGACGAACGCCGTCGAGTCCGTCGCGATGACGGTGATGTTCTCGCGGGGTTCGACGATCGGGTCGCGGTCCCCGGTTTCGAAGGCGCGTTCGAGGCTCGATTCGTCGCGGAGCTCGTCGCCGGTGACCTGGGGCGCCGCGTAACTCACCAGGAGCGTCGCCGCGAAGACAACGGAGACGACGGCGAAGACCAGTCTGACCCTGTCGGAACCGACCATCTACCCGAAAATCGAGGAGAACGCGAAAAACTGTTGTGTTTTCTCACTGGTGTGTCGGACGTCGGTCCGCACGCCAACCGTCGACGTCGAGGCGGCCCGCCCCGTCTCGAACACTGGTAGTCGGTGTGACGTCGTCGGTCAGTCACCGATTGCGTTTCAGCGTCGGGGCACTCACGCGGTCGAGAACGGCGAAACGTACCAGTTCCAGATACATATACGGAATTGTATAGATAGGATGCCGGTACCGCTCCCGGGGGACACGATGCATTACCTCGGTGACTCTCCGAACCACGGCGCGCGAGCGCTCTTCAGTTGTCGACGAGTGTCGTCACTCCGCCCCTCGCCAGGGACCCTGACGGCGAGAGCGGGGCCACCCCGGAGACTGTCCATCCCTCGACCAGTTTCACAGCAGACTGGATACGGTTGCAATCGCTATCCTGCGAACAGTCTGGGCGTTCTCCGGTCAGACTCCACGGAGTCGGTTCCCTACGACTGTACGGGCTCGAGCGGATCCGCTATCGTTCGGATCGACCGCTGACGGATCGAACGTCATCCGTCCGCTATCGCCGTCCCTGGTCCTGTGACGCCCGGCTCGTCGAGGGGGCGCCGACGCACAGCGATCTGATCACGACAGTCGGTGTTACTGACTTCTGTGACTAGTCGAGATACCTAATTATCCAGTGAATAATTTTCAGTGATGTCGTCTCCCTTCCCCCATCACTGGGACCAACCGGCCGCACCGCGCAGTCAGTTGACGGACGCCGAGTCCCATTACAATACTAAGATTGTAAATGTCGTCTGGGGAAGACCTCGCGAGTAATGGATACTGGGAATACCGTCCACTCGCGCCGGCACCACTAATTTTATCCAACTACCGGCGAGAGTAACTCTATGCCAGAGAACGACACCCTCAGAACGGTCGGCACGGAACGCGGATTCGACGTCGGTGCGGCGGTGAGCGCCGCGCCGCTCCGGAGCGACCCCGGCTACAAGAAGACGCTCCGGCGGGAGTTCAACACCATCACCGCCGAGAACGCGCTGAAGATGGGGCCGCTGCGGCCGTCGCGACACACCTACGACTTCCACGACGCCGACGCGGTCGTCGACTTCGGCCGGGCCAACGACATGCGGGTCAGGGCGCACACGCTCGTCTGGCACAACCAGACACCCGAGTGGTTCCAGGAGTGGGACTACACGGACGACCAGCTCGAGGCGTTCCTGCGGGACCACGTCCACACCGTCGCGGGCCGGTACCGGGACAAAGTCGACACCTGGGATGTCGTCAACGAGGCCGTCGCCGACGACGGCTCGATGCGCGAGACGGTGTGGTACGAAGCGATGGGCGAGGAGTACCTGGACAAGGCGTTCCGGTGGGCGAGCGAGGTCACCGACGCCGACCTGTTCTACAACGACTACGGCGCCGACGGGGTCAACGAGAAGTCCGACGCTATCTACGACCTCCTGGAGCGGTTGCTGGACCGGGGCGTCCCCATCGACGGCGTCGGCCTCCAGATGCACGCCCTCCACGAGAAGCCCGACCCCGAGTCCGTCGCCGAGAACATCCGCCGATTCCAGGACCTGGGGCTCGACGTCGAGATTACGGAGATGGACGTCGCGTACCTCCCCGAGGACGACCCCGGCGACGAGGCCGCGCGCCACGAGTTGCAGGCCGAGTTCTACCGCGACATCGTCGAGGTCTGCCAGGAGACCGGCTGTGACACCGTCGTCGTCTGGGGCGTCCGGGACTCGGACTCGTGGATCCCGACGTGGTTCGGCGATCTCACGGACGACCCGCTGCTGTTCGACGCCGGCAACGACCCGAAACCAGCCTACGACGCGGTCAAAGAAGCGCTCGCGAACGACTGAAGTGGGAACGTCGGCTGCCGATTTCGGGACCGGACGCTACAGATCGACGCGGCGACCCTCGTCGCTGGATTCGTAGACGGCCTCCGTCACGCGCAGGTCGAAGTGGCCGTGGCGGCCGTCCGGCCCGATGTCTCGGTCGCCGAGCACGGCCGTCGCGAAGAAGTCGAACTCTTCGACCATCTCCGGGGGTTCGGTCACGTCGACCGTCGTCTCGCCGTGGTCGCGCGCGATGGTGATCCGACGGTCGGCGTCGACGTCGAACACCGGGTCGACAGTGATGCGTCCGTCGGTCCCGACGATGGTCATGTGGTTCGCGCCGCTCGCGCCGTAACTCGCGGTACACTGCGCCGTGACGTCGTCGGGGAACTCCAGCGTGAAGCTGACGTGCTCGTCGACGCCGTCGAATTCGGGCGGGTTCTCGATTGCAGTCGCGTGGACCGCCACCGGGTCGGCGTCGAGGACGAACCGAGCGGTGTTCAGCGGGTAGACGCCGACGTCCATCAGCGCGCCGCCGCCCGCCAGGTCCGGGTCGAGTCGCCACTGGTCCGGGTCGCCGCCGCCGGCGAGCATGTTGAAGGAGAACTCGCCGGCGAACTGGACGGGGTCACCGATCACGCCCGCGTCGATCTGGTCGCGGACCCACCGGACCGACCGCGTCGTCTGCATGCGGTAGGCCGTCATCAGGCGGACCCCGGCCTCTTCGCAGACATCGACGACGCGTTCGGCGCGCTCGGCGGTCGCCTCCAGGGGTTTCTCGCAGAGGACGTCCTTGCCGAGAGTCGCCGCCGTCTCCACGTGCGGGAGGTGGAGCGCGTTCGGCGTGACGACGTAGACGGCGTCGTATGCCTCGGCGTGCTCCCCGTCGGCGTACTCCTCGTAGGTGAGCGCGGCGTCGAGTCCGCGTTCCTCGGCCACCGACGAGGCCTTTTCGGCGGATCCGCTGACGACCGCCGTCGCTTCACAGTAGTCTGAATCTTCGATGGCCGGGAGGGCGACGTCCCGGCCGAACCAGCCGAGCCCGACGACGGCGAACCGCAGCGGTCCGCCGTCGACGGCTCGCTCCCAGTCTCGGTCGGCGAATCGCGTCGGGATTTCCAGATTCATGCACGGTCCTTTACGGTCCTCCCTCAAATAGTGCGCTGATACGGCTACTACCGTCGCGCTCGGACCGGAGACGAGTCGTCGCGGAACGGCGGGAGAGTGATCCGTCGCCCACCGTCCGACCTCGTCTTTCCTGACGATCGTTGTTCTACGATACAGAATCTTATTCTCTATCCATGGGCGTGATGTGGTATTTCATCGCATGACATGTTCAGCGAAGCGGAACGATACTGCGAGGGAGGTGTCTCGAGGAGATCTCGACGGCGCTAGAACGGTGAGTCAGGCCCTCAGCCGTCGATCACTGGCCGGCGGCTACGTCGCGACCACAATAACGCCCTTAGGCCCGTTATCCCGCTGCCCCTGACTGTCGGCTCATCTTTCAGATGGATAGATCGTGATAATCAATCTGTGATATCTGGGGGGCATTCACAATTACCGGGTTATACGCGCTCGTGGCGGGATTTTCTGTCGCAGCTGTCGCCGAATCTCGGCAGAGAAATTTGGAGTGTGTGGTAGCGGTCGTTCTGCGAAACAGAACGGGGGTCTAGTAGGATCCGGTACTGTTCTACTTGTCCTCGAATTCGTTCTCGTAGGTGGAATATCGAAGGTGTGGGGTCGCCAGGTCGTGGCCACCGACCGGCGGTGCGCGCGTCGACCGGGCCGTCTGTGACGGTGACCACAGTTATTTACTCTCCCGGTCGCCATCGAACGGACGTGACAATCGAGTCTTTCGACGCAGACGGCGGTCTGGACGGTGACGACCTCACGATCGCGTACGTCGGGGGCGGGAGCCGGCAGTGGGCCCCCAACCTGATCCGCGACCTGGCGCTCTCCGAGTTCGACGGACACGTTCGGCTGTACGACACGAACGAAGAGAGCGCCCGGCTCAACGCAGAGTTCGGGAACTGGGTTCAGGCAGACGACGACGCCACCGCCGACTGGAGTTACGAGGCGGTCAGCTCGCTGGAGACGGCGCTCGCCGGCGCCGACGTCGTGATCCTCTCGACCCAGTACGACCCGCGGGAGACGTTCGTCCACGACCTGTCCATTCCCAGGGAGTACGGCATCTACGGGGCCGTGTCGGCGACGATCGGTCCAGGCGGCATCTTCCGGGCGATGCGGACCATCCCGGTGTACCGGCGCTTCGCAGCTGCGATCCGCGAGCACTGCCCCGACGCCTGGGTGTTCAACTACACCAACCCAGTTCACTTCGTCACGCGCGCGTTGTACGACGAGTATCCCGACATCAACGCGCTCGGGCTCTGCCACGAGGTACTCGGGACGCGGTGGCACCTCGCCATGCTCGCCGAGGAGGAACTCGGGATGGACGCGGAGCGCGCCGACGTCGACGTGAACGTCAAGGGGATCAACCACTTCACGTGGGTCGACGAGGCCCGCTGCAAGGGCGTCGACCTCTGGCCGCTGCTCGAGGAATTGAAAGACGGCGAACGCGGAAACAGACGGTTCACCTGGGAAGACCTGGCAGACGAGAGCGTCTTCACCGACAACTGGCAGGTCACCTGGGAGCTGTTCCGCCGGTTCGGCGTTCTGCCCGCGGCGGGCGACCGTCACCTCGTCGAGTACGCCACCTCGTTCATCCAGGGCGGCCAGGAGACGCTCAACCACTGGGGCGTCAAGCGCACCGGTGCCGACTACCGGGCGAAACACTGGACGCCGGCCGAGTCCGACCAGACCACGGACGTCGAGGCCTGGCTGGAGGGCGAGAAGGAGTTCGAACTCGAACCCTCCGGCGAGGAGTTCCTCGACATCCTGGAGGGGCTCACCGGCGACGGCCCGTACGTCACGAACGTCAACCTGCCCAACACCGGCCAGATCTCGGATATCGAGCAGGGTCCGGTCGTCGAGACGAACGCCGTCGTCCGCGCGGGCCAGGTCAAGCCAGTCGCCGCCGGCGGCTTCCCGCGACCTGTCCGGAGTCTGCTCCAGGGCCACGTCGACACCATCGAGACGATCATCGAGGCCGCACGGGAGGGGGACGTCGACAGGGCGTTCGAAGGCTTCTCGATCGACTCCCAGGTCCAGACGCTGACGCCAGACGAATCGCGTGATCTGTTCGGCGAACTCGTCGCCGCCGAGGCCGACTACCTGGCGGACTGGGACCTCGGGGAGTCGGACGTGCTCGCCGAGGCCGAGACGTACCCCCGGGCCTGACCCGCGGGAGGTCGACCTGACGCGCGGGAAGGCAGGACCTGAAGCCCCACTCGGATCCACCGCGAGACGGCCGCCGACATCCACCTTCGATATTCGCCAACACGACTCTCGATCGTGCAATTTTCGCAGTAGCTACGCTGCAATTATCCAGTACATATTTGGCGTAATAATAGAAAGAACGGGTGAACCACAGATGACAAACGAACGCGCGGACATCGGCAGCGACCGACGGACGTTCATCGGTTCGCTCGCGGCGCTGGGCGCACTCGGCGCCCTGCCGGGAGCGGCCAGGGTGGGCGCTGCACAGGAAGACGACTCGATCGACGGCTACTATCAGACGCTTCGACAGATCCTCACCCAGTTCCGGGGCCTCCCCGAGGGTGAGTTCGTCTACGAACCGGACGAGCAGGTGACCATCGAGACCTTCGACAACGTCGGCCCAGGGGGGAGCAGCTCGTCGACGTTCACCGTGGACGACGTGAACGTTCCCTTCACGCAGGCCGAACGCGTCGAGATCAACGAGGACCCGGAGAACAACTGGACGTACTCCTACCAGGGGATCATCCCCGACGGCCAGTTCGAGGCCGGCGACGTGCTCCTGGGCGTGGCTCACGTCCGGAGCGAGACCAGCGACGCTCAGATACAGGCCGGGTTCAAGTACCGCTACGAGAACTCCGGCGGCGAGACGGCCTACGGGGACGAGAACTTCGTCGCGGAAGGGGCGTTGATCGAGCCGACCGGGTCCTGGGAACGATACTACTTCCCCATCGAGGTCGGCGAGAAGCCCGAGGGGTCGAACCACGAGCCGTACATGGAGTTCTGGACCGGCTTCACGCAACAGAACCTCGATTTCGGTGGGCTCGCGCTCATCGACTACAGCGCCACGGACGTCGCCGTCGGCGACCTTCCCGTCGGCCAGCACTCGCACCCCATCTTCGACTACGACGGTCGGTCCGAGGGTGCCACGTGGCGCGAAGACGCGTACGCGCGCATCGAGGAACTCCGGAAGGCGTCGCTGGACGTCTCCGTCGTCGACGCCGACGGGAACCCGCTCCCCGGGGCGAGCGTCGACGTCGCGATGCAGGACCACGAGTTCGACTTCGGCAGCGCCGTCTCCGTCGAGCACATCACCGGTGACGGCGACGACGACGACGTGTACCGCGCTCGGTTCCTGGAGAACTTCAACAAGGCCGTCGTCGAGAACGGGATGAAGTGGCCGGCCTGGGGCGGCGACTGGGACATCGACAAGGAGGCCACCAGACAGGCCGTCCAGTGGCTGAACGACAAGGAGATTCCGACGCGCGGGCACTACCTGGTATGGGAGGAGTACGGCGGCGCCAACGGTGGCGGGATGGACGTCAGCGAGGGCCTCTCGGATAGCGAGTTGCAGGACGAGATCCTCTCCAAGATCGAGAGCCACACCGCCGAGTTCGAGGGGCAGGTCACAGACTGGGACATGCACAACCACCCGATGTGGCAGAGCAACATCCGTGACCGTCTCGGCTGGGACGCGGCCCTCGAGTGGTGGTCGACCGCAGCCGAGGCGACCGACGCCGGCCTCTACACCAACGAGATGGGCAACGTCGCGGGTGACTTCCTCCGCGACCAGCACCTCGAGTTCGTCCAGCGCCTGGTCGACGAGGGCGCGCCCGTCGACGGCGTCGGCTTCATGGGCCACGTCCAGTTCTCCAACGGCAACGTGACCCCGCCCAAGGAGGTGCTCTCGACGTTCGACCAGTTCGGGGAGCTGGATCTGCCGATCCTCATCACGGAGTTCGACATCCAGATCGACAGTCGCGACGACCAGCGACAGGTCGACTGGCAGGCGGACTACCTCAGGGACTTCCTGATCGCCTGCTTCAGCCACGAGGCCGTCGAGGGCCTCGTGAACTGGGGCTTCTGGGCCGGCGACCACTGGCGGCCGACCGGTGCCCTCTTCGACTCGAACTGGGGGCTCCGACCCCACGGTGAGCAGTTCATGAATCTGGTCTTCGACGAGTGGTGGACCGAGAACAGCGGCGAGACGAACGACCAGGGCGTGTACTCCTCCTGGGCGTTCAAAGGCGAGTACGAGGTCACCGCAAGCTACGAGGGCGCGGATGCGTCGACGACGGCGACGCTCTCGGACGGCGGGACGACGGTCGAACTGTCGCTCGACGCCGAGCAGTCGACGGCGACAGCGGAGAGCGGGTCGGACGCCGACGCCGACACCGAGACGGAGTCGACGTCGGCCGTCGGCCCCGGTCTGGGCGTGGGCTCGGCAGTGGCGGGCGCCGGTGCGCTCGCGGGCTACAAGCTGACGCGCGACGACGACGACGAAGCGTAGTCGGTCGGATACCGGATTCCGTTTTTTGTCGCTGCCACGGACCACCGAAGCGATCGCCTGGCCCGTCCGGAGTGGGGTAGCCGGCCTCGGTATCTTTTTACGCTCCCCCGGGTGACCAACTGACATGAATCAGGAGGCCCGCAGCGGGAACGAGTCGCGCGAGCGGCTGGTGGCGGAACTGTGCGACCGGCAGCACTACTTCGTGGTCCTCTTCGCGTTCGCGGTGGTGTTCCTGCTGATACAGGTCCCCTACCTGTTCGTCGCCGACAGTGACTCGGCGCTGTACGTGGTAGTCACGATGAACGTGGCCGGGAGCGCTGCGTTCGCCCTCGGAAGTGGCGTCGTCCTCCGGACCTGTGCCCGGCGGGACTAGAAGGAGTTGAGTTCGGCGTCGAGGTCGGATTCGGGCTCGGTGTCGGCGTCGGACTCGGCCGACGAATCGGTCTGGATCCGTGCGACGAACTGGTTGAGCCAGAGGGCACCGTACGCGAGGACGCCGAGGAGGACGACCGTCGCGCCCCAGACGCCGAACATCCCCGCGAAGACGCCGTGGGCGAGCACGTTCAGCGGTCCGTCGGCCCCGAACAGGAAGCCGGGGCGACCCGAGAGGACTGTGGCGCCGAACGCCATCATGGCGATGCCGACGAGCACGGCCACGATGGACATGTTGTTCGCCAGGAAGTAATACGCGGCGAGCAGATATCGTTTCGCGCCCGTGGCCTCCGCGTTCGCCCGTTCGAGTGATCGCTTCATCGGTGAGTGCTGCCACGGGAGATTATTTCAAAGTTTGGGTCGTCGGTACTAGTACCGCCGTCAAAGATCGTGAAAGAATCGGGTACTTTTATATAATATTGGCTGAACGTAGGTAGCATGCGGGAAACTGACAATAACCGCGAGAAGTTGTCGCGACGACGGTACGCGCAACTGGTAGCTGGATCGAGTGCGGCAGCACTGGCCGGCTGTCCGGAGTCGGGGTCCGAGGGAACCGAGACGGAACCCGCCACGAGCGAATCGGACACTGACGAGTCGACGACCACGGACGGGGACTCGACGCCCGATCCGAGCAACCGGATGACCGACACCGTCCGCGTGTTCGTGTTGAACACGCCGGACACCTTCGACTGGAATCCCCACACGCCACAGGACAACACCACTGGCGACCTGTTCATGTCCGAACTGCACGGCATGTCGAACTCCCACGATACGTCGAAGCGCCTCCACGGCGACGACGCGACGTTCGACGCGCCGTGGGTCCAGGGGAAAGACGAGATCAGCCTCGTCACCTGGATCAAGGACTGGGAGGTCGAACCGCCCTACGACCTGTGGAACACCCACGACGAGCGCTCCACGTTCTGGAACGGCGAGCCCAACGACGCCGAGACCCGGTACAAGTACGACAAGGTGCGCTACTTCGTCGAGGGCAACAAGTTCCAGGAGGGCCAGATCCACCGTGCCGAGGCCGAGAGCCAGTGGCGCTACCACTTCTGGCACGCCAGAGCCGAGGTCGAGGGCGCGGACGACGACCCGGCGAACGAACCGCTGCTCGCCGACGAGGCGGCGGCGACCGACGGCGACCCGCCGCTCCCGCAGGAGTGGAGCGACCCGAAGCTACGGGAGTTCGACGCCGCCGGGACCCAGGAGCGGTACAACGAGGTCATCAGCAACGTCCGCGGCGACCGCGTCTCGCTCGAACGGCTGGCCGAGAACGGCTGGGGGACGGGCCCGTACGAACTCCGCTCGACCGACGACATCGGCTCCGACCGCGCCATCCTCCGGCTCCGCGACGAGGACGCCGAGTCGCCACATCCCCACCGCGAGCACATCAACATCCCCAAACTCCAGCTCCAGTTCGGTAACGAGGACCGTGAGCAGACGCTGGCGAACAACGGCGCCATCGACGTCCACGCCGGGTCCATCACGCCCAACAACACCTGGAATCCGGAGAGCCTCCCGGACCACGTCGACAACGTCACCACCTATCTGCGCCCGAACGGCGGCGACTCGTGGTGGTTCAACTGGAACAACCCGCACCTCGGACGGCTGTGGGTCCGACGGGCGCTCGTCACGGCCATCGACTGGAACGTCGTGGGCGCGAACGGCTGGGGCGACCAGCGCTCCGTCCCGCTCGAACACGACACCGGAATGCTCGACGCCCACTCCGAGTCGACGTTCTCCGAGGAGTTCCTGAACAGCCTCCACTCCTGGCCGAAGGAGGCCGACGTCGAGACCGCCAACGAGTACATGAAGCGGGCGGGCTACACGAAGAACGGCAACATCTGGGTCGACCCCGACGGCAACGACTTCAAGCTCGACGTCCTCATCACCTCGAACATCGAGGACTGGATCGGTGCCGGCCAGACCATCCGGCAGCAACTCCGCAACTTCGGCGTGGACGCGACGTTCACCCAGCAGGACTGGGGGACGTGGTCGAACAACCTGGACACGTTCAACAACGAAGAGCCGAACTTCGACACCTCGATCCACTGGTACAACCAGCCGACCCGCTTCGGCTACTACAAGTCCCAGGCCGCGTGGTGGGACAACGCGTCGCTGCTCGGCGGCGACCCCAACGCTACCGGGTCGGACCGCCGCGCCGTCGACCCCGACGACGAGTTCACCATCAAGGGCGAAGTCGTGCAGGCCCATCTGCCGACCAAGGTGGGCTCAATCGAGGCCCCCGACCAGGCCGGGCAGCAGCCCGACCTCGAGGGCGTCACCGACTACGAGGAGGTGAACATGGCCGAAGTGGTCGAGAACATCCGGAAGCCCGCCGATTCGGAAGAAGAGCTCCAGGAGCGCTTCCGGACGTGTGCCCGGTACTACAACTACTACGTGCCGAAGTTCGCGTTCCACCAGTACACCTACGGCGAGTGGGCGAACGTCCGCGACTTCGACTGGCCCGGGGAGGACGACGACGCCCTGGACTGGGAGCGGAGCTTCAACATCACGGACACCGTCACGCTGGGCGGTATCGCCCAGGCCAGCTACGACTCCGAGATGGACCGCTGACGTCGGTCCGACTCCAGCGGCTCGGATCGGAACTTTCGTCGAATCGAACGGACCAGACAGGCTGTCACTACCACTGCGATACGCGCCGTCGATTCCGGGGGCGTCCCGGACTGCCGTGCTTTTTAGCTGTCTCCCGGCCGGACGAGCCCGTGCTTCAGCGCGTAGAACGCCGACTGGTTCTCCGGGCCCGCGGTCCGGTAGGCGTCGTCGTCACCGACCCACTCGAAGTCGCGCGTGTTCCCCCACGTCCCGCTGACGCTCGTCGCGACGTGGATATCTGGCAGGGCGTGGTTCCACCACCGGGCGAACGCGGCCACCGCGTCGGCCGTCGTCTCCCGGTCGGACTGGCTCCCGAGTCGGCGCCACTGGTCGACGAGGTTCACCGTCCGCTCGTCGTCTCCACCGGCCGCCGGAATCGTGACCTCGACCGGCTTGCCGTGGGCCGACGTCTCCGTCGCCGGGTCGGTGACGCCGTAGCCGAGTGCGGTCGTCCCAGTCGCCGTGACGTCGTAGAGCGTGTGGGGGCTCCCGTCGCTGGGCCACAGCAACACGTCGAAGTTGTGCGTGTCGACGTCGGTGACCAGCCGCGGAGCGGGGATCTGCGAGAAGTCGACGTCGAACCCGAACTCGGTCAGCGCCTGGTCGACGAGTTCGGCGCTGGCCTTCCAGTCCGGCCACATGGGCGTGCGGAGGCGGAACCAGACCGACTCGCCGTCGGGGTCGTACCAGTCGCCGTCGTCGCGCGTGTACCCCGCCGAGCGCATGTACTCCGCCGCGCGCTCGGTGTCGGACTCGACGGGGGACTCGCGGAGGTCGCCCAGCACGTCCTCGTCGAGCCAGCGCCGTTCGGCTGGCGTCGCCATCCCCGTCTGTCGCGTCGTCGCCTCGCCGAACCCGCCCACGTCGACGACGTCGTCGAGCGGGAGGGCCGCGAGTAACGCGCGCCGGACCGCCAGCCGACCGAGGTGGGCGTTCCGCCAGTCGAGGGCGAGTTTCGTCCCGCCGGTCGTCGGGTACCGGGCGATCTGGTCGACGTTGTCCGCGGGCGACCCCTTCAGCCCCGTCAACAGGCCACTGCCGCCGTCGAGCGTCCCCTGCTGGACGAACTTGTCGAGGGACACCGACTGGACGACGGGGAACCACAGCGTCGGGATCGCGATGTCGTCGGCCCGGGGATGGTCCTCGAAGCGCTCGAGCATCAGCCGGTTCATCGACGCCTCCACGAGCTCGTAGGGCCCGCACCCGACCCCCTTCTCCGCCGCGTCCTCGAGCGAGACGCGCCACTCGTGGAGTTCCGAGACGACGTCCTCGCGGGTCGCCGAGGTCGACGCGGCGTCCAGGCGGTCCACCCACTGTTCGAACAGCCACGCCGGCGTGTTGACGGCGCCGCCGACGACGTGGGACAGGACCAGGGGTTCGGCGAGTGCGCGGTCGAACTCGTAGACGAGGGTGTACTCGTCGCCCAGCGTCACGGCCGGCCGGTCCTCGTCGCTCACGGCCGACTGGATCCGCTCGTACACCCACTGGTCGCGCGCCGTCACGGGCTCACCGTTCCACCAGGAGAATTCGTCGCTGTAGGTCACCGCCGCAGTCGTCCCGTCGATGGCGACGTCCTCGACGACGTCGCCCAGTCGACGCTCGCCGCCGGGCCGCTGGACGGACTGGACCTCGAACAGCATCGTGTAGAAGTGCCAGGGGTACGAGCCCGACAGCCAGGGATTGAGCTGGACGCTCTCGGTGGCGTATGGAAAGGCGTGACCGAACACGTCCGTGGCGTGTTTGACGTCGTCCGGGTCGGACGAGCAACCCGCGAGGCCGCTCAGGGTGAGCGCGCCGGCGCTCGCCAGGACCTGCCGTCGCGTCGTCGTCCCCGAACCGGATCCGTCGCGTCCGCGGCCGTCTCTCATTGGCGGCTTCGTTGTGTAGCGGGGTGTATAAACGCTCCGTCGGCCTGCCGGACGGCTGCTCGACGGAGTGCGGGACCGCGAGAAGTGGTACGGTCGCGGCTTATTCGCAGGGGAGCGATCCGACGTCGTCCTCGCTCGTGTCACCGACGGCGACGGCGCCACACATCAGGAAGTGCGTGTCCTGGGCGTCGTGGTAGGAGTACACGCCGGAGCTCTGGAACGTGTGGGCGCCCGACTCTCCGGCCGCGATGGCCAGGTCCAGTTCCCACTCGTTCGAGTTGTCGACTTCGGTGTTCGCCCGGACGGTCCGCTGTTCACCGGTCTCGTTGATCCACCTGACGGCCTCACCCTCGGCGACGTGGACCCGAAGCGGGTCGAAGGCCTCGCCCTCGGTCAGCGTCACCTCCGCGGTGACCTCGCCCTGTGGTTCGCTGGAGCCGCTCCCGCCGCCACAGCCGGCCACCGCGATCGTCGATGCCGCCACTGTCGTCGTCGTGAGGAATTGTCGTCGTTTCATAACCTTTGATCCCCGGGTGTATGAGGGTAGCTCACACCGTTGGGGAAAATACTTTTCCCCCGGACAGGGTCACCCGAGTTCGACCAGCGCCGATCGTTCCGGTGATCGACTGCCAACTGGATGAAAACAATCCGAACAAACATATAACCGGGTGTCAACACATCGGTGTATGGACTACGTGTCACGTGACACGGCGCGAGTCGTTGCTATCGGGGTGGTGAGCATCGTGGCCATCGCGATGGGGGCGGCGACCATCCAGACTACCGTCGATTTCGGGACCGGCACCGCGTCGGGCGGGCTCGAAATCGGCCAATCGGGTGGCCAGGCCGGTGGCCTGAACGACTCGACGTCGGAGACCAACGGCAGTATCGACATGGGGGAGGGCGGAGGCTCGGACGGGTTCATCGCACAGACCTCGACCTGCGTGGAACCGCTCTCGAAGTGGTACGGCGGACTCGGCTACTTCGGCTTCTTCGGCCTCGTGCTGTACGGGATCAAGCGTCGCTACTCGCTGGGGGCTTCCTTCCTCGGAATGTACGCGATCGCGCCGGTGGCGCTGACGGCGTACTTCCTCACGACCGACTGTACGGCGGCCCTCGACGGCCAGAACGGCCAGTCGGGCGTCGTAGAGGGAATCGGCGACGCGGCCGGACAGGGCGTCGTCTCGACGGACGTCTCGCCGATGGTCGTCGGTGGCGTGTTCGCCGTCGCGCTGGTCGCGACGGCCGTGGTGCTCTACCGCGCGTCGAGCGACCAGACGGTCGCGATGGTCGAGGAGGACGACGAGGAGGAACTCGGCAAGCCGGACGTCGGCGACCTGGCGGCCGCCGCGGCCGCCGCGGCCGACCGACTGGAGGAGCGCAACGCCGACGTGGACAACGAGGTGTACGCCGCGTGGCGCGACATGACCGCGTTGCTTCGGGTGTCCAGGCCCGAGAGCTCCACGCCGGGCGAGTTCGCCGAGGCGGCCGTCGAGGCCGGTCTCGACGAGGACGACGTCGGACAGCTCACGCAGCTGTTCGAGGAGGTCCGCTACGGCAAGCGCGACCCCGAGTCCCGCGAGGAGCGAGCCATCGAGGTCTTCCGCTCCATCGAGGCGGCCTACGGGACGGGCGACGACGCCGGCGCGGACGAGGGAGGTGAACGATGAACGTCGACGAGATACTGAAGCGGCTGATCGTCGGGATCGGCCTGCTGTTCGTCGTCGTCGGCGTCGCGCTTATCGCCGTCCCGGACCCGTTCCCGTTCGGCGCAGAGGTCATCTTCGCCGCCGGCGTCGCCGCGCTCCTGGCCGCGGCGCTGACGGTCCGGGGCCGACTCCAGGGCGAAATCACCGAGACGGTGATGCCCGACCCCGAGCGACCGGCGGACAACCAGCGCCCCGGCGACGAGGTCGACCGGATGCTGTACGAGATGACCGAACTCCGTCAGGGCGTCGCGGAGAACAGCGAACACCTCGAAGAGCGCATGGATCGCCTCGGGGTCGCCATCGTCCAGGACCGCGAGGACTGCTCGGTCGCGGAGGCCAGGGCGGTCCTCGAGTCCGGCGACTGGACCGGCGACCCCGACGCCGCCGCGTTCTTCCAGGGCCAGCGGACCGAGGCCGACGAGGCCGGATTCACGGGACTCGTCCAGGACGGCGACGACGGCGGCTTCGAGACCGAGTTCCGCGCGGCCGTCGAGGCGCTGCTCGACTACGGCGAGATCGAGGTCGACCCCATCGAGACCGAGGAACCGCCGAGCCGGTTCGAGCGGATATTCGGCCGGTCCGGTGACGACGACGCCGAAGCGGGCGTCGAGACGAACTGGAACGAGGCGGACTCCTCGATCCCGGACTTCGACACGAACGGGCCGCTGGAGGACGTCTCGCTCCACCACACCAACCGGTGGCTCGGTGTCACCGCCTTCGGGCTGTTCGCCGTCGGCGTCGGCGTCGTCACCTTCTCCCCGGCGCTGATGATGGCGGGGACGGTCGGCATCGCCTACACCATCTACGGTCGCGTCTCGGCGGTACCACGCGTCGAGTCGCTCGCCGTCGAGCGCGAACTCGAGGCCGAGGACCCACAGCCCGGTGACGAGGTAGCGGTGACCGTCACCGTCCGCAACGAGGGTGACTCGATACTGCCCGACCTGCGGCTGGTCGACGCCGTCCCGGACGCCTTCGTCGTCACCGACGGCGTCCCGCGCCTGCACACCGCGCTGCGGCCCGGGTCGAGCGCGACGTTCTCCTACGTCGCCCGGGTCGAGCGCGGCGAGTACCGGTGGCCGGTGGTCTGCGTCTCGCGGGACTTCAGCGGCGGGGCCGAGCGGACGTCGCTGCTGACGCCCGAGACGGAACTGACCTGCGTGCCGTCGCTCAAAGTCACGAACGACGTGCCGGTACGGGCACAGACGACCCAGTACTCCGGCGACGTGAACACCCAGAAGGGCGGCTCGGGCCTGGAGTTCCACTCCGTCCGGGACTACCTGCCCGGCGACCCGATGAACCGGATCAACTGGAAGCAGGTCGCCCGCACCGGCGACCTGGCGACCATCGACTTCCGCCAGGAGCGGGCGGCGACGGTGACGCTGCTGTTCGACACGCGCCAGCGCGCCTACGTCGCCTCCGAGCCGGGCAAACCCCACGCCGTGGACAGCGCCGTCCACGCCGCCAGCGACGTGTTCGGCGCGCTGTTCGACCAGGGCAACCTCGTCGGCATCGCGGCGTTCGACACCGTCCCGTGCTGGTACGACGCCGGCGCGGGCAGCGAGCACCGCGAGCGGGCCCGGATGCTGTTCGCCCAGCACCCAGCGCTGTCGCCGCGGCCGCCGGACCGCCAGGACACCGAGGGCGGCTACATCGACCCGATGACGCACGTCCTCCGGCGGCTGTCCAGCAACTCCCAGATATTCCTGTTCACGCCGCTGGCAGACGACTACGCGATGGAGGTCGCCAGTCGGTTGGACTCGAAGGGACACCTGGTGACGGTGCTGAGCCCCGACGTGACGAACGACCAGACGGTCGGCCAGCGCCTCACCCGGGCCGAACGGACGGCGCGCGTCCGCAACCTCAGGCAGCGCGGCATCCGCGTCATCGACTGGAATCCGGACGACAAACTGCGACTGCAGATCGATCGAGCGAAAGCGAGGTGGGCATGATGAGTTCAGAACGAGTCAACGGAAACACGGCAGGTACGGACCACGCCGACGAGACGGTACGGGCGGTCGAGGTAACGCACTCTCCGGCGACGGTGAGCAGCGTCCTGGCGGTCGTCGCGGCGGTGCTGGCAGTCGTCGCCAGCGCCACGTCGCTGCTGGCGATGGCGGTCAGCGCATTCGGCCTGGTCGGCGTCGTCGCGGGCCTGTTCGCGTTCGAGTCCGAGCGCGCGGCCGCTATCGGGACGGGCATCGTCTTCGTCGGCGTCGTCCTGAGCGGCGTGTTCGGCAACTCGCTGCCGCTGCTGGTGCTGGGCGCGCTGGCGACGGTGCTGTCGTTCGACTACGGGCAGAACGCCTTCAGCGTCGGCTCGCAGCTCTCGGACCAGACCGACACGGTCAGGGGAGAGGTCGTCCACGCCGCGGCGAGCGTCGTGGTCGGCATTCTCATCGTCGGCGTCGCCTACGGCGTGTACGCGGTCGCCGTCGACGGACTGTCCTACGGCGCGCTCGCGTTCCTGCTGTTCGGCGGGTTGCTCCTGATCTGGGGCATCAGGTCCTGACCGGTTTCGCCCCGAACATTCGTTCACGACGCGTCGCGCGGTCGTTCCCGGGTCGCGGAGTGGCGACGACGCCGCGCGGTCCGTGGTATCGTGAGGTGCGACACACCGTCACAATTAAGGTGACCTGTCTGCCCATCCATACTATGGCGTCAGAGTTATCGATCCAAGCGGCAAGTGAAGAGATTGACCTGGTAGTCGACGAGATACGATCGTCGGTTATCATCGAGGAGGAGTTCCTCGAGACGGTCCTGGTGGGGCTGCTCTCCCAGGGCCACGTCCTCCTCGAGGACGTCCCCGGGACGGGGAAGACGCTGACCGCGAACAGTTTCGCCGAGGCGCTCGGGCTCTCGTTCTCCCGTATCCAGTTCACGCCGGACCTGCTCCCCAACGACGTCACTGGGACGTACATCTACAACGAACAGAAAGGCGAGTTCGAGTTCAACGAGGGCCCCATCTTCGCAAACGTGATCCTGGCCGACGAGATCAACCGCGCGCCGCCGAAGACCCAGGCTGCCCTGCTCGAGGCGATGGGTGAGGGCCAGGTCACCACAGAGGGTGACACGCGCCAGCTGCCCGAGCCGTTCTTCGTCATCGCGACGCAGAACCCCGTCGAGCAGGAGGGGACCTTCCCGCTCCCCGAGGCGCAGGTCGACCGATTCAACATCAAGTCCAGCATCGGCTACCCCGACAACGACGGCGAGGTCGAACTCCTGCGCCGCCGGAACGACCGCTCGGCGCCGACGCCGACGGTCGAGCAGGTGCTGGACCACGACCGCGTCACGGCGCTCCAGGAGGTCCCCGAGACCGTCACCGTCACGGAGGACATGCTCGAGTACATCGCGGCCATCTCCCGGGCGACCCGGGAGGACCACCGCGTCCAGGTCGGTATGAGCCCCCGCGGGACCCAGCGTCTCTACGAGGCCGTACGCGCCCAGGCGGTCGTCGAGGGGCGCAACTACGTGACGCCGGACGACGTCAAGACCGTCTCGCGGGCGACGATGGCCCACCGCATGGTCCTGACCGCCGAGTCACAGGTCCAGGACGTCGACCGCAACGACATCATCGAGGACGTCCTCGAAGAGATTCCGGTACCGACCGTCGAGGCACCGGCCTGACCACATAGATACCAATGGCTATCTCACAGGCGGTTCGAAACCCGCGATCGTACCTGAGTCGGACGCTCGGGATGTACCGGACGCTGCTGACCGACCCCGGGACGTTCTACGACGAGTACGTCGGCACCCGCGGGCTCCGGGTCGAGATACTGCTGGTCCTGGTCGTCGGCGCCGTCGGCTTCGTCGGGAACGTCTACGCGCTCCTCCAGGTCGAGGAGCTGTTCGCACAGCTCGAAATCCCGCTGGGCCAGGACGTCGCCTTCGCGATGTGGGGCGAGGTCGCCGCGCCGCTGGTCGGCGCCGTCCTCCTGTGGATCGGCCTGACCACGGCACTGTACATCGTCGGCTGGCTATACTCCGCGGTCGGCGAGTACTACGTGCTCCTGAAGTGGACGGCGTGGGCGCTGGTGCCGCTGGCGTTCGCGAACCTGATCCACTCGGTCGCGGTAGCGTACGCCGCGTTCTCCGTCTCGGCCGGGGACGTGGCGACCTCGGAAGTCCCACGGGTTCCGGAGGACCGTGCTGCCTTCGTGTGGGACGTGGTGGCGGGCGAAATCGCCGTGGTCGCCGCCGCCGTCGTCGGCATCGCCTTCGCGGTGTGGGCGGGGTACATCGCCGCCTACGCCATCCGCGGCGTCCGGGACATCGAGACCGACGAGGCCTACCGGGTCGCGGCCGTCCCGACGGTGGCCTACGTGCTCTACGTGGTCTACGAAGTGGCCACGACGGCGCTGTAGACCGGGCGAACCGATCAGGGCGAGCGGTCGCCGGGGCCGAACTCGCTGTCGTCGAACGCGACGGTGACGACCCGACCGTCACTGCACGGACGCGAGGGTGGTGGGGACCGATCCATTCGTCCGCCCAGCGGACGGTCCGTCCCGCGATTGCTCATCATTGTTGACGGAAGATATAAGGGGTGCTGGGTTGCGTCAACATACATGCGATACTATGTCAGACGCATAGCGCAGTCAGTGTTTACCTTGTTGTCGGGACTGTTCCTGACCTACGCCCTGTATCGCCTCATCCCGGGGAGTCCGCTGAAGGCGATCATGGCCAACCTCATCGCCCAACAGCAACGCAGGGGGGAGGTAGACACCGAACAGGTCGCGAGGATGGCCGAGCAGATGACGGGGATCAACCCGGACGAACCGATCATCGTCGGATTCTTCAACTACGTCAGCGGGATCGTCTTGCGCGGGGACTTCGGGACCTCGATCCTCTACCAGGACCCGGTGTTCGACATCCTCTTCCGGGCGATGCCGTGGTCCATCTTCCTCAGCGTCTACGGCATCATGCTCGGGTTCACAGCGAGTATCCTCGTCGGCGTGCTGATGGCCTGGCACGAGGGCTCGAAGCTCGACTCCGGGCTGACGGTGCTGGTCCTCTCGGTGAACGCCATCCCGTACTACGTCGGCGCGATCGTCATGCTCTCGCTGCTGGCGTTCCAGTGGGGACTGTTCCCGACCGGCGGTCGGGCGCCGCGGGCAGTCGCGCCGGGATTCAACGTCCAGTTCATGCTGGGTATCCTCCATCACGGGGCGTTACCGATCCTGTCCACGTTCCTCCTCGGGTTCGGCGCGGGTTCGCTCGGGATGCGGGCTAACACCGTCCGCATCGTCGGCTCCGACTACCTCCGGTCGGCGCGCCTGCGGGGGGTGAGCAGCAACCGCATCCTCACCCGATACCTGACCCGGAACGCGATACTGCCGCTGTACACGGGACTGGTCGTGGGAATCGGCGCGCTGTTCGCGTCGAACGTCATCACGGAGTACATCTTCCAGTACCAGGGCGCCGGGTGGTTCCTGTTCGAGTCCGTGGTCAATCAGGACTACCCGCTGATCATGGGGTCGTTCCTCTTCTTCGGCACCGTGACGGTGCTCGGCATCCTGCTCGCCGACCTCACGTACGGCCTCATCGACCCGCGTGCGGAAACCGGCGCAACGAGGGATACCTTCTAACATGTCACGAGACGACCTCGAGACGGACGGCGGCGTCACGCAGGAGAGCATCTTCGGAACCGGTGAGGACGAGCGGCGCAGTCGGTCCTCGCCGAAGGAACGCTTCGGCAGGGGGTTCGACTCCTACGTGCGAACGCCCTTCCGGATCGCCTGGAACGACTGGCGGACCCGCATCGGCGGCATCGGCATCCTGATCTACCTCCTGATGGGCACGGTCGGCGTCATCATCGTACCAGCGCCGACGCTGAACGAGGGGCCGCGCTACCTCCAGCCGTTCCAGGACTGGACGATTCCGTTCGGCACCGACAACCTCGGTCGCGGCATCTTCAAACAGCTCATTCACTCGACGCCCGCAATGTTGAAGATGGCGCTGGCCGGCCTCGTCTTCGCCGTCGGTGTCGCCATCCTCTTCGGCATGATCGCCGGCTACAAGGGCGGCGTCATCGACACCGTGCTGATGACCATCACGGACATCTTCTTCGTGATCCCGGGGCTCCCGCTCATCATCGTCCTGTCGGCCATCTTCACGCCGCGGGACCCCTTCATCGTCGGCGCCATCCTCTCCATCTCCGTCTGGCCCCGGCTCGCCAGGGAGTTACGCTCGCAGGTCCTCTCGTTACGGACGGAGGACTACGTCGAGGCCTCACGCTCGATGGGGCTGTCGACGCCGACCATCATCGGCCAGGAACTCATGCCGAAGCTCGCCCCCTACATCCTCATCCGCGGGTCGGGGTCCGCGGTGCGGATCATCAGGGACTCGGTCGCGCTGTACTTCCTGGGCATCCTGCCCTTCAGCACGACCAACTGGGGCATCATGATGCAGTTCGCCTACAGCCAGGGGAACGCAATCTCGACGCCGAGTCACCTCTACTGGCTGGTCGTTCCCCTCGTCGCGCTGGCGGGGATGGGCTTTTCACTGATCCTGTTTTCGCAGGGCCTCGACCGGGTGTTCAACCCGCGACTCCGGGCCCGGAACACGGAACACGGTGCCGACGAAGACGGGACAGGGGTGATGTGAGATGGCGATAGACCAGCCGGGAACGACCGGCACGCCCGACGCAGACGAGGACGAACCGGAAGATATCGTCATGTCGGTCCGCGACGCGCGGGTGTCCTTCGACATGGCCCGCGGGCAGGCGTGGGTGCTCAACGACGTCGACCTCGACGTCCGGCGCAACGAGATTCTCGCCGTCGTCGGCGAGTCCGGGTCGGGCAAGTCGATGTTCGCCTCGGCGCTGCTCGACGCCGTCGAGGACCCCGGCGTGCTCGCCGGTGACGTCACCTACTACCCGGACGAGGCGGCCGGGGAGAGCCAGACCATCGGCTCGTTCGACCAGGGACTCGACGACTCCGTGGACGTGCTGGACCTGGACTCGGACGAACTGCAGGCGTTCCGGTGGGAGAAGGTCTCGATGGTGTTCCAGGGGGCGATGAACTCGTTCAACCCCACGATGAAGATCAAGGCTCACTTCCACGAGACCATCCAGGCCCACAACGCGGTCCTCGAGGAGCGGATGGACCACGTCCGGAAGCTCTTCGACGCGCTGTACATCGACTTCGACCGCGTGATGACGTCCTACCCCCACGAACTCTCCGGCGGGATCAAACAGCGGACGCTGATCGCGCTGGCGCTGGTGCTGGAACCCGAGGTGCTCGTGATGGACGAGCCCACCGCCGCGCTCGACCTGTTGATGCAGCGCTCTATCATCTCGATGCTGCGCAACCTCCGCGACGAGTTCGACCTCACCATCGTGTTCATCACGCACGACCTGCCGCTGGTCGGCGGCCTCGCGGACCGCATCGCCGTGATGTACGCCTTCGAGTTCGTAGAGGTCGGCGCGACGCGGGACCTCATGAAGAACGCCGCCCATCCGTACACCCGTTCGCTGTTGCGGTCGGTGCCGAGCATCAACTCGGACGTCGACGAGATGGAACCGATCGAGGGGGCGCGGCCGGACCCGGTCAACATCCCGACCGGCTGTTCGTTCCACCCGCGCTGTCCCGTCGCCGACGACCGCTGTGAGATCGAGGACCCGGACCTGGCCGCCGTCGAGGACGACCTCCAGGCGGCGTGTTTCTACACCGACCAGGCGCGCGAGAAGATCGACTACACGCTGGAAGACGAATCCACGGAGGACGACAGATGAGCACCGACGACGCGACCGACGGGGAACAGCACGACGAGGAAGCCGAGCACGCCGACGAACCCCTCCTCTCGCTTTCGGACGTCGAGGTCCACTACGATACGGGGACCGGCATCGAGCGCTACCTCAGCGACAAGCGCGTGAAGGCCGTCGACGGGGTGGACCTCGAACTCGAGGAGAACGACATCGTCGTGCTGGTCGGCGAGTCGGGGTGTGGGAAGACGACGCTCGGGAAGTCCGCTGTCGGGCTCGAACGGCCGACTGGTGGCTCCGTGAAGTACCGCGGCCAGGACATCTGGGAGGCCAAGGACCACCCCAGAGGGGCCGACATCGAGTTCCGGGAGATCCGCCGGGCGATGCAGATCATCCACCAGGACCCGGCGAACGCGCTCAACGCCTCGCGTCGGGTGCGGGCCATCCTGTCCGACCCGCTGAAGAAGTACCGGACGGAACTCGGCCCGCAGGAACGCGAGGAGACGATCTACCGCTACCTGGAGTACGTGGACATGACGCCGGCGGAGGACTACGCCGACCGGTACCCCCACCAGCTCTCGGGCGGCGAGAAACAGCGCATCACGCTCGGGCGCGCGCTGTTGATGAACCCGGACGTCATCCTGGCCGACGAGGCGATCAGCGCGCTGGACGTCTCCCTGCGCGTCGAGATGATGGACCTCATCCTCGACCTGCAGGAGACGTTCGACACCTCCTACGTCTTCATCTCGCACGACCTGGCGAACGCCCGCTACCTGGCCAAGCGGGCCGGCGGCCGGATCGCCATCATGTACCTCGGCAACATCGTCGAGATCGGCGGTCCGGACGAGGTGATCCAGAACCCGAGCCATCCCTACACGGAGGTACTCCGGTGGTCGACGCCCTCGATGGACCCGGACGTCGCGATGGAACGGATCAAGGAGAAACCGCCCGTGCGTCAGATCGACGTTCCCGACCCGCAGGACCCGCCGTCGGGCTGTGCGTTCCACCCGCGCTGTACGAAGGCCCGGGAGGCCTGCGCCGAGGGGGCACCGGAACTGTACGACGCGGAGGAAACCGAGGCGGCCTGTTTCCGGGCCCTCGACAACCACGAGTACTGGTCGAGTCCGGAACTCGAGGACGCCGAGGGCTCCGGGACGGCGGAACTCGGCGTCGGCGACTAAGTCCTAATCTCCTGCGACCGTCGCACCGAACCGCACGCCGCCGCCCGCTCGCGATGACCGTGGGAGGGCAACGCTTATCTTTGCTACCGAGTCATCAGGGTACACATGACACGGCAGACGCAGTCAGGCCCGACGAGCGTCACGTCCGAGGAAACCCAGCGCAGCGCCGGCGAGCAGGCGCTGGCGCTGAACGTGGCCGCCGCCGAGGGCGTCACCGACGCGGTGCGGACCACGCTCGGCCCCCGCGGGATGGACAAGCTGCTCGTCGACGGCTCGGGCGACGTCGTCGTGACCAACGACGGCGTCACCCTGCTTTCGGAGATGGACGTCTCCCACCCGGTCGCCCGGTCACTCATCCAGGTCGCGACGACCCAGGAGGCCGAGGTGGGCGACGGAACGACCTCCGCCGTCGTGCTGGCCGGGGCGCTCCTGCAGGAGGCCCTGGACCTGGTCGACGACGGCGTCCACCCGACGACCGTCGCCACGGGGTACTGGATGGCGGCCGACGTCGCGAGCGAGGCGCTGGACGAGATGGCCCGGGGCGTCGGGTCGGACGACGTCTCCGTGCTCGAACGCATCGCCGCGACGGCGATGACGGGCAAGGGCGCAGAGCAGGCCAGGGACCAGCTCGCCTCGGTCGTCGTGCAGGCGGTGCGCGCGGCGCTGGCGGAGAACGGCCGGGTGAACGACGACTCGCTCGTGCTGCGAGCGTTCCCGACGCGCTCGCTCACTGACTCTCAGTTCGTCCCCGGACTGCTGTTCGACTACAATCCGTGCCACCGGGGAATGCCCCGCTCGAAGTCCGACGCGGACGTGCTGGTCTACGACGGCGCCGTCGAGACCGCCGAACTGTCCAACGACGGCGGGGCCACCGTCACCGACTTCGGCGAGTACCAGTCGTTCGTCGACCGGGAACACGCCGAACTCGACGCCGCCGTCGACCGAATTCTCGACGCCGGTGCGGACGTGGTCCTCGCGACTGGGAACGTCGAGTCCCGCGCCCGGGAACGACTGGCCAGAGCGGACGTGACGGCGTTCTACGAGGTCGACGACGACGACTGCCGGCAGGTCGCACTGGCGACCGGCGCCACGCCCGTCGGCGACCTCGACGTGCTGACCGCGGACCACCTCGGCTTCGCTGGCAGCGTCGAGCAGGAGAAGTTCCGGGAGCTGACGCACAAGCAGGACGCGCCGGCTGAGCGGACGATGGTGTTCGACGACCTCCCGGGCGAGACGGTCGGGACCATCCTGCTGCGCGGCGGGACCGAGCACGCCCTCGACGAGGTCGAACGCGCCGTCGAGGACAGCGTCGGTGTGACGGTCGCGGCCGTCGAGGACGGCGTCATCGTGCCAGGCGCGGGCGCCCCGGAGATAGAACTCGCACGCGCCGTGCGCGAGCGCTCGACGGACGTGGCGGGGCGCGAGCAACTCGCGCTCGAGGCGTTCGCCGATTCGCTGGAGACCCTGCCCCGGACGCTCGCGGAGAACGCCGGTCACGACGTCGTCGACGCGCTGGTCGCACTGCGGACGCGCCACGACGACGGCGACTGGGCCGCTGGCCTCGACGCCGACACTGGCGAGGTCGTCGACGCCTACCGGGCCGGCGTCATGGAGCCCTATCGGGTGAAATCCTGTGCGCTGTCCACCGCGGTCGACGCCGCGACGCTGGTCCTGCGCATCGACGACGTCATCTCGGCGGGCGACCTGACGGCGACAGCGGACGAGAACTGAGAACGGTTCGGGCGGCGGTGAGATCAGGGGCAACCGCGAGCCGGTCAGGAGTGGTTGTGTTCCAGTTCGACGACGTTGGCCGCACTGAGAACTTCGTTGGGAAGTTCCTCGAAGAACCGCTCGTCGTCGACCCGCTGACTCGGACAGGAGACGCTGATGGCGGCCAGCGCCCGGTCGTGGCCGTCGGTGATGGGCACCGCGATACAGCGCAGGCCGGGGAGTCCCTCCTCGCGGTCGACGGCGTAGCGCTGCTCGCGTATCTCGTCGAGCTCTTCGAAGAACGTCTCGCGGTCGGTGATCGTCTTGTCCGTCGCCGCGGGCATCCCGTGCTCGTCGAGGATCGCCTCGACCTCCTCGCGCGGGCGGAACGCGAGGATGGCCTTGCCGAGCCCGGTCGAGTGGAGGTGGACTCGCTGGCCTGCGTAGGTGCCCAGCTGGACGGCCTGGTCGCCCTCGGCCTTGTAGAGGAAGATGCCCCGCCCCTGTTTCTCGACGAGCAGGTTCACGAGCTCGCCGGTCTCCTCGGCGAGTTTGTCGACCGCCGGCCGGGCGGTGTCGTATATCTCGTTCCGATTGCGGGCGTAGGCGCCGAGGCCGAGAAAGGCCAGGCCGATGTGGTACTCGTCACCCTCCTTGACGACGTACTCGCGCTGGGCGAGCGTGTTGAGGTGATTGTGCACCGCGCTCTTCCCCACCTGCACCCTGTCGGCGATCTCGGAGACCCCCGCCCCGTCGAGTTCGCGGATGATCTCGAGGATCTCCAGCGTCCGGTCCACGGTCCGGACCGGATGGTTCGTCTGTGCCATACCTTCGCAACTTACCGAACGAATATAATGGTTCTGCCTGGCCAAACGGCGTTCTGTCTGTGGCGACGACCACCGGCTCACAGACGAGGAGCGTCCCGACGAGCGATTCGGCCCGTGGCTGTCGTAATTTTATATAGGATGGGATCCAAATAACGTCTGTCCCGGGGTAACACACGGGACTGGTGGAATCGAACAGCCACGAACCACTGCTACTCACTGCTATGAGTACGCGCGGCGGCGTCGCGGACGCGTCGCGGGACGGATCGCCACTATCCACCCGCGTCCGTCTGCACCGATCCGGAGACACGAACGCCGCCGCGCTCACCACAACAGATTTGGCTCCCATTCCCCAAGACCCGACAGGAATGACTGACGAGGGCCACGTAGACGAGGACGGCGCGGGCGGGGACGGCCCGACGACGCCCGAGAGCCGGCGGAGCAAGGTCGGGCGCGTCCTCGCAGAGCGGGAACTGGACGGGCTGGGCACGGAACTGGAAGCGTACTGGACCGGCGAGGGGAGCGAGCGCTACAGCCTCCGGGATCTCGCAGACCACTTCAACCGGCGCGTCCTCCGGGAGGCGCTCCGAGCGGCCGACCAGGACCCTCTCGACGGCGAGGCCGAGAACCTCTACGAACTGCTCACCGGCGACGAGGTGACCAGCGGGACCCGTATCCAGGCCGAACACCGGCTCGAACGGGCCGGCGTCGACGTCGACCGGCTCGAGCGCGACTTCGTCTCCCACCAGGCCGTCCACACCTACCTCACGAAGTACCGCGACGTCGAGGCGCCGTCCTCTGGCGACGGCACGACCGTCGAGAGCGCCCGGACGACGGTCCAGCAACTGCGGAACCGCCTCCAGGCGGTGACGGAGACGACGATCGGCGCCCTGCTGAACGCGAACCTGCTGTCGCTCGGTGACCATCACGTCTACGTCGACGTCCGCGTCACCTGCAACGACTGCCAGAACCAGTATCCGGTGACCGACCTGTTCGACGCGGGCGGTTGCGAGTGCGAGTGACGCGTTCGAGGCCTCTTCTCTCCGTGCGTTCTTCCGTGCGCCTCACCCCATGACCACCGTGACCGGGCCGTCGAAGTTGAGGATGATTCGCTGGGCCACGTCACCGAAGATGACCTTCCCCGTCGGCGAGCGCCGGCGGCCGACGACGAACACGTGGTCGCAGTCCTCGCGACTCGCCGCGTCGAGTATCTCGTCGGCCAGTTCGCCGTCGTCGGCGACCGAGGCGGTGACGTCGAAGGCGGGCGCGTCGTCGCCAAAGACGTCGTCGGCCAGCGTCCGCGCGAAGTTCCGCGCGACGTCCAGCGCGTCGGTGCCGCTGTAGGAGGCGTGCTCGGCCGTCTCGAGGGCCTCCATCGTCTCCGCGTCCTCGTCGTACTCTCCGGGAGTGACCCAGGAGAACAGGACCAGTTCGGCATCGACACCTCGGGCGAGTTGCCCCGCCTCTGCGAGCAGTTCGCGATTCGCGTCGCTGTCGTCCACGACGACAAGTGCCCGTTCCATATCCACGTACCTGCACGCTCTCCCCCATAAGTGTTCCTGGGACGGCCGTTCAGCGGTCCGGATACGTCCCCGGCGACTGCCGGAAACCGATCGAACGGGGATCGAATTACATAAAATCCTACTAATACATACATTTCTGATACAACGTGGGATCGTCAGTGACGGGATGCTGCGCTGGTTCACGTCGTTTCTTCGGGTCAGGACTGGGCTGCAGCTCGATAGTTGCTTCTAGAGGGCCGGAACGTGTCTAATCGGTCGTCGAGTTATCTCGTTCCAGTCGGTTTACCGATCGCTGGAATCACGCCGATCTACCGGGCCGCCTTCGAGGGTAAATACTTGTCCCTGGTTCCTTAAACGGTGTTTTTGGACGATGAAGGCCTCCGATAGAACCTGCACGGCTGTCCGTTCGACTCGGATTGCCAGATATGATAGAACTTTTACCATTCACATAATTTATATGTGTTCTGCTATTAGTATTGCCGATCTCGTCACCACATGGCTATCCGGGCCCGGCGTCGATGGCAACCGATACTATAAACAGAGTGCCACGAGCACTGCCGCCATGCCCATCGACCGTCGAACCGCCCTCCAGACGGTGGGAACGGCTGGCCTAGCCGCACTCGCCGGGTGTCCCCTCCTGTCCACGAACCACTACGAGTACACCCTCACGGTGGACTCCGTCGACCAGTCGCTGGCCGACTACGCGCTGTACGACCCGGACGAGGAGTCGCTGTTCGACACCGCGGCGCGGGACGCCCTCGACGCGATACTCCCGGACGGCCGGCACACGACGTACGGCTACGAACCGCTCCCGACCGGCGCCTACGTCGAGGATGGGGGCCGGTACTACCAGACGGCGGCCGTCGTCACCGGCCGCGAGCGGATGGAACGGACGCTCGTCCGCGCCGACCTGCTCGAATTGGACTCCGTCTCGGCCGAGACGGTTCCCCTCGATTCCCTCTCGACGGTGAGCCGCCGTATCGTCGAAAACCTCCACGAGTACCACGCGACGGACGGCGCTGGTCACTCGACTGATTTGCTCTGGGACGGCGCGTACGTGCTCCGCCGGCCGGCCGAACTGGACAGCGCGGTCACCGACGAGATCGACGACGCGACAGTGGCGGTGGATCCAGGGGAAAACTCGGCCTACCGCGTCTCGCTCGCCACCGAGCGGATCACCGAGCGCGTGGTCGAATCGTTCGCCGTCGCCGTCGCCGAGGACTCGCAAACTTTCAGCGACGTCGTCCTCGCCACCAGGATCGACGCCGAGGTCGAGGGCCCGGACCTGGATCCAGGGGTCAGGGAGGCGCTCGACGACGTCGTCGAAACCGGCGAGACGAGCGAGACGACGCCGTTGACCCCCTCGTTCGAGGGATTGCTCGAACGCCTGGGGCTGGGCGACGTCGACGTCGGCAGGAACGGACAGTTGCTGTGGTACGACGAGCGGCTCTATCGCTACGGCCTGTACGTGAGCCCGGCCAACTGAGCGGGGTTCGGTTATGGACTGGCCGAGTTGCGTCCGCGCTCAGTTGACCGGTTCGCCGAAGGCGTACACCGTGTTGTGGCTCGTTATCTCGCAGTCGACGAACTCGCCCAGTTCCAGCCCGCGCTCTTCGGCGTCGGCGATCACGACCTGCCGGTATGCCCCGTCGTAGCCCACGAGCGACTCGTCGGTGCCGTCCTCGACCAGGAGGACCTCGCGGGTCTCGTCGCTCTCGACCATCGCCTCGTAGGCCTCGGCGACGACGTCCATCTTCAGTTCGGACATCGCCTTCGAGCGCTCCTTCTTGACCGTCCCGCCGAGCCCCTTCATGTCGGCGGCGTCGGTGCCGGGCCGCTTCGAGAAGCGGGTGACGTTGATCTTCTCCGGGCGCGTCTCGCGCAGGAGCGCCATCGTCTGCTGGAAGTCGCGGTCGTCCTCGGTCGGGAAGCCGACGATGAAGTCCGTCGAGAGGGTCCAGTAGTCGAGGTACTCGTCGAAGGTCTCCACGACTTCGACGTACTCCTCTACCTCGTGCTGGCGTCGCATGTCGGCGAGCACGTCGTCGGAGCCCGACTGAACTGGCGCGTGCAGGAAGCTGTACAGTTCGTCGTGGGTCGCGAACAGGTCGGCCAGTTCCTCGCGGACGCCGTGGATGCCCTTGGGATTCGCCATTCCGATCCGGACCCGGAACTCGCCGTCGATTTCGGTGCAGATCCGCTCCAGTAGCTCCGGGAGGAGGCTCTCGCCCTGGTTGCGGTCCCAGCCGTAGACGCCGGTGTCCTGGCCCGTAATCCTGATCTCCTTCGCGCCGGCGTGAACCAGCGCGCGGGCCTTCTCCAGGTTCTCCTCGACCGGTGGGGACTCGATCCGGCCAGTCGCCTGCTTGGTGATGCAGTAGGAACAGTCGCTCATGCACCCGCGGGCGATGGGGAGGATGCCGACGACGCCGTCGAGCACCGGTTCGGTGTCGGGCGTGACCGTCGGGCACTCGCCGTTGAGGACGTGCTGGGGGACGTCGTCCCAGTGCAGGACGTCGGCCTCGATGTCCGCGTTCCGGAACTCCTCGCCCTGGGCCAGCGCCATGCAGCCTGTGATGACGAGGTCTGCGGGGGTCTCTTCGTCGAGTTCTTCGGCCCGTCGGAGCATGTTGCGCTCCGTCTTCTCGACGACCGTGCAGGTGTTGAGGATGGCGACGTCCGCCGACTCGGGGCCGTCGGCCGGGTGGTGGCCGCCGTCGCGGAGCGCCTGCTCGATCTGTCGGGACTCACCCCTGTTCGAGGTGCAGCCGTACGTTTCGATGTGGTAACGGGCCATGGTGGATCGGAGACTGCGACCGCTGCTTGTCCTATCCTTGGTGCTCGCGGCCAAAAGCGCGACGGATCTGACCGGGGCGATTGGACAGGGCGGGGGCGGGTTTTATCGTGCCGTCTCCACTGGATGGGACAAGGTTCTACTGCATGCGTTCGTCCTCGTTCCCGACCGGCCCGATGGAGAGCGTGACCGGTCGGCTCTACTCGCTCGGCTTGGCCCACCACGACCGGCTGAACCACGCCTTCGGCGGCGGCCTTCCCCGGGGGAGCATCGTCCTCGTCGAAGGAGAGTACGGCGCCGGCAAGTCCGTCCTCGCCCAGCGCTTCGCCTACGGGCTTTGCTCGGAGTCCCACGACGTCACCTACCTCTCGACAGAACTGACGACGGGCAAGTTCGTCGCCCAGATGGACTCGCTGGGCTACGACGTCACCTCGCTACTCCTCCAGGACCGCCTGCTCTTCCTCCACGGCGCCGTCGGCGGCACGACGAGCGACGGCAAGCGACTGAACCTGCTGGAACGACTCATGGGCGCGACGGCGATGTGGGACGCCGACGTCGTCCTCGTCGACACCTTCGACGCCATCCTGCGCAACGACCCCACGTTCGAGTCGCTCGTCGCCGACGGCGAACACCGCCAGGCCGCCCTCGAAATCATCTCCTTCTTCCGCCGCCTCACCGCCTCGGGCCGGACCGTGGTCCTGACCGTCGACTCGTCGAACCTCTCCCGGGATTCGCTCGGCCCGTTCCGCTCCATCGCCGACGTCTACCTCGAACTCTCGGTGATGCAGGTGGGGCGCCACCAGCGACGGAACATCGAGGTGAAGCGCTTCGCCGGGATGGGTACGCAGGTGGGCAACAGGATCGGTTTCTCCGTCCGGCCGGGCATCGGTATCGTCGTCGAGAATCGGATGGTCGTCTGATAGTGGTCGTTGTAACTTTTTACCGGCGTTCGCCGGTACCGTCCACGTCGAACGCCGGTAAGGGTTTACAACGACCACTATGAGGGATACGCGGTCCTCAGGCGGTGCCCTGCGCCGCCGCCATCTTCATGATCTGCGGGACGACCAGAACCTCGAGCACGGCGATGCCGAGCACGAGCCATCGCATCGTCCCCTCGAGGACGGTGAACGCGATAATCGTGAGTATCACTGCGCTGCCGATGCCCATGCCGTAGCGCATCGCGGGGGTCTCCAGGGGTGCAGGCATACGATCGGGTGCCCGCGAGCTACCTACATAATATTTGTCAACTACGGCGGGTAGCAGTGTATCCCTGGTCGATTCAGCCTTGACGTGGCGGTCACGATAGTGCCTCGACGGGGTGGGATCCAAGCATACCGCTCGCCGGAGGCGAGCGGTTTCCCCGGTCGCGAACGGAGTGAGCGACCGGCCTTTTTCACCACCGGGAGAGCAGAGCTCTCCCGAGCCCACACTCGCTCCGCTCGCGTGGACGACGTTTTTCGAGGAGAGGTTCCCGCAGGCTGCCGGAGGCAGCCGAGGAAACCCGACGAAGAAAAAGGTCGCTTAGAAGATACTCGCCTGCTGGTAGACCGAGATGCCGTCAGCCGTTATCTCGTAGGGTTTGGTCTCGCGGGAGTGGTTGGCGTTCCGGATTTTCTGTATCTCGACGGCGAGTCTGGTCTCCTGGTTCTCCGAGCGGACGTACTTGAGGACGAAGACGGCGTCGGTGAGGTACTCGATGATGCCGTGGCGGGAGGCGTAGGGGTTGGTCTCGCTGGCTTCGGAGGTGAGCATGGTCGTGACGCCGGCGCGCTTGAGTGCGCGCGTGAAGTCGAACACTTCGGTCCGGCGGCGGGCCTGGTCGTCGTACATCATCTCCAGCAGCGAGACGGAGTCGAGCACGAGGCGGTCGGCGTCGAACTCTTCGATGAGGTCCGGGAGTTCGCCGCGGATGTTGTCGAGGCTGTTGGCCATCTCCACCGGGTCGAGGTCGACGACGGCGAGCTGGCCGTCGTCCTCGTAGGTCTCGAACTCCCAGCCCCACTCGTCGGCGGTGGCCATGATGGCGTCGTGGCTCTGTTCGAGCGTGACGAAGATGGCGTTCTCCCCCTGTTCGAGGCCGTGATGGAGGAACTGGAGGCCGAAGGTCGTCTTCCCGGTCCCGGCGGAGCCGATGGCGACGATCAGGTGGCGCGCCGGGACGCCGCCCTGGATCATCGCGTCGAGGCCGGCGATGCCGATGTCGATGCGCGGGATCTCGGACTCGAAGTCCTCGTCGTCGAACTCCGCCTCGCCCGGTCCGCCGGCCGATTCGAACGCGGACTCGAAGTCGTCTTCGAACAGCGATCCGCCGCCGTCCTGGGCTCCGAGGTCGACGCCGCCGGCACCGTTGGTCGCGTCGAATCCGCCAGCCCCGCCGTCGTCGAACGGGTCGTCGTCGGTCGCGTCCGACGGCTGGTCCACCTCGCTCTCGATGCGGGCCTGTGCCGCCGCGAAGGCGTCCTCCGCCGCGTCGTCGAGATCGCGATCCGACGGCCCGGCCGCCGTCGTTCCGTCACGCGCCCCCGCGTCGCTCGTCGTCCCGCCGTTCGTCGAGTCGTCCGTCGACTCGCTCTCGTCGACGTCTCCGTCGTCGCCGCTGACGGCGCGTTCGAACCAGTCGTCGTCGGAGGACTCCTCACTCATCTGTGATCCGGGCCCCGCCAGCGAGCCGTTGGGAGGTAACTCGCGTCGGGACAGATTAACCTTACCCGCCGCGTTCGCGTTCCTGATAATTCCGTCGCGGCTCGCGGCCGCCCGTGGACGGGTTTATGTGGACCCCGCCGAAAGCCCGAGGCAATGAAGGTCGGCATCGTCGCCCAGCGGGACAACCGCCGGGCCACGTCTCTCGCCGGGCGCCTCGGCGTGCGACTCCGTTCGGCGGACGCGACCGTCGTGTTCGACGAGACGACAGCGGCCACGCTCGACGGCACCGACGGCGACGACGGCGAGTGGGCGGCGGCGAACGAATCGCCAACCGGCGTCGACGTCGACGAGATGGCGTCGTGCGACCTGGTAGTGAGTATCGGCGGCGACGGCACGTTCCTGTACGCCGCCCGCGGCGCGGGGTCGACGCCCATCGTCGGTGTCAACCTCGGCGAAGTCGGGTTCCTGAACGCTGTCTCGCCCAGCGAGGCCATCGACGCCGTCCTCGAGGAGGTCCGCCACTGCCGGGAGAACGGCGGGCCGCGGACGACTGACTTGGCGCGCATCGCCGCCAGCGGCGCGGACTGGTCGCTATCGCCCGCCATCAACGAGGTCGTCGTCCACGGCCCGCGCCGGGGACACGGCGGCGGCGCGGAGTTCGAAGTGCGCGTCGACGGGTCACTGTACACCAGCGGCCACGCCGACGGCGTGCTCGTGGCGACGCCGACCGGGTCGACGGCGTACAACCTCAGCGAGGACGGGCCGCTCGTCCACCCTGGCGTCGACGGACTGGTCGTCTCCGAGATGGCCGGCGAGGAGTCGATGCCGCCGCTCGTCGTCGGTGCCGACAGCGAGGTGACGGTACGAATCGAGGGCGCAGAATCCGGGGTCGTCGTCAGCGACGGGCGCGCGCGACAGCGGGTCGACCCGCCGGAACTGGTGACGCTCACGCGGGCGGACGTCCCGGTGCGGATCGCCGGGCCGCCACGGGACTTCTTCGGTGCGCTCGGGAAACTGGCCTAACGACGGCCGATGGCGAAGATGACGGGCGCCATGACGAGCAGCGCCAGGCCGACGAACTTGTACATCGCCACGCTCTGGAGGAGGCTCCCGCCTTTCGGCTCGAGCATGTTGCCGGGCAGGACGACGAACAGGAGCCCGAACGTGAGCAGGTGGAGCCCGAACAGCTTGTTCGAACGCTGGACGAGGATCCCGATGGCACCGAGTACGGCGACGAGCAGGAGAACGTCACCGATGTTGTAGTTAAACAGGAAGCTGTCGACGACTTGCAGCGGTAACGCGAGCATCCTTGTCCGAATCTCACGATGGCGGAATCAATAAACTTCCGTTCCGCGCCCGCGCGCTCGGTCGTCGGTGGCCAGGCCGGCGCGGGAGCAAACACACTTATTAGCTGTCGGCCGTGAAACAACTCATTGTGCCGGAGTCATCCGCCGACGCGAGCGTGCTGGTCGTCGACGACGAACGGGACGTCGCCGACGTCTACGCGCTGCGACTGTCAGACGAGTTCGAGACGCGGACGGCCTACAGCGGCGGGGCAGCCATGGAGTCGCTCGACGACGACGTCGACGTGGTGTTGCTCGACCGTCACATGCCGGAGATCTCGGGCGACGACGTCCTCGAGGAGATCCGCGCGTGCGACGTCGAGTGCCGGGTGATCATGTTGACCGCGGTCGACCCGGACTTCGACATCATCGATATGCCGTTCGACGACTACCTCTGCAAGCCCGTCCAGAAGACCGACCTCGTCGCCGCCATCGACCAGCAGCTGACGGCCCGTCGCTACGACGAGCGCCTCTCCGACTACCTGAAGGCCACCTCGAAGCTCGCGCTGTTGCAGGGCGAGAAGCGGGTCGAGAGCCTCGAGGCCAACGAGAAGGTGGCGGCCCTCGAACAGCGGGCCAGCCGCATCAGGGGCGAGATGGACGAAGCGCTCGCGTCGTTCGACGACATCGACGCCGCGTTCAAGGAGATCGGTCGCCACCCCGGCAACTGACGACCGTCACCGCGGCGACTGACTGCCGTTATTCCTCTCGGTCGATCCGTGTGTAGATGACGTAGCCGTCGGCGCCGCCGCTGGCGGTCCGCACCCGGAACCGTTCTGGCCCCGACGGCGTCCGGCAGGCCAGCGACTCCTCGACCGGGTCACCGCCGGCGACGGCGTCGACGACGGCTTCGACCGCCGGATCGTCCTCTTCCTCGGCCATCAGTGACTCGTCGAGCGGCGTCTCGCTGAGGGCGTCGGCCGGCACGTCGAACGTCTCGGCGAAGGCGTCGTTGGCCGCGAGGACGACCGGTCCGTGGCCCCGGTCGGCGACGTACAGCACCGGATCCGGGTGGTCGTCGAACAGGTCGGCGGGCCGGGGCGAGGGCGAGTCGTCCGTCTCCATGTCGACGGTCATCGACTCCGACTGGTCGACGTCCTCGCCCCGGGCCTCGGCGGCCAGGAGGTTCGAGACGACGCCGATGCCACCGCCGAGCGCGATGCCTAGCCCGATGGCGCCCTGGGCCGCGAGCGGGAATCCGGCGATCAGGAAGGTCGCAGCGTAGCCGACCCCGGCGCCCAGTAGCGACCCGCCGACCAGCCAGCCGACGAGCCACGTGAGCCCTCGCTTTTCACGCACGTCACCGAGAAAGAGGAGCGACGCCGCCACGGCGAGGCCGTCCCCGGTCGTGGTGGCGACCAGCGCGCTGGCGACGGCGCCGACCCCCCAGGCGACCGCGAGCTGACGCCCCCACGGCATCCGTTCGCGTTCGCTGTCGTGACCCCTTTGTTTCATCGTATCTGGCTTCTGGATGGCCCGCGGTATAACTGTACCTCACCCGGCCGACGCGTCTCGGGGCCGCCTCCCGGTGCCATCGTGCACGCCGGTCCGTCAGGCCAACAGGCGCGATTCGATATAGGCGTTGACCTCGTCGGCGACCGCTTCGTGGTCGTGGGCGTCCCCCGTCGTTCGTCGAAAGATGTTGCCGGCCAGAACGGTGGCGATGAACGTGGCGGCAGCCTCCGGATCGACGGGTTCGAACTCGCCCTGTTCGATCCCGGCGCGAACGATCTCCGAGAGCTGGTCGGCGAAGATCTCGTCCGCCTCGGTGAACTTCTCGAGGATCGTGTCGTCGCGGACTGCCTGTGCTCGCAGTTCGACGTATGTTCCCACGATCTGGAGGACCTCCTCGGGTGGGTGGTCGCCGACGTTGGGGTCCAGGCCGACGAGCAGTTCGACGAAGGTACGGAGGTTCTCGACCGGGTCGTCGCCGGATTCGAGCGAGAAGATCCGTATAAATTCCTCCAGCGTGAAATCCACGAAAGCAGTGAGCAGGTCGTCTTTGCCGTCGTAGTGGTGATAAAACGTGGATTTACTCAGATCGGCCTCATCGGCGATCCGCTGGATCGAGAGGCCGGCGTACCCGTATTCGCGCAAGGCGAGGTACGTCGCGCGCATGATCGCCTCCCGTGAGTCTACCGGTTCGCCCACGAAGGGGAGGTCCTCGTCCATACCGAACGAATATTCGGTCGGGGCAAAAGGGTCTTTCGGCCCGAACGGCACCGGTCAGAGTCGATAGTTTGATAAGCGACCGAACGTTCGTTCGAGTATGGAAAGACGGACGGGTCTCCAGACAGCCGGTGACTCGCGAGCTATCTCTTCCGCCCACCGAACCCGGCCGTTCCGCAGCGTGCCGAAACCGACGCCGGTCCGGTCCAGCGACCGGCGACCCACCTACCGAGTGACTATCCAATGAAACGACGCCTCCAGATCGCGATCGCGATCGTCGTATTGCTCTCCGTCCCCGGCTTCGCCATGGCCGCAGTAACCGGAAGTCCGGATCTGAGCGTTCACATATCAGACAACAGCCTCGTCCCCGGTGAGGAGACGACACTCGACGTCGTTCTTCTCAACGAAGGGGAAGTGGAGTCCGGTTCGGCCACCAACCCCTCGCTAGCCAGCGAAGTAACGACTGCTAAAGGTGTGACGGTGGCGTTAAACAGCGACGACGCCCCCTTCGAGGTTAAGACCAGTCGCCAACCTGTCGGAAACGTCCCGGAGGGCACCTCGCCACCAGTATCGTTCCGGGTGGTCGTCCCTGAAGACGCCGAGTCTGGCACGTACCGAATCCCTGTCCGAATCGGGTACAGCTATACCGATTATATCTCCGAAGGCGACACGAACAGGGATCAGAGCGACGTGCGTCGTACCGAGCACGTCTCGGTCACCGTCGAGGACCGCGCGCGTTTCGACGTCGTCAACGTCTCCTCCGACGTCGGCGTCGGCTCGTCGGGCACCGTCTCGGTTACCGTCGAGAACGACGGATCGATGACCGCGCGCGAGACCCAGCTCTCGCTGGCGTCGTCGAGTGCGGATCTTACCTTCGGCGGCGCACAGGAGGGGACCCGCTCGGCAGGGCGGATGGAACCCGGCGAGCAGCGCACGCTCAACTACAGCGTCGCGGCGAGCGCCGACGCAGACACGTCGTCGTACCCGCTGACGCTCACGGCCGACTACAAGGACGGCGACGGCCAGCAGTACACGACGAGCGGGACGCGACTGACCGTTACGCCCGAACCCGAACAGACCTTCGCCGTCGGCCAGGTCGAATCGACGCTCGCGGTCGGTGACGACGGGGAACTGTCCGGCGTCCTGACCAACACCGGGCCGAGTGACGCCGACGACGTCGTCCTGACGTGGGCGAGCGAGCAACAGAACGTCAACCCGACCGAGACGGAGTACGCCATCGGTGCCCTCGAAGCCGGCGAGTCCGCCGAGTTCGAGTTCGACGTCGAGGTCAGCGACGCCGCCCGGAGCGGCCCGCGCCAGTTCTCGCTCGTCGCCGAGTTCGAGAACGACCAGGGCGACGACCGAACCACCGACCCGCTCACCGTGCGACAGGAGGTCGCCGACGCGAGCGACGAGTTCGAGGTCGACATCGTCAACGCGAACGTCTCGGCAGGGGGCAGTTCCACGATCGAACTGGAGCTGACGAACACCGCCGGCGAGGAGTTGACCGACATCTCCGCCGCGCTGTTCGCCGACTCGCCCATCTCGGCCGACGACGACGAGGAGTACGTCCAGTCGCTGGAGCCGGGCGAGTCCGAGACGCTCGTCTTCGGCATCAGCGCGGGCGGCGGCGCGCTCGAGAAGGAGTACCCGCTGTCGATGGACTTCCAGTACGACGAACCCGACGGCGACACGGTGACCTCCGATACGTACCGGGTGCCGGTGCAGGTGACCACGCCCGACGGCGGCGGGTCCCCGCTGGCGCTCATCGGCGGCGCCGTCCTGCTCGTCATCGTCGCCGTCGGAGCCTTCATGCGGTTCCGATAGATGGACTACCAGCGCTACATCGAATGGGCGGACGACCGCATCGTCGAGGACTCACGGACGGTGATCCTCGTCTTTCTCCTCCTGACCAGCGTGTTCGCCGTCGGCCTGGGGAACATCTCCATGGCGGCCGGGACGTCGCAGTTCACGACCGGGCTGCCCGCCGAGGAGGCGCTGACGGACATCAATCGGGAGTTCTCGCCCAGTTTCTCGGCCGACACCGGCAACACGCAGCTGATCCAGGAGGGAACGAACGTCCTCTCGAAGGACTCCATGTTGCGGATGTTGCGCGCCCAGGAGCGCGTCGAGGACCACGACGAGTTGCGCGTCACCTCGACGAGTAGCGCCGCGACTATCGTCGCAACCCAGCTGGACCCGGAGGCGACGACCACGTCGGCCCAGATAGACGCCGTCGAGGAAGCGACGCCGACCGAGATAGACCAGGCCGTTCGCAGTGCCGACGAGCGGAGTCCCCAGTTCTCGGGGCTCGTGAGCAGCGACTTCAACCGGAAGTCGGCGTCGGCGTCGGCGACCATCGGCCTCGTCGTCCACGAGATCCCGGCCGGTATCTCCGAGGGGTCGGGTCAGGGCGGGTCGAGCCCGCTGACGTCTATCCAGAAACAGGCTGACTTCACGGTGAGTTCGGCCGGTCAGGGGACGATCATGGTGTTCGGGTCCGGGATGATCGCCGAGGAGTTCTCGAACGTCATCGTCGACTCGCTGCTGATCGTGGTCCCTGCGGCCGTCCTCTTTATCTTCCTGTTTCTCACCATCGCGTACCGTGACCTGGCGGACCTGGCGCTCGGGCTACTGGCCCTGTTGATCACGATCATCTGGACGTTCGGCTTCATGGGCCTGGCCGGCATCGCCTTTAGCCAGATGCTCATCGCGGTGCCGCCGCTGTTGCTCGCGGTCGGTATCGACTTCGGTATCCACGCCGTCAACCGCTACCGCGAGGAGCAGGTCCAGGGGATCCCACCGGGGCCGGCGATGCGGACGACGACCGACCAGTTGCTAGTGGCCTTCTTCATCGTCACCGGGACGACGGTGATCGGCTTCCTCTCGAACTTCGCCAGCGACCTCGCACCGATCCAGGACTTCGGGCTCGTCGCGTCGATCGGGATCGTCTTCACCTTCTTCACGTTCGGCGTCTTCCTGCCGGCCGCGAAGGTCGAACTCGACCGGCTCCGGGTCAGGTATCCGATCCCGACGTTCAGCAGGACCCCGCTGGGCTCCGAGGAGTCCAGGCTCGGGTCCGTGCTCCGGAGCGGCGTCGTCATCGCCACCAACGCGCCGGCGGTGTTCCTCGTGCTCGTGCTGGTCTCCAGTGCGGGCGTGGGCGTCTACGCCAGCGACGTCGACACCAGTTTCACCCAGGAGGACTTCCTCCCGCCCGAGGAGACCCCCGACTACCTCCAGCAGCTTCCAGAGCCGTTCAAACCCAGCGACTACACCGTCACCGAGCAGCTGAACTTCCTCGAGGACAAGTTCGAGTCGACCCAGGGCAGCCAGTCGACGGTGTACGTCGAGGGGCACCTGCAGCGTGACGACGCCCTCGAAGAGATCTATCGCGCGGGCGAGGACCCGCCCGAGAGTTTCGTCCGCCAGGACGGGCGCGCAGAGAGCACGTCCATCGTCACGGTGATCCAGGACCACGCCGAGCGCGACCCCGAGTTCCGCCGCCTGGTCGACCGAAACGATCGCAACGACAACGGCGTGCCCGACGACAACCTGCGGGAGGTCTACGACTACCTGTTCGCGTCGTCTGCCGGCGACCAGGCACGCAACTACCTCACCGAGGACCGCCGGAGCACGCGCGTCGTTTACACCGTCGAGGCCGATGCCGAACAGGACGAGGTGACGGCGGACACCCGGCAGGTCGCCGACGACTTCCGGATGACCGCGACGGCGACGGGACAGACGGTCGTGTTCAAGGCCGTCTCCGACGTGATCCTCGAGTCAGCGCTGGTGAGCCTCGCCCTCGCGCTGGTGGGCGCGACGCTGTTCCTCGTGTTCATCTACTGGGTCGTCGAGGGGTCGCCGCTGCTCGGCGTGGCCAACATGGTCCCGGTGCTGGTCACGGTCGCCCTGGTCGCGGGGTCGATGCGCTACTTCGGCATCGCGCTCAACGCGATCACCGCGACGATCCTGGCGATCACCATCGGCCTCGGCGTCGACTACTCCGTCCACGTCACCCACCGGTTCGCCGACGAGCGCGAGCGCCACGACCTGGTCACGGCGCTGGACCTGACGGTCCGCGGGACGGGCGGGGCACTGCTGGGAAGCATGCTCACGACCGTCTTCGGCATCGGCGTCCTGGCCCTGGCGGTGTTCCCCGCCATCGGCCAGTTCGGCGTCATCACCGGCATGTCCATCGCGTACGCGTTCTTCGCGTCGATGCTGGTCCTCCCGGCGACGCTCGTGGTGTGGGACGCGATCGTCAACGACGACGTCAGCGTCCGCTCGCTGTTCCTCCCGGGCGTCGCGAACAAAATCGACCGCGACGAACCATCGGAACGGACGCGGTCGTGATCAGACGGCGCACGCGCACTCGACCCTTTATGGGTGACCCAGACGGTACATCACGATATGACCCACGTCGTCATCGTCGGCGCCTACGGTAGCGCCGGATCCGCCGTCGCCGAGGAACTGGTCGACGAACCCGGGATCGAACTCACCCTCGTCGACGACGGCGACCCCGGCGGCGGCCTCTGCATCCTCGACGGTTGCATGCCCTCGAAGGAGGTCCTCTCCGCGGCCGAGCATCGGTTCCAGGCCCGCCACGACGACCGACTGGTCGGTGACCTCCCCGAGGTGGACCTGGAGGCGGTCGTCGAGCGCAAGGACGACCACACGCTCGGCTGGGCGGCCCACCGCCGACGAGGGATCGAGGAACTGGCCGAGCGCGAGGACGTCGAGTTCGTCCACGAGACGGCCAGATTCGTCGACGACCGGACCGTCGCGGTCGGCGACCGCGAGATCGAGGCCGACTACGTCGTCGTCGCCACCGGCTCGGTCGTGAACGTCCCCGACCTGCCGGGCATCGAGGACGTCGAGTACATGACTAGCGCCGACGTCCTCGACGCGACCGCGTTCCCGGATTCGGGTATCGTGATGGGCTTTGGCTACGTCGGCATGGAGCTGGTTCCGTACCTCGCCGAGGCCGGCGGGATGGATATCACGGTGATAGAACACGACGAGCGCCCGCTCGACGAGGCCGACGCCGAGTTCGGCGACGCGCTGCTGGATATCTACGAGGAGCATTTCCCCATCCACGTCCCGACCAGCGTCTACGAACGCGAACTCGAACCGACCGCCGACGGCGGCGTCCGACTCACCGTCGAGCGCGCGGACGGGAGCGAGGAGACCTACGAGGCCGACCAGCTGTTCTGTTTCACCGGCCGCCGTCCCAGCGTCGACCGCCTGGGCTTCGAGCAGACGGCCATCGAACCGGGCGTCGGCTGGGTCGATGAGACGATGCAGGCCCGCGACGACGAGCGTGTCTTCGTCGTCGGCGACGTCAACGGGAAGGAACCCATCCTCCACGTCGCCAAGGAACAGGGGTTCACCGCGGCCGAGAACATCTTGCGCCATCGTGACGGGCGCGAGGTCCGTGAGTACCACAACGTCCACCACCACGTCGTCTTCACCGGCCTGGGCGTCTCCCCCTACGCCCGCGTCGGTCACTCCGAGGAGACCGCCCGCGACGCCGGCCACGACGTCGTCGTCGCGACGCGCCAGGCCAGCGACGACGGCGTGTTCAAGGCCAAGGCCGTCCCCGAGGGACTGGCGAAACTCGTCGTCGACGCCGAGGACGGGACGGTGCTGGGCTGGCAGGGCCTGCACTACCACGCAGACGTGATGGCCAAGACGATGCAGGTGGTCGTCGAGATGGGGCTGGACGCCCGGGAGATTCCGGACCGGGCGTACCACCCGACGACGCCCGAGACCATCGACGGCCTGCTCCGGGACTGCGTGGCACAGCTGGACGACGCCGTGTAAGGCGTCGACTGGGCGTCGACGGCGCCGTGCCGCTCGTATCGGAGAGACGTGACGGGTCAGCTGGGCCGACGGGCAGCCAGCACCGGCATCTCCTCGATCCGTTCGTCGTCGAGTTCGTCCCAGTCGACGCCAGTCGGCCGGTCGAACGGCGTCTCGGTCTCGATAGTCCGCTCGGGCGTCACGAGGTAGTCCATCGGCACGTCGTGGTCGTCGACGGGCCAGTCCGAATCGCTCATCTGTATCTCGTGGACCGTCGTCGCCACGGTCGTCCCGTCGTCGACCAGGCCGAGTTCCCGCAGGACGGCGTACTCCAGGTCGCTGTACCCCTCGCCCTTGCCGATGCGGGCGCCGTCCTCGCGGACCGCGACGCTCCCCGAGACGACGAAGTCGACCGACTCGACCGCTTCGGGTCCGACCTGTTGCCCATACTCGTCCATCGAGGAGACCGTCGGCGCGGCGTCGAGGTCGTCGATCCGTTCGGGGTCGAGTTCGACGAAGCACTTCTCGTCTCGGAGTCTGGGGACCGCCATGTAGACGGTCTTTCCTTCGTGGAGCGCCCGGCGGCGGACCGGTAACTGTGGCGCGTCGGGGTTGGCCTTGATCGCGTCGGCGGCTTGCCAGGCATCGAGGCCGGCGAGGCGGTCCGCGGCGTCTCTCGCGCCCGCGAAATTAGGAATGCGGCCGTGGGGCGGGAACGGAAATCGTGCCTGGCCGCTCTCCTCCAGTTCGTCCCAGACCCGCTCACGGAGGTCCTGTTTGTTCATTATCGGTGAGTGTCGGCCCGTTCCCGGAAGTCGATTCGGATCGCTGGAGGATGGGTCTCGTGTGTCTTAGTATCGTTTGGTAGGGGTCGAACCAATGACGTGATCACGGATACCACCACCTCGAAAGCCCTCGGCGCGCTTCGCGGTCGCTCAGCGGGATACCCTCACGTCCGTTCGGGTAGGGCCCACTGAGCGACTGCCCTTCGGCGCGAGCCCGCCTCGCCCTTTCAGTCCTCCAGGCCTAGCCTCCCTCGCGCGGGCTTCGCCACGCGCTCGCGATTAGAACCACCACCCCTCCCCGGTCGCGCCGCGTCCGCGTCGCGACACGCTTCCTGACCGCTCCGCACCCGCTCGGCCGGGAGCGAGTGGCCGAGTGAAAACGAGGCCCTCGCGACCAGGGGGAGGGCAGGGCTGCGGTGCTGTGCGGACCCTGGAGGACTGAAAGGGCGAGGCGGGGTCCGGGAACCCCGGCCCACCAAGTACCGCAACGCAGTGAGGAGCGCAGGTGGGCCGCGGGACCGGAGCGCGCCGAGGGCTTTCTGGTTGTTGGCGGTCTCGATTCCGACTCCAGAGAGCGCGCCGAGGGCTTTCTGGTTGTTGGCGGTCTCGATTCCGACTCCAGAGAGCGCGCCGAGGGCTTCCTACATCTTGCTGTTCCTGACCCTGACAAAGCAGACGACTCAAACCACTCATTCAGTAAACACACCCGCCCATCGATCAAAGAGCAAGACGAATAGGCCTGCAGATGATATCGCGTGCGTGGACGAGACGATCGCGTGGCTCCGGGACAGACCGTACTACGAGGGCCAGATCCGGGACGAACGAACCGTGCCCGGCCGCGGCGCCGACTTCGCCGACGTCGCCCTGGACTCGCGACTGGCGAGCACCCTGGAGTCGGCGGGGATCGAGCGCCTCTACGACCACCAGGCGGGGGCCGTCGACGCCGTCCGCGGGGGAGAGAACGTCGTCCTCGCGACGGAGACGGCCAGCGGCAAGAGCCTCGCATACACCGTCCCGGCGTTCGAGCGCGGGATGGACCGCCGGGCGACCACGCTCTACATCGCGCCGCAGGTCGCGCTGATCAACGACCAGACCGACACGCTCTCCGAGCTGGCCCAGGGGCTGGGCTTCGCCTCCGGCGTGCAGGTCGACCAGTACACCGGCCGGCAGTCCAAGTCCGAGAAGGAGGCCATCCGGGAGCGCCAGCCCACGGTGTTGCTGACGACGCCGGACATGCTCCACTACGGGATTCTGCCCCACGCCCACCGGCTGTGGAAGTGGTTCTTCGAGCGCCTGGAGACAGTGGTCATCGACGAGGTGCACGAGTACCGCGGCGTGTTCGGGAGCCACGTCTCGCTCGTGATGCGGCGGCTGAGCCGGATGGTCGAGCGGTTCGCTGACGACGGGCCTGTGGAAGCGGACGGAAACCCGGAGTGGGTCTGCTGTTCGGCGACCATCGGGAACCCCGTCGAGCACGCTGCCGCGGTGACGGGCCAGCCCGACGATTCGTTCGCCCTGGTCGACCACGACGCCAGCGCCAGCGGGCCGAGACACTGGCTGCTGTGGAACCCGCCGGAGTACGGCGGAGGTGGGCTGGGAAACGAGGACGGGGACGGGAGCGCAGGCGGAGGAGGGTGGGGTGACAGCGGCCGCCGCCGGTCGAGCCACGTCGAGGGCAAGAACCTCTTCGTCGACCTGGTCGAGCGGGGGCTCCAGACAGTGGTGTTCACCCGGTCGCGCCAGACCGCCGAGCGGTACGCCAGCCAGTGCGCCGACGAGTTGCAGGACCGGGGAGAGCACGAACTCTCGCGGTCGGTCGGGGCCTACCAGGCCGCGCTCACCGACGAGCGCCGGCGGGACCTGGAGGCCGACCTCCAGTCCGGTGAACTCCGGGGCGTCTGGAGCACCAACGCGCTGGAACTGGGTGTCGACGTCGGCGGGCTGGACGCCGTGATTCTCGACGGCTACCCCGGCACGCGGATGCAGACGTTCCAGCAGGCCGGGCGGGCCGGTCGAGGTACCGACCCCGCGCTGGTCGTCCTGCTCGGCGGCGAGGACCAGCTCGACCAGTACGTCATGCGCAATCCCGACGTCCTGTTCGACCACCCGCCAGAGCAGGCCGTGACCAATCCCGAGAACGACCAGCTCATGCCCGACCACGTCAACTGTGCGGCCCGGGAGAACTGGCTGAGTCCCGACGACGACCGCCACTTCGGCGAGACGTTCCCCGACGTCGTGAGCGACCTCGAAGCGGCGGGGGACCTCGACCGCCGGACCACCGACGCCGGCCTCCGCTGGCTCTCGTCGGTCGACGGCAGCCCCCACCACGAGATGAGCCTGCGGACCATCGACTCCCAGGAGATCCGGCTTCTTCACAAGGGCGACATCGTCGCCAAGCTTCCGTTCGGCGACGCGCTGCGCGACGCCCACCCGGGCGCCATCTACCACCACCAGGGCCGGACCTACGAGGTGACCGACCTCGACCTGGACCGGGGCGTCGCCGAACTCGACCGCACCTGGGCCGACTACTACACCAAAGTCCTCCACGACAAGGAGATCACCGTCGAGACAGACCTGGGCGAGCAGTCTCTCGACGCCCGCCCGGACGTTCCCGTCCGCTTCGCCGAGGTGACCATGCGCAAGCAGATAACGGGCTACGAGCGCCGGGACGGCCGGAGCGGCGAGAAGATCGGCGAGCGCTCGCTGGACCTGCCCGAGACCAGCCTGGAGACCAAAGCCCTCTATTTCACCGTCCCCGGCGACGTCGAGCGGGCGATGCTGGGCGCGGGCGTCGGCGGCGAGTCGGTCGCGGACGGCGGTGACAGCGGCGGGCACTCGCCATCCGGTGACGAGGGAACGCCGTCCGCCCAGCCGGACGGCCCAGCCCCGGTCGCCGAACTCCCCGACGAACCCGGCGACTTCCCGGGCGGCATCCACGCCGCCGAGCACGCGATGATCTCCATGTTCCCCTTCGAATACCTCTGTGACCGCCGGGATATCGGCGGGCTGTCGACGCCGCTGCACCCCCACACCGAGGAGCCGACAATCTTCATCTACGACGGCTACCCCGGCGGCGTCGGCCTCGCGAAGAGCGGCTACCGCGGCGTGGACGAGTTGATGGCGACGACGCTGGACATGCTCCGTTCCTGTGGCTGTGCGGACGGCTGTCCCGCCTGTGTCCAGTCGCCCCACTGCGGCAACGCGAACGACCCGCTGGACAAGGGGCTGGCCATCTACCTGCTCGACGCGCTGACGGCGTCGGGTTCTCCCCGTGCGATCAGGTAAGTGAGTCCGAACCGAAGGTGAGATATGGCCGTCATCACCGAATTCAGCGTCGACCACGTGGAGTTCACCCTCGCGGGCGTCTTCGAGGACTATCCCGACGCGACGGTCGAACTCGACCGGGTGGTGCCGACGGACGAGGCGTTCCTCCCGTACTTCTGGGTGTGGGGTGCCGACGTCGCCGACGTCGCCGAGCTGGTCCGCGAGGCAGACCCCCTTTCCGAGGTCAAACTCGTCGACGAGGTCGACGACGGCGGTCTGTTTCGCGCCTGGTGGACTCGCGACGTGGGTGGGATTCTCGACACGATGGGGGCCTCGGGGCTGACGTTGCGGAAGGGGGTCGGGTCGGCCGAGGGCTGGCTGTTCGAACTGCGGGCCGAACACACCGAGGACCTCTCGACGTTCCAGCGCTCGCTCACCCAGATCGACGTCGACGCCGAACTCGTCAGGATGTACGAACTCGACGACGACGCGACGACCGGCCGGTACAACCTCACGCCCGAGCAGCGCGAAGCGCTCGAGACAGCGTACGACCGCGGATACTACGATCAACCCACGGAGACCGACCTCGAATCGATGGCTGCCGACCTGGACATCTCCCGGTCGGCGTTCAGCGCGCGCCTCAAGCGAGGCTACCGCAACCTCGTCGAGGCCACCATCGCCCACGAACGAGAACCGGACGTCGACCGATAGCTCGCCCGCTTTTCAATCCCCGACATACTGAAGGCCAACGTTCTCTCCTGTGCGGCGTCTACTCAGACGTGATGTTTTATGGTTGATATGGCCGAGCACGAGACCTCCCAGTCTGCCGTCGACGCGCGCATCGGGCCCCGCGAGTCGGTCGTCCAGTCGGTTCTCGACGCCGTCCACGCCGCCGCGGGCGAGGACCTGGTCGGTCGCGATTCGACCCGGGACGAAGCCAGCACTGTGACGCCGCCCCCGCTCTACGACTTCGTCAATCCGGACGCGCTGGAGGCGCTGTACACCCATGCGCTCGACCACAGGGGAACCGCCGAGTGGACGACGACGTTCCGCTACGGCGACGACGTCGTCTCCGTCACCAGCACGGGCACCGTGACGGTCGAACCTCGCGGAGCCCAGGGTTCGAACCGACGCGGCCACGCGTGCCCCGACTGCGAGGACGCGACCGTCGGCGTGAGCGACGACCGGTTCGTCGTCGGCGCCACCCTGCAATGCCCCGAGTGCGGTCACGAGTGGGACGTCGCGTTTTAGGGGGCCTTCACGGGTCCGATGCTCTACGGATGGTGTGCAGTCCTATCCGGAAGACGACGGCGCTACTGCCGGTCCACGTCGACCTCGACGTCCGCGTTCGGATCGACGGCCTCCTCGACGGCGAACTGCGTGATGTCGATGGCGTCGAGGAGGTCCTGATCGCTGTCGAGTAGCTCCGGTAGCTGCGCTTCGAACTCCCGGTAGTGCTCGGACTCGTTGTGGGCCTCCAGCGCTGCCTCGTCCTCGTACTGTTCGAAGAATCGGACCACGTTGGGGTTGGCCACCTCCGTCGTGGCCACGTACTCGATCACTCCCGCTTCCTCTCGCGTTTGTCCGACGAGCTCCTCGACCGCGTCGAGGGCTGCTTCGCGCCGGTCCGGGTCGACCTGGAGAGCCGCGTGGACGACGATCATGGTCTGACGAGTCATGCAGACAACAGATAAAGGTTGTACACCTTTGCGCGGACGGCGTCCGAGCGAAAACCACTAGTCTGTCCCCCGACGAATCTGCCGGTATGAACGAGCACGTCGCCGTCTGCCGGGACTGTGAGTGGGAACAGGTGTTCCCGAAACGGGACATGGCCGAACACGGAAAGCGCGTCCACGAGGACGAGACGGGCCACGCGGTCGTACTGGAGTGACGGGACCGCGTCTCACCGCACCGGTTCGACGACCTCCTCGGCGAATCGCGTGAGGTTCGCCGCGGGGTCGTCGCCGCCCGGCGAGACGAGCACGTGGTCGACGCCTAGCTCCGCCAGGTCGCGGAAGTACTCGGCGAACCACTCGGTGCCGGCGCGGTAGCCCAGGTGGATCGGTTCGGGTCCGGCGGTCGGGTCGTCCGCGAGTTCTGTCTGCACCGCCATCGCGTAGGGCTTGTCACCGGCCGCCTCCCGCCAGTCGGCGAGGTAGCTCTCGAGGGTCTCCATCGGAAGGTGGTAGAAGAACCAGCCGTCGCCGTGCTCGGCGATCCACTCGACCTCCTGGCGGGCGTGACCCGTCGGGAGGAGCGGGATCGTCTCGGTCGTCGGCTTCGGAACCATATCCATCTCGCCGTCGAGCGTGCCCCACGACGACTCTATCTCGGGGAAGTCCTCTCGCCAGACCGTCCGCATGACGTCGACGCTCTCGCGGAACAGATCGCCGCGCTATTCGGGGTCGACGTCGAAGGCCGGGAACTCCGGGTCGCGGTCGCCCGTCGCGACGCCCATCACCAGCCGGCCACCGGAGAGCCGGTCGACGGAGGCGGCGGACTTGGCGACGTGGAGGGGATGGCGCAGCGGCAGGACGACGCTGGCCGTGCCCAGTGCGATCTCCTCGGTGTGGGCCGCGGCGTGGCTCAGCCACGGCCACGTGTCGAACGTCTGGCCCGCGTCGCCGAACCGCGGCCAGTAGAGCGGAACGTCGCGGGCCCACAGCGCGTCGAACCCGACCGACTCGGCGTGAGCCGCCAGTTCCATCTCCTCGTCGACAGGCGGCTGGGATTCGTTGATTCCGGTGAGTGGGAAGCCGGCCCCGAAGGTGAGCCCATCGGTGTCGAAGAGTCGCTCCCACCCGGCGTTGGCGTGGCCCTGTGTCACGTGAGAGGATTTGGTCTGTCGTGTGAAGGGGACTGTGATTTTGGGTGTGTTCGTCGGGTATCGCGTGGGTGAGTATGGCGAACGTTTCGAGCGCGTCCGCGATCGACTATTGACAGCACAAACACGTCGAAAGCCCTCGGCGCGCTCGACTCGCGCGGACCCGCTGCGCTCCGCCGGTGCTTGCGGGTCCGTGCTTCGTCCACCGCGCCTCGCCCTTTCATTCCTCCAGGGACAGCTGTCGCTCGCGCCACGGAGGCGCTCGCGATTGGCTCCACCAAACCTCCCCGGATTCGGCGCGTCCGCGCCGAATCACGCTTCCTGACTGCTCCGCAACCGCCCGGCCGGGAGCGAGTAGCCGAGCGAAAGCGAGGCTCTCGTTACCAGGGGAAGGGCAGGGCTGCGGTGCTGTGCGGACCCTGGAGGAATGAAAGGGCGAGGCGGGGTCCGGGAACCCCGGGCCTTCAAGCACCGGAGCGTAGCGAGGAGCGCAGGAGGTCCGCGGGACCGGAGCCCGCCGAGGGCTTTCGGGGTGTTTGTGGTCTCGATTACGACTCCTAGCGAGCGTACCTGGGGAGTTCGCTGTAGACGCAAAATCAGCACTGTCACGACATGCTCGCCCCGATAGCCTCCTACGAGAAATTGAACGATATCTTTCTCGCCGTCCCGTCCGAGCACCGAAACCAGTCGAACCGACCGCACGGAGAAAGCCTCTTCTCGGAGGCGACGAACGCCGGAGTATGCGACGACGATCCGCCCTCGCCGCGTTCGCCTCTCTCGGGGCTGGGGCCTTAGCGGGCTGTTCGCTCGACCGCGAGGAACTCCACGACGACCCGCCCACCGTCCAGCCGTCGACCGAGACGACCGAGCGGACGCCCACTGCCACGGCCACCCCGCAGGAGTCGACGCCGCTACCCGGCGACGTCCCCGCCGAGCGTGTCGTCGCGGGGGAAGCCGTCGACGCCGACGGCCTGGCGGTCACCGCGGACCGCTGGTTCGCGCTGGAGGAGATTCGGTACCAGGACGGCGACGGCCACGACACGGTGACGACCGACGCGGGTTGGTTCGTCGCCTGGGAGTTCACCCTCCGGAATCGCGGCGACGCGCGACTCGACGCCCTGCCCGACGCCGTGTTCGAACTCGGCGTCGACGGTCAGCGCTACGCCCACGTGCACACCCTCCCCGGCGGCGTCCGGTTCGAGGACATCGACCAGCCCGACGTCGAGCCAGAGATCCGGGATCTGGCGTGGTACGGCGGCCTGGCCCCCGACGAGGCCGTCTCGCTGCAACTGGTGTACGAGGCGCCCGTGCGACCGGACTATCGCCACTACCTGGTCTGGGACCACGAGACGACGGTGGACGGGAGCGACGAGCCGGTGTACCTCACCGGCCAGCGAGCCCTCCCCGACGGGGAGTGACTCGCCGGCGAATCGGCGACGGCCGGCTCAACCCCGTGCGAGTCGCGAAGCGACGTCGCCCAGCCACTCAGGTTCGTCGAGGTCGGCGAGGACGCCGTCGCGCCAGCTGGTGACGATCTCCGTCGCGCCGTCGCGCGTGACGTCGACGTGCCACTTCCGGCCGTCCTCCGTGGTAAGTTCGAACCGCGCGCCGCCGCCCGGGAGCGCGTCGAGGTGTTCGATGGTCACCGACTCGCCCGTGTAGACCTCGATGGTTTCCTTCATGGGTGGGTTCTGGTGTCGGGCTCACTTAAACAGCGGCGGGGATTTCGGACCGGCTGTTTCGCCAGGGAGTTAGATTTTGGTCGATGAATAGCGGGCCAAAATTCGGTCTGACCTTGACCTCTTTTAGCTACTGTCGAGACAAAGATTAGCTGTTGCTCGGAGAACGTCATCGTACACCTGAGCCGACACATACGCCTCTTCAAGCGGGCCTTGAGCGGCCAAAATAGGTAGTAATGCGGCGTGATAAAGCTGGTCTCGCGGGGTTCTAACCGCTGAATGCGGGGGATAGAACTGATCCGGCCCGGGGTGTTCCCATAGCCTCCACACGCACACCTTCAGTACCCGTCAAGTAGCACTTGATTAATGCAGAATTAGCGAACGGTACTGAGGGTTTAATGTCCACTCTATCAGGGTTCAACCCGCACATGCAGATCAAACACCTCATGCAAGACGACGATGCCGTCTCACCGGTTATCGGCGTCATCCTCATGGTCGCGATCACCGTGATCCTCGCGGCCGTCATCGCATCGTTCGTGCTCGGTCTCGGTGACCAGGCACAGCAGACAACTCCGCAGGCCAGCTTCTCGTTCGATTACGACGGTTCACTGAATGGAAATAGCGATGGTGGTTTCAACGATGATACAGGAAACCTCACAGCCGCTAGTGGCGCATCCGACTCAGGTGTGCTAACTATCACGCATGATGGTGGGGATACGATCAATGAAAATCGTCTTTCAATCACTGATGATTCTGGTAGTAATCGACCTCACCTACACGACGCATCTAACATTAGCCCGGACCAAGACATTTCGGCCGGATCATCGCTGAGTGTTGGTATCGATAACAGTGATATAATTCGAATCGTGTACACCGGCGAGTCTGGAGACAGCAGCTCAACTCTCGCAACTTTCGAAGGACCGGAAGCCTGATCGAAAATGAATATCCAACAAATTCTCAAAGACGACGACGCCGTGTCGCCTGTTATTGGCGTCATCCTGATGGTCGCGATCACCGTGATCCTCGCGGCCGTTATTGCATCGTTCGTGCTCGGTCTCGGTGACCAGGCACAGCAGACTACCCCGCAGGCCAGTTTCTCGTTTGACTACGATGCAAGCGCGAATGAAAACCTAACAATCACCCATGACGGTGGGGATACAATTGACCCTGCACGTCTTCAAGTAATCTCGTCTGCCGATTTCCACCCCGCTCCAGGTAATGATACTGGCAGCCATGGGGGGACTCAAGTTGGTAGTTATTACTTGGACGGTCAAGCAGACGCCTCAGGTGGCGGTGCTGCGTGGGTTGGGAGCGACGTTACGGCAGGAACAAGCTTCGGCATAGTTCCCGAGTCTAGCCTTGACTCTGCCACCGTAAGAATTGTGTTCGTCGGCGAGTCGGGTGACAGTTCCTCTACTCTGGCAACCTGGGAGGGACCTAACGCATGAATCTTAAAGAACTCCTTCAAGAAGATGACGCAGTTTCACCAGTCATTGGTGTCATCCTCATGGTCGCAATCACCGTGATCCTCGCGGCCGTCATCGCATCGTTCGTGCTCGGTCTCGGTGACCAGGCACAGCAGACCACTCCTCAAGCCAGCTTTTCATTCGATTACACGGATGGAACTTCAGATAAATTGTCGATCACACATGACGGCGGTGACACCATTGATGGCGCCAATGTGAACGCCACAGCTGATGGGGTGGCTGACGGAGAAGGAAACGATGCGTGGGTAGGTGCAGACATATTCACGAGTGAAATCAGTGCAGGAACGGGAGATGCAATTGACAATTCTGTAATAAAAAGCTCAGATGGTGAAGGTAACACTGGATACCTGAACAACCATGACGACTCATCTGAGACAAATTTGGACCTGTCTGGTGCGACAATCCGTGTCGTTTACGAAGATTCCAGCGGCGACAGCAGTTCGACCCTCGCGACCTGGGAAGGCCCAGACGCGTAATCGTTGACTCACTTCATTTTTCGACGTCCACCGACTGAGAGACATCTATCTCGTAGTAGCTCGGAACGGTCAGTGTCTCCGTGATTTCCTGCTTCTGTACAGTGGTCAGATCATCTCGCGCCAGCACCTGCTGGATCCGCTGGTCGATTCGGAGGGCATCCTGCCGAGCGTAGCGAGGCAGGGCTCGGGTGACGACCAGCGGGAGTCAGCCGGTGAACTCGGCGGACTTCATGAGCGCCGTGGTCTTGTTGCAGCTCCAGAACGCCGCTGCCTGGTCGATCGTGTCTTCGCGTCGAGCGTGCTTCCCGTCAGTTCGGATTCGCATGAACGCCGCTCGTACACACGGGGCCGTAAAACAGGGTCTGCTCGGGTAACTGAACGGGCTTCTGTTTAAGTGATACTCCGTAGCCCATGCCCATCGCCCACCGATCTCCCGACTGAGCCCATCGTCACCCACCCAATATGCACACGGACTGAGCGGGCTCGTGTGCATATCGGAGCGAGTGGTTTTCTCGACGCACAAGTGTTGGGATTTGTACCGAGCGGCCGGTTTTAATCTCGCTGATCCCCGTGGCGCTTCACATAATATTCCTTAATTAATATCTCTACGTACCGGTGTTGTGTAAATGTAAGAAATGACCAAAATACCACTACTACTATCGCAATTATAATTGAAACGCCCCACATTGTCCAGAAGAATGGGTCTTTCCAATTGTTGAGAGCAAGTGGGGTATAGATAATCAGGGTACCACCAGCTGCAATTCTGAGGTTAGTGGAGAAAATAGAAACAGACTGCAACCTCCGTAACCGAGGTGTGAGATGATCATCCATATAGATCAGGAGCAGATCGTAAATCTCCCTGGGGCGATTATCCAGAAAATCGACACCCACTTCTGACTCAATATCCTTGCGAAATTCCATCTCTAAACTATTAGTGAGGCGTTCTTCATCATCTCGCTCCTCTTGGAAATTCAGTTTATTTGGAAGCATTTCACGAACTTCTACTAAGTAAATATACCAGCGTGGCAGTTTGTCCATCTGATCGGTTTCTTGATACACAAAATATCGAAAGCCCATTGGTACTCGAAATAGACCTGCCCGAAGTTGGTCAATGAATTCACCAATGAGATAGGCTGATATTCCTAACAGAACATACTGTATTGGCCCATTCGGGAGAATGCTGGGGACGAATATTGTTACTCCAACTATGAAGGGGGCAATGAGTAACATTCCTGGAATGAGCCGTGTCAGGGTATCTCTCAACGAAAAACCAAGAACTGGTCCACTTTGAGCCATACAAAGGAAAGAGCATTACCTGATAAATATTCTACCCACTGAACCTTTCGATGGAAGAAATCCACTAATAGTAAACTCTAGTTATACAACAGAACGTGCTTATCTTCGGCTAAAAACTTGATTCGGCCACTTTGACCCGACTACCTGTCTTAAACCGGCCCACTCGGAACGCGGTGAGTAGCTGCTGAAGGACGGGCAACAGCCCGACAGGCAGTCATACAACCGCAAATGTTCGGACAAATCGACTTCGAGGACGCCCTCGCGGGCGGCCTGTTCGCAGTCTCGGCCCGAGACGATCATACCCGCCGCTCCAGAATCAGTGTCACACCGAGATGAATTGGCTGGGGAGTTGCGCGACCCAGTCGAACGTTCGAGGACCGTTCGGAAGTGGGATGGGCCAACGCGGATTGTGAACCACGCCCAGACGGTCCTGCTCGTTCGCTTCGCTTACTGCGCGGGCTGCGACTGGTCTACTTCAAATCTGCTCGGTTCATACTTTCCGCTCGGTGGTCTCACTTCGTTCGACACCTCGCGAAAAAGTATGGGCCAACGCGGATTGTGAACCAGAGGAAGACGTTCCGGGCGTGCGGCCTCGCTGCGCTCGGCCGTTCCGGGGCTGCGACTTCCAGGGTTCAAATCCGCTCGGTTGTATTTTTGCTACACTCACGGCTCACGTTCGTTCGCTGTTCGGTAGCAAAAATGGGCCAACGCGGATTTGAACCGCGAACCTCCCGGTTATCAGCCGAGCGCTCAACCTGATTGAGCTATTGGCCCGCTGAGCGCATCAGAATGTATCCGAGGGCTACTGTTAAGCGTTACTACTCCGGCCTCGAATGCGGCACAGTACCACCCGACCGCTCACTCGTCACTCTTCTCCTCGAAGTCGATGTCGGTGGCGTTGTCGTGGTCGAACCCGCTGTTCTCGCCGCCGCCAGCGCCGCCGGCGCCGTCAGGGCCCGGTCGGCCCATCCCGCCGAAGCCCACGCGGTCGGTGTCGTCGTCGCCGGGGAACCCGCCGATGTAGACGTTCCCCGTCGCGAACCCGCCGGACTTGGCGTCGATGTAGGGCGTGATGACCCACTTCTTCGCGGCGACGCGGACGGGCCAGCGCGTGAACGGGATGGCCAGCAACAGCGCGAGGGCGTCCGTCACCAGTCCGGGGGTGAGGAAGAACGCGCCCGCGGCGATGAGCAACCCGCCGTCGATGACTTCGTCGGTCGGGATCTCCCCGCTGGCCAGCTTGCGCTGTATCTCGCTGAGGGTGTGCCGCCCCTCGGCGCGGACGAGCAACATTCCCAGCAGCCCGGTCAGGACGACCAGGAGGACCGTGATTTGCCAGCCCAGTAGCTGGTCGGCCACCACTGCCAGCATGACGACGTCGAGCAGCGGTATCAACAGCAACACCGCGATGACGCGCAGCATACCTCGTCTTGACGGTGGCGCCTCAAACCGTTTTCGTGCTAGGTGTGCCCATCGCAGGAATATACGGTGGAGATCCGTGAACTGACAGCGCTGTCGAGGTTTCAACAACCCGAAAGCCCCGATAGGCTCCACTCGGGGGGCTCGCTGCGCGCCTCACTCCGTTCGGTGCTTGCGTCGCCCGCCTTCGCGGAGCCTATCGCCCCTTTCAGTCCCACCCACGAGGTCTGTTCGTCCGGCTGAGTTACTGTGGACTGATGAGTTTTCCAGGTGGGTGGGATCGAAAGGGGCCGACCGCTCGGGGAAGGCGGACGCAGCAAGCACCGAGCGAAGCGAGGCGCGCAGCAAGTCCCCCGACCCGAGCGGGAGGGGGCTTTCGAGTTGTTGCTGGACGTGATCACAGTCCTCGTTGCACTCCCTCCCCTTCTCACGTCACCTCGCGCGAGGAATCACGTCGATACCGTCGCTCGGCTGCAACGTAATCTGCATCGACAGATCCAGCGGTTGAGTAGTCACGGGGTCGAACTGGAAGCGCTGGCATAGCGTCGCCAAGATAAGCCTAGCTTCCATCGTGGCGAAGCGCATCCCGATGCAGTGGCGGGGGCCGCCCCCAAAGGGGTAGTAGGCGTACTCGGGCAGGGCCTCCTCCATCGATTCCGTCCAGCGCTCGGGCCGGAAGGTATCGGGGTCGTCGTACCACCGCTCGTCGCGGTGGACGTTCCACTGGGGGAGCGACAGCGTCGACCCGGCGGGGATGGTGTACCCGCCGAGTTCGACGTCGGTCGTGGGCTCGCGGAAGATGACGAACGCGGGCGGGTAAAGCCGCAGGGCCTCCTGGATGACGCGCTCCAGGTAGGGCAGGTCGGACAGGTCCGCAGCCGTCGGCGTCCCGCTACCCAGCGCGTCCAGTTCCTCGTGGACGCGGACCTGTTTCTCCGGGTTCGTCGCGAGCAAGAAAATCGCATAGGTCAGCGTCAGCGCCGTCGTCTCGTGGCCGGCGAACAGAAAGGTCATCAGTTGCTCGCGGACGCGCTGGGACTCCATCGTCGTCCCGTCCGGGTACTCCCGTTCCAGGAGCAGGGAGAGCAGGTCGTCGCGTTCCTCGTCTTCCGCCTGCCGCTCGGCAATAATCGCGTCCACCGCGCCGAAAAAGTCCTGGACGGCGCGCTTGCAGCGGAGGTTGGCGGGCGTGGGGACCCAGAGCGGGAGGTACGCCGAGAACCCCGAGGTGTCGAAGCGCTCGGCGATAGTCTCGCTGGCGTGCCCGATGGCGGTCTGCTTGTCCCGGACGTCCACGTCGAGCAGCGTCTTGGCCAGGACGTCGAGCGTCAGTCCCTTCAGGCGGTCGTCGATGCGGACAGGCTCACCCGAGGGCAGGCTATCCGCGAACCCGCTGGCGTACTCGCCCATCATCGGTGCGTGGGTCTCGATGCGCTCGCGGTAGAACGCGGGCTGGATGAGGTTCCGGTCCCGCTGCCACTCGTCGCCGCTGGTCGAGATGAGTCCCGTCGGTGCGATGGCGCCGATGGACTGCTCGACGACGGTCCCCTTGACGAACTCCCGGTCACGCTCGACCAGGACGGTCTGGATGTCGTCGGGATGGGTGAGCATGTAGCCGTTCGTGCCCGCGATGCGGTAGTGGACGACGTCGCTGTCGAACTCCTCCCGGCAGCGCTCGTAGAACGCGAAGGGGTCGCGGACGAACTGGAAGGTGTTGCCCGCCAGCGGGAGTCCGTCCGGACCCGGCGGCGTCTCCCCGGGCGCCCGCTCCACCCGTCGCTCGGCCTCGCCGTCGCCGTGGCTGGTTGCCATCGTTCGACGGTTGACGCGCCCGTCCCAAGTCCGTTCCCCCGCGCTGGTGAGGGCCGTTTATGCGATATCCACCGCTGGCCATCTCGGGCGCCCGCCGCCCCAGAGTGCAAGGTACTTTCCGTCCTCTCACGTAGCGCGAGTATGGACGAGTTCGCTGCGGACACGAAGGTCGAGTGGCGCGAGTGGGGCCCCGCGGCGTTCGAGGACGCCGCCGAGGCCGGCAAGCCGCTGTTGCTCGCGCTGACGGTGCCGTGGAGTTCGGAGTGTCGCGAGATGGACCGGCGGACCTACGGCGAACCGCGCATCGCCGCCAACGTCAACGACGGCTTCGTCCCGGTCCGGGTCGACGCCGACCGGCATCCGCGCGTCCGCGAGCGCTACAACATGGGCGGGTTCCCGTCGACGGTGTTCCTCACGCCCGAAGGGACGGTGCTCTCCGGCGCGACCTACCTCGGTCCGGACGGCTTCCGGGACATCCTCGACGGCGTGCGCGAGACGTGGGACGCGAAGGGGGAGGAGGCCGGGTCTGTCCCCCGCTCGGTCGGGGCCGGCGTCCCGCCCGCGGGCGAAGTCACCCCCCGAATCGAGGAGCACATGGTCGAGCAGCTGCTGGGCGCGTACGACGAGGAGTTCGGCGGCTGGGGCAGCGACGTGAAGTTCCCGATGGCCCGCACCGTCGAGTTCGCGCTCGTCCGCGCACGCGACCAGGCCACCCGCACGCTGGAAGCCATCCGGACCCACCTCCGGGACACGTACGACGGTGGTTTCTACCGTTTCGCCACCAACCGCGACTGGTCGGAGGCCCGCAGCGAGAAACTGCTCGACGAGAACGCCGCCATCCTCCGGGCGTTCGCCCACGCCTATCGCTACACCGGCGAGGAGGCCTATCGGGAGACGGCCGAGGGGACGGTGGAGTACCTGACGACGACACTCTGGGATGGCGAGGCGCGTAGTGCCTCGGAAAATGCGAGCGGGGAGCAGAGCGACCCGCGAGCAACGCGGGGCGCCTTCGCCGGCAGTCAGGCTGGCGACAGTTCGTACGCGCAGCTCCAGGCCACCGAGCGGGAGGAATCGGACGCGCCCCACGTCGACGCCACCGTCTTCGCCGACCGCAACGGCGTCGCCGTCGACGCGCTGTGTACCTACGCCGCCTACACCGACGACGAGCGCGCACAGCGATACGCCGAGCGCGCCCGCGACCACGTCGTCGAACAGCTTGTCGACGACGACGGCGCCGTCATCCACTACGCCGACCCGGACGCGGGCGACGTCGGCGAGCGCGGCCTGTTACTCGACCAGGCCCGCGTGCTCCAGGGGCTGACGTCGTCCTGGCAGGTGCTGGGCGAGGGCGGCCCCGCCACCGCCGTCGCGGACTGGACTTTGGACGAACTGCAGGCCGAGAGCGGTGCGTTCCGCGACGGGCCGGTGACGGGCGCGGGCCTGCTCTCCGAGCCCCAGTATCCCCTCGACGCCACCGTCGAACTCGCCGACGCACTGGTGGACCTGGCCGAACTCACGGGCGACGACGAGTACCGGGAAGCCGCCGAGAGGGCCGTCGCCGCCTTCGCCGGCGCGGCCGACCGGATGGGCGTCGAGGTGGCGGCCTACGCCAGCGTCGCGTCCCGACTGCTCGAACCGGCGAGCGTCCGCGTCGGCGCACCGGCGGGCAGCGACCTCCACCGCGCGGCCCTGCGACTGGCGGACCACGAGTCCGTCGTCGTCCCCGGCGTATCCGATCTGGACGACGTGGCCGAGCAGCGCGTCGACGGCGAGGTGACCGGCACGGCCGAGTCGCCGGCCGAACTCGAAGCGCTCCTGACCGGCGAGTAGGCAGGTCCCTCCGACAGGCCGGCAACTGACAACCCGGTCAAACCGGCGGTGCGTTTTTGGATGCGGACCGAGAACGACTGGTATGCCCAACCTGCGCGACCTCGGCCTCTCGGAGTACGAAGCCCGCGCGTTCCGATCGCTGCTCGACACCGGTCCGACAACGGCCAAGGAGTTGTCTCGCGCGAGCGACGTCCCGATGGGGCGCATCTACGACGTGCTCAACAGCCTGGAGACGCTGAACCTCGTCCGGAGCCAGGCCGCCAGCCGGCCCAAGAAGTTCGTCGCCGTCGAACCGGAGACCGCCCTCGACAGGCTGCTGGAGGACCGCAAACGCCAGCTCGAGGAGAAGGCCAGTCAGTACGAAAGCATCGTCGACGAACTCGCCGACCAGATGGAGTCCGCCGAACCGGTCGACGAGCCGTTCTGGACGGCCGCCGTCGGTCCGGGAGAGACCGTCGATCTGCTCGTCGAGCGCCTGGCGGCCGCGGACGACCGCATCGTCGTGGTCGGTTCGGTCCCCTCCCAGCAGTTCGACGTCACCGAGGCCGCCGACCGCATCGTCGACGAGATCGAACGCGCCCTCGAACGCGACGTCGAGGTGTTCATGTTGCTCCCGCCGGCGTTCTACGAGCACATCCCGACCGAGCGCGGACGCGACTACCAGCGTCGCCTCCAGAACTACGACCGGTTCAACTACCGGGCCAGCGACGAGATAACGTCGACGTTCGAGATCATCGACGACGTCGAGGTCTGTATCGAGGTGCCCCACCCGATGGGCGGGTCGACGTTCGCGATGATCGACCTGAAGGACCCCGAGTTCGCCGACGAGGTGTACGAGGAGTTCCGGCCACAGTGGGACGGAGCGCGGAGGGTCTCGGGAGCCTGACCCACGGCTTCTACCTGGACCTGACTGCCGACTGACGCGACGTCTCCCCGGAATCGCCCCGTTTATCCACGTCCGGAAGTGACGCTCCGACAATGGAGTGTCGGCAGTGCGCCTCGTCGCTGGACCGACCGGGCGACTACTGCCTGGTCTGCCGGACGGCCAACGCCGACACCGTCGTGCTGGAACTCGAGAGGGATCGGGCGACCGTCACTGCCCTCCTCGACGAGGACGTCGTCGGTGCCCGGACGATAACGACGACGCCGGAGGACGCCGACGACGGCGAGGCGAACGTCGTCGAACTCCGGAACTTCGCGGGACTGATCGCCGACGAGGTCCGCCGCAAGCGCCCGGAGGAGGTGTACGTCACCGGGGACCGCGACGTCGTCGCGGCGGTCCGCTCGCAGCTTCACTATCCGTTCTACCGCGTCGAGGCCGAGAACCCGGTCGAGCACGTCGTCGAACGCCGCGGTGAACCGGCCCTGGAGGTGGTCGAGGCCTCGCTCTCCGAGAAGCTCGGCGGCTCGCACTCGACGCTCGTCGGCGGCCGTGCGGGCAAGCGCGCCCTCGAAACCGTCGCCGCCCACCCGCACGTGAAGAAGGTCATCCCCGGCCCCATCGACGCCGGCGGCTCCGGGTCCCGAACCGGCGTTCGGGCCAAGGCGACCCGCGCCGACCAGCACGGCAACGTCCGCCTGCTCATCCGCGACGGCTCCTCCGTCCAGGAGAACCGCATCGTCACCACCGCCGGGGACCGCGAACTCGGCGAGCGCGTCCGCGCCGACCTCAACGACGCCCTGCAGGAGACTGAGCTTCAGGAGTGAGGTGGCGATGACCCGACCAATCACGGGGTGGGAATGAAAGGGGCGGCGGGCTCGACGACGGCAGCCGAAGTAAGCACCGAGCGTAGCGAGGCGCGTGGTTCGAGAGAGCGGAGCTCTCTCGTCATCACGAAAATCTCCGATTTTCGGACGACAGCGAGGCTCCCGAGTCGAGCCCGCCGGGGCTTTCGAGTTGTTGTCTACCGTCGCCGTCTCGTTCTCACTGCCGTGCCATCCCGCTGCTCCTGGCCCCAACTCAACAGGTTTATTTGGCCGCTGTGCCGATACCACGATACTATGGCCAGTAACAAGGGACGGACCGGCAGCGCCGGTCGCTTCGGGGCCCGCTACGGGCGCGTCGCCCGCCGCCGGGTCGCCGACATCGAGTCCGACATGAACGACGACCACGCGTGCCCCGAGTGCGGGAAGGACCGCGTCGACCGCCAGGGAACGGGTATCTGGGAGTGTGGCTACTGCGGCTACAAGTACACCGGTGGCACCTACCGACCGCAGACCCCCGGCGGAAAGACCGTTCGCCGGTCCATCCGCGCGGCACTCGCCGACGACGAGGAATAATGAGCTACAAGTGTTCCCGCTGCAAGCGCGACGTGACGCTCGACGAGTACGGCGGCGTCCGCTGTCCGTACTGCGGCCACCGCGTGCTGCTGAAGGAGCGCTCGCGCGACGTCAAGGAAGTCGACGTCAAGTAGTCCGAGGGCGGTAGCGTGGACCACGAAGCTGTTCTCTCCTTCGAATACGACGACGGTGAGCGGGCGCGCCGGGTCGAGCGGAGCGTCCGGCCGGAAGTCGGCGACATCGACGGCGACCGCACGACGGCGACGCTCGACCGTGACGGCGCCGTCGTGAGCGTGCGAGTCGCGGCGGCCGACCTCGTCGCGCTCCGGGCGGGCGTCAACACCTGGTCGACGCTGGTGGGCGTGGCCGAGCGGGCCGGTGCGGCCGATCTGCGGTAGTCGCAGCCGAGCGGGCCCGTCGACGCACTCGTTCTGGGGCCGGGTCGACGGGGGGTATGGCGGCGAACTATTATACTGTTGTAACTCCGGGTGTCACGTAGATGAACAGATCGTGGGGGACGACCACGGCGAGGACGCCGACGTATGGTGAGTGAGCTCGAGGCGGACTACCGGGTGGTGCAGGGCGAGGCGGCGACGAGACTCCTCTACGTCGACGCCGACGAGGAGACGATGGCGACGGTCGCCACGTACGTCGAACGGGAGTACTCAGACGTCGAGCTCGTCGGGACGACGGATGCCGGGGCGGCGGTCGACACGCTCCGGTCCGCCGGATGGGGCTGTCTCGTCGTCGGCGGCGACCTCCCGGTCGCCGACCGAAAAGCACTGGTCGAGGCGGCGTCGTGCCCCATCGTCTCCTTCACGAGGGCCGGTCGGGACGCGGACACCGACCCGGTCGTCGCGGCGGCGACGATGGTCCTGGAGAAGGGGACCGACGAGCGGATCCTGGCGATGCTCGTCGACAAGGCCCGACAGTTCGCCGGGGCGGGACCGGACGGGGACGACGAACCGCTCGCGCGGACGCTCGCCCGGCTGGGGGACGCCGACGAGGACATCGCGTGTTTCGTCGTCGACGACGGCGACCTCGCCTGGGCCAGCCGGCCCTTCGAGGCGACGTTTCCGGTCGCTGCGGCGGACGTTCCGGACGGGGACTTCGACGACCGGCTCGCCGCGGTGTTCGGGGGCGTCCCGGACCCCGGCGCGTCGCTGGTGACCGTCGAGACAGACGACGCGGGCTCGGCCAGCGCGGACTCGGCCGGCGAGGGTCCAGTGCTGCGCTACTATCGATACGCCAGCCACCGGATCCCGGGCGAGCGCCGGCTGGACGTGTTCGAGGACGTGACCGACAGGGTCGAGCGCGAGACTCGCTCGGGGCTGTACGAGCTCCTCGTCGAGCAGGCCCGCGACGGGCTCTACGTCTTCGACGCCGACGGCGTCGTCGTGTTCACCAACGAGGCGTTCGCGTCGATGCTCGGCTACGACCCCGAGGACCTGATCGGGAAACACGCCGCGGAGATATTCGCGGAGGGCGAACTGCACGCGGCCCAGCGGGACATCAAGAACGTGGTCAGCTCCGAGGACACCGGCGGCGCGGGGGACCGGACGTTCCTCGACTGTCACGGCGACCCGGTCCCGGTGTCGGTCAACTACACCGTCCTGGCCGGCGACGAGACCGACTTCGACGGGTTCGTCTGCGTCGCGCGCGACGTCACCGAACGTCGAAAGCGCGAACGCGAACTCGCGGCCCGACGCGACGAACTGGCCCGCATCAACCGCGCCGATGCGCTGGTGCAGGACGTCGTCCGCGAACTGGGCCAGGTCGCCTCGCGCGACGAACTCGAACGGGCGGTGTGTGAGTGCCTCATCGAAGTCGACGGCGTGACCCTGGCGTGGGTCGGCAACCGCGAGGGTGCCAGTGACCGCATCGTTCCGGGCACCGTCGTGGGCGAGCCCAGACAGTACCTCCACGACCTGCTGGCGTCGACGTCCGTGGAAGGGGCGACGGGCGGCCCGGCAATGCGTGCCGTCCGGACGGGCGACGTCAGGCTAGCCGCGGACCTCCGCGAGGGCGACCGGGAGGACGTCTGGCGTTCGCTGGCGCTGTCCCACGACCTCTACTCGCTGGCGACGATCCCGCTGATTCACGGCGAAACCGTCCACGGCGTCCTCGCCGTCTACGGCGACCGACCGGAGGCCTTCGGCGACGCGCTGACCGACCGGTTCCACCTGCTCGGTGACACCATCGGGTTCGCGATGACGGCCGTCCAGAACAGGCGACTGCTCGAGGAGGACGTCACCGTCGAACTGGAGTTCCGGGCCGACAGTGACGAGGCGCGCCTCGTCTGGCTGGCACAGGCCTGTGACTGTCAGCTGGAGATCGTCGGCTCGGTCGACCTCGGCGAGGACGTGCTCCAGTATCTCGCCGTCGACGGGGCCTCGGTCGAGGCGGTCGCGGACGCCGCGGTCGAGAGCGACGCCGTCACCGGCGCCCGCGTCATCCGGGCCGAAGGGTCCGAGGCGGGCGTGGTCGAACTCCGGACGCCCTGGTCGCTACGCTCGGCACTCTCGGAAGTCGGGGCCCGGCTGGAGGCCGCCGTGATCACCCCTGCATCCACTCGAATCGTCGTCGAAGCGCCCAGCGACGCCGACGTCAGGGCCATCCACGAGGCCGTCCGCCGCTCGAACCCGGGCGCGACGCTCGTCACCAAGACCGAGGGTGATCGCTCCAGGCTCGACGGCCGGGAGGGAATCGGCGTGACGGAGTCTCTCACCGACCGCCAACAGGAAGTTCTCCAGGCGGCCTACCTGGCGGGCTACTACGCCTGGCCCCATGATACGACCGCTGAGGAACTGGCCGAGTCCCTCGGCATCGCCTCGCCGACGCTCCACCAGCACCTCCGGCGCGCCGAGCGCAACATCCTGGATGCACTCTTTGGCGAGTAAAACCTAGGTGGCTAGGCGTATTCTTGATAGTTACCACGCGGGTATAGTTCAGACGCGAACCAATGACCGAACAGTCCCCGTCTGGCCCGGAAAGCGAGGACTGGCGCGGCATGACCCCGTGTGACCGTGGTCTCACCGCGCCGATGGTCGACGACGTATTCGGGTTGCTGGCCGACTGGCGACGCCGGACTGTCTGTCGATACTTCGTGACGACCGGGTCGAACTCCGCCCACGTCGATACGCTTGCCGCCGCAGTCGCGCGGCGCGTCAGCGACGACGAGATCGAAGCCTCCGAAACGCGCGAACAAGCAATCCGGGCGTCCCTCGTCCACGACCACCTCCCCCGAATGGACGAAGCCGGCGTCCTGGACTTCGACGCCCGCAGCGAGTCGGTCTGCTACTGGGGGAACCCGACGCTGGAGAAGTGGGCCGAACACGCCGAGGCCGTCACCGACCGGTAGCGTCCCGCACTCCGCCCCGCCGTCAGTCTCCGCGCCGGTCCCGAACCCTGTCCGTCCCCGCATCCCGTCCCGCACCCTGTCCGTCCTCTCCGTCTCCCGCTGGCGCTCGTCTTCCACCCCCGGGCCGAGTATGGGTGACAAAGCAATGGTTTTTCAGTGAGGGACTCAACCCTCCGACCATGCAGGGTAATCTGCCGCCGGAAGCACAGGAGAAACTCGAGGAACTGCAGGACCTTCAGGAGACGGCACAGCAGGTCGCCGCCCAGAAGCAGCAGGCCGAGACGTCGCTGCAGGAGTCCGAGACCGCACTGAACGAACTCGACGACATCGACGAGGACGCCACCATGTACCGCGAGGTCGGTGAGCTGCTCGTCAAGACCGACTACGCCGAGGCTCAGGAAGACCTCGAGGAGAAGGTCGACAGCCTGGAAGTCCGCACCGAGACGCTCCAGAAGCAGGAGGACCGCGTCCGCGAGCAGTTCGAGGACCTCCAGAGCGAGCTCCAGCAGATGCTCGGCGGCGGTGGCGGCCCCGGCGGCGCACCGGGCCCGGGCGCTGGCGGCGCGTAAAATGCCGACCGACGGTGAGACGACGGAGCGTTCGACCGACGGCGGGGACGCCCCGGCCGACGGTCCCACCGACGAACAGGTCGTCGAGACCGCGTCGAGCGCCGCCGAGGGCCTTGTCCTCTCGCGGTACTCGAAGAGCGACCTCGACGACTACGACGTGACCGTCACGTTCGACGACGGCGTGCTGGAAGTGGACGTCTACGTCCACGCGCCCGACGCGCGGGCCGACGAAGACCAGGTCGCCGAGGACGCCGCGCTGGCGGCCCAGTCGGCCGTCGACGACCTCTTCTAGGCCGTTCCGGCCGCTTTTGCGATACTGTTCCTGTAGCTGTGGGTGGGAGAAATCGGGTTATCGGGCGCCGCGGTCACCTAGAAGTCGGTCCGGTCGCTGGCGAAACCGGTCCGGAACGCGATCCACGTCAGCACGCTCATGAAGAGGATCGGCGGGAGGATCATGAAGCCCCAGAGCGGGTCCAGTCCCCAGAAGAGCAAGAGCACGAGGTCGGCGAGGCCGATGAAGAGGAACGGTGAGACGAACAGCAGCGCCTGCTTGCGAGAGATCCCGCTTTCGTCCTCGCGCTCGTCGAGCAGGTCCCTCGTCTCGACGGCCTCCCCGGTGTCTTCCATGGTCTGGACGTTGGGTGGCGATCACGAAAAACGACCCGCTTTGGGACTGTTTTGGACGCTGGATGCGGGACCGATCCGGTCTCTCGCCCGTTTCCGATGCGCTCACTGTGGAGTACAACTACTGTGTTTCTCACTCGATATTGAGACAGCTACCAATATTGTCAACAGAAATGAAAGCCCCGGCTGGCTCCGGTCCCGCGGCTCGCTGCGCGCTCACTCCGTTCGCGTGCTTGCTTCGCCGGGGTTCCCGGAGCCAGCCGCCCCTTTCATTCCCAACCCTTTCTCCTGTCGAATCAGCAGGCCCGGGTGGGAATGAAAGGGGCCGACCGCTCGGTGAGCGAGATCGTTCGAAAGGCGCTGCGCGCCTTTCGTGATGACGAGAGAGAGAAGCTCTCTCGAACCAACCCGCAAGCACGGCCGAAGGCCGCGCGCAGCGCGGTTCGCAGCCACCGAGCGGGAGGGGGCTTTCGGGCTGTTGTTTATCGCTCCAATGGCCATCATAGCACTGACTGATCAACACAGTAGTTCAGCCACTCACGGACAGTCTCGCCAGTCCGCACTCGGAGACACTCACACTGCCCTCACAACACCGACAGCCAAAAAATCAGGAGGCGGGGACCAGCGCCGTCACTGACGCGACGAACGCGCTTCGCGGACGTCGTTGCCGTCGCGGAGCTTGTCCTCGCAATACGGGCAGACCCGGGGCCCGTCGTGTCCTTCGGGCGTGAACACCCGAACGTACTGCTCGGTGACGAACGACTCACAGTTCTGACAGTGCGGCATTCACAGAGACACTTACTCAATTACGTATAGGCTTTTTGTTCGCCGGATGAGTCATGATACATACCAGTCAGCTACGTATAGCCGTCGGCCGAATACACGTAGAACTCCGGGCCGATTCTGGGGTTCGACGAAGGAGGAATTCAGCGCCCGTCCCAGAATCGGTCGATCTGTTCGGCGAGGAACTCGGGGGTCATCCGGGTGAACTCCTCGCGTTCTTCCTCGGGGAGGAACGGGTACACCGAGTGGCGCGCGCCGGGGCAGTACCGGCGGCCGACGAACGCCCGGACGCCCACTTCGTCGGTTCCCCTGATGACGCGGCCGATGGCCTGACGGGCCCGGCGGACCGCGGGCACCGTCAGCGCGTACTCGAAGGCGTCGTCCTCGCCGAAGACGTCGCCGTAGGCGCGCTGGACGGCGCGGACGCGGGGCGAGCCGATGTTGACGAGCGGGACGCCGACGACGGCACAGGTCGACAGTTTCGCGCCGTCGTAGTCGACGCCCTCGGTGAGGGTGCCCCTGGTACTCGTCACGAGCACCTTGTCGCCGCCGCGGAAGAACTGCTGCTTGCGGCGGTCGGTCTCCTCGTTGCTGGAGGACTCGTCCACGAGGACGGGTTTGGTGACTGCATCTTCCAGATACGCGCCGGCCCAGCGGGCCTCCCGGTAGTTCGGCATCGAGATCATCACGTTGCCCGGCGAGCGGGCCAGCGCCCGCAGCGCGTGGGCGTACTCGTCGCGCGTAGGGTTCCACCCTTCGCCGAGCGGGCGCATGTCCTCTGGGTCGCCGCGGTTCCGCGCGGTGAAGGGGCGGCAGTCGACGAGCCACGAGGCGCGGTTCTCCTCGGGGAACGTCAGCCCGTAGGTGCGATCGTAGACCGGACGCGAGTCCCGGTCCTTGCCGCCCTCTTCGAGGAACGTCAACCCGGAGACGTGGGCGAACACGTCCAGCGGTTCCAGCGTCGCGCTCATCAGCACGCCCCCACCTAACTCGTCGAAGATGTCCCGGAGCGCGCGGGCGGGCATGCAGTTGTACAGCAGCAGGCCCGGCGTGTACATCTGCTCGTAGTCGGCGTCGACGTGGCGCTCGTCGGCCGGCGCGTGTTCGAGTTCGATCTCACGGAGGAAGCTGGCGTGGTCGCGCTCCCACCAGTGGCCCATGATGGCGCCGACGGCGGCGCAGACCGGCTGGCGGGTCTCGCCGAGTTCGTCGAGGACGTCCTCGACCGCGGCGCCGACCTTCGAGAGCGTCCGCCACAGGCTCCCCTCGTACCCCATCTCTTCGGCCCACGCCGTCAGGTCGTCCTGGCCCGGCTCTTCGGGGTCCCGAAGCGGGATCTCCTGTTCTCGTTCCGGGAGCGTGGAGGGGTCCGCGCGCCAGCCCTCGGCCTCGCCGTCGAGGTACTCCCGGACGCGCATGTCGAGCCAGTCGATCAGGTCGTCGTAGAATTCGCGGGCGTCCTTGACGGCGTCGAGGGGGACCTCCCGGACCGAGAGGACTTCCTCGACCTGCTGTTTGTGGTCCTGCGTCTGCTGGGCGCGCTGGATCAGGTGGTTGCAGTCGTTGCGCGCCCGCACGAGCGTCTGTTTGCCCACCCGATCCGAGAGCAGGTCGCGCACTCGCTCTTCGAGGCGGTGAGCCTCGTCCACGATCACGAACGTCTGGTCGTCGAGGATGGACGCGAGGAGGGGTCGCGTCTTCGGGTCGAAGAGGTGGTTGTAGTTCCCGACGACGACGTCGGCCTCCTCCAGCATGACGTTCATCACGCGGTGGGGGCAGGTGCCGCGTTCGACGGACGCGGGGAGGTAGTCGTCGATGGTGACGACGCGCTGGCGGCCCGCCGAGAAGTCTATCGGCGACCCCTTGTTCCGGGCGTACCAGTCGGCCTCGAACGGGCAGTACAGCGGTGGGTCGTCGCTCTCGGCCAGTTCCTCGGGCGCGCTCGGCTGTGACTTTCGATAGGGTGAGGTCGCGTTCGCCGTCGCCAGGCTGTCGTCGCCGAAGGACTGCTGGGCCTGCGCTTCCGGCCGCGCGGCCTTCGCCAGGTCGCTGGCGATCTCGGGGTCCCACCACTGGTCGTCGTCGATTTCGGCCTCGATGGCGGCGCTGGCTGCCGCCGATTCCGTCGCGTTGCTGTCGGCCTCGACGAGTCTGGCGGTGTCCTCTCGCAGGTCCTCACACCGGTCGTGCGTGCTCGCGTCGTCGGGGAAGAGCCCCTCCCGACCGTACGGACAGAGGTCCGGCTTCCCAACGAGCGAGATGCCGTCCATCGGCTCGTCCATGTGCGCGTTCATCGCCCGAAGGTCCTCGACGAACTGCTGGAGCTGTTGTTTGACCGGCGTCACGACGACGACCCGTTCGTACAGGTCGGTGTCGCGGACGAGCGACGTCGCCGCGGTCAGCGCGGCCATCGTCTTCCCGGTCCCGCAGGGCCCCTCCATCGCGAGGTACCCCTTCGACTTGCCCGCCCGGATCGCCTGCTCGACGGCGTCGGCCTGGTTCGCGTACGGCTCTTCGAACGCGAAGTACTCCCGCCAGGTGGCCTCCCCCTCGGCCGCTGGGTCCCCCTCGGCGTCTCCCTCCTGGGCCGCGCCGTCACTCATTGAACAGGGGTTGATCGTCACCGGATTTGAACCTCCGGAATTTTGGCTAGGAGTTGGTTGGTGTGCTTTCTGGTGAGCAAGAACTGAGAACAGGACGTCGAAAGCCCTCCCGGCGCTCGACCGCTCCGGGGCTCGCTGCGCTCCAGCAGGTGCTTGCGTCGCCCGGGAGGGTTCGAGCGCCGTTCGCCCTTTCATTCCTCCAGGCACAGCACCGCAGCCCTGCCCTTCCCCTGGTCGCGCGATAAAACGCGCTCCCGGCCGGGTGGTTGCGGAGCGGTCAGGACGCGTGTCGCGACGCGGACGCGGCGCGACCGGGGAGGGGTGGCGGAGTCAATCGCGAGCGCGTGCCGAAGGCCGCGCGAGCTACGGCTGTCCCTGGAGGAATGAAAGGGCGAGGCGCGGTGAAGGAAGCACGGACCCATAAGCACCGCAGTGCAACGAGGAGCGCAGTGGGTCCGCGCGAGTTCAGCGGGCCGAGGGCTTTCCTTTGTTGCCGGTCCCGATTCTGACTGCAGAGTGCGAGCCGAGGGCTTTCGACGTCTTCACGGAGACTGATCAATTCCTCCGTCCACTCCGATTCCACCCGACTACCCATCGAGAAAATCAGACACGGAAGACGGGCGTCAGACGCCATGGCGGTAGCCTTTTGGGCGCGACGGGCCAACGACGGTCCATGACAGCCACCGGATCGACGCCGGACCGCGAGGAGATAACCGTCCGGTTCTCGGAGGGAGTGCTCGACCGGATGGACGAGTCGTGCCGGGCACAGGGCATCGCGACCCGGAGCGAGTTCGTCAGCGAGGCGCTCGACGACCTCGTCGAGCAAGAAGGGTAGCGCACTCGGTCGTCGATAGTTCTCAGTCGTCGCTCTCAGCGGTCCGCCGCCCCTCGGCCTCGGACGCGTCGTCGCCGAGAATCTCCGCTCGATGCTCGTCGAGCAGCGGTGCGCGGCCGCCGGGCGAGGGCTCGGTCTCGCTCATCTTGATCGGCGAGCCCGAAATCGTCACGTCCCGGCCGGCGCCGGGTTGTTCGACGTCCACCAGCATGTCCCGACCCTGGACGTGAGAGTCCTCGAAGATGTCGGCGGTGTTCTGGACCGGTGCGGCGGGGACCTGGCCTTCGAGCGCGTCGACGACGTCCTCTGTCGCCAGGTCCTTCGTCCAGTCGGCGATGGCACTCCGAAGCGACTCCCGGTTCGCCATCCGTGACGTTGCGTCCGGGTAGTCCGCGGCGAGGTCCGCCCGGTCCATCGCCTCGCAGAGGCCGCGCCAGTGGCCGTCTGAGAACGCGGCGATCACGACGTACCCGTCCGCGCACTCGAAGGCGTCGTAGGGAAACAGCGTCGGGTGCGAGTTGCCCTGGCGCGTGGGCGCGTCGCCGGTGTAGGAGTACTGGTAGATGGCGCGCTCGGTCATCGAGATCATGGCGTCGTACATCGCCGTGTCGACGTACTGGCCCTCGCCGGTGCGGTCGCGGTGGTGGATGGCCGCCAGGATCCCGACCGCAGACAGCGCGGCCGTGAACAGGTCGCCGATACCGGGGCCGACCTTCGTCGGCGGGCCGTCCTCCTGGCCGGTAATCTCCATGACGCCGCCGAGCGCTTGCGCGATGAGGTCGAACGACGGCTGGCCCTGCCGTTCGGTCTCGCCGGTCCGCGGGTCGCCGAAGCCCCGGATCGAGGCGTAGACGAGTTCCGGGTTGCGTTCGCGCAGGGTCTCGTAGGCGCAGTCGAATTTCTCCATCGTGCCCGCGCGATAGTTCTCGACGACGACGTCGGCCTCCTCGACCAGCGAGAGGAACGCCTCGCGGTCGTCGGCCGCACCGAGGTCGAGTTCCAGCGACCGCTTGCCGCGGTTGACGCTCTGGAAATACCCCCCATACGGCTCGTCGCTGCTCTCGGCGAACGGCGGGTTCGGCCGGATGAGGTCGCCGCCGGGGCGTTCGATCTTTACCACGTCCGCGCCCATGTCCGCGAGCAACATCGTGCAGTACGGGCCGGCGAGGACCTGGGTCAGGTCGAGCACCCGAAGGTCCGATAGGGCTCCCATGGTCTCGGTCTGTGACTGGTGGCACATCAATCTTGGTGATAAATCATTATAATCTCCTTAAGGTGTATTATCATGAAAAATCATTACGTTTATTGTGGGTGCCCCACCACCAGGTAGTACATGCCCGAAACGGTCATCCTCGGCGTGATAGGATCCGACGCGCACGTCGTCGGAATCACGATCCTCGAACAGGCGCTGTCGGCCGCCGGATTCGAAGTCGAGAATCTCGGCGTCCAGAGCTCGCAGGAGGAATTCGTCGAAGCGGCGAAAGCCGAGGACGCGGGGGCTGTACTCGTTTCTTCGCTGTACGGGCACGCGCGCCAGGACTGCGAGGGGTTCCACGAACGCCTCGACGAGGCTGGACTCGACGTCCTCACCTACGTCGGCGGCAACCTCGCCGTCGGCCAGGACGACTTCGAGTCGACGCGCGAGCGGTTCCGCGAGATGGGGTTCGACCGGGTCTTCGACGCGGAGACCGACCCGGAGGAGGCTATCGCCTCACTCCAGCGGGACCTCCAGCTGACGACGACCGAGCCCGAAGCGGTCAGGGTCGATAGCTGACCATGCTCACCGACACGAGGCTCGCCTCCGACGAGCTACAGCGCATCGCGAACGAGTTGCGCGACAACTGGCGCACCGGCCGCGAAGTCGACTTCGAGGAGGCCATCGCCTTCCACGAGTCGCTCCCGCGCTCGAAGGAGTTCGCCACCGTGCTGGAGTCGGCCGACGCGCCGCTCCTCCAGCCCAGGGCCGGCGTCCCCTGCCTGGAAGAACAGATCGAGTTACTACGGTATCTCCAGGACGAGGGCGACGCCGACCTGCTGCCGACGACTATCGACTCGTACACGCGTGACAACGAGTACGAGAAGGCCGAGGAGGGGTTGGCCGCCTCGCGCAACAGCCCGGACAACGAACTCAACGGTTTTCCCGCGGTCAACCACGGCGTCGAGGACTGCCGGCGGCTCGTCCGGGCGCTCGACGCCCCTATCGAGGTCCGCCACGGCACTCCCGACGCGCGACTGCTGGCGATGGTGACGCTCGCCGGCGGCTTCCAGAGTTTCGAGGGCGGGCCGATCTCGTACAACATCCCCTACACCAAGGAGCACAGCCTGGCGGAGACCATCGAACACTGGCAGTTCGTCGACCGGCTCTGCGGCGCCTACACCGAACGCGGCGTCACGATCAACCGCGAACCGTTCGGCCCGCTGACCGGGACGCTCGTCCCACCCTCGATCGCTATCACGGTGATGCTGATCGAGGGACTGCTCGCGGCCACGCAGGGCGTCCGCTCGCTCACGCTGGGCTACGGCCAGGTCGGCAACCTCGTCCAGGACGTCGCCGCGCTGCGGGCGCTGCGCTCCCTGGGTGAGGACTACCTGCCTGAGGAGGTCACAGTCACCACCGTCTTCCACGAGTGGATGGGCGGGTTCCCGCCGGACGAGGCCCGCGCCAGCGGCGTCATCGGCCTCGGCGGCGCGACCGCCGCGGTCGCGAAGCCGGACAAGGTCATCACCAAGTCCCCCCAGGAGTTCCAGGGCGTCCCGACGAAGGAGGCCAACGCCTCCGGCCTCCGCACCACCAGACAGCTGATCGATATGATGATCGAACAGGACATCGACCTCGGCGGTATCGACGACGAACAGGCCCTCATCGAGCGCACGACGCACGCGCTGATGGACGCAGTGTTCGAGGCGGGCGACGGTGACGTCGTCCAGGGCGTGATCAACGCCTTCGACTCCGGCGAGCTCGACGTGCCCTTCGCGCCGAGCGACGCCGCGAAGGGCGCGGTCCTTCCCGCCAGGGACGACGACGGCCGCGTCCGCATCTTCGAGTTCGGCGACCTGGCGCTCCCGGACGACATCAAGCAGATCCACGCCTCACGACTCGGCGAACGCGCCCGCACGGAGGGCCGCGAGGAGTCGTTCCGGATGGTCGCCGACGACGTCGACGCCATCAGCGACGGAAAGCTCATCGGCCGTCCGACTGGCGATTCCGATCTCGCCGGAGGTGTCGGCGATGCGGATTGAGGCGGTCAGGGCGACGCCTGGCGTCTCCGGGTTCTTCTTCGACGACCAGCGGGCGATCAAGCAGGGGGCGACACAGGACGGCTTCGACTACGAGGGCGACCCCGTGACGCCCGGCTTCGAGCGCGTCCGGGAGGCGGGCGAGTCACTCATCGTCGAACTGGAACTCGCAGATGGAACGGTCGCCAGAGGCGACTGCGCCGCGGTGCAGTACTCCGGCGCCGGCGGCCGCGACCCGCTGTTCCGCGCCGCGGAATACGCGCCCGTCGTCGAAGGACCAGTCGCCGACGAACTCGTCGGCCGGGACGCGACGGCGTTCGGCCAGAACGCCACCGCCCTCGAATCCCTGGAGCCCGCGAGAACCGACGGCGATCGCCTCCACACCGCGGTCCGCTACGGCGTCTCGCAGGCGCTGCTGAACGCCGCCGCGCAGGCCACTCACCGGACGCCGACGGACGTGCTCGCCGAGGAGTACGGGACCGTCCCGGCCGCCGAACCGATTCCGGTGTTCGGCCAGTCCGGCGACGAGCGCTACGCGAACGCCGAGAAGATGATCGTCAAGGGGGTCCCGGTCCTGCCCCACGGCCTGTTCAACTCCGTCGAGAAGGTCGGCGAGGACGGGGAGAAACTGGTCGAGTACCTCGCGTGGCTCTCCGAGCGGGCGACCGAGCGGGGCGAAGCGTACGACCCGCGCTTCCACGTCGACGTCTACGGCATCCTCGGCGAGGTGTTCGGGCCGCCGTACGACCGCGAGGAAGTGGTCTCGTACTTCGAGGAGTTGCGTGAGGCGGCCGCTCCGTACCCGCTGCAGGTCGAGGGGCCGATGGACGCCGAGGGGCGGGCCGAACAGATCGACGCGATGGTCGAACTTCGCGAAGGGCTGGCCAGCGCGGGCGTCGACGTCGACCTGGTCGCCGACGAGTGGTGCAACACGCTCGACGACGTGCAGGCGTTCGTCGACACGGGCGCCGCCGACGTCGTCCAGGTCAAGACGCCGGACCTCGGCGGCATCCAGCGCTCGGCGGAGGCGGTCCTCTACTGCGACGGGACCGACACCCGGGCCTACCTCGGGGGAACCTGCAACGAGACGGTGACGTCGGCGCGGGCCTGTGCCCACGTCGCGCTAGCGACGAACGCCGCCCAGGTCCTGGCCAAACCCGGGATGGGCTTCGACGAGGGGTTCATGGTCGTCACCAACGAAATGAGGCGGACCATCGCCCGCCGAGCAGCCGGCGCGACCACGGAGGTGACCGCCGATGACTGACGACGACGAGTACGAGTGGACCGACGCGGAGACGTTCGCGGCGGCCCTCGACCGCGCCGAGACGCGCGAGAAGGGCCACTTCTTCGAGTTCTTCGAGGAAGGCGACGAGATCGAACACGGCCCCGGCATCCGACTCGCGCGGTCCGGTAACGAGCAGTGGATGAGCCAGACGCTCAACCACGACCCGGCCTACTGGCGGACCGACGTCGCACAGGAGCGCGAGTTCGAGGAACCGCCGATACACCCCGACTACCTGCTCGCATGCGTGATGGGTCCCTCCGTCGAGGACCTCTCGGAGAAGGGCGGCTACTTCCTGGGCCGGACGAACGTTCACTTCCACGAGACGGTGTACCCCGGCACCGAGGTCCACGTCCTGTCGACGGTCGTGGACACGCGAACGTCGTCCTCGCGGCCCGACTACGGCATCGTCACCTGGCAGACGGAGGGATACGACGCCGACACCGGTGACGTGCTCGTCAGCTACGAGCGGACGAACATGATCCCTCGCCGGAATCCGGCGGCGACCGACGGCGGTTCCACTGAGCGGAGCGAGACGTACACCGCCTCCGACGTCCCGAACATCCCCGAGACCTTCGTCACGCCGGAGGGCGGCTACCTGGAGGACTTCCGGGCCGCGCTGGATCGGGCGGAATCGGAGGGAACCGCCGTCGCCTACCGCCACGAGCGCGGGCGGACGATGGACGATACACTGGTCGCGGGCCTCCCGCTCGCGACGCTGAACACCGCCCGCCAGCACCACAACCGCGACGAGATGGCCGACTCGCCCTCGGGCGACATCGTCGCCTACGGCGACGTGACCCGGTCCGTCGCGCTTGCTCACGCGCGCTCCGACGAAGCGACCTACCGCGAGCGGCGCTTCGAGAACGAGCGCTTCCACGACTTCGTCACGCTGGGGGACACCATCTACGGCTTCACGCGCGTGCTCGACGCCGACAGACCGGTGGCCGACGCCGACGCGGGCGCCGTCACGTTCCAGCACGTCGCCTTCAACCAGGAGCACACGCCCGTCTACTCCGGCGAGCGGACGGCGCTCGTCCGGTGTGCACCGACGGAGTGACCGACGACCGAACGACGAGCCACACCAGCAACACACGAACGACACACCAACGACACACCAACGGCAAACCAAACGACACACCACCCATGACACGACTCTGCCGCACGTTCCAGACCGCACCGGCCGCCGTCCCGAAGGAGGACAGCGCGAAGTATCTGAAGTCCGGCCTGACCGCCGAGGGGTTCCAGTCGCCCGACTGGCTCGTCCCCGATATCGAGGACGGTACGGCGCCGAACATGAAGGCCGAGGCCGTCGAGAACGTCGTCGAGTTCGTCCCCGAGCACGCGTCCAACTTCGGCGGCGAGATCTGGCCCCGCGTCGAGTGGAGCTACGCCGACTCGGGATTCCGGGAACGCGGGAGCGACCAGATCCGGACCCTCGTCGACGAGGCAGGCGACCACATCGACGGCGTCGTGGTGCCGAAGGTCGGCCGCCTCGCGGACGTCGAGCGGGCGCTGTCGGCCGTCGCGGAGGCCGAGCGCGAGTTCGGCCACGACGACGGGAGTATCGGGCTCTCGATCATCGTCGAGACGGCCCGCGCCTGGTCGGACCTCCGAGAGATCGCAATGCTCGGCGAGGACGGCCGACTGACTGGCCTGATATTCGGGCCTGTGGACTACACCGCGGAACTGGGCGGCCGGGCGCTCGACGGCGAGCGCCCGCGCTGGGACGCGATGCTCGAACACCTCTCGAACGAGGCCAGCGCCAGCGACCTGGTCTGCGTCGGCGGCCCCTTCGACCGACTCTTCCACGAGCGCGCCGGCGTCACGTACTTCAACGCGCCGGGCTACGCCGACCAGGTGACCCACGAGGCGAAGATCGGCATCGACGGGTCGTGGTCGCTCCACCCCAAGCAGACGGTCCAGGCCAACCGGATCCACATGCCGACGAGCGAGGAACTCGAACGCGACGTCTCGAAGATAGAGCGGTTCAACGAGGCGAAGGCGGAGGGGACGGGCGCCGTCGTGCTGGACGGCCAGATGGTCGACGAGGCGACGTTCAAGAACTTCGCCAACACCGTCGAGAACGCCCGGGCGATCGACGAGGCCCACCCCCAACAGACGGCGGAGTTCTACGACGACGAGTTGCTGGAGCGGACGCGCGAGCTCGACGTCGGGTTCGCGTGAATCCTCAAACGGAGTCGTCAGCCTGCTCGCCGTCGCTCGCACCGCGACCGTCGCGATCTGGTGCGTCGTTCCGGCCCGGATCGTCCATCTCTGCGATCACGTCGAGCGCGTTCAGGGCCAGGTAGATGGTGCCACCGACGATGGCTGCGCCGCCGACGACGCCCCCGCCGTGAGAATACTCGATCGAAGCGAGTTCGACCGCGATGACGCCGAGGACGACCAGGAGCAGGGCAGTACACCGTCGGACGGTTTGCTGGAGGGCTTCGGTCATACCACCTCGTGGTCCCAGGCGGACCGAATAGCTTCCGGCTGTGGCGTCCCGTCGGTACCCTGGCGGGCCAGAGAATACTTATCACCTGGCTGAACGAATGCCCAGTATGCAAACCATCGTCGCCGGCACCCAGATAGACGCGCCGCGCGCCGACGTGTTCGCCTTCTTCGAGCGGATGAACGACCGGCGCTACCGCGCCTGGCACCCCGAGGCCCACCGTGATTTCCGGTACGTCAGCGGCGACCGCATCGAGACCGGGACGGTCGCGCACTTCGAGGAAGTCGTCGGCGGCGACCACCACTCCTTCGACGCGGAATACGCGGCCGTCGTGCCCGACCGCCTGATCGAGTTCCGCCTGACGCATCCGGTGTGGCGGCTGTTCCTCCCGACGGTACGGCTGGAATTCCGAGACTCCGGCCGTGGGAGCCACTTCGTCCAGAAGCTGTTCCTCCGGTCGGGCCCGGTTTCGGCGCACTCGGCGCGGGTCCAGGACGAACTCGCTACCGTTCACCAGCACGTGGTCGAGGAGGGCGAGTACCTGCGAGACGTCGTGGAGAACGACCGCATCGACGCCATCGACGCGGGGTCGGATCCCGCCGCCGTCGGGGGGCCGTCGGCACAGAGGCTAAACGTCCAGACACCTTAGCGAAATTGAACGATGGAAGAACTCGAACTCGGCAAGGCGACGATCGTGTACGAGGACCAGGATGGCGAGATAGTCGAGGAGACTGTCGACAACGAGATGGTCGTCTACGCGCGCGACCACTGGATGCTCAAGTCCGGCACCGACGACGACGGCAACGACCTGATGAGCCAGATACCCCGGGACCGGGTCGTCCGCGTCGACAGGAACGTCGAGAAGTTCGAAGATCAGGCCCGGACCGTCCGCCGACGCGTCGTGTCCTTCGCCGACGAACTCCGCGAGAAGCTCCCGGTCGACGTCGGCGACGGCCGCGGCGGCGGGCCCCACCGGAGTGGTGACCGGCACGAGCCACAGAGCCAGACCATCCCCGTCGAGGAAGGGGACGAGGGCGACGGACGATAGCTATCGTGGTCGGTCGGCTAAACAATCTGGAGGAGCGCGTAGGCACCGATCGAGAACGCGTAGAGGGGGATCAGGTACTCCAGCAGGCGACCGGGGAGGACGCGAACGAGATAGGGCGCAGCGATGGCGGCGAAGAAGGCGCCGGTGAACAGCGACGGGAAGAGCCCGTAGCTGATCGGAAAGCCGGCGGCGAACAGGCCCACGTACGCGAGCGCGCCGACCAGCGAGACGATTCCTTCCGACAGGGACGTGATCGCAGTCGCGGTCTTCTCGTAGACGCCGGCGTAGATCTGTCCGAGCGTCGCGACGGGGCCGTATCCGCCCCCGGAGATACCCTTGTTCAGGCCCGCCAGGAGCGCGAATCCGGCGAGTCGTCGCGGCCGGTAGGTCATCTCCCTGGGCAGGAACTGTCGCAGGAGGCCGAAAACGCCCATGGCGATGACGAGCACGGCGACGTAGATCTCGATGGCCCGTGCCGGCAACGCGACGACGAGGTACGCCAGCCCGATGGCGAGGAGCGTTCCGGCGGTGCCGAACCCGACCAGCACGAACACCGCCCTGGTGGCCTCCGTCACCGGTCGCCTCGCCGAGAACGTCACGTTCTCGAACTCGTGGTGGAGAACGCCGGCGAGCAGTCCGGTCGCGGTTTCCGTAACGAACAGCACCGGGACCACTTCCAGGGGCGCATAGCCCAACGAGAACAGGAGCGGTGCCAGGGACGTTCCGAACCCCATTCCGGAGGCGGAGTCGAGCGTCTCGAAGACGAACCCGGCGAGGAGGACGACCGGGACGAACAGCGACGGAGCGGTCTGAACGACGTTTCCACGCCCGCTGAGGCCGACGACGCCCACGGCGAGGGCGACCAGATAGCCCGCCAGCAACACCGCGATCCGGCGGCGCGTCCGTCGCGGGAGTCGCATCCGTTCGCGGATCGGTCTCTCGTCGAGTCGCCGCGCTTCTCTGTCGATTTCAGATTCGTCGTACTCGACGGAGTCCACGCGCTCGACCACCGTCTCTGAGAGATCTGGCATCGACATCTCGGGTCGACCGTCTGTCCCCCGGTACACCAGACGCGCACATTGTTTATCGCCGCCTATTCCCGGGTTGCCTCGCGTTAGACTCCCGATCGAAGTCCCACAGGCGGCGCGTAGCGGGCAGACCGGGGGTTGACCGAGACGCCGTCGCCGAACGAGGCGGTAGGCTCACGTGGATTTGCAGATGGTCGCGGTTAGCCGGGCGCGGACGTCTGTGGGTCCGTCGCCGTGCTCGCCATACTGAATCGCAAGGCGCCTATAACAAAAACGATAGACTGCGTAGCGATACGTATGGCAGAGTCATCGACTTATCGACCGCGAACCGACGGTGAATCGACGCCCGGACTGGAGACCAGCTGGCGCTCCCTCGAAGTCGGCGGGGTACTGATGGTACTCCTCGGATTGCTGGCGGTACTGTTCCCGTTCGTAGCGGGTGTGTCCATCTCGCTCGTCCTCGGCGGGTTGCTCGTCGTCGGTGGCGTCGTCCACGTCGCACACGCCTTTCGGGCGCGCGGCTGGACCGGGTTCGCCGGGCAGGTCCTGCTCGCCGTCGTCTACGTCTTCGCCGGCATCTCGCTGCTCGCGAACCCGGTGCTCGGTCTGACGACGCTGACGCTGTTGCTCATCGCGTACTTCCTCGTCTCGGGGCTCGTCGAGGTGGCAGTCGGACTACAGCTGCGAGGACAGCCGAGGTGGACGCTCCTCCTGGCCAGCGGACTCCTCTCGCTGGTCCTCGGCGGTCTGCTGGTCGTCGGCTTCCCGTCGACGGCCGCCTGGGTCGTCGGGCTGTACGTCGGCGTCAACCTGATCGCGACCGGCGTCTCGATGGTACTGATGGGCAGGGACGTCCACCGGGCGGTCGCGTCAGTCAGCGGGGACACCGGCGGCGTCGCGCACTGAGACCGGCGCTTTTCCACGCATTTCCTACCCATCGACGCGCCCGCACTGGCGGGGCGATTCCGGCCTCGGGCCGGCCGAGCGCCTCGCTCACTCGAAGTACTCGACGAGTCGCTCGGCGGCCTCGTCCACCGTCGGCGTCACGAGGGCAAAGCGGATCCACTCCCGGCGCGACTCGCCGAATGCCTCGCCGGGCATCCCGGCGACGCCGGCCTGGTCGATCAGTTCGAAGACGTTCTCGAAGGAGCCCGGGAACCCATCGAAGCGTGCCATCACGTAGAACCCGCCCTCCGGGCGGTCGTACTCGGCGCCCACCGCGTCGAGTGCCTCACAGAACGTGTCGAGTCGACCCTGGAGTCGGTCCCTGTTTTCCGCGTAGTAGTCCGGCCCGGTCGTCTCCAGCGCCCTGTACACGGCGTACTGGGCCGGCCGCGATCCGGTCACGTTGACGATCATGTGCCGGGTGCGAGCGCGGTCGAGCAACTCGCCCGTCGGGCCGTCCTCTGGCGGGAAGACGGCGTAGCCCACCCGGAAGCCCGTGATGGCCATCGACTTCGAGAAGGCGTTCGTCGCGACGACGTTGGGCGAGTCGAACTGCAACGCCGAGGCGAACCGGCCGGTGTAGTCGAAGTGGTCGTACACCTCGTCGCTGACCAGCAGCGCGTCGTTCTCCTCGGCGATGGCGACGAACTCGGCCATCGCCTCGGCGTCGTACACCGCGCCGGTGGGGTTGTTGGGCGAGTTGACGACGATCACTGCGGTGTCGTCGCTCGCGGCCTCGCGCACCCGCTCGGGGTTCAGGTGGCCGTCGTCGTCGACCGGGACGAAGTCGACGTCGGCGCCGACGAAGTTCGCACGGCCGGCGTAGTAGGGGTAGACCGGGTCGGCTAGCAGTATCTCGTCGCCGGAGAAGCGTTCGAGGCCGCCGACCATCGCGAGGTGGTTCGCCTCGCCAGCGCCGTTGGTGACGACGATGCGGTCGCGGTCGACGCCGCGTCGCTCGGCGATCTCGGTCCGTAACTCCGGCAGTCCGACGCTCGCGGTGTACTGGAACTCGTCGGCGCCCAGGTCGGCGTACTCGCGGAGTCCCTCCCGCAGGCCCGCTGGCGGGTCCCAGTCGGGACTCCCCGACACCATGTCGACGACGTCCCGGTCGGCGCGCCGCGCGTACTGGATGACGCGGTAGAACTGCGGCGTCTCGTAGTCCATATCTCCCGGGTCGGGACAGTCGGTCTTCGGTGTTGCGGTGGCCCACACGCCTCGGCTATCCGGTGGCCGAACGCGACGCGTCCGGGGAGGATGTCAACGACTGAAGACGACGACGTCGTTGTCCTGAATCGCGACAGTGTAGCCGCAGTACTCGAACGCGACGGTGCCGACGCGCTCGTCACGGAAGATCCGGTCGAGTGCGTCGGGTTCGACAGCGTCGTAGAGGGGCGGGAGGTCGCCCGGCTCCATCTCTTCGGCGTCGGCGACCGCTTCCGCGACCGCCACACTCGGGAGCACGTCCTGGATCGGCACGACGGTGGTGATTTCAGCGCGTTCGTCGGGACTCACTTTCGAATCCATGGCGTCCTCGCGGGAAAAGACCGGATATCGTTCACCTTCGTTTAAACGGCGACGTCGGCGATATCTAGCGCCGGGTAGAAGTTGACTGAGATGGCGGTACAGCGGCCGAATCGGTTGTTATCAATTCCAAAAACGACTTTCGCGAGCGATGGTCCACCGTATCCGGTGGTTCGTCGGCGGTCGGGTTGGGAGTGACCCCCCTCGACGGCGGCCGGACCGAAACCGGACACCGTTGGGCCGGACTTTTGGCGCTGCCAGTCCAGCCTTCGGGTATGAGCGAGTCAGAAGCGCCGGCCGAGGAGCGCGTGGGTGAGGTGCTGCGGGAGCGGGGAGAGACGGTCGCCGTCGCAGAATCGTGTACGGGCGGCCTCATCGGGTCGCTGCTGACCGACGTGGCTGGGTCGAGCGACTACTTCGACCGGTCGGTGGTGACCTACTCCTACGACGCCAAACGAGACGTGCTCGCGGTGTCCCGGGAAGCCCTCGACGGCCACGGCGCGGTGAGCGAACCAGTGGCCAGAGAGATGGCGCGGGCGGTACGGGACACCGCGGATACGACGTGGGGCGTCGCGACGACGGGTGTCGCGGGGCCCACGGGCGGGAGCGAGGGGACGCCGGTCGGAACGGCCTACATCGGCGTGGCGTACGCGGCGCCGTGGGGGTCGGGAGACTCCGAAACGACCGTCGAGCGCTACGAGTTCGACGGCGACCGGGAGGCGGTCAAGCAACAGGTCGCCGAGCAGGCGCTGTCGGATCTGCTCGACGCCGTCGAAGCCCGGTGAGAGTACCGCTCGCCAGCGCGAGAATCGGGGTCGCTCAGTACACCTTCACGTCGTCGAACTGGCCGCCGTAGGCGACGTGGTCCGGGTGGGTGGCCGCGGTTCCCTGGAGCATGATCCGGTCGAACTTCGACCAGGTGTTCTCGTAGCCGAGGTGGCAAAACTCCAGCCCGCAGCGGAACGCGTGGAGCGGGCCGTTCCGGTGGAAGATACGCCGTGGTTCGCCGTCGCGCAGGGCGCCGACGAACGACGTCTCGTCGGTCAGCGGCCGGTCGAAACTGACCCACGCTTCGCCGACCGTCCCCCGGAGGTGGGCGTACGACGACGTGAACGTCGGGAGGCCGATCGACCGCGCCAGCTCTCGTGCGCGTTCGTTGTGGTGGGGCAGATGCTTGGGGTTGTACACCTCGAGGCCGTGGATGCGGTCCTCGTACCGGCGGATCTGGTCCTCGGTGAGGCTCACCGTGAGAAACTCCGGGTGGGGGACCAGCACCGCGGCGTCCTGCCGGTCGAGTTCCGCCATCGTCCCCTCGAGCGTGAGAAAGTCCGGAACGGGGTCGTCGAGGCCGAGCGCGAGGACGTGACGCCGCTGTTGCCAGCTACCGGTGAACAGCTCCCGTGCCGGGACCACCGTCAACTCGTCGTCGGAGAAGCGCTCGGCGCGCTCCCGGACGTCGGGTAGCCGCGTGAAGTGCGGCGCGTAGACGAGCGCGTTCAGGCCACGCGCCTTGGCGCGCCGGACGACGGCCTCGTCCAGGACCTTCACGTGCATGTCGACCGCGAACCCCTCGTCAGTCACGCCCACACCTACTGCCAGCCCGGTGTTATGGATTTCTATGCGCCGACGGCCCGCCACCACAGAATGTTATCAGTCGAGAGAACTATAATGGTAACAATTCTGTCTCTCTCGGAGAATAGAGAGGGGCGGTCACGTCACGGGGTTTGCGCCGGGAAGATATTAAATAATTGGAGCGTTTGTAGGATTTTTATCGCTATCAGTTCTACATCTGGTAGCGTTCGGCCCGGACGACGCGCCCCCGTGCGCGGATGACATCCCGGCCCGAATAGCTGCGGTTGTCTCAGCCCATGATTGGATACTACGCATTCTGCCACAGGAGTGGCGCACCGCTCTCCGAGCCAACTCACTACGACGAGGACGGACGTGCCTGGCGGTCGGTGCTCTCCGGCGACGGCGACGACGACGATAGACGGGTCGGTGAGCTAACCAACGGAGCGGTCCGTTCCACGCGGCAGGCGCTCGTCACGTACTTTCGCAGGACGCACCGCCGTCACTGCGAATTCGACGCGGAACTGTACAGGCGGGCGGCGCTCGCCATCTCGCGACTCAAACGCGCCGCGACTGGCGAGCAGGCGGCCGACCGGTACGTCTGGTACGCCCTCCAGCACCGGTTCGACGAACTCGGCTACGACGTCCAGTGGATGCACGCCCACGCGGGACTCCGCTGTCCGGGCTGTCACGGTCGGCTGAAGTTCGACGACGACCACGACGGCGTCGTCCACGCCGAGTGCGGCACGAACTGTGACGGCACGACCGACGACCAGATGACGCGGATCCGTGAGACCGTCGCGTCGCTGTACACGGCGGCCTTCGACGGATCCGCTGCCCAGCCCGACGAGGTACTCCAGTTCTGATGGATCGGAGTCGCCTGGTTCGTCCGTCCGACGTCCAGCAACTGCCCCGTTACGGGTGTGAGTAACGAGGGATGGCACGACAGGACTTGCGCGTCGTCGAGGTCCTCACGCTCACCCGGGCCGCCCGGGAGGAGGTCGTGGGGGTCCTCGATGCCAACGAACTGGAGTACGTCCTCACCGACGAGAGCGGCGGGGACTCCGAGATGGCGACCATCTCGTTCCCCCTCCCGACACAGACCGTCGAACACATCCAGACGAGACTGGAGGAACTCGACATCGACGACGAGCTGTACACCATCGTCATCGACCCCGAAGCGGTCGTCTCCGACCGCTTCGGCGACTCCGACGACCCTTACGACGAGGTCCGGGGCCTCGGCTACCAGGGTATCTCCCGGAGCGAACTGATATCGACGGCGACCGACATGGTCCCCGACCGGACGATCTACCTGCTGATGACCGCCATCAGCGCCGTCGTCGCGACGGCGGGAGTCCTGTTGAACTCCCTGTCGGTGCTCGTCGGATCGATGGTCATCGCCCCGCTGATCGGGCCGCTGATGGCGACGAGCGTCGCGACGGTGCTCGACGAGCCGAACCTGTACCGCCGCAGCGTTCGATATCAGATCCAGGGCGGTGCGGTGGCGCTGGCGAGCGCCATCGGCTTCGCCACCATCGTGAAGTTCACCGACCTGGTCGATGCGGGGTTCAACGTCAGTCACCTGCTCCAGGTGAGCAGCCACACGGCCCCGAACTTCCTGCTCGTCGTCGTGGCGCTGGGCGCGGGCTTCGCCGGCGCGCTGAGCCTCTCGACGAGCGGGACCATCGACCTCGTCGGCGTGATGATCGCCGCCGCAGTGATGCCGCCCATCGGCGTCGTCGGCGTCGGCGTCGCGTGGGTGAGTCTCTCCGCGGTCGTCGGCGGCGTCGCCGTCGTCCTCATGAACGTGTTCTCGATGACGCTGGCGGCGATTATCAGCCTCTGGTACCTCGGGTATCACCCCGAGAGTATGGCCGACGTCCGGCGGGCCCGCGGGACGATGCTCGTCCGGATCTCGACGCTGGGCTGTGCCATCGTCGCGCTCGTCATCCTGCTCGCGCGAGTGACCAACAGCGGTCTGACCGAGGCCATTCCGCTGCTATGAGCGACGACACACGCCCAGACGAGGATGCGGACGAGACGTCGGCGGCCGGCTTCCAGCGGGTCCTCGTCGACGCGATGGCCTCGACCGGCACGGTACTGTTCCTCGTGGCTCGCCTCCTGTTCGTCACCGGCCGGTTCGTCGCCGTCGGCGCCGCCATCGCCGGCGCGACGCTCGCGGACGACGGCCTCCAGGCGTCGGTGCGCCGCTGGTTCCTGCTCGACGGCAATCGCTGGGTCATCGCCGGCGGCCTGACTGCGTTCGCCTTCGTCGGCACGTTCCTGCTGTCGGCGACTGGTTTCGTCGGCGTCGCAGAGGGCGGCTTCGTGACCACCATGTTCAGCGCGTTCATCTCCGGGCTGTTCTCGTTAGTCCCAATCGTGGTATCCGTCAACCAGCTGACGGTCTCCCGGGTCGTCGGGTCGATCTCGGAGATACAGGAGCAGATGGACAGCGCGCGCGGGTTCCAGCGACAGGTCGCATCGATGGGTGTCGAGACGGAGATCGTCTCGACCAAGCCGGCGCCGTTCCTCGGGGCGGTCATCTCGCTGCTCCGAAACCGCGCCGAGGGGCTCCAGCGGGCCGTCGACGACGGGTCGACGGCCATGCAGACGGCCGTCGACGAGTACGTCGCGATCCTCCAGACCCAGGCCGGACACGTCGAAAAGCGGTTCGACGGCGACCGGCAGCGGCTCGGCGACCTGCTGGTGCCCATGATGGGAGACAACTACCCGCAGAACGTCCAGGACGCGCGCCGCATCGAGTCGTCCTACGCGGACGAACTGTCAGACCACGCCTGCGAACTGCTGCAGGACCTGCAGGACCTCTCGACGACGCTGGACCTGCTCCGGCAGTACTACAAGGCGATGTACATCCAGCAGGAGCTCTCCCGGCTCTCCCGGTGGATCGGCTACACCGGCATCGGCGCGTTCTTCGTGTCCATCGTGGTCGTGATGGGCTTCGCCCAGGGACAGCCCTTCGCCGGCTGGCCGCTCCTGCTGGACCTCTCCGTCAGCTTCGCCCTCGCTTCCGTGGTGCTCCCCTTCGCCGTGTTGCTCTCCTTCGTCGTGAAGATCGCGACGATCACGGCACGCACCGCTGCGCCCGGTCCCTTCACGCCGCTGCGGGAGACGCCCGCTTACGCTCGGCACCGGGACGATTGACCGCTCGCCGACCGACGACCGACGGCTCGCTTTCCCCGCCGCTTCGAATCCATGCAACTCGATCACTCTCGGTCACTCGACCGACTGGAACGACGACTGGACAGTGTACAGATACCCCCGGTTACGCTGGGGGTCCTCGCCGTCACGCTCTCTCTGTGGGTCGCCTTGCTCGCGGGCTGGGTGCCCATGCCCATGCCCGCGGATCTCCCCATGTCCGCCCCGGGCGCGATGGAGCGCGCCGCGCTTCACGGCGGTGCCATCGGTACGTACCTGGTGATGTGGGGTGTGATGATGGCGGCGATGATGTACCCGGCGATGCTCCCGTTCGCTCGCCGGTACGCGAGCGCGATGGAAGGCGACTGGCCGGCGCGTGCGGCGGCGCTGGCGACGTTCTTCGCGACATACGGGCTGGTGTGGACGGCCACTGGGGCCGTCCCGCTCGCAGTGGACGCTATTGTGGACGTCCACGCGCTGGTCGTGAACGCCCCGGAGCTGGTGTACGGGTCGACGCTCGTGTTCGTCGGCTGGTACCAGCTCTCCGGGTTCAAGGGCGCGGCCCTGGACGACTGCTGTGACAGGGTCTCGGTCGACAGTCCGGCCCTCCGGACGGCAGCGGGACTGGGCCTCCGGCACGGCCGGAACTGCGTCCTGGCCACGTGGCATCTGTTCGCACTCATGGTGCTCGTCGGGTCGATGAACCACTTCTGGATGCTTGGACTGACCGGCATCCTCGTCACCGAACGGTTCCCCGTCTGTGGCCGAGAGATATCCCGGGCCGTCGGCCTCCTCGCCGCGGTCGCCGGCGTCCTGATCCTCCTGCCGGTCCCCTTCCCGTTCCTATGACGCAGGGGTCCTCCCGGGTGTCACGCCGACAGTTCCTCGCCACCAGTGCCGCGGCCGCCGCGGTCGGCCTGGCTGGCTGCGGCTCCGACGACCAGACCAGGTACGGCTGGAACGTCGTCGAGACGCCCACGCGGAAGGGACTCACCGACGCCGCGATGACGACCGACGGCCCCTACGCCGTCGGGGAGAGCGGCCTCGTCCTCACCCGGCGCGGCGACGAGTGGCAGACGGTCGTCCAGAACGGACCCGACGGCTCGAACAACGGGCTCTCCGGAATGGACGTCACCGACGACGGGAAGAAGCTCTGGGTCTGCGGCTCAAGCGGCGCGCTCGGCCGCTACGACGTCGTCGCGGGCGAGATGACCGACTTCACCGCGCCCAGGCAGAAGACGAGTAGCTGGGCGGACGTGGCCGTCGACGGCCGAAGCGGTTCCGAACTCGTCTACCTGGTCAACGGCTCCGGTGAACTGCTCCCCGGTCGCTGGAGCGGCCAGCGGATGAACTGGGCCGAGGTGACAAAGCCCACCGGTGGCGAGAGCGCCGCGGCCGTCGACACGGCCAGCGGCGTCGTCTACGTCACCGACACCGGCGGTGGCGTCTACCGACACGAAGAGAAGTCCGAGGACGGCTGGACGGCCGCCGGCATCCGCGGCGTCGACGCCTCGCTCCGCGACGTGGCTGCAGTCGACGGCGACCTCGTCGACGTCGCCGCCGACGACGGCTCCATCTACGTCTACAACGGCTACAACTGGCTCCAGTTGCGCGCGGGCGAACACCCACTCCACGGCATCGACAGGGACCGCCACCGCGGCCTGGCCGTCGGGAACAACGGGAGCGCCCACGCCATCCAGGAGAACAACTGGCAGACCGAGTCGACGCCCACGACGAAGACGCTCCAGGGCTGTGCCCTGGGGAACGCCTCCCACTCCGACGTCGCGGTCGGCAACGACGGGACGATACTCGAGCGGTTTGGGTGAGCCGGACCGTCCAGGGAACTGGCAAATTCTGCCTATTTATTCCGCTCCCGCCCCTACACCGGTTGATGTCGGAGTTCATACTCGAAGTCGACGGCATGACGTGCATCAACTGCGAACAACTCGTCGAAGAAGAAGTCGCGAAGCTCTACTCCGTCGACGGCGTGACGGCGAACGCGACGAAGGGTTGCGTTCGCGTCGAGGGCTCGCCCAGCGCGGTGAGCGCCGTCCAGGAGGCCATCGACGACATCGGATTCGACGTCGAACAGTAGCGAGACAGACGGACGTTCTCCCGTGACGGTCAGGTTGACCCCCTCACCCGTCGCACCTCTCTCCGACGCCCACCGGGGCCGTCGGACCGCTTCAGACCACAACGAGATTCATGTACATCGAGACCCTGGCACGCGCAGTCGAACTCGTCGCCGAAATGACGTGGGACACCTGGTGGGCGCTGGTGCTTGGCCTGACCATCTCCGGCGCCGTCGAGGTGTTCGTCAGCGAGGAGCAGTTGACCGGCCTGCTGGGCGGCGACGGCTGGCGCGAGGCGTCGATCGGTGCGGCCTTCGGCGTCGCCTCCTCCAGTTGCTCGTACTCGGCGGTCGGCACGACGAAGACGCTGTTCAAGAAGGGCGCCTCCGGGGCGGCCTCACTCGGCGCGTTCATGTTCGCCAGCACCGACCTCGTCGTCGAACTCGGTCTCGTGCTGTGGGTGCTGCTCGGCTGGCAGTTCGTCGTCGGCGAGTACCTCGGCGGCGTCGTCGCCGTGGCCGTCATGGTGCTGCTCTTCCGCCACGTCATCCCCGAGTCGTGGGTCGAGGCCGCCCGCGAGCACGTCCGCACGCACGACGAGTCGGTCTGTGCCACCTGCGACATGACCGTCGAGCCCGACGCCGAGGACGTCGTCGTCGAGGACGTGGACGGCCGCACCGAGTACTTCTGTTGCTCGGGCTGCCTGCAGGTGTATCGCTCGACGGGAGACGGCGGCGCCCTCTTCTCCCGGGCCGGCTGGACGAGCGCGGCCAGCGCGACCATGAAGGACTGGGAGATGATCGGCCGGGACCTCGTCCTCGGCTTCGTTATCGCCGGCGTCGTCGGCGCCGCCGTCCCGGAGACCTGGTGGACGGCGCTGTTCGGCACCCAGGGTACCTTCGAGGGCGTCCTCCTCAACTCGATCATCGCGGTCCTCATCGGCGTACTGACGTTCATGTGCTCCGTCGGGAACGTCCCCTTCGCGCTAGTGCTGTGGCGCAACGGGCTCCCCTTCGGCGGCGTCCTGGCGTTCATCTACGCCGACCTCATCATCCCGCCACTCGTCAATCTCTACCGGCGGTACTACGGGACCCGCATGGCCGCGACGCTGTTCGTCTCGCTGTTCCTCGCGGCGGTCGTCGCCGGCGTCGTCGTCCACTACCTGATGACCTGGGCCGGCATCGTGCCCTCTCAGGGCGTCGTCGGCGGGACCATCTCGAACGAGTACACTACCGTCCTGAACCTGATATTCACGCCTATATTCGCGGGGCAGGTCGTGGCGACCTACGGCCGCGACGCCGTCGCGGCGAAACTGCGCGCCTGGGTCGGCGAGGTGCGCTACGTCCTCCTGCTCGCCTGGATCGGGCTCTCGCTGGGCTTCCTCGTCGTCGCCGGCGCCCTCTACTGGCTCCGCGCCCGGCTCGTCTCGGTCCACGCGTCGCTCGCGACGGCCCACCGGCGAACGGCAGCGGGATTCGACCGGCTGCTCGACCGCGTTCCCACCAGTTTCCTCCCGACTGGCGACCCGGGCGGTGACGGATCGGCGCACGAACCCGAATCCGACCGGGAGACCACTCGCCGGCGGGCGGAGTACTACGCCTGGCTGGTCGTGCTCGGAGTCTCGCGAGTCGCCCGGGCCGTCTGGCGAGCGGTGGTCGCGGTCGGGACCGGAATCCAGCGCCTCGCCGCGACCGCGTGGTCGCTGGTCCGCGCCGGCGCGAGCGCCATCCGCCGGGCCTGGTTCCGCGTGCGGTCGTGGCGATGACGGACGGATCCGACCGCCACACCGACGTCGAGAACCTGGAGACGGCAGGGCCGCTCCCCGAACCCGGTCGCGGTGACGACGCCAGTCCGACAGTACCTGCCCGGAACCCACGGGATGACGGCGACGAGCCACGGACGCCGGATGCGTCGCACTTCGTCGCCGTGCTGGCGTCCACAACTGGCTTCGAGGCGGCGGTGTGGGTCCTCCTCCGCTACGTCCCGGAATACCTCCAGGCGACGGGCGTCGGCGCCCCGGCCATCGGGGCGTTCGGGACGTTCTGGCTCGCCGCTCGCTGGTTCGGTCGCGGCCGGAACGCGCCGGCCCGCTGGCGGGTCATCGCCGGCGCCGCGGCGGCGGCCGTCGGCCTCTCGCTGTGGGCGCTCATCCCGGAACTCGTCGCCGGCTCCGCGGTGACCGCCTGGCTGCTGGTCGCGGCCGGTGGCGTCGGCGTCGCCGCCTGGGCCCACGCCGGCCCGGACGGCCCCGTCGGGCAGTGGTCCCTCGACGACGGGGACGGCACCGCGACGCCGGACCGGGCGGGCTGGGCGCTGGCCGCGCTGGCTCCGTCCGTCGCGATATTCGCGCTGGCCCGCTCGTTCCAGGCCGGCTATCGCGTCTCGCTGGCGCTCGCCGCCGCGCTCGGGCTGACCGTCGCGGTGCTCTGGGCGGCCGGCGGCCTGGACGTCTCGCCACCTGGCAGGTCGTCCAGTCGCCCACGACGGCGGGCCTCCCTCGGCGACGTCGTCGGGCGGTTCGGCCTGACGACCGTCTCGCTGTTCGTCGTCGTCGCCGTCACCTCGCTCCCCGACCTGTCCGTCGTCGTCCTCGGCCGCCGACTCGCGCCGGCGGCGACGTTCGGCCTCTTCCTCGCAGCCGAACTGGTCACGGGGGCCGCCGTCGCCCGCGTGGGCCCGCGCGTCGTCGACGCCGTCGGGGTCCGCGCGGCGACGGCGTACGCCAGCGTCGCCGCGGCCGCCTTCCCGCTCCTGGTCGTCACCGCGCCCGCCAGCCCGCTGGTGTTCGGCGCGCTCTTCGCCGTTTACGGGTCGCGGTCGCTCGGCCGGGTCGCCCGGGAACGCGCCGAAGCGCTTCCCGAACCGGCCGAGGCGCTCCCTGCCCGAGCCGGGGCCGACCGCGACGACTCTGCCCCGGACAGGCGGGAACTCCTCGTGGCGACGGCCCCGCTGCTGGGTGGCGTCCTCTACGCCGTCAACCCGGTCCTCGCGTTCGGGGCCGCCACGGCCATCGGCGCCGTCGGTGGCTGGGAACGCGTCCGTGCCGTCGACGCCGACGCTTCCGCAGACCGATGACGAACGCCGTGACACCACCTCAGATCCATGACGAACACCCAGACGCCCACGAAACCGACCGGCGTGAAGCGGTGGCTGACGACCGTCGACCACCGCGACGTCGGGCGGCTGTACATCGCGCTCGCCGCGGTGGCGGGCGCGTGGGGAGGCCTCGACGCCATGGCGGTCCGGACGGAACTCGTCACGCCGGGGACTGGTGTCTGGGGGGCACAGACCTACGACGCCTTCTTCACGACCCACGGGTTGACGATGCTGTTCTTCTTCGCGACGCCGCTGGCGTTCGGGCTGGCGAACGTCGTCGTCCCGCTGCTGATCGGCGCCGACGACATGTCGTTCCCGCGGGTCAACGCCCTGGCCTTCTGGCTCTTGCCGCCGGCCTTGCTCCTCGTGCGTGCGGGCACCATCGGCCAGCTGGCCGGTATCTCGTGGCTAGCGCCGCCCGCGACGGGGTGGACGATGTACCCGCCGATGAGCGCGGAACAGGCGGGCGTCGGCCTCGACTTCGCGCTGATCGGGCTCCACCTGAGCGGCATGTCGACGGTGGCCGGCGCGATCAATCTGGTGGTGACCATCGTCGCCGAGCGCGGCGACGGGACGCCGTGGCACCGGCTGGACATCTTCACGTGGTCGATGCTGACGACCGCCGGGCTGGTGCTGTTCGCCTTCCCCGTCCTCGGGAGCACCGTGGTGATGCTCTTGCTCGACCGGAACGTGGGGACGACCTACTTCGCCGTCGAGGGCGGCGGACCACTGTTGTGGCAGCACCTCTTCTGGTTCTTCGGCCACCCGGAGGTGTACATCCTCGTCCTGCCCGCGATGGGCATCGTGAGCCTGCTGTTGCCGCGCTTCGCGGGCCGAAAGCTGTTCGGCTTCCGCTACGTGGTCTACTCGACGCTGGCCATCGGCGTCCTGAGTTTCGGTGTCTGGGGCCACCACATGTTCGCGACGGGCATCGATCCCAGGCTTCGCGCCTCGTTCGTGGCCGTCTCACTGGCCATCGCCGTGCCGAGCGCGGTCAAGACGTTCAACTGGATCGCGACGCTGTGGAACGGCCGGGTCCGGCTCACGGTCCCGATGCTGTTCTGTCTCGGGGCGGTCGGGACGTTCGTCCTCGGCGGCGTGACGGGCGTGTTCCTCGCCGCCGCGCCCGTCGACCAGGTGCTCCACGGCACCTACTACGTCGTCGGTCACTTCCACCTCGTCCTGGTCGGGATGATCGTCTCGGCCCTCTTCGCGGCGACCTACTACTGGTTCCCGCTGGTGACGGGGCGGCTGTACGACGTCCGGCTCGGCCGCGTCCACTTCTGGCTCACGCTGGGCGGAACATTGCTAGCGTTCGTCCCGATGTTGCTCGTGGGCCAGCTCGGACTCCCCCGCCGGATGGCGACGTACCCCGAGGCGTTCGTCCCGCTTCAGACGGTCGCGACGGTCGGCGCGTACGTCCTCGGGATCGGACAGGTGGTCTGGCTATGGAACGTAGGCAGCGCGTTGTGGCGGGGTGACCGGGTCGAGGCCGCCGACGTCGGTCCCGGTCACCGCGGCGTCGGTGCGACTCCCGAGTGGACGGCGCTGGATTCCCCCGACGCGGAACCGGACGGCCGTCGCGGGGACGCGGCGCCGTGGGACCGACGGCGCGAACGCTGACGGCACGACGTCGTGGCCCAGCGGACCGCGGTCGCCGTCCCGGTCGCGTCAGGTATTCAGGCCGCCGCCGGGTTCGATTCCCGGGCGCGACAGTGGCGGGATTCCCCGCCAGTATCGACGCATGAACGACGAAACGGGCGAGAAAGCACGTATCGGCATACAACCAACCAAGTGTCCCGACGACCTGCGAGCGATCCTCGACGTGACTGGCTTCCAGCGGGACCTCCTCCTCACCGTGGCCAGCGCCGGGAACTCGTACCCGTGTGGTCAGGCGGTCCACACGGCCCTGGAGACCGTCTGGGGGAAGGAGGTCAACGAGAGTCGGGTCTACCAGAACCTCAGCGAACTGAAGGGCAACGACCTGATCTCGAGCTATCCCATCGACGGGCGGACCAAGGGATACCGAGTGACGGACAGGGGGCGGTCGCTCGTCTGTGCGTACTGTTCGTGGGCGATGGCCTGCCTCTCGGAGGCCACTGACGGGGAATCGGATGCCGACCCCTGTTCGGAGTTCGAGACGGAGCCCTAGGTCGACGACAGCGTCGAGAGCGACGCCAGCAGTCGATCGCGGACGTCCCCGGAGACGGGACGGTACTTCTGAACCGACAGTATGACGAGAAACTCCTGGAACCGACCGACCGAGCGCGCACAGACCGATCCGCAGACGACCACGCCGGTTCGCGGGGACCGGCGCGGGCCAGCTGTGGACCGAACCGACGAAAAACGAGTTCCGGCCGAACCGCTGGATGATCCGAGCGAACGACCGGATGGACCGAACGACCGACTGAGCGAGTCCGCCGACGACGTGGTGCTCCGGACCAGCGACGAGGCCGACCGCGTCGAGGGCGTCGCGCGGGACGAGCACACCCGGTGAACGGGTCGTGTTCCTCATCCACGTCGTCGCCGGATTCGTCGCTGCGTTCCTGCTGTTCGGCCCGGCGATTTACACGGGATTACAGCTCCTGCCCGGGGAGCCGGCAGTCGAGTACCCGGTCGCCGCTGCGACGGCGCTCGTCGGCGTCCTGGTCGCCGGGCTGATCGACGGACTGCTCGGCTGGCTTCCCGTCGTCGGCGTCCTCCTCGCACCGCTCGCCTGGAGCGCCGTCGTACGGCGGTTCGGACGCGCCTCGTGGCCTGCGAGCTTCGCCGTCGGCTTCGCCACCTGGGCGCTCTCACGACTCCTCTACGCCGGGCTCTCCGGACTATAACGACCTCATGAAACCATTTGACTCACTACAGACGACGATCGATAGCCTCACGAACGAAGCGAAACGCCGGACGGAAGGCGCCGATACCGGGACGCCGAGTTCCGCGTCCGGATCCGCAGCGAGCGACGACCCCTACGCGGCGTCGACCGGCCGAGACGACGACTCCCCGACCGACCGCGAGTCGGTCGACCACGGCTCGTCGAACAGCTCGCGAACACCGCCGTCGGCCGATTCCAGAGCACCGCCGTCCGACGGCGACAGACCGACGCCCTCTGGCTCGGGCGACGACGGCGACGCGGAGACGGCTGACGGAACCTGGCGCGTCGTCGACACCGACGTCGAGAAGACGATGTACGACGTCACCCGGACGGCGAACGGCGTCTACGCCGTCGGCGACAGCGGGACCGTCGCCAGCCGCGGGGCCGGGGGCGAGTGGACTGTCGCCATCCCGGGCGGTCCGGCGGTCAAGCGCAACACGCTGACTGGCGTCGACGTCACCGACGACGGCGAGCGGATCTGGTTCGCGGGCGCCAGCGGCGCCATCGGGATGTACGACACGACCACCGGCCGCAAGTACGACTACTCGGCGCCCATGGAGATGACGAGCACCTGGGAAGCGATCGGTATCGCCGGCGAGCGCGGCGACGAACGCCTCTTCCTCGCGAACGGCTCGGGCGAGGTGCTCGAGGCCACGGTCGACGATGACGGCTGCCCCGAATTCGGCGACCCGGTCAAGCCGGGAAGCGGGTCCACCATCCCCGCGCTGACCGTCCGCGAGGACGTCACGTACGCCGTCGACACGAGCGGAAACGTCTTCGAGCGACGGGACGGCGAGTGGGCGACCGTCGGCATCGAGAACGCCCAGATCAACTTCACCGACGTCGACGTCGGTCCCGACGGAAGCGTGCTCGTCACGGGCGGGGGCGGCATCGTCTATCGCTACGACGCGACCTGCGGGAACTGGACGCCGGTCGCGGTCGGCACGGTCGTCCTCCGCGGGATCGACCGGTGTGAAGGGCGCCTCGCCGTCGTCGGCGACGGCGGCCACGCCTACGAACGCAGACCTCGCGAAGGCTGGACCGGCGTCGAGACGGGCGTCGAGGCGACCCTGCACGGCATCGCGCTCGGCGAGACGGACGTCGCCGTCGGCGAAGGCGGCGTCATCGTCGAGCGCGAGGCTGGCAACCGGGCCGACGGTGCGACCGAGGACCGGACCGATGCAGAGACCGGCGGCCGGGCGGAGACCGACTCGAACGTGGTGGTCGGTCCACGCTCCCTCGACGGCGACGACGGGGGTGACTCGTGAGCGTCGACGTCGCGACGGCGCTGTTCCAGATGGTGGCGCTGGCCGTGCCACCCATCGCCGTCCTGATCCAGATGCTGCGCAAGTCGGAGAACCTCCCCTGGCGTTACCGGAAGTGGAGTTTCGGGCTGGCGATCCTGAGCGTCGTCTCCTTCATCGCCACGGGCGCGCTGGTCGCCGCGTATCTGATCATCCACACCGGTCCGCCTCTCCTCCTGCAGGCCGGCCTCGCGCTCGCCATCCTGGGACTCGTCCCCTTCTCGCTGTTCACCGGAATCCTCTACAAGGAACACAAGTCCGAGCACGGACCCTAGCCCGGTCCGTCCGGTGAACGTCGAGCGACGGGGATGAACGTTTTTAACCTCCGGTCGCATGCGTTTCCACAATGCCACGCTGGGAGTGCGCCATCGAAGCCGACGGCGAAGTGTTCGACCGGGTCGAGGACCTCATCGTCCACCAGTCGACGAAACACGACCGCATCGAGTGCGAGGTCTGCGGTGCCGTGCTCCCCGATGGCTTCTTCGCCATCCGGCACGCCTTCGACGAACACAGCAGGGCCGAGTACGTCCGCGCCTACGACGCCGACGCCTCGGAGGTCCGCCGCCGCGAGAAGGTCAAGGAACGCATCGAGGCCGCGGCGGACATCCGCGAGGTCATCGACCGGCTCGAAGGCGGCGACGGCTCGATCTGAGCGGCGTTCCCGGCGCTCCTCTCGACGCGATTCCGACTCGCTCGTCCGTCCGTTTTTCAATACACACGCTATTCGGTTGCTAACTCTGGTTAGGCTCCCTGGCCGTCGGTTCCGACCGTCACGCTCGTCGTGGCTTCGACGGGCAGGCCGTGCTCGTCTATCCACAGCAGCTTCGCCGTCTCGGTGTCGGCCCCGAACCCCGCAGCGTCGACGTCGAACCGGAGCGACACCGCCCCGCTCCCGTCGGACGGCGTCTCGGTCGTCGTCCCAGTTTCCGTCTCGGTCGCGGTTTCCGTAGGCGTCTCGGTCGCCGTCGCGTTCTCCGTCGCCGTTCCGCTGTCCGTCGCCGTCTCGCTGTCCGTCGCCGTCTCGGTCGACTGGTCCGTTTCTGTCGCGCCGTCGCTCCCGGTCGCCGTCTGGGTCGCAGTCGCGGTTTCCGGCTCGGTCTCGGTCGTATCGCCGTATCCATCGTCGTCACCGTCGTCGCGGTCCTTTCGACCGTCGTCCCACCACCAGATCCAGCCGACCTCGTCGTCGTCGCCGCTGTCGCCGCCACCGCTGCCATCGCCACCGTCGCCGCCGTTGCCGTCGTCGTCTTCCCACCACCACGACCAGCCGCCGTCGTCATCGTCGTCCCATCCGTGTGTTCCGAACACGCTCGCCTGGCTCCCCATCTCGTCGTGTCCGTCCTTCCACCAGGTCCACGGTGGGTAGTGGTCGTCGTCGCCGCCGTCGCCGCCGTGCCCGCCCCCGTCCTGTCCGTTGGTGCCGTCCCGTCCGTCAGTACCGTCCTGTCCGTCGGTGCCATCCCCATCCGGCGACTGCTCCTCGGTACCTTCCTGATCTCCGGAATCGTCTCCGTCGCCGACCGAATCCGGCGCGGCGCCGCCGCCCCGGTTGACCGCCTCGATCGGTCCGAACCGGATCCGTCTGGCCGCCGCGGGGTCGAGCGACGCCTCCCCGTCGGCGGTGACCGTAACGTCGATCGTCTCCGCTGTCGTGTCGATCGTGCCGGCCGACGCGTCGCCGTCCGCGGACTGAACTTCCAGGGTCGCCTCGGTGGCGTTCGCCGGCGGCAGCGACCGGAGCGTCAGCGGCGGGACGAGGTAGTTCCCGCGCCGCAGGGCCGTGATGAACGCCAGGAATCCGTCGTCCTCGACGTCGATGTCGACGGCGTCGTGGTTTATCGCGGCGTCGCCGTCGTTCGGGATCGATACGTCGGCGGAGAACTCGACGCCGTTCATCGCCTGTCGGACGTACACCATGTAGCCGTTGAACCGCATCAGTGCCAGGAAGTGCAGTCCCGACTTCCCGATATCGGCCGTGTTGAAGTCGCGTCGCAGGATCGTCGTGTCGTGACCGCCGTCCGACTCGCCGTCCGTATCGCGCCTGGAGAGGTCGAAGCGTGCGCGGGCGAGTTTCTGTTCGTGACCGACGACGCCCTGTTCTTCGGCGTCGGCCTGGGCGCGCCGCGCGACGTCGTCGTCCGCGTTCACGTCCCGCATCGGGAGGCCGTCGACGCCGCTGGTCCGACCGAGTTCGTTTCCGGTCTCTCCGACGTCGTCGGGACTGTGATGCGGGCTGTACATCCTCTCGACCCGTTCCTCGTGGGGTTGTTCGTACCACGAGTCGAGATCGATGCTGAGGTTCGAGACGTGCTGGATGCTCCCCTGGGCGAACACGCCCGGTGGCATCGGGCTGTCCGCGCCCAGCCGCTGGTCGTGGACCATCGACACGTCGTCTTCCGACGGAATGTTGTCCTCGAAGACCGACTGGAACCCCATCGACAGCGGCGCCTCCTCCGAGATGTTCTCGTCGCCGAACTCCTCCCTGGGCAGGCCGCCGCCCACGAACCCGGTCCGCCGGCCCGGGAACTCCGTCGGTCGCTCGAAGATCCCTTCGAAGGTCGCATCGATCGTGACGCCGTTGAGTTCGTCGCGCTCCCCCCAGAGCGCTTCCTCGGCGGCCAGCAGGTTAGCGACGTTGTCGCTGGCCAGGTCGAGCAGTATCTCGAACGGTTCGGCGGTCGGGTCCTCGTCGCCGACGGTGATGGCGTCGATGACGTCCTGGTGGGGTCGCAGGTCCACCCCCGGCGGGACGTCGTCGTTGAACCGCCCGAAGTACTCCGGCGAGTAGTTCGTCGTAAACAGTAACCCATCGTTGCTCCACTCGAAGGCCTCTTCGAGCTGGCGGAGTGCAGTCTCCATCTCCAGTCGGTCAGTCGCCGACGGCTCGCCGCTTTCCTGGTAGCTCATGAACAGCAGCACGTGATGTCTCGGTGGCGCCGCCAGACCCCGGGCGTCCGTGTCGAGGTACGCCGTCCAGGCGTGCTGACGATTGTCCCGGTCGGCCACGCTGGCGCTCCGTTGTGCGCTCGCCGTCCCCGTGAACTCGGTGAACCCCGTCACCGCAGACAGCGCGCTCGCGCCCCCGATGGCGAGCGCCGACTTCACGAATTCTCTCCTCTCTATCCCCCTCTGACTGTCGTGTGGTCCGGAGCCATGCCGCTCCGAACTGGCATGCCTGCAAGGCATCGCAAACAGGCAATAGCGCCCGTTACTCTTTAACTTTCTCTGTATATGTATATGAGAAAAATACATTCTGCTGGCGTACCATCTAGCCTGATTTATCATTGCTAATCGCGTGGAATATAAGCTGACCCGCTCGGGTGGTGTCGGACCGCGTCGTGAACTCCGGGGGCTGCACGCGAAGGTTGGCTGGGGGGCCGGTATGCTCGGCTTTCTCCGCGGCGGTGACCCGACGCGCGTATCACGGCCGGCTAACAATGGGTCCGAGGCCACTAGACGGACCCGAGACGACAATGTCACACCGAGACCCAGACTCCGAGTCTGACGTGCGCTTCGACAACTGGCCGGTCGAGGGCCGCGGTGAGTACACCGACTGGGAGATCGACCAGTCCCCGACTGAACGGGGCGACGACGCCCGAAGTCAGATCGTCGAGGAGTACCGGATGGGGATGGCCGACGAGGAGTCCGACTGGTTCGGCTACGTCGGCCAGACCGACGAGGGTGGTCCGCTCATCTACGCACCCCACGAATCTTCCCTCTACCGCGGCGAGGTCGACGAGGACGAGGAGCGCGTCGTCCTCCGCGAGGAGAACCGACACGACGTCGACGACGAATCCCTCGGTGAGCACCTCGAACGCCTCGGCGAGGAACACGGGTGGACGTGGATCTCGTCGTTCGCCCGCGACCACATGGACGCGGACGAGCACGAGGAACCGAACGTCGAGCACCGGGACAGCGAGTTCCAGCGGCGCAACGTCCTCGACGACGACCCCTACGACCTGTCGTTCTACGCCGCTCACACGTTCACGGACGAGACCGGACGAGTCCACACCATCGACCGGTACTTCAACGTCTACCTGGACGAGGCGACCGCTGACGTCACCACCGTCGAAGTCGAGGAGGAGTACCTCGTCGCCGACGACCCGACGGCGGAGCGTCGCGCCGGCGACGCCACCATCGTCGACGAGAACGAACGGGCCCTGGACGTCGACGCCGACTTCGACGAGACCAGCGGCGAGAGCTATCTCTCGGAGGAACTGGAGCAGTGGCACGAGGCCCACCGCGGGCTCGGGCGGGCGCAATGACCGGTCTGGGTCGCTAACGGACTGGTCTGCTGACAGCAGAAGCGCTCTTGCGACGGGCGACCGTTCTACCGCTCTTCGGAGTCGAGCACGCGGATCTGGTCCCCGCGCACGGTGACGGGAATCGGGACCGTCGCTTCGTACAGTTCGACCGTGACCTGGTCCTCGCACCTCCACGTTTTTCTTCGTCGGGTATCCTCGCTCACTCCGTTCGCTACGGGTACCACTCCTCGAAAAACGTGGGCGAAAAAAGCCGCTCGCTCCGCTCGCGGTATGCTACCGCTCTTCCGAGTCAAGCACGCGGATCTGGTCCCCGCGCACGGTGACGGGAATCGGGACCGTCGCTTCGTACAGTTCGACCGTGACCTGGTCCTTGCCTTCGTCGATGCGCTGGACCTGGGCCTTCTCTCCCTTGAACGGCCCGGCGATGAGTTCGACGATGTCCCCCTCGGCGATGCCCTCGACGTCGGGCTTGGGCGAGAGGAAGTGCTCGACTTCCGTCATCGAGGACTGGCCCGGCACGACGCCGTTGGCGTGGGGGATCTCGTCGAGGATGCGCTCGAAGACGCTCTCGTCGTCGGCCTCGACCATGACGTAGCTGGTCAGCGAGTCCGGCGCGAGGGCCGCGTGGATCGACGGCTCCTCGCGGTTGACGATCATGTCCGCGACGGTGCGTTCCTGACTGGCCGTGGTTTTGACTGCGTAGATACCCATGCTATCACGTCGGGACCGCGCCCGGTACGAAGTTCATTATCACGAAGATGGCGAAGCCGATCAGGCCGACGAGCACGACTCCCGCGCCCGCGATGAGCGCGACCTGGGAGAACTCCTCCCACGAGGGCGTGCTCGCGAGCTTGAGCACGCGCACGTACGAGGTGAGGTCATAGGGTACGTCCATGGCGGTGGGTTGCAACCCCTTGCTTTTCTATATTGCGATGGCGCGATGTTTCGGTCCCTACCAGTCGGCGACCCCGATTCACTCCGCCGTCGTCGACTCGACGTCGTCCGAACCGCACTCCGGGCACTCCTCGTGGTCGACGTGGAACCGGGCGTCGCAGTCCCGACAGCGATAGTCCGCCTCTTCTTCGGCGGCCTGTTTCGCGTTCTGTTTGAACTCCTCGACTTCTCGGCCGAGTTTTTCGAAGAGACCCATCTGTCTGTCGACAAATCGACACCGGGACGGAAAAGCGTTGGCCAGGGGAGCACGAATGGGCCCGGACTCGACGACGCTCAGCCAGTCTGGTCGAGGTCGCCCCGGTCCGCCTCGTCGCTCGTCTCCGCGATGTCGGTCTGGCCCGGCCAGAACGCGATGGCGAAGAGGGTGACGTAGAGGAGACCGACGGCGGCGAACACCGCCCATCCCGGCACTCCCGAGACGCGGGCCGCTTCGATCATCGACCCGTCGGCGCCGGTCAGCCGGATCAGCCACACGAGCAGCATGCCACACAGCAGCGGCAGGTACACCCGGCGGAGGCGGTGGGCCAGCGCCTGCCGGAGCGTGAGCTTCACCGTCGGTCGCCGGTAGTCCTCGCTCAGCTGCCGGCGCCAGTCGCGCTGTTCGACGCCCTCGGAGGGGTCCAGCGCGTTCGCGAACAGGTTCTCCTGCATCGAGCGCACACGGGACCGGAACACGTCGTAGCGCTGGAACCGGCGCGCCTCGATGACGAGGAAGACGACGCCGATGACGACCCCGACCAGGATGATGGCGTGGGCGACGTCCTCGCTGGAGAAGGCGTACGCCAGGATACCCGCGATGATAGTCACCGCCCAGTTCGTCGTCGAGTCCAGACGCGTGCGCCAGTTGACCTCCCGGTCGAGTTCGCCGCGGTACATGTGCGCGACCACCGACCCCAGCCCCGTGCTCTGGTCGACCATCTCGCGACCGATCTCGCTCTGTGCCGGTGCCTCCGGATCGAAGCCGTCGCGATCGCGAGCCATCGTGTCACGATTCTAAGGGGACGCGGGAGAAACGTCTGTCGACCGGGCGAATAGAGAGAGAATCGCAGAAGGGGAGTAGCGTCGGTCGTCGCGTTATTCGACGTAGTCGATGTCTTCGCCCACCTGCTTTGCGGCCTTCTCGCGTTCGGCTTCGGACTTCCCGTAGATCTGCGGGGACTCGACGCCGGTGACGACGATCATCGTCTCCATCTTCCCCTCGAAGTCCTCGTTGACGCTGGCGCCCCAGATGATACGCGCGTCGGGGTCGATGCGGTCGTAGATCTCCTCGACGACGCCTTCGGCCTCTTCGATGGACATGTCAGGACCACCGACGACGTTGACGAGCGCACTGTTCGCGCCGTCGAACTCGACGTCGAGCAGGGGCGAGCGGAGGGCCGAACGGATCGAGTCCTGGGCCTTGTTCTCGCTGTCGGACTCGCCGAGGCCGATCATCGCGACGCCACCGTTCTCCATGATGGTGCGAACGTCGGCGAAGTCGACGTTGACGAGGCCGGGCTTGGTGATGAGTTCGGTCATTCCCTTGACCGAGCGCATCAGTACGCGGTCGCAGATCTTGAACGCGTCCTGCAGCGGCATCGACGGCGCGTAGTCGAGGAGGCGGTCGTTCGGGACGACGATGACGGTGTCGGAGACAGAGCGGAGGCGTTCGAGGCCGGCGTCGGCGTTCGCGCGACGGCGCTCACCCTCCGCGGTGAAAGGAATCGTGACGATAGAGATAGTCAGGGCGCCCGCTTCCTGGGCGGCCTGGGCGACGACAGGGGCCGAGCCGGTGCCGGTTCCGCCACCGAGGCCGGCGGTGACGAACACCATGTCGGAGCCGGAGATGGACTGCTGGATGTCTTCGATGTTCTCCTGGGCGGCCTCCTCGCCGATCTTGGGGACCGAGCCCGCGCCACGGCCGCCGGTGCGCTTGCGGCCGATGAGGATCTTCGTGTCGGCCATGACCTCGTCGGCGAGGTGCTGGGCGTCGGTGTTGGCGGCCACGAGCTTCGCGCCGTGGATGCCCTCTTCCATCATCCGGGTGACGGTGTTCCCGCCGGCGCCCCCGCAGCCGACGACGGTGATCTTCGTCTCCAGGTCCTTGACGACGCTCGAGAGTTCGTCGTCCGTCATCGTCCCCGACGTGTTCATGTCGTCGGTCGTCTCGGGAGTGTTGGCCGCGTCCCGATCCCCGCCCGACGTGGGTTCCTCCCGTTCGTCTTCGGCCTCCTCGATGGCGTCGTCGATTATGCTGTCCATAATTTGAACGCTGATAACAGACCCGTCGTTATTAGCTTTCCCCCTCCGTCTGACGCCCGTCGGACTGATTCGCCAGACTGGGCGGTGACGGTAACGTATCGTTTCAGTGCCGGTAACTAGCAATTAAAGCGCCGTTTCCGCTCTCTACTGACGTCTTCGGGTTTGATAGTTCGGCCGTCGACCTCGACCGGTTCGCCGCTGGAAAGCCGACCGAACTTCGGCCCCTCGGGGACGCCGATCATCCGCGCCCGCTCCGGATCGAGCGCCTGCCGTCTGGCGATCAGCTCGTCGTCGCTCCGCGTGACCTCGTCGTACTTCGCCCGGAGGACGTCGGCGATTCCGTCGAGTATCCGGTCCCTGTCGCTCGCGTTCCGGACCGCGACGGGGCCCACGACGCGCGTTCCGTTTTGCTCCGTGCCGAAGGCGACTGCGTCCTCGGAGACGGCGTCCAGCACGCCCTCGGCGTCGATGCCGCACGCTTCCGTGAGGAGGTCCGCCGAGATGGACACGACGTCGAAGTCGACGGGGGCCGCCGCGTCGTCGTCGGCGGCGGCGTCGTCGACGGCGCCCGCGACGTCACCGAACCGCAGTCCCTCGTCTACGGTCGTGATGGCCGCTTCCGCGCGTTCGACGAGGCCGAGCGGCACGCCGGTCGTCTCGCGGACCCAGGTCTCGCTGACGACGCGATAGCCCAGGGCCGCGATGGTCTCGCGCAGGGCCAGACGGTCGGCCTCCAGCAGGGCGTAGTCGGCCGCGCTCGCCTCGAACGCCTGCCGGACGACGTCCTCGTTGGCTTCGGGGTCACCCATCGCGTCGAGACACCAGTCGGCCGCGACGTGGCCGACGGCCCAGTCCGTCTCGCGGACGACGCGGTCGAACCGGGGAGCGTAGTGGCCGCCGCCGAACCCCACGAGCTGTCGACGGGACCTGTTCTCCCGGGGCGCGTCGGGAGCGACGCCTCGCAGGTCCAGGATGGCGCTGGCGACGGCGCGGGCGGCCGCTGGGTCGGCCCACTGGGCCTCGTCGCTGCCGACCTCGACGAACATCGAGGGGGCGCCGACGTCGCTCGGGCCGTGGTGCGTGCACTCCATCCCGACCTCGTACTCTCCGGGCGCGTGCTCGGCCAGCGCCTCGACGACGTGCCGGTGCGCGTTCGGACAAGCGCGAGCGAGGCCGCCGTCCGTGCCGCCGAACTCCGCCTCGCCGAAGTTGCCAGTGTGGTGGGCGGTCAGCAGTTCGTCCGTCTCGCCGGCGTGGCGCGAGGCGAAGACGAGCAGGTCGGGGTCGTCGAAGACGTCGGCGACGCGGGTCGTCTCGAGGTGGAGCGTCTCGAACGTCCGCAGTTCGGCGTCGTCGAGGTGGTACACCGTCCCGCCGCCGTCGGCGTCCGGTCGGGACTCGTCGACTGACTTCTCCCAGTCGGCCAGGTCGAGCAGGTGCTCGCCGACGTGCTCGGACGCGCTGTCGGCCCGGGAGACGACGATGGCGAGCATCAGTCGGCGTGCTCCGTCGACGGCTCACGCCAGATGGCCGAGCGAACAGTGTTCGCTGCGATACCGAAGATTTCCATGACTGCACCACGCCGTACCACGAAGAGACCGACCGCGAGCAGGACGTAGAGCACGATGTAGGCGTCGAGGAAGAGGAGACTCAGTTCCTCGGGGTTGGGGACGGTGAGAACTCGGAGGATGAGGAACTCGATGATCACCTGTGAGAGGAAGAGGGCGAGGAGCACGAGCGACTCCCGGACGGATATCTCGAAGTTGATCAGCAGCGCGATGGCGAACAGCGACTGGGCGGCGGTCACCCAGATTTCGACCGACTGCTTGATGTCGAACTGGAGTGTTCCGATCTGGCCCAGGGCGATGCTGTAGACGACGGCCAGCGTCCCGATCAGCAGCGTCCACTGGTTGAGCTTCGAGGAGATGAGCGCGTTGAAGCCGGCCGTCGAGCGCGCCTTGTTCACGAGCACCGCGACGACGATGAGTTCGGGCGTTTCACTGGCCAGCGGCGCGATCCACTGGATCATGAAGAACGCGGGGACGCCGTACTCCAGGCCCAGTTCTTCGAGGCCGTGAGCGAACGGCTCGACGGCGGTGAAGATCAGCGCACCGGAGAAGGCGAACAGCGCGAGGACGACCAGCGGCCGCCACGGTCGGGCCCACCCCTGGAAGTACGCTGGGACGCCGCCGTGTTCCTCCGGGGGCTCGACTTCGCCGCGGAGGATGATAACGATGTACGCGGCGTAGAGGCCGACGAGGACGACGGTGTCGAGCATGTCGATGCCCCCGCCGAAGGGGACGAGGAACGCCCAGACCGTCGCGAGGAAGAGGAAGACGATTTCGAGGCCGATGTCGCGGTCGAGCTGGACCGAGTCCGAGAGCCAGCCCGGTCGGTTCCGGACGGCGGGGTCGCCGGTGTGCATCGCGCGGTAGACGGTGAACAGGGCGATGCCGGACCAGCCGAGGCCGATGAGGATCCGGTTGGCACCGGTCATGTTCGCAATGGCGAGGTTGGCCGCTTCGGCGCCGCGGGGCGTGCCGGCGTAGGCGCCCGCGTTCCAGGCGTACAGGGCGTCGACGGCGTACTCCGGGGCGACGGCGAGGACGGCCAGCACGGCGATGGCGAAGGCCGTCGGCACGTCCTTCTCGGCGGTTTCGGCCGCCCAGGCCAGCAGGAACGACGCGCCGACGACGCCGAGGCCACTGAGACCGACGGTGGCCAGCGTCGAGAGCGGATACCCGCTGGCGAAGGCAACTATCCACGGGGCTGTCAGCAGGAACGCTGCCCCGACCGCGACCAGTGGATGGCGGAGACGACTCACTACTGCCACTGAATGCGGTTCGGTTTGAAACTGTTGCGAAATACCGAGCACCGGCCGGGAACCTGGCACGTCCGGATCTGTCCGGAACCGGACGCGAGCGGATCTGTCCGGTGCCGGGCGCGCCCGGGGGTACCGGGCGCATCCGGGGGTACCGGGCGCGTCCGGGCCCACCGCGAGCCGGTGCGATTTATGTTCCGCGCCCCACGCAATCGGGTATGCAGGTCTACGGTCTCGTCGGGAACCCGGTCGGTCACTCGCTGTCGCCGCCGATGCACGAGGCGGGCTATCGCGAGGTCGGCCTCGACGCCCGGTACGTCACGTTCGAACCGGACGCGGAAGACGCCGTCGCGGCGGTCGAGGGCGCCGACGCGCTCGGCGTCGCCGGTCTCAACGTCACCATCCCGTTCAAGCGGGACGTCCTCGAGGCGGTCGACCCCGACCCGCTGGCCGAACGCATCGGCGCGGTCAACACCATCGACTTCGGCGAGGGGACGCCGACGGGGTACAACACCGACGCCGTGGGCGCCGTCCGGGCGCTCCGCGAGCACGACGTCGCCATCGAGGGAACGGCCGTCGTCGTCGGCGCGGGCGGCGCGGGCCGGGCCGTCGCCTTCGGTCTCGCCGACGAGGGGATGGCCGTCGAAATCGCCAATCGAACCGTCGAGACGGCCCACGACCTGGCAGCGGACGTCCCCGACGCCTCGGGCCACGGGCTGGACGACCTCGACGACCTCCTCACGGAGGCCGACGTGCTCGTCAACTGCACCAGCGTCGGGATGGACGAGGACCGGTCGCCGGTGCCGGCCGAGGCGCTTCACGGCGACCTGGCCGTGCTCGACGCGGTTTACTCGCCGATCGAGACGCGCTTGCTTCGGGACGCCGCGGCCGCCGGTGCCACGACGGTCGACGGCGCGTGGATGCTCCTGTTCCAGGGCGTCGAGGCGTTCGAACGCTGGACCGGCGAGCGGGCACCGGTCGACCAGATGAACGACGCGCTCCGCGACCGACTTCACGAGACGTAGGCGCCGATCTACTCCGCCGAGGCGGCCGTTCCGTCGAGCGATTCCGCCGACCGGGAGATGCGCCGCCGGGGGGCCCGGAGCCGAATTCAATCCCGGGGGATTCGCGGAGTCGCCGCCTCGCCGACCGCTCCCTGGCGAAATCTCGGAAGGGATTAAGTGCCGGCAATTAATAGACCACACCATGGGTCTGATACAGAAGCTGAAATCCGCGCTCGGTCTCGACGGCGCGGACTCTCCCGACTCCGGGACGGCCGCGCCGCGGGACGTCGACGTCACCGTGGAGCGCGAGCCGTCTTCGGAGTCCGAGGACGCCGTCAAGGGGACCGAAACGGCGGCGTCCCGGACCTCCGAGCGGGAGGAATCCGACGTGGGGGTCGGGACTGGGGAATCGAGCCAGGAGGAGACGCCGATCGAAGAAGCCGAACCCGACGCCGGTGACTCGCCGGTCGAAGCGGTCGACGACGAGACCGTCCAGACCGAGATCGAGGACGTCGGCGAGGGAGCCACCGACGCGGCGACTGAGGACGCGACGGACGACGCCTCGATCGAAGACGCCGAGGAGGAGGTGCCTGCCGCGGACGACGAGGAGGCGTCCGACGAAAGCGACGGTGACTCGTCTGTCGAGAGCGAGGACGCGGGATCCACCGAGGACCTCGACGAGGGGTCTGCCGAGGACGACGGGACCGAGGCTGGCGCAGCCGACGTCCCGGACGACCCGGTCACCGAGATCAGCGGCATCGGTCCGGCGTACGGTCAGCGACTGTCCGACGCCGGCGTCGAGACCGTCGCCGACCTCGCCGCGGCGGACCCCGACGAACTCGAATCGGCCACCGACATCTCCGCCGCCCGCATCGAGGGCTGGATCGACGCCGCCGCGGAATACTGACGGTATCGTAAGGGAATTAGTCGGACCGCTTCTTTCTCTCTCCAATGCCGACCGTCACGACCGACCGGGACGCGTTTCTCGGCCTCGCGGCCGACGCCCCGGCGACTGCCCGGGTCCCCGTCGAGGTCCGCGTCGCGGTCGACGACCCGTTCCTCGCCTACCGGCGGGCGCGCGACGGCGACGAGGCCTGCGGCGTCTATCTCGGGACCACCGGCGGCCAGTCCGGGTGGGGGTACTTCGCGACGACGCCGGCCCGGTTCGAAGAGGTGGGGCCGGACGACGGCTCCGCGCTCGCCGCACTCGAGTCGTTCCTCGACGAGGAGCGACTCGTCCGGGGCGATTGCGACGTCCCGTACCCCTGCGGCGCCATCGGGTGGCTCTCCTACGACGTCGTGCGTGAACTGGAGGACCTTCCGGAGTCGGCCGTCACCGACCGCGCGTTGCCTCGCCTCCAGGTCGCTGCGTACGACCGCATCGCCGCGTGGGAGGAACCCAGGAACGACGCAGACGGAGACGACGCGGAGGACGACGGGTCAGGGGACGACGCCGATGGAGACGCCGCGGACGGCGAGGGCGACGCTGACGACGAGGGCGAGGGAGACGCTGACGACGAGGGCGAGACGACGCTCCGGGTGACCGCCTGTCCGCGCCTCGACGAGTTCGAGAGCCCGGGCGTCGCCTACGCCTTCGGCCGCCAGCACGCTCTCGAACTGGCGAGGCGGGCCGTCAACGGCGACCCACTGGTCGGGGAGCCGCCGGTCCAGACCGACCGCGCGACCTTCGAGAGCGACTGCACGCGCGAGGCCTACGCCGAGCGCGTCCGTCGCGTCAAGGAGTACGTCCGCGAGGGCGATACCTTCCAGGCCAACGTCTCCCAGCGCCTCGTCGCGCCTGCGGCGGTCCACCCCGTCGACGCCTTCGACGCGCTCCGGGAGGTGAACCCGGCGCCCTACTCCGCGCTCGTGGAGTTCCCCGGCGTCGACCTGGTGAGCGCCAGTCCGGAACTCCTGCTCGAACGCGACGGGGACCGCCTCCTCACTGAGCCCATCGCGGGAACGCGCCCGCGCGGGGAGTCCCCCGAAGCCGACGACGACCTGGAGGCCGACCTGCTCGGCGACGAGAAGGAGCGCGCCGAACACGCCATGCTCGTCGACCTGGAGCGCAACGACCTCGGGAAGGTCAGCGAATTCGGCTCCGTCGACGTCCCGGAGTATCGCCGCGTCGACCGCTACTCCGAGGTGATGCACCTCGTTTCGAAGGTCGAAGGTCGCCTGCGTGACGACCGGGACCTCACCGACGCCGTTGCGGCCGTTTTTCCCGGCGGTACCATCACCGGCGCGCCCAAGCCCAGGACGATGGAGATCATCGACGAACTGGAGGCCACCCGGCGCGGGCCCTACACGGGATCCATCGGCATCTTCGGCTTCGACGGCCGCGCGACGCTGAACATCCTCATCCGGACGCTCGTCCGCTACCGGAGCCGGTACTACCTCCGGGTCGGCGCGGGCATCGTCCACGATTCGGTCCCCGAACGGGAGTACGAGGAGACGCTGGACAAGGGCCGCGCACTGATCAACGCCGTCGACGCTGCCCTCGACGACCGGACCGAGCTGACCGTGGAGGGGTCGGAATGACTGCGGGAACCGCCGGATCAGCATCAGCAGCCGAGGACCTCTCGCCCACCGTCCTCGTGATAGACAACTACGACTCCTTCGCCTACAACCTCGTCCAGTACGTGGGTGAAGTCGTCCTGCGCCTGGGCGGAGACGCCGACGACGTCGTCGTCCGGCGGAACGACGCCGTCGACGTCGATGGGATCCGGAAGTTGGACCCGGACGGCATCGTCGTCTCGCCGGGCCCCGGCACGCCCGAGGAGGCGGGCGTCTCGATGCCGATATTCGCCGACCTCGACTATCCGACGCTGGGCGTCTGCCTGGGCCACCAGGCGCTGTGTGCCGCCAACGGCGCGCCGGTGGGCCACGCCGAGGCCGTCGTCCACGGCAAGTCCTCGGCGATGACCCACGACGGCGAGGGCGTCTTTGCCGACTTGCCCGACCCGCTCGAAGTCGGTCGGTACCACTCGCTCGCCGTCGAGCGGGACGACCTGCCCGACTCGCTGGAGCTGACGGCTCACACCGAGGACGAGTCCGACGGTGAGGCGGGCGTCGTCATGGCCGTCCGCCACGAGGACCGTCCCCACGTCGGTGTCCAGTTCCATCCCGAGAGCATCCTGACCGAACACGGCAAACAACTCGTCGAGAACTTCGTCCTCAGATGCAATACCACGTGAACGGCGACCTGGTCCCGGCAGAAGATGCGACCGTTAGCGTCGCGGACCGCGGCTTTCAGTACGGCGACGCCGTCTTCGAGACGCTGCGGGCCTACGGCGGCGAGTGCTTCGCGTGGGACGCTCACCGCGAGCGCCTCCAGCGGACCGCCGAGACGCTCGGTTTCGGCGACGCAGTACCGGACGATTTGCGCGAGCGCGTCGCCGAGACGCTCGACGCCAACGGCCTGACGGACGCGTACGTCAAGGTCTCGGTGACGAGAGGCGTCCAGCCCGGGAAGCTCACACCCGCCGCGGAGGTGGACCCGACCGTCGTCGTCATCGTCAAGGAACTCCCCCGGGGCGGCACCGACGGCGACCGGGTCTGGGACGACTTCGCCACGGTGCAGACGGTCCGGACCCGGCGAATCCCGGACGAAGCGCTCCCGACGGACGCCAAGACCCACAACTACCTCAACGGGATCCTGGGCCGCCTGGAACTCCGCCGGGCCGCGACGGCCGACCACAGCGCCGACGAGTGCCTGATGCGCGACGTGGACGGTACCGTCGTCGAGGGCGCGACGAGCAACCTCTTCTTCGTCACGGAGAACGGCCTCCGGACGCCCGCCGCGGACCTGGACCTGCTGCCCGGCGTCACTCGCTCGGTCGTGATGGATCTCGCCGACGCCGAGGACTTCCCGGTCGAGACCGGCCGCTACTCCGTCGACGCGGTCCGGAACGCGGACGAGGCGTTCCTCACGAACTCGACGTGGGAGATCTGCCCGATCGCGAGTGTGGATGGCATCGAAATCGGTAGTGGGCCGATGACGAAACTCCTCCAGCGCCTGTTCGACGAGCGCGTTGAGGAACTGCACTACGGGTGAGATGTGTGTGACGGGATGGGACAGGACTGACCGTAACTCGTTCTCCGTATTCGTCCCTGGATTCTTCGGTACGTGTGTGAAGTGACCAGTTGGTTCGTCGAGATCTCGATGGAAGAAACAAGACCGCTAACACTCAGAAAGCCCTCGGCGCGCTCGTAGCTCCGCGGCTCGTTGCGCTCCTCGCTGACGCTGTCGTTCGAAAGACGCGCAGCGTCTTTCGTGATGACGAGAGAGCTTCGCTCTCTCGAACCACGGTGCTTACGTCGCCGGGGAGCCGACGACCGCGCCTCGCCCTTTCAGTCCTCCAGGTTCCGCAGCCCTGCCCTTCCCCTGGTCACGAGGGCCTCGCTGTTGCTCGGCCACTCGCTCCCGGCCGAGCGGTTGCGGAGCGGTCAGGACGCGTGATTCGCGCCGGACGGCGCGAATCCGGGGAGGAGTGGCGGACTCAATCGCTCGCGCGTTTCATCGCGCGATCGATGCAGGGCCTGGTGGAATGAAAGGGCGAGGTGCGCTGGCCGAAGCACGGATCCGCAAGCACGCGAGGAACGAGCGCGCGCAGCGTGGTCCGCGCGAGGCGAGCGCGCCGAGGGCTTTCAAAGTGCTTGTTTTCATGCTCTCTGTTGGAACCCCGGAACAACTGATCGCTCAGTTCTTGATCTGTATCGAACGTTTTCACTTCGTTGAGAATCCCACACCGCCCGGACAGTCCAGAACCAATGGATTTGATCAGAGCTGTCGTCGGACGAGCACCACGATACCCACTACCAGCAACAGGATGCCCCAGTACAGCGAGTCGTAGGGGAGCACCTTCAGCAGCAGCGTCACGAGTCCGGACGTGAACAGGGACCAGCCGACAGTCGTCTGGTAGGTCATACGACACGTTCGCCCTCGGCGTCCGTAAACCCTCGCTCGCTGACAGCTACTCGCGCCACTCGGCTTCGAGCAGGCCGTACTCGTAGAGGTCGACGTGCTCGCCGTCGACGAAGGCGTGGTCGCGCCGGACGCCCTCGCGTTCGAAGCCGACTTTCTCCAGGACGCGCTGGGAGGCTTCGTTGGGGGCGTAGACGTCGGCCCCGACCTTGTGTAGGCGGCGTTCGTCGAAGGCGTACCGAACCAGGCACCGGACGGCGTCGGTGGCGTACCCGTTGCCCCAGTGGTCCGGGTGGACCATGTAGCCCACCTCGGCGTAGCCCCAGGGGTAGGGGTCGAGGTGGAGACCGGCGATGCCGACGGGTTCGTGGTCGACAGCGAGAACGAACGAGGGTCCGTCATCGTCCTGGCGCTCGTACCACTCGCGTTCGTCCTCGGCGGTCTTCGGGGCGAACGCGCCGACGCCGCGGCGGACCTCGGGGTGGTTGACGACGCGCTGGGCGAACGCCAGGTCGTCCTCGTCGACGACCCGGAGCGTGACCGTCTCGCTGCGGAGGAACGTGGGTCCCGGCATGGGCGGAGCGTCGGACTGTACCGCTTTCAGGATTTCCCCGGCGTGCGATCCAGTGACAACGTTGGATCTGGACCACGCTTAAGCCGCCCCTGGCGGAACCACCAGGTATGCTCGACGCCGGCGACCCAGCGCTCGACTTCGACTTGCCGCGACCGACGACCGGGGGGAGCGAGACGTATCGGCTCTCGGCGGCGGCCCGTGAGGGACCGGTCGTCCTCGCGTTCTATCCGGTCACGGACACAGCGGAGTCGGCGGAGCTGCTCCGCGAGCTTGCGTCAGTCGACTGGGGGGCGGTCACGGATAGCCTCTCCGTCCTCGCCGTCGGCGTCGGTCCCCGCGCGAGTCACGACCGACTGGTCGAACAGGTCGACGTCCCGTTCTCCCTGCTGCTCGACCAGGACGGCTTCTTCGCCGAGCGGTACGGGATCCTCGAACCCCTCGACGAACGAGCCGTTCGGGTGCGACCGGCGCTGTTCGTCGTCGGCGAGGACTGTTTCGTCCGATACGCGTGGGCCGCGAACGACTCGGCGCGGGATCCCGGAGAGGGTCTGCCACTCGACGAGATCAGGTCGGCAGTCGCCTCGGGCTGACGCGGAGTCGAATCGCTCAAGCCCTCCCACTCGCAACGCCACGCCATGGGAACGCCGCTGGAGTCACGCGAGGCACAGGCCGAGGCGGTCGTCGAGCGCCTCCACGAGGAGTACCCCGATTCCGCCATCTCGCTGCGGTACTCGAACAGGCTGGAACTGCTCGTCGCCGTCGTCCTCTCCGCGCAGTGTACCGACGAGCGAGTCAACGAGAAGACGAAAGACCTCTTCGAGAAATATCAGTCCGCCGCCGACTACGCGGACGCCGACGAGGAGCAACTGGCCGAGGACATCTACGGCATCACCTTCCACAACAACAAGGCGGGCTACCTGAAGGAGGCCGGCGAGATCATGGTCGAGGAGTACGACGGCGAGGTGCCCGACTCGATGTCGGGCCTCACCGACCTGCCCGGCGTCGGCCGCAAGACCGCCAACGTCGTCCTCCAGCACGGCCACGACATCGTCGAGGGCATCGTCGTCGACACCCACGTCCAGCGCCTCTCTCGCAGGCTGGGTATCACGGAGGAGGAGACGCCACCGAAGATCGAGGAAGACCTGATGCCCGTCGTCCCCGAGGACGAGTGGCAGCAGTTCACGCACCTCCTCATCGACCACGGGCGCGCGGTCTGTACGGCCCGGAATCCCTCCTGTGAGGGCTGCGTCCTGGCCGACATCTGTCCCTCGGCGAAGACCGACAGCGACGTCGACCTCGCCAGCGGCGAGGCGTGGTGAGGAAGGAACTAACGGACAGGTTTTTGCCAGTTCGCGCCCCGCGTTGGACCATGTGCCTCGACGTCACGAGCCTGGGCGGCCGCGTCCGTTTGCGCCCGCTCGGCGTCCTCGCGGGCCTGGTCGCGGCCATCGTCGCCGGCGAGTACGCGGTGGGGACGGTCATCGAGCGGGTCGTCGACGGCGGCGGCCAGTTCCCGGCGTGGCTCCCGCACGCGAGGTCGGTCGGCGAGACCGCAGTCATCTACTTCGTGGCCTTCGACTTCCTCACGTTCGTCGTCCTCCCCGCGGTGCTGGTGTGGGTCGGGTACGTCCACGGACGCCACCACGCCACGAGGGCCGGTGAGCGCGGATAGTCCGCGGCGGTCAGTTTCCGAAACGGCGATACCGACGGGCCAGAGACTTTTATCGGTCCCCTTCGAGGCGTGTGTCATGCCAACTGTCCCCTACCGGGACCCCGGCGAGGACGTCGAGACCCGCGTGGCGGACCTGCTCGGCCGGATGACCGTCGAAGAGAAAGTCGGCCAGCTACTGGTCGAACCAGCGACTGGGTCGGTCGACGAGGTGGTCGACACGGTCACGTCGAACGTCGACCGGCACCACCTCGGGCAGGCATCGCCGTTCGGGCGGGAAGACGCCCCGGACACGCCCGAGGCGATGGTCGAGGTGGCCAACGCCATCCAGGAGTACGCCGTCGGGGAGACGCGCCTGGGCATCCCACTGTTGCTCATCTCCAACGCCGTCCACGGCAACGCCTACGCCAAGGGCGCTGCCGTCGCGCCCCACAACCTCGGCATGGCGGCGACGCGGGACCCCGCACTACTCGAAGAGATGGCGTCGGTCACGGCAACGGAACTCGCCGTGACGGGCGCCCACCAGAACTACGACCCCATCTGCGACGTCGGGCGCGAACCGCGGTGGGGGCGGGTCTTCGAGACGTTCGGGGAGAGCCCGCGCCTCTGCGGGGCGATGGGCGCGGCGAAGGTCCGCGGCTACCAGGGCGACGGCATCGCGGGCGACGAGACCGTCCTCGCCACGGTCAAGCACTTCCCGGCCTACGGCGAACCGGTCCGGGGCGAGGACGGCGCGGTCAACGAACTCTCCGAGAGCACCTTCCGCCGGATGCACCTGCGCGCCCACGCGGAGGCCATCGAGGCCGGCGGCGGTGCCGAAGCGGTGATGCCCAGTTACGCGGCCGTCGACGGGTTCCCAGTCCACGGAACCCGAAAGTATCTGGGCGACCTGCTCGACGATCTCGACTTCGACGGGTTCGTCGTCTCCGACCACCACGGCGTCCGGATGCTCCACGACGACCACCGGGTGACCGGGTCGCTCCGCGAGAGCACCCTGGCGTCCGTCGACGCGGGGATGGACGCCTTCCTCGACCAGCCCGCTGCTGGGACGTACGCGGACGCGCTCGTGGGTCTGGTCGAGTCGGGCGAAATCGACGAGGAACGCCTCGACGAGAGCGTCGCGCCCGTCCTCGAAGCCAAGTTCGAAAGCGGGCTGTTCGAGGACCCCTACGTCGACCTGGAGCGAGCGAAAGAGACCCTGCGGACCGACGATCACCGCGAGGTGGCCCTCGACGCGGCCAGGGAGTCGATGACGCTGCTCCAGAACGAGGGAGAGATCCTCCCGTTCGACCCGACTGTTTCGGAGGTGCTCGTCGCCGGCCCGAACGCCGACGACCTGGACCACCAGTTCGGCGGGTGGAGCCGCGGCGACAACGAGGACGGCGTCTCCGTCCGCGACGGAGTCGAGGCGGTGACCAGCAGCGAGACGACGGTCACCTTCGAACAGGGCGCGACGATGACGGAGTCCCGGGACCTCGACGCCGTCGCCCGGAAAGCCGATGACGCGGACGTCGCCGTGGTGGCGGTGGGCGAGAGCCAGTACATCCACGAGTTCGCCCTCGCGGAGAAGAGCGGCGAGACCGGCGAGTTCCCGACGCGCTCGCAACTCGCGCTGCCCGACGCCCAGCGCGAACTCGTCGAGACGGTCGTCGACAGCGCCACGCCCACCGCGGTCGTGCTGGTGACCGGTCGGCCGCTGGCCATCGCGGACGTGGCCGACGCCGCACCGGCGCTCCTGATGGCCTACTACCCCGGCAGCGAGGGCGGGACGGCCGTCGCGGAGACGCTGTTCGGCGAGCACAATCCGTCCGGAACGCTCCCCATCTCGATGCCGCGCTCGGCGGGGCACCTGCCGACGCGGTTCAACCGCTACCGGGACACCGACGTCGTCGGCCCGCACGAACACCCCGTCTCCTACGACCCGCTCTTTCCCTTCGGCCACGGCCTGAGCTACACCGAGTTCACCGTCGAGAACCTCTCGCTGTCCGCCCAGACCGCGACGCCCGAGGAAACTGTCGAGGCCACGGTGACGGTCCGAAACGCGGGCGAACGGCCGGGCGCGACCGCCGTCGACTGCTACGTCTCCGACGTGCAGAGCTCGCGCGTGACGCCAGTGCGTGAGCTCGGTGACTTCGCCCGGGTGGAACTGGACGCGGGACAGGGGGTAGAGGTCACGCTCAGCGTGGACGTGAGCGACTTCGGCGTCCGCCAGCCCGAGGGGGAGCGCGTCGTCGAACCGGGTACGTTCGAGGTACGCGTCGCCGGCGAGACGGCCACGTTCGATGTCGTCGAGGGAGCCGACGGGTGCCGTGACGGTCAGTAGACGTACCGGATCACGAACCGGGCGAGGCCGACCACGTAGGCCAGGATCCAGAAGATGACGTAGCCGAAGACGCCGATGCGGACGCGGGAGCGCCAGTGGCTCATCGTCGGCCCGCCGATCTCGTCGAGCAGGACGTCCTCGTCGTACTCCTCGTAGAGGTCGTGTTCGAACTTCGCCCGGAAGATACGGACGATGCCCGTGAAGCCGAACGCGAGCAGGGCGTAGGCCTGGAGGCCGAGAACGGCGTGCAGCGCCGAGAGGCCACCGAACTGGTCGGGGAGCCGCGGCGCCATCCAGAACAGGAGCGGGACGGTCGTCAGGACGAGGCCGGTGACGACGAACTTGAGGTGGTGCATCAGCACGCCCCAGGTGACCGGCTCCGTCTCGATGATGTAGTAGGCGCCGTAGAGGAAGCAGGGCAGGCTCAGCGTGACGGCGACGAGCACGACCGTCGATATCGCGGCCGGCGAGAGGCCCTGCATGGCCCCGGCTATGCAGGTCGTTCGCTAAAGGATGCCGAAGTCCGTCGCTCGCCGGGTAGTCGGTCTAGTCGGTCCGCTCGGCCGCCCAGTCGAGCAGCGGGACGAGGGAGTCGGTCTCCGTCGTGGTCGCGACCGTCGTCCGGTCCTCGTCGTAGCGGAGGTAGCCCGCGTCTGCGAGCTTCGGGAGGTGAATGTGGTGGAGCCTGACGTAACACCGTTCGACGGCGTCGGCTGATACGTCCCGCGCGTCAGCGTTCCGTTCCCTGGCGACCACGTCCCGGGCCAGGTCGGCGCTACCGACAGGCCCGTCGGCCGCGAGGAGACATCGGAGAAGGCAGCGGCGGCGCTCGTCGGCCAGGACCGTGACGGTGTCGGCGGGAAAATCCGTACGGAGAGTCGTCGTCTGGGAGGTAGTCATCGATTAGACGGTGGGCGCCGATCCGTTTGAGAAACCTGTCTCAGCTGTCCCACTCCTTAAGTAGCCCCCAGTGAGACGAGCGGCCGTCACCTCTCGTCTTCGTCGTCCCGGTCACCTCCGCCGTCGATAACGAGGGTGCTGTCGACGAGACTCGCCGTCCCACGCCGGATACGAGCAGAGACGGCGTTCGCCGAGATCCCGAGCGCCGCGGCGATGTCGCTCGTCGAGGACCGACGCGGCACGTCGAAGTAGCCGCCGCTGAAGGCGGTGACCAGCGCGTCGCGCTGTTCGGGAGTCAGGTCGTACTCGCGCTGTCTGGGCGCCGTCGGCTGATAGAGCCGGACGACCTCGAAGTTGCGACCCGCTTCGCGGAAGTGGTCCTGGAACTCCCCGACGTGGTGCTCCTCGGCGAACCGGAGCGTGAGGTGCCAGGTGCCGTCCGCTCCGGTCGCTTCGACCATCGCACCGTGGTGGTCGACCACCGCGTCGATCAGGTCTCGGAACGCCTGTTCCCAGACGACCACGTACAGCACGCCGTCGCCGGTGTCCTCCGAGACGTCGGCCGATTCGATCGACGGATCCGCTCGAAGCGCGTCCCGGAACTCGTCGGCGTCGCAGCCGGACCCCCACAGGAACGGCATCACCTGCATCGTGCTGTGGGTCGCCATCCGTTCGGCCTCGACGACGACCGACGGGTGCTCTGTCAGCGCCTCGTCGAGCGCGAACGACGACGACGGGATCGAGAACTCCCCGATGACGCTCATTGTCCCGCGTAGGATACGTGGGTTGAAAAGGGACGTGCCAGGTCCCGTCGCCTTCCGTCGGTTTCGACAGGGATCTGCCGTTCACTCCCCCCTGCAGCGCCGCCAGCGTTGCAACGTCGCGGCGTTTATGCGGCTACGGGCCACAGTTTCGCACAATGAGCGACGCCGAGGACGAACAGTACTCGGACCGTGGGGAGGGCGAAAGCGAGTCGGTCCAGGAGCTACGCGACGCCGTCGACGAGAAGTACGACTTCGAGAACTTCGGGCCGGCGGAGATGGCGGAGATGTCCATCGACGAGTGGCAGGCGGCGTTCGACCCCGAGACGTGGATCACCGGTGCGGAACTCATCGACCGCGTCGAGGCGGACCTGAAGACCCGGGTCCGGAACCGCGAGGTGTTCGCGCGCGTCGAGCGCTACGAGGACCCGCCCCGGTTGCTGGCGTACTCCGAGAACTCGTACGCGATGATCTACCCCGACGGGAGCGTCGAGGGCGAGGGGACCGTCCTCCGTGACGTCAAGCCCACCGTGGCGCTGTGTTCGATGGAGTCCTACGACGCCCCCGAAGCGCCGGACGGTCCCGTCCTCCCGCGCCCGGACGAGGTCCCCGAGGGCGGAAGCGAACTCGGCAACAACATGCTCCAGGTCATCGCCGGCATCCAGATCATCGCGGGCGTCGTGCTACTGGGTGGCGGCGTGTTCTCGTTCGGCACGCGGGGAACGAATGCCCTGCTGTTGATCATCGCTGGACTCGGCTTCCTCGCTATCGGGGTCGTTCTCTTCGTGGTCGTGGCCAACGCGCGGCTCTCGGACACGTTCCGCGCCGAGGAGTTCCGCGACCGACTCCGGGGGGTCGGCCTCGAAGACGGGGAACGGCCCGAGTTCCTGCCGCCGGCGCCCGGCGAGGAGGCGGCGGCGGACGACGCCGGAGAGACCCGTTCCGAACGGTCGTGACGGTTCCTGCCGGCGGTATTCGGTGGGTTTATACAAACCGGGGACTGAAATTCGGACGTACATGAACAGGCGGGAATTTCTACTGAGTGCTGGGGGCGCCACCGGTGGTGCAGCGGCCCTCAGCGCCGCCGGCCCTGCTGCCGCCCAGGAGACCGAGACCGCCACCGGCACGCCGGGTGGTGGCGGGAACGAGACCGGCGGTGGCAACGAAACCAGCGGCGGGAACGAGACCGGCGGTGGCAACGAAACCAGCGGTGGCGACGGTGGCGGTGGCGGTGGCAGTGCCGGACCGCCGGACTACGGCACCTGGTTCAGCAACGTCGACAACTACGGCGGCGAAACTGTCGACGCCAGGGGCCAGAGCGAGGTCACCATCACCGTCGGTGCGGAGGGTAACGGCGGCGCGTTCGCGTTCGACCCGCCAGCCGTCCACGTCGACGCCGGCGCCACGCTGGTGTTCGAGTGGACCGGCGAAGGCGGCGCGCACAACGCCGTCGGCAACGACGGCACCATCGACTCGGGCGACCCCGTCGGCGAGGCCGGTGTCAACTACGAGGTCGCCATCGAGGAAGACGGCATCTACCAGTACGTCTGTGAACCCCACGAAGGCCAGGGGATGAAAGGCGCCGTCGTCGTCGGCAGCGACTACCCCACCGTCGACACGAGCGGTGGCGGGGGCACGCCCGTCAACCCCGAACACATGGGCGTCCCCTTCCAGGCGCACTTCGTCGGCATCTCGACGGTGCTCGCCATCCTCGCCACGCTCGTGTTCACCTTCTTCACGCTCAAGTACGGTGAATCGGCCAACACCAAGGGAGGGAACGACTGATGTCCTCGAGTGGCTCCACCTACGGTGACATCCACCGCTACGAACAGCCCCGCGAGAGCACGGCTGCCGCGCTCGCGATCGTCCTTCTGACGGTCGTCGAGGTCGTGTTCGTCGGGCTGTTCACCTACGGCATCATCGCCCAGTGGGCAGGGACGAACGCCCCGCTGGGGAACATGTTCCTCGGGGGCGTCCTCGCGGTCATCTTCATCGACCTGGCGTTCATCATGGTGCTCTACCGCAAAGAGTTCCTCCCCGACGTGATGATCGTCAAGAAACGCCGCCGAAAGTGGGAGGACCTCTACGTCCGAGAGGGTGACGTCGAGGGGACGCCCATCGCCGACGAGGACCCGTGGGAGAGCGTCAAACGCGCGGTCTACCCCTACTACAAGAAATAGATCATGCCACTGGACGAAGACAAATATCCGGCCGAATCTGGACGCCGCCGTTTCGTCAAAGGCGTCGTGGGCAGCGCAGCGCTCTCGAGCGTCGGTGCGGGCGGTGCCGCAGCGCTCGACGCGACCACCGGGCCTCTCGGGGCCGGCGGTGGCCGAACGAACTTCTTCGGTATCGAGAACACCGCGGGCCCGGCGCCGCGCGGGATGCCGATCATTCCCATCGAGATTACCGACGCTGGCGAGCTACGGGGCCAGACGCCACAGACCGTCGAGGAGATCGACGAGGGCGGCGGCGGGTTCAACGGGAGCGGCGTCCCGTACACCTGGTCCTGGTTCCAGTACTGCGGGATCCAGTCGTACGCGGGGTTGAATCCCGAGGCGGACGAGGACAACTTCTTCCGCGCCACGCCCGGCACCTACGACTGGATGAGCGACGTCGAGGGCGGCGAACCCCTCACCGTCGACATGTTCGACGACTACGAGTCCTGGAACAACGACATCGGGAGTGCCGGCGTCGGCAAACCCGCGACCGCGAGCTGGCGCTCGGAGGGACCGGACGCACAGACCATTCCCGTCCAGGTCCTCCGGAGCAAGCGCGTGACCCAGATGGTCAACGGCGAGGGTCCCTACAGCGACCTCGACGAGAGCGTCAGGACCTTCCTCGAGGGCGCGACGTCCCAGGACTTCATGGTCTGGCTGAACAAGTGTACCCACTTCTGCTGTGTCCCGGGCTTCAAGGCCTACGGAGACAGCGCCCGGTTCGACGCCGAGAACCGGGTGTACTGCCAGTGCCACCAGTCGGTGTACGACCCGTTCAGCCCCGTGCAGAAGGACTTCGTGGCCCTGCCGCGACCGGACGAGTGATACAATGAGTCTCGAACGCAAAGACGAACACGAACACGGAAGCTGGATGGAATCGCGGGACCTGACCGCGATCGAACAGATCTATCTGACGACGCTTATCTGGCTCGACAAGCGCCTGCGCGTCGTGGACTACCTCGAGATCCTGGAGGACATGTACTACAAGGTCAACCTCCAGATGCCCAAGAGCCACACGGAGCAGTACAACCTGGACAACAAGTTCTGGTACTGGTATCCGCTGTACGCGCTCGGGTCGTTCTCGACCATCGCCTACATCGTCGCGGCGGTGTCGGGCGCCCTGCTGGGCTTCTACTACGCGCCCGCGGCCGCCAACGCCAACGGCCAGCCCACCATCGCCTACGAGCAGATCACCTTCATCATGACGCAGCTGAACTTCGGGTTCTTCCTCCGGTCGCTCCACCGGTGGGCGGCCCAGTTCATGGTCGCGGCGGTCTTCCTCCACATGCTGCGGGTCTACTTCACGGGCGCGTACAAGGAACCCCGCGAGCTCAACTGGATCATCGGCATCGTCCTCATCTCGCTGACGATGGTGTTCGGATACACGGGCTACCTGCTCCCCTGGGACCAGCTGGCGTTCTGGGCCGGCCAGATCGGCGTCGAGATGTCGCTGTCGATTCCGCTCATCGGCGAGTGGGTCGCACAGCTGATGTTCGGGGGCTTCACGCTGAGCCAGTCGACGCTCCAGCGGATGTACATCCTGCACGTGTTCTTCCTCCCGTTCGTCACGACCGCACTCATCGCGGTGCACATCGGCATCGTCTGGATGCAGGGCATCGCGGAACCACACTAGTACAATGACAGACGACACCACTTCCGACGACGTTCGCACGGACGGTAGCGGCGGTACAGGCATCGTCCCACCGGACGACGAGACCCCGACCTGGTCCGAGCGCAAGCAGCGCACCCAGGGGCTCTCCAGGCTGACGTACGAATACTTCGAGCGGGCCCGCCGCGAGGACCAGGACCTGCGCCAGCAGTCCGACTACGTCGAGCGCGACGTCCTGGGCTTCCCGGCCTGGCCCCACGAGATGATCCGCAACCTCGCGCTGACGAGCTTCTTCGTCGGCATCATCATCTTCCTCTCGGCCGCGCTCCCGCCCCACATCGGTCCGCCGGCCAACGCCTCCAGCACCCCGGCGGTCATCCTGCCCGACTGGTACCTCTACTGGTCGTTCGGGCTGTTGAAGCTGGGCTTCCTCAACCCCGAACTGGCCATCCTCGGGGACACGAAGCTGCTGGCCGACCGGACCTACGGCGTCCTGGCCAACGTCGTCATCGTCGGCTTCATCGCCATCGTTCCCTTCCTGAACAAGGGGAGCGCCCGGCGACCCGTCGAGCAGCCGTTCTGGGCCGCCGTCGGCATGTCCGGCGTGATCTTCTCGATCACCATCGCCGCGCTGTCGGTCAAGAACCTGCTCCCGATGGACTCGAAGCTCCTGCAGGACCTGACCTTCCTGTTGCCCTTCGTCGGCGCGTTCATCACCTACGCGGTGTTGCGGACGATGCGCGAGGGGTACATGTTCAACCTCAACCGTCGGTACTACCGCTTGCGACCGCCGAAATAGCGGTTCCGCGCTGCGAGTCTTTTCCGTCCGTGTTCGTTTTCCAGCGTCTCTCACGCCGACAAGCGACAGCGTCGTGTCGCGCAAGCCCGCGAGCGACGTGGTGAGTGGGCCAGTCCCCGTCGGCACGAACTCGCCGCAGTAAAGTACGTGCCGCCCGTTCCCGTCCGTAATGACTGACAACCGGTCGGAGGGCGTCGACGAGCCGGACGCGCGGACGCGCGACGTCGTCGTGCCCCTCCGGGTGTACAAGACGGTGACCGTCTTCTCGACGCTGTTCGCCGTCGCCGCCGTCGTCGGCGGCTTCCTCCTCATCGACCAGGCGACCGACCGGGCGACGCTGCCGACATCCGAGATAGATCCGGTGGTCGCCATCGCCGGCATTGGACTCATCGTCCTCGGTGCGGGGACATACGCCTTCTCGACGCGTTTCCGCACTGCGGAAATGGGAAAGTCTAAAGACGACGCCGACGAACCCTCTGATAATGGCTGACGAATTCGCGAAAGGCTTCGGCATCTTCGTGGTCGCCGGTCTCGGGTGGATGACCCTGGCGGGCTGGTACCGGACGCCGTCGTTCGAAGGGACACAGCTCACCGGCGCGCCACCCGAGGCTGCGACGGTGTACGACCAGATCGGTCTCTTCCTCGAGCCCGTGCTGTTCTGGTTCATGATCCTCGGCCCGCTCACGTTCTGGATTCTCATCCCCGCGTTCGAGCGCGCGCGCGATTCGTACGCCGAACGCACGCAGTAATCTGTTTTCGCGGCCGGGTTCCCCGCTCTGGGACGTTCTTCAGTATCGTCCGAGGACGCCAGACGGCTTCGATTCGATTGCTATCGGGAGATTGCGAGTGTAACGATCAGACGGATCTGTGTGAACGGGCGCTGGAAGGAAGAGAGACGACAACACCTCGAAAGCCCTCGGCGGGCTGGAGTCGCGCGGACCACGCTGCGCGCGCTCGTTCCTCGCGTGCTTGCGGGCCCGTGCTTCCTCCAGCCCGCCTCGCCCTTTCAGTCCTCCAGGGCCAGCACAGCACCGCAGCCCTGCCCTCCCCCTGGTCGCGCGATGAAACGCGCTCCCGGCCGACCGCCGCGGTTGCGGGGCGGTCAGGAAGCGTGTCGCTCGCCGGACGGCGAGCGACCGGGGAGGTTTGGTGGAATTAATCGCAAGCGCGTGGCGAAGCCCGCGCGAGCGAGGCTGTCCCTGGAGGAATGAAAGGGCGAGGTGCGCTCGGCGAAGCCCGGCGAAGTAAGCACCGAACGGAGTGAGGCGCGTGGTTCGAGAGACCGAAGGTCTCTCGTCATCACGAAAATCTCCGATTTTCGGACGACAGCGAGCCGCGCGAGTTGAGCGAGCCGAGGGCTTTCTGGGTGTTGGCGGTCCCGGTATCGACACCAGAGAGCGACCGAAGGCGTTCAACGTGTTCGCGTCGGTACTGACGCCGGCGCTGGGAACCGCACAAAATCGTTACACTCACTCCCGCTCTCGAACGACTGGGAGCGTCGAACCAGTCACTCACGGGTTTGCCAGACCGGCGACAGCGGAGAAACGGCGGAATCGACAAGAGCGTTCGGCACAGCGAAGCGGGAAATCCAGAGAGAACCGACGGGCGCTACACGAGCGAGTCGATGGAGCCGGTGAAGGCGACCTGGAAGACCACGTACAACAGCGCGAGGACCCAGGCACCGATGGCCGCCTTGGGTCGGTCGAGCGGGAGATCGCGTCGGGCTTCGACCTTGCGCGACTCGAACTCGAAGAAGTCGGTGATGACCATCCCGACCACGAGCACGGAGGTGACGAGGCCGCCGTGGTGGTGGACGGTGAGGAAGTAAAACGAGGCGAGCACGAGCACGAGGTTCGTCACCTCGTGGGGGACCCATCGGGTGATGGCGTCGGCGCCGTCGTCCTCGTACTGGTCGACGTATCGCCGCTGGGCGAGGAACCGGGTCACCATGTTGACCAGGACGAGTGCCAGTATCACGATCTCGATCTGGCCCTGGAGCGCGGCGTCCAGCGGCCCGAACAGGTTCACGAACGGCTCCGTCTGCATATCTTGCACTGTGTCCACCGTCCATTAGTGTCTTTCCAATTTCCAGCGGGTAGAATCCGGCAAATCTGTCGAAGAGTGACAGTTTTGCCGGTGGGCTGTGGTCCGTCGGCTAGAATTCCGGGTCGCTCGCCGGCGTCAGGGCGACGTCGACGGACCCGTCGGGCGTGACGGTGACCGGCTCGCCAGCGGCGACGGTGGCTACCTCGCGGTCGTCGGCGACCAGCGTCACCGGTGTCTCGTCGCGTTCGACCGTGAGCCGGAGGTCCTCGAGGGGGAGGACCCAGTGGTCGGGGTTGGTGGCGAAGGGGGCGATGGGGGCGACGGGTCCGACGCTCGTTCCCGGGGCGACGAGCGGACAGCCGAGCCGGTGGGCGTAGCCGGTCGAGCCGGCGGGCGTCGCGACGACGACGCCGTCCGCGCGGAACTGGCCGACGTGGCTGTCCCCGCTGGCCACTGCGTACTCCGAGATGTGGGCGACTTCCGCCGTCAGCAGCGACACGTCGGCGACGGCGCTGGCGACCCGCTCGCCGTCGTACTCGACGCGAAGGACGGGATACGACTGCGTCTCGGCGTCACCGGCGAGGACTGTATCGATCGCTGCCGCGGCGGACTCGGTCGCGACGGACCGGAATCCCACGTCGACGTCGACCGGCAGGACCGGTAGCGTGGGGGCGGACCGAGCGAGTCGCGCGAAGGCGGCGTCACCGACGGCGACGGCGAGAGCCGGCGACGCGGCCAGCACGGATTCGACGTCGCCCACGCGCGAGCGGGCGCCCGCCGACGTGACGGCCGCCTCCAGGTCCGCCGTCGCGTCGCCGACGACGCCGACGAGCGGCTCCCCGTCGTTCATGATTCGAAACTCAGGCCAGGCGGAGAAAAAGCTGCTGACCTCGCCCGACGCACGGGGACGCTATCGAGGGACCGAGCGCTGGCGGACCGGCGACACCGCCGCTCAGATACCGAGTCTATCCCGGGCGAACTGGGCGAGCAGCGGGAGGTCCGAGAGGTGCATGAGATTCCGCATCGCGAGCCGGTTACCGTTGTTCACCTGCTCCAGGGTGTCCTCGTCCGTGGCGCGCAGGTCGGCCATCAGGCGGTCGTAGCGCTCGTTGGGGGCGAGATAGAGGAGCTGGGTCATGAGCAGTCGGGGGCGCATCTGCGGGGCGACGTCGCGGTGCCACAGCTCGTCGTAGGTCGACAGCGCCGCGGCGGAGGTGTCGGGCTCCTCGGGCGTGAGACAGGCGTCTGCGGTGATTGCCGCCGCCCGTGCCGACTTCATGCCGGAGTGGATCCCCTCGCCCCACAGCGGATCGATCGTCGGGACGGTGTCGCCGATGGCCATGAAGTTGTCCGTGCTCATCCCCTCCGGGGGCTGGATGTGGGCCGACCCGCGGTGTTGCTTGCCCTCGATTCGCTCGGCGTCGTCGAAGCGCGGGTCGCGGTCGATCCAGTAGTCGAGGTAGTCGTCGATGCCCATCCCCTCTTTCGCGTAGGCGTCGTGGGAGTCGTTCTGGATGTAACAGAGGCCGACTTTCGCGGTGTCGGCTCCGGTGTGGAAAATCCACGAGTAGCCGCCCGGCGCCAGGTCGTGGTCCAGGCGGAGCATCATCGAGTCGCGAAGGTCGGCGAACTCGGAGTGGTTCACGGCGACGCCCTCGAACTCGTACTCGATGCCGATGGCCTGGTGTTCGCGTTCGAGGCCGGTGACGTCGAGTTTCTTGGCCAGCGGCGCGGCCGGGCCCGTCGCGTCGACGACGACGTCCGCGTACACCTCTTCGGAGCCGTCGTACCTGACGCCGACGATCTCGCCGCCGTCCATGATGGGTGCCGAGACGCGGGAGTCGAACCGGTACTCTGCCCCTCGCTCGCGACCGTCGCGGACGAGGAAGCGCTTGAAGTCGGCGAACTCCAGGACGGCGCCCGCCTGGTCGCGCACGTAGTGTTCGCTGGGCGATTCGAGAACGACCTTGTCGGTGTAGTGCATCACGACGTCGTCGGGGATGCCGAACGACGCCATCATCGACGGGAAGGTGCCGGCTGTGGACTTGTTGCTCTGACGCGGGAACTGGTCTTCGGGCTCGGTTTCGAGCACGAGGACGTCGTAGTTCCTCGCCGCCAAATCGCGGGCACACTGGGCGCCGGCCGGCCCGGCCCCGGCTATAACCACGTCAAAGCGATCGCTCATAGCATCAGGTCATGCGTACCCACTAATAGTCTTGCTGAATTTGCCAGGTGAATGCGGTCCAGTGGCCGGGTTGTGCACCGCGACGGCGACGCTGTTCTCGAAAGCGTAAAGGCCACACCGGACACAGCACCGGGAAAGCGCGGGGACCGGGGCCCGCGGGGATACATCATGGTCATGAAGACAGGCGCTGGCTGGCTCGCTGACAGCGCGACGTTGCCGACGGCGCTTCGCGCGGTGCTTGGGTACTACGCCGACGCAGGCGTGTTCGACTACGGCAGCCTCTCGCTCAAGCGCGAGATCGACGAGCGCACCGAGCGGATGGTCGACGACGTGTTCGGACTCGTCGAGGACGCCCTCGCCGAGGAGTTCGACCGTCCCTCGGTGGCGTTCGACTACGACACCAAGCTGGTTCTCCCGGCCCAGCTAACCCTCGGGTACGTCTACCGCTCTGCCAGGCAGCGAGCGGCCTCCGATCCCGTCACTGACGAGATAGCCATCGGCGTCCCCGAAGTCGACGAGACGGCCCTCGAGGAGGGCCCCTCACAGCAACTCTCGCCACGCGAGATGGTCGTCCGTGCCGAGCAGATGACCTCCCTCTCCATCGAGGCGCTGGTCGACGGCGACATGCGCGACGCCATCAACGACGACGAGTTCGAGGACTTCTCGGTCGACTTCGAGGCCGACCCCCGGCGCGTCGCCGAGGTCGCCCAGGCGGCGCTCCAGGCCGACCTGGACGCCAAGCTGGAGGGGCTTCCCCCGGTCGTCGAGGAGACCTACACGCGGGCCGTCGACTACTCGGAAGCGCACCAGGACCGGGACGACCAGTTCCGCGAGATGATGAGCGCGGCCGAGGACGGCGACCAGTCGGCGCTGCGCGACGTCCGCGAGCAGTACAAGTTCGCCGACTTCGAGGAGCCCATCGAGCTGTTCGACGAGAGCGAACGCAACCTGCCGTATCTCAAGACACAGTACGCCCGCGTCGGTGTCCTCTACGACGGCATGATCGGTCTCTATCGGCTGGCCGGTCTGGACGTCAACGACGACTTCGCGAAGGCAATCGTGCTCGCCATCATCGGCGCCCAGGTGTGGCTCGACGACGTCGACGACTACGTCGACGACCGCCGGAACGGGCAACTGACGCCCGTCACCGCGGAGTACCTCCTCGCGCCGGACGAGGACGCGGGCTACCGGCGCGTCGTCGACGTCACCGAGCAGTACCTCGACCTGGCCAAGACCTACGCGACGCGGGCGGACTCGCCCCTGACCGGTATCGCCGTCGAGTACATCTATCGGTCCGGCGAACCCGAGGTACTGCCCGGAAGTCCGTAGCGAAGGGGCTCGACGGATTCGCGGCTGTCGCTCTCTCCTTCGCTAGACGTGCTGCAGTTTTACCAGGGCGCGCGCGTATCGATTCGCATGGAGTGGTACAACGAACCGCCGAGCTGGCGCGAGGAGGGCGACCGCCTCGTGGTCCAGGCCGGCCCGGAGACGGACTGCTGGCGCGTGACGCTGCACGACTACGTCGCGGACGACGCGCACTTCTACCATCGAGCGGTCGACGGCGACTTCACCGCGACCGTCGAATTCGCTGGCGACTACGGGTCCCAGTACGACCAGGCAGGGTTGATGATCCGCGACAGTGACGAACGCTGGCTGAAGTGCGGGGTCGAGTACGTCGACGGCGCCCAGCAAGCGAGTGCCGTCGTCACCCGGGAGTTCTCCGACTGGTCGGTCGTTCCCCTCGACGACGACCCGGAGTCGGTCTGGATCCGCGTCGAACGGACCGGCCCCGCGGTCGAGGTGTTCTTCTCCCGCAACGGCCGGGAGTTCACGATGATCCGTCAGGCCTACCTCACGGAGACGGAGACGCTCCGGGTCGGGCCGATGGCAGCGGCTCCGCGCGGTGACGGCTTCGAAACGGTCTTCGAAAACTTCGACGTCGCGTAACTCAGTAGAACTCGCGAACGAGGTCCATCGCTCCCTCGGGGGCGCCGTCGGGGATTTCGGCCATGCTGCCCTCGATGCCCTGGCGCTGCTCGTAGGGGACGCTGTCCTCGTCCTGGTAGAGGACGCCCATGTACTCCGTCTCGGTCTCGCGGATCTTGTCCATCGCCGCGTCCGAGTCGTGGCGGTCGTGGTCGGTCTCGTCGAGGTCGACCAGCGAGTCGCGGAAGTAGTCGTAGGTGTCGACGTCGTTGAACGTGACACACGGGGAGTAGACGTTGACGAAGCCGAAGCCGTCGTGCTCGATGGCCTCCTGAACCAGCTCGGCGTGGCGCTGGGAGTCCGAGGAAAAGGACTGGGCGACGAACGTCGCGCCCGCGGCCATCGCGAGCGCCTTGGGGTTGACCGGGGCCATCTGCGGACCCTCGGGCGACGTGGACGTCTCGAAGTCCTCGCGCGAGGTCGGCGAGGCCTGGCCCTTGGTGAGGCCGTAGATGCGGTTGTCCATGACGACGTAGCTCATGTCGACGTTTCGGCGGACGGCGTGGATGAAGTGGCCCGCGCCGATGGAGAAGCCGTCGCCGTCGCCGCCGGCGACCATCACTTCCAGGTTCGGGTTGGCCATCTTCACGCCGACGCCGACGGGCAGGGCGCGACCGTGGACCCCGTGCAGCGCGTAGCTGTGCATGTAGGTCCCTATCTTGCCGGAACAGCCGATGCCGGCGACCACGAACGTGTTGTCGGGGTCGTTGCCGGTCTCGGCCAGCGCCTTCATCATGCCGTTCATCGTCCCGAAGTCACCGCAGCCGGGACACCACGTCGGTTGCTTGTCGGACTTGAAGTCGGTAAATCGGACGTCTGAGCTCATGCTTTCACCTCGGCTTCGTCGGCCATCGCGGCCTTGATCTCCGCGGCGAGTTCGTCGGCGTCGAAGCGGACGCCGTCGTACTTGTTGACGCGGTCGACGCGTTCGAGCACGTCGTGTTCGATGACGTCGGCGAACTGCCCCGTCGCGTTACACTCGACGACGATGGTCTGCTCGGCCTGTTCGACCTCCTCGGTCAGGTCCGGGCGCGGGAAGATGTAGGGGACGGAGATGAAGCGGACCTCGATGTCCTCGTCTTCGAGGAACTCCATCCCTTCGCGCATCGCGCCCTCGTTCGAACCCCAGGAGATGACCAGCGTGTCGGCGTCGGGGTTGCCGAACTCGCGGTAGTCCCAGTCTTCGCGCTCGATGGCGGTCTCGACCTTCTGCTCGCGTTTCTCGACCTGTTCTTTGCGGACCTCGGTATCCTCGGTCCGGCGACCGAGGGCGTCGTGTTCGAGACCCGTCGTCATGTGCGCGCCGCCGGAGGTTCCGGGGAACGTCCGCGGCGAGATGCCGTCGGCCGCGGGGAAGTGGGGCTGGAACTGGTCCTTCTCGTTCATCCAGCCGTCGATGTCCTCCTCGTCGACGACGTTGCCGCGCTCGATCTCGACCTCGTCCATGTCGAAGGCCTCCGGCTTGAACGTCTGCTCGGTGACGGCCATCGCGAGGTCGGAGACGAGGTACACCGGCGTCTGGTACTTCTCGGCGAGGTTGAACGCCTCGACGGTCTTCCAGAAACACTCCGAGATAGTCGTCGGCGCGACGACGAACCGCGGAATCTCGCCGTGGCCGCCGTACAGCGTCATGTTGAGGTCGCCCTGTTCCTGCTTGGTCGGCATCCCGGTCGAGGGACCGGAACGCATCACGTCACAGATGACCAGCGGCGTCTCGGTGGTCGCGACCAGACCGAACGTCTCGGTCATCAAGTCGATCCCCGGACCGGACGTCGCGGTCATCGCGCGCGCTCCGGCGCGGGCCGCACCCAGCGCCATGTTGATGGCCGCGAGTTCGTCCTCCGCCTGGACGACTTTCCCGCCGAACTGGTCGACGCGGCCGGTCATGTACTCCATCACTTCCGTCGCGGGGGTGATGGGGTAACCGGCGTAGAACCGGCAGCCGGCGGCGATGGCGCCCATCCCGATGGCCTGGTCGCCGTTGATGAGGACGTAGTCCTCGTCGGACGTCTGGAGTTCGTAGCCGAAGTCGTGGTCGTACTCCTCCTGGACGTACTCCTGGCCCTTGCGCGCGGCCTGCATGTTGTTCTCGACGATGGCCTCCCCCTTGTCGCCGAAGCGCTTCTCCAGGGACTCGTCGAGGTTCTCGATGGGGAACTGCGATACTTCGCAGGCCGCACCGAGTGCGACGACGTTTGCCATGATGGCCCCGCCGGCCTCCTCCGCGAGGCGCTTGAGCGGAACTTCGAGGCCGATCATCTCGTCGGGCACCTCGACGTTCTGCATCGTCGTGCGCTCGCCGTCGTAGATGATGACGGAGCCCTCGTGCAGTTCGTCGAGGTTCTCGTCGATCGTGCGTTCGGTGAGCGCGATGAGCAGGTCGAGGCGGTCCACGACACTCTGGACGCGGTCGAGCGACGTCCGGATCTTGTATGCCGTGTACCCACCGCGGATACGCGACGCGAAGTCCTTGGACGTGAAGACGTGCCGACCGGCCCGCGAGAGTGCCTGGGCGAAGATCTTCCCGGTAGAGTCGATTCCATCGCCGGCTTCGCCGCCGATGGCCCAGTTGAGGTCGTCGGGCATTCTAGCGCGTGGGTATCCGTTGCCTATGGAAAAACCTTCTGTAAACGCCTGGAGACCCGAAGGCTGTGGGTTTTGCCTCTTTTCCGGTTGCGAATAGTGTACTCGATTCCGAGTGATCTGTTCGGCCCGCTCACGGACCGAAACCGGCTTGCCGGTAATCGCCCAAGCGAGCCTATGGATCCAACGAAGACTGCCGTCCGGGCCGTCCGTGACGTCGGTCCCGACGCGGTCGCCATCGATCTGGAATCGCCGACCGAGTTCGACGCCCAGCCGGGACAGTTCGTCAAGCTGACGTTCGACCTGGCCGACAAGCTGGAGTTCGAGGCCATCGAGCGCCTCGCCGCCGAGGGCGAACTCGACGTCGAGACGGCCGACGAACTCGAACGCGGCGACGAGGTGCTCGTCTCCCGCTTCTACACCATCTCCTCGCCCGACGTCGGCGACACCTTCGAGATAACCGTCGGCATCGACCCTGACGGAACCCTCGCCCCGGTCCTCGGCGACCTCTCGGCCGGCGACGTCGTCACCGTCTCCGGCCCCTTCGGGAACGACTACTACGAGGGCGAGGACCCCGCCGTGATTCTCGCTGGCGGCCCCGGCGTCGGCCCCGCCGTCGGCATCGCCGAGCGCGCCCTCTCGGACGGGAACCGCGCCGCTGTCGTCTACCAGGACGACGCCCCCATCCACGAAGAGCGTCTCGCCGACATTCGGGAACAGGGCGCCACTGTCACGCTGCTGGCCGCGGGCGAGGACCTGTCCCCCGCCGTCGCAGACGTTCTCGACGACTACGGCGCCGACAGCCAGCTCTTCGTCTACGGCTTCGCCGACTTCATCGACGACGCGACGTCGGCCATCGACGCCGCCGGTGGGGATTCGGAAGGCGCCAAGATCGAGAACTTCGGCTAGGATCTGTTGGTCTCGGTTTTACAGTTGGCTCATTTTCGTTCGTCGTCCTTGCAGTAGATACCGCAAACAACTCGAAAGCCCTCGGCGCGCTCGGGTCCCGGGACTCGCTGTCGTTCGAGAGAGCGGAGCTCTCTCGTGATGACGAAAGGCGCGCAGCGCCTTTCGAACCACGCGCCTCACTCCGTTCGGTGCTTGCTTCGTCCGGGTTCCCCGAGCGCACCTCGCCCTTTCAGTCCACCAGGGAACCGCAACCGCAGCCCTCCCCTCCCCCGGTCGGCCGACGAGACGGCCTCCCGGCCGTGTGGTGCTGTAAGGACGTTTCGGGGAAGGACTGGACGGTCGCAGAGAATTCGACGGAGACGGGGAATCCGGGCTCGCTACATCGCACCGGCGACGCCGCTGCCGATAGCGGCGCCGCAGTCGCCGCAGCCGACGAGGTAGAACCGCTTCGAGGCCGTGAAGAAGCCGGTCGTCGAGTCCATGTCGAGGAACTCGACGTCGTCAGCCTCGGTCAGTTCCGACTCGCAGTGGGGACAGTGCACCATCGTTACGCTGCCCCCGCGTTCGATTTGGCGCCGGCGACGCCGGAGCCGAGCGTTCGGCCGCAGGCGGCGCAGTTGGCGGTGTAAAACCGCTTGGAGGCTCTGATGAATCCGGTCTTTGCGTCGGTCTCGACGAACTCGATGTCGTCGGCGTCGTCGAGGGTCGTCTCGCATTCAGGGCAGTGTACCATTGCGCACGGGGCATCGACCGACGCCGAAAAATAACTGTGGGTCGCTTCGACTGGAACCGAGCGTCAGTTCGCACACCCCCGGAAAAGATATACCCGCCATCATCCAAGGTCTGGTATGCGCGAGGCAAGTCGGACGACCCGCCAGCGCATCGCCGACCGACTCCGGGACGACGCCCTCCAGGCGGGGGCCATCGCCCGGGAGTTCGAAATACAGACCAGCGACGCGCTCAGTCACGTCGAGCACATCTCGAAGTCGCTGGACTCGACCGACGAGCAGTTGCTCGTCGCGCCGCCCACCTGCGAGGAGTGCGGCTTCGACGCCTTCGACGACCTGGTCAACCGGCCGAGTCGCTGTCCGGAGTGCAAGAGCGAGTCCGTGACGGAACCGGCCTATCGGATCAACTAGCAGCGAGCGGGGGTCTCAGCCCGGTTCGCAGCCCCGTTCACGGAGCGACGCGTCGTCGCCGTTAGCTCCCGGAGAAGCCGATCCGACTGCCCGACGAGAGATCTTCGTCCGCCGCGGGCCCGAGGTGCTCGAACGCGTAGCGGTCGTCGGCGAGGTAGACGGCACCGTCCTCGACGGCTATCTCCACGGCTTCGAGCGTGGCGCCTTCGCAGGGACCGAAGTTGCAGTACCCTGAGTCCATCTCGAAGTACGCGCCGTGTTTCTCGCAGACGAGTTCGTCGTTTCGGAGCGCCGCACCGGACCCGGAGTCCAGGCGCACGTCGGTCCAGTGCTGACAGTAGTTCTCGTAGGCGACGACGCCGTCGGTCAGGCGGAGCAGGATGGCCTCGACGCGCTCGTCGCCGTCGGCGACTGTCGCGGTGAACAGCAGGCTCCCGTCCTCGGGCACCTCGTCCAGGGCGACGATCCGGCGTGAGTCGTCCATGCTGGCCCGAGCGTTCGCGAGTCACCGATTTGAATCCCGCGGTCCAGAGGGGCCGGTCCGCCGAGGTCGCCCAACCGCCGGCCCGCCCGAACGTTCATTTGGTGAGTTCCGCTATCTAGCCCATGAGCGAACCCGAGGCGCCCGCGGTGTCGTTCCCCCTCAAGGAGCGCGCGATGGACGAGGCGCCGGTCGGTATCACCATCACTGACGCGACTCAGCCCGACAACCCGCTAATCTACGTCAACGAGGCGTTCGAGCGCGTGACGGGCTATCCCCGAGAAGAGGTCCTCGGTCGCAACTGCCGCCTGCTGCAGGGGCCGGAGACGCGCGAGGAACCGGTGCGGACGCTCCGCGAGGCCGTCGACGCGGGCGAGTCGGTCACCGTCGAACTGCGCAACTACCGCAGAGACGGCGAGGAGTTCTGGAACGAGGTGACCATCGCGCCCATCGAGGGCGAGGACGGCGAGCCGGTGAACTTCGTCGGCTTCCAGAACGACGTCACGCGCCGGAAGGCCGCGGAGATGGCGCTCGAGGACGAACGCGAACGCCTCGACGTCGTCTTCCGCCGCGTCGAACGGCTCCTCGACGCCGTGACGACGGCCATCATCGCACCGACGTCCCGGAGCGACCTGGAGCGCGCAGTGTGCGAGGGACTGGTCGACGCCGGTCCCTACGAGGCGGCCTGGATCGGAACCGTCGACGCCGCGGGCGAGTTACTCTCGGCGTCGAGTACGACGGGCGACCACCCGGGGCTTCCTGAAGGGGGCGTCCGCGTCGATACCGACCATCCCGCGGCGGTCGCCTGCCGAGAAGGGACGATTCAGGGCCTCCACGGGCTCTCGGATGGCAACGGCGGAGCCGGTGACGACGGCCAGCAGATAGCCGTTCCGTTGCGTCACGGCGACTCCGAGTACGGCGTCATCACGCTCGTCGCCCCTGCCGGGCTCCGCGTCGACGAGCGTGAGGCGACGGTCCTGACGGCGCTCGGGCGAGCCATCGCCGCCGCGCTGTCCGCGGTCGAGACCCGGCGCATCCTCGTCGCGGACGACGTCGTCGACGTCGAGCTATCGGTGCGCGACGACGACCTCTTCTTCGTCAGGATCTCCGAACAGGTGGACTGTCGGCTGACCTACGAGGGGGCAGTGGCGGATGCCGACGTGCCGTCGCTGTACTTCACGGCCACCGGCGCGCCGGTCGAGGCCATCCTCGAGGCCGCCGCGGACTGTCAGGACGTCGTCGCGGTGTCGACGGTCATCGAGGACGGGGAGCAACACCTGCTGGAGTTCGAACTCGGCCGGGACCCGCTCGTCGGTCGACTCGCCGCCTTCGGCGCGGAGACGCGATCCATCGTCGCCGAGGAGGGGGAGGCGTCGGTCGAGTTTACCCTCCCCGCGGGGGCGGACCTGCGCTCGCTCGTCGAGCGCGTCCGCGAGGAGTACCCCGACACGGAGCTGCGGTCGACTGCCCACCGTGAACGGCCGCCCGAGACCAAACAGGAGTTCTTCACGCGCGTCGAGACGGCGCTGACCGACCGACAGCTCGCGGCCCTCCAGACGGCCTTCGTCGGCGGCTTCTTCGACCGGCCACGGCGGGCGACCGGCGACGAACTCGCCGCGTCGATGGACCTCACGCGGTCGACGTTCCACCAGCACCTCCGGGTCGCCCAGCGAAAGCTCCTCGCGGAGTTCTTCGAGCGGTAGTACCCTACTAGTCCGGCATCCGGCTTATGGTACTGACAGCACAACTATAGGTAATGAGTCAGCCATCCGAAGGGTCCCGCGACGGCGGAGCCTCGACGACGCCGGCCGAACCTGTCGCCGAGAGTAAAGCTATCCAGCGGCGGACCGGTGCGACGTTCCACCTGGCGACGCGCGTGCTCCCGCGGCGCGTCCGTCACGCGACGTACGTCCTCTACGCGTTCTTCCGCGTCGCCGACGACGTCGTCGACGACCCCGACCCGGGGCCGCCGGCCGAGCAGCGCCGGGAACTCGAACGGATGCGCGAGGCTGCCCACGGACGGACCGATAGCGACGACGCCGTGGTGACCGCGTTCCACCGTATCGCCGACGAACACGGCGTTTCGCCCACCGAGATCGACGAGTTCGTCGACGCCATGCTGCGGGACGTCGAGGGGGCGGACTACGAGACGTACGAGGACCTGGAGGCGTACCTCCGGGGCTCGTCGGTGGCGGTTGCCAATATGATGCTCGCGGTGATGGACCCGCCGCAGGCCGACGAGGCGCGACCCCACGCCCGTGCCCTCGCGGAGGCGTTCCAGCTGACGAACTTCGTCCGCGACGTCAAGGAGGACGTTTGGGATTACGACCGCGTCTACCTCCCGAAGGCGACGCTGCGCGAGCACGGCGTGAGTACGGACGACGTGCGCGCGCTCGAGCCCTCACCGGCGGTGCGCGAGGCCGTCCGGACGGAACTCCGCCGGACCGAGCGGCGCTACCGGGACGGCGTCGCGGGCATCCGGATGCTCCCCCCGGACTGCCAGTTCGCGGTCCTGCTGTCGGCGACGCTGTACGCCGAGCACCACCGGCTCATCAGGGCGCGAAACTTCGACGTCCTGACCGGCCGACCGTCGCTCTCGACGGCCCGGCGGCTGGTCGTCCTCGCCCGGACCTGGGCCGCCTGGAAACGTTTCGACGACCCCGAGACGGTGTTCTACCACGTCAGTCCCGTTCCGGAGACGGAAGACGTCCCGCAGGAGGTTCAGGCGACCAGTGCGGGACGACGTGGTCGGCTCTCCTCGGCGATCAGGGACCGAACACCCCAGGGCCTCGGCGCCGTCGGCTCGGTCGTCCCCTGGAGGAGCGACTGATGGCGGCCGGCTCCGACGCCGAGGTCGTCGTGGTCGGCGCCGGCTTCGGCGGCCTCTCCACGGCGTGCTACCTCGCCGACGCCGGCCTCGACGTCACCGTCGTCGAGAAGAACGAGTCGCTGGGTGGCCGGGCGAGCGTCCTCGAACGCGACGGGTTCCGCTTCGACATGGGGCCCTCGTGGTACATGATGCCCGACGTCTTCGAGCGCTTCTTCGGCCACTTCGACCGCGAGCACACCGAGTTCTACGAACTGACTCGCCTCGACCCCCACTACCGGGTGTTCTTCAAGGACGGCGAGGAGGGGACGGGCTCGACCGGTCCGGGTGCCGGACCGGCCCAGCGCGGCGTCGACCAGGTCGACGTAACGCCCGACCGCGCCGCTATGCGCCGCCTCTTCGAGTCCTACGAACCGGGGGCCGGCGCCGCGCTCGATAGCTACCTCGAACAGGCCGCCGAAACCTACGAGGTGGGCATGGAGCAGTTCGTCTACACCGACCGCGGCTCGTTCCGGGACTACCTGGACTGGGACGTGCTCCGGAACGCCCGCGGGCTGGGCCTGCTCGGGTCGATGCAGGACCACGTCTCGGACTACTTCGACCACCCGAAGCTTCAGCAGCTCGTCCAGTACTCGCTGGTGTTCCTGGGCGGGTCGCCGACGAACACCCCCGCGCTGTACAACCTGATGAGCCACGTGGACTTCGAACTCGGCGTCCACTACCCGGAGGCCGTCGGCGACTTCTCCCCGCCGAACCGCGAGACGGTCTCGCCCGGCGGGATGGGCACCGTCGTCGACGTGATGGCGGCCCTCGGCGCCGAGATGGGCGTTACCTACCGCACCGGCGTCGAAGTCGACCGGATCACGGGCGAGCGGGGGAACTTCACCCTCGAAACGAGCCAGGGGCCCGTGACGGCGGACCTGGTCGTGAGCGACGCCGACTACGCCCACACGGAGAAGCACCTGCTCGCCCCCGAGGACCGGCAGTTCGACGACGATTACTGGGATTCGCGGACGTACGCCCCCTCCGCCTTCCTGCTGTACCTCGGCGTCGAGGGCGACGTCGATCCGCTGGAACACCACACGCTCGTACTCCCCGAGGACTGGACCGACCACTTCGAGAAGATATTCGACGACCCGTCGTGGCCCGACGACCCCGCATACTACTGCTGTGTCCCCTCGGAGACGGACCCGACCGTGGCGCCCGAGGGCCACAGCAACCTCTTCGTGCTCGTCCCCATCGCCCCGGGGCTGGAGGACGGGCCGGAAGCGAGGGAGGCGGCCCGTGACGCGCTGCTCGACGACCTCGCCGAGAACGTTGGCGTCGACCTGCGCGACCGCATCGTCGTCGAGGAGCAGTTTACCGTCTCGGAGTTCGCCGACCGGTACAACGCCGAGCAGGGGTCGGCGCTGGGGCTCGCCCACACGCTCAGACAGACCGGGCCGCTCCGGCCGGACCACCGCTCGTCGGCGCTCGACGGCCTCTACTTCACCGGTGGGTTTACGCGTCCCGGCATCGGCGTTCCGATGTGTCTGATCAGCGGTGAACACGCGGCCAGCGCCGTCCTCGCCGATCTCGACGGCGATCGACGGATCCAGCGTCCTGCATGAGCACGCTCGTCCGCCTCCTCCGACTGTCCCGCCCCCGGTTCTGGCTCTATCTGGCCGGGCCCGTACTCGTGGGGCTGTCGTTCGGCGCGGACGCACTGGCGGACCTGGTGACACCGCTCTCGCTCGCGCTCGTCGCCTACTTCCTCCTCCCCGCGAACGTCTTCCTCTACGGCGTCAACGACGTCTTCGACGCCGACGTCGACCGAGAGAACCCGAAGAAAGACGAGAAGGAGGTTCGGTATCGGGGGAACGTCTGGACGCTGGTCGCCGTCGTGACCACCCTCTTCCTCGGTGCCGGCCTCGTCGCATGGTCGCCTCCCGCTGCCCGCCCCTGGCTCGTCGGCTTCTTCCTCCTCGGTGCGGCCTACAGCGCACCGCCGCTCCGCCTGAAGACGCGCCCGCCGCTCGACTCGCTGTCGAACGGCCTGTACATTCTCCCCGGTGCCGCGGCCTACGCGGCCCTGACGGGAACGGCGCCACCACTCGCGGCACTTGCCGGCGGGTGGCTCTGGACGATGGCGATGCACACCTACTCCGCCGTGCCCGACATCGAACCGGACCGCCGGGCCGGCATCGAGACGCTGGCGACGGTGCTGGGCCGCGACCGCGCGCTGGCCTACTGCGCCGTCTGCTGGCTCCTCTCGGCGGCCGCCTTCGCCCTGCTCGACCCGCGCGCCGGCCTCCTCTTACTCGTCTACCCCGCCCTCGTCGTGATTATCGCCCTCCGCGACGTCGACGTCGACCGGGCGTACTGGTGGTATCCCGGCGTCAACGCCGTCGTCGGCGCGGTGTTCACCGTCGCCGGCCTGTGGGGTGTCGTCGGTGCCTGACGCGCCGACGGCCGACGGAGTGATTTCCGACGCGACGCTCGCGCGACTCGAACGCCTCGTTCGCGAGAACCGCTTCACCATCGCCGTCGTCTTCCCGGCCGTCGGTGCGGTCACGCTCGTCGCGAGCGCTGCTGACCTCCTGCCACCGCTACTGGCGTACAACCCGCTGTTCGTCCTCGTGGGGACGCTCGTCATGCGCCTGCCCCTCGTCACCGCGCTCGGCCCGTTGCTCGACCGCCGGGCCATCGGCGTCCTCTCGGTCCTCGTGGCCTACACCTACGTCATCGAGGCCGTGGGGCTGGCGACCGGCTTCCCCTACGGCGACTTTCGCTACCTCGCAGACGTCGGGCCGATGGTCGGCGGCGTCCCGGTGGCCCTGCCGCTCTTCTTCGTCCCGCTCGCGCTGAACGCCTACCTGCTGGCGACGCTGTTGCTGGGTTCGAGAGCGAGGCGAGGGCTCGTCCTGGTGCCCCTCGCCGTCGGCCTCCTGCTCGTCGTCGACCTCGTCCTCGACCCGGCGGCGGTCGCCATCGGCTTCTGGACCTACGACGGCGGCCCGTACTACGGCGTCCCCGTCTCGAACTACCTGGGCTGGCTGCTGAGCGGCAGTGTGGCGGTGGGCCTGATCCACGCCGCTTTCGACCGCGCTGCGCTCCTGGGCCGCCTGGAGACCTGCCCGTTCGCGCTCGACGACCTGGTGAGCTTCACCCTGCTCTGGGGCGTCATCAACGTCGTCGCCGGCAACTGGGTCCCAGTGGGTTTCGCACTGGTGCTCGTGGCCGGGCTGGCGCGGACGGAGCGCTTCGACCTGGCGACGCCGGACTCGGCAGAACTCGGCTGGGGATGAGTGTGTGGGTGGTACAAGTGAGCTACGTATCGATCAGAGGGTGTCGACGTTCCAGCAGAGTGCATGAAAACGAACACGTCGAAAGCCCTCGGCGCGCTCGACTCGCGCGGCTCGCTGCGCTCCTCGCTCCGCTGCGGTGCTTGCATCGCCGTGCTTCGCCGACCGCACCTCGCCCTTTCAGTCCTCCAGGCACGGCCTCGCTCGCGCGATGAAACGCGCTCGCGGTTGACTCCGCCACTCCTCCCCGGATTCGCGGCGTCCGCCGCGAATCACGCGTCCTGACCGCTCCGCAACCGCCCGGCTGTGGGCCGGGAGCGCGTTTCATCGCGCGACCAGGGGAAGGGCAGGGCCGCGGTACGGTGCCTGGGGGAATGAAAGGGCGAGGCGGGCTCCGGGAACCCCGGACCGATAAGCACGCGAGGGACGAGCGCGCGCAGTCGGTCCGCGGGACCGGAGCACGCCGAGGGCTTTCGAGTTGTTTGCGGTCCCAGTATCGACGCCAGAGAGCGCGCCGAGGGCTTTCGACGACTAGCTGTCGTTGCTCATTTCACCAACGCAACCGAGAATCAAATAATCTGTACACAGCCATACGAATCATCCAGCGTCTACCACTCTCCATCGAAGCGTCTCCCCAGAGAGTCACGCACACGGTCCCGTCAGCTACAAGCCCGCGAGTCGAGTACGGCCACACCACGCTATGGCGATAGAGCTGACGGGCGCGCACACGACGGCGCGCGTGCTGGTCGACGACGACTCGCTGGCCGAAGACGATTCACTGTCCGCGGACGACTCGTTGGCCGAGGACGACTCGCTGGTCGAAGAGTCTGCGCTGGCCCAGATCCAGGAGCTGATCGACCACCCGGCGTTCACCGAGCCGGTGCGCATCATGCCGGACACCCACGTCGGCGCCGGCGCGCCGATCGGGTTCACCATGCCGCTGGCCGAGCGCATCGTCCCGAACATCGTCGGGGTCGACGTGGGCTGTGGGATGGCGGCGGCGAACCTGGGCGAGGAATTGCCGCTCGCCGACGCCGAGCGCGAGCGGCGCGTCCGCGACGCGGTCCCGATGGGCCGCGACGTGCACGACTACGACGACGCGCCCCACCTGGTGAACGAGTTCCCGTTCGAGCGGGCCAACCGCGTCTTCGAGCGATTCGACGAGGCCTTCCAGGAACGGTTCGGCGAGCCCGTCGACCCTATCGAGTTCGACTTCGACGGGTACGACGGGGAGTACTTCGAGGCGCTCTGCGAGCGCGTGCTGGCCAGCCAGCGCCAGGGGATGGGCCACGTCATCCAGAGCGTGGGGACCCTGGGTGGCGGGAACCACTTCGTCGAGTTCGCCCGGGCCAGCGAGGCGGGCGACTACTGGCTGGTCGTCCACAGCGGGTCGCGCTACCTCGGCAAGTCCGTCGCCGAGTACTGGCAGGGTACGGCCTCCGACCGACGAAACGTCGAGCGCATCCGGGAAGCCATTCCCGACGACTACCACGAGTACCTCGAGTTCGACCCGGCGACGGTCGAGGGCCGCGACCTCTACGAGTGGGTCACCGGCGGCAAGGGCGAGTCCCACATCCGCAAACAGCGGGTCCGCGACGACTTCGAGGGGAGCGACATCGAGGACGTCTTCGACGCGCTATCGAAGCTCCGGCCGAGCGACGTCGTGACCGACGAGGCCGGCGACGAGTCCGACGACGGCGAGGGTGGCGGTGACGGCGAAGCCGCCGCCGGCCGCAACACCGACCTCGACTGGCTCGAAGGCCGCGAGGCTCATGGATACTACGTCGACATGCTGTTCGCCCAGCAGTACGCGCGCTGGAACCGCGAGCGGATGGTCGACGCCATCTGCGACGCGCTCGGCGTCGACCCCACGGACCGCTTCCAGTCCATCCACAACTACGTCGACTTCGCGGACCTGACCATCCGCAAGGGTGCGACGCCCGCCCGCGACGGGCAGCGCCTCGTCGTCCCGTTCAACATGGCCGACGGCTCGCTGCTGGCCCGCGGGAGAGGAAACGACGAGTATCACCAGACCGCGCCCCACGGCGCCGGTCGCACGATGAGCCGCGGCGCCGCCCACGACGCCATCGGGATGGACGAGTTCGCCGACGCCATGGACGGCATCTACTCCGAGTCGGTCATCGAGTCGGTCCGCGACGAGGCGCCGATGGCGTACAAGCCCGCCGAGGCCATCGCCGAGGCGATCGAACCGACCGCCGAGGTCGTCGACTGGCTGGAACCGGTTCACAACCTGAAGGCGACGGAGTGAGGCTGGTATCCCGGGGGCGAGAGTTTTTACGGAGAGAGGGTGCCAGACGGCCCGATGCATCCACGTCGACGAAGCGAAGGCAGGGCATATGGGATCTGTACCATAACGGCTTTTCCGGACAAGCGCCTACGGTAGGATGGATGGCGACGATCCGGTTGTCCGTCGGTACGAGCGGATTCACGGTAACACTCACGTTGAGAGCGTCACTATCCGTCGAACGGACGACGAGACGTACCCCTCGGGGTGGAAGTACTCGCTACACTACGGCGAAATCGGCGGCGAGACCCTGCTTCGATACGACAACGCTCACGAGCGAACGAAGGGTCACGAGAAACACACGCGGTCGTCCGTCGAACTGATCGAGTTTCCCGGAATGGAAGCCCTGTACCGACGATTCAAGCGGGAGAAAGAACGCCTACCGCCGTGACAACGAAGCCAGAGGCCCATTACAGCATGACGACACTGAAAGTGACCGTCGGCGAGGCGGACCGACTCGAACGGGAGACCATACAGCGTATTCGCGCTGCAGAGCGCGGTGAGCCGCTGGACGACGACCAGCCAGTACTCAACTTCGATGACTACGCGACCCTCGCGGAGTTTCTCCGGGAGACCAATCTCGAACTCCTCGAAGCGATCCGGCGGGAGGGCCCGGACAGCATTCGCGCCGCCGCCTCGCTCGTCGACCGGGACTACCGCGAAGTCCACCGGAACCTGAAGACGCTCGAATCACTCGGTCTCGTGCGACTCAACGATGACGGTGCCGGCACCGCGAAGACGCCCATCGTCGAATACGACGACATCGAGATATCCATTTCGCTCGGTGAGCCGACGGACGACTCCCAGAGCGTCACGACGTAGACCGATACAGGCCAGCGGGGACCGGCGTTCTCTCAGAGCCCGAGTTCTCGCCCCAGCACCATCCGTTGTATCTCGCTCGTCCCCTCGCCGATCTCCATGAGTTTGGCGTCCCGGTAAAACCGCTGGGGAGCGAAGTCGGTGGTGTAGCCGTAGCCGCCGAGCACCTGGACGGCGTCCTCGGCGACCTCCCGGCAGATCTCGCTGGCGTCCAGTTTCGCCATCGACGAGATCCGCGTGACGCCTTCCCCGTCGTCGTACGCCGTCGCCGCTTTGTGCGTCAACAGCCGCGCCCGCTCGATCTTCCGGTCCATCGCGACGAGCATGTCGCGGACGGCGTCGAACTTCCCGATGGGCTGGCCGAACTGCTCGCGCTCTTTGGCGTACGAGAGCGCCGCCTCGAACGCACCTTGCGCCAGCCCCACGGAGAGCGCGGCGATGGAGATGCGGCCGCCGTCGAGCGTCGCCTTCGTCTGGTCCCAGCCGTCGCCTTCCTCGCCGAGGAGTCGATCGGCGGGAATGCGGCAGTCGGTGAACTGGATTTCGCAGGTCGGCGAGGCGTTGAGCCCCATCTTGTCCCACACCGTCGTGACCTCGAAGCCGTCGTCGTGCTCCGGGTCGACGATAAAGGTCGAGATGCCGTCGTAGCCCGCACCGGGTTCGGTGACTGCCTTCACGAGTATCGACCCCGCGACGGAGGCGTTGGTGATGAACTGCTTGGTCCCGTTCAGCACGTACTCGTCCCCGTCACGCTCAGCGGTCGTCTCCATGTCACTCGCGTCGCTCCCGCTCCCGGGTTCGGTGAGGGCCCAGCCGCCGAGGTACTCCCCCGTCGCCAGTGGCCGGAGCCATCGTTCTTTCTGTTCGTCGCTCCCGAAGTTCTCGATAGGCTTCGACGCCAGCGAGGTGTGCGCCGCGTAGGAGAGCCCGACGCTCCCGGAGACGCGCCCGAGTTCCTCCGTCACGAGCGTGTACAGCAACTGGTCGCCGCCGAGGCCGCCCCACTCCTCCGCGACTGGGACCCCGAGCATATCCAGATCGGCGAGCTGGTCGAATATCTCCGCGGGAAACCGGTGTTCGTCCTCGATCTCCTGGGCGACCGGCGCGATCTCTGCCTCGCAGAACTCTCGGACGGAGTCGCGGATCATCCGGTGCTCGTCCGGGAGGTCGAAGTTCATGGATCGCGATTCGTCCTGTGGGAATATATAGCATTCCACGTGTGCGAGATCGAGCACTGGCATTTTGCCGGCCATACGAACGACGCCACCAACAACCCCAAACCCCTGCCGTTGACAAATCCACGAGGTGGGACTGAAAGGGGCGGACGGCTCGGGGAAGGCGCGGGAAGCAAGCACTGGAGCGAACGGAGTGAGCGAAGGGCGTGGTTCGAAAGGCGCTTCGCGCCTTTCGTCATCACGAGAGAGCGAAGCTCTCTCGAACGACAGCGACCGCCCCGAGCCGAGCCGTTCGGGGCTTTCTGGTTCTTGGCGGTCTTGAATCCCTCCGCCAGAGTGGATACTGGTTTTGCTAGAACCGAACCACTAACACGGGGCAACGCGTTACAGTGAGCAGATGGCGTTTCGCCGATTCCTCCGCGGTCGCGTCCCCTGGGAGACGCTGGAGGGGGTCGTGGCCGAGGTCGCGCGCCGGTACGACCAGCCCGGGGTCCGCGTCGAGTTCCTGGAGGCGGACAACTGGCTGTCGACGCCGATGGTGGTCGACGACGAGTGGTTCGTCAAGGTGGTCACGGAGCAGAACTCCGTCGTCCACGCGCTGTTGACGGCCGGCCGGAACCTGGGGGCCTTTTCCTCCGGGCGGGAGGGGTTCTTCGAGCACTTCGGGACGCCCTACGAGATGGCCGAACACGAACTCGAAGCGACGCGGAAGATGCGCGAAATCGGCGTCAACGCGCCCGAACCGGTCGAGGCTTTCGAGTACGACGGCGTGGGCGTCCTGGTGCTCGAGTACCTGCCCGAGTTCGAGACGCTGGAGGAACTCGACCCCGACGTCGTCGCCGAGCACGCGCCGACGGTGTTCGACTTCCTCCTCCGGATGCACGACGCCGGGCTAGCCCACGGCGACTTCCGCGGCGAGAACGTGCTCGTCTCCGGCGGCGACCTCTACTTCATCGACGCGACGAACGTCCGGGACGAGGCCATCGAGGACGCCCGGTCCTACGACCTGGCCTGCGCGCTCGGGGCCCTCGAACCGCTGGTCGGCGCGCGCGTCGCCGTGCCCGCGGCGGCCAGTCACTACGACTCGGCGGCGCTGCTCTCGGCCGAGGAGTTCCTCGATTTCGTCAACATCCGCCCGGACCACGACTTCGACGCCGCGGCGCTGCGGGGCGAAATCGAGAAGATAGCGACGGCGTGAGGGCGAACCTCGGCGAGGGTTACTCGGCGTCGGCGGGGACGTCGAAGTCGTGGTAGTGCTCGCCTTTCTCCTTCGAGAGGATGTTCAGCGCCGCGGCCGCCCCGTCGCCGGCGGAGATGACCGCCTGCCACTCCTCGGCACGGACCATCGCGCCGGTCGCGTAGGCGTCGTCCACGCTCGTCTCCATCGCCACGCCGACGTCGACGACGTCTTCGTCGGTGAACGCACAGCCCAGGCTCTCCGCGAGGTCGCGCTTGGCGCCGGTCGCCAGCACGACGTAGGGAGCCTCGTGCTCGTCGTCCTCGGTGGAGACGGTGAAGCCGCCGCCGGTCTCCTCGACGCCGCTGACCTGTTCTTCGCGGAGTTCCGCGCCGAAATCTTCGACCTGCGCGCGGGCGTCATCCACGAACTCCGTTCCGTCCTCACTCTCGATGCCGAGGTAGTTGAACAGGTGCGCCTTGTGCATCCAGGTCTCGTCCGTGTCGAAGACGACGGTGTCGAGGTCGTTCTTCGCGGTGAACAGCGCTGCGCTCAGGCCGGCGGGGCCGCCGCCGACGATCAGGACATCTGTCATACGATGGAGTGGGGCCCACTCCGAGAAAAAGATGTGGTACCTAGCCGAGGAGTTCCCGTGTCCGACGGTGCCGGTATCGGAACATCGGTTCGAAGCCGACGACAGCGAAGGGGTCGACGACGCGACCGACCGGACCGCCGAGGAGTTCGTACTCGACGCGGTCGTGGACCAGCGTCCCGTCGCCCTCGGCCGTGAAACGGTGCGTGTGCTCCCAGAACGCGAATGGGCCGTCGACCATCCCGTCGCGGAAGAGCGCGTGTCCCTCGCGCTCCCGTCGGTCGACGATCACCGAGGTCCACCGCTGGCGCGGGCCGACGCCGAACGGCCGGATCGAGGAGACGATAGTGGCCCCTTCCTCCAGAACGTCGGGGTCCAGCTGACCGTCGGGACCGGTCGCCTCCTCGATGCGGAGGTTCATCCAGTCGGGGGTCAACGCCTCGAGGCCGTCCCCGCTGGAGTGAAACTCCCAGACGTCTTCGAGCGGCGCGTCGACGTGCGTGGACCGCTCGTACACGGGCATGTCCGCTGGTTGGGTCTGGAGAAGCAAAACGACCGGGGTACCGGTCAGTCGGCCCCTGGCGGCCGGGGGACGACGTTCCGCTGACGGGTCAGCGGCGCTTCAGTTCGCCGGCGCGTTCGAGAATCCGTTCGGCCTGGTTGATCTGCGGCGCGTCGATCATCTCTCCCTCGACGACGAAGACGCCCCGGCCCTCGGCGTCGGCGTCCCGCTTCGCCGTCATGATCGTCCGGGCCCACTCGACCCGTTCCGGGTCCGGCCTGAACGCGTCGTGGATCACGTCGACCTGTGCCGGGTGGATGGCGAGCTTCCCGTCGTATCCCAGGTGGCAGCCCCGGCGGGCGTCGTCCCGGAGCCCCGCTTCGTCCTCGTATTTTGTGTAGTGCGTGTCGATCAGGTCGACGCCCGCGGCCCGCCCGGCCAGGACCACGTGCTGGCGGGCGTAGGATAGTTCAGAGCCCTGGGCAGACCGCGTCGCGCCGATGTTGCCTGCGAGGTCTTCGGCGCCGAAGACCAGCGCTGACGTGGGTGCGGCGGTCGCGATGTCGGTCGCGCCCAGGACGCCCTCGGCGGACTCGACGAGCGCGATGATGGGCAGCGGCGCGTTGCGGTTCCGGAGCTTTCGGAACAACATCCGGACCTCGTCCGGACCCGACGTCTTTGGGAGCATCACGCTGTCTGGCGCCGCGCGCTCGAGGACGACGTCGAGGTCGTGGGTGGCGCCGTGGTCGATGGGATTGACTCTGACGGCGAGTTCGCAATCGACGTCGAGATCGGCGACGGCGTCCCGAACGTCCTCGCGTGCGACGTCCTTCCGGTCGGGGGCGACGCCGTCTTCCAGGTCGAACACCACCGCGTCCGCGCCGCTCGTCGCCGCCTTCCGGAGTTTGTCTGGCTGGTCGCCCGGCGAGATGAGGACGCTCCTGCGGACCATAGCCCCCGTTGGGACCGAACGCACGTAACTCCGATTGCCGGATAGACGCCAGACTGCTGATCGACGGACCGTTAGGTCGACGCGACCGACGCGTACGGGCTGTCCAGTGCCAGAGAGCAGTGTATGGAGCCAGTACTACTAAGCGGAGCCGAACTGAGTACAACACATGGAGTACAAACGGCTCGGTACCACGGGACTGGAGGTCTCACCGATCTGCTTCGGCACCTGGCGCTTCGGCAAGGAACACGAGGACAGCGGGGTAATGGAGACCGACCGCGAGGGCGCTCACGAACTGCTCGACGCCTTTGCAGACCGCGGCGGGAACTTTATCGACACGGCGAACGGCTACGGCGAGGGCCGGAGCGAGAAATGGATCGGCGAGTGGCTCGCCGACCGGGACCGCGAGGACTTCGTCGTCGCTTCGAAGTGCTACTGGTCCGACGTCTCGCGCTTCCAGGAGAACCTCTCCCGGAAGAACGTCCGCGCCGAGGTGGAGGGGTCGCTCGAAAAGCTGGACACCGACTACCTCGACATCCTCTACCTGCACCGCTTCGACGACGAGACGCCCATCGAGCGCACCCTGCGCACCGTCGACGACCTGGTCAGTGAGGGGAAGGTCCACTACGTCGGCATCTCGACGTGTGACGCCTGGAAGCTGGCGAAGGGCCTCTGGCAAGCTGACGTGAATAACTACGAGGCATTCACCGTCACCCAGCCCCAGTACTCGGCGACCCACCGCGACCCCGTCGCGAACTATCTGGACGTCTGCGCCGACCAGGACCTGGCGGTCTGCCCGTACTCGCCGCTTCACGGCGGCTTCCTCACGGGCAAGTACGAGCGCGTCGGCGACGGCGAAGTGGAGGCGCCGGACGGCTCCCGAGCCGACCTGGACGAGCACTTCGAGGACTGGTACCTCTCGGAACGCGCCTGGGACGTCCTCGACGAGGTCCGTGCGGTCGCCGACGAGGCCGACGCGACGCCCGCCCAGGTCTCGTTGCGCTGGCTGATGGACCACGAGCGATTCACCTGCGTGCCGATCATCGGTGCGCGGACCGTCGACCAGCTGGACGAGAACCTCGGCGCCGTCGACGTCGAACTGACCGACAAGCAGTTCGAGCGCATCGACGCGGCCGGGCAGGCCGACGCCTGATAGTGGTGGTTGTAAACCCTTGCCGGCGTTCGACGGGACCGGCGCCATCTAACGCCGGTAATACGTTACAACCACCACTATAAGACTGCGCCCACTGCTCGGCAATTCCGCACTTTCAGACTTCGTCCAGTTTCTTCTGTATCTTGGTGTAGACCTGCGGGCTGAGATTCATTCCTTCGTCGACGAGGTCGTACAGGAGGTCGCTCGCTTCGTCCGCGCTCAGCGTTTCTTCCTTCGTGCATTTCAGGAGCAGCGTCGTCACCCACCAGCATTCGACGTCGTGGCTTCGACCGACCGTTATCAGCCCCTTGTCGTTCGCCAGGAGTACCCTTTCTCCGGCCTCGGCGTGCAGGATAACGGACGCGTCGATGACCGCGATCCCCTCTAGTGACGCTACCTCCTCCGCGCTGGGATGTGGTTCGACCACGTCCGCGTCGTCGAGAAACGCTTTGAGGGCGGCAGTCCCCGGCTTCCCACCGGTGAGGAGTTCGTCCCGAACGCCATCGGTCGTCCGAACGTCGTCGAAGGCCGCTCCGATCAGATCGAGCCGGCCGACCCGCGACAGCGGGATCAGCGCGGAGGAATCGACGACGACCATCAGATTCGATCCAGGTCGCGATCGAGATCCTCGGCCGTGTACCCGACGTCCAGCCCCTCCTCGGAGGCGAGAGTCAGCATCTCGACGTAGCTCAGGTCCGCTATCTCCGCCGCTTTCCGGAGCGTTACAGCGTGGTCACCGAGGAGGTCGAGAGCCCGTTCCTTTCGCCACTCTTCCAGGCCCTGCCTGATGAGCCGGCGGAGGACCTCCGACCGGTCCGCACTCATCTCTGCTTCGAGTTCCGAGAGCGCGTTCTCGTCGTCCTCGGGGATGCGAGTGGTGACAGTCTCCATCGTTACGATAACTGACGTTACGATACAGTATAGATGTAACGACCCATCCGGCTCCGATCAGGAGAAGAATTCGACGCCAACCGGACGTGGTCGGTGGCTCATAGTGGTGGTTGTAAGCCCTTTCCGGCGTCCGGCCGAACTGCGTGAGGCCGGGCTCGATAGACGAATGGAGTGAGCGCGGGCTCGACGGACGAGCAGAGCGAGTCCGTCGGCGTTCGACGTGGCCGATGCCGTCGAACGCCGGAAAAAAGTTACAACCGTCACTATCAGTCCGCCTCCGACACCTCGCTCGGATCCACCACGTCGCCGTCCACGGGATAGACGCCGACCTGGTCGCAGAGATCCTCGATAGGACAGGCGTCCGGGCCGTCGAGACACGCCGGCTTCCGGGTGGATACGCTACCGGTAAATCCCAGGAACAGGTTTAACCAGCTATTATGGGGGTAGCTGGTTTTTTATCCGAAGATTTGCGAGGCGACCTTGACTAATCCCATGAAAAGCAGTCCAACCACGACCCAGTGGACTACTTTTCCGAGATCTCGAGACATCTCCGCTGGTAGTCCTGCTTCAAGCAGGAACCCCGAAATTCCAGACGCTATACCGTTTGCTACCCCGAAAACCATCCCGAGCAGAATCATCCCGGCTACAAGTACCCCGAGGATGAGGAGTAGCAATTTTTCATCCGGTCCAATGGCGCTTTGATTTCGAGAGGCCATCATGTCAGCCGAGAGTTGGTTATCTAATAAGTTTTGGGGTGGTGTGAGAGATTTTAATCAGCTTATATCGAGCTTTATGACTCTCAATGCACTCGAATTAGGAAATGAGTGCATATATAGATTGTATATAAATTGTTGCCGTTTCGAATGCTCTCTGTTAGAAACTGAATCATTTTTTAAGCGGCTGGAAACCCTCAAAACGGGGAATACAGGAACTTAATATATTGATTGCCGCTACAGGGTTCTGCAACGGTGTTTTGCAACACTCTCAGGGGTATTTTGCAACACTTTCTGGAATCTATTACATTGGTGATTCTGGGAAGTGTCCTTGATAAGAATCCTCAAAGCAACGAGTTACTCTATAGCTTCTGCGGGGTCGCAAACTTCACCTGATTCAATGGAAACCCCAACTCGGTCACATATGTCGACTAATGGACAGGCGTCCGGGCCGTCGAGACACGCCGGCTTCCGGGCGGTGCAGTACTCGCGCCCGAACTGGATCATGGCGGTGTGACCGAAGCCACATTTCTCGCCGGGAACCGCCTCCTCCAGCGCTTCGCGGACGCCCTCGTGGTCCGCGTCGGCGGGCGCGACGCCCAGCCGGCGAGCGATGCGGTGGACGTGCGTGTCGACGGGGAAGACGCCGGGCTGGCCGCCGGCGAACAGCAGGACGCAGTCGGCCGTCTTGGGGCCGACGCCGTTCATCGCCAGCAGCGTGTCCCGGACCTCCTCCGGGTCGCCCTCGCGGACGAACTCGTCGAACCCCGCCGCGGAGCCGTACTCCTCGACGACGCGTTCGGCGATTTCGACGATCCGGGCCGACTTCTGGTTGTACAGCCCTGCCGACGAGATGGTCTCGGCCAGGTGGCTCTGTTCGGCCTCGGCGAGCGCGACGGCGAGATCGGGATCGAGGTCGTCGTCCCCATTGTCTTCGCCGTCTGGCGCATACCGGTCCATCAGCGCGTCGTGGGCCGGCTGACTCGCCACGTCGGAGGTGTTCTGGCTGAGGATCGTTCGTACCAGACACTCGAAGGCGTCCCGCCCGCCGTAGGTCTTCGTCCAGTACATTTCGCCGAGACGGTCGACGACTTCTTCTGCGCGGGTGTCGGCCTCGGCCGGGTCGAACGCCGCCGCGACGCCGCCGCCAGACGCGCCGCCGCTGATGTTCTCCGTCGGCTCCGGGTCGTCGGTCATGTCCGTCTGTAGCCGCGCGTCGCCAATAACACCTCCCAACTCGGAGACGGGTTCCGCCGGCGGCTTCTTCACCGGCACAGCCCAACTCGTGGTCATGACCGTTCTCGTCACCGGTGCGACGGGCACCGTCGGATCCCGCGTCGTCGCCGCGCTCACCGCCGCGGACGAACCCTATCGTGTGGCCGCTCGCGACACGGCGCGCGCCCGAGAGTCGATCGACGCTGACTCGGCAGTCTCGTTCGACTTCGAGAAACCGGAGACGTGGGGCGACGCGCTCGATGCCGTCGACCGGCTGTTCCTCGTGCGACCGCCGCAACTCTCCCGGGTGGGCGCCATCACCGACTTCGTGGACGCCGCGGAGCGGGTCGGCGTGGACCACGTCGTCGTTCTCTCCGTCCTCGGCGCCGAGAAGAACCCGTTGCTGCCCCACCGACGGATCGAGCGCCACGTCGAGGGGACGGGCCTCGAGTGGACGTTCGTCCGGGCGTCGTTCTTCATGCAGAACTTCCTCGAAGAGCATCGCGAGGAGGTGCGCGACGGCGTGTTATTCGTCCCGGCCGGCGACGGAACGACCAGTTTCGTCGACGCGCGCGACGTCGCCGCCGTGGCCGCCGCAGCGCTGACCGAACCCGATCACGGCGAGCGGGCCTACGACGTGACTGGTCCGGAGGCACTGACGTACGACGAGGTCGCAGCGGTGTTCAGCGACGTCCTCGACCGGCCCGTGACGTACGCGAACCCGTCGCTGCCGAGATTCGCCTGGGAGACCTACCGGCGCGGGACGTCGCTCGGCAAGACCCTGGTGATGAGCGGCATCTACACGACGGCCAGGTTCGGCCTCGCGGGACGAGTGGCCGACGACGTTCGGACTGTACTGGGCCGCGACCCGATCGACTTCCGGACGTTCGTCGATGACCACGCGAGCGACTTCGCCGTCGAGCGGTCACCCACGCGATCGCACCCCCGGAACTGAGGGTCTCTCCTGGGCGCTCGTACTTTTCTGGGTGCCAGTGCAGGCGCGTCGCGAATGCGTACTCGATTCCGGCTCTCTGCCGTTACTCGAGGGAGAACGTCGCAGTCACGTCCGCGCCGTCCGCGAGGGCCGCCACCAGGTCCCGGTCGAGGTCCGCGGCCGCCCCGTCGGCCTCGACCATCACCGTTCGGTCGTCGACGTAGTCGCTGGTCCGGCAGACGAAGCTCCGGTCGCCGTCGAAGGTCAGGTCGGGGTGACCGCTGCCGGTGACGGTCTCGGACTTCCCGCCGGCTTCGATAGTTAGCGATATCGTCGCGTCGGCGTCCCGGCACGCCTCGACGAACGCGTCGTCGAAGTCCGCGGGGACGCGGTCGGCTTCGATGGCGAGGATGCAGTCGCCCGCCGGCGTCAGAAAGTCGTCGCTCGTGAGTTCCAGCGTGCTCGAGTGTTCGGCGCTCACGTTCTCGTGTCCGTGCCCGTGGACCACTTCGGTCGTCTCCCGCCCGTCGTTCATACCCCCGCTTTCCCGTCGGCCCACTTCAGCGAGTCGACTCGGAATCGCGTGCGACCGTGACCGTGACGGCGCCACAGCGGCACTCGTAGGCACGCCGCTCGCCACCCTCGGTCCGGAACGTGAGCGTCGGTTCGTCGGCGAGGCGCCGCTCGCAGTTCTCCCCGTCACACGTCGCCGTGGTCTCGTTCCGGAGTTCCTCTATCATACATCCGAGTCCACGGGGAACGGATATGAAGGTCCGCCTCCCCCGGAGTGGAAGTGAAAGTGTGGGCCGGCGCGGCGATGAACCCGACGAGCGACCACAGCGCCGAACCCGAGGCGACCGCCGGTTGCGAAACGGAGTCACCGTGGGTGGTATGCGAACACTAGCCGTAACAGTTACAACCACCATAGTGCAACAACTGCGCAAGTGTTCCAGAGAGTTCGCGGGCGCGTCACCGGGAATCTCGGTCGTGCGAAGCGCATGCTTCGCCGCTCGTTCTCCGGAGACCACTCGACCGAGGAGATCGCCCGGAGCTTCGGGCTCGGCGTGTTCATCACGATGCTGCCGACGCTCGGCGTCGGCTTTCTCGTCTTCCTCGTCCTCGCGGCCGTCTTCGATAGCATGAGCAAACTCGCGCTCGTCGCCTCCGCCGTCGTCTTCAACCCGGTGGTCAAGTGGGGCGTCTACGGGCTCAGTCTCGGACTGGGGATGTTCCTGCTCGGTCCGGTCGAGGGAGTCACGGTGACCGACGCGTCGCTGTCCGCCGCGCCGGCTGTCGTCCTCCGACTGGTGGTGGGCAACGTCATCCTCGCCGTCGCCGTCGCCGCCGTCAGCTACGTCGTCTCGTTCCGGTTTATCGACCGCTACGCGGACACGGCCGCCGAGTACATCGACGACGTGAGCGACCACGTCACCGCCCCGTTCGGCGGGACGGGCGAGGATCGGGACTCGGTCGAGGGCCCGGACGTTGGCCCAGACGGTGACGACCCCCGGGGCTGTGACTGACGTCCGGGCCGCCGACACGCGCTGGCGTTCTCCCGACTGGGTCGAGAGACCCTTCTAACGTCAGCGAACGAACTACTACGGCGAGTACAGGGGGTAAAGTACATGCCCGCGGAGAACAGCGCAACGTACATGTCGCTGGAGTGGCGAGGTGCGGCAGTCGAATCCGGGTCCGGCGTCCCGTCGGCGACGACGTGGCAGGACGTCGACGTCCCCGGACGACCGGTCAAGTTTGCCGGTGACGACGCCGTCGCCTATCGAACCGAGTTCGCAGACCCCCGGGAGGCCGACGACGAGCACGCCGTCCTCGTCCTGGAGGGAGTTTTCGCACACGCCCGCGTCTGGCTCAACGGTGACGAGCTGGCCGAACACGACGCGTACTTCGACCCGCTCCGTGTCTCCCTGCCCGTCGAGGACGAGAACGAACTGGTCGTCGAGTGCCGGGCCCCCGAGGACCGGTTCGGCGGGATATACGACACCGACCGCGTTCCCCAAAACGCGTCGGTCCCGGGTATCTGGTGGGGCGCGACCATCGAGACCCACCCCGATCCCTACGTCGAATCGCTGAGCGTCGCCCCTCGCATCGGCGAGGGGGAACCCACGGTCGCCGTCGAAGCGACCGTCGTCACCGACCAGCCTCTCGACGACCGGATGACCCTGTCGATACGGCCGGAGGGCGACGTCCGTGGCGGCGGGATGATGAACCGCGCGGCCGTCGAGACGGCCCCCGGGCGAACGACAGTCTCCCACGAGGTGGAGGTCCGCGACGGCTCGCTCTGGTGGCCCCACGACCTGGGTGACCAGCCCCGCTATACGTTGCGCGCGAAGCTGGCCGACTCTGAGCGGACCACCGTCACGGGGCTCCGGAGCGTCGACTACGACGAGGACGGCCTCCTCGTCAACGGCGAGCGCGTCGCGGCCCGCGGCGTCAACTTGACCGACGCCACCGCGGCCGACGTCGAACGCGCTGCCCGGGCGAACGCGAATCTCGTCCGGGCCCACGCGCACGTCCTCTCCCCCGAGGTGTACGAGGCCTGCGACGAACAGGGGCTGCTCGTCTGGCAGGACCTCCCGCTGACCGGACCCGGCGAGTTCGACGTCGAGCGCGGACAGGACCTGGCCGAGCGCCTCCTCCGGGCCCGACGGAACCGACCCAGCCTGGCCGCCGTCTCCGTTCACGACGAGCCGATGCCGGACCTCGGCGACGGACTCGGAACTGGCGCCGTCGACCGCCTCCGCTATCGCTGGCGCGCGTGGCGCGCGAGCTACGACAGGGAACCGGCAGACTCCGTCGCCGAGGTCGTCTCAGAAGTGCCGACGTTCCCCGTCGTCGGTCCGGCCGGCATCGGCCCGGACGCCGCGACGATCTATCCCGGCTGGACCTTCGGCGAGGCCGGCGACGTCGACTGGCTCTGTGACCGCTTCGACCTGGGGGACGTCGTCGCGGAGTTCGGCGCCGGCGCGCTCGCGGCCGACGACCCCGCCGACGAGACGGACTTCGACGCCGACCGACACGCGGCGCGCGTCGGCAGCGGCGTCGACGAGTCCCAGGACTACCAGGCGGACGTCCTCGGCACCGTCGCCGAACGGCTGCGATTGCGCGGGACGAACGTCCTGGCCGCCTACGCGCTCCGCGACGTCGGTGACGCCGGGATGGGCGTGCTCGCCCGGGACGGCAGCGAGAAGACCGCCTTCGACCGACTCGCTGCGGCCTACCAGCCCGTCCAGGGCGTCCTTTCGGACCCGACGCCGGGCGAGAGCGACGTCGTGGTCATTCACGACCGCCCCTCGCCGGCGACCGTCACGGTCGAGTGGGACGTCGACGGCGAGCGAGAGCAGGAGGAACTGAAAGTGGGCGCCTACGGTCGCGTCGACGTGACGACGCTCTCCCTTTCCGAGGGCGACGCCGTCACTATCGCCGTGGCCACCGACGACGCCGTAGCGCACAACGAGTACCGTATTTAACGTCTCCCGACGACGTGTGAACCCGTGGCACGCGGTTTCTCACGGGTGTGAGCGGTCACCACGGTGTTCGTTGTACCGCAATGTTTAAAGGAAATCGACCAGTACGTACAGGTACCAGAACGTCTCCGGCGTTCGGGCAGTATCGCATTCCGCCCAGTATGACAGGGAACCCTTGTTATCGGCGTCAGCCCACTGAGAGGAATACGACTGCCCAGCGCCGTGGCGGTCATGGAATCGAGGATTAACAACAATGGCAGAATCGATAGACGAATCCAAAAACGTAGAAGTCACAGACGAAGATCTCGAAAACAAATCCAAGGGCGAGCTCATCAAGCTCGCCGGCCAGCTCCGCGACCGACGGAACGACCTGAACCAGCTGGCATCCGAGCGGGCGTCCAGCCGGGACGACCTCAACGCGAAGACCCGTGAGAAGGTCAACGAGGCCCAGGAACACCGCGAGCAGCGCGACGAGCTCAACGAGCAGGTCCAGGAGCACAAGGAACAGCGAAACGAGCTCAACGCGGAGGCCAACAAGCTCTTCGACAAGGTCGACAAGATGAAGAACGACCTCGAGCTCGACGAGGGAAAGTCCGTCGACAAGCTCGAGTCCGAAATCGAAGACCTGGAGTTCAAACAGCAGACCGAGGTGCTCAGTAGCGACGACGAGCGCGAACTCATCGAGAAGATCGAGGAGAAACGCGAGCAACTCGCCGAGAAGAAGGAGAAACTCGACCAGACGGGCGACCTCGACGGCCTCAAGGAGGAGGCAGAGGAGGTCCGCTCCGAAGCCTCGACCCACCACCAGAAGGTGACGGAACTCGCCGACGAGGCCCAGAAGCACCACAACGAGATGATCGAGGCCTATCGCGAGGCCGACGACATCCGCGACGACGCCGACGAGATGCACGAGAAGTTCGTGGACGCCCAGGAGGCCGCCGACCAGCACCACGAGGACTTCGTCCGCGTCCAGAAGCGCCTCCGCGAACTGGACAAGAAAGAGGAGAAGGCCGAACGCTCCGCCCGCGAGGAGAAGCAGGAGGCCGCCAAGGAGGAGGCCGAGGAGATCTATCAGAAGTTCAAGGAAGGCGAGACCCTCGACACCGAGGACCTGATGAAGCTGCAGAAGGCCGGCAAGCTCTAGACCCGGTCTCTTTTCTCTCTACGCCGTTCTCGAACCACCGAGCGACTGCTATCGCGTAGGTGACCACTGACCGGCCCGGCTGCACGTAACGGCTGTTTCACCCGCCCGACACAGACTCGCCCACGGCGCGTCACGAGTTCTCAGCACGGTCCCGTTACCCCTTTCACCGGCGATAACGAACTCTCCGGCGATGTCCCTGGCCGCGACGCTGGTCGGTGGGATGGTCTTTGGGCTCGCGCTGGCGGCGCCACCGGGGCCGATGAACGCCGTCATCGCGACGGAGAGCGTGCTCCGTGGCTGGGGCGCGGGCTTCCGCGCCGGACTGGGAGCGATGGTCGCGGACGTCTGTTTCTTCCTGCTGGCGCTGGTCGGCCTGGTCGCGTTCGTCCAGCGCTCGCCGGACGTCAGGACCGCGCTGTTCGTCGCCGGTGGCCTGCTGATGATCTACTTCGCCTACGGCGCCGTCGCGAGCGCCCGCTCGTTCGTCGACGAGGAACTCGAAGAAGGCAAGGGCTTTCGCAAGGCGTTCGTCCTGGCGCTCACGAACCCGTTCCAGATCGTCTTCTGGCTGACCGTCGGCGTCGGCTTGCTCGAACCGGGCCAGCTCGACGTGCTGGCGGCCCTGCCCGTCGTCGGCCAGTCGCTCGCCGGACGCGCCGTCGTCCAGACCGGCGAGCCGGCGATAATCGTCGGCCTGTTCGCCGGCGTCGTCGTCTGGATTCTGGGCTTTCCGGCGGCACTCGTCTCGGCCCGGCGCCGTGTGGATTCGGTCGCGCCGGTGGTCGCGTGGCTCTCGGCGGCGGTGCTGGCCGGGTCGGGCCTGCTCTTCCTCGCGGAAGCGGCGTCGCGGCTCTAGTCGCCGCCCATGCCGGAGGCCATGTCAACGACGGCCTCCTCGCCGTCCATCTCGGCCACTTCGCCCTCGAGCCACTCCTGGAACCAGCGGGCGCGCTTGAGTCGGCGCTGGAGGACGGCCTCGGCGGTCTCGCTCTCGATCCGGTCGCGAGCGTCGCGGCCCCGCTCGACGACGCGGCCGACCATCTCGGCGGCGTCCATGTGCGAGCGGGCCTCGTAGCCCATCCGTAACAGCATCAGCGCCGTCCCGTTGGCGCCGACCTTGTCGAGGATGTCCGCCTCGATGAGACACTGGGTCTCCATCGGCAGGTCGGTCACGTCACCCTGGTAGGAGTGGTCGCGGATGGCCGTGCACACCTGGTCGACGAACGAGTCGGGGTAGTCGCCGTGGGCCGTGAGGTACTCGCGGGCGATGTCCGCGCCCGCGTCGGCGTGGACGTCCTGGTCCACTTCGAGTTTCGCCACGTCGTGGAAGAGGGCGGCGACGCGCGTCACGTCGGCGTTCGCCCCTTCTTCGTGAGCGATCTCTCCGGCGAGGTCGACGACGTTCAGGATGTGATTGAACCGGTACTCCGCGGAGTGCCAGGGGTACCACCGCATCCGGCCGCCTTCGTCCTCGTTCTCCACGCTGGCCGTCAGGTAGTCGCGCACGAACGTCTGCATCGCGTCGAATTCGTCGTCCGAAACTGGCGACTCCTGGATCTCAACGCCCACAGAACCACCTCCCAGAACGGATGTCGTTATTCATCTTACAGGGAAAAACGTGCGTTCGACTCTTTAGCGTTACGACAGGGTGAACAACTGCCAGCCACGCCGATCGAAATCTGGCGAACTGGTCGCATCCGCCCGCACGTACGACCGCCGTCACCGACTCTTTCGGTGGACAGTTCGCCTCGTGATCCCTTCCCAGACGTCTCTCCGCCGCCAGTACCGCCGTCTTACGGATCGGAGGGGGAGGTCGCCGATTCTGGCTCCATCTCTGTCTCTGCCCCCGCGTCCGGACCGGCACGCTCGCCGTCGATCGGATCGTGAATCGCCCGGTACCCGTCCCCGGTCGATTCGACGGCGTCGACGGCGTACAGCCGGATCCGCTTCTCCTGCTTCGTCGTGACAGGGAAGTCGTAATTGTCCGCTTCGTAGTCGAACTCGTCGCCCGCCGCGCGTTTGTCGTCGACGAACGCGCGGTGGTCGCCCAGTCGCTGCTCGACAACGTCGCGGGAGAACTCGGGGATCGCCTCGGTCCGGTCGTCGAAGACGCCCGTGAACTCGCCGTCGATCTCGTAACCGACCGAGTTCCGGCCGGCGGTCATGGCGGCGAGCGTCGTCGTCCCCGTCCCCCAGAAGGGATCGAGGACGGTGTCGCCGTAGACGCTGTACATGTTGATCAGCCGGTACGGAATCTCGAAGGGATATGCGGCGGACCGGCTCCGCAACTCGTCGTGATCCAGCGCCTGGTGTTCCCCCGTGACGTCCTCCCAGACGTCGCTGAACCACTGGTTGCGCTCCTCCCAGAAGTACGCCGCGCCGTAGCGCCGATCCGACCCGGGCTCGAAGTTCCGGTGGGCCTTGCCGTTCCTGAAGACGAGGACGTACTCGTGTTCCAGCGTGACGTAGGCGTTGGGCGGCAACATCCCGCTGCCCATGAACTTCGCCGCCGAGTTGACGGGCTTGCGCCACAGAATCTCCGGCAGCGGCTCGAAACCGAGTCCCTCGAAGGCGTCGACGATCCGCGAGTGGTTCTGGAAGACGCGAAAGCTGTCGTCGACCTTTCGCGTCGCGTCGCCCACGTTGACACAGGCGATACCGCCGTCGACGAGGACGCGCTCGACTTCGGTCCACACGCGCTCCAGTTGCGCGTGCATCGCCTCGAACGCAGCCTGCCCGTCGCCCACGGCGAGGTGGTCCGCGACGGTCGGGTCGAGCTCCGCGAAGAGGTCGTCCCACATCTCGATCATCGGATACGGCGGCGACGTGACGACGAGTTCGACAGAGTCGTCGTCTACCTGTGCTAGCTCGCGGGAGTCGTCTACGACGACGCGATGCTGCGTTTCCACGTTAGTGGTTCCTCGGAGCGTTGGTTGATAGAGGCTTTGCCTGGCTTCGGCTGTCGAGGGCGTCTCGTCGACGAGCGTCCGCGATACGGTTCTGAAAAGCGACCGAACCGACCGCTCGCCGGTCAGCCGTGAACCGATTCGCAGTGCCACCCGGGGTCCTGACCCGTCTGTTCGATCCGGTCCGACCGACAGGCCGGGCAGTAGTCCGGGACACCGGTTTCGGAACGGGGGACGTAGACCGCGCCGCTACACTCCACGCACGCGTCGGAAACGATCGTCACGCAGTCCGCACAGAGGTTGAAGTCGTCGACCGTGAGTTCGCGCAGGGGTTCGAGTTGTTTGTCCAGAATGTACTCGTCGATGACCGCCTGACAGTTTTGGCACGGTTGCATGTCGATCCACTCGGTACCATGAGAAGAGGTACCAAATAGCTTCCCCCGCCGGCCGTACTTGCGGCCGGTGAACGTGTTCCAACGTGAGGATACTCGCCGCTCGCGGAGTTGGTCGCGGCAGAATAGTCCCGGGCGTCCTCGTGAACGGAGTGAACGAGGGCTCGGAAGAGCGAAGCTCTTCCGGCGGATTCGAACCGGAGCAAGACTCGCTACGCTCGTCTTGCAGGGTTCGAATCCTTGTGGGCTATTCGCTCCTCACGTCCGTTCGTCGCAGAATAGTCCCGGGCGGATTCGAACCGCCGTCATAGGCTTTCTTCCAGATCTGGCCGAAACCAAATCGCGTCCAAAGGCCCATATGATTGGCCACTACACCACGGGACTTCGCTCACTCCGTTCGCTCGTTCCGTGAGCATCGAAAACCCTACCGGGTTTTCTCAACACCACGGGACTGCTATCGAACGATTACGGTCGATTCCTTAATAGCGTTACTTTCCGACGGTGGAGTTCACCGATTCCGTACCCAGTCCGGTGCAATGGCGCCCGGTAGGAGAACACATCGTTCGACGAAATCGCGGTAGGGCGGCGTTACCGGGACGGAAGACCTATAAGATACCTTCGGAAACGAGTACCAATGATCGCGACGGCAGTTCTCGCTGGACTCGGAATTCTCCTCTCGGTCATTGGTGGCGTACTCGTCCACGAACTGCTCCACGTGCTCGTCTTGCGGTCCGGCGGCGTGCAGTGTTCGCTCGTGCTCCGGCGGGTCCGAGGCGAACAGGGCGGCTTCCAGACGCTCGTCTCTGGGTCGTGGGCGTCGGTCGAGATGGAATCGATCCCAGCGGACTGTTCAAACTGGCGATTGCGTGGCGCGTCGATGGCACCCCTGGCGATGCTGGTCCCCGTCGGTGCGTACGCGTGGGCCGTGACGAGCGGACAGGTGACGGGCACCCTCTTCGGGTCGATGGTCGTCATGGGGTGGATGGCGTGTGCGCTGCCGAGTCCGGCGGATTTCTCCGTGGTCTGGCACACCGACGAGGCGAGAAAACTGGTCGACGAAAGCGCCTGACCGTCCGTCGACGGCGAAGAGACCAGCCGTTCAGTCGGACGCTTCGAGTTCGGGTTCCAGCAGGCCACAGACGTCTTCCTCGGCGTTGAAACAGTCCGGGCACTGGGGTTCGCGGTCGATGATCGTGTCCAGTCGCTCGGCGACCGTCTCGTCGATGACCCCCTCCAGCTGTTTGGCCTCCTCGCGGAACTCCTCGACTTCGAGCACCTCGACGAGGAATCGCTGGATGATGCAGTAGTTCTGGAGCGAGAGCCGGGCCCGTCGGATCCCCTCGTCGGTGAGGTCGACGCCCTTGTACTTCTCGTGGTCGAGCAACTCCTGGGACTCGAGCTTGCCGATCATCTCGTTGGCGCTGGCGGGGCTCACCTCCAGCAGGTCGGCGACGTCGCCGGTCGAGGCGGGACCGTCTTCCTGCTCCTGGACGAGGTAGATAGCTTTGAGATACTGATCAGCTGTGTTCATGCGAATCCCTCCAGGTGAGCGTGAGCTCGTAAGTCGAGCGGAGCGAGTCTTTCGGTGTTCATGCGAGGAGCCTCCGTGCTCCGAGCGTGGGCTCGATAGTCGCGTAGCGTCTATCGGTGTTCATTCTATTCTCGCGCCTCCATCAGTCGCGTCACTTCCTCGACGCCGTCGGCCTCCTCGTCGCGGATCGACTGGAGGGTGTCGACGAGCCGGTTACGGTCTATGCTGAACTCCGTGTTCGACGCCGCGATGGCGCCGATGAGGTCGTCGTAGAACTTGTAGGCGGTCTCCTCGTTGCAGAGCTGGTCGTAGAGGACGCCGTCGAAGTCGTCGTCGGCCTCGTACTGGGCCTCGACGAGGCGTTTTATCTCCTCGAAGGGCACCGTGTCGGCGTCCATGTCGTCGATGAGCGCTTCGAGTCGGTCGCGGTGCTCCGCGGACTCCTCGGCGGCGTGTTCGAACAGCGCCACGACTTCGTCGTCGAGGTCCGCAGCGGTCACCTGGGCGTGCTTGTCGGCGCGGGCCTCGACGACCTCTTCGAGCACGACGCCGATCTGCAGGAGCCGGGCGAGCTGGTGGTCCGAGCCGATCGGTCGCTGGAGGCTCACGCGAACCACCTTCCGGGACGTTCGTCGGCCGGTACTGTCATGGTGAGTTTTCGGGGAGGTGGCGACTTAAGCGATTCCCTCCGCGCGGCTGTCACTCCAGCCCTCGCCGGTCGTATCTAACGCGTTCCGCGATCAGGCCCCAGAGAAATCGAGTTATCTGAAAGAGGACCCAGAAGACGACAGCCCAGAAGACGAGCATCACCAGCGCAGTGACGACGAGAATGAGAGCGAGAAGTAGATCGTTCGTACCCGCGTCGGGGAGCCCCATCTGCCCTGCTGGTCGGTGGCGTGCAGCAAGTAGCCGGACAGCGAGCGCCCGAGAAAACATGAGTCGAGGAGCGATTGGTTACTCGACCAGACGCTCGACGATGAGGTCGTCCAGATCCTCGCGGAGTTCGTCGACGGCGACCTCTTCGAGGACGGGGACGAAGAAGCCCTCGACGAGCATGTTCCGGGCGAGTTCGGGGTGCACGCCGCGCGAGGTCATGTAGAACAGGTCCTCCTCGTCGACCTGTCCGACCGTCGCGGAGTGGCTCGCTTCGGTGTCGTGGTTGTTGATGATCAGCTTCGGGGACGCGTCGGCCTCGCTATCCTCGGAGAGCATTAGCGTGTTCTCGCGTTGGTAGGAGTTCGTGTCCCAGGCCTCGCGGCCGACGTCCTGGACGCCTTCGTACACCGAGCGGGCGGCGTCGTCGAGGACACCACGCGTCACGAGGTCGGCCGTGGTGTGTTCGGCCTCGTGCCAGACGCGGGAGGCCAGATCGAAGTGCTGGTCCTCGTGGCCGAAGAAGGCGCCGACGATCTTCGACTCCGAAGAGTCACCGAGCAGTCGCGTCTCGACGTTCGTCTTCGTCAGTCGGGAGCCGATGTTGCCCTCGATCCAGTCGATGCTGGCGTACGTGTCTGCGTGGCCGCGCTTGACCTGGAAGTTGTAGCTGTCCTCGGCCAGGTTCTGGAGCGTGCCGTACTGGACGTGGGCGTTCTCGCCGGCGACGGCCTCGACGACGCCGGAGTAGTACTGCTCGCCGTCGACGTTCGTCCCGGTGCGCTGGCGCTCCAGGATGGTGACCGAGGAGGACTCCTCGGCGACGACGAGGGTGTAGTTGAACAGCGACCGGCTGTTCATCGTCGTCCGGATCTTGACGTCCTCGGCGGCGACGCCCTCGGGGACGTAGACCACGGTCCCGGCGGCGAACAGCGCCGTCGAGAGCGCGGTGAGGTAGTCCCGCTGCGGGTCGACGACGCTGCCGAAGTGCTCCTCGACGAGGTCGCCGTGCTCCTCGAGCGCGTCGGCCCAGGAGAGCACGTCGACGCCCTCTGCGTCCACGCGGTCCTTCTCCTGTTCCCACTCGAGGGGGTCGACGAGCGTCTCGTAGTCGAGCGCGTCGAGGTTCGTCCAGTCGCGACCGGGCGTCCGGATGACCTTCGGCATGTCGAGGTCCTCGAGCGCCGCGAGGGCGTCGAGGCGCGTCTCGAGCAGCCAGTCGGGCTCGTCGAGCTCCTCGGAAATCTGTCGTACCTGCTCCTCCGTGAGGTTGGCTGTTAGCTGCGTGCTCATGGTAGATCCGGGGAGTTACCCGAGGCTTCCCTCCATCTCGAGTTCGATGAGGCGGTTGAGTTCGACGGCGTACTCGATGGGCAGTTCCTCCGTGATGGGTTCGATGAAGCCGGCGACGATCATCTGCTTGGCGTCGTCGTCGTCCAGGCCGCGGGACTGGAGGTAGAAGACGTCCTCGTCGCCTATCTTGCCGACGGTCGCCTCGTGGGCGACGTCGACCTTGTTCTCCTGGATCTCCATGTACGGCATCGTGTCCGAGGTGGACTCGTTGTCGAACATCAGCGCGTCACACTCGACGGACGTCGAGGAGTTCTCGGCGCCGTCGGAGATGTGGACCAGGCCGCGGTAGTTCGTGCGGCCGCCGTCCTTGGAGATGGACTTGGACTCGATGGTCGACTTCGTGTCGGGCGCGTTGTGGTACACCTTCGCGCCGGTGTCGATGTTCTGACCCTCGCCGGCGAACGCGATGGTGATGTGGTTGTCCGTCGCGCCGGGGCCCTTGAGGATCGTCGCGGGGTAGAGCATGGTGGCCTTCGAGCCCATGGAGCCCGATACCCACTCCATCGTGCCCTCTTCCTCGACGATGGCGCGCTTGGTGTTGAGGTTGTACGTGTTCTTCGACCAGTTCTGCACGGTCGAGTACTGGACGTGGGCGTTGTCGCGGACGAACACTTCCACGCAACCGCTGTGGAGGTTGAACGCGGAGTACTTCGGCGCGGAACAGCCCTCGATGTAGTGGACCTCGGAGTTCTCCTCGGCGACGATGAGCGTGTGTTCGAACTGGCCCATCCCCTCGGAGTTCATGCGGAAGTACGCCTGGACCGGCATGTCGACCGTCGTGTCCTCGGGGACGTAAACGAACGAGCCGCCGGACCAGATGGCGCCGTGGAGCGCCGCGAACTTGTTGTCGCTCGGGGGGACGCACTTCGTCATGAAGTGCTCCTTGACGAGGTCGGGGTGCTCCTGGACGGCCTTGTCCATGTCCATGAAGATGACGCCCTTCTCCTCCCAGCGCTCCTGCATGTTCTGGTAGACGATCTCGGACTCGTACTGGGCGCCGACGCCCGAGAGGGCGTTCTTCTCGGCCTCCGGGATGCCCAGCTTGTCGAAGGTGTCCTGGATCTCTTCGGGGAGGTCCTCCCAGTTCTCGGCCCCGCCGCGGGTCTCGATGTCGGGCCGGATGTAGGGGACGATCTCGTTGAGGTCGACCTCCGAGAGGTCCGGCTGGCCGGGCCAGTCGGTCGGCATCGGCATTTCCTGGAACTGTGCGAGTGCGCGGAGACGTCGCTCGAGCATCCACTCGGGCTCGTCCTTGTCCTCGGAGATGAGGCGGACGGTCTCCTCGGTGAGGCCTTTGTCGGTCTCGAAGGCGGACTTCTCCTCCTTCTTGAACTCGAAGCGGGCCTCGGTGTCCGTTTCTTTGAGTTGGTCTTGATCTGAGCTCATGGTTGTTGTCTGCGGCTTGGGTGTGTGCGGTTAAGGGACTTGTGCCCGGACTGGTGGATCGGCGTCACGCGGCTTCGTACACTTCTTCGCGGACCCAGTCGTACCCCTTGTCTTCGAGTTCCTCGGCGAGGCTGGCGTCGCCGGATTTGGCGATTTCGCCGTCGATCATCACGTGGACGTGGTCCGGTTCGACGTAGTCGAGGATGCGCTGGTAGTGGGTGATCTGGAGGACGCCGGTGCCCTGCTCGTCACGCAGCGCGTTGATACCGTCGGAGACGTCCTGCAGGCGGTCGATGTCCAGCCCGGAGTCGATCTCGTCGAGGACTGCGACCGAGGGCTCGAGGATAGCGGCCTGGAGGACCTCGTTCTGCTTCTTCTCACCGCCGGAGAAGCCCGCGTTGAGGTAGCGGTTGGCGAACTTCTCGTCCATGTCGAGCTGTTCCATCTTCTCCTTGAGAAGCTGCTGGAACTCGGCGACGCCGACCTCGCCTTCGTCGACGTCACCTTCCATCGGGGAGGTGTCGTAGCCGACGTCCTCCTCTTCCTCGTCGGCTTCGGCCTCGTCGTCGTCCTCGAAAAGCTCGTCGCGCTCTTCGAGCTTGGCGTTGAGCGCCGTCCGGAGGAAGTTCACCATCGTGACGCCCTCGATCTCTGCGGGGTACTGGAAGCCGAGGAAGACGCCGAGCGCGGCGCGTTCGTTGGGCTCCAGGTCGAGCAGGTTCCAGGTGCGCTTGTCCTCGGGGATGTCGAAGTCGTCGCCGAACTCGTCGTCCTCGAGGTGGATGAGGACCTCGCCGTCGGTCACGTCGTAGGCCGGGTGGCCCGCGATGATCTTCGCCGTCGTCGACTTGCCCGAGCCGTTGGGACCCATCAGCGCGTGGATCTCTCCGGACTCGACTTCGAGGTCGACGCCGCGAAGGATGGTCTCACCGTCCTCTTCAGCGACTTCCGCGTGTAGATTGTTGATTTCGAGTACTGCCATAGTAGATGCTTAGGTCACCCGAAACCTAGAGAGAGACGCTGATAATAGTTTCGAGTTTTCCCGGCCCACTTTTCCGAATCGAAAACACAATTTCTCCCGACGAAAAATTCTACACCACGTCGTTCGAGCCCGTTTGTGGAAACGCACACCAGATTTCGATAGAGCCCCGGTTTCTAGATTTATACTATCTGTCGAACGGGCACTATTTCACTGGTACCACTTGTCTCTCTGTGGTAGCTCTGATTTCGGTGGAATCACTGTTCTCGCGCGCGCAGACCAGTCTCTCGACCAGGTGATGGTCCCGACAGTTTCGCTGTGAACGGGCGTGGACGATTCGGCCCGATAATATAGCGTAAGAAACTATTAAATAATGTCCGGGTCATCCAAAGATAGTGCCAGACAGGACCGATACGGACAGGGGGGAGTCGGTGACAGAGGGGCTGTCCGGTGGTCGGGGGAGGTCGTCCGGCGGTGTGTCGCGCCGCGCCGCGCTCGGACTCGGTGGTCTCCTCGCCACCGGCGGCCTGCTCGGGACGGGTCTCGTCACGTCGGGAGCCACCAGTTCGCGAACACTCGACGGGAATCTCGACTGCAACGGCTACGACCTCGGCGAAGTCGGCGCGATCCAGGGAAGCGTCGCGGACGGCCAGCGCCTGGAATCGCTCGTCGGCCGGAACCTCTCCGTCGCCGACGGACGACTTCAGGCGGCTGTCGGCGAAGTCGACGACGACGTCGCGGCGCGTCTGGACGACGCACTCACTCGCCTGGAGGTCGTTAGCGGCACGGCGAATACCTGGCGTGCGGGCCCCGTGCTACCCTCCGGCGACTACCACCTCACCAACGAGTTCGGGTTACTCATCGAGACGGACCGACCCGCCTACCTCGGCGAGTGTACCATCGACGCAGACTCCGCCGGCCGGTTCAGCCCGGCGCTGTACGAGTACGACCCGGAGGCGGACGGGCTCGGCGCACAGGTGGAGGCGATGACCGTCCAGGCGACGGGTGGGCGTCAGACCATCTACCTCGACTTCCTCCTCGACGAGCCCGGTCAGTACCTGTTGACGCGCCTCTTGCCCCGTGAAGCGCCGGACAACCCGAACGCGCCGGCCACCCTCTACAGACCCTCGGACGACGCGGTCGAACTCCGACGCGTGGAGGGATACGGCCAGTTCGAGGGCGACTCCCGGAACGGCGTCACGTTCCGCGGCGGGTACAGCCCGTCGGCGACGGACGGCCCGGTCGACTACTACTACTACTTCTTCGACCTCGAGGTGTCCTCGGCGCGCTCGTGAGGAAGACGATGCAGGCACCGACCGACCGACCCGACGCCGGAGGGGGCCGATGACGGACGCCACGCTCGAGGAGAGCGTCGAGCGGATCGAACGATCCCTCGCGGCCTACCGCCGGTATCGACGCCGACGGCGGAACCCACAGCTGGTCACCGAGCGGAACGACTCGAACGACGTGGACCGGTCGACCGAGATGCTCATGCCGGACACCAAGTGGGCGACGCCGCTACACGAAATCGACGCGGCGAGGGACGGGCCGACGGCGTTCGTCGTCGCGGGCCAGCACGGCATCGAGCCAGCCGGCTGGAAGGCCGCCGAGTTGCTCGTCGAGATGACGCCCGAGGCCGGGACGCTCGTCGTCGTTCCGCGCGCCGACCAGACCGCTATCGAGGCCGGCGTCTACAGCGGCGACGAGGGGAGCCTCAACGACCACTGGCGCGTCGGCCGCGAGCCGACCATCGAGATCGCGAGCGTCATCTGGGACCGGTTCGAGTCCTACCAGCCTGACATCGCCTTCGACCTCCACAGCTCACAGGGGATCTACAAATCAGGCGTCGACGACGGCTTCGGACAGGCGCTCTACCCGACGCCCGGTCGAGCGCGTGACGTCGCGGACGCGGTGGTCGACACCCTCAACGAGGAGTTCGTCACCGACTGGCCGGACCACTACGACTACATCATCGGGAACCTGCAGAGCGGCTGGGGTACCTTCTTCAGCCACAAGGTTGGGGGCCAGTACGACGGCGACTGCCTGCTGTGTGAGCCGACCCGCCGGACCACAGAGGACGGGCGACACCCGACCGAGGCCCAGCGTATCAGGTGGAACCTGGCCTCGGCCGTGCTCGCGCTCGACCACTACGGGATGACGTTCGACGAATCGATCTGAGGACGACCGACTTCGACCGCTCGCTCCCCTCGTTCCCCCTCGTTGCTGTTCCTCTCGTTCCCGTTACTCGCCGTGCGTGGGGGAGACCGGTCGGACGTCGTCGGGCGCCGTCTCGCAGTCGATCCACTCGACGTCGAACGACCCGGAGTACTCGAAGACGAGGCCGACGACCGGGTTCGTCACGTGGACGGCGATCCGATAGCTATCGGCCGCCTCGTCGTACCACTCGTGGACGTTGGCCGTCGCCGAGAGGACGAGCGGGAAGTCGATTCCCGCCCCGAACGCGTACAGGCGCTGGGCGCCGGTCGTGAGTTCGACTCCGCCCTCGTCGCTGACGCCCACGTCGACGTCGACCGCGAGGTGGTGGCGCTTCCCCAGGTAGTCGACGATACGGTCGCGCTCCTCGCTGTAGATCATCGCCGCGTCGAAGTGGCGCTCTCTGGGCAACTGGAACGTCCGGAGCCAGGTGACCGTCTCCCGTCCGTAGGCGTCCTCGTACGCGTAGTTCCGGATGGTGAACGGGACTGCAGTGTTCTCCTCCGGAAACATGGTGTGCATCGTCGCCCCGACGGCGAGGAACGGGAGGGTGTACAGTCCGCCGTTGCGGACGTACTCCATCGTCCCGTGGCCGATGGCCGCCACGCCGTCCTCGCTCGTGAACCCGAACCGTCGCTGCATCTTCGGGTGGAGGTCGTCGAACTCGTCGCCGAGCGCGCGCTGGTAGATGGATCTCACGATAGTTCACTCTCCGTGCGGTCGCTGATACAGCGACGGGCACTCGGAAGTTCCTCGCCGGCGGCGTAGCCGATGGCCGCGAGCGCGAGCATCGCGACGCCCAGCGGAACCGACGAGAGGGGATGGGCGAGCAGGCCCGGGTTCGCGACGAGGCCGCCGCCCACGAGTGCGACGGTGAGCAGCGCAGACGCGGGGAACACCCCCCGTCGGTGCCACGCCACGAGGAGGAACAGGCCGAACCCCACCTCCGCCGCGCCGAGAGCCAGAATCGTCCCGTCGACGGGAAGCCCTGTCGGTAGCAACGCAGCGGAGAGCTCCCGCTCGACGGGATGGGGTCCGAGTAGCTTCGGAACCAGCCCCTGGTACACCCAGACCGCGGCGAGCGAGAGCCGTGCCACGGCGTGGACGACCGCCTGCCGCATCGACGCCTCCGGCGAGACGTCGGCTTCGAGCCACAGACGGAGGCGGTCGAAGCTCCACGCCGTCGCCCAGACCATCAGCGGCCGGAAGATGAACCGGTCGACGACGCTGCCGAGACGGCCGAAGCGCGTGTCGTAGTTGTAGGCGGTGAGGAACCGGACGCCGCCGTCCTCGGGGAGGTACTTCCAGTACCCGTTCCCCTCGCTGATCAGCGACTTCGGGTCGTCGGACCAGAACCGGAGTGCGGAGGTTCGCTCCCCTCCATCTGCCCGTTCGCCCGTCGACTCGCCGCCGCCGGCGACGCCGATGCCGAACCCGATTCTCGTCTCGTAATCGAACTGCTGTGGCTCGCTCTCGTCGGGCCGCGGCAGGTAGTCGATGTCGGTGAACCGGAGGTCCCAGCGTTCGTGCTGGTCCGGTTCCTGCGTCGCCCCCCACAGGTCCTCCACGTCTGCGTCCACCCACGTCTCGATGTACAGTTCCGTCCCACTCATCTACCAGTTTCTCCACGTACTCCCAAATAAACGCGGGGGCCACGAGTGACGCTTCGACCGAACGCTATCCCCAGCCAGGGCTCATTCACTACATTGCTCTCAGAAGTTCCGTCCCACCACCGGGAGGGGAACCTTTTGAGTCAGGTGAACTGTCCGAGGCCGGTCTGTTCCTGGCCGGACTTCACTTCGTTCCAGGAGATGTCGAGCGCTTCGAGGATCCGGGCGATGGGGCCCTTGAGCGTCTTGTCGAGCATCTTCTCCCAGTCGACTTCGAACTCGTCGGGGACCTGGTCGGCGAACTCGTAGCAGATGACGTCCTGGTCGCGGCGGAACTCGTTGAACAGGTCTTCGGCGCCCGCCGGAATCTCGTCCTCGATGCGCTGGAAGAAGTCGTCGTGGACCCGGTCGAGGTAGACGCGCTTGGGCTTGGAGCCGCGCTGGAAGTTCGTCCCGAGCATGAGGTTGGCGTACTTCGCGCCCCGGACCTGTGCGGTGTCGGTGTCGTAGTTGTCCAGGCGTTTGCCGATGCCGCCCGGGATGCCCACGTCGTCCAGGTCGACGTTGCCGGCCTGGTAGTCCTCGATGACCTCGTGGACGTAGTCCTTGATGGCCTCGCGGTCCTCGCCGTGGACGATCATGTCGATGACTTGCTTCTGGACGCGCTTGGTGATGGGCGAGATGTCCGAACGCTGGTACTCGAAGCCGGTGATGTCGATGTCGTCGACGTCCTTGCCCTCCTTCCAGACGATGTGGCCGGCGTAGCGTTTCTTCTTGCCAGCCTGGAAGAACCGCCGGTAGAGCTTCTCGAACTCGATCTGGAAGCGGTGGTTCTCGGCGTTCAACTCCTCGCGGGCGAACTCGTCGTAGGCCCCGTTGATGTGGTCCTCTATCTCGAAGGACTGCTCGATGGCCTCCTCGACGGAGACGTCGTTGCCGAGCGAGAGCATGACGCTGTCGGTGTTGTGGAGGACGACCCCGCCGACGGCATCGACGAAGTTCTCGTTCTCAGCGACACTGAGGTCGTACACGTACCCGTCGTGTTCGACGTCCGTGACAACCGGGTCGCGGCCCGTACGATAGTAATCGCAGGTACGGATCGTATAGCTCTCCTTCTCGTCGCGGTACTTGAGGGAGTGCTTTTCCTCACGTTGCGTGAGTAACATCGAGAGGCCAGCGGCGAGTTCCCTGCTCGTCGTCTCGAAGTCGAAGTTACGTTCACAGTACGCGTCGTTGTAGCGAGGGAACTCTCTGGACCCGTCACCTTCGACGAGGACATCGAGGAACAGTTGCTGTTTCTCTTCGGGGAGATTAAACACGAATCCGGGGATGCGCTTTCCCCGAGAGCCCTGGCCGGCGAACTCCCGAAAGAAGACCGCCGAGAGTTCGTTCATCATCTGGAGTTTCTTGGTCTGGTCGTCGTAGGTGACCGACGTTTCTACGTCCTGGGTAGCGTACTTTACAGTACGTTCGTCCTTGCTGTCCGAGGAAATGATGCAAGTCGTGCAATTCTCGAAGAGACGGTCATAATCCTCTTTTAGCCCGGCGAGCCACTCGCGGCGTGACTCGGAGATACTCGCTCCAAACTTGTTTTCCGAGGTCTCGGCAGTTGAGGAGCTTCCTTCGGTCACGTACGCAGCGAGCAGTCGAAGCAGCGCCTCACCGTCTTCGGAGTCGATGTTTATGAATCGCTGTACTTTGATCGTCGATTCTAGATTGCCGTGATGCCCGTGGCCGAACCAGACGAACTCGTCATCGGCATGTACTCGATTGACCTTGGTTTCCGCGTTCTCCGAACCGACGCTCCGTCCGTCCTTGTAAGATCGGGTGTACCCGTCGAGAACATCGTAGACGTCTATTGTTTCGACGGTTTCCACGTCCGGAACGCCTGGTATCCGTAGTGGTTCGTCCACCTTGTCAGGTTTCGATTCGACGTACTCGCCATCCTCCTCAACGACGAACGAATGATCTCGCGTCGTCGTCGATTCCCCCAACTTGTGCTGGAGTTTCACTACCGGCTTGTCAGTTTCGTGGCGGATCACCTGATCGATCGGTTGCCACTCGGATTCGCCGTCGTCAGCGAGTGATAGCGCTTCCCACCCGTCGAGTTGTCGCCGGTCCTTACCGGGCGACGCGCTCGCTGCCGTCCCGCCGTCCACGGCAATTACGATTTCCCGTTCCGACTCTGGCATCGCACGTTCGAACAGTTCCTCGATCGGACGGATCTGGACGATGCCGTCTGGATCTCGAACCACTATCGGGCGGCCGCCGGTTACGCTGTCACCGTAGGCCACGTCGTAGCCGATGTCGTTGGCGGCCTGCTCGGTGAACTGGATGACGTCGCGGCCCGTCGCCGTGACGGCGGCGCCCATCTCCTTGTCGTAGAGGCGGAACCGGTCCCAGCCCAGCACGCCGTACAGGGAGTTCATGATGACCTTCACCGCGGCCTGCTGGCGGTCGTACCGGCCGTAGGCGTCCGAATCGGGGTCGTGGTCGTTACGGAGGGATTTCTTCTCCTCGCGCTCGCTCAGCAACTCGTCGACCATCGACCGGATGACGCCGTCCGGTTCCTTGCGGAAGTGGGTGCCGTTGGGCGCTCGGTAGGTGTGCTCCTCGAACGCTTCCTCGCTGTCGTACTCGGCGGGAGTGACTTTGGTCTCCGGGCTCGCGTTCGTCGTCACCATACACATCGGGTACAGCGACTTCAGGTCGAGCACGGTGACGTTCTCGCGGACGCCCGTGATCGGTTCGAAGACGGCGCCGCCCTCGTACTCCTCGCCCTCCTGCTGGCCCTTCGAGGGGAGCGCGTAGTTCCCGTGGAGCTTGTGGAGGACGTACATGTCCACCGCGTCGCCGGGCGTCGTCGCGTCCTCGATCTTGCAGCCGACGAACTGGCGAACCTCGTCCCAGAAGGGGATGATCCCCTGCTCGCGGTCCAGTTCCACACAGAGTTCGACGTCGCGGAGGTTGTACTCCAGCAGGCGCTCGGGGTCCTCCTCCCAGAGGTCGCCGATGTCGCCCTTGTACCGCTCCTTCCCGACGCCCAGTTCCACTTCGCCGACGGCGTCCAGCCGGTAGGAGTCGAGTTCGCTGAACTGCGTGCGCTGGTAGGCGTACAGCAGGTCGAAGACGACGCGCCCCTTCACGTTCGGGCCCTGCCAGTTCGAGCGCCACACCTCGTCGATGCGGGAGAGTCGATCCGAGTTCAGGTCGTAGTCGTGGTTGTAGTCCTGGAGTTCCTCCAGTCGATCGAGGAAGTATGGCGCGTCGAAGTCGTCGAAGTTCCACCCGGTGAGGATGTCCGGGTCGGTCTCGTCGACGTAGTCGAGGAACGCTTCGAGCATCGCTTCCTCCCGCTCGAAGATGCGGACGTCGGCGTCGAAATCACCACTTATCGGCTCGTACCGTTCGAGCGCTTCCGGCCCGGCGACGTTGTCCGGGTCCTCGTAGAGCCAGACGACGTACTCGTCGTCGTAGGAGTCGTGGCTGGTGAGGCAGATGATGGTCTCCTCGCCGTCCTCGGGGAAGCCGTGGCGGTCGTCGACCTCGATGTCGAACGTGTTGACCCGTGGGTCCGCCTGGACGGCCGCGGGTTCGATCTCGGCGTGATGAACGCGTAAGGAACCGTCGTCTTCCTCGCGGGCGGGCACGCGGACGCCGCCCGTGATGCCCTTGTCGATGAGGAGCCGGTTGGGGAAGAGGATGTCCGCCTCGTAGTGGTCGAACTCGTCGCGGATCTGGCCGACGTCGCGGGGCGTCTGGCCGAATATCTTCACCAGCCGTTCCCCGCGGATGGACTCGTACGGTTCGCCTTTTTCGTCGAACTCTTCCCAGCCGGTGATCCGGTCGTACTGGCGGAGTCGGTCGTCGGAGACGGAGTCGACCGGGGCGTAGAAGTACGGTCTGAAGTCGTAGACCCGGGCGTGGACCGCATCGTTCTCACTCGTCCGGCCGAAGACGTGGACGACGGGGTACTCGTCGTCACCGTTCCCTTCGATGGTGTAGTCGACCTGGGTCACGACGAACTCCTCGTGGCCGTCGACGTCGGGGAACAGGTGCTCGCTCGCGTCGACGACGTCGGCCGTCGACCCGCCGTTGCCGGCGATGGCTTCGGCCTCCGCCGTCGCGTCCCGCTCTCCGCCGTCCCCGTCGTTCGTGGCGAACGCATCGAGGCCTTGCTGGCCCTCGTCGGTCATGTTGAGACGACCTTTGCGACGCCCGGTAAAAACTACGGCGGTCCGGTCGCTCGAACGTCGTCGGGGACAGTGACTGAATGTGCGTCGGTCGCTGGGCCGAACTAGCGTCTGTCCTGCGTGTCGCCGGCCGTCCGCTGACGAAACCATATCTCGCCAATGAACGATGTTAAAAGGTTGCTAAGGCCGCTGTGGCGGCCAAACACTGTGTCCAGGCCGCCGTGGTTAGGACGTAACTAGCAGACGCTTTGCTATTATTTGAACGATTATGGCAGATTAAGTAATGGCCACCACACTGAGCTGAATGGATATTCATGCCAGACGAACAGACAGGGTTCGAGAGCAGGCGGCGAACGTTCCTGAAATCGGTCGGAGCGCTGGGGGTCACGGCGGTCGGTAGTTCGGTGGCCACGGCGCAGGAGTCGTCGGACTCGCTCGGCGACTACCACCAGTCGCTCCGAGACGACCTCACGGGTCGCGGGGGGAACAGGACGCTTCCGGCAGGAGAGTACGTCTACGGCACGACAGAGGAAGCGGCACTCGAAGCCTTTTCGCTCGAAGGCGACGGCGAGGAGTCGACGATCTCGGTCGACACCGACGCCGTCCCGATTACGACCGCGGAACGCCTGGAGATCTCCGGATTCCCAGGTCAGCCCTACGAGGTATCGTACAAGGGGCTCATCGAGGACGGTTCGTTCAGCGAGGGTGACCTCCTCCTGGCCGTCGCGTACGTCCGGAGCGACTCCGAGCACGCCCAGGCGAAGGCGTCGTTCAAGTACGAGTACACCGACTCGGACGGGAACACGGCCCACAGCGACAGTTTCGTCCAGCGGGGTGCGGAGATCGACCCGACGGGCGAGTGGCTGCGCTACTTCTTCCCCATCGAGGTGGGCGCGCAACCCGACGGGTCGGACCACGTCCCGTTCCTCGAGTTCTGGACGGGCTACGGCGAGCAGACCATCGACTTCGGCGGGATGGCGCTGATCGACTACAGCGACGACGACGTCGACCTGGGGACGCTGCCGCCCTACGACTACGAGGGCCGGTCGCCCGACGCCGAGTGGCGCGAGGAGGCTCACGAGCGCATCGAGGAGCATCGGAAAACCGACGTCGAGGTCGAGGTCCTCGGGCCCGGCGGCCAGTCGATGAACCGCGCCGGTGTCGAGGTCGAGATGCAGGAACACGAGTTCGACTTCGGCAGCGCCGTCTCCGTCAACCACATCACCGGCGACGGCGAGGACGACGAGACGTACCGGGAAACCTTCCTCGAGTACTTCAACAAGGCCGTCGTCGAGAACGGGCTGAAGTACCCGGCCTGGGAGGGAGGCTGGGACATGTCCCAGGACGACATCCGGTCGACGCTCGACTGGCTCGACGAGCGTGACGTCCCGACCCGCGGCCACTACCTCCTGTGGGAGGAGTACACCACCGACGGCGGCGGTGGCATGTACATCGAGAACGCTGACGAACTGTCGACCGACGAGATAGCGGAGCTGATCACCGAGAAGATCACGAATCACGCGAACGAGTTCGAGGACGGCGTCGCCGAGTGGGACATGCACAACCACCCCATCTGGCAGAGCAACTTCCGCGATACGGAGGGGCTCGGCTGGGAGGCGGTCGACCGCTGGTGGCAGGCCGCGAACGAGGCCACGGACGACGAACTGTACACCAACGAGATGGGCGCCATCGGCGGTGCGTGGCAGCGGAGCCAGTACCTCGACTACGTCGAGCACCTGGTCGACAACGACTATCCGATCGACGGGATCGGATTCATGGGCCACCACCAGCAGCAGTGGAACCAGATGCTCCCCATCACCGGGGACCGGAGCATGGAAGAGGGCTTCGACGCGTTCGCGGACTTCGATCTGCCGCTCCTCATCACCGAGTTCGACATCGAAATCTTCAGTCGCCGCAACGCCCAGGACGTCGCGGTCCAGGCCGACTACACGCGTGACTTCCTCACGATGGCGTTCAGCAAGGAGGCCGTCGAGGGCGTCATGTCCTGGGGCTTCTGGGAGGAGGACCACTGGCGGCCGACCGGCGCCTACTTCGACTCCGACTGGACGCTGCGTGAGAACGGCGAAGTCTACAGGAATCTGGTGTTCGACGAGTGGTGGACCCACGAACGTGGCTGGACCGACCACGACGGCGTCTACGAGACGCGCGGGTTCAAAGGCGACTACGTGGTCAGGGCCCGGAAGGGCGGACTGACTGGCGAGACGACCGTGACAGTCGACGACGAGACGGAGACGGTGACGGTCGAACTCTCCCCGGACGACGAAGAGTCGGACGACGACGTGGAGTGCGGACCAGGCCGGGACGACGAGAGGGGGAAGGGCCCTGGCTGGAAGGGGAAGAACGGAAACGGGCACGGAAAGGGGAACCACGGGAACAGGCACGGCTGGAAGGAGAACGACGACGGCGAGCACACCTGGCACGGGAAGAACGCCAGCGAGTGGAACGAGACCGCCCACGACTGGCCGGAGAAGAACGCGAGCCAGTGGGGCGAATCTGACGAGCACGACTGGAACGAGACGATGCGGGAGTGGTTCAACGAGACGGGGGACCGCGGCGACTGACCGAAATCGCCGCGTACTGCCCATCCAGAGACCGTCAGATCCGGCGGGCCGGCTACGTGGGCCGCTCGTGTCGTCTGAACTACTGGTGCCGGAAAGTATATGACATGCCATGCCATACCACATTCCGACGCCCAAATGTCGAACCACGCACCCAGTGGAGAAACGGACGACGCGATAGAACTGACGTCGGAACCACAGTTGCCCGATGCGATCCAGTCCACGGAGACGTACCAGACCGACGAGGGGACAGTATTCTACGACGCCCAGAATCCGCTTGCGTGGCTCCAGACCGACGCCGCCGTTCGCCTGAGCGACCGGGCGTAGGCGAACGCCTTTTGCGGCCGCCCGCTAACGACGACTCGTGAGCCAGCCGGACGACGAGCGCGACGACCGAAACCTCGCCCAGCAGTACGCCGATGAGTACGGCGGCCCCGACCACGACGCGTCGCTGCTCTCCGAACCAGCTGACGAGGACCTCCCCGGCCCGGATCCGCCGTCGCCCACGGGCGCCGGCGAGGTGGACCCGGAGATACGGAACCTGTTCTGGCGCCTCGTCCTCGTGTTCAACGTCGCCATCGCGGCGCTCGCGCTCGGCCCGATGCTGATCTACTTTCGCGGCGCGCTGGAACTCGGCCTGCAGGTAACCGCGGGCGGCGCCCTCACGTTCGCGTATGGGGTTTTTCGCTACCGTCGGTTCCGTGCGACGGACGACGAAGCGCCGGAACGCAACGGCTAACCCTCGCGAACGGATACGTCGCGTTATGCGAACGGTCCGGGACGCCGACGGCGCCCGCTATCTCCTCCTGAAGGAGTCCTCGGAGTCGAGCCGCGTCCGCGACCCCGAAACGGGCGAGGAGCGCCACGTCCCGAACGACGAACTCGAACCGGTCGACGGCGAGTCGCCCCTGGAGACGGCTGCGAATGCCGTTCCCGAGGCCGCCCGCCGTCTCGTCACTGCCGTTCCGGACCGCCGCGCCCTCGGCCTCCTCGTCGAAGTCGACGACCGTGGGCCGCTCGACGTCCACGTCCTCCTCGACGCGTACGACCTCTGCGAGAGCGACCTCCACGGACTTCTGGCGGAGTTTCGCGCCGCCGGGCTCGTCGAAGAGACCGACGTCGCCGGCCGTCGCGGCTACCGGATCACCGACGAGGGCCACGACGCGCTCGCACGACTGCGGGACTAATCGACCCGTTTGACAGGCCGTCTCGACCCTAGTCGGCCAGTTCGGCGACGACGCCGGTCTCCACGTGTTCGACCGAGGACCGGTTGGTCGTCGAGTCTTTTGCCACCCGCACCAGGTCGTCCGCCGCGCCGACGAGTTCCTCGTCGTGGCTCACGACGACGATCTGTTCGACGCCGACGTCGTCGCGCATGTACTCGATCATGTCGAGTAACTGCGTGACGTGGCCCGAATCGAGGAACACCGTCGGCTCGTCGAGGATGAGCGGCGGCATCGGGGCCGCGCCATCGATCCCTTCCGCGAGCAGCCGGTAGATCGCACAGCGCAGGCTCAGGTTGAACAGCGCGCGCTCGCCGCCGGAGAGCTGTTCGGGGTCGAGCGCCTCGCCGTCCTTCTGGTAGACGGTCAGCTGGTACTCGCCGTCCAGTTCGATGCGGGCGTAGGAGTCGTTCTGGTAGACCAGGTCGAAGGTCTCGTTGACCATCCGTTCGAGGGTCTCGACGTTACGCTGGCGGAGCTCCGCCCGCAACGTGCCGTACATCTCCTGGAGGTCGTCGGCCTCCTCGTACAGCGATTCGAGCCGTTCCAGTGTTTCCGAGAGCTCCTCGCGCCGTTCCCGCAGCCCTTCCAGTTCCTCGATTTCGTTCTCGACGGCGCCGACCTGGCTCTGTAGCTCCGACCGGCGCTCCCCCAGTTCCTCCAGTCTCGCGTCGGCCTTCTCGACGTACTCGGTCGCCCGGTCGCGTTCACTCCGGGCCTGCTCGACCTTCTCGTCGTCGAACTGCTCGGCCAGGTCTTGCTTCCGCTCGCGCTTGTCGGCCAGCCGCTCCCGGCGCTCGTCGTTGATCTCGCCCTTCTGGTCGTGCTGTTCGCGCAGCCGTTCGAGCGCCTCCTCCAGGGTCTCGACCTCGTCGAGCAGTGTCGAAACCCGTTCCAGCCGATCGATACGCTCCCGTACCTCCTGGCGTTCCTGGTTGCACTCGGCGACGACGCTCCGGCACGCTTCGGCCGACTCCTCGGCCTCGGCGGCGGCCGCACGCTTCTCCTCGGCCGTCGACTCCAGTTCCTCGGCCTCCTCGCGGAGCCGTTCGATGGCCTCCTCGTCGTCGCCCAGGCCGGATTCCTTCTCCTCGACGAGCGTCTCGACCGTCTCGCGGTTCGTCTCCAGCTGGTCGAGCTTCGTGGCGGTCTCGGCGAGAGCCTCGGCGCGTTCGAGCTTCGCTTCCAGTTCGTCGCGCTCCTCGGCGGCAGATTCGAGTTCCGCCTCCAGTTCCGCGATACGCTCTCTGTCCTCGTCGATCGTCTCGACGTGGGGCGAGCCATCGACGTCCTGGCCGCACTCGGGACACTTCCCCTGGTCCCGGAGTCGTTCCGCCTCTTCGAGCGCCTCGCGTTCGTTCTCGAGCGTCGTCTCCAGCTCCGTGACGGTCTGGCGCGCTTCGTCGAGTTCGCTCGCCACCGCCTCGCGGTGCTCGCCGACCGACTCCCTGTCGGGGGGCGCGTCGTCGAACTCGGCCGATAACGTCTCGACCTTCTCGTCGAGGGAGTCGAGTTGCGCCCGTTTCTTCTCGATCTCCTCGCGTGCCTCGGCCAGTTCGGTCTCGGTGTCTGCGGCCTCCTCGCGCTTCGCGTCGGCGCGCGATTCGAGGTCCTGGGCCTGTTCGCCCAGCGACTCGGCCGTGCTGTTGTGTTCCTGGGCCTCGACGCTCTGTTCCTTGATCCGCTCCTGGAGGTCGTCGTCGGTCGCCTCGAGTTCGTCGATTTTCGTCTCGACCGTCTCGGGGTCGGCCGCCTCGACGTCGCTCTCGGCGACGGCGTCGTCCAGTTCGTCGCGCTTCTCGGAGAGCGTCTCCCGGCGGTCGCGGATCCGCTCGTTCAGTTCGTCGCGTTCCTGTTCGGTCTCGGCGATAGTGTCCAGGAGTTCCGCTATCTCTGCTTCGAGTTCGTCCAGTTCCTCCCGCTTCTCCTCGTACTCTTCCAGAACTGACGCGGCGTCGTCGCGAGTCTGGACAGCCTGTTCGCGCTGTTCCTCGATGCGCTCTCTCTCCGCGGTGACCTCGTTGACCTGGCCGCCGAGTTCGTTCAGTCGCTCGTGGAGCTCTTTGTCCTCCTTGGCCTCGATCTGTTGATCGAGATTTTCGAGGACGTCTCGCTTTCCGTCTCGGACTCGTTTCACGCCGACGCGAGCGTCGCTGGCGCGCTCGCGGTACTCCTCGAGTTTCCCGAGCTGGAGGAGGTCGTCGAGCATGTCCTGGCGCTCGCCGGGCGAGGCGTTGATCAGCTTGTTGACCTCGCCCTGGCGGACGTAGGCGCAGTTGACGAACGCCTCGTGGTCCATCCGGAGCAGGTCGGTGACCCGCTGGCGGACGGCGCGCGCACCCTCGTAGGTTCCCTCTGGCGTCTCGAGAACGGCCTTCGCCGTGACGGCGCGCTCGTCCCGGACGCGAACCCGCCGTTCGACGTGGTAGTCCCCGCCAGCGTGGGTGAACCACAGTTCGACCTCCGCGTCTTCGGCACCGATGGAGACGACGGCTTCGAGCGTCTCGTCCAGCGCCTTGGACCCGTAGAGCGCGAAGAAACAGGCCTCCAGCAGCGACGACTTGCCGCTCCCGTTGAGTCCGTGGATGACCGTGACGCCGCGGTCGAGGCGGAGGTCGGCGTCGGCGTAGCACTTGAAGTTCTCCACCCGGACGCGCGTGAAGCGCATCAGGCCTCACCTCCCGTCGGACAGCGGGTCACGGGATTCCGGATCACAGGTACTCCTCCATCGAAGACTGGCCGTCCCCGGTGTCGGGTTCCGGTCGCGTCTCGTTGGTCGACTCTGAATCGTCGGCCGCTTCGTCGGCTGGCGAACTCCCGTCGCTTTCGGTGCCGCCGTCGGCCTCCGCGGCGGTCGCCACCTGTTCGGCCGCGGTCGACCTGTCCGCCCCGGCGTCGGTTTCCGTGGCGTCTCCACCCCCGTCGATGGCCCCTGCTTCCTCGTCACCGGATTCGACTTCTTCACCCGCAGGCGCTGGCGCCGCGTCGAACACCGACAGGTCCTCGTCGTCGACGAGCTCCCGGACGTGTGATTCGACCTCGTCGGCGACGTTCGAGTCGGCGACTTTCGAGGCCCGGATGGTCTCGTCTATGTCCCGGGCGGCCTCGCTGAGGCCCAGTTCGCGCACGCGCTCGCGGACGGCGTCGTCGGGGTCGGCGAAGTTCACCTCGACCTCGCGGTCGTCGGCCAGTTCCCGGTGGTCTGTGACGCGGGCGACGAGGGCCCCTTCCTCCAGGGCGAACTCCTCGACGCTGGCGGGGGTGACTGGTTCGCCGTCGCCGTCGACGTGGACGATGACGACGGCGTCGGTCAGGTCGTACTGACCGACGGCCTCCCGGACGCGGGAGACGCCCTCGTCTTCGGCCAGGTCGACCTCGCAGAAGACGAACTCGCGCGTGTCCAGTCCGCGGCGACTGATCTGGACGTCGTCGTCGAAGGTGACGATGTTGTACCCCCGGTCCTCGCGTTCGTCCGCGCTCGCGCGCTCGGTCGACCCGCAGTAAGTGAGCCAGGTGTCCGCGACCTGGGCCGTGTCGGGGACGTGGTCGTCGCCGAGCAACATCGCGTCGAAGTCGACGCTCGCGCCGTCGAGGATCTCGGTGGCGTCCCAGTTGCCGTGTTCGAACGGCTGGAACAGCCCGTGGGTCACGAGCGCCGCGAAGTCGGCGTCGTGGTCCTCGAACGAGTACGCGAGGTCGTCACGTTTCGACCGCGGGACGAAGTCTAGCCCGTAGAAGGCGGTGTCGCCGAGTATCACCGGGTCGTCGCCAAGTCGCGTGGCGAGGCCGAGCGACTCGAAGAGGTCGAGCCACTGGGCGTCGCGCTTTGCCTCGTGGTTGCCCACGACGGCGAGAAACGGAATGTTCGCGTCGTCGAGGTTCCGCAGCACGTCGAGCGTGCCCATGATGTCCGACAGCGTCGGGCGTCGGTCGTGGAAGAGGTCCCCGGCGTGGACCACCGCGTCGACGTCGTCGGCGACGGCGTCGTCGACCACCTGCCGGAACGCCGCCAGAAAGTCCCGCCGGCGTTCGGGGACGTGGTACTGCTGGTACCCGAGGTGGGTGTCGCCGGTGTGTATCACCCTCGTCATTCGCTCGGGCCTAAGTCACCACTTCCTAAAGAGGTTCCGTGACCGGGGTGGAAGTGGTCGGCGTCGGCCCCCTCGTGGTCGTCGCTGCTATCCCAGTTCGCTTCGCTCGCGCCGGTGCCCTCGGCGGCCTCCCTGAACTCGCGAAACGCGGCGAGGGCACGCTGACCGTCCTCGGCGCACGCGCTCACGGACTGTTCCGCTCGCTCGACGGCGCGTTCGAGTTCCTCGACGCCGTCCTCTTCGACGAACTCCGCCGCCGCGTCCAGGTCGTCGACGGCGGCGTTCGCTCGCTCGATCGTTTCGCGGTACGTTGCCGGCTGCTCGTCCGAGCCCGAGACATCGACCGTCTCGGACTCAGAATCGACCGAGTGCGCCAGGTTCGCGAGTGCTCGTCGGACGGCGTCGTCGGACATGAAGCGAGTTGGCGCGTGATCACTGAAAAAGGTTCGTCGACGGATGCGGGTCGGCGGATTCTCGTGGCGGCGGACTGATCACTCGATGGTTTGCGCGGTCACTCGATCGTGAGCGTGTAGATGCGCTTGCGTGCGTCTGCGAAGGAGAACCGCGAATCGACGACGCCGACGTCTTCGAGCCGGTTCAGCGCGTAGCGGACGGTCCGCGGCGGGAGGAGCGTCTCGTCGGCGAGCTGGCTCTGGGTCAGCGTACCGTCGTACTCCAGTACTTTCGCGACGAGTTTCGCGCTGGGGGGTAACTCTTGGACGGCGCTCCAGTCGGCCTCGGCGGGCTCCGCGTCGGCGGTCGTCGCCTCGGGTGCACTCATGGTACTCTTCCGTACCGGATACAGCCTAATAATATTTCCCGTTCGAATTTATGACTGTTGGGAATGTTGCGGCAATATTCTCGCGAGCTGGCTCGTTCCTCGTCGGCCCTTCGAACCGGCGATAGCGCAACTGTCGGCCGATGACCCGACCCGAAACCTCATAATGGCTGACCCGCTAGCGAGGGGTAATGACTGACACCGTCGACGACGTGGATATGCCGTACGAGGACGACACGTCGCAGCAAGAGAAAATCGAGTCACTCCAGGAACGTCTCGAGGTGCTGGAGGGGCAAAACGAGGAGATGCGCGACAAGCTCCTCGACGCGAACGCGGAGAACAACAAGTACCAGCAGAAGCTCGAGCGGCTCACCCACGAGAACAAGAAGCTCAAGCAGTCGCCGCTGTTCGTCGCCACCGTCCAGGAGATGACCGACGACGGCGTCGTCATCAAGCAACACGGCAACAACCAGGAGGCCCTGACCGAGGTCACCGACGAACTCCGCTCGGAGCTCGAACCGGACAGCCGCGTCGCCGTCAACAACTCCCTCTCTATCGTGAAGTCTCTCGACGACGAGACGGACGTGCGCGCCCGGGTCATGCAGGTCGACCAGAGTCCCGAGGTCACCTACGCCGACATCGGTGGCATCGAGGAGCAGATGGACGAGGTCCGCGAGACCGTCGAGATGCCGCTGGAACACCCCGAGATGTTCGAGGACGTCGGCATCGACCCGCCGTCGGGCGTCCTCCTCCACGGCCCGCCGGGCACCGGCAAGACGATGCTCGCCAAGGCCGTCGCGAACGAGACGGACGCGACGTTCATCAAGATGGCCGGCTCCGAACTCGTCCACAAGTTCATCGGCGAGGGCTCGAAGCTCGTCCGCGACCTCTTCGAACTCGCCCGCCAGCACGAGCCCGCTGTCATCTTCATCGACGAGATCGACGCCATCGCCGCCAAGCGGACCGACTCCAAGACCTCCGGCGACGCCGAGGTCCAGCGGACGATGATGCAACTGCTCTCGGAGATGGACGGCTTCGACGAGCGCGGTGAAATCAGGATCATCGCCGCCACCAACCGCTTCGACATGCTCGACCGGGCCATCCTCCGGCCCGGCCGCTTCGACCGCCTCATCGAGGTCCCCAAGCCCGACTACGAGGGCCGCGTCCAGATCTTCAAGATCCACACGCGCAACATGAACGTCGCCGACGACGTCGACTTCGAGGTCCTCGCCGACGAGGCCGGCGAGGTCTCCGGCGCCGACGTCAAGGCCATCACCACCGAGGCCGGGATGTTCGCTATCCGCGACGACCGCACCGAGGTCCAGATGGACGACTTCCGGAACGCCTGGGAGAAGATCGAGGCCGAAGAGGACGAGGACGAGGACGTCTCGAAGACCTTCGCCTAACGACCTTTTTCGTCGTCGGGTTCGAGTCGCGGCTTCGCCGCGATCGAACCACTCCTCGAAAAACGTCGGGGAAAAAGACGGAAGCGCCTTCGGCGCTTCCGGGGAAACTGCGCCTCACTCCGTTCGGCGCAGTATGCTTACCGAACCTGTACGCTCTCTTCTGGAGACCCACAACTAAGGCCTATCACGGGTAACTACGAGTATGCCCACCTTCGCCGACCAGTTCGACCACCCGACGTGGCTCACGGCCGCCGCGACGGCCGCCGGCTACGGACTGATCTTGCTCGTCCTGTTCGTGCTGCTGTTCCTCGTTCCCTACGTGCTCATCTGAAACGGAAATCGCTCCTTAGCTGGTCGCGTTGTACGTCACCTGGACAGTCGCCCGGACGGTGACTGGACCGCTGTCTATCTGGGTGCCCGAGGCTTCGAGCGCGGCCACGTCCTGCGAGGCGAACGGCTGGGTCCCCTCGGAACTCGTCGAAATCGAGCTGACGCCGGTTAGCTGGAGGTCTTCGGTCGCGGCGAGGGTCTCGGCCTGGGTTCGGGCGCTCCCCATCGCTTCTTCGAGGGCCTGGTTCCGGAGGTCGGCCTGGGACTCCTCGGAGAGCGTGAACTCGACGTTGCGGACGCCGGTCGCGCCGCTGGCGACGGCGACGTCCACGAGCTCGCCGACGCGGCTGGTGTTCGTCACGTCGACGGCGATTCCCTGCTGGGCGACGTATCGCGTCTGGTTGGGCGTCTGCTCGGGGCTACCGCGATCGGAGGCGTCGTAGAGGTTGTAGTCGGTTGTCCGGATCTGGTCCTCGGAGACGCCAGCGTCGAGGAGTGCGTTCCGCAGTCGCGACGTGTTTGCGGCGAGGCGGTCGGTGGCGGTCTGGGGCTCCTCGGCGGTCGCGGTCGATTCGAGGTGGAGGACCGCGACGTCGGGTTCGGCCTGGACGTCGCCGGCGGCCGAGACGGAGATCGTCGTCGTCGAGTCGGTCGCGTTCCCGGCCTGGGCGCTCTGTGCCTGGGGTTCCGGCGCGCCCGCGACGGCCGTCATCGTCCCCGCGAGGAGGAGGACGAAGACGACGCTGATCGCCGACCGGTGCGCTGATTCCATAGTCACACGTCCGGCGCATCCGGTTTTGTTATGCGTGGCCAAGTCCGATGGGCCGGTTCTCGCGCTCGGTAGGTTCGACCGAAAGCGAACGGAAGTAGCGGTAAGCCGAATCTACGCGCCCGATTCCCGTCGCCGGAGCCTCCTACATTCCCATGTCGCTGGCGGCATCCGGGACGGGCAGCGCCGTCGGGTCGACCCCGAGAAGTTCGCCGGCGTGGTCCAGCGCCATGTCGAAGCCGTAGTAGCGTTCGAGTTCGTCGCCGTCGGCCGTCGGTCGCACCTTGAGCATCGCGTACCCCTCGCGGTTCTGCGCGATGGCGGCGGTGCCCGTCGCGCCGTCGCCGTCCCCCTCGAACGCCAGGACGCGCTCGGTGTCGGTCTCGTAGTATCGGGCCGTCACGCCGTTCGCATTCGCCTCCGCGTCGGTCATTGCGTGGGAGTTCGACGTCGGGGGAGTGAAAGCTGTCGGTCCGCGGCCGCCGACCCGACGCAGGAGTAGAAGACTTTTCACCCGACGTGGGCAGATATCATCCGAGAACGTTTCCGTGACCGAACGAACGACTGCCGGTTCGTCGACGCTCGCCCGGGTTCGCGACGGGCTCGAACGCCGGTTCGGCGTCGACCCCAGAGCCCTCGCCGCGTTGCGTATCTCGCTCGGGACGCTGCTGTTACTCGACCTCGTCCTGCGAGCGCGCGACCTTACGACCTTCTACAGCGACGTCGGCGTGTTCACGCGAACGGCCCTGGCCCGCCAGTACCCCACCATGGGCTCGGTGTCCATCCACACCATCTCCGGTGAGGTCTGGGTGCAGGCCGTCCTGTTCCTGGTTGCCGCGGCGTTCGCGACGGCCGTTCTAGTCGGCTACCGGACTCGTCTCGCCACGCTGGCGTCTCTCGTGTTGCTCGTCTCCATGCACGCCCGCAATCCGATGGTCCTCAACGCCGGCGACGTGCTGTTCCGCAGGCTGCTGTTCTGGGGACTCTTCCTCCCGCTCGGTGCCCGGTGGGCGATCGACGCCAACACCGTGGCCAGTGCCGACACCGACGACGATGGAGGCGGGTGGATAGCGACCGTCGCGACTGCGGCGTTGCTGGTGCAGGTGGTGCTGGTGTACTTCGCCAACGTCGCGTTCAAACTCCGGACGGACGCCTGGACCCGGGGAGAGGCCATCCGGTACGTGTTCGAACTGGACCAGTTCACCGTCGGCCTCGCCTCCGTCGTCGCGCAGTACCCGACACTGCTCGAACTCGCCGCGCTGGGCTGGTTCGCACTGCTCTGCATCTCGCCGCTGCTCCTCGTCGTCACCGGCCGGGCCCGACTCCTGCTAACAACGCTGTTCGCGTCGGGACACGTCGGCATGTTTCTGACGATGGACCTGGGTATCTTCCCGCTCGTCTCTCTCACTGCGTTACTCCCCTTCCTTCCCCCGTCGGTGTGGGACCGCGTCGAGGCGGCCACCGAACCGGTGTGGACGCGCCTCCGGACTGGCCTCCCCTCGGTCGACCCCCGTCGTGTGGAACTCCCCGTCGGACAGCGGGCGCGAGCAGCGCGCTCAGTGTTTCTGGCTGGATTGCTGGCGTCGATGCTCCTCCTCAACGCTGTCGCCGTCGGACTCGTCGACGCCCCGGCGAGTACACCCGAGGCCGTAGAGGACCGGTCCTGGAACATGTTCGGGAATCCGCCGGAGTCGGAGAGCTGGTACGTCGCGCACGCGACGTTCGACTCGGGACGCAACGTGTCCGGTCACGTCTCGGCGGCCCGCTGGGGCGGGCCACTGGACGGTCGCGACAGGTATCCGCGCGGACGCTGGCGGAAGTTCACCTCGAACGTCGACAGGGGAGACGACGACCAGTTAGTGGCAGCGCTGGGGCGAGACGTCTGTCGTCGCTGGTCCGCCAGCGGTGACGAGCAGGTTCGCGCCGTCACGCTCGAACGCGTCGACGAGGAGTCTGTGCTGGATGGCCCGGACCGGCGCACGAGTACCGTCGTCTGGCGTGGCGACTGCTGAGGTCGGCGCCGGCCGACGGGAAGCGCAAGGAACTACTGGCTCTGCTGCCTTCGCTCGTCCATGACCAGGTGGCTCCAGAGCGGGCGGCGGCGGGACGTGTGCGTCTTCCTCGCCGAGGAGGCCGAACTCACGGGACAGAAGCTCAAAACCCGCCTCGAACGCCACTACGACACACGCATCGACCCGAAGAGCTTCTACGGCGCGCTCTCCGCGCTCGTCGATTCGGGGTTCGTCGAGAAACACGAGGACGGCATCGCGGACGTATACGCGCTCACGGACGCGGGCGAACGCCGCGTGCGCGAACACTACGAGTGGATGGGCGAGCACCTGGACGAGTAGGGCCACCGACCGACGAATGACTTTTCACGGGCCTCCGTGACGGACGGCCATGGGACGGAGACGGGCAGCTATCTACGGAATCACGGACGCAGCGCCGTTCGCTATCGGTCTGGCCATCGTCGTGTGGAGCGTCGGCGAGATGTTCGCACCGGGCCGATTGCTGATAATCGCGCTCCTCCTCGGCGCTGGCGTCGGGGCGCTCCTGGCGACGCTCAGCGCGAGTCGGTACGTCGCCGACGGAACGCGGTTCTGGCTGGTCAGGGCGACCGTCGACGCGTTGCTCTGGTTACCCTGACCGGAGGTTTTTAAGAGGGGACGCACCAGCCGACCCATGCGAATCGTAACTCCACTCGATCGGCTTCTCCAGCTGGGCGGCGACGGCGTGACGATGCTGTTCTGGTTGCTGACCGTCGTCGGCGTGCTCGCGTTCGTGCTCACCGACGTTCCGTGGGCCATCTCGTCCGGGATGATCGGGACCGGACTGACGATGTACTGGATCCGATACCGGAACATCACGATCTCGGAACTGCTCACCTAGATACGGTCCCGGCCCGTTCTCGCCGGTGGGCACGATGAGGACGTGGCCGTCACTCCAGCAACTGGTCGGCGATGGTGTTCCGCAGGACTTCGCTCGTCCCCTCGTAGATCTCGTTGAGCTTCGCGTCGCGGTAGAACCGCTCGGCGGGGAAGTCCTTGGTGTAGCCGTAGCCGCCGTGGATCTGGATGCCCTCGTTGGCGACCTCGCGGGAGATCTCCGAGGCGTAGAGCTTGGCCTGGGCAGCTTCCTTCACGAAGTCTTCGTCGCGCATCTTCAGGTCCGCGGCCCGGTGCATCAGCATGCGCGCGGCCTGGAGCTTCGTGTCCATGTCGGCCAGTTTGTGCTGGATGGCCTGGAAGTCGCTGATGGGCTGGTCGAACTGCTCGCGCTCCTGGGCGTACTCCAGCGCCGCGTCGAGGGCAGCCTGGGCGATGCCGACGCCGCGCGCGGCGATGGTGATCCGCCCGCCGTTGAGCGTCTTGAGCGCGTGGACGAATCCACGCCCCTCCTCACCGAGGCGGCGCTCCGCCGGAAGTCGCATGTCGTCGAAGCGCAACTCCGCCGTCGGACACCCCTTGTCGCCGAGTTTGTGTTCGGTCCCCTCGACGTGGAAGCCGTCGTCCTCCTCGGGCCGGACGACGAACGACGAGATGCCCCTGTTCCCCGCTTCGGGGTCGGTCTTGGCGAAGAGGACGACCGTGTCCGCGACGGATCCGTTGGAAATCCAGAGCTTCCCGCCGTTCACGACGTACTCGCCCCCCTCTCGTTCCGCGGTGGTCTCCATCGCCGGCACGTCACTCCCCGCGCCCGCCTCGGAGAGGGCGAACGCGCCGACCTCCTCGCCGTCGGCTAGCGGGACGAGGTACTCCTCTTTCTGTACCTCGTCGCCGAACTCGTCGATCATGTTACAGGCCAGGGAGATGTGCGCGGCGACGATGGTGCCGAGGCCGCCACTCCCCCGCGATATCTCTTCGAGCGCCATGGCGTAGGAGTGGTAGTCCAGCCCCGCACCGCCGTACTCCTCGGAAATCGGCATCCCCATCAGCCCGAGGTCGGCCATCTGGTCGACGAGGTCCCGTGGGAACTCGTCGGTCTCGTCGATTTCGGCCGCTCTGGGGACGACCTCTTCGTCGACGAACTCCGCGACCATCTCCTGTATCTGGCGCTGTTCCTGCGTCGGCGCGAAATCCATGCTAGCAGGTCTCGCGGGACGGGCCTTGATTGTTCGCCTACGATCTATGGATGGTGGCTCCGAGAACGACGGAATCGGCCACAACTACAACCAGAAAGCCCCGCCCGTCTCACCTCCCGCGGCTCGTTGTCGTCCGAAAATCGAAGATTTTCGTGATGAGCGTGGGACTCGAAGAGTCCCACGAACCATGCGAACGGGCGCTTCGCGCCCGTGAGCAGATGACGAGAG